>NZ_CP109018.1:0-837500 GCF_036226785.1 Streptomyces sp. NBC_00669
GCTGCGCGCTGTGCAAACGAACCACCTCGCTTCGCTCGGTGGTTGACGCCTCGCTTCGCTCAGCGTGACCGCGCTCCGCGCGGTCTGCTCGCGCTCCGCGCGAGCCAATCCCTCCGCTGTGCTCCAGGATTGGCGAACCGTCAGGGGACCTGCTCCGCAGTCCCCCTGACGGTTGCTCGGCCCTCGCTCCGCTCCGGCCGGCGGGACGCTCCGCGCCCCACAACCGGTGCAGCAACAGATGTACACGGCGGACAACAAGCAAGCTGGCTAGGGGAAATGCGGGGGCGGTGCTCCGGCGAGAGCGGGGGAACTGCGTACTGGGTTGACTGGGACAGCTGGGCCGGCATGGCCGGAGGGACCATCGCCTGATTAGATGACTGTTTTCCAGTAGTACCAAAAGTGCGTCAGGATCAGCGTTGCGATCACCGCGTACCAGACCACCGGCACCACCCAGTGGAACTTCAACACCGCTGCTCGCACGGTGCCCGGCGCCTTGATCAGACCGTGCCTGATGTTGTGCACGGCCGTGTACCAGAAGATCAGGATGGTGACGACCCAGGCGAGGCAGCACCACAGGCAGACCGCGTGGATGTTGTAGATCGTCTGGTACTGGAGCCAGCTGATGAAGCAGACGCCGAACAAGCCGCCGGCCTGCAGGCCGTACCAGAACCACGGCTTGTAGCCGCGACCGCCGGCAAGCACACCCATGGCGACGCAGATCACCACGCCGTACGCGACCAGGCCCATGATCGGGTTCTGGAAACCGAAGGCATGCGCCTGACTGCTCCTCAACGCCCTGCACGCGATGACCGGGCTGGAACTGCACGACAGGTGGTCGTGATGAAGGTCGACCGCGTGCTGCAGCAAAGCGAACTTGCCGTTGGCGAGGGCGAAAGAGGCGAGCAGTCCCAGCGCACCCGCTGTCAGCAGCAACCAGGTGAACGCCTTGGTCGGCACGATCCTGCCCTGCTCCTGTAGCTCGTCACCACCGTCCGCTCGCACCTGGTCCAACGCGGAAGTCGTCATGGGAGTCCACCCTCTCCAAAGTCCAGGAACCCATTGTTCAGGCAGAAGCCAGCCGGCCGCTCCCACTCACCGAAACAACAGCCCCACCTCACAAGCAGGCACCGGCGGATGGTCGAGGCGGTCGAGTAGGCACAGGCAGAGTCCGGACTGGACAGCGAACAGCGGCGGTGACCGTTCCATCGACGGGGCCGCCCCAGGAGTGCGTCAAATTATTCTGTGCGATAGTCTCTGGACTCAGTCCCCGCCCCCGGAGCACACCCGCACGGGGCAGGGCATCGTCCCGGGATAGGGAGCTTCACCACCATGGTGGCGGTAGTCAAAGACGGAGCTGAAACCACGGTTGCGGAAATGGACCCGCTTCCACATCAGATCGAGGCATCCGACGCGGCGGTACGGAAACTCGAACTGCTGCCGGGCCAGAGAATGCCTGCGCAGGGGCTTCGGACACAGGTCATTGCCGCGACCGGTTCAGGAAAGACGTTCATGGCGGTACTGACCGCCCGGAAACTGCGGGCGGGCCGAGTCCTGGTGCTCGTGCCCACCCTGGATCTGCTGGGGCAGATGGCAGCAGCGTGGCGAGCCGGCGGGCGTACGGGGCCGTTCTACGGGGTGTGCTCGCTGCGGGCGCAGGAGGCGCAGGGGCTGGCGGCGTGCACGACGGACGTGGACGAGCTGGTGGCGTGGACGCGGGGGTTGGAGCAGGTGACGGTGTTCGCCACGTACGCCTCGGTGGGGCTCGGGATGCTCCAGCGGGCGCATGCGGCGGGGTTGGCCGGCTGGTCGCTGGTGGTCGTCGATGAGGCGCACCGGACCAGCGGGAGGGGTTCAAAGCCGTGGGCGGCGATTCACGACAACCTGCGGATCCCGGCTGACCGGCGGTTGTACATGACCGCGACCCCGCGGGTGTGGGATGCCCCGGATGCCGAGGAAGGCGCCGGCGGCGCTCCGGTGCTGCTAGCGAGCATGGAAGACGACCCCGACGGGTGGTTCGGGTCGGTGGCGTACAAGCTGACGCTCTCCCAAGCCCGCAACCTCGGGCTGGTCGCCGCCTGGCAGGTGGTGTGCGTCGACGTCACCGACCCCGAGCTCCAGGCGGCCGCGCTGCTCGGTGTCGAGGCCCGCTCGGACCACGTACGCGGTTCCCGGCTCGCTGCCCTGCAGACCGCCGCGGTGAAGACCGCCGCCGAGCGCGGCCTGCGCAGGATGCTCACCTTCCACTACCGGACCAGCGAGGCCGAAGCGATGGCAGCCGGGGTGCCGGCCGTGGCCCGCCGCCTCTGGGAGGACGACCCGGAGACCTACCCCGAGCCGGAGCGGGTGTGGGCGGACTGGCTGTGCGGGGAACACAAGCCGGGGCACCGCCGGGCCACGCTGGCCACGTTCGGCGACCCGGTCGGTGAACGGCACGACGGAGACCTGGTCCCGATGCGCCTGCGGCTGCTCAGCTCCGTTCGGATTCTCGGGGAAGGCGTCGACACCCCCGGTTGTGACTCTGTGTTCTTCGGGGACGTACGCGGATCGGCCGTCGACATCCTCCAGATCGTTGGCCGGGCGCTGCGCATGAATCCCGGAGAGGGCAAGGTAGCGAGCTTGGTAGTGCCGGTTTTCCTCGGCAAGGGCGAGGACCCGGACGCCATGCTGACGTCCAAGGGCTATGCGTCGTTGGCGCGGATTTTGGCTGCGCTTCGTAGTCACGACACCGACACCATCGAGCAGCTGGCCGAGCAGCAGGCCACCAGCCGGGCGCAGAAGCCCACCGTGGCGGAGCTCGCGGCCTCGGGCCGGAGGGAAGGAGAAGGCGGGCTGTCGGCTCCTGCACAGGGTCTCCTGTCCTTCTCCACACCGCGCGATCCGGCCGTCCTGGCGCAGTTCATGAACCTCAGGGTCCTCCGCCCGGAGCATGCTTACTGGCGGCGGGGAATCCAGGCCGCCAGTAAGTACGCGAAGGAGAACGGGGATCTGAGAGTCCCCTACGCTTTCACGACTCCGGAGGACTGGCAGCCCGCCGGTTTTCCTCTCGGAACGTGGATCGCGGACCAGCGCAGGTTTTTCAACGCCGAGGAGCTGAAGCCCGCGCGGGCCCAGGAACTCGAGGACCTGGGCATGATCTGGTCGCACTGGGACGTCGCCTTCGCCGAAGGACTGTCAGCAGCGCAAGGGTGGGCGGCCGAACACGGCCACCTCCTCCCACCCACCCCGGCAGTCTGGAACGGCTTCCCCATCGGCGTCTGGATGAAGAACCAACGCACCTACGGCCGCAAAGCCGCGCAGATCCAGGAGCGGCGCGAGGCCGGCCTGCCCGTCGGCTCCACCACCGGGGCACTGACCGAAGAACGCCGCGACGCCCTGGAGGCCATCGACCCGTCCTGGTGCCCGACCTGGCCCGTCACCTGGCAACGCTGCTACAAACTGTGCCAGGACCTCATCGAAGCCCGCACCCCGCTGCCCACCGCGCCCGGGCAGATGACCTTGCAGGGCGAGGACCTCGGGGCTTGGGTGCAGGCGCAGCGGCTCGGCTGGGAGCAACTGCTGCCCGCGCAGGTCTGGATGCTGGAGAACATGCTCCGCTTGTCCCCCGCAGCGCCTGACGAGCGGCCACAAGCGCCCCGTACACAGGCCGACAGATGGGTCACGAACATCCGCGCCGCCAAGGAGTTCCACACCCGCGAAGGCCACCTCCACGTCCCCAGGAAGCACCTCGAAATCGTCGACGGGGTCCCGTACAAGCTCGGCACCTTCATCGACAACACCCGCCGCAGAGCCGACAAGCTGGCGCCCGAACGCCGGGCGGAACTCGACGCGCTCGACATGCGCTGGTGAGCAGCAGCGCGGCTCGGTGAAGGGCCGGGCTCTCCGACTGTGGTCACGCGATCCATCGGCCGTACCCTCCAACTGTGACGCACAGGGGCAGCGCGGACCTGCCGCAACGACCGTTGCTCAGCGGGAGGAAGGGCCGCAGCCGGTCCCACTCGGCATCCGTCAGATCTCCCCGCCCCAGGTCCACATCAACGACCCGTGGACGGAGTAGTCACACGATCGGCCGGACAAGTCCTTAAAGCGCCTCGCTCCCCCCGGGTCCGAGGCCGGGGGCGCCGGGCAGGCCGGGCAGGCCCGCGAGCACGCGGTTGGCGCGGTGGCGCCAGGTGTACCGCCCCAGGGCCTGGCGCCGGGCCTCGGCGCCGAGGGCGCGCCGCAGGGGTTCGTCGGCGAGCAGTTCGAGGAGCGCGTCCGCCCAGGCCGCCGGCTCCGCGGGCGGTCGCAGCAGGCAGTTGACCCGATCTTGGAGGACCTCGCGCAGGATCGGCAGGTCGGAGGCGATCACCGCAAGGCCCTGGGCCATGTACTCGAACACCTTCATCGGAGAGGCCCAGCGGCCGGTCTCGCCGAGCCCGTCCGCGGTGTAGACCTTCGTCTGGTACGGGGCCAGCACGACATCGAAGAGCGGGTAGTAGGACCATACGGCGCCGGGCGGCCGGTGCCCGTGGAAGTGCGCGTTGGCGGGGCGGGGGCGCCCGCCCCAGCGCGCAAGGTCCTCGGGGGTGCCGCCGACCAGGTGGAAGTCTAGGCCCGGCAGCCGGTGGGCCAGTTCGAGGATGAGCTCGATGCCGCGCCCTTCGTACAGGTGGCCGACGTAGCCGATCCGGGGCACGTCCGGGCGTCCCGGCAGCGCCGGAGTATCCGCGGGGGACGCGGGCGGGTCGGCGCCCTCGGGGGCGACGACGATCGGCGGGAGGCCCTCGTCGCCGTAGGCGGCCCGGTAGGCGTGGGCGAGGGCGTGCGTGATCACCACGAGCCGGGCGGGCGAGCCGGACTTGAGCAGGCGCGCCTCGATGCCCAGGGTGTTCGGGTCGTCCCGCAGGCGGTGGGTCTCGTACACCAGCGGCGCGACGCCGACCGCGGCCGTGAGGGCGTACAGGTCGTGGCCGTAGACCAGGTCGGGGGTGTCCGGGCCGGTGAGCAGGCCGCGCACGCGGGCGGCGCGTATCCGGTAGCCGGCCGGGGTCCAGTCGGGGCCGGACACCCACCGGATGTGGAAGCGGGGCCGGACCCCGTAGTAGGCGTGCGGGTCGTCGACGGTGAAGGTGCCCGCCGTGGTGTAGAGGGTGACCTCGTGGCCGCCTTGCGCGAACGCGTCGCACATGCGCATGGCGTGGACGCTGTTGGCGTACAGCGACGGGACGCTTCCGGGGTGCAGGTAGGCGATGCGCACGGCCGGCCTACCCCTGTCCCGCCGGCCGGGCGGGCCTGCGGCGGCCGGCACCAATCCCGGCGGCCGGTTCGTGGCACGTGATGTCCGTTGCGTCCATGGGCGTCTCCTCGCGGTGGGCCAAGACGGGCGGGCGGTGTCGCGCGAGTCCTCACGGGGACCTGCCGGGCGCCGCCTCGGGCGGGGCGCGCTTGACCCGGACGGCCGGGACCGGGAGGCGGTCGGGTACCGCGGACCGGCCGCTCCCCACGGCGGCGGCCAGGAGGTCGGCACGTCGGCACGCCGGCACCGGCCCGAGCACGCATCATCATCGCGTGCGCCCTTGCGCGTTCCAAGAGCCGCGTTTCGGCCTGGCGCACGGCCCACTCCCCCGGTCGCCCCGACGGGGTCCGGCGACGCTGCAGGCGGCAGCGCGGGCGCCGGAGTTGTCGGCGGGCGTGCTGACCGCCGGGGAACCCGGCCTTCAAAGGCGCAGCGAGTCGGCGGTGAGGTGGGCAAGTTGCCGGGAGATGCCCTGGCGGAGGGTGGTGCGCGGCGCCCAGCCCAGCAGTTCCGCCGCGCGTGACCGGTCGGCGAGGGTGGTGTCCACGTCGCCCGCCTGGGCGGGCAGGCGGGTGACGGGCACCGCGTGGCCGGTCAACTCCTCGACGGTGGACAGGACTTCGGCCACGCTGGTGCTGACGCCGGCGCCGACGTTCAGGACGCTCGTGCCGACGGGGCGGGTCGCGGCCGCGACGGCGGCGCGGACGATGTCGCCGACGTAGGTGAAGTCGCGGGAGTTGCCGCCGTCCCCGTACAGGGTCAGCTCCGGGCCGCCCAGGGCCGCCGTCAGTGCCCGGCCGATGAGCATGTCGGGGCGTTGGCGGGGGCCGTAGACGGTGAAGAACCGCAGCACCACTGCGGTGAGCGTGGAGGCGGCCTGGTCCGCGTGGGCCAGGCAGAGCTGTTCTCCGGCGAGTTTGCTGACCGCGTAGGGGGACTCGGGGTGGGGTGCGGTCGTCTCGTGGGTGGCTCCGGCGCTGCTGCCGTAGACGCTGGAGGAGGAGGCGTAGACGAGGCGGGGAACGCGGGCTTCCTCGCAGGCCGACAGCACGCGTTCGGTGGCGAAGACGTTGCATGACGTGTATTCACCGAACTGCTCGCCCCACGAGCCGCGTACTCCGGGCAGCGCGGCGAGGTGGAAGACGGCGTGGGAGTGCCGGAACAGGGCGGTGAGCGGACAGGTCCGCAGGTCGGCGGTGACCAGGGAGAAGCGGGGGTGCTTGAGGGCGCGGCTCAGACGTGCCGTCGTCGCCGGGTCGCTGTCCGGGGCGCGGCGGTCCACGCCGACGACCGTGTTCCCGTTCGTCAGAAGGGCCTCGACGAGGTGCGAGCCGATGAAGCCCGCGGCCCCCGTGACGACGACTCTGGTCGGTGCCGGCCGCTGATCGTTCCCGTGGCGCACGGAATCCTCCCTGGACGCGTAGAGCGGATCAGTCGTTGACGGCTGCGGTGTCCGCCGTGTGGAGGCCCTCGGCCGGCGTAGGGGCTTTGCGTGTCGCCGGTGTTCCGAGGCCGCCCGTCCCCCGTGGTGCGAGGTCGGCGAGGACCAGGTCGGCGCGGCGGCGCCAGGTGTAGTGCTGGAGGAACTGCCGCCTGGCCTCCTCGCCGAGTGAGGCGCGCAGTAGCGGGTCGGCGATCAGTTCGGTGAGGGCGTCGGCCCATGCCTGCGGCGCGTCGGACGGGCGGAGCAGGCAGTTGACGCGGTCCTGGAGCACCTCGCGCAGGACCGGGAGGTCGGAGGCGACGATGGCGCGGCCGTGCGCCATGTACTCGAACAGCTTCATCGGGGAGGTCCAGCGGCCGATCTCGTCGATCCTGCCCCAGGTGTAGACCTTCGGCTGGTGAGGGGCGAGGACGACGTCGAACAGGGGGAAGTACCGGTGGAGTTCGGAGGGCGGCTGGTGCCCGTGGAAGTACAGGTTGGGGTGCGGGCAGGACTCCTGCCAGCGGGCCTGGTCCTCGGTGGTGCCGCCGACCAGGTGGAAGTCGAAGGCGGCCAGCCGCCCGGCGAGATCGATGATCAGGTCGATGCCGCGCCCGTCGTAGAGGTGGCCGACGTAGCCGATCGTCGGCGCGTCGGGGCGTCCCGGCAGCGGGGCGGTCGCCGTGGCGGCGGCCGGGGGGTCGGCGCAGTCGGGGGCGACGTGGATCGGCAGCGTGCCCAGTTCCGGGTAGGCCGCTTGGAGATCGTGCGCGAGCGCGCGGGTGACGACCACGACCCGCGCCAGCCGCGGGTGGCTGAGCAGGGCTCTTTCGAAGCCGGCGGGCAGGTCCCGGCGCAGCTGGTGGACCTCGTAGACGAACGGGGCCAGGTCGGCGGTGACGGCGAGGGTGTGCGGGTCCCGGGAGTAGAGGAGGTCGGGGACGGCGTCACCGGTGAGCAGGTCTCTGATGTCCTGTCCGCGCCGGCGGTAGCCGTCCTGGGTGTAGTCGGGGGCGGGGACCAGCCGGATCGGGAAGCGGTGGCGGACGCCGTAGTACGTGTAGGGGTCCTGGTCGGTGTAGGTGCCCGGCAGGGAGTACAGGGTGACGTCGTGTCCGGCGTCGGTGAACGCGTCACACATGCGCATGACGTGGACGCCGTTGGCGAAGAACGAGGGGATGCTGCCGCCGTGCAGGTACGCGATGCGCATGGTTCCTACTCTCTGCTCTCGTGGAGCCGGTCGGCCGGCGTCGCCGCGGCCGGTCGGGAACGCTTCCCGCGGCCGGTCGGAAACGCTTCCCGCGGCCCCGAGGTGGACGGCGGGCCGGGCCGGGTCCGGTGGGGAACCGGGTCCTGCTGGAGGAGGGCGGCAGTCGGGCCGCCGCCCGGCTCACCAGCGCACCGGCAGGGTCCGCGGGGACCGGGTGATCTGGCCGCGCTTCCACTGCGGGGGGCCTGCCGCGCGCAGGGTCGGAAGGCGCCGTACCAGAGCCGCGAGGGCCTCCTGGAGCTGGACTCGGGCGAGTTGTGCCCCGACGCAGAAGTGCGCGCCATGTCCGAAGGCCAGGTGGGCGGGCGCGGCCCGGGTCAGGTCGAGCAGGTCGGGTGCGGGGTAGACGTCCTCGTCGTGGTTGGCCGAGGAGGTCAGCGCGATCACCGCTTCGCCCGCCGGGATCTCCACCCCGCTCAGCGACACGGCCTTGGTGGTCACCCGCAGGTTCGCCCCGACGGTGGCCTGTGCGTACCGCAGGAGCTCCTCGACGGCGTCGGCGACCCGGTGCGGTTCGCGGACGAGCAGGTCGTAGCGCTCCGGCCGGTCGAGCAGCAGGTGGATCAGGCCGGCGAGGCGGTCGGCGGTGGTGCCGTAGCCGCCGGCGAGCAGGACCACGCAGAACGAGATCAGCTCGCCCTGGCTCAGCCGGTCGCCCGCGTCCCGGGCGGCGATGAGCGCGCTGAGCAGGTCGTCGCCGGGGTGGGCGCGTTTGGCGGTGACGAGCCGGGCCAGGTAGCCGGTCATGTCGTCGACCGCCGCCGTGACCTCGGCGTCCGGCATCGCGGTGAGGCTGCGCAGCGCGTCGTTCCACGCGTCGAGCCGGTCGCCGTCGACACGGGGCGTCCCCAGCAGGTCGCAGATCACGGTCAGCGGCAGCGGCCGGGTGAAGCCCGCGACGGCGTCGGCGGGACACGGCCGTCGTTCCAGGTCCGCCAGCAGTTCCTGGGCCAGCAGCGCGATGGCGCCGCGCATCGCCTCCGCCCGGCGTCCGCCGAGGGCGGGTGCGACGAGCCGGCGCAGCCGGGAGTGGTCGGGCGGGTCGGCGGCAAGGATCGAGTCGGGCAGGGTGGTCGTGCGGGCGTACCGCGGTCCCGTGCCCCGGGTCGCCCGTGCCCGGCTGAAGCACGGCTCGGCCAGCACCCGGCGCACGTCCGCGTGCCGGGTCACCAGCCACGCGGTGTCCCCGCTGGGCATCCGGACCCGGACGACGGGGGCGCTGTGGCGCAGTTCGGCGAACTCGGGCACGGGGTCGAGGCCGTCCCGGTGCGGGAAGGGGAACTCCCTGAGCTGTTCCGGCTGGTCCATCGGGGCCTCCGTCGACGCGTCACAGGGTGGCCGTCCTGGTCGGCGCGCTGGTCGTGGGGTCAGGGGCGTTCGTAGACGGACACGTGGTAGGTGCTGTCTGCCGTGAAGGGCGCCCGGGTCCAGCCGCCCCAGCGCTCCTTGAGCCGAAGTCCCGCCTGAGCGGCCATCAGGTCCAGCTCCCCGTGTCCCGCGTAGCGGAACGCGACGCGCAGCTGCCGGGTGCGTCCGCCTTCGTGGATGACGTAGTACGAGTGGTAGCGCTGCGCCGCGGTGTCGAGCCTGCGGTGGCACAGCACCAGGAGGTCCTCCCCCTCGGCGACGATCTCCGTTCCGGCCGCCGCCAGCGCCTCGGGCACGTGGGCGTCGAGCACGAACAGGCCGCCCGGTGCCAGACGTGCCGCCGCGTTCCGGAAGCAGCGGACCTGGCAGGCCTGGTCGGGCAGTTCCGCGAAGGTGCCGCCGGCCAGATAGACCAGGCTGAAGTTGCCGTCGACGGGTACGTCGGCGAAATCGCCGACGGTCACCGGGACACCCTCGCCGCCGGGTTTGGCGCGCAGCCGGCGCAGCATCGCCTCGGACCCTTCGACGCCGTGCACCGCGAGACCGCGTGCCCGCAGCGGCAGGGCGACTCGGCCGGTACCGACGCCGAGTTCGAGGACCGGCCCGCGACCGGCGAGGGCGGCGAGCGCGTCGACGGTCGCCCCGGTGATCCCCGGTTTGCCGAACCAGCGGTCGTAGTCGTCGGGGATGTCGGCGGCGTAGCCGGGGCTCGGCCGCGCGGGGTCGGGGGGCATGGGGCTCCTAGCCGAAGGGGTGGGGGTGCCCGGGGCCTGTGCCGGACGGCAGCGGGCTGGTTCCGGGGGCCAGCACGCGGACCACCCTGACCCCGGCGTCACGGGCGGTCGCCGAGGTGCTGTCGACCAGGGCGACGTCCTGGCCGGTGTGGGCGGCGAGCACATCGAGCGGGTCCGGTGTCCCGCCGTGCGCGGGCGGAGCCACGGCGGACAACGGGCCCACGTTCCACAGCCCCAGGCTGTCCTGGCGGTGGAAGGCCCACAGCGCGTGCTGGACGGCGGTCGCCGGCGGTGTCGTCCCGTGCCAGCGTGCCCAGGTCGTGCGGGCCACGGGGGTCCGTATGCTCCAACGGACCATCAGCGCCTCGTAGGCCGCTTTCTCGGCGAGCGACGCGACGGTGTCCGCCGGTCCGCAGCGTGCCCCGAACGCCTGGCCGGTGCCGTCCGGCCGGTGCAGGCACACCACGACGCAGGCCGTGGCGGGCGGAGCGGGGAGAGCGAAGGCCGTCGTGGTCAGTGCCCGGTCCTGGAGGTGGGCGGTGAGAGCCGGCGGGGGGTCGAACGGTATCCGGTGCGGTGGCCGGTCCGTGAGCCGGTACCAGCTGCGCCGCACGAGGTCCCGTTCGAGTACCTCCCATGCCGCGTGGCGTATCGCGGCCCGCCGGTCGGGGTGGGCCGCGATACCGGTGGAGCCGGCCGTCCGGGCCGCGTCGCAGCCGGCCGGGGGCCGGTGCTGGAGGAAGGCCGCGCCCGCCGGGACGCACACCTGCGCGCCGTCCGCGGTCCGGCCGCGCACCCACAGCCGACGGGTGTCCGCGCCCGGGTACGGTTCGAGGACGGGTATCCCCTTGCGGCGCAGTTCCGCAACGCTGCCCACCAGTTCGGCGGCGGCCTCGGCCGCGCGCCCGGCCATCACGTTGCCGAGCCGCTCCAGCAGCTCACCTCGCGCGCTGACGGCGACCTGGTCGCGCTCGTGGCCCGCGGCGCTGCCGACGAGGACCGGCGCACCTCCTGCGGCGCTGGTGCTGTCGAACGCGGCGGAGCGGGCCGCCACCCGCGCGAACAGCAGGTCGGGCCGGCGCGGGTAGGGCGCGAACACCTGGGGGGTCCAGGGCGTCACCTGTCCGCTCCGATGAGCGTGCCGCACTCGGCGAGCAGCCGTTTCCCGTCGTCCGTGAGCTGGTCGGCGTGCGCGTTCAGGGTGTCCACGGCCTGGTGGGCTCCGCGCAGGAGCGTTGCGCGCCGGGAGTCGACGGCTGGGTCAGCGCCGGTGAGCCGCAGGTAGAACTCCACGCTGCGGGCCAGCACCACCGTCTGCTGGAACAGGCCGGTGAGCGGCCGGGGGTCGGCCCGCAACGGGGTCTCGACGAGCAACTCGCCGGCGCGGCCGGTGCCGTCGGCGTCCTGTGCCTGGTCTCCCGTCTCCAGGAACGGGGTTGTCAGGGCGGCGGCGTTGCACCGGGTGTGGGTGCCCTCGTGTACCAGTGCCTCGGCGAACCGCACGTGGCCGGGCAGTCCGGCGGCGCTGTCCGTCAGCCGGGCCCGGTGGATCAGGACGGCGCCGTGGACGGTGAAGTCGGTGAACCCGTTGATCGCCTCGCCGTCGAGCAGCGCGATCTCGGTGACTGTCTCCCGTACCTCGGCGGCGGCTTCCGGCCAGACGCGGGTGAGCAGGCCGAGTGCCCGCGCCAGCGAGGCGCGCTCGCGTTCGTCCCACACGGTGAGGACGGCGGTGACCGACTGTCCGTCGGCGCCCTGCCGCGCCGGGATGGCGCGCAGCGCCCGGGTCACGCTCCGGTCCAGATGGTCCTGCGGGTCGGCAGGGCCGAAGGCGGCAGGCGGCACCCGCTCCAGCCGCGCGGCCAGACGGCTGTGCTGCTCCGGCCTCAACGGGCCCGACCGCAGCGCGTGTTGAGCGAGGTGGGCGACCTCGGCCGCCGCCGGATGGCGCAACGCTTCCGGCGCCGGCCGCGTCAGCTCCGCCCGTTCCAGTACGCGCCGCAGGCGCCGCAGCACCTGGGTCCGCTCGTGGACGGCCTCCTGGGCATCCGGTTCGACGCGCATGCACCCTCTTCCAGGTCCTCGGCAGCGATGTGCGGCGGGCCCGGGAAGGCCCGCCGCGGAGACGCGATGTGCGGACGTACCGTCAGGACTCGTCGCCCGAGGGAATGTCGACCAACAGCGCAAGCTCGGGCAGGTCTTCGTCCGTGAGCTGCTCGATTTCCTCGTTCATGGAGGATTCCTTTCACCTCACCGGCCCTACCGTGCTCGGTCGGGTTCACCGGCCGGATCATCATCAGGGCAGAAACCGGCAATGCCAACAGCCGAGGGGGAAATGCAGCGGATATCAGGACACCGGCACACCGTCCCGAACGCGCTCGTCGGCACCGTCGCGGATCGTGTCGAGCGGCCGGTCCACCGGCGGCCCCGGACGGGCCCCGCCCCGGCCGCATATTCCGCCTGTGCAGGGGCAAAGAGGACGCGGGAGAGGGGCAGACGCGTCCGCCATCAGCCGCACGAGGCGCCCAGCGGCGGACCGGTCCCGGCCACGAAGCCAGTTCTCACGCAGGCTGAAGATGGCTGATTGCGACGGCCTTTCGCCCGGGAATTGTGCCGGGTAGTTTGAGGCGGCGCCTCCTCGCACCGCACCGGCACCATTCCGCCTGCGCGCGCAGGGAATTGCATATGCCTTCGGAAAGAGAATTTCCGGAGGCTCGGGAGGTGCGGCGGGGCAACAGCGCGGGCGGACAGAGAGGAAACGCATGGCGGACGACTGGACGGTCGAGGTCGACAGCCGTCGCTGCATCGGTTCGGGCGTGTGCGCGAGCACCGCTCCCGGCCGGTTCGCACTCGGCAGCACCGGCAGATCACAACCGACCGCGACCAGCGTCGCTCCCGAAGAGCGCGTGCTGGACGCCGCGTTCACCTGCCCGGTGGAGGCCATCTCGGTCATCGACCGGAGTACGGGGCAGAGCCTCTTCCCCGAGGAGCGGAGGATGCCGTGAAACCGGCGCATGCGATGTCGGACGACACCGCCCGTCACCAGGTCAATCACGCCCAGGTCGAGCGGGGTCGGCAGGCCCGCGAGCACTTCGAGGACTCCAGCCCCGTCGCTCCGGCGGTGAAGAATATTGACCGGTCGGTGGAGTTCCTGGACCTGGTCACCGCCTGCCACGCGTTCGTCGCCGCGGCCGGCCGGGCCGTCCCCGGGATGCGCGACCGGCAGCTCGGTGCGCCGAACCCGCCGAGCTCCAGGCATACGAGGTCTCGGTCATCCGCGGCAAGCTCACCGAGATCCGCCGGTTCATCACCGGGACCGTCGCCCCCCACGCCGTGCTGCAACCCAAAAGCCGGTGGGTCAGGCACCTGAACACCCAGCTCAGCGACGGATGGGCCCTGATCGAGCCCCTGCTGCCGGTCCCGGCATGGGAGACCCCGGCCGGCGGCCGTCCGGAGAAGCACCCGCGCCGGGAGATCGTGGACGCGATCCGCTACGTGGTTGATACCGGATGCAAGTGGCGGGCCCTGCCCAAGGACTTCCCGCCCTGGCGCACGTGTTACGGCTTCATGGCCCGCTGGGCCGCCGCCGGCGTCATCGGACAGATCCGTGACCAGCTCCGCAAACGCATCCGCCGCGAGATGGGCCGGGCGCCCGGGGCGGTGGCCACCGTCATCGACTCACAGTCGATCAAGGCCGCCGAGACCGTCGGCAAGGACTCCCCCGGCTACGACGCCGGGAAGAAAATCAACGGCCGCAAACGGCATCTGGTCGTGGACACCAAAGGCCTGCCGCTGTTCGTGATGGTCACCCCCGCCAACATGACCGACCGCAACGCGGCCAAAGAGGTGCTGTTCCGGCTGCGGCTGATGCACCCCGAAATCACCATCGTCTGGGCCGCGATCACCCTCATGACCAGGCGCATCACCCGTCGGAGCTCCCGCAGAAGCGGACAGCCGGCCTCCCGCGAAGCCCAACGGGACTGATCATCCTCATCACGGTGCCCACCGTGTTGATCATCACCTCCCGGGGTCGGGTACGAACTGCGATCCTGTTTGCTGCCGGTGCGGCGAAGGATCTCCGTTCAGACGCCTGTTGTGAGGGCCCTCTGGACAGGGGACCGACCGTGTGCGGCAGGGTGGGAACGGTGCTTGGCAGTGATGACAGGGGGCTGGACATGGCTGAAGTGACGCGCTTTTGGACGGGTGAGCGGGTGCGCTTGCGGGGCGTGGAGCCTGAGGACTGGGAGCAGTTGGCCGCGTTCGAGCTGGAAGCGGAGACGCAGCGAAACGGCGAGCGGCTGATGCTGCCGATCTCCGCTGCCGCGGCCCGCAAGCGCATTCAGGACCAGAGCGAGAAGGGGCCGAGCCGCACGGAGGACGAGTACTTCCTGATCATCGAGGCGCTGGACAGCGGCGACCTGGTGGGCGCCATCGTACTGAACGACTGTGACCGGCTGAACGGCAACTTCCACTACGGCATCCACCTGGGTGCCGCATACCAGCGACGGGGCTACGCGTCAGAAGCCATGCGGCTGGTCCTGTCATTCATGTTCGGAGAACGGCGGTATCACCGCTGTTACGCCGAGGTCTACGCGGGCAACGCGGGGTCGTTGGCCCTCCAGCACAAGCTCGGTTTCACTGCAGAGGGCGTACAGCGTGAGCACGTGTTCCAGGCGGGCGGATATCGGGACATCCACCGCTTCGGTCTCCTCGCGAGCGAGTTCGAGAAGCATGAGAAAGCTGCAGGCCGCGATCCGTACTTCGTCACCGCCTAAGACCGTCAGCGGGACCGCCGACCTCCCACGAGCCCAGCGATGCTGATCGCCTTCAACACGGTGTCCGCCGTGTTGACCATCTCCTCGCCGGATTCCTGGCTCCAGTTCCCACTCTGCCACCGCCGACATCGGGCTGTCCCGGAGTCACTGCCCCTCGCGGCGAGCGAGATGGGTTGAATCACCACCATTCAATTCAGCGGGTTGGAAGAAACCCCAGCCCGGTTCGAAAACAGGCACTACCGGTGTGCGTACGGCTGCCAGGACACGGCCGGCGGGTCGTCCCCGGGCCCGCGCGGCGCAACTCACGTTTCCCGCGCCCGCCGATCGGCCTCCCCACCTCCGGGGGCGGAGGTGGGTGGGGATTGTGTTCGACCGTACGGCGGAGTTACGGTGCTCGCAGGTCATGAGCGTCAGCAGTGGGAACCCGGCCGGGCTGTCCGGCAACGGCTCCCCACCGTACGGCTTGTGAGGGATCGTCAGGGGCGCGTGTCCGGCAGGCGCGCGCCGAGAGGACGGGGAGGCGGAGCGGTGCGGGAAACCAGTGCGCGCTCGGTCGCCACGTACTCCCGGCGGCACATCGACCTCCAACGCGTCGCCGGCGCCATGTGTCCGGGCGCACCCGAGGCCATGGCGGGCCCGTATGCCGCCTCTCTGCCCCGCACGGTCGGCTAGCTCCACTCGACCCCGGCCCGCCGCCACCACGGTGAGGACCGGCCAGGAACACGCCCCCGTGCTGTCCGCCGCCCGCAGCGGCCACTGATCCGCCGATCCGTACCGGCACGCCGACACCGAGAGCGCTGTCGCACGCGCGGCACCGACACCTGCCCCGGTACCGCGCCCGGCCACAGCCCGGAACCCGCGAGCACCCCGCACCTCCACCCCGGATGACACACGCCCGGCCCAAGGAGCCGAAATGACCGCACAAGCCGAAGAGACCGACCGCGCGAGCTTCGCCCGGGAGTGGGAGGAGTGGCACGCCGCACACGAGCGGGTGCTCGCCGACCCGCACGGCTTCCTCGCCATCACCAGCCTGCGCTGGCTGGACGCGACCCCCACCCGCTTCCCGGACGCGCCCGGCGCATGGTCGAGCACCCATGACGGCGTGGTGGTGGAACTGGACGACGGCGAGGAACTGACCCTCGACGGCCAAGTGCTGCGCGGCCGCCACGACTTCGGGGTGATCGCCGAGCGCGGCGGCCTGTTCCCCGCCGCCGGGGACGCGGTGATCGAGGTCGCCAAGCGCGGCGGCCACGACATCCTGCGCCCCCGCCACCCCGACAACGCCCTGCTGACCGCCTTCACCGGCACCCCCGCCTACGCCCCCGACCCGCGCTGGGCCCGCACCGGCCGCTACCTGCCGTTCGACACCCCGCGCCCGACGACCGTCGGCGCCGTCGTCGAGGGCCTCCAGCACGTCTACGACGCCCCGGGCGAGGTCGAGTTCGCACTGGACGGCACCACCCACCGGCTGACCGCCTTCAACGGCCGGACCCCCGGCAGCCTGCTCGTCCTGTTCACCGACGCCACCTCGGGGGTGACCACGTACGCGGCGAACCGCTCGCTGTCGCTGGCCGCGCCCGACGCCGACGGCACCGTGCTGGTCGACTTCAACCGGGCCGCCAACCTGCCCTGCGCCTACACCGACCTGGCCACCTGCCCGCTGCCGCCGGCCGAGAACCGGCTACCGGTGGCGATCGAGGCCGGCGAGAAGACCCCGACCACCCCGAAGACCACGAACCGGTCCGTCCCGGCTCAGGAGGCCGCACACCGTGACCACCAGCACTGACCCCGCGCACCGCACCCTGCACCTGGCTCTGGAGACCGACGGCGCCGGCGCCCACCCCGCCGCCGGGCACGAGCTGTCCGACACCTCCCACCCGACCGACCCGCCGGACCGTGGGGTCGGCCCGGGCGGGCTGCGCCGCACCGTCACCGCCGCCGAGACCGCCGGCTTCACGCTCGTCACCTTCGCCGACGAGCCACTGCCACCGGACCGCGGCGGATGGCGTCTGGAGGCCGGCACCCGCGCCGCGTTCGTCGCCACCCTCACCGACCGCATCGGCCTGGCCCCGACGCTGCACACCACCGTCACCGAGCCGTTCCACCTGGCCACCCAGCTCGCCGCCCTGGACCACGCCAGCCGCGGCCGGGCCGCCTGGGTGGTCGGCGCGGCGAACGGGCCCGACGCCCAGGCCACGGTCGGGGCGGTCCCGCTGGACGACCAGGCGCTGCGCCGCGAGATCGCCGACGTCATCGACACCGCCCGGGCGCTGTGGGACTCCTGGGAGGACGACGCCGTCATCAAGGACGTGCCCACCGGCCGCTTCCTGGACTGGCGCAAGGTCCATCACGTCGACTTCGAGGGTGCCCGCTTCACCGTCAAGGGCCCGCTGATCACGCCCCGGCCGCCGCAGGGCCAGGTCGTCGTGCTCGCACCCGCCGGCTCGGGAGCTGACAGCCGGGCGGACATCGCGCTGGTCACGGCACCGGACGCCGAGGGTGTCGCGGCGTCCGCGGCGGCGGCCCGGCAGGCCGGCGCACCCCTGGTGTTCGCCGAGCTGGAGGTGGCACTCGACGCCGCCGTGCCGGCCGCGGAACGGCTCGCCCGGCTGGCGGAGGCGGCGCCCTGGCCACCGGCCGGGCGGCTGCGCCACGTCGGCTCGCCGACCGAACTGACCGGCCTGCTCGGCGAACTGGCCGCCAGCGTCGACGGGGTACGGCTGCATCCCGCGGTGCTCGGCACCGACCTGCCCGTGATCACCGCGCAGGTGCTGCCGGCCCTGGCCGCGGGCGGGCTGCACCGGCCGCCGCGCCCCGGCGCCACCCTGCGCGACACCCTGGGCCTGCCGCGCCCGGCCAACCGGTTCGCCGCCACGGCGACCACGACCTCCTGAGGTGACCCTCGTGCCGGAACCCGAACCCGCCACCGCCACCCCCGACCACGACCCGAACGCGCAGGTACACCTCGGTGTCTTCTTCACCGGCGTGGGCCCGCAACTCATCTGGACCGACCCGGACTCCCCCTCGCACACCGCCATCGAGACATTCGTCGAGGTGGCCAAGCTGCTCGAACGCGGCCTGTTCGACGCCTTCTTCCTCGGCGAGGGACTACGCGTCCGGGAAAACCAGGGCCGGATCTTCGACCTCGACATCGCCGGACGCCCGGACGCCATCACCCAGTTGTCCGCGCTGGCCGGCGCGACCAGCCGGATCGGCCTGGTCGCCACCCAGAACACCACCTACAACTACCCGGCCGACCTCGCCCGGCGGCTGGCCAGCCTCGACCTGCTGTCCGGCGGCCGGGCCGGCTGGAACATCGTCACCACCGACAACGCCTGGACCGGCGCGAACTTCCGGCACGGCGGCTGGCTGGACCACGAGCGCCGCTACGAGCGGGCCACCGGCTTCGTCGAGGCCGCGAAAGCACTGTGGTCCGCGGCGGACAGCGGCCCGGACGAGTCCGGTACGGGCCGGCCCGTGGTCCGGGACACCGACCTGGTCAGGCTCCGGGCACACGCGACCGTGCCGGCCAGTCCGCAGGGCCGGCCGGTGCTCTTCCAGGCCGGTGACTCCGACGGCGGCCGCGAACTGGCCGCCGCCCACGCCGACGTGGTGTTCTCCGCCAACATCGCGTACAAGAAAGCGGTGGCCTACGCCGCCGACCTGCGTGCCCGGCTGCTCCGGCACGGCCGGCCGGCCGACGCGGTGCGCATCCTGCCCGGCGCGCAGGTGGTGGTCGGCGACACCCCGCAGGAGGCGGAGGACAAAGCCCGCTGGCTGCGGGAGGAGCAGGTGTCGCCGCCGCGGGCCATCGCCTTCCTGGAGCAGTACTGGGGCACCGACCTGTCGGCCTGGGACCCGCACGGGCCGCTGCCGGACATCGAGCCCAGCGCGGCGGAACTCGACCCGTCCCGGGGCACCATCGCGATCGAGGCCCGCACCGGGAAACTGGCCCAGATCCAGAAGTGGCGGGACCTGGCGGCCGAACGCGACCTGTCGATCGTCCAGTTGGTACGGGAGGTGTCGGCCCGCCGACCGCCCTTCGTCGGCACCGCCTCGCAGATCGCCGACGAGTGGACACACTACGTGCGCACCCGGGCGGCGGACGGCTTCAACATCGTGCCGCACCTCCTGCCGTCCTCACTGACCGACATCGTGGACAAGGTCGTGCCCGAACTGCAGGAGCGGGGCGCCTACCGCACCGCATACGAAGGCACGACACTGCGCGAGCACCTGGCACTGCCCCCGCTGTAGCGCCACACCACCGAAACCCACGACAGCACACCGGTGAACGGCCCGCGGACAACTCCCGGGCCGTTCACCGGCCCGGCACAACGGCACAGCGACACAACGGCGGACACCAGACCCGCCACCACCGGACCCACCATCACCCGCCCCCGCAGCCGGCCGCCCTGCGTTCCTCACCACCCGGACGCCCCCTCGGTCATCCACGCGACCACCCGCCGGACCCGGTTGGCCTGGGCGGCGGCCGGAGTGCCTCACCAGGTCACCGCTCTTGTGGACGCGCTCGTTGCCGCTGTCGGCACCGTCGCGGACGGGGTTGGTGACGAACGGTTCGGCGGTCGGGACGGGCTGGTTCAGGTACCCGGGCGGCAGCCCACCCGATGTGCGGTTCCGCCGCGCTGGTGCCGGTGCTCGTGCTGGTACCCGGCGCCCGTTATCGGCGGGGCTCCCCGGCGTGGCACCGCAGGGCGCGGGCACGCGGGCGGTTGACGGCCCGTGGCCCGGGCGGGGCCGCTCGTCTCACACCGCGCCGAACCCGTGCACGAGCGTGTCGACCACCGTGTCGGCGGCCTGAGCGGCGCTCAGCTCCGGCAGCCGTTCCGCGGCGAGCAGCATCAGCTGCGGCAGTACCAGGCTCGCCCAGCCGCCCGGCAGATCGGAACGCAGCAACCCCTCGTCGACGGCGCGTGCGAGAAACGTGTCGACCTCCTGGACCGACCGGTCGCGCCGGCGGCTGACCGCGTCCTCGGCCAGCATCCGGTTGAGGTCGACCGGCCACTTGCGGTTCACGCCGATGATGCCCTCGACGTAGCGGTGCAGCGCCACCGCGACGGGGGCCTCGCGCAGCCTGGCCGCCTCGATCGCCTGCTCGATGGCCTCCAGCCGGGATTCGTAGATCGCCGCGAGCAGTTCCTCGCGGGAGGTGAACCGTCGGTACACGGTACGCCGGTCGACCCCGGCCTCTGCCGCGATCGCGGCGATGCTCGCACCTGGATCGGTGGCGAGCATGCGCGCTCCGGTGGTCAGGACGGCTTCCAGGTTGCGTACTGCGTCGGCTCTCACACGGCTCACCTTATGCCCCAACGAGGAATCTGATCCAACTAACGCCTCACTCTTGCGAACTAACAAGATACAAGTGCTACAGTCGAGTGACAGATAACGAGCGATGCCTTCACCGACTGGAGTACCCCCATGATCATTTACGATCGCCTCTTCATCGCTGGCTCCTGGGCCGAGCCGAGCGACCCGGAGCTGCTCGACATCCTGTCCCCGCACGACCGGGCGGTCCTGGGCCGCGCCGCGCAGGCCCAGCCGGCCGACGTGGACCGCGCGGTGGCCGCTGCCCGTACCGCCTTCGACGAGGGCTCCTGGCCCCGGAAGTCGCCGGTCGAGCGCATCGCGATCCTGCGCCGGCTCAACGCGCTGCGCGAGGAGAACGCCGAGAAGATCGCCACTCTGATGTCCGCCGAGAACGGCTCGGCCCGATGGTTCACGCGGGCCGGTCAGGCCGGGCTCACCCGGCAGGCCGACTCGTACCTCAAGGCCGCCGAGGAACTGGGCTGGGAGGAGATCGTGGCGCCCACCGACCCCGCCTCCACCGTGCGCAGCGTGGTGCGCCGCGAGCCGATCGGCGTGGTGGCCGCCGTCATCCCGTGGAACTCGCCGTTCTCCTCGGCGATGGCCAAGATCATCCCCGCGCTGCTGGCCGGCAACACGGTCGTTCTCAAGGTCTCTCCGGAGAACTCGCTGAGCATGGGCTTCCTTGCCGAGCTGCTACAGCAGGCCAAGGTGCCCGAGGGCGTGATCAGCGTGCTGCCCGCCGACCGGGAGACCAGCGAGTACCTGGTCTCGCACCGGGACGTGGACAAGATCGCGTTCACCGGCTCGACCGGGGCCGGCCGCCGGATCGCCTCGATCGCCGGGCAGCAGCTCAAGCGGGTCAGCCTGGAGCTGGGCGGCAAGTCCGCCGCCGTCATCCTGCCCGACGCCGACGTGCACAAGGCAGTGCAGGGGCTGAAGTTCGCCTCCCTGCTCAACAACGGCGAGGCGTGCATCGCGCAGACCCGCGTCCTCGCGCCGCGCAGCCGGTACGAGGAGGTCGTCACCGCGCTCAAGGAACTCGTGGAATCGCTCAAGGTCGGCGACCCCGACGACCCCGACACGTTCATCGGCCCGATGGTCCGCCGCGACCAGCAGCAGCGCGTGCGGGACTACATCGAGCTCGGCATCAAGGAAGGCGCCCGCCTGGTCACCGGCGGTCCGCAGATACCGGCCGGCCTGGAGAACGGCTACTACGTGACGCCGACCGTGTTCGCCGACGTCGCCAACTCGATGCGGATCGCGCAGGAGGAGATCTTCGGCCCGGTGCTGGTCGTCATCGGCTACGACGACGAGGACGACGCGGTGCGCATCGCCAACGACTCCGAGTTCGGCCTGTCCGGCGGCGTGTGGTCCGCGGACGAGGGGCACGCCCTCACCGTCGCCCGCCGCATCCGCACCGGCACGGTCACCGTCAACGGCGCCTCGATCGGCTACGACGGGCCCTTCGGCGGCTTCAAGGCCAGCGGGATCGGCCGCGAGTACGGCGTCGTCGGCCTGAACCAGTACATCGAGTACAAGACCGTCACCCTGTGACCGCCTCGTGAGGCCGGCCGACCCGGTCCCGCGCCCCCCTGAACTCCCCCACCCGAACCTCCCGGAAGGCACTTCCCATGTCTGGCACAGGACCACGGGAACCACCCCGTGGACCCGGCGTCACCGCCGCCATGAGCGCGCTGATCCTGGCCGTGTTCCTCGCCTCCCTCGACTCCACCGTCGTCTCCACCGCGCTGCCCCACATCGCCGAGGACCTGCGAGGGTTCGACAACATCGCGTGGGTCAGCGCCGCCTACCTGCTGGCCACCACCGCGGTCACCCCGCTGTGGGGCAAGCTCGGCGACATGTTCGGGCGCAAGCGCCTGTACCTCGCGTCGACCAGCCTGTTCCTCATCGCCTCCGTGGGCTGCGGCCTGGCCCAGGACCTGCCGCAGCTCATCGGTGCCCGGGCACTGCAGGGAGTCGGCGGCGGCGGCATGATCGTGCTGACCTTCGCGCTGGTCGGCGACATCGTCAGTCCCGGTGAACGGGGCCGCTACCAGGGCATGTTCGGGTCGGTGTACGGCGTCGCCGGCATCGTCGGCCCGCTGCTGGGCGGGGTCTTCACCGACCAGCTCTCCTGGCGGTGGGCGTTCCTGATCAATCTGCCGATCGGAGTGGTGACGCTCGCGATCGCCGGCCGGGTGCTGCCGGCCGCGACCAGGAAGACGGCGGCCCGGATCGACTGCCTCGGCGCGCTGCTGCTGGCGGCGATCGCCACCGGGGTCGTGCTCGTCACCTCCTTCGGCCGGCGCTGGGGCTGGGGGTCGCCGTCGATCGTCGGCCTGATCCTCGCGACGGTCGTGCTCGCCTCGCTGGTAGTCCCGGTGGAGCGCCGCGCCGCCGCGCCCATCCTGCCGGTGCCGATGCTCACCTCCCGCACCGTGGTCCTCTCCTCGCTGATCGGTTTCGCCGCGAACGCCGCGATGTTCAGCGTCCTGCTCTACCTGCCGACCTACCTTCAGATCGTGCACGGGGTGTCGGCCACCCTGTCCGGCGTGCACATGCTGCCGCTGGTTCTGGGCCTGGTCGTCAGCCAGTCCCTGGCCGGACGCTGGTCCGCGCGGGTCGAACGGCTGCGGCTGATCCTGATCACCGGCATGGCCCTCAATGTCGCCGGGCTGCTCCTGCTGGGCACGCTGGGAACGGGAACCGGCACCGTGGTGCTCAGCCTGTACTTCGTGGTGACCGGCGTCGGCATGGGCATGGTGCCGATGGTGGTGCTGACCGCGGTGCAGAACAACGTGTCCCCGCAGGACATCGGAGCGGCGAGCGCCGTGGTCACCTTCGCCCGGTCGATCGGCGCCGCGTTCGGCGTCTCGATCTTCGGCAGCCTGCTGACAAGCGACTTCGCGCACCGGCTGCACGGCCTGCCGGTGACCGGCGGCCTCGACCCGGCCCGGCCGGACACGATCGCCGTGCTGCCGTCCGGCGTACGGCACGCCGCCCTGGAAGCGTTCGCCCGCGCCACCGGCACCGCCTTCCTGTGGCTGCTGCCGCTGGTCGCCGCCGGCACCCTGCTCACGTTCTTCCTCGCGTCCCACCGGGACACCGAGGACGGCGTGCCCGTAACCGGCGAAACCCTCCAGAGCGGTACGGACGAGGCACCGGTGGCCTGAACGGACGCCGACGGGCCGCACCGCTCACGGCTCCGCCTCCCTGAGCTGTTCCGCGACCGCACCGACCGGGTGCGGGCCCTGGCCATGGTGAAAGGGGAACGACCATGACGAAGAGGCAGCGCTCCCACGATGCGACGGGGGATGCCGGGCGGGCGTGGGACGCGGCGCTGACACAGGCCGCGCAGGGCGGCGACACCGCGGCCCTGGGAGTGCTGCTGGAGCGCCACCGCGCGGGTATGCGGGCGGTGGCGCTCAGCCTGCTGGGCCCCGGACCCGATGCCGACGACGTGATGCAGGACGCGGCTTTGGTCGCCCTGCGCCGGATCGTCGACGTCCAAGATCCTGAGGCCGTGGGCCCCTGGCTGCGGATGGTGGTGCGCAACGGCTGCCGGTCGCTGCTGCGCGCCTCACGGCGCACTCTGCCGGTCGAGCAGGTGCTGCTGCCGCCCGACGACGCCACGCCCGACCAGGTTCTGGAGCGGCAGGCGCTGTGCGACTGGCTCCGGGAGGCCGTCGAGCAGCTGCCGCCCGTGCTGCGGATGCCGGTCGTGCTGCGCTACTTCACCACCGGTGCCACCTCCTACCAGCAGATCGCCGACGCTTGCGCGATACCCGTCGGCACCGTCCGCAGCCGGCTGAGCCGCGCGCGGGCCGAACTCGCGCGGACCCTGGCAGCGACCGCGGCGTCAGCCCACGACGACTCCGCCCGGCGCACCGGGGCCGGTCGGCAGCAGGCGCACGAGGCTCTGGCCGCCACCGAGCGCGGTGACTTCCCGGCGCGGTGGTCGCCGACCGGTGGTCGCCCGAACTGGTGCTGCTGAGCGGTGGAGAGCGCCCCGGCGGGCGCTCGCTCGTGCCGGCGGGCCTCGACTCGACCTGACCGCAGGCGTCCGGCGGCGGCCGCCCGCCCCCCGGAAGCCGGCGCCGCGGCCGGCCGGCCCGATGCCTCGAAAGCCAGGACTGAGGCACGGTCGTCATTCAGGCGAGGGGTCCAGCGATGGTTCCGAACAAGCCGGCCGGCGAGCCGGGCCGCGGACCCGGGGCGTGCCGCGGCGACGACGTGCCCGTGGTGGGCGCCGGCCCGGTCGGTCGGATCTCCGCGGCCACGCAGATCCGAACGACCGACCCTGGTTCCCGCGATGCGCCCGGGCGCTCACCGAGGTGTTCCGGGCGTTCCCGGGGTTCTCGCGTTGTCGGCACCGCGGCGTGAGGGGCCCGCGGCGGTCAGGAGAGGCCGGCGGTGGTGACGTCCACCTGCGTGAGGGCCGCGTCGGGGTGCCGCGCCCCCGTCAGGACCTGGTCCTGACGGGTGTCGCCGAGGAGGTAGCGGTCGAAGAAGGCGCCGAGGTACGTGACGGCGACGCGGCGCTGCTGCGCCTCGGTCAGCTCCCTGGCCGGCGCGGCATCCTCACGGTCGGTGCACTGCCCGGGGTGTCCCTCCACCGGCGTCGCGTCGTCGGAGGCGGCCACCTGACCGCTCTGCGGCGACCACTGCGTGTTGAAGTAGTTGTGGTTCGCCCCGTGAATCGCGAATCGGTAGAAGCCGCCCCGGTCTTCCTTGGCCGCGTCGGCCGCGAACGCGAACGCCTCGCCGCCGACCTGTCCGTCGCAGGTCCCCCGGAGGACGGCGAAGGGGGTCTTGGTGATCGTGTAGGCGGACATGTCCTCCGTCATCACGTTGTAGGCGGGCGCCACCGCCGCCACCGCCCTGACGTTCACGCCCTTGGGCCACTGCCCCCGGTGGCTGTCGGCCGCCAGCCAGGTGACCCCTGCCCCGGCCCGGGAATGCCCCATGATCCCCACGTCGCCCATGTCCACGTGGTGGGCGAAGCCGACGTCCCGCCGCGCTCCGGTGTCCGGGTCGACGAACGCGCCCGCGAGCGCACCCCCGCCCTTGGAGCTGAGCTCCTGCCACAGGCGCAGGTGCTGGTTGACGAGATCCGAACGCGCGGCGGCATTGTCATCGCCCCACACGGAGGAGGCGTTGACGCCGTTGGCGCCGATCGACACCACGACGAACCCTTGGGCGGCCAGGCTGCGGCCCAGGTAGTCGTATCCGGCATCGCTGGGCAGGGCAGGTGTGCCCGCCGCACACGGCCAGGCGAACAGCTTGGCGCTGGCGGCCTCGTACGCGGCGTCGTCCCCACTGCTCTCGGCGGCTGTGCGCGCGGCGTCCGCCGCCCGGTCGGCGCAGGTCTCGTGCCAGCCGTGCAGCATCACGATCAGCGGGTGCCGCCCCCTGCCCAGATCGGCGGGGTAGTGCACCACCCCGGCCAGCTCGACCGGTTCACCGGTCTGTGGCAGGTGCCAGGCCTCGTTGCCCAGGTCGTAGCGGACCGTCCTGACGGCGCCGGACACATGCGCCGCGCTCAGCCCCGTCGCGTCGTGCGGTGCCGCGGCGCCGGCCGCGGGCGCGTACGTGAAGGCTGCCGCCGCGGCGGACAGCACCGCCGCCGACAGGCCCAGCGCGCGAGCCGAAGTCCGCCTGCGTTGGTGTCGTTTCATCGTTTCTCCCTCAGGTCCGCAGCGGGGTGGAACCTCCCGCTACTCCCTGACAGACGTGCGGGCCCGGCCTAGGTTGCGGGTCACGACGATCGAAGTCCCGCAGGCGGGAGACGGGCGGGGTGCGCCGCGGCGTCACGCACGCACGCATGCACGGACGCGCGTAAGGATCGCGCGCGGGACTGCAACCTGCCGGTGCCCCAGACGTCCTTCCCAGTGGAGGGCACTCCCTGGAAGCCCTGAACCGCCCGATACGCTACAGATTGACGCCCATGACAGAAATGACCCGCGGGGAAACCGTCCACGCCAGTACTCCGACATCCCCACGGCGCCGCCGACCGGACGGCAGCCGGCCCTCACGGCGCCAGGACGTCGCCATCCCGCCCGCGGGAACAGGGTGTTGATGGCTGCCGTCCCCGCCTGGGAAGGTGCTTTCCGCCGTACCCCGTGGCGATGGCTGCTGGCCCGGCTCTCCCAGGACCGCGACAGGTCGGACCTCAGGAGCCGGCCGTCCGGCACGGCGGCGGAGGAGATCGACGCGCTGTACCGTCACCGCAGGCTCGAACTCGTGCGCCTGGCCGTCCTCCTGGTCGACGACATCCCCACGGCCGAGGACGTCGTCCAGGAAGCCTTCGCGGCCGTGTACCGACGTCACGGCGACACGCTCGACGACCTCGCCGACCCCGAGGCCTACATACGGCGCAGCGTGGTCAACACCTCCCGGGACGTGCTGCGCAGGAGGCGCACCGTGCGCGCCTACATCCCCCCGCGCGTCATGCCCGCACCGCCGCCGGAGGAGGAGGTGCTCCTCAGGGAGGAGCACCAGGAGGTGCTGCGGGCGCTGAGGTTGCTCACCGTGCGCCAGCGGGAGGTCCTCGTCCTCAGGTACTGGTCGAACCTGTCCGAAGCGGACATCGCGGCGACCCTGGGCCTGTCCCAGGGCGCGGTGAAGTCCACGGCGAGCCGAGCGCTCACGGCTCTGGCCGGAAGACTGAAGGAGATGTCGTGACCGCCGTCGAGGACCGTCTTCGCGCCGCACTGCACGCCCGGGCCGACCAGGTCACCGCGCTCCGCCCGACCTTCCGGCCGTCGACCCGCACACGGAGGGTCGCCCACCCCGGGCTGCGCAAGGCCGCGGTGGTCCTGCTGGCCGCGGCGGTGACGGCCGTCCTCCTCGTGCTGCCACGGCTCCTCCCGCACAGCGCCCCGTCGGCTCCCGCCGACACCTCCCCACCGGCCGGCCCGAGCAGCAGCGCGCCGCCTTCACCCGCGTGGCCTCCGCCGGACGAGGCGCCCCGACCTGTCGCACCGTAGAGCAGCCCAAGTCGCAGCCGGGCCCGAGGGTCGCGGGCCCCAGTCGGGCGCCCCGGCCTCGGGCCCGCCCCGTGCGGGCCCGAGGCCCGGCTGCCGCGGACGGTGTCCGCTCCGGCTCGCTCCCGCCGCGCGCGACTCACCGTCAACTGACTGATGTGGATGGCCACGCCAGAGGCGACAGTGATGAACCGTCGGCCTCGCGGCGCGGCGGTCGGAGCACACGGCCGGGCGGAGGCGGACGCTTTGCACAAGGTCGCCTGCTGCGCGGGCCGGCCACCGATACACACGGGACACAGAGGGTTTTCACATGATCGACAGGCGTACCTTCGGCAAGGCCATCGGCGTGGGCACCGGCGCGGCGGCCATGGCCATGACCGGTCTGGGCACCGCGAATGCCGCCGGCAGCGGTGCGGCCGCCCAGCGCGGCAGCAGCACGAAGGGCACGGGCATCCCCGCCTCCACCGTGCCCCCGGTCGTCCCCGGCACGCACACCGCCTTCCCCGCCGTCAAGCAGGTCAAGGCGGGCCTGCTGGACGTCGGCTACGCGGAACTCGGCCCGTCGCACGGCCCGGTGGTCCTGCTGCTGCACGGCTGGCCCTACGACATCCACAGCTTCGTCGACGTCGCCCCGGCGCTGTCCCGGCTCGGCTACCGGGTGCTCGTCCCCTACCTGCGTGGCCACGGCAGCACCACGTTCCTGTCCCCCCGGACGCCGCGCACCGCGGAGCAGTCCGCGGTGGCGCTGGACATCATCGCGTTCATGGACGCCCTGCGCATCGACCGGGCCGTACTCGCCGGCTTCGACTGGGGTTCGCGCACCGCCGACATCATCTCCGCCCTGTGGCCGGAGCGGGTCAAGGCGCTGGTGTCCACCAGCGGCTACGTCATCACCGACGTCGAGGCGCAGAAGACCCCGGCCGCGGCGGCCGTCGAGCACAACTGGTGGTACCAGTGGTACTTCTCGACTGACCGCGGCAAGCAGGCCATGGAGAACGCCGACGAGTGCAAGGCCCTGTGCCGCCTGGTGTGGCAGATCGTCTCCCCCAACTGGAACTTCGACGACGCCACCTTCGAGCGCACCGCGCAGGCGTTCACCAACCCCGACTACGCCGCCACCGTGCTGTTCAACTACCGCTGGCGTATCGGGCTGGTGGAGACCGACCCGCGCTACGTCCGCTACGAGAAGCTGCTGGCCGCCGCTCCCAAGATCGGCGTCCCCACCATCACCCTCGACCCGGCGCTGGACCCCTTCACCCCGGCCGGCGACGGCGCGAACTACCGGACGTACTTCAACGGCGCGTACGACCACCGCACGATCCAGAACATCGGCCACAACCTCCCGCAGGAGGCGCCGACCGTGTTCGCCCAGGCCGTCGTCGACGCCGACCACCTCTGACTCCCACCCGCGACAGCCGTCCCCGCGCGCAGCCGCCGGCCGACGTCATCGTGCCGGACCCGTGGGCAGCGCTGCTGGACCGCTGAGGCGGAGCCGGTACGACGGCCCCCACCACCGCCCCGACGGGCGACGCCGCCCCTCCCGGGGTCGTCGCCTGTCGGGGCGGTCCGTGGCGTCACGGCAGCTCGAAACCCAGCGCCCGGGCGGCCGCCTCGGGGGTGGGCTGCGACCAGTGCTCGGCCACGGCCTCGTTGGTGGACAGCGACCGCGACAGGGCCGAGTCGAGGTAGAGGACGCCGCCGAGGTGGTCGGTCTCGTGCTGCACGATACGTGCCGGCCAGCCGCTGAACACCTCGTCAACGGACCGGCCGTGCTCGTCCTGTGCCCGCAACCGCACGCGCCGGTGCCGGGCCACCACCGCCTGCCACCCGGGCACGCTCAGACAGCCCTCGAAGAACGCGGCTCGGGTGTCGCCCTCGGGTTCGTAGACGGGATTGACCAGCACCCGGAAGGGCAGCGGGGTGCGTTCGCGCGCCTCCAGCGCCTCCGGCGAGCCCGGCGCCGGATCTTCCACCACCGCGATGCTCAACGGGATGCCGACCTGCGTCGCGGCCAGTCCGACGCCCGGGGCCGCGTGCATCGTCTCGCGCAGCGCGGCCACGAACCGGTCGAGCTGCGCGTCGTCGAGCTGGCCGTCGTACGGCTCGGCGACTCCGCGCAGGACGGCCTCGCCCGCGGCGACGATGGGCAACGGTCCGCCGGCTGCCAGGAGTTCCTCCACCCGGTCGGGCAGGGACATGTGTGTCGCGGAAGCAGTCATGCGGGTCAGCATGCCAGCCGGGCGGGCCCGGGTGTGCCGGGGGCGCGCGGCGGGGCACGGTCCGAGCGCGGGCGGACCGTACGCGCGCGTCGCGTGCGCAACTGCCCGCGGGCGGGCCCGTGCGCAACGGTGCCCGCGTGGCCGGCCGCACACCCCCAGACCTCAGTCATCTGACGTACGAAGTTCCCCGCACCCCTCCCCCGACCTGCTCCGCCCCCGGTCGGCGGCGTGTGCGGAGGCCGCCCGGTCCCGCTGCCTTCCGACGAGAACCTTCAGTCATTCGACTCTGGCCGCCATCGCGCTGCCTGAACGATGCTGAAGCGGTCGCCCCTGTACCGGTGCCGGGTGATCGGCATGCTCGGAGGAACCCAACCGTGGACCGTACTCCCGTCGTCTTCATCCACGGCGCGTGGCTGCACACGCTCGCCTGGGAGTCGTGGGTGGAGCGCTTCGCCGGCCGGGGGTTCCTCGCCTTCGCCCCCGGCTGGCCGGGGGAGCAACCCGAACTCCGGGACGTACGCCGGGACCCCGAAGAGTTCGGCGACATCGGTCTGGACGCGCTGACGGACCACTACGCCCGGTTCATGCGGTCGTTGGACGTCCCGCCGGTCATCATCGGCCACTCGGTCGGCGGGCTCGTCGCCCAGCACCTCCTCGGTGCCGGCCTGGGCCGAGCCGCGGTGGCGATCACCCCCGCCCCGATCGACGACGTCCCGCTGCCCGCCACCCCGGACCGGTGGTGGACCCCTGACGGCGCGGACGGCGACCACCGGCTGGTGTCACTGTCCGCGCGAGGGTTCCACCAGGTCTTCGCCAACACCGCGGGGGCGCGGGAGTCCGGCGCACTTTTCGATCGGTACGTGGTGCCGGCCCCGAGGCGGCTTCTCGCCGACCTCGGGTGCGCGGGCACGGCGCGCAGCTCCCGTGCGGTGGTGGACGTCGCCAACGCGCGGCGCGGGCCGCTGCTGCTGGTCTCCGGGCAGGAGTCGCGAGGCACCGAGCGGCCTATCAGTCAAAGCCACACGTACGGCATGAGCGCTTTCAGCCACACCCAGGCCCCTGGGTCTCCCGATCGTACGAAGGACCGGAATCAACCCACCAACAAGGTAAGGAGCGCTTCACCTGGCGACGCTCGCCGAGTGAAGCGCTCCGTCGGACATGACTACAGGCCGAGGGCCTCGGCGGCGAGCTCGGTGCCCCGCAGGCGGGCGTCGATCTTGGCGAAGGCCAGGTCCCGCGAGGTGGAGGTGTCGTCGGCGAAGGGGGCGAAGCCGGCGTCGTCGCAGGTGCCCAGCTGGTCCACCGGGATGTGCCGGGCGGCCTCCAGGACGCGGTCGCGTACTTCCTCGGGGGTCTCGACCCTCGGGTCGATCGGGTCGATGACGCCGACGAACACCCTGATCCCGGGACGCAGTTGGTCGGCGATCATCCGCAGAACGCGCTCGCGGTCGGGCTCGCCGGCCAGTTGGAGGTAGAAGTTGCCGACCGTGAGCCGGAACAGTCTGGGCAGCAACCCGGCGTAGTCGACGTCGAGGCTGTGGGTGGAGTCGTCGTCGGCGCCGGGGTCGGTGTGTACCCCGAGGCGTGCCCGTTCGTCTTCGGTGAACCGGCCCAGGACCTTGTTGTTGAGGGCGACGAAGTCGTCCAGGACACCGCCGGAGGGGTCGAGCTTCAGCGACAGCCGGCCTTCCGTGAAGTCCAACTGCACGCGGTGCGCGCCCGCGTCGAGGCATCCGCGGATCTCGGCCTCGGCCTCGTCCGCGAGGTCACCCAGGAACGCCTCGCGGGAGTACCCGTCGATGCCGTCGGGCGGGTAGAGCAGGCTCAGGGCCGAGGGGGCGACCACAGACTGCTTGACGGGGAGGCCGGTACGGGCGCGGGCGGCGCGCAGGTAGGTCTCGGCCCGGACCTGGTAGCGGAACGGTCCGCCGGTCAGGACGGGCAGCTGCCGGGTGTGCCCGTCGGCGAAGGGGATGGTGACCCCGTCGGTCCCAAGGCCCGCGAGGCCGGTGAGGGGGTACGTGAGGGAACTGGGCTTGCCCTGGTCCCCGTCGACCAGGACCTGGCTGCCCAGCTTGTCCAGCCGGTCGAGAGTGTCGGCGACAGCTTCGCCTTGGACGCCCGCCAGCTCCGCGTCGCTCAGGCGCCCCGCGGCGTGTTCGGTGCGCGCCAACTGCAGGGCGGGTGAACGGGGAAGGCTGCCGATCGGCTCCGAAGGAATGCTCATGATCCACACCCTAGAAGTCACCGGTATGCCCCGGATCGGGAGCGAAATCCGCCCGACGGCGGTCGCTCCGCGAATCCCGGGGCGTTCGGCGGAGCCTCGTCACCGCTCATGAACCAAGAGGTTCACCCGTTCGGGCTTCTGACGGAGAGTCGCGGGTTGACTTCTTGTGGTCGGACAGCCGGATTCCACCCGGCGCGCCCGGGGAAGCCGCCGGCACCAGCAGAGCGACAGCCCGTGGACGCTTCCTCCTCACCGCCCGCCGGTACGGCCAGGGCGCTGTCGTCGTTCCCGACGGCGGCCTCCAACGCGGCCAGGGCCCGTAGGTGCTCATCGTCGGTCAGCTCAATGTCGTCCACGGCCTCGGACCGTACGCGCCACCCGCCGGCCACCACGGCTGGTACGACCCAAACCACCCGCCCGGGCCGCCGGCGGGCGCCTCGTGGACTTCGCACCGGGCGGGAGAGCCGCGGCGTCAGGCAGGTGTGCCCGTGGGACTTGGTGGTGACCACCATCGGGACGGACTCAGAGGACCAAGCTGCGGCAGGCTGGATCATCGCCGACGAGATCATGCGGGCGCGCACCGACGTGGACGACCTCGCCTACCGGCTCTGGGGCAACAGAGCCCTGGGCCCTCGGCGGCACCCCGCTGGTCGGCCCCGATCGCGAGCACGTCCTGCTGTACGCCGCCCCGGTGTTCGAGGCCAACAACCTCACCGGCGTCACCGGCTACGTGGGCGAGTGGCTGTGGTATCTCTCCACCCGCGATCTTCCCCCCGGGCCGGGCCGCAGCGTGGAGATCCTGGACCCGCCCTCGTCGACGGTGAGCGGCAGCGGGCCGGACGGGCTGGTGATCCACCGGGTGCCCGGCAGTGAGCTGGGGTTCGTCTTCCGGTTGTGGGAGATGAAGGAGTTCACCGCGGAGAAGACGTAGCCGAGTGAGAGACGGTAAATCGTTCGGTGTAGCTCCCGATCATTTGACAGACCCGTACAGGGCAGAGGGTGAGGGCAGGAAGATCGGGGGGCTGGCGTCGTTGATGTCCGGGGACAGTGTTTGTCGACGGTTTCCGAAGGCAGTTAGTGATCAACGAGATCGGAGATGTCGAGGAGAAATGACGGCACTGCCGCGTCCGCGAAGCGGGATGTCGGCGTACAGGTCAGTGCCCTACCGGGTACAACCGAACGTGCACAGGTCCAAGACGACGCATAGGGATTGATCTCGGTTGTCCCGTATATCGGGCGTCCAGGATCGGCAGGACCGACCGCGCCCCGTGGCACGACGGCGCGTGCGCCCGTGAGATGGTTGCCGTCATGACAGTTGGCGCGCCGGGCGGCGAGGTTGTACTCGAGACGAGTCGCCTGCTGCTCAGACCTTGGCGGGTAGCCGAGGCTGTCGTCCAGCGTGAACTGTGGACCGAACGTGATCCACGAGTGCCGCCGCACCGTCGAGTCGACGCTGACGGACACCCCACCGTCGCGGAGCTCGAGGATTCGATCCGCACCAACGAGGTCTGGTCGACCGGGTTGCTGGCAGTCGAACGGAAAGCCTCTCGTGACGTCATCGGCTACTGCGGGCTGGTCGACAGCGGGCGAGAGCCGGCAGGGGAACCGGAACTGGCCTTCGAGCTGCTACGCCGAGTTTGGCGTCAGGGATACGCGACCGAGGCCTCGTTGGCGGTTGTGGAATGGGCGCGATCGTCTGGGTACGAACGTCTGTGGGCCACGGTCTGGGACTGGAATACCGCTTCTCGCCGAGTGCTGGCCAAGATCGGGTTCACCGAGACCGATCGGAAGGAAGTGGACGCGGTACACGGGACCACCTTGTTCACCACGAGACGGCTCTGACAGGGTTCATACTGACCCGCATCAAGGGCGCCCTGGAGAAGGCCGGCAGCGGACCCGACGCCCTGGCCCACATCTTCGAGAACATCTTCGACGAGCGGCGCCCGCTGTGGCAGCTGATGTGGTCGGGTGTCTTCGACCGGTTCCCCGCGCTGCGCGTGGTGTTCGTCGAGATCCGCAGCTACTGGATTCCGCCGACGCTGGACGCGCTGACCCGCAAGAACGAGGAGGCCGGCGGCATCCTCAAGCTCACGCCCTGGGAGTACTGGGAGCGTAACTGCGCGGTGACGCCCACCTTCATGCGGCTCACCGACCTCGACGTGCGCGAGAACGTCGGGATAGACAAGGTGATGTTCGGCAGCGACCACCCGCACGCCGAGGGCACCTGGCCCAACACCGAGGACTTCCTGCGCCTGGTGCTCGACGACATCCCGGAGGGCGACGCGCGTGCCATCCTCGGGAGCAACGCGATCGACTTCTACCACCTCGACCGCGCGTACCTGGAGGGCCTCGGCGCGAAGTACGGCCCGAAGCCGGCGGAGATCCTGGGTCAGGCGCACACCGTGGACCCGGGCGTGGCCGAGCACCTCAACAACCGCAACGGTCTCAACAAGAAGGTCTCCTACGAGGATCAGAGGACCGAGGACGCCGTCGTGGAGGATGTCGTCAAGGCACTCGCCCAGCGGTAACCCCGTCGTCCGGATGCCGGTCCGGCGACGATGAGTACGGTGTGGGACCGGAGGGCTGGTGGCCGCGTGACGGCCACCAGCCCTCCCCCGTGTCACCGGCCTTCCGTACGGCCGGGCCGTTCGTGGTCGACGGGTGTCTACCGCGTGCCGGGCAGGTTGCGGGCCATCACGATGCGCTGGACCTGGTTGGTGCCCTCGTAGATCTGGGTGATCTTGGCGTCGCGCATCATGCGTTCGACGGGGTAGTCGCGGGTGTAGCCGTAGCCGCCCAGCAGTTGGACCGCGTCGGTGGTGATCTCCATGGCGGCGTCGGAGGCGTAGCACTTGGCGGCGGCGCCGAAGAAGGTCAGGTCGGGGTCGGAGCGTTCGGACTTGGCGGCGGCGGCGTAGGTGAGCTGGCGGGCGGCTTCCAGTTTCATGGCCATGTCGGCGAGCATGAACTGGATGCCCTGGAACTCGGCGATGGCCTTGCCGAACTGCTTGCGTTCCTGGACGTATCCCTTGGCGTAGTCCAGGGCGCCCTGGGCGATGCCCAGGGCCTGGGCGGCGATGGTGACGCGGGTGTGGTCCAGGGTCTTCATCGCGGTGGCGAAGCCGGTGCCCTCCGCGCCGATCATCCGGTCGGCGGGGATGCGGACGTTGTCGAAGTAGACCTCGCGGGTCGGGGAGCCCTTGATGCCGAGCTTCTTCTCCGGGGCGCCGAAGGACACGCCCTCGTCGTCCTTCTCGACCACGAACGCCGAGATGCCCTTGGAGCGCTTGTCGGGGTCGGTCACGGCCATCACCGTGTAGAACTGCGAGACACCCGCGTTGGTGATCCAGCGCTTGACGCCGTTGAGGACGAATCCGTCGCCGTCGCGTACCGCGCGGGTCTTCATCCCCGCCGCGTCCGAACCCGCCTCCGGCTCCGACAGCGCGTAGGAGAACATGCCCTCCTTACGCGCCAGCGCCCCCAGGTACCTCGCCTTCAACTCCTCCGACCCCGACAGCTGCACCGGCATCGACCCCAGCTTGTTCACCGCCGGGATCAGCGAGGACGACGCACACACCCGCGCCACCTCCTCGATCACGATCACCGTCGACAACGCGTCCGCCCCCGAACCGTCGTACGCCTCAGGAACATGGATCGCGTGCAGGTCGTTCGCCTCCAGCGCGTCCCGCGCCTCCTGCGGAAAACGGCCCTGCTCATCGACCTCCGCGGCGAACGGCGCGATCTTCGCCTCGGCCAGCGACCGGACGGCATCGCGGAGCATCTCATGCTCCTCGGACAGGCGATACAGGTCTGACATAGCACTCCCCAGAATGGCACTCAGTGCCGATATTTTACACACTGAGTGCCACAGGGGAAGGGAGCCTGTACGTTCGTGCCATGAGCGATCGCCACGATGAGCCGTTTCCCGACGTCCCCGGCGGAGCCGGTGGCGCGGAGGGCCAGGAGAAGACCCCGATCAGGGATCTGCTCGTGGCCGCCGCGTTCGAGCTCTTCGCCGAACACGGCTACGACGGCACGACCGTCGACGACATCGTGCGGCGGGCCGGCGTGGGCCGGCGGTCCTTCTTCCGGTACTTCCCCACCAAGGAGGAAGTCGTCTTCCCCGACCACGAGGGCGCGTTGGCCGACATGGTCGGCTACCTCGACGAGGGCGCCCACGACCCCGACCCGGTCGGCCGCGCCTGCGGTGCGGCCCGCCTGGTCATGCGCATGTACGCGCAGAACCCCGACTTCTCGGTCAAGCGGTACGCCCTCACCCGCAAGGTGCCCGCGCTCAAGACCCACGAGACGGCCGTGGTCTGGCGGTACGAACGCGCGCTGGCCGCCTACCTCGAACGCCGGTTCTCCGCCCTGCCCGACGGGGGCGCGCGGGCGTACACCGTCGCCGCGAGCGTGGTCGCCGCGCACAACTACGGCCTGCGCAGCTGGCTGCGCTCCGGCGCCCGCGGCGACGTGGCCGCGGCCGTCGACCAGGCCCTCGACCTGGTCCACCGCACCTGGGGCGACACCGGGGAGACCCTCGTCCTGGTCACCAGGAGCAGCACCCCCCTGTGGCAGATCGTCCAACGACTCGAGGGCGCCCGACGGGAGGGCGATCAGGAACCGCGTTCCCTCTGAAAGGGGCACTCAGTTCCCTCCTGCGAGGCGGCGAGGTCGTCCGCTCCGAGGCGCTCACGTGCAACCCGTGTGCTGGCGTGGCCGGCGGCGCGCAGGCGATCATGGCCACGGGAGAAGTGGACGCGCTGCCGGATCGGGGGCTCATCGTGAACGGTGTGGTGCTGGTGCACGGGCTGTACCACGACCCGCGGCACTTCGACCTGGTGGTCGCGGAGCTGGCTGCCGCCGGAGTCGAGGTGGCCGTCCCGGAACTGCATCGCGGCTCGCTCGCAGCCGACACCGCGGCGGTGCAGGCCGTCGTGGACGCCATGGCCGAGCCTCCCCTGATCGCGCTCCTCGCGTCCGCCATCGTGCGCGACGACGACGGCCGGACCCGTGTGGACGCCACGGCGGCCGTGGAAGCGTTCTACGCGGACGCCCCGATCGAGCGGGCGGCCTGGGCCACGTCATTGCTGCGGCCCCAGAAACCGGGATGCGGTCGGGGCGTGCCTGCGCGCCAATCCTGGCGGAGCACACCTTCCACCTACGTGACCTGCGCTCGGGATCGCGCCGTTGACCCCGACCTTCAGCGGAGGATGAGCAGGCGCTGTTCCCGCGCGCTGACCTGGCACACGAGTCACTCGCCGTTCGTCAGCCGGCCCGGGAAGGTCGCGGCTCTCCTGCGGAGCCTGCTGCTCCCCGCCGACGGGCACCCCTGACAGCCGATCCGTTGGTGCGGTGGGCGGTTAGTGTGCCGGGATGCCGTCCGTGAAGCTGCGTCCTGCCGTCCGTGCGCTCATCCTCGACGAGCAGGACCGCATCCTGCTGTGCCGTCACGTCCTTTCGCGGCCCGCGGGGAGGGTGGTGTGGGCGGCCGCCGGCGGCGGGATCGAGCAGGGCGAGACGCCCCTTGCCGCGCTCCGCCGTGAGGTGCGGGAGGAGGTGGGCCTGGTTCTCGGGGCCGATCCGCCGCACGTCTGGCACCAGGAAGCCGTGGGCCCCGGGTACGCCGCGGGCTACGAGGGGGTCAGCAACGACTACTTCCTCGTGCGCACCACCACGTTCACTCCCCGCGGGTCCCTGTCCGACGAGCAGCTCGCCGCGGAAGCCATCCGCGGTCTGAAGTGGTGGCACCTGCGCGAGATCGCTTCGTACGCGGGCAGCGATCTCTTCTCCCCCCGCGACCTCGCGACTCCTTTGACCGCGCTGGTCGCCACCGGCCCTCCGGCACGGCCGGTGCGGCTCGGCGTCTGAGCAGGCAGCCCCGCATCGGCGGGCGGGCGGAACCCGCTTTCGCGGGCGGGCGGTTCGAGGGGTGGACAGATGCTGGTGACGTTGACCGGAGGAGCCGGGGCGGGAAAGACCACGCTGGCCGCCGCGCTGGCGGCTGCCGCGCCCCGGTTCCCCGTACGGGTGCTGCACGGTGACGACTACTACTTCCGCAGTCCCGAGCACGGGGTGTGGGCGCCGGACGAGGCCGGGGCTCCGCGGCTGGACGTGGGCGACCCGCGGTCGCTGGACCTCGTACGCCTCGCCGCCGACGCCGACACCGCGCTGGCCGCCTCGGCCGTCGTCATCGTCGAGGGCCTCTTCGCCCGGCACCTCGAGTCTCGGGCGGCGGACGTGCGCTTCGACGTCTTCGTCGACCTGCCCGCCGACCTCCGCCTGGTCCGGAAGATCGAGCGCAAGTGCCTGCGGGACGGGTTCCCGCTCGACGTGCTCCTCCGCAACTACCGGCTCCACCGGCGCGGCGCCCACGCACGGCACGTCGAGCCGGTCCGCGACGACTGCGACCTGGTCGTCGACGGCGCCCTCCCCGTCGACGGCCTCGCCCGACAGGTCTGGGCGGCGATCGCCGCCGACGGGCTCCCTCCGGACTCGGCCTAATCGGCGGTCAGCCAGCGGTAGTGCAGCTCCGGGCGGCCGACCTGGCCGTACTGCGGGCTGCGCTCGACGCGGCCCTGCTCGACCAGGTGTTCCAGGTAACGGCGGGCCGTGATGCGGGAGATGCCGGCCGACGCGGCGGTCGCGGCCGCCGTCAGCCCGGCCGGGGCGACCCTGAGCGTGCGGACGACCGTCTCCAGCGTGGGGGCGCTGAGCCCCTTGGGCAGGGCCGCGGGCCTCGACGGGCGCAGCGTGGCCAGGGCCCGGTCGACCTCGTCCTGGCTGCCCGCCTCTCCTGCCGCGGCCCGGAACCGGGCGTAGCCGAGCAGCCGGTCGCGGAGCGTGGCGAACGCGAAGGGCTTGAGGATGTACTGCACGACGCCGAGCGAGACGCCCTCGCGGACCACCGCCAGGTCGCGGGCGGAGGTCACCGCGATGACGTCCATCCGGTGACCGGCGGCACGCAGCGAGCGGGCGAGCTCCAGGCCGTGGCCGTCGGGCAGGTAGAGATCGAGCAGGATCAGGTCGACCGGGGCGCGCAGCAGCAGGCGGCGGGCCTGCGCCGCGTTGTGGGCCTTGCCGACGGCGGTGAATCCGGGCACGCGGTCGACGTAGAGCGCGTGCGCGTCGGCGGCGACCGGGTCGTCCTCGACCACGAGCACGCGGATGGCCTGCTCGCTCATGCCTGTCCTCCTCCTGCCGGCCGGCCGGCGCCTTCTCGGGTGGGTACGGACACCGGTCCGGACACCGGTCCGGGGACGGGGACGGGGGCGGGGGCGGGGGCGGGGGCGGGGACAGATACGGCTACGGGTGCGGGGATCGGCTCGGACACCGGTCCGGGTCCGGGCTCCGGGCGCGGGGGCAGCCGCGCGGTGAAGACGGCGCCGCCCTCGGGCCCGGCGGTCAGCGCGAGCGTGCCGCCGTTGCGCGTCACGGCCTGCCGGGCCAGGGCCAGGCCGAGCCCGCGGCCGCCGGCCGGCGCGGGCTTCGTCGACCAGCCCCGTTCGAAGACCGCGTCGGTGTCGCCGGAGGGTACGCCGGGACCGGTGTCGGCCACCCGCAGCAGCAGCCCGCCGGGGGCCTCGCGGGCGGCGGTGACCGTGACCTCGATCCGTGCGGCCGGCAGGCCCTGTGTCGCGTCGACGGCGTTGTCGATCAGGTTGCCCAGGATGGTGACCAGGTCGCGCGGTGCCAGGCCGGCGGGCAGCAGCCCGTCCTCCAGTCGGCTGTCGTCCGTGATCACCAGCTCGACCCCCTGCTCGTTGGCCTGCGCCGCCTTGCCCAGCAGGAGCGCGGCAAGCACGGGTTCGTCGACCGCCGCGACCACCTGGTCGGTGAGGGCCTGCGCCGCCCGCAGTTCGGACGTCGCGAAGTCCACCGCCTCGTTGCCGCGGCCCAGTTCGACCAGTGAGACGACCGTGTGCAGCCGGTTGGCCGCCTCGTGCGCCTGGGCGCGCAGGGCCCGGCTGAAGCCCCGTTCGGAGTCCAGTTCGCCCATCACCACCTGGAGTTCGGTGTGGTCGCGCAAGGTCACCATGGTGCCGCGCTGCTCGCCGCCGGAGACCGGCGCGGTGTTGACGACGACGACCCGCTCGGCGGTCAGGTGGAGTTCGTCGACGCGCGCCTCGGGGGCCAGCAGCGCCGCGGTCAGGGCGTCGGGCAGGCCGAGTTCGGCGACCTGCCGGCCCACGGCCTCCTCGTCCAGGCCCAGCAGTTCGCGCCCGCCGTCGTTGATGAGCGCGATGCGCTGCTCGCCGTCGAGCAGCAGCAGTCCCTCCCGTACGGCGTGCAGCGCGGCCTGGTGGTAGTCGTGCATGCGGTGCAGGTCGCGGGCGTTCATGCCGTGGGTGTGGCGGCGCAACCGGGCGTTGACCAGGTAGCTGCCGATCCCGCCGAGGGCCAGCGCGCCGGCCGCGACGCCGATCAGCGCGGCCAGTTGCTTGCGGGAGCGCGCGCTGATCGCCTCGACGGTGATGCCGGCGCTGACCAGCCCGGTGATCCGGGTGCCGGACCGGATGGGGGTGATCACCCGTACCGACGGCCCGAGCGTGCCGGTGTAGGTCTCGGCGAAGGTGTGGCCGTGCAGCGCCGGTGCGATGTGGCCCAGGTAGCGGTGGCCGATCTCGGCGGGGTCGGGGTGGGTCCAGCGGATGCCGTGGGTGTCCATGATCGTCACGAAGTCCACCCCGGTGTCGCGCTGCACGGACCGTGCGTACGGCTGGAGTTCCGCCGTGGGATCGCCGCCGCGCGCGGCCTGCTCCACCGCGGGGGTGTCGGCGACCGCCCGGGCCACCGCGGTGGCCTGGCGGCGGGCGGACTGCTCGGCCTGGCGCCCGTCGCTGACGTAGCCGAAGATCGCGCAGGCGGTCACCGCCAGGGCGACCAGGACGGCCTGCATCGCGAACAACTGCCCGGCCAGGCTGCGGGGGTAGGGCATACGTGGCGCCGCCATGGCATCGGCCCGCCTCTCGACTCTGCGTGAACTCAACGAACACAACCGTGACGCACGTCACGTGGCCCGCGATAGTCGCGGGGACCGCCAGGACGTGAGCCGCACGCACTGCCGTGTCCCGGACGCCCGCCCGCGAGCCCGTGAACCCGCGAGCCCGTGGACCCGCGGCCCCGCGACCCTGGGGCGCACGCCCCGGACGCCACCGACGTCGTCAAGGAGACCAGCCATGCCCGTATCGCCGGCGGGGGCACCGCCCGCCCCCCAGCGGGACCGCACACAGTACCTGTACCTCGCCGTGATCGTCGCGGTGCTGCTCGGCATCGCCACGGGCTTCCTGTGGCCGCACTTCGCCAGGGAACTCAAGCCGCTGGGAACCGGGTTCGTCTCCCTGATCGAGATGATGATCTCGCCGGTGATCTTCTGCACGATCGCGCTCGGCGTCGGCTCGGTCCGGCAGGCGGCGAAGGTCGGCCGGGTCGGCGGCCTCGCGCTCGGCTACTTCGTGGTCATGTCGGCGGTCGCGCTGGCCATCGGCCTGGTCGTCGGCAACATCCTGCACCCGGGCGCCGGACTCCACCTGACCGAGGCGACCCGGCACATCGGCCATACCGCGGCGGCCGATGCCCATGTCGGCCCGGTCGACTTCCTGCTGGGCATCATCCCCACCAGCCTGCTGTCGGCCCTCACCCAGGGCCAGGTGCTCCAGACGCTGCTGGTCGCCCTGCTGGTCGGCTTCGGCCTCCAGGCGATGGGGCGCTCCGGAGAGCCGGTGCTGCGCGGCATCGGGCACCTCCAGAAGCTGGTGTTCCGGGTGCTGTCCATGATCCTGTGGGCCGCGCCGATCGGGGCGTTCGGGGCGATGGCCGCGGTCATCGGCGAGACGGGCACGGACGCGCTCAAGGCCCTGGCCACCATCATGATCGGCTTCTACATGACCTGCGTGCTGTTCGTCGTCGTGGTGCTCGGCACGGTGCTGCGGCTGGCCACCGGCGTCAACCTGTTCCGGCTGCTGAAGTACCTGGGCCGGGAGTTCCTGCTGATCCTGTCCACCTCGTCGTCGGAGTCCGCGCTTCCCCGGCTCATCGCGAAGATGGAGCACCTGGGCGTCAGCCGCCCTGTCGTCGGTGTCACGGTGCCGGCCGGGTACTCCTTCAACCTCGACGGCACCATGATCTACCTGACCATGGCCTCGCTGTTCATCGCGGACGCGCTCGACCGGCCGATGGGCCTGGGCCAGCAGATCGGCCTGCTGCTGTTCATGATGCTGGCCTCCAAGGGCGCCGCGGGCGTGTCGGGTTCCGGGATCGCCGTCCTGGCCAGCGGCCTCCAGTCGCACCAGCCCGCGCTGGTCGACGGCGTCGGCCTGATCGTCGGCATCGACCGCTTCATGAGCGAGGCGCGCGCCTTGACCAACTTCGCCGGCAACGCGGTGGCCACCCTGCTCGTCGGGACCTGGGTGCACGAGGTCGACAAGGAGCGGGTCGCGCGGGTGCTGGCGGGCGAGTTGCCGTTCGACGAACGCACCCTGGTGGACGCGGAGCCGGCGTCCACCCCCGAGGCCGCCGGAGCCCCCGAGGTCCCAGCCCCCGGCGGCGCACCGGACCCCGCCTACGGGTGAGGCGATCACGCGGCCCGCGTAGCGGGCGCCCGGCGGTCTACGGGTAGTACGGGGTATAGGTGACCGCGGGGTCAGCGCGGCCGGTGGCGGCGGGAGGCGGCCGCGCGGCGCGAGGGAGCGGGACGGCGGTGGCCGTGGCGACGGGGGCGGTGCCGGGAAGGACCGGCGTACTCGGGTGCGCGCTCTTGCGGCCGCTCGGCGTCCGGCGCCGTGCTCTCCTTCTCCGCGTCCTCCGCGTCCTCCGCGCTCTCCGTGTCCTTCGCGCTCTCCGCGTCCTCCACGTCCTCCGCGCCCCCCGCGTCCTCCACGGAGCCCTTCGCCGTCTCGCCGGCCTCGTCCGCGGCGTGCTCCGTGGCCCCGTCCGCGAGGTCCTTCGCCGTATCCACCGTGTCCGCCGCGCCTTCCGCGGTCGTGCTCGCCGTCGCGCTGATGTCCTCGACGGCTTCGCCCGCGGCATCGGACGCCGTGTCCGCGACCTCCCCCGCGGCGTCGCCCACCGCCGACCCGGCCGCCTCCGTGGCCTTGCCGGCACCCGAGCCGACGTCCTCGACGGCCTTGCCGGCGCCCGAGCCGACGTCCTGGACAGCTTCACCCGCGCCCGAGCCGACCTCCTGGACGGCCTCGCCCGCGCCGGCGCCGACATCCTGGACGGCTTCGCCCGCCCCGGAACCCAGTTCGCCGACGGCGCGGCCGGCGCCCTCACCGACGGACCGAGCCGCCTCGCCCACCGGCCGGGTGATCTGTTCGAGGATCTGCGGGTTGCGGTCGATGGTGCGCAGCACGTTGGCAAGGATCGCCGCCACGTTGTCGAGGCGGACCTTGAGCAGCGCCTGCGCCTGGACACCGGTGATGTCGAGTGCGACCCGGCCGAGCACGACGTCCACTCCGACCTCGAGTTTGAGAAGGTCGAGCACTTCCGCATGGAGCGCCACGCGTGCCCGCAGATCCTGGACGTCGAGATCGATCTCGTCGACGTGGAGGTCCTTGACGTCGAGCAGGACGTCCGGATCGTCACTCGTGCTGCGGGCGGCCTCCTGCGGCGCCCCCGCCTCGTCCGGCACCACCTCCACCTCGTGCGAGGTCTCGTCCGTCTTCCGGTCACCGTCCATGGTCAGCCGGCCTCTTCCTCGGCCTCGTCGTCCTCGTCGACGCCTTCTTCTTCCTCGTCGTCCTCGGCGTCCTCGTCGCTGTCGTCCTCGTCGTCCGCTTCCGCCTCCTCCTGTTCCATGGCCTCCTCGTGGGTCTGTACGACCTCGCCCTCGCGGATCTCGCCGCGCCAGCCCTCGGCCTCCTCCTCGGCGAAGGTCACGTACCGCTGGAAGTTCTTGAAGTCCAGCCGCGCCCGGCGGCCCTGAGCACGCCAGAGGTTGCCGGTCTTCTCCACGATGCCGGTCGGGTAGTAGACGAGGACGAGGATGATCCGGGTGAGCGTCGGGGTGATCTCGTGGAAGCTGACGGCACCCTGCGTGGTGCCCAGGGACCCCTCGGACTTCCAGACGATACGGTCGTCGGGAAGCTGCTCCTGGACGGTCGCCTTCCAACTCCGGGTGGACGGGCCGATCTTGACCGTCCACTCGCTGGTCGCCTCTTCGCCGCGCTCAGCCTGCTGGACCCCCTTGGTGAACCCGCTGAAGTTCTCGTACTCGGTCCAGTGGTCGTACGCGGTGCGCAGCGGGACCCCGACGTCGATCATCTCGACGATGTTCGTGGCCTTGGTGTCGCCCGACGAGTCGTCGCCCGAACCGCCGCCGGAGACGGCGTCCTTGATCTTCCCGGTGACGCCGCTCTTGATGTCCTCGCCCTTCTCGGCGGCGATCGCGGCGGCCGGCGACTCACCGTGCAGGACGCGCTTGCCGACCTTCGGGACGGTGCCGCTGTCCTCGTCGACATCCATCAGCTTGTCGGTCGCGTCGGTCAGCCTGCTTCCGGCCTTGCGGGCGGCGTGCTTGGCGCGGGCGCTGAGATAGTGGCTGACTTCGTGCCTGAGCAGGGTGATCGGGCTCGGGTCGGTTTCGTTGGTCTTCTGGTCGGTCGCCATGAACGGTCACCTCTCCCGCCGGGCCTGCGGGGTTGCCTTCTTGCCGGGTCGGCTCTTCTTCGCCGTCGTCTTCCGAGCGGGTGACGGCTTCTTGCCGCCGGGTTTTCCGCTCGGTGCCTTCGCCGCGGCCGGCTTCTTCGGAGCCGCCCGCTTCTTGGGTGCCGCCCGCTTCTCCGGCACGGCCTTCTTGGCAGCCTTCTTGGCGGCCGGCTTGGCGGCCTTCTTGGCGGCCGGCTTCGGCGCGGGCGGTTCGGCTTCACCCCCCGCCTCGTCCTCGACGGCGGTGTCGTCGTCGGCCTCGCCGCCGTTGCCGTCGCTGCTGTCGGCCGCCTCCGGTGCCGCCGATTCCCCGTCGTCCGCGGGTTCGTCGTTCAGGCCGAGCGTGCGCTCGTGCAGCGCCCCGGTGAGCGCCGTGATGCCGTGGTTCGCCACGCCGCGGGCGGCCCGGCTGAGGCGGCCGTGCGCGTGCGCACCGCTGCCGGTGCCGTGGCCGCCCTCCGGGGCCGTACCGCCCTCGTCGTCGCCACCACCCTTGAGGGACGCCGGTACGCCGGGCACCTTGCGGACGCCGTCCGCCACGAGCGAGCCCGGCCGCAGGCCCCTGCCGGCCAGCAACGCGGCGGCGGTCAGCGCCATCTGGCCCTTCTTGCCGCGGCCGAGCAGGTACCCTCCGGCCACGGCCGCGGCCATGCCGAGGTTCTTCGGTTCGCCCATCACGCTTCGCCTTCTCACCGTCGAGTGCGCGGTTCCGGACGAGGTCCGGCATCGCGTCCGAGGCCGGCTCCTCCGCACGCCGGGGTGGCCGCGCGAAGTGGTCACGTCCACGAGTCGCCGCCCGGCCGCCCCCCGCCCGGGATGGCACCAGAGGTGCGGCCCGGGGTGGTCCGCCTTCACGGCACCTCGCCCTTCCAGCCAGTCTCGTCCTCTTCCACGGCTTCGCATCTGGAGAGGACGACATGCCGCTGACGCTTCCGCCGCCGACGACCTGAATCAGCGCGGCACACCGCCTGTTGGGCCGCGAAAGACACCTGTTGTCGGCCGACCACGGACAGCGCCCGCGCGGTCACTCCCCGGCTCGACCGCCCCGCGCGCAGCTCAGCTTGACCGCGGTGAGCCTCCGGGAGGTGTCCGTCTGCGGGCAGCCGAGTCCATCCCCTGATCCACCGCTGCGTACGTTCCTCGCCGGACCGCGATCCGGGAGGCCAAGTGGACCCGCCCGTCGCCGGCCGGGCCGGCGGTCCGAAGACACCCGGCCGGCGGTGGGCGACGGCAGGCACGGCGGCGACGCCACGTCGGCGAGGGCCGCCGCCTGCCGTCACAGCGGGTGGCGCAGGGCCGATCCTCCCGACCGCCACGCACCCAGGAGGTGCGCGGCCAGGCGGTCCTCCAGGAGGACGGTGGTGTCCACCCCGAAGGCGACGTCGCCGGCCAGGTGCGGCTCGTCGGCGAGCAACCCGCCGACCACCTCGTGCCGTACCACCTGCTCGTGGACCGCGTCGGCCTCGACGTGCTCGGTGTAGAACCGCACCGCCGCAGGGCCGGCCCCGGTACGGCGCATGGCGGCGGCCAGTCGCCGCGAGCCGGGCGACGAGGTCACCTCGACGCAGCCGAAGTGCCCCACCAGAGCCCCCCGCGACCGGCGGTGCATGCCGAACAGGGTCATCAGGTTGACGACGGCGAGCATCTCCGCGGGCGCGTGGTCCACGTAGCGGCCGTAGGCGGTGTCCAGGTCCAGGTCGTCCATCAGGTCGGCGAAGAGCCGGGCGTGCACCTCCTCGGCCCTTCCCGCGCCGAACTCGTCGTACTCGATGGCGACCATGGCGGCCTTCGCCCGCCCGCGCAGTCGCGGGATGACCCAGGCGTGCGGGTCGGCCTCCTTCAGGTGGTACAGCGAGCGCAGGGCCGCGTACTCGCGCACCTGCCCCAGGGCGCCTTCGTGTTCGAGGTGGTACGCGACGCTCCCGCTCCGGTCGGCGGGCTCGACGAGGAGGTCGGCGAACGCGTCCTCCGGAGCGCGGCCGGGTACGTCGTCGCGCAGTGCACGCAGGAAGCGGTCCTCCAGCGCCTCCCGGAGCGGCGCGAGGACGGGCGCCCATTCCATGGACTCGTCGACCCCGGCGAAGCCACGGTAGTGCAGTTCGTACAGCAGGTAGAGGGCCAGTTGCAGGTCGTCCCCGTAGGGCGCGTCGGTCGTGGCCGCGTGGCGCAGGTGGTGCGGGCCGGGCCGGTGGTTCGCGGTCAGGGCCACCACCACGGCGCTCGACAGCGGTCCGCGTGAGCTGGGCACCGCGGGTGCGGTCCGGTCGCGCTCGGTGCTATTCCGGGTCGCCACGTGGCTCGTCCCTTCCGGATTGTTCGGTCACGCACGGACGGCGGTGACGGCGGTGGCTGGTGTCGCACCAGGGGGCGGTTCGGGTACGCCGGCACGTGCAGATCGCGACCGCGAACCGGTCGCTGGCAGCCACGGTGCCGTCTTCACGGACCACCTCGACCGGGCCCTCGACCAGGATCGGCCCCTCGGGATCGACGGTGATCCGGCGGGGGCGGCGATCCCGTACGGCGTCGGGCAACTCGGGCTCGCGCGGCTCGACTTCACGAGGGTCGGGGTGCGCGACGGCCTCGCGTGAGTCCGCCCCGCGTGACCCGGCCCCGTGTGCCTCGGCGTCGTGCGTCTCGGCGTCGTGCGTCTCAGGTTCGCGCGGCACGGATCACCACCAGTTCCTCGTGCTCTTCGCCCGGCCCGATCAGGCCCTGCGCCCGCAGCCAGGGCAGGCGGCGTCCGAGTACCGGCCCGAAGGGCACGTACTCGCGCGCCACGACCTCGGCGGCCAGACCGGCACTCTCCAGTTGCCCCAGCGTGAGGTCCACCCCGCACAGGCCGGAGTGCACCATCAGCAGGACGCCGGCCGGGCGCAGCAGCGCCGGAGCGTGCGAGCAGACCCGGTCCACGACGTGTCTCCCGTCGTTTCCCGCGTCCCAGGCCCTGGCGGCGCCGGCCGGCGGCCTCGACTGCGGCGAGGGCACATAGGGCGGGTTGGTCACGACCATGTCGTAGGTGCGCCCCCGGGCCGGGCCGGCCAGGTCGCCGCGGCGGACCCGAACGCGCTGCCGCTGCAACACCGCGTTGGCACGGGCGCTCAGCACCGCCCGCCAGGAGACGTCGGTGGCAGCCACCCGGGCGCCCATGCGAGCGGCCAGCACCGCCAGCGCCCCGCTGCCGGTTCCGATCTCGAGCACGTCCGCCCCTGCGAGCGCTTCCTCCGCCCGCAGGGCACGGCCGAGCAACCGCGTGTCGGCCTGCGGCAGGTACACCCCCGGTAGCGCCCACACCTTGCCGGAGCCCCGGCGGAGCGGCTCAGCGACGGTCGTCACGGAAACACCTCTCGGTCTTGCGGTCCCGGCCTCCCCGGGGCCGCCGGTGTCGCAGGTCGAGCCTGTCGGTATCGAGGGGCTCACCGGCATCGGGGAACTCACCGGCCCGGACGGAGCAGGGCCTTCGTGCGGCCGTCGCCGCGCTCGGGCGACCGCGGGCCGGATGCCGCCCGGGAGGGATCTATGGTGCATAGCGTGGCCAAAGCCTTCAAACGTGGCATCTCCATGTCCAGTCGGTTACCCCCGCACCGGGAATGACACGTGCCGGGCCGCATCGAAGCACGTCCCTCACGAAAATCGGTCGGCCCGGACACGGTCCGTGAAGGGCGCCGGGAGGCGGTCACGGCGGGGCCGGGCCGCCCGAGCCCGGGCATGACCGAACGTCGTCGGGCATGACCGGAACTTGACGCGGCGGGCAGCATGCGGAGGACCTGCGCGGTAATGCGGCAGGGGTGATGAGATCCCTTGCGGTGGCCCTGACCCTGCTCGCCGCCGTTGCCGCGGCCGTCGCCGCGGTGGCGGCCAGTCCGTGGTGGTGGGTCGCCACGGTGCCTCTTGCCGCGCTGGGGCTGCTCGGCTTGTACGACCTGTCGCAGCGCCGCCACTCGGTCCTGCGCAACTACCCGGTCCTCGGCCACGCCCGTTTCCTGCTGGAGAAGATCCGTCCGGAGCTCCAGCAGTACTTCATCGAGCGGAACTTCGACGGGCGCCCCTTCGACCGTGACACCCGCAGCATCGTCTACGAGCGGGCCAAGGGCACCGACGCGGAGCAGCCGTACGGCACCGAGCGGGACGTCTACGCGACCGGTCACGAGTTCCTCGTCCCGTCCATGGCCCCGCGCCCGGTGCCCGACGAGCCGCCGCGGGTGCGCATCGGCGGCCCGGACTGCACCAAGCCGTACGACATGGCGCTGTTGAACGTCTCCGCCATGAGCTTCGGATCTCTGTCGGCCCAGGCGGTCATGGCCCTCAACAAGGGAGCGGCGGCAGGCGGGTTCGCGCACGACACGGGCGAGGGCGGCCTGTCGGAGTACCACCTGCGGCACGGTGGTGACCTGGTCTGGGAGATCGGCACCGGCTACTTCGGCTGCCGCGACAAGGACGGCGGCTTCGATCCCGGGGAGTTCGCCGACAAGGCCGGTCACGACAACGTCAAGTGCGTGTCGCTGAAGCTCTCCCAGGGGGCCAAGCCCGGCATCGGGGGCGTGCTGCCCGGTGCCAAGGTCAACGCGGAGATCGCCCGGGTGCGGGACGTCCCGCAGGGGCGGACCGTCGTGTCGCCGCCCTACCACCGGGCGTTCGGCACCCCCCGCGAACTGGTCCGGTTCGTCGCCCGGATGCGCGAGCTCTCCGGTGGCAAACCGGCCGGATTCAAGCTCTGCGTCGGCTCGCGCGGCCAGTTCCTGGCCGTCTGCAAAGCGATGGTCGAGGAGGGCACCACGCCGGACTTCATCATCGTCGACGGCGCTGAAGGAGGCACCGGCGCGGCGCCGCTGGAGTTCGCCGACCACATCGGCACCCCTCTCACCGAGGGTCTGATCACCGTGCACAACGCGCTGGTCGGCGCCGGGCTGCGGGACCGGGTCCGGATCGGCGCCAGCGGCAAGATCGCCACCGGCTCCGACCTCGTCAAGCGGATGCTCCAGGGCGCCGACTACGGCAACGCCGCCCGCGCCATGATGTTCGCGGTCGGGTGCATCCAGGCCCAGCGCTGCCACACCAACACCTGCCCGGTCGGCGTCACCACCCAGGACCCGCGGCGCGCCCGCGCCCTGGACGTGGGCGACAAGTCGGCGCGCGTGCAGCGCCTGCAGTCCGCGACGGTGGCCAGCGCGCTGCAGATCATGGCGTCCATGGGTGTCGGCGACGCGTCCCAGCTGCGTCCGCACATGCTGCGGCGGCGGATCGATCCGTACACCGTCCGCTCCTACGAGGAGTTGTACGACTGGCTGTCGCCCGGGCAGCTCCTGGCGGAGCCGCCCGCGTCATGGGCCGCCGACTGGGCCGCCGCCGATCCCGACCACTTCTGAGCCGTCCCAACCACCCCTGTTGGAGGAACCGTGGCCCGCACCGTTGCCCGCGTCATCGTGGACGCTCTCGCCGAACTCGAAGTGCGCCAGGTCTTCGGCGTCGTAGGCGACGCCCTGAACCCGTTGACCGACGCCATCCGCACCACCGACGGCGTGGAGTGGGTGGGCTGCCGGCACGAGGAGGCCGCGGCCTTCGCCGCGAGCGCCCAGTCCCAGCTCACCGGGCGGCTCGCGGTGTGCATGGGCACGGTCGGCCCCGGCTCGGTGCACCTGCTCAACGGCCTCTACGACGCGGCCAAGAGCCACACCCCGGTGCTGGTCATCGCCGGGCAGGTGCCGCTGGCGGAGCTGGGCAGCGACTACTTCCAGGAGGTCGACAACGACGCGCTCTTCAGCGACGTGGCCGTCTTCCGCGCCACGATCACCTCCCCCGGGCAACTGCCGCTGCTGCTGGAGACCGCGGTCCGCAACGCCCTCGGGCGCAAGGGCGTCGCGGTGCTGACGGTGCCCGGCGACATCGGCGAGCAGGAACTCCCCGACGACCGGCCGTCCCGCTTCTCGGTCACCACGCCGACCACCCGCCCGGACGAGGACGCCGTGCGCGCGGCCGCCGGCCTGCTGGAGGAGGCGGAGCGGGTCACCCTGCTGGTCGGGCGCGGCGCGCGTGAGGCCCGCGACCAGGTACTCGCGCTCGCCGACCGGCTGGCCGCGCCGATGGTGCTCACCTTGAAGGCCAAGGAGGGCTTCGAGGGCGACAACCCCTTCCAGGTCGGCCAGACCGGCCTGATCGGCAACCCCGCCGCGGCCGCCGCGCTCCAGGACGCCGACACCCTCCTGCTGCTGGGCACCGACTTCCCGTACCGCGACTGGTATCCCGAGGGCCGCACGGTCGTCCAGGTCGACACCGAGCCGACCCACATCGGGCGCCGGGTGCCGGTGGAGATCGGCCTGGTCGGCGACGTCGGCGCGACGGTCCGCGACCTGCTCGCCCACCTGTCCGCTCCGGCCCCCGACGGCGGCCGTGACCGAGGGCACCTGGAGAAGTCCGTGCGGCACTTCGCCTCCTGGCGCGAGGGCCAGGACCGGCTGGCCGCGCCCGGCCACGACAAGGGGCTGATCGGACGGGTCCGTTCGGCGCTGGACAACCGCGCCCACGACATCCGCCCCGAGGCGCTGGCCGCCGCGGTCGACCGGTACGCCGCCGACGACGCCGTCTTCACCTCCGACACCGGCATGGCCACGGTCTGGCTCTCCCGGTTCGTGGAGATGCGCGGCACGCGCCGCCTGCTGGGCTCCTACAACCTCGGCTCGATGGCCAACGCCATGCCGCACGCGCTCGGCGCGCAATTCCTGGACCGCGACCGGCAGGTCGTCGCGTTCTGCGGCGACGGCGGCCTGAGCATGCTGCTCGGCGACCTGATGACGCTCAGGACCTACGACCTTCCGGTGACGCTCGTCGTCTTCGACAACCGCCGCCTGGGCATGGTGAAACTCGAACAGGAGCAGTCCGGCCTGCCCGAGTTCGGCACCGTCCTGGACAACCCCGACTTCGCCGCGGTCGCGACCGCCCTGGGACTCACCGGCATCCGCGTCACCGACCCCGCCGAACTCGACGAGGCGGTGCGCACCGCGCTGGACGTGCGCGGCCCCGTGCTGCTCGATGTCGTCACCAACCCCGACGAGATCGCCGTCCCCGCCAAGCCCACCGTCGAGCAGGGCTGGGGCTTCGCGGTCGCCAAGATGAAGGAGATCGTCCGCAGCCACGGCGACGACACCCCGGAGGGCTGAGCCACGAGCGCCCCGGCGGGCGGGAGCCGAGTACGCCTCGCGGTGGGCAGGCGACGGGACGCCGGGGCGCGGATGCCGTTTTCGCTGCACGGCGACGGGTAGCCGCAGCGTGAACGTTTCGAACGGGGCTCCGGCAACGAGAGGACGTGATGTCGTGCGAGCCGCATTCCTGACCGCGACCGAGGGCGTCGAGCAGGTGGAGCTGACCTCCCCCTGGCAGGCGCTGTCCGACGCGGGCGTGACGCCGTCACTGATCACCCCCGAGGCAGGCGAGGTCCAGGCGTTCCACCACCTGGACAAGGCCGACACCTTCCCGGCCGACCTCGCCGTGGACGAGGCTTCCGCGGCGGACTTCGACGTGCTGGTCCTGCCCGGCGGCGTCGCCAACCCGGACGCGCTGCGCCAGGACGCCAAGGCGCTCGACCTCGTACGCGGGTTCTTCGCCGCCGGCAAGCCGGTCGCGGCGATCTGCCACGCCCCGTGGACCCTGGTCGAGGCGGACACGGTCCGTGGCCGGACGCTCACCTCGTGGCCGAGCCTGCGGACGGACCTGCGCAACGCGGGCGCGACCTGGGTGGACGAGGAGGTGAAGGTGTGCACGGCGGGCCCCAACGCCCTCATCACGAGTCGTAAGCCCGACGACCTGCCGGCCTTCAACCGCACCGTCCTGCAAGCGGTGACCCGCCCGGCCTGAGCCTGCTTGGCCCGAGCCTGCCCGGGCGGGTCCGGCCCGGCGTGCGCCGCGCGGTGATCCGCGCACGTGATGACGCGTTGACGCCGGGGCTACCGCCCCCTCAGGTCTGCGCGCCGGATCAGGTCTGCGCGCCGGATCAGGTCTGCGCGCCGAACGCGGCGCACAGGGCGGCGACACCGAGGGCGAGCCACGCGACGTAGTCGCCCAGGTGCCCGGAGTGCAGCCGCCGCAGCCCGGTCACCAAGGCGCGCACCCCCCGGTGCAAGGGCAGCCGGACGGGGCGCAGCACCGCGAGGACCGCGAACGCGGCCGCGGCGGCGGCCGACCCGCCGCCCAGCAGCAGCCCCTCGGCGGTCCACGCCGACGCGACGTGCGGCAGCACCGCCCGGTGCGCGACGGCGGGACCGAGGACGGCGGCACGGTAGACGGCGGGGTCGGTGAAGACGGCGGCGCCGCGGGCGAGCGAGCGCGCCACGGCAGGCAGGCAGCCGACCACGGCGCACAGGGCGAGCAGGAGGGCGGGCACCGCCACCATCATCGGCGGCAGCGCCCGCCCGGGCTCCCTGACTTCGGGTTCCTCGCCCTCTCCGCTGGTCTCGGCCTCGCCGGGCCGGCTGTGCGGAACCGGTCCGGCGCCCCAGAAGATCCGCAGGGCCGCCCGGAGCAGCGCTCCCCCGGTCAGCGCGGACGTGAGGACGTACACGGCCGGGAGCCACGCCTGGCTGTGGCCGGCCGCGGCCTCGCCGAGGGCCTTGCCCAGCCCGGTGCCGAACGGCGGCAGCCCGGCCAGCGCGAGCGCGCCCAGCACGAACAGCACGCCCAGCAGCCGCAGATCGCGCGCCCGACCGTACAGGCCGTGCTCGTCGACGGAGCCGTAGCGGTCCAGGAGCACACCGGTCAGGCCGAACAGCGCCGCCTTCGCGCAGCCGTGCGCGGCCACGTAGACGGCGGCGCCGGCCACGCCGCCGGGGGTGAGCAGCGCGATGCCCACCATGAACAGCCCGACATGGCCCACGGTCGAGTACGCGAGCATGCGCTTGAGGTGCCGCTGCTGCCAGCACATCGCGGCGCCGACGAGCGCGGTGAGCACGCCCAGCGCGGTGAAGGTGTGGCGGAACGCGTCGTGCGGGATGCCGCCAGGACCGGAGAAGACCGTCCAGTACACGCGCCCGATCCCGTAGGCGCCCAGCTCGACCATCGCGCCGGACAGCAGCATGCACACCGGGGTCGGGGCGACGGCGTGCGCGTCGGGCAGCCAGAAGTGGAACGGCACCACCGCGGCCTTGACCAGCATGGCGGTGACCACGAGCACGAAGGAGACCACGACCAGCAGGTCGGTCCGGTGCTCCCCCATCGCCCGGCCCATCGCGGCGAGGTTCAGCTGCCCGGTGCGGGCGTAGAGCAGCCCGATGCCCAGCAGCGAGCAGTACGCGGCGAGGGAGTTGACGATCCCGAAGGTGAGGGCGCCCTGGAGCGGGCGCGGGTCCTCGATGCGGTAGCCGGTCAGGGCGTATCCGGCGGCGCCCATCAACTCGAAGAACACGAAGGCGTTGAACAGGTCGCCGGTCAGGGCGAAGCCGACCATGCCGGCCTGGAAGGTCAGCACCATCGCGGGGAACAGGCCCGCGCGTTCACCTCGCGGCTCGTCGAAGTACCGCCAGGAGTAGGCCAGGACCGCCAGCACCAGACATGACGCGAGGAGAGCCAGGCCCGCGCCGACCCGGTCCGCGGCGAGCACGATGCCGATCTGCGCCGGCCAGCCGCCGACCGGTGTGACGGCGACGCCCTGGATGTGCGACCACAGCAGCGCCAGGCACACCACGTCGGCCGCGGCGGCGCCGGTGGCCAGGACGTCGCAGCCGGTGCGCGGCAGTACCCGGCCCGCGACGGCCAGCAGGGGCGCGCCGAGCAGCGGGATCGCCACTGCCAGCGGCAGCAGGGTCGCGTCCGTCACACCGTCAGCCCCTCAGCGCGGTCAGCGACTCGGGATCGACGGTTCCGTGCCGCTTGCGCAGCTGGATCGTGAGGGCGAGCAGCAGGGCGGTGACCGTCGCGCCGACGACGATGTCGGTGAGGGCGAGGGCCTGGACGATCGGGTCCACCACCGGGCGCGAGCCGGGTCGGAGGTCGGAGAACACCGGGGCGGTGCCGTGGTCGCGGTAGCCCACGGCGAGCAGCAGGACGTACGTCGAGGACTGGGCGACGGCCAGGCAGCCGATCGCGTGGATCAGGTTCCGGCTGGTCACCAGTCCGTAGAGGGCCACGAGCAGAATCCAGCCCGCGGCCAGGTAGGGCCACACGCCCATCAGGCGTCCTCCTCCTGTGTACCGGTCCCGGTGACCTCGACGGCCTGGTCGAGGAAGTGCGCGAGCAGCACGATCACCCCGGAGGCCACCTCGACGCCGACCGCCGCGTTGAACAGCGGCACCATGCCTCCCGAGGTGATCTTGTTGAAGGTGCCCAGCGGCAGGACGTTCTTCAGGAACGCGCCGCCCGCGGCCAGCCCGGCCACGCCCATCGCGGTGAAGGACGCCGCCGCGAGCGAGTCGGCGATGTCCAGGACGACCAGCGGTCGCAGCCGCTGCAACACGCGGTAGTCGGCGGCGACATAGCCCAGGTGGAGCGCGGTGGCCAGCACCACCCCGCCCTGGAACCCGCCGCCGGGGCTGAGCTGGCCGTGGGCGACGATGTACACCCCGACCACCACGGTCACCGGCAGCAGCACGGCTCCCAGCAGCCGGGTGGTGGGCAGGACGGTCTCCGACGCGGCGGCGTGCTGGCGTTCGTCGCGGGCGAGACGCAGGAGCAAGGTCGCCCCGAGTACCGTGCAGAAGAGGATCGACTCCTCGCCGAGGGTGTCGAAGGCGCGCAGGTCGAAGTTGACCGACGAGACGACGTTGGCGGTGCGGTGGGCGAGCGCCGCGGCCACCGCGCGCTCGCCGTAGGGGTGCGAGGCTCCGCCGAACGACGGGAGTTCCCGGCAGGACAGGGTGAAGTAGACGCCGATCACCGCGGCGGAGACCAGGAACAGCAGCAGACGTGCCCGGGGACTCACGACCCGGTCCCGCCCCGCGGGCCCTGGTCGCAGGGCCCGGACCCGCCGCCGGCGGGCTTCGCGGCGTCGGCCACCGAGCGGCGTCTGACCTTGCGGACCGTCAGCAGGATGAGCAGCGGTGTGAGCACGGTGCCGACCGCCAGTTGCGACAGCGCCACGTCGGGTGCCTGCAGCACGGCGAACAGCACGGCCAGGCCGAGTCCGAGGACGCCCAGCAGCACCGCCTGCCGCACGGGCTCGCGGCACAGCACCGCCAGCGTGGCGGCCACCACCACGAAGCCGAGCGCGACGCCGATGAGTGCGGTGTTCACCGCTGCTCCCCCTCGCCGGACTCCCACGCGGCCTTCCCGACGGCGATCGTGCCGGCCGTGCCGCCGGCCGCGAACAGCAGCCCGATCAGCAGGGTCTTGACCGCCGCGCGTCCGGGGCCCTGCTGGACCGCGACGGCGAGCGCGATCAGCGGAACGCCCAGGCAGGACGAGACGGCCAGCGCGTGCAGGCGCATCAACGTTCCCTTCAGCCGTACCAGGGCCAGCGCCGACAGGAGCACGCAGGCCACGCCCGCCCACAGCAGCGCCAGGGCCACCACGTGACCGGCGGTCATCCGCGGTTCACCGCGGACGTGTCGTACCGAAGTCCCACCATGTCCTGCTGTCCTCTCAGTCGCTGGATCGGTGCCGCTCCTCCACGGGGGCGTCGCTCCCCTCCCCCGCGACGAAACGGGCGAAGACGAGCGTCCCGGCCGGTGCCAGCACCGCCAGCACCAGCGCCAGGTCCTGGTACGACGACCGGTCGTAGCCCTGCGGCAGGACGAGGAACACCGCGCCCACCACCGTGGAGAGCGACGACAGGGCGACGAGCCGCCGCACCGGGGAGCCGGACGCGGCGACCCACAGGCACGCGGGGCCGGCGCCGGCGAGCAGCACGAGGGCCGCGGCCGTCCACGCGTTCACCGCGGACCGCCCGGGCCGCCTGGACCGCCGAACGCGCGTTCCATCACGCCGGGTTCGGGGCGCAGGGCATGCACCCGCACCCCGGGGGCGGGGCCGTCGCCGTTCCCGCCGTTCTCCGCGCTCTCCTCGTCGCCGCCCTCGCCGGTCCCCAGGACGCACGTGTCCGCGGAAGCGCCCAGCAGCAGCCCCGCCCAACCGGCTCCGGTGCCCGGACGCAGCACGACCCGGCGCACCGCGCCCGACCGCCTCCCGCCGGCACACGTGTCGCGGGCCAGCACGGCGGCGCCGCGGACGAGCGACCAGGGCAGTACCGCCAGCGCGCGGGGAGCTCCGCGGCCGCGCGGCCGCCCGAGCCGTACCGCCCGCCTGATCCGCCGGGCCGCGAACGCCGCGCCGAGCCCGGCCACGGCGGCGACCGCCAGCTCGACAGGTCCGACCGAGCTGATCAGCACCACCGTGAGCGCGACCATGACGACCCACCACGCCGCGACCTCGGTCACCGCTGTGCGCACCATGCCCGCCGCCTCCCGCCGTTGACGCCCGCTCCCGCCGTGCCGTCCATTCTCGAAGCCCGGCCGGACCGGCCTCCGGCGCGGACCGCCGCCGCGCCGCACACCACCCGAACAGCGGCATCCGGCAGACCTCGGCAGCCGCGCGACGACCCGTCTTCCCGGCTGCGCGGCGGACACACCTGGGCCGCGCCACCGGAGCGGGGACGCGCGCTCTGGTGTGCGGGCGGGGCGACGGACGGGCAGCGGAGGCCGTTCACGGCGCCTGACGTCCAGGCGGTATCGGCTTCCCGGGCGCCCCGCGCGACCGCGACAGCTCTCAGATGTCCCGGTGGGACATATGTCTCATCGGGAAATATGTCCCACCGGGACATCCGGACGTACGGTCGAAGGCATGGACGCCGAGGAAGCAGTACCGAGTGGCACCGCCGTGGCGGACCGGCGGCTGCTGCGGGCGCGCCGCACCCGCAGGGCGCTCGCCACCGCCGCCGTCGAGCTGATCCTGGAACGGGGTCTGGCCGCCACCACGGTGGAGGCGATAGCCGAACGCGCGGACGTCACGCGGCGCACCTTCAGCCGATACTTCACCGGCAAGGAGGACGCGGCCCTCGGCTTCGTCCGCGACGACGGCGAGCGGATCAACGCGGCGCTGCGCGCCCGGCCGGCCGGCGAACCGCCGCTGCTGGCCTACCGCCGGGCCGTCCGCGCCTGGCTGGCCGACCCGCACACGCCCGCGGCGCACCTGCGCCCGCAGATGCGCCGGATCATCGGCCTCCTCGACCAGGAGCCCACCTTGTTCGCCGCGTACGAGCGCATCCGGGTCGACGCCCAGGACGAGTCGACCCGGATCATCGCCGACCGCCTCGGCACCGACGACCTCCGGGACCTGCGCCCGGCCGTCGTCGTGGAGGCCGCGGCGGGCGTGCTGACCGCGGGGCTGCGCGCCTGGGCGCGCGGTCCTGACCACCAGGACGGGGCCGGCACCGAACTCGCCGACCTCGTGGAACGGGCGTACGACGCCCTGTCCTGGGAAGTCGCCTCCGCGGCCTCCCACCGCACCACCGAGGAACCACGCACTACCGATGAGTGAGACCACCATGAGCACCACCTCCCGCACCACCACCCCCTCCCCCGCTCCCGCCGCCGACGCGGCCGAGTTCGCGGGCCGCACCGCCCTGGTCACCGGGGCCGCGTCCGGCATCGGCCTGGCCACCGCCCGGCGGCTGGCCGCCGGCGGCGCACGGGTCGTCATCGCCGACTTCGACGTCCCGGGCGCCGAGAAGGCCGCCGCCGAACTGACCGCCGAGGGGCGGCAGGCCGCGGCGACCGCGCTGGACGTCACCCGGCCGGACTCGGCCGAGGCGGCCGTCCGCTTCGCCGTCGAGACCTTCGGCGGCCTCGACCTCGCCGTGAACAACGCCGGGATCGGCGGCCCGAGCGCGCCCACCGGGGCGTACGACATCGCGGAGTACGACCGGGTCATCCGCACCAACCTCGACGGCGTCTTCTACTGCCTGCGCCACGAGCTGCCCGCCATCGAGGCCGCCGGCCGCGGCGGCGCCATCGTCAACGTGGCCTCCATCCTCGGTTCCGTCGGCTTCGCCGGCTCGCCCGCTTACGTGGCCGCCAAGCACGGCGTGGTCGGGCTGACCAAGACCGCCGCCGCCGAGTACTCCGCCCGGGGCATCCGGGTCAACGCGGTCGGCCCCGGCTTCATCGAGACCCCGCTGCTGAACCGGATGGACGAGCAGGCCCGGGCCGCGCTGGTCGCGCTGCACCCGGCGGGGCGGCTGGGCCGGCCCGAGGAGGTCGCGGAGCTGATCGCGTTCCTGCTCTCGGACCGCGCCTCGTTCGTCACCGGCAGCTACCACCTGGTCGACGGCGCCTACACCGCCGTCTGACCCTCGGAGAGGAGATCACCGTGAAGGCACTGCAATACCGCACCATCGGCGCCGCCCCCGAGGTGGTGACCGTGCCGGACCCCGAGCCCGGTCCCGGCCAGGTGCTGCTGAAGGTCACCGCCGCCGGCGTGTGCCACAGCGACATCGCCGTCATGAGCTGGCCCGCGGACAGCTTCCCGTACGCGCTGCCGCTCACCCTCGGCCACGAGGGCGTCGGCACGGTCGCCGCGCTCGGCGCCGGCACGACCGGGGTCCGCGAGGGCGACGCCGTCGCCGTCTACGGCCCGTGGGGCTGCGGCCGGTGCGCCAAGTGCGCCGAGGGCAAGGAGAACTACTGCCTGCGCGCCGACGAGCTGGGCATCCGCCCGCCGGGCCTGGGCGCGCCCGGCGCGATCGCCGAGTACCTTCTCGTCGACGACCCGCGCCACCTCGTCCCGCTGGAGGGGCTCGACCCGGTGGCCGCGGTGCCACTGACCGACGCCGGCCTGACGCCGTATCACGCCATCAAGCGGGCGCTGCCGAAGCTGGTTCCGGGCTCCACCGCCGTCGTCATCGGCACCGGCGGCCTCGGGCACACCGCGATCCAGCTGCTGCGGGCGCTGAGCCCGGCCCGGATCGTCGCTCTGGACGTCAGCGAGGACAAGCTGCGGCTGGCCCGCCGGGTCGGCGCCCACGAGGCGGTGCTCTCCGACGACGACGCGCCCGCCACCGTCCGCGAGTTGACCGGCGGGCTGGGCGCGCAGGCGGTCTTCGACTTCGTCGGAGCCCCGCCCACCGTCCGGATCGCCGGGGCCGTGGCCGGGGTGGAGGCCGAGGTGTCCCTCGTGGGCATCGGCGGCGGCACGCTGCCGGTCGGGTTCGGCGCGATGCCGTTCGAGGTCTCGGTCAGCGCTCCGTACTGGGGCAGCCGCTCGGAGCTCCAGGAGGTGCTGGCCCTCGCCCGCGCCGGCGCGGTCTCCGTCCACACGGAGACCTTCTCCCTGGACGAGGCGCCGCGCGCGTACGAGCGGCTGCACGCCGGCACGGTCAACGGCCGCGCGGTCATCCTCCCCAACGGCTGACCGCCCCCGCCCCGGCGGCCCCCGGTACCCCCGGGTGCCGCCGGGGCCGGCGGGTACGACGCCACCGCATCACCGGCGACGCCCACGTCACCGGCCGGCGGCGGGCAAGGCACCCGCTCGGGCGCCGAAGCGGTCGGGGTACGGGCAGATCTCCCACGCCTCGTCAGGGCGATCTGCTCCAGCCCAACCAGAGGTGCCGGTCGCCGCACTGCCATACACCTCGGCAGGCGCGCGTGCCGTCCTGCGCCCGACGCGCGAGGACCAGCGCGGTGCGGGTCATCGACGGCCGCAGGTCGGGCGACGCGGTGCCGCCGGGGTGCTCTTCGGCTGCGCGTCGTGGCGCTGAACCGCGCTCTTCGGCCGCGCGTCATGGCCCCGGTGCGTCCGCTCCTCAGGCAACGGGCCACTCCCGGCCCGCGGTTGCCTCGCGTGCGAGGCGACGCCACCGCGTCTCCCCGCCGGGCAGGGGCCACGCCCAGGTCGGCTGGTGCGCGGTGTGCAGCTCGTGCAGGTGGCGGGCGAGCCGCTGGCCGGCGGTGGCGGCGCCGTCCGGGACCGCGGGGCCGTGGACGGCGCGCAGTTCGGCGAAGCGGGCCAGTTCGGACGCGTAGGAGTCCACGGCCTCGTCGGTACGCGCGGCCAGGTCGTCGCGGGGCACCGTGCGGTGCACGTGCAGCAGCGCGGGCTCGACGGACTCGGCGACGGCCGCGGCCAGCCGCGCGTGACCGTCCAGGATCAGGTGGCAGTCCAGGCCGCTGACCCACCACAGCAGGACGGGTGGCAGCGTCCCTTCACGGGCCTGCTTGCGGTACGCCTTGACCCGGCTGTCCTCGGCGCCGGGCATCGGCCGCAGCGGGAGGACCTCCCACGAGCCGGAGTGGACGAACCAGTCGATGTACCCGTCGGGATGGCCGTCGACGAGCACCGAACCCCAGTACCGGGCGTGCGAGACGCCCGGATGGCGCCACCGCAGCAGCGGACTTTCGCTCGACAGCAGCCATCTGCCCTCGTGCAGCGGGCTGTCCGCCGCGTCGGCGAGGTACCGCGCGAAGCGGTGGGCCCACCGTTCGGGACGGCCCGCCAGGGCGCGCCCCGTATCGGCGCGCAGCGGCGGGACGAAGGAGCGGTACGCGTCGGTGCGCCAGAAGTCCACACCCTGGAACCGCTCCTGGACGACGGCGAGCAGCACGGGCCGCGACCGCTGGGCAACCAGCAGCCGCGTCCCGGCGCTGAACACGCGCAGCCCCGGCAGGTCGCGATCCCGTACATCCAGGGACAGCCCCACCCAGGTGCCGTCGTCCCGCGTGACGTCGCTGCGCTGCATGGCGCGAGCGTAGACGGCCGCTGCGGGAAGGCCGGCGGCGGCCGGGTGCGCGGGGCGCCGCCGGTGGAGGGCCTCAGCCGCCGTACGGACCCGTCGGCGGCACCGACGTCCTCGTGTGGTGGGCCGGCAACGACGCGTTCCGGCTCGGGGCGCCCCTCATCTGCGCCCCCGGGCGGTGTACTTCGCCATCCTCCGCCGCTGCGAGAACACGTCCAGCAGCCGGCCGCCCTTCCGGGAAGGCCGGTCCTTCATCGCCCCACCCCGTTGCGTTCGCTGTGCACCTTCGTCCGATGCGCACCCGCGCCGTACCCGCCGCGTGGGCCCGGCAACCGCGCACCGACAACCGCGCACCGTTGGCCCGGGGGTTCCGCCCGCCGCGGCATCCGCCGTACGCCTCGCCGTCGCCCTGACCGTTGCCACGAGCCGGGTCGAGGCTCTATGGTCAGTGCAATACCACATACTACTTGTGCGTCGTATGACGTCTGCGCAGGTCAGAGCCGTCGTCCCGGACGGGAACGCCGAAGGAGGGCTGCCACCGCATGAGCGGCGCCATCACGTACACCATTCCCGGCATGCGGGTGCGCGAGCAGTTCGTCGACGTGCCGCTGGACTGGTCCGACCCCGGGCGCGGCACGATCCAGCTGTTCGTCCGCGAGCTCGTCGATCCGGCTCGGGCCGGCGAGGACCTGCCCTGCCTCGTCTACCTCCAGGGCGGCCCGGGCGGGAAGGCACCGCGCCCGCTGGACCGGAGCGGCTGGCTCGGCGTGGCGCTGGGGACGCACCGGGTGGTGCTGGCCGACCAGCGCGGCACCGGCCGCAGCACCCGGATCGACGGCCGCCGGATGAGCGCGTTCGCGACCGCCCGCGAGGGCGCGGACTTCCTCGCCTGCTTCCGGGCCGACGCCATCGTGGCCGACCACGAGCACCTGCGCCGGACCCTCTACGGCGGCCGGCGCTGGTCCACGCTCGGCCAGTCCTATGGCGGCTTCCTCACCATGACGTACCTGTCGCGGGCCCCCGAGGGGCTGAGCAGTTGCTACGTCACGGGCGGGCTGCCGGCCCTCGACCCGTCGGCGGCCGAGGTCTACCGGCGCACCTATCCGCGGGTGGAGGCCAAGAACGCGATCTTCCACCGGCGTTACCCGCACGCGGCCGAGCGGGTCGCCCGGATCGCCGACCGGCTGGCCGAGGGCGGGGTGCGGCTGCCCGACGGCGACGTGCTGACCGTCCGGCGGATGCAGTCGCTGGGCGTCGACCTCGGGATGAAGCCCGGCCACGAGCGTCTGCACTGGCTGCTCGACGAGGCGTGGAGCGGCGACGAGTTGTCGGCGACCTTCCTGCACCAGGTGCTGGCCAGGACCTCCTACAGCGACAACCCGCTCTACGCGGCCCTCCAGGAGAGCGTCTACGCCCATGGGCCCGGCCCGACCGGATGGGCGGCGCAGGCCGAGCTGCCGCGGCACCCGCGGTTCGCCGAGGACGCCAGGCCGCTGCTGTTCACCGGCGAGATGATCTACCCCTGGATGTTCGAGGAGATCAGCGAACTGCGCCCGTTCCGCGGGGCGGTGGAACTGCTGGCCGAGCGGGAGAGCTGGCCGCCGCTGTACGACCCGGAGCGGCTGGCCGCAAACGAGGTCCCGGTCGCCGCCGCCGTCTACCACGACGACATGTACGTGGACGCCGGACTGCAACTGGAGACCGCGGCCCGGGTCGGCAACCTCCAGACCTGGATCACCAACGAGTACGAACACGACGGCGTCCGCGAAGACGAGCGGGTGTTCACCCGGCTCGGCCAGATGGTGCGCGACGCAGGAGGAGGAGTCACCGCATGACCGGTTCCACGAAGCCCTGGCACGGGGTCCACGTCGCCACGGCCCTGCCCTTCCACGCCGACCTGTCGGTGGACTACGACGCCTACGCCGAGCACGTCCGCTTCCTGGCGGCCGGCGGCTGCGACGGGGTGACGCCCAACGGTTCGCTGGGCGAGTACCAGACGCTGACCCCGGAGGAGCGGGCCCGCGTCGTCGAGACCGCGGTCGCGGCCGCGCCCGACGGGTTCGGGGTCATGCCGGGGGTGGCGGCGTACGGCGCGCTGGAGGCGCGCCGCTGGGCCGAGCAGGCCGCCGCCGCCGGGGCCACCTCCCTGCTGCTGCTGCCGCCCAACGCCTACCGGGCGGAGCGGGAGGCGGTGGTGCAGCACTACCGCGAGGTCGCCAAGGTCGGTCTGCCGGTGGTGGCGTACAACAACCCGATCGACACCAAGGTCGACCTCACCCCCGAACTGCTCGCCGAGTTGCACGCCGAGGGCACGATCGTGGGGGTCAAGGAGTTCACCGGTGACGTCCGCCGGGCGTACCAGATCAACGAGCTGGCGCCGGGCCTGGACATCCTCGTCGGCGCCGACGACGTGCTGCTCGAACTGGGCATGGCCGGCGCGGTCGGCTGGATCGCCGGCTACCCCAACCTGATCCCGCAGGACACCGTCGAGCTCTACCGGCTCGCCACCTCCGGCGACCCCGCCGACCTCGCCCGGGCGCTGCCGGTCTACCGCGACCTGCATCCGCTGCTGCGCTGGGACTCCAAGATCGAGTTCGTGCAGTCGATCAAGCTGTCGATGGACATCGCGGGTCTCAAGGGCGGCGCCTGCCGGCCGCCGCGGCTGCCGCTGGCGCCCGAGCTGATCGCCCGGATCACCGCCGACACCGAGGCGGTCCTCGCCAAGGGCTACAAGTGAGGTCCCGCCGCACCTTCCACGCCGTCGACTCGCACACCGAGGGCATGCCCACGCGGGTCGTCGTCGGCGGCGTCGGCACGATCCCCGGGGCCACCATGGCCGAACGGCGGCGCTGGTTCATGGCCAACAGCGACGACGTCCGCACGCTGCTGATGTACGAGCCGCGCGGGCACGGCGCGATGAGCGGGGCGATCCTCCAGCCGCCGACCCGCCCGGACGCGGACTACGGCGTGCTGTTCATCGAGGTCTCCGGCCTGCTGCCGATGTGCGGCCACGGCACCATCGGCGTGGCCACCGTCCTGGTCGAGACCGGGATGGTGCCGGTGGTCGAGCCGGTGACCACCATCCGGCTGGACACCCCCGCCGGCCTCGTCACCGCCTCCGTGGCGGTCGAGGACGGCGCGGCCACGGCGGTCACCATCGAGAACGTCCCGTCGTACGCCCACGCGCTGGACGCCACCGTGCGGGTGCCCGGCTACGGCGAGGTGCGCTACGACCTCGCCTTCGGCGGCAACTTCTACGCGATCGTCGAACTCGCCGACCTCGGGCTGCCGTTCGACCGGGCCAGGGCCGGCGACCTGCTCGATGCCGGGCTGGCGGTCATGGCCGCCGTGAACGACGCCGACCGGCCGGTGCACCCGGAACGCGACGACATCTCCGGCTGCCACCACGTCTACCTCAAGGCCCCCGGCTCGACCGCCGAGCTGTCGCGGCATGCCATGGCCATCCACCCGGGCTGGTTCGACCGCTCGCCGTGCGGCACCGGCACCAGCGCGCGGATGGCGCAGCTGCACGCCCGCGGCGAACTCGGCGTCGGGCAGGAGTTCGTGAACGAGTCCTTCATCGGTACCCGCTTCACCGGGCGCCTGCTCGGCGAGACCACCGTCGGGCCGCACCCCGCGGTGCTGCCCGCCATCACCGGACGCGCCTGGGTCACCGGCACCTCGCAGTTCCACCTCGACCCGAGCGACCCCTTCCCCGCGGGGTTCCTGCTGTGAACGTGCCGTCCTCCCCGAACCTGCGGAGCCTCGGCCAGCGCGAGACGCTGCGCGAACGCGTCCGCGACGCGCTGCGCGCCGCGGTCATCTCCGGCGAGCTGGAACCGGGCGCGGTCTACTCCGCGCCCACCCTCGGCGCGCGCTTCGGCGTGTCGTCCACGCCCGTCCGGGAGGCGATGCTGGACCTGGCCAAGGAGGGTCTGGTCGTGGCCCAGCCGAACAAGGGCTTCCGGATCACCGAGGTGTCCGAGCAGGACCTCGACAACCTGGCGGCGGTGCGGCTGCTCATCGAGCCGCCGACGGTACGCGCCTGCGTCCCGGTGATCCCCGAGGCGGACTTCGCCGCACTGCGGGAGCTGGCCCAGGCCATCGTGGACGCGGTCGACCGCGGCGACCTGGTCGGCTACGTCCGGGCGGACCACGTCTTCCACCTGGCCCTGCTCGGCTACAGCGGCAACCGGCACCTGGTGGACGTGGTGTCCGACCTGCGGACCCGGACCCGGTTGCTCGGCCTGGCACCGCTGCTGCGCAGCGGCCGGCTGAACGCGTCGGCGGCGGAGCACCACGCGTTGATGGACCTCGTGGAGGCGCGCGACGCGCCGGCCGCCGAGGAGCTGATGCTCCGTCACATCGGCCATGTCCGGGGGCTGTGGGCGAGCGGAGCGGAGGAGTCGTGAGCGCCGCCCCCCGGGGCACCGTCCCCGCCACGGCCGTCCACGCGAAGGCCGTCCCCGCCACGGCCGTCCACGCGGCGGCGGGCTCCGGAAGCCCGGACCTGCTTGTCGTCGGGGCCGGGGTGGTCGGAGCGGCGGCCGCGTACTTCGCGGCGCTCGCCGGGCTGCGGGTCGTCGTCGTGGAGCGCGGCGCTCTCGCGGGCGGCACCTCCAGCGCGGGCGAAGGCAACCTGCTGGTCTCCGACAAGGAGGCCGGGCCCGAACTCGACCTGGCGCTGCACTCGCAGCGCGTCTGGCGGGAGGACCTGGCCGAGCACGCCGGCCGCTGGGAGTTCGAGGCCAAGGGAGGTCTCGTCGTGGCCGCGACCGGCCAGGGCCTTGCCTCGCTGCGGGAACTCGGCGCCCACCAGCGCGCCCGCGGGGTCGAGGTACGGGATGTCGGCCGCGCCCACCTGCACGACTACGAGCCGCACCTGTCCGACGGCCTCGCCGGCGCCGCGTTCTACCCGCAGGACGCCCAGGTGCAGCCGATGCTGGTGGTGGCGCACCTGCTGCGGCTGGCCCGCGACCTGGGCGCCCGGGTGCGCACCGGCATCGAGGTGACCGCGTTCCTGCGCGCGGGCGACCGGATCACCGGGGTGCGTACCACCGCGGGCGACCTCCCCGCGGGCGCCGTCCTCAACGCGGCGGGCACCTGGGCGGGCGAGGTCGCCGCGCTGGCCCGCGTGTCCGTGCCGGTCCGCCCCCGGCGCGGGTTCGTGCTCGTCACCGAGCCCATGCCGCCGCGGACGATCCGGCACAAGGTCTACGCGGCGGAGTACGTCGGCGACGTCGCCAGTTCCGACGCCGCCTTGCAGACCTCGCCGGTGGTGGAGGGCACCGGCAGCGGCACCATCCTGATCGGCGCGTCGCGCGAGCGGGTCGGCTTCGACCGCACGGTGTCCCTGCCCGCGGTCAGCACGCTCGCGGCCAAGGCCGTCGCGCTGTTCCCGATGCTGCGCGAGGTCCGGCTGATGCGGACCTACCACGGCTTCCGCCCGTACTGCCCCGACCACCTCCCGGTGATCGGCGCCGACCCGCGGGCGCCCGGGCTGTGGCACGCCTGCGGCCACGAAGGCGCCGGCATCGGCCTCGCGGCCGGCACCGGCAAGCTGATCGCGCAGGCGCTCACGGGCACCCGACCGGACCTAGACCTGGCGCCGTTCGCCCCCGACCGCTTCCCCGAGCAACCCCGGCACACCGAGGGGGTTTCCCCGTGACCTACCGGATGACCTTCCGCGGCACCTCCGTTCCGGCCGAGCCGGGCCAGAGCGTCGCCGCCGCACTGGTCGCCGCCGGCATCCTCGACTGGCGCACCACCCGCGGGGCGGGCCGTCCGCGCGGCCTGTTCTGCGGCATCGGCGTCTGCTTCGACTGCCTGATCACCATCGACGGTGCCCGCGCCGAACGCGCCTGCCTGATCCCGGCGGCCGACGGCATGCGGCTGGGCGACGCCCTGGAGCCCGGCGAGGACGACCCTCCCGGCCGGGACGGCGACGGCGAACGCGACGACGCAAGCGACGACGCGGACGGGGAGGAGAACGGCGATGCCGCACACCCATGACGTGGCCGTGGTCGGCGCCGGCCCCGCCGGTCTCGCCGCCGCCGTCCAGGCGGCGGAGGCGGGGCTGGACGTGGCCCTGGTCGACGCGGCGGGACAGCCGGGCGGCCAGTACTGGCGGCACTTCGACGAGCGGTGGGCCCGCCCGGAGGACCGCGAAGGGCACCACGGCTGGCCGGTCTTCACCGACCTGCGCGAACGCCTGTACGCGCTGAGGGACACCGGGCGCGTGCGCTACCTGCCGGGCCGTCAGGTGTGGCTCGCCACCCGCGACGGCGACGGCGATGGCACCGGCACCGGCACCGGCACCGGCACCGGCGGGGCGTTCACCCTGCACCTGTACCCCACCGTGCCGGCCGGGCCGAGGGCCGCGGATACGGCTGCCGGGCGGGAGAGCGTCGTCGCCCGCGCGTTGATCCTGTGCCCGGGCGGCTACGACCGCCAACTGCCCGTCCCCGGCTGGGATCTGCCCGGGGTGATGGCGGCCGGTGGGGTCCAGGCGCTGCTCAAGGGCCACCGCACCCTCGCCGGCAGGCGCGCTGTCGTGGCCGGCACCGGGCCGTTCCTCCTGCCGGTGGCCACCGGCCTCGCGCACGCCGGCGCGCGGGTCGCGGCCGTCGTGGAGGCCAACGCCACGCTCGACTGGCTGCGCGACCCGCTCGGCGCGGTGTCCGCGCCGGGCAAAGGGGTCGAGGCCGCGCAGTACGCCGCGACCCTGGCGCGGCGCCGTATCCCCTACCGGAGCAGGACCGTCGTCCAGGAGGTCCTCGGCGATGGCAGGGTCGAGGCGGTGCGGACCGTGCGGGTGGACCGCCACGGCCGGCCGGCCGGACCCGGACAGGAGACCGACGCGGATCTGGTGGCGTTCGGCTGGGGCTTCACGCCCTCGCTCGAACTGCCGCTCATGCTCGGCGCGTCGACCCGCCAGGACGTCGACGGCTCGCTGGTCGTGGAGGTCGACGCCCTGCAACGCAGCAGCGTCGGGAACGTGTACGTGGCCGGTGAGGCCACCGGAGTGGGCGGGGCCGCGCTGTCGGTCTGCGAGGGCCGGCTGGGCGCGCTCGCGCTCGCCGCCTCGCTCGGCCGCCCGCTGGGCGGCACCGTCGGTACGGCCGCGATCCGGCGCCTCCAGGCCCGGGTCCGGCGGGGCCGGCGGTTCGCCGGCGCCATGCACCGCACCTACCCGGTGCCGGCCTCCTGGCCGCGGTGGCTGGCGGACTCGACCGTGGTGTGCCGCTGCGAGGAGGTCACCTACGGCGAGTTGCGGCAGGCCCACGACGACCTCGGCGCGACGGACGCGCGCACCCTGAAGATGCTGGCCAGGCCGGGAATGGGCTGGTGCCAGGGCCGGGTCTGCGGCTTCGCGACCGCGGGCATCGCGGCCTGCCTCGACGGGCGCCGGACCACCGCGCAGGACCTGCGCCCGCTCTCCGGGCGCACCCCCGCGGTCCCGGTACCGCTCGGCGAACTCGCCGCCGCGGCCGAGGACACGGCCGAGGACACGGCCGAGGGCCGGACCGGCAAGGACCCGTGGGCCGGCGACGGTCCTGCCGGGCGGGACGGTCCATGACGGCTGCGGCCGACGACGCCGCCTCGGGTCCGGCCCGGATTGTCGGACCGCCCCGGTACGGTCGGCGCATGAGAGCCAAGGGAACCTTCACCGTCAAAGCGTTCGTCCCGACCGGGCTGGAGCCCGACCCGGCCGTGTCCACCGGGCTTCCGGTCAGTGTGGCGACGATGGAGAAGCAGTTCGAAGGCGAGGTCGCCGGCCGCTCGGCGACTTTGTTCACTGCCGCGTTCGACCAGACGGCGGGCGTCGGCACCTACGTGGCCATGGAGTCGTTCGAAGGCTCGCTGCACGGCAAGCAGGGCTCCTTCAACTTCGTGCACTCGGCCTCGACGTCCGGCAGCGACCGCACGGCGGAGTTCTTCACCCTCGTGCCCGCCAGCGGTACGGGCGAGTTGACCGGGATCGCCGGCGCCGGTGGGCTGGCCGTCGACGCCGACGGCACGCATCGCATCTGGTTCGACTACCAGCTCGACTGAACGGCTGCCGCCGGTGCCGGGCACGCGGCGAGCCCACCGGGTAGGGCCCGCCACGCACGCGACAGGGTGCGCGGGCGCCATACGCCACCTCCGGGCGCCGGGACAGTCACGCGAGCCCGGCGAGGGCCTCCTCCGCCCGGCACAGCAGCGCGTACGTGCCCGCCCACGCCGCCGGCTCGCGCTCCAGGGTCGCCGTCGAGACGGCCACGAGGTGGTTAATCCGGCACGGGCAGCAACTGGATCGAGCACCCGCACGCGGCGAGCCCACCGGCGAGAGCCCGCCACGCCCACGACAGGGTGCGCGGGCGCTACACGCCACCTTCAGACGCCGGGACAGTCACGCGAGCCCGGCAAGCCGATCCGCACCGGCAGCAACGATTCGAGCACCGGGCCCGCCCAGCGGATCGCCAGGCCCCGGCTCGCCTCCGCCGCCGCGCGGCGCCGGGGCACCTGACGGGCGGGCCGGCGCTGTTCGTCGGACGGGTGTCGCCGGCCCCGGGACCGGTCACAGCTGTGTGGCCGTGCGGACCAGCCCGGCGAGGGCGAGGGAGCGGCTGTGCGCGGGCCACGCGAGGTGGGTGACGACGGGAGGCGCGTCGGACAGCGGGACGGCGGCGTGCTCGGCCCACAGCCAGGCGCGGGCGGAGTCGGGGAAGACGGCCGTCGTCCGCCCGAGGGCGATCAGTTGGGCCAGCTGCGTCTGGTCGTGGATCTCGGGGCCGGGCCCGGGCGGGTAGCTGCCGTGCCGGGGCCAGCGGGCGAGCGGGAGGTCGGGGATGTCGCTCACGTCGGCGAGGGTCAGCGTCGTGCGTGCGGCGAGAGGGTGTCTGGCCGGCAGGATGGCGATCTGCCCCTCCGTGAGCACTTCCTCGCTGTCGAACCCGGCGAGGGAGTTGAACGGCGTGTGCATGAGCGCCACGTCGGCGCGGCCGTCGCGCAGCAGCTCCGCCTGCTCGCACATCCCGCAGGGCAGCACCTCGATCTCGGCGGCGTCGGGCTCGGCCGCGTAGGCGTCGAGGAGTCTCTGCAGCAGTTCGTGGGACCCGGCGGCCTTCAGCGCCAGCACCAGGCGGGTGCGCGGGCCGCCGGGACGGTCGGCGCCGCCGGCGCGACGGGTGCGGCGGGTGGCGGCGCTGACCGCGTCGAGGGCGGCGCGGCTCTCGGCGAGCAGCACCTCGCCGGCGCCGGTCAGGCGGACACCGCGGCGGTTGCGCTGGAGCAGGGTGACGCCGACGCGCCGCTCCAGTTGCTGGATCGCCCGGGACAGCGGCGGCTGGGCCATGCCGAGCCGCTCGGCGGCGCGGCCGAAGTGCAGTTCCTCGGCGACGACCGTGAAGTACCTCAACTCGCGGGTCTCCAAGGTGTCCCGGATCTCCACGGCGGCCCCGGTCTCGGAAGTGTCCATGTCCCCCACCGTACCTCCGGTGATACCTACCAGGTATGACAGGGCACCGTATCGGTGTTGGCCGCGCGAGACCTCCTGGAGCGAGCATCGGCGGCATGAGCAAAACGAGGATCGCGCTGGTGACCGGCGCGAACAAGGGAATCGGATACGAGATCGCGGCCGGGCTCGGCGCCCTCGGATACCGGGTGGGCGTGGGGGCGCGCGACGCGGCCCGGGGCGAGGCCGCCGTCGCGAAGCTGCGCGCCGCGGGGGTGGACGCGTTCGGGGTGCCGCTGGACGTGACCGCTGACCGCAGCGTCGGCGACGCCGTACGGTTGGTCGAACGGCAGGCGGGGCACCTGGACGCCCTGGTCAACAACGCCGGGATCTCGGGAGAGACCGGGCCGGGGTGGGTGCAGGACCCGACCACGCTCGACCTCGACACGGTCCGCGCGGTCGTGGAGACCAACGTCATCGGCGTCATCCGCGTGACCAACGCGATGCTGCCGCTGCTGCGGCGCTCGACGTCTCCGCGCATCGTCAACGTCTCCAGCAGCGTCGGCTCCCTGACCTTGCAGGCGGACCCGGACATCGACGTCGGCCCGATCATGGCCGCCTACGCGCCGTCGAAGTCGTACCTCAACGCCGTCACCGTGCAGTACGCCCGGCACTTCGCCGGCACCGGCATCCTGATCAACGCCACCTCCCCGGGCCTGGTCGCGACCGACTTCACCGGCTTCGCGGGGCCCCGTACCCCCGCGCAGGGCGCGGCCACGCCGATCCGGCTCGCCACCCTGCCCGACGGCGGACCGACCGGTTCCTTCTTCGAGGACGACGGCGTCATCCCCTGGTGACCGCTGCCCACCTCCGCTGACCGCCGCTGACCGCCGGTCCGTATCGGGCAATGCCCGGGACGGGCCGGCGGTCGCGCGCCTAGGATCAGCGGCCATGGTTGATCTCTATCCTCCGACCGATCCGTACGAACACGGCTTTCTCGACACCGGGGACGGCAACCGCTTCTACTACGAGCAGCTCGGCAACCCCGACGGCAAGCCCGCCCTCGTCGTCCACGGCGGCCCGGGGTCGGGCGCGATGCGGCGGCCGACCCGGGCCTGGGACCCGGAACGCTACCGCGTCATCCGCTTCGACCAGCGCAACTGCGGGCGCAGCACCCCGCACGCCAGCGACCCCGCGGCGGACATGAGCCTGAACACCACCCAGCACCTCATCGACGACATGGAACGGCTGCGCGAACACCTCGGCATCGAGCGGTGGTTGCTCAACGGCGCCTCCTGGGGTGCGACCCTCGTCCTGGCCTACGCCCAGCAACATCCGCACCGGGTCACCGAGATGGTCATCCCCGCGGTGACCACCACCCGCCACGCCGAGATCGACTGGCTCTACCGGGGAGCCGGCCGGTTCCGCCCCGAGGCGTGGGACCGGTTCCGCGACGGCGTCCCCGAGGACGAGCGCGACGGCGACCTGACGGCGGCCTACGCGCGGCTGATGGAGAACCCCGACCGGGCGGTACGGGAGAAGGCCGCCGCCGGCTGGCTCGCCTGGGAGGACGCGATCGTCTCCGACGAGCCCAACGGCAAACCCGGCATGTACAGCGACCGGGAGATCGACGCGCAGATCGCGTTCGTCCGTATCTGCGCCCACTTCTTCAGCCACGGCGCGTGGCTGGAGGAGGACCAGATCCTGCGCGACGCCCACAAGTTGGCCGGCATCCCGGCGGTGCTCGTGCACGGCCGGCACGACGCGGGCAGTCCGGTGCAGACGGCGTGGGAGCTGGCGAAGGTCTGGCCGGACGCGCGGCTGCACATCATCGAGGACTCCGGGCACGCCGGCAGCGACGCGTTGGGGGCGACGGTCCGCGCGGCCATCGAGGAGTTCAAGGACCGTTGATCCCGGCCTCGGGGCACGGACGGCACCGCCCCGCGTGATCGGTCCGGCGGTGCCGTCCTCGTCGTCCGTCTCTTCCTCGTCTCGCCCCCGCCGCCCCCGCCTCGACCGGCCCTAGGCGATCTGCCAGAGCTGGAGCGGTGAACCGGTGTCCGCCTCCTGGGTCAGCAGGGCGCCGTCCGACGTGGAGGCGGTGGTCAGCAGCAGACCGCTCTTCTTGGCGACCAGGGCGTAGCCGCCGCTGCGCGGGGTCACGGTCCAGTGCTGGTTGTCGGCGTCGGTGCACGTCCACTGCAGGACGGCCGCGCCGGCCGCCGTCGATCCGCCGTCGACGTCGGCGCACAGGTGGGAGGAGCCGTTGACCAGGGAGTAGCTGCCGTCAGTGTGGTAGGTCAGCTGCCACTGCTGGTTGGCCGTGCCGCCCGGTGTCCACGTGATCAGCCGGGTGCCGGCCGCAGCCGAACTGCCCGGGTCGTCCATCGCCTTGCCCGCCGTGGTGAGGACGTGGGTGCCGCTGAACTGGCCGCCGTACACCTCGAAGGAGTAGAGCGAGTAGCCGTATGCGGACCCGCGCGCGGTGCCGTACACGCGCACGTAGCGTCCTGAGCCGGTCAGACCGGTCAGGTCCTGGACCCCGCCGGTGCCGGTGGTGGTGGAGTAGACGGTCCGCCAGGTGGTCGCGTCGTCGGAGACCTGGATCTGGAACGCCTTGCCGTAGGCGCTCTCCCAGCGCAGCACGACGCGGCTGACGGCCGTCGGGGAGCCCAGGTCGACCTGGAGCCACTGCGGGTCGCTGTAGGCGCTCGACCAGCGGGTGCCGGCGTCGCCGTCGGTCGCCGCGCTCGCCGGGAAGGCGCTGGTCTCGGTGCTGGACGCGGTGGTCGGCCTGCCCAGCGCGAGGTCGCTCTCGGTGGCCGCCGGCCAGGCCGGGTTGTGGCCGACCGCGGCGATGATCGCGGTGAACCCGGCATAGGTGCTGACGGGTTCGGGCGACCCCCAGGTCTGCTGGGCGAGGGCCCGTAGCGGGTACATGATGCCCGAGGCGATCTGGTCCTCGGTCTCGGCCGTGGGGTTGTCACACCAGACGTGGAGCAGCGAACCGCGGTTGCGGGCAGGGTCGCTGACGGTGTTCGAGCCCTGGAAGGTGTCGGGGGTCCAGTTCTCGTACATCCACTGGGTGTCGGGCTTGTCGCCGCCCAGCACGTAGTAGGTGGGCGTCCAGGAGTCGTTGGCGACGGTGTGGCCCGCGTCGACCAACTGCTGCGGGGTCAGGCCGTAGTCGTACCAGTACTCCACGATGATGTCGGCGTTCGGCGTGACCGTCCCGTCGCCCGACTTGATGCCGTCGTTCCACATGCGAGCGGTCTTGCCGCCGGCCCGGACCAGGGAGTCGGCCCAGTTCACATAGCCGTAGTAGGCGTCCTTGGCGGTGGCGGTGGCACCGTAGTGGGCGCGGGCGTAGGTGAGCAGTTGGGGGTACTGGCTGTAGTCCGTGACGTACTCGTCGGCGCCGATGTGCCAGTAGGGCCCGGGGAACAGCGGCAGGTACTCGTTGATCAGATCCCGCATGAGGGCGTAGGTGCCCGGCAGGGACAGGTCGATGAACTCGTTGCTCGCGACACCGGTGCTGCTGGTGAGCCGCAGTTCCGGATGGGCGGCCAGGATGGTGTTCATGTGGCCGGGGGCGTCGATCTCGGGCACGACCGTGACGTGGTACTCGGCGGCCACCGCGAGGATGTCCCTGATGTCCTGCTTGCTGTAGTGGTCGGGCGCGACGATCTCCGGGTGGGTGCTGCTCTCCAGCCGGAACCCGTAGGTGTCCGACAGGTGGAAGTGGAAGTAGTTGAGTTTCAGGTAGGCCATGTCCTTGATGTGCTGCTCGATCCAGCCGACGGTGAAGAACTTCCGTCCCGCGTCGATCATCAGGCCGCGTTCGGGCTTGGTCGGCGAGTCCAGCGCGGTGCCCGCCGGGATCGTCGAGGACTGGTGCAGCAGTTGCAGCACGGTGCGGGTGCCGTAGAACACGCCCGTGCCGGTGGAACCCTGCAGGCTGACCGTCGCGCCCACGGTCATCCGGTAGCCCTCGGCGGGCAGCGAGGAGTCGCCGAGGGTCAGTGCGATGTCGCCGGCGGCGGCGGTGCCGGTCGCCACCGACACGGTGCGGCCGGCCAGCTTGCCCAGGTCGTCGGCGAACGTGGCCGCCTCGCCCGCGAGTTGGGTGGCGTAGGCGGATGCGACGACGATCCGCGAGGTGGCACCGAAGGTGTACGCCCCGGTCCCGGCCGTCCACTGGCGCAGCGCCGGGATGGTGTGCGGCGCCCCGGTGGCGGCCTGCGCGTGGTCCGCGCCGGTCAGAGACGGCACCACGAGCACCGCCAGCGCGCACGCCAGGGAGGCGACCAGCGCCACCAGATGCCTGAGCGTTCTCATGTGGTCCTCACAGGAGGTAGAGGGAGCTGCAGTTGGGGGGTGCATCTGTGCGCCTGACGGTTCGCGTCACGCGACCGAGATCGAGATCGAGATCGAACAGGAACGAACATCGCGGACGGAGTTCCACGCGGGAGCGAGGACTCCGTTCCCGCCTACGGACCACGGCAGCAGATCCGATCGCCGACAGTGCAGCGCAAGGATCATCCGGTGTCAACACACGCGCGAAAACTCGGCCGAACGATCAGCTTCGCGCAAACCGGCGCCCGCCATCGTCGATTCCCGCCCGGCATCGCGCACCGTGCGCATCGCCAGGGAGGGCCCTCACCCGCACCCGCACACCCCTTGACGGGGATGTGGACTAGACCACATCGTAGGACTGTCGTCCCGTCAAGGGGTGTCGGTTTGCGTTGGAGTCTGGTCGGCTGTGGCTGAAAGCGATCGCCGGTCGAAACGGGGGCCGGGGCCGGTGCCGCTACCGCGCGCTTCGCTGGGAGGGGTGCGAGCCGGGTGAGGAGCCGGCCGGCTTCGCCTGGGCGTCAGGGCGGCCGGGGTGCCGGTGAAGGGTGAAGGTGGCCTCCCGGGTGGCGCCGGCCGCGCCGGAGAGGTCGACGACGAGGGTCAGGCCCGGTGCCGACCGGGCGACGGTGACCGCGTCGTCGCCGCTCACCAGGGTTCCGTCCAGGGCGAGTTGGACCGTGACGGTGGAGGCCGCGCGGGAGGGGTCGGAGACTCCCACGAGCAGGTGACCGCCGGCCTGCCGGGTGAGGACGGAGCAGGGCGCGGAGACCGTGATGCCGCCGGCGGAGCCCGCGGCGAAGAAGTTCGCCGCGGTCACGCCGCTCGCGCTGTCCCGGACCGCCTGGACGGAGGCGGTGTTGGACAGCACGGTGACGGTGGGCCTCGCGGCGCGCCTCGCCGTCGCCGCCGCGCTCGCACCGGGCAGCAGGACGTAGGCGTACGAGGCCGAGGCCGGCGCGGTGCCGTGCGGCAGGCACAAGGAGACGTACTGGCGGGTCAGCGAATCGGGTGTGCCGGACACCGTGTTGATGTCGCTCCAGGCGCCGACGCGGGACGTGCGGGCCGCCTGCACGGTGGCGCCGCCCGGGAACAGGTAGCCGCCGACGTCCGCCAGATGGGCCCAGGACCTCACGGACCGGGTGCTCGTCCAGCCGGCCGTGCCCGGCTGGGCGACGCCGTCGATCGTGAGGACGTTGGTGCCGTTCTCGTGCAGGTTGCGGTTCTCCACGGTGGTGACCACCTCGGCTCCGCTTCCGCCGCTGATGCCGGCGCCGAGGCAGACCACGGAGTCGTCCAGGAAGAACCAGGACTTCTTGGCGGTCAGGGTGGAGCCGTACTGCTGGAAGTCCATCCCCGCGCAGCCGTACCCGCCCGCCGGGCTCGCTCCTCCGACCCAGGTGGCGGTGGGCCGGGTCCCGGTGCCGGCCGCGTCGGCGAGGGTGAGGGTGTCGACGGTGGTGCCGGGCAGCCGGGTCGGGTCGACGGTCGGCCAGTAGGCGTCGGTGTAGTGGCTCGGGTCGGCGGCCAGGTAGAGGTAGCCCATGCCGTCGCCGGTGTGCCAGCCGTGCAGGTTCTCGCCGTTCATCGACTCGTACCGGGCCACCCGGGCCGAGGACATCGCGAGGGCGTGCGCCCAACCGTCGCGGCGGTGCACGGCCCGGTCCATGGCGGGGAACTGGACGTGCCCAGGGAGTTCCGCGGCGGGAGCGAGGGAGGCGTCGTCGAGGACCGGCTGTGCCAGCGCGATGGCCGGGACGGTCGCGGTGTCGGCGAACGGCGCGTACGCCTCGCCTCGGGTGATCCAGCCCTTCGCCAGGCTCTTGAAGTGGTCGGCCTGCGCGGGGGTCGGGGCGGACGCGGCGGCTCGCAGGACCGACTGGATGACGAGGTTGCCGTCGGCGAAGTCCGTTTCGGCCGGGCGGCTGACGGCTCTGCCGCGGACGGCGTCCATGCACAGCCCGTTCCATATCCACGGCCGGAAGGCGCTGTCGACCGAGGTGTACACGTTCGCCGCCGACGGGTCGGTGATCGCCCAGCCGGAGCCGGTGAGGAGCTGGAAGAGGGCGGCGAGGTCGCGCAGCAGGACCATGCCGTAGGTGCCGGTGTAGGGGATGTAGGTGTGCTGGACGAACGAGCCGTCGGCGTACAGGCCGTCCCCGGAGGTGACGTACGGGAACACGTCGGAGAGGGCGGCGACCGCCGTGGTGAGGCGTTCGCCGCTGCCGCCGAGGATGCCGCGCACGGCGACGACCTGGCACAGGTCGACCCGGTTGGCTCCGGTGGAGGTCGACCGGGTGCTGCCGTACTTGTTGAACTTGGGGTCGGGGACGAAGTGGTCGACGGCGGCGAGGTGGTTCGCGAGCTGCGCCGGTGACAGCAGGGGGTACACCAGGATGGCCGCGCTGGTCAGGGCGGCGGGCACACCGATCTCCCACTCCCACCAGTTGCCGAACTCTTCGGTGTCGGCGTTGTACGCCTGCGTGTGGAGGAAGTCGAGACCGTCGACGATCGCCGCGCCGAGCGCGGGGTCGCCGTGCAGGGTGCGCCCGCTGCCGTCGGTGGCGGTGGTGCCGGGGGTGGCGTACGCGGTCGCCATGGTCGCCAACTGCTTGTGGCCGGCGGTGATGTTGGCCGGGACGGTGAGGGTCTGTCCCGGCCAGAGCGAGTTCGCGGAGGTGTCGGCGGCCAGGGTGTTCCACAGGCCGGTGGCGGTGGTGGACAGGTCGGACAGGACGGTGGCGTACGCGTCGTCGGTGGGGTCGATCGCGCCGCCGGTGAGGATCTCGGCCCACAGCGAGCGCAAGGTGGCGTAGGCGTCGTCGGTCGTGGCGGACGTCGCCGTGGCGGACGCGGCCGTGGACGACGTGGCGCCGGGGCCGAGTTGGAGCGCGCCGGTCAGACCGCCGAGCGCGACCGCGGCCGCGGTCAGGAAGCCGCGGCGGCTGACGGGTGGAGTGGTGTTCTCGTGCATGGTGTTCCTCCGCTGCGTGATGGGGTGGCGAGGGACATGGCGAGGGACGCGCGGGACCGCCGCGCGCAGGGGAGAGCCGCGGGAGAACCGCGGGGTGGGGAAGGTGGTGGGCGGCGGGCCGGCACCGGGGCCGCGCCGAGTGGCCGCCGCGGCGGCCTCGGCGGCGGGCCGGCCCGCCGTGCGGGCTCAGCCGACGGGGGCCTGCGCGGGGGCCGTCCGGACGGCCCGGCCGCCGTCGGCGCAGGAGGCGTAGACGGCTTCGATGGTCTCGACGACCTGCCGGCCGTGGGCGGCCGGGACCGCGGGGGGCTGTTCCCCCCGGACCGCCGCGGCGAACGCGGCCAGTTGGTCGAGGAAGGCGGTGGGCACGTCGTCGGCGCGGTCCTCGGCCAGGAGCACCGGGCCGGTGCCGTCGTCGGGATGGAGTACCGCGCCGGTGCCGCGGGCCACCCGGATGGTGCCGCGTTCGCCGATGACGGTCAGCTCGTCGCGGGCGGGAAGCAGGGTGCTGGTGACGGTGATGTGGCCGACCACCCGGTCCCCGAGGTCGAGCCGGGCCAGGACGTCGGTCTCCACCGGCAGGTCTCCGCGGCGGACGGCGGTCGCGGCCACCGCCATCGGGCGCCGGCCGGTGAGCCACAGCAGCCGGTCCACGCAGTGGGTGCCGATGTTGATGAACACGCCGCCGCCGGAGATCGCCGGGTCGAAGAACCACGACGGCCGGCTGCCGCGGCGGTAGTCGGTGCTGCGCCAGTCGTGGACGGCGAGTACTTCCCCGACGGTGCCGGCGTCGAGGGCGGCCTTGGCCGCGGCGACCGGGGGCAGGAAGTGCTGGATGTGCCCGACGAACAGCACGACACCGTTGTCCGCGCAGGCGGCTTCCATGACGGCGCAGTCCTCGGAGCGCGTGGCCATGGGCTTTTCGACCAGCACGTGCAGGCCGGCCGCCGCGCTGCCGGTGACGATGTCGGTGTGCAGGGCGTGCGGGGTGTTGACGACGACGGCGTCCACCGTGCCGGAGGCGATGAGGTCGCGGTGGTCGGTGAAGACCGCGGCGCCCAGCGGCCCGGCGACGCGGTGCGCGGTCTCGGCGAGGAGGTCGCAGACGGCCGTCACCCGTACGCCCGGGGTGGCGGTGGCGGCCTCGGCGTGCAGCACTCCCACGGCGCCGGCGCCGATCAGGCCGAGCCTTGTGTCGGTCACGTGGTGCTCTCCTCGGGTGTCGTGGTCTCGGTGGTCGTGGTTTCGGTGGTCGTGGTCGCGGTGGTCGTGGTCTCGGTGTCCTGCGCGGCTCCGCAGGACTGCCGGACGATGATGGTGGGGCGCAGCAGGACCCGGCTGCGGGGCAGCTCCGGGTCGTCGAGCCGGCGCAGCAGCGTGGCCGCCGCGGCCTTGCCGAGCTGTCGTTTGGGGGGCGCGACCGCGGTCAGCGGGATGTCGGCCATGTCGGCGATCTCGTCGTCGTAGGCGACCAGGGCGAGATCGCCGGGCACGGTGAGGCCGGCGCGGCGGGCGGCGCCGAGCAGCAGTGCGGCCTGCCGGTCGCCGAAGCAGACGGCGGCGGTCACCTCGGCGTCGCGCAGCGCGGCGAGGCACCGGTCGGCTGCCGCCGGGCTCCACTCCTGGCGGGCGGCGCGGAACTCCACGGTGGCCAGGCCCCGTTCGCCGGCCGCCTGGTGGAAGCCCTCGGCCACCGGGCCGGAGGTGGGGCTGGGGTCGCGCAGGACGAGGCCGATCGCCCGGTGGCCGAGGCCGGCGAGGTGGCGGACCGCGTCGTAGGCGCCGGCTTCGTGATGGGTGCAGACGTACTCGTTGGTGCCCTCCAGGGCGGCGTCGCGCCGTTCGACCAGGACGGTCGGCACGGGCAGCGCCGCCAGCCGCGCGAGGTACTCCCGGGCCGGTTCGGGTCCGCCCAGGGTGGGGACGAGCAGCAGGCCGTCGACTCCGGCCTCCAGCATGTCCGCCACGTCCTTGGCCTCGCGTTGCTGGTCGTAGCCCGAGCAGGCGAACAGCAGCCGGGCGCCGGCGGCGGAGAGGGTCTCCTCGATGCCCCGCAGCACCTTCGGGTAGTAGAAGGCCGTGTCGGGGACGCTGACGCCGACCAGTGCGCGGCCGGGTCCCGGGGCGCTCGGCGGTACGACGAAGGTGCCCGAGCCCTGCCGCCGTACGACGAGCCCCTCGGCGACGAGCTCGTCCACGGCGCGGCGCACCGTGCTCACCGAGGTGCCGCTGCTGTGCGCGAGTTCCTTCTCGGTGGGCAGCCGGCCGTCGGGCGGCCAGACGCCCTGGCGTACGCGCTGCCGCAGCTCGGTGGCGAGTTGACGGAACTTCAGGTCGCGGGCTCCGGTCATGGTGGTCCTCAATCCCCCTGCGGTTCGGCTCACTTGACTGAGCCGACGGTCATTCCTTCGATGATCCGGCGGCCCAGCCATACGTAGCAGGCGAGCACGGGAAGGACGACCAGGGCCACGCCGGCGAACAGGCCGCCCCAGTCGGCACCGTTGTACTGCATCTGCTGGAGGAAGCCGAGCAGGGCCAGGGACAGGGTCTGGTGGTCGGTGGTCTGCACGAAGACGAGGGCGAAGACCGTCTCTCCCCAGTGCTGGATGATGTTGAGGATCAGCACGGTGATCAGCCCGCCGCGCGCCATCGGCAGCATGATCTGCCAGAAGGTGCGCAGCGGCGTGGCTCCGTCGAGTGCGGCCGCCTCCTCCAACTCCACCGGGAGGGTGGCGAAGAAGCCGGTGAGGAAGAACACGGCGAACGGCAGCGAGGTCGCCACGTACACCACGATCAGGCCGAACAGGCTGTTCACCAGCTGGAGTTGGTTCATGAACACGAACAGCGGCAGCATCACCATCTGGGCGGGGATGCCGAGTCCCAGGGCGAAGAACAGGGTGAGCCCGGAGTTGAGCCGCGTGGTGATCCGGCTCAGGGCGTAGGCGGCGGGCGCGGCCAGCAGCACGGTGACCACCGCGGTGCCGCCCACGACGACGACCGTGTTGAGGGCGGCCTGGCCGAACTGCCCCTCGTTCCAGGCCCGGGCGTAGTTCCCCCAGTTCGGGGTGTGCGGGAACCGCCAGGGCGAGCTGAAGATCGCGTCGGAGGTCTTCAGGGACGACAGCAGCAGCCAGAGCGCGACGAAGATGTTGAAGGCGGCGAACAGCCAGACCAGGGGAACGCCGAGCACCCGGCCGGCGGTGAGCCGGCGCAGCCGGCGGGCGATCGGGCCGGGTGAGCGGCCGGGACTGGCGACAGCCATCGGGGATGACCTCCGTGACGGGGGTGTGGAACGGTCGGGGCCGGGTGGTGTGCGGTGGAGCCGGCGGGTGTTGCGGTGCGGCCGGGTGGTGTCCGGTGGAGCCGGACCAGCGCTGCTCGGCACCGCGCGGTACCGGCCGGCGCTGCTCAGTACTGCACGGAGTCGCGGCGCATGAAGCGGCGGATCAGGACGACGAGCACCCCGACGAGGGCGAGCATGACCACGGCGCTCGCGGCGGCGGAGCCGTAGCGGGGTACGCCGCCGGACGCGAACGCCTCGCCGTAGGTGTACAGCGCGGTGTTCCACACACCGGTGTCGGGCATCTGCCCGGCGGCACCGGCGAAGGCGTAGATGAACTCGAAGACCTTCACCGCCGAGATGGTCCACAGCACCGCGCACATCCCGACCACGTCCCACATCAGCGGGAGGGTGACGTGCCGGAACTTCTGCAGGGTGTTGGCGCCGGCCAGGTCGCAGTCCTCGTACAGCTCCGGCGGGATCTGGTCGACGGCGGCCATCAGGATGGTGGTGTAGAAGCCGGTGGAGGTCCACACCAGGCCGATCATGATGACCTTGAACAGGTTCCCCTGGCCGAGCCAGTTGGGCGAGGGCAGGCCGGTGGCCTTCGTGACGGAGTCGACGAGTCCGCCCTGCTGGAAGAGGAAGCCCCACAGGATCGCGATGACCACGCTGGGCACGATGTTGGGGAAGAAGAGGATGGAGCGGGCGGCCTTGCGGCCCTGCATCTCGCGCAGCACCATCGTCAGCCCGAAGGAGACCAGGAAGGTCAGCCCGCCCGCACCGAAGATGATCCAGAGGGTGTTGGTGAAGGAGTGCCGGAACGTCGGGTCCTGGAACAGCCGGCGGTAGTTGTCCAGGCCGGTGAAGCTCATCGGGCCCGCGCCGGCCCACTTGTTGAGGCTCAGCCAGAGGGTGAACAGCGACGGGCCGGCGAAGAAGACGACGTAGACCAGCGCGGCGGGCAGCAGCAGCGGCCAGAAGAGCTTCTTGCGGCGGGCGGTGAGCGGGCTGTGCCGGGTCTCCCCCGGCCCCGGGGCAGCGGGCCGCCGCCGGGCGGTGGTGGACCGGCGCCGCCCGGTGGTGGACCGGCGCCGCGCCGAGGCGCTGCCGGGCGGCTCGGGGCGGAGCGTGTCGGCGGCCGTCACGAGGCCGTCTTCCAGTAGGAGGCGGAGTTCGAGGCCAGCTTGGAGGCGAAGGACGTCGCGGTGAGGTGGCCGGTGAGGAAGCTGGTGTTCAGCGGCAGGAACACCTTGGTGTACCACTCGGCGGCGGTCTCCTTCACTCCGTCCAGGGTCTTGACGGCGTTGCCCGCGGTGAGCGCCTTCTGCGCGTCGGCCAGTTCGGCGGGGGCGTCGATGTCCGCGCGCGGGGTGATGTTCTTGGCCTGGGTGGCGATGCCCTGGAGGTGTTCCTTGGCGAGGAAGTACGCGATGAACTTCTGCGCGGCGGCGGCGTGCCTGGCCTTCTTCGGTATGGAGAAGCCGATGAGGGAGATGTCCTGGGAGGTGTCGCCGCCCTGGGCGAAGGCCGGGAAGGGGAAGGAGCGGTAGCGGAAGTCGGAGGAGGCGAAGGTCGACGTCTCGCTGGGCGCGAAGGTGCCCAGGAGCAGGAAGTCGGACTTGCCCTTGGCCCACTTCTGCTGCACGGCGGGCCACTTGGAGCCGTCGTACCCCTTGGTGAAGTCGTCCGCGGAGACGAGGTCCTCGACGTGGCGCAGCGCGGCCACGAAACCGTCCGCCTTCAGCAGCGCGCCGCTCTTGTCGGCGGCGGCCTTGCCGAACGCGCCGGGGCCCAGGCCGCGCAGGACGGCGTAGTACGTCCAGTAGGCGGCGTAGTCGGGGACGTCGGCGTCGAGGGCGAGGGGGCCGCCGCCGCGCGCGGACTTGCGGGTGGCCAGCAGTTCGCTGAACTCCGCCCAGGTGGCGGGGGGCCGGGCGGCGACGTCGGGCAGGGCGTGGCCGTCGTACCAGATCTGGGTGGTGATGATCTCGTAGGGGATCTGCCACAGGGTGCCGGCGGTGGTGCTGAGGCCGTGGTACTTGGCGGGGACGACGCTGCCGACGGTGTGGCCGCTCTCGCCGGGGATCGGCAGGTCCAGGACCGGGGTGAGGTCGAGGGCCTGGCCGGTGGCCTGGAGCTGGGCGTAGGCGAAGCGGTCGGCGGAGTCGACGAGGTCGGCGGGGACGTTCCCGGTGTTGAGCGTGGGCGCCAGTTGCTGGACGACCTGGCGGCCCTTCCACTGGACGCTCACCTTGATCCCGGTGTCCTTGGTGAACTGCGCGATCGCGGCCTGGAGCACCTTGGCCTGGGGTTCGTTCTGCTTCCACATCGACCAGTAGGTGAACGAGGACGCGCCGCCCCCGCCCGACGACGAGTTCGACCCGCAGGCGGCGGTCAGTCCGGCCGCCGCGGCGAGCGCCGCGCCGAGAACGGCACGGCGGGAGAGTGGACGGCCGGACTCTGCGGCGGCCGTGGACTGTCGGACAGCGGACATACCTGCACTCCTCGGGTGGCGGTGACCCTGGGTCGGGGAAGGCGTGGCCATATGATTGCCGCAAGTCATCGGACGGATCAAGCGGTCTTTGAGGGTATGAATTACGGATGACTCAGCGGATCGCCGGAATTGTTGCAGCAATGTGTCGCCCCACCGAGTGAACCCCCGGGAAAGTCATCGGTGATTCATATCCTCAGAGCGATTGACTCGTCAGGACGTCGGCACCGAGCATGTGAGGCACCCGCGGGCCGGTTCCATCTCGCGGCCTCAGCCGCGGCCGCACCCGCACCCGCACCCGCACCCACGTATCTCGCGTCACGCCCAGGGAGACCCATGGCAAGCCACGATCCGGACCGCCCCAACGTGCTGCTGATCCTCTCCGACGATCAGGGCCCCTGGGCCATGGGCTGCGCGGGCAACCACGAGATCCACACCCCGCGGCTGGACGCCCTGGCGGCGAGCGGCGTTCTCCTCGACCGCTTCTTCTGCACCTCGCCGGTCTGCTCACCGGCCCGCGCCTCCCTGTTCACCGGCCAACTGCCCTCCCAGCACGGCGTCCACGACTGGCTCTCCTACCATCACGCCGGCCGCACGGGCGTCGACTTCCTGGCCGGCCGGACCCTCTTCACCGACCTGCTCGCCGACGCCGGCTACCGGCTCGGCCTCAGCGGCAAATGGCACCTCGGCGCCAACGACAAGCCCCGCCCCGGCTTCGTCCACTGGTACGCCCACGAGAGCGGCGGCGGCCCGTACCGCGGGGCGCCGATGTACCGCGACGGGGTCCGCACCGAGGAGCCCGACTACCTCACCGACGCCCTCGCCGCGGACGCCGAACGGTTCCTCGTCGCCGAGGCGGAGCGCCCCGAACCCTTCCACCTCTCGCTGCACTTCACCGCGCCGCACAAGCCCTGGAAGGGTCAACACCCCAGCCAGTGCACCGAGTTGTACGAGGACTGCGCCTTCGAGACCTGCCCCCAGGGCCCGCCGCACCCCTGGCAGCCGCTCGACGAGGACGGCGCCCCGGTCGGCGGCGAGAGCGATACCCGGCAGGCGCTCATCGGCTACTTCGCGGCGACCACCGCGATGGACGCCGCCATCGGCCGGGTCCTGGACCGGCTCGACGCGCTCGACCTCACCGGTTCGACGCTGGTGGTCTTCACCAGCGACAACGGCTTCAACGCCGGCCACCACGGCATCTGGGGGAAGGGCAACGGCACCTTCCCCCAGAACATGTACGACAGCTCGGTGCTGGTGCCCTTCATCGCGGCGCAGCCCGGCCGCATCCCCGGCGGGCGCGTCTGCGACGCCCTGCTGTCGCAGTACGACGTCCTGCCCACCCTCGTCGACCACCTCGGCCTGGACCACACCCCCGACCCCCAGCTGCCGGGCCGTTCCTTCGCCCGCCTGCTCGGCGACGCCGACCACGTCTCCGGCCATGACCGCGTGGTCGTCTACGACGAGTACGGTCCCGTCCGGATGATCCGCACCAGGGACCGGAAGTACGTGCACCGCTACCCGCACGGCCCGCACGAGTTGTACGACCTCGCCGCCGACCCCGGCGAGGAGCGCAACCTCGCCGACTCGCCCGAGCACGCGCGGACCCGCGCGGAGCTGGCGGCCCGCCTGGACGAGTGGTTCGCCCGCTACGTCGACCCCGCCCTCGACGGCGCCCGCCTCCCCGTCACCGGCAGCGGCCAGCGCACTCCGGTGACCCCGGGTTCGCTCGCGACCGCCTTCGAGCCGCCGCCGGGCAGCTGAACGCGGGCCGCCTCGGCGGGTCTTGCAGTCAGCCGCGACCGCCGGGCGCGCGACCGCCCGGCGCGTTGCCGCCGGGCACCCGGGCCTCCGGCACGGAGCGTTCCGGCACGGAGCCTTCCAGCACGTGGCGTTCGCGGCTCGCGAGCACTCCGGCCCCCAACTGCAGGACGAGCAGGCCGATGAGCGCCATGAGCGGGATGCCCCACCCCCCGGTCGCGGAGTGCAGTGCGCCGAGGCCGACGGGGCCGAGGCCGGCCAGGAGGTAGCCGAGCCCCTGGGCCATCATCGAGACGTGGCCGGTGTGCCGGGCGTCGGGCGAGCGCCGGACGATGTAGGTGAGGGCGAGGCTGAGGGAAGCCCCCTGGCCGAGCCCGAGCATGGTCATCCACAGGTACGCCGCCGGCAGCGGGGCCACCGCGAGCCCGCCGAAGGCGGCCCCGGTCAACACGGCGGCGACCGCGACCGGAAGCCACGTCGGACGTGCCCACCGGGCGATCGCGGGCGTCACGAGCGAGACGGCGATGGCGGGGAAGGCCGAGTACGACAGCATCCAGCCGGCCGTGTGCGCGTCCATGCCCGAGTCCTGGAACAGGGTGGGGACCCAGGTCAGGGCCGCGTAGTAGCTCATGCTCTGCAAACCCATGAGCGCGGTCACGGCGAGGGCGACCGGATCGCGGAGCAGGACGCGGACGGAGGGCTCGCCTGCGGCCGACGGGGCATCGGCGACGTCACGGGTCCGGCGATCTCGGACGGGGGCGTGCCGCAACTGCGGGACGAGGACGAGGAAGGCGAGCAGGGCGGGGATCGCCCACAGCCCCAGGGTGGGGCGCCAGCCGCCGCCGACCAGGGAGAGCAGCGGCACCGTGACGCCCGAGGCGAGGGCGGCGCCGGCGGACAGCGCCGTCGAGTACAGGCCCATCATCAGGCCGAGGCGGTGCGAGAAGTCCCGCTTGATCACGGCCGGCATGATCACGTTGGCGATCGCGATCGCCGCACCGATGACGACGGTGCCGGCGAAGAGCCCGGCGAGGCTGGGCTGGAGCCGCAGCGCGATCCCGGCGGCCAGCGCGACCATCGTCGCTCCGAGCAGCCGGTGCAGGCCCAGTCGGCGGCTCAGCGCCGGGGTGACGAAGGCGAAGGCGCCGAAGGCGACGACGGGGATGGTGGTGAGGAGACTGACGACGACCTCGGACAGGCCGAGGTCCGCCTTGATGTCCGACAGCACCGGGCTGACCGAGGCGACACCGATGCGCAGGTTCAACGCGGCCGTCAGCAGGCCCACGGCCGACAGGACGGCGCCGATCCTGCCGCGGGCGCTGGTGCCGGGCCGGGTCCGGGGCGGCGGTTCTTGGAGGAGACGGGTCATCTGGGCTGTCCTTTCGGTCCCCGGTCGGCCGGGGCGCTCCTGGGCGTAGCCCGAGGTCGGCCGCCACGTGGGTGGCGCTGGGCTACGGCTCCAGTCCATCCGAACGCCCCCAGGGCGACCAACTGATAACCTGACGAAAGATGCCCAAAACCCGCCACGCGCCGATGCCGCTCGACCAGGTCCTGCGCGAACACGTCCTCCTGCTCGGCCACGACGAGCGCACCCCCGAGCACACCCACACCCGCGGGCACCTGGTGTATCCCGCGACGGGCGTGCTCTCGCTCGTCACCTCGGTGGGTTCGTGGATCGCCCCGTCGAACCGGGTGGTCTGGATTCCCGCGGGCTTCGCGCACCAGCACCGGGCGCACGGCCAGACCGACATGCGGATCGTCTTCCTGGCGCCGAGCCTGGCCGCCCTGCTGCCGGCGCATCCCGCGGTTCTGGTCATGACACCGCTGGCACGTGAGGCCGCCTTGGCGCTGACCGGCTCCGAGCACCGTTCCGCGGGGGCGCGCTCGCGGCTGCGCCGGGTCATCATCGACGACGTCGCCACCGCGCCCGAACAACCGCTGCACCTTCCCGAGCCGCACGACGACCGGCTCCGCGCCGTCGTCGCCCTCGTGGAGGAGGGGATGTCGAGCCCCCTGACGCTCGGCGAGCTCGGGCACCGGGTCGGCGCCAGCGAACGCACGCTCAGCCGGCTCTTCCAGCAGGAGACCGGGATGACCTTCCCCCAGTGGCGCACCCAGCTCCGCGTGCACCACGCGCTTCTGCTGCTCGCCGCCGACGTCTCGGTCATCCACACCGCGACCGCCTGCGGATGGGCGAACCCGAGCGCCTTCATCAACGCGTTCACCGCGCTCGTCGGGCAGACACCCGGCCAGTACCAGCGGGTGCTCCGGGACGACGCGAAGACGGTCCGGCAGGGCGGCAACCGCCGCTCCGGGCACGTGCGTTAGCGGCCGGTGCGGCGGCGTTCTGGGCAAGGCCGGTCGCCCGGCGGCGCATTCACGGCGGAGCCGAACCGCGCGGGCTGCCGCGGACGGCGACGCCGGGGCCCGGGCACGGGGCCGGTCTCGTAGGCTGGCCGGATTCGTCGGGACGAGGGGGGCAGGATGGACAGGAGAGCTCTGGGCACGGTCGTGGCCGCGGTGGTGGCCGCGCTGGCCGTGGGCGGCTGGCTGGTGCTGCGTGCGGGGCACCCGTATCACGAGCATGTCGGCGGCGCGCAGGGGGCGTTCCCGACGGCGCTGGGCAGTGGGGCGCCGGCCGCGCCGGACCGGGTGCTGCGGCGGACCTCGCAGTCGTACGGCGTCGACGGCGGGCTGTCCGTCGACGAGACGGACGACGGCGTCGCCGCGCACGACCTGCGCACCGGCAAGGAGTACTGGCACTACGGCCGTTCCGGCACCGAGTTGGGCACCGTCGGCCTCACCGGCAGCGGTGGCACCGTCGCCACCTGGTGGAAGGACGGGACGGTCGTCGGGACCGACGTCAGGACCGGGAAGCCGCGCTGGCATGCGAAGGTGACCTACGGCAAGCCCGCCGGGTCCTCCGACACGTTCGCCGATCTCGATGTGGTGAGCGGGCTGGTGGTCGTGGAGAGCAGGGAGGCGATCACGGCGTTCGCCGAGGACAGCGGGAAGCGGGTGTGGCGCGGCGCCGTCCCGAAGGGCTGCCGGCTCAGCTCGGGCGGGGTGTTCGCGATGCGCGGCGCGGTGGTGGCTCGGGCGGAGTGCGCCGGGACGGGCAAGGCCGGCGACGACCTGCCGCTGATCGCGTTCGACACCCGCCGCGGCACGGTGCGCTGGAAGGTGGACAGCGGGCTGAACCGGCTGCGACCGGTCGACGACCACACCCTGGTGACGTCGCTGTGGAGCCGGGACGGGATCGGCGCGGTGGTGGACGTCTCGGGCCGCACGCCGCGGGTCACCACCTGGCCGGTCCCCGCGCTCCACCCCACGGAGGCGGCCGGCGACGGGATCATGCTGTGCGCCGACAACACCGCCGGGTCCTCCGACGGCACGCTGGTGGCCTACGACGTCGCCGACCGTACGAAGCACTGGACGCGCCGCCCGGCGAAGGACACCCGGCTCGGCCCGCCGCTGATCGAGGACGGCCGCGTGTACGTCGTCCAGCAGCCCCTGCTGCCGAGGAGCGGGACACCCAAGGCCGTGGCCTCGGACCTGCTGGTCCTCGACGCCCGGACCGGGCGGCAGCTCCACTCCACGCGGCTGCCTCCGGTCCGGCCCGCGTCGGGCGAGACCGGTGACACCTTCGCCGCACTGACGCCCTGGCAGGCCGTCGACGGCGTGGTGGCCGTCCAGTGGACCGGGATGTTCTCCGGCACCGACGACGATCTGCTCGTTCTGGCCCAGTGACCCCACTGGGGTGCGGGGGCGACGGCGCGTGCGGCACCGGCCGTGGCGCTCTCCCGCGGCCGGTGGCCGGTTCGGCCGGGGGCCGCGGGAGCGCACGGGGCGTCAGAGGGCCAGTCAGAGGGCCGCGGTTCCCAGCGGGGTGCCGTTGCCGGTGGGTCCGTCGTAGCCGGGCCCGGCCGTGCACTGGTAGTCCCCGCCGCAGTCGGTGGAGGTGACGTTGCTGCCGGTGGTCACGTCGTTCAGACCGGTGGTGACGGTGTAGAACGAGGAGGCGTCGGGGAAGGCGGCGGGGTTCCCTGCCACGGCTATCGCTCCGGCGAGGAACGGCGACGCGGCGCTGGTGCCCCCGACCACGACCCAGCCGCCGGTCTTGTTGTCGGTGTCGTAGACGGCCAGCCCGGGGTTCGGGTCGGCCACGGAGGAGATGTCGGCGACCATCCGGCCGGGGCAGTTGGCGTCGTGCTGCCAGGCCGGTTTGTCCACCCAGGCCGAGCAGCCGCTTCCGGCGCCCTGCCAGGCCGACTCCGTCCAGCCGCGCGCGGTGCCCGGGGCACGGGTCAGGGTGGTGCCGCCCGCGGCGATCACGGTGGGATACACCGCCGGGGTGTTCGGGATGCCGTAGCCGCTGTCACCCGAGGAGGCCAGGATCGCCACGCCCGGGTGGGAGTAGGAGGCGGCGTACGGCTGCATGCCGTTCTGCTCGGTCGCGCCGTAGCTGTTGGACACTTCGGTGGCGCCGGCGGTGACAGCGGTGTCCACGGCGGCGGCCAGGCTGGGGATGCCGGCGTCGTCGCCCTCGACGAGCATGACGTGGCACGCCGGGCAGGCCGCGGAGGCGGCGTCCAGGTCGAGGGAGATCTCCACGCTCCACCGCAGGTCCGCGGGGAGCGGGCTGGTCTGGCCGCGCTGGTTGAGGATGCTCAGGCAGCCGTTCGCGACGGTGCAGGGCGGCAGTCCGTAGGTGGAGCGGTAGACGGCCAGGTCGGCTTCGGCGGACGGGTCGCCGCCGGCGTCGACCACGGCGACGGTCTGGTCCGCGCCGCCGGTGGACGGCAGTTGGTAGGCGTCGCGCAGGTCCGCGGGGCCGTAGCCCGGGGGCAGCGCGGCGGCCGCGCTGCCCGCCGACGCGTGCGCGGCCGGTCCGCGCACACCGGTGCCGGTGTGGACGTCGGTCCGGATCTGCGCCAGGCAACGTGCTTGTCCCGGCCCGGCCGGCCCGCACACCTGCCGGACCGGGGCGGCGGCGGAAGCCGCCGGCCGGTCGGCGGAGGCGCCTGCGGCACGGGCGTGGGCGCTCGCGGCGCCGACGGGTGACACCGCTGTCGCCAGGGCCGCCAGGGAGACGAGGAGTGTGCGCCCGTAGCGGGCGTGAAGGTGTCGCATGAAGGGTTCTCCGGGTCCGCGGCGGGCCCGGTCACCCGGGCCCGCCGGCTGCTTGAGGGGTCGACTCAGCTGGTGGCCGCGGCGATGGTGTACGCGTGGGCGATGGTCTGGGTGAGGGACCCGCCCGCGTTGTCCGTCGCCGTGATCTTGAGGCTCGGGTCGGTGCCCGCCGCGGAGGCTGGGTTGTGCCACGCCGCGACGTAGTGGCCCGCGTATCCGGCGACGGCCGCGGGCTGCCAGGTGCTGCCGCCGTCGAAGGACACCGACACATGGGCCGAGGCGATCGCCGCGTGCGAGCCGTGCCCGTCGTAGGCGAGGTGCCCGACGTTGACGCCCATCGTCTGCACGGCGCTCGCGCTGGTGTTGGTCAGGTCCGCGGCCAGCTGGTAGTTCACGGTGAGCGCCGGGAGGATCTGGCAGGGCGTGGTCGCGCTCTGCCCGGTGCACTTGTCCCCCGCCGGCAGCGCGGTGTCCGCCTGACCGGGCCGGTACACGAACGTGACGTCGGTGGTGACGTGGGTGGACTGGCTGGTCATGATCACCGGGGAGAAGTCCTGGTCGTACACGGCCCGGTAGGTCGTGGTCGCGGCCGGGACACCGGTGAGCTGGGCGCTGCCGCCGGCCTGGCTGACCACCTGTTGCCCGTTCTGGTAGAGGGTGAAGGTGCCGTCGGCGTAGCCGTAGCCGATGTGGTCGGGCACGCTGTCGACGAGGGTGAGGTCCCGCAGGCCGAGCGTGCCGTCCGCGACGCACCCCAGGCAGGTCCACCCCGGTCCGGTGTACTGGCCCATCCCGCCGGCCAGCGGCCCGTGCGCCCAGGGTTCGAGGTACGCGTGCCGCGCGGCGAACGTGTGCGGGGTGGACTGCCAGGACTGCGCCGGCGACGGGGACCACACGTTGTGCTCCCAGCTGACGCCGGGAGCGCTGCGCAGATACTGCGTGACGGTGCCCGGCATCGCGTAGTCCGCCTCCCACCCCACGCCGGACGTCCAGGCGTCGTCGGCGTTGGTCATGAGGCTCCCGGTCCCGGTGCCGGCCGGGTCGGTGGAGAAGTCGTGCTTGACCGTGGCGAGTTGGGTGTCGGTGGCTGCCTCGGTGTTGTCCGCGGGCACGTCGGACGATGCGTACGTCAGGTCGTAGCGGTACGGGGTCGGGGAGTTCGTGGTGTCCGTGCCGGCCGCGTCCCACTGCCACATGAAGTGCAGCGCGCCGACCTTCGCGGCGGGTTGCGGGTTGACGTAGAAGGGGACGTCGCCGTTCTGCTCGCCGAACCACACCTTGACCGCGTGGGTGGGATCGCCGGTGGCGTCGCGGCGCGTCCAGCTGAAGGTGCCGCCGTCCTGCGTGCTCGGGCGGGGCGTGGTCGCCGACACCCGCGAGGAGGCGGTCTTCTCGTCCAGCGTCACGTTGGTGCCGTCGGCCCCCACGGCGAGGTCGGTGACCGTGACCAGGCGGGCGGTGGTGAGGTTGCCCTGGGCGTCGTACTCACCGAACTCGCCGGCCAGGCTGTAGTTCCCGGCGGGGACGGCGACTCTGGCCACGCCGCCCTGGAGTTGGACGTAGGTGGCCATCCTGGTCATGTCGTCGGTGTTGACCAGCATCACGAGCGGGTCGGACAGCGCTCCGGTGAGGTCGGTGGCGTTGATCTGGAGGCGGTACATCGGATAGTGCGGCGCGACCTGGGTGTCCGGTCCCTGTGTGGAAGCGTCCGAGGCGTTGTCCGAGGCACCGGCCGTGACGCCGCCGCGGGCCAGCGCGGTCACGTCGTACCGGGACAGGTCCAGCGAGCCGCCGACCTGGGGTGTCGAGGTGAACGGCAGGACGTAGGCGTCACCCGTGCCGAACTGGAAGGACGTGAGCATCGTGCTTCCGCCGGGCGTCCGGGGCACCAGGTAGCTGCTGCCGCCTGGCCCGGCGGCCACATCGACGCGGTCGCCCGAGCCCAGGGTGACGGGCGTCGAGCCGCCGGGCCGGGCGGACGTGGACGAGGCGGCGCTCGCCGCCGGGGTTCGGGCGGACGAGGTGCCGGACGGCGCTCCCAGCGCGTTTCCGGCGGCGCCGAGCGACAGCAGGCCCGCCGCACTCAGCAGGACCAGCGCCCGGCGCGAGCGACGTCCGGGTCCATGTCGGCGGTTTGTGCATCGGGGACGGAACACGATCAGCGTCACCTACCCGTCTGGGCAAGGCGTCGCGACGGGGAACGGATCGTGTGGCTGCCGTGGCCGTCGTGACGCCGCTTGTGTCCGCGCCCGCCTCGTCGCGGCACGCGGTCCGGTCCGTTCACCACGGCCCCTGGGGTCGCGACGCGATCCACAATGGTCTGGACTACATGCTCATGGCAACACCGAAATGTGCGTGATCCAGCCAATTATCCGCACGTTCGCGACGCCTTTCCGGATGTTCCCGCGCACGCCGGAGCGGGGCATGGCGACCGGCTCATGCCCCGCCCTTCGCCGACCGCCCGCCCTACGAGGCGGCCGCCTGCCCTACGAGGCGGTCGCCTGCCACCAGTTCGCGTTGAGGCCGCCGTTGACGTATTCGAGCCTGACCGTGTGGGAGGTGCCCGCGGTGAACTGGAACGTGCCGGCGTCGATGGTCTGCCAGGTCTGCCAGCCGCCGGTGGTGGGCACGTTGATCGTCGGTCCGGCCACGCCGTCGACCACGAAGCGCAGTTGCGCGCCGGTCAGCGGCGTGGCGACCCGCACCTTCAGGTCCTCGGTGCCCTGCATCGGGAGCTCGTTCCACTGCTCCCATTCACCGGTGGCGATGGCGCCCACGTCCCAGCCGCCGCCCGAGTCGCCGGTCGTCTCGACGTCGAGCGCGTCGTCCCGGTACTTGCCGAGGGTGTTGGTCGGCGTGGTGTCGCTGACGCTGTCGGCGCTCTCGGCCTGCACGGTCAGCGTGGCCGGGAACGGCGTCTTGGAGTAGCGCCGCAGGATGTTGATGTTCTGGTTGGGATAGTCGCGCTGGGTGGTGGCGTAGTCGGCGCTCTTGGTACGCCACAGGGCCGCGTTCTCCGACCAGTCGCTAAAGCCCTCGACCAGGGTGATGAGATCGTTCTTGCCGACCGTGTTCGCAAGGCCGTTGACGAACGTCTGCCCGTGGTCGGGGTCGATGACCATGTTGCTGGAGCCGCTGACGAAGTGGAAGCTCGGCACGGTGGCACCGAAACTCGCCCCGTTCAGCGTCATGTTGGTGTATTTGGGGTCCGGGACGCCGAACCAGCCGTCCTGGCCGTTGGCGACCTGGGAGACGGCCGAGTCGTTCGTGATCCACGACTGGTCGGTGACGAAGTAGGGATTCTCGTTGAACTGCGACTGGGCCTGCGAGCGGACGTACTTCAGCAGGTTGGCGGAGTTGCCGTTGCCCTGGTTGGCGAAGGCGAAGTCGTTGTCCGACCACAGGTAGACCAGCGGCTGCCCGTTCACCTTGTAGAGCAGGTTGTCGGGGACGGCCTGGTAGAACGCCTTCAGGTCGTTGTCCCACAGGTACTGGTGACCGCCCTCCCCCGCACCCGTCGTGTCGCTCATGTCGAAGGTCGGGGAGTAGCCGCCGGTCTTGTGCTTGATCTGGTTCTTCTTGTCCGTCATCGAGGCGGGGGTGTCGTCGAACGCGGCGATCTTGAGCTTGCCCGCGTCTCCGGCCTTGTTGATCGCGGCGACCAGCCCGGTCAGCGCGCGCGGGTCGCCGCCCTCGTTGGGCACGGAACTGCCGGGCACGTACCCGCGGGTGTCCACCGCGACGAAGTCGACGCCGGAGGAGACCAGTTCCTCGACGTAGTCGAGCCAGAAGTCCTCGGACGAGCCTGTGGTGGCGTCGTACATGGGGAGGTTGTAGATCTGGTTGCTCTGGTTGACGTACGGGCCGCCCGCGATGGTCCGGTCCTCGAAGCCGAAGGTGACGCCCAGGGCGCCGGTGTCGGCGGAGTCGCGGTGCGACAGGACCGAACCTCCGGTGTCCACGACGGACGCGGCCGGCGCGGCGGCCGTGGCGCCGGCGCCCCAGCCGGTGGTGGGAACCGACCACCACAGGGCCGCGGCTGCCACGGCCGCACCGATCGGCAGCCACCGCCTGCTGCGGGGGCCTCTTTTCGCGTGTGCCATGTCGTCGCACGTCCTTCCTTGCCGGCCCGGACCTTCCCGGCCGCCACCGGCTGTGGGGGGTGGGTGAGTTGGCGGCGGTCGCGGTGGGGGGGCGACGCGTCACCGGACGATCGCTCCGGTGCTCCGTTCCGCCTGACCAGGACGGAGCACCGGAGCGGGTACGGGTGCGGCGCCGCTCCGGCGCGGTGCCGCGTACGTGGGGCGACGTCCCGGGCCGGCGGACGACTTTGGCTCTAACTCGGATGAACTGCGGCCCAGCGTGCGCCTCGTGAGGGAGTTTGTTGCGAACACCTAGGCGCGTCAAGGCCTTTGGCAGCGAGAGTCCGCTGAAGTTTCGATCAACTTCGGACAAAGGCGCGCCGACCAGTCGACCGGCGCACGCCGCCCCTCGGAGCGGTGGTCGCGGGCGCCGCCGCACGGGGGCCGGTGAGCCGCGGCACGTTCCCGCCGACCCGCCGGCCGATCCGGTAGGGCGCGACCGGCATGTTTTGTCGGGTACGATCAAAATGGCGCCCAGAAGGCCCGTCCGCGGTTCGGCCATGCCACAATGCTGGCAAGAAACCGCCGGACGGGCCGATGTTTCGCCGAGAGTTCTATCGACCTTTGCACAAAATGGCACGCCACCGATGCGGCCTGCGGAAGCTCGAAGGGCCCGCCTCGGCGCCGACCACGCAATCACCCCTGGGGGTCACGATCGAAACTCCAGTCAACCTGCGCGAGGTAGGAAGGCTACGGGTCCTGGAGGCCCTGCACACCACCGTGCGCAGCAGCCGTCCGGAACTGGTGCGGGTCACCGGGCTGTCCAGGGCCACGGTCTCCTCGCTGATCACCGACCTGATCGCGGTCGGTCTGGTGACCGAGGACGAGGGGCCCGAGGACCCGGAGCCGCGCCGGACCGGGCGCCCCGCGCAGTCCCTGTCCCTGGTGCCGACCGCGGGGTACGCGTTCGGTGCGGACATCGGGCACCAGCATGTCCGGGCCATCCTCTGCGACCTGTTCGGCGCGGTGGTGTGGGAGCACTGGGTGGCCAAGGAGGTGGACCGGGCTCCCGAGGAGACCCTCGACCTGGTCGCCGTGCTGGTCGACCGGGCCCTCCAGGAGACCAGGGTGGACCGGGACCGGGTGCTCGGCATCGGGGTCGGGATCGCCTCCCCGGTCGAGAAGGGCAGCGGCGCCCTGGGCGCGGAGGGCATCATGCCCGGCTGGGTCGGCATGCGCCTGATCGACGAGCTGCACCGCCGCACCTCCCTGCCGGTGCGGGTCACCAACGACGCGAACGCGGGCGCACTCGCGGAGCGGATGTACGGCGCCGGGCGGCACACCCGCGACATGGTCTACGTCCGGCTGTCCGCCGGGATCGGCGCGGGCATCGTCAGCAACGGCAAACTGCTGCTGGGCGCACGGGGCCTGGCCGGGGAGATCGGGCACCTGCCGCTCACCGCGGACGGCCTGATCTGCCGCTGCGGCAACCGCGGCTGCCTGGAGACCGTCGCCAGCCCCGTCGCCATCGCCCGCCTCCTCTCCGACAGCTGGGGCCAACACGTCGCCGCCCAGGACCTGCCCGGCCTCATCGAGCAGCGCAACGCGGGCGCCCTGCGCTCCGTCCGCGACGCGGGCGACGCGGTCGGCCGCGCGCTGTCCAACCTGGTCACCCTCCTCAACCCCCGCCTCATCGTGGTCGGCGGGGACCTGGCGGCCGCGGGCGAGGACCTCCTCGAACCGCTGCGGGCAGGCGTCCACCGCCACGCACTGCCCTCCGCCGTCAGGAGCGTCGACATCGTCACCGGGCACCTGGGCGACGGCGCGGAGGTCCGCGGCGCCGCGGGCCTGATCCTGGCCGACGCGTCCCAACTGCTGTCCGCCGCCGCCCCCGCCACGCAGGCCGAACCGGTGTAGCGCGCCCGAGGCGGCGCGCGGGCGGTGGCACCCGGGCTGTGGCACCCGGGCCGTGGCGCGCGGGCCGTGCCTGCGGACGGGCGGACAGTGCGCTCGGGTTGGTCGCAGGTCGGGGGTCGGGCGGTCAGCCCGCGGCGTGCCGGGAGCGGCTCATGACGGCGATGCCGACGGTCGCCACCGTGCCGTACACGGCCGGTGCGAGGAACACGTGCGGCAGTCCCAGCAGGCTCACGCCGAGGCTGCCGGTCAGCCCGCCGAGGGCGCTGGCGATCGCGGTCGAGCTCATGAAGACGGCCGAGGCGGTCGCGACGGCCTGGGGCAGCAGGCGCTGGGCGACGATGATGCCGAGGCCCGCGAACACCCCCCAGACCCCGCCCATGAGGATCTGGCCGGCGAACATACCGGCCGCGCCTGCGGTGAGGGCGAAGCACAGGTTCGCGCCGACGCCGAAGGCAGCGCCGAGGACCATCAGGCGCATCATCCCGGTCCGGCGGGCCACGACGACCGCCACCGGCATCAGGGCCAGCTCGATCAGGGGCTGGATGGCGATGACCGCGCCACTGACCGTCGTCGGCAGGTGCAGGTCGTCGTGCATGTAGATCGTCAGATAGCCGTACTTGATCGGCTCGCCCGCGTAGACGAGCACGTACAGCCCGGTGAAGGCCAGCAGGGGCAGCATCGTCCGTATGCCGACGTGCGGTCGGGCCGGCGCCTGGGACCCGGGCACCTCTGCGTCCGCCTCCGCTCCGGCGGCCTGATCGGCGTGTGGGGCCGAGCGGGCGCGCGCGAAGCCCATCGGGAGGATCTGCGCCAGAGTGCACACCCCGGTGGCCATCAACATCACGCGCGGGCCGGACGTCATGGCCAGCAGCGAGCCCGCGACCGGGCCCACGATCCACCCGGCGGTCAGCGCCATGCGCACGACCGAGACCACCCCGTCCCCGATCGGGCTGGCCGTGGCCTGCAGGTCGTCGTGGACCGCGGCGAACAACTGCGACCCGGCGCCGCCGGCGAACGCCAGGACCACGGCGCTGATCACGAACGGCATCCACACCTGGTGCGCGAAGGCCATGGCGCACCAGCCGAGAGCCCCGAGGACGGCGCACAGCCGGAACAGCCCGAGCCGCCTTCCGGTGCGGTCCGAGCGGGCGCCGACGAGATAGCCGGCGACCGGGGCGGTGACGCTCGTCAGGTAGTAGAGCCCCGCCGTGGTCAGCGAGACATGCAGGTCGTCGACGAGGAACAGGGTGATCTGCGGGGCCGCGGCCGAGGTTCCGAGCCCGGACAGGAACAGCGCGACGGTCGCCCCGCGGTACAGCGGCGAGTCCCACACCGAGCGCACCGCGGAAGGGGCGGGCACGACATCGGCCGCGGCCAGTACAGGTGACAAGACGGTCCCCCCGGGGGATCAGGCACAAGAGATCACACACCGTATCTTCGAACGAAAGGAACATCAAACCTGTTTGATTGATTCCTGTACGCTCATGATCGATGTTCGTTGTGCGGATGGGACACCGCTTCCGCGCCCCGGAGCCGAGCGCCTGCCCGGACCCGAGGCCGAGCGCGGGCCTGGGCAGCGCCCTTGGACACGTTCGTCGCCGCGACCGGAAGGAGTGCCATGCCCGCCGACCGGCGGATCGTGCTGTTCGACCTCTACGGGGTCATCGCCCTGCATCAGCGCCCCGGTGCCCTTACGCGGATGGCCGCCTCCTGCGACGCGCCCGCCGACGCCTTCGCCGAGGCGTACTGGGACCTGCGCCCGCCGTACGACGCCGGACGGCAGACCGCGCCGGAGTACTGGGCTGCGGTGCTCCGGCGGCTGTCCCGTCCGGCCGATCCCCGTACGGTGGAGGAGTTGCGGCTCACCGACATCGACAGCTGGTCGCGCGTCGACGGGCGCATGGTCGCCTTCACGCAGTCCCTGCGCGGCCGGGCCGGGGTGGCCGTGCTCTCCAACATTCCTGCGGACCACGCCGATGCCTTCCTCGCGGCCCAGCCCTGGCTGCGGAACCTGGACCATCTCGCCCTCTCCGGGAAGATCCGCGCGGCCAAGCCGGACCCGGCCGCGTTCCACCACTGCGTCAGCGCCCTGCGCACCCCGCCCGCCGGCTTCCTCTTCGTCGACGACCGCGAGGAGAACGTCCGCGCCGCGCGGGCCCTCGGCATGTCCGGGCACGTGTTCACCGGGCTCGACGAGCTGGTCGAGGTCATCGACGCCTGGCTGCCGGCCGGCACGCAGCCGCCCGCGTCGTCCGCGCCTTAGCCGTATGGAGCACGGGCGCTGTCGACACGTGCCGGTGCCGGGCGAGTTGACGAGGCGGTGCGACCGTATCCGGGCGCGTGGCCGCCGCGCCGGTGGAAGATGGGGTCCATGAGCGGACGGGGTGGGCCGGGGCGCGGCGTCAGGGTCGGCCTCTTGATGGCGGGCGTGCCCGGGGGGCTTTGGGCCACGTTCGCGTTGGGGGCCGGGCTCTCCTGCCTCGCACGGGGCAGCACGCAGGACGCGCTGAGCGCCTTGTCCCGTTGCGGGGAACTCGTGGCCGGCAGTTCGGCGGCGGGCGTGCTCATGGGGATCTGCGTCGGTGGCGGGCTGACCCTCGCCTCACGACGGACCGGTACGAGCGCACGGCGCCTGGCCTTGTTGGGCGCGCTGGCGGCGGCCGTGACGTTCCCTGCGGAGCTGCTGGTCGTGGCGCTGGCCACCGGGGTGGGCCCGGTGGAGATGGTCGTGACGGTGCTCACGTGGCCGGTGATGACGATCGTGGCCGCCCGGCACAGCACGGACATCGCGGGGCGTACCCGCGCTCACCCGTGGCTGTGGACCGCCGGGCCGTCCGCGCGCCGTCCGAGGCGGCGGCAGCCTTCGCAGCCGTAGCCGCGGTGCGTACGAAACCGCCGCAGGACGGGGTGCGCCTCCCGGCCGGGTGGGCCGGGAGGCGCGGGGTGGGCCGGTGCCCGGGGCCGGCGTGGCCCCGGGCGGTCAGCCGCGGGCGGTCAGCCGCGGGTCGAGACGCGGGTCAGGCGTAGTAGCCGAACAGGTCGGCGACGACGTCGACGGAGCCGGCGCTGGCGTGGAAGTCGACCTTGCCGTCGATCACCGGGACGGTCACGAGGTTCGCGATCGTCTGCCCCGCCGACCAGTTGAGGTTGGACGAGGTCGGCTGGGCCTGCCCGTCGGGCCACACGGTGAGCACGCCGCCCTTGGTGCCGTTGACGACGGTCACGTTGAGCACGACGGCCTTGGCGGAGGCCAGGGAGCCTTCGTCGGCCAGGCTCAGCGAGAGCGACCCGCTGGAGCTGAGCTGCCCGGCGCTGGGCGCGCCGGTGCCGTTGCGGGTGTCGAGCAGCCGGACCGGGCCGGCCGGGTGGAACAGCGCGCCGCCGGCGTCGGCCTGGTAGTAGCCGAAGACGTCGGCCACGAAGTGGGTCGTGCCGGAACTGGCGTTGTACAGGTCCACCGTGCCGTCGGCGCCGACCGGCACGATCACCAGGTTCGGCACCGACTTGCCCGCGATCCAGTTGAGGTTCGAGGAGTCGGGCCGGGTGGTGCCGCCCGGGTAGGCGATGAGGTGCCCGGAGGACTGCTCGGCGGTGGCGGTCACGTTGAGCACCACGGCGGTGGCCCCGGTGGCGGGCACCCCGCCGGCCCCGGCGACGGTGAGCGCCACGGTGCCGTCGGCCTTGACCGGGGTGGTCGTGGTGACGCCGATCTTCGCCCGGGTGTCGAGCACCCGGGCGGGGCCCACGGGGTAGTACGTGGCGCCGGAGGCGGCGGCGGAGAAGTAGCCGAAGACGTCGGCCACGAAGTGCACCGTGCCCGACGAGGCGTTGAGCAGGTCGACCTTGCCGTTCGCGCCGACGGGCACGATCACCAGGTTGGGGATGTTGCGGCCGGGCGTCCAGTTGAGGTTGGACGAGGTGGGCTGGGTGCCGCCGTCGGGGTAGGCGATCAGGTGGCCGCCGGTGGTCTCCGCGGTCGCGGTGACGTTGAGCACGACGGAGGTCACGCCGGAGGACGGGACCGCGCCGCCGGCGCTGCCGGCGACCTGGAGGACGACCTTGCCGTTGGCCTTGACCGGGGTCGTCGTGGTGACGCCGATCTTCGCCCGGGTGTCGAGCACCCGGGCCGGGTTGACCGGGGTGAAGGTGCCGCCCGGGGAGGCCGGAACGGCCTTGCACAGCGCGGTGATCGCGTTGCGCGCGTTCTTCGGGGTGCCCAGGCCGGTCGTCATGTCGTAGCCGGACCCGGCGGTGAAGAGGCCGGACGGCTGGACGTTCTGGCCGGGGACGACGTTGTCACCGCTGGTGATGTCGTGGAAGGCGCTCGACGGGAGCTGGTAGAGCGCGGGGTTGGCGAAACCGATCGGCCCGTCCGCGGCGCAGCCGAGGTCGAGGTCGGCCTGCGCGGCGACGGCCGCCCAGGTCGGCGAGGCGCCGCTGGTGCCGCCGACGAGGTACCAGCCCGCGTACTCCTGGTTCTTGGAGGCTTCCCCCCACTCGACCAGGTAGCCCTGGTCGGGGTCGGCCAGCGCGGCGACGTCCGGGACCTGCCGGCAGGTCCGGCCCGCGGCGGCCGCGCAGGCGTCGAAGTACCCGGGGCCCTGCCGGCCGGCCTGGTAGCCGGTGGCGGAGTCGAGGCCGAAGTACGAGGAGACACCGCCGCCGGTGGCGTCGCCCTCGCTGTTCCAGGCGCTCTGCGTGGCGTTCGAGCCCGTCATGGAGGTGCCGCCGACGCCCAGGACGTAGGGCTGCCCGGCCGGGTCGTCGACGGAGACCTGCCCGCCGTTCGGGTCGTCGTTGACGCCGTCGCCGTCCGCGTCGTACCAGCAGTCGCCGGAACCGTCGTCACCGGAGGCGGCAGTCACGGTCTGGCCCTGGGCGGCGGCCTCGGCGAAGATGCTGTTCTCGGCGTCGAGGAACGCGCCGCTCTGGTCGGCGGTGCAGGCACCCCAACTGGTGGATATGACCTTGACCTTGTTGTCCGTGACCATCTTCTGGTACACGTCCAGGACGTCCTGGTCGCTCGCGTCCGCCGCGTCGGGGCCCTGGTAGACGACCAGGGACGCCTGCGGGACGAGGCCGATCAGGTCCTCGATGTCGAGCGCCGACTCCACGCCCACCTGGGAGCCGGAGGCGTCGAGCGTGTCGGCGGCGAGCTTCGGGCCGCCGTCCACCTTGACGGCGCTGACGGAGACCTTCGTGCCGTAGCAGGACTGGTAGGCGGCGATGTCCTTCGTGCCGTAGTTCTCCAGCTCGAAGATCCCGACGGACACGCCGGTGCCGACGTCCGGCTGGTCGGCCATGCCGTAGGCGGTCGCCAGCGAACGGGCACTCCAGTACTGCTGGGTGTCGATGTTGCCGCCGGAGGCCAGGCCCGACTTCACCGACGAGCACAGGCTCGGGGTGTGGCCGGTCACGTTCGGGGTGACCGCGCGGGCATTGGCGGTGGACGCGGCCACCTTCCGCACCTTCGGCGACAGGTGCGGGCTGAGGTGCGCGAGCGTGTCCAGGCCGGTGATCCCGGCCACGGCGGGCGCCGCGTCGGCGGGCAGCGCGGGCGCGGCCGTGTTGAGGATGCCGCGGCGGCCGTCAGGGGCGCGGAAGCCGGTGAAGCCGGTGTGCAGCGACTTGGCGGCCGCGGCCATGGTGGTGTGCACCGGCAGCGTCATGCCGTCGGCGGACAGCTTCCCGGCGGTCAGGCCCTGGGCCTTCAGGGCCGCGCGCACCCGGTCCACGGTCGCACCGGTCGGCCCGAACGCCGTCTTGAACTGGCCGGTCTTCAGGTAACGGTGGTACAGCGGCGAGCCGGGCGTGGACACGTCCGTGATGAACGTGCGCAGGCCGGCCGGGTCCCGCGGCGCCAGCTCGACGCCCAACTCGATCGGGGTGTCCCCGGCGGGCGCCGCCATCTTCACCGCCCCCCGCGGCAGGTGCGGCGCCGTGCCGACCCGCTTCGGCGCGGCGGACGCCCCGCCGCTTCCGCCGTCCGCGACGGCCGCGGGCGCTCCCGCGGCCACCACCGCCAGAGCCGCGACGGCCACCACCGGGCCGAGCACCCCCCGACGCCAACTCCCCTGCCGTGCCCGGATGTCCGGACCCGTGCCAATCCCCATGAACGAGCACTCCTCCTGTGCGCCGCAGCCGGCCGTGCGGGCACGTTGGTTCCCCACCACAGGCGGCAGCGCCGGACGTCGTCGGACGTCCGGGACCGTGCGATCGGTATCCCCCCCGGTCGCGACCCGGCGCGGGACCTGACAGGTCCCGGGCCGGGGTTGCGGAAAGCCCCCGCTGTGACGGTGTCGCGGCGGCACGGACGGGTCGCCCGCGCGCGCGAGAAGCCGGAGTTGCTTTGTATCAGCTATGACCGGGCGACCGCTCGTTCAGGTGTGCGGTTTTTACCTGCTCTTGGGACTCGGGTGGCGGGCGGTACCCCCAGGTCACGGGGTGTTGCGGGGCGCCACGCCCAACTGGTGGCGGTCCGGCGGGCGTTGCCGGGGCCGCGCAGCCGGCTCCGCCCGGGAGAATCCTCGGGTGATGCGGCGTCGTAGCGAGGGAGAGTCCTGATGTGGTCCAGCGTCATAGCCGTGGCCGGCACCCTGCTCGGCGGGGCGCTCACCGGGCTGCTGCAAAGCCGCGGCGACCGGCGGGCCCGGCAGGCCGCCCGCGCCGACGAGAAGGCGCAGGCGCTCCGTGCGGCACTCGGCGAGCTGGTCGCCGCGCTCGGCGACCACCGGCGCGCCATGTGGCACCGCGAGGTGCTGCGGCTGGACGGCACGGACCCCGACGCGTTCGAGGCGGCCCGTAACGCCTCGCGCGCCACCCGCTCGGCGGTCACCGCCCCGCTGGTCTCGGTCTCCGTCATCGAGCCCGCCCTCGCGCAGACCGCACGGCAGGCCGCGGAGGCCGCCTTCGACCTGCGCGACGCCCCCGACCGCGCCACCCTGGCCGCGCGACGGGAGAACGCGATCACCGCGACCGACACCCTCGTGGCCGCGGCGGGCCGCGCCATGGCCTGACCGCTGCCCTCTCCTTCCGGTCCGGCCGCGGGCGCCCGCATCAGACGGTCGCGGTGCGCGGCGGGCCGAGGAGCACGGTCACGGAGCCGGTCGCCGGGTCCGCGCCGACGGCCGGCGGCCACGGGACGGAGGGGCCGAAGGTGATCAGGACGTCCTCCGCCGGGGGCAGCGCCTGACCCGAGGCACGCAGGTCGGCCATCGCGGCTCGCAGCGCGGCCCCGTACGCGGCGGCGACGTTCCGCGCGCGGGCGTCGGCGAGTTGGAGGGACCGGCCGAAGTGCGGCACGCCGTCGACCGGCACCACCGCGCTGCCCTCGATCCGGATCACCGGCACCGGCCCTCCCCCGGCCACCGCGGCGGCGATCCGGGTCGCCGCCTCCTGCGCACTGCGATCCACCCAGGCCCGCTGCACCTCGGTCAACTGCCCTTGCCCGCCGCCCTCGTTCCCGTCGTACGGCACCTCCCACGCCGACGGCGAACCGGTCCAGGTGGGCGCGGGCGCGTGGACGGGGGCGGGCTCGTCGACGGGCGCCGGGGTGTGTACGCGGGCGGGGGCGTGTACGGGGGCCGGCGCGTGTACGGGGGCGGGGAGGTGCGGCGGCACCTGCAACGACGACGACGCGTGCGGGGACGGGAGCGGGTACGTGACGGTGGCGACGGGGTGTGCCGGGGCTGTGACGAGGGGGGCGTCCGGTGCGGTGATCACGATCGTCGGGACCGTCACCGCCGGCGGCGGGACCGCCTCGACCTCGTCGTCTCCCGCGCCCGTGGTCGTAGCCGCAGACGTAGACGCAACCGTGGTCGTAGACGCAACCGTGGCCGTGGACGTAGGCGCTGACGTGGACCAGTAGTAGGCGTGGTGGGTGGTGGTGACGGGGTCACCGTAGGCGCCGTTCCCGTCGTACTTCCGCAGGGTGATGCGGACGGGTTGGCGCAGGAGGCGCTGGGTGCCCTCGGTCGTGCCCTGGCCTGGCTTGTCGCCGGTGAGGCCGTACGGGACCGTCGCGGGGGCCGGCCGGCGGCCGGGGGTGCCGGGCGGGAGGGTGACCGCGGAGTCGGCGGCGAGCGACTGGTCGCGGCTGATCTGTACGGAGTTGAGGCCGGGCAGCGGCACCGAGAGCCCGGGGTTGCGGGTGAGGAAGACGACGTCGGCGGGGGCGACGCTGTAGGACACGCCCCGCCCGGCCGACGTGGACAGGTCGTCCTCGGTCGAGACGGTGACCTCGTCCTTCGCGTCGTCGCGGCGGCCGACCTCCTGGGCCTGGCCGGTCGGTTCCATGGAGACCTTCAGGCCGGTCCGGCCGTCCTGGCCGAGCGGCACCGTGTGGTAGCCGGCCGGGTCCTTCAGCTGCGGGAAGACCGTGGACAGCGCCTGGCCCGACAGCGCCTGCCGGGTGGAGATCTGCTGCGGCAGCGGCGTGGTCTGCTCGGTGTGGAGCTGATGGTCCGGCCCCACCCGCGGGTCGTGCACGAACGACTCGACGACACGACGGGCGGCGTCGGGTGTCATCGACCACGCGGCGCTGCCGAGCGCACCGGTCGTCGCGCTCCACGCCTGGGACGCGACCGACCCGGTGCGGCCGAGGACGCTGTTTCCCCACGGGCGCGGCGCGTTCAACGCGGTGTGCGCAGCATTGATCAACTGCTCGGGGTGGTCCAGGCCGACCAGGTCGTGGCCGGAGTCGAAGTCGGTACGCCACTGGAGGCGTTGCTCGGGTGTGCCGTTCACCGGCCGCATCTCGATACCGCCGACGCCCGGATCGCCGGGCATGTGCTGTTCACCGGGCATGTGCTGTTCGCCGGGCGGGTGTTGGCCGCCGGGCGCGAGCTGGTCGGCCGGCTCCTGCCCGGTGCCTGGCTGATGCGTGGTCGTCGTGCCGCCCGCGGTGTCGGTGACCGGATCGGTGGTCGTCAGGGACTCGGGCACCCAGGCGGTCGCCCGCCAGTCCGGCCGCACGGGTTCGGGCGCGGGCAGGTGGACGAACCGCTGCGTGGCGTTGCGCCGGGTGACCGTCACGTCGAACCGCATCTGCGTGCTGAACTTGTGCAGGTTGCCGGCCGCGGTGGTCTTGTGCTCGACCTTGGTGGTCTGGCTGGACGCGTGCGACGTGTTGCCCTTCGTCTCCGCTCCGGCCGTGCCCGAGTACGTCACGTTGTTGAGGTGGCTCTCGGCGGTCGGGGCGCGGTACGACGCGCGGATGTTGCCGTCGCCGCCGGCCGACCAGGTCCGGCCGCGGTCCCCCGTCACGGCCTCGCTGACGGTGACCTTGCGGGTCGAACCGCCGTCCGTCTGCCGTCCGTCGTGCTGCCACCCGCCAGGGGTCGCCTTGATCAGCACCTGCGTCACCGTGCGGACACCGTGGTGGTTGTCCACCGTGTGGACCAGCAGGCCCGGCCCGACCAGGTCGTCGTAGTGCGCCCCGAGATGGTCCGGCGTCACCAGATCCGCGAACGGCAGTGCCGACAACGGGACTTCGCCCAGGCCGTTGCCGGCCTCCAGGTCGCCCGGGGGAAGCGAGCCGCTGCGGATCTGCCGGTCGATCTCGCGCAGGATCTCGTCGGTCGACGGGATCTCGATCCGGCTCCCGCCGCTCACGCCGCTCTCCAACGGTACGGAGCGGCGCGGCGGTTGCAGTGTGGTGTCCGTATCGGTGCCGGAGTGGGTGTCGCTGCCGGAGTGGGTGTCGGTGACCGTGCTCGTGGCCTGATGGGGGTGCGCGCCCTGGGCCAGCGCGCGGACGTCGGCGTCCGAGAGCAGGACGCGCACCCGGTGGTCGTGGGTCACGGGTTCGCCGTACGTGACGTCGCCCGTGGAGCTGGTGACCTTGCCCTGCAAGGTGATGCGCGCGTCGCCCTCGTACACGTGCCAGGGGCCGCCCTGGGAGGTCTTGCGGTTCGTCGTGAAGGAGTGCTTGACGGCGTCGGTGCTGCTGCCGCCGTACGACCCCTTTCCCCTTACACCACCGCGCAGTTGGTACGTCGAGGCGTGCGGGTCCTCCGGCGTGCCCGGGAAGCGGCCGAAGTCGCCGCCGAGGCCGCCCTTGCCCGTCGCGGCCGCCTTGTCCTGCACCTTCACGGATGTCTCGGTCTTGGTCTCGACGTCCAGCTTCCCGTCGCCGGCCAGCGTCTCGCGGTACGTGAGATGGTGCAGGTGGGTGCGTTGGGACAGCCCGGCGGTGTCGCGGTTGCGGCCCGAACCCACGTGCTGGTCCGCGGTGTTGGTCCACCCTCCGTGCGACGCCGAGACACTCGCGCGCAGTTGGGACTGCGTGGCGAGCGGGCCGAGCAGGTCGTCGAGCGCCGGGACGTGCACCGGCAGCGGCGAACTCCCTTTGTCGTGGCGGGTGGTGAAGGCGCTCTCGACGGCCTGGCGGGCGTGGTCGCGGTAGGCGTCTTCGTCGCCGACGTGGTCCACAAGGTGGTGGTCCGGCAGGTGGTCGACCGTCACCCGCCGCGGCGGCGCGTCGGTGGGTGTCTCGGTCCTCCCCACGTCGACGGTGACCTGCCCGCCGCCGGTCTCCACGTGCCGCACCGACTGGTGGTGCGGCTCGATCGGGAGCGTGGGCACCCGCACCACCGGATGATCCGCGTCCTGACGGGTCGTCAGGACGTCGAAGGAGACCGGATACGAGAAGCGGTCGCGGTCGCCGGAGACGGTCAGGGTCCGCTTCACCTCGGTGGTGTCGCCGACCGTCGTGCCGTGGGTGGGCGCGTACCCGCCGTCGGCGTTCACGTTGAGGAAGCCGCGCTGGTAGTCCGTGTGGTCCAGCGAGCTGCGCAGGTTGCCGCTGCCCGCCACCGTGTGCGAACTGCCCTGCGTGACCGACCGTTCCGTGCCGGCGGTCTGCGTCAGCGTGTTCTTCGCCGTCGCGGTGTGCGCCCCCTCGTGGGTGCCGGGGCCGAGGTTCGCCTTCACCAGCACGTCGTAGGTCTTCGCGTTCAGCAACGGCAGGTGCGAGCTGTCCAGGCTGACCCGGAACGTGCCGTCCAGCAACCGGTTGCCACCGCCGCCGAGTTGGGACGGCGCGATCTGCCGGCGCAGGTCGGCCAGGTTGGTGAACGCCTTGGGCGAGACGCGGACCGGCTGGTGGTCCCCCACGACCGCCCCCTGCGGGGGGTGGACGACCTCCGGGGGCGGCAGCACACCGGGGGCCGTCTCCCACATCGTCTGCACGATGTGGCGCTCCAACTGCTCCGAGCCCGGGAAGTCGGAGTAGGTCGTGCGCTGGACGAGCGCGGGACCGCTCAACTGCTGCCCGGAAGGCGGCTGCCGCACGGCGGGTGGCGGCGTCGCGGTGCTGTCGGAACCGGTCGCCTGCGCCGTCGCCGTCTCGTGGCCGGTCTGCTCCGTCTGCTCCGGTGGCCGTGGTACCACGCGTACGACCTCGCCGGTCGGCGCCCGCAGGGGCGGCTCGACCTGGACGACGTGCGTGCCCGGCGCGGGGGCGGGCGGCGGGGTGTGGTCGGTGATCTCCTGCGTCGTGGTGCCGTGCAGGCCGTCGGTGCCCGGCGACAGGTGCTGCCGGGTCAGCCACACGCGGTACCGGGTGGGGGTGCTCACCACGTCGGCGGGGCCCTTGCGTTCGAGGGTGATGCCCTCCTCGACCCCATGCGTGCCCTTGGAGCCGTGGGCCGTTGACTGCCCGTAGGTGTAACCGGCCGTCCCCGTCAGCCACTTCGTCTCGTCGGTGGCCGGGTTGTGCCAGACCTCGCCCGAGGCGCCGCCGCCCGCGCCCAGCGCCCATCCGCTGCTCTGCGAGTGGTTGCGGGCCTGCTCGCCGCTGGTCGTGGCCCCCGAACTGGTGGTGCTGTCCGTCGTGTGCAGCACGGTGGACGTCCCCGGCTCCGCGGTCAGCCGCAGGAAGCCGGTGCCGCCGTCGGACAGCGTCAGCGGCTTGGAGATCAGGCCGCCGCCCGACACCTGCTCGAACTGCTCGGTGACGTGGTCCGGATCGAGGAAGTCCACGATGTCCTGGTGGGCGGTGCCGCCCGGTCGCGCGTCCTTCGGCAGCGCGTCGAACACGGCGTCGCGGACCCCGTCCAGACCGGTGATCGTCAGCGGATGGCCGGTGGCGCTCCTGGGCGTGGGGGCCGTCGCCATGTCAGGGGTCGGCGCGGGTGCCGTGTGGTCGCCGCCCGTCGTACGCGGTGGCGGATTCCACCCCTGCCAGGTGTGCGGCTGCGTGTCGGACCGAGGGCTCGATCGCGGTACGTCCGCTCTGAGCTGTCCGCCGATCGGCGGGGCGGGCTGCGGCGGCGCGCCGCCCTCGCCGCCCACGGTGAGCGGCTCGCCGTGGTGGTCCACCACGTGGATGACGAACGTGGCCTGCGAGGTGTAACTGTCCGTCTTTCCGGTCAGCTTGACCTCGCCGGCCGTCTTCATCGACGTCGTGCTGGTCGTCTCCGTACCGTGGCCGGCGCCCCCGGCCTTGGCCGAACCGCTCACCAGGACACTCAGGTTGGGGTTCACCGGTTGCACGAACGACGGGTTGTAGTCGAGCCCGGACTGCGAACTCGACAGCTCCGTCTTCACCTTGGGCGGCGTGAACTCGCCCCCCGACTTCACGTCCAGCCCGTCGCCGTCGTTGTCCTTGCCCGCGTCGCGCGTCGGGTCCAGCTGCCAGGGCGTCGTGTCCGCCCCCACCCGCACCTCGTACGGGTGGCCGCCGACGTGGATCGGGAAGCGCCAGCCCCCGTTGATCATCCGCGGGTACTGCTTGCGGAAGTGGGCGGGGTCGAACCGGCCGTTCAACCGCTGCACCACCAGCGGGTCGTTCGCGTGGTCCCCGAGCAGCGCCTCGACCCGCTGCCGTACGGCCTCCGGTCCCGGCGCCTCCACGATGCGCTTGCCGGCGAGCGAGGAGCTGTGCCAGCCGTCCGTCAGCTGCGGCGCCGGGTCCCCCTCGGGCCGCCCGGTGGTGTCCGTCCCCTGAACGGTGCCGGAGTCGGTGCCCGCGCCGGTGTCGACCGGCGGGTCCACCGGGGTGGTGGCGGGGTGGGCGAAGGGGTCGGTGACCGGGTCCACGTGGACGTGGTCGCGGGTGACCGGCGGGACCTGGGACCGGGCGGCCTGCCAGGCGGGATCGTCGCTCACGTCGGTGCGCGGTCCGGCACCCGTGTCCGCAGCCGCGCCCGCGCCCGTACCCGTGTCCGTACCCGGATGCGGGGTCTCGGCGGTGTCCCCGCCGGTGAGCGCGCCCAGCAGTGACAGGTGTCGCCCGCCCAACCCGCCCTGCGGCAGACCGTGTTCGGACGGCACGTGGTAGTTCCCCATCAACCCGCCGGTGACGCCTGCGTGTTCCGGGTCGCCGGTGTCGTGGTACTCGTCCCGCAGGCCGAGTTGGTGTCCGATCTCGTGGGCATAGGTGATCGGGGGCGCTCCCGCCGGCCATGTCCGCTGGTCGGCGTGCCCGTTGCCGTCGCCGTGCGTCATGTCGACGTTCAGGTGGGCCTGTTCGCCCGGGGCCACGTGCTCGACCGTGACGTGCAGCAGGTCGCCGTTGGGCAGCCGGTAGCCGGGGGCGTTGAAGTAGGTCTCGACGCCCTCCTGCACGCGGTTCCGCGTGTCGGCGACGCTCCGCGGGTCCGTGTCGCCGGGGTGCAGCGCGACCTTCACCGTCAGGTCGGTGTACGTCTGCCCGCCGACGCCGAACCGGCGCTGGTCGAAGGACGAGCGCACGACGAACCGCGGCGCGTGGTTCAGCCGGGCCGGTGGCCGGACGGCAGGCGCGGAGGTGGCGGTGGACGTCGATGTGTCGGTGGACGTGGAGGTGTCCGGAGGCGTGGTCACCGCCGTGTCCGAGGACGGGTGGTCACCGGTGCGGCCGGTGGGGTGGTCGTTCGTGTGGTCGTCGGCCGTGAGGTCGCCCTCCGTCCCCGGGCTGTGTAGCAACTCGTCCAGGCCGTTGGTGTCCGGTACGGGACCGCGGGCCGGGTCGGTGCTGGTGGCCGGGGAGGTCTGCTGCTCGGACGGCTGGGGGCGTTCCTGGAGCGGGAGTTGGTCCGTGCCGGGGTGGGGCGCGGTGTGCACGGTCGCGGGCGGGGCGGCGGTGTCCGTGGGCTGCTGCCGGAGCGGCGTGTCGTACGCGGTGTCGCTCGTGTCGTGGCTCGTGTCGTGGTCGGCGCCGGACCCGGACGTGCTGGTGGTGTCCGGCACGCTGGGGGAAGTGCCGAGCGGCCGGTCGACCACGGGGTGGGGCTGCCGCGTGGGCGCGGTGTCGTCGGTCGACGGGGACTCGTGGCCGCTGGCCGGCTGCGGGTCGGTGCCGATCCGGCCGAGGTGTCCGGGGTCCTGCTGCCCGCCCAGCGCCTGGCCGATCTCCCGGTGCAGGTCGGAGGTCCGCTGGTCGTGCGGGAGCGCCTGGTCGAGCTGGTCGCGCAGATCCGCGACGGTACGGGCGGACTTGTCGGCGGCGTCCTGCCGCCCCGACAGCAGGTCCCGGGTGTGCTGTTCCTCGGCGCGGTCGAGTTCCCGGCGCAGCCGGTCCGCCTCGTCCTGGCGCTGCTGGTCCAGTTGCGCCTGCCGGGCCGCGCGCTCGTCCAGGGCGCGCCGCGCCTCCTCCGGGGAGTTCGCGTCGTGCGCCTGGTGCCGGAGGTTCCGGGCGGTGGGGTCGCCGTCGTCCAACGCGTCGAGGCGCTGCCGCAGTTCGTCGTCGGTCGGCGGGTCGTCGCGGCCGCTGCGGGTCGGGGTGTCCGTGCTGGGGCCGTCGGTCGCGGTGTGTGCCTCGGTGGCGGTGTGTGCCTCGGTGGCGGCGCCGGTCGGCGGGGCCGGCTCGGTGTGCAGCTGGTCGAGGCGCTGCTGGAGGCGTGCCAGGTCCTGCTGGTCGCGGTGGTCGTGCAGCGCGTCCAACGCGTCGGCGGCCTCGTCGGGGCCCGGCGCGTGGTCGAGTTGCCGGAGCAGTTCCTGCTCGTGGGGGTCGGTGTCGCCGCGCAGCGTGTCGAGGCGCTGCCGCAGGTCGTCGAGGCCGTCGTGTCCGCCGTGCCCCCCGCCGCTGCCGGCATCGCCGCCGGGGACGTGGTCGGAGTCGAGCTGGTCCAGGCGCTGCTGGAGGGCCTGGTCGGCGCGGTGGTCGTGGAGTTGGGCGAGGGCCTGAGCCGCCGTTTCCGGGCCGTCGGCCTGGTCGACGGCCCGCTGGAGCGCCGCCTCCTGCGGATCGGGGCCGCCCGGGCGGCTGTTGAGCCGGTCGAACCGGTCGCGCAGCTCGGCGGTCCGCCGCAGGTCCGCGAGTCGGGTACGCAGCCGGTCCGCCTCCGGCCCGGTGGCGGTCGCCAGTTGGCGCCGTACGTTCTCGACGTCCGGGTGGTACGGCTGCGGGGTGTCCGGGCCGGTGAGCGCCTCCGTGGGGGCGTGGCGCTCCACGAAGGCGGTGTACGCGCGCAGTTGGCTGTCCAGCAGGTCCGAATCTCCGCCGCGGCGGGCCTGTTCGACCCCGTCCACCAGGTGGTCCCAGGTGGACCGTTCGGACTGCGGCGCCCGGGTGTGGGCGAATCCCCCCTCCGCGTGCTGACGGAACGCGTCGTAGTGCTGGTCGAGCGCCCGCGTCTCCACGTGTGCGCGGAACGCCTGGAGTTGGCGGGTCGTCTCGCTCAGGTTCCCCGACCGCACCGCCTGGTCGACGGCCTCGCGGTACGCCTGCCGGTCCGACGGCGACATGCCCGCGTCCCGGCCGGCCCGGTCGAGCGCGTCGAGCCGGGGACCGACGTGCGCGGTCGGCGAGGCCGGCGGGGTGGCCGGCGCGTCCGGCGCGTCATGGATCGGGTGCGCGGAGCCGCCGCTGTGCCCCACCGGGTGGGTGGGCACCGTGAGGTGGTTCAGGGACGCCAGGGCCGGGTCACCGCCGTGGGGGTCACCGCCGTGGGGGGCGTCACCGTGCATGCTGTCGCCCCCGCCCGGCAGCGGCTCCGTCGAGGGCCCGCCGCCGGCGGAGTGGGCCGGGGACGCGCCCGCGCCCGGGGCGGTGGACGTCACGGTGCCGGGGGTGTGCGTGGGCACGTCGGGGAACGTGTGGACCTGACCGGCGCCCCCGCCCGCCGAGGAGGCGGGGTCCACCGGCGCGACCTGCTCGACCGGTGGCGCGCCCGGCTCATGCGTCGGCACGTCCGGGAACGCGTGGCTGCCGCCACCGCCCTCCCCCGGCCCGCCCGACGCGAGCGACGTGGGCGACGTGGTCGACGTGCCCGGGGTCTGCGTGGGAGCGTCCGGAAGGAGGGGGTGGGAGTCACCGCTGCCGCCGGGTTCCGCGACCACGGCCGGGGGCTGGTGCGCCGGCGGGGTGGCGCCCGCGTGCTGCACGCCGCCGCCAGCGCCGTTGCCCGCGCCCGCGCCCGCGCCCGCGCCCGCGCCGAGGCCACCGCCCTCCGTACTGACGGACGTGGGCGGCCGTGGCGCACGAGGCGCGACCTCGGACGGCCCACCGGACGACGATCCGCCCTGCCCGCCGCCGGACCGGACCGGCGGGGCGGAACCCGTTCCGGCACCGCCCGACGCCCCACGGACCGGCGGCGGCGCGGCCGATACCCGCGCCCCGGTGTCCCCCGCTCCGCTTGCCGCGTGGTCGTTGCCGGAGGGGAACGCCGTGGTGAAGCCGGGGAGTTCGGCGTTCCGCGGCGCGTTCTCGTGGACGATCGGCTCGCTGACGTGCCCGTCGCCCGTGGCCGCCGGGTGGTTCGTGGTCGTGATCGGCGGGGCGCTGTGCGAGGCGGACGTACTGGTGCTGCCGCCGGTGTCGGCCCCGTGCCCGCCTGCTCCGGACGGGGACCCGTTCGTACGGGCCTCGGGCGCGGGCACGCTCACCGGCGAGGACACCGCCGCCTCGTGGGAGTCGGCCTCCGCCGGGGGCACGTGGTTCGTCCCCGACTCGACGGGCGGCCGTACGCCGGACGTACTGCCCGATACCTGGTGGTCGCCGCCCGTCGTGCGCACGGGCGTACCGTGCGAGCCGCCCGCGGGCGTACCCGTGCTGCCGTGGCTGCCGGAGCCGAATCCGCCGCTGCCACCACTACCGCCACCGCTGCCCCTGTCACCTTCAAGGCCGCCCAAGCCGCCCAGACCGCCGCCCAGACCGCCGCCCATGCCTTCCTCCGGCAGCTTGTCGGGGCCGTGCAGGTCGGGAAGATCCGGGACGTCCGGCAGGTGGAAGTCGAAGTCGTCGACCTTCGTCTCGTCGCCGCCGCTCCCGCGCCGCTTGCCGCCGCCCCCGGCGATCGCGCCTATCGCACCGGCCGCGCCGCCGAATCCGAGGTCCGAGGGCTCGCCGCTGCCGAACAGCGCGTTCATGGCCGCGGTGCTCGCCACCCCGGAGGCCCCGCCGAGGAGCCCCTTGCCGATCAGCGAACCGGCGAACTTCGGGACGAACGTGTCGCCCAGCCCGAAGGTGAGGCCGCCGATGGCACCGCCGATCGCCCCGCTCTCGATGGCGGAGATCGTGTTCTGCACGCTCCACGACGTGCGGTCGCCCTTGAGCATCTGGATGCCCTGGATGACCGCGTCCATCCCCACCATCATGCCGATGCCGGTGGCGATCGAGGTGAGCAGGCGGCGCAGCAGCATCCGGACGATCAGCCGCGCGGAGGTGATCAGCGCGGGGATGGCCTCCGGTGCCCAGAACGCCATCTGGGCGATCTCGAAGGCCAGCCAGACGAGTTGGGCCAGGATCATGTACTTCGCGTACTCCAGCTGCACCCCGGTGTTCCGGCCGAGCTTGCCGAGTTGACCCGACGCCTCGGCCATGTCCGGCACGTTGGACTGGAGTTGGCGGACGAACGCGGCGAACTCGTCCGCGACCGAGCCGCCGACGCTGTTGAGCACGCCCCGGGTGGCGGGGGTGATCTCCCGGCTGATGGCCGCGAGCGCCTGCGCGGCGTCCTCCCAGGCCAGGCCGAGGCTGTGCATCTTGTCCTCGTCGCCCTTGGGCCATGACTGGCCGACGGCGAGGCGGGCGACCCAGCCGAGTTCGGGGGGCAGGTTGATGCTCACGGGCGGCCGGACCCCTTGTGGCTGCCGTCGCTGCCCTCTCCTCCGCCCTGTCCGCCGCTCTCGCCGCCGGGGACCGAGCCCGGCTCCAGCGACGTCCCGAGCTTCCGGGCGGACTCCGAGTTCTGGGACTCGATGTTCTGGTAGCCCCGGGCCATGGTCCGCAGGCCGTCGCCGGTGCTGCGCAGCACGTCGCCGGCGTCCTGGGTCGCCTCGAGGATCTGCCCCTTGGGCTTGGTGTACTGCCGCAGGAACGCCTCGCCGGACGCGTCGTCGCCCCAGCACTCGCCGAGCGCGCCCAGCCGCGCCTCCAGCGCCTCGTGAACGTTCCGGAACCGCTGGGCCAGTTCCTGCATGTACGGCATCTGGGCCTGGAGACCGTCGGTGTCGACCGAGAACGACTCGCCTGACATGGGAACCCCCTGGGGTGGGCACGGCGCTGACGCGTGAGCGGATGGACCTGGGCGGATGGACCCGAGCGGACGTGAACGGACCTACGTGAAAAGGCTGTTGGGGAAGAGCGCGGCGGAACGGGTGGCGGCTACGGGCGACGCGCGGCTCCCTCAGGCCGGCCGTTGTCGATGTAGTCCCGCACCGCGTCCGGCATCGGCGGGTCGTCGGGCAGGATCGCCGCCGGGTCCACCTCGCCGCGCAGCAGATCGCCCACGGTCACGCCAGGCGGCAGCGCCAGCGACGTCAGTTCCGCGACCTTCTCCATGGCTTCGGCCCGCGCCTCGCGGATCGTGGCCAGCAGGACGTCCGACAGCTCCTTGGGCGCCATGCGGTGATAGGCGCCGGTCGGGAAGTCTATGGCCGTCACGTCGCCCTGCGCGCCCACGGTCACCTTCACCGTCTGGCGCGGCGCGGTCGCCGTGCCCGTCACCTCGTTGATCCGCCGCCGCGTCTCGACGGCCTCCTCCCGCTGCTTGCGGTAGAGCTCCAGCAGTCCTTCGATGTCCCGGTCGTACGGCGTGCTCACGGCTTCCTCTCCTCGCGTCGCCCCGTGCCGCGCGGTCGCGGTGGCGGTTTCGATGGCAGTGGTGGTGGTGGTGGCGGTGGCGGTGGCGGTGGCGACCACCGTCGTACGGCTCCGTACCCCATCGGTCCGCGTGCGCGCTCCTCCCCGCGGGGGCCACTCAGAACACCCCGTTCGGGCCGTCGGCGACCGGCGGCGAGCCCCACGTGTCGCCCTCCTGCACCAGCAGGTCGGCGATGCCGCGCGCGGCGGGCTCCTCGTCGGCGGACTCGTCCCGGGCCCCCTCCGGTTCCTCCTCGTCCCACTCGTCGTCCGCGGACGCGGGTGCGCAGGACAGCGGCTGTTCGGCCGGTGCGAGAACGGCCGACTCACCGTTCGCCGCGGGCCGGTTGGGCCGCCAGGTGGCCAGCGGCCGATCCTCGCCCTCCGCCTGCGCGGCACCGTCCGCCCCGCGCGGAGCGCCCCCGGGGCTCGTGCCCCAGGTCCCCTCGTCGGCGGTCGCGTACCCGGGCGCGGAGATCTCCGCCTCCTCCTCGGGCCGCGCCGCCCACAGCAGCGGTGCGAACGACGCTCCCGCCACGCCCCAGGCCGCGGTGTCCTCCTCCGACAGGTCGTCGTCGGCCGGCCGCAACACCACCAGCGGGTCGCCGAGTTCGCCGCCGCCCGAGGGGTCGTACCCGTCGTACGCCGCGTACTGCGGGTCGCCGCCGTGCGCCGGGCCCTCCGGTACGGCCGGGGCAGCCGGCGCGGTGACGCCGGCCGCCAGCGCGTCGGCGGCCAGGGCCTCGGGGGCCGCCGGTTCCGCGAACGCCTCGCCGGTCGGCTCCACGAGGGTGCCGTGGTCGTCCTCGTCCCGGCGGCCGGGAGCACCGGCCGCGCTCATGCCGCCCATCGGCAGGAACGGGGTCGCCGCGGGTACGGCGGACGCCTCGGCCGCGGCGGGCACCGCGAACCCTTCCGTGGTCCCGTCGGCCCCGCTTTCCTCGGCGGCGGCCGGTACGGGCGCGGCTCCGGCGCCCGCCTCCGTGCCGTTCGGCAGCCCGGACAGCGTGGCCTCTCCGGACACCTCGGCCACCGGCACTCCCGGTTCCGTCCACGGCTCGGCGCTCGGCGCGAGCAGCCCCGACGCGTCGGAGGACGCACCCTCCTCCCGACCCGCCGCCCCACCCGGCGCTCCCCCCATCCCCGGCATCATCATCCCGGGCATCCCGCCCTGCGCGGCCGTCTCCTGCTCCTCGGGCAGGGCGCCGGGCAGGTCGAGCCCTTCCTGCCCGCCGGGTACGGTCCCGGCCGCCGCGACCTCACCGGACGCAGGGTCGTCCGCCCCGGTCCACGGCTCGGCTGTCGGATCGAGCAACCCCGACGCGTCGCTGCGGTCCGCCCCACCGGCAGCCGCCTGCGCACCCCCACCCATCCCCGGCATGAACGGCGTCCCGCCACCAGCACCACCCAACCCCGAAGAACCCGGAAACTCCGACGGCTCAAACCCCGGCAGATCCAACCCACCACCCGCACCCACCGGAACACCACCCGACGGCAAAAACCCCTCCCCCGCCGTCCCCGCATCCCCCGACCACGGCTCAGCATCCCCCTCCAACAACCCCGACGCATCACTACGATCCAACCCACCCGCAGCCGACTGCGCACCCCCACCCATCCCCGGCGTGAACGGCGTCCCCCCACCAGCACCACCCAACCCCGACGAACCCGGAAACTCCGACGGCTCAAACCCCGGCAGATCCAACCCACCACCCGCACCCACCGGAACACCACCCGACGGCAAAAACCCCTCCCCCGCCGTCCCCGCATCCCCCGACCACGGCTCAGCATCCCCCTCCAACAACCCCGACGCATCACTACGATCCAACCCACCCGCAGCCGACTGCGCACCCCCACCCATCCCCGGCATGAACGGCGTCCCCCCACCAGCACCACCCACACCAGCACCCTCCCCACCCAACCCCGACGAACCCGGAAACTCCGACGGCTCAAACCCCGGCAGATCCAACCCACCACCCGCACCCACCGGAACACCACCCGACGGCAAAAACCCCTCCCCCGCCGTCCCCGCATCCCCCGACCACGGCTCAGCATCCCCCTCCAACAACCCGGACGCGTCACTACGATCCAACCCACCCGCAGCCGACTGCGCACCCCCGCCCATCCCCGGAGTGAACGGCGTCCCGCTTCTCGTGCCGCCGGTGAGGCCGCCGCCGTTCGCGGACAGGCCGGTGGAGCCGGGGAAGGCGGAGGGGGAGAAGCCGGGGGTGTCCGTCTCCAGGCCGAGGTCGGCGGCGTTGGGCGCCGAGCCGCCCGTGGTGGTGCTGCCCGGGAAGGCGGACGGCGAGAGGCCCTTGGTGTCGCCGAGGCCGCCGAGCCCGGAACCGTCGCCGAGGCCGGAACCGTCGCCGAGGCCCGAGGTCCCGCCGATGCCGGTGTCGCCGGGGAAGTCGGCCGCGGTCGCGCCGTCCTTCCAGGTGCTGGGGTCCTCGGCGAGGTCGGACTCGGGCAGGGTGCCGGTGCCGCCCAGTCCGGTGCCGCCGCCGAACGCGGACGGGTTCGCCAGGGGCAGGCCGCCGAGGCCGCCGCTGTCGCCGCCGAGGCCGGTGTCGCTCCCCAGGCCACTGTCACCGCCCAGGCCGCCGCTCCCGTCGACGCCCGTTCCGCCGCTGAACGCCGTGGGGTTGAGCATCCGGTCGAAGGTGTTCGGGTCCAGCGTGCTGTTGTCCGTGCCGAGGCCGCCGTCCGGTCCCAGGCCGCCCAGGCCGCCCTGCCCGCCCAGGTCGCTGTCCCCGCCGAGGCCGGAGCCGGGCCCGTTGGTGTCCAGGCTGCCGGAGTACGGGCTGGGCATCGCGTCCTGGGCGGGGTCGTATCCGGCGGCACTGGTCAGCGCGGCGTCGGGCGCGAGCGTGTCGAGGCCGCCGCCATCGGAGTTCGACAGGTCCGCGGGATCGGACGGGGTGTAGTCGGCGGGCTGGTAGTCGTCCGGCGGGGCGTCCGCGGGCGGCTCGTCGACCGGCGGCGGGTCGGTCGCGGCGGGCCCGGTGATGGTGCCGGGCGGGCGGACCGAGTCGATGGTGACCTGGTAGTCGGCGGCCAGGTTCTTCAGCACCGCGCGCATGTCGTGGTTGAGCATCTTGACCAGTTCGGGCTTCTTGCTCACCGGGATCAGGCCGTTGCTCATCGGCGTGACGCCCATCAGCGTGGCCTGGTTGGCGTACCAGGCGTCGATCTCGCCGATCTTGTTCTGCGCGTTGAGGAGGTTGACGGAGTTGTCCGCGAGCTGCTGCGGGACGGAGTTGCCCGAACCGCTGCCGCCGTCGGCGGTCTGGCCGCCGGACAGCACGTCGGCGGTCGCGGCGACCTGTTTGGAGAAGGTGCTCATCATGTCGTAGAAGGCGTCGGCGGCGTCGCCCTTCCACGGGCCGTCGTCACCGGCGAGCGCCTTGGCCTGGTCCTGGAGGGCCTGGGCGACGCCCGACAGCACCACCTGGACGTGGTAGAAGACGTTCGCCGCGTCCTGGAGGCTCTGCGGCGACGCGACGGCCGCGGCACGGTCGACGTTGTCGGGGTCGTCCGTGCCGGCGGACATGCCACGGATCGCGGCCTCGATCTGCTTCCAGTCCCAACTGTCGTAGTCGGAGATCTGGCCGGTGTCGGACGGGTCGCCGTAGATGGCGCCGTCGTCGCCCTGCGAGAATCCGTTGCTGTCGTAGTCGGTGCCCATGTGAGCAAGTCCTCCGTCATTGCGCCGTCGCTGGTCGCCGGTCCTGGCCGGCGGGGCGTCGGGTGATCCGAACCGCCCCGCCGGACAGGACACTTACGCACGACCTGTCGTCCTCGACCCGCCGTGCCATCCGCAGGGTGACGCGTGTGCTGCCGCGTGAGCCGCCGCGTACGGTGAACGCGGCTGCTGCCGCGCGCGGTTACGCGCCCCCGCCGGACGACGCCCCGCCCGAGTCGGTCAGCAGGACGGAGAAGTCGCCGTCCGCCGACTGCATGGCGGTCTGCAGATCCTGGGACGTCATCTTGTTGGCGTCCTCCAACGTGGAGTAGCGCGACGCCAGTTGCCTGACTCCGTCCCGCAGGTCGCCGAGCCCCTGCACCAGATCCGCCAGGACCTTGCCGTACTGGGCCTTCAGCCCGGAGTCGGCGTTGAGCCCGTTGACCTTCGAGCGGATCTGGTCGGCGTGGTAGAAGGCGCCCGGAGCCGTGCTGACCGGGTCCAGCTTCTTGGCGGCGGCCTGCGTGGGCGCGATGAGCTTGTCGATGTTGTCGGCGAACACGTCCATCGACGGGGTGTCCACGCTCGTCCCCTTGCCGCCGTCGGTGCCGCCCGGCACCGACGGCGGGGTGAACGGCGTGTCGTTGCTGTACGTGCCCTGCCCGGCCGGCAGCGTGGTACCGCCGTCGTACGCCTGGGCGGTGTGCTTCGGCGCCGGGGGCGACGGGGGCAGGGTGCCGTCGAGGGTTCCGTAGGTCATGGCGGGTCAGCCCCAGAGTTGGACGCCTGCGCGCTCGCCCAGGGAGTAGTACTCGTTGATGTTGCCGAGCTGCTGGGTGGCCAGGGCGGCCTTCTGGGTCATGTCCGCGGCAGCGGCGTCCCACTGCGCCTTGACCTCGGCGTAGGTGGCCTGCGCGTCGCTGGTCCACTCGCTCAGGTTGATCCTGGCCTGGTTGTCGAGGTCGGCCAGGGCCTGGTTGATCCGCTGCGTGATGGCGTTCATCTCGCCGACGATGACGTCGACCTGCTCCATCTGGACGGTGTACGTCGCCACGGGGGGCTCCTTGGAGGAAAGAGGGGGAACGGGCGGTGGTGCGGTGCGGCCGGTGCGGGTCAGAAGCCCGGGAGGCTGGTGACGCCGGAGGCGATGTTCTGGGCGACCGTGTGGGCGGTCTGCTGGGTCTCCTCGTGGGTGTTGGCGTAGACCTGCGTGTTCTGCTGGAGCTTCTCCAGCATCGTCCGCAGCGCCTGGTTCACCTTGTTGAAGTCGTCCAGCCACGCCTGCATGGCGTTGCCGTAGATCGTCGAGGCGTCACCGGTCCAGCTCCCGCGCAGGCCGTCGATCTGGCCGGCCATCTGGGCGTAGGAGGTGGCGCCGTCGTCGAGGGCGGTCTGGAAGGTGCCCTGGGCGGCGGTCATTCCCTGCAGTTCGACTGATGTCAGTGCCATGGTCGGGCTGTCCTCTCGTCGGTGTGCGTCTGCTCTTCCGTCCCGGTCCGCCGCGGGTGCCGCTCGTGGTCACGGCGGGCCGGAAGCTCACAGCCGGGCCAGCGGTTCCGGCCGCTGGTACGGGGGTTCGGGGGATTCGGGGGGCGCGGCCGGGGGCGGGGCGCTCTCGTCCCGGGCGCTCTCGTCCGGGGCGAGCACCGCCGCCTGCTCGGGGGCCTGGCGGGGCAGGTCGGCCGGGGTGACGGTGCGCGCCCGCGCGCTCGCGGCGAGGCTCTCGGCGAGCCGGTGCGCGCGGTAGGCGCCGGCTTGTTCGGGCGAGCGGGCGAAGGTCTCGGCCAGTGCCTGGGCGACGTCCTCGTCCATCTGGAAGCCGTAGCCGCGCAGCCGGCGCCGCACCAGTTCCACGGTCTGCTCCGGGGTGTACGGCTCCAGGCGGGCGTATTCGGCGAACCCCTGGGCGACGTCGGTGCGTTCGCGCATCAGGCCGATCAGGTGCTCGGGGGTGCCGATGAGCGCCAGCACGGTGTCGCCGGGCACGGTGACGATCCGGGCGAGCGCGTTGAGCACGGCCTCGCGGGACTGCGGGCTGCGCTGCTCGAACGCCTCGGTCCACTCCAGTACGAGCACCCCGCCGGCGTTCTCCTCCAGCGCCGACGCCAGCCGCAGCAGGGGCTGTTCGGCCCAGCGGGCGGGCAGCGAGGAGAGCCGGATGTGCCGGGTGGCGCCGGTGGGCAGCAGCCCCAGCTCGGCCAGGCAGCGCCCGTAGAGCGCGGCGAGGGCGCGGCGGCCGCTGCCGGGCGGGCCTTCGAGCACGACGTTGGCCCGGGCGGACAGCGGTTCGGGGCGCGTGCCGGGCCGCTGCTGGGCGGCCGACAGGGCGCGCAGCCGGGTGCGCAGCGCCGAACGGGCGGTGTCCAGGCCGGTGATGGCGGCCAGCCGGCGCAGTCCGGGCAGCTCGGGCAGTTCGGGGTCGCTGTCGCCGGCGGTCGGGGTGCCGGGCAGCTCGGTCACGTCCTCGCCGGTCAGGACGCTCAACGCGCTGTCGTCCTGGTGGGGTTGGGCGGACAGCCGGGTGGCCTGGCGGCCGATCATCTCCTCGAAGATCTTGCGGGCCACCCGGCCGTTGCCGAAGGTGTCGCCCTTGGGCACGTCCACGAAGTAGCGGTTCAGCGCCTCCAGGGCGCCGTCGTCGAGTTCGTAGTAGTGCTTGCCGCACAACCCCCGCACGATGGTGACGAGTTCGTCCGGTTCGTAGTTGGGGAACTCGATGGTCCGCGCGAAGCGGGACGCCATGCCGGGGTTGGAGGCGAGGAACTGGTCCATCTGCGCCGAGTAGCCGGCGACGATGACCACGATCTCGTCGCGGTGGTCCTCCATCAGCTTCATCAGCGTCTCGACGGCTTCCTGGCCGAAGTCCGGTCCCGAGCCGCGGGACTGGTTGGTCAGGGTGTACGCCTCGTCGATGAAGAGCACGCCGCCGAGTGCCTTGGTGAAGACCTCGGTGGTCTTGATGGCGGTGCCGCCGATGATCTGCGCGACCAGGTCGGCGCGGGCCACCTCCACGATGTGGCCCTGCCGCAGGATGCCCAACTCGGCCAGCACCGCGCCGTAGAGGCGGGCCACCGTGGTCTTGCCGGTGCCGGGCGGGCCGGCGAAGACCAGGTGCCGGCTCATCGGCGGCATGGGCAGGCCCATCTCCATCCGCCGCTTGGTCATCTTGTTGAGGTCGATCAGGCCGGTGACCTCGCGCTTGACGCTCTCCAGGCCGACCAGCGACTGGAGTTCGGCGAGCGGGCCTGCGCCCGTGCCGCCGGTGGCCGTCACGGCCGGACCCGGGCCCGCGGCGCCGCCGCCGGCGGCCGACGTGGCCGTCAGCTCCTTGCCGCCCGCGTCCGGTCCGCTGCCGCCACCGCGCCCGGCGGCCGAACGGCGTTCGCCCGCACCGGAGTTGTCGCGCACCTCGCAGTCGTGGACGCCGACCGGCTCGGCGGTCTCCGAGCGGATGCCCTCGCCGGCGTTGTCGAAGACGGTGCAGTTGCTCAGCTCCGCGCGGGAGGCGGCGGCGAGGTGCACGCCGTGACCGCGGGCGCCGTGCACCCGGCAGCCGACGGCGGTGAGCGTGCCGCCTGCGACCCGCAGGCCGTCGCCGTCGGAGCCGCTGAACTCGCTGTCCCGGGCCGTCAGTTCGCTGTCCGCGCCGATGACGACGCCGCCGCCCTCGACGGTCGAGCCGTCCAGTTCGGCGTGGGCGGAGTCCGCCAGGGCGAGCGCGCAGCCGCCGCCCACGCGCAGCCGCACCTCGGACAGCCGGGCCCGTACTCCCTGCCCCAACTCGATGCCCACGGTCCCGCTCGCGGTGGCGTCGGCCTCGTCGACGTCCAGCCGCGCGCCGCCGAGCGCCTGCACCGCGGGGCCTCCGTCGGCGACCGACAGCCGGGTCAGCCGGGCCGCGCCGCCGCCCAGCCGCACCGCGGCCGTCGCGGCGTTCCGCACGGCCAGTTCGGTCGCGGTGACCTCGGCGCCGTCCTCCGTGAGCACGCCCACCGGGGTGTCGTCGATCCGGCAGCGCTCCAGCACCGGCCGGGCGCCGTCCGCCGCGTGCAGGGCGACCTGGGCCGCTCCGGTGATCACGCAGTCGCGCAGGATCGGCGCGCACTCCTTGACGTACACCGACTCGCCCCGGGACCCGGTGAACACGCAGTCGGCCAAGGTGACGTCGGCGGTGCTGGCGAGGTACGCGTCCAGGCCGGCGCTGCCCGTCACCTCCACACGGCTCAACTCGGCCCGGCCGTCCTGCTCGACGGCGAGCGCGGGCTTGCCGCTGCCGGTGATCCGGGTGGCCTCGACGACGACGGCGCCGCGGCCGTTGACGCACAGGCCGTTGCCCGCGGCGCGGTCCAGGGTGGACGAGCGCAGCGTGAGCCGGCCCTGCTCGGCGACGACCACGGCCGACGAGCCGGCCTCGGAGATGGTGGTGCGCTCCACGACGTTGCCGCCTCCGGACGTCAACACCACGCCCGCGCCACGGGAGTTGGTGACCTGGCAGTCGCGCAGCGCCACCGTGCCCGCGTCCCACGCCAGCACCGCCGTCCACGCCTGACCCGCCACCCGGCAGCCGTCCAGCGCGGCCTGCCCGCGGCGCACGTCGAGCACCGGTGCCTCCGGGTCGGCGCCGCTGAGCAGCAGCCCGGAGATCTGCACGGCCTCCGCGTCCACGACGACGGTGCTGCCGGCGGGGGCGTGCACCTGGGCCGTGCCGCCGGCGCCGTCGGCGGCCAGGGTGACCGTGCGCACCAGGTGCAGGGCCTCCTCGTAGCGGCCGGGGCCCACCGTGATCAGCGCGCCCTCCGCGGCGTCCGCGAGCGCCTCGGTCAGCGACCGGTACGCACCCGGCCGGTCCGGGGAGACCACTAGCACTTGCCGGTTCACAGCGTCGCTCCCTCGTGAGTCGCGCCCTGCGCGGGTGCGTGCGGGCCGGCCCCGGCGCGCGGCCGGGGCGCGGTGGCCATCAGGCCGGGCGGGGTCCGCGGCTGCGGGGTCCGCGGCCCCGGGGCCCGGCCCGCCTCGGCCGGAGACTTCGCCGATGCTCCCGCCGGCGTACTCGCCGTTGCCTTCGCCAGCGCGGCGGCGGCTCGCTCCAGGCTCTCCAGGGCGAGGTCGTCCAGCGCGGAGCGCCCGGGCTTCACCCGTCCGTCCGCGCCGATCTCGGTCGCCGCCATCTCCCGGATCAGGACCGGGTCGCCCGCGGTGCCGGCCGGGCGCAGCACCTTGAACGTCGTGCCGGGCAGGAACACCACCCGGTCGGGCACCGCGGCGTCCAGCAGGCCGGTGCGCCGCGCGGTCATCGACCAGATCACGAACCGCGGCTCCGCCGGAAGGTCCGCCGGGAGGTCCGCCGTCGGCAGCGCGAACGCCGGGCAGAACGACCACTCCGTCACCAGCCGCCCGTCCCGGTACCAGCTCCGTTCCGCGTCGGTCAGCTCCGCGCCCAGCACGGCCGAACCCCGGTACGACGGCAGCCTGCGCAGCCCCGAGGCCACGCAGCGCGCCAGCGGCACATGCGGCCCGACCCGCGCGGACCGCACGGACTCGTCCACACCCGCGCTGTTCCCGGTCAGGTACAGGCGCACCGCGACCAGGTCGATCAGCGCGTCCGACGCCTTCTCCCGGCTCGCGCTGCGCAGCCCGGGCACCTCCGACATCACCCGCGCCACCGTTCCCGCGGCCACGTCGTACTGCGCCCGGAACGTCTTGCGCACCCAGTCCCGCTCTCGCTCGATCCCCCGCTCCGGCGGCACCGCACACGCGGCCCCCTTCGGCACGGGCTGCACGCGAACCCCCACGGGCGCCTGCGCGGCGGGCGGTTGTACGGGGGTGGCCGCGACGGTCACCCGCGGCGCCAACTCGCTGACGGCGGGCGGGAGTTCGGCCACCACCGGAGCCGCCGGGTACACCCCAGCGGACTCCAACCGCAGCCCGACCGGCCGCGGCGCGGCAGGCGGCGGCGCGGCAGGCGGCGGTACGAGCGCGGGCCCAACGGCGCCCGACGGCTGCGGAGTCGGCGCGCCCGAGGTGGACGGCGCGGTCCCCGCGGGCTGCGATGCTCCCGGCGCCGCCGGGACCCGCGACGGCGCACCGGACACGGACTGCGGCAACCCCGGCGGCAAAGGCGCCGCCACGGACGGAGGCACGGCGCCCGGTCCAGTCGCCACGCGCTGCGGGGGCAGCCCAGCAGCGGCTGGTGGCAGAGCAGTTGACGTCCCAGGCGGTACGGCGGCCCCCGGCGTGGGCTCACCGGCGTAGGGAGCAGACGGCACGGGTGCCGCGGCAGGCGGCACCGACGACGCCACCCGGGACTCCGGGCCGGCAGCGGTCGGCGGCAACGCAGTTGACGCACGTGACGGTGCAGCCGCTGACGACCCCGACCCGCCGACATTCGAAGCAGCCGGCACAGGTGCCGCGGCCTCCGGCGCCACCGGAGGGGACCCAGCAGCACCTGGCAGCACGGCAGTTGGTGTACCCGGCGGGGTGGGCTCCGCCGGCGGTACGAACCCGGGCGCGGCTCCCGGCGCGGGCACTGCGCCCCGGGACGTACTCACGGACGGGCCCGAGGCCGGGGGCACGGGTGCGGCGCCAGGCGCGGGCAGCGCACCGGAAGTCGAGGGCGCTACAGGGGGGACGGGTGCGGGCCGCGGGGCCCGCGCCGGCTGCGTCGCCGAGGGCATCGCCGGAGGCATGGGTCCAGCGGCGGCGGGCGCCGGGCTGTCGCTCGACGGCGGGAAGATCGTGGTCGGGTGGGCCAGCGGAAGAGCGAGCCGGCGCACCGACGGGTGACCGTCCGCCCCGGATGCAGCGGGCAACGGGTCCGGCAACGGCGCCGGCGCCGGCGGTACAGCGGCCGGGCCGGTGGCCGGGTGGGCCGGCCCCTCGGGCCCAGCGCTCCCCTCCATACGCGGCCCCGGTTCCGAGCCCGACGACCGCGGAACCGCGACAGCACCAGCAGCCCCGCCCGCAAACCCCTCGGGCCCAGCACCCCCACCCGCAAGCGATCCACGCTCCGAATCCGCACCAACCCCCGCGTGCGCACCCGACCCCGACTCCGTCGCACCGGAACGCGAAATCCCCACACCCCCAGGCACACCCCAACCGCCACCACCAACTCCACCCACCGAGGCGCCCGCCGCACCCGCCGCATCCGGTTCACCCGAACCCGCGCGCCCCGCAAGCAGAGGCGTCACCGAAGCTTCCGGCCGCGTGACCGTAGGAACGGGAGCAGCGGCATCCTGCTGCGGAGTCCCAACTCCCGTGAGCCCATTGCCCGTTGGATCAGCCGACACGGACGTGGCCGTCTGAAGAGCCCCGTCGGCGGTTGCGGCACCCGAAGAGGTCGCGGCGGCCCCGGCCGTCACCGTCGCCTCGGGGCCCGCCGCGACGGGAGGCGCGGAGGGCATCGCCGGGATCGCCGCCTCGGCCGTGGCGGACCCGGTGGCGGTCGAGGTGACCCAGCCGTCGGGCAGGGCGAGTTCGGCGGTCAGGCCGCTCAACGGCCGCGGACTCGACGGCTCCTCGGCGACGGCCCGGGACACGGAGGCGGACGCGGGTGCGGGTGCGGGTGCGGGTGCGGGTGCGGGTGCGGGTGCGGGTGCGGGTGCGGGTGCGGACAGATCCTCGGCAGCGGATGCCCACACCTCCGCCTGGAAGGGAGTGGCCGGAGCGACCGGAGCGTGCCGCGGCTCGGCGGCCGGACCCGCGGCGGACTCGTTCGCCACAGCCGCAGGAACGCTCTCGCCGACCCCGGCCCCAACCCCGCCCCCGAGCCCGCCGCCACCCCCGACAACGTTATCAACCGCACTGCCCACCGCACCGGTTGCCGCCGTGCCAGGCGCCGCCCAGGGCGCGGTGCCGGCGGGCCGGGTGGTCGGCGGGATCGCCGCCGTCACCGCTTCGTGCGGGTCGGACACGGCGATCGGCTCGGCGTACCAGGCGCCGGTGTCGACGGCCGGGTCGTCGGCGGGCCGCAGGACGAAGTCGCCGCGGGCGTCGGCGCCGAGCCGCCACAGCGCGTCCTCGGCCAGCGCCCGCATGCGCGCGGCCATGTCCGGGGTGCCGCGGTGGTAGAGGAAGAGCCGGTCGCCGGGGGCGGCGGCGATCCTGCGGACGTCGTCTCCGTCGTCGGGTTCGGTGTGCGGGCGCATCCACAGCCCGCTCTGGACGACCTCCAGCACGGCGTCGAAGGCGTACTCGTAGACACCGGGGGCGACCGGTGGGAAGCCGGGCAGTGGTTCGCGCACTCCGACCAGTGCGGGCGGCGGCGCGCCTTCGGTGCCGCGCGGGCTGTAGAGGAGTTCGCGGACGAAGGCGGAGCGCCCGCCGGTGCGTTCGGCGCCGTCCGGCGCGGCACCGTTCGGCGAGGCGCCGGACGGGTCGGAGGGGCCGGCCGGGTCGGACGGCGCGCGGTCGTCGTCGGTCATGCCGGTGTAGAGGACGACCTGGTGCTCCAGCGCGTCGGCGAGCTGCTGGCCGAGCGCCTCGCCCTCCTGGGGCAGGGCGACGGGGCCGAAGTGCACGAAGCGGATGCGCGAGCGGGTCGTCGGCATCACGGTGTCCCAGAACCGTACGACGTCCGCCAGCGGTACCGCCGGGCCGCCGGGGCAGCCCAGGACGACGGTCATGACGTCGGGGTCGATGGCGAGGCGGCCGAAGAGCCGGCGGCGGTTGTCCTCCGCCGCGTCCGGCAGCGCGCCGCGCACCCACACTCCGCAGGGCAGCGGCTCGACGACGGCGTACGGGCTGGTCACCCAGGGCCGGTCCATCATCGAGAACTGCCAGCGGGGCTTGGGGAATCCCATGGAGTCGTGTTCGAAGGGGCGGCCGGGCCGCAGCCGCAGCCAGCCGGAGCCGTGGCCGCCGGGGATGTAGAGGCCGCCGCCCGCGGTGGGCAGCACCTCGCCGTCAGGGACCACCACGACCGTGCCGAGTTCCTCGGCGATCCGCTGCCCGGCCCTGCGGATCTCCGCGGATGTGCCGCTGCCGAAGACCAGGCGCAGGCTGCCGGTGCTGTCGGCCAGGGCCCGGGCCATCGCGTCGGCCGCGGTGTCGGGGGCGACGCCGGGGACGTCCACGACCACGACGGTGTGCTGGTCGTCGCGGGCCAGGGCGTTGGCGAACCGCCAGGCGGACTGGTCGGTCCTGCCCTTGGGCTGGATCAGCAGGGCGTCGCCGACGGCGCGGCACTGGAGCGAGGGGCCGGGCGGCAGCAGCGCGCGGATGCCCTTAAACACGGCCGCCTCCCGCGCTCGTCGAGCCGGGCATGGTCAGGAGGGGGCCGGTCGGCAGCAGGGCGATCATGTCGTCGGGGAGCAGGGAGACCAGTCCCGACAGTCCGAGGGCGGCGGTGACGTCGTCGCTCGCCAGCCGGTAGGCGGTGCCGTCGTCGGTGACGAGGTAGGTCCTGGGGTGGGTGGCCTTCCTGAGCGTCTCCTCGCGGCTGCTGACCACCAGGCCGTGGCCGGGCGGGACGAGGACGGCGCGGCTGCCGGTGGCGGCGTCCCCGCGTTCGAGGACGACCTGCGTGCCCAGGGCGCTGCCGTCGACGTGCTGGGCCAGGCACACCGTCTGGCCGTCGGCGGACACCGCGGGGGCGCCGGCCACGTCCGGCAGCGCGCCGGCCATCTCGGGGTCGTCGGTGAGGCGGACGGCGGCCAGCTCGGAGGAGGGCACCTGGAGGGGTGGGGGAACGTGCGGCTCGGCGGCCAGCAGCGCGGACTCGGTGGCGTTGGTACGGGCCACCCCGCCGCGGGTCATCACGTAGTAGTGCCGCTCACCGGCCGTCGTGGTGGTGGTGGTGAACAACTGGCCGACGGTGACGGCGTGTCCGGCGACCGTGCCGGCGGGCTTGCCCTGTCCGGCGGGGCGGACCGCGGTCAGCGCGCGGCCGGTGGGCACCGCGGCGAGCCAGTCGCCGGGGGCGGCGGTCGGCTGGTCGGTGTCCAGGCCGAGCGCGACCAGCGTCGCCTGGTCCGGGACGCGGTACTTGGTGCCCTTCCACAGCAGGTAGCGGGTGCCGTCGGCGGCGACGAGCAGCGTCTGCCGGTCGGCGGGGAAGGCGGTGGTCCGGCCCGCGGGGCTGAAGTCGATGCTCTGCCCGCCGGCGAACTGCGGCCGCAGGCAGCGGGTCCAGGCGTCGCCGATCACCTGGGAGGGGGCGGGGACCTCGTCGGGCGCGCCGGGGATGCCGACCGCGGTGCCGTGCGGGATGCCTTCGAGGTCCTGGCGGGAGACGGTGTGCGCGGTGGGGTTGCGGGCGAGCAGCAGCACCGAGGAGTAGTTGCGGACCGGGCGCAGCTCGCCGTCGACGTACAGGTAGCGGTTGCCGGTCTCCTTCTCCACGATGTACGCGCCCGAGGCGCGCCAGGAGTGGTCGGGGGCCGGCGCGATCAGGCCGTAGACGCCGAAGCCCACGCACAGCAGGATGACGATGCCCACGCCGAAGAAGGTGCCGAGCGAGGCGCGGCGGGTGGGGCTGTCGCCGCGGCCGGGGTCGCCGCTGACGAGTGCGGTGGCCAGCCGGCCGACGGCGAACTGGTACGCCTGGACGTGGTCCCGTCGGGTCTGCATGGGGGTCCTCCTCTCGGTTCCGGTCCGTCAGCTCGTCAGTCCGCGCACATGCGAGTAGACGTGCAGGAGTTGGAGGAGCAGGGGCAGCAGCGACATCGCGACGAGCATCTCGGTGATGTCGCCGCTGTGGCCCCAGACCGGCAGCAGGCGGCTGGAGGGCAGCCGCCAGGCGCCGGCCAGCAGGGCGACGGCGGTGAGCACCAGGAGCGCGGCGGCGATGCCGCGCTCGCCGGGGCCGCCGGTGGTCCACTGCTGCAGGAGCAGCAGGGCCAGGCCGAGGCCGCCGGCGATGACGGTGGGCACCCGCTGGAGGGTGCCGGCCAGGCCGCGGGCGCGCAGCAGCACCGCGGCGCCGAGGACGAGCGGCAACGCCCAGCCGATCCAGCCGTGTTCGCGGATCATGAACCAGAAGACGACGGCGAAGGCGAGCGAGAACCCGAGGCTGAGCGCGTCCAGGTAGGAGGTGGCGGCCCGTACCCGGCGCTCCACCCGCTCCTGCGGCTCGGGGTCGACGTCCTCCTGCAACTCTTCCGCGTTGTGCGGGAGTTGGGGTACCCGCAGCCGGGCGGCGCGCAGCGAGAGCCGGGGGGCGAAGTGGCCGAGGACGAACAGTCCGACCCCGACCACGGCGACGGCCTGGCCGGCCCGCCAGTCGAAGGCGGCGCGCAGCCCGATGGCGGCGGCCGCGGCCGCGGCGACGACGACCGCGGTGCCGGGCAGCAGGAACGGCATGGCGCGCAGGGCGACCAGCGCGACGGCGACGGCGGTGACGCAGCCGGCGGCGACCAGCAGGCCCGGCACGCCGGGGTCGAAGCCGCCGTGCGGGCCGGCGCGGAAGGCGAGTCCGGCCAGTCCGCCCATGGCCATCGCCGCGATTCCCGCGGTCACCACCGCGGCCCGGTCGGCGGCCAGCCGGGCGCCGGTGGCGCAGGCCGCGGCGAACAGCACCGCGGCGATGCCCGCGCCGGCCCCGGCGAAGTCGCCGGCGCCGGCGCTCAGCAGGGCCAGCGCGAGCATGACGACGGCCAGGGCGGCCATGGTCAGGGACAGCGCGCGGGTCAGCTCGGGCCGCCAGCGGCCGGGCAGCGAGCCGACGACGTGCGCGACGCCGTCGGCGACGTCGTCGAAGTGCAGGGTGGGCAGCGGGTCGTCGGCCGGGCGCAGGTGGAGCACGTCGCCGTGCCGCAGGCCGAGTCCGGCGGGGGTGCCGTCCGGGTCGAGCGGTGCCTCGCCGAGGCGTTGCAGCGCCCATGGCGCGCCGCGGTCGCGCACGTCGGAGACCACGTGCTCGACGAGGACGGGCAGCAGCGCCGACACCGGCAGCGTGACCGGGATCGCGAGGTCGGCCTGTCCGCCGGGGCCGACGACGGTCACCCGGCACACCTCGGTGCCGGTCCCGGCTCCGGGAACCACGGAGGCAGTGGTCATCGGGTCGCTCCTGTGCGGTGGGGGGCTCGGTCGCGCGCGGCGGCGGTACGGCCGCCGCCGGCGTGCCCAACGGTGGTACGGGCAGCGGTGGTTCGGGCGCCGGTCGTACGGACGGTGATCGCGCGAGCAGCGGCCGTACGTTCGGCCGTCGTACGTTGACCGGTCGTACGTCCGGTGGCGGCGTGGAACTCGGCGGCGGCGGGACGGGATCGGCTCATTCCGCGGCCACCAGTCCGGTCTGCATGAGCTTGACCGAGCGCCGGGTGACGAGCTGGGCGCGGCCGGGCGGCAGGGTGCGCGGCTTCGCCTCGCCGATGAACTTGCCCTCCTCCTTGGGGTAGGAGAAGAGCAGGGCCGGGTTGCCCAGCTCCCACAGGCGCCGCAGCACCGGGTCCATCATCGCCCGCATCGCGCCTGAGGTGCTGCGGGACAGGACCAGGTGGAGTCCGATGTGCGGGGCCTGGGCCAGCAGCGGCACCAGGGGCGTCATCGGGGACGGCGAGCCGGGTGCGCCGGAGAACAGGTCGAAGTCGTCGATGAGCACGAACAGCAGCGGGCCGCTCCACCAGTCGCGGCGAGCCAGGTTCTCCGGCGAGATGTCGGCGCCGGGCACCCGCTTGCCGACCGACACCGCGGCGCTGGCGGCCAGTTGGCCGAGCGCGTCGCTGTCCACGACGTAGCCGACCCGGTACGCCTCGGGGACCGCGGTGAGCAGGCCGCGGCCGGGGTCGGCGACCATGATGCGGGCTTCCTCGGGGGTGTAGCGGGAGGTGATGGCGGCGACCATCAGCCGCAGCATGTTGGTCTTGCCGGTCTCGTTGTCGCCGAACACCATCAGGTGCGGGTTGACGGAGAAGTCGTGCCAGGCGGGTTCCAGGCGCTGCTCGTCCCAGCCCAGGCAGACCCGCAGGTCGCCCTCGGCCGGCGGGAGTTGGGCGGTCGACAGCCGGCCGGGCAGCAGCCGCACGCCGGGCGCGGGGCGGCCGGTCCAGAAGGTGTCGATCTCCGCGACGGCCTCCTTGGTCGCCGCGGTGAGGTCCTCGGTGTGCGGGGAGCTGTCCAGCCGGGGCAGTGCCGCCAGGAAGTGGTGGCCGGCGGAGGTCAGGCCGCGGCCGGGCTGGTGCGGCACGGCCGCCGCGGCCCGCGCGCCGACCTCGGACTCCAGCGTGTCGCCGAGCCGCAGTTCGAACTTGGTGCCCAGCAGGTCCCGCAGCCGCGGCCGGAACTCCGACCAGCGCACCGCGGAGCCGATGACGTGGATGCCGAAGGACAGTCCGCGGGCGGCCAGGTCGATGACGCGCGGTTCGATGTCCTCGTAGTCCTGCCGCAGCGTGCCCCAGCCGTCCACGACGAGGAACACGTCGCCGTACGGGTCGTCCAGTTCGCCGGTGGCGCGCTGCGCGCGGTAGCCGGCCATGGACTCCAGTCCGCGCGCGCCGAACTCGGCCTCGCGGCGCTCCAGGAGCTGGGTCAGCTCGGCGACGGTGCGCTGTACCCGGTCCCGGTCGAGCCGGGTGGCGACCGAGCCGACGTGCGGGAGCCCGGCGGTGGACACCAGGCCGCCGCCGCCGAAGTCCAGGCAGTAGAACTGGATCTCCTGCGGGGTGTGGGTCAGCGCGAGGGACAGCATCAAGGTGCGCAGCATCGTGGACTTGCCGGTGCGCGGCGCGCCGACCAGGCCGATGTGCCCGTCGGCGCCGGACAGGTCCGCGGTGAGCAGGTCGCGGGACTGCTCGTAGGGCTTGTCCACCATGCCGAGCGGGAAGCGCAGCGAGGCGAGCCGGGGGTAGTCGGCCGCGCTCATGCCCCGGTCGGGGTCCGGCACGATGGCGGGCAGCACCTGGTCGAGGCTGACGGAGGAGTCCAGCGGCGGCAGCCACACCTGGCGGGCCGGCGGGCCGGCGTCCTCCAGCCGGCCGACGAGTACCTCCAACAGGCTCTCCTCGCTGAGGGGTTCGCCGTCGGGGCCGGTGGTGGCGGCCGCGCCGCGGGCCGCCTGCGCGGCCCGGGCCGCCTCGGCGAGCGCCGCGGTCTCCTCGGCGCGCGCGGAGAGCAGTTCGCCGCTGCGGTCGAGCCCGAAGACGGTGACCTCCTGGGCGGCGCGCTGCTGCTGGGCCGGGTCGTTCTCGGCGGCGGGTTCGGGGGCCGGGCCGGAGACGTAGGCGGCCTTGAAGCGGACCAGGTTGGTGGTGTCGACCTTCAGGTAGCCGTTGCCGGGTGCCGACGGCAGCTCGTAGGCGTGCGAGACGCCGATGACGCTGCGGGACTCCATCGAGGAGAAGGTGCGCAGGGCCAGCCGGTAGGACAGGTGGCCCTCGACCTTGTGGATACGGCTCTCGTCCAGCCGCTGCGAGGCGAGCAGCAGGTGGACGCCCAGGCTTCGGCCGAGCCGGCCGACGGAGACGAACAGGTCGACGAACTCCGGCTTGCTGGCGAGCAGTTCGGAGAACTCGTCGACGATGATGAGCAGCGAGGGAAGCGGGGCGAGGGTGGCGCCCGCGACACGCGCCTTCTCGTAGTCGAAGAGCGAGGAGTGGCCGGACTCGCGCAGGAGTTCCTGGCGGCGGATCATCTCGCCGTTGATGGAGTCCCGCATCCGGTCCACCAGGTGGATCTCGTCGGCGAGGTTGGTGATGACGGCCGAGGTGTGCGGCAGCCGGTCCATGTTGAGGAAGGTCGCGCCGCCCTTGAAGTCCACCAGCACGAGGTTGAGGACCTCGGAGGAGTGGGTGGCGGCCAGTCCCATCACCAGGGTGCGCAGCAGTTCGCTCTTGCCGGAGCCGGTGGCGCCGATCAGCAGGCCGTGCGGGCCCATGCCGCCCTGCGCGGACTCCTTGAGGTCCAGTTCGACGACCTCGCCCTCGTCGGTGACGCCGAGCGGAACGCGCAGCCGGGCCGACTGGGTCTGCCGGGGGCGCCACTTGGCGGCCACGTCGAAGGTGCGGGGGTCGCGGATGCTCAGCAGCGATGTCAGGTCGAAGTCGGACTCCAGCGGGCGTTCGGTCAGGTCCACGCTGCCGCCGGTGCGCAGCGGCGCCAGGCCCCGGGCGAGGGTCTCGGCGGCGGTGGCGCTGAGCGCGTCGGCGGTCGCGGACGCGGAGGCGTCGTCGCCGGCCGGGAAGCTGACGGTGCCGTCGCGGACGGTCAGCCGCAGGACGTCGTCGCCGCCGCGCAGGGCGCCGGTGGCGTCGAGCAGCAGGGTGTTGCGCATCCCCTCCCCCAACAGCCGTGAGCCGTCCGGCAGATGGGCACCCTGGGCGATGACCACCAGGTAGGGCTCGGTGACGTTCGGGGACGCGTCCGGGTCGTGGTCGGGGCGGTCGCGCACCTCGGGGCCGAGCAGCGCCATCAGCTCGTCGTGGTCGCCGGCGGCCAGCCGGAGCGCGCCGGCGTCGTCCTGCTCGTCGGGGTGGGCGTTGTGCGGCAGCCACTTGACCCAGTCCCACTCGGCGCGGGCGGCCGGGTTGCCGAGCACCGCGACGCGCAGCTCGTCGGGGGCGTGCAGCACGGCGAGTTGGGCGACCATCGCCCGCATCAGGGCCAGCGCCTCCTGGCCGTCGCCGGCGAACTCCACCCGGGTGAAGCGGCGCAGCGCCACCGGGATGGGCAGGTCGGGAACGGTCTGGTGGGCCTTGGTGAAGCGGCGCAGCGAGATCGCGGTGAGCGGTTCGAGGTCCTCGACGGGCTTGGTCTGCGGCGGCAGGAAGACCAGTTCGGCGCGGCGGATGCCCATGCCGATCCGGACCCGGCCGAAGTCCTCGTGGCTGGGGCGGCGTTCCCACAGCCGCGGCCCCATCGCGAACGCCCACAGCGCGCGCGGGTCGGGGTTGTCCCACAGCAGGGCGGCGCGCTGCTCGGCCGCGGCGGTCCGGGCCTGGCGCCGACGCTGCGCCAGGTACCGCAGGTAGTCGCGGCGTTCGGCCTTCATCCGGCGGCGGCGCTCCGAGCTGCTGCGGCCCACCTGGGTCAGCGTCATGCTGATCATGGCGACGCCCATCATCCCGGACATCATGTAGGTGGTCGGGCCCATGCTGCGGACGCTGAACATGAGCACCATCGCACCGGCACCCAGCCCCATCGGCAGGTACAGCAGCGCGGAACCGAAGTCCACGCCGGCGGGTTCACCCAGTACCGGCGGCTCGGCCAACTCCACCTGCCCGTCGGGCATCGGCGGCCCGTCGCGGCGAGGTGAGCGCTTCACCGGCTTAATGCTCAAAGCGGTGACTCCCGATGCAGTGTGCATGTCACTCGTTACCGCAGCGACTATAGGGAATCCTCCCCGCCTTGCAACAGCCCCCATTTTCCTTTCCGTTCGCAGCGCCCGGCCACGGTAACCGGTCGCGGCACCGCTTCCCCGATCGTGCGAGCCGCACCGGCACAGGGACATCGGGCCGAAGGAACGCCATTTCCTACGGTCCCGTAGGTGAAGACCCGCCGTTTGCGGCGGTCCATTATTCCCCGGCAATTCATCTTTAGTCCTTCACGCGTCGGTTTTCTCGGAGCCTCCCGGTAACGAAGCGGACACGATCCGCCGCGCCCGGCATCGTCCGCGTTCCCGCCCGACGCATTGCCGCAGGTGACGGGCATGGCACGGCGAGCGCGGCGGCGCGGGCCCCGCGCCCGCACGGCGCCGCGAGGGCCGGCGAGGACACCGCGACGGCCAATGCCCGCCGCCACGCGGCCCGTCGGCGCCCGCCGTTTCATCGACCGTTTCATCCTGCAACCGGTCAGCCGGGAGGAGCGGAACGGGCAACCCCGGGTCCGAATCGGGTGGGATCGGCCGAGCCCCCCGTCACCGCTCCCCCGCGCTCCCCCGCCTCTCGCGTACGCGGGAAGATCCGCCGAACGGCATGTTCCGCGACCAAGGCCGCAGCCAGGACAAAGAGGGGCGGTCCGCGCGATCGGTGTCGAAGCGGTCGGAGCAGCCCGAGCCGCCCCGAGCCGTCGGGGCGGGCCCGCGTAGGGCCGCACGGCGGCGGGGCCCCCGGGAGTGCCGCTCGCACCGGGGGCGGGCGGCGCTACGCGATCGGAGCCGAGCGCCGTTACATGGCAGCGCCCCGTCGTCCGCGCCCCGGCCGCCCCGCGCGGCGAACGGCGCCGTCGCCCCCGCGCACCTCGAATTCCCCTTCGCCGAATTCCGGAACGCCCCAACAGGACACCATCGGGGAAACGCCACGACGGCCGGGAGGTCACCATTTCCGGAACAACGCGCTTTTCCTTTCCGAAAGGCCGTCAGGGTCTGCGATGGATTCCGCCCGCCTCCCCCGTACATTCCGCGTTGCGTACGGGATTCGGCCGCCGTCAATGCCGGGATTTCACGGCGCCGGCCACCGCCCGCCGGGATGCCGCTTCTCGGGAACCGTCACCGCGCGGCGGAACGGCAGAGCTCGGGCGTCCTCGCAGGCAGCGGCGTACCGGCCGGTATCGGACCGCGCGCCCGGGCGCCGCCTCGCTCCACCGCGGCCACGCCCGCCCGTAAGGCCGCCGTCCGGCGCGGGGTCCGTACCAATTGTTCTGCGCCGGGCGGGCGGTGAGGAGCGTGTACCGTCAACCGACTTTCCTGACGACCGGACGTTTGGTCGGGCGGCGGCAATTCGCCGACCGCACGGCGACCGCGCGATCGCGGATGGTCACCGGAATTGTGGGCGGACGCCGAAGAGCGGAGCAAGCCGCCCGACCGATAACCGGAGGCGGAACCGGCGGTCGAACCGGAGTCGTCCGCGGAAGACAGGGCCCAAAGCGGAATCGCGGAGCGCCGGTTGGCGCTCGCGCGTGGCGGCTGCGGCGCCCGGCGTATCGCGGTGGCGGTGAGGTCGCCGAACCGGGTGGCCGTCGATCAGGTGTCCGAGGCGAGGCCGACCCGTTCCCGGGCGGAACCGGAGTCCTCGACGCCCGCGGCGGTCCCGAGGGTCGAGCCCGGTCGGCGGTCACCGCGCCACGGCTCAAGCGCGCGCAACAGCCCGTCGCCCCAGGCCGGTTCGGCAAGAACCATCAGCCCGACGGGGACCCGGCAGTTCGGCCGGGACCCTGCAGCTCAGCGCAGACCCGGCAGCTCGGCGCGAACCGTCATGGTGCGTCGCGCCGTTGGAGGAGGTACACCGCGGTCAGCGCGACGGCGCGGTCCGCGTCATGCGACAGCTCCCTCAAGGCCGCGGTCACCGTCGTCCCGGGGATGCCCGCGAGCGCCTGGGTCAGCCGTCCGCGTGCGGGTGCCTGCTCCGCGCCCGGGGCGAGGCGGTCGACGAGGCCGGTCGCGATCCGGTCGGCCGTCGCGGTGTCGCCCGCGCCCGCGCCCGTGCCCGTGCCCGATGTGCTCAACCTGCTCAGCGCGTCGGCCGCGTCGGTGTCGTTGCGACCCGCCACGATCATGTCGACGAGCGTCGGGACGGCGTCGACCTCACCACGTGTGCCGAGTTCCAGCGCCGCGTGCCCGCGGACCGCCGGGTCGGGACTCGCCAGCGCCTCCCGCAGCCGGTCGGTGGCCTCCGCGCCGGTCAGCTCGGCGAGCGCCCGGACCGCACGTTCCCGCACCGCGGCCAGCGGCGAATCGAGCCCTTCCGCCAGCAGCGCGGGAGCGCCGTCGTCCGATCGCGCCAGCGCCCATCGAAGGGCCCCCGCGACGTTCGGGTCCGTCTCGCTCAGTACCGCCTGGACCAGGGCCTCCACCGGCACCTGGACCTCGCCGGCCGAGGAGAGCGCCGCGCGTTGGCGTGCGTCGGCGCTCGTCGAGCCCAGGGACCGCAGGAGCGCGATGACCCGCAGGACGTCGTCCCAGCCGGCGGGCTCCGCGGCATCGATCCGGCGCAGCCGCGTGAGCAGTTCGGTCTCCGCCGCGATGCGTTCGCGGGTCTGGCGGATGAGGTCGCCGACGAGCGCGGAGGGGGTCAGGCCGGGGTCGTCGAGCGCGCGGCCGACCTCGCGCAGCGGCAGGCCCAGCGAGCGCAGGCTCTCGATGTCGAGGACCCGCCGGACGTCCTCCCGGGAGTACTCCCGGTAACCGGCGCCGGTGCGGCCCGTCGGGCGCAGCAGCCCGAGCGACTCGTAGTGCCGCAGCATGCGGGCGCTCACCCCGGAGCGCCGCGCCACCTCACCGATCAGCACGTCCTACGGTCCCTCCTGGCCGGCCCGACCCGAGGCGCCGGGGTCGCCGGAACCGCCGGACGGACCCGACAGACCCGCCTCGCCCACCTGACCGGTCTGGTCCGCCTCGCCGAGCGCCACCGCGCGCTTCGCCTCCTCGACCGCGAACTCGAACCCCGATTCCGGGTCACGCAGCAGCCCCTCCGTGGCGAGGGCGTGCGTACGCGTGCGCGGGTCGGGGTCCGCGCTTGCGACGCGCAGCGCCGGCAGCACCGCTTCGTCCAGCGCGACCAGCGCGACCAGCGCCCGGCTCAGGCTCAGCCGGGTCTCCCGCCCGCCTCGCCCCAACTGCGTCACCAACACCGCGGCCAGCGCGGCCTCCTCGCCTTCCGGCACCAGCACGACCGCGGTCCGCCAGGCGCACCGCGCCACCTCGTCGTCGGCGTCGGACAGCAGCTCGCGGGTGATGGCCGGCCACGCCCGCCGGTCGCCGATCTTGGACAGCGTGTGCAGCGCCTGGCTCCGCGCCTGCGCACGCTTCGAGCGGAGCTCGCGGAGCAGCCCGGGAAGCGTCAGGGACACCGGGTGCCGGGTGAGCGCCCAGGTCAGCGTGTCGCGGACGAAGAACTCGGGCTCGACCGCGCACCGCTCGACGAGCGGGCCGACGAAGCGCGGGTCCGGCGCCGTGCCGGCCGCGAGAGCGGCGCGCAGCCGCACCGACGAACGCCCGTCCGCCAGCGCCTCGATGGCTCGTACGACATCCGCGTCCCCTGCCGTGATCGTCATCGCGACCACCTCCTCGGCAAGGAGTGAAGACCTTGTCACCGTGTCAAGGTCAAACCGTCCGGGCCGAACGGACCCCGCCACGCGAGCACCCGCCGACGTGCCGGGACGCCCGGCTGCCGGGGCTCCCGCGTACCGGGAACCGTCACGACTCCGCGTCCGCGTCCGGCAGGGCGAGGACGCAGAACTCGTGCCCCTCCGGGTCGGCCAGGCACGTCCACGGGACGTCGCCCTGCCCGAGGTCGAGGTCGGTGGCGCCGAGCGCCCGCAGCCGGGCCACCTCCGCGGCCTTGTCGTCACCGGGGTACGGCAGCAGGTCGAGGTGGACGCGGTCCGGCACGGTCTTGGTGTCGGGCCCGCGCAGGAACTCCAGATACGGTCCGCCGCCCCGGGCCGAACGCAGCACCGCGTGGTCGTCGTCCACCTCGTGCACGGTCCAGTCCGTCGCCGCGCACCAGAACCCGGCCATGGCCCGCGCATCGACACAGTCGACCACCACCGCGGCGATCGGGCCGGTGTCCCGGTAGACCTCCCGGGGCTCCAGCACGCAGAACTCGTTGCCCTCCGGGTCGGCGAGGACCGTCCACGGCACCTCGCCCTGGCCCACGTCGGCGGGCGTCGCCCCGAGCGCCCGCAGCCGCGCGACCAGCTCCGCCTGATGGGCCGGGGAGGTGCTGGCGAGATCGAGGTGCACGCGGTTCTTCGTCGCCGTCTTGGGTTCCGGCACGGGCACGACCTCGACACCGAGCACGACCGGGTCCGGCCAGACCAGGTCGCCGGGCGGTCCGGCGTACGTGGTCACGCCGCCGCTGTGGGCGCTCCAGCCGAGCGCCTCCGCCCAGAACCGGCCGACCGCCGAGGCGTCAAGGGCCTTGAAGTTCACCTGCACAGGTCGCAGCGCCATCCGGCGATCCTATCCACGGTCCACGCGCGGACGGCCGCGGGCACGGCCCCGCCGGACCGGCGCCCACCGCCCCCGGCCCGGTGCGCCTGCTCCGTCTGCCACCCCGGCCCGGTGCGCCTGCCCCGCCGGCCACCCCGCTCCTGCGCTCGGCTACCGCGCCGCCGACCACGGACCCGAACGCAGCTCCGCGACGCTTCGCCGCTCGCGGCCCTCCGGCGCCCCGCCGGCGGCCTTGCCCACCGCGACCATCGAGACGATCGCCCAGCCCGGTTGCGGGTCCAGCTCCTTGCTGAGCCCCTCCAGGTCGAAGGCCCGGAACTGGTGCGAGTCCAGCCCCAGAGCCTGGGCCTGGATGGTCATGTGCGCCACCGCCTGGCCCAGGTCGTAGTCCGCGAACTCGGAGTAGAGCAGCTGCTGCGTGGCGTCCACGTGGCGGCGCGTCAAGGTGACGACGAGCAGGCCCGCGTCCGTCGCCCACCGTGCGGAACTCGGCGCGAGGTGCGGAACGATCCGGTCGTGCTCCGCTTCACCCGGCCTGCCGGTGAAGAACCCCCACGGCTGGGAGTTCCCCGCCGACGGCGCCCACCGCGCGGCTTCCAGCAGCAGCCCGAGAGCGTGGTCGTCGACGGCAGCCGAGGGGTCGAACCCGTAGGGGCTGAAGCGCCCGGCAAGCAGCGGGTGTATGCCCCCGCTCGGCTGGAGAGGTCCCTTCACGTCCTGCCCCAACCGGCCACCGGGTGCGCGTATTCCAGCGGCACGGAGCCCGAGCCCCGCACCGAACCCCGCACCGAGCCCGCGGTGCCCCTTCGTTGCCGGCCACGAGCTGGGCGCGACTCCGGCTGAAGGGCGCCGGCCACTCCATGCCGTGGAGGCCACCCGCGGCCCTCTCGCTCGGCGACGAGGTCGCCGACACGGCAGGGCGAGCCTGGCGCTTCGAGGGACCCTGGAACCGGCTCGCCTTCGACGGCGCGCCGACCGCAGCGGGCCCCGAGTGGCCGCTCATCCTGTTGACCCGCGACCGGGCGCCGTGTTCCCACGCGGACGCCGAGGCCGTGGCCGCGAGCACGGCGACCGGTTCCCACCAGGGGACCGTACGGCAGTGGACGTCCCTCACGGACTGAGCCGAAGCACGTTGTCTGCCACAGAGGCAGGCTTGCCGTCACCGCGGGCTTCGACCTGGTGGCGGTTGCGGTGGACGCATCCGTGGTCGGTCGTCACCGTCTCCGGGGTGACGACCGGCAGGTCCCTAGCCGGCCACGGGTGTCAACTGCTCATCCGCCCACTCGGCGAAGGTGGTGAGCGGGATGCCCAACTCCTGGGCGAATGCGGGCCGGGCGGGCTGCAGGACCGCGTTGTTCCACTCGTGTCCGGCTCCCCACTTCGGCATGCCCGCGTCGAGGGCCTCTTCCACGGTCATGGAAGGCGCGGTCACGGGCACGCCCCAGGCCGCGGACAAGGTCTGCGCGATCTGCTCCATCGTGCGCAGGTCACCGGCCAGTTCCAGCTCCACCTGGTGGAACCGGTCGGGGTACCGGAGGGCGTGCGCCGCGGCCGTGCCGATGTCCCGCACGGCCACCAGGGCCAGTTCGGTGTCCGGCTTCAGTACCGTCAGCAGTCCGCCGCGGGGCCCCTTGGGCGCCAGCATGGGCAGGTTCTCCATGAAGAAGGCGGGCTTGATCACCGTCCAGCGGGCGAAACCCGCACCCCGTACCGCCTCCATGATCGCCTGCTTGGTGTCGAAGTAGTCCGCCATCGCCGCCCAGCGGCCCTCGGCCCAGCCGGCGACCCGGGTGTGCTCACCGACCCCACTGGTCGAGGACTGTACGAACTGCCGTACTCCTCCGGCCTTCGCCGCGTCCACCAGGTTGGTGGCCTGGGCGAGTTCGCCCGCGAAGTCCACGCTGGTCTCGGTCATGGGCGGCATCTGCACCGAGAACACCGCGCGGACCCCCTCGACCGCCGGGCCGAGGGAGGCCCGGTCGGAAAGATCCGCCCGCACCAGTTCGGCACCCAGCGCCTCGATCGCCTGGGCGGGCCGCGACCCCGGATCGCGTACGAGCGCACGTACCGGCACGTCGGCGGCCAGAAGTGCGCGGGCCGTGGCCCCGCCTTGCTGGCCGGTGGCGCCGGTGACCAGGACGATTTCGCTGCTGCTGGGCATGGAGGTGCTCCTCGCGGACCGGAGAGAGAAAACGGCGGGGCCCGCCGTTTCGCGTACCGCTAAGATATGGCGTGGCCCGCCGTTTAGCAATGAGGGATCATGACCGGACAGCGCTCGGACGCCCGACGCAACTACCAGCGCATCCTCGCCGTCGCCGAGGCCGAGGTCGCCGCGCACGGCGCCGAGGCATCCCAGGAGCAGATCGCCCGCACCGCAGGCGTCGGTTCGGCGACCGTGCGCCGTCACTTCCCCACCCGCCGTGCCCTTCTCGAAGCGGTCTTCCAGGAGCGCATCGAGGGGCTGTGCGAGCGCGCCCAGCGGCTGAGTGCGACCGAGGACGGCCGGACCGCACTCCTGGAGTGGCTCCACTCCTTCGTCCTCTACGCCGTCTCGGCCCGCGGCTTCGCCCATATCCTGAGCTACGAGCCCCCCACCGAGAATCCCGCCCCGAGCAGCTGTGGCAGCAGGATCGAGGCGGCCGGAACTCCCCTGCTCCAGCGGGCCATTCGCGACAAGGCGGTCGCGCCGCACGTCACCTTCCACGACCTGCTGACCCTGTCCGTCGGCATCGCCCTGGCCACCGAGCACCACCAGGACCCCGATGCCCAGGCCGGCCGCCTCTTCCGCCTCGCCGTGGAAGGGCTCAGCCCTGAGCAGGGCACGGCCAAAGTGCCCGGGAACGCCGGCTCATCCGGCGTCTCCGGTGACGACTCCTGAGCTTTCGGCGCACCGACGCCGCGCTGTGCCGAATTCCACGGGTACCCCGCAGGCGGCCAGATGGGCCAGCACTTGTTCCTGCGGGGTCTCGGTGACCAGGCAGAGGGCGGCGCTGCCGGGGGTGGGTCGGGCGGAGTGGGAAAGGTGTTCGCGGCCTGCCCGGTGGAGGTTGATCCTGCTGCCGCCGAAGCTCGGCGCGCGGCGCCCTCCCCGAAGGTGACGGGCCGTATGCCGAGGACCTGCTGGTAGAAGGTAGAAGGCGGTGGTCCGCTCGACGTCGGTGACGGTCGGCACCAGGTGGTCCAGGCCGCTGATCACGACCCCGGCTCGGGGGCGTACCGGGCCAGATGTTCGGCGCAGGCGTTCCACGCGGGCGCGGACAGCAGATCGCGTGAGCGGGCGAACAGGCGGTAGAGGGCCGGGCCGTGGCGTTCGGCCAGCCCGACGTGGTGGGCCAGCACGTCGAGCTCGTTGGCGGCCGTGATCTCCACGATGGCGCGCAGGTCCGCCTCGGCCGGAGTGTGTTCCCGGCCCGTGAAGCGGTCATGGAAGACCACCGGAAGTCCGGTGCCCAGGAGCGGATAGACCGCCGACCGGTCGCAGCTTGCGTACAGGTACACCAGGGCCTCCGCGCGATCGCCGATCAGTTCGGCGAGCACCCCGCGCTCGGTGATGCCCAGGAGCGACCCGTCGAATCCGTCCGTTCCGTAGGTGGCGTGGCACAGCCCCGCGAGCTGGACGTCGGGGTCGGCGTCCCAGGCGGAGAGCAAGCGGGCGACGCGGTGCAGGTGGTCCAGGAGCGTTCCGCCCGGATGGGCTGTCCGGGCGGCGCCGCGGGCGGCCAGGAACTCCTCGGCCCGGGGCCGTCGTGCCGGAGCGGGCCGCCTCATCAGGCCACCCGCTGTGCGGACTGCGCCACCTCGGCGACCAGTCGGGCGGTGGCCGGGACGGCGATGCCGTGGGCGGCTCCGGCGCGCAGGACGGCTCCGCCGATGGCGTCGAGTTCGAGCGGACGGCCGGCCTCGGCGTCGCGCTGCATCGAGGACCTCATCGTCGCGGGGACGCGGTCGAAGAAGGAGAGCAGCCCCTCGGCGCGCACCGGCGTGCCGGCGGCGAGGGCTACGGCCGCGATCTCGTCGAGGACGGTGAGCAGCTCGGGTCGGTGCCGATCACGGACGGCACCGACGTCGGACTGGTGGCGGGTGGTCAGCAGGGCGAACGGAGCGAGGAAGGCCAGCTTGTCCCAGAGCATCGCGCTCTCGTCCTCGCGTACGGTCACGCCCAGACCGGCCTGTCGCAGCAGCTCCACCAAGTCCTCCAGGGGGGCGGCGAGTTCAAGGTCGGCGAAAGGGCTGGTGTGGGCGATGCGGCCAGGCGCCGTGCGGGTGGCCTCGACCCGGATGGTGCCCGCGACGACCTGGGCAGAGGGGAAGCGCTCGCGCAGTACGGCGAGATGGTCGAGGCCGTTGAGCAGCGGTACCACGGCCGCCGTGCCGAGCACCTCGGCCGGGATGCGGTCGAGCGCCTCGGCGAGCGCGGTCTGCTTGACCGTCACGAAGACGGCGTCTACCGGCTCGCGCAACTCGGTGTCGGACTCCACCGCCGCGGTGAACTCCCCGTACCGGTTGCTGTCGACGCGCAGCCCGTCCTGGCGCAGCACGGCAACGGTCTGTTCCCCCGCCAGGCACACGACGCGGTGTCCGGCACGGGCGAGCAGCGCGCCGACCAGCCCACCGACGCCGCCTGGGCCGAGAACCGCCACGGTCGTCCTGCTGGTGCTCATGTGTGCTCCTATCCGGGAAGTCAATGAGTCGAGAGGTGGGGCGGCGGGGGCCGGGAAGCCGGTCGGGCCCGTGGTGGGTCGGCACCCGCCCGCATGCAGGACCGCGTCCGGATCGCGGAAGAGACAGCGGGCGGGTTGCCGCCCTGGGCCCGGAACGATGATCAAACCTGCCGGGACCCAAGTCAATCCACGGGTTTGCTAGGGCATACCCAAGCAATAACTTGGGTCCCGTGACAATTGACGATCTCCGTGCCTTTGCCGCCGCCTGCCGAACCGGTTCGCTCAGCGGTGCCGCCCGTGACCTGGGCTGTACGCAGTCGGCCGTCAGCCAGCACGTGAAGCGACTCGAGCGGGAACTGGGACTCAGCCTGCTCGAACGCCACCCGCGCGGGATTGCGCCGACCTCGGCAGGGCGGCTGCTGCACACGGCGGTGACCGAGGGCCTGGGGCGCATCGACCAGGCAGTGCGCCGGATCGAGGAACTCGCCCGCGCAGAGGGCGGATCAGTACGGGTCACCACCGGCGCCACGACCGTCCGGCACTTCATGGCCGCCGCCGTGGTCGACTTCCGCCGGCGCTTCCCCCGAGCCAGTCTCGAGTTCCAGACCGAGACCTCCAGCCGCGGCTGCTTCGACGCGCTCACCGTCGGCGCGGTGGACCTCGCCTGGATCACCCTGCGGCCGGCAGGCAGCGCCGTGGAGCAGCGCCCCGTCGTCCACCTGCCCTGGTCACTCGCCGTCGCGGCCGGCGACCCCCTCGCCGCCAAATCCCTCATCGAACCCGCTGACCTGCAAGACGCCCGGCTCATCGGCCTGCCGGAAAACTCGACCGCGCGTATCCAACTCGGCTCATGGCTCGCCGAATCGGGCATCCGGCCGATCTTCGACACCAGCGTCACCGACTGGGACACCGCGATCCTGCTGGCCGAACTCGGGCTCGGCCACGCGCTCGTCCCGACCCTGCCCGAGTGGACCGGCCCCGGCCACCCCGACCTGCGGCTGATCCCGATCCCCGCCCTCCCCGCGCTCACCGCGGGCTGGGCCGTCCGCCGCTGGGACGCCCTCTCCCCCCTGGCCCGCGCCTTCGCCGACACCGTCGCCCGCCACTGCGCCCGCCAGGCCGGAAAGTGAAGCCGCAAACGGCGGATCAACCCTCCATGCACTCACAGCCCGCCGGTGACAGCAATCCCGCCTATATGACAACCATCGCGCCTCGGCTCATCACGCTCCCACGCCCGCGCCCTGACCGGACGGGGGCTCAGAAGTCCAGTTCGACGTAGTCGATGTCGGTGAACTCGACCTCCAGGTCGTGGGCGCGGCGGCCGCGGTCCTTGAAGTAGACCTCCTGGAGACCCTCGGCGGCGATCGCCTGGAGCTGCTGCTCGGTGGCGCCGGCGGACTGCGCGTCGAACAGGCGGGCCGCGTAGGCGGGGGGCAGGTGCTGGGTGAGGCGGCGCATCCGGCCGTCGTCGGTCGAGCCGGGGGCCGCGGTGAACCCGAACCGGGCACGGGTCTCGATCACGATGCCGCCCGACGTGGCGGCCCGTTTCCGCGCCCGCTGCCGCACGCGGGGCTGCCAGTCCTTGCGGACCTCCTGCTCCAGGCGCGCGGCGAGATCCTTGCGCGGCCGGCGCAGCGTGCCCTTGATGTAGCGCTCCACCGTGCGCTGGGAGATCCCGAGCCGGGCGGCGACCGCGCGGGTGGAGCCCTTCTCCGTCCTGAGCAGGAACCGCATCCGCGCGCCCGCGCTCTTCGGCAGCGGGCGGGTCGCGGTGGCCGCGCTCGCCCGGTCCAGGCTGTCCTGGATGACGCCCACCGGCTACTCCCCCTCGTCCAGGACCGCGTCCCCGCCCTTGACGTGCCGGGCGGGGTTGTGCTGCTGCTCCAGCAACTCCACTGCCCAGTACAGCGGTTGGGTGCCCTCGTGCTTGACCATCCCCGGGGACACCCCGAGCCGGAAGGTGCCCGGCGCGGGCTTGCCCGCAGGATCGTAGGGCAGCACGTCCAGGGGCGACGGCCCGGCCGACGGGTAGACGGCGCAGTCCGACAGCACCGCGATCGGCAGCACCGCGTCCGCGCCGAACACCACCGCCCCCGACGGCGGCGGGCCGCCGCTCGTGGCCAGCGCGGTCCTGACGAGCTTGCGGTGCATGTTGACGCGGGCGGCGGAGATGACCGCGGCCCGGATGTCGGGCCGCCAGCTCGGGCGTTCCAGCGCCGGCCAGCGCTCGCCGGGCCGGTACTTCGCGCCCTGGGGGCGTTCGCGGAGCTTGCCGATGCCGCCCTTGACCGTCGACTTGATCGCGGACAGCACCGCCGCCATCCCCGGGTCGCCCGCCTTGTGGGTCGCCATCGCGGCGAGGAAGTCGCCGGGCGCCAGGTCGGCGGTCACCCCGAGGTCGGCCATCGTCGCCTTGTACGCCTCCGCCAGGTGCTTGTACCAGGGGTCGAGGTACGGGCCCGCCGCGCGCCGTAGCCACGCCTCGACGGGGTCGAGCCGCACCGGCAGCCGGTACGTGTCGATCAGCTCCTGCGCGTACGCCACCGTCGGGGTGGCGTACCAGGCAGGGCCCTCGGGGCGCCGGCCGTGCGGGGTGAACGGTGACGGCAGCCGCGGGTCCAGCTCGATCCCGGACAGGTCCACCAGCCAGCAGCCGGGCACCGTCTTGTCGAACCGCGGCGAGCGTACGTACTCGGGTCCGGACAGGCCCACGACCAGGCGGTTGGCGGCCGCGAGGAACGCGGTGTTCACGTCGATGCCGACCGCGAACTGCCGCGCGCACTCGGCGTCGGTGAGCAGTTCGGTGGCGCGGACCCAGTCGTACGCCTCCTCGTCGAGGACCTCGGCCGGGGTGCGCTCGTGGGTACGGGGGTGGAGCGCCGCGACGACCGGGTGTTCGTCCGGGGCCTCCGGCGGCGCCGGGTCCACCGCCACGGTCAGCGAGCCCGGTACCGGACCCGACACCCATGTGCCGGTCGCGTCGTCGCGGACCGCCCGCGTCGGCGGCCGCAGCGCCGCCATCAGTTCGAGGCCGGCGACCGCGGTGGACCCGCGCGGGGTCAGCACGCGGGCCGCGTACGCCGAGAGCGCCCGGGCGAGTTCCGCCGGCGGCAACTGGTCGGCCTCGCCCCAGGCACGCGCGTCGAGCGCGCCCCACGGCAGCACCGCGAACTGCACGCACTGCCGTTGTCCGCCCACGGCCGGCCGGTAGACGCGTGCCCACGGCCCGAAGCCGCGCTGGGTGAGCCGCCACTTCGCCTTGCCGATCTGCCGTACGACCTGGTGGTCCTCCGGCAGCCGCATCGAGCGCCGGTCCTCCAGCCGCTCGGGCAGGCCCAGTCGACCGGCTGCCTCGGTGGTGAGCACGACCAGCGGGTCGGAGTCCTTGCCCGAGTGGTGCAGTCGGGCCGCGCCGAGCCTGGCCTCCGCGAGGGTCCACTCGACCAGTTCGGGCAGCGTGCCCGCAGGGCACTGCAGCACCAGGCCGCCGGCGCAGTACAACTGGCCGTCGCCGTCCAGGACGCCGAGCGGGCCGTGCGCGAAGCGGGGGTCGGCGGCGGCCCGGGCCGGGGCCGCCGCGGGGGTGGCGGGTGGCCGCTTCGGCGCGGTGCGCCGCGCGGGCGCCGACCGCGCCATGGGAGTACGCGGCGCGGGGGCGGGGACGGGGGCGGGGGCAGGTGCCGGCGCGGGCGCGGGCGGCTGGGTGGGCGGCGGGGCCGCAGCCTCCGCGCCTGCGGACGCCGCCGCGTCGCCCGACGGCGCGGGTGCGGGGAAACGAGCCGCGAGGCCCTCCAGCAGCCGGGCGTACGCGGCACGTTGCGGCGGCCGGGGCTCGCTCAGCCCGGCCTCCCAACGGCCCACCGCCTCACGCCGGGTGTCCACCGCCCCGGCGATCTGTGCCTGGCTCAGCCCGGCCGCCTCCCGCAGCCGCTTCCGCTCGGCGGGCGGCGGCAGATCGTCCGAGGGGACACGCTCCAGCAGCGCGTCGACCGCGCTGAACAGCTCGTTCTCCGTGGGCACAGGACTCACCTCCGCGCCCACCCTAGCCGTACCGCACACCGGATCGCGTCCGAATCGCTCAGCGGCCGCCGAAGATCCGCCCCCGACCGAGCCAGGGCGCCCCCATGGGTCCGTGCGGCGGCGTAAAGGGGCGTGCCGTGGGTGGGGCGCTCGGCATCTCGACTCGCCGGCCCACTCCGCCTGCCACGAACCCCAGGTCCAGCGCTCAGGCCGTTGCCTTGTCCGGCAGGCCGAAGAGCGGCAAGCAGGGCCGGAGACCGGCGACGGTGACAGAGACATGCTGGTGTGTCTCCCACCTGGCCCGGCTCAGCCGCAGGCGGCGCATCGTCACGCGGCGACCTCGAACCGCCAGCTGGTCAACGCCGTCGGGTTCGTATCCCAGCTTCCCGGACACGGCGAACGAGGAGGCGTTGTCCTCGAAAGCCCCCGACAGCGCGTCGGCAGCACCCAGCCCGACGAATGCCAGATGCAGCGCGGCGGCACGCATCTCGGTGCCGATTCCCTGCCGCTGATGGCGGATGCCCAGCCAGGAGGCGGTGCTGACCTGCCTCAGCGCGGCGAAGTCACGGGCGGCGATGGCCTGAAGGCCGACGACGCGGCCGTCTTTGAAGACGGAGAGGTTCAGATCCCAGTTGTCCCCGGACCAGTTCCCCCGCCGCAGCCAGTGGTGCTGCACTACCGAACGCGCCCTCTCGGCAGGCGGCAGATCCGTCCAAGGCACGATGAACGGCATCCTGTCAGGCTCGTGGATGCCCCCGGCCGCCAGGTCGGCCAGTTCACCGAGCTCTTCCTCGGAGGGCAGCCGCAATTCCAGCCGGGGAGTGGTCAGACGCAGGCCCAGCAGGGGCCAGTGATCCATCAACATGGTCCAGTGTCCGCGCCCGCCAGGACCGACCGCATCCCGTTTTCCGCCTCGGTCGAGATCCGCCGCCGGGTCCGGCCGGCCACCTGGTCCACCGGCGGAGCCGGGGCGCGAGCACCGCGCGCACGACCCTGGCCACGCCGCTCGCGCCGGGTCCGTCCCCGTCGCCGGGTCGGCCCCCGTCACCGGTTTCGGGTTCCAGCACGCGCTGGAGCTGCGCCGGCACTCGGTGGGTCGACCGCCAGAGCGGGACGAACATGCCGGCCACCGGGTCGAGCGGTCGACGGAAGGTCAGCCGGTCGAGCGGCCGGTCCGCGGAAGGTCGGGCGGTCGTACGGTCAGCCCTCGACCCAGCCCTGCCGCTTGCCGAACCGCACCAGGCTCTCCCGCACCGCGACGATCTGACGTCCTGTCAACTTCGGTACGCAGCCCAGCAGAAGCTCGGTCAGCTCAGCGCCGTACTCGGTCGCGCCCAGCACGTCGCAGGTCTTCTCCTCGCCGTCCTCGCCGTTCTCGGCCGGCGAGGCGGTCGCCGCGCTCGCCTGCGCGGGCGACGTCCGCTGCCCCGGCACGAGTGCCCGCACCGGCGGGCTCCCCGCCTCCCGCGCGAGCCGCACCTCGGAAGCCTTCGGCCCGCGCTCGCCGTCCTCGATCTCGAACTCCACGGCGAGCCCCGAGTGCACGGACGACTCCGGAATCAGCAGGTCGTTCACATGCAGGAAGACGTCGTCGCCACCGCGGTCCGGGGCGATGAAGCCGTACCCGCGCGTCCCGTCGAACCGGATCACCCGACCGACAGCCATCCTCTGCCCCCCATGACCGAGATTCCACCGGTGTCCCGCCCGACACACTAGGCGAGTTCCCGACCGCACGTCCGCCACTTCACCGACGCGGCTCAACACGGCGGCGGGCAGCGGAAATCCGACGAGCGGGCCGTGGCCACCCCGGCCCCTCCGGTCATCCTGGTCACTCCGGTCACCTCGCTCGCTCCGATCCCTCCGGTCACTCCGGCTCGATGAGCCGATCCGCCTCCGCCCGGTAGCTCCTGAGGTCCTCCGGATCGAGGAAGGCGGTCAGGGCACCGCAGGACAGGCAGGCCCGGCCCCGGCGCGCCGTGTACTCCGGGCGCCGCCTGAGCACCCCGGGCCGCCGGAACCGCAAGGTGGGGTGGCGCTGGTCGCCGACCCTGTTGTCCGTCATCAACTCACCGAGCGGCCCCAGTTCCCCCGCCCCGCACACGCCGCATCGCAACATGCCACCGAGCGTACGTACGTCCGCACCCGCGCATGCGGCCGCCGGGTCCAGCTGGGGCTCCGGCTTCAGCCACGGCTCCGGCTCCGGCTCACGCGTGGCCGTGGACGTTGATGACGGTTCCGTCCGCTGCTCGGACGAAGAAGCGCCGGATGCCCCAGGGTCCGGTGGTGAGGGGGTAGACCACGGTGAGACCACGCCGGAGCGCCGCGGCAATGTCCAGTCAACTGCCCAGTGTGCGACCGAGGACCGTCTTGTTATGTTCGGCGGAAGCCGAACTCGACGTTGGAGCAGCATGTCTTCCGTGGAAAGTCAATGGTGCCGCCGCTATGTCCCCGCACAGAACCCGACCGCGCGCCTCGTCTGCCTCCCGCACGCCGGCGGATCGGCGCCCTTCTTCCACCCGGTGGCGACGGCGCTCGGCCGCGAGGTGGACGTGGTGGCGGTGCAGTACCCGGGCCGCCAGGACCGCCGTACCGAGCCGCCGATCACCGACATGTCCGTGCTCGCCGACCGGATGGCCGAGATCCTGCGTGCGGACGACGGGCTCCCGCTGACCTTGTTCGGGCACAGCCTCGGCGCCGTCCTCGCCTTCGAGACCGCCCGCCGGCTGGAGGCCGAGGGCCGGCCGGTGGCGCGGATCGTCCTGTCCGGGCGCCGCGGGCCGTGCACGCACCGGGACGAGGCGCTGCACCTGCTCGACGACGCCGGGCTGATCGCCGAGCTGCGCGCGACCAGCGGCACCCTGTCCGTCCTGCTCGACGACGAGGAGCTGATGCGGGCCGCGCTGCCGGCGCTGCGCGCCGACTACCAGGCCGTCGAGTGCTACACCTGCGATACGGCGGCGAGCGTCAACTGCCCCATCACGGTGCTCACCGGTGACCAGGACCCCAAGGTCACGCTCGACGAGGCGCGCCAGTGGGCGCGGCACACCACCGGCGGGTTCGAGTTCGAGGTGTACCCGGGCGGGCACTTCTTCCTGACCCGGCACATCGCGCCGATCCTCGGCCTGCTGCGCGGGCACCTCACCGGGACGTCCGCGACCTTGTCGTAGCCGCGGCGCGGGGCGGCGATCCGGGCGGCGCCGACCGCCGAAGGGTGCCGGACCGGCTTCGCCACCCCGCGTGGTGGCTTCTGGCCAGAGAGTGGCCGGTGAAGCTAAGGTGATCCGCGCTTGTTCACCGGAGCAGATCACCATGGGGGCTTCACCGTATGACTGACTCGCCTGAGGTCTCCGGCGCCGTACTGCCCGGCTATCCCGAGCCGTTGTGGATTCAGGCGGTCAACGTGATCCGCGGCGAGATCGACCGCGGGGTGCTGCAACCCGGCGGCCGGCTGCCGCCCGAGCGCGAGCTGTGCCGCCAGTTGGGTATCAGCCGGGTGACGTTGCGCAAGGCGCTGGGCAGCCTGGTCGAGGCCGGTGTGCTGAACCCGTCGCACGGGCGCGGCTGGTACGTCGCCCGGAACGCGCAGAAGAAGGAGTGGCCCAACAGCCTGGAGTCGTTCAGCGAGACGGCGACCCGGATGGGCCTCACCCCGCACTCGAAGGTGCTGCGCGCCGAGACCAGTCCGGCCAGCATCGACGAGGCGGAGCAGTTGGGCATCGCCCCGGGCACTCCGCTGTTCCGGCTGGAGCGGGTGCGGTTCCTGGAGGGCGTGCCGATAGCGCTGGACCTGACCCGGCTGCGGCGGGCGCTGGTGCCGGACATCGAGGAGGTCGACTTCCAGGACCGGTCGCTGTACTCGACGCTGTCGGCGGCCGGGGTGGAGCCGGTGCGGGCGGACAGCACGATCGAGGCGACGAAGGCCGACGAGCGGGCGGCCGAGCACCTCGATCTGGCGCCCGGCGACCCGGTGCTCGTGATGCGGCAACTGGCGCTGAGCGCGCAGCAGGAGCCGCTGTTCGTCTCCACGATCCAGTACGCGGGCGACCGCTACCGGCTGCGCACGTCGTTCGCCCGGTCGTAACGGCGCCCGCCGCGCGCGCCTCGGCCACGAGGACGTGGCCGCGTACGTCGTGCGCGCGGTCGTCACACGTACGTCGTCCGCGCGGCCGCCGGCGCGGCCCGGCCACGGCTGCCCTGGTCAGAACAGCACGACGCCCTTGACGAAGTCGGGCCCGGCCTCCTCCATCATGCGGAACGCCTCGTCCACGTCGTCGAGCCCGAACCGGTGGGTGATCAGCGGTTCGTAGCTGAAGCGGCGCTCGGCGACCAGGTCGAGGGCCTGGCGCATCGCGGCGAGCAGGCGGGTGCGGTCGGGGCAGAAGCCGTTGACGACGGTGACGGCCTTGTACCAGAGGTCCATGTCCATCTTCGCGTCGCCGGTGTGGTGGTAGCCGACGACGCACAGGGTGCCGAACGGGCGGACCAGGCTGCCCGCGGTCTTCAGCCCGCCGGTGGCCCCGGTCGCCTCCAGGACGATCTCCGGCCGCGCGTCGGTGGCACGGCTGGTATCGGTGCGGTATTCCGCCGGCAGTTCGTCGGGGGCGAAGACCAGGTCGGCGCCGAGGGCGAGCGCGCGCCGGCGGCGGGCCGGGTCGGGGTCCACGCCGACGAGCAGGCCGGGGGCGTGCCGTTTGGCGAGCTGGACGAGGCCGAGCCCCATGAAGCCGAGGCCGACCACGGCGACGCGGGCGCCGGGGGCGATCGGGGTGCGGGACAGGGCCTCTTCGAGGGTCGCGACGGGTTCGCCGATGGCGTGCGCCGGTTCGATGCCCGCCGGCACCGGCAGGACCGCGTTCGCGTCCAGCACCGCGCGGGTCGCGAATCCGTCGCCGCCCAGCCCGGTCACCAGGTCGCCGGGCTGCCAGCGGGCGGCGTCGCGTCCCGTGGCGACGACCCTGCCGACCATCTCGTGGCCGAGCCGCACGGGCGGCGCGGCCGGGTCGTGGGTGAGCCACGGCCCGATGTCCGAGGTGCACACTCCGCAGGCCAGTACGTCCACCAGCACCTGACCGTCGCCGGGGGCCGGGTCGTCGGCGGTGACGACCTCGGAGGTGCGGGGGCCGATCAGTTGACTGAACTTCATACGAGTCTCCTGTCTGAGTGGTGCGGGTCAGTGTAGCCATCTGGTTCTAAGTGGTAAGCCCCCATGCAAGGCGATCATGGCCGAATCCACCATCCCACTTGTCCGGTTTTTCGACCAAACATCATGATTATGGGTCGAGTTTCCGCCGCGTTACCTGCTGTTCGACCCCTAGACAGAGCCGCTCTTCGGAATAAGATGTCGCCAAGTGGTATGCGTTTGGCACACCATCACTAGCGTCCGGAGAAGGTGAGGTATGCATGGACGACTCCATGCGGGTCTCCAGTGCGGACCTGTCGGCGGTTGTCGTCGGGGCCGGCTCGCAGGGCAGGGTGCACGCCCTCGGCTATCTCGCCACCCCCGGGGTGGCGCTGACCGGTCTCGCCGACGTGGACACCGCGTCCGCCGAGGCGCTGGCCGCAGAACTCCAAGTGCCCGCCGTCCACCGCGACTTCCGCGAGCTGCTCGCGGCCACCCGGCCGGACCTGGTCAGCGTCTGCACGCCGCCGGCGCTCCACCTCGACGTGGTGCGGGCGGCGATCGCGGCGGGCGCCCGGGCGATCCACTGCGAGAAGCCCATGGCGCTCAGCTACGGCGACGCCGTCGCCATGGTGACCGCCGCCGCCGACGCCGGGGTGCAGCTCACCTTCAACCTCCAGCGGCGCTTCGAGGCGGTGCAGCGGCAGGCCCGGGAGTGGATCGCGCAGGGCGAGATCGGCGACGTGGTGACCGTCGAGGGGTACTGCCCCAACCTCTTCGACTGGGGCACCCACATCCTCGACCTCATCCTCTTCCACCGGCAGGACGCCGCCCCGGAGTGGGTGCTGGGCCAGATCGACGTCTCGGTGAACCGCTACGTGTACGGCGTCTTCACCGAGACCGCCTCACTGACCCAGGTGGGCTGGGCGGACGGGGTACGGGCGGTGGTCTCCACCGGCCGCGAACCGCACACCTCCGCGCTCAACCTGGAGAACGGCCTCGGACTGATCGTCCAGGGCACCCGGGGGCGGGCCGACATCCGCGGCGCCCGCACCCTGCTGCGGCGCTTCGGCAAGGACGACCTGCTGCGCGAGTCGCCGTTCGACACCGACTCCCGTACCTGGGACCGCGGTGTGGACCCCGCGATCGTGGCCGGCACCGCCGACGCGATCCGCGACCTGGTCGCCTCGCTGCGGACCGGCAGCCGGCCGGCGCTGCACGCCGAACACGCGCTGCGCGGCGCCGAGTTGATCTTCGCCACCTATGAGAGCAGCAGGTCCAGGCGGCGCGTGGTGCTGCCGCTGGACCGGATGGACAACGCCCTGACCAGCGGGCGCGCAGAGGGCTTCTGGAGCCCTACCGGTGAATTGCGCTCCACCTACTGAATCGAGCCTGCGCATGCAGATATCCCAGCCCCGCCATGTCCGGGCCGGCCACCCCGCGAGGCCCGCCGCCCGGGCCGCCGGGCACCGCGCCCGTGCCGCGGCCCCGGCCGGCCGCCCCGCAGGGCCGACCGCCCTCGCCGTGATCAGCGGCGACGACGTGTACGAGGACCTGTTCACCGCGGCCTCCGTGCTGCAGAGCACGCTGACCGAAGAGGGCTTCGCGACCCGCACCGGGCTCGGCACCGCCCCGCTGGACGGCGCGGCCGACGCGGACGTGATCGTCCTGTACACCGCGCTGGGCCGTTTCACCACCGGGCAGCGCCAGGCGCTGGCGCGGGCGGTGCACGGCGGCTGCGGCCTGGTCGCGCTGCACTCCACCACGGTCCTCGCCTCGCCGCCGGACCGGCTGGACGCGGGCGACCGGCTGCTCGCCGAGCTGATCGGCGGCCGCTACCTCTCGCACGGGCCGCTGCCGCACGAGAGCCGGTTCGAGGTGCGGCTCGACCCGGACCACGAACTGACCGCGGGCATAGCGCCGTTCGAGGTGACCCACGAGCACTACGAACTGGCGACGGCGGACGACGCTCAGGTGGTCGCCTGGCGGGAGACCGCCACCGGCACCGAACCCCTGCTGCACACCCGACAGTACGGCCAGGGCCGGGTCTGCTACCTCCAACTCGGCCACGACATGCGGATCTGGGGCGAGCCCGCTATGCGCGAGCTGGTGCGGCGCGCCGCCCGCTGGGCCTGTCGACCCGATCGTGAAGGCGAGTGACCGGTGCGCACGCTGCTACGGAAGATCGCCTTCTACCTGCTCACCGCCTGGGCGGCGATCAGCCTCAACTTCCTCATCCCGCGGATCATGCCGGGCAACCCGGCCGACAACCTGATCCAGCAGTTCCACGGCAAGCTCAGCCCCTCCGCGGTGCACGCGCTGCGGGTGCTGTTCGGCCAGTCCGACCAGAACCTCTGGCAGCAGTACGTCAGTTACTGGCACAGCGTCTTCACCGGTGACTTCGGCACCTCCTACGCCTACTACCCGTCGAAGGTCAGCACGGTGCTCGGGCAGAGCATGTACTGGACGCTGATCCTGGTGACGATCTGCACGGTGCTCGGCTTCGTCATCGGCACCGCGCTGGGCATGCTGGCCGGCTGGAAGCGGGGCAGCTGGCTGGACTCGCTGGTGCCGATCACGACGTTCCTGTCGTCGATCCCGTACTTCTGGTTCGCGATCATCATGGTCTATCTCTTCGCGATCACCTTCAAGTGGTTCCCGCTGTCCGGCGGTTACGCGCTCGACCAGCACATCGGGCTGAACAGCGGCTTCATCGGCAGCGCGATCAACTACGCGGTGCTGCCGGCCGTGACCATCACCGTGGCGTCGATCGGCGGCTGGCTGATCGGCATGCGCAACATGATGGTCACCACGCTCAGCGAGGACTACGTCCGGCTCGCCGAGGCCAAGGGCCTGTCGAAGCGGCGGGTGATGTACACCTACGCGGCGCGCAACGCGATGCTGCCGTCGCTGTCGGGCTTCGCGATGTCCCTCGGCTTCGTCATCGGCGGCTCCATCGTCACCGAGGTCGTCTTCAACTACCCCGGCATCGGATCGGTGCTCTTCAAGGCCGCCCAGGCGGCCGACTACCCGCTGATGTCGGCGATCTTCCTGCTGATCACCGTGCTGGTACTCGTCGCCAACCTCGTCGCGGACATCGCGTACGTCTTCCTCGACCCGAGGACAAGGGAGAGCTGATCATGGCCCTGCAACCCGCTGCCCTGGCCGAGTCCGACGCCGCTGTCCCCGACACCGCCGGCGCCGGCCCCGCGGCCGAGTCCTCCGCCGGTCCCGACCGTCTCTGGCTGCGCCTGCTGCGCTCACCGCTGACCCTGACCGGTCTGGTGATCGTGCTGATCTTCGTGGTGCTGGCCGTCGTCGCGCCGTGGATCTCACCGTACGACCCCTCGTCGGTGAGCGACACCACCCTCGCCGGGCCGTCCGGCTCGCACTGGCTGGGCACCACGCAGAACGGCCAGGACGTCCTGTCGCAGATGCTCTACGGCGCCCGCGCCTCGATGCTGGTCGGCATCGGCGCCGCCGTGCTCACCACCGTGCTGTCGGTGGCGGTCGGCGTGACCGCCGGCTACGTCGGCGGCCTCGGCGACGAGGTGCTGTCGCTGCTGGCCAACGTGTTCCTGGTGCTGCCGAGCCTGCCGCTGACCATCATCCTGGCCGCGTACCTGCCGCACAGCGGCTCGCTCGGCATCATCCTGGTCATCACCGTGACCGGCTGGGCCTGGGGCGCCAGGGTGCTGCGCGCGCAGACCCTGTCGCTGCGCAAACGGGACTTCGTGGAGGCCGCGCGCGCCACCGGCGAGCCCACCTGGCGGATCATCGTCAAGGACATCCTGCCCAACCAGGTGGCGGTGATCGCCGCGTCCTTCCTGGGCACGGTGACGATGGCCATCCTCACCCAGGCCAGCCTGGCGTTCCTGGGCCTGGCCGACGTCACCCAGTGGTCGTGGGGGACGATCCTGTACTGGGCGCAGACCGGCAGCGCGCTGCTGACCGGTGCCTGGTGGTGGTTCGTGCCCGCCGGGCTGGCGATCGCGGTGCTCGGCACCGCGCTGTCCCTGGTCAACTTCGGCATCGACGAGTTCATCAACCCCCGGCTGCGGCAGGCCGGCATCGGCACCAAGAAGGCCCAGCGCGGCCAGGTGTCGGCGAAGCGGACCCGCCGCGTCAAGCACCAGGGCCCGCGGGTGCGCCGGCCGGCCCCCACCCCGTTCACCCAGGACAGCACCGACGTCGTGCTGGACGTGCGCAACCTGCGGGTGGAGTACGTCGGCGAGGGCGGCAGCCGCACCCCGGCGGTCAGCGACGTGTCGTTCCGGCTGCGCCGCGGCGAGGTGCTCGGCATCGCGGGCGAGTCCGGCTCCGGCAAGTCCACCCTCGCCTACGCCATCACCCGGCTGCACAAGCCGCCGGCCGAGATCAGCCAGGGCGAGGTCCACTACACCGGCCCGGACGGCGACACCGTCGACGTGCTGGCCATGGACGACGCCGAACTGCGCGGATTCCGCTGGGAGGAGCTGTCCATCGTCTTCCAGTCCGCGATGCACGCGCTCAACCCGGTGCTGCGGATCGGCGCGCAGATCGAGGACGTCATCGTCGCCCACCGGCCGAAGATGAACGCGCCCGAGCGCGCCGCCCGGGTGATCGAGCTGCTCGGCATCGTCGGCATCCCGGCCGACCGCGCCAACTCCTACCCGCACGAACTGTCCGGCGGGATGCGGCAGCGCGCGATGATCGCCGTCGGGCTGGCACTGGACCCCGAGATCATCGTGATGGACGAGCCGACCACCGCGCTCGACGTGGTGATCCAGCGCCAGATCATCGAGAAGATCATGGAGCTCAAGGACCGGCTCGGCTTCTCGGTCGTCTTCATCACCCACGACCTGTCGCTGCTGATCGAACTCTCCGACACCATCGCGGTGATGTACGGCGGCAAGGTCGTCGAGATGGCGCCGGCCGACGACTTCTACCGCCGTCCGCAACACCCCTACAGCCGCGGGCTGCTGGCGTCCTTCCCCACCCTCGGCGGGCCCAAGCGGGAGCTGACCGGCATCCCCGGCTCCCCGCCCGACCTGCGCCGGCTGCCGACCGGGTGCGCCTTCCGGCCGCGCTGTCCGCATGCGTTCGACGCCTGCGCCACGCAGGTGCCGCCGCTGTACCAGGTGGGCGGACCCGGCGGCGGCACCGGGCTGGCGGCCTGCCTGCTGCACGCCGACGCCGCACCCGGGGCGAAGGCCGGCGCGGAACCCGGTGCCGCCGGCCCCGGCACGGCGCGGCCCGCGCACCCCGAGACGACCCCGAACGAACTGGCGACAGGTGAGACCCGATGAGCGCTGAGACCACGGCCACGGCGGCCACCGGCGCCGGCGGCACCAGCGGCACCGCCGCCGAGCGGCCCGTGCTGGAAGCCGTCCACGTGACGAAGCACTTCCCGGTGCGCGGCGGACTGCCGGTGCGCGGCGCCGAGCGCAAGGTGGTGCACGCCGTCGAGGACGTGTCCTTGCGGCTGTACGCGGGCCGGATCACCGCGCTGGTCGGCGAGTCCGGCTCGGGCAAGTCCACCCTCGCCCGGCTGCTCGCCCAGCTCTACCCGCTCACCAGCGGGGAGGTGCGGCTGCACGGCGAGCCGGTCCGGGCGCTGCGCGGCCGGGCCTTCCGCGACCACGTGCGCAAGGTCCAGCTGATCCTCCAGGACCCGTTCGGCTCGTTCAATCCGGTCGCGACGATCGCCGGCACCCTGAAGCGGGCGGTCGCGCTGCACCACCCGGGCAAGCACGGCAAGGACCGGACCGCGGTCATCGACGACCTGCTGACCCAGATCAACCTGGTGCCGCCGCGGCAGTTCACCGCGAAGTACCCGCACGAGCTGTCCGGCGGGCAGTTGCAGCGGCTGTCCATCGCCCGCGCGCTGGCGGCCGACCCCGAGGTGTTCCTCGCCGACGAGCCGGTCTCCAGCCTCGACGTCTCCATCCGGCTGGGAATCCTCAACCTGCTGCGCCGCCTCACCGAGGAACGCAACGCGGCGATGCTCTACGTCACCCACGACATCGCCTCCGCCCGCTACTTCGCCACCGACACCGCGGTGATGTACGCCGGCCAGGTGGTCGAGTCCGGCCCGTCGGAGGCGGTGACGCAGCAGGCGGCGCACCCGTACACGCAGTTGCTGATCGCGTCCGCGCCTGACCCGTCGCGGGTCGGGGCGGAGCGGGTCCGGGACATCGGGCAGCCGCCCAGCCTCATCAACCCGCCGTCCGGCTGCCGGTTCCACCCGCGCTGCCCGTACGCGATGGAGCGGTGCGCCGGCCAGGTGCCGGAGCCGTTCGAGCTCTCCCCCGGCCACACCGCCCGGTGCTGGCTGTACGCCGACGACCCCGAGGCCCGCGCCAGGCGCGCGGACAACGCGGAGGCCGTCGCGAACCTCACCGCACCCGTGGCCGAGGTCGCCACCGCGACCGGCAGCGCCACCGCCACCGCGCCCACCCCCGCCACCGCACCGGCGCCGGCGACCGCCGCCACGCCCGATTCGCCGGACGCATCCGACACTCCGGACGCACCCGCCTCCTGATCTCCCCAGGGCCGCACCCCGCCGGCCCGCACGTAGCTCATCCGCTGTCCCTACTTCCAAGGAGCAGACGCACGTGACCACTTCACAGTCGCCCCTCGCGTCCGGCATGACCAGACGCGGCGTCCTCGCAGGTGCGCTGGCAGGCGCCGGCACCCTCGCGCTGTCCGCCTGCCAGCCGTCCGGCGGCGGCAGCTCGGGCGGCAGCGACACGCTCACCGTGGCCGCCCAGGCCGACAACCTCACGCAGGTCTTCAACCCGTTCCTGGAGAACACCGCCCAGGGACTGACCTACACCAGCCCCGGGTCCGGCGGCTTCATCTACGAGCCGCTCGTCCAGATCAACACCGTCAACATCGGCCATGACCTGCCCTGGCTGGCGAAGTCCTGGCGCTGGTCGAACAGCAACAAGACGCTGACGCTGGAGTTGCAGACCGGTGTGAAGTGGACGGACGGCACGGCGTTCTCCGCCGACGACGTGATCTTCACCTACACCCTGCTGAAGCAGAACGGGGCGCTCAACCTGGGCGGCGTCAAGTTCAGCACGGTCACCTCGCCGAGCCCCGCGCAGATCGTCTTCACCTTCGACGTGCCTTCCGAGCAGTTCTTCACCGAAGTGGTGTCGGTCCCGATCGTCAGCAAGCACATCTGGTCGACAGTGAAGAACCCGGTCACGTACACCGACAAGAACCCGGTCGGCACCGGCCCGTACAAGCTCGACCAGTTCTCCCCGCAGAGCTTCACGCTGGTGCGCAACGAGGAGTACTGGCAGCCGAAGGCGCAGATCAAGTCGCTGCGGTTCGTCGCGTACAAGGACAACGAGAGCATGACGAACGCGCTCGTCCAGGGTCTGGCGGACTGGGGCGGCACGTACATCGCCAACGCCGACCGGACGTACCTCAGCCGCAGCAAGCACAACAACTACTGGGCGCCGCTGGCCGGGACCGACGGCCTGATCCCCAACCTGGAGCGCTGGCCGCTGAGCGACATCGCGGTGCGCAAGGCGATCAGCCTCGGGGTGAACCGCAAGCAGGTCGGCGCGGCCACCGCCTCCCCGCCGGCCACCAGCGTCACCGGGCTGCCGATGCCCGCGTACACCTCGTCGATCGCGCCGCAGTACAAGGGCCTCGACTTCACCCAGGACGTGGGCAAGGCGCACCAGACGCTGACCGACGCCGGCTACACCAAGGGCGGCGACGGCTACTACCGCAAGGGCGGGAAGCGGCTGGAGTTCTCGATCACCTTCCCGTCGGCGTACACCGACATCGCCTCCCGGGTGCAGGTGCTGATCTCCCAGCTCAAGGACATCGGCATCAAGCTCACCATCGACACCACCACGGTGAACGACATCAACACCCGCACCGCCAAGGGTGACTTCGACTCCACGATGGGCTACCCGGTGAACTCCGCGCCGCGGGCGTTCTCCTACTACTACGACACCATCAACCCGAATCTGTACTTCCCGCTCGGCAAGGCGACGCCGACGTACCAGAACATCGAGCGGTTCCGGAACGCGGAGGCGGCCGAGCTGTTCAAGGAGTACCCGAAGGCGACCACGGACGCCCAGCGGCAGCAGATCCTGGACGGGATCGAGAAGATCTTCGTGGAGAACCTGCCGTGGATACCGATGTTCTACTGGGGCAGCTACGGCAACTGGAGCACCGCGAAGGCGACCGGCTTCCCCACGCCGCAGGACCCCTACTTCAGCCCGGTGCCCAACCCGGTGGTCGCGCTGCGGCTGAAGCCGGTCTGATCCGCCGCGGCCCGCGCACCGCACCGCGGGCCGCCCACCCGCACCGCGCGCCCGGTCCGCACCGCCCACCCGGCCCGCACCCCGCGCCCGGTCCGATCCACCCGCCCCGTGCGCTGGCGCCGGGCACCCCGATCCCGTTTTCTGCCGCACCCCCGCGAGGAGAGCCATGTCCCACCTGACGACGCCGAGAGCCATGGTCGTCGTGAACGGCGACGACACCCACCACGACCTGCTCAGTGCCGCCGGAGTCTTCCAGCAGCTCGGTGTCGAGGCCGGGTTCGCCACCCGCAAGGCCATGGGCACCAGCCGGTTCACCGATCCGCGGCCAGAGACGGCCGAGGCGGACGTCTACCTCTTCTACACCGCGGGCGGGCACTTCGCGACCGGCCAGCAGCAGGCGCTGGCCGACGCGGTGCGGGCCGGCAAGGGGCTGGTCGGGGTGCACGGCGCCAACATCCTCGGCTGGCAGGGCGACGGCCTGGACCCGGCCGACCGCCCGATGTTCGAGCTGCTCGGCAACCGCTACCTCTCGCACGGGCCGGGCCACCACGAGGGCCGGCACACCATCGAGATCGTCGCGGAGCACCCGATCACCGAGGGCGTCACCGACTTCGAACTCTTCGACGAGTACTACGAGTTCGAGCTCGCCGACGAGGACGTGACGGTGCTCGCGCAGCGGCACCGGGCGGACGGCGCCGTCATCCCGGTGCTGTACGCCCGCGAGGTCGGGGCCGGCCGGGTGGTCTACCTGGCGCTCGGCCACGACATGCGTTCCTGGGGCGAGCCGCCGGTGCGCGCCCTGGTCCGGCAGGCGCTGCTGTGGGCGGCCGGCCGTGACTGAGACGACGAGCGCCGGCCCCGCGCGGCCGGCCGGAGGAGGAGACATGGCAGCCGGTATCGGCGTCATGATGTACACGGTGCTGGACCAGGCACGCGCCGACCTGGAGGGCACCCTGGCCCGGCTGGCGGAGCTGGGCTACCTGGGCATCGAGACCTACGGGCTGGTGGAGCACTTCGGGCCGGCCCGGGTCAGGGACGCCGTCGCGGCGGCCGGGCTCACCCTCACCAGCGCGCACACCCCGTTCCCGGCCGGGGCGGACGCCGAGCGGCTGCTGGACCAGAACCAGGAGCTCGGCGCCGAGGTCCTGGTGTGGAGCATGGAGCGCGAGGAGTTCGACTCCCCCGACGCGATCCGGCGCGGCGTGGCGCGGGTCAACGAGGCCGCCGAGCGGGCGGCCGGCCGCGGCATGCGGATCGCCTACCACAACCACTTCGCCGAGTTCAGCCAGGAGTTCGGCGGCCGGTCGGCGTACGACCTGCTGCTGGAGCTGCTCGACGACCGGGTGCTGGTCGAACTCGACGCCTACTGGACGGTGATGGGCGGCGCCGACCCGGCGCAGGTGCTGGCCGGGCTCGGCGAGCGGGCGCGCTTCGTGCACGTCAAGGACGGCCCGGCGCTCTCCTACGAGGACGACGTGATGGTGCCGATCGGGGAGGGCCGGATCGACTGGACCCGCACCCTGACGAGGCCGTCGGGTCCGCGCTGGCACATCGTCGAGCTGGAGCGGCTGCACATCGACACGTTCGAGGCGCTGCGCCGTTCCTACGCCCATCTGGTCGGCCACGGGCTGTCCCGTGGCGCGGTCGTCCCGGCGCCGACCGAGGAGCAGGCATGAGGGTGCTGTTCCTCGGCGGTGCCGGGATGATCGGTTCGGCGGCGGCCGCGCGGGCCGCGGCCCAGGGCGCGGACGTGACGATCGTGACGCGCTCGGAGCCGGTGCGGGCGGTCGCCGACGGCGTACGGCAGTTGCGGGCGGACGTCCGCGACCCGGCGGCGCTGAAGGCGGTGCTGCGCGACGAGGAGTTCGACGCGGTCGTCAACTGGGTCGGCTTCACGCCCGACGACGTGCGGGCGCATCCGGAGCTGTTCACCGGCCGGACCGGGCAGTACGTCTTCATCAGCACCTGCTCGGTCTTCGGCCGGCCGGTGCCGCACCTGCCGATCACCGAGTCCAGCCCGCGCCGCCAGCCGGTCTTCGGCTACGCGCGGGACAAGATCGCCTGCGAGCTGCTGCTGGAGGACGCCTACCGCGACACCGGCTTCCCGCTGACGATCGTGCGGCCCTTCCACACCTACGACCGCACGGTGGTCCCGGTGCTCGCCGGGTGGACGGCGATCGAGCGGATGCGCGCGGGGCGGCCGGTGGTGGTGCACGGCGACGGCACGTCGCTGTGGTCCCTCACCCACGCCCGGGACTTCGCGCGGGCCTTCGTGGCGCTGCTCGGCCTGGACCACGCGGTCGGCGAGAGCGTCAACGTGGTCAGCGGCGACATCCTCACCTGGGACCAGATCCATCTCGCCCTGGCCACGGCGGCCGGGGTGCGCGACCCCCTGCTGCGGCACCGGGCCAGCGAGTCGATCGCCGAGCGGGTGCCGGGCTGGGGCGAGGTGCTGGAGCACGACTTCCGGCACTCGATGCTCTTCGACACCTCCAAACTGCGCGCGCTGGTACCGGGGTTCGCACCCGAGGTGTCGTTCTCGCAGGGCGCCCGGGAGGTGCTGGCGCACTACGACGCCCACCCGGAGCTGAAGTCGGTCGACGAGGAGCTGTCCCAAGCCTTCGACGTACTGCTGGAGGGCTGATGAGGACCGCCCGCTTTCCCCCAGTGGTATTGCGTGGTCTATATTTAGTGGACCCCTGACATACCATAAGCAGACCAAAGAACTAACGTGAGAGTCCGGCTGCGGGCACCGCCCGCGGCCGGCCACCGCAGGACGAGGGAAGAGGAACGCGTGATCGGCGTCGGTCTCATAGGTTCGGGATTCATCGGCGACACATACGCGGACGCGCTCCAGGACGTGAGGAACGCGACGCTGGTGGCAGCCTGTTCGCGCGACCTCGCGCGCGCCACCGCGCTGGCCGCCAAGTGGGCCCCGCAGGCCCGCGCTTACGACGACATGGCCGCCCTGTGCGCCGATCCGGCCGTCGACCTGGTGGTCGTCGCGGTGCCCAACGAGGCGCATCTGGACGCGGTACGGACCGTCGCCGCCGCCGGCAAGGGCGTGGTGTGCACCAAGCCGCTGGCCCGCACCGGCGCGGAGGCGGCACAGATCCTGGACGTGGTCCGCGAGGCGGGCGTCTGGCACGGCTACGCCGAGAGCTCGGTCTTCTCGCCCAACATCGCCAAGGCGCACGACATGGTCGCGGCCGGCGCGATCGGCGATCTGCTCACCATGCGGGCCCGCGAGGCCCACTCCGGGCCGCACGCCCCGCACTTCTGGGACGCGCAGACCGCCGGCGGCGGCGCCCTGCTCGACATGGGGTGCCACACGGTGGAGTCCGCCCGGCACTTCTTCGGCAAGGACAACCCGATCACCGAGGTCTTCGCGTGGGGCGCCACCCTCGCCCACGCGGACCGGACCACCGGCGAGGACACCGCGATCGCGCTGCTGAAGTTCGCGGGCGGCCAGCTGGCCACCGTGGAGTCGTCGTGGATCGAGAAGGGCGGCATGCAACTGCGGCACGAACTCGTCGGCAGCGCCGGCCGCCTGGTCACCGACACCTCCGCGACACCGGTGTGGGGCTTCATCGAGCGCCCGGCCGGCTACCTTGTGGAGAAGGCCGACGCCGACACCGGCTGGGTCTACCCGGTGCCGGAGGAGGCCCGCGCCTACGGGTTCAGCCAGCAGATGCGGCACTTCGTGGACTGCTTCGCCCGCGGCGAGGTGCCCCGCGAGACCTTCGAGGACGGCGTCGTCGTCAACCACGTGCTGGACGCCTGCTACGCCTCGATGCGCTCGGGCACGTGGGAGAAGGTCCAGGAGCCGAAGGTCCAGGCGCCGGCATGAGCACGGATCACATGAGCGCGCGCCGGGCGGACCCCGCGGCGGCACCGCGAACACCGGCGGGCCAGGCACCGGCACCGCGAACACCGGCGCCGGCGGTACCGGAGCTGCCCGTGGTGCCGGCCGCGCTGACCGGCGGCTACCCGGAGCCGCTGTGGATGCAGGCGAAGGAGGCGCTGGAGAACCGGATCGCCGTCGGCGAGGTCAAGCCCGGCTCCCGGCTGCCCCCGGAGCGCGAGTTGTGCCGGATGCTCGGCATCTCGCGGGTCACGCTGCGCAAGGCGCTCACCGCGCTGGTGGAGGAGGGAGTGCTGCGCGCCGCGCAGGGCCGCGGCTGGTACGTCTCCGCGGCGGAGCGCAAGGAGTGGCCCAACACCCTGGAGTCGTTCTCCGAGACCGCCCGCCGGATGGGCCTGCTGGCCACCTCGCAGGTGCTGCGCCGAGAGACCGGTCCGGCCAGCTTCGACGAGGCGGAGGCGTTCCAGATCGCCCCCGGCACCCCGCTGTACCGGCTGGAGCGGGTCCGCATGCTCGACGGCGTACCCATCGCGGTCGACCACTCGCTGGTCCCCACCGACGTCGCCGCGGGCTTCGACACGGTCGACTTCACCGTCCGGTCCCTCTACGACACGATCGCCGACGCGGGCTTCGAGCTCGCCCAGGCCGACACCACCATCGAGGCCCGGCCCGCCGACGCCGCGCTCGCCGGCCACCTCGCCATCGCGGCGGGCACCCCCGTCCTCGACATGCGGCAGATCGTCCGCGACCGCGCCCAGCGGCCGCTGCTGTCCTCGTCGATCCGCTACGCCGGCGACCGCTACCGCCTGCGCACCTCCTTCATGCGGAACGCCGGCCAATGACCCGGCGCCCCCCGAACCCCCTTCGCAGAAGCGGAGCCCCCGTGACCACAGCAACACCACCGCCCGCGCACGGCGGCGACGACGGCAGTGCCGCCGCCGGCGCCACCGGCCGCGCCGACGCCTACGACGCGCCCGCCCTGGCCGTCGCCCTCGCCTCGCCGCGCCCCGACGAGATCACCGCCTGCACCGCGCTGCTCCGGCGCGAGGGCCTGATCGGCCCCGACACCCACGTGTCCTACTTCGGCCTCGCCGAGCAGGACAAGCGCGAGCTGCTCGCCGGCGCGATCGCCCCGCGCCGCTTCCGCGCCATGCTGATCGACCTGCGCACCGGCCTGTCGCACGACGTCGTCGCCTGCCCCGGCGAGGACCGGATCGTGTCGGCCCGCGTGCTGGACACCGCCACCGACGGCCATGTCCCGGTGGTGCTCGCCGAGTTCCCGCTCGTGGAGGAGATCGTGCACCGCGACGAGCGCTGGCTCGCGGCGATGCGCAGGCGCGGCCTGACCGACGTGACGCGACTGCGGGTCAACCCGCTGTCCGCGGGCGTGCCCGGCGCGGGTGAGGACGGCCGCCGCCTCCAGCGCTGCTTCACCTTCGTGCAGAAGACGCCGGACGACCTCGGCTGGGCGCACCCGGTCGACGGCGTCACCGTCGTCGTGGACGTGGTCACCCGCGAGGTCCTCGACGTGCTGGACGTCGCGCACCTGCCGGTACCGCAGGAGGACGGCAACTACCACGACCCGCGGTGGGTCGGGCAGCCGCCGCGCGCCGGGCTGAAGCCGATCGAGATCACCCAGCCCGAGGGCCCGAGCTTCACCATCGACGAGAACGGCGTCATCGACTGGCTCGGCTGGTCCCTCCAGGTCGGCTTCGACCAGCGCGAGGGCCTGGTGCTGCACAACATCGGCATCGACGACGCCGGCCGCCGCCGTCCCGTGCTCTACCGCGCCTCCCTGGCCGAGATGGTCGTCCCCTACGGCGACCCGAGCCCGCAGCGCTGGTTCCAGAACTTCTTCGACTGCGGCGAGTACCTGCTCGGCGGGTTCGCCAACTCCCTGGAACTGGGCTGCGACTGCGTCGGCGACATCACCTACCTCGACGCGGTGCTCGCCGACAGCGAGGGCGGCGTCCACGTCGTCCCGCAGGCGATCTGCATCCACGAGGAGGACACCGGCATCCTGTGGAAGCACTCCGACAATTGGAACGGCTCCACCCAGTCCCGGCGCGGCAGGCGCCTGGTGATCTCCTTCTTCGTCACCGTCGGCAACTACGACTACGGCTTCTACTGGTACTTCTCGCTCGACGGCGCCATCGAGCTGGAGGTCAAGGCGACCGGTGTCGTCTTCACCTCCGGCTATCCCGGCCCCGGCTACGCCTACGCCTCCGAACTCGCCCCCGGCCTCGGCGCGCCGTACCACCAGCACCTGTTCAGCGCCCGGCTGGACATGGCGGTCGACGGCACCGGCAACGCCGTGGACGAGGTGGAGTCCGCCGCGGTGCCGCGCGGGCCGGACAACCCGACCGGCACCGGCTTCACCCAGACCGTCACCCGGCTGCGCACCGAGTCCGGCGCGCAGCGCCTGGCCGACAACACCCGCAACCGGTCCTGGGTGGTCACCAACCCCTCGGTCACCAACCGGCTGGGCAACCCGGTGGGCTACCAACTCCACCCGGAGGGACGGCCGGTGCTGCTCGCCGACGCCGACTCCGACATCCACCGGCGGGCCACGTACGCCACCCGGCACCTGTGGGTGACGCCGTACGCGCCGGACGAGCGGTACCCGGCGGGCGACCTGGTCAACATGCACCGGGGCGGTGGCGGGCTGCCCGCGTGGACCGCCGCCGACCGGTCGGTGGACGACACCGACATCGTGCTGTGGCACACCTTCGGCCTGACCCACTTCCCGCGGCCCGAGGACTGGCCGGTGATGCCCGTCGACTCCGCCGGGTTCGCGCTCAAGCCGTACGGCTTCTTCGACCGCAACCCGACGCTGGACATCCCCGCCCCCACCGCCGCGCACTGCCACGCCGGCGGCCACCACCCGCCCGGGGAAGACGGTCCGGGCGAGCGGCACGACCCGCACCACGACCCCGGAACCCACCACGACGACCACGAGCACGACCATGACCACGGAAAGGCCGGCGCATGACGACCGCGCAGCCGCTGGGAATCCAGCTCTACAGCGTGCGTGACGACATCGGACCCGCGGACCTCGACCGTACCCTCGCGCGACTGGCGGGCTTCGGTTTCACCCACGCGGAGCCGTACGACATCCTCGGCGACACCGAGCGGCTCGGCGCCGCGCTGCGGGACGCCGGGCTGAGCGCCGCGACCGCCCACGCGTCGGTGCTCCGGCACGACGTGGCGGACATCCTGGACGCCGCGCAGGCGCTCGGCATCGGCTGCGTCATCACGCCGTACGTCGACCCGGGCAGCATCGCCGACCGGGCGGGGGTGGAACGCCTCGCCGACGCGCTCAACGCCGCGGCCGAGAGCGCCGCCGCGCGCGGCATCCGGATCGGCTACCACAACCACGACTTCGAGTTCGCCCAGCGTATCGACGGGGTGCCCGCCTACGACGTGCTCACCGGGCTGCTCGATCCCGCGGTGGTGCTGGAGGTCGACGTCTACTGGGCAGGGGTGGGCGGCGCCGACGTGTTCGAGCTGCTGCCGCGTCTGGGCGACCGGGTGCGCCATCTGCACGTGGTGCACGAGCGGGAGCCCGGCAACGACCGCCCGGTGCTGGGCGTCGACACGGCCGGCCGGATGGACGAGGTGCTGGCGCTGACCGCGGCGCACGTGGAGCTGCCCGTCGTCGAGGTGGTCGCCCACCACAGCGACGTCTGGCCGCTCGTCGAACGCAACGCCGCGTACTTCCTGGCCGGGGGTGCCGCATGAGCGCGCCCGTGCGGGTCGCGGTGGTCGGCGCCGGCGACATCTCCGCCCAGTACCTCGACGCCTTCACCGGCTACCCCGACCTCGCCGTCACCGCCGTGGCCGACCTGGTGCCCGCCCGCGCCCGCGCGCAGGCCGAGGCGTACGGCGTGCCGGCCTGGGGCACCACCGACGAGGTCCTGCGCCGCGACGACGTGGACCTGGTGGTCAACCTGACCGTCCCCGCCACCCACGCCGAGGTCGCGCTGGCCGCGATCGCGGCCGGGAAGCACGTGTGGGGCGAGAAGCCGCTGGCCCTGGACCGGGCGAGCGCCCGCGCCGTCCTGGACGCCGCGGCAGCCGCGGGCGTCGTGGTCGGCAACGCCCCCGACACCGTGCTCGGCCCCGGCGTGCAGACCTCCCACCGGCTGCTGGCCGAGGGCGCGATCGGCACGCCCAGGACGGTGCTCACCCTGATGCAGGGCCCCGGGCCCGATCTGTGGCACCCGCGGCCGCAGTTCCTCTTCGCCAAGGGCGCGGGCCCGCTCTTCGACATCGGCCCCTACTACGTGACCGCCCTGGTCCAACTGCTGGGCCCGGTCGTGTCGGTGAGCGCGAGCGGCCAGAGCCCGCGCCCGCAGCGGATCATCGGCGCGGGGCCGGACGCCGGCACCGCGTTCCCGGTGGAGGTGCCCACCCACGTCAGCGTGGTGACCACCTTCGCCTCCGGGGCGGTCGGCACCTCCGTCTACAGCTTCGACTCGCCGCTGCGCCGCCAGCTCTTCGAGATCACCGGCTCCGACGGTGTCATGGAGGTGCCGGTGAGCGGCTTCGACGGCGACACCCGGCTGCTGACCGACACCACGCCCGGCGCGCCGTGGACCACGGTGCCCGCCGTCGGCGTCCCGAGCGGCCGGGGCGTCGGCGTCCTCGAACTGGCCCGCGCCCTGCGGTCCGGCACCCGCCCGCGCGCCAGCGGCGAGTTGGCGTACCACGTGCTCGACGTGATGCTCGCGGTCGAGGAGTCCGTCGACCTCGGCGCACCCGTCCGGGTGGCGAGCAGCGCACCCGAGGTGCCCCCGATCCCACCGCAGTGGGACCCCACCACACGGACCTACGACGGAACGGAGCAGACATGAGCGAGGGATACCTCCCCTACGCCACGGCCCGCGCGACCCAGGCCGAGGAGCTGGAAGCCGCGATCGCCCGGCTGGCCCCGTCGGTGGCCTCGCTCGCCGCGGCCGGGCTGCTCACCGGCCCGGGACCGGTGTTCGTCGGGATCGGCGCCAGCCTGGCGGCCGCCTGCGCCCCGGTGTGGTCGCTGCGCAGCCGGGGCGTGCACTCCTGGCGGCTGGGCGCCGGCGACCACCCGCTGCCGTTCCCCGCCAGCCGGCACCCGGTGTTCGGCGTCTCGCAGAGCGGCCGCAGTTCCGAGACGCTCGCCGTCCTCGAATCCGTCGACCCGTCGCTGCGGCACGCCGTGGTCAACATGACCCCCTCGCCGATCGCGGACATCGCCACCGGCGTGCTCGACATCGGCAGCGTGCCCGACAGCTACGCCTCCACCATCGGCTACACCGCGACCGTCGCCGCGCTCGGCATGCTCGCCGACGCGTGGGACGGCGGCGCGCCGGACGAGGGCTGGGCCCGGCTCGGCGCGCTGTTCGCCGCGACGGAGAAGGAACTGCGCGAGCAGGTGCGGGCGCTGGCCCCGCTCTTCGCGACCGCCACCTCCGCGGACTTCGTCGGCGCCGGCCCCGCGGTGGGCTCCGCCGAGGCGTCCGCGCTGCTCTTCCGCGAGGTCGTCCGCATCCCGTCGACCGGGATGAGCACCCGCCAGTACCTGCACGGCGCGATGGAGTCGGCCGGCGGCGGGGTGCACGTGGTCTTCGGCGACGAGCGCGAGCACACCGTGGCCGACACCCTCGCGGCCGCGGGGCACCCGGTGGTGCTGGTCACCTCGGCGCCGCCCGAGAAGCGGCCGATGCTGCACCCGGTGCGGGTACCGCGGCTGCCGGCGGCGCAGCGCGCGGTGCTGGAGATCCTGGTCGCGCAGATCCTCGTCGAGGCCGTCGCCGAGGTCCGCGCCGTGGACATCGAGGAGTTCGTGTTCCACAACGCCGACATCAAGGTGACCGGGGGGCCGACGGTATGAGGGTCCTGGTCGGCGCCGACATCGGCGGCACCAAGGTCGCGATCCGGGTCGCGGCTCCGGACGGCACGGTCCGCGCCGACGTCGAACTGCCCTCCACGGGGTGGGAGGCCGCCCCGGTCCGGCACGCCGCGCGCTGGCTGCTGGACCGGGTGCGCACCGTACTGCCCGCGGGCGACGAGGTCGCCGCCCTCGGCGTCGGCGCGCAGGGCTGCGACACGCAGGAGCACTGCGCGCACCTCGGCGCGGCCCTCGAAGCGCTCGCGGTGCCCGCGAGCGTCGTCAACGACGCCGCGCTGCTGGTGCCGGCCGCCGGCCTGGCGCAGGGGATCGGCGTCATCGCCGGCACCGGCTCCATCGCGGTGGGCACCGGCGCCGACGGCACCGTGCTGTTCGCCGGCGGCTGGGGCTGGGTGCTCGGCGACGAGGGCAGCGCGCCGGCGATCGTACGGGAGGCGGCGAAGGCGGCGCTGGCCGCACACGACATGGGCCTGCCCGACGACGGGCTGCTCTCCGCGCTCCTCGCCCACTACGGTGTGGCCGACGCCCCCGGGCTCGCCCGCGCGGTCAACGACTCCCCCACGCCTGCCACTTGGGGCCCGGCGGCGCCCGCGGTCTTCGCCGCGGCCGCCGCGGGTTCCTCGCTCGCCGCCGAGGTGGTGGACGCGGCCGCGGCCGAACTGGCCGCGCTCGTCTACCGCTTGCGTGCGCGCGGCGCCACCGGCCGCACCGTCGTGGCCGCCGGCGGTGTGGTCCTCGCGCAGCCCCTCCTCGCCGACGGCCTGCGCTCCCACCTCGCCGCGGCCCAAACCGATCTGACGCTACGCCTGCTGGAAGTCCCCCCGGTCGCCGGTGCGGTGGCGCTGGCCAAGTCCCGTCTGACGGCCCCCTGACCCCAGGTGCGTGCCCGTGCTGTCGGTTCCAGGACCGCTCGCGGAGGAAGCCGCACTCACCAGGGCGCTGGGGCACCTCCCGGCGAAGGCAGGGCGAGAGCCGCGCGACAAGCCACCCGCCGGGCGCAAGGTCCCGGAACCGACAGAAGGGGGCGCCCCGGAGGGTCAGGGGCACCCCAGGGAGTCACGGCACCCGCCCCCCGGAGCACCTAGGAATCCTGAATGGAGCTGAACATGGCAACGCACAACCCCCCATGGTCGAAAGCCATTTACACGGACGGACGATTCCACCCGCCCGCCGCCGGAGGCACCCTCCAGGTCCGTGACAAGTCCTCCGGTGAGCTGCTCGGGGTCGCCGGCGACGCCGCCACCTCCGACGTCGACGCCGCCGTGGCGTCATCGGTGACCGCGCAACGCGCCTGGGCGGCGCTCCCGTACACCGAGCGTGCGGCGATCCTCCGCGGCGTCGCAACGGCTCTCGAACACGCCGACGGCTTCCGCGAGTTGATCGTGCGGGAGACCGGCAGCATCGCCGGCAAGGCCGACTACGAGATCGCCTCCGCGGTCGGCGAGCTGACCGAGGCGGCGGCGCTGGCCTCCCGGCCGGTCGGCGAGGTACTGCAGACCGGGCACCCGGGCCGCTTCTCGGTGGGCGAGCGCGTGCCGGTCGGCCTGGTCGCCGCGATCACGCCGTGGAACTTCCCGCTGGTGCTGGGGATGCGGGTGATCGCACCCGCGCTCGCGCTCGGCAACACCGTGCTGCTCAAGCCCTCGCCGGAGACGCCGCTGTCCGGCGGCCTGGCGATAGCGGAGCTGTTCGAGCAGGCGGGGGCGCCGGCCGGCGTCTTCCAGGTGCTGCCCGGCGGCGAGGAGGTCGGGCGGAGGCTGGTCGAGCACCCGGACGTGGCGATGGTGCACTTCACCGGTTCCACGACGGTCGGCCGGCAGATCGCGAGCACCGCCGGGTCCCTGCTCAAGAAGACCTCGCTGGAACTCGGCGGCAACAACGCCCTCGTCGTCCTGGCCGACGCCGACGTCGATCAGGCCGCGATGATCGGGGCGTGGTCGAGCTTCCACTACCAGGGGCAGACCTGCATCAGCGCGGGGCGGCACATCGTCGATCGCGCGGTCGCCGACGCCTACCTGCGCAACCTGTCGGAGCGCGCCGCGGCCATCACCGTGGGCGACACCTTCCGGGACCGGACCGGTCTGGGTCCGATCATCAACGACGTCCAACTGGCGCGCGCCAGGCGGCTGCTCGACGAGGCGGTGGCCGGCGGTGCCCGGGTGCTGACCGGCGGCACGAACAAGGGCCGGTTCTTCCGCCCGACCGTCGTGGTGGACGTCGATCCGGCCTCCGCGCTGTGGACCGAGGAGATCTTCGCGCCCATCGCGCCGGTCGCGGTCGTCGACGGCGCCGAGCAGGCGGTCGAGCTCGCCAACGACACCCGCTACGGCCTGGTCTCCTCGGTCGTCGGCTCCGACATCCACCGGGCCACCGAGGTCGCCCGCCGCCTGAACTCCGCGATGGTCCACGTCAACGACGCGACGCCCCAGGACGAACCGCTCGCCCCCTTCGGCGGGATCGGCCACTCCGGACTGGGCGGCCGGGCCGGCGGCGACGCGAACCTGGAGGAGTTCACCGAGCGCCGCTGGCGCACGGTCGCGAGCGAACCGGTCCACTACCCGTACTAGGCCGTGTTGTGGAAGGAGCGCCGTCCGCCCGAAGGGCGGGGCCCGTGACGTCTGGTGCTCCCCCACAGCCTTCGGCGCGGGAGGTGCCCCCGGATCGCACGGCGGAGGGCCGTCCTCGTAATGGGCCTCCTCGGACCAGCCCGACCACGAAGCGAGCGTGCGTGCCAGGCAGCACGGGATGGGGGCACCTCACCCGCCGCAGGCAGGGGGGAGGGCTTTCCACACCACGGCCTAGTGCCGGGCCCGGCCGACGCGTCGTCCGGGCCCGGCCCTTCGCACCACCACGGGCACGGGCGCACCCGGAGGCCCGCCGTAGGTCAGGCGTGGGCCCGCCGTCGGTCGGGCACCGGTGAGTTCCGGTCCGCCGCGACGTCAACAGTCACGACGTCGACGGTTCCGACGTTCCGCGTGCGCGGGCGGTCCGCCGTCCGCGTCGCCGGTCCCTCCCACCCAGCGGAAGGCACGATGAGTGAAGTGGCGATGGCCGTCGGGCTCGTGGGAGCCGGGATGTGCCTGGCCGAGCGGCTCGCCGCCCGGGCCCGGGCCTGGGGGCCGGCCGCGGTCGTCGCGGTGGTGATGGCGCTGATGGCCTGCGGGGTGTGCGGCACGCCGCTGGTGGCGGGGGCCTGCGCCGTCGCGGGGGCCGGGGTGTGGACGGCGCTGGCCGGCCCGTGCCGCGGCCGGACCGCGGCCGTCGTGGACCTGGCCACGATGGCGCTGCTGACCGCGGCGGTCGCCCGGCCCGGGTCCGCCGGGCACGCCGGGCTGACCGGGCTCAACGGGGCGGCGGGCCACCGCCCCGGAATGCGGATGCCCGGCGGCGAGGGGGCGTACGACGTGCGGTTCTTCGTGTTCGTCGTCGCCTGCTGGCTGGTGGCGCGGACGGGAGTCCACGTCGCCGCGCTGGCGGGCTCCGGCGCGGGCCCGGCCCCCGCGCGTAGGCCAGCCGATCCCGGGCGGGCCGGGCGCGGGCCGGTCGCGGCGCTGCTGCACGAGGCGGGCAGCGCCGCGATGATCGTCGCGATGGCGGCGATGGTCGCCTGACGGCGCAACTGCGTACGAGTGACAACCACCGCCGCCCGGAACGTCCGGGCGGCACGAGGGAAGGGGCGGTACCCGAGGGTGCGTTCGACCGATGACTCCGCGACGATCCTGACCGCGCACCTGGGCCACGGCCTTGCCGCCGCCAAGGCCGTGGTCGCCGTGCTGCCCGACGGCCGCGCGCCGCGCGTGGCCGAACTCCTGGGCCCCGGCGGCCCCCGCCCGCTCACCGCGGGCCCGGTCGGTGCCGTCCCGGGCTGGCGGGCGGGGCCCTTCGCCCGCGTCCCGCTCCCCCGGGACCTGCCAGTCGGCACGTACATCGTGCGGATCGTGGACGGCGGCGGGCGCGAGACGGTCTCGGAGCCGTTCGAGATCGCCCCGGACCGGCTCCAGCGGCAGACGATGTCCGACGTGCTCGCGTACTTCCGGGCGATGCGCTCCAGCGGCGAGATCGACCGCAAGGACCGGCACGCGCGGCTGTGGGCCGACGACAGCGGGCGCGAGGTGGACGCGAGCGGCGGCTGGCTGGACGCGAGCGGCGACCCGAGCAAGTTCCTCAGCCACCTCACCTACACCCGCACCATGAGCCCGCAGCAGATCCCGCTGTGCGCCTGGGCGTTGGCGGCGGCCGGGGACGTGCTCGCCGAGCGGCATCCCGAGCTGGTCCGCTCGCTCGGCGCCCGGCTGCGCGACGAGGCCCTGTGGGGCGCCGACTTCCTGGTCCGCTTCCGCGCCCCCGAGGGCTACTTCTACACCGGCGTCTTCGACGCGCTCACCAAGCGGCTGGACGAGCGGTTCGTGACGGCGCCGCTGGCGGAGTGCGTCCGTACCGACGGCTACCAGGCCGCGTACCGGCAGGGCGGCGGCCTCGCGATCGCCGCGCTGGCCCGCGCCTCCACCCTCGACGACCACGGCGACTTCACCGGCGCGCAGTACCTGGACGCGGCGCTGGGCGGCTTCGCGCACCTCGAAGCGCACAACCTGGAGTACCTCGACGACGGCACCGAGACGGTGGTCGACGACTACGCGGCGCTGCTGGCGGCCTGCGAACTGGTCGCGGCCGGCGCCCCGGTGGTCGCGGCGGCCCGGCGCCGGGCGCGGCTGCTGGTGCGCCGGTACGTACGGCCGGACGGCGGCGGGCCCGGCTGGTTCACCGCCGACGCGGAGGGGCGGCCCTTCTTCCACGCGGTGGAGGCCGGCCTGCCCGTCCTCGCCCTGCTCCGTTTCGCGGCCGTCCTCCCCGACTCCCCCGAGGCCGGCGAGGCCCGTTCGCTGGCGGTGCGGGCAATGCTCGACACGCTCGCCCGGACCTCCGCGGTGCCGAACCCGTTCGGCTATCCGCGGCAGCGGGTGCGCCCGGCGGGCGGCACCGACCGTGACGCGTTCTTCTTCCCGCACGCCAACGAGACCGGCTACTGGTGGCAGGGCGAGAACGCCACCATCGCCTCGCTCGCCGCGGCGGCGTCCTTCTGCGCCGGCGCCGAGGGCGTGTCCGCGGCCGACCGGGAGCGGCTGCTGGACTTCGCCGACGACCAGTTGGCGTGGATCACCGGCCGAAATCCCTTCCAGGCGTGCATGCTTCAGGGCCGTGGCCGCGGCAACGTGGACTACGCCTCGGACTTCCCCAACCTGCCCGGCGGCATCGTCAACGGCATCACCTCCGGCTGGAGCGACGAGGACGACATCGCCTTCCTCCCCGCGAACGCCCCGGAGGAGGAGTCGTGGCGGTGGGCCGAGCAGTGGATTCCGCACACGGGCTGGTTCCTCCTGGCCGTGGCAGCCGCCCGCTGACCCCGGGTGGCGGGCGGCGGGCGGCAGGCGGCAGGCGGCAGGCGGCAGGCGGCAGGCGGCAGGCGGCGGGCGGGGGGAACGACCCCGCAGGGGCCGCGCTCAGGTCTGCACGGCGTAGAGGAGACCGCTCTTGCTGCCGACGTAGACGACGCCGTCCGCCACGGTCGGGGACCAGGCGGGGCCGTTCGTGGGGAAGGCCCAGCGCTGCTTGCCCGTCGCGGCGTCCACCGCGTAGAGGTGGCTGTCGGCGCTGCCGGTGTACACCACACCGTCCGCCACGGCCGGTTGGGAGTCGACGAGGTCGCCGGTGCGGAAGGCCCAGCGCTTGGCGCCCGTCCTCGCGTCGAGCGCGTACAGGCGCTGGTCGTCGGCGCCGAAGTAGACCGCGTCGCCGGCGACCGTGGGGGCCCGCGGGGTGGGGTCAGGAGTCGAAGCCGGCGGTCCAGGGCTCGTGCCACGGCGGGCGGCCGTGGACGAGCGCGTCGGCCTCGGTGGGTCCCCAGGTGCCGGGTTCGTAGGGGTGCAGCGGGGCGGGGTCGTCGAGGAGGGGCTGGACGATCCGCCACGCCTCCTCGACGCCGTCCTCCCGGGTGAACAGGCTGTGGTCGCCGATGAGGGCGCCGTGCAGCAGGCGCTCGTAGGGTTCGAAGGGCTCGCCGAGTTCGCGCATGAAGGACGCGTCCAAGGTCAGCGGGCGCCAGGTCTGCTCGCCCTGGGCGACGAGTTGCAGGCGCACGCCCGGGTCCGGGTCGATCCGCAGCACGATCTGGTTCTGCTCGGCCTGGTGGGGGGTGGGCAGGAACGCCAGCCGCGGGGCGCGGCGCAGGACGAGCCGCACCTCGGTGTTGCGCACCGGCAGGTTCTTCCCGGCACGCAGGAAGAACGGGACGTCGATCCACTTCCAGTTGTCGACCTCCAGCCGCAGCGCGATGTACGTCTCGGTGTCGGAGTCGGCGGCCACGCCGGGAGTGTCGCGGTAACCGGCGTACTGGCCGCGGACGCTGTGGCGGGGGTCGGCGGCGCGTACGGCCTTGAGCACCTCGGCCTTGCGGTCCCTGAGGCTGTCGGCGCCCGCGTCGGCGGGCGGGTCCATGGCGACGGCGGCGAGCACCTGGAGCAGGTGGTTCTGGACCACGTCGCGCAGCGCTCCGATGGGGTCGTAGAACGCGCCGCGGTCCTCGATGCCGAAGTCCTCGGCCATGGTGATCTGCACGGCGCAGACGCTGTCGCGGTCCCACAGGCCGGCCAGCGCGGGGTTGGCGAAGCGCAGGTACTCCAGCTCGATGACCGGTTCCTTGCCGAGGAAGTGGTCCACGCGCAGGAGCTGGTCCTCGCGCAGGACGGCGCGCAGGCGGGTGTTGAGGGCGCGCGCGGAGGCGAGGTCGTGGCCGAACGGCTTCTCGACGGCGACCCGTGCGTCGGACAACAGGTCGGCGACGCTGAGCTGTTCGACGATGGGGCCGAAGAGCTGGGGCGGCATTTCGAGGTAGTACAGCGTGGAGTGGCCGGTGCCGATCTCCGCGCCGAGCCGGGTATAGAGCGCGGCGTCGGTGACGTCGCCGTGCAGGTAGGTGACGCGCTCGGCGAACCGCCGGAAGACGCCGTCGTCGATCTGCTGCCCGGTGGCGGCGATACGGTCCCGGGCCTGCGCGACGAAGTCGGCCGTGGTCATCTCGCTGCTGGCCACGCCGATGACGCGGCAGCTGAGCAGGCCGCGCATTTCGAGCCGGTACAGGGCGCGCAGCGTCATCTTGCGGGCGAGGTCGCCGGTGATGCCGAACACGACCAGGGTGTCCGCGGCTCTCGGCTGCTCGGTGGGGGTCATGTCGCGGTCCTCCCGGTGCTGCGGAGCCTGGCGCGCGCCGGGCCGGGCACACGCGCGCCCTTTTTCCAGGGTGCGCCCTGGTGGGGCGGATCACCAGGAAGGCTCGCCGGGGATCGGGGAGCGGGGCGGCCGGTACGGGGACGGCGTGCGGGGTTCCGGCATTCCGGCGTTCCGGCGTTCAGTGACGGTCGGGACCGGGGTCCGGGGAGGGACCGGGGTCCGGCTCTTCGGGGGCGTCGGGTATCGCGTCGAGGCAGCAGCGGACGAAGTCCTGGATGACGGGATCGCCGTCGTCGGCGGGCGCCCAGGCCACGCAGACCCGGCTGGGACTCACGCCGGTGACCGGGCGGTAGGTGACGCCGGGCCGGGCGTAGAAGCGGGCCGCGGACTCGGGGGCGAGCGCGATGCCGTCGCCGTTGGCGATCGCGCTGAGCCACTCGTCGGGCTGGTCGGTGACGGCGCCGATCCGGACCGGGCGGCCGTCGCGTTCACCGGCCGCCGTCCAGTACTCCTGCCACTGGCCGGTCTCGGCCTTCGCCGCCACGTACGGCTCGTCCCACAACTCGCGGAAGGCGATGGAGGCGCGCGAGGCCAGCGGGTGGGCGGACGGCAGCGCGACACACCGCGGTTCGGTGAACAGCACCTCCCACCGGTAGGAGTCCTGGTCCGGGAAGGGCATCCGCAGCAGCCCGACGTCCACCTCGCCCGCGGCCAGCCCGGCGGTCGGGTTCGACCAGGACGCCTGCCGCAGGTCGGCGCGCCAGCCGGGCCGGCGGCGGGCGAACTCCGCGACGATGGACGGCGTCGCCTCGTTGGCCGCGCTGGCCAGGAAGCCGACCCGCAGCACGCGCGCCGCACGTCCCTCCGCGGCCTGCGTCTGGCGCAGCACGCGGTCCCAGTCGGCCAGCAGCGCGGGCACCCGCTCGGCGAGCGCGCGGCCCGCCTCGGTCAGCGCCATACCGGACCGGGAGCGGGTGAACAGCCGCATCCCGAGCTGGTTCTCCAACTGCTTGATCTGCTTCGTCAGCGCCGGCTGCGACACGTACAGCCGCTCCGCGGCCCGGGTCAGCGTCCCCTCGGCCGCCACGGCTGCGAAATAGCGCAGCAACCGCGTGTCCACATCCATTCCGCCAGGTTATGGATGCAGGTATTGGACGGCAACCGGGGGTTCGACCAGGGTGGGTCGTGCGGGTGGACGGGGCTCCGGCGCAGGAGCGGAGCCCGCCGCCGACGGCGCTCCCCGCGACCCCCGCGTGCCCGTGTGGTCGGTCGCGCCCGGTGGCCGTCCGCCGCCGTGCACCCCACTGCCTCGCGCCCTATCGCCGCACCGGACGGGACCCCCGTACCGGACCCACCGAACAGGAGACGTACGTGTACCTCGCCTACGCGACCATCACCGCCGTCACGATCGCGATCAACGGCGGCATGGCCGTCGCCGACCTCGCGAAGGCGGACTTCGTCCTCGCCAACTCCGCGCGGGTGGGCGTGCCCGCGTCCTGGGCCCGCCCGCTCGGCACGCTCAAGGGCGCCGGCGCGGTCGGGCTGCTGCTCGGACTGCTGGGCGTGCTGCCCATCGGCATCGCCGCCGCGATCGGACTCGTGCTGTACTTCGTCGGCGCGATGGCAGTGCACATCAAGACCCGCGTCTTCGCCAACATCGCCTTCCCCGCCGCCTACTTGGCGCTGGCCGTCGCCTCGCTCGCGCTGGCCGTCGCACGCTGAGCGCGGCGCCCGCCCCGGAGCGACGCCGGGTGGTGCGCGCGCCCTGCACGGCACGCGCGTCCTCCGGCGTACGCCTGTCCTAGCTGTCGGCGGCCGTCGTCCCGTGCCAGCGCACCTCGCCGTCGTGCCACTGGCGGGTGGGTGCGAGCCCGGCTGCGGTGGCGACGGCGGCCGAGGCGGCGTGGTCCGGGTGGATGTGGGCGATCACGGTCGGCACGCGCTGCCCGGCGAGCCAGTCCACCAGCCCGCGCGCGGCCTCCGTGGCGATGCCGCGGCCCTGCCACGGCGTGCCGACCACCCACGCGATCTCGGCGACCTGCCCGCCGTCCTCGATGCCGACCGTCGCCTGGACGGTGCCCACCAGGCAGCCGTCCGCGCGCAGCCGGATCACCCAGTTCAGCCAGTCCACGGCGGGGTCGGGCGAACCCGCGGCCAGCCGCTCGTATCGCGACCGCAGCGCCTCGGGGGTGGCCGGCTCGCCGCCGATGTAGTGGTGCAGGGCGGGGTCGGCGAGCACCCCCGCCATCTCCCCGGCGTGGCCGGGCTCCAACGGCAGCAGGTCGAGGCGGCCGGTCGCGAACGGCAGCGGAGCCAGGCGCCCGGCGCGGGCCCGGTCGATCGCCACGTAGTTGCTCCTTCTGCGGTGTCCGGTCGGGCGGCGTCCGCCCTCGGGGTGTCTGCGGAGCCGGACGCGGTGGTCGCGGGCCACCCCCGCCGGATTCGTACGCGGGTGCGGGCCGTACGGCTCCCGGTTGTACTTTCCCGCGTCCGGGCCCGCCGCGCCCGCAGCATACACAGCAGGCGGCATCTCACGATGCGGTCGAGTCGTTGACAATGAGGACGTGGTGGCACGGTCCGGTCCGCGGCTCCGCACGGGGCCGGCCGGGCGGGACGGGACGAGGGGGAAGGTCGGGATGGCCGGGACGGGCAGCGCGGGCAGAACGGGTGGAGCGGGCAGCGCGGGTGGAGCGGGATCGGCGGACGCGGCAGGCTCCGCGGACCCGGCGGCCGGGGCGGACGACGCGACGGCCGCCGTGGTGGCCGAGCGGGCCGCGCGGGCGGCGGGCGGGCTGCTGCGGCGGCTGCGCGGGACGCAGGCGGCGCGGGGACGCCCGAAGGACGGCCACGGAGTCGTCACCGACGCGGACTTGCGGGCGGACGCGCTGATCAGGGACGTGCTCGCGGCGCGCTTCCCCGCACACCGGATGGTCAGCGAGGAGACCTGGGACGGGTGGCGGGAAGGCATGTTCGACGGTCCGGTGTGGGTGGTGGACCCGATGGACGGCTCGGCGAACTTCGCGCACGACTACCCGTACGTCTCGGTGTCGGTGGCCTTCGCGGTCGACGGTGTGGTGCGGGCGGGCGCGGTGCACGCGCCGTTCCTGGGGCAGACGTTCACCGCGGTGAAGGGCGGCGGGGCGCGCTGCAACGGGTCGCGGCTGGCGGTCGCGGACACGACGGTGCTGGGCGACGCCCTTGTGGGCACGGGATTCCCGCACCGGCGCGAGGAGTTGGACGCGGTGCTGGAGCGGGTGCGGCGGCTGCTGCTGAACTGCCGTGACGTGCGGCGCGCGGGTTCGCCCGCGCTGGACATCTCGCTGGTCGCGACGGGCATGCTCGACGCGCACACCGAGAGCCTGGCGCCCTGGGACGTGGCCGCGGCCGGGCTGGTCGCCACGGAGGCGGGGGCGCGGCGCGGGAACCTGCTGCCCGAGCCGTTCCCGCTGCCACCCGACCTGTCGGGCACGGGCGTCGTCGTGGCGGCGCCGGGGGTGTACGACGCGCTGTGGGAGTTGCTGGCGGCGGAGGGCGGGGCGGCCTGAGCGCGCGGGGTCACCGGGTCACCGCGCGCGGGGAGCTTGGGCTTCCGGGTCACCGCACGCGCTCGGCACTTCCGCGTCACCGCACGCGCTCGGCACTTCCGCGTCACCGCCCGCGCTCCGCGTGACCGCCGTCCCGACGTCATCGGTTACGCGGAGGCCCCCTGCCCGGCCGAGTGGTCCATGCGGCGCAGCGCCGGGAGCATCAGGATGCCCAGCACGATGGTGGGCACGCCGCCGATCACGAGCGACCAGCGGCTGCCGAAGTCCTGGGCGACCCAGCCGACCAGCGGCCCGCCGATCACGGTGGTGCCGCCCCAGGCCAGCGCCCACAGCGCCATCACGCGGCCGCGCATCGCGGGTGCCGCGGCGAGCTGGAGCGCGGTCTTGGACAGCGAGTTGAAGCTGATGCTGCCGTAGCCGACGAAGAGCAGCGCGAGCAGTTCCCAGGGCAGTGTCGGGGCGAACGCGGCCGCGGTGATGGCGACGCCCCAGCCGGCGGCGGCGAACGCGAGGGTGCTGCTGCGCCGGGGGTTGCCGCGGCTGGCGGTCACGAGGCCGCCGATCACCGCGCCCACCCCCATGACGGCTGCCATCGCGCCGTAGGTGCCCGCGCCGCCGTGCAGGGCGCCGCGCGCCACCAGCGGGAGCGTGACCGGGAACTCGTAGGCGAGCGCGCCGGTGACCGTGATCATCACCAGCGGCAGCAGCAGCGCCGGGGTGCGGAAGGCGTAGCGCAGGCCGGCCCTGACCTGGCCCTTCTCGCGGGGCGGGCGGTCGACGGGGTTCATCTCGGCGGGCCGCATGAGGACGAGGCTGACCAGCACGCCCGCGAACGACGCGGCGTTGAGCACGAAGCAGGTGGTCAGGCCGACCCCGGCGACGAGGGCGCCGCCGGCCGCCGCGCCCAGCACGCGGGCGAGGTTGACCGACACGGAGTTGAGGGTGACCGCGTTCGCGAGCCGCTCGCGCGGCACCAGGTCGCCGATCAGGCTCTGCCGGGCCGGGTTGTCGACCACGGTGAGCACGCCGAGCGCCAGCGACAGCGCGACGACCCCGGTGAAGCTCGCGGCGCCCAGTGCCGTCATGAGCGCGAAGGCCAGCGCGACCGCGGCGGACGCGGACTGCGTGACGTACAGCAGGCGGCGCCGGTCGTAGCGGTCGGCGATCAGGCCGCCGAACGGACCGAGCAGCGCCAGCGGCAGGTAGCGGGCGGCGGTGGCGATCCCGAGGTCGGCGCCGCTGCCGGTCAGCCGCAGTACCAGGAACGCGAGCGCCAGCGTCTGCATCCAGGTGCCCGCGATCGACACCGCGTAGCCCCAGAAGTAGAGGCGGTAGTTGCGGATCGACAGCGAGCTGAAGGCGCGCGGCAGCCGGTGTGCCCGCGCCGCGCCCTTGCCGTCGTCGCCGAGGCCGCCGAGGCCGCCGTGGTCGCCGTGGTCGGGCCCGTCGCCGGTGACGCGTGCGGCGGCTGTACGGGGGCCACTCGGCTCGGGTCCCGGCGACGGGGGCTGGGGCTGGGGCTGGGCCGGCGGCGGGCCGGTCGCGCCCGTCACGTCGGGCCCGCCGCCCGGCCCGGCGTCGCACCTTCGGGCAACTCGAACTCGGCGAGCCGCTCCAGCAGTTCGCCCGCGGCAACCAGCACGCGCTGCTCCTCCGGGTCCAGCAGCGCCTCGACCGCCCGCCCCAGCCACGTGTCGCGCTGGCTGCGCGCGTCCGCGACGGCCGCGCTCCCGGCGGGGGTGACCGACACCAGCACGCGCCGCGCGTCCTCCTCGTCCCGGCTGCGCCGCACGAACCCGGCGCCCTCCAACTCGCGCAGCGCCGCCGCCACGTTCGAACTGGTCATCTGCAACTCCTCCGCGAGCCCGCGCGGCTGCGCACCCCCCAGCCGCTCAGCCGCCGCGAGCACCTGCCGGGCCGTCCTCGACACCCCATGCGTCGGCCCCGCCTCGCGGCGCAACCGCCGCTGAAGCTGCTTGAACTGCGCGCGCAGCCGCAACACCTCGCGATCCTCCATACCCCTATTCTACATAGCTATCCCACATAGCCAAAGCCCCCGAGCGAGCAGGGCTGGACGCGGTGGGCCGTGCTCCTTGTCCGCCCGGGGCCCCAGCACGCCCCGGGTGCCGACCCGGCGCGGGGTGGTCAACCTGGCGCTCCACCACACCGAGTGGGCCGGCAGCAGCGACTGCACCTTGCGGTCCTCCGGCACGAGGCCGATCCCCGCCTCGACCGCGTCGGCCGGGCGCCGCGGGCGGGCGGGCGGACTTCCCCACCCCGTTCTCCCCCACCACGGCCACGATCCGCCCCCGGGCCAGGACCAGTCGCGGGATGCCGAGCACCTTCACCACGCTGTACGACGTGCTCGGCACGACCCCGCTGCTCCCCCGGCACGCCTGGGACAAGACCTCCGCCACCGCTGCTCGACACGCGGCTCCGGCGGGCGGGAGTCAGCGCTCGTTGGGCCCCGGCGTCTGGGGCTTGCGGTGCTTTCCGGTGCCGGCGCGGAGGGGGTTCGGTGTCGGCACCGGGGCTTGGGCGGGTGCTTCGTGGGCCGCGGGATGAAGGATGCGCCTCGCTTCCGCGAGGTTGGCCGCGAAGGCGTGGGGCTCCCAGGCGTGGCCGTTCCACCGCTGGATCAGGCGAGGGGCCTCGGGGTTCACGTGCCCTGCTCGTGGGCCGTCGCCGGGGAGCAGCGGGAGCGCGCGGAGCCGTCCGATCTTGGCGTCACGGCGTTCCGCCCACTCGGTCAGCGGTTCGTCGTCCATTCCGCTTCTCCATGATGCGACGGCTACTCACGCACGAGGGCAGTGCCTCCGTGAAGGCCCTTCTCGTCTCAGTCGAGGCGGTGCTCCCAGCGCAGGTCCGGGGCTCCGTCGATCCAGTAGCGGTGCGCCGCCTGCGTGACGCGGAGCCGAACCGAGTCGATCTCGGGGTGGCCTGCGGCCTGCCAGGCGAGGAGCGCCTGTTCGATCGTGTCCCAGAGGGGCAAAGGGCCGCCCTGCCGGGCCGTCCAGTTGTTGCCGTCGGCGGTGAACTCGGCGAAGCACTCGCGCTCCGGGTCGAAGAGGTACAGCAGCTTGGTCCCGTCACTGCGAGCAGCGCGGACGAGTTGGGCACCGGGGGCGGCGAGTTGGGCGACATACGCGGGCATCCAGTCGTCGAGCAGGGTCGGCGGCACCGTCGTCTTCCGCTCGCTGTCGACGTAGGCCGTCCGGGCGGACAGGTCGCCGGCGATCGGCACCACGGTTTGGGCGCGGGCCTGCATGAAGGAGGAACGGGCGATGATGCGGCCTTCGGCGTTGCCGTCGTCATCGACGGTGACCTTGGCCAGGCCGGTTCCGTACGGCCAGGAACCGATGGTGGCGAGGATGGTGCCGCCGGGCTTGGTCTGGCGGACCCAGGTGTGCGGGATGCGGCGGACGGCGCAGGTGGCGATCACACGGTCGTAGGGGGCGTTGCGGGGGTGGCCGAGGAGGCCGTCGCCGGTGACGGTCCAGGCGGAGTAGCCGAGCGTTTCCAGGGCGGTGTCCGCGCGCTGCGCTACCCGCGGGTCGACTTCGACGGTGGTGACGTTGCCCGCACCGAGGTAGTGGCACATCAGGGCGGCTGAATAGCCGGTGCCGGTGCCGATCTCCAGTACCCGGTGGCCCGGTTGCAGGTCCAGGCTTTCCATCATGCGGATCACGGTGGCCGGGGCGGTGGAGGAGGAGGTGGGCACCCCCGCCACGGGTTCGATGATCTGGTCGGCGGTGAGGTGGCCGTCGAGTTGGGTGGTGAGGGTGTCGTAGCGGTACGCGCACTCCAGCCATGCGGCCGGGGCGGCACCGGAGGCCGTGACGGGCCTCCACACGGGGCCTTCGTCGAGGAACACGCCGGGGTGGAGGAACAGTTCGCGCGGTACGGCCTCAACGGCCGCCCGCAGTAAGGGTGATACGAGTACCCCGTCGGCCGCGAGCCGCTCGGCCAGGCGGCGGCGTTGGCGTGTCGAGTCGGTCATCGGCGTTCTCCTCGGGCTTCGGTGAGCAGGTCGGCGAAGGCCGCGGACATCGGCAAGCCGGTCTCTGTCTCCAACCACCCCCACTGGCCGTTCGGGTTCAGCTCCAGCCACCAGTAGTTGCCCGCCCGGTCCACTGCGAGGTCGAAGCTCCCCGACACCAGACCCTGGACTTCTAGATAGGTGTGCAGGGCTGTGGTCACCCGGTCGGGGATGTGCTCGACGGTGTAGGTGAGGGCGCTGTAGTCCCTGCGCCAGTCCAGGAGGGTGGAGTTGATCCGCACGGCGAAGGTCCGCCGGCCGACGACCAGGACGCGGATGTCGGCCATCTTGTCCACGCGGGCCTGGAACAGGTGCGGGGCGACGCGAATGCTCTCGTCGATCTCGCCGGCGGACACGGGTTCGGCCCAACCGGTGACCGGTACGCCGTCCCGCGTGTACGGGGTCCAGCGCAGCGTTTTGAACAGCACGTCGCCTGGGGTGCTGGTGATGAACTCGCGTGCCTCGTCCGGATCGTTGGTGATGAGTGTGGGCGGGACGGATAGTGCGAGGCTTTGTGCGAGGGCGAGCTGGGCGGGCTTGTAGTCGGCGGCGGCGACCTGAAGGGGGTGGTTCACCCACAGCGGGCGGTCCATGGCGTAGAGGATGCCGCCGAGTCCGAAGCGGACCTGGGTGGCCGCGAAGCGGGCGTCGTCCGGTTGCAGGTGGGCGAAGGCGGGCCACTGGGGGCGGCGCCAGTACACCGCACGGACACGGGTCAGATCAGCGCTCCTCGACGGGGTGCGCACCCGCCCGGTCATGGCGGCCGGGCGGGTGCTGAACCGAGCCGAGACCGTCAGGTCGGCGCCGATGTCGGCGGGGTTGAACCTGACCACGGGTACGTTCCGCCGATTGAGTTCGGTGATCACCATGTCGGCGGTCAGGTCGTCCGCCTCGGTGACCACCAACACCGGCCGGTCCTCGGTCACGTCGTCAGTCCTGCTGCGAGTCCTGGTCGTGGCCCTGATCGTTCTTCGAGTCCGAGTTCGTGATTGTCGAGGTCTCGGTGCCCTTGCTGGTGCCGTGCGCGCCCATCTCGACGACCTGGCCGGTCCGGTCGCGGAACACGCCGAGTTGCGTGGCGGGGTCGAGAGCGACCGTGGAGTGCGGGCGGCGGATGGTGGTGGGGTACGGCGCGAGTCGGCGGGAGCCCCAGGGCGCGGTGGGCTGTTCGGCGATGGTCTTCACAGGGTGCTCTCCTCTTGTGGGCGGGCGGGCAACGGAATGGCTGATGTTTCGGTCCTTGTCCGTGGGGTGTGTTGTGGAGGGCGGCACCGTCCCCGGGTTGTTCAGGGGGCGGTGGAATGACGCGGGGGGCGTGGAGTGGGCGGGGGTGAGGGCGACCTCCGTGAGCCCGTCATCAGTCCTGGGACTGCAAACGCTTGAGAAGAGAATGGCGCTACAGTCCCAGGACTGTCAACAGTCCTGGGACTGTGTTTCACTGGACCCTTTGAGAGGAGGCACGATGGCGTCGAAGTGGCGGGAACTCGCGGATCGTCTCGCGGAGCAGATCCGGAACGGCAAGTACGGACCGGGCCAGCCGTTGCCGCATATCCGCGCGCTGGTGGAGGCAGGTGAGGGCTCCAAGTCCACCGTCCACATGGCGTACAAGGCGCTGGAAGCGGAGGGACTGGTCACGTCGTCGCGCGGCCATGGCACGGTGGTGCGGCACCGGACACCGCTCAAGCGGCTCGGCATCGCGCGATATGACAAGGCGAAGTGGCGGGACGGGGACGAGGTTGCGTTCATTGCCGACCGAGTCGCATCGGGCCGTCCGTACAACCGCGGCGAGCAAACGCAGACCGTGGGCCTGGTGAAGGGAAGCCACCTGGTCACCAGCGCGCTGGGGCTCTCGGACGGAGCGGACGTGTACGCCCGCGCCCGGCTCGTCAAGGAGGGCCACCAGCCGACGCACACTCTGACCAGCTATTACCGTCCCGAGCATGTCGAGGGCACGCGCATTGTCGATCCCAGTCCCGGGCCGGCCGGCCGTGGCGGTGGGTTCCGTGTCCTCTACGACGCGGGGTACGAGATCGACCACATGCGGGAGCAACTCTTCGCTCGCATGCCGACGGCCGAGGAAGCAGAGCTGCTGAAACTTCCCGCGAGTGAGCCCGTCGTGGAACTGCACAGGACTACCTACACCGCCGACGGCACGGTTGTGGAGTTCGCGCTCGGGCTCCACGCCGCATCTCGGTTCGCGTGGGAGTACGAATTCGATGTGCCGGACTCGGCGCAGGACGGGGAGCGTGCGTGACCCTCTCGCCGACCGCGCACGCGGATGCCCTGCTGCTGTGGGACTACCTGCGGATGCACCATGCGCCGCGCCCGTGCTCGGTCGCCATCGCACTGGGCAGTCACGACCTCACCGTGGCGGACACCACGGCGGATCTCTACTCGCGCGGCATGGCACCTCTCGTGGTGATGACTGGAGCCACCAGTCCAACGTCCGCTGCTCGCATGCCACTTGGCGAGGCTGTGCACTACCGCAGGCGGGCACTCGAACTGGGCGTACCGGAGTCAGCGGTCCTGCTGGAGTCGGAGGCGAGGAACACCGGGGAGAACATCACGAAATCCCGGGCGCTCCTGGAATCCACCGGCGTCGAGGTGACGTCACTCCTCCTGGTCAGCAAGCCGTACGAGGAACGACGGGCCTACGCGACGCTGCGGAAGCTCTGGCCGTCCGTGGACGCCGTCTGCGCATCGGCGCCCATGACCTACGACGACTACGTCTCCGCCATCGGCGACGAAGACCTGGTCGTCGCCATGATGGTCGGCGCTACACAGCGGATCATCATCTACCCCGAGCGAGGACTCATCATCGACCAACATGTCCCGGCCGAAATCCACGCTGCCTACGGACGGTTGTGCGACCGCGGCTTCACCGGCCGCCTGGTTCGTGACGAGTCGCGAACCGAGCCGCGGCGCGTGTGAGTTGATCGCACAGCCGGTTGAATCCGTCGGAGTACAGCGTGGCGGACCGGTGTCTGGATCAGCCCCCGCGCAGACTCGCGCTGTCGTCCGGCACGGAAGGCGCCTGACAGGATTCGTCCCCATGACCACGGACACCGAGCACTGACCAACCCCTGCTGGTGACGGCCCGGTTGGCGCCACGGCCGGGTTTTCCACACCTCGCACCCCACCTTCAGCGGCATGGCCGACGTCAAGCGGTTGGCCGCCGAATACCGGTCGGTCCTCGCCCGGTTGGACGGACTCGACCTCGTCCCCGACCGCTGGCTGCACCTCACCATGCAGGACATCTGCTTCGTCGGCGAGGTCCCCGAGAGCGCCGTGGACGCCATCCTGACGGCCGCGCGCCGTCGGCTGGCGGCCCTACAGCCGCTCGACGTCACGCTCACCGCGCCGATCGTCGCCCCGGAAGCGCTCCTTGCCCCAGTCCGACCACCAGCCCCCGTACGTCAGGTGCGCGGCGCCGTAGCCGGCGGATCAGGTGGCCGCGGCCAGGAACGCCAGGGCCGTCGCGAGATTGGACGGCAGGGCCGTCATCGCGTCCAGCACCAAGCGGTGGTCGGTCCACGGGGCGTACTCCTCCCGCAGCCGCTCCACCGCCTCCCATGTCGGCTCGGCGAAACCCTCGATCCCGCGGGATCGGGCTTCCAGGCGCCGGCGATGCACCGCCCGGTCCGAGCAGACCACCTCGATGAACGCCGCCCGCACGCCGTGCCGCTCGGCCAGGGACCGCCACTGCCCCCGCGCCGCGTCCACCGCGTTGACCGCGTCCACGATCACCGTCTGGCCCAGGGCCAGCGCATCGCCGGCCACGGTTTCGGCCACGACGTACGCCGCCAGGCCGGTGGGCTGGCCGCGGGAGACCCCCGCACGCCACATCGCCGCTTCGATCGGGTCGACCGACACGACCGGAGCGGCCAGTTCCCGTCCCAACGCCCGCGCGACCGTGCTCTTCCCCGCACCGGGCAGCCCCGCCATCGCGATCAACATGCCGCCACCCTCGCACGTCCGACCGGCCCGCCGACGCGCCTGCCCGCTCACGCCCGCACCGCGTGTTCCGCCGCGCCGAGCAGCGCCAGGTCCTCCCCGTCCCGGCGCACCGCCAACCGCAGTGCGGCCAGGGTGGGGTGGCGGGCCGTCAGGCCGGCGGTGAAGGGCGGTCCGAGCCGGTCCCACGCCGCGGTGGCGGAGCCGCCGACCACCAGCGTGTCCGCCTCGAAGGCCGCCAGCCAGGGTGCCAGGGCGCCGCCCAGGGCGTGCAGGGCGTCGTCGATGACGACCTGGGCGACCGCCTCGCCGTCCGCGGCCCGGGCGGACAGCCCGCGCAGGCCGTCCACCGGCGCGCCGGTGAGCGCGGTGTAGCGGGCGGCGAGCGCCCGGGTCGAGACGGCGTCCTCCAGCGGCCGGCCGCCGATGGCCAGCAGGTCGGCGCGGCCTTCGGGCGGGACGCTGGGCCCCGCCACCACCGGGGTGCCGCGGTCGAGGAACGCCGAGCCGACACCGGTGCCGAGGGTGATGGCGACCAGCCGCCGCCCCCGGCCGCCGGTGCCGCGCCACGCGCCGAGGCCGAACGCGTGGGCGTCGTTGAGGAAGCGCAGCCGCGCCGGCCCGCACCCCAGCCGTGGGGCGAGGCGGTCCGCGACGGGCAGGCCGTCCAGGGCGGCGAACTTCCCGACGTCCCGGTAGCGGGCGGTCCCGGTGGCGTAGTCGAACGGGCCGGGCACGGCGACACCCCACGTGCCGCCGACCGTCCGGCCGCGCAGGGCGGGCGCGGCCAGTACGCGGTTGGCCGCGTCGGCGAGCGCGGCGAGGAAGTCCTCCGCGCCGGTGTTGGGCCGCAGCGCCAGGCGCTGCCGGGTGCCGTCGAGGACACCGGCCCGGTCGGGGTCGACGGCGGCGGCCGTGACGTGCGATCCGCCGACTTCGAGCACGGGTATGGCGCCGGGCGCCTGGGTGGAGGTCACGGCGGCCTACCGGGGTACCGGGTGGTCGATGAGCGTGGTCGAGATGGTCACCCGCCGCGGGTGCAGGGGCACGGTGCTGCGCTGGCGTTCGAAGAGCAGCGTCGCGGCCGCCCTGCCGACCTCGGCCGGGTCGTAGGACACCACGGTCAGCGGCAGGTGCAGCAGGTCGGCGAGTTCGATGTCGTCGAAGCCGGCGAGGGCCACCGGCTCCTGGTCGGCGGGCCGGTCGCGCAGGGCCAGCAGCGCGCCGACGGTGTTCCGGTTGTTCGCCGTGAGCAGCGCGGTCGGCCGGTCGGGCAGGGCGAGCATGGCGCGGGCCGCCTCCTGGGCGAGCGCGCTGTCGCCGCGGTGCCGGCTGACGTAGCGCTCGTCCACCGCGATGCCGGCCTCCTCCAGCGCCAGGGCGTAGCCGCGGAAGCGCTCCGAGCCGGTCCACAGCGAGGGGGGCAGGCCGAGGAAGCCGATCCGCCGGTGGCCGCGCTCGATCAGCCGGCGGCACGCGGCGCGGGTGCCGCCGAAGTCGTCGACGAGCACGCAGTCCACGTCGACGTCCATCGGCGGGCTGGCCGCGAGCACCACGGGGGTGTCGCGGAGCCGTTCGCCGCCGAGGTGGCTGTGGTCGTGGCTGGCGGGCACGACCACCAGGCCGTCCACCCCGCGGTCCAGCAGGTCGGTGACGACGTCGCATTCGACGTCGGGGTCCTCGCTGGTGCTGCCGAGCATGACGCGCGCCCCGTAGCGGACGCACACCTCCTCGACGCCGACGGCGAGTTGGGAGTAGAAGGGGTTGGCGAGGTTGGTGACCACCAGGCCGATCAGCTCGTTCGGGCCGCCGGAGCGCAGCCCCCTGGCGAGCTTGTTCGGGCGGTAGCCGAGCGCGGCCACCTCGGCGAGCACCCGCTGGCGGGTGGCCTCGCCGATGCCGCGCTGCCCGCGCAGGGCGCGGGAGACCGTCATCGTGCTGACGCCGAGCCGTTCGGCGACGTCCCGCATGGTCAGGGACGTCACGGGATCGGGTTCGGTACTCATGCCACCTGCGCCTTGACCAGGCGAGCCAGGTCCGGCCCCTGGTTCTGCACACGGTATGCGGTGACGGAGGCCGGAACCGCGAGAGTCTCCGCATAGTGTACGAAGTGCCGGTCCCCCGCGGCGGTCGTCACGAGCACGCCCTGCCCGTCGACGACGGTCAGCACGTGGAAGCGCCCGGCGGTGTCCTGCTCCGCGGTGCCTTCCGGGTCGATCACGAGCCGGCGCACCTCGAAGAACATGTCGGGCAGCGCGCCGAGGAGTTCCTCGCGCCAGCCGTCGCCCCGGTGCAGGGTGCGGGGCCGCTGGACCAGGTCGCGGGGCACGGCCTCGCCGGAACGGCGCGGGTCCAGGTTGCGGAAGGCGTGCTCGACGTGGACGGCGCGCTGCCGGTCGGCGGCGTCCCTGCGCAGCCAGTCGTAGAAGCGCAGGGAGTACAGGTACGGCGTGGCGCTGACTTCGAGGACGACGTTGCCCTCGCCGCTGCCGTGCGGGGTGCCGGCCGGCACGAGGTAGAGCTGGCCGTCCTCGGCGGGGAAGGTCTGGACGTAGCTCTCGATGTCGAACTCCTCGCCGTGCGCGTCGGCGGCGTGCGCGCGGGCGTGGAAGGCGTCGACGTCGGCGTCCTGGCGCAGCCCGAGGAAGACCTTGCTGTGCGCGCTGGTCCGCATCAGGTAGTAGCTCTCGTGCTGGGTGTAGGGCCAGCCGAAGACGGTCCGCATCTCGTCGCCGCGCGGGTGGCAGTGCACCGAGAGGTTGCCGCCGCCGACGGTGTCCAGGTAGTCGAAGCGGATGGGGAAGGAGGTGCCGAAGGTCTCGTGCACGTCGGCGCCGAGCATGTCCACGGGGGCGAGGGCGACGACGAGTTGGAAGGGCACCTCCACGCTGCGGCCGGTGCCGGAGCTGGTCCCGGAGTCAGTGCCGGGGCCGGAGCTGGTGCCGGGGCCGGTGCCGGAGTCAGTGCCGGAACCGTCGTCGCCGAGCAGCACACCACTCTCCGGCGCGATGAGTTCGTAGCCGAGTGCGGTGTTGGCGGCGCCGCGGTTGTGGCCCAGCTCCTCCTGACCCCAATGCCCGCCCCACGGCGTGGAGTTGAAGGTCGGCAGGGTGCGGAAGGGCTGCCGGGCGAGACGGCGGCAGGAGGCCCGCAGCGCGTGCCCGCTGATCGAGGCCGGCGTTGAGGTATCGGTAACGTCGAACCAGCGGTCGATCCGGTCGGCCGTCGCGTCGCGGTGCCGGTCCTGGAGCGGCCAGTCGATGTAGAACAGCCGCCGCAGGCTCGGGAGTTGGCCGGCCGGTGCGCCGAGGTTGCGGCCGGCGCCGCGCCCGACGGCCGCTTCGGCGTACCGCTTGGGGACGTCGGCCCACCACACCGCGTCCACGCCGGGCGCCGACGCGGCGCCGGGACCGACCACGACGCGGAGCGCGCCGCCGCTCCCGCCGCCCGTGCCGCCAGCCGGCCCGCCGTCCTCCGACCCGGACGCCGGCGACGCCAGCGCCGCCAGCGCGCCCGGGTCCAACAGGTCGGACAGGCTGCCACCTGCGAGTCTCGCGAAGTCCGGGTCGTCGCGCAGCGTTTCGGACTCGGTGAGGCGGCGGATGTCGGCCCAGTCGCGCGCCGCGTCGCGGACGTCCGCGACGGTGACGCGGGGGCGGGTGGCGGCGAGGGCCGCCGTCAACTCGCGTGCGACGGACTCCCATTCGACGGCCGCGGGCCCATCGACCGCGAGCAGCCGGACGGTTGTGCCCAGGGCGTCCGCCGCGTCGGCCCATCCCACCATGACGGTGCCGTCGCTCACGGGGTAGCGCGGCCGGGGGTCGTACTGCGACGCCTGCACTGTGGCCTGTGGACGGTCGACCATGTCACCAACCTTATCGAGATAACGTCAACGTTAAGTCTTCTCAAACCCTGAGCACACCTGTACGTTACCGATAACTTAGCAGGCCGCTGAACCCGTGACGAGGGGGTCCCATGGGGATGATCGACACGACCCGGACGGTAAGCCGGCGCACGGCGCTGGCCGCGTCGTTCGCCGGGGCCGCCGCCCTCGCGCTCAGTGCCTGTGAGCGCGGCACACTCACCAAGCCCGCACCGGCCGACACGCTCTCGCTCTTCAACGACAACCCGAGCTGGACGCCCGGATACCACGCCGCCGGAACCGAGTTGCGCCGGCTCGGCGGCTACCGGCTGGCACCGCAGGCCGTGCCCAACGTCAGCAACTACCAGCAGATCGTGCGGATGTCCGCGCAGACGGACTCCACCGCCGACCTCGTCAAGTGGTGGAACGGCTACCGGCTGCGGGACGTCGCCCGCGCCGGCATCCTCGCCGACGTCACCGGCGCGTGGGACGAGGCGAAGAGCCGCGGCTGGTGCGACGACCCGGCGCTGCGCGAGACGTTCACCGCCGACGGCCGGCAGTACGGCGTGCCCCTGTACAAGTCGTACTACGCCGTCTTCTACAGCAAACCGGTCTTCGCCCGGCTCGGCGTCGGGGTGCCCACCACCTGGCAGGAGTTCCTGCACGTGGTGGACACCGCGCACGCGCGGCACATCACCCCCATCTCGTCGGGCGGCGCGACCAGTTGGGAGTCGTCGATCTGGTTCCAGCAGCTCGTCAACGGGCTGGACCACCAGTTCTACCTCGACCTCGCCGCCGGCAAGCGGTCGTACACCGACGCCGAGTGCCGCCAGGCGATGGGGGTGTGGAGCGACCTGTACCGGCGCGGCGCGTTCTCCTCGCCCGACGCGTCCGTCTCCGACCTGCCGGGACGCTTCGCGCAGGGCACCACCGCGATGTGCCTGCACGGCACCTGGAACACCGGCGCGTTCCTCACCGCCGGCATCAAGAACGCGGACCTCGGCGCGTTCCTGCTGCCCCCGCCGCCCGGCGGGACGAGTTCGGTGGTGGTGGAGAGCGGCGTGCTGGCGGTGTCGGCCAAGGCCCACAAGCGCCAGGGCGCCCTCGACACCGCCCGCACCTGGTTCGACCCGGCCGTGCAGCGGGCGTGGACCGGTTTCCTGCGCGACACCTCCGCGGACCCGTCGGTGGTGCCGGACGTGGGGGCGGTGCGCGAGGTCGCCGCGCAGGTCCGTACGCAGCGGCCGGCGCAGGCCATCCGCTACTGGGAGGCGTCCCCACCGGTGCTGATCGAGGGAAACGTGCAGGATCTCAGCGCCTTCATGATCGACCCCACGGCCGCCCGGGCCGCGCGGACCCTGGCGAGCATGCAGCGCCGAGCCGAAAAGGAGTGGAAGGCGTGGAAGTCCTGACCTCTGGAGCCAAGACGGTCCCCCGCACGACGGCCCGCCGATCCGGGAACCCGGCCCGCGTGCCCCGGCACGGCGGCGTCCGGCGCGCCGCATGGGTGGGTGCGTTCCTCGCGCCCGCCGTGGCGCTCGTCGCGGCGCTGCTGGTGGTGCCGTTCGCGGTCACCTCCTACCGCAGCCTGTTCGACGACAACGGCATCACCGCCCACTTCGTGGGCCTGGCCAACTACCGTGCGCTGCTCACCGACCCCGACTTCGGCCGGTCGCTGCTCAACACGGTCATGTGGGTGGTCGGCACGCTGGTCCTGCCGGTGCTGCTCGGCCTGGTGCTCGCGGTGCTGACCCACTCGGTGCGCTGGGGCGTGGTGGCCCGCACCGCCGTGGTCATCCCCTACGCCCTGTCCGGCTCCGCGACGGCCCTGCTGTGGACGTACCTGCTGAAGTCCGACGGCGCCGTCAACCAGACGCTGCACGCCATCGGGCTCGGCGGCTGGCAGCACGACTGGCTGCTGCACTGGCCGCTGAACACGATCGTGATGATCGTGGCGACGACCTGGCAGTCCACCGGCGCCGCCCTGCTGCTGTTCCTGATCGGGTTGCAGACCATCCCGACCGAGACCATCGAGGCCGCGAAGATCGACGGCGCGCAGGGCCTGCAGCTGTTCCTGAAGGTGATCGTGCCCCAACTGCGGCCCATGACCGTGGTCGTGGTGGGGATGTCCATCGTCAACAGCCTCAAGACCTTCGACATCGTGTGGCTGCTGACGCAGGGCGGCCCCGGCACCGCGTCCGAGACGCTGGCCCTGACGATGTACCGGCAGACCTTCACCCTCAACCGGTACGGCTACGGCGCGGCCGTGTCCGTCGTGCTGACCGCGGTGGTCGTCGCGGCGTCCTGGCTCTACCTGCGCCGGCAGGTCCAGCCGCAGCGGGGAGGCGTGGCATGACCGGCCGGGCCGTACGCCATGTGCTGGTCGCCCTGGTCTCGGTGCTGTGGCTGCTGCCGACCTGGCTGGTGGTCGTCAACGCGTTCACCCCGTCGAAGCAGTACACCGGCTCGCCGCGGTGGTGGTTCGGCTCCTGGGGCCTGACCCGGAACATCCGCGCCGCGTTCTCCAGCGCCGACGTCGGGCGGGGCCTGCTGAACACCTTCCTGTACGCCGTCGTGGGCGCGGCGATCGCGGTGGTGATCGCGGCGCTGGCCTCCTTCGCGGTCACGGTCATGCCGGTCCGCCGCCCGGCGATCTGGTTCTGGGCCATCTTCATCGGCACCGTGCTGCCGTTGCAGACCTTCCTGTCCCCGCTGTTCACCGGGTACGCCCGCACCGGCCTGTACGACACCCAGTACGGGATGGTGCTGATCTACGTGGCGCTCACCGTGCCCTTCGCGTTCTTCGTCAACCGCAACTTCATGATGACCGTGCCGCGGGAGATCTCCGAGGCCGCCCAGCTCGACGGCGTCAACTGGCTGCGGATGTTCCTCTCCATCCACCTGCCGCTGGCCAGGAACGCCCTGCTGGCCGCGTTCATCTTCCAGTTCACCTGGATCTGGAACGACCTGCTGTTCGGCATCACGCTCTCGCTCAGCCCCAACGTGCGGCCGGTGATGGCCACCCTGGCGGACCTGAGCGGCAACTACTCCACGGTGGGCCCGCCCGTCGTGCTGGCCGGCGCGCTGGTCGCGTCGGTGCCCACCGTGGTGCTCTTCTTCGTCTTCCAGCGCTTCTTCGTCAACAGCCTGCGCCTGACGTCCTGACGTCAGCACCTCCGGACCGCACCACCGGCGTCCCGACGCCGGCACCCGCGGACCGCACCACCGACGTCCTGACCGAACCACCTTGGGAGAGACAGCTCATGACGACGCGTGCCCTCGTACGCGACCGCCGATGGTCGACCGACAAGGCCCGGACGAGCATGGTCGGCCTCGCGGTCGCCGCCACCGCCCAGGCCGGCGGCACCCGGCTCCGCGCCATGCCGGAACACCTGGTCCGGCGTACCCCGTCCGGCGCGCTGCGCTGCGTACGGATACTGATCGACGGCGACCGGTCCGACCACGGCGGGTGGACCTTCACCGCCGAGGCCGCCGGCGGCGGGTCGATACCCGTGCAGGCCGTGCCCGCACCGGGCGGGCAGCGGCTGCTGCTGCCCCTGGAGAGCGCCCCGCGCGACCTGCGGATCACCGCCACCGGCCACGGCGCCTCCGCGGTGCTCGCCTTCGTCCTCCAGCCGCCGCGCGAGTGGACGATCCACCTGGTGCACCACTCGCACCTCGACATCGGGTACACCGACCCGCAGGGCACGGTGCTCGGCGAGCACGTCGCGTTCCTGGACTCCTGCCTCGACCTGACCCGGGCCACCGACGACTGGCCGGACAACGCCAAGTTCCGCTGGGCGGTGGAGTCGCTGTGGTCGTTCGAGCAGTGGGCGGCCGCCCGGCCGGCGGCACGGGTCGCGGAGTTCATCCAGCGGGTGAAGGCCGGCCAGATCGAGCTGACCGCCATGCCGTACAACCTGCACACCGACACCTGCTCCACGGACGAGCTGCACGAACTGCTGCGGCTGGCCCGCGGCGTCAAGCAGACCCACGGCATCGACTTCCGCAGCGCCATGCAGACCGACGTGCCCGGCACCGTCGCCGGGCTGCCCGACGCCCTGACCCCGCTCGGCGTGCGCTACCTGTCGGTGGCGCACAACTGGGCCGGCCGCTCGGTGCCCAACATGAACGGCGGCGCGCAACTCCCCCGGCTGTTCCGCTGGCGCGCCCCGTCCGGGAACGAGCTGCTGACCTGGATGACCGACAGCCCGCACGGCCTGGCCTACATGGAGGGCCCGGTGCTCGGCTTCGACACCTCCTACGAGATGGTCGACGACCTGCTGCCCGCGTACCTGACCGCGCTCGCCACCAACCCCTACCCCATCCCGCCCGAGCTGTTCGGCTCGCCGGGGCCGACCGCGGGCCACCGCGACCCGTACCCGTGGGACCTGCTGCACCTGCGGGTCCAGGGCCACTTCGGGGACAACGCGCCGCCGCGGCTGATCCTCGCGGAGACGGTGCGCCGCTGGAACGAGACCTGGGCCGCGCCGACCCTGCGGCTGTCCACCAACACGGACTTCTTCACCGACGCCGAACAGCGGCTGGGCGACGCCGTTCCCGTCTTCGAGGGCGACTGGGGCGACTGGTGGGTCGAGGGCGTCGGCTCCGGCGCCCGGCCGCAGGCGATGGTCCGCCGCGCGCAGGCGAAGGTGGCCGACGCGACCACGCTGTACGGCATGGCCGCGCTCACCGACCTCGCCGGACGGGCCGGAACCGCCCCCTCCGCCGAACCCGTCGACTCTGCCGAACCCGTCGACTCTGCCGACCCCGCCGGCCCCGCCCCCGCGCACGCCGCCGACGCCCGGGTCGGCGCCGCCGGCGTCTACCGGTCGATCTCCCTGTTCAACGAGCACACGTGGGGCGCGGCCGACCCCTGGACCCACGGCGACGAGGGGATGTCCTCCGGCGACCAGCAGTGGCACTGGAAGTACGGCTACGCCCTGCACGGCGACAACGACGCCGACACCTTCCGCGACCACGCCTCGGCCGCGCTGGGCGCGGCGCTGCCGACCGCGGCCGGCGCCGACGCCACCTTCTGGGCGGTCAACACCACGTCGGCGCGGCGCACTTCGGTCGTCGCGCTGTTCGTACGCGAGAGCCGCGTCCCACTGGACCGGGCGCTGGCGGTGACCGACGGCCGTACCGGCAAGCCGCTGCCCACCGTCGTGACGCCGCAGGTCAACCCGGTGCACCGGGACGCGGGCCGGTGGGTGCACGTCGAGGTGCCCGATGTCCCGCCGCTCGGGCTGGTCCGGCTGGACCTCACGGCGGGCGAGCCGGGCACCGCGGTCGCCCCGCGCACCGACGGCCACGCCGAGGACGGCGACCGCCGGGTCCCGCTGCCGACCGCGGAGGACCTGGTGCTGGAGAACGACCACCTCACGGTGCGGGTCGACCTGGCCCGCGCCTGCGTCGCCTCGATCACCGAGAAGGCCACCGGCCGCGAACTCGTCGACCAGGACGCCGTCGTGGGCTTCAACGGCTACGTCTACGACACCTACACCTCGGCGCCCGGCTACAACCACCAGGCCAACAAGACGACCACCTCCGACGAGCTGGAACTCCTCGGTTCGCGCTCGCTGGCCCGGCCCGCCGTCCTGCTCGAACGTGTCGACGACGCCCTCGGCGCGCGTCTGACCTACGAGTACGCGGCCGACGGGGTCCACCTCGCCCGCACCACGGTCAGCCTGGGCCGCGACGACGCCCACGTGGTCCTCGACAACCGCTTCGACAAGCCCGCGACCATGGCGAAGGAGAGCGCCTACCTGGCCTTCCCGTTCGCCCTCACCGACCCCGCCGTCCGCTACGAGATCACCGGCGCCCTGACCGGCACCGGCCTCGCCCACGTCCCCGGCGCTCCCCAGCACATGCGCGCCGTACGGTCGTTCGTCGCGCTCGGGGACGCCGGCGGGCCGGTCGCGTGGGTGACGCGCGACGCGCCCCTGGTCGAGCCGGAGACCATCCCGCTGCCGTACGCGCCGTTCCCCGACTCCACGGCGCCCCGGCAGCCGGGCACCCTCTACTCGTGGGTCCACAACAACCTCTGGGACACCAACTTCCCGGCCCAGCAGGCGTTCGACACCACCTTCCGCTACGCGGTCGGCGTCCGCCGGCGCGGCGAGACCATCGCCGCCGAGGCGCTGGGCCTGCGCACCGCCCAGGAGATCGACCACCCTCTGGTGGGCGTCGCCGCGCACGGCGAGCCCGCCTCGGACGACCCGGGCGAGCGCGCGCTGCTCGCCCTCGACGATCCGTACGTGCGGGTCGTCGACGCGGCGCCGGTCCCGGCGCGGGGCGAGGGCCAGGGCCAGGGTCAGGGCCAGGGGCGCGAGGCGGACGAGGGCGGCTCCGAGCCGGCCGACCTCCTGGTCCGCCTCCAGTCCTACGCCGACGAGCCCCGTACCGTCCGGCTGCGCTGCGGCTTCCCCGTCGCGCACGCCGAACGCGCCACCTACCTCGGCGACCACGCGGGCGAGGCCACCCGCGACGGCGCCGACGTGCTCGTGGAGATCCCGCGCCTGGGCAGCACGGCGGTCCGCCTGCGCCCGCGGGCAGGCGGCTGACCGGTTCGGGGGCGGCGCCGCCACGGCGCCGCCGCCCCCGGGCGGTTCGGCCCGATCTCCGCCCCGACCTGCCTACCCTGGGGAGCGTGCCGACCTCGACCTACCACGTACGCAAGACCTCCCTCGGGCTGAAGCGCAAGTACCGGATCTCCGCGGACGACGGGAGCGGGAAACCGGGGAAGCAGCTCGGTTACGCCGAGAAGCAGCTGAAGATGTCCGACGCGCTGGACATCTACACGGACGAGCGGCGCGGCGAGAAGCTGGTGGCCGTCCGGGAGAGCTCGAAGGGCTGGCTCGCCGCCCTGACCGGATACGAGGCGTTCGACCCCGAGGACCGGCTGCTCGGCTCGTTCGGGGTGCTGCCGAGGAAGTCGGTCGATCGCACCACCTGGGAGTTCGAGCAGCCCGGCCTCGGCAGGCTCACCGGCACCGAGCGCAGCGCCACCACCGCGCGGGCCCGGCGGCTGCTGACGCTGCTCGACACGGCCGGGGAGATCGCCGGCGCCCTGGTGAAGTACCACTTCGACTTCACGCGGGACGGCGAGCCGGTGTTCAGCATCGACAAGCCCAAGGTGTTCGACGACTGGTACCGCCTGACCGTGCACGAGGACTCCGTCGACCGGCAGTTGCTCTTCGCCCTGGCGGTGACGATGGAGGCCCGGCAGCGCGGCTGAGCGCGGTGCCGTCCCCGACGGTGCCTTTCAGCCGCCCCCGACTATGCTCGGCCGGTGGCCGGTGGCCCTGGCGAGCGGGCCCGCCTGCCTGCGCTGCCGCGGGAGCTGGTCCTCGCACGGAACTGTACGGAGTCCCACCATGACCGACGCGTTCGTCGCGGCACTGCCCAAGGCCGAGCTGCACGTCCACCTGGAAGGCACGCTCGAACCGGAGATGCTCTTCGCGCTCGCCGCGCGCAACCACGTGGAACTGCCCTGGCCGGACGTCGAACAGGCGCGCGCCGCCTACACGTTCACCGGGCTGGAACACTTCCTGCCGTTGCTGTTCCGGGCCGCCTCGGTGCTGCGCACCCGCCAGGACTTCTACGACCTCGCCCGGTCCTACCTGACCCGCGCGGCGGCCGACGGGGTCCGGCGGGCCGAGATGTTCCTCGGGGTGCAGACGTTCCTCGACGCCGGCACCCCGATCGGCGACCAGCTCGACGCGGTCCTGGCCGCGATCTCCGACGCGCGCACCGACCTCGGCATCGACGGCGCGCTGATCGTCACCAGCCAGCGCCACCGCACCCAGGCCGCCGCGCTGGAGGTGCTGGAGCTGATCGAGCCGTGGCGCGACCGGCTCCTCGGCATCGGGCTCGGCGCGGCCGAGCGCGGCAACCCGCCCGCCAAGTTCGCCGACTACTACGCGACCGCCCGCGCCCGCGGCTACCGCACCACGATCCACGCGGGCGAGGACGGCCCGCCCGAGTACGTCCGCGAGGCGCTGGACATCTGCCGCGCCGACCGGATCGACCACGGCGTCGCCGCCTCGGCCGACCCGGACCTGATGGCCCGCCTCGGCGACGAGGCGGTCCCGCTGACCGTCTGCCCGCTGTCGAACGTCGCCTTGCGCGTCGTGCCGTCCATGGCGGCGCATCCGCTGCCCGCGATGATGGCGGCCGGCCTGCTGGTCACGGTCAACTCCGATGATCCGCCCTACCTCGGCGGCTACGTCAACGACAACTACCAGGCCGTGCACACCGACCTCGGCCTGGACCGGCCCGCGCTGGCGGACCTGGCCCGCAACAGCTTCCGCGCCTCCTTCGACGACCCCCACCGCATCGCCGCCCACCTCGCCGCGGTCGACGCCCACGTGCGCGCGAACCAGCCTCCAGAGCGCGCGTACCGAGCGGCGTCCGCCGCTCGGTGAGCACGGTCCGTCCCCCACGAGGTCGCGGCGGCGGTTCAGACGAGGGCCGCGACCAGCAGGGTGAAGGCGGCGATGATGACGGCGACGCGGACGTAGTGGAGAAGGAGCCAGCGGTCCATCTGCTCCTTCCAGTCGGCGGGCCGGTTGTCGGGGGTCCAGTTCTTGTTCCGGTTGTTGATCGGGACGAGCAGCAGGATCGACATGACCACGCTGACGATCAGCAGCGCGCCGGCCGTGACGACGAGCCCGGTGTGGTGGTGGTGCCACCTGGCGACGGCCCAGACGGCGGTGAGGACGAGCGAGGTGATGTACCAGACCGGCATCACGGCGCCGAGCATCCGGCCCCCGTGCGCGTGGCCTTGCTGCCTGCTGTCCTCGGGGAGCGCGTTGAGGATCGGATTCATGACGAAGGCGACGGAGAACTCCACCCCCACCATCACGCCGACGACCACGGTGGTGAGCACCTCGAGCGCATTGACCATGACGACCCCCTGAGAATCTAGTGTTGCTAGGTGATGAGTCAACGCTAGTACTACTAGAGCTTGCTTGTCTAGCACTGCTAGGATCGGATCATGTCGGTAAAGGAACGCAAGGAGCGCGAACGGGCGGCCCGCGAGCGCCTGATCTTGGCGACGGCCCGCGAACTCGCCGAGCAGCAGGGCTGGGACGCCGTCACCACCCGCCGGCTCGCCGAGCGCATCGAGTACAGCCAGCCCGTCCTCTACAGCCACTTCCGCGGCAAACGGGAGATCATCGGCGCCGTCGCCCTGGAGGGCGCCGCCGAGCTGGCGGCGGCGGTGCGGGCCGCGGCCGCCAGGGCGAACGGCCCGCGCCAGCGGGTCACCGCCCTCGCCCGCGCCTACCTCGACTTCGCCGAGCAGAACCCGGCGGTCTACGACGCCATCTTCCAGCTCGACGGCGGGCTGGCGTTCGCCCAGGAGGAGACCCCCGAGCCACTCAAGGACGCCTTCGCCGCACTGCTGGAGAGCCTGGGCGAGGTCGCCGGGGACGGCGTCCACCCGGGGCTGTTCACCGAGGTCTTCTGGGCCTCCCTGCACGGCCTGGCGACCCTGACCCGGTCAGGCCGCCTCCTCCCGCAGGACGCCGAACCGCGAGTGGCCCTCCTGGTCGACCGCCTCGCCCAGCTCTGACCGCTTAACGCTCTTAACTCCTGCCCCCGCCCCAACGGTACCGCCGTGCGTGGTCGGATGGTCGCCCAGTGCGAGCGCCCGTCCCGAACCGTACGGCCCCCTCAGGGTGGCGCCGCTCAGGGCAGCACCGGAAAGCGGTACAGCAACCACTTCGTGTCGGTGATCACCATCCGGGACCGCGGGATCACGCACTGGCGCGACCGTCTCGACCCCCTGGCCGTACTCGACGCGCACGGCGCCGACGTGCCGGTACGCGAAGCGAACTGACGGAGCGTCACTTCCACGCGACGGCTACGGGGCCGCTGGTTCAATGGCTGCGTGGACGAGGTGGATGGCACAGTGGCGTGGGCCGGTCGTCGCGTGCTGGAGGGCGGTGTCCGGGAGGCGGTGTTCCGTCTGCCCCGCAACGGGAGCACCGTGCCGGGTGTGCTCTGGCTGCCGCCCACCCCGTCCTCCGCACCTCCCGCTCTGGTCCTGCTGGGACACGGCGGCAGCGGGCACAAGAGGAGCGCGCGGGTCACCGGCCTGGCCTGCTGGTTCGCGTCGCAGGTGGGAATCGCCGCGCTCGCCGTCGACGGGCCCTATCACGGCGACCGGGTCCCCCGCCCGCTGCCGGCCGAGGAGTACCAGCCCCGCATCGTCGAAGAGGGGCTCGACGCCGTTCTCGACCGGATGACGGGCGACTGGCTGGCGGTGGTGGATGCCCTCGGGGCCCTGGGCCTCGTGGACACCGCACGCCTCGGCTACCTGGGCCTGTCGATGGGGACACGCTTCGGCCTTCCGTTGGCGGCCGCGCTGGACGACCGCATGCGCTGCGTCGTCCTCGGCAAGTTCGGCCTCCGGCAGGCTCCCGGCATGCCCGCCGGCCTGAACGTCCCCCGGCGCGTCGTGGCGGACGCGCGGCGGATCACCGCGCCGGCCCTCTTCCACCTCCAGTGGTACGACGAGATCTTCCCCAGGGAGGGCCAGTTGGCGCTCTTCGAGGAACTCGGATCGCCCGACAAGCAACTGCTCGGCTACGCGGGCGCCCACGCGGAGACCGAGCCCGAAGCCGTCGCGTACTGGCGGGACTTCGTCGCGCGCCACCTCCGCGATGTGCCCCCACCGGGGTCCCCCGTATGAAGCGCGCCGCGACGAACGTGCTGACGCCGACGCCGGCACGGTCAGCGGGAGAGGTTCGGATAGGCCACGCGGGCCAACCCCTCGGCGATCGAGCAGTCGGATTGCTGTTGATCGGGCACGTAGGTCAGGTCCGCTGTCCCGAATGACGTCGGCCATGTGACCACGCACATGCCCTGGTCGGTGCGATAGACCTCATAGGCGCCCTTGATGCCCGCGTACGGTTTCGCCGCGGGGTCGCCGGCCCGCGTGTCCGCCATGCTCTCGGTGTCGTAGCCGACCGTGAGGTCCCGGTCCTGGCCCGCCCCCCACTCGCACCACCGGGAGCGCCCACGAACGTCGTCCGTGTGGCGGGTCGGAGGCTCCGGCAACCCGAGTTGTTCGAAGTAATAGTGCGGCACGGCCGCGCAAGGGTCACGCAGGCCGCTCAGCGGATCGGCGGCATGGTGCCCCGGTGCCCACAGCACGAGTGGGACCACGACGGCGGCGACCACCACGACGCCTCCCACGGCGATGGCCGCGATCTGGCCCGGTTTCGGCCGGCGGGACTCCTGACGTGGTGCGTCCCCGCTCTCGGGTGAGGTTCCGGGCTCGGGCGCGGGTGTGGTCCCAGACGCGGGTGCGGGTGTGGTCTCAGACGCGGTCTCCACCACGGTGGCGACCGCAGGGTCCCCCGCGGGATCAGCCGCCACGGCAGGGTCCCGGACCGTGGCCGACCCGGTGTCCGGCGCCGCCACCGCGAGATCCGTCGCCGCGAGATCAGGCACCGCAGGCGCAGGCACCGCGAGATCAGGCACCGTGCCCACGGCGGTCGGGCCGCTGCCGCGCGGCACACCGCGCGGCATGCCCTCCAGCATGGCCTGCGCCGCCGCGACGGTGGGCCGCAGCTCCGGGTCCTTCGCCATCAACTGCGTTATCAGCGGCGCCAGTTCACCGGCTCGGCCTGGCGCCGGCGGCTCGTCCAGCAGCACCGCGGCGAGCGTCGCGGCCGGGGTGCCCCGGCGGAACGGCGAGACGCCCTCCAGCGCCTGGTAGAGCGTCACCCCCAGCGAGAAGAGGTCGCTCGCCGCCTGCTCGTCCGCGCCTCGGGCCCGTTCGGGCGCGATGTACTCGATCGAGCCGATGAACCCGCCGGCCGCGGTCAGCGCGGTGTCGGCCTGGTGGACCGAGATACCGAAGTCGGTGAGCAGCACCTGGCCGTCGTCGGCCAGCATCACGTTGTCCGGTTTGACGTCCCGATGCACGATCCCGGCGTCGTGGGCGGCGCCGAGCGCCGACAGGAGCGCCGCCGCGACGTTCACGGCCTCCGCCACCGGCAGCGGCCCCCGCGCCGTACCGTGATCGGCCAGCGAGGTCCCGTCGACCAGTTGCATGACCGTCCAGGGCACCCCGTTCTCGACGACCACGTCGTGCACCGTGACGATGTTCGGATGGTTGCGCAGCCTGGCGGCGTTGCGGGACTCCCGCTCGGCGCGTACGACCCGCTCGGCCCGCTCCGCGCCGTTCATCGCCGGCGGCAGCCAGACCTCCTTGACCGCGACCTCGACGCGCAGCGACTCGTCGTGCGCCTGCCAGACCCGCCCGAACCCCCCGGCCCCCAGCCTCCGCACCAACCGGTAACGCCCGCCGACCAGTTGGCCCGGCTCCGCCTCACCCGCCACTGTCCCCACCCGACCCCCGTACGCCGCTCCCGTGCTGCTCCCACGGTACGGCGTCCCCGCCCGTGTCGGGACGGCCCCGGCGCGGAATCGGCGCGGAGACCGTGGTGGGAACGGTGGCGGAAACCGTTGGCGTACCGCACCGGGCCCCTGTTACGGTCCTCCGCATGAAGCGCGCCGCGATGATCGCGATGACGACGACGCCGGAGAGTGTCCCGGCGCGCTGACCGATGTCTTGAGTCCGAAGCCCCGGGGCGATCGCCCCGGGGCTTCGTGCTGCCGCGGGCCGCCCCACCACCGCGGAGAGGCGACACCATGAACGACATCCCCAGGAACGACCACCACGACGCGGCCGCACCCGCCGCCGTGCACGACCACCGCGAACTCGGCCGCGAGCTGGGCCTGTTCGGCACCGATCCGCTGATCGGCGCGGGCCTGCCGTACTGGCTGCCCGACGGCGCGGCGGTGCGGCACGCGCTGGAGGAGTACATCCGCGGCGAGGAACGCGCGGCCGGCTACCGGCACGTGTACTCCCCGGTGCTCGGCAAGCGCGAGCTGTACGAGATCTCCGGGCACTGGGCGCACTACCGCGAGGACATGTTCCCGCCCATGGAGGTCGGCGGCGAGCAGATGGTGCTGCGCCCGAGCCTGTGCCCGCACCACGCGGTGCTCTACCGCTCGCAGTCCCGCAGCTACCGCGAACTACCGTTGCGCATGGCGGAGTTGGGCGGCATGTTCCGCGCCGAACTGTCGGGGGTGCTGGGCGGGTTGACCCGGGTGCGGGCCATCCAGCTCAACGACGCGCACATCTTCTGCACCCCCGGGCAGGTCGAGCAGGAAGCCGCGGGCGCGCTGGAGCTGATCGGGCGCGCCTACGCCGCGATGGGCATCCGCGCGGCCCGCTACCGGCTGTCGCTGCCGGGCCCCGGCGGCAAGTACGCGGCCGCGCCCGAGGCGTGGCAGCGGGCCACCGAGGCGCTGGTCGGCGTGCTGGAGCGGCTGGGCCTGCCGTACGAGGCGGAGCAGGGCGAGGCGGCGTTCTACGGCCCGAAGATCGACGTGCAGGTCGCCGACCACGCCGGGCGGGAGTCGACCCTGTCCACCGTGCAGGTCGACTTCCACCAGCCGGAGCGGTTCGGGCTGCGCTACGTCGGCGCGGACGGGGCGAAGCACCGGCCGGTGATGGTGCACCGCAGCGTCGTCGGCAGCGTGGAGCGCGCGGTGGCGCACCTGGTCGAGGTGCACGGCGGCGCGTTCCCGGCGTGGCTGGCGCCGGTGCAGGTGGCGGTGCTGCCGGTCGGGGCGGAGCAGGTGGCGGACGCGGAGGCGTTCGCCGCGCGCTGTGCGGCACTCGGGCTGCGGGCCGAGGTGTCCCACCCGCAGCAGGGCAGCCTCGGCGCCCGGGTGCGGCAGGCGCGCCTGGTGCCGTACCAGGCGGTGATCGGCGCCCGGGAGGCCGCGGCCGGGCTGGTCGCGGTGCGGTTGCGGGACGGTCGGCGGCCCGCGCCGCTGCCCGGTCCTGAGCTGGCGGCGCGGGTCGCCGCGGTGGTCGGCGGTCACGGCGCGCGGCTGTGGGACGAGGGGGCGGAGGCGGACGCCGCGGCGGGGTGAGGGCACGCCGGCCGCGCCCCTCGGCTACGACGGCGGGTGCGCGGCCGGCGGCGCCGGAACAACCGGCGCGGCCGGCGCGGGAACGTACGCGGTGAGCGGCAGGTTGCGCAGGTGGAACTGCGACAGGTCGTCCCACACGCGGCGTTCGGCGCCGGCCCCGTCCGGCACGTCGAGCCCGAGGTGGTGCAGCAGGGCGCCCCGGTGCAGGTCGACGACGACGCGCGCCTCCTGGCCGTAGGCGACCGCGGCCTGGCGGGCGGCGCGGTGGGCGACCCAGGCCACCGGCCATGCCGCGAGCGCCCGGACCGCGAGCCAGGGGCGGCCGAAGGCGAGCAGCGCGATCGGCCAGGCGGTGCCGAAGGCGGCGGACGGGCCGAGCCCGCCGACCGTCCCGTCGAAGGCGGTGCGGGCGGAGGTGACGCGGCGACGGCGGCGGCCGGCAGGAAGGGGCGCGGCCGGGGGAAGACCACGACGGCGTCGATGCCGTAGCGCTCCAGCGGGTAGTACCCGGTGGCGCGCGGCCGGTTGCCGAGGGCGGTGGGCAGGCAGCCGTGGGCGAGCGGGGTCGGGCGGCCCACCCGCAGGCAGGCCGGCCGACCCCGCGAAGGCCCGCGACCCGGGCGAGGCCGTCGCGCGGGCGGCCCGGCGGGTCAGAACTGGACGTCCGCGCAGGAGTAGAAGGCGTTGCCGGTGTCGGCGATGGTCCACACGCCGATGATGAGCTGCTTGCCGGTGTGGCCGGTGGGGATCGTGCCCTGGTGGACCACGGTGGCGGGCGGCTGGGCGCCGTTGTAGGGCACGGTCAGGAACGGGGTGGTGTTGATCTCGGAGCGGGTCAGCGGCTTGGTGGGGTCGTAGCTGCTGTTGGTCAGGTAGTAGGAGAAGTCCGTGGTGGAGTGCTCGGCGGTGAGCGTCCACGTGAAGGTGTAGCTCTGGCCGCCGGTCACGTGGGTGGCGGGCCACGCGCCGCCGCGGGGGTCGTCGAGCTGGGAGAAGCGCGCGTTGCCGCCGCTGCAGATGCTGCCGTCGGCGGGGCCGGCGGCCGGGAAGCCCTTGGGGCCTTCGACGCTCTGCGGTTCGTACTGGATGTCGCCGCAGTTCGTCACGGTGCCGGCGGCGCAGAGCGCGGCGCGGCTGGGCGGGGTGCTGATGTAGCCGTGGCTGCTGGCGCTGCCGGTGCTCAGCGCGAACGCGGAGGCGACGCCGACGCCGACCACCGCGGTGGCGATCTTCTTGCGCATGGTGGACTCCAGAGGTGGGGGTACGGTCCAGGTCAGGTCTAGACCAACTCGCACGCTAGCGTCGGTGATTCGCCATGTCCACATCAACTCTCGGCCAATCCCCCGCGCGAACCGGCCGAACCGCCCGAACTCCCGGACCGCCCGGCCCGGAGTTCGCAAGCACGGACCCTCAGCCCTCCAACCGCCCCGCGATGTCCGCCAGATGCCTGCCCTGGTAGTGCGCCGCGTCCAACGTCGCCTGGTCCGGCCCCTGGCCGCCCCCGCTCGCCCAGCTCGTGCCGTACGGGTTGCCGCCGGCCGCGAAGAGCACCGGGTCGGTGTAGCCGGGCGGCACGATGATGCAACCCCAGTGGTAGAACACGTTGTTCAGGGACAGCAGCGTGGACTCCAGACCGCCGTGCGCGTTCATCGCCGAAGTGAAGCTCGTGGCGGGCTTGTTGTGGAAGACGCCCGCCTGCCACTGCACGCCGGTCTGGTCGATGAACTGCTTGAGCTGGGCGGTGACGTTGCCGAAGCGGGTCGGCGTGCCGAAGGCGTACGCGGTGGCCCACTCCAGATCGGTGAGGGTCGCCTCGGGCACCGCGTCCTTCGTGGCGTCCACGTGCGCGCGCCAGGCCGGGTTGGCGTCGATGGCCGAGTCGGGCGCGAGTTCGGGGACCCTGCGCAGACGCACCTCGGCGTCCCGGCTCTCGGCCCCCTTGGCGACGGCCTGGGCCAGCTGATGGACGTTCCCGGTGGCGCTGTAGTAGATGACGGCAACTCGGACAGCCACGTGCGTTTCTCCGCCCGCTCGACAGTGATGCGGTGTGCGTGCGCCTGCCGCGCGCCGCTACGGCGCTGCCCGGTCGCACTCCCCCAACTCTCCGCGCCCCGACCGCCTTCGGCGGCGACCGGCGGCCCGCGCCGCCCTCGGTTCACCCGTACGGCCGCGCGACGCGGCCGGGAGAGAGGAAGATCGTCGAACGGCACCTCACACGGCGGCTTCCCCTCCTCACCGGCGCGGGAACGACCGCTGTCGCGCCCCTCGCCGCAACCCTGCTGCCCGGGCGAGCTGCCCCCCGCGTACCGAGCGGCCACGACTACCTGACGGAGATCTCATGCGCCTCACTTCGAGCGGTCCCCTCCACGCCACCTTCGAGTTCGGCGACCTCCGGGTCATCTCCCTGCGGGACGGCCACCTCGACATGCCGCCGACCCTGCTTCGCGACGAGAGCGGGGGCCCGTTCGACACGCTGCCGGACACGGTCCCGCTGGTCGACGGCAACCTGCGGCTGTCGGTCAACGCCTTCCTCGTCTGTGACGGCACCACCTCCGTCCTCATCGACACCGGCGCGTCCGACACCTGGCACTCCACCATGGGATCGCTCTTCGACGCCCTGGACGAAGCCGGAGTCGACCGGGACGGCATCACGGACGTGGCGATCACCCACCGCCACGAAGACCACGTGGGCGGCCTCGTCGCCCCCGACGGCGCGGAAGCGTTCCCCGAGCTCCGGCGCGTGTGGATCGGCGCGGGCGACACCTCCGTCTTCACCGGACGGCTCGAACCGTTCCGCGACCGCGCCGTCCCCGTCACCCACCCGGTCGCCGTCACCGACCACGTCACGGCCGTTCCGGCTCCCGGGCACACACCCGGTCACACCGTCTACGAGGCAAGGAGCGACACCGGTCGGCTGCTCGTGTGGGGCGACACCGTTCACGTGCCCTCCTTGCAGTTCGCCCGGCCGGACGTGTCATGGGAGTTCGACAAGGACCAGGCGCAGGCACGCGCGTCGCGACACGCTCTCCTCGACCAACTGGCCGCACCGGCACAGTTCGTGGCCGGCGCCCACCTGGACTCGCCCGGCGTGGGACGCGTGACCCGCGACGGCGCCGCCGGCTACGCGCTCGAATACCTCGCGCCGCCGATCGCCTGACTCCTCACCGCCCGCGCGCCGTACGGCCTCTCCGCGCGCCCTCGTTCCGTCGGCTGGAGGCGGCAGCCGCCCTACGACCCCGCCGTCGGCGCCTCCGCCCGCGCCCGCGCCCGCAACTTCCGCCGAGCGGGCGGGAGGTCACACGTCGTCAGCAGGCCAACGGCTCGGCACCGCACCGGATTCCCCACCGTGCCGTGCCCGACGGGAGCCCCGGGGGCGCCGGGAACCCCGGGAATGTCGGGAACCCCCGGGAATGCCGAGAGCGCCGGGACCCGCGTGCCGCACGAGCAGGTCGAGGTGGACGGGACAGTGACACACTGTCGCAGTACTCCCGCAACATTCGCCCACCATGCTGGTCGTTGATCAACGAGCGCCCTCCCGCAGCGGCGGGAGTTCGGGACATCGACGTTCGTGGCGCTTCAGCCCACGCGGGCCCGGGTAGATCTTTCAAGCCGATGCTTGTCGTGCACCTGCCGTATGCCACGTCGTCATCGGTCCCGATGTGGTGCCGCACGAGTGGGGAGGGCGATGACACGCATGCGCGTGATCCGACGTACCAGAGGTGTCGCGGTGGCGGCGGCCTTGGCGATGGCCGCCGTGGCGTGCACCGGCGGCGGGGGCGGGGGCGACCACGGCTCGATCTCCGACGGCCAGCACGCCACCGCGACGAAGCGCCCGGTGAAGAAGGGCGGCACCCTCACGGTCGCGGAGGTGGCGGCGGTACCCGACTTCATCTTCCCGCTGGTCCCGGCGACCAACCAGAACGGCTGGAACGCCAACCTCACCGAGGCGCTGTGGCCGTACCTCGTCTACCCCGGCGACGGCGCCAAGGCGGAGGTGAACAAGGAGAAGAGCCTGTTCACCTCGCTCGACTACTCGAACGGCGACAAGCGGCTGACCATCCACCTCAAGGACTGGAACTGGTCGGACGGAAAGCCCCTCACCAGCCGGGACTTCACCTTCGTCTACAACCTCCTCAAGGCGAACTCCAAGAACTGGGCCGCGCACCTGCCCGGGCTCTTCCCGGACGACGTGGCGAAGGTGGCCACCCCCGACGCCCACACGGTGGTGCTCGACCTCACCCGGTCGTACAACCCGGACTTCTACACCGACGACGTGCTCAGCACGATCCCGCTGCTCCCCCAGCACGCCTGGGACAAGACCTCCGCCGACGGCGCGGTCGGCGACCACGACACGACCACCGCGGGCGCGAAGGCGGTCTACTCCTACCTGCAGAAGGAGGGGGCGAAGATCGGCAGCTTCGCCACCAACCCGCTGTGGCAGGTGGTCGACGGGCCCTGGAAGCTCAAGGAGTTCCGCAGCAACGGCTACTACAGCTACGTGCCCAACCCGGCGTACTCCGGTTCCGCGAAGCCGTCGGTCGACAAGCTCGTCATGCAGCCGTTCACCACCGACACCCCGGAGCTCAACGCGCTGCGCTCCGGCAGCTCCCTCGACGTGGCCGGGCTGCCGCTCAACGACGTCAAGCAGGCGCAGGCGCTGCGCTCCAGCGGCTACTCGATCGCCAGCGTGCCCATCCCCGGCGTCGCCGGCATCCTGCCGAACCTGTACAACGCCAAGGTCGGCGCGGTGCTGCGGCAGCTCTACGTCCGCCAGGCCATGCAGTACCTGATCAACGGCCCGCAGATCGTCTCCAAGGTCTACAACGGCTACGCGGACCCGGGCAACGGGCCGGTGCCGGTCAAGGCCACCGAGACCTGGGCGACCCCGCTGGAGAAGTCCGGCGGACCGTACCCGTACTCGCCGGACAAGGCGAAGTCCCTGCTCCAGGCGCACGGTTGGAAGGTGGTGCCGGGCGGCACCACGACCTGCCAGAGCCCCGGCACCGGCGCCTCCCAGTGCGGCGCGGGGATCAAGGCCGGCCAGCCGCTGACCTTCCAGATGGTCTACTCCTCCGGCCGCGCCACCACCGACGAGCAGGAAGCCGCCATCAAGTCCTCCGAGGCGCAGGCGGGCATCACCCTCAACCTCAAGGCGGAGCCGTTCAACACGCTGCTCGGCACCATGGGCGCCTGCACCGCGCAGTCCCACCCGGCGTCCGGCTGCAGCTGGCAGCTGTCGGACTTCGGCTACGAGCCGTACCCGCTCTACCCCAACGGCACCGGCTTCTTCGACACCGGCGGCTCCGGCAACCTCGGCGGCTACTCCGACCCGACCATGGACAAGCTGATCAAGGCCACCGAGTACGGCGCTTCCTCGCAGGCGTTCTCCACCTACGAGGACTACGCCGCCAAGCAACTGCCGTGGCTGTGGGTGCCGTTGCGCAGCAGCCTGCTGGTGTACCGGAGCAAGCTCCAGGGCGTGGTGCCGCTCAACCCGTTCTCCGGCACGGTCGCCTACGAGGACTGGGCGTACACCTCGTGACGGGCGCGGACCTCGTAACGGGCGGGGACCTCGTGACGGGCGCGGACCTCGTGACGGGCGCCCGGTGACGGCCTACCTCCTGCGCCGGACCGGTCAGGCGGTCGTGGTGGTGATCGGCGTGATGGTGGTGACCTTCGCGCTGATCCACCTCGAACCGGGCAGCGCCGCGCGGGCCACGCTCGGCATGCGGGCCAACTCCGAGCGGATCGCGGTCTTCAACGCCGCCAACGGCCTGGACCGGCCGTTGGCGGTGCAGTTCGTGGACTTCGTCAAGCAGGCGGCCCAGGGGAACTTCGGCACGTCGTACTCGCTGCACCAGCCGGTGTCCACGCTGATCGCGCAGCGGCTGCCGCGCGACGCGGTGCTGCTCGGGCTGTCCACCGTGGTCGCCCTGGCCGTCGCGCTGCCGATGGGCATCTACCAGGCCGTACGGCGGGACCGCGCGGTGGACCACGTGCTCACCGTGGTGTCGTTCGTGCTGTACTCGATGCCGGACTTCTTCTTCGCGCTGCTGCTGGTCGCGCTCTTCTCGGTGCAGCTGCACGTGCTGCCCTCCCAGGCGCCGCAGGCCGAGTCGGTCGCCGGCATCCTGTCCGACCCGCGCGGCCTGGTGCTGCCGGTGGTGACGCTCTCGCTGGTCACCGTGGCCGGGTTCAGCCGGTACATGCGCTCGTCAGCCATCAGCACGCTCGCCCAGGACTACATCCTGGTGGCGCGCGCCAAGGGGCTGCCGGGCCGGCTGGTGCTGAGCCGGCACGTGCTGCGCAACTCCCTGCTGCCGGTGATCACCGTGCTGGGCCTGTCGGCGCCGGCCATCGTCACCGGCGCGGTGATCGCCGAGTCCGTCTTCAACTACCCGGGCATGGGGCTGCTGTTCTACCAGGCCGCCACCGGCAAGGACTATCCGGTGCTGCTCGGCTCGACGCTGGTGGTCGGCGTGGCCACCGTCGTCGGCAGCCTGCTCGCGGACATCGCCTACAGCCTCCTCGACCCTCGGATTCGCTATGACCACTCATGACACCGGGCCGGCCGCGGCCGGCTCACCGGAGGCGGACCCACCGGGAGGCGGTGCGAAGGGGGCAGGCGCGCCCCGAGCCGGTGCGAAGGAGACCGGCGCGCCCGAGGCCGGCGCCCTGACCGTCCGGCGCGGCTCCGGGCGGCTGTCGGCCGCCGCGTTCCTGCGCAACCCCCGGGCCCTGACCGGGCTGTGCATCGTCGCGGTGGTCGCCGCCTTCTGCTTCATCGGACCCCTGCTGTACCGGACCGACCAGGTCACCGTCCACCTCGACCTCGCCGAGCTGCCGCCCGGGGGCGGCCACCCGCTCGGCACCGACGCCTCCGGTTACGACGTGCTCGGCCGGCTGATGGCCGGCGGCCGCTCCTCGCTGGAACTCGGCTTCGCGGTCGCGCTGGCCACCACCGTCATCGGCACCCTGTACGGCGCCTTCGCCGGGTACTTCGGCGGGGTGGTGGACGCGGTGATGATGCGGGCCGTCGACACCTTCCTCGCCATCCCCGGCCTGGTGCTGCTGCTGATCGTGGTCAGCATGTTCACGCCGTCGCTGTGGCTGATCATCGTGGTGATGTCGCTGCTGTCCTGGCTCGCCGCGGCCCGGCTGGTCAGGGGCGAGGTACTGACCCTGCGCACCCGGGAGTTCGTCCAGGCGGCGCGGATGATGGGCGGCACCGGCCGGCGGATCGTGCTGCGCCACCTGGTGCCGAACGCGGCCGGCGTCATCATCGTCAGCGCCACCTTCACCATCGCCGACTCCATCCTCACCCTGTCGACCCTGAGCTTCCTCGGGCTCGGACTGCCGCCGCCGCACGCCGACTGGGGCACGATGCTCACCGGCGGCCTCGACTACCTGTACGACGGGTACTGGTGGCTGGTGTACCCGCCCGCGGTGGTCCTCATCATCACCGTCGTGGCCTTCAACCTGATCGGCGACGCCTTCCACGACGCGCTGGACGTCCGCCTGCAACGCACGTGACCGCTCCGCCGCCGCGCCCGCTCCCGGGCCGGCGGCCGGGGCCGGCGACGAATCGAGGAACGGCATGCCTCCCCTGCTCGACGTCCAGAACCTCACCACCCACATCCGCACCAGTCGCGGTGTCGTACGGGCGGTGGAGGACGTCTCCTTCCACCTGGAGGCCGGCGAGACGCTGGGCCTGGTCGGCGAGTCCGGCTGCGGCAAGTCCATGACCGGCCTGTCCCTGATGGGCCTGCTGCCACCCGGTGGCCGGCTGCTGGACGGCTCGTCGGTACGGCTGGACGGCCGCGAGCTGGTCGGGCTGCCCGACCACGAGCTGCGCCGGGTGCGCGGCAACGACATCGCGATGGTCTTCCAGGACCCGATGACCTCCCTGGACCCCACCAAGACCATCGGCCACCAGGTCGCCGAACCCGTCCTGCTGCACCGCGGCTGCACCCGGGCCGAGGCCGCCGACCGCGCCGCCGAGGTCCTCGGCCTGGTCGGGCTGCCGCACCCGCGCGAACGCCTCGACGACTACCCGCACCAGCTCTCCGGCGGCCTGCGCCAGCGCGTGCTGATCGCCATGGCGCTGGCCAACGAGCCCCGGGTGCTCATCGCCGACGAGCCCACCACCGCGCTCGACGTCACCATCCAGGCGCAGATCCTCACCCTGCTCGCCGACCTGCGCTCCCGGCTCGGCATGGCGATGATCCTCATCACCCACGACATGGGGGTCACGGCCGGGCACGCCGACCGGGTCAACGTGATGTACGCCGGCCGGATCGCCGAGAGCACCCGCACCGAACGGCTCTTCCGCGGCATGCGCCACCCCTACACCCAGAGCCTGCTGGCCTCGGTGCCGCGGCTGGACCAGGACCCGGCCCGGCAACTGCCCACCATTCCCGGCCTGCCGCCGGACCTCACCGACCCGCCGGCCGGCTGCCGCTTCGCCGACCGCTGCGCGTATGCCACCGATCAGTGCCGCACCGACGAGCCGGTGCTCATCGGCACCGCCGAGCACCGGTACGCCTGCTGGCACCCCACCGACGGGCCCCGGCCGGCCGGCGCCACCGCCGTGGTGCCGCGCCCCGCCGCGCCCGAGGCCAGGACCGCCGCCCCCGAGACGAAGCCGGCCGACCCGGACCGGCCGCTGCTCGAAGCGCACGGCCTGGTGAGGGAGTTCCCGGTGCGCGGGGCCCGGCTGCCCGGGCACGGCCGGCGGGTGGTGCACGCCGTGTCCGGTGTCTCCTTCACGCTCGGACACGGCGAGACCTTCGGCCTGGTCGGCGAGTCCGGCTGCGGCAAGACCACGCTCGGCCGCCTGCTGGTCGGCCTGGACCGGCCCGACGCCGGCACGGTCACCCTGGACGGCACCGACTTCGCGAAGGTGCGCGGCCGTGAACTGCGCCGGCGCCGCCGGGACCTGCAGATGGTCTTCCAGGACCCGTTCTCCTCGCTGGACCCGCGCATGCGGGTCGGCGGCATCCTGCGCGAGCCGCTCCGCATCCAGGGCATCGGCACCGCGCGCGAGCAGAAGGCCCGGGTCGCCGAACTGCTCGCCGAAGTGGGCCTGCCCGAGCGCGGCCTGGACCTCTTCCCGCACGAGTTCTCCGGCGGCCAGCGCCAACGGGTCGGCCTGGCACGGGCGTTGGCGCTCAACCCGCGACTGATCGTCGCCGACGAGCCGGTCTCCGCGCTGGACGTCTCGGTGCGGGCCCAGGTGCTCAACCTGATGAAGCGGCTCCAGGCGTCGCACGGCCTGTCGTACGTGGTCATCTCGCACGACCTCGCCGTGGTCCGCTACCTCGCGGACCGGATCGGCGTGATGTACCTCGGCCGGCTGGTGGAGGTCGGCAGCGCCGACGACATCCACCTGCGCGCCGCCCACCCCTACACCGCGGGCCTGCTGGAGGCCGTCCCGGTACCGGACCCGGCGGCCGAGCGCGCCAAGCGCGGCGCCGCGATCACCGGCGAACTGCCCAGCCCCGCCGCCCCGCCGTCCGGCTGCCGCTTCCGCACCCGGTGCCCGCTGGCCACCGATCTGTGCGCGGCCGAGGAGCCCGCGCTGCGCTCCTTCGGCCCCGGCCACACCGCGGCCTGCCACTTCCCGCTCCAGCAGCCGGTCCCCGAGGAGCCGGTGCCCGCGCCCGTCTGACCGCCCGCCGTCCCGACCGGGCCGCGCACCGGGCTCCGGGCAGCCACGGGCAGAGCCGAGGCGGCTACGGGCGCCAGGTGTACCGCGGGGTGAACCCGAGCAGTTCGCGGCTGCGGGCCAGGGCGAAGGGGACGGCGAAACCGTCGAGGGGCGTGTCGACGCGGGCGGTGGGGTGGTAGCGGCGCAGCAGTTCCGCGGTCGGTTCCAGGGCGGTGGTGTCGGGCGCGGCGACGTTGATCACCGGGTGCCCCTCGACCGGTGCGGTGAGCGCGGCACCGATCGCGCGGGCGGCGTCGCGGGTGTCCAGCCACCCCCACAGCGAGCCGCGGTCGAAGCCGGGGTCGCGGTGCACCGCGGCCAGGTGGGCGCGCAGCCGCTCGCCGGTGCCGAGGAAGGGGAAGCGCAGCGAGACGACGGTGCCGCCGTAGCGGCGGGCGGTGGTGGCGGCGATGGTCTCGCTGACGTACTTCGACAGGCCGTACACGTCGTCGCCGACGTAGGGGTGGTCCTCGGTGACGGGCACGAAGCGGGGTGACGCGTCGTGCGCGGAGAACGCCAGCCCCAGCGCGGACAGGCTGGAGATGTTGACGGCGCGGCGGACACCCGCGCGGCCGGCGGCGTCCAGGACCAGGTAGGCGGCCCGGACGTTGTTGCCGAAGACCTCGTCGTGGGGCGCGGCTTCCGGTGAGGGCAGCGCGGCGGCGTGCACGACGGCGTCGACGCCGTCGAGGAGTCCGGTCAGCCGGGTGGGGTCGAGCAGGTCCCCGCCGGCGACCTCGTCGGCGGTCGCGGGGTCCGGGGCGGTGCGGTCGTGGGCCCGTACGGTGTGCCCCGACTCCCGCAGGTGCGTGACGACTTCGCGGCCGAGCAGGCCGCCCGCGCCGGTGACCAGAACCTTCACGGTGGCTTCTTCCTCTCGGTGGCGCCGACGGTCACATCGCCCGTGGACCGGACGAATGTTGCGTTCTTGCGCGATGACAAAAGCAATATGACGTTGCCGTGCGGGAAACGTAACATGACCCCGTCCGCTCGCTCTATCCGCGAACAGGGGAATCCCCATGACCGGTTCAGGCCCCGACCGCCTGCTCGACGACTCCGGCGCGCTCCCGCAGGCCGCGCCGCCCTGGCCGGGCCGGGACCGGCTGCGGGTCACCGCGGTCCGCGCGATCGTCACGGCGCCGGAGGGCATGCCGCTGGTCGTCGTCCGCGTCGACACCTCGGAGCCGGGCCTGTACGGGCTGGGCTGCGCGACCTTCACCCAGCGGTACGCCGCGGTCGTCGCCGCCGTCGAGGAGCACGTCGGCCCGCTCGTGGTCGGGCGGCACCCGGCCGACATCGAGGACATCACCCGCATGATCCACTACTCGTCGTACTGGCGCGGCGGCCCGGTGCTGGGCAACGCGCTGTCCGGCGTGGACCAGGCGCTGTGGGACATCGCGGGCAAGCGCGCCGGGATGCCGGTGTACGAACTGCTCGGCGGGCGCAGCCGATCCGCCGTCGAGGTGTACTCGCACGCGGCGGGCGGCACCGTCGAGGAGACGCTCGCCGAGGCCGAGGAGCTGCTGGCGCGGGGCTACCGCCATGTGCGGCTCCAGGTCGGCGGCCCGGGGCTGGGGACGTACGGCGCGCCCGGCACCCGCGGCGGCTATCCGCGCTCGCCGCACCCGGACGGCTGGGACGTCGCGCAGTACCTGCGGGCCACGCCGGAGCTCTTCGCGGCGGCGCGGGAGCGGCTGGGCGCGGAGGTGAGCCTGATGCACGACGTGCACAGCCGGCTGACCCCGAAGCAGGCGGTGGTCCTCGCCCGCGAACTGGAGCCGTACCGGCTGTCGTTCCTGGAGGACGTGATCGCGCCGGAGTACTACGACCGGCTGCCGGAGGTGCGCGCCGCGTCGCCGGTGCCGATCGCGGTCGGCGAGCAGATCGGCAACGTCACGGACGCGGCACGGCTGATCAAGGACGGCGGGATCGACCTGCTGCGGCTGCACACCTCCGCGGTCGGCGGCCTGACCCCGACCCGCAAACTCGTCGCACTGGCCGAACTGCTCGGCGTGCGCACCGCGTTCCACTCCCCCGGCGACATCTCCCCGGTCGGCGTGGCGGCGAACCTCGCGGTCGACATCTCCACCCCGGCCTTCGGCTACCAGGAGTCGCACACCTACAACGACGCCACCCACGAGGTCTTCCCGGGCACCCCGGTGGTGCGCGAGGGCCACCTCGCGCCCTCCGACGCGCCGGGCTGGGGCGTCGACCTCGACGAGAAGGCCGCGGTCCGCTTCCCGCCGACGAAGTTCCTGCACGAGCGCTGGGCGACCGGCGTCCGCCACCCGGACGGCAGCCTGAACGCGCCCTGAGCGGCGGCACCGGACCGGGTCACCTTCCCCGCCGCGCGGCCGGGGCTCGGTCCGTGGCCGCCCGGCCGGGGGGCAGGCGGCCGGGAGGCGGGCGGGGAGCGGGAGGCCGGGGGCCGACCGGGCTCGACGACGGCGAACGCCGCGCCGATCATCCGTGCGGGGTCGGCGGACTGGACCGCAAGGGAGAAGCCGTCCGGGACGAGGTGGACCGGGGCAGTGCGGGCCAAGTCGTCGGCGGGCCGGCCGCGCTCCGCGGCGACGGCCTCCGCGAGCGCCTGCACGTGTCGCGGCCGGATCGTGCGCCGGCGGTCCCTCAGCGCGGGCGTGTCCGGCGAGAGGTTGATGAACCGGTCGGGCGTGCCGACCCACAACCGCCAGCTCGACCCGCGCCCGCGTGCAACGCCGCTACGACTCCGGAACAGCCAGGTCCGGCGCGCGTCCGGTCACGGCCCCGACCAGCGAGCGCTCCGACTCGTCGTCCCCGTCGAAGGCCGGCGCTTCCTTGGCCGGGAAGCAGTTCGCGGCGCCCAGCCCAACCGCAGGACCGCAACCGCTCCAGCCCCAGCTCCGAGACCCGCCGCCCTCCGGCATCACCAACAGGCCCACCCCTGCCGGCCCGAGCGCGGAATCGCCCGGTGCGCGGCCCGCGTCACCACCCCATACGGGCGCCGCTCGCCCGCGGCAGCCCATCGGCGCCGGTCAGAGGTCCTGCGGGGTGATCCGGCCGGCGGGGGGCTGCTCGCGGTGCAGCCGCAGGGCCACGCCGACCAGCTCGACCGTGTCGAGGGCGGGCACATCCGCGAGCGGCACCCAGGCCGCGTGGTCGGTGGACCCGCCCACCTCGTCCCGCAGCTCTCCGCCGATGACATGGACGCGGTAGATGATCCGCATCCCCTGGAAGTCGTCGACGACGCCCGAGTCGAGGACGCGGCTGCCGCGGAAGGAGTCGATGCCGAGCAGCCGGTCGACGGCGACCTGGTAGCCGGTCTCCTCCTCGATCTCGCGGACGACCGCGTCGAGCGGGTCCTCGCCGTGTTCGAGGCCGCCGCCCGGCATCGTCCAGCCCGCCGGGTACCGTCCGAACGCGACCGCGTGCGACAGCAGAAGCTGCTCGTCGCGCACGCACACCCCGTACGCGGCCACCCGCAGCCTGCGCTGCACCTGCCGCTCCGGCTCGTCCCCGCTTCCGCGCCCGTCGTCCGCCCGCGCCGCCGATCCCGTCACCGTCATCGTCCGCCCTCCGCCCGTGCGTTGCGCCGTCGCCACGTCAAAGGGGCGATCCTCGCACAGGGTTGGGCGGCGCCGCCGCCGGATTTCAGCGGTCGGAGGCCGGCGACGCACCGGACGGCGCCGCGGCCCGGTGGTCGGTGGCGCCGTCGCACCGCACCACCAGGGCGGCGATGTCGTCGTCCAGCGCTCCCTCGCTGAAGCTCAGGAGCTGCCGGTGCAGCAGGGCGAGCAGGTGCGGCGGGGACACCGCGGTCTGCTGGGCGATCCACTCGGTCAACGGGAAGAACCGGCCGTCCCGGTCACGGGTCTCGGTGACGCCGTCGGTGTAGAACAGCAGCCGGTCGCCGGGAGCGAGCGGGACGGTGTCGAGGGTGTACTCCCCGCCGATCAGCGCGGCCATGTTCAGCGGCGGGGACGGCGCCGACGGGTCGAGCACGCGGATGGAGCCGCCGTCCGGGCCCCCGGAGCCGCCGGCGCCGCTGCCGCCGCTCAGCAACAACGGTGCCGGATGGCCGCAGTTGAGCAGCGTGACCTCGCGCCGGGCCGGCCGGACCTCGGCGAAGATCGCGGTGGCGAACCCCTCGCCCGCGTCGGGTGCGGTGATGGTGTCGCTGTAGCGGTTGACGCTCCTCTCCAGCCGGCGGGCGAGCCGGGCCAGGTCGGGTTCGTCGTAGGCGGCCTCGCGGAAGCCGTTGGCGATGGCGCTGGCCACCCCGACCGCCGACAGGCCCTTGCCGCGCACGTCCCCGAGCAGGACCCGTACGCCGTGCGGGCTGTCGACGGCCGCGAAGAAGTCCCCGCCGATCCGGGCCTCCTCGGCGGCGGCCAGGTACAGCGTCTCGATGCCGACGCCGCCGAGCAGGCGCGGCACCGGCCGCAGCACCACGGCCTGGGCCGCGTCGGCGACCGAGCGGACCTGGGTCAGCGTGCGCTCGCGCTGCAACCGCACATGGGCGGCGTACGCGGCAGCGGCGGTGACGCCGGCGATCGCGACCGCGGTGAAGGTGGTCGCGGGCTCGTCGAAGGCGAGTTGGATGGCGAGCATCGCGGCCAGTGTCAGCACGCCGAGCAGCACGGTGGCGGTGACCGTCCACATCGACGCGGCCAGCGCGGGCGCGGCGGGCAGCAGCCGGCTGACCGCGAAAGCCTTCGGCGTGGCCACTGCGAGCACCCCGATGACGACGGTCAGCAGCAGCGGCGACCACTGGGCGAGGCCGCGCCGCCGGCTCCCGGGCGCCCGGGAGCGGCGGCTTCGGTGAGGGATCGTCACGTATGCGAGCGTATCGCCATGTTCGTCCTTTCCTACGGTAGTACGGCGCCGGACGGTCGTCGGTGCCGCCCGGCCCCGTGGCACACAGCGCCCTGCCGCGCCGTACCGCCGGGTCGGCGCGGTCCCGGCGCGGCCGGCTGGGATGCTGGCGGCCGGACCGCCCGCGACGGGGCGGCGGGAGAGGAAGGCGGTGCGGCCCGTGCGGGCTGTGGTGTTCGAGGAGTTCGGGCGGCTCGCCGAGGTCCGGGAGGTGGCCGACCCCGAACCGCCGCCGGGCGGTGCGGTGGTGCGCGTGGCGGCGACCGGGCTGTGCCGCAGCGACTGGCACGCGTGGCAGGGCCACGACGACTCGGTGACGCTGCCGCACGTGCCGGGCCACGAGTTCGCCGGCGAGGTGGTCGCGGTCGGCGCCGGGGTGCGGGGCGTGCGCGCCGGGGCGCGGGTGACGGCGCCGTTCGTCCACGCGTGCGGCCGGTGCGCGGCCTGCGCGCGCGGCGACCAGCAGGTGTGCGAGCGGCAGGAGCAGCCCGGCTTCACCTACTGGGGCTCGTACGCGGACCTGGTGGTGGTGCGGCGCGCGGAGGTGAACCTCGTGGAGTTGCCGGAGGGGTTGCCGTACACCACCGCGGCGGCGCTCGGCTGCCGGTTCGCGACCGCGTACCGGGCGGTGGTGGCGCAGGGCCGGGTGCGGCCGGGCGAGTGGGTGGCCGTGCACGGCTGCGGCGGGTTGGGGCTGTCGGCGGTGATGGTGGCGGTGGCGGGCGGGGCGCGGGTGGTGGCGGTCGACCCGTCGCCGGAGGCGCTGTGGCTGGCCGGGTCGATCGGTGCGGCGGTGTGCCTGGCGCCCGAGCCGACCGCGGACGCCACCGCGGCCGCGGTCCGGGAGGTGACCGGCGGCGGCGCGCACGTGTCGCTGGACGCGCTCGGTTCCGCGGTGACGTGTGCCGCCTCGGTGGCCGGGCTGCGGGCCCGCGGCCGCCATGTGCAGGTGGGGCTGCTGGCGGCGGGCGCCGTGGAGGTGCCGATGGGCCGGGTGCTCGCCTTGGAGCTGGAGTTGCTGGGCAGCCACGGGATGGCCGCGCACGCCTACCCGGAGATGCTGCGGCAGGTGTCGGCGGGGGTGCTGCGGCCCGACCTGCTGGTCCGCTCGGAGATCGGGCTGCCGGAGGCGCCCGGGGCGCTGGCGGCGATGAGCGACGGTTCGCCCACGGGCATGACGGTGATCCTCCCCGGGGGAACCGGCGACGGCGCCACCGGCTGAACCGGGACCGGCGCCGCGGGCCCGATTCCCTTGCCCCGCACGGCGTGCCGGTACCGTACGATCCCCCGCATGGGTGACGTGATCAAGGGCGTACGGCTGCTCGTCGACGGCCAGCGGTGGGTGCTGCGGCACCGCCGTGACTGGCGGTTCGGCATGATCCCGGCGCTGATCACGCTGGTCGGGTACGTCGTCGCGCTGGTCGCACTCGTGCTGTGGGCCGGGGACCTGGTGGACTGGGCGACGCCGTTCGCCGACCACTGGGCGTCGCCGTGGTCCGGCGCGTTCCGCGGGGTGCTGACCGCGATGCTCTTCGGGGGCGGCCTGCTGCTGTCGGTGATCTCCTTCACCGCGGTGACGCTGCTGGTCGGCGACCCCTTCTACGAGGCGCTGTCGGCGCGCGTGGAGCGCAGCGAGGGCGACTGCCCCGAGGCTCCCGAGCGGCCGCTGTGGCGCGAGGTGTGGGTCGCCGTGCGCGACGGTGTCCGAGTGCTGCTGTGGGCGGTGGGCTTCGGGGTCGTGCTGTTCGCGGCCGGGTTCATCCCGGTGGCCGGGCAGACGGCGGTGCCGGCGGTCGGCTTCTGCGTCTCCGGCTTCTTCCTCGCCCTGGAGCTGTGCACGGTGGCGTGCGAGCGGCGCGATGTCGATCTCACCGCGCGCACGCGCCTGCTGCGGCGCCGTCTGCCGCTGGTGCTCGGCTTCGGGGTGCCGCTGGCGGTGGTCTTCCTGGTGCCGTTCGTCGCGGTGGTCCTGATGCCCGGCGCGGTGGCGGGGGCGACGCTCCTGGTCCGCGAACTCCTCCCGCCGCCCCCGCGCCCCGAGCCCGAACCGCACCTGGAGCCCGAACCCGGCCGGCTCGGCACCGCGCCCCCGCACGAGCCCTGGCCGTACCCGACCGAACGGTCCGGCGGCGCGGGCGGAAGTGCCGGCGGAAGTGCCGGCGGAGGCGCGGGGGCGTAACCCGCCCAAAAGGCTCGCGCCGCACGCGGTCCGGTGTCGGCCGGACCGTCGACAGGGGCCCGCCCGGCAGGGGTGTCGACGCCTGGCAGGGCGTTCCCGCCGCGAGCCCTGCCGCCGGGCACAGCGGCCGGGCTCTCGGCGGCGCTACGTCACCCGCTGGAGCGCGACCATCGCGATGTCGTCGCCGAGCCCGGACGCGGAGTACCGCAGCAGGTCGGCGCGGATGTCCTCCAGCAGCGCCTCGGGGGTGTCGCGGGTCCAGTCGGCCAGGCGGTCCGCGAGGGGGTAGAAGGCGCCGTCGGCGTCGCGGGCCTCGATGACGCCGTCGGTGTAGAGCAGCAGGATGTCGCCGAGCGCCAGGTCGTGGGCGTCGATGTGCTGGTCGGGCCGGGCCAGGTCGCCCAGCCCGAGCGGCAGGTCGGGCAACTCGGGGAAGAGCTGGTGCACGGTGCCGCCGCGGATGAGCAGCGGCGGCGGGTGCCCGCAGTTCGCGATCCGCAGGCCGGAGCCGTCCGCGGCGATGTCGACGACGACCGCGGTGACGAACCGCTCCAGGTAGTCGGACTCGCCGGGCAGGTGCGGCCGGGTGTCCGGTGCGCACAGGTCGGTGTCGTCCTCCAGGTCGATCAGGTCGGCGCGCAGCCCCCGGTCGAGGAAACCGGGCAGCGCCGGCAGCGAGACGCGGGCGCGTACCGACCGGCGGAACGCGCTCAGCAGCAGGCCCGCGACCTCGACGGCGGCCAGGCCCTTGCCCTGCACGTCGCCGACGAGCACCCGGGTGCCGCCGCGGTCGCTCACCCCCGCCGCGTACAGGTCGCCGCCGATCGCCGCCTCCTCGTCGGCGGCGAGGTACATCGAGGAGATCGTCACCGGGCCGAGCCGGTCCGGCAACGGGCGCAGCACGGCCCGCTGGCTGACCTCCGCGACCTTTCTGGCCTGGGCCAGCTGGCGCTCGCGGCGCTGGCGGGTCCGGGCGGCGAGCACGGAGGCGACGCCGACGAGGAGGACGGTCGCCATCACCACGGGGAAGTTGGCGGTGGTGATGGCCGCGTTGTCGTCGGAGGCCCAGGTGATCCCGCCGATCGTCAGGACGGCGATCACCAGGACCGCCACCGGGCCGAGGAACACCGCGGAGAGCGCCGGCACGGCGACCATCAAGCCGGCCAGCCGGATGGCGCGACCCCCCGCGAGGTCGACAGCGAGCAGGAGCACCAGCGCTGCCACCGCCAGGGCGAACAGGATCGGTGGCGACTTGAGCGACCGCCAACCGACCGGCTGCCCGTCGGCGCCGCTCGATTCCATGTCACCAACCTAACTCCGGGGCCCGCGCACTTCTCGTCCGAACAGCGTCGATACGGCCTGGCCCTTCCCTCCGGGAAACGGTTCGAGCCGTCCTCCGGCCCCCGCTCGGGCCCGCCCCGGCCCCCTGCCGGGCGCCGCCCTGACCGTTCAGGGGCACCCGATGTCACCGGGCGGTGAGGACCAGGAGGGCCTGGTCGTCGTCCGTGGGGACGCCCGCGGTGTGCTGGGTGACGGCGCTGATCACGCTGCCGAGGACCTCGTGCGCGGCGACCGGCCGGCCGCGGGCCAGCGCGCGGGTGATGCCGGCCTCGCCGAACTGCCGCCCGGTCGAGTCGCGGGACTCGGTGATGCCGTCGGTGCTCAGCACCAGGGACTCGCCGGTGTGCAGCCGCAGCGTGGCCGCCTCGGGCACGGCCTCGGCGAACGCGCCGAGCAGCATCCCCTCGCTGCTGACGGTCGCGGGCAGGCGCCCGGGCCGGTGGTGCACCGGCATGAGGTGCCCGGCCCTGACCAGGTCGATGTCGAGCCGGTCGCCGCGCGGCAGCAGATGGCCGTAGACGAGGGTGACGAAGTCGCCGCCGGTGCCGGGGACCCGTTCGAGCAGCGCGGTGTTGATCGCGCCGGCCACGGCGACGGGGTCGGCGAGCAGCGGGGCGACGGCGCGCGCGGTGTGCCGGACGAGCGCGGTGATGGTGGCGGCCGGCGCGCCGCGCCCGCACACGTCGCCGATCATGAAGGCCCAGCGGTCGCCGGGCAGCGGGAACACGTCGTAGAAGTCGCCGCCGATGTCGAGGCCCTCGCCGGCCGGACGGTAGTACGCCGCCAGTTCGCCGCCGGGCAGTTCGGGCATGTCGGCCAGCAGCAGGCCGGCCTGGAGGTCGTGCGCGAGCCGGGCCCGGTCGTGGTACTGGCGGGCGTTGCGGGCGACGGTGGAGGCGCGGTGGGCCAGTTCCTCGGCGAGGGCGACCCGGCGCCAGTCGAGCGGGTGGTCGCCGGTGGTGAGCAGGGTCAGGGTGCCGTAGCCGCTGCCGCGCTCGCGCAGCGGGATGCGTACGTGGCCGGTGACGTCGAGCGCGTCCCAGGGGCCGGGGGTGTCGGGGGCGCCGCGGGCGATCCGGGTGGTGTCGGGGGCGCCGGGCAGGTCGGCGCCGTCGACGTGCGCGGCGAGCAGTTGCTGCTGGCGCGGCTCCTCGGCGTGCGCGGCGACCCTGCGCATCCGCCCGTCGGAGACCGCGTCGATCACGCACACCGGGGCGAGGTCGGGCACGCACAGCCGGGCGAGGTGCTGGAGGGTCTGTTCGTAGTCCAGGTCGTGGCCGAGCGCGGTGCCGGCCTCCAGCAGGAACGCCAGGTCCTCCCGGGCGGCCTTCTCCTTGGCCTCGGCGACGGCTCTGGCCTCCTCGGCGCGGTGTCGCTCGACGGCGAGGGCGGCGATCCGGGCGAAGGCGGCGCTGAGCGCGCGGTCGGATGCCCGCGGCGCGCGCGGGGCGCGGTGGTACATCGCGAAGGTGCCCAGCAGCCGGCCACCGGCGGAGAAGATCGGGGTGGACCAGCACGCGGCGAGCCCGGCGCGGGCGGCCAGGTCGCGGTAGCCCTCCCACGAGGGGTCGGTGGCGATCTCGGTGACGACGACGGGCCGGCGCCGGTGCGCGGCGGTGCCGCACGAGCCCATGCCCTCCCCGGTGGCGAGGCCGTCGATGGCCTCGTTGTAGAAGTCCGGCAGGCTGGGCGCGGCGCCGTGCCGCAGGTGCAGGCCGTCGGGGTCGGCGAGCAGCACGGAGGCGATCACCCCGGGCGACAGCTCCTCGATGACCCGGGTCATGCCCTCCAGGACCTCGCTCACCGGCGCGTGCCGGGCGATCTGCTCCAGCAGCGCGCGCTGCTCGGCGGCGAGCGCCTGGGCGTGCTTGACCGGGGTGATGTCGACGCCGAGCAGCCGCACCCCGCGGACCTGCCCGGAGCTCGCGTGGCGGGGCTCGACGGTGAGGTCGAAGTACGCCTCGTGGCGGTGGCCGCCGATGTCGAGACGGAGCAGGATGTCCTGGCCGGAGTAGGGGCGGCCGGTGCGGTAGACCTCGTCCAGGAGTGCGGTCAGGGCCTGGTCGGCGAGCTCGGGCACGCTGTCGGCGAGCGGGCGGCCGAGGGCGGCGGCGTCGGTGCCGAGCACGTCGTGGAAGGCGGGGTTGGCGCCGCGCAGGGTGTGGTCGGGGCCGTCGAACTGTGCGAACACGGCGGTGGAGCGGCCGAACGGGCTGTCCGGCTCGGGGTCGCCGCCGTCCAGGGCGCCGTGAGCGGTCATCGTCCTCGGCTCCCCTCGCTGAGGTGCACACGCCGAAACCACACGCTGCACTTCACTGTCCCATAGTTGGCGAATGATGGTAAATGCCAGGTTTGTGCACGCCGGTGAAATTCGGCGGCGCCGGCCGGGCCGGTGCTGTTACGGTCGAGGCATGAAGGTCACGCCACGCACCACCTCCGCGACCGCGCGAGCGACCAGCTCGCCGGTTGCCGCCGCCTGACCTCACCCCACTCCCCCGGCGACCGGAAACGGTCCGCCGGGTGCGCGTGGCTCGCGCTCTTTCCCGCTCGCAGCCCTCCGGCGGCCGCTTTCCGCTCGCCCGCCCCGGAAAGGCTCCCGCCATGGACAGCGAGCAGACCGTCCGTACCTTCCTCGACTTCTTCCGTGACCGCGGCCACCATGTGCTGCCCGGCGCCTCGCTGGTGCGGCCGCCCGGCGACCCGGTGCTGTTCACCACCTCGGGCATGCACCCGCTCACCCCGTATCTCACCGGCCGCCCGCACCCGGCCGGGGTGCGCCTCGCCGACGTGCAGCGCTGCCTGCGCACCACCGACCTGGACGAGGTCGGCGACGCCACCCACCTGACCGCCTTCCAGATGCTCGGCTCCTGGTCCCTGGGCGACTACGACAGCGCCCGCAGCATCGCCTGGGCCCACGAGCTGCTGGTCGACGGCTACGGCATCCCGCCCGCCCGGCTGCACGCCACCGTCTTCGGCGGCGACACCGGCCACCTCGGCGACGGGCTCGGTCCGGACACCGGGGCTGAGCGCGCCTGGGGCGAGCTGGGGGTGCCGGTGGAGCGCCTCGGCCCGGACAACTGGTGGACCAACGGCCCGACCGGCCCGTGCGGTCCCGACTCGGAGATCTTCGTCTGGACCGGCGACGGCGAACCGGCCGGCACCCCCGGCACCGATCCGCGCTGGGTGGAGATCTGGAACCACGTCTCGATGCGCTGGCAGCGCGAGGGCGACGGCACCCTGCGTCCGCTGCCGCGCGGCAGCGTGGACACCGGCATGGGCCTGGAACGCCTGGTGACGATCCTTCAGGGCAAGCCGTCGGTCTACCACTCGGACGTCTTCGACGCCTGGCGCGAGGTGCTGCCCGGACTGTGGCCCGGTGACCTGGCCACGCACCGGGTCGTCGCCGACCACCTGCGCTCGGCCGCCGTGCTGGTGGCCGACGGGGTACGGCCGGCCGCCACCGGGCACGGGTACGTCCTGCGGCGGCTGGTCCGCCGGGTGCTGACGCTGCTGTGGCGCGACGACCCGGAGCGTACCCTCGGCGACCTGCCGCCGGAGCCGGTCGAGGTCGCGCTGCGCCACTTCGGCCTGCGCCCGCAGGGCCCGCAGCATGGCTCGCAGCAGGGCCCCAGGGTGCGCGAGGTGCTGCTCGCCGAGGAGCGGCGGTTCGCCTCCCAGCTGGAGCGGGGCCGGCGGGTGCTGTCCCAGCGCCGCTTCGCCGGGCCGCTCGGCGAGGACGACTACGCCTACCTGCACGACACGCACGGGCTGCCCCGCGACCTGGTCACGTCCCTGCGTGCCGAGCCCGGGCGGTAGGCGGGGCGGGCGCCAGGCGGCCGGCCGGCCGGCCCCCGAACGTCACCGGCGGTCGGCCCCCGAACGTAAGGCGCCCCCGCCGCGGGTGTTCCGCTGCGGGGGCGCCGTACGCCTGTATGGGTCAGGCGGAAGGCCGTACAGATGAGCGCGGGTGGCTCACTGGAGGGTCTTGACGGTGCCGGACTCGGTGATGACGACCTTCGCGCTGGGGGTGCCGCTGCGCGAGCCCTTGCCCTCGATCTGCTTGACCAGGTCCTGGCCCTCGACGACCTCACCGAACACGACGTGCTTGCCGTCCAGCCACGACGTCACCACGGTGGTGACGAAGAACTGCGAGCCGTTGCTGTTCGGGCCGGCGTTGGCCATGGACAGCAGAAACGGGCGGTCGTGGCGGAGCTGGAAGTTCTCGTCCTCGAACTTGTTGCCGTAGATGCTCTTGCCGCCGCGGCCGTCACCGCTGGTGAAGTCGCCGCCCTGGAGCATGAACTCCGGGATGACACGGTGGAAGGCGGAGCCCGCGTATCCGAAGCCCTGCTCGCCGGTGGCCAGCTCACGGAAGTTGCGGGCGGTCTTCGGCACGACGTCGTCGAACAGGCGGAAGACGATCCGCCCGGCGGGCGCACCGTCGATGGAGATGTCGAAGTAGACGTTGTCCTTGTTGTCCATGGGCTCCATCCTGACATCTCCGCCGCGCGCCCCGGCACAGGGGGCGGCCCGGGCGCCCGCTTTCCGTCCCCTTTCGGACGATCACGTCCGGTCTCCCGTCGCTGGCGGGACCTGCCGCCGTGCCACAAGGTGGAGCGGAACGGTCCTCCCAGGAGCGGGTGAGGAGAGCTGATGGCGGTCACGGCCCACAGCGGCGGGCGATCGAAGAACCTCGTGCTGGCCGCGATGATCTTCGCCGTCGCGATGACCTTCATCGACCAGACGATCGTGTCGATCGCCGTCCCGGAGATCCAGAACGAGCTGAAGCTGTCCAGCACCGGTGTGCAGTGGGCGGTCAACGCCTACCTGCTGTCGCTGGCGGCGTTCTTCGCCTACGGCGGGCGGCTCGCCGACACCCTCGGGCACCGGCGGGTGGTGGTGATGGGTGTGCTGGTCTTCGCCACCTCGTCGCTGCTGTGCGGGCTCACCCCGAAGGGCGCCGTGGCGCAGACCTGGATCGTGGCGTTCCGGGCGGTGCAGGGCTTCGGCGGCGCGCTGATGTTCCCGGCGGCGCTGGGCATCGTGGTGCAGACGTTCGCGCTGCGCGAGCGCGGGAAGGCGCTGGCGCTGTTCTTCGGCATCGCGGGCGGGCTGACGGCGGTCGGCCCGATCCTCGGCGGCTGGCTGACCGAGTGGACCTGGCGGTCCATCTTCTGGGTGAACATCCCGGTCGCGGTGATCGCGCTGGTGCTGATCTCGCTGTCGAAGCCGGTCACCGAGCACCGACCCGCCCCGATGGACTACCGCGGGCTGGCGCTGATCGTGACCGGTATCGGGCTGAGCGTCTTCGGTTTCCAGCAGTCCCAGATCTGGCACTGGTCCAACCCGGGCATCTGGGTGTGCATCGTGGTCGGAGTGGCGCTGCTGGTGGTCTTCCACCGGCTGGAGCTGCGCACCTCCTCCCCGCTGATCCAGGTACGGATCTTCGCCAACCGGGCCTTCGCGGTGGAGAACCTGGTGCTCGGCATCGCGATGCTGGTGTTCATCCCGTACTTCTTCTTCGCCAGCGAGTACGCGCAGATCTCGCTCGGCAAGTCCGCGTCCGGCGCCGGGCTGTACCTGCTCTACTTCTTCATCGGCTTCGTGATCGCCTCGCAGTTCGGCGGGCGGATGCTGGACCGCGGCGGCGCCAAGCGCCCGGTGGTGCTGGGCTGCGCGCTGTGCGCGGTGGGCTTCTACCTGCTCGCGGGCAAGGTCACCGACCTCGATTTCGGCAACCAGGAGTGGTATATCGTGATCGCCGGCGCCGGGATGGGCCTCATGCTCACCCCGGCGAGCACCGACGCGGTGAACCGGGCCTCCCGGCTGTCCTACGGCGAGGCCACCGGCATCACCCAGACCGTGCGGAACTACTCCGCGAGCCTGGGCCTGGCGGTGCTCGGCACGATCTCGGTGGCCCGCTTCGAGTCCCATCTGCGTTCCTCGCTGGTGGGCCAGGGGGTGCCCGCCGCGCAGGCGAACTCCGAGGCGCACCACCTCTCCCAGGCCCACCGCTCCACCCAGGGCAACTCGACCATCCCGCACTTCGTCCGCCTCGACTTCGCGTACTCCACCAGGACGGTCTTCTACGTGATGGCCGGGGTCATGGCCGCGGCGGCGCTCGCGGCGTGGCTGGGGCTCCAGCGCGGCGTCCAGGAGGTCGACGAGGGCGAGGCCGCCGACACGCCCCCGGACGGCGGGGGCTCGGACGGCGATACGGCTCCGGGCCGTACGACACCGGGCCGCGGTGCCCCGGACGGCAGCGCCTCGGGCGGCGGCTCCTCGGGCGGTACGGCGCGGGGGCCGCGCGAGCCGGGTGCCGAGAAGGACGGGCCGGGGTCGCCGTGAGCGGAGGAACCGCCGGGCGGGTGCCCTGCCGCGGTCAGCGGGTGATGTCGCCCGGGGTGCGCCCCGGTTCCCACACCGCGCAGTCGTGCGCGAACAGCACCCGGCGCGGGTCGAAGTCGGCGAGCCGGTCCAGCCAGGGGCGATAGCCGGGCAACGGCGCTTCCACACCGTCGAGTCCGGCCTGCCGGGCCAGGTGGTCGGCGGTGAAGTCCGTGGCGAAGTCGTGGGCCTGGCCGGCCAGGATCACGGTGCCGTCGCGGCGCTGGACCACCAGGGACTGGTGCCCCTCGGTGTGGCCGGGGGTCGGCACGATCCGCACCCCGGGCCAGATCTCGGCCTCGCCGGTGAACTCCTCGTAGCGGGCGCCGGGGAAGTCGACCAGCTCGCCGAAGGTGTAGCCCTCCTGGCGGGCGGCGGCCAGCTCCGTCCGCTGCACGAGGACCGGGGTGCCGCCCAGCAGCCGGTTGCCGCCGCAGTGGTCGAAGTGCAGGTGGCAGTTGGCGACCAGCGCGATGTCCGCGAGGCGGACCCCCGCGTCCGCGAGCGCGTCCGCCAACTCCCGCCGCCGGGGCCGGTAGTGGGCCTCGGTCTCGGGGTCGGCGGCACCGATACCGGTGTCGAACAGCAGCAGCCCCGCCTCGTGCCGGACCAGGTACGCGAGCACGGGTTCGACCCGCGGCTGCGTGCCGCCGGTCTCGACGGCGGGCCGGACGATGTAGCCGAGGTCGAGGCGGCGGACCGCCGTGTCGTCGCTCATCGGACCATGATGGCGCGCGCCGCCGGCGCACCCGGACTCGTCCGCGAACAGCGAACACGGCGCGCCGGATGCCCTCTGCCGGATGCCGCGTCATGCGTACCGCGCGCCGCGCGCCGCGTACCGGATGTCCGAGGCCGCGGATCGCGGGCGGTGTCGGACTGTCCTGTTCGCGGCATGGATTGGCGGGTCGCAGGCAGCAGGACGGCGGGGGGCCGGTCTACCGTCGGGGTATGCCGATGAACGCAGCGCACCGGAGACTGTGCAGTTCGCGGAAGTGGGCCCGGACCACCGAGGAGCACATCCTGCCCTGGGCCCTGGAGGACGTCGAGTTGGGCACCGACGTGCTGGAGCTGGGGCCCGGCTACGGGGCCAACCTGCGGGTGCTGGTGGAGCGCGTGCCCCGCCTGACGGCGGTCGAGATCGACGACTCCACCGCGCGGCTGCTGGAGCGGGACTACGGCGAGCGGGCGCGGATCGTGCACGCCGACGCGTCGGAGTTGCCGCTGCCGGACCGGGCGTTCTCGGCGGTGGTCTGCTTCACGATGCTGCACCACGTGCCGACCCCGGCGGTCCAGGACCGGATCTTCGCCGAGGCCCTCCGGGTGCTGCGGCCCGGCGGGGTGTTCGCCGGCAGCGACAGCCAACTCGGCCTGCGCTTCCGGCTGTTGCACATCGGCGACACCATGAACACGCTGGTCCCCGACCGGCTGCCGGCCCGGCTCGCCGCCGCCGGGTTCACCGACGTGGAGGTGCGGCAGGACGCCCGCGGCAGCCGGGTCCGCTTCCGCGCCCGCCGGCCGGGAGGACCCGCTTGACGCCGGCCGGGCATCGGTAGCGCTCGCGCGCGGCGAAGTCGGCCGGGCTCCACACGGCGGGCAGCCCGGCCTCGGCGCAGAGGTGGAGGACCCGGCCGTCATCGGTCCCGACGCCGAGGCGGGCGCCGTACGCGTCGGCCACGGCGTTGAAGAGGAGCAGGTCGAGGGGGCGGGCGACCGGGACCCGCACGGGTGGTCCGTACGCCGTCCCACAGCTCGGCGGAGCGCAGCGCGGGCGGGGCCGACGTGGCCGCGCACCGCGTAGGCGAAAAGCCGGCAGTCGGCGCCCGCGGCGAAGCCGGGCCGGTCGGCCGCGGCCGCCGGCCCCGGGAAGCGGGCGCCGACGCAGGGGACGCGCCAGAAGACGGCCGGCAGCCGGGACAGCAGCGGTTCCACGGCGGGTCGCCGCCTCGCTCGTGCCAGACCCCGAAGGGGCCGCCACGCGACCGGGTTCAGGACAGGGACGTGCGCAGCGCGGTGACGCGCTGGACCGCCGCGTCGAAGTCGGCGGCCGGGAGCTGGCCGCTGGTGTAGGCGGCGGCGAGGGCCTGCGCGGCGGCGTCGCCCTGGGAGGTGGCGCGGGCCGAGCACAGCAGCAGGTCCATGCCGGCGCCGGCCGCGAGGACGGCGCGCTGCGCGGTGCTGTAGGAGGAGCTGATCGCGCCGGCCTCCAGGGCGTCGGTGACCGTCACGCCGGTGTAGCCGAGCCGGCCGCGCAGTTCCTGCTGCACGACGGTGGCGGACAGGCCGGCCGGCGCGGACGCGTCGAGCGCGGGGTAGACGGCCCAGGAGACCATGACCAGTTGGACGCCCGCGGCGATCGCCGCCTGGTACGGGGCTTCGTCGACGCTCCGCAGCTTCGACAGGCTCTGGGTGAGCGTGACCGGCCCCGCGTCGGTGTCCTGCGAGGCGGTGGCGGCACCGAGGCCGGGGAAGTGCTTGGCGGTCGCGGCGACCCCGGTGCCCTGCTGGGCGGTGATGAACGCCTGGCCGAGGCTGGAGACGGTGCTCGGGGCGTTGCTGAAGGAGCGCTGGTACTCGTCGATGAAGTTGCCCGCCGTGTAGTAGACGTCGAGCACGGGGGCGAGGTTGACGTTCATCCCGACGCCGCCGAGGTTCTGGCCGGCGCCGGTGCCGGCCTGGGCGGCAGCGGTCTGCGGCTGCGACGCCTCGCCGACCTGCTTCTCCGACAGCGTGGGCGCGCCGGGCAGCCGGCGCACCTCGCCGCCCTCCTGGTCGGTCATCAGCAGCAGCGGCGCTCGCACCGGGCTGGACGCGTTGGCCTGCACCAACTGCTTGATCACCGAGGTGATCTGGCTCTCGCTGGAGATGTTCTCGCCGAAGAAGATGACACCGGCCGCCTCGCCCGCGCTGATCGTCGTCAACAGCGCGGAGGGCACGGTGAGCCCGGGGTAGGAGTAGATGACCCGCTGGCCCGCGGTCTGGCGGGCGGTCAGCGCGGCGGGTCCGGTACGGGGCCGCTCGGCGGCCGAGGCGCGCGCGGCGGTGACGGAGGCCGCGACGGCGCCCGCGGCGGTCAGGACCGTACGGCGGCGGACGGGCCGGCTGCGTGGTGCGTCCATGGGGGGCCTCTTCCCGTGCGTGAAGGGGTGGACGTTGTCGCGTGGACGTTATTGCCGCGTCCATGACATGCCTCGGACCGTACGCCCCGCCCACCACGCGGTGGAAGGGGCGCCGTCCACCGCCAATGGCCTACGCCACAGGCGCCGGTCCGGAGCTGCGGCGACGCCCGCGGCCGGGGCGAAACCTTCACCGCGCCACCGCGGCCGGCGCAGCCGCGCCGGCGATGGGCCCGGCAGCCAAATGGCACTGGATCGGTACGGGTCCCGGCCGGCCGAGGCGGTCAGCCGAGCCGCGGGTCCGCCATCAGCACCACGCGGCCGCGGGATCGAACCCGAGCACCGGGTTCGCGCGGTCGCCCTCGGCCGTCATGACCACCGGCTTGCCCAGCCTGCGGCCCACGGCGGCGATGAACGCGCACAGGACGTCCACGCCTTCCTGGCCCCGCAGTTCGCGAAGGTCGACGTCGAAGTCGGCGTCCTCGGCCGACATCGGGCGGAAGACCACCAGCACCTCGGGGACCGGCCGGACCCGCAGATCGACGGTCTCCGCGTCGGCGGGCCGCGACAGCACTTCGGCGGCGGACGGCAGCGGCCCGACCACGCCACCCGCGGAGTACTCCCACGCCCATCCGCTCGACCGGACCAGGTCGAACACCGCCTGCCAGTCCCCGTCCGAGGCGCCCGCCACGCTCACATCCGGCAGAGCCCCCATCAGGTCGGGGTCGAAGAGGTTCCTGACGTCGTCCCACAGCAGGGTCGTCCCACAGCAGGTCCGGCATCCCGTCATGTTGCCCGCCCGCGCCACCCGGCCGCACTCCGGTTCTCCGGGCGAACCCCCTGGAGGCCCCCGCCCGCAGCCCGCGCCCCCGCCGGTCCGGCGGCACACCCCTGCGGCGACGCGCCGGGCGCCGACGGCTCGTCAAACAGGAAGATTTGCGCCCATTACCGGTGTTCGGCCGCCCTGACTTCCGCTCGATTGGCCGTGGACCGACAATCTTTGCGTTCGCCGGGCCATAATGTGCCCGGGTTCGCCGGCTGCGGCGGGCTCCGGCTCCTGCTGCGCGGCAGCTCGTCAACTCGGCGACGGCCGAGGGCGGTTCGGAGCCGTACACCCCGCATGGCGCACCACCGCACCGTTCCCGTACGACAGGCCGCGACGGCCGGGACGGCCGGGCCGCCCCGGTCCGGCGCGCCGGCGGCAGGACCGGCCGGAGGACCCATGGCCCAGTTCGTCACCCGCCCACCTCACCCACGTCACCCAAGCCGCCCAAGCCGCCCAAGCCGCCCAAGCCGCCTGCGGCTCCCGGCCCGGGCGCCGGCCGTACTCGTGGCGACCGCCGTCTGCGCCGCGCTGCTGGCGGCCGGCGGCACACCGGCGAGCGCCGCACCCGAGCGCCCGGCGACCGGTTCCCGGTCGTCCTGGTTGCCGACCACCCCCGACCAGTGGCCGCTGGTGGTCGACGAGAAGACGACCACGCCGCGCACCCTGACCCACGGCGTCAGCAACTACTCCGACACGCTGCAGACCGTGGGCGGGGCGCAGCGCGCGCAGGTCCTCGACGTGTCCCTGACCGACCGGAACGTGAAGCTCGGCGTCGTGGAGTCGCACGACCGCCTCACCGACCCGGCCGACGAGGTGCCCTCCTCGATGGCGCACCGCACCGGCGCGGTCGCGGGGATCAACGGCGACTTCTTCGAGATCAACGCCAGCGGGCGGCCCGAGGGCATGGTGGTGCGCGACGGGCGGCTGCTGAAGAGCCCCGAGCCGAGCCGGCCGGCGGACTTCGTGGTGCACCGCGACGGGACCATCGGCATCGGCACCGAGACGTACACCGGCACCCTGACGGACGTGACGAACGCGGCGAGCACCACGCTGACCGGCGTCAACGCGGTGGACGACCTCGGCGCGGGCGCGCTGCTGCGGGTCACCGCCGACCTGGGGCCGACCTCCATCGCGGCGGCCACGGTGGTCACCGGGCACGTGGGCGCCGACGGGGCCGCGCTGACCGTGGACTCGGTGCGCACTGGCGTCACCGACCTGCCGCAACTGGCCGACGGCCAGGAGGACCTGGTCGGCTCGGCCGGGTACGGCGACTGGCTGGCCGCACACGTGCACGCCGGCGACCAGGTCTCCACCACCGACCACCTGGGGCCGGACAGCGACGTCGTCCAGGCGCTCAGCGGCGGCGCGATCCTGGTCAAGGACGGGCAGCGCGCGGTGCCGTTGCAGGGCGGCGGCGACAACAACATCGACAACCCGGTGACCGCGGTCGGCGTGACCAAGGACGGCAGGCACGCGGTCTTCGCTGCCTTCGACGGCCACCAGGCCGAGGGCGTCGCGCAGGGGCTGACCCGGCCGCAGCTGGCGGGCTGGATGCTGGAGCACGGCGCGTACGACGCGATCCTGTTCGACGGCGGCGGCTCGACCCAGATGGTGGGCCGGCTGCCGGGGCAGACCCAGGCGTCGGTGCTCAACACGCCGTCGGACGGGCACGAACGGCCGGTCGCCAACGGCCTGTTCCTCTACAGCCGGCAGGCGGCGCCCGGCGCCGCGACCCGCGCGGTGGCGAACGACGGCAAGCCGCTGACCGCGCTGGCCGGCACCTCGGTCGACGTGCCGGCCTACGCCCTGGACCGGGCGGACAACCCGGCGGCGGACCCGGTCACGCTGAGCGTCAGCCCGCCGGGGCTCGCCGCGGTGCACGGCACCACGCTGACCTTCGCCGGCCGGCCCGGCCACGGCACCCTGCACGTCCGGTCCGGCCACGCGTCCGCCACCGTCCCGCTGTGGGTGGTGACCGGGGTGCGCACGCTCACCGCCACCCCCTCGCAGGCCGATCTCGGCAACGGCGCGACCCAGGCGCTTTCGGTGACCGCGACCGCGAGCGGCGGCGCCACGGTCAGCCTGCCGCCGTCCGCAGTGAAGTGGTCCGTGGACAAGCCGGAGTTGGGAACGGTCGCCGCCGACGGCACGTTCACCGCCGCGGCCACCGGCACCGGCATGGTCACGGTGACGGCCGCCGCGGGCGGCGCCAAGGCCACCGTGTCGCTGGCCGTCGGCTCCACCACGGTCCCGGTGGACCCGCTGACGGACCTGTCGAAGTGGTCGGTGACCAGCGACTACATGAACGTCTACCCGCGCAAGGTGCCCAGTCCTGGCCCGCACTCCACCACCAACGGCAGCATCGCGCCGGACCCGTCGACCACGGCCAGATCCGGGGACACCGGCTCGATGGACGTGCACTACACCTACCCGAACCAGACCGGCACCTACGACCTGAGCGTCTACCTCAACGACCCGGACAGCGAGCAGATCCCGCTGCTGGGCGGCGACCAGGCGCCGATCGGGCTCGGCGTGTGGGTGAAGGGCAACGCCGACCTCGCCTCGCGGCCGGGCGACGGGCTCGCGCCGGGCATCGTGACCCTCAACGTCGGCATCTGGCAGGCCGGTAACCAGCCGACCAGCTTCTACCCGACCGGCATCACCTTCGACGGCTGGCAGTACGTCGTCGCGAAACTGCCGGCGGGCCTGCAGTACCCGCTGCGGATCAACTACCTGGGCCTGGTGACCATCAAGCCGGGCCCCGACCTCACCGGCGACATCCACCTCGCGGACCTGGAGGCGCTGTACTCGCCGCGCCCGCCCCAGCCCGCGACGTACACCGCGATCCCGAAGAACCCGTCCTGGCTCCGGTTCACCGACGCGTCCTCCTTCCGGCCCGGCGGCACCACCGTCGCCGCGTTCGACGACGCGCACACCACGGCGGCCACGCCGGGCGCGACCGGCACGGTTGCCCTGAAGTCGCTGCCCGGCGTGTTCGGCGCACTGCCGCCCGCCGCCCGCCCGCAACAGGTGCAGGCGCTCGGCGACATGTCCGACAACGGGACGACCGGTGACCTGACGAACCTGCGCACCCTGATGGACGGCCTCGGCGTGCCGTACCGGGACGCGGTCGGCAACCACGAGATCACCCAGGGCGCCGCCCCGGAGAACGGCGACTTCACCAGCGTCTTCGGGCCGACGCACTACGCCTACGACGCGGGCGCGGCGCGGATGATCGTGACCGACAGCGGGCACATCGGCATCACCGCGTCGGACGCCTTCCAGGTGCCGGACGAGGGCGAGTCGCAGTACCTGTGGCTGGCCGGGCAGCTCAGCGCGAACACCAGGAAGGTCGCGGTCGTGATCACCCACACGCCCGCGTACGACCCGCATCCGCGCGCGGACAGCCAGTTCACCGACCGGTGGGAGGCGCGGATGTACGAGGCGCTGGTGCAGCGGTACCAGCGCACCCATCCCGGGGTGCACGTGCTCATGATGTTCGGGCACGCGCGCGGCTTCGCCGAGGACCTGCGCGAGCCGGACGGCACCGACGCGCCCGGCGGCATCCCGAACTTCGTGGTCGCCGACCTGGGCACGCCGCCGTACGCCACCCCCGACCAGGGCGGGTTCTTCAACTACGGCCTGTTCCACATCCTGCCCGACGGCACCGTGCAGTTCGCGGTGCAGCCGCTGCTCGCCTCGGTCGCGGTGACCGCGCCCGCGCCGTCGCTGGCGCGCGGCGGGAAGGAGCGGTTGACGGCGACCGGCACGTCCATCGCGGGCGACGACCTGACGGCACTTCAGGTACCGGTGCGGGACCCGGTCTCCCGCCGCTGGACCAGCTCCGACCCGCGCGTCGCGACCGTCGACGCGGCCACCGGCGAGGTGACCGGACGGGCTCCGGGTACGGCGCGGATCAGCGTCACGGCGGGCGGGGTGACCGGGACGGCGACGGTCACGGTGCCGGCCGGGTGAGCTGACGGGTCGGGCGGCCGGCCGGTCCGGCCGAGCCGGGCGGGCAGCGCGAGGCAGCGCGAGGGCCCGTCCCGCACTCCCTCGCCCGGGGGGCGCGGGGCGGGCCCTGAGCCGTCGTCAGGGCCGGCGCGGGTCCGAGGGCGCGGCGAATTCGGGAGCGCCACACCGGCGCGGTCGCCGCGGCACCGTCACTTCGGCTCGGGCCGGGGCGCGTTGGGCGGGCCGACCGAGCCGCGCGGCTGGGCGACCGGCGGCAGCACCCGGCGCCGGCTGCGCCGGCCCGAGGTGATCGCCTTGACCGTGCGCTCCACCACGAGGTCCACCAGGAGTTCCACCGGCCACCGGTAGGTGGACAGCGGCGGTGTCAGCAGGCGGGACAGCGGGTGGTCGTCGTAGCCGACCACGGAGACGTCGCCGGGCACCTCCATGCCCAGCTCGCGGGCGCCCGCGTACACGCCGTACGCCATCGAGTCGGCCATGCACAGGAACGCGGTCGGCGGGTCCTGCCCGGTGAGCACCGCGCGGGCGATCGCGGCGGCGCCGTCCAGGTCGTGCGGCGAGCGGTGCAGCGTGACGTGCAGGCCGAGCCGGCGGGCCACCTGCTCGGCGACCGTCTCGGCGGGGCGGTCCGGCGTGGTCATGCCGCCGGGCGTCATGACCGCGATCCTGCGGTGGCCGGCGGCGGCCAGGCCGTGCAGCGCGTCGGTGATCCCGGCCTCGTTGTCGAAGACGACCTCGGCGTGGGCCGCGCCGCCCGGCAGCCCGTCGCCGATGGAGATCAGCACGGTCCGCTCGGCGACCGCGGCCCAGTGCGCGGCGGCGGGGTCCACCGGCAGCACGATGAGCGCGTCCACCCGCTGGTCGGCGAGTTGGGAGGCGAGGGTGGCCTCCAGGACCGGGTCGTTGGAGGCGTCCACGATCAGCGCGTGCCGGCCGTCGCCGAGCAGCCGCCGGCCGAGCGCGGCGGCCGTGGCCTGCTGCCACACGTCGGTGAGGGAGCGGCAGAGCACGCCGATATAGCCGGTGCGGCCGGAGGCGAGGGCGCGGGCGATGGGGTCGGCCTGGTAGCCGAGCCGTTCGGCCGCCTCGCGCACCCGCTGCTGCGTCTCCGGGGGCACCTGCATCCCGCGCAGCGCGTAGGACACCGTGGCGGTGGAGAGCCCGGTCTCCTCGGCGAGATCGCGCTGGGTGACCCTCGCTGGTCGTTGCGGCACGGGGACAGTGTAGGGGCGCCCTTGACGGCGGCCGGGTTTAAGCGCTTCACTGAAGCGCTTAACTGAAGCGCATCAGTACACGTGAGGAGGGTATGTCCGACTACGGTCACATCGCCGACGGCACCACCGCCCCCGCTGTCCCCACCGATGTCCACCAGCACCTGTGGCCCGCCGCTCTCATCGAGCGGTTGCGCGCCCGCACCCGGCCGCCGCGGCTCGACGGCTGGACCCTGCATCTGGCCGGTGAGCCGCCCTACGAGGTGCGGCCCGAGGACCACGACCCGGCGCTGCGCGCACGCCTCGACCCGGATCTGCGCCGCATCGCCGTATCCCTGTCCAGCCCGCTGGGCATCGAACTGCTGCCGCCCGACGAGGCGGCGCCGCTGCTGGACGCCTGGCACGCGGGCGTGCTCGCGCTGCCGGCACCGTTCGAGGGCTGGGCGTCGGCCCAACTGACCTCGCCGGAACCGGAGTCGCTGGCCCTGCTCCTGAACTCCGGTGCGGCGCCCCGCGGTCTGGTCGGCCTCCAGGTCCCGGCGGTCGCGATGGCCACCCCGCAGGCGCTGGAACGGCTGGCGCCGGTGCTCGCGGTGGCCGAGGCGGCGGGCAGACCCGTGCTGGTCCACCCGGGCCCGCAGCCGCCGTCGGCCGAGCGGTTGCCCGCCTGGTGGCCGGCCGTGGTCGGCTACACCGGCCAGCTCCAGGCGGCGTGGTGGGCCTGGCAGACCGCCGGGCGCGCCCTGCTGCCGCGGCTGCGGATCTGCTTCGCCGCGGCGGCCGGGCTCGCCCCGGTCCACCACGAGCGGGCGGCCATGCGCGGCGGCGGCCCGTTGCGGCTCGACCCGGGCGTGTTCGTGGACACCTCCTCCTACGGCCGGCAGGCGCTGGACGCCGTGGTGCGCGTGCTGGGCGTCGACGCCCTCGTGCTGGGCAGCGACCGCCCGTACGCGACCCCGACCGACCCCCATCTGGGCGCGGCGGCGCGGTTCGCCGTCCGCGTCGGCAATCCGCTCCACCTACTCGAAGGGATCAGCCCGTGACCGCTCCGCCGTCGTCCCTGCCGCCCGAGGACCACGACACCGCTCCGGTGCAGCGCGCCGAGCCCTGGCTCGGCGTGCCGTCCTCCCTCAGCCTCGACGCGCTGCCCGGACGCGACCTCGACAAGCGCGAACTGCTCGAACTCGCCTGCTCCGTCGCCGCGGACCCCTCGCTCTGGCGCCGCCACGTGCTCTTCGCCGACGACCGCCGCCACTACGTCTCGCTGCACCGCGACGCCCACGTGGACGTCTGGGTACTGTGCTGGACGCCGAGCAACGACACCGGCTGGCACGACCACGACATATCCTCCGGCGCGGTCGCCGTGACCCAGGGCACCCTGGTCGAGCACAACCTCGCGGTGGGCATGCCGAGCCTGGCCACCCCCGTCCCGGCCGGCCAGGTCTACTGCTTCGGCCCGGACCACATCCACCGCCTCACCGGCCGGGACGCCGGAAGCGTGTCGATCCACGCGTACTCGCCGCCGCTGTGGCGGATGGGCCAGTACGCCGTCAGCCGCACCGGAATCCTGCGGCGCACGTCGGTGTCGTACGCGGACGAGCTGCGCCCGCTGGACGACATCGTCTGACGGCAGGCCGGTCAGTCCGGGTCCCGGCCCGCCCGCAGGGTCTCGCGCAGCACCTCCCACGCGTCGGCCACCGGGCCCATGTGCCCGAGCTTGTCGGGGTTGATCACGGCACGGATCGTCCGGACCCGCCGCTCGACGATCTCCAGCACGAGGATGTTGACCACCTTGCCGTCGCGGTCGCGCAGGACCGCGCCCGGCTGCCCGTTCACCTCCTGCCGCCGCATCGCACCGCCGATCCGGGCGAACGGCGGCAGGAGAGAGGCGAGCAGCCGGCCCACCTTCTCCGCGCCGAAGAACTCCGGCGCCCACTGCGGTGCCTTGCCGCCGCCGTCGCCGACCATCCGGACGTCGGCGGCCAGCAGTTCCCGAAGGCCGTCGAGGTCGCCTTCGCGCAGCGCGTCGAAGAAGCGGGCGGCGAGTTCCTCGCGCTCCTTGCGGTCGGCCTCGAACCGGGGCCGACCGTCGTCCATGTGACCGCGCGCCCGCACCGCGAGCTGGCGGCACGCCGCCTCCGACCGGCCCACGGCCGAGGCGATCTCCGGGAAGTCGAAGGCGAACACCTCCCGCAGCACGAACACCGCGCGCTCCAGCGGGCTGAGCCGCTCCAGCAGCAACAGGGCCGCCATCGACACCGAGTCGGCCAGCTCCGCCGAGCGCTCCGGGTCCTGGTACGGGTCGGCGAGCAGCGGCTCGGGGAACCACGGCCCGACGTACTCCTCCCGCCGGACGCGGGCCGAGCGCAGCACGTCGATCGCCACCCGGGTGACCACGGCCGACAGGAACGACCGGACCGACGCGGGCCGGGTCGGGGAGAGTTCGTAGCGCAGCCAGGTCTCCTGCACCGCGTCCTCGGCCTCGCTCACGCTGCCGGTGATCCGGTAGGCGATCGAGAAGAGCAGCGGCCGCAGTTCCTCGAAGTCCTCCGCCCGCGTCACGCCGTCGACTCCGCGAAGCCCTGCCGCCACGACGGATGCTCCGGCTGCCAGCCCAGCTCCCGCTTGGCCTTGGCGTTGGAGAAGCCGCGCCCCTCGGTCATCATCGCCACCACCACCTCACCGGCCAGCAACCGGGCCAGCCAGACGGGAATCCGCAGCGGCTTCTTCGCTCCCGCGCACGCCGCCAGGTGCGGCAACCACTCGGCGGCCGGGGCCGGTTCGTCGTCGACGATGTTGAACACGCCCGCCGCCTTCTGCTCCACGGCCAGCACGGTGGCGCTCGCCGCGTCGTCCAGGTGCACCCACGAGGCGTAGCCGCCGCCCGAGCCGACCAGCGGGAACTGCCGCTTGCGCACCAGCTCGATCTGGTCGTCGGTGGCCCCCGGCCCGTAGAACGCGCCGTACCGCAGGACCGCGCCGCCGGCCGCGCCGACCGCGGTCTCGACATGGCGCAGCGCCGCCATCGACGTGTGCGCCGCGGTCCCCTCGTACAGGTCCAACGGGTCGGCCTCGGTCTTGACCCAGCCGCCCTCGCGAAGGCCGTTCCAGTTGGCGTAGCCCTGGGCGACCACGTGGGAGACGCCGTTCGCCTCGGCGGCCTCCAGCAGGTGGTCGGTCCCCGCGGTGCGCAGCCGGATGGTGGGCAGCGCCCACCGGTCGAAGTGCTTCAGGTCGGCCTTGCCGGCGTGCGCCAGGGAGATCCCGGTCATCTGGTGCACGATCACGTCCGGCCGGGCGGCCGCCACCGCCCGGCCGACCGAGGCCGCGTCCAGGCCGTCCATGACGACACCCGTCGCGCCCAGCCGCTCCAGCGCCTCCACCTTGGCCGCGCTCGTGGTCGTGGCCGTCACCTCATGACCGCGGTCCACCAGTCGCGGCACCAGCCGCCGCCCCAGCACCCCGGTCCCACCCGCCACGAACACCCGCATGACGATCACCCGTTCCTTCCGTCGGCCGACTCTCACCCCTCATGACGAGACAGCCCCCGCGCCTGTGACATCAGGGACGTGGCCGGGGTGGGGCGCCCGTGGGGTGGCGGGGTCCGGGGTCGGCGAGGACGGCGGGGCGGACCGCGTGCGGGCCGAAGCGGTGGCGGGCGCGGTCCGCGGCCTGTTCGGCGGCTCGGGCGCGGTGGTCGGCGGCGTCGAGGGAGAGCTGGTGGTGGGCGTCGGTGGCGGGGCGGAGCCGGTCGGCGCGCAGGGTGTAGCCGCGGACGCGGGCGCGTTGCAGGCCGAGGGAGTGCAGGAGGATCAGGGCGGCGGTGGCGAGGTCGGGGGTGTGGGCGGTGGGTTCGGGCAGGGTGCGGGTCCGGGTGGTGGTGGAGCGGTCGGCGTAGCGGAGGGTGAGGGTGAGGTGGTCGGTGGTGTGGGCGGCGTCGCGCAGGCTGGTGCCGAGTTCTTCGGTGAGGCGGAGGACGGCGCGGCGGTGCTGGTCGGGGTCGAGGGTGTCGTGTTCGGCGAGGTGGTGGGCGGTCAGGTGCAGGGCTGCGGGTCGGGGGGTGACGGGGCGGGGGTCATGGCCGTGGGCGCGTTCGGCGAGCAGGCGGGCGGGGGCGGCGCCGAGGAGGCGTTGGAGGGTGGCGGGGGGCAGGTCGGCGACGTCACCGATGGTGGTGAGGCCGTAGCGGTGCAGGGTGTCGGCGGTGGCGCGGCCGATGCCGGGCAGGGCGGTGACCGGGTGGGGGTGCAGCCAGGTGGTGATGCCCTGGGGGTCGTGGGGGACGCGGGTGGTGTGTCCGGGTGGGCCGGCGGCCGCGGCCATGGCGGCGAGCATGCGGTTGGGGGCGAGCCCGGCGCTGGTCCGGACGCCGAAGAGGCCCGCCAGCCGCATGGCGATCATGTGGACCATGTCGTCGGCGGTCTTGTCGAAGTAGCGCAGGGCTCCGGTGATGTCGAGCTGGGCGGCGTCGGGCGGGAAGGGCTGGAGGCGCGGGGTGATGCCGGCCAGGGCGTCGAGGATCTCGGCGTACTGGTCGTCGGTGAGGGTGGCGTGCAGGTGCAGGTGGACGATGTACGTGGGGCGGGGCGGTGTCGTCATCGGGCGCCGTCGGGCGCTGTCGGGGGTCATCCGGCGCTGCCGGGGCTGCGGTGGCCGAGGCGGCGCAGGTCGGCGGAGCGGGTGCCGGCGGGTTGGAGGTCGGCGTAGGGGTGCAGGCGCGCGCCCGCGGTGCCGTTGGTCAGCGTCCGGCCGTCGGCGGGTTCGCCGGCCGGTGCGGGCCCGGTGGGCGGGGTCGGTGTGGGGTGGGGACCGGCGCCGAGGAGGTCCAGGGCGGCCTTGGGGCCGTGGTCGCGACGGGTGGCGGCGAGGTGGTCCAGGTCCCAGGCCATGGTGCCGACGATGGTGCGGCGCCCGCCGCGGACCTGGACGGTGCCGCGGACCAGGAGCAGCGCGGAGTGGAAGACGGTGTGGGCGCAGGCTTCGTGGGAGTCCTCGAAGAACGCGAGGTCGACCAGGCCGGTGCCGTCTTCGAGGGTGGCGAAGATGATGCGCTTGCCCGAGGCGATGGGCGGGGTCTGCGTGGAGGCTTTGACGCCGGCGACCAGGACCTGACGGCCGGGCCGTACGTGGGCGAGGTGCGCGGCATCGACGGCGCCGATCTCGCGCAGCAGCCGGTGGTGGTACTCCATGAGGTGCTGGGACACGTCGATGCCCAGGACGTGGAGCTCCGCGCCGAGGGCTTCCCGACCGGTCATCTCGCGCAGCCCGCTGGGTTCGGCGCCGCCCACCGGATCGGCGGTGAGCGGGACCTGGCCGTCGCTGGTGGTGCGGTTGCGGGTCTGGCGGTGCAGTTCGGTGATCTGCAGCAGCAGGTCCCTGCGGGTCAGCCGCCCGTCGTGCAGAGCGTCCAACGCGCCGATCTCGGCGAGGTGTTCGGCCAGCGGCCGGGACGGGCGGGCGCGCTGCCAGAAGTCGGACAGGGAGGTGTACGGCTGGCCCGCCGTGATCCGCTCGGTCTCCGCTTCGGTGATGCCGCGTACCGCGCTCAGCGCGAGCCGCACGCCGAAGCGGCCCGGCCCGGCCGGAGCGACGGGCGCGGTCCGTACACCTTGCTCGACGGGTTCGACCGGCTCGACGGGTTCGACGGGTTCGACCGGCTCGACGGTGTGCCGGAGCCGGGAGCGGTTGACGTCGACGGGCAGCACCGGCACGTCATGCCGGCGGGCGTCGGACACGATGACGCGTTTGGGCCACATGCCCGGGTCGTGCTCCAGCAGCCCCGCGTACAGCGCGGCCGGATGGTGGGCCTTCAGCCACGCCGACTGCAGGGCCGGTACGGCGAAGGCGACGGCGTGCGCGCGGCAGAACCCGTACGCGCCGAACGCCTCCACGGTCTGCCAGACCGTGTCGCGTACGGGCTGGGTGTAGCCACGGGCGGCGGCCCGCTGGTGGAACCAGGTCCGGAGCTTCGGCAGCCGCGCCCGGTCGGCCAGCGCGCGGCGGGCGATCTCGGCGAGCGCGTAGTCGCAGCCGGTCATGACCGCGAGCGTCATGATGATCTGCTCGTGCCAGATCGTCACGCCGTAGGTGTCGGCCAGGACCGGTTCGAGGTCCGGGTGCGGGTAGGCGGGATCGCCGCCGTGGCGGGCGGCGATGTACCGCTCGGGCATCCCGCCGGCCACCGGCCCGGGGCGGAACAGCGAGATGTCGGCGATGACGTCCTGCGGGTCGCGCGGCTGCAGACGCGACAACAGGTCCTGCTGGCCCGGTGATTCGAGCTGGAACATGCCGAGGGTGTCGCTGTTCTGGATGAGCTTGAAGGCGAAGAAGTCGTCCAGCGGGACCTGCGCGCCGTCGTCGAGGTCGATGTGCTCGCCCGTGACGCGCGCCACCTCCTGCACGGCGTGCGCCATCGCGGACTGCATCCGCACCCCCAGCACGTCCAGCTTGATCAGCCCGAGCGCCTCCACCTCCTCCTTGGCGGCCTGCACCATCGGGTACCGGTCGGCCGGGGTGGGCTGCACCGGCAGCCGGTCCAGCAGGGTGCCGTCGCTGATGATGACCCCGCACGGGTGCATCGCCATGCCCCGCACCAGCGCGTCCAGCCCCTCGGCCAGCTCGAACAGCGGCCCGAACCGTCCCGTCGCCGCCTGCGCCGCCAGCGCCCGCAACTCGGGCAGCTCGGCGAGCGCGCCGGTGACGTCACCCGCCCTCAGGTGCGGGAACGACTTCGCGATCCGGTCCACCTCGCCGGGTGCGATGCCCAGGGCGAGACCGGTGTCCCGAAGCGCGTGCCGGGCCCGGTACGTCTCGGGCATCGCGGTGACCGCGACCCGCTCGGTCCCGAACCGGTCGATGATCGCGTCGTACGCCTCCAGCCGTCGCGCGCTCTCCACGTCGATGTCGATGTCCGGCAGCCCGGCCCGCCGTACCGACAGGAACCGCTCGAACAGCAGCCGGTGCTGGAGCGGGTTGGCGGTGGCGATCCGCAGCGCGTGGCAGACCAGCGAACCGGCGCCCGAGCCGCGGGCCGCCACCCGGATACCCAGGGCCCGGATGTCGGCGACGGCCTGGCCGACCGCGAGGAAGTACGCGTCGTAGCCGAGCCGGCCGATGACCTCCAGTTCCTGCTCCAGCCGCGCCCGGGCCGTGTGGTCGCGGTCCAGGCCGCGGTCGGCCAGGCCGGCCTCGCACCGCTCCCGCAGCGCGGCCGCCGCGCCCCCCGGCCCGTCGCCGGCGCCCACCACCCGCGCCTCGGGGAAGTGCGCCACGCCCAGGCCCAGGTCCGCCACCGGGTCGATCCGGCAGGAGTCCGCGGTCGCGGCCGTGTCCGCCAGCAGCAGCTCGGCACGCCGCCCGTCGCCGCCCGCGCACCGGGCGATCTCGCGCGCGGCGTGGGACATCGCGGCCGGGTCCTTCAGCCACCGCTCCCCCGAATCCAGCCGCCGCCGGTCGATCGGCCGCAGCAGCCGCGCCGCGTCCAGGACATCGGCCAGCCGGTGCTGTCCCGGGTCGGCGTACCGGACCGCATTGGTCAGGACGGCGGTGGTCCCGGTGCGGTCGGCGAGCGCCACCGTACGGGCGGCCAGCCGCAACGACCCCGGGCCCGTACCGCCCCGCCCGTGCCAGACCGCCTCCATCCGCACCCCCGGCCCGAACACCTCCCGCCACGGCCCCAGCAACCGCACCGCCACGTCCTCCCGCCCCGCCGACAGCGCCCGCACCGGCTCCGAGACCGGCCCCAGCAGTACGACCAGCCCCGGCCCGCCGTACGTACGCAGCGCCTCCCACGGCACCACCGGGTTCCCGCCGCGCGGCACGGCGGCGTGCGCGGCCGACACCAGCCGGCACAGCCGCGCCCAGCCGGCCCGGTCCTGCGCCAGCAGCACGACCCGCAGCCCCGGCTCGACCACGTGCGCGCCGCCACGCGCCGGCGCCGGACCGCGCCGCCCGGGGGCAGGCGGCACCAGCGGTTCCACGGCCACGTCCACGCCGAACACCGGGCGCACCCCGCTCGCCGCGCACGCCTGGGCGAACCGCACCACGCCGGTCACGGTGTCCCGGTCGGTCACCGCGAGGGTGTCCATCCCGCGCTCCGCCGCCCGCGCCACCAGCTGCTCGGGGTGCGAGGCGCCGTACCGGGGCGAGTAACCGGACGCGACGTGCAGATGGGCGAAGCCCACCACCGCGCACCTCCATCACTCCACCCCTCTCAGCGCGCTCCGGCCGACCCGGCCGAAACCCTTGTTCGCACGTTCGTTCGATTAGGGTAACGCGATTTCCCCAGGTCAGCGACCCGGCCCGCCGGCAACCCACGACTCGGCCCGCACACAAGCGAGTTGACCGAGCAGGGGCGGCGCCCGGCCGCATCGGCAGCCACCCCCGCGACGCCCGTCCCCCGGCGCGGCCACCCGGGCCTCCCCCATCGAGGTCGATACCACCGAGGTCGACACCGCCGAGGTCGATACCACCGAGGTCGATGCCGCCGTACGAGCGGCGCCCGGCCGCATCGGCTCGCCGGACGCGAAGAGCGGGAGCCCGGCGTGCCCCGGCTCCCGCTCCCACTCCCGCTCGATCGACAGACCCTCGTCCGGTCAGGGCCGAAAGCTGGCCCGGTACTCCGTCGGCGTGCGGCCGGTCAGCTCCCTGAATGCGGCGTTGAACGCCGACAGCGAGGTGTATCCGACCATGAATGCGATCTCGGTCACCGGAGTGTCACCCGCGGCGAGTTCCTCGATCGCGCTCAGGACCCGCATCCGGCGCAGGACCGCCCGCCAGGTCATGCCGGTCTCCTCCTCGAAGCGCCGCGCCAGCGACCGCGGTGCGAGGCCGACCTCGTCTGCCACGTCCTCGAAACGGAGCTCACCGCCGAGCCGCCGCCCGGTCAGTTCGAGGGCCCGGCGAAGCTCCGGTGATCGGCCCGCCGGAACGGCGACCGGGCTCGGCTGCTCGGCGAGCCGCCAGGTCACCGCGGCGAGCGCGGCGAACAGCGTCTCCGCGTACACCGTGAGGGGCTCGTCGCACTCGCCCCACGTGCGGCACTCGGTCAGCAGGGCGCGGGCCAGCGGGTTGAGGTCGAACACGGTCAAGGGCGCCGGCGGGGCCGGAGTGAATCGGGTGTCGAACAGGACCGACGCGGTCGTGACCGGCCGCGGGATGCTCACCCGGATACGCCGGCCCGCCTCGATCAGGGCGGCCCGCGCCGGCGGCAGCAGCCATGCCCGGCCCTGCGCCTCCAGCCGGAGGGTTCCGGCGGAGGCGCAGAGCAGGTAATGGCGGTCCGCACACAGGTCGCGAGCGAACTCCGGCGCGAACGTGCGGACGAAGGCGTACGCCCTCCGGGTCATCGACAGCCTCGCACAGCCCGATCCCAGGAGTCCGTCGCGCCGCCGGTCACGCCACCGTCTCCAGCAAGTCGGCACGAAAGCGCCGGCTCACCGGCGCTCCGGTCATCATCGGCCGAATCGCCTCGCTCAGGCGAGCGAAGGAGTCCGACCTCAGGTAGTCGGCGAACGACGCCTCGTCGTCCCACTCGTGGACCACGGCGACTGCGACGTCGTCCTCACGCGCGGCGTAGACCCGGAAGGCGATGTTGCCCGGCATGGCGCGTACCCGATGAGCCTCCCCGTCGAATCGGGCGAGGACAGCGGGCCGGTCGGTGGCGGCGGTCCTGAAGTCGAGGATCGCGATGAACACGGGGACCTCCTTGGCAAGGCGGCGACGGCCGCGGGTCGGATGGCCCCGATCCTCCGGCAGCACGCGCCCGGCCCGCCTCCGTCAGCCGGACGCGTTCACGCTCCCAGCGGACACGCCCGCTCTTCGCCCGGCCGGCGGGATCAACGCGCAGGACCCGTGTCCGCGGACGCTTCCGGTGGCAAGCCTCCCTGGTGCGCCAGGAGGCGGGTGATCCCGGTGCGGACGAACTCCCGGGCCAGTTCCGCGCGTCGGGCCGGCCAGTCGGCGGACCCGGACGGGTCCACCAGGAGGTCCGTCCGGTACCGGCGTCGACGGATGTCGTCGACGACCTCCGCCGGCGCTCCCAGGGAGCGCAGTTCTTCGAGGGCTTCGCGCTTGGTGATCAACCGGCCGTCGCGCAGGGTCACCGATGCCCTCGCGAAGGTCAGCATCCCCAGATCCACCCAGATGTCCTGGAGCCACAGCGCGGCCTTGGCGTCGCCCGTCACACGCAGCCAGTAGTCCGCCAACTCGGCACGGACGAAGCCGGCCAGCTCCTGGTCGCTCACCTCGGGCAGCAGGCCGCCCGGCGGCGGTCCGCTCAAGACCGCTGCTCCCAGGGCCAGTTCGCGTCGGCTCACAGGGGTGACCGGACGCTCGAACCACTCGCCCTGAGCCCAGGTCGGATGCGCCCGCGCCGGATCGGACTCCGCTCCCCTGGGCACGTAGGTGCAGTGCAGGGTCCGGGCAAGGGGGACCTCGGCGATCAAACGTCCATGGACGGACCGCAGTTCCTCCTGCTGCGCGTCGGTGGGCGCCGCGCCGACCAGCGCCACCAGATCGAGATCGCTGCGTCCCACCTGGTAGTCCCCCAGGGCCAGCGATCCGTGCGCCCAAAGGGCGACCAGGGGCACCACTGCTTCGACATCGGACCTGAAGCGTTCGAGCAGAGGCGTCACCTGCTCCAGGACCGGGTCCTCTTCGGTGGACAACGTGAAGGCCCCTTCCTCTGGCCGCCACCCGTCCAGGGCCGGCCGTTCCACCCTCGCCATCACGGCAACCACCCTACCGATCAAGCCGATCGAGACCCCCTCCAAGGGACACTCGCGCGCTGCGGCGGCGGGGTCCCCGTAGGGGGCGGCCGGAGCGGAGGCAGGCCGTCCGTTTCCGGGTCGCCATCTCCCCGCCGGACGAGGCGAATTGCCCCGACATGAAGCCGAACGCCCCTTTTCCCGAGGCGCACTTGGCGCGGTCTTTGCCGATCGTTGGCACGAACGGGTGCCTCCGCGTCAGTGATTGTCTGCACACTGTCAATCACTGGCGGCACGCTAACCCCACTGACCGCCGCCGGTTACACGCCTGCACCGCGAGATCCGCGAGAAGGAGCAGCATGTCGGCAACCAAGCGCTTCACCGCCGCAACAGCCGTCAGCGCGGCGGTCCTGTCCGCCCTGGCCACCGCCCCGGCCGTGGCGAGCGCCGCCCCCACGGTATTCCAGGCGCCGGTCGGCAGCCACCGTGTCATCGGCCCCGACGGCCGCATCGAGCACAGCACCAGCTCCAACTGGGCCGGCTACGCGGCCACCGGACGGACCTTCACCAGTGTCTCGTCCAGCTGGGTGCAGCCGGCGGTCAGCTGCTCCGGCTCGACGGCCTACTCGTCGTTCTGGATCGGCCTGGACGGCGACGGCAGCAACTCGGTGGAGCAGACCGGCAGCGAGGGCGACTGCTCGGGCGGCAGCCCCCAGTACTACGCCTGGTACGAGATGTACCCGGCGTACCCGGTGAACTACAGCAACACCGTGAAGGCGGGCGACCACTTCACCTCGACGGTCAGCGTCAGCGGGACCAAGTACACGCTCACGCTCTCCGACACCACCCAGGGGTGGACGAAGACCACCACCAAGTCGCAGAGCGGCCTGTCCAACGCGTCCGCCGAGATCATCGCCGAGGCGCCGTCCAGCTCCACCGGCGTGCTCCCGCTGGCGAACTTCGGCACGGCGTCGTTCACCAACGCCACCGCCAACGGCCAGCCGATAGGCAGCTTCTCGCCCGACCAGATCAACATGGCCTCGGGCAGCACCACGAAGGCGACCACCTCGGCGCTGTCGTCGAGCGAGAACTTCACGGTGACCTGGAAGCACAGCTGACCGCGACGCCGTAGGGCCGCATCCGTGAGGACGGCGGCCGGCTGACCCCCTCGGCCCCGCCCGGACCTGCCCCGGGCGGGGCCGAGTGGCGCCCGAGCCGAGTGGCGGCAGGGACGGGCGACGGCAGGGACGGGCGACGGGCAGGGGCGGGCGACGGCGGGGGCGGGTGGCCCCTGGGGCTGATGCGGCAGGGGTGGTTTCGGGACGTAACGGTCGGGTACCCGATGAAGCCAAGCCCCGGCCGGGGGCGCGGTGGACGTGCCGCGCGGCCCGGCGATCGACAAGGGAGGCCATCACCGCATGACGGACCAGGGAACCAACAAGGCCGGCTTCGCCCGTGACGACGAACTGAAGAGGGAGACGCAGGTCGCGCTGAAGGCGAACCGGGCAGTGCAGGCCGGCGAGGAACTCGCCGAGCCCCAGCCCTCCGACCAGGACCCGACCCTCACCGCGCCCGCCCGCGCTGGCGCCGCACCGGCCGGGATGACGCCGCAGGGCGTCTACGTGCGCAGCGACCTGGCCAGGCATCTCGACCGCAGCGTCTACCCGGCCCGCCGCGGCGCCCTGCTCGGCGCGCTCCACCGCCACCAGGCACCGGACACGCTCGTCGACCGGGTGGCCGGCCTTCCCCCGGACGAGATCTACCCGAACGTCCAGGCCGTCGTGCAGGCCCTGGGCTACGGGACCGAGGACCGCCGCGACTGAGCGGCCCGCCCGCCCCGCCGCTCCCCCGGAATCAGGGCGCCCCTCCGGAAACGGGGTTCCCCTGCCGGGGACGAGGGCTCGCGCCCGCACCATCGGCGCCCCCTCCACGGACCGGGGCTCCCGTCCGCGAGCGGGCCGCCCCTCCACCCCCGAGGGGCGCCGTCCCACCAGCGCATCCGGATCGCTGTATCGCTGGTGCCGTGGCCGGAAAGGTCTGCCTGGTTCGCGGTGTCCGGTGCGGTGCCGGGCGCCGCGAACCGGTGAACCTTTCCGGCCACGGCGCTAGATTCGCGGTGTGACTGGTGAGCCGGCCCCCGCCGCGGGGGCGCGTACGACATGCGAGGCCGTCCCTATGGCGGTACGGAACGGGGGCCGCGGAGACGTGGCCGAGGTGGTGCGGCTGCGGCGGGTGATGTTCGCGGCGATGACCGGGACCGACGCGCCCGGGCCGTGGGAGGCCGAGGCGCGACGGCTGCTGGCCGGGCAACTGGCCGTCCCGGACCCGGCGACCGGGGTGTTCGTGGTGGACGCCGACCAGGGTGCCGGGCTGGCCGCGTGCGCGGTGGGCACCGTCGAGCAGCGGCTGCCCTCGCCGTCGTCGCCCGCCGGCCGGTTCGGCTTCATCTTCAACGTGTGCACCGATCCGGAGTACCGCGGGCGCGGCTACGCCCGGGCGGTGACCGAGGCGCTGCTCGACTGGTTCGCGGCGAACGGCGTGACGCGGGTGGACCTGCACGCCACGCCCGAAGCCGAGCACCTCTACCGGGAGTTGGGGTTCGCGGCCCACTCCACGGCGCTGTCGCTCGACGTCTCCGGCCGTGCCGGGGCCTGACCGGCGTCCGCCCCCGGCCGTACCGCCACGGATTCCTTCGCCGCCACGGACTCCGGCGCGGCCTCGGACCCCGCCACCCTGCGGCCGGTCACCCTACGGCTCCGCCCGGCCGTGGTGCGCTGCCCGCGCTCCAGTGCTGCGGAGATCAGCGCCAGGACCAGCGCCCCGGCGGTGAGCGCCGCGCCGACCCAGTTCGCGGCGGTGTAGGAGTGGCCGGCCGAGATGACCAGGCCGCCCAGCCACGCGGCGAGCGCGTTGCCGAGGTTGAAGGCGCCGATGTTGAGCGCCGAGGCGAGGGTGGGCGCGCCGGACGCCTGGTCCAGCACCCGTTTCTGCAGCGGCGGCACCGTGGCGAAGCCGAGCGCGCCGATCAGGAAGACGGTCACCGCGGCGGCGGTCTTGTCGTGCGCGGTGACGGTGAACGCGGCCAGTACGACGCCGAGCGCGCCGAGCGCCGTGAACAGCATCGGCATCAGGTGCCGGTCGGCGAACCGGCCGCCGACCAGGTTGCCCGCGACCATGCCGAGCCCGAACAGCACCAGCAGCCAGGTCACCGAGCCGTCGGCGTACCCGGTGACGTCGGTCATCATCGGCGCGAGGTAGGTGATGGCGGCGAACACCCCGCCGAAGCCGAGCACCGTCATCGCCATGGCGAGCAGCACCTGCGGCTTGCGCAGCACCGCGACCTCGTGCCGCAGCCGCACCCCCTCGGGCCTGGGCAGGTCGGGGACGAGTCTCACCACCCCGAGCAGCCCGAGCACGCCGAGCCCGGCGACCAGCACGAACGTGATCCGCCAGCCCGCGCTCTGCCCGACGAAGGTGCCGAGCGGCACCCCGACGACGTTGGCGACCGTCAGCCCGGTGAACATCATGGCGATCGCGCCGGCCCGCTTGTGCGGGGCGACCAGTTCCGAGGCCACCACCGAGCCGATGCCGAAGAACGCGCCGTGCGCGAGGGAGGCGATCACCCGGCCGACGAGCATCACCGCGAGCACCGGCGCGACCGCGGAGACCAGGTTGCCGACCACGAACAGCCCCATCAGCAGGATCAGCATCCGTTTGCGGGAGACCTTCGTGCCGAGCGCGGTCATCAGCGGGGCGCCCGCGACGACACCGAGCGCGTACCCGGTGACGAGCAGGCCCGCGGTGGGCACGGAGACGCCGTAGTCGCCGGCGATCTGCGGGAGCAGGCCGACGACGACGAACTCGGTGGTGCCGATGCCGAAGGCCCCGATGGCGAGGGCCAGGAGCGCGAGGGGCATGGAAGGGCCTTTCGAAGGGGAGGCAGGGCGGCACGCCCCGCCGACTAGCAGGCATGCGCGGTTATCAGGCGCCCACAATACTTGCACACGCTGGTTATCTGCAAGCGCGCTATGATGGTGGGCATGACCGCCACCGACCCGGCACTGACCGCCCTGGCCGACAGCTGGTGCGCGCTGTCCTTGCTGCACGGCCGTATCGAGGCGCACATCGAGCGCGCCCTGCAGTCCGGCCACGGCCTGAGCGTGCGCGAGTTCTCGCTGCTCGACGTGCTCAGCCGGCAGCACGACGGCGACGGCGGCCACCTCCAGATGAAGCAGGTCGCCGACGCGGTGGTGCTCAGCCAGTCCGCGACCACCCGCCTGGTGACGCGGCTGGAGGAGCGCGGGCTGCTCTCCCGCTACCTGTGCCCGACCGACCGGCGCGGCATCTACACCGACGTCACCCCGGCCGGCCGCGACCTGCTCGCGGCGGCCCGCCCCACCAACAACGCGGCCCTGCGCGAAGCGCTCGACCATGCCGCGGCCGACCCGCAGCTCGCGCCGCTGGTCACCGCCGTGGAGGAGATCCGCCGCCCGACGGCGTTCCGACCCTGACCGTCGCGCCGCCCGCCGCGTAAGGCGCAGCGGGTACGGCTCAGCTCGCGTACGGCGCAGAGCATACGGGCCAGCTTGCACACGGCCGACCCGCGTACGGCCCAGCCCGCGTAGAGCGCAGCCCCGGAAGCCGAACCGCCGGACGGCGCACCGCCGGAACCGCGAACGCCCCCGCACCGCGCCAACCGCGCCGCGCCCTCCCGGCGTTCAGCTCGGCCGGCGCAGCCCCGCGATGAGGAACTCGACCAGCCGGCGGGTGTCGTAGCGGGGACCGCCGGCCCCCACGCACAGGCTCGCGACGCCGCGCAGCAGCTCGTAGGAGTCCACGTCGGGGCGGATCTCGCCGGCGGCGGCCGCGGCGTCGAGCATCTCGGTGCACACCGGCAGGAGCCGGTCGAGGAAGTAGGCGTGCAGCGGGTCGAAGCAGGGGTCGTCGGACTGGAGCACGGCGGCGAGTCCGAGCTTGGTGACCAGGAAGTCGACGAAGAGGTCGATCCATCGGCCCAGCGCGGCGTGCGGGGTCGCGGCGGACTCCAGCAGGGCCGGGCCCGCGTCCGCGAGGGCCTCGACCTGGTGCCGGTACACGGCGACGATGAGGTCCGCCCGGGTCGGGAAGTGGCGGTAGATCGTGGCCGTGCCGACGCCGGCCTTCGCCGCGATGTCGCGCAGCGGCGCCTCGACGCCCGAGGTGACGAAGACCGCGGCGGCCGCGTCGAGCAGGTTCTCCTCGTTGCGCCGCGCGTCCGCCCGCTTGGGCCGGGCCGCCGCGCGCCCCGCGCCCTCGCCCTGGTCGCCCTCGCCCATCGCGCTCACCCTCTCTCCGCTTACGGGGTTTGCTAACCGGGACGGCGTCCCGTATCGTCAATCGGGACGGCGTCCCGTTTATTCATGATGGCAGATCCGGGCACCGGCGACCAACCCGGGCGCGCCACCGACCCCACGTACGGCGTACGCGCCGGACCTGGCGGCACCCGCGCGCCCCGACACCGCGCGGCCGCCGCTCGCCCGTACGACCCGACCCCGCCGACCTGCCGGCCCGAGGCACCCCGCCTCCAGCGGACCCCGCCGGCGTCCACCGCATTCCGAGAGGAACCCCGCCATGACGCGCTCCGATCCCGACCCGACACATCCCGACCGGACGAAGACCGACCGGACGAAATCCGACCCGACGCACGCTGACCCGCCGCACGCTGACCCGACACGCAGCGACCTCACCCACCCGACGCCCATCGGGGCAGTCGGCGGCGCGCGCACCCCGCGGATCGTCTCGGTGAAGCCGATCGCGCTGGACGCGCCGGACCGCGGCGAGGACCTGCGGGTGCGGGTGACCGCGCCGGTGTCCGGGCGGGACCTGCCGGTCATCGTCTTCTCGCACGGTTTCGGCTCGTCGGCGGACGGCTACGGCCCGCTGACCGACTACTGGGCCGCGCACGGCTTCGTGGTGGTGCAACCCACCCACCTCGACTCGCGGACCGTGGGCCTTCCCGCCGACGATCCCCGTACCCCGCGGATATGGCGGCACCGGGTGGCCGACGTGAGGCGCGTCCTCGACCGGCTCGACCTGCTGGAAGCCGCCGTTCCCGGGCTCGGCGGGCGGGTCGACCGGACCCGTGTCGCCGCAGCCGGGCACTCCTTCGGCGGCCAGACCGCGGGGAACCTGCTGGGGCTGCGCGTCCTCGATCCGGACAGCGGCACCGGCGAGGACCTGTCGGACCCGCGGGTGCGGGCGGGCGTGCTGCTCGCCACGGCCGGACGGGGCGGCGCCGACCTGTCGGCGTTCGCCGCCGAGAACTACCCCTTCATGAACGCGGACTTCACGCACATGGCGGCCCCGGCTCTCGTCGTCGCCGGGGACCGGGACGACTCCCCGATGACCGTCCGCGGACCGGACTGGCTCGCCGACCCGTACGTCCTGAGCCCGGGCGACAAGAGCCTGCTCACCCTGTTCGGCGCGGAGCACTCGCTCGGCGGCATCCCCGGCTACGAGGCCAGGGAGACCACGGACGAGCACCCCGGTCGGCTCGCCCTGATCCAGCGCGCCACCACCGCCTACCTCCGCCACACCCTCGGCCTCGACGACTCCGGCTGGACCGCGGTCCGCGAGGAACTGGCCGACGGCGCGAGCCCGTTGGGCCGCATCGAGTCCAAGTCGCCCTCTCGTCCCTGAAGGCCCCGGCCTCTTGCCTCCACTCCAAGGACCCGCCCCGCCCGGGCTTCAGCGGAGGGCGAGCATCATCGCGAAGTCCGCGACCGTGAGGGCGAAGAGCAGCAGCAGGTTGCGGGACTGGGTGCCCATCCCGCCGTAGCGGTCGTAGGGCGCGTACGGATGGTCGGGGTGGACCAGGATGGTCATGCCCGCGCCGACACCGCCGGGTGTGCCGTTGGGGTTGCACAACGCGGCCGTGTAGGAGCGGCCGTTGAGGCGGTAGCGGACGACCGGGGTGAGGAAGTACGTGTTCCGGTTGCCGACGGGGCTCGCGTCGTTGTCCACGACGTCGGCCTGGATTTCCACGCCCCGGCGGCGGACCCGGAGGAAGGCCGCCTCGTCTTTGACCGCCTTGACGGCGGCGCCGATTCCGACGACGAGGCCCGCCGTGGCGAGAACCGTGAAGAACATGACGCCATCCTGGCGGGAACCGGTCGGCGGACGCCAGGGTTCCGGCCCGCCGCGCACACCAACCCGCGCGGCGGGCCGGCCCGTTCAGGCCCGTTCGGTCCGTTCGGCCCGCGGTCAGGAGGCGAAGCGGACCTCGGGCAGGCGCGGCGAGGGGCCGTCGAGCAGGCCGTGGTCAGCACGGTCGCTCAGGAAGCGGCCGAAGAACGCGGCGAGCAGCGTCCGGTCGGCGGTGACGGCGCGCCGGGTGGCGATCGTGCCGACGTTCTCGGTGAGGGTGGCGCGTGGCAGGTCGAGCCGGCGGGTGATCTGCGGCACCAGGACGACCGCGTCGGTGTACGTGCCGTGCGCGGCGCCGTGCAGCGTCAGCGCGCGGTGCCAGCCGTGGCTGTGCCGGACCAGCTCGCCCCAGCAGGGCACCGTGCCCGGGGTGTTGCCGTCCTTGCCGACCAGCAGGAAGGGCCGGTCCAGCCCGTCGGTGGTGAGGGTGGAGGGGAAGCCGTCCTGGTCGTCGTCCTGGACGTAGGAGGTGACGCCGTCGAAGTCGGCGGCCGCGTGGATACGCCGGTCGTCGTGCATGGCCTGGAGCGCGGTGAAGCCGCCCGCGGACTGGCCGAAGGCCCCGACCCGGGCGAAGTCCGCCACCGCGCGCAGCGGCGCCGGCAGCGCGCCGGGCAGCGCGTCGAGGACGAAGCGGACGTCCGAGACGCGCACCATGACGACCTTCTCCAGCAGCGCCGCGATCTTCACCGGGTCGGGGTGTTCGGGGTCGGGTACGGCCTTGGCAAACTCCGCGGGCAGCAGCGTGCGTTCGACCCGGCCGCCGGGGAACTCGACGGCGGAGGCGTCGTAGGTGTGGTCGACCATGACGACGACGTGGCCGCGCGAGGCGAGGTCGTCGCACAGCACGCTGCCCAGCGAGCGGGGGTCGCCGGCGCCCGGCGAGTAGAGCACGACCGGGTACGGCCCTGCCCCGGCCGGCGCGCCCTGGTGCGCGTGGGTGCGGGTGGCGGCCCAGTCCACCCGGTCCGCGGGGATGTCGGCGAGGCTGTTCAGCTCGGTCCAGCCGGCCGCCTCCCCGGGCAGCATCTGCGGGGCGGCGGCGAACCCGCGGATCGCGCGCGCCGGGTAACGGACGCTCACCATCAGCTCGCGGTGCGGGCCGCCGGTCCACGGGTCCGGGCGCGAGGTGTCGACCAGCCGCAGCGCCAGGGTGCCGACCGGGTGGGGACCGCTCGGCGCGGGCAGCTTCAGCCGCAGCCGGCCGTCGGTCGCGCTCTCGTCGGCCGATCCGCCCGCACCCGCGGTGCGCGGCTCGGTTCGGGGCCCCGGCGCCGCCACCGCCCGCGCGGGGACGGCGAGCAGGACGGCGGCGGCCGACAGAACGGTGGCGCGGCGAGTGGGCACGGTGACTCCCTGATGTCGTACGGCTGTTGTGCGCGTGCGGGTCGTACAGATCGGTGCGGGTCGTACAGATGCGTGCGGGCACGTACAGATCGGTTCGGGTCCTACGGGTCGGCGCGGGTCCTGCCCGCGGCGCGGCTCCTCCCCCAGCTTCGCGCGGTGATCGCCGCCGCCCCATCCGGCAGGCCGGTACCTCGCCCGGGGGTTAACCCGAAGGCGGACCACGGAGGGCGCCTGACGGAGCGGCAAGATCGGCGCGTCGCGGAGTGCGGCACACTGTCCGGTGGCGCCGCGCGATCCGCGCGGCCGCCGACGGCGGGTGCGGGACGGACGGAAGGCGGCGACGGCCGGCGATGAAGGTGATCCTCTTCGGTGCCTCGGGGATGGTCGGGCAGGGCGTCCTGCGGGAGTGCCTGCTCGACCCGGACGTGACGGAGGTGGTCGCGGTGGCCCGCAGCCCGCTGAAGCGCGCCGACCCGAAGCTGCGGCAGGTCTTCCACGACGACTTCACCGACTTCTCGGCGGTCGCCGGGGAACTGTCGGGCGCGGACGCCTGCTTCTACTGCCTGGGCGTGTCGGCGGCCGGGCACAGCCAGCAGGACTACACCCGGATCACCTACGACTGCACGCTCGCCGCCGCCCGTACGGTCGCGGCCGGCCGCCCGGAGCTGACCTTCACCTACGTCTCCGGCGAGGGCACCGACAGCACCGAGCAAGGCCGCTCGGGCTGGGCGCTGGTCAAGGGGCGCACCGAGAACGCGCTGCTGGCGATGGACATGCGGGCGTACATGTTCCGGCCCGGCTGGATTCAGCCGCTGCACGGCGAGCGGTCCCGCACCGGCTGGTACCGGGTGATGTACAAGGCGACGTCGTGGCTGTACCCGGTGCTGCGCCGGGTGGCGCCGAAGCACGTGACGACCACGCAGGCGCTCGGCCGGGCGATGCTGGCGGTGGCGCGGCTCGACGGGCAGGGGCCGCACGTACTGCACAGCCCGGAGATCAACCGGCTCGGCGGCTGACCTGCCGCTCCGGGCGGTTTCGGCGCGCCCGGGCCCAGGGCCGCGGGCCGTTCGGCGAGCCGGGGGGACTTCGCCCGGAGCGGGCATGCCGACCGCCGGATGGGGGCACATGGTGCGCATGACGCAGATCGGCCTTCCGAGCAGAGTACGTGCCTGCCTCTTCGACCTCGACGGTGTGCTGACGCCGACGGCGCTGGTGCATGCCGCGGCCTGGAAGGAGATGTTCGACGCCTTCCTGCACGACCGGGACGGCGACGGTTTCCGGCCGTTCGACAGCACCACGGACTACGACACCTACGTCGACGGCCGGCCCCGCGCGGACGGGGTGCGGACCTTCCTCGCCTCGCGCGACATCGAGCTGCCCGAGGGCGACGACGACGACCCGCCGTCGGCGCTCACCGTGCACGGCCTCGGCAACCGCAAGAACGACCTGGTGCTGGAGAAGATCCGCACCGACGGCGTGACCGCGTACGAGGGTTCGGTGCGCTATGTGACGGCGGTACGCGCGGCGGGGCTGCGCACCGCGGTGGTGTCCTCCAGCGCGAACACCCGCGACGTGCTGGTCTCCGCGGGCATCGAGCACCTGATGGACGTGCGGGTGGACGGCGTGACCGCCAAGGACCAGGGGCTGCGCGGCAAGCCGAAGCCCGACACCTACCTGGCCGCGGCCAAGCAGCTCGGCTTCGACCCGGGTCAGGCGGCGGTCTTCGAGGACGCGCTGGTCGGGATGGACGCCGGGCGGGAGGGCCGCTTCGGGTACGTGGTCGGCGTGGACCGGGTCGGACAGGCCGACGAGCTGCGCAAGCACGGCGCCGACACCGTGGTGAAGGATCTGGCCGACCTGATCGGGAGGAGTGCGTGATCACCGATCCCGCCTACGAGGTCGCGCCGTGGTCGCTGCGCGAGTGCGAACTGAACCTGGAACTGCTGCCGCAGAGCGAGTCGGTCTTCGCCCTGTCCAACGGCCACATCGGCTGGCGCGGCAACCTCGACGAGGGCGAGCCGAACGGCCTGCCGGGGTCGTACCTCAACGGCCTGCACGAGCTGCACCCGCTGCCGTACGCGGAGGCCGGCTTCGGCTACCCGGAGTCCGGCCAGACCGTCATCAACGTCACCAACGGCAAGCTGATCCGGCTGCTGGTGGACGACGAGCCGTTCGACCTGCGGTACGGCACCACCCGCGCGCACGTGCGCGAGCTGGACATGCGGGCCGGGGTGCTGCGCCGCGAGTGCGTGTGGGTGTCGCCCGCCGGGCGCGCGGTGCGGGTGCGCTCGGTGCGGATGATCTCCTTCCGGCAGCGCGCGGTGGCGGCGATCTCCTACGAGGTGGAGCCGCTGGACGAGCAGGTGCGGGTGGTGGTGCAGTCGGAGCTGGCGGCCAACGAGGAGATCCCGCGGGCCACCGGCGACCCGCGGGTGGCGGCGGCGCTGGAGTCGCCGCTGGTCTCCGAGGAGCACTTCGCCGGCGGCACCCGGCTGGGGCTGATCCACTCCACCACCCGCAGCGAGCTGCGGGTCGCGGCGGCCGCCGACCACCGGGTGGACGGGCCGCGGGCCACCACCCAGATCTCCTCGGAGTCCGGGGACGACATCAGCCGGCTGACCGTCACCGCCGTGCTGGAGAAGGGCGAGCGGCTGCGGCTGGAGAAGTTCGTCGCCTACGGCTGGTCGGCGACGCGTTCGCTGCCCGCGCTGCGCGACCAGGCCGACGCGGCGCTGGTGGGCGCGCGCGACACCGGCTGGCAGGGCCTGCTGGACCAGCAGCGCGAGTACCTGGACGACTTCTGGGAGCGGGCCGACGTCGAGGTCGACGGCGACACCGAGATCCAGCAGGCGGTCCGCTTCGCGCTGTTCCACGTGCTGCAGACCGCCGCCCGCGCCGAGCAGCGGGCGATCCCCGCCAAGGGCCTGACCGGCTCCGGCTACGACGGGCACACGTTCTGGGACGCGGAGACGTTCGTGCTGCCGCTGCTGACGTTCACCGCGCCGCAGGCCGCCTCCGAGGTGCTGCGGTGGCGGCACAACACGCTGCCCGCCGCGCGCGAGCGGGCCGCCCAACTCGGCCTGGCCGGCGCCACGTTCCCCTGGCGCACCATCAACGGCGACGAGGCGTCCAGCTACTGGCCGGCCGGCACCGCCGCCTTCCATGTGAACGCGGACATCGCCGACGCGGTGGTGCGCTACGTCGCCACCACCGGCGACGACGAGTTCGAGGCCGAGACCGGGCTGGAAATCCTCACGGAGACCGCCCGGCTGTGGCGGTCGCTCGGCCACCACGACCACTCGGGCGCCTTCCACATCGACGGCGTGACCGGGCCCGACGAGTACAGCGCGGTCTGCGACGACAACGTGTACACCAACCTGATGGCGCAGGCGAACCTGGTGGCCGCCGCCGACGCCGCCGAGCGCCATCCGCGGCACGCCGCCGCGCTGGAGATCACCGACGAGGAGACCGCCGCCTGGCGGGACGCGGCCTCGACGATGACGGTGCCCTTCGACGAGGACCTGCGGGTGCACGAGCAGTCCGCCGGCTTCACCCGGCACCAGCGCTGGGACTTCGAGAGCGCCGACCCCGATCGCTACCCGCTGCTGCTGCACTACCCGTACTTCGACCTGTACCGCAAGCAGGTGGTCAAGCAGGCCGACCTGGTGCTGGCGATGTACCTGCGCGGGGACGCCTTCACCGCCGAGGAGAAGGCGCGCGGCTTCGCCTACTACGAGCCGCTGACGGTGCGGGACTCGTCGCTGTCGGCGTACTGCCAGTCGGTGATCGCGGCGGAGGTCGGGCACCTCCAGCTCGCCTACGACTACCTGGGCGAGTCGGCGATGATGGACCTGGAGGACCTGGAGAACAACGCCCGCGACGGCCTGCACATCGCGGCGCTGGCGGGCACCTGGACGGCGCTGGTGGCCGGGTTCGGCGGGATGCGGCTCTTCAACGGGGACTCGATCCGGTTCGCGCCGCGGCTGCCGGACGCGCTCAGCAGGATCGCCTTCCGGCTGGACTTCCGCGGCCGGCGGCTGCGGGTGGAGGTGAAGCGGACCTCGGCGACGTACTGCCTCGCCGACGGCGCGCCGATCGAGATCCTGCACTACGAGAAGCCGTTCACGCTCACCACCGAGCGGCCGGTGGTGCAGGACCTGCCGGGGATCACCCACCGCGAGCCGCCGAGGCAGCCGCCGGGGCGCGCGCCGAGGCGCCGCAAGCAGGCGCCGGGGCCGCAGAAGTAGGGGCCGCCAGCAGGTACCGGGGCCGCTGACCGCTGAGGTGGCGGCCTCGGCGGGCAAGGGTGGGGGCCGGGCATACCCGGTCCCCCCGCTGTCACAGCCAGCCGCGCCGCTTGAAGAGCCGGTAGAGCACCAGGACGACCGTGACCATCAGCGCGAGCACCGCCGGATAGCCCCAGACCTGGCGCAGTTCCGGCATGTGGTGGAAGTTCATCCCGTAGATCCCGGCGATCATCGTGGGCACCGCGGCCATGGCCGCCCAGGCGGAGATCTTGCGCATGTCGTCGTTCTGCCGGACGCCGACCTGGGTGAGGTGCGCGGCGAGGATGTCGGACAGCAGCCGGTCCAGGGACTCCCCGGCGTCGGCGACCCGGGTGAGGTGGTCGGCGACGTCGCGGAAGAACGGCTGGGTGCGCCGGGGGGTGTACGGCATCCCGCCGGCGGCCATCCGCGCCATCGGCTCGGCGAGCGGGCCGCTGGCCCGCCGGAACTCCATCACCTGCCGCTTGAACTCGTAGATCGTCGCGGCGATGCGCGCCGAGTCGCCGCCGATCGGCGCGAACACCTTCTCCTCCAGCTCCTCCAGGTCCACCTGGAGCTCCACGGCGACCTCGAGGTAGTCGTCCACGACGCTGTCGCAGATCGCGTAGAGCACCGCGATCGGGCCGTGCTTGAGCACCGACGGCCTGTCCTCCAGCCCGGCGCGCACCTCGGCGGCCGTGGCGGCCTCGCCGTGCCGGATGGTCACCACGAACGCGTCGCCGATGAAGACCATCAGCTCGCTGGCGCTGACCGTGCCGCTGTCGTCGTGGTACCGCAGCGGCCGCACCACGGCGAACAGCGCGTCGGGATAGATCTCCAGCTTGGGCCGCTGATGGGCCTTGAGCACGTCCTCGACCGCCAGCGGGTGCAGCCCGAACTCCGCGGCGATGCCGGCGAACTCGGCCTCGGTCGGGTCGTGCACGCCGACCCACACGAAGGAGTCGCCCTGCGCGCGGGCCTGGTCCAGCGCGTCGGACAGGTCGTCCGGGGTGTGGGTGCGGCGGCCGTCCTGGTAGATGGCGCAGTCGACGATCACGTGCACATTCCTTCCTCGGCGGCCCGCGGATCTATCACCCACGGGCCGGTCGGCGAGTGCCGGACCGCCGTGGGGGTGGGGCGCCGCGCTGCCGTGGGGGCGGTCGGCCCGGGCCCGTCGCCGTGGACGCTCACCGGTCGGTGGCCGCGACGGCGGTGCCGCCGGGCGGGTGCGGGCGGGCCACCGTCCCGGGAAGGGCGACCGCGCCGCTCCCGTCGCGCGAGCCTGGGCCGGTGTCCGCCGCGGCCTCGCCGTCCGTACCGTCCGCGGTGCCCGTACCGTCCGTGCCGTCCGTACCGCCGCCTGCGGACGTCTTCGCGGCGGCGGCCCGGGCCGCCCTGGCCCGCGCGTGCTCGACGTTGAAGTGGGCGCCGATCATCAGCGCCAGGTTGGAGAACCACAGCCAGACCAGGAAGATCACCGTGCCGGCCAGCGGCCCGTAGAGGCGGTTGTACGTCCCCATGTGCGCGGTGTAGGCGGCGAATCCGGCCGAGCCGGACAGCCACAGTCCCACCGCGAGTGCGCCGCCGGGCGCCATCGCGCGCAGCGACCGGGTGCCGCGCGGGCCGGTGCGGAAGAGCACCAGGACCAGCGCGGCGGCCACCGCCAGCAGCAGCGGCCAGCGCATGCCGCGCCACGCCGCCTGCGCGGGCCCGCTCATGTGCAGCACCGAGCCGGTACGGTGCGCGATCGCGCCGGTGACCACCAGGCAGACCGCGCTCGCCACCAGCAGCACCAGCAGCGTCAGGGAGGTCAGCACGACCCGGGGGCCGGTGCGCCAGGCCGGCCGCCGCTCGTCGGAGCCGTACATGGTGTGCAGGGCGCGCCGGAAGACCGCCGCGTAGCTGGACGCCGACCACATGGCGCCCAGGCCGCCTCCTATCGCCAGCGACAGGGTCGCGCGGTGGTCGTGCGCCATGTCCTGGAGCGCCGACGCCACCACGGGCCGCGACTCGGCGGGCAGCAGCGTGGTGACGCCCGCGGCCAGGCTGCTCTCCGAGGGCCCGCCGGCCATGCCCAGCAGCGACACCGTCATCAGCAGCGCGGGGAAGAGCGCGAGTACCGCGTAGTAGGTCAGAGCCGCGGCGCGCTCGGTGACGTCCTTGTCCCATGAGGCGGCCAGCGCCCGGACCAGGGTGCGGCCGAACCTCCACACGGCGCGGGTGCGGCGCAGGCCGGCGCGGGGTGCCGCCGGCGCGGACCGCTTGGACCGCTTGGACGGCTTGGGCCGCTTGGCGCGCGTGCCCCGCCCGGGTCGCCCGGTCTCCGGCTCGGCCGCCCGCTCGGTCGGCCCGGCCCGGCCCGCCGTGCCCCTGCTTCTCGCCACAGTGCTCCTTCCGCCACGCTCCGTGTGCCGGTCGTGTGCCCGGCGGCGGCGCTTTCATGGCGGGCGGCGGCGGGCGGCTGCGGGCCCCGCGGGCGGACCTTGCCGGTGAGGGGCGCCCGTGCGCGTCTCCGGTGGGCCGCACCCGCGGGCCGCGCGCGTCGGAACGTCACCGAACCGCCGTCTCCCACGCCTTCCGGTGCCGTGGCGGCGATGACAGACTCTGCGGGTGCGCGACTACGACATACTGGTCATAGGTTCCGGTCCCGGCGGGCAGAAGGCGGCGATCGCCGCGGCCAAACTCGGCAGACGGGCGGCGATCGTGGACCGCCCGCAGACGCTGGGCGGGGTGTCCCTGCACACCGGCACCATCCCGTCCAAGACGCTCCGCGAGGCGGTGCTCTACCTCACCGGCCTCAACCAGCGGGACATGTACGGGCAGAGCTACCGGCTCAAGGACGACATCACCATCGGCGACCTGACCTCCAGGACCGAGCACGTGGTCGGCCGCGAGGTCGACGTGATCCGCAGCCAGCTCAGCCGCAACCAGGTGCCGCTGCTGCCCGGCACCGGCCGCTTCCTCGACGAGCACACCGTCGCCGTCACCGACGCCGCCGGCCGCGAGCGGGCGGTGACCGCGGACTTCGTGGTGGTCGCCACCGGCACCCGCCCGGCCCGCCCGGCGAGCGTGGAGTTCGACGACCGCACCGTGCTGGACTCCGACAGCGTGCTGAGCATGGAGCGGGTGCCGCGCTCGATGGTGATCGTGGGCGCCGGGGTGATCGGCATGGAGTACGCCTCGATGTTCGCCGCCCTCGGCAGCAAGGTCACGGTGGTCGAACAGCGCGACGGCATGCTGGACTTCTGCGACGCCGAGGTGGTCGAGGCGCTCAAGTACCACCTGCGGGACCTCGCGGTGACCTTCCGTTTCGGCGAGACCGTCGCGGCCGTGGAGCGGCACGAGCACGGCACGCTCACGGTGCTCGCCAGCGGCAAGAAGATCGCCGCGGACGCGGTGATGTACTCCGCGGGCCGGCAGGGCCTGACCGACGGACTCGGCCTGGAGCGGGCCGGGTTGAGCGCGGACAAGCGCGGCCGGATCTCGGTGGACGAGCACTACCGCACCGCGGTGCCGCACATCTACGCCGTCGGCGACGTGATCGGCTTCCCGGCGCTCGCCGCGACCTCGATGGAACAGGGCCGCACCGCCGCGTACCACGCCTTCGACGAGCCGGTGCACGGCATGCCCGACCTCCAGCCGATCGGCATCTACACCATTCCCGAGATCAGCTTCATCGGCCGTACCGAGGACCAACTCACCGACGCGGCGGTCCCGTTCGAGGTCGGGGTGTCCCGCTACCGCGAGCTGGCCCGGGGCCAGATCATCGGCGACGCGCACGGCATGCTGAAGCTGCTGGTCTCCCCCACCGACCGCAAGCTCCTGGGCGTGCATTGCTTCGGCACCGGCGCCACCGAACTCATCCACATCGGCAGCGCGGTGATGGGCTGCGGCGGCACCGTCGACTACCTGGTGGACGCTGTCTTCAACTACCCGACACTTGCTGAGAGTTACAAGGTCGCGGCGCTCGACGTCACCAACAAGATCCGGCAGATCGACCGGCTGGGCGACTGAGCCGCCGACCGCCCCACCGCCCGCCGGCCGTTTGCAAGGCGGCTGCGCCCGGGATAACCGGGTGCGGCCGCGCCAGGCCGCTTCATAGGGTGCGGGCATGGACTGGCACGCCTGGCACGACGCCTACACATCCCCCGACTCCGCCCTGACCGCGCGGCTGCGCACCGTCACCGAGCGGATCAGGGCCGCCTTGGACGCCGCTCCGCCGGGCCCGTTCCGGGTGGTGAGCGTGTGCGCCGGGCAGGGCCTGGACCTCCTCGGCGCCCTCGCGGACCACCCGCGCCGCGCCGACGTCTCGGCCCGGCTGGTCGAACTCGACCCGCGCAACACCGCCGCCGCACGGGAGGCCGCCGCCGCACTCGGCCTGCACGACATCGAGGTGGTCACCGGCGACGCCTCCCTCACCGACTCCTACGCCGGCGCCGTGCCCGCCCGACTCGTCCTCCTCGTCGGCGTGTTCGGCAACATCACCGCCGCCGACATCGAGCGCACCACCGGCTTCCTCGACGGCCTCTGCGCCCCCGGCGGCTCCGTCATCTGGACCCGCAACCGCAGGGAGCCCGACCTCTTCCCCCGCGTCTGCGACTGGCTGGAGCAGCGCGGCTTCGAACGGACCTGGACCTCCGCGCCGGAGATCCGGCAGGGCGTCGGCGTGCACCACTTCACCGGCGAGCCCCGCGAACTCCCCACGGGCGAGCGGATGTTCACCTTCGTCGGCTACGACGTCCTGTCCGGCAGGTGACCCGGCAACCGGGTGCGGGACAGCTCGCGACGAGGACGAACCACCCGGCACGCAAAAGGAGTTGGCGGCCGGTGCGGCACTCGCCCACCTGCTCGCGGCGTCGGCCGGCGCGCCGCTGGTGCTCCCCCGCGGCCTGGTCACGGACCTGTTCGGCCCGACCCTCGACCGGTTGCTCGCCGCGGCGCCGCCCCGGCCACCGGGCCCGGCCGCGCCCCGGCGGGTGGTGGTGGCAGGACCGGAACTGCCACCACCCGAGCGCGGCGACTCCCTCGCGCTGGTGCCGCGCCACCCGCACACGGGCAGGACCTGGCAGCCGCCGGAACCGGTGGCCGCCGTGCCGCTGGAAGCCGACGTGTGGGCCCAACTGGCCTTCCCCCGCGAGCGGCTGGCCGTCCCGGTCACCGGTGGGCTGCCGGCCGGAGTCCTCCGCGACGACCCGCCGCCGCTCCATCCGCACCGCCGCTTCGAGCCGGACCGGAGGGTGTTCCTCCACACGCTGGCCCGGCTGCCCGCGGTCCGCCGGCCCGGACTCCGTGCGATCTACGACCACGCGCGGTTCACCCCGTACGGTCCCGTGGTGTAGCACCAGGGCGGCGGGGCAACGGACTTCGGCGGAAGGTCGGCGGGAGATCGGCCGCGAGTGCCGCGGACCGCCCGGGGAGCGAGACGCGATGGAGACCGAAACGTTGCGCTGCCGCCCTCTGGGCGGACGACCATGCACGTATGGGTCATCCGGCGGGGGCGGTCCCGGGCGCACGTGCTCCGGGCCGCGGATGTGCGACCACCTTCGTGGTCGCGTTGGGAGTGGTGTGCGCGCTGCTCGGCTACATGTGGTGGGATTTCGACCACCGCTTCCACCGGCCGCCGCCCGACGTCGCCGCCTTCGCCCGGGCCGACGCCACCCGGACGGCGGGCGCGAGCGCGGCGCGGGCCGACAACGCGCTGCTGAAGAAGCTGAGTTCGGCCGTACCCTGGGCGGTCCCGCTCGGCACGTCGGTGGCGGACTCGTGCACGTCGATCAACCAGGGTTCGTTCGGCGGAGACCGCTGGTCGCCGATCTCCTGCACCCGGTCCACCGTGCTGTACGCCGCGTTCGACGGCGAACTCCACACCCGCCTGCACCAGTTGGACACCGCGATCGACACGCAGGGCTGGGCCGGCACCCCGTCGGGAGGGCCGCCCGGCACGCTGACGGCGATGGCCACCTGGATGGGACAGGTCGGCGGCGACCCGCCGTCGGGGACCGCGACGCCGAGCCCGTCGGCCTCCGCGCCGAAGCAGATCGCTCTGTTCGTGCGGTACGACCGCCGGTCGAACGGCACGCTCGACACCGCCGCCCAACGCGCCCAGCCGCGCCTCCAGGTGGGCGTCGCCGGACGCCCGTACTCGCCCTTCGCCAGCACCGGCGACAACCAGGCGCTGGACGGACCGCCGACGCGGCTGGCGAGCGAAGGCACCGTCTACCGGGCCTGGCATCCGCTCTCCACCGACGCGGTGGCCCGGTCCGCGTACGTCAGCCACCACTACGTCGTCGCCTTCTCGATCACTTCCGCCTACATCGCCGAGACCGTCCCCACCACCCCTCCGTACCGGCCGCCGACCGGCAACGGCGTACCGCCCTGCTACAGCGGCAGCCACTGCCCCTGAGGCGAAGCCGCGCCGCCCCACCACCCGCGCGGCCCTCCGCCAATCCACCCTGCACACAACGCAGTCGACCCGCGCGGACGTCGTGAGCATTGACACGGGCGGCGCACCGGGCCAAATATGGGAGCGCTCCCACACGCCCTACCGGCAGACCCGCACGCCCCCCACGTCCCGCCTCCCGAAGGTGAGAACCCCGTGCCCGTCCTCGTCCGCAGACACCTGTCCACCGCGCCCTGGCGGCGCCGGCTCGCCGCGATGGCGTCGGCCACCGCGCTCGGCGCCGCGCTCCTGGCCGGCGGCGCCACGGCCGGTGCCGCCACCGCCGCCGCCACAGGCACGGCCGGCTCCCCCGACCCCGCGGCCTCCTCCCCCGTCGACGTGACCGTGAACGCCGACGAAGGGTTCGGCACCATCCCCGGCACCGCGTACGGGCTCAACAGCGCGGTGTGGGACGACCAGATGAACGTCCCCCAGGTGCAGGACCTGCTCCAGGCCGCGAACGTCGGGATGCTGCGCTATCCCGGCGGCTCCTACGGCGACATGTACCACTGGCAGGACAACTCCGCGCCGGGCGGATACGTGGCGCCGGGCACGGACTTCGACGCGTTCATGGGCACCGTGAAGAAGATCGGCGCGCAGCCGATGCTGATCGCGAACTACGGCTCGGGCACCCCGCAGGAGGCGGCGGACTGGGTGAAGTACGCCAACGTCACCAAGGGGTACGGCGACAAGTACTGGGAGGTCGGCAACGAGGTCTACGGCAACGGGCACTACGGCTCCGGCTGGGAGATCGACGACCACGCCGACACCTCCCCGACGGCGTACGCGAACAGCGTGGCCCAGTACGCGTCGGCGATGAAGGCGGTGGACCCGTCGGTGAAGGTCGGCGCGGTGCTGACGCTGCCGGGCAACTGGCCGGACGGCGTGATGGCCGCCGGGGAAAGCGCGGACTGGAACCACACGGTGATCCCGCTCATCGCCGGCCACGCCGACTTCGTGATCGTGCACTGGTACCCGGGCGGTTCCGACGCCGCCACGATGCTCGGCGAACCTACCCAGCTGACCGGTGAACTGGCCCAGCTGAAGGACCAGTTGGACCAGGCCGGGGCGGGCGCACTGCCGATCGCGCTGACCGAGGTGAACTCCGACGTCGACGAGGACACCCAGCCGGACGCCCTGTTCGGCGCCGACACCTATCTGACCGCCCTGGAGAGCGGGGTGTTCACGGTGGACTGGTGGGACACCCACAACGGCCCGCAGGCGATCAGCACCGCGCCCGACGGCGCGACGGACTTCGACGACTACGGCATCCTGTCCAGCGGCACCTGCGTCGGGGACGTGTGCGAGCCCGCGCTCAACACGCCGTTCCCGACCTACTACGCGATCAAGATGCTCAGCGAACTCGGGCGGCCCGGCGACCAGTTGGTGGGCGCGGGCACCACGAGCGCGCTGGTGTCCGCACACGCCGTGCACCGCGCGGACGGCTCGCTGAGCGTGCTGCTCATCAACAAGGACCCGTCGAACTCCCAGCACGTCGCCCTCCACTACGCCGGGTTCACCCCGGACCCGGCGTCCGCGAGCGTCGCGCTCTACCGCGACGAGGCCGACTCCATCGACACCTCGACCACCGGCGACCCGAACTCCGCGACGCTGCCGCCGTATTCGGTCACCACGCTGACGCTGCGCGCCGCCGCCGGCAGCGCGTCGGCGCTGTCCGCACCGGGCGCCCCGAAGGTGACGGCGGCCGGCTCCACCACGGCCACCGTCTCCTGGACCCCCTCGGCGGGCGGAACCGCCGACCGGTACGAGGTCTACCGCTCCGACGGCACCACCAGCGAGCTCCTGGCCACCTCCACCGGCACCTCCGCCACCGTGGCCAACCTGACGCCCGGCACCACCTCCACCTGGAACGTGCTCGCCCGGGACGCCGCCGGACGGCTGTCACGGCCCTCGGACCCGGTGACGGTGCGCACCGGGACCCCGGCGGACTCGACCTGCCGGGTGTCGTACCGGCTCACCGGCGGCTGGGGCAACGGCTTCAACGCGGACGTCAACGTCACGAACACCGGACCCGTACCGATCACCGGGTGGACGCTGGCGTTCACCTTCCCGAGTGGCGCGGACGAGTCGGTCACCGGGTTCTGGAACGCCGAGCTGAGCCAGTCCGGGCGTACGGTGGTGGCCACACCGGTGGACTGGAACGCCACGCTCGCCGCGAACGGCGGCAACTCGGCGGACTTCGGGTTCACCGGGGCGAACAGCGGCGCGTATCCGCCGCCGACCGTCTTCACCTTGAACGGCACGGTCTGCACGACCACCTGAGCCGCCGTCATGTGGTGCCGTGCGGCATCCGGCCGGCGCGGCCGAGCGTCTGGGATGATCACGCCATGCTCCAGGTATGCCTGAACGGCGCCAGAGACCGATCCGAGTGCGAGTGGCTGCCGGTGACGCCCCAGCAGCTCGGCGACGCGGCCGCGGAGGCCGTCTCCCTCGGCGCCCGCTCGATCCATATCCATCCCAAGGACGAGAAGGGGGCGGACACGATGGCGGCGGTGAGTGTGGACGCCGCGGTCGCGGCGGTGCGGGCGTCGGCGCCCGGCGTTCCGATCGGCGTCACCACCGGGGAGTGGACCGAGCCGGACCCCGAGCGGCGGGCCGCGCTGGTGCGGTCCTGGTCGGTGCTGCCGGATCACGCGTCGGTGAACTGGCACGAGGAGGGGGCGGAGGTCGTCGCTGACGCGTTGCTGTCGGTGGGGATCGGGGTGGAGGCGGGGGTGTACTCCGGGACGGATGCGGCGGTCAGGTTGCGGGGGTGGCCGGGGGTGGGGCGGGTGGTGCGGGTTCTGGGGGAGGTGGTCGAGCGTGATCCGGAGCGGGCGGTGGGGGTGGCGGAGGAGTTGCTGCGGGAGTTGGCGGGGTTGGGTGGGCTGGATCGGGTGGGGAGGGGGGTGCTGCTGCTGCATGGGGAGGAGGGTGGGGCGTGGCCGGTGTTGAGGGTGGCGGCGGGGAGGGGGCTGGATGTGCGGATCGGGGTGGAGGACACGTTGGTGTTGCCGGACGGGAGGGTGGCGGAGGGTAATGGGGTGCTGGTGCGGGCTGCGCTTGAGGAGGTGGCGGGGGCGGCGCGGTGAGGTTCGGCGACGGTGGGCGGTGAGGTTCGCCGGGGCTCCGGTGGCGGGGTTCGAGACTGCATATTTACGGCGCCTGCGGGGGGTTTCGTTGCCTGATCCTTCTTCCTCGCGCCACAAATATACGAACGTCTCGAACCCCGCCCCCTGCGCCCCGGCTTCCGTCTCTCCCGCGGCTCCAGGGTGGCGCACCGAGGTGAGGGGGCCGGGGGTGGGGGTGGGGGGGTGGGGGGGTGGGGGTTCGGCAGGGTGGGGCCCCGGGCCGGGGTGGTCTGGGCGGTGGGCGGCTTGGGGGGTGGTCTGGGCGGTGGGTGGCCTGGGGGCGGTTTGTGCGGAGGGGGGCCTGGGGTCAGGGGGCCGTGGGGGGTGTGCGGGTGGTGGTCCAGGTGAGGAGTTGGGGGGCGGTCCAGGTGGTGAGGATGCGGGGTGGGGGGATGGCGGCGGATTCGGCGCGGGCGCAGCCGTTGATCTGCCAGTCGAGTTGGCCGGGGGCGTGGGCGTCGCTGTCGATGGAGAAGAGGGTGCCGAGGTCGCGGGCGAGGGTGAGGAGGTGGGGGGGTGGGTCGAGGCGGTGGGGGCTGCTGTTGATCTCGACGGCGGTGCCGGACTGGGCGCAGGCGGCGAAGACGGCTTCGGCGTCGAAGGTGGACTCGGGGCGTTGTTTGGCCTCGCCGATCAGCCGGTTGGTGCAGTGGCCGAGGACGTCGACGAGGGGGTTGGTCACGGCGGCGATCAGGCGGCGGGTGAAGAGGGGTGCGGGCATGCGGAGTTCGGAGTGGGCGGAGGCGACGACCAGGTCGAGGCGGTCGAGGAGGTCGTCGCGCTGGTCGAGGCCGCCGTCGGAGAGGATGTCGCACTCGATGCCGGTCAGCAGCCGGAAGGGCGCGAGGCGTTCGTTGATCTCGGCGACGACGTCGAGTTGCCGGAGCAGCCGGTCGGCGGTGAGGCCGCGGGCGACCTTGAGGCGGGGGCTGTGGTCGGTGAGCACCATCCAGGAGTGGCCGAGGTCGCGGGCGGTGCGGGCCATCGCCTCGATCGGGCTGCCGCCGTCGGACCAGTCGGAGTGCACGTGGCAGTCGCCGCGCAGAGCGGCGCGCAGTGACCGGCCGGCGCCGTCGGCGGGGGGCGCGGGCTGGTCGCGTTCGAGGTCGGCGAGGTAGGCGGGGGTGCGGCCGGCGCATGCCTCGGTGATGACCGTGGCGGTGGTCTTGCCGATGCCCTTGAGGTCGGTGAGCCGGCCGGTGCGGGCGCGCTGGTGGACCTCGGCGGGCGGGAGTGCGGCGACGACGTCGGCGGCGTTGCGGAACGCCCGGACCCGGTAGGCGGGTGCGAGGGCGCGTTCCAGCAGGAAGGCGATCCGGTCGAGTGCCTCGATGGGCTCCATGGTGGCGCTGTTCCCGTCCGGCGCCGCGGCTAACGGCCGAGCGGGTGGGCGTCACCCGCTCGGCCGCGGCGCCCGTACCTCTGCCGGGCGCCCGTACCTCTGCCGGGGGCGCGCGGGCAGCGCCGGGGTGCGGGTCACGCCTTCGGTACGTGCAGGGCGTCCCAACTCTCCTTGCCTGGAGGCCACTTGAGGGCGGCTCCGGTCCAGCCCTTGTGGTGGTCGGTGCTGTACTTGCGCTGCCATGCCTCGTAGGAGGCGATGTCGCCGGAGCCGATGACGTCCTTGTTCGCGGTGCTCTTGTAGTGGTCGCAGCCGACCGCGACCAGGCGGGCGTGCATCGCGGCCACGATTGGGGACTTGCGGCCGGCGGTGAACCAGGCCGCGCCCGGGAACGCCTCGTAGCTCGGGGCGCCGCCCGACGTGCTCTTCGCGGCCCAGGTGGTGAGCGCGGCGGCGTCGGCGAAGTGGGCGACGTTGCGGTCCATGCCGTCGGTCGAGCTGTACTGGTGGATGGTCCAGGCGTGCTCCACCCGCGGGTGGCCGGCTGCCGCGCCGGGGTCGGCGATCCACAGGCCGTCGCCGCAGAAGGAGGTGGTGTCGCGGTGCAGCCAGAAGTCGAGGTTGCAGTAGAGCAGCACCCGGTGGGCGGCCGACGCCTTCTGCAGCGCCTTGATGAAGGCGTCCTTGTCCGCTCCCGACACGCCCGTGTCCTCCCAGTCCATGGCGAGGATGTCACCGGCCTTCACCCCGGCGTGCTGGAGGAAGTAGGTGACCTGCGTGGCCATGCTGCCGGGCCGGGCGAAGTGGTAGTGGCCGACGGCCACGCCCGCGGCCCGGGCGTGGGCGACCTGCGCGGCGTGCTTGGGGTTGACGTAGCTGGTGCCCTCGGTGGCCTTGACCATGACGAAGCCGAGGCCGGAGGTGCTGTAGGTGCTGGACTGGTAGGACGCGACGTCGATGCCCTTGACGGTCATGGGCGGCCTTTCACTCACGTGGTGCTGTGCGGTGGTTCGTCCGTGGGTTCTCGTAGGGACACGGGTACGGGTGGGTGGGGGTACGGGTGGGTGCGGGCGGTTCGCCCGGTGCTCCGGCTCAGTGGACGCTCCCCACGTCGAACGTGCCGCCGCAGACCACGGGATCACCCGTGGCCAGGGTCATGGCGTCCTTCGACCCGGGCGGGTACGCCTTGAGCAGGGTCGGCCTGCGCCAGCAACTGTCACCGTTGACCCCCTGGTTGAGCGTGTGCAGGTCCGCCTCGACACTCGCGCCCGGCTTGAGGCCGACCGCGGCGCCCCGCGGCCCCTCCCGGCCGGCGGGCTTCCCTATCGTGCTGCCGTCGCCGCGGATCAGCGACACCCCCGGGAAGCCGTCGAGGACGCAGGTGCGCGAGGAGGTGTTCGTGAATCGCAGGGGATAGTACATCTGGCCCGCACCCGGGTCGCCGCGGCCGAGCCGCATCGTCAGGTCGGTGACGGTGCATCGGCTGCCGGCCGCCTCGGGCCGCGCGGCCGTGGACTGCGGCGCGGACGACCCCGGTACGGCGGACCGCGGTGCGACCGTCCCCGCCGTCGCGGTCGATCCGGGCGCCGCGCTGCCGCTCGGGGCCGCGGCACCGGAACCGCCCGCCGGGCTCGCCGCCGGCGACGTCGACCGCGCGGACGTGTCCGACACCTTGCCGCTGTTGCCGCACCCGGCCGCGCCGAGCGCCAGCATCGCGACGGCCGCCGCGGCGAACGGGGCCGTACGCGCCAGGGGGTGCCGTCCGGCGGCCTTCCTTCGGCTCTGCGATGACGTGGTACGCATACCTACCCGGTTCTCGCCCCGCGCCCCTTCGAATCACCGCCGCCCCGAATTGTTGCCGTATCCGCACATCCTGTACGCCCCGTTCGAACCCCGCCCCCCGTCCGTGCGACGTCAGTTGTCGAACCAGACGGCCAGCCGTACGTTCCCGCCGCCGTGGACGGCCGCGAGGGTGCGCATGACCGTCCACACCGGGGCCCACTCGCCGTCCGCCGGGACGGCCTCGCGGCGGGTCATCCGGGCGACCCGGAAGCAGCGGCCGCCGGAGACCCACTGTGCGCCCTCGGGCCGACCCGTCGTGTCCTGGAACGACTTGCCGGCGAGCTCCCAACCGCCCCCAGGCCCGGGGACGTACTCGTGCACCCGACCGTCCACCCGGTCCGCGGCTTCGTCCCAGTCGACCGCGGCCAGCTCCGGCCAGCCGATCCATGTCGGGCTGTGGTGGAGGTCGGGGAAGGACTCGAAGTCCTGGCGGACGTGGTCCGACACGTCGTGGGGCAGTCCGCGCCCGGCAGCCAACGGCCGAAACCCGGCGTGGTTCCGCACGCCGAACAGGCAGCCGAACGTGTCGTAGTCCCGCCCTCCGTACAGCATGTTCAGGTCGATCGCCGGGTACCAACTCGCGTCGTCCTCGTCGAGCGTGCCGTAGGTCAGCCGGCACTCGACGTACCCGTGGATATCTGCGCCCATGGGGCCGATCATTCCCCGGCCCCAGCCGCCGGGCCAAGCCGTTTTCCTTGCCCCGCGGGGCCCGTCGTACGGCGGAGCCGGTGGCGGCGCGAACGCCCGACACGCTTGCGGAGCAGCGGAGTTGAGGGCCGTCGCGGCGGCGGGCGGCCGGGCCGGACGAGGGGGCTCGTCCGGACCGCCGGTTGTTGCTGGGGGGCTTCCTACAGGTCGAGCTGGTACTGGAGGGTCGTGTGGGTGGGCGTGTAGCCGAGGCTGTCGTTGACGCGTCTCATGGGGGTGTTGCTGTCGGCGGTGTCGGTCAGGAGGCCGCCGAGGCCGGGGTGTTCCGCGCGGGCCTGGCGGATCGACTCGGCCTTCATCCAGCGGCCGAGGCCGTGCCCGCGGTGCTCGGGCAGCACCGCGGTGCCGTAGTGCTGCCCGTCACCCAATCCACCGCCGGGGACGACGAGTTCGGTGAAGCCGGCGATCGAGTCGTCGCGGGTGTCGAGGGCGACGACGGTGTGCAGGTGGTCGCCGCGGTCCGCGACGGCCTTCGCCACGGCCCGCACCCGGTCCACGTCCCAGGTCATGGTGCCGTAGTCGGTGTCGTCCATGGGCATGTCGTCCATGGCCCGGCGTGAGACGGCGAAGGTCGGGGCGAGGTGGTCGGGGACGGTGCCGTGCCATGACGCCAGCCGGTAGCCGGGGTGCGGGTGCGCGACGACCGCGGCGAGGGCGGCGTCGTCCACGTCGGCCAGCGGCAGCCGGGCGAAGCGCAGGGTCAGGACCTTGCGGAAGCCGCGGGCCGGCAGGAAGCGCTCGCCGGGTGACCCGGCCTCGGCCTGCGCGATCACGCAGCGTCTGGCGTCGTCCCGGGCGGCGGCCACGGCGGTCTCCAGGAGCCGCGAACCTACGCCCGCGCGCCGCTCCACGGGGTGGACGCCGAGGGTCAGTTCGGCCAGGTGCTCCTGCCCGGGATCGGTGAACAGCCGCAGGAAGGCCGTGCCGAGGGGGATGGAGTCGGCGTCGGACGCCAGCCAGGCGAGACGTCGGCTGTGCGACCCCTGCGCGGGGTCGGTCAGTGCGGTGATGTGAAACGACAAGGTGTCTCCGTCGTGAGTGTGAGGAGGTGGGAACGGTCGGTACGCGGACTCACCTGCTGGTCACTCCTGCGCATGGGCTCCACACCTCCTGGTCACGACGGTGCCGGTCCGGAAGGGCCCCGGAAGGACCCCGGAACGACATGGACGGCCGGGCGAACCTAACCGCTCCCCCGGCCCCCGGCAAGTGGTTAACGGTCCGCCGGACCGGGAAGCGCGTGAGCGTGCGGCGCACGCGACTTGGCGCACTCCGCACTGTTCGGGGCCGCCACCCACCGGCGATGATCGGATACGTGGCCGGTGGACGGGCGACCCTCCGTCACATCGGCGCGATCAGACGGCACCACCCAGGGAACGCCATGCTCACCACCGTGCTGGACACCACCCACCTCCCACCCTCCGACCGGGCGGCGGCCTGGGTGGAGACCACGCAGCAGGCCCTCATGGCCACCCGTATCGACTTCCTCTCGCCCGACCGGATCAGCGCCCGCATCCGGACCATGGCCCTCGGACCGGTGCAACTGTCGGTGATGTCGTACTCGCCGCTGAACTCCCGGCGCACCCCGCGGCTCATCCGGCAGTGCGACCCCGAGCAGTACCAGCTCGCGCTGACCCTCGCCGGACAGCAGAGCATCGAACAGGCCCGGGCGTACGCCGCGCTCGGCCCCGACGACCTGCTGCTGTACGACAGTTCACGTCCGTTCAGCGCCACCGCGGGTCCGGACCCGGCGGGGGCCAGGGTGCTGCTGCTGCAGTTCCCCCGGCGCCTTCTGCCGCTGCCGGAGCGGGCCGTCGCGCCGCTGTGCGGACACGCGCTTCAGGGGCGAACGGGCGTCGGGCGGCTGCTCTGCCAGATGCTGACCGGGCTCGCCGACGCGCACGCCGATCTCACGTATCCGGACGGCGCGCGACTCGGCGGCACCTCGCTCGATCTCACGGCGGCCCTGCTGGCCCACCACGCGGACCGGCCGGCGCTGCTTCCGGCCGAGTCGCGGCAGCGCGAACTGTTCGAGCGGATCAGCGACTTCATCACCGCCCACCTGCACGATCCGGGGCTCACGCCGGGCGCCCTCGCCGCGGCGCACTTCATCTCCACGCGCTATCTGCACCGCATCTTCCAGCTGCACGGCAGCACCGTCGGCGACGTCATCCGTCAGCAGCGCCTCGCCCGCTGCCGCCGGGATCTGGCCGACCCCGCCCAACGCGCGGTCCCCATCGGCGCGATCGGGGCACGCTGGGGATACCCGCGGCCCTCCGACTTCACCCGCGCCTTCCGCGCCGCCACGGGAATGTCGCCCAGCGAGTACCGCGCCTTGTGCGCCCGATGATCACGAAGTAGGGTCCCCGAGCACGTATGGGGAGATCATCGCAGGTGGGGGATATGACGGACGAGAAGGGCGCGCCCGCGAAGGGCGCGAGCGCGTGGGGGCAGGCCGTGACGGCCGTGGTACTGGTGGGGGTGCTCGCGGTCGGTCTGTGGACCGTTCAGAGGACGTCGTCGTCGCACGGCGAGAGCGCCTCGCCGCCGGCCACCTGCTCGGGCGGGCGGTCCGCGACGACGTCGACGGGGGCCGCGGAGGAGGGCGCCACGGACCGTGCCACGGACCGCGCCAAGGACGGCGCGAAGGGCAGCGCGAACGGTGGCGCGAAGAAGGCGGCGAAGGCGCCCCGGCAGGCATCCGGGCTGCAACTGTGCGAGGCGCTGAACCGTCCCGACCTCGCCGACATCCTGGGCACTCCGGGCGAGACGGCGAAGTCCGCGAGCGGCAGCGACGGCGCCTTCACGTCCCCCGGCGGCCACAAGACCGCCACGCCCTCGGCCCGCGTGGAGTTCGGCACCTACACCGTGAACCTGGCGGCCAGTTACGACCGTATGCCGGTGACCGAGTACGCGTCCCTGCTCGGGGCCGGCGACGACGCGCGGCGGCAGACGGTGCTGGGCCGCACCGCGGTCCTGTACGCGGACCGCACCCTCAGCATCAGCTTCCGGCTCGACGGGAGCGACTCCGACAGCCGCCCGGGCGTCCCGGCGCGTTCCCTCGCCGTCGCCCTGGACGCGAAGGACAGCGGCGGCTCGTTCGAGTTCACCCTGTGGCGCACGGACGGCGGGGCGGCGGACGACGCGGCGCTGCTGAGCGTCGCGCAGAAGGTGCTGCCCACCATCCCGGGGTGGACCACCGAGGGCTGAAAGCCGCGGGCGCGTGCTCCGCGCCCGGTCGTGCCGACGCAGCGTCTGGAGGGCAACCTCCAGGCGCTCTTCGTCTGCTGCGCCCGAGTCCGCTCCGTTGTGACGCACCTCTCATCGCGTTGCGCCTCCACACCCCCACCCCGAAGCGGAATCTCCATTCCTCATCCGCTACCCTCCTAGGATCGGAATGAGTATTCCGCTTACGGAACGGGAACCGAGGGAGCTTTATGGCCACGACGGAGCGGCGTACACATCATCAGGTCACGTTCGCGGTGCTGGCGGCGGCCGTCGCCGCGTACGCGCTGCTCCAGTCGCTGGTGACACCGGTGCTGGGCGTGATCGCGGTGGACCTGCACACGAGCCAGAACACCGTCACCTGGGTGCTGACGGCGTATCTGCTCTCGGCGTCGATATTCACGCCGATCATGGGCCGCATCGGCGACATGGTCGGCAAGGAGCGCGTGTTCGTGGCGACCCTGGTCGCCCTGTCCGTGGGATCGCTGCTGGCCGCGCTCGCCACCAACGTGACGGTGATGATCATCGCCCGGGTCATCCAGGGCATCGGCGGCGGCGTGCTCCCGCTGGCGTTCGGGATCATCCGCGACGAGTTCCCCAAGGAGAAGCTGAACGGCGCGGTCGGGGCGATCGCCTCGCTCAGCGCTGTCGGCGCGGGCCTGGGCATCGTGCTGGCCGGCCCGATCGTCAACGCCCTTGACTACCACTGGCTGTTCTGGCTGCCGATGATCCTCACCGTCGCCGCGGCGGTGGCGGCCCACTTCTTCGTGCCGGAGTCGCCGGTGCGCACGGAAGGCAGGATCAGCTGGCTGCCCGGCATCCTGCTGTCGGCGTGGCTGGTGGCCCTGCTGGTCGCGCTCAGCGAGGCACCGGACTGGGGCTGGGGCTCGGCCAAGGTGATCGGGCTGATCGTCGCCGCCGCCGTGCTCGCGGTCGCCTGGGTCATGGTGGAGCAGCGCTCGGCGTCGCCGCTGATCGACATGGGCATGATGCGGCGTACCGCGGTGTGGACCAACAACCTGGTCGCCCTGCTGATCGGCGTCGGGATGTACGCGGTCTTCGCGTTCCTGCCGGAGTTCGTCCAGACCCCGTCGAGCGCCGGCTACGGCTTCGGCGCGAGCATCACCGCGTCGGGTCTGATGCTGCTCCCCTCGACCGTCACGATGTTCTTCGTCGGCATGTGGTCCGGCCGGCTCGCCCGGCTGATCGGCGGCAAGGCCGTCGTCGTGATCGGCTGCCTGGTCGGCGTCGCCTCGATGGCCATCCTCGCCTTCGCCCACCAGGACAGGTGGGAGATCTTCGTCGCCACCGGCGTCATGGGCATCGGCTTCGGCCTGGCCTTCGCGGCCATGTCCAGCCTGATCGTCAACGCGGTGCCGCCGGAGCAGACCGGCGTCGCCAGCGGCATGAACGCCAACATCCGCACCATCGGCGGCTCGATCGGCGCCGCCTTGATGGCCAGCATCGTCACCGCCGACACCGGTGCCGGCGGCCTGCCCAAGGAGGCCGGCTACACCCACGGGTTCGCCATGCTGGCCGGCGCCCTGGTCATCGCGACGCTCGCGGCGACCCTCATCCCCTCCGCGCGGCGCCGCGCGGGCGCGAACGACGAGCCGGAGCACGGCGAGTTGGCCATGGTGGCGGGCGGGACGGTCGTCGGCGACAAGTCGGAGTGACCGGACCTCATGGAGCGCGGCCCGGCGACGCCGGCGGGTCCGGATCGGGGCGGCCGTCGGTCGTCCCCGTCCGGGCCCGGCCCACAGCCCGGCGCCGTAGGCTTCGGCCCGGGCACGTGGACCCGTGAAGGAAGTGGTGAGCATGGCGGTACGGGACGACACCGGCCGGCCGATGCGCCGGGACGCCGCGCGCAACCACCAGTTGATCGTCGAGGCCGCCCGCGAGGTCCTCTCCGAGTTCGGTACGGACGCGACCATGGAACTCATCGCGTCGCGTGCCGGAGTCGGCGTCGGCACGGTGTACCGCCGCTTCCCCAACAAGGAAGCGCTCGTCGACGAGTTGGTGCACCTCATCCTCGGCGAACTCGACGAGGCCGCCACGAAGGCGCTGGCACGCGGCGACGGCACCGGGCTGGAGCACTTCCTGCGCGTGCTCGGGCAGTCCTACAGCGACCACCGCGGCTACGCCCGCGAACTCGTCGGCCGCGCCGGCATCGAGCGCGGCGCCGACCGGTTGCGCCGGCTGATCGACGAACTCCGCCGGCAGGCGCAGGATCACGGGCACATCGGCCCCGACATCAGCCTCGGCGACGTCCTGGCGACCGCCTGGGCGCTCCGGGGCATCATCGAGACGACCGGGTCGGTGGCTCCGCACGCCTGGAAGCGCCACCTGGACATTCACCTGGCCGGGCTGAGGTCCGCCGGCCCGCCGAGCGACAGGCCCCCCGTCAGCACCGCCGATCTGGTGCGCATCAGCCGCAGTACGTCCTGACCCTCCCGCGGCCCGCCCCGCGGCCCGACCCGCGGCCCCGCCCCGGAGAACGGTCACGGGAGCGGCCGCGTGAACGGCCCCCCGGACGCCGAACGCCGGACGGTCAGCCGAGCCGCGCCAGGTGAGCGTCGAGGACCCGCACCGCCCAACCGGTGTCCTCCTCCGGGTCCTGCCGGACGAGGTGCAGCGCCAGACCGTCGACCAGCGCGTGCAGCCGCTCGGCCTCGACGGGGACGTCGGCGGCGGCCACCCGCACGGACCGCACCACCCGCTCGCACAGCGCGCGTTCGTCCCGGTGCACGCTCCGGAAGGTGTGGCGCAACTCCGGGTCCGTCATCGCCGCGGTGCCGAACGCGAGGCAGACCTCCATCTCCAGCCGGCGCTGCGCGTCCAGCGGCAGGAGTTCCAGCAGCACCAGCCTGGCCCACCGGTCGTCGTCGGGGGAGATCGCCGCGACGCGGGCCATCAGGCGCTCCGCGACCATCTCGTACGCGCCGATCCGCACGCTCGCCTGGGTCGGGAAGGTGTAGCGCAGCGAGCTGGGCGGCAGCCCCGCCTCCGCGGCGATCCTGCGCACCGACAGCGCCTGGATGCCGTCGCGCACCAGGACGCGCCAGGCCGCCTCGGAGACCAGGCGGTTGCGTTCTTCGGCGTCGAGCACGCGGGGCATGGCGCCATGGTCGCACAGTCGTACGGGAAACGTGCTATACCTGGTTTCAGTACAGTCGTACGAGAACGACTGCGCGAACGATTGCGAGGAGCGACGTGACGTGGATCGTCCTGATCGCGTCGGGGGTGATGGAGGCCGTCTGGGCCAGCGCACTCGGCGCGACGCAAGGGTTCCGGCGCCTTTGGCCGACCGTCGCGGTCGTGGCCGCGATGGCCCTCAGCATGGGCGGGCTGGCCTTCGCCATGAAGACGCTGCCCGTCGGCACCGCCTATTCCGTCTGGGTCGGCATCGGTGCCGTGCTGACCGCCCTGGTGGCCGCCGCCCGCGGCCAGGACCGGCTCACCTCCCTGCGGGCGGCACTGCTGGCCGGCCTGATCGGCTGCGTCGTCGGACTGAAGGCGGTGAGCTGAGTGCCCTGGCTCGTCCTGTTCTGCAGCTCGCTGCTGGAGGCCGTCTGGGCCACGGCGCTGGGCGCCAGCGACGGCCTCACCGAGGCCCTGCCGACCCTGGTCTTCTTCGCCACCCTGGCCATCAGCCTGACCGCCCTGTCCTACGTGGTGAAGCACATCCCGATCAGCGTCACCTACGCGGTCTGGAGCGGGTCCGGCGCCGCCGGCACCGTCCTCTGGTCCATGGCCACCGGCCACGAGACCGTCAGCGGCCTGAAGCTGCTCTTCCTCACCGGCATCATCGGCTGCATCGTGGGGCTCAAACTGGCCAAGCCGCACTCCGGTGACGCCGGCTCCGCGTGAGTCCCCCGCCCGCCGCGTCCCTTCGCCGAGCGCGGGTCAGTGCGTCACGGGTCAGCGCGTCACGGCGCCGGGTCGCCCGGCGCGACGAGCCCGGTCTCGTAGGCGACGACGACGGCTTGGGCGCGGTCGCGCAGGGCGAGCTTGGTGAAGATACGGGTGACGTGGGTCTTCACGGTGGCCTCGCTGAGCGTGAGGTGGCGGGCGAGTTCCGCGTTGGACAGACCGCGGCCGACGAGGGCGAGGACCTCCCGCTCGCGCGGTGTGAGGGCGGCGAGATCACGGGCGGCGGCCGAGGCGGGCGCGGGCTCGGCGGGTTGCGCGGCGCCCGCGGCGAAGCGCTCCACCAGGCGGCGGGTGATGGAGGGCGCGAGCAGGGCGTCCCCGGTACGGACCAGGTGCACGGCGGCGGCCAGGTGCGCGGGGGTGACGTCCTTGAGGAGGAAACCGCCGGCGCCGGCGGCGAGGGCCGCGTAGACGTAGCGGTCGAGGTCGAAGGTGGTCAGCATGATCACCCGGCACTCGGGGACGTGCGCGAGCACCAGGCGGGCGGCTTCGAGGCCGTCCATGACGGGCATCCGGACGTCCAGCAGGGCCACGTCGGGCCGCAGCCGCCGCACCGCGTCGACCGCCTCGGCGCCGTCCCCGGCCTCGCCGACCACGTCGATGCCGCGCGCGGTCAGGATCAGCCGGAAGCCGGTACGCACGAGTTCCTGGTCGTCGGCGATCACCACCCGGGGCGCCGGGCCCCCCGCGGGGACCCCGGCCGCGCCCGCGCCGTCAGCGTCCGCCCGGTCCGCGCCCGCCCGGTCCGTGGCCGCCCCGTCAGGGTCCGGTACGCCGGGCAGCCCCGTCCCGGTCACGGCCGGTCCAAGGGGATGCGGGCCCGGACCCGGAAACCGCCGCCGAGCCTGCGCCGGGCGTCGAAGTCGCCGCCGTAGACCGCGACGCGCTCGCGCAGACCGAGCAGCCCCCGTCCGGTGCCGCCCGGCCGCCGCCGCTTCGCGAGCGCACCGGCCTGACCGACCGCGCCCGTCCCCGGCCCTGCGTCCTCCGGCACCCCCGACATCCCCGGCACCCCCGGCACCCCGGTGAGCACGCTCGGCCCGCCGTTGAGCACCTCCACCCGCAGCCAGTGGTCGGCGTATCGCACTGTCACCTCCGTCTTCGCCCCGCCGCCGTGCCGCAGCGCGTTCGTCAACGCCTCCTGGATGATGCGGTACGCGGTGACGTCGATCCCCGCCGGCAGCGGGCGCGGCGTGCCCGAGATCCGCACCTCGACCGGCAGTCCGGCGAAGGCGATCCGGTCGACCAGCGAGCCGAGCCGGTCCAGACCCGGGGCCGGCGCGAGCCCGTCGCCCTCCGGCTCCGACCGCTCCCCGTGCTCCGGCCCGCCGCCCGCGCCGCCGCGCGTACCGCCGCCGTACGGCTCCCCGGCGCCGTACGGCCCGTCGGCGCCGTCCTGGTCAGGTGCCAGCAGGCCGAGCAGGTGCCGCAGTTCGGTCATCGCGCCGCGCCCGGCCGTCTCCACCGCCGCCATCGCGGCCGCCGCCTCGTCCGGCATCGTGGCGAGCACCTCGCGGGCGGCGCCGGCCTGGATCACCATGACGCTGACGGTGTGGCTCACGACGTCGTGCAACTCGGCCGCGATCCGCGCGCGCTCGGCGGACACCGCGGCCCGCGCCGCGCTCTCCCGCTCGCGCTCCAGCAGCCAGCCGCGCTCCCCCACCGCCCGGCGGTGCGCCCGCCGGGCCCGCACCAGCGCCGCCGCCAGCCACGCCGCGGCGACGCACACCGCCACCAGCGCGCCGACCAGCACGTCCACCCCTGAAACCGCCACCGTCACACCCTCCCACCAGGTCCCGCGCCCGGCATCATCCCCCAGGACGGGCCACGTACATCACCGGGTTGACGCCCGGCCGCGGTTACCTCCGGGGACGGACGCGGCCGGTCCCGGCCCGCTCCTACCGTGAGGCCGTGACCACAGACCAAGACGGCACGCGGCGGATCGTCGTACGACTGGACCGCGTGCACAAGGAATACGGCGACGCCAAGGCCCTGGACGGCCTCGACCTCGAAGTCCGCCAGGGCGACGCGGTCGCCGTCATGGGGCCGTCCGGCTGCGGAAAGTCGACGCTGCTCAACATGGTGGCCGGGCTCGACCGCCCCACCTCCGGGCTGGTCGAGGTGAACGGCCAGGACCTGCGCGGGCTCGGCGAGACCGCGCTCGCGCTCTTCCGGCGCCACCAGGTCGGGATGATCTTCCAGTTCTTCAACCTCATCGACGACCTGCCCGCGCTCGACAACGTGGCACTGGCCGCGCAGCTCACCGGCAGCCCGGCCCGGCAGGCCCGCCGCCGCGCGCTGGAACTGCTGGACGAACTCGGTGTCGCCGACCGGCGGAACAACTACCCGGCCGCGCTCAGCGGTGGCGAGCGCCAACGGGTCGCCGTCGCGAGGGCGTTGATGAACCGTCCGGCGCTGCTGCTGGCCGACGAGCCGACCGGTGCCCTCGACAGCCGCTCCGGCGAGCAGGTCATGGACCTGCTGATCGACCTCAACCAGATCGGCCAGACCCTGCTGATCGTCACCCATGACGCGCGCCTGGCCACCCGCTGCGCCAGCCGCCTGGTCGAGGTCGCCGACGGCCGGGTGGCCGGAGACCGCACGATGGAGCCGCGCTCGTGAGCGCGGTGTGGCGGGCGGCGCGCGCCGCGGTACGGCGGCGCAGGCTCCAGACGGTGATCATCGGGCTCGTCGTCATGTGCTCCACGCTGACCACGGTGCTCGCGCTGGTGGTGCTCGACGCCGCGTCGGGGCCGTTCGACAGGGCGTTCGCACGGCAGCGCGGCGCGCACGAGGTGGCGAGCTTCGACCCGGCGAAGGTGTCGGACCCGCAACTCGCGGCCACGGCCGGCCGGTCCGGGGTGCGGGCGGCGGCCGGGCCGTTCGAGCAGGCGGTGCTGAGGATTCCGAAGGACTGGCTGTGGATGCCGCCGGGCGCGATCACCGTGGTGGGCCGGGCCGACCCGGGCGGGCCCGTGGACGACATCAAGCTGCTGTCCGGCCACTGGGCCACCGGGCCGGGCCAGATCGTGGTGAACTACTCGGGCAACGGTGCACCCGGCCCGCACTGGCTCGGCACCCGCCTGACGGTGCCAGGCCGGCCGACCCTCACGGTGGTCGGCCTCGCGGTGAGCATGAGCAGGTCGGCGGACTCCTGGGTCGCGCCGAGCCAGATCGCCGCGCTGCACCCGGTCGCCCGTCAGATGCTCTACCGGTTCACGTCGTCGCCGTTCTCGCAGTCCCGGTCGCGCGCGCACCTGGCGCAGGCCACGGCGGGGCTGCCCGCCGGCGCGCTGACCGGCTCGCAGTCCGCGGCCTCGCTGCGGCGCACGTTCTCCGCGCAGGCCGACAGCTACTCCTTCTTCATGACGCTCTTCGGTGTGCTGGGCCTGCTGGTGTCGGTGCTGATCGTCGGCAACGTGGTGAGCGGCGCGGTGGTCTCGGGCAACCGGCACATCGGCGTGCTCAAGGCGCTCGGGTTCACCCCCAACCAGGTCGTCGCGGTGTACCTGGTGATGGTGTCGCTGCCCGCCGTGATCGGTGCGGCCGTCGGCACCCTGGCCGGGCGGGCGCTGGCCCGACCGATCCTGCGGGTCGCGTTCAGCGGGGTGCTGACCGGGACCGCGAACCTTCGGGTCGACCTGTGGCCGGTGCTGCTCGGGCTGCTCGGCGTGCCGCTGATCGCGGTGGTGGCCGCCCTGGTCCCGGCGCTGCGGGCGCACCGGCTGTCCGCGGCCCGGGCGATCAGCGCGGGCAGCGCGCCGCGGACCGGGCGCGGGCTGCGCGTGCAGCGGGCGCTCGGCGGCACCCGGCTGCCGCGCTCGGTCAGCCTCGGCCTCGGCCTGCCCTTCGCCCGGCCGGGCCGCTCGCTGATGACGATGGCGGCGATCCTGCTCGGGGTCACCACGGTGACGCTGGCGACCGGCCTGACCAGCACCATGACCCGGCTCGGGCACCCCTCGGACAACTACGGGGGCCGGCGGGTCGACATCGAGGTCGGCGGGCCGGGACAGCACAGCCTCAGCGGCGCGGGCACGAAACTCGCCGACCTCCAGGTCGAACAGCGGCTGGGGTCGCTGCCCGGCGCGAAGTGGGTCGCCGTGCGGGCGCTCGGCCGGGCGCGGGTGGCCGGCGACACCAGCGCCTCCTTCGTGAACTTCTACCGGGGCGCGGTGGGCGGCTCCACCGACGAGATCGTCAAGGGCCGCCGGCCGAGCGGTCCCGGCGAGATCGCCGCAGGCCCGGTCTTCCTCGACCGGCACGGGCTCTCCGTCGGCGACCGCACCAGCCTGGACGCCGACGGCCGTACGGTGCCGGTGCGGATCGTCGGCGAGCTGTTGGAGGGCAACTCCAATTCGGTGGACTCCGACTGGGCCACCATGGCGGTCCTCGCACCCGGCACCCGCGCGATGCAGTACACGGTCGGCCTCGCGCCGGACGCCGACGGTGCCGCGTACGTCTCCGCGGCCAAGCGCATCGACCCGCAGCTGCGCCCCACGCTCAGCCGGCAGAGCGCGGGGGCGCCGGTCATCACCGTCGTCGGCTTCTCGACGATCTTCACGGTGCTGCTGTCCGCCGTCACCGCGCTGGGCGTGTTCAACACGGTGCTGCTGACCACGCGGGAGCGGCGCCGGGACCTGGGGATGCTCAAGTCGATCGGGATGACACCGCGCCAGGTGGTGGTGATGACGGTGACGTCGGTGGCGGGGCTCGGCCTGGTCGGCGGGCTGCTCGGCATCCCGCTGGGCATCCTCGCGCACCGGACGGTGCTCGACCACGTCCCGATGATCGCCTTCCCCGCGTCGATGCGGGACGTGTGGCACGCGCCTCAACTGGCGGGGCTGGCCCTGGCCGGGGTGGTGATCGCCGCGCTCGGCGCGCTCGTACCGGCCCGCCAGGCGGCTCGGCTGACGATCTCGCAGGTGCTGCACAGCGAATGACGGCCCGCGGTTCGGCGGGCGCCGCTTCCACGGCGCCCGCCGTCCGGGTCGGCGCGGTCGTCACCAGGCGGCGCTCTCGTACGGCGCGGGGCGGGCGTTCCGCCGTGGACGGGTCAGCGGTCGGCGTCGTCGGGGTCGTCGGCGTCATCGGGGTCGTCGGCCCGGGTGGACCCGCCGCCGTCCGCCCGCTCGGTCCCGCCGTCCGCCCGATCGGTCCGGTCGGTCCCGTCGGTTCCGCTGTCCGGGTCCGACCGCTCGGCCTCCTCCGCCCGCTCCTGCCCCGCCTGCTCCTCCCCCGCCTCCTGCCGCCTGCGCCTGAAGTGCCAGTAGACGAGGGCCGCGACCACGACCACCGCGACGACGATCGCGACGGCCGTGCCCGCGGTGTGCTCGACCCGCTTGTAGGCGTCGCCGGCGTAGTAGCCGAGCAGTGTGAAGCCGACCCCCCAGATGAGGCCGCCGGCGGCGTTGAAGGCGAGGAAGACCCGGTAGGGCATGCGGGAGATGCCCGCGAGCGCGGGCATCAGGGCGCGGAAGAAGGCGATGAAGCGGCCGAGGAAGACCGCGGCCGGTCCGCGCCGGCGGATCAACTCCTCGGCGTGGCCGATGCGTTCGCGGTGCCCGCGCAGCGCGCGGGTCTCCAGGATGCGCGGCCCCAACCGCTTGCCGACCTCGTAGCCCACGCTGTCGCCGGCCACCGCGGCGAGCACCACCACCACGCACAGCCAGAACACCGACACCCGGCCCTGGCTGGCGACGACCCCGCCGAGCACTGCCGCGGTCTCGCCGGGCAGCACGAAGCCGAAGAAGAGGGCGTCCTCGCAGAAGACGAGGGCGCCGACGATCGCGTAGACGGCGGTGCCCGAGGAACGCGAGAGCCAGTCGGTGATGGAGTTCATACGGCCGCCGGCCGCCTCAGCGGACCGGCCGCGGCCGCTTGCGGCGCAGCAGCCGCCACAAGCCCCACGCCAGGTCGGCGACGAACACCACGATGCCGATCGCGAGCAGGAAGCCGAGGCCCCCGGCGGCCGCGCCGATCAGGCCGAGGACGATCGCCACGATGATCAGGAAGAGGAACAGGCTCATGGTCCGATGTCCTTTCGGGGCGGAGGGCGACCGGGCCGGCGGTCCCCGTTCCGGTCGCGGCCGGAACGCCGCCGGATGCCGGCCGTACCGGTGGCTCCCGTCGCCGGTACGGGGGCGCGGTCAGCGACGGGCGAGCAGCCGGGTGCCCTTCGCCCCCGGCTCGTACGGGAGCCCGTAGTGCTGGTAGATCGCCTCCTCGTCCTCGACCGGAAGGACGTCGTCCGTCCCGATCGAGGGGGCCGACTTCACCAGCGCCTTGGCGTAGGGGACCCGTACGTAGCCCGGGCCGATCACAGCCTCCGCGACGGGCACGAACACCAGCCGGTGCCGGGTGGGCAGTCCGACCCGGACCGTTGCCACCGCGGGCAGGTCCGTGGTGGTGTCCACGTAGACCGCCTCCAGGGCGCCGATCTTGTGGCTGTCCTCGTCGACCACGTCGTGGTCGCGCCACTCGCGCAGATCAGCGGACTCGATCATTCCCCAACCTACCTTTCGCCGGGGCACGCCCGGTGCCCTGTGCGTGGTCGCATTCCCCCGTTCCGGGGCATTACGCTCAGCCGGCGTCGACCTCGTCGCGGTCGCCGCCCCACAGCGTGTGGAACACGCCCTCGCGGTCGATCCGCCGGTAGGTGTGGGCGCCGAAGAAGTCACGCTGGCCCTGGGTGAGGGCGGCGGGCAGCCGCTCGGCGCGCAGCGCGTCGTAGTAGGCGAGCGCGGCCGAGAAGCCGGGGGCGGGCACACCGCCCGCCGCGGCCGCGGCCACCACGGCCCGCCAGTCGTCCTGCGCGGCGCCGATCTCGTCGGCGAACCGCTGGTCGGACAGCAGGCTGGGCAGGTCGGGGCGGCCGTCGTAGGCCGCGGTGATCCGGTCCAGGAACGCGGCCCTGATGATGCAGCCGCCGCGCCAGATGGCCGCGATCCGGCCCAGGTCGATGTCCCAGTCGTAGGCGTCGCTGCCGGCCTGGATCTGGTGGAAGCCCTGGGTGTAGGAGACGATCTTCGACGCGTACAGGGCCTGTTCGACCTGGTCGGCGAAGTCGGCCGCGGCCTGGCCGGACAGCGCCTTCGCCTGCGGGCCCGGCAGGCCGCGGGAGGCGGCGCGCAGGTCGGCGTGGCCGGAGAGCGAACGGGCGAAGACCGCCTCGGCGATCCCGGAGACGGGCACGCCGAGGTCGAGCGCGGTCTGCACGGTCCAGCGGCCGGTGCCCTTCTGCTCGGCCTGGTCGGCGACGATGTCCACGAAGGGGCGGCCGGTCGCGGCGTCGGTGTGGGCCAGCACCTCGGCGGTGATCTCGATCAGGTACGAGTCGAGCCGCCCGGTGTTCCAGGTGCGGAAGATGTCGGCGATCTGGGCCGGCGTGTAGCCGCCGATGGCGCGCAGCAGGTCGTACGCCTCGGCGATGAGTTGCATGTCGGCGTACTCGATGCCGTTGTGCACCATCTTCACGAAGTGGCCGGCGCCGTCCGGGCCGATGTGGGTGGTGCAGGGCGTGCCGTCCTTGGCCTTCGCGGCGATCCGCTCCAGCAGCGGGCCGAGCGACTCGTAGGACTGCGCGGAGCCGCCGGGCATGATGGACGGGCCGTTCAGCGCGCCCTCCTCGCCGCCGGAGATGCCGGTGCCGACGAAGTGGATGCCCTGCGCGCGCAGTTCCCGCTCGCGGCGCCGGGTGTCCTCGAAGTGCGCGTTGCCGCCGTCGATGATCACGTCGCCCTCTTCGAGCAGCGGGGCGAACTCGCGGATCACCGCGTCGGTGGGGTCGCCCGCCTTGACCATGATGATCAGCCGGCGGGGGCGTTCGAGGGCGGCCACGAACTCCTCGGGGGTGCGGGTGGCCACGAAGGCGCCCTCGTCGCCGTGCTCGTCGACGAGGGCGGTGGTCTTGGCGGTGGTGCGGTTGTGCAGTGCCACGGTGAACCCGTGGCGGGCGAAGTTCCGGGCGAGATTGCTGCCCATGACGGCGAGTCCGGTCACGCCGATGTCGGCGGTTGCGCTCATGTTCCGCTCCTGGTGCCGCTGCGGGGGCCGTGGATGCCGCTCCGGTCATTGTGCTCGTCCGGCGGCCGGCCGGCCCGCGCACCGGGGCCGTTCGGGGGTACGGCGCGGCCCGGCCGAGGCTGCTGGGCGGGCCTGGCCGGGCCGTGAGGAGCGGGGCGGCCGGGTCGGGCCCGGCCGGGCCGCTCAGCGTCGGCTTCGGCGATCTCGGGAGTCCCCGAACAGCAGGCGGTAGGCGATCAGCAACACCAGCGAGCCGCCGATCGCGGCGAGCCAGGTATGGCCGTCGAAGAAGTGGTGCGGCACGGGCTTGTCCAGCAGCTTGGCCGACAGCCAGCCGCCGAGGAAGGCCCCGACGATGCCGATGACGATGGTGCCCAGCACCCCACCCGGGTCACGCCCGGGCAGCAGGAGCTTGGCGATCGCCCCGGCGAGCAGTCCCAGAATGATCCAACCGATGAGTCCCATGCTGGCCATATGCCCCGCGATTCGCCGGACACACCGCAAGACCCGCCGGATGGAGGGTTGTTACGGCGCCGGGACGTACCCGCGACGCGGACGGGACGAACGCGCGACGCCGCCGAGGCGTACCCGCGACCCTGCCGGGACTTACGCGCCACGCGGCCGGGACGTACGCGCCACGCGGCCGGGGCGGCGGCACCCGAAAGGAGCGGCGGCAACCCCCGGCCGAAGCGCCGACCAGCCCCCGGACGGAGCCCCCGCCGCGCCCGAGAAGGCGAGATATACGTTGGCCCGCCGGCGGGGTGCTCTGCGAAGGTGGCGGCCATGCACCCACCCCAGCAGCCGCCCCCGCCCCGGTCGTACCGCGAGACCCGCGGATGCCGCCGGTGATCGACTCGTACGCGGACCCCGGAACCCCCGACCACCGCAGCGCGGGCCGCTACCTGTGGTGGCTGCTCATGAGCCAGCGCGGCCGTACGGCCGGGGGCGCCCTGCTCGGCACCGTCTGGATGGTCCTCATCACCCTGACGCCCTACGTCCTGTCCCGCGCGATCGACGACGGCCTGGAACCGGGCCGGATGGGCGCGCTCACCGCGTGGAGCGGGGTCCTGCTCGGCCTGGGCGTGGTCAACGCCTGGGTGAGCATCATGCGGCACCGCACGATGACCCGGCTGCGGATGGACGCGACCTTCCGCACCGTCAAGTCGGTGGTGGGCCAGGCCACCCGGCTGGGTGCGGCGCTGCCGCGGCAGGCGAGGGCCGGCGAGGTCGTCACGATCGGCGTCACCGACGTCCAGCAGATCAGCCAGTCCCTCACGATGACCGGCCCGGGCTTCGGTTCGGTGATCGCCTACCTCGTGGTGGCCGGCCTGCTGCTGTCGGTCTCCGTGTCGCTGGCACTGGTGGTGCTGCTCGGGGTGCCGGTCATCGCGGTGCTGGTCGGCCCGCTGCTGGGGCGGCTGCGCGGGGCGGAGGCGGTCTACCGCGAGCAGCAGGGCGGTCTGACCGCCCGGATCGGCGACCTGTCCGGTGGGCTGCGGGTCCTCAACGGCCTCGGCGGGAAGCAGCTGTTCGCCGACTCCTTCCGCCGGGACTCCGGCGAGCTGACCGGCCAGGGCTACCGGGTCGGGGCGGTGACGAGCTGGGTGCAGGCGCTCGGCGTCGGGCTGCCGATGGTCTTCCTCGCACTCGTCACCTGGCTCGCGGCCCGCCTCGCCGTCGAAGGGTCCATCTCGGTGGGCGAGTTCGTCGGGGTCTACGGATACGTCGCGGTGCTCGTGGTGCCGGTCGCGTTCTTCATCGAGTGCGGGTACGACGTCACGCGCGGGCTGGTGGCCGCCAAACGGGTGGTGGGCTTCCTGTCCCTGGTGCCCGACTCCGCCCTGCGCCAGGCCCGTACGGACCCGCCCGCCGCGCCGTCCGCGCTGCGCGACCCGGGCTCGGGCGTCGAGGTGGCGCCGGGCACGCTCACCGCGCTGGTCAGCGGACGGCCCGCCGAGTCCGCCGAGGTGGTGGACCGGCTCTGCGGGTTCGCGCCCGGGGCCGTGACCTGGGGGCCGGTCCGGCTCGACGAGGTCGCGGCGGCGCAGGTCCGCGACCGTATCCTCGTCGCCGACAACGAGGCGGACCTGTTCGCCGGTCCGCTGCGCGACATGGTCTCCGGCCGCCGCCACCACGACGACGAGGCGGTCGCCCGCGCGGTGCATGCCGCCGTCGCACAGGACATCATCGAGGGGCTGCCCGACGGGCTCGGCACCGCCATGGACGCGCAGGCCCGCAACCTCTCCGGCGGCCAGCGCCAGCGCATCCGCCTGGTCCGGGCGCTGCTGGCCGAACCCGAGGTGCTGATGGCGGTCGAGCCGACCTCCGCGCTCGACGCGCACACCGAAGCGGCCGTCGCGGCCCGGCTGCGCACGGCGCGCACCGGCCGCACCACCGTGGTCACCGGCACCTCGCCGGTCCTGCTCGACCAGGCCGACACCGTGCACTACCTCGTCGACGGCAAGGTCGTCGCCTCCGGCAGCCACCGCGACCTGCTGCGCCGCGAGCCCGGCTACCGGTCGCTGGTCGACCGCAGCGCGGCCGAGGCCGACGCCCCGCAGGTCCCGGCGCAGCTCTCACCCACGGACGGGGACGATCCGGGCCGTACGGACCAGGACCCGGGCGGTACCGCGTCCGTGCCGGCCGCAGCCGGGGTTGCCGACGGCGGCGGGACGGGCGAGCGCGTGGGCGCGGACCGGACCGGCGGACGAGGTCCGGGCGGGGACAACAGGTCCCCGGCACGCGAGGCGGCCGGCGACCACCGGCCCGACGCAGGCCCCGCGACCGGCGGGCAACCGCCAGGCGACGGGCCCCGCGTGGGCATGGACCGGACCGGCGCACGAGGTCCGGGCAAGGACAACAGGTCCCCAGCACGCGAGGCGGTCGGCGACCACCGGCCCGGCGCGGACCCCGCGACCGGCGGGCAACCGCCAGGCGACGGGCCACCCGCGGCGGCCGGCCGGCCCGGTGCGCGCGGGAACGACGGCAACCGGGACGGCCGGGATAGCCGGGATAGCCGGGACGAGCACGGCACCGGCGACGCGGGCGACGCGCACCGGTCCGGGTCCGGGGAGGTGGTCTGATGAGCGGGCACCTGCCGGTCGCCGAGCCGTCGGCCGTGGGGCGGGCGGCGGGGCGGCTGATCCGGTCCGACGGCCGGGCCTTCGCCGCCGTACTCGCCCTCAACGCGCTGGCCGCCGCGGCCGGGCTCGTCGGGCCGTGGCTGGTCGGCCGGATCGTGGACGAGGTGCAGAAGGGCGGCGAGGTGCGTGCCGTGGACCGGCTGGCGCTGGTCATCCTGCTCTTCGCGGTGGCGCAGTTCCTGCTCGCGCGCTACGCCCGCTACCTCGGCCACCGCTTCGGCGAGCGCACCCTCGCCCGGGTCCGCGAGCAGTTCGTCGACCGCGCGCTGACCCTGCCGGCCTCGGTGGTGGAACGCGCCGGCAGCGGCGACCTGACCGCGCGCGGCACCACGGACGTGGCCATGGTCGGCACCACGCTTCGCGACGCGGCGCCCGAGGTGCTGATCGCCCTGGTCCAGGCGCTGTTCATCCTCGGCGCGGTCTTCGTGCTCGATCCGCTGCTCGGCTGCTGCGGCCTGCTCGGCCTGGGCGGGATCTGGTTCGCGCTGCGCTGGTACCTGCGCCGGGCGCGTGCCGCCTACCTCGCGGAGGGCGCGGCCAACTCGGCGGTCACCGAGATCCTCGCCGCCACGGTCACCGGCGCGCGGACGGTCGAGGCGTTCGGGCTGGAGGAGCGGCGCGTCGCGGCGAGCCGGGACGCGATCGAGGTCTCCCGCCGGGCCCGGACCCGTACGCTCAACCTGCGCACGGTGTTCTTCCCCGCGGTGGACATCTCGTACATCGTCCCGGTCGTCGCGGTGCTGATGGTCGGCGGGCTGCTGCACGCGCACGGCGTGATGAGCCTGGGCGCGGTGGTCAGCGCGGCGCTGTATCTGCGGCAGCTGTCCGAGCCGCTGGACTCGATCATGATGTGGGTCGAGCAGTTGCAGAGCAGCAGCGCGTCCTTCGCCCGCGTCGAGGGCCTGGGCGGGGCCGCGCAGGTCGCGCCGCAGGCGGCCCCCTCCCCCGTCGACGACCGGATCGACGTCGTCGGCGCCCGCTACTCCTACGCCGGCGGGGCCGAGGTGGTGCGCGGTGTCGATCTGACCGTGCGTCCCGGCGAGCGGCTGGCGCTCGTCGGCCCCTCGGGTGCCGGCAAGACCACGCTGAGCCGGCTGCTGGCGGGGATCGACGCCCCGCACGCGGGGTCGGTGACCGTGGGCCGGGTCCCGGTCGCCGACCTGGACCCCGAGCAGTTGCGCCGCCATGTCGTGCTGGTCACCCAGGAGCACCACGTGTTCCTCGGCACGATCCGGGACAACCTGCTGATCGCCGCGCCCGCCGCGCGGGACGACGAACTGCTCGCGGCGCTGGCGGCCGTGGGGGCGGACTGGGTCGGCGACCTGCCGGACGGCCTGGACACCGCCGTGGGTGACGGCGGCCACCGCACCGACGGTTCGCAGGCCCAGCAACTCGCCCTGGCTCGGGTCGTGCTGGCCGATCCGCACACGCTGATCCTCGACGAGGCGACCGCCCTGCTCGACCCGAGCACCGCACGCCACACCGAGCGCGCGCTGGCGAGCGTGCTGCGCGGCCGTACCGTGATCGCCATCGCGCACCGGTTGCACACGGCCCACGACGCGGACCGGGTGGCCGTGATGGAGGGCGGCCGGCTTACCGAACTCGGCACCCACGAGGAGCTGGTCGCGGCCCGGGGCGCCTACGCCGCGCTCTGGTCGTCCTGGCACGGCGGCAAGGAGTAGCCGCCCGCCGTTCCGGCCGCGTCGCGCCTCAGCGTTCGGTGTGGCGGTAGCCGAAGGGGCCGGGCAGGTCGGCGGAGGTGGTGCGGCGGCCGGTGGTGGACCAGGTGCGGTGCGCGCCCTTGCGGCCCAGCGTCAGGGAGAGCGACTTGCGGTTCACGTTGAGCCGCACTCCGGGGAAGATGTGGAAGGACTTGCGGAACGTCACGGGCATGATGGCCTCCTCGGTCTCCCGTGGCCGTCTGCCCGCGACGGCCGCGTTCACCCCTGGCAGCCGCCGGTCCGGCCGGAGTTGACCGGCCGCGCCGCTTCCGGGCGCGGCCGGTCGACCTCGGCCGGGGCGAACCGGTCAGACCGACAACCGCCGACCGGTCAGTGGAAGCCGGCCACCGCGTGCGGCGCGTACGGCTCCTCCAGCCGGGCCACCTCCTCGTCGGTCAGCTCGACCTCCAGCGACGCCACCGCGTCGTCCAGGTGGTGCGCCTTGGTGACGCCGACGATGGGGGCGGTGACCACCGGGTTGCGGTGCATCCAGGCGAGCGCGACCTGCGCGGCGGGGATGCCGCGCGCCGCGGCGACCTCGGCGACCCGCTCCACCACGACGCGGTCGGCGGAGTGGTAGAGGGTGCGGCCGAACTCGTCGGTCTCGGCGCGGGCGGTGGTCTCGTCCCACGGGCGGGTGAGCCGGCCGCGGGCCAGCGGGCTCCACGGGATGACGCCGACGCCCTGGTCCGCGCAGAGCGGCAGCATCTCGCGCTCCTCCTCGCGGTAGAGCAGGTTGTAGTGGTTCTGCATCGAGCAGAACCGGGTCCAGCCGTGCAGGTCCGCGGTGTACTGCGCCTTCGAGAACTGCCAGGCGTGCATCGAGGAGGCGCCGATGTAGCGGGCCTTGCCGGCCTTCACCACGTCGTGCAGCGCCTCCATGGTCTCCTCGATCGGCGTGTCGTAGTCCCAGCGGTGGATCTGGTAGAGGTCCACGTAGTCCGTGCCGAGCCGGCGCAGGCTGTGGTCGATCTCGGTCATGATCGCCTTGCGGGAGAGCCCGCCGCCGTTGGGTCCCGGCCGGGTCCGGCCGTGCACCTTGGTGGCGATCACCACCTCGTCGCGGTCGGTGAGGTCGCGCAGCGCGCGGCCGGTGATCTCCTCGCTGCTGCCGGCGGAGTAGACGTTCGCGGTGTCGAAGAAGTTCACCCCGGCGTCGAGGGCCCGCTTGATGAGGTCCCGGCTCGGGTCCTCCCCGAGGGTCCACTCGTGGTTGCCGCGGTCCGGCTCGCCGAAGCTCATGCAGCCCAGGCTGATCGCCGACACTTCAAGACCGGTCGCGCCCAGTCGCGTAAAGCGCATGAGGCCGCCTCCTCGGTGTATCCGTACGTGCTGTCCGTACGTGTGTGTGCCATCGGTTTCGTGGATACCGCTGCCCATGCAACCAGACGGAGGTCAGGGTCGCGGAACCGCCTGGTCCGGCATGCGGAATCCCGTCTTGCGGAATGTCGGCGTCTGGAATAGCGGGCACCCGGTACGCGGTTGTTCGGCAGGCGTGACCGGGCGGACCCGGTCGCACGGACCATCCCAGCGGTGCGCACCGGGCCAGGCCGGGCAACCGCGGAAGGAGCATGTCATCGTGAGCACCCAGACCCAGCCCGCCAAGGCGTCCGGGACCTTCTCCCTCTGCGGGGAGCTGCCGGTCACCCGCCTGGGGTTCGGTTCGATGCAGTTGACCGGACCCGGGGTGTGGGGTGACCCGAAGGACCCCGACGAGGCGGTGCGCGTGCTGCGGCGGGCCGTCGAGTCCGGCGTCGACTTCATCGACACGGCCGACTCGTACGGGCCGGTGGTGGCCGAGCCGCTGATCCGCAAGGCGCTGCACCCGTATCCGGCGGACTTGGTGATCGCCACGAAGGCCGGGCTGACCCGTTCCGGGCCGAACGACTGGCGGCCGGTGGGGCGGCCGGAATACCTGCGGCAGCAGGCCGAGATGAGCCTGCGGCACCTGGGCCTGGACCGTATACCCCTCTTCCAGTTGCACCGGATCGACCCGAAGGTGCCGCTGGAGGAGCAGGTGGGCGAGCTGAAGCTGCTCCAGGAGGAGGGCAAGATCGCGCACATCGGGCTCTCCGAGGTCGATGTGGACCAGCTGGAGGCGGCCCGGGCGGTCGCCGAGATCGCGTCGGTGCAGAACCTGTACAACCTGGCCAACCGCTCCGCGGAGAAGCTGCTCGACCACGCCGAGGCGCAGGGCATCGCCTTCATCCCGTGGTTCCCGCTGGCCACCGGCGAGCTGGCCAAGCCCGGCGGGCCGCTCGCCGAACTGGCCGAGCGGCACGGCGCGAGCCCCTCCCAGCTCGCCCTCGCCTGGCTGCTGCGCCGCTCCCCCGTGATGCTGCCGATCCCGGGCACGTCCTCGGTGGCGCACCTGGACGACAACATCGCGGCGGCCGGACTGGAGCTGACCGACGCGGAGTTCGCGGAGCTGACCGACGCGGTCGGCTGAGCGGCGCGACGGCGCGAGCTGACCGACCCGGTCGGCTGGGACGCGCGGCGGGCCGAGCTGACCGACCCGGTCGGCTGGGACCGGAGCCGCGCGACCGGTGCGACGGCGCGAGCCGCACTGTCGGGTGCGCCGCGTGATGTGCTGACCCGCGACCGGCGTAGGCCGGGGACCAGGAGCTTCCGGTCCCCGGCCTTCGCGGTGGGTGACGAGGCGGGTTGGCGCGCACCTCAGCGGGGCCGGTCGGCGCCGCCGCCGTGGGCTCCCCCGATTCGATGGTCCACGGTGGCGCGGTGACGCGGTGACGCGTACGAGCTCAATCGCGCGGCGTGACCGGGGAGCGCATGCCGAGCCACTGCTCGGCGTCCCAGGCCCGGAACCGCTCCACCTCGGTGAACCCCAGCTTCGCCGCGAGGCGCAGCGACCCGGCGTTGGCGGTCTGGGTGGCGAGCACCACCGGCTCGCCCGGAAGGACGCCGTCGAACCAGTCGAGTGCCGCCGCGCACGCCTCGGCGGCGTACCCGAACCCCCACGCGCGCGGCAGGAACAGATAGCCGAGATCGGCCTTCCCCGCGGCAGCCGGACGATGCTGCTCCGATGCTCTCCTGAGCAGGATCTGCCCGATCATCGCCCCGTCGCGCTCGACGACGAAACTCCCCCGCCACCGCTCGGGCACCTCGGGCATCTCCCGCTCCAGCTCGTCACGCGGCCGGGGGCCTCCCAGGTAGGTGTGCACCTCGGGCGAGGCGAGCAGCTCGATGAAGGCCGTACGGTCCCGGGCCTCGGGCGCACGGAGCACGAGCCGCTCGGTCCTGATCGGAGCGGGTGGCCAGGGGACTGGTCCGAGTTCGGTCATACCCGCAGCCAATCAGCGCCCTCGGCGGTGATCAAGACGCACGGACCGATCAGGCCACCAGCCCGCCCCCGAACCCGCGCCCGCCCCCGTTCCCGAACCCGATCCCGAACTCGACCCGCAAGCGGCCGGACCCGCGCGGCGCGGTCGGACCCGTGGCTTCGGCCTCGACCTCAGCAGTAGTTGAGGCTGCCGCTCTCCCAGGTGACGTTGTCGCCCGACATCCAGCCCTTGGTCTCCGTGCCCTGGACCCGGCCGTAGACCCACACGTTGCCGTAGTAGTTGTACACGTAGCACCACATGTAGAAGCCGCTGCCGTTGGTGGCCGTGCCGGTGTTGGAACAGGCCGCCGCGGGCTCGGACTTGAGGTGGTACGTGCCGAGCATGTGCCCGTAGCCGCTGGAGTTGTTGGTGTAGCCGTAGGAGTCGCACGGTGACGCGGCGGAGGCGCTCGTGGTGCCGACCACGGCCCCGAGACCGGTCAGCAGCGCGGTCGCCGCCAGCAGGGTCACGGCGTTCTTCCTGATCCGCATGGGAATCTCCGTTTCCGAAGGGAAGTTCCGATCGAGGGACGCCATGCTCACAGCCGGCCGGTGGCGGGGTATTGGAAAAAACCGCAATCCCCGCGAGATGACCGGTTCACCGCAGGAGGGTGCTGGTGACCTTTCCCGGCATGCGGTCCACCGGGCGCCCGGCGCCGCCGCGGTGCAGGAGGAACGTCCCGGGGGTGACGCCGGTCATCACCTTGAAGTCGCGGTGCAGGTGCGCCTGGTCGTAGAAACCGCAGGCCGCCGCCGTCCGGGCCGGGGCGGTGCCGGCGGTCAGCATGCGCAGCGCGCGCTGCATCCGGAGCACCCGGGCGACCGTCTTGGGCGACATGCCGATCTGCTCGCGGAACCGGAGTTCGAGATGGCGCGCGCTCCAGCCGGCCGCGGTCGCCAACGGGCCGACCGGAACCGCTCCTTCCGACCTGACCAGCCGGTTCCAGGTCCACACCACCTGCGGGGCGGCGGCCCGGCCGCGTGCGCACCTGCGCAGCAGCATCGTGTCCAGCAGGGCGAAACGATCCGCCCAGCTCACCGCCTGGGCGAGGCGGCCCTCCCACTCGTCGCCCTCCGGCCCGAGCAGGTCGGCCAGTGGCACCATCCGACCTCGCAACTCGTGCATGTCGACCCGCAGGACCGTGTACGCCATCCACGGCGCGAGATGGACTTCGACGCCTTCGAGACGGCCGTCGTGCTCCCCCATCGTCGCGTCACTGCGCGGCCCGTTGACGAGCGAACGGTACGGCTCGGGGCGGGGCCCGCTCCCTGACGTCTCCTCGGTGGCCACCGGTCCGATACGGATGCGGTCACCGAAGTTGATCACCATCGTGATCATCCCGCTGGGAAACTCGATCCGCCGCTGCGGGCGGTCGAGGGCGAGATGGAACCCCCGGTAGTCCGACACCCCCTCCCCCAGGCGAGGGCTCGGCGCTCCCCTCACCAGCCGCCACATGCCGCTCTCCGTCATCCCCCATGATCCGCGCACTTCTCCCCCTCCATGCCCGATGCACGCGATACCCCGGAACCGGCGGCACGAGCCCGGCTCCAGGGCGCCCGGCACGCACGCTACGACGCCGACCGCTCCCCGCACCCCCGGAAACAAGCCAGTCCCAAGCCCCCGCCGACCCCCTTTCCGCCGCCGGTTCGCCGCCGGTTCGCCGCCGGCTCACCACCGGCTCACCACCGGCCGCGAGGGCACGGTGGGGGGGAAGGAAAGGCGCTCGGGAAGGGGTCGAACCGTGAGTTGGTGCGCTCGGTGATCCGATGGCGATCGCGGTGAAGGCGAGGAGGCGTTCTGCCCTGTGTCGTCTCGTCGGTGCGGCAGCCGAACGGTCATCGGCCCGTAGCCGGGTGGGGCACCCGGCCGCCATCCTGGGGGGCAAGTCGGCGGCCGGGCGCGGACCGGCGCCGCGGGGGGGTTGCGCCGCCGGTCGTGGGTCCGCCGGGTCGGCTGACGCACCACCGATCGGACCCTCCCTTGCGAGTCCCCTGCAAGGGCTGACCTCCGCCTGCCCCGCCTTCCGGCCCTCATGCGCACCTTCCGGAAAACTTCTCGCCGGTCTCCCGGACCGGGCCGCGCCGCACCTCACCACACCCCACCGCGTCCCCCGTCCCACCCGCCGCCCGCCTCGCCGGGCACCCCCATCCACCCACCTCCGTACAGGCACCCACCCCCGCACAGGGGTTGACGCCGTCGCGCGGCGATGCGAAGAATGGCCCACGCCTGACAACGTTGTCGAGTCGCGCGACGGCGTCCCGCACCGAGGATGGAGCCACCCGTGCAGCACCACACATCCCCCATGAGCCGGCGCAGGTTCACCCAACTGGCAGGAATCACCGCCGCGTTGGCGGCCGTACCGACGGCGGTGGCGGCGGCGCCCGCGTCGGCCTCGTCGGCCGCGGCCGGGGACGCGAAACCGGCGACCGGCGGGATCAAGCCGTCGAGCACCCCGCCGGACGCGATCGCGGCGACGTACCACCAGGTGCTGCTGCGCCACACGCGGTGGACCGAAACGCAGTGGGACGACAAGGCCGGCCACTACACGGTCACCGACTTCGGCTTCGCCGTGGTGCTGGGCCACGCGCTGCTGCTGACCCGCGGCGGCTACGACGCCGCCGTCACCGGCATCGACGAGGACACCCTGCGCTCGCGCACCCTCGCCACCATCTCGCACTTCGCCGGCTCCAACCGCCTGACCGGCGGCACCGAATGGGGCAAGACGCTCTTCTTCGACACCACCTTCCAGCTGTACTTCGTGCTCGCCGCGCGCCTGCTGTGGGACCAGCTGGACGCGGTGACGCAAGGGCACGTCGACACGATCGTGCGCGAACAGGCCGCCTACACCACGTCGTTGGGCACCGGCAACGACCCGCTGTCCGGGTCCTGGACGCCCGACGGGCTGCTCGGCAACCACGTCGGCGACACCAAGCTGGAGGAGATGGGCGTCTACGCGCAGTCCCTGGCGCCCGCGCTGGCGTGGGCTTCGGACGACGCGAGCTACCCCGACTGGGCGTCGTGGTACGGCAAGTGGAGCCGCAACGAGACCGGCCTGCCGGCCGCGGACCTCGCCAACCCGACGGTCGTGGACGGCGTCCCGATCAGCGCCAACACCGCGCAGAACCTGTACGACACCTTCATCGTCGAGAACCACGGCTCGTTCGGCCCGCACTACCAGTGCGAGTTGTGGCGCACCTCCGGCCGCAACACCGCCCACTTCCTGACCGCCGGCCGCCCCATGCCCGAGGTCCTCGCCGCCCAGCCGAACGCCGACCGGCTGTGGGCCTCCCTGCTCACGGTGATGAGCGACGCCGGCGAGCCGCTGATGCCGATGGTCAACGACCGCGAGCACCTGTACGGGCGGGACGTCATCCCCGTCGCGTTCCTCGCCCAGGTGCTGGGCGACCGGGCCGCCGCGCGCGCCGAGACCGCGCTCGCCGAGCGGCTGACGGCGTATCAGGCGTACGCCCCGGCCGACCGGATCACCAAGTTCTCCGGGGAACCGAAGTACGAGCCCGAGGCGCGCGCCGAAGTCGCGATCAGCTATCTGCTGCACGAGTGGCGGGCCGCGCAGCGCGAGACGGTCACCGCGCTCACCGCGGAGGAACTCTTCCGACTGGCCTCCGGCGTCACCGACTTCGGCACCGGGCCGGGGCTGGTCGCCCACCAGACGCCGAACGCGTGGGCCGCATCCGTCACCAAGCCGGGCTTCGTGAAGTTCTGCTGGCAACCCGCCCACGACGACTGGCTGTTCTCGCTCAGCGGCAGCACGCCGATGTTCCTGCCGAGCACGGCGGGCAAGGTCACCGGCCGCAACGTCGCCACGTACACCGAACTGCGGGACGGCCTCGACGCGTCCGCGGTGCTGCTCGCCCTGGACAGCGGGTACGCGGGCTTCACCACGCTGCCCGGCGGCGAGGTCGTCTACGCCACCGCGGGTACCGGCGCGGGCGAGGGCCACGTCGAGGTCTTCAACCTGACCATGCCCGGCGTCGCGGGCCTGGACGGCAGCCGCACGTACACCACTGCCGACGGTTCGGTCACCGTGCCGGCGGCCGACAGCGGCAAGTCCGGGCACCCGACGTCCGGGCCGCGTACCGACAACCTGACGTTCACCGCGGGCAGTTACCGCTACCTGCGGATGCAGGGGCGGCGCGGCAACCCCCAATACGGCTACTCCGTCTACGCGTTCGAGGTCCGCGACGGTGCCTCCGGTCCCGACCTGGCGCGGGGCGGCACCGCCACCGCGTCCTCCTCGGACAACGGCAAGGGCGCTGCGCTGGCGGTGGACGGCGACCCGGCGACCCGCTGGGCGGTGTCGGTCGCGGACCGCGCGCGCGGCGACAGCTGGCTGGAGGTGGACCTCGGCGCGGCGGCCACGGTGGACCGCGCCACGCTGAGCTGGGAGGCCGCGGCCGGGCAGGCGTACACCGTGCAGGGCTCGACGGACGGCTCGACCTGGACGGACCTGGTCGCCTACCCGCCCGCCGACCTCACCGGCCGGGGCGGCTGGATCAGCGTCGACGGCCGGGCCGGGTTCGTGGTCCGCGGCGCGGCCAACCCGCTGTCCGTGTACGGCGACACGCTGATCCTCTCGGACGGGCCGGCCGAGCCGCTGCTGGTCGAGGGCGTCCCGGACGGCAGCCCGGCGGCGGTACGGGCCGCGGCCGCGCGACCGGCCCCGAGCACCGACCACGACGCGGTGCGCGCCTCCACGGCCGGCGGCCACCTGAGCCTGTTCAACCTCTCCGGCTCGGCGGTGACCGCGCAGGTGGCGCTGGCGCAGGACACCCGCGCGGTCACCTTGTACGCGGGCAGCCAGACGGTGACCGCGCACGGCACCTCCTTCCGGGCCGAACTCGGCTCTGCGGGTGCGGAGTTGGCGCCCGCGAGGGCCGTGTTGCGGGCCGCCTCCGGGCGGCTTCCCGCGGGGCTGACCGCCGAGGTGCGCGACGCCGCGACCGTGGTCCTGCGCGGCCCGTCCTGCCGGGTGGAGGTCGCCGCTCCCGGTGGCCGTACGGTCCGCGTCACGCTCCGCTCGGGGCGCGCCCGCACCGTCGCTCTGCCGGGGGCCGCACCGTATCCGCTGGACGACCTCGCGCTCGGCCGCGTCACCTTCCCGACGTCGCCGCTGCCGCCGGGCATGTCCTCCCCGGCCGCCGCGGTGGACGGCGACCCGCACACCTCGTGGACGCCGGGGGCGGGCGGGCGCATGGTCGTCGACCTCGGCGCGGTCGTCCCGCTCGGCACGGTCACGGCTCGCTGGACCGGTGGGCGCGTGCCCGCGGCGCGGGTCGAGACCAGCGGGGACGGGCTGACCTACCAGCAGGCCGGTACGCTGCCCGCCCGCGCGACCTCGTCCCTGCGGCTGAAGGGTTCCGCGCGCTACGTCGCGCTCGCGGTGCCGGACGGTGCTCCGCACGGTTCCCCGAACGGCGCCGCCCGCCTGGTGTCCCTTTCGGTGACCGGCGCGGAGTAGGTCGCCTGCGTTTGGCGGCGGGGACGAGGCGTGCCGTGCTCACGGCGCCTGGTCCCCGCTGCCGCCTGCCCCGGGCGCGGTGTGCTCGTCCAGCGTGGTGCGGAGGAAGGTCAGGGAGTCCGCCGGCGTGAGGGCGGTGTCGCGGAGCAGGTCGTAGGCGAGGCGCAGGGGTTCGACGTCTTCGGGTTCTTCGACGAGGTGGCCGCTCCAACTGCTTTGGGTGTAGGCGACGGTGTGGCCGTCCTGGAAGAAGATGAGTTCCAGGCAGCTGCGGATGTGGTGCGGGCCGGTACCGAACGGGACGACGTGCAGGGAGACATCCGGTTGCTGGGCTGTCGTGATCAGGTGTTCCAGTTGGGCGGTCCAGGTGTGGGGGTCGCGGGCTTTGCGCCGTAGTACGGCTTCGTCGATCAACGCGCGGTAATGGACGGGGTTCGGTCCGGTGAGACGGTCTTGCCGCTTCAGCCGTACGGCGACCTGGGCGCCCAACTCCTTGACCCGGTGCGGGCGGACGGTGCTCAGTTGCTCCTCGGCGTAGGCGCGGGTCTGGAGGAGGTAGGGGATGGCGCTGACGGCGTATTCCTGGACGCTCACCGCGTCCGCCTCCAACGGGGCAAGTCCCAGGAACGGGCGGTCCTTCGCCTCGCGTTTGGCCAGGTGCCACAGCTTCACCAGGAGGTCGCCGGTGCCGTACACCTTGTCCAGCGCGGCAGCCGCCTCCATGGTCCCGAGGCGCTGCCCCCGCTCCAGCCGGTGCAGGTACGACTGCTCGTACATGCACAACCCCGCCAGCTCCATCAGCGTCAGCCCCGCCTGCTGCCGCCGACAGGCGAGTTCACTGGCGTACAACTCCCGCGCCGATAACCACTCCCAGTCGATGACGCCCTTCCGGGTGCCCCTGCTCCCGCCGACTTCGCTGTCACTGCTGGCCATCACGGATTCCTTCGCTGAGGTGTCGGCATTGGTGGTGGGTGTACGTGCCTCGGCACGCGGCCGGCTCTATGCGTCGGGTACCGGCGGGTGGTGGGCCGCCCAGTCGTCGCGGGCGGCGATGAGCGCGGGGCGGACCTTGTAGTCCAAGCGGCGGGCCTGCTCCCGCAGTTGGGCGGCGAGCCCGGCCAGATCCTCGGGTCCGAGGTCGGTGAGCCAGCTCTGGTCGGACAGACGGATGTTGACCACGGGAATGCGCGGCTCGTCCCCGGGCGCGTAGGGGTTGCAGTCGATGCTGCCGTGCAGGATCTCCTCGTCCCGCACCAACGGCTCCCCGCCGCCGGGCGCGTAGACCGAGACGGTCCGCCCCGCGAACTCCACGTAGTGGTTGACGTCGTCCAGCCGCTCACCCAACTCCCCCGGCGCCACACCCTGTTCGCTCGGGTCGTCAGTCGCCCACGGGGGCAGGTAGCCACTGCGGCTCTGACCGTCGGTTGTGGTGATCGCCCAGCGCCGGGCGGGTCCGGGAGCCGATAAGCCGGCGGGCAGGAGGGTGTGTGCGTGCGGGGACGGGACAGCGGGACTCATCGCGCGGGCTTCCTTGTCGTGATGGGGGAGGTGGGAACGTGCCGGGTGCGGAAGCGAGTTGCCGCCATACGGGCCGGGCGGGCGCTCACCGAAGGTCCACCCGTCTGGGCGCAGGGGGCGCCGGCAGCAGGCGCACAAGGTGCTGCACGACCTCCACCGGCAGTGGCGGCGTGTGCACGAACTCAGCACCGTCAAGGTCGGTGAGCGGCATCACGCGCCGGAGCACCTGCTCGTCCGTGCCGAGGTCGCGCAGAAGTCGCCGCAGGTCCATGGCGACGTGCTGAACGTCGGTCAGGCCTGCTTTCAACGTGTTGGGCATCGGCATAACGGCTCCCTGCGGTGTACGGGGCGCCGTCGTCCTGATGGGAGTGTGACGGCAGCGCTCGTAACAACCACGCTACGCAGCGTGCCCATCGCGTCACAGGGACGGACATCACCAGTCCACGGCCGGTTCAGCCGCAAGGTAGGACAGCACGCCCTACCTCATAAGGTCGGGTCGACGCCGATCCGGGACGCGAGCCCGCGCAACGGGGAGTTCCGGCGCCGCTCGGCCTCCAGCATGTCCCGCACCGTGGCGGCCACGGCGGTCTGGTACCTGATCCACTCCGGTTGCTGCCGCTCGACCTCCAACAGCGTCGCCAGCGACCCGTCGCAGTCGCCGGCCTGGTGCTGCGCCTGCGCCACGTCCACGCGGTGGCTCGCGGCGTGCACCGGCCGGGAGATCGCACCGAGATCCACGCGCTGGGCCAACGTCAACGCGTCGCCCGGTCGCGGGCTCGCACCGGCGAGCGCCACGTTCACCGCCTGCGTCTGCACGTCCGTCACACTGAACGCGCTGCCGTACGCCCGTGTCGGCCCGGACCGCACCGCCGCCGCCTCGGCCACCCGCAGCATCTCGGCCGCGTCGTCATGCTGGTCCCGGCGGGCCGCCGGAGTCGCCGCCGCAATCAGCAGGTTCCCGTACACCGCGAGATGCCGCGGGCTCGCGTGGCGAAACCCCGGCTCGATCTCGTCCGCCTTCCGCTCGGCCACGGCCTGCGCCTGCTCCCACCGCCCTTGCCGGAGCAGCACCCACGACAGCGTGGACACGCCCATGCCGGACATCAGCGGGTCGGACGCGCGCTCGGCCGCGACGAGTTGCCGCTCAACCGCCTGAAACGCCCAGTCCGGGTGACCTGACTGCGTGGCCAGCGACGCGGCGATTTGGTAGGCCAGCGCGAGCCGCGCCCACACTCGCTCGGCGCCGGGCCCGGTGGCGTCCCGGGTGACCGCCCGACCGTCCCGCAACAGCAGCGGCAGCACCCCGGACAACTCCGAGTAGCCGCCCTGCCAGTAGAGCGCGGTCGCGCTGCCGACCGCGGCCATCCACGCCTCGGCGTCCGGTGCGTCGTCGGCGAGATCGTCAGCGAGGCCGGGCAAGGACCCGATGTCCTGGATGGCGTCGCGCAGGTCGAGCAGACCGCCGTCGTCCGGGCTGGTGCTGGTCACGGTGGGCTGGCCGAGCAGCCGCTCCAGCTCGACGTCCAGTGCGCGGGCCAGCGCACGCAGCGTGGCCAGGCTCGCCGTGCTCCGTACGCCCTGCTCCAGTTTGCGAATCGTGTCCACCGAGCAGCCCGCCCGCACCGCGAGCTGTTCCTGCGTCACATCGCGGAAGTCCCGCAACGCTCGGATGCGGTCGCCGATGGTCGTGTCATGTGCCATGTGAACCCCCGCCAGAGGATGCTGATCCCACGGTACGCCCGGCCCCCCACGAACGACCGTTCGCCGGCTGCCGACGACGAGTTCTTCACCCGCCTCTGGATGTCGCTGTGCCGGAGCATGGGAGCAACCCGTGCCCTCTGTCGCTGCCTCGCCCGGCGGCCTTGACGGCGTCGTCGCCAGCGCGGGGGCGCCCGGGGCCAGGATCTCGGCGGAACTACGCCCGGGGACTGGTCCACAACGTCGGCCACCTTGCTGGCTCGCCGCCTGTGCCACGCCTCACCCGCAGGCTTCGGGCGGCGCGTCGATCGTGGTCGTCTCGACGATCTCCGGGTGGAAGCCCGGACCGCAGGCGCAGTACGGGGCGAGCAAGGCGGCGCGGCTCGACATCGCGTCGTCCTCGGCACGCGAACTGGGGCCGTACGGAACCCGCGTGGCCAACGGCCGACGATCGTCACGCAACGCAACCGTCAGGTTGCCGAGAACACCTCAGTGGGCAGTCCACCCGGGCGCCGACTCCGCTCTGGGCGCGCTGAGTCGGCAGCCGCGAGATGCCCCCTGCGGATACGACGCGAGGGAACCGCACGAGCCAGGGACGGCGTCACACCAACAGGACCGACCCGAACCGTTCTCCCCGCCTCGCGGTCCAGCCGCCCCCACCCTCGCACCACGCCGTCAGGGCTGCTTGAGGCCACCATTCCCCCGAAGGACTCCGCTGTGCCCAGCTTCGAGCCGTACGCGGAGGCGCTGCTCGGCTTCCTGCTGTCGCGGATCGACGAGGACGGGTTCGCGTCGCTCCTCGACCACGAGCCGAAGCGCATGCCCGCCTGGTACGTGGAGCGGGGCGGAGGGCGGTTCGAGTCGAGGATGGTGATGTTCACGGGCTGCGTCACGTGCTCGCGGATCGAGCCGGGCTCGGAGTTCTCCAGTTACGTCGAGATCGATGTGGAGCAGTGGCCCTGCCTGCGTGTCCGGCGCCTGGCGCTGGCGTTCCACGATGACCCGGACTATCGCGAGGAGTGGCGGCCGGAACTGGCCATGCACGTGTCCGGGCGACGGTTCTGCCAGGAGGACGGCGACCAGTGGCCGCCCGTCTGGCCTCCCAGCGTGTGAGGGCCCAGCGCGCCGAGAACTTCGCGGTGGCGTAGGGCGAGTCGGTCCTACCCGAGGGAGGAGACGGTGTGCGGCCAGGAACCGAAGGGACGCCGGCACACGTCTCTCGCACCATGACTTCGGACCACCAACAGGTGAACGCACCCTCCGCCGGGCTTGCCTCGCCCTCCGCCGCGCCTGTGGATACGCCGGAAGTGAACCCCTACGACGTCTTCGCCGAGGGGTACACGGCCGCGAACGAAGCCGGCCTCATCAATGCCTACTACCAGCGGCCCGCGATGCTGGCCCTCGCCGGAGAGGTGTCCGGGCGCCGGATTCTCGACGCGGGCTGCGGTTCCGGCCCCCTGATCGCCGAACTGCGCGACCGCGGCGCCGTCGTGAGCGGTTTCGACGCGAGCACCCGGATGCTGGAGCTGGCCCGGAAGCGTCTCGGCGACGACGCGGACCTTCAGTTGGCCGACCTGGGCAGCCCCCTTCCCTACGCCGACGACACGTTCGACGACGTCACAGCGGCCCTGGTGCTGCACTATCTGAAGGACTGGGGTCCGGCGCTGGCCGAGCTGCGGCGCGTACTCAAGCCCGGCGGCCGGCTGATCACGGCCGTGGAGCACCCTTTCGCCATCAACCTGATGCACCGCGAGGCCGGCCGCCAGGACGAGTACGGGTACTTCGACACCACGAACTGGGTCGAGGAGTGGACCTTCGGCGACCAGAGCGCCCCGGTGAGCCGCTGGCACCGGCCGCTGCACGCGATGACCGACGCGTTCACGGCGGCCGGCTTCCGGATCACGGCCATCAGCGAGCCGGCGCCCGATCCGGCCGCCCGCGACCTGTTCCCCGACGAAGCCGCCGCCCGCTCCCGCTTCCTGTGCTTCCTGTTCTTCGTCCTGCACGCCGACTGAGACGCTGTCCCGGTATCCGGCGGCGGAACGGCCGGTACGCGGCCCGCGCCTCCTCGCGCCCCGCCTGGACACCGGCCTGGGCGTCCCGGGACGTGATGCGAGCCGTACCCGGCACCGCCAGTACCGCACCCGGACGGGCGCGGGAGGCGCCCGTCCGGGAGGCGTCAGAGCCGGCGGAAATAGACGGTGAGCGGAACCGGTGTGCACCCGAGCGCCTCGTAGAGCGCCCGGGCCGGTGCGTGGAACCCGTCTCCCCCGGTGCCGATCTCGACGACCTCGGCGCCGAGGGCCCGCATCTGCGCAAAGGCGTGTTCGCACAGGGCGGTGCCCACGCGGTGCCGCCGGTGCCGGGCCGAGACGGCGAGGATCGTGACGTCGCCCTTCTTGCGGGTCGGGTCGACGCTCCACGCCACGTAGCCCGCGAGGGCGTCCTCGTCTTCGGCGAGGGCGACGTACCGGTGCCGTTCGGGCGCGTGGAGTTCGGCCACCTGTTCGCGGTAGTCCTCACGCCAGTTCCCGTGTTGGACGGCGAAGACGGCCTCGCCCACCAGCGGGCGGAAGGAGTCCTCGTAGAACGGCCGGAACGTCGCGATGGTCAGTTCGGTGAGTGGTGCCAGGTCGTGCGGGGTGAACGCACGGATACGCATGGGAGTGTGCCTTTCGGACTGAGGGCGTGCTGAGACGCGGTGAGGCGTGGTGACCGAGCGAACAACGGCATCGGCCCGCTCCCGGCCACGACATCGGCGTCGGGCCGGTCCCTCAGCGGCGCGTACGCCACGTGGCAAAACACTCCATGGCCCGCATCATAGCGGCGGGGCGTACGCCGATACGCCGAACTCCCGTCGGCCGGGCGGCGACAGCCGTAGGTCGAGACGGCGGGACCTGGGCGCCCGCTAGGCTGCGGCCGCACGCGCCGCACCGCTTCGGAGGAGCCGTGGACATCGCATCCGCCCAGCAGCTCGCCTGGGAGAACAAGCTCGCCAAGGGCTTCAACATCGACGATGTGGCCCTGGAGTTCGGGCTGCTCACCGCCGAGGTGGGCGAGGCGTTCACCGCGTGGCGCAAGGGGCATGCCGACTTCGGGGAGGAGTTGGCCGACGTCTTCCTCTATCTGACCGCCCTGGCGCAGATGAACGGGCTGGACCTCGACGCCGAGGTCGCCCGGAAGATCGAGAAGAACAAGCGGCGCACGTACGAGCGCAACGCGCACGGAGCGCTGGTCAGGACGAGCGACGGCTGAACGCCGTTCGCACCGCACGCCGAGGGGGCTCGCCCGGGCCCGGACCAGGCCAGTCCGGGCCGGGCCGGTCACGGGCCGGTCCGGCGGCGTAACGGGCCTATACGTCGAACGGGCCGATCGGGCCGAGCGCCAGGCGGACCGTGATCCGCTTGCCGACCGGTTCGCGGCGGACCTCGAAGCCGTCGCAGAGCGCGAAGACGATCTCCAGGCCGTGCTGGCCGATCCGGCCGGGCTCGGCGGCGCGGGCGAGCGGCAGCGTGGCGTCGGTGTCCCAGGTGGTGATCTCCAGCACCGGGCCGCGGATCTCCAGGTTGAGCACGCAGGGCCCGGGGGCGTACTTCACCGCGTTGGTGACCAGCTCGCTCACCACGAGCTGGGCGTCGGCGTGCGCCTGGGCCGGTACGGGCAGGCCGTGCCGGTCGCGGGCGCGGTCGAGGAAGGCCGCGGCCATGGCGCGGGCGACCGCGATCGAGCCGGTGTCGCCGTCGTACGCCGCGCCGACCCACAGGTCGGGCGTCGCCGCCGGGGCCCGGCCGTGCTCGGCCGTCGTGCTGTCGTTCATCCCCGCGCCCCTTGTCCGTTCCCCGTACGTTCGTCGTACGCGACGCGAGCCGTATACCCCGTCCCGCACGGGTCAATACATCCCGCGGCACTCTCCTTCCGCATACTCCCGGGGCACGCGCCGGCGCACTCGCCGTCGCGGCGGGGCGGGCCGTGTGCGGGGCCGATGCGGGGGCAAGCGACTCCTGAGAGTGCACATGACAGAACGTGGCGGAACGTGACATGCGGAGGTTGTCGTGGAGATCTCGGGGATCATCAGTGCCATCGTGATCGGCATCATCATCGGCGTGCTGGGGCGGCTGGTCGTGCCGGGCCGCCAGCACATCGGGGTGGTGTGGACGATCCTGATCGGCATCGTGGCCGCGTTCGTCGGCGCCGCGATCGCCAGTTGGGTGGGCGTGGCCCATACCCACGGCGTGGACTGGATCGAGTGGCTGATCCAGATCGGGCTGGCGGCCGTGGGCATCTCCGCCCTGGACCGGCGCGGCTACAGCCACCGGTAACGGCCGGTGCCGGCGCAGCACGCGCCGCCCCGCCCTCGCGCGGAGCGGCGTGTCGCCGTGTGCGGAGGCGTGCGGCCGTCCGGTACGGGTACGGGTTCGGGCGACGGGCAGCGGTACGGCGGGCGGCGGTACGGCGAGCAGCGGTACGGCCGGCGGCGCCGCAACGGCGCCGCCGAACCGGGTCACCCCGCTACCGCGCCAGGAACGCCGCCACCGTCTTCCCCCCGCCGTCGCGCGGGTGGATCGCCAGGCCGTCGGCGAGCTTGTGCACCATGGACCAGCCGAAGCCGCCGGTGCGCCCGGTCCAGTCCGGACGGCGCAGCCGGGGCATCGACGGGCTGGCGTCGTCGACGGCGACGTGCAGGCGCTCCGGGGTGCTGCTGAACCGGACTTCGAGTGCCCCTCCCGCGTGTCGGATCGCGTTCGTCACGAGTTCGGAGACCATGAGCAGCAGGTTCTCGGCGACGGCGGCCCCCACCCGGGGGGACAGTCCGTCGAGGAACGCTCTCGCCGCACTTCTGGCCTCGGCGGCGGCTTCCGGCCGGCACACCAGGTCCACCCGGTCGGTACCCGTTCCGCGGGCTTGCACGTCCTCCACGGCCTTCACCCCATGACCACTCGTCCACTGCCCCGCATGAGCGGCTGCAACGCTCTCCTACCCGGGACGCCCGGGTATCTGCGCGGATCGGCGTAGATGGATGCACGGAAGTCGGACAGGAACGCTCTGAAGGACCCGTACGACCGGTACGGCACACCACGACGGAGGGGAATCCAAGGATGACGGACACGGAGGACGGCCATGGCCAGGACGGTGCGCACGCCGGCGGGTACGACGACGCCCGACCGCACGGCGAAGTCCGCACGCACGACGACGCCCACCCGCCTGAGCGCAGGCCGCTCGGCCTGGGGGCTGTACCGCGAGACCCGTCGCCCGGGGGCCCCGGGGCTGGCCCGGCGGCTGGTCGCGACGCCGCGGATGGTCGCCGCGGTGCTCGGCCGCCGCTACCCGGGGCTGTCCCGGCGCCGGCTGGCGGCGTTCTCGCTGCTCGCCGCGCTGTACGTGCTCTCACCGATCGACGCGATTCCGGACGTGATTCCGGTGCTGGGCTGGACGGATGACTCGGCGGTGGTTCTTTGGTTCGTCACGGGCCTCGTCCGCGAGTCGGGCCGCTATGTCGAGTGGGAGAGGCAGTACCGACAGTAAGGTTTCGGAAATGCACAAATGGAGTGGCCACCCCTTTCCGCTCGGCGCCACCTTCGACGGCACCGGCACCAATTTCGCGCTTTTCTCCGAGGTCGCCGAGAAGGTCGAGCTGTGTCTGCTCGACGACTCGCGCAAGGAGACGCGGGTGACCCTGACCGAGGTCGACGGTGTCATCCGGCACGCCTACCTGCCCGGCGTCGGCCCCGGGCAGCGCTACGGCTTCCGGGTGCACGGCCCGTACGACCCGGCGCGCGGGCACCGCTGCAACCCCGCCAAGCTGCTGCTCGACCCGTACGCCAAGGCGGTCGAGGGCCAGGCCGACGGCCACCCCTCGCTGCTCGGATACCGCGACGGCGACCCGGACACGCCCGACACCGCCGACAGCCTGCCGCACGCGATGCTCTCGGTGGTCGCCGACCCGTACTTCGACTGGGGCGACGACCGGCTGCCGAAGCGGCCGTACCACGAGACGGTGATGTACGAGGCGCACGTGCGCGGGCTGACCATGACCCACCCGGGCCTGCCCGCGGAGATCCGCGGCACCTACGCGGGCCTGGGCCACCCGGCGGTGATCGAGCACCTGACGAAGCTGGGCGTCACCGCGGTGGAGCTGATGCCGGTGCACCAGTACGTGCAGGACGGCCATCTGCTCGGCCGCGGCCTGACCAACTACTGGGGCTACAACACCATCGGCTTCTTCGCCCCGCACAACGGCTACTCCTCCGCGGGCGGTTGCGGCGGGCAGGTCACCGAGTTCAAGTCGATGGTCAAGGCGCTGCACGCGGCCGGGATCGAGGTGATCCTCGACGTGGTCTACAACCACACCGCCGAGGGCAACCACCTGGGCCCGACGCTCTCCTTCCGCGGGATCGACAACGCGTCGTACTACCGGCTGGTGGACGACGAGCCGGCGTCGTACTTCGACACCACCGGCACCGGCAACAGCCTGCTGATGCGCAGCCCGCACGTGCTCCAGCTGATCATGGACAGCCTGCGCTACTGGGTGACCGAGATGCACGTCGACGGGTTCCGGTTCGACCTGGCGGCCACGCTGGCCCGGCAGTTCCACGAGGTGGACCGGCTCTCCGCGTTCTTCGACCTGGTGCAGCAGGACCCGGTGGTGTCGCGGGTCAAGCTGATCGCCGAGCCGTGGGACGTCGGCGACGGCGGCTACCAGGTCGGCAACTTCCCGCCGCTGTGGAGCGAGTGGAACGGCCGCTACCGGGACACGGTGCGGGACTTCTGGCGGGCCCGCGACGGCGTGCTGCCGGAGTTCGCCTCCCGGCTGACCGGCTCCTCCGACCTGTACGCGGGCGAGCACCGCAGGCCGCGCGCCGGGGTGGACTTCGTGACGGCGCACGACGGCTTCACGCTGCGCGACCTGGTGTCGTACAACGACAAGCACAACGACGCCAACGGCGAGGGCAACCAGGACGGCGAGAGCCACAACCGGTCCTGGAACTGCGGCGCCGAGGGCGACACCGACGACCGCGGCGTGCTGACGCTGCGGGCCCGGCAGCAGCGCAACCTGCTGACCACGCTGCTGGTCTCGCAGGGCGTGCCGATGCTGCTGCACGGCGACGAGATGGGCCGCACCCAGCGCGGCAACAACAACGCCTACTGCCAGGACAACGAACTGTCCTGGACCGACTGGGAGTTGGATGCCGAGCAGCGCGACCTGCTGGACTTCACCCGGCGGTTGATCGCGCTGCGCCGCGGTCACCCGATCTTCCGCCGGCGCCGGTTCTTCCGTGGCGGCGTCGGCAGCGACGGCGGCCCCGGGGACCTGACCTGGCTGCGCCCGGACGGCCGGGAGATGGCGGAGCGCGACTGGGCGCGGCGGGACGCGCACGCGATCGCGGTGCACCTCAACGGCGACGCGATCTCCGAACCGGACGCGCACGGGCAGGCGATCACCGACGACTCGTTCCTGCTGCTGTTCAACGCGCACTGGGAGCACGTGGCGTTCCGGCTGCCGCCGGGCGAGTTCGGGCACGGCTGGAGCGTGGTGGTGGACACCGCGGAGCGCTCCGCGGGCGACGCCGACCCCGCGGTGCGGTTCGCGGCCGGGGACACCCTCAAGGTCGAGGCGCGGGCGGCGGTCGTGCTGATGCGGGTGCCGGACGGGACCGGCTGACCGGCTCGGCCCGGTCGGGTCTGGTCCGGTCCGGTCCGGGCGCGTCTCATCCGGTCCGGTCCGGGCGCGGATGACGCGCTACCGGCACGATGACGGAGTACGGGCGCGATGACGCGCTGCGGGCGCGGAACCGGCTTACGGTTCCGCGCCCGTACCGCTGGGTGACCGCCGCCCGTGGCGGCCCCGGGTCGGCCTCGCGCCCGCGGGCGGCCCCGGGGCTCAGAACGCCCCGACCGCCAGCAGCACTCCGCAGACGGCCAGGGCGGCGCCGGCCAGCACGTTGAGCGCGGTGGTGCCGCGCCGCGGGCCGACGCCGCCCGCGGCGGCCTCCCGGGCGGCGACCCGGCTGTGCGGGTACTGCCCGCGGGCGAACCGCCGGCTGAAGACCACGAAGAAGACGCCCCACAGGGCGAGCAGCACACCGAACCCGGTCCGCATACGGTCCTCCAACCGCCGTCCACCGCTTCTCCCGGTCGCCTTGCCCCGACCGCCACCGGCAAACGGCCGCGGTCTCCCCCGCCGCCGCCGTCACTGCCGCCGCCGTCACTGCCGCCGTCGTCACTGCCGCGAACGGGCCGGAGGAGCCGCCGGGCACACCCGGGAAGATGTATCCGCCCGGTACCGGGCAGCGCCCGAACCGGGCGCCGGAGCCGCGACTTTGGGTGCTTTTCGCCGCGACTTCGGGCACTGCCCCTCCGCGACCTGCGCCGACTGTTCATTCGAACAGGTCGAACCGGACCGTTTGTTGTCCGTTGTGGGCCATGGACGGGCAAAGGCCCAGCGGTATAAATCTTCTACGGGCGATACCGGGCAGGCCGTGCCCGGACCGGAGCGAGAAGCGAGGTGGGCATGAGAGCCGAGGAGCGTCAGCACCGCATCCTGACCCTGGCCCGCCACCACGGCCAGGTCGAGGTCACCGCGGTCGCCTCCGACCTCGCGGTCGCCCCGGAGACGATCCGGCGTGACCTGGGAGTGCTGGAGCGCCGCGGCCTGGTGCGCCGCACCTACGGTGGCGCGTATCCGGTCGAGGGCGCGGGATTCGAGACCGCGCTCGCCGAGCGGGTCAACCTGCACGTCGCCGACAAGCGCAGGATCGCCGCCGAGGGGGTCAAGCTGCTCGGCGAGGCGGAGACGGTGTTCGTGGACGAGGGCTACACACCGCAGTTGCTCGCCTCGCTGCTGCCGCGCGACCGTCCGTTGACGGTGGTCACCGCGTCGCTGTCCACCGCGGCGGCGGTCGCGGAGTCCGCGGACACCACGGTGCTGCTGCTCGGCGGCCGGGTCCGGGCCAGGACCCTGGCGACCGTCGGCTCGTGGGCCTGCGCCATGCTCTCCGGTTTCGTCATCGACCTGGCGTTCGTCGGCTCCAACGGCATCTCCCGTGAACTGGGCCTGACCACACCCGATCCGGTCGTCGCCGACGTCAAGGCCAAGGCGCTGGAGGTCTCGCGCCGGCGGGTGTTCGTGGGCCACCACAGCAAGTTCGGCGCGAGCAGCTTCTGCCGCTTCGCCGAAGTCGCCGACTTCGAGGCGATCGTGACCGACACCGGCCTGTCCAGCACCGAGGCGCACCGCTACACCCTGCTCGGCCCGCGCGTCTTCCGGGCCTGACCCGCGGCGCCGTCCGCCCGCTGCCCCTGACCCGAACAGCCGCCACCGACCCCGCCGTTCCGCCGGCCGCCCCCGTTCCACCGCCCGTCCCCGTTCCGCTCGCCGTTCCCCCGTCCCCCACCACCCGTCCTCCCCCGCGCCGCCTCCCCGCGCCGCCTTCCCCACCGCTCCCCCCACCCCGCCCCCACCGATTCGACTTCGGCCCAACCCCCCTGTTCCACCAGCCCGTTCCGGCATGCCGCCATCGGCCCGCCGGATACTCCCGCACACCCCGACTCCAGTCATGAAAGGGACGAATCATGACATCCTCCACCGGCTCGACCGGCGCCTCCCGCAGACTGCGCCGCCGTACCCTGCCCCCGCTGGCTCTGGCGGTGTCGGGCATGCTGCTCGCGGCCGCCTGTTCGGGGGCGGGCGGGGCCGGCGGCGGCTCCGGCTCGCACTCCATCAACGTCCTGATGGTCAACAACCCGCAGATGGTCGACCTGCAGAAGCTGACCGCCGCGAACTTCACCAAGTCCACCGGGATCAAGGTGAACTTCACGGTGCTGCCCGAGGACGACGTCCGCGACAAGATCACCCAGGACTTCTCCAGCCAGGCCGGGCAGTACGACGTCGGCACCATCAGCAACTACGAAGCGCCGATCTTCGCCAAGAACAACTGGCTCTCCCCGCTGACGTCCGAGGCGAAGGCCGACACCGCCTTCGACCAGAGCGACATCCTGCCCGCGATGCAGCAGTCCCTCACCTACCAGGGCCAGTTGTACGCCGAGCCGTTCTACGGCGAGTCGTCGTTCCTGATGTACCGCAAGGACGTCTTCGCCGCGAAGCACCTGACCATGCCGGCCAACCCGACCTGGACCCAGGTCGCCGACCTCGCGGCGAAGGCCGACGGCGCGCAGAAGGGCATGAAGGGCATCTGCCTGCGCGGCCAGCCCGGTTGGGGCGAGATGATCGCGCCGCTGACCACCGTGGTGAACACCATGGGCGGCACCTGGTTCGACAAGGACTGGAAGGCGCAGGTGGACAGCCCGGCCTTCACCAAGGCGACGCAGTTCTACGTGGACCTGGTGCGCAAGCACGGCGAGGCCGGCGCCGCGCAGTCCGGGTTCACCGAGTGCCTCAACGACCTGGAGCAGAGCAAGGTCGCCATGTGGTACGACGCCACCTCCGCGGCCGGCTCGCTGGAGGGCTCCGGCTCGCCCGTCGCCGGGAAGATCGGCTACGTGCCCGCGCCGGTGGAGCAGACCAAGAACTCCGGCTGGCTGTACACCTGGGCGTGGGGCGTGCAGAAGGCGAGCAAGCACCAGTCCGACGCGTGGAAGTTCATCTCCTGGGCGTCCGGCAAGGGCTACGAGGACCTGGTCGGCAAGCAGTTGGGCTGGTCCCGGGTGCCGGCCGGCAAGCGCGCCTCGACGTACACCAACCCCGACTACGTCAAGGCGTCCAGCGCCTTCGCCACGCCGACGCTGAACGCGCTGAAGGCCGTCGACCCGGCCAACCCGGGGGTGCAGCCGCGGCCCGCGCCCGGCATCCAGTTCGTCGGGATTCCGGAGTTCACCGACCTGGGCACCCAGGTCTCCCAGCAGCTCTCCTCGGCCATCGCCGGCCGCACCAGCGTGGACAGCGCGCTGAAGGCCAGTCAGAAGCTCGCCGAGAAGGTCGCCGGCAAGTACGCCGGCAAGTGAGCGGGAATCCGACACGATGAGTACTCCGTCGATCATCCGCCACCGCCACGCGCCGCCGGTCGTCTCCCGGTCCGCCGCGGGCCGGGCACCGCGCCGGCCGCGCGGTGCCTGGGCCCGGCGGGCGCCGCTGCTGCCCGCGCTGGTCTTCATGATCGTGGTCACCCAACTGCCCTTCGTCGGCACCCTGGTGATCTCGTTCATGCGCTGGAACGCCCTGGACCCGAGCGACAAGGGCTTCACCGGCCTCGACAACTACAAGGAGGAGTTCACCGACCCGCAACTGCGCTCGGCGCTGACCACCACGGTCGTGCTGACCGTCACGGTGGTGCTGGTCAGCCTGGTGCTGGGGCTGGGCCTCGCGCTGCTGATGGACCGGAAGTTCCCCGGCCGGGGCGCGGTGCGCACCCTGCTGATCACGCCGTTCCTGGTGGTGCCGGTCGCCTCCGCACTGCTGTGGAAGCACGCGCTGTACAACGCCACCTACGGCTTCATCAACGGTTCGCTCACCTGGCTGTGGAGCCTGTTCGGCAGCGACTCCGCGCCGCAGCCCGACTGGCTGTCGACGTCGCCGAAGCTCGCCGTCGAGGCGTCGTTGATCTGGCAGTGGACCCCGTTCATGATGCTGATCCTGCTGGCCGGCCTGCAGTCCCGCCCCACCGACGTGGTCGAGGCGGCCCGGGTGGACGGCGCCGGCAGCTGGGACATCTTCCGCTACCTGACCTTCCCGCACCTGCGCCGCTACCTGGAGCTGGCCGCGCTGCTCGGCACCGTCTACGTGGTGCAGAACTTCGACGCCGTCTTCACCCTCACCTCCGGCGGCCTGGGCACCGCCAACCTCCCCTACGCCGTCTACAGCACCTTCTACGAGGCCCATGACTACGGGCAGGCGTCGGCCGAGGGCGTGATCGTGGTGATCCTGTCGATCATCGTGGCGACCTTCGCGCTGCGCTCGGTCTCGTCGCTGCTCAGGGAGGAGACCCACTGATGGCCGCCACCACCCTCGACGCCCGGGCCGCCGCGCCCGTCGCCGGCATCGCGCCGCGCGAGCGGAAGGAACGGCGCTCCCGCCGGCTGCTGGCACTGGGCGCCTGGATCTGCGGGATCGTCTTCTTCCTGCCGTTCGCGTGGATGGTGCTGACCTCCTTCCACAGCGAGCAGGACGCCGGCACCAACCCGCCGAAGATCGACGCCCCGCTCACCCTGCACGGCTACCGCGAGTTCTTCGGCTCCGGCACCGGGGTCAGCCCGTGGCCGCCGCTGATCAACTCCCTCACCGCCAGCGTCGTCTCGACCCTGCTGGTGCTGGTGCTGGCCACCCCGGCGGCGTACGCGCTGTCCATCAAGCCGGTACGCAAGTGGACCGACGCGATGTTCTTCTTCCTGTCCACCAAGATGCTCCCCGTGGTCGCCGGCCTGCTGCCGGTCTACCTGATCGCGAAGAACATCGGCATGCTCGACAACATCTGGCTGCTGGTCATCCTCTACACCTCGATGAACCTGCCGATCGCGGTGTGGATGATGCGGTCCTTCCTCGCCGACGTGCCCGGCGCGATCATCGAGGCCGCGTCCATCGACGGCGCCGGGCTGCCCACCATCCTGACCAGGATCGTCGCGCCGATCGTGGCGCCCGGCATCGCGGCGACCGCGCTGATCTCGTTCATCTTCAGCTGGAACGAGCTGCTCTTCGCGCGGGTCCTCACCGGCGTCACCGCGGGCACCGCGCCCGTCTTCCTGACCAGCTTCGTCACCAGCCAGGGCCTGTTCCTGGCGAAGGTGTGCGCCGCCGCCGTCTGCATCTCCCTGCCGGTACTCGCCGCCGGGTTCGCCGCCCAGGACAAGCTCGTCCAGGGCCTCTCTCTTGGAGCCGTCAAGTGAAAGCAGCCGTCATCAGCTCTCCCGGCCAGGTCGGCATCGAGACCGTGGAGGACCCGGCGCCCGGGCCGTCCGAGGTCGTCGTCCAGGTCGCGGCCTGCGGCCTGTGCGGAACCGATCTGCACATCCTCCAGGGGGAGTTCGCGCCGACGCTGCCGATCGTGCCGGGCCACGAGTTCGCCGGCGAGGTCGTCGCGGTCGGCGCCGGGGTGCGCGACCTGCGCACCGGCGACCGGGTCGCGGTGGACCCGTCGCTGTACTGCCACGAGTGCCACTACTGCCGGATCGGCCGCAACAACCTGTGCGAGCGGTGGAACGCGATCGGCGTCACCAAGCCCGGCGGCGCCGCGGAGTTCGCGGTCGCCCCGGCCGCGAACTGCGTCAAGCTCCCCGAGCACATAGCCACCCGCGACGCCGCGCTGATCGAACCACTGTCCTGCGCGGTGCGCGGCTACGACATCCTGCGCTCCCAGCTCGCCACCCACGTCCTGATCTACGGCTCGGGCACGATGGGCCTGATGATGATGGAGCTGGCCAAGCGCACCGGCGCGGCGAGCGTGGACATGGTCGACGTCAACGAGGAGCGGCTGGGCACCGCCCGGCGGCTCGGCTGCTCCGCGACCGCGACCAGCGCCGACGAGCTCGACCAGCCGCGCGGCTGGGACGTGGTCATCGACGCCACCGGCAACGCGGGCGCCATCCAGGACGCCCTCGGCCGGGTCGGCAAGGGCGGCACCTTCCTCCAGTTCGGTGTCGCCGACTACGCCGCCCGCGCCACCATCGAGCCGTACAAGATCTACAACCAGGAGATCACCATCACCGGCTCCATGGCGGTGCTGCACAGCTACGAGCGGGCCGCGGAACTGTTCGCCGGCGGGGTGCTCGACCCCGAGGTGTTCATCAGCGACCGGCTGCCGCTGGTGGACTACGCGGCGGCCCTGCAACGCTTCCAGGCGGGCGTGGGCCGCAAGATCCAGGTCCTGCCGTAGGGCGTGCCGGCGTAGGGCATGTCCGCGTAGGGCGTGTCCGCAGCGCCGTCGCCGTCCGTGTCCCCGCATCCCCGTGTCGCCGTGTCGCCGTATGCCCGCACCCCCGTACGCCCGCGTCGCCAGGCCGCCGCCGGAAGAGGAACGCCCATGACCGTGCCCCTGCCCGGGCCGCCGCCCGTACCGCCGCCACCGCCGCTGCCGCCTCCCCCGGTGCCGGCGCTGGTGATCGGTGAGGCGCTGACCGACGTCCTGACCGGTGCGGGCGGGGAGCGGCGGGAACATCCCGGCGGCAGTCCGGCGAACGTCGCGCTCGGGCTGGGCCGGCTCGGCCACCCGGTGCGGCTCGCCACCCGGATCGGGCGCGACCGCACCGGGACGGTGCTGCGGGAGTGGCTGGAGCGCGGGGGCATCGAGCTGCTGCCCGGGTCCGTCGGCGACGCCCCGACGTCGACGGCCACCGCCCGGCTGCGCGCGGACGGCAGCGTCGGCTACGCGTTCGACCTGGTCTGGGACCTCGCGCCGGCGACGGTCGCGGCCTTGCGCGCCGGTCCGCCCTCCCACCTGCACATCGGCTCGATCGCGGCCGCGCTGCCGCCGGGCGCCGACCTGGTGCTGGCCGCGGCCGAGCAGTCCCGGGCGCGGGCCACCGTCTCCTACGACCCCAACATCCGCCCGGCCCTGCTGGGCGACCGCGCCCGCGAGCGCGCCCGGGTGGAGCACCTGGTCGAGGTGAGCGACGTGGTGAAGGCCAGCGACGAGGACCTCGGCTGGCTCTACCCGGACCAGGACCCCGACACCGCGGCCGCCGGCTGGGCCCGGCGCGGCCCCGCCCTGGTGGTGCTCACCCGCGGCGCCCGCGGCGCCCGCGCCTGGTGGCGGCACGGGCACCTCGACGTCCCGGCGCCGCCGATCCGCGTGATGGACACCGTCGGCGCGGGTGACTCGTTCATGTCCGCGCTGGTCAGCGGCCTGCTGCGGCGGGACCTGCTCGGCGCCGGCGGCCCGTCCGCGACCGCCGCGACCCGCGCCCGGCTGCACGACGCCACCGGCACCGGCACCCTGACGCCCGAGGTGGCCGGGGCGCTGCGGTACGCGGTACGGGCCGCCGGTATCACCTGCTCCCGGCCCGGGGCCGCCCCGCCGACCTACGAGGAACTGGACCGCCCGCCCGCCTGACCGGCCGCGCTTCTGCCCGGAAGTTCCGGCAACGGCGTCCCGCTCACCCGAAGTGGACCACGATCCGGCCCTGGTTGGACGGGTCGGTCTCGAAACTCCGGTACAGCCGCTTCAGATGGGGCTGCCGCAGTGTCGCCAGCACCCGGGACCTGAGCTTTCCCGAGCCCTTGCCCGCGATGATCTCCACCCGGTCCGCCTTCGTGGCCGCGGCCCGGAAGATGATCTCCCGTACCGCCCGGTCGATGTCGCGGTCGCTCCGGAAGAGCGGATGCAGGTCGAGTGTGAGCGTCATCGGTGCCTGTGCCTTCCCTGCGGGCGGCACCGCTCGGTACGGCGCGGCCATGAGCACCGTACCCCCGGCCGGGAAACGTGCGGTACTCCCGGCCGGGAAACCCCGTGGCGGACCGGGGACGGCTGCGGCTACGGTCACGCGGTGACCACTCGTACGTTCCGTATCACCGTCCGCGGCGTCTTCGACGGGCTCAGCGCCGAGCAGCGCGCGGAGTTGCTGGCGCACGCACCCGAGCACGACGTCCTGCGCGCGGCCTTCACCCCCGAAGGGCACCTCAGCTACGACCTCGCGGCGCGCTCCGCGTTCACCTTCCGGTTCACGGATTCCGGGGAGGCCGAGGAGGACATCGTGGCGGCGACCGCCCGTGCGGAGGCCGCCGCGCGCGCCTGGCTCGACGAGCGCGGCTACGGCTACGCGAAGCTGCGCGCCCAGGCCGAGGACCTCTCCCAGGCGCCCCTGGGCAAGCGGCAGCGGCGCGAGGCGGCCAGGAAGCCGGCGTAGGGCCTCCCGGCGGGTCAGGCGAAGGGTCCGGCCGCGGACGGGCCTCGGGTCAGGCGCGGCCACGGGCCCGGCGGGCCCGGGTCCGGCGAACGCGGGTCCGGCGGGTCCGGCTCGGGCGAGCGCGGGGCCGGCGAACGCGGGTCCGGGTCCGGCGGGTCCGGCTCGGGCGAACGCGGGTCCGGCAAACGCGGGTCCGGCCAGCGCGGGTCCGGGTCCGGCGAGCGCGGGTCTGGCGAACGCGGGTAGGCGGCGGTGGCACTGCGGTCACCGTCGGCCACGGCCCGTCACGGCGCCGGGTAGATGTCCCCCGCGGCCATCATGCTCTCCTGCTCGCAGTCGAACTCCATCTGCTTGACCCGCTGTTGGAGCCGCCTGCGCTCCTTCGGGTCGCCGCTGCGCTCCGCGTCCGTCTCCAGCGCGAACGCCTCCTCGCGCATTTCCCTGACGTGCCGCTCGTTGGCCGGGCCGTTCTCGTTCATGTCGCGCCTCGCTCCGTGCGCCGAGAGCCGATACCTCCAGCCAAACAGCCCTCCCGCCCGGCCGCCACCGGGAGCGGCCCCGGCCCGGCCCCCGGCCATGGCCCCGGCCCGTGCGCCGCTCGCGACATGCGCCGGGCGGATGCCGCCCACTACGTTCGTCCCGTACGAGCGCGTCCGCTCCGACCGACAGGGAGACCATGTCCGGCACCGACGACTTCAACGCCCACACCATCGCCGAGTTCCGCGCCAACGACGGCCAGGTCGGCGGGAACTTCGCCGGCGTGCCCCTGCTGCTTCTGCACACCGTCGGCGCGCGCAGCGGCCGGCCCAGGGTCAACCCGATGACGTACCTGGCCGACGGCGAGCGCTACCTGGTCTTCGCCTCCAAGGCCGGCGCGGACCGCCATCCCGACTGGTACTGGAATCTCCGCGCCCGGCCGCACGCCCGGATCGAGGTCGGCGACCAGGTGCTCGACGTGGAGGTGAAGGAACTGGCCGGGGCCGAGCGCGACGAGCAGTACCGCCGCCAGGCCGATCGCAACCCGGTCTTCACCGAGTACCAGAACCGCACCACCCGCACGATCCCCGTGATCGCCCTGACCCCGGTCGGCCCCGCGCCCGCGAGCGACGCGGAGGACACCCAGGGCGCGGGCGGGCAGGGCTGACCGTCCGCACCGCCGAGTCGCCGGCCGCGGGCCCCGATCACGTCACCGCCCGCGGCCGCCGGGGTTGAGCCGGACCGTCCGGATTTCAAAGACGTTTCAACCAGCCGGGGTTCACCGGCCCTCGCACGTGTCTTGACTGCCGCTGTATACGGCCCTAGGTTGTGGCGCGTTCGCATTGAAACGTTACAGTCCGGCAGTGGCTGACGTCGTGCGAGGAGCACCCGGGAGGACCAGGCATGCCCCGTTCCCACGACCACCGGCCGGGCCGGACGCCGATCCGCCGACGGCTGCCCCTCGGGGTCGCGGGCGTGGCGGCCGCGCTGCTGCTCACCGTGACCGCGGGGCAGGTCCCCGCCGCCGCGGGCGGGGCGGCCGGCGCCGGCGCCGGCTGTCCCTGGGTGGGTTCGAGCGCCTCGCCCGCGCAGCGCGCCGCGCAGGTGCTCGCGCGGATGACGGTCGACGAGAAGCTGTCGATGACCCACGGCAGCGGGCTGCCCGGCTACGCGGGGGTGGTGGCCCCCGTTCCGCGGCTGTGCGTGCCGGCCCTGAACCTCAACGACGGCGGCGCCGGCGTGGTGATGGGCGGCACCACCGCGCTGCCGGCACCGGTGGCCGCCGCGGCCAGCTGGGACCCGGCGGCGGAGCGGTCGTACGGGCAGGTGGTCGGGGCCGAGGCGAAGACCAAGGGCATCAGCGTCGACCTCGGTCCCGACACCAACCTGGAGCGCGATCCGCGCGGCGGGCGGGTCTTCGAGATGGCGGGCGAGGACCCCTACCTGTCCGGGGCGATGACCACGCAGTACGTGAAGGGCGTGCAGTCCAAGGGCGTGATGGCCGACATCAAGCACCTCGTCGCCAACGACACCGAGCAGAACCGCAACAACGGCAACGCGATCGTCGACGAGCGCACGCTCCACGAGATCTACTACCCGGCGTTCGAGCAGGCCGTGCAGGAGGGCGGCGCGGCCTCGATCATGGCCGCGACCAGCCTGGTCAACGGCGTGCACGCCAACGAGAACGCCACCTTGCTGAAGGACACCGCCAAGCAGGACTGGGGCTTCGACGGTTTCGTGGTCACCGACTGGGACGGCGCGCGCAGCACCGTGCAGGCCGCCAACGCCGAGCTGGACCTCAACATGCCCGCCCCCGGCAACTTCGGGCAGCCGCTGTCGGACGCCGTCCGCTCCGGCCAGGTCAGCATGGCCGTGCTCAACGACAAGGTGGCCCGGCTGCTCACCGAGGAGTTCGCCTACGGCCTGTTCGACTCCACCGCGGGCTCCCCCGGTGCCACCGCCACGACACCCGCACACGTCGCCACCGCGCGGGACATCGCGGCGGAGGGCACCGTACTGATGAAGAACAAGGGCGGGCTGCTGCCGCTGAAGACCTCCGCCACCCCGTCGATCGCGGTGATCGGAGCGGCCGCCAAGGACTCCGCGATCACCGGGGGCGGCGGCAGCTCGCACGTGCCGGTCGACCCGTCGTCGGTGGTCACCGTCGCGGACGGCATCGCGGCGCGGGCGGGCTCCTCGGTCCGGGTGGACACGGTCGGCTCCTGGACGGGGGCGGCCTCCTCCTCCGCCAGCGGCTCCGACCAGCCGGCCAACATGTTCGACGGCGACCTCGGCACCCGCTGGTCCAGCGGCACACCGATGGCCGGCGGCCAGTGGGTCAGCGCCGACATGGGCGGCTCGCACCCGATCGACCGGATCACCATGGACGCCGGCAACGGCACGGACTACGCCCGCGGTTACCAGGTCTACCTCTCCGCCGACGGCAAGGACTGGGGCGCCCCGGTCGCCGAGGGGACCGGCACCGGCCGGCGGGTCACCGCGACGTTCGCCGCCCGGCAGGCGCGGTACGTCAGGATCGTGCAGACCGGGTCGGCGAGCAGCTGGTGGTCGATCGCCGAGCTGACCGCGTACACCTCCGACGGCAGCGGCGGGCAGACCGCCGTGGGGCGCTCGGGCGTCCGCGTGCCGGGGGTGACCGACAAGCTGCCGACCGTCCCCTCGGCGCGCTTCAGCACCGCCGGCGGCCAGCAGGGCCTGACCGCCAGCTACTACAACAACCTCGACCTGTCCGGCGCCCCCGCGCTCACCCGGGTCGAGCCGGACATCGACGACCACTACACGGCCGCACCGGGGCCGGGCGTCAACCCGGCCGGTTTCTCGGTGCGTTGGACCGGCTTCCTGACCGCGCCGGTCACCGGCACGTACACCTTCTCGATGGCCGACACCGGCGGGGTCAGGATGACCGTCGGCGGCCAGCCGGTCTTCCAGGACTGGGCGCAGTACGGTCCCGGGGTCTCCGCGATCCACCTCAAGGGCGGGGTGCGGACGCCGATCACGGTGGAGAACTACCAGCCGGTGAACGGCCCGAGCGGGCCGGTGGCCGGCACCCCGACCACACCGCCCGGCAACGGCTCCGTCACGCTCGGCTGGCAGGTGCCCGACACCTCCGCGATCGCGGCCGCGGCGGCCGCCGCCAAGCAGGACAGCGTCGCGGTGGTGGTCGTGAGCGACGACGAGAGCGAGGACGGCGACCGGCAGAACCTGACGCTGCCCGGCGCGCAGGACGACCTGGTCGCGGCGGTCGCCGCCGCCAACCCGCACACCGTCGTGGTGCTGAACACCGGTGCCCCGGTGCTGATGCCGTGGCTCGGCTCGGTCGACGGCGTGCTGGAGTCCTGGTACGGCGGGCAGCAGAACGGCGCGGCGCTGGCGTCCGTGCTGTTCGGCGACGTCGACCCGTCAGGCAAGCTGCCGCAGACCTGGCCGGCGAGCATGTCCCAGCTGCCGACCGCCGACCCGTCCCGCTACCCGGGCACCGTCGACGTGGCGACCAACACCACCGACTACCACTACAGCGAGGGCCTGGACGTCGGCTACCGCTGGTACGACGCCCACCACCTGACGCCGCTCTTCCCGTTCGGCTACGGCCTGACGTACTCGTCGTTCTCCTTCGGCGGGCTCAGCGTCTCGCCGGGCGCGGCCGACGCGGCGGGGCCGGTGAGGGTCTCGGCGACGGTCCGGAACACCGGCAGCCGTACGGCCTCGGAGGTGGCGCAGCTCTACGTCAGCGACCCGGCCGGCGCCGGCGAACCGCCCAAGCAGCTCAAGGGCTTCCAGCGGGTGACGCTGCGGCCCGGCCGGTCCCAGCGGGTCACCTTCACGATCGACCCGTCCGACCTGCGCACCTGGGACGACGCCACGCACGCGTGGAAGACGAACGACGGCACCTACCGGATGTACGTGGGCGACTCCTCCCGCGACCTGCCGCTGAGCGGCAGTTACACGCTGCGCCGCTCCACCGGCGCCCGCGCGGTGACCGCGCAGGCTCCGGCGACCCTCGACCCGGCGCACGGCGGCGTGGTGACCACCACGCTCACCGCCGGCGGCACCCAGACCCTCGGCCACGTCAGGCTCGGCCTCGACGTGCCGGCCGGCTGGACCGCGAAGGCGCGCACCACCGCGGAGTTCCGCAGCGTGAAGCCCGGCACCCGGCTCACCACCTCGTGGCTGGTGACCCCCGCGGCGGGCGCGCAGGACCGGCTGTGGCGGCTGACCGCCGAGGCGTCCGCGGACGGCGGCTACCGCGCGCGCGGCGGGCTGCAGGTCACGGTCGGCCCGCTGGTGGCGGCGACGCTCTCCTCGACGACGAAACTCGCCCGGACCGGCGGCAGTTACCCGGCCACGCTGACGCTGCGCAACACCGCCGACCAGCGCGTGTCGGTGAGCGTGGGGACCGATGCGCCGGCCGAGGTGAGCGTCGATCCGGCGACGACGTCGGTGGTGCTCGCGCCCCGGGCGTCGGTGACGAAGCAGCTGACCGTCAGCGTGGGGAACGACGCGGCGTCCGCCTCGATCGACCTCACCGGCACGGTCACCGCGGCCGGGCAGGACCACCCGCTCCAGGGCGGCTCCCTCGACCTGCCGCTGCTGTTCGACTCGCTCGCCGCCGCCTACGACAACACCGCGGTCAGCGACGACGCCGCGCCGCAGTCCGCGAACTTCGACGGCTCCGGCTACAGCTACTCCGCCCAGTCGCTCGCCGGTGCCGGCCTGACCCCCGGGCAACCGGTCCCGCACGGCACGGCGGCCCTCACCTGGCCGTCCGCCGCGGCCGGCCACCCCGACAACGTGGTCGCCGCCGGGCAGAACATCGCGGTGAGCGGGAGCGGTACGCAGCTGTGGTTCCTCGGCGCGGCGAACAACGGCAGCGGCTCGGGCACCGGCACGCTCACCTACACCGACGGCAGCACCGCGCCCTTCACCCTGGGCCTGACCAACTGGACGCCGAGCACCCCGCTGCCCGGTGACGACCTGGTCGCCACCGCGCCGACCTGGAACCGCCCGGCCGGCAGCGGCTACCCGGCCGCCACGGCGGTGAGCGTCTACGCGACGAAGGTCCCGCTGGCCGCCGGCAAGACCCTCGCCTACGTCACCTTGCCCGCCACCGTCACCGGCGACCAGGCCGGCACCCGGCTGCACGTCTTCGACATCGCCGTCGAGTAGCCCGCGCCACCGCCGCACCCGCAGCCCCACCTCGCCCGTACCCGTACCCGTACCCGTACCCGTACCCGTACCGATATCCGCACCCGCACCTCCTCGCACCTCGCCCCCCACCGGATCACCCGTCAGGAGCGTGAGTTGAAAAGGATCATGTCAGCGGTCGTCCTCCCGGTCGCCGCGCTGGTCGCCGTCATGGCACCACCGGCAGCGGCGGCCGGTCCGGCCGGCGCCCCGCACTACGCGAGTCTCGCCGCCGCGTTCGACAACACCGGTATCAGCGCGGCCGCCGCGCCCGCCTCGGCGGATCTCGACGGCCTGGGCAACAGCTTCGTCGCCGAGGACCTGGCGGCGGCCGGCTGGGGTCCCGGCGCCGCCGTCACCGTCGGCGGGACCCGGCTCACCATGCCGGACACCGCCCCCGGCCGGCCCGACAACGTCATCGCCGACGGTCAGCGCATCGCCCTGCACGGCGCCGGATCGGCGCTGACGTTCCTGGTCACCGGCACGGCCGCGGACGCGGCCGGCGCCGGCACGATCAGCTACGCCGACGGCAGCAGGCAGAGCTACCGGTTGAACGCGCCGGACTGGTACAGCGGGCCGAGCGACGCCATGGCGGTGCGCACCTCGCGCCGCAACACCCCGGCGGGCCCGACCGCGTTGGACGTGAAGCTCTACGCGGTGTCGGTGCCGCTCGACGCCCGCAGGCGGCCGGCCGCGGTGACGCTGCCTACGGTCGCGGGGGCGGGCGGCGCCGCGGCGCCCGAACTGCACGTGTTCGCGCTCGGGTTGCGGCCGGTGCCGGCCGGGTGGACCGCCACCTGGTCCGCGGCCGTCGACGACGGCCTGGCGCCGTACGTGTGGACCGACCGCACCCTGCGGATGGTGGAGCACACCAGCGTGGGCGGCAACCGGGTGCGGATCAGGCTCGACAACGCCTTCGGGCCCAAACCGCTGACGGTGGGCCACGCCACGATCGCGGTGCGCGCGTCCGGCGCGGTGCCGGCCGCCACCCCCGTCACGCTCACCTTCGGCGGCAGGCAGACGGTCACGATGCCGGCCGGCGGGCAGGCGTACAGCGACCCGCTGCCCTTCGCCGTGCCCGCCGACAGCGACCTGCTGGTCAGCCTCTACCTGCCGGGCACCGTCCAGTTCGCCCCGACGCACAGCCTGGGCCTGCAGGACATGTACTCGACCGACGACGGCGGCACCGACGACGCGGCCGACGGCGCCGACTTCCCCGTGCACAACCTCTTCGACTTCTGGACGGTGCTGTCCGGCATCGAGGTCACCGGCCCCTCGCACCGCACCGTCGTCGCCCTCGGCGACTCGATCACCGACGGCTACACGTCCACGGTCAACGGCAACCAGCGCTGGCCGAACTACCTCGCGCGGCGCCTGCTCGCCAAGGACGGCCCGAAGGCACCGGCCGTCGCCGACGAGGGGATCAGCGGCAACAAGGTGCTCACCGACCTGTTCAACGGCCTGCCGAACACCGGCACCGGGGGCGTCAAGGCGACCGCCCGGCTCGACCGCGACGTCCTCAGCCAGGCCGGTGTGCGCACCGTCGTCGTCCTGGAGGGCATCAACGACGTCGACTCCGACGCCTCGGCCGCCGACGTGATCGCCGGCCTGAAGCAGGTCGCCGCGACGCTGCACGCGTACGGGCTGCGGGTCGTGGTCGGCACCCTCACGCCGACCGGGGGCTGCGGCTGCACCACCCCGAGCCGGGCGGCGGCGCGCGACGGCATCAACGACTTCATCCGCCACAACGACGGCGCCTTCGACGCGTGGGTCGACTTCGACGCCGCCGTCCGCAACCCGGCCGACCCGGAGACGATGCTCCCGCAGTACGACTCCGGCGACCATCTGCACCCCAACGGAGCGGGCTACCAGGCCATGGCGGACGCCATCGACCTCAACAGCCTCTGAGCGACGACCCGTTCGCACCACGCGCCCCACACCACGCGCTTCACGTCGCGTCGCACGTCGCGTCGCAACGGGCACGGGGCGCCCCCACCACACCGGCGGGGGCGCCCCGTTCGTACAGGTCAGAGGCACCGCCGACGACCGGGCGCGGGAGCCTCGGCCCGAACCGGGCGCCCGCTCCCGCCCGGTATCGACTTGACCTGTACATGGCATTCTTTTGGTCCTACGATGACCCCGCATCACGCGAGAGCGCTCTCTCGCTCGCTTCGGTCTCACTCCCCCCGGACGGAAGAAGAAGTGTCATGAGACGCAGAATCGGCACGATAGTGGGCCTGTCCGCCCTGCTCGTCGCGACCGCCCTCACCGGCGCCGGTGCCATGACGGCCGACGCCGCCCCGGCCGCCGGCGCCCGCGCGGACGCCTCCGACGCCGTACTGACGGCGATGGTCCACGACCTGGGCCTCACCCCGGCCCAGGCCCACCAGCGGCTGCGGCAGCAGGCCGCCGCGACCACCCTCAGCCCCAAGGCACGGAAGGCCGCGGGGAGTTCGTACGGCGGTTCGTGGTTCGACCAGGCCGACGGGAAGCTCGTGGTCGCCGTCACCGACGCGCACGCGGCGTCGGCCGTCGCGAAGACCGGCGCCACCACCAAGGTCGTCACCCGCACCGCCAAGCAGCTCGACGCGGCGAAGTCCGCGATCGACACGCTGGCCAGGCAGCACAAGGCCCCGGCGGGGGTGAGCAGTTGGGGCGTGGACCTGCGGTCCAACCAGGTCGTGATCGACGTGCGCGCCGACCAGGCGCAGGACGCGGCGGTGCGCGCGTTCGTCGCCAAGGCCGAGCGGGGCGACAGCGCGCGGGCCGTCACGGTACGGACCACGGCCGCCGCGGCTCCGACAACGCTGTCAGCGGGCACGGTCGGCGGCGACCCCTTCACCAGCCACGGCATCCGCTGCTCGATCGGCTTCTCGGTGATCGGCGGGTTCGTCACCGCGGGCCACTGCTCCCAGCAGGGCGCGGCGGTCTACGGCTGGGACGGCTCCTACGTCGGCAACTTCCAGGCCGGCACCTTCCCGGGCAACGACTACTCCTGGGTCAACGTCGGCAGCGGCTGGTGGACGGTGAACGTCGTGCTCGGCTGGGGCACGGTCTCCGACGTGCTGGTGCACGGCTCCAACGTGGCCCCGGTCGGCTCCTCGGTGTGCCGTTCGGGCTCCACCACGCACTGGCACTGCGGGACGATCCTCGGCACGAACGAGACGGTCAACTACAGCGAGGGCAGCGTCTACGGGCTCACCGAGACCAACGTCTGCGCCGAACCGGGCGACTCCGGCGGCTCGTTCATCAGCGGCGACCAGGCCCAGGGGGTGACCTCCGGCGGCTACGGCGACTGCACCTCCGGGGGTGAGACCTGGTTCCAGCCGGTCAACCCGATCCTGTCCGCGTACGGTCTGACCCTCCAGACCAGCTGACTGCGGCACCGCCCGCACCGGTTGCACTGCCCGCACCACCTGCACCACCTCAGGCCCGCCCCGGGCCCCCATACCCCCGGGGCGGGCCGTCGGCGCCCATCGCCGGGGGTCGCGCGGCTTCCATTGCCCGGGTGCGGCTCCATTGCCCTTGTGCGGCGCCTACCGCACGGGGGCCTCGCACAGCGCCGCGGCGAGCGCGACCTCCGTGCCGGCCAGACCGACCGAGCAGAAGACCGTGATCTGGTCCGGGCCGGTACGGCCGGTCGCCGCGCGGGCCAGCACCGCGCCGAGCTCCACCATCCGGTCGGTGGGAAACAGGTGCGCCTCGGCGTAACCGCCCGCCTGGGCAAGGGAGTCCGTGAGGACCACCTCGGCGCGGTCCACCAGCGACGCGGGCAGTTCGTGCCGGGAGACGGTCTTGGGGCCGACCGTGGTCACATGCGTGCCCGGCGCGATCCAGTCGGCCTCCAGCACGGGCACCGCGCTGGAGGTCGCCACGATCACCACCTCGTGCTCGCGTACCGCGTCCTCGACCCGGGCCACCGCGCGGACGGCGACGCCGAGTTCAGCGGTGGCGCGGCGGGCGAACTCCTCGGCGCGTCGCAGGTCGCGGGCCGCCACGGTGACGGCTTCGAGCGGGCGGACCGCGCGGACCGCCCACAGTTGCGCCCACGCCTGCGTGCCCGTGCCGACCAGTCCGACCCGAACAGGTCCGGGCCCGGCCGCCGCGTCCACCGCGAGGGCGCCGATCGCCCCGGTCCGCCGCGCGCCGAGTTCCGCGCCGTGCACGAGGGCGCGCAGCGTGCCGTCCGCGGCATCCCACACGGCGACCAACTGCTCGGCCCCGGCGAACGTGTCGTACGCGCGGAAGCCGAACAGCCCCTGGGCGGGCAGGCACCCGGCGGTGAAGACCAGGTCCCCCGCGCCGAGGTCGGCGCGCACCCGCGGCGGCGCGCGGAGGGCGCCGTCATGGTGGGCCACCAGCGCCGACCGCATGACCCGGACGGTCGTCGCCGCGTCGAGCCGGTCGCGGACATCGTCGTCGTCGAACACCATGGGGGACACCGATCACGCCTTTCCGGAGGGCGGAGCGCCCGGCGAGCCGAGCCGAGCGCCGAGCCGGCGAGCCGGAGAGCCGACCCGGCGCACCACACTGTCGAATCCACGGCGGTCGGCGCATCCGCCGGACGACCGACGCCGCTCAGCCCTTGGTCGCAAGGCTGCCGGGCAGGCCGGTGGGGAGCGGACCGGGCCGGGTGCCCCGCGGGAACCCGTGGCCGGTCAGATGTGGGCGAAGCCGGAACCGGCCTCGTGGGCGGGCGGGGTGGTGGTGAGGCGGTCGACGGCCTTGGCGAGGGTGGCCAAGAGGGATTCGGCCAGGTCGCGGCTGAAGCCCTCGCGGACCACGATGCGCAGGACGGCGATCTCCTCGGCGTTGGGCGGCATGGTGTACGCGGGCACCTGCCAGCCGTCGCGGCGCAGTTCGTCGGAGACGTGGAAGACGGTGAACTTGCTCGGGTCGCCGAGTTTGAAGGAGACGACGGGGATGTCGGTGCCGTCGCTGATCACGTCGAAGGCGTCGAGCTTCGCGATGCCGTCGGCGAGGAAGTGCGCGGTGTCCCGCAGCCCTTCCATGACCTTGGTGTAGCCCTCCCGGCCGAGGCGTACAAAGTTGTAGTACTGGCCGACGACCTGGTTGCCGGGGCGGGAGAAGTTGAGGGTGAAGGTCGGCATGTCGCCGCCCAGGTAGTTCACGTGGAAGACGAGGTCCTCGGGCAGGTCCTCGGCGGAGCGCCAGACGACGAACCCTATGCCCGGGTAGGTGAGGCCGTACTTGTGGCCGGAGACGTTGATCGACTTCACCTGCGGGAGCCGGAAGTCCCATTCCAGGTCGGGGTGGAGGAAGGGGGCGACGAAGCCGCCCGACGCGGCGTCGACGTGGATCGCGATGTCCGTGTCGTGCTCGGCGTTGTAGGCCACGACCCGGTCGTGGATGTCCTTGATCGGCTCGAACTCGCCGGTGTGGGTGGTGCCCAGGATCGGCACGACGCCGATGGTGTTCTCGTCCACGTACGTCATGGTCTCGTCGGCGTCGACGGTGAACCGGTCGGCGGCCATGGGCACGTAGCGGGGCTCGACGTCCCAGTAGCGGCAGAACTTCTCCCACACCACCTGGACGTTGGAGCCCATCACCAGGTTCGGGCGGTCCGCGGGGAGCCCGGCCGCCTGGCGGCGCTGGCGCCACTTCCACTTCATGGCGAGACCGCCGAGCATGACCGCCTCGGAGGAGCCTATGGTCGACACGCCGATCGCGTCGCCCGAGGAGGGCGCGTGGAAGAGGTTCGCGACGATGTTGACGCAGCGGCGCTCGATCTCCGCGGTCTGCGGGTACTCGTCCTTGTCGATCATGTTCTTGTCGAACGTCTCGGCCATGAGCTTCTCGGCCTCGGGGTCCATCCACGTCGTCACGAACGTGGCCATGTTCAGCCGTGAACTTCCGTCCAGCAGGAGCTCGTCGTGGATCATGCGGTACGCCGCCTGGGGCGCCGTCTCCTGATCGGGCAGCCTGTTCTTCGGCACCTGTATGCACCCCAGGCGCGTGGTGTAGGCCGGGTCGATCAGCGCTTCGCTGCTGTCGTGACGGTGTACCACGATCACTCCCATGTCGACTGTCTGACGTCAGCGGCCCAGCATGCCAGCCCCGCCCAGGTGTTCGACGCCGGGACGCGCCGGTGCCGACCGGCCCACCGGCCAGGAGCCGTCCGGGTGATCGGTAGCGAGGACGTACTCGGGGCGGGGCAGCGCATGGGCGAGGTGCGGTTGCGCGGAAGGTGGTTGACCGGATTGCTTATAAGGCACACAATTATTGCTATGACTACAACTAATGTGGAGCCGCACTCCGGCGAGCCGGACGAGTCGGGCGGGCGGGTGCTGTTGATCGGCGCGTCCCGGGGGCTGGGGCTCGAGCTGGCCCGGGAGTGGGCTCGCGGCGGGCGGCAGGTCGTGGCGACCGTACGGGGGCCGGACCGGACCGAGTTGCACGACCTCGCCGAGGGTTCCGGGGGGCGGATCGAGATCGAGACGGTCGACGTCACCGAGCCGGCGCGGATCGCGGCGCTGCACGAGCGGCTGGCGGACCGGCGGTTCGACCTGCTCTTCGTGAACGCGGGGGTCACCAACCAGCCGGAGGGGACGGTGGCGCAGACCGAGACCGACGAGTTCAACCGGGTCATGGTCACCAACGCGCTGGGCCCGATGCGCGTCATCGAGGCGCTCCAGGACCACGTCGAGCCCGACGGCACGATCGGGGTGATGTCGTCGGGCCAGGGCAGCGTGGCCAACAACGAGCGCGGCGGCCACGAGGTGTACCGCGGCAGCAAGGCCGCGCTCAACACGTTCATGCGCAGCTACGCGGCACGGCACGCCGGCGAGCGGCGGACCCTGGTGCTGATGGCCCCCGGCTGGGTGCGGATCGGGGTCGGCGGCCCGGACGGCCGGCTCAGCGTCGACGAGAGCATCCCGAACGTCGTCAGGACGCTCGACTCCCTCCAGGGCACGCCCGGCCTGCACTACGTCGACTACCTCGGCCGTACGGTGGCGTGGTGAACCCGGCACCACAGCAGGCCGGGCACACCGCGCGGCGGCTCGGGCCGCCACGGCACTGAAGGACGCGGGAGACACGACCGATGGCAGGCTCCTCGATACGATCCACCGACCCCGGCCGGCAGGCCTGGGCCCTGATGCAGCGCTTCGTCGAGGCCCACAACCGCCACGGCGAGCTCGCAGAAGCGCTCGGCTTCCGGCTCGGCGGCGGTCGCGGCAAGATCCTCTTCCAGCTCCGCGAGGGACCGCGCACCCTCAGCCAGCTCGCCGCGGCCAACGGCGTCGACGCCCCCTACGCGACGCTCATCGTCGACAAGTTGGAGGCCCACGGCCTCGTCGAGCGCCGCCCGCACCCCGGCGACCGGCGCCGCAAACTCGTCACGCTCACGGCCGCCGGGCACGACGCGCTGGCCACCGCCGACGCCATCCTGCTGCGCCCACCCGCAGCCGTGGGCACCCTCCCCGCCGACGACCTACGGCAGCTCACCGAACTCCTCGCCCGCCTCCTCGCAGCCGACGCGACCCAGAGCGGGCAAGCCACCCCCGAGAAGTGACCCGGCCGAACCCGGGCCACGGGACGACCCACCACCTCGCTGCGGCACGAGCCGGCCCGGCGTACCGTTCGCGCCCCGCCGAAACGTCAACTCCCCCGCCGGGTTTCCGGGTTCGCGGGGGGCGTGGGGGAGGCTGCCGCGGCGATCACGTCGTCGAGTACGGCGCGGGAGCGGCGCAGGTCGTCGATCATCCGGTCGATGCGGTCGCGCTCCACCGTGAGGTCGGCGACCAGTTGGGTTCCGGCGGACTCGCAGGGGCCGCCGTCCGCGTCCCGCATGCACGGGAGCAGCTGCACGATCTTGGCGCTGCACAGTCCGGCCGAGTAGAGCTGCTGGATGCGGACGACCCGGTCCACCGCGCTCTCGGCGTACTCGCGGTGCCCGCCGGGAGTGCGGTCCGCGCTGAGCAACCCCTGCTGCTCGTAGTACCGCAGGGACCGCTCACTGACCCCCGTGCACCTGGCCAGCTCACCGATCCGCATGACGTACCTCACACTCTTCCCGGTTGAATCTGACATTGATGCTAACTCCTAGCGTGGCCGCCATGACCGACACCCGAACGACGCCGAACCTCCTCGCGCCCGCCACCGTCGGCGGCCTCCGGCTCGCCAACCGCCTGGTGATGGCGCCGATGACCCGCAACCGGGCCACCGCCGAGGGCGTCCCGACCGCCCTCATGGCGACCTACTACGCCCAGCGCGCGACCGCGGGCCTGATCGTCGCCGAGGCCACCACCCCGAACGCCGTCGGCCGGACGTACCCGAACACCACCGGCGTCCACGACAGTGCGCAGGTGGCCGGGTGGCGCCGGGTCACCCAGGCGGTGCGCGCGGCCGGCGGCGGACCGATGTTCCTGCAGATCCAGCACGGCGGCCGGGTCGGCCACCCCGACACCAGCGGCCACACCCCGCTCGCGCCGTCGCCGATCGCGCTGCCCGAGCTCCTGCACACCCCCGCCGGGAAGCGACCCGCGCCGGTCCCCCGCGAGATGACGCCGCACGACATCGGCGCCACCGTGGCCGACTTCGCCGCCGCCGCCCGCAACGCCGTGGCCGCGGGCTTCGACGGCGTCGAGGTGCACAGCGCCAACGGCTACCTGCTGCACCAGTTCCTGTCCCCCAACACCAACCACCGCACCGACGCGTGGGGCGGCGGCGTGGCGAACCGTATCCGCTTCACCGTCGCGGTGACCGAGGCCGTCGCCGCCGCGATCGGCCCGCGGCGCACCGGGCTGCGGATCTCCCCCGGGCGCGCCGTCAACGGCATCGACGAGGGCGACGACACCGGCGCGCTGTACCCGGCGCTCGTCTCCGCCCTGGCCGGCCACGGCCTGGCCTACCTCCATGTCGGCTTCGCCGAACCCGGCTCCGCGGTCTACCGGGACATCCGCGAGCAGTGGCCGGGCGCGCTGATCGCCAACCCGCTCCTGCCCGCCGACCGGCTCCCCGCGGACGGCGGCCGGCACGCGGCCGAACTCCTGCTCGCCGCCGGCGCCGACCTCATCGCCCTCGGCCGCCCCTTCCTCGCCAACCCCGACCTGGTCGCGCGCCTCCGCACCGGCGCCCCCGTCAATCCGGTACGGGACCGGTACCTGATGTACGTGGGCGGGGCGACCGGCTACACCGACTACCCGTTCCACCCGCCCGTGGCGTGACACCGGTCCGTGCCGCAACACCGGTCCGGCACGCGGACGTTCGGGCACGGGGACGTTCGGGCACGCGGACTTTCGGGCACGCGGGCGCGCGGACGTTCGGGCGACCGCTCCCCCGGCGCCGCGAGGGACCGCGGGCTGACGCGGGAACGGCGGTCGCGTCCGGCATCATGCTGGGCATGACCGACTCCGAACCCGGCAGCACCCCAGGAACCGGCAGGGTGGCGCATCAGCGGGTGCCGATGACCGGCCGCGACCCCGAGCAGCACGGCCGGGTCTCCACCCCGCTGGAACTCCTGCTCGACCTGACGTTCGTGGTCGCCGTCGGCACCGCGGCCGAGCAGTTCGCCGAGATGCTCGCCGGGGGGCACGCCGCGCAGGCGGTCGCCGCGTTCGTGCTGGCGATGGTCGCGATCTGCATCGCGTGGATCAGCTTCAGCTGGTTCGCGTCCGCGTTCGGCACCGACGACTGGCTCTACCGGGCGCTGACCATGGTGCAGATGATCGGTGTCGTGGTGTTCGCGCTCGGCCTGCCGGCGATGTTCCACTCCGTCGAGGACGGCGGCCGCCTCGAACTGCGCGCGATGGTCGCCGGATACGTGGTGATGCGCGTCGCGATGGTGCTCCAGTGGTGGCGTGCGGCCCGCGACTCGCCGCCCTTCCACGACATCGGCATGGCCATGATCCGCTGGACGGTGACCGTCCAGGCCGCCTGGACGGTGATCGCGTTCACGCATCTGCCGCGCGCCGCCGTCTTCGCGGTCTTCGCCGTGCTGGCGGCGCTGGAGCTGATGCTGCCGGTGCTCGGCCAGGGCGGCGCCGGCAGCACGCCCTGGCACCCGCACCATGTCGCGGAGCGGTACAGCCTGTTCGCGATCATCACGCTGGGCGAGGGCGTGGTCGGCACCGTCGCGTCGTCCGGCGGTCTGCTCGGCGGCGCGGACGGCACGCACTGGACCGGCACCGCGGTGGCCGTCGTGGTCGCCGGCGTCGGGCTGACCTTCGGGATGTGGTGGGTGTACTTCGCCACCCCGTTCGGCGACATCCTGGTGCACCGCCGCAGCCGCGGCTACCTCTTCGGGTACGGGCACATCCCCGTCTTCCTCGGGATCGCCGGGGCGGGCGCCGGGCTGCACGTCGCCGGGCTGTACCTGGAGCGCCACTCGGAGCTGAGCTCGACCGCGGTGGTGCTGGCGCTGGCGCTGCCGGTCGGCGTGTACGTGCTGACGATCTACCTGCTGCACGCGCTGCTGCTATCCGCCCGGGACCGCTTCCACCTGCTGCTGATCTCCCTCACGCTGGTCGTCCTCGTCGTGGCGGCGGCCCTGGCCGCGGCCGGTGCCGCGCTGTCGGTGTGCCTGCTGGTGGTGATGCTCGCGCCGTTCGTGACGGTCGTCGGGTACGAGACGGTCGGCCACCGCCACCAGCGGCGGATGCTCGACGACCTCGCCCGGCGGGACGAGGTCTGAGGCGGTGCCGGGCGGAGGGCACCTTGAGGGCGCCGCCCGGTGCGCTCACGCCCCGTACGCACACGCCCCGTACGCACACGCCCCGTACGCACACGCCCGGTACGCTCACGCCCGGTCGGTGCGCGGGAAGACGTACTCGTCGAGGACGATGCCCAGCGCCACCGCCGCGGGGATCGCCACCAGCCCGCCGACGATGCCGAGCAGGCTCCCCCCGATCAGGACCGCGACGACGGTGACGACCGGGTGGACGTCCACCGCGAACTTCATCGCCCGCGGCATGATCAGGTAGTCCTCGGCGACGCGGAAGGCGATCGAGAACGCGGCGGTGGCCAGGGCCACGGGCAGGGACACCGACAGGGCGACCAGGCTGACCGCGACCCCGCCGACGGTCGAGCCGATCACCGGCACCATGTCCATGAGGGCGACGAAGAAGCCGAGGGCGGCGGGGTAGGGCACGCCGGTGGTCTCGCACCAGATGAAGGTGGCAGCGCCGGCGATCGCCGAGGTGGCGACGTTGCCCAGCATGAAGCGGCCGACCCGGCTGAGGATCTCCTCGCTCACCGACTCGGCCCTGGTCCGGCGGGTGCCGGGCACGAAGCGGTAGCAGAACCGTTTGATCGTCGGCAGGGCCACCATCACGTAGAGGGTGACGGTGATGACGATCGCGGTGGAGGCCACCGCGCTGACCACGAGCTGCCCGGCGCCGAGCACTCCCCCGGCGATCTCGGACGCGCCCCCGCCGGAGCCGAGTCGCTGCCGGACCTTCTCGATGACGTGGTAGTGCTCCTCCAGGCGGCCCAAGGTGGTGTGGTGGTCGTGCAGTTGGCTGCGCCAGCGCGGCACGTCGTCGGTGAGCGCGGTGATCGCGGCGCTGACCGGCGGGATCACCAGTGCCACGAAGCCCGCCAGGACCCCGGCGAGCCCGGCCGCCACCGCCGCCACCGACAGCCCCCGGCGCATCCCGCGCCGGCACAGCCACGCCACGACCGGTTCCAGGCTGACCGCGATGAAGACCGCGAGCAGCAGCAGCGTCAGCAGCTCGCTCATCCGCAGCACGGTCCGCACCAGCATCCAGGCGAGCACCGCGCCGAGACCGGTGCCGAAGCCGACGCCGAACCAGGAGCGGCGGACCGCCGGGAGGACCGCGCCCACACGCGGCCGGCGGGAGGAGGCGGAGGAAGCCGACGCCGTGGAGGAAGTGTCCGACGTGGAGGAGGCGCCGATCGCGGGAGCGGCCGGCGCCGGCGGCAGCGCGGTGTCGGCGGGCAGGTCGGTCATGGCAGGGGGCTCCCTCGCGACGGTGGACCGCACGGACCGGTGCGCGCGGGTGGTGCGGTGGCGCCGCCCGCGCGTCCACCCGTACCAACGGCGCCGGCGCCGCCGCGTCACCCGCTGCCGCCCGGTGCCCCCTGGTCGGCGGAACCGATGGGCGCCGATCGGGCGGCAGGGCCGCGAACGGTGCCGGCGGACAGGGCCACCGACCGGTGCCGGCGACCGGTGTCAGCCGCCGTCCGCCCGAGGGATCTCGTACAGCTCGCGGTAGGCGGGGAAGTCGCCGCCCGGCCCGCGCACGCCCTCCGCGGACAGCACCGCGTGCAGCACGGCGCGGGTGAGGACGTCGGCGCCCGCCGCGAGGACCGCGTCGAGGGCGCCCGCCGCCAGATGGACGCCGAAGGCCGGGTCCGTGGTCGCGAGGGCGTCCGGTGTCAGCAGCGGCCGCCGTCCGGTGGCCAGCGCGAAGACCGTGTCGCCGTCGGAGAGCAGGTGCACCGGGCGGACCGCGCGGGCCAGCCCGTCGTGGGCGGCGCCGGCGAGCTTCTGCGCCTGCGCGCGGGTCAGTACGGCGTCGGTGGCGACCACGGCGAGCGTGGTGTTCAGCGGCGGCCGCCGTGCCAAGGCGGCCAACCGCTGCCGGGCCCGGTCGTGGACGGCCGCGGGCAGCGGCGAGCCGTCGAGTCCGAACTCGTCGGCCCACCGCGGGAGGGCGCCCCACAGGGCGCCGGTGTCGGGATCGGCCACCGACCCGGAGGAGTTCACCGCGGCGAGCGCGGCCACCGTGGTCCCGGCGGGCAGGACGGTGCTCGCGGTGCCGACGCCGCCCTTGAGGCCGCCGGCGACCGCGCCGGTGCCGGCGCCGACGCAGCCCTGCGCGACCGGCGCGCCCTCAGGTGTCGCGGCGGCCGCCTCCACCGCCGCCCGGCCCATCGCCCGGTCCGGGCGGGCCGACCAGTCGCCGCCGCGGCCGAGGTCGAACAGCGCGGCGGCCGGCACCACCGGCACCACCTGGCCGGGGCCGCCGACGCGGAAGCCGCGCCCCTGCTCCTCCAGCCACGCCATCACCCCGCCGGCCGCGTCGAGGCCGTAGGCGCTGCCGCCGGTCAGCACGATCGCCTCGACGCTCTGGACGAGGTTGCGCGGGTCGAGCGCGTCGGTCTCGCGGGTGCCCGGGCCGCCGCCGCGCACGTCCACGGCGGTGACGGCGCCGCCCTCGGGGGCCAGCACCACGGTGGTGCCGGTGAGCCACCCGTCGCCGGCGCGCTGCGCGTGGCCGACCCGCAGGCCGGCGACGTCGGTGAGCGCGTTGACCGCGCCGTGCCGCTCGGCTCCGCCCGTGGTCATCGCCTCACCCGCTCGCATCGATCGCGCCGTCGCCCCGAGGGCGTGTCCACCGCTCACACCTCTCTCCGCTCACACCTTGCCATCCGTCTTCGGCTCCGGCGCGATACGGGCGCGGATCGCGGCCTCGACGGCGGCCGGGTCGTCCGGGGTGATGAACGGGCGGATGTGCTTGCCGACGTCGAGCAGCAGCCCCTCGCTCTTGCCCAGCCGGCCCGGGTCCAGGCTGGCCCATATCGTCGGTCTCGACGTGCCCCAGATCCGCGCCTGACCGCTGAACAGACCGAGGGTCACCCGCCGCACGTCGCGGATGTCGGCGTAGCGCACGGTCTTGGTGCCCCACGGGAAGTAGTAGCCGCGGATGCGCACGGCGTCCGGCGTGCAGCGAATCCAGCGGTCCCGGTAGATCTCCTGCGTGTCCATACGCATATCCTTCCCGCAGCCGTCGTGGACGCACCGCTTCCCCCCGGGATCGGGCGGGTCCGTGCGCGGAACTCGGGGCGCGCTGCGCGTTCTTGACTCGTACGTGCCCCAACTGCGCAGAAACGCGCGGTTGACACGGGGGAATCTGCGCGATTTACTCCCGGTCAAGCGCTGGAATACGAGTACCGGCGCCAGAGGTACGCCTAGCCGGTAAGCGGCCCGCAGTTGCGCCGCAAGCCCGGACAAAGTCGCCAGGACCACCGAGCAGGGTCCGAGGCGGGGACGTACCCTCCATCATCAGGAGCTCGATGATGCGCATCGACCGCGGTTCCGCTCTCCGACTCACCGCGCTTCCGGCGCTGTTGGCCGCCGCACTCGTCCCGTCGCTCGCGATGGACCAGGCCGGCGCGGCGTCCGAAGCGGTGTCACCGCCGCCGGCCCACGCCGGTTTCGACTACCAGATCGGCGGCGCGTACACCCCGCCCGCCGGGGTGAGCGTGGTCAGCCGCGACCACACCGACCCGCCCGCCGCCGGGCTGTACAACATCTGCTATGTCAACGCGTTCCAGGCGCAGCCCGGCGCCGAGGGCGACTGGGACTCCGACCTCCTGCTCCACGACGCCAAGGGAAAGGTCGTCTACGACGAGGACTGGGGCGAGGCGCTGCTCGACACCAGCACCGCGGACAAGCGGCAGCGGATCGCGGAGAAGGTCGACGGCTGGATCGACGACTGCGCGGCCAAGGGCTACCAGGCGATCGAGCCCGACAACTACGACAGCTACAGCCGCTCCGGCAAGCTGCTGACCTCCGCCGAGGCGGAGGCGTACATCACCCTGCTGTCCGCGCACGCGCACGCCGACGGCCTGGCCATCGCGCAGAAGAACACCTCCGAGCTGGCGGGCGACCGGGCGAAGACCGGACTGGACTTCGCGGTCGCGGAGGAGTGCGGGACGTACGACGAGTGCGGCGACTACACCGCCGCGTTCGGCGACCACGTCATCGTCATCGAGTACACCGCGAAGGGGCTGCAGAAGGCGTGCTCCGGCTGGGGCGACGAGTTGAGCGTCGTCCGCCGTGACCTGGACGTCTCTCCGGCCGGCAGCAAGGGCTACGTCCGCCAGACCTGCTGACGTCCGCGGCGGGCGGCACGCGTGCCGATGCCCCGGCGCCCGCACGCGTGCCGCCCGCCCGCCTCCTGCTCCTGCTCCTGCTCGACCTCGGCGCTCTCGCCGCCGCCCGCCGCTCTCGCGGCCCTCGCCCTGGCGTCCTCGTACGCCCTCGCGCCCGCTCATCTGCTCATCCGCTCATCACGCCGCTCCCCCGGCCGTCCCCTCCCCCGCTCCTTCCGACACACCTTCCTCCACGCGTCCCTCCAGGCGGCGTTCCGCACGTCCGCCGGCCGTTCCCCTGTCCCCTCCCTCCCCGTCCGCTCCGTTCCGCGATCCGGTGGTGTCCCATGCCTCTGCCTTGTCCGTCTCCCAGGAGGTCCCGATGACCGGGCCACAACCGCCGTCCGGGCGCGACCGGCCCTCGCGCCGCACCCTGCTGCGCGGCAGCGCCGCGGTGGCCGCCGCGGCCGGCGCGGGGCCGCTGCTGTCCGCGTGCGGTGCGGGCGACGGTGACGGCGTCGGCAAGGACGGCCGGGTGACCGTCGAGCTGTGGCACGGTCAGACCGACGTCGGCAGAGCCGCGATCGAGGGGCTCGTCGCCGAGTTCAACCGGACCCACCCGACGATCAGGGTCGATCCGGGCGGCGGCGTGCTGTCCGACTCGATGCTCCAGAAGGTCACCGCGGCCCTGGCGTCCGGCTCGTATCCGGACATCGCCTACATCTTCGGCTCCGACCTGGCCAGCGTCGCGCGCAGCCCGAAGGTCGTGGACCTCACCGCGACCGTGCGGAACGGGCCGACACCGTGGAACCGGTTCTGGCCGGCGTCCCGCGACGCCGTCACCGTCAACGGCCGGGTGCGCGCCGCGCCCGCCGTGCTGGACTCGCTCGCCGTGATCTGCAACAAGAAGCTGTTCGCGGCGAAGGGCCTGGCACTGCCGCGACCGGGCTGGACCTGGCAGGAGTTCACCGAGACCGCGAAGGCTCTCAGCGACACCGGCGCGGGGGTGTTCGGCACCGGCTGGCCGGGCGTGGGCGACGAGGACACGGTCTGGCGGCTGTGGCCGATGGTCTGGGACCTGGGCGGCGAGGTGGTCGCCTCGGACGGGCACAGCATCGGCTTCGCCGACAGCGGGGTCAAGGCCCTGGAGACCGTCGCCGCGCTCGCCAAGGACCGCAGTGTCTACGTCGACCCGAAGCCCGGCAGCGAGCAGATGTACCAGGTCTACAACTCCGGCCGGATGGGCATGGTCGTCGCCGGCCCCTGGGCGCTGCCCGACATCATCCAGGCGAAGATCGACTACCAGGTGGTGCCGCTGCCCAGCTACAGCCGCAAGCCCATCACCATCGCCGGACCCGACACCTGGACGCTGTTCGACAACGGCTCCGCCCGGGTGGCCGCCGCCCGTACCTTCGTGTCCTGGCTGATCCAGCCCGCACAGGACGTGCGCTGGGGCATCAGGACCGGCAGCCTGCCGCTGAGCCGGGCCACCGAGGCGACACCGCAGTGGATCGCGCAGTCCCACAAGATCGCGGCGCTCACGGTGTTCACCAAGGCCCTGGAGACCGCCCGGGTCCGCCCCAACCACGCCGCCTACCCGCAGATCTCCGCAGCGCTCGGCCAGGCGATCGTCAGCGTGCTGCTCGGCCGCGCCACCCCGGCGAAGGCGATGCACGACTGTGCCCGCCAGTCCAACGCCGCTCTGCTCATCCCGCGCTGAGGAGGACCCATGCCTCGCCTTCCCACCCCGCTCACCCTGCCCGCCGGCGCCCCGACCGACGCCGAGCTGCGGCGGGCCCGACGCCGCCGGCGGCGCTCGGAGTCGACCGCCGCGTGGGCGTTCGTCATGCCCTCGGTGCTGGTCATCCTCGGCCTGAGCGTCCTGCCGGTGATCTGGTCGCTGCTGCTGTCCTTCCAGGCCGACGACCTGGTCACGCCCAGCCGCTGGGTCGGGCTGCAGAACTACCACGCGCTGACCCAGGACCCGAACTTCCGCCAGGCGGTGCGCAACACGCTCATCTACACGGCGCTTTACGTGCCGCTGAGCATGGCCCTCGGGCTGGTGCTGGCGCTCGCGCTGAACCGCAGGATCAGGCTGGTCGGCCTGTACCGGACGCTGATCTTCGTGCCGTTCGTCATCTCGGCGACCGCGCAGGGCGTGCTGTTCTCCTTCATCCTCGACCCGGAGTTCGGCGCGGCCAACTCGGTGCTGCACGCGCTGCACATCCCCGCGCAGGGCTTCCTCACCGACCCCGGGCAGGCGCTGTACGTCCTGGTGGCGATCTCGCTGTGGAGCGGCACCGGCTTCTGCCTGGTGGTCTACCTCGCCGCGTTGCAGGACGTGCCGCCGGAGCTGCTGGAGGCGGGCCGGCTGGACGGCGCCGGCCGCCGCCACCTGCTGCGGCACGTGGTGCTGCCGACGCTCACCCCGGTGAACGTCTTCCTGCTGGTGTGGCAGGTGATCGAGTCCTTGCAGGTCTTCGACCTGGTGTACGTCACCACCAAGGGCGGCCCGCTCGGCTCGACGACGGTGATCGTCTACTTCATCTGGGAGATGGCCTTCCAGAACTTCACCGCCGGATACGGGGCGGCGGCCGCGTACGTCCTGGCGGTGGCCCTGCTCGTGCTCGCGGCGGGAACCCGGTTGCTGCGCCGCCGCGGCACGGACCGCCTGGAAGGAGCCACCCGATGACCGCGACCTCGGCGCCCGCGCGTGCCGTCCCCGACTCGGACACGCCGTCCGCCGCCCCGCCCGGCGGCCGGGCCCGCCGGCTGCTGCCGTTCAGCGCCTGGCATCTGGCACTGGCCCCGCTGGCGCTGCTGTTCGCGATACCGCTGGTGTGGCTGCTGCTGAGTTCGGTGATGAGCGACGCGGAGATCAACCGCTTCCCGCCGGCGCTGTGGCCCTCGCACATCGACCTGAGCGGCTACCGCTACGTGCTGGGCAACGCGATGTTCCCGCGCTGGTTCGCCAACTCGCTGATCGTGTCGGTGTCCGCGGTCGCCTCGAACCTGGTCTTCGGCGCGCTGGGCGGGTACGCCTTCGCGCGGATGCGGTTCGCCGGGTCGCGGATTCTGCTGGTGACGATGCTGGCCACGATGGCCATCCCGTTCCAGCTGACGATGATCCCGACGTTCCTGGTGATGAAGCGGCTCGGGCTGATCGACTCGCTCGGCGCGCTGATCGTGCCGTCGCTGGTCACGCCGTTCGCGGTGTTCCTGCTGCGGCAGTTCTTCCTGTCGCTGCCCAGGGAGCTGGAGGAGGCGGCCTGGATCGACGGCTGCTCGCGGCTGCGGGTGCTGTGGTCGGTGGTGCTGCCGCTGTCCCGGCCGGCGCTGAGCACGGTCGCGGTGCTGACCTTCCTCAGCACCTGGAACGACCTGACCTGGCCGCTGATCGCGATCAACCACGACGTGCACTACACGCTCCAGTTGGGGCTGACCACCTTCCAGGGGCAGCACCACACCAAGTGGTCGGCGGTGATGGCGGGGAACGTCGTCACGGTGCTGCCGGTGCTGCTCGCCTTCCTGGGCGCGCAGAAGTCGTTCATCCAGTCCATCACTTCCAGCGGCCTGAAGGGCTGATCCGATGCCACCCACGTTCGACCTGCTGGTGGTCGGGGACGTCAACCCCGATGTCGTGGTCGGCCCGCTGACCGGGCCACTCGCCTTCGGGCAGCGCGAGCAACTGGTCTCCACCGGGCTGCTCACGCTGGGCGGCTCGGCGGCCATCATGGCCTGCGGCGCGGCCCGGCTCGGCTTGAAGGTCGCCTTCGCCGGGCGGATCGGCGCCGACGACACCGGCGCGTACGTCCGCGCCGCGCTCGCCGCCCGGGGGGTGGACACCCACGCGCTGCGGGAGGACCCCGGCCTGCCGTCGCCGCTGACCGCGGTCCTCAACCGGGCCGCGGGGCCTGGCGAGCGGGGCGGCGACCGGGCCATCCTCACCGCGCCCGGCACGCTGGCCGCCACCACCGGCGACGACGTGCCGGCCGCGCTGCTCGCCGACTGCCGCCATGTGCACGCCGCTTCGTACTTCCTGATGCCGAAGCTCGCCGCGGCGCTGCCGGACCTGTTCCGTACCGCCCGCGGGCACGGCGCGACCACCTCGCTCGACACCAACGACGACCCGGACGGGCGGTGGGACCCGGCGGGCCTCGCGTCCGCCTTGCCGGTCACCGATTACCTGCTGCCCAACGCCCAGGAGGCGCGGGCGCTTTCGGGCGCGGCCGACCTGGAGCGGGCGGCCGCGGCGCTGGCCGGCCAGGGCCCGACCGTCGTGGTGAAGGACGGCGCGGACGGAGCGCTCGCGCACGACGGCACGGCCCTGCTACGTACGCCCGCGGTGCCGGTGACGCCGCTGGACACCGTCGGCGCGGGCGACAGCTTCGACGCGGGGTTCGTCGCCGGGATGCTGGCCGGCCTGCCCCTCGAAGGCGCGCTCGCCCTCGCCGCGGCCTGCGGCGCGCTGTCCACCCGCGCGTACGGCGGCACCGGCGCACAGCCCACCTGGGACGAGGCGCTGGCCGCGTCCCGCACCACCGCCCCGGACCCGGGGCAGAACCACGGAGAGAGCACGTGACCACCACCACTGCCAAGATCGCGTTCATCGGCGCCGGGAGCGTCGTGTTCACCCAGGGGCTGCTCGCCGACCTGTTCGCCTTCGAGGAGCTGAAGGGCGTGCACATCGCGCTGCACGACATCGACGCGGAGCGGCTGGCGACCGCGGAGGGCGCGGCCCGGCACATCGCCGCGCACCTGGGCGCCGGGCCGCGGATCACCGCGCACGCCGACCGCCGGGAGGCGCTCGCCGGCGCCGACTTCGTGGTGAACATCGTGCAGGTCGGGATGGGCGAGTCGACCCGCACCGACTTCGAGGTGCCGGCCCGCTACGGAGTGCGGCAGACCATCGGCGACACCCTGGGCGTCGGCGGCATCTTCCGCGCGCTGCGCACCTTCCCGCTGCTCAAGGCGCTCGGGCAGGACATCGCGGAGGTGTGCCCGGACGCGTGGCTGCTGAACTACACCAACCCGATGGCGATGAACGTCCAGTACCTCGCCGAGGCGACCGGGCTGACCCGGGTGGTCGGCCTGTGCCACTCGGTGTACTGGACGATGCACGACCTGTGCGAGCTGCTGGAGGTGCCGTTCGAGGAGGTCCGCTACCAGGCCGCCGGTGTCAACCACCAGGCGTGGGTGCTGCGTTTCGAGCACCAGGGCGAGAGCGTGTACCCGCGGCTCGACGCGCTGATCGAGCGGGACCCGCAACTGCGCCGCCGGGTACGCGTGGACATGTACCGGCGGCTGGGCTACTACCCGACCGAGACCAGCGAGCACTCCTCGGAGTACGTGCCGTGGTACCTCGGCCACGCGAGCGAGGTGGAGCGGCTGCGGCTGCCGATCGGCACCTACCTGGACATCGTGGCCGACAACGTGGCGGAGTACGAGAAGACCCGCGACTCGCTCGCGGCCGGCACCCCGCTGCCGGTGGCCGGCACGATGGAGTACGCGCCGCAGATCGTGCACAGCATCGTGACGGGCACGCCCCGCACGGTCTACGGCAACGTGACCAACCGCGGCCTGATCGACAACCTGCCCGCCCACGGCACCGTCGAAGTGCCGTGCCTGGTCGACGCGTTGGGTGTGCAGCCGACCCGGGTCGGGGCGCTGCCGCCGCAGTGCGCGGCGCTGAACCGCTCCTACCTGAGCATGAACGACCTGGTGGTGCGGGCGGCGGTCGAGGACGATCCGCGGCACATCCGGCACGCGGCGATGGCCGACCCGGCGACGGCGGCGGCGCTGCCGGTGGAGAGGATCTGGCAGCTGTGCGACGACATGGTGCGCGCGCACGGGGAGTTGCTCCAGCCGGGCCTGCGGGCGGTGCTCGGCAGCTGATGCGCCCGGCCTGACGAGCCGCGCACCGCACCGGCCGCGCACCGCGGGGAGGCAACTCCCCGCGGTGCGCGGCCTGTCGGTCAGCTGGCGCCGGCGGTTCCGCTCAGCTCCTCGGACCAGTAGCTGCCGGTGGGCAGCGTGTCCCAGGGGTTGGGCAGGTCGTCGGGGGTGGCGTAGAGGTAGCCGGCGTTGCGCTGCTTGCTCAGCGAGACGGTGGTGTCGAGGTCGGCCTGGGTGGGGGTGGCGTAGACCAGGTGCCAGAACTTGCCGGGGTCGGTGGCGTTCAGCTCCCAGGCGGGCGGGGTCCAGGAGGCGTAGGTGGCGTAACTGCCCTCGAACATCACCAGGATGTCGGCGGCCGAGGAGTAGCACTGGTCGGCGGGTGCGCCGGGGTTGTCGACGGTGAGGGCGCCGGGGTGCGCCTGCTTGGTGGTGGTGTTGATCCCCGAGTAGAGGTTCACGTGCGCGTTGTTGGTGCCGCAGTCGTTCAGGGCGTCGTCGAAGAAGATCCCGGCCAGGCCCGAGGAGCCGTACCAGGAGTACCAGTTCGCGACGTCCGCCTGGATCTGCGCGGTCCAGGCGGCGACGGTGGTCTGCCCGTCGCGGGTGGTGCGGCCGGTGGTGCCGAAGTAGCCGGTGTCCACGTAGCCGATCACCTTGGTGCCGGAATTGGTGGCCGACCGTACGGCCTGGGCGTAGCCGCTGTCGGCGGCGGTGCCGGGGCCGTTGGAGGGGTTGGCGACGGCGATGCCGACGCCGGGTCCTGCCTGGTCGATCTGGTTCCAGTAGCCGGCGCCGGCCGCGTCCGAGGGGTTGAAGTAGGCGGGTACGGCGACGTGTTGGACGCCGGCGGCGGCGTTCGCCGGGGCGCCCGCCGTGCCCAGCGCGGTGAGCGCGAGCGCGGTGGCGGCCGCGGTGAGCACGGCCGCCCGTGCCCGCCCGGCGGTCCGGCCGGAGCCGGCCGCCGGGCGGTGGGAGGTCGATCGGTGGGTCGATCGGTGGGAGGAGAACACGTGTGCCCCTTTCACGGTGGGGGGTGGGGTGGCGGAGCGGGCCGGTCAGCCCTTGACTCCGGTGTGCGCGATGCCCTGCACGAACTGCCGTTGCAGGAAGGCGAACACCACGATGACCGGCAGCGACGCGAGCAGCGAGCCGGCCATCAGCACGGGGTAGTCGGTCTGGAACTGGCCCTGGAGGGAGGCGAGTCCGGCCGAGAGGGTCATCTTGTCGGGGTCGGTGTTCACCACCAGCGGCCAGAACAGGTCGTTCCAGCTCCACAGCAGGGCGAGGACGCCGAGCGCGACCAGACCGGGGCGCACCAGCGGCAGCATCACCGACCAGTAGATCCGAAACGGCCCGGCGCCGTCGATCCGCGCGGCCTCCTCCAACTCCCTGGGCAGCGCCAGGAACGACTGCCGCAGCAGGAAGACGCCGAACGCGCTGAACATGCCGGGCAGGATCAGCGCCTGGAGGCTGTTGAGCCAGCCGAGGTCGGACATGATCTGGTACTGCGGGATGATGAACAGCTGCGGCGGCACCATCAGCACCGACAGGAACAGCCCGAACAGCACGCCGCGGCCGGGGAAGCGCAGCCGTGCGAAGGCGTAGGCGGCCATCGGGCACAGCACGACCTGGCCGAGGGTGCGGCCCAGCGCCATCAGCAGCGTGTTGAGGAACTGGTGGCCGAACGGCAGCAGGTCGAAGACCTTGCGGTAGTTCGACCACTGGCTGCCGGGCAGCGGCGACGGCGGCACATGGGTGGCGTCGGTGAGCGACTTCAGCGAGGTGACGGCCTCCCACACGAACGGCCCGACCATCACCAGCGAGGCGGCGATCAGCACGGTGTGGACGCCGAAGTGCGAACCCGTGCGCCGGGAACGGGCCTCAGCCATAGTGCACCCACCTTTTCTGCATGCGGAACTGAAGGGCCGTCAGGGCGATGATGACCAGCAGCAGCACCATGACGATCGCGGCCGCGTAGCCGCGGTCGTTGGTGACGAACGCCCGGTCGTAGAAGAGCTGCACGACGGTCTCCAGGCGCGGGAAGGCGGGGTTGGCGCGGGCGGCGTCGCCGGAGCCGGCCATCACGTAGACCAGGTCGAACAGTTGCAGCGACCCGATCACCGAGATCACCGACACGAAGAACGCGGTGGGCGACAGCAGCGGGATGGTGACCGAGAAGAACTGCCGTACAGGGCCCGCGCCGTCGATCTCCGCGGCCTCGTAGTACTCCTTCGGGATCGCCTGCATGCCGGCGAGGAAGATCACCAGGTTGTAGCCGATGCTGCTCCACACGCCGACCGCGACCAGCGCGTACAGCGCCACCCGCGGGTCGGCGATCCAGTTGGGGCCGTCGACGCCGACCAGCGAGAGCAGGTAGTTCACCAGCCCGTAGTCGCCGTTGTAGAGCCACCGCCAGACCATGGCGATGGCCACCGGCATGGTGACCACCGGTAGGAAGAACAGCGTGCGGTAGACGCCGATGCCGCGCAGGCCGGGCCGGTTGAGCAGGGCGGCGAAGACGATCGCCAGCGGGATGGAGACCAGTCCGAGCCCGGTGTACGCAAGGGTGTTGACCATCGCCTGGCCGAACTCGTGGTCGTGCAGCATCCGGTGGTAGTTGTCCAGGCCGCTCCAGGTGTGGCCGCCGAAGGCTCCCCAGGCGGTGAAGGAGAAGTACGCGGTCTGCACGACCGGCCACAGGTAGAACACCGCGAGGCCGAGGCCGATCGGGGCGATGAACGCGTATCCCCACAGCGCCTCGACGACCCGGTCGCGGCGCGGGCGGCGGCGGGCCCGGCCCGGGCGGCGGCCGTCGGGCGGCGGCTGCTCGGTGCGGGCGGCGCCCGGGGTGGAGGTGATCGTCATGTCACTCCTTGGCGAGCGAGGCGTTCATCGCCGCGGCGAGTTCCTTGGCCGCCTTGTCGAGCGACTCGTCGCCGTTCCACACCTTGGTCAGGTAGGTCAGCTCCTCCTCGTTCCAGGCCGCGGTGTCCTTGGAGACGGGGAAGGGCACGGCGTACGGGAGTTCGTCCAGGAAGGTCTGGAGCTTGAACTGCGGGTGCGCGGCGATCCAGGCGCCCTGGGTGCCGTTGTAGGCGGGCATGGTGCCCTTGGCGCCGAAGATGTCCGCGGCCTGCTTGGAGCCGAGGAACTTCACGAACTGCCATGCCTGGTCGGCGTGGTGGGTCTTGGCCGAGACGACGTTGGCGACGCCGTGGATGACGGTGGCCTGCTTGACGCCCTTGGGCAGCGGGGCGACGTCCACGTGCGTCTTGGTGTAGCTGTTGCCGCCGAACTCCGTCGCGTCCCACGAACCGCCCCAGTACATGGCGATCTTGCCGGCCTCGAAGAGCTGGAGCGGCGCGGTGTCGGTCATCGTCTTGAGGTCGGGCGACTCCTTCTTCGCGATCAGGTCGGTCCAGAAGCGCAGGCCCTCGATCGTCTTCGGGTCGTCGTAGCCGGACTTCTTGCCGTCGGCGGAGATGACGTGGCCACCGGCCTGGGCGATGGTGTTGTACTGGTACTCCTGGAAGCTGGTCAGCTCCGCGTCGGTGCCGTACTGGCCCTTGCTGCTGTCGGTCAGCTTCGCGGCGGCCTGCTTGAAGTCGCTCCAGGTCCAACCGGCCTTGGGGTAGGGCACCTTGGCGGCGTCGAAGAGCGACTTGTTGTACCAGACGCCGACGGTGTCCATGTCCTTCGGCAGGCCGTAGTGCTTGCCCTGGTAGGTGTAGAGGTCCACCAGCTGCTTCGGGTAGGCCGACAGCGGCACCTTGTCCTTGGCGATGTCGTCGTCCAGCGGGCGGATCACGCCGTTGGACGCGTACAGCTGGAAGTTGGGGCCGTTCATCCAGAACACGTCAGGAGCGGAACCGCCGGTCGCCGCGGCCTTCAGCTTGGTCCAGTAGTCGGCCCACGGGGTCAGCTCGACCTTGATCGAGATGTTCGGGTGGGTCTTGGTGAACGCCTTCCCGAGCTGCTCCATCGCCGACTTCTGGGTGGCGTCCCACACCCCGTAGGACAGCGTGACCTTGCCGTCGGAGGACGCCGAACCACTTCCGCCCGACGAGCAGGCAGAGGCGGCCAGGACCACCCCCAACGCCATCGCAGGCCACCGCACCGAGTTCCGCATCCCATGTCCTCCCGACAGTCGAGAAGCCCTCCGCGCCGACCGGCCAGCAAGGGCATCGAGTTCGCCTAATCATGGAGTCCAGGGAAATTAAGTCAATACCCGGGGCGGTTACGAAGTTGTTGCCGCCGCGTGCCGGCCCTCCTCGCGCGCCGCGTTCCGGGCCTGCCGCGCGCCGCGCGGGCACGGCTACGGGCGGCGTCGCGGAAGCGTTTCCGCCACCCGGCGCCGCACCGTACCACCAGGTCAGCGGCCCCCGTCGCCCCGGCCGCCGCCGCCCCGACCCGCCCCGCCCGGCCCCCGCGCGAAGCGCTCGGGACCGCCGAGGTCGGCGCTCTCCCGCAGTTCGCGGTCCACGTGGTCGAGCGCGAGGCGCAGCGCGCCCAGCGCCACCCCCTCGTCGCCGAACTCCGACACCCGCACCTCGGGCGTGCGGATGCACCAGCGGTCCAGCTCGCGCCGCAGCGGCTCGGCGATCAGGTCGGCGGATCGTGAGAACCCGCCCCCGATCACCACGAGTTCGGGGTCCAGGGTCAGCACCAGGGCCGCCGCGCCGACGGCGACGTCGCGGACGTAGCGGCGTACCACCGCCGCCGCCTTGCGGTCGCCGGCCCGCGCGGCCTCGAAGACCGCCTCCGCCGCCGCGTCCATGTCGCCGGCGGGCTCGGCGGCCGGCCAGGACTTCAGGTGCTCCTGGGCCCTGATCCACCCCGACGCGGGCAGCGCGCCGATCTCGCCCGCGGCGTTGCCGAAGCCGCGGTGCAGCTTGCCGTCGATGATCAGGCCCGCGCCGGTGCGCAGGCCCGCCAGGATGAGCACCACGTCCTTGGCGTAGCGGGCCGCGCCGCGCCAGGACTCGGCGAGCGCCGCGAGCTTGCTGTCGTTCTCCACCAGGACCGGGCCGCCCACCCGCCGGCCCAGGTGCCCGGCCACGTCCACCCCGGTCCACTCCGGCAGCGCCTCGGAGAGCATCACCCGGCCCGCGCCGTCCACCAGCCCGGTGGTGGCCGCGCCCACCGCCCAGATCCCGTCGGCGGCCACCCCCGCCCCGGCCAGCGCGTCGGCCACCGCGCGGTCCAGGGCCGCCAGCCGCTGCTTGCGGCCCATCGCAGGCGCGACGGCGATCCGGCCGCTGTGCAGCACCGTGCCGTCCAGGTCCGCGACCAGGGCGAGGATCTTGTGGCCGCCGATGTCCACGCCCAGCACGCGGCCGGCGTCGGCCCGGAACCGGTACCGGCGGGCCGGCCGGCCCACGGCGCCGGCCGCGGCCGGCACGTCGGCCAGCCAGCCGCGCTCCAGCAGTTCGCGGACCACGTCCTCGGTGGAGGCCCGGGACAGCCCGGTCCGGCGGGAGATTTCGGTCAGCGTCAGCCCCGGCTCCTCGCGCAACACGCCGATCAGCGCGAGCGAGTTGAGCCGCCGGAGCTGGGACAGGTCGCCGCCCGGCGCAGCGTCGGTCACCAGGCCCCCTTGAGATCGGTTGCCACACACCTAATAATGAGGGACTCCTTCGTAAGTACGGGAAAGGACCCCATGCCTCGGGTGACTCTAGCTCTCGTCGGCGCCGGGCTGCGCGGCCTGTCGTACGCGCGCCGTGCCCATGACACCGGCGAGGGCCGGGTGGTGGCGGTGGCCGAGCCCGACCCCGGGCGACGTGCCGCCGCGGCGCGCGAGTTCGCTGTCCCGGCCGACCGCGTGTACACCGACTGGACCGAACTGGCCGCGGCCGGACCGCTCGCCGACGCCGCCATCGTGGCCACCCAGGACCGGCAGCACAGCGGCCCCACCGTGGCGCTGGCCGACCAGGGCTACCACATCCTGCTGGAGAAGCCGATGGCCACCGAGGAGGCCGAGGCCGAGGTGATCACGGCGGCGGCCGAGCGCAACAAGATCATGCTGGCCGTCTGCCACGTGCTGCGCTACACCCCCTACACCCGTGCGCTCAAGGGGATGCTGGACGACGGGACGATCGGCCGGCTGGTGAGCGTGCAGCACCTGGAGCCGGTCGGCTGGTGGCACCAGGCGCACTCCTTCGTCCGCGGCAACTGGCGGAACTCCGGCACCTCCGCGCCGATGCTGCTCACCAAGTCCTGCCACGACATCGACTGGCTGCTGCATCTGTTCGGCCGGGCGCCGCGGCGGGTCGGCTCCTTCGGCAGCCTGACCCACTTCCGTGCCGAGGACGCCCCGAAGGACGCCGCCGAGCGGTGCCTGGACTGCCCGCTGGAGTCCACCTGCCCGTACTCCGCGAAGCGGCTGTACCTGGACTGCCTCGCCGACGCGGACAGCCGGTTCTGGCCGCTGTCGGCGGTCACCGACGACCACACCGAGGCCGGGGTGCTGGCGGCGCTGCGCACCGGGCCGTACGGCCGCTGCGTGTACGCCTGCGACAACGACGTGGTGGACCACCAGGTGGTGTCGATGGAGTTCGACGACGGCGCCACCTGCTCGTTCACGATGAGCGCGTTCACGCCGATGGAGCACCGCAGGACCCGGCTGATGGGCACCCGCGGCTTCCTCGACGGCGACGGCCGGAGCATCCGCCGGGTGGACTTCCTCACCGGCGCGGACGAGACGGTCGAGGTCGGGGCCGAGGCGGGCGCGTCCGCCGCCGACGGGCACGGCGGCGGCGACGAGGCGCTGATGGACGCCTTCCTCGCGGCCGTCGCGACCGGCGACGCGGAGCTGCTGCGGTCCGACGCCGCCACCAGCCTGGCCGGCCACCGCGTGGTGTGGGCGGCGGAGCGGGCCCGGATCAGCGGCACCGTGGTCGACGTGGCGCCGTAGCCCCCGCGGGCCCGTTCGCCCGGTCCGCCGCCCGCCGAGGTCACTCCTTGGTGGCGCCGGCCAGCATCCCCGAGACGAGGGTGCGCTGGGAGAACAGGAAGAGCACGAGCACCGGAAGGATGGCGACGATGATCGCCAGCGCCAGCTCCGGGATGGTGATGTTCAGCCCGGCACCGGCGACCGGGTTGAACGACGGTGTGGAGGTGAGCAGTTGGTTGAGCCCCACCTGGATCGGGAACTGGTCGCTGCTGGGCAGCACCAGGTACGGCAGGAAGAAGTTGTTCCAGTTGCCGACGAAGCTGAAGAACGCCACCAGGCCGACCACCGGCTTGGCCAGCGGCAGCGCGATCCGGGAGAACAGCTGCCACTCCGAGCAGCCGTCGATCCGCGCGGCGGACAGCAGGTCGCGCGGCAGGCTGGTGGCGAAGTAGATGTACACCAGGTACACGCCGAACGGGTAGAACGAGAAGGGCAGGATCACCGACCAGATGGTGCCGATCAGGTGGAAGCGGTTCAGCTCCAGGAAGATCGGCAGCACCAGCGTCGCCGACGGCATGATCATCGTCACCAGGGTGGCGAGGAGCAGCGTCTTGCGGCCGCGGAAGCGGGTCAGCGCCAGCGCGTAGCCGGCCGGCAGGCTGGTGAGCAGGGTGAGCACCAGCGAACCGAGCGAGTAGACCGCGGAGTTGCGCAGCCACACCAGCAGCACGTGGTCCTGGAAGTCGTACAGGTGCCGCCAGGCGGCGCCGACCTGGTGCAGCGAGCCGAACGAGAGCGGGTTGTCGTGGGTGATCTGGCCGGCGGTCTTGGTCGGGGCCAGCAGCAGCCACACCACCGGCAGCACGAAGAAGACCAGCAGCGCGGCGAGCAGCACACCGATGACCAGGACCGAGACGGCCCGCGAGGGCGCGGTGCGCCATCCGGCGGCGCGCGGGGCGGGGGTGGGGGCGGACCGCCTCGCGGCGCCCCTGGTGGCGTGTGTCGTGGCGGGTGTCGCCACGTCCGTCGTGGCTTCTGTCATGGCGTCATTTCTCTTCCGAGGTGAACATGTTCGTCCGGGCCACCAGCACGCCGGCGCAGAGCAGGCCGAGGGCGAGCAGGAAGACCGAGATGGCCGCGGCGCCGTTGAAGTCGCCCTTCTGGAAGGCGTAGACGTAGGCGAGCTGGTTCGGCGACCAGGTGGGGCTGACCCGGCCGAGGCTGGCGGTCTGCAGCAGCTGCGGCTCGACGAACAGCTGGGTGCCGCCGGCGAAGGCGAGGATCGTCATGTAGGCGATCCACTGCCGGATCATCGGGATCTGGATGTGCCAGGCGATCCGCCAGGGCCCGGCGCCGTCCATCCGGGCGGCCTCCAGCACCTCGTCGGAGATGTTGTTCAGGGCCCCGTACATCACCACCATCCAGCCGCCGGCGCCGGTCCAGAAGGCGATCAGCAGGAAGATCACCGGCAGGTTGCCGGGGGCGAGCACGGCCGCGAAGCTGCCCAGGCCGAGGGATTTCAGCAGCCAGGAGACCGGGCTGACGTCGGGGTCGAGCATGAACAGCCAGACCAGCACGCTCGCCACGCCGGCCAGGGCGCCCGGGATGTAGTACAGGAAGCGCAGCAGCGCGGACAGGCCGGGGCGGACCCGGCTGCGCAGCACCACCGCGGTCAGCACCGTGAGCACCACCAGGACCGCCAGCCACAGCACGAGGTAGACCAGCACGTGGGTGAAGGCGGGGCCGAAGCGGTAGTCGCGGGCGACCTTGGTGAACTGGTTGATGCCGGTGAACTGGCCCGCGTCGTTGGTGAACGCGAGGTAGAAGGCGTAACAGGTGGGGAAGACGCCGAAGGCGAGCAGCAGCAGCGTGTAGCCGGCGACGAAGAGCCGGCCGGCGGCCCCGCCGGTCCGCCGGCGCGGCGCGGGGCCGCGTCGGCGGACCGGAGCGGTGACGCGCCGGGTGTCCAGCAGCGTCATCCGGTGGTCACCTGGTATCCGTCGCTCTTCGCCTCGTTGCTGATGGCGCTCTGCCAGGCGGGCAGCGTGGCGGTGAGGGACTTGCCCGCGGTCAGCGCCGGCAGGACCACGCTGGACCAGGCAGTGGCGTCGGAGAACCTGGTGTTCGACCAGCCGGTCCACACCTCGTTCGCGGCCTGCTGGAACGGCGCGCTGACGTCGGCGGCGAAGTAGTCGCGGTTGGCGGGGTTGGCCAGCCACGCGGTGGCCGCCTTGGTGTAGGCGGGATAGGTCGGGGCGGACGCCTGGTTCTCGTCGGACGTGGTCAGCCAGGTGGCGAGGTCGGTGGACGCCTTGAGGTTCTTGCTGTGTCCGGAGACCATCCACACCCCGCCGCCGACGTTGCCGGTGGCCGCGGTGGTCTCCCCCGGCCAGGTCAGCGGCGCAGCGGCGGCCATCTGCTTGGCGGGGGTGTGGAAGGCGGTCTTGAACAGGTACTGGCCGTACCAGGACGGCCCGTACGCCATCAGCACCTTGGACCCGCTGTCCTTGGCGAAGCCCTGGCTGAAAAAGCCCTGGGTGCTGACCGCCTTGGCGGAGATCAGCTTGTCGAGCAGGGTGGACATCCGGGTGCACTTCGGGTCCTTCAGGTCCACCCGCAGGGTGTCGGGCTTCACCAGGTCGAAGGCCGGGCACTGGCTGGACCAGAGGTAGGACTCCTGGGAGTTGGTGTCGCCGACCGAGCCGACGAGGTAGCCGGGGTGCTCCTTGGCGACCTTCTCGCCGAGCGCCTCGTACTGCGCCCAGGTGGTGGGGACGGTGTAACCCCACTTGTCCATCAGGGACTTGTTGTACCAGAGCACGACCTGGGCGATGTCGTTGCGCAGGCAGTAGGTGTGCCCGTCGAACTGGCAGGGCGCCAGCGACCCCTTCGCGAAGCCGTCCAGGGTGCTCGCGGGCACCAGATTCTGGTCCAGCGGGGCGGCGAAGGGGATGGCGCCGGGCTTGGTGGGGGCCGACGCCCAGGTGACGTCGGTCGGCGAGCCGAAGACGACGTCGGGCCAGCCGCTGCCGGTACGGTCGAACAGCTCGACCTTCGTCTGCAGGTAGCTGGAGCCGTCGGCTCCGCCGTCGTACGTGACGATCTTCATCTTCACGTCCGGGTGGGCCTTCTGGTACGCCTGCACGGACGGCAGGCGGGTGGCGTCGGCCCACACCGTGATCGGGGAGCCGGCCTTCTGCGCGGCCGGTGTGAACGCCGCATGCCCGGCGGCCGTGCCGGCGTCCTTGGTGGTGTCGGCGCTGGCGCCGCATCCGGCCACCAGGGCGGTGGCCGCTGCCAGGGCGACCGCGGCGACGGCGGTGCGTACCGCCGACCGGCGCGGGGTGGTTCTCGCGGAACCGGAAGACAGCGTCGTCTTCATCGTGGTGCCTTTCTTGCTGCGGGTGAGGGTGATGTCGGGAGCGCTGCTGGAGTCGGGAGCGCTGGTGGGGTCACGAGCGCTGGTGGTGCCGCTGCCGGCGGGGCGGTCAGCGGGGCTGCTCGACGAAGCGGGTGAGCGCGCTGCCGTAGCCGAAGTCGAGCGGGAGGGCGATGCCGGGCCCGGTGGGGGCGTGCACCAGTCCCTGGTCGTCCACGTGGCGTTCCCGTACGACCTGCGTGGCGGTCACCAGGGACTCGTAGTAGGTGGTGTTGGAAATGGCCATGCACAGGTGGTGGTTGGGGATGTCGGAGCCGTGCACCTCCGCGCGCAGCCGGAAGGCGTCGGCGAGGTGCGCGGTGCGCATCGCGCCGGTGATGCCGCCGCGCAGGGTGGTGCCGGCCCGCACCCCGAAGGTGGCGGCGCCGGCCCGGATGAAGTCGGCGGAGTTCATGTGGGCGCCGTCGGAGGTCTCCGCGACGAGCAGCGGTACGTCGACGCACTCGGCGAGCTGCCGGTACGCGCTGACGCTGAACTCGCGCATCGGCTCCTCGTACCAGAGGTAGTCGGCCTCGGCGAGGGCCCTGCCGAGGCGGATGGCGTCGGGCAGGTCGAAGCCCGCCGAGCCGTCGTACATCAGGGGGACGTCCGGGCCGACGTGGGCGCGCAGCGCCTGGCACAGCGCGGCGTCCCGGCGGGCGTCGCCCCAGGCGTGCAGCTTGATGCCGCGGTAGCCCAGCGCCAGGCACTGGTCGGCGACGTCGAGGAACTCCCGGGTCGTGTCGAAGGTGGAGGTGGAGGCGTAGGCGGGGATGGACTCGCGGAAGCCGCCGAGCAGTTGCCACACGGGCTGCCCGCTGACCCGGCCGGCCAGGTCCCACAGGGCGGTGTCGATCAATCCGAGGGTGGGCAGCGGCAGTTCGTGGATACGGTCGAGCTCCCACACCCGGTGCCACAGCCATTCACGGCGGAAGGGGTCAGCGCCGAGCAGTTCCTCCCGGAAGACCCGGTCCACCAGGTCCGTGAGCGTGGTGGCGGCACCCGGCCGGGCGAAGAGCGCCACGCCCTCGGCGCCTTCGTCGGTGCCGATGTGCAGGACCGCCCCGTCGCCGACCGGCGCGCTGCCGCTGAGGCCGTGCCGCCAGGAGAAGGGCGGGTCCGCCGCCGGAACGTCGATCCGGTGGACTTCGACATGAGTGATCTTCATCCGTGCGTGTGTCGTTTCTGTGAGAGGGCGCCGGTGAGAGGAGAGGGCGCCGTGGTCCGTGCGGCCGGAGCGGGCGGGCGCCCTAGGGTCGGCCGTAGACCTGGAGTTCGTAGATGCTGCCGCCGTTGTAGTTCGAGCCGGTGACGGTGAGCCGGACGTAGCGGCCGCGGGTGGGGGTGGCGGCGGGCGAGTAGGCGGTCTGCTGGGTGGTGGCGGTGGCGGTGTGGTCGTCGAGGGTGGTCCAGTCGGTGCCGTCCGCGGAGACCTCGACGCGGTACTGGTAGCCGTTCGCCTTCTCGAAGGTGGTGATGGCGCCGGTCACGTCGTACTGCGCGCCGAGGTCCACCTCGATCCAGGACGGGTCGGGCAGCCCGAGGCCCTGCGCCCACCGGGTGGACAGGTCGCCGTCGACGGCCAGTTCGGGGGTGTTCGGGTCGGAGAAGGAACTGACGGTGACCGGCCGGTGCAGGGCGAGGTCGCCGCCGGCGGGCATCGTGACGGTCAGCGGCTTGCCGGGCGCCGACTCGTTGCCGGCCGCGTCGCGGGCGGTGACGGTGAAGGTGTACGTGGCGCCGGCGGTGAGGCCGGCGAGGCGTACCGAGGTGCCCGTGGAGGCGCTGACGACGGTGCCGCCCTGCCGGATCGCGTAGCCGGTGACGCCGGTGTCGTCGGTGGCGGCCGGCCAGATCAGGTCGGCGACGGTCGGGAAGTCGGTGACCGCGGCGGGCCGGCCGGGGGCGGTGGGCGCGGTGTGGTCGGTCACGGCCGGACCGGGGTCGAGGTGCCGGTAGGCCGGTTGCAGGCCGGCGTTGTCCACGATGGAGGCGGGCAGTTGCTCGCAGGAGTCCACCGTCGTGTTGCCGGTGATCGTGTCGCCGGTGCTGTTGGCCTGGGTGTTCATCGCCGGCTGGGAGGTGAAGTTGCGCTCCGCGGTGATGTCCATGCCGTGGTTGAGGAAGAGCCACTGGAAGGCCACGTCGCACAGGGCGTTGTCCGTGGTGTGCCAGTAACGGCTGCCCTCGTCCTGGTAGATGGCGCCGTAGGCGGTGGGCGTGGTGCCGTTGATGTAGTTCCCGGAGACCACGCCGCCGGGGTCGGCGCTGAGGGTGTAGATGGCGCCGCCGTCGGCCTGCGATTTCATGATGTCGCTGATCACGTTGTCGGTGACGACGGTGTCGCGGCTGGTGGTGGGGGTGTCCCAGATCGGGACGCCGGAGTTTCCGGGGTAGTTGGTGTCCCCGCCCGGGTCGGTCAGGCCCCAGCCCCAGCCGACGGAGATGCCGCTGTAGGGAAGGTCGTAGACCTTGTTGTGGGTGATCACGGTGTGGTCGGTGTAGCCGGCGAAGATCCCGAGCGAACCGCCGTACTGGTCCGCGACGTTGGTGACCACGTTGTTGTCGACCGTGTTGTCCTTGGTGATGTCGCGCGGGTCGGTGGGATGGGCGTCGACCACCTCGACACCGCCGACCTGGATGCCGGTGCCGGCGATCTCCTTGAAGACGTTGCCGGTGACGTCGGTGCCCTGGGTACCGGTGTTGAGGTTGAGGCCGACCGCGCCGAGGCGGGTGAACGTGTCGCCCTGGAAGCCGATCCGGTGGCCGTGGCTGACGTTGACCGCACCGGGGGTCTTCACCCACTTCAGGCGGGTGGAGTCGAAGTCGGGGTTGTCGTCACCGGTGATACGGAAGCCCGCCTGGCCCTCGACCAGGCCGTCGTCCGAACTCGGCGCCAGCCAGGTGGAGTCGGCGAAGGTGATGCCCTGGAAGGAGACGTCGCTCACCGGGTGGGCGGCGGTCCCGTTCAGGTCGACCAGGTCCTGCACGCGCGGCACCGTCACGTCGGCGGTCTTCAGGTCCTGGCCGGGCTTGGGCAGGTAGTAGAGCTCGCCCTGGCTCTTGTCGAGGTACCACTCGCCGGGCGTGTCCAGCAGTTCGCGGGCGTTCTCCAGCCAGGTGGGGTTCTGGATCTCCTCGCCCTGGTGCAGGTTGGCGTTGTGGAAGCAGGGCTGCTGGACGGTCATGGTGGTGCCCGAGATGGACTGCACGGGGCAGCGCATGAGCATCCAGCCCCAGCGGCTGACGACCTCCATGTCCGACTGGTTCTTGTACGCGTCCAGAGCGGTGTCGGTGATGGTGTAGCCGGTCGCGGTCTTGGTGAAGCCGCCCGGGTTGTCGGCGCTGCGGGCGCGCGTCTCCAACTCGCCGTCGACGTAGAGCTGGCGGGTGTCGATGTCGCCGACGTGCGCCTTGTACACGTGGTGGGCGGGGTCGGCGAGGGTCCAGCCGGTGACCTGGCTGCCGCCGCTGATCACAGGGTGGGCGCCGGGCGCGGCCTCGTAGACGATGCGGTGGCCGTTGCTGCCGGAGTCCTGCGGGGTGAGGGCGAAGGTCTTCGACAGGCGGTAGGTGCCGGAGGCCAGTTCGACGTGGATGTCGCCGCGCATGTCGTGGTTGACGGTGCGCACGTAGTCACGGGCGTGCTCGAGGGTACGGAAGGGGTGCGCGGCGCTGCCGGAGCCGGTGTCCCGGCCGGTGTCCGGGGAGACGTGGACGGTGAGGGGCGGCGGCTGGGGGGCGGAGCCGGCGGGTGCGGCCAGCGCCTGGCCCGAGGTGAAGGGGAGCGCGGCGGCGGCGAGCGCGAGCACGGCGAGGGCGCCCCTTCGCACGGGAGTGCGAAGGCGTGGTGACGGTGGGGCTGCGGGTATGGACACGGGTATCCAATCGCCTGGCGGTGGGGAGGGGTTGGTCGAGGGACCCGGTGGGTGCCGGGCCTGATGGCATGGGGCGGCTCGGTCCGCGCGGAGGGGCGGGACGGGAGCGACGCGGGGGACGGCGCGCGGATGCGGTGGCGGGCGCGCGGATGTGCGTGCCGGGCACGCGAGTTCGGTGGCGGGCGCGCGGATGCGGTGGCGGGGCGCGCGAGTTCGAAAGCGGGCGCGCGAAAGGAGGAGCGGGCGCGCGGGTCGAGGCGGGGTCGGTACGGGGCGGGGTGGGGACGCGGGGGCGGAACGGGTTGGACAGGTGGCGGGGCGAACGGGTGGTGCGGGTTGGACAGACAGTGCGGGTTGGACAGGTGGCGCGGGTTGAACGGGTGGTGCGGTCGGTGCGGGTCGTACGGGCTAGGAGGCGGACGACCGAGGTGAGGGGGGTGCGGCCTCGTCGCCCTTGGACCCGCCGCCGGCCGCGGTGGTGCCGCGGTTGCCGGCCAGGTCGAAGACCCGGTCGCGGATCTTGCGCTCGAACTGGTGCTGGGTGGTGGCGATGTGCTCGGCCATCAGGTCGGCGGCGCCTTCGGGTTCGCCCGCGGCGATGGCCTCGGCGATGGCGACGTGCTGGCGTCCGGCGACCTCCAGCGAGCCGGGCACGTCGCCGTGGAAGAGCAGCACGTCCGACTGCGCGGCGAACCGCCGGACGCTTCCGACGCCGGCCCGCAGGAAGACGTTGTGCGCGGCGATCCCGATCGCGTCGTGGAAGTCCGCGTCCGCACGGGCGAAGGCGTCCGAGTCCGCCGCGCGACCGGCGACGAGCGAGCTCTCCGCTCCTTCCCGGATGGCCCGGACCTCGATGGGTGTGGCCTGGGCCGCGGCCCGCCGGGCGGTCTCCGACTCGATCAGCGTGCGGTAGTCCAGCAGCATCAGGACGTGTTCCATGCTGGTCGGCTGGAAGTGCGCGAGCTGGTCGTCGACCGGCCCGCCCGGCGACTCGGCCACGAAGATGCCGGCGCCGCGCCGTACGCTCAGCCGCCCGATCGCGGCCAGCACCTTGACCGCCTCCCGGGTCACGTTGCGGGTCGCACCCAGGATCTCGGCGAGCCCCTGCTCCGTGGGCAACCGGTCGCCCGGCCGCAGCCCCTGGTCGGCGATGTAGCTCAGCACCTGGTCGGCGACGAGTTCATAGCCCGGCCGGTAACGGCCACCCGCCGCGTCACTGTCGCCGGTCGGGGGCAGGGCACCACGTTCGCCAGACACCGGGCGACCTCCTCGTCGATTAATCACGTTCATTTGCGCCGTCACTATGGCATCCACGTTACGGGAAGGGAAGACCTCGGATCATTTTCCCGTCAACTCCCGGACCGCAAGGGTGCAAATCGCATCATACTCTCCCAGTCAGTCCGGTCGGCTCCGGAGGATTGCCGGACCGAGACGGGATGCATAGGGTTCTTCCCGATCGATGAAGCAGATCTGTGCCGTCATCGCGCCACCGGGCGCGGCGGCCGGACGGGAGGACCGACACCATGCGGCGATTCGCCACCGTGATCAGGCTGCGGCCGGAGAAAGAGTCGGAGTACCGGAGCCTGCACGCCGACGTCTGGCCCGGCGTGCAGGCCGCCCTCAAGCAGGCCCACATCGCCAACTACTCGATCTTCCTGCGCGACGGCCTGCTCTTCAGCTACCTGGAGTACACCGGCGCCGACTACGCCGCGGACACCGCGGCCATCGCCGCCGACCCCGTCACCCGACGGTGGTGGGAGCTGACCGACCCGTGCCAGCAGCCCCTGGACAGCGCCGCCCCGGGCGAGTGGTGGGTGCCGGCGGAGGAGGTCTTCCACCTCGACTGACCCGGGTTCCCGACGACGGCCCGGGCCCCCGACGACGACCATCCGCGGGGAGCCCGGGAAATGAATCAGATCAATCCGTCCGCCCGTTGCGACCGTTCACGGCCGCAGCAGGGACCGGGCCGCGGCGTCCTCGCCCGCCTCCAGCAGGTTCGCGGCGGCGCCGACGACCAGCGGGTCCGGCTCGCCGACCACCTCGTCGTCGCGGTCGGTGTACGGGAAGCGGGCCAGCACGCTGCGCATCGCCTCGACCCGGGCCCGCTTCTTGTCGTTGCTCTTCACCACCGTCCAGGGCGCGTACGCGGTGTCCGTCTCATGGAACATCGCGACCTTCGCGGCGGTGTACTGGTCCCAGCGGTCCAGCGAGGCCAGGTCCATCGGGCTGAGCTTCCACTGCCGCACCGGATCGACCTGGCGGATGGTGAAGCGGGTGCGCTGCTCGTTGCGGGAGACGGAGAACCAGAACTTCACCAGCTGGATGCCGTCGTCCACGAGCATCCGCTCGAACGCGGGCGCCTGCCGCATGAAGCGGTGGTACTCGTCGTCGGTGCAGAAGCCCATCACCCGCTCCACGCCCGCCCGGTTGTACCAGGAGCGGTCGAACAGCACGATCTCGCCGGCGGTGGGCAGGTGCGCGACGTACCGCTGGAAGTACCACTGGCCGCTCTCGCGCTCGCTGGGCTTCTCCAGCGCGACCACCCGGGCGCCGCGCGGGTTGAGGTGCTCGATGAACCGCTTGATGGTGCCGCCCTTGCCGGCGGCGTCGCGCCCCTCGAAGAGGATGACGAGGCGCTGCCCGGTCTCCTTCACCCAGCGCTGGAGCTTCAGCAGCTCGATCTGCTGGAGCCGCTTGTGCCGCTCGTACTCCGGCCGCTCCATCCGCTGACCGTACGGGTAGTTCTCCCGCCAGGTGTCGACGGTGCTGCCGTCCGCGCGGACCAGCACCGGGTCGTCCTGGTCGGTGTAGTCGACCGTCATACCGGCGAGCAGGTCACCGGTGCCGGAGCTGGTGTGCCGCACCGTCTCACCCGTCCTTCCGTCCACGTCCGCCGCCCGCGCGGGGCGGGCGGCACCATCCTCGGCCGTACGTCGTCGATCCGCCAGGGCCACCGGGCCCGCCGGTCGACGGGTCCACCGGTCCGACAGTCCGATCGTCTGCTAGTGGAACTGCGGGATGATCAGGTAGAGGCCGTAGAGGACCGCGCACGCGCAGACCACGAAGCAGGCGCCCGCGCTGATGGCCTGCGCGGTGCCCTCGCCGCCGGACGCACGGTGCTGGTCGCGGGCGGCGAGCGCCCACACGCCGAGCGCGAAGAGCACCACGACGCCGACGGTGGCGCCGAAGCTCACCACGGCGACCTCCACCAGCGAACCCCATTTCACGTGCATGTCGCCGTCCTCTCGCCGTCGCTTCCCCGCTGCCGCCGCGGCTCCCGGGCCCGTCCCTGTCCCCGCCACCGTCCCTGTCCCTGTCCCCGCCACCGTCCGCGTTCCGGTCCCGGCGGCATCCGCCCGGACCGCGCGCGGCCGTTCACACCCCGACCCGGGCGCCCGCGGCGGGCGGGGCCGGGGTGACGTGGCCGTCGTTGACGTTCTTCGCGTCGACCGGGTGACGGCGGGACAGCACCACGATGACGCCCGCCACGGCGACGGCCGCCAGCGCGATCAGCACGGTGCCGAGGGTGCCGCCGTGCACCACCGCGCTCGCCGCCACCGCGCCGACGGCCGCGGCGGCCGGCAGCGTCACCAGCCAGGCCAGCGCCATCTGGCCCGCGGTGCCCCAGCGCACCTCGGCGAGCCGGCGGCCGACGCCCGCGCCGAGGATGCCGCCGGAGCAGACCTGGGTGGTGGACAGCGCGAAGCCGAGGTTGGCGGAGGTCAGGATCACCGCGGTCGACGCGGACTCCGCGGCGAAGCCCTGCGGCGACTCGATGTCCACCAGGCCCTTGCCCATGGTGCGGATGATCCGCCAGCCGCCGATGTACGTACCGGCCGCGATGGACACCCCCGCGGTGAGGATCACCCACACCGGCGGGCCCGAGCCCGCGCCGAGGGCGCCGCAGGAGATCAGCGCGAGCGTGATGACGCCCATGGTCTTCTGCGCGTCGTTGGTGCCGTGGGCCAGCGACACCAGCGAGGCGGAGGCGATCTGCCCGATCCGGAAGCCCTTGGAGACCCGGTCGGCCGAGGCGCGCCGGGTGATCCGGTAGGCGAAGTACGTCGCGGCCAGCGCCGCCAGCCCCGCCACGAGCGGCGAGGCGACCGCGGGTATCAGGATCTTCTCGACCACCTGGTCGAAGTTGACCCCTTTCCGTCCCGCGCCCACCCACACCGCTCCGATCAGCCCGCCGAACAGCGCGTGCGAGGAACTGGACGGCAGACCCAGCAGCCAGGTCACGAGGTTCCACACGATCGCCCCGACCAGCCCGGCGAAGATCATGCCCGGGGTGACGAGCTTGTCGTTGACGATGCCGCCGGAGATGGTCCGCGCCACCTCGGTCGACACGAACGCCCCGACGAGATTGAGCACCCCGCTGATCAGCACCGCGACCTTCGGGCGCAGCGCACCCGTGGCGATCGACGTCGCCATGGCGTTCGCGGTGTCGTGGAAGCCATTGGTGAAGTCGAAGGCCAGCGCCGTGACGATGACCATTGCCACAAGAAAGGTGATGTGGTCCACGTCACCAGGAGAGCATCACTTGGCGTACTCAGCGAGACATGGACGTGAAGGTACGGTACGCACGGGAAACGAGTGTGGTTCGACCCGCGCGGGGCACCCGGCCAGGCACCACGTCTGCTCCCCCGCCCCTCCGTTCCCGCCGGCAGCTGACGGCCGCCGTGCGGGCCGGGCTCACCCGGGGACTCGCGTACCGGGCGGTGCGCCGGGAGTGCGGCGGCACCACACGTCGTCGGTCGCGGCCAGCAGTTCCGCGATCCGTTCGGGCGGCGGCAGCGGGCCGTGGTCAGCGGTCACTGCGAGCGCGGCGCCGGCCGTGAGGTGGCCCAGGCGCAGCGCGCGGGTGAGCGGCTCGCCGCGGTGCAGGCCGGCGAGGAACCCGGCCGCGAAGGCGTCGCCCGCGCCGACCGGTTCCACCACGCGCACCGCGCGGGCGGGCACCGTGTACGCGGTCGCGCCGTCGAAGGCGGTCGCCGCGCGGGCACCGTCCTTGACGACGAGCAGCCGCGGGCCGGGCAGCAGCGCGCGGACGTCGGCGGGCGCGGCGATCCGCGGGCCCCACAGCGCCTGCGCCTCGTCCAGCCCGACCAGCACCAGGTCGGCGCGGTCGGCCAGGTCGCGCAGCACGTCCGGGGCCTGTCCCGGGCGCCACAGCGCGGGCCGGAAGTTGACGTCGAAGCTCACCGGGTGCGGGCCGTCCAGCGCGTGCCGGACCAGGTCGTGGCAGGACGCCGACAGGGCGGGCGTGATCCCGGTCAGGTGCAGCAGCGCCGCGTCCCGCACCGCCGGGTCGGCGAGCAGCCCGGGGCCGAGGGCCGAGGCCGCCGAACCGCGCCGGTAGTAGTGCACGCGGGTGCCGTCCGGGCCCGGGTCCTTGACCATCAGGCCGGTAGGCCGCGCCGGATCGCTGCGGACCCCCCGCACGTCCACCCCGCACGCCGCCACCTGCGCGCGGACCCGGGCGCCGAGCGGGTCGGCGCCCACCGCGGACACCCACCGCGCCGGCACGCCGTGCTCGGCCAGGTACATCGCCGTGTTCGACTCCGCCCCGGCGACCGCCACGCGCACCGTCTCCGCCTCGGCGAGCCCCGCGCCCGGCTCCGGCACGAACGCGGCCATCGTCTCCCCGACACACACGATCGGGCCGCCCCCGTACGGAAAGGGCGCCGCGGGTGCGCCGCCGCTCATGCCGCGACCGCCGCACGGAAGGCGCGGGCGCGCAGCCGCAGGTCGGCGACGGAGCCGCCGTGGGGTGCGTCGCCGAGCAGCGGGGTGCCGATGCCGACGGCGGTGGCGCCGGCCGCGAGGTAGGCGCGGGCCGCTTCCTCGTCCACGCCGCCGACCGGCACGAACGGGGCGGCGGGGAAGGGTCCGCGCAGCGCGCGCAGGTACCCGGGTCCGCCGGCCTGGGCGGCGGGGAAGATCTTGAGCGCCGTGGCGCCCATCGCCTGGGCGGCGATGACGTCGGTCGGCGTCATCACCCCGGCCAGCACCGGCATGCCCAGGTCGCGCGCGGTCACCGCGCCCGCCCCGAGCCCCGGCGTGACCGCGAAGTCCGCCCCGGCCAGGTGCGCGGCGCGGGCGTCGGCCGCGGTCAGGACGGTGCCCGCGCCCAGCGGCGCGTCCGGCCCGAGCGCGGTACGGGCCTGCGCGATCACGTCCAGGGCGCCTTCCCCGCTGAGCGAGACCTCGACCAGGGTGACGCCCTCCTCCACGAGGGCCAGTACGGAGCGCAGCGCGGCGCGCGGGTCGTCGCCGCGCACGATCGCGACGAGGCGGTGGGTGTGCAACGCGGTGAGCAGGTCCACCTGCGGTGTCCTTTCGGTGGTGGGGTGGGATGGGGTGCGACGGCGACGGGTCGGGGCGGGGGTTGCCGGTACGCCCTGGGCCCGGTCGCGGTGGGCGGCGGAGCCGGGCCCCGCGAAGGGCCCGCGAGGGGCCCGCGCCGGATCGCGCGGGCCGGGTCGGTCAGGCCGCGGTGACGGTGAGCCGCCAGCGCACCTCGCCCGAGGGCGGTACGACCGCCGCGTCGCCCTCCCCCGCCGCGGCGAGGTCGAAGACGCGGCCGAGCATCGGCTCCACCCCGATCGAGCGGTAGGGCGCGCCGGCGGGGAAGCCGCGCAGGTTCCGCCAGACGGCGACGGACACCGGTTGCCCGCCGTCCGCTTCGAGGGTGAACCGCAGCGTGTCCGGGCCGTCGTGCACGGATGCCCGCGCGGCGAGCGCGATCGCGCCGAACGCGGTGCCGTCGTCGGGGCCGAGCCGGTCGAAGGGGATGTCGCGGGTGGCGGGGATGTCGCGGGCGGTGGCGCCACCCGCGGCGGTCGTGGGTCCGGCGCTCTCCGCCGCCCCGGCGGCCGTGGGCCGCGCGTGCGGCCAGGTGAAGGGGGTCCACGCCGCGCCGCCGTCCTCGTAGAGCCGTGCCGGGGTGGCGGCGGGCAGGTCGAGGCGGGCGGCGGGCGAGACCGCGAGCAGCGCGTGGGCCGCCCACAGGAAGCGGTGGCCGGGGGCGGCGGTGAGCCGGTAGTCGGCGACGGCCCGGCCGGGCAGGTGCCGGATGCGCCTGCTCAGCCGGAAGTCGGGGCAGTGCACGGTGTGCGTGCCGTCGCCATCGCCATCGCCATCTGCGTCGCCATCGGCGTCACCGTCGTCGGTCCACCGGCGGGTCCAGGCGTCGCCGTGGTCGGGGGTGCCCCGCACCGTCGGCACGCACTCCTCGACGCCGCCCGCGTCGGCGAACGGGTCGCCGGGCGCGGCGCCGGGGCGGCGCGGCTCGTCGCGGTGCCAGAGCCACTCCCGGTCACCGGCCCGCAGGGAGGTCCAACGGCCGCCGTGCGCGGGGTCGGTGACGACGACGACGTCGGACGGCACGCCGCTGGCCACGCCGCTCACCACTCCGCGAACGAGCCGTCGGCGTGCCGCCACACCGGGTTGCGCCAGGCGTGGCCGGACCGGTCGGCGGCGCGGACCGCGGCCTCGTCGACGTCGACGCCGAGTCCGGGCAGCGTGGTGCGGTGCGCGTGGCCGTCGACGAACCGGAAGGGCTCGGTGTCGACCAGGTAAGACAGCAGGTCGGCCTCCTTGTTGTAGTGGATGCCGAGGCTCTGCTCCTGGATGAGGAAGTTCGGTGTGCAGAAGGCGACTTGGAGGCTGGCGGCGAGCGAGATCGGGCCGAGCGGGCAGTGCGGGGCGAGTTGCGCGCCGAAGGTGTCGGCGAGCGCGGCGATCCGGGTGACCTCGGTGATGCCGCCGGCGTGCGACAGGTCGGGCTGGGCGACGGCGATCCCGGCGCTGAGCACGGGCAGGAACTCGGCCCGCCCGTAAAGGCGTTCGCCGGTGGCGAGCGGCACCGAGGTGCCGGCGGCGAGCGGCCCGAGCAGGTGGCCCAGCTCGGGCAGCAGCGGTTCCTCCACGAACAGCGGGTGCAGCGGGGCGAGTTCGTGCAGCACCCGGCGGGCGCCGGCCGGGGTGAAGCGGCCGTGGAAGTCGACGGCGACATCGCGGTCCGGGCCGAGCACCTCGCGTACGGCGGCCACCCGGGCGACGGCGGCGGCGGTGGCCGCCGCGCTGGGTATCGGGTCGGTGCGGCCGGCGCCGTTCATCTTGACCGCGGTGAAGCCCGCCTCGACCTGCGCGGTGACCTGCTCGGTGAGCCGGCTGGGCTCGTCCCCGCCGATCCAGGCGTAGACCCGTACCTTGTCGCGGACGGCGCCGCCGAGCAGGGCGTGCACGGGTGCGCCGTACACCTTGCCGGCGATGTCCCACAGCGCGTGGTCGAGGCCGGCCACCGCGCTGGACAGCACCGGGCCGCCCCGGTAGAAGCCGCCCTTGGTGAGCACCTGCCAGTGGTCCTGGATGCGCAGCGGGTCCTGCCCGATCAGCTGCTCGGCGAGCACGTCCACCGCGGCCCGCACGACTTCCGCGCGGCCCTCCACGACGGGCTCGCCCCAGCCGACCACGCCCTCGTCGGTCTCGATCCGGCAGAACAGCCAGCGCGGCGGTACGAGGAAGGTCTCGACGCGGACGATCTTCACTTCGTGTCCTCCGAAACGGACTGCGGTCCCGACGGCGTGTCCGCCGGGGTTCCCTGGGTGTCCTGCGTTCCCTGCGTTCCCTGCGTTCCCTGCGACCCTTGGGTTTCCCGCGGCGGCTTCCGCGCCTGCTGCTCCGCGCCCGAGCCGTGCACCAGGTCCAGGTCGCGGACGGCCTGCTCCAGCAGTGCCCGCATGGCGCGTTCCGCGGCGTCCGGGTCCTGGTCGCGGACGGCGTCCAGGACGGCGCGGTGGCTGGGCACGGGGTCCTCGCCGTGCGGCGAGGAGTGCACGATCTCGTCGCGGTGGGCCAGGCCGGACTCGATCACCATCTCCATGCGTTCGAGCAGTTCGTTGTGGGTGGCGGCGAGCAGGGCGCGGTGGAAGGCGAGGTCGGCCTCGACGGCGTGCGCGGGCCCCTCGCCCGCGTCGCCCATCGCGGTCAGTGCCGCGTCCAGGGCGGCGAGGTCGTCGGCGGTGCGGCGCAGCGCGGCGAGCCGGACCGCGGCGGGTTCGACGATGGCGCGGACCTCGCCGAGGTTGCGCAGCAGGCCGGCGTCGGTGCCGGCCGCGGTGCCCTCGGCGAACTGCCAGCGCAGCACGTCGGCGTCGAGCAGGTTCCAGTCGGCGCGGGCCCGTACGAACGTGCCGCGCTTCTGCCGCGCGTCGACCATGCCCTTGGCGGCGAGCACCTTCAGCGCCTCGCGCAGCGCGGTCAGGCTGACGTCCAACTCGCTCTGCAACGCGGGGAGGTCGAGCGTGGAGCCCTCCGGGATCTCGCCGCTGAGCACCCGGCGCGCGAGGGTCTCCACGGTCTGGCCGTGCACTCCGCGGCGCGCGTATGGCGTCATGTGTCTCTGCCTTTCTGCAAGGTCGGTTCGGGTCGCACTGCGGTCACGCGGACGCCTTGACGACGCTCCAGCCGCCGTCGACGAGCAGGCTGGAGCCGGTGATGTACGACGCCTCCGCGGCGGCGAGGAACGCGATCGCGGCGGCGACCTCCTCGGGGCGGCCGAACCGGCCGGCGGCGGTCTCGGCGACGCTGCGTTCGCGGTCCGCCGGCGGCACGCGGTCCCAGGCGGCGGTGAGGATCGGCCCGGGCAGGACCGCGTTGACCCGCACCTCGGGCCCGTATTCCACGGCGAGTTGGCCGCACAGCGACAGCAGCGCGCCCTTGCCGGCCGCGTAGGCGGGGTGGCCGGGGATACCCCGGTGGGCGTGCACGGAGGAGGTGAGCACGACCGCGCCGTCCTGCTCGCGCAGGTCGGGCAGGAGAGCGCGGAAGCCCAGGAACCCGCCGGTGAGGTTGACCGCGAGCTGCCGTTCCCAGGACGCGAGGGTCATCTCGTGGGCGGGGGCGACGTCCACGATGTACGCGTTGGAGACGAGCACCCCGACCGGGCCGAAGGCGTGCGCCTGGTCGAGCACCCGCTGCCACGCCTCGGGGGAGGAGACGTCGGCGGCGGTGAACGCGGCTCTTCCGCCCTGCTCGCGGATGCCGGCGGCGACGGCCTCGCCGGCCTGCTCGGCGATGTCGGCGAGGACCACTGCGGCGCCCTCGGCGGCGAGCCGGCGCGCGGTGGCGGCGCCGATTCCTGAGGCGGCCCCGGTGACGACGGCCACGCGGCCGGCGAAGCGGGGGGTTGGTGCGTCCATGGGGTGGGTCGTCTCCTCGGGGTGCGGTTCCGGTCGGGCCTGGCGGTCCCGGCCGGCCGGGCGGACCTGACGGGTGGTCCGTCGCGGCCGTAACGGCTTCATTGACGGTGACGCTGACCTTGGCGACTTTAGTGACGCCGGGCCGGCGGGGGCGGTCATTGCCGGGCCAGCACGACCAGTTCGGCGTCGTGGTCGGCGCTCCAGCTCAACGGCAGCCCGGAGTGCAGCAGGTGGGCGCCGCTGTAGGTGGTGCCGGTGTCGTGGTCGACGTAGTGGGCGGCGGGGTCGAGGCCGCGCAGCCGGACCCGGGCCGGGCGGCCGGGCACCAGCGGGGCGCCGTCGAGCCGTCCGGTGCTCCAGGCGGCGACGACCACCCGGCCGCCGCCTTCCGCGTCGTACTGCACCGCGCAGGTCGCGTCGTCCGGTCCACCGATCAGCCGGGACCGGCCGTGGTGGATCACGTCCCGCACGTCCTTGTAGCGGGCCACCCAGCCGGCGGCCTCGGCGCGTTGCTCGGCGCTCCAGCCGCGGATGTCGGCGCCGATGCCGAGCACGCCCGCGGCGGCGAGCACGAAGCGGAACGCGAGCGAGCGCGGCCGGGGGTCGAAGACGCCGGGCGCGTCGGTGACCCACGAGCTCATGGTGTGCGCGGCGTGCGCGTGCAGGTAGCCGTGCTGGACGGCGAGCCGGTCCAGCGGCGCGGTGTTGTCGCTGGGCCACACGACGTCGGTACGGGCCAGCGTGGCGTGCTCGATCCGGCCGCCGCCGCCCGCGCAGCCCTCGACGGTGACGTGCGGGTGGCGGGCCCTCAGGTGGTCCAGGACCCGCAGGTAGCCGGCCACGTGGGCGGCGTCGAGGTCGAGCTCGCCGGGCGGGGTGGGGCCGGGGCGGCCGCGTTCGGTGGGCGGCCGGTTCATGTCCCACTTGAGGTAGGTGATGTCGTGGCCGGTGAGCAGCCGGTCGAGGGTGGCGATCACGAAGTCCTGCACGTCCGCGCGGCCGAGGTCGAGGAGGAGTTGCTCGCGGACCAGGGTGACCGGGCGGCCGTCGATCCGGTACACCCACTCGGGGTGCTCGGCGTGGAGCCGGGCGGCGGGGCTGATCGCCTCGGGTTCGACCCACAGGCCGAAGTCCATACCGAGGGCGCGGACCCGGGCGATGAAGTCGTCCAGGCCCGCCGAGCCGTCGGTGGCGTCGGAGCCGGAACCGGAGCCCGACCCCGAAGCCGTAGCGGCGCCGTCGCTCGTGCCCGTACCCGCGGCCGCGGGGAACGCCGCCGGGTCCGGCCACCAGTCCCCAAGACCGCCCTTCTCGTCGTGCCGCCCGGTGAACCAGCCGTCGTCCACGACGAACAGCTCGACACCCAACTCGGCCGCGATCGACGCGAGTTCGAGCTGCGCGGGCGCCTCGACGTCGAAGCCGGTGGCCTCCCAGGAGTTGTAGAGCACCTTGCGGGTGCGGTGCAGCCGCTCCCCCGCGAGCAGCCGCTCGTACTGGTGCCAGACGGCGGCCAGGCCGTCGAGTCCCCCGGGGCTGAACGCGCAGGCGAGCACGGGGGTGGTCAGGGTGGCGCCGGGCGGCAGGGCGACGGCGCCCTCGTGGGGCACCCGCCCGGCCCGCACCCGGACCGCCCCGCCGGGTTCGGCGTCGGCGGTGATGTGCCAGTTGCCGGGCCACTGCAACGCGACCCCGTAGGTGGGGGTGTCCGCGCCGTCAGGGGCGGCGGCGTCCTGGACGGCGAGCCACGGCGCGTAGGCGTGGCCGGGCACCGCCTGGGTGGAGCCGATCGTGAACCGCCCGCGCACCAGGTCGAGTTGGTGCCGGGTGAACTCCTGCGACCACTGTCCGGCGAGGTAGGTGAGCCGGGCGCCGCCCTGGACGGGCACGTTGACGGCCGCGGAGTCCAGGTCCTCCAGGTGCAGCACCTCGTCGCCGCCGTTGACGAGGTCGACCGACCGCAGCAGCACGTCGGCGCCGGGCACCGTCTGGTAGCGCAGCGTGGCCCGCAGTCCGGTCCGCTCGTCGGTGAACTCCACGCGCAGCGACCGGTGTTCGTCCTGCTCGGCGCCGGTGCAGGTCCACCAGGTGCCGCGTTCGCCGTCCGGCCGGCGCACCGTGAGGTCGGCGCCGGTGAACGGGCGCAGCCCGTACGGGATGTACTCGGCCGGGGCGGCGTCGGCGGGGGTGACGAAGTGGGTGCGGCGGGACCAGTCCAGCGCGGACGGCCCGGTCTCGCTGCCGTGCGGCCCCCACGCGGCCGACTCGGCCCACCGGCCGCCGGCTTCGAGCCGTACGGCGTACACGGTGTGCTCGGTCCGCAGCAGCCACTGGCTGCCGGGGGCCGGCCGGGATGCCGAGGGCTCGGCGGGGGGCGGGGTCACTTGACGGCTCCGAGGTTGAGTCCGGCGACGAAGTGCCGCTGGAAGCGGAGGAAGACGATCACGGTGGGGGCCGCGGCGATCACCGATCCGGCCGCGATGACGTTCCACTGCGAGACGTACTGCCCCTGAAGTCCCAGCAGGGACGCGGTGATCGGCATCTTGCTGCCGGTGCGCAGCACCGTGATCGCCCACAGCAGGTCGTTGAAGATCCAGGTGAACGACAGCGCGGTCAGCGCGGCCAGCGCGGGCCGGGCCAGCGGCAGGATGATCCGGGTGTAGATCTGCCAGGGCCCGGCGCCGTCGATGACGGCGGCCTGCTGGATCTCGGCCGGGATGGACCGCATGAATCCGTGCAGCACGAACACGTAGAAGCCGACGCCGAAGCCGACCTGCACGCCGATCAGGGCGTACAGCGAGTCGTACAGGCCGAGTTTCTCGCTGAGTTTGGAGACCGGGATGAGCAGGATCTGCGGGGGCAGCAGGTTGCCGCTGAGCATGAGCAGCAGCAGCGCGCGGCGGAAGGGGACGTCGTAGCGGCTGAGCGCGAAGGCGGCCATGGAGGCGAGCAGCAGCGAGACCAGCACCGTGGGGATGGTGACCAGCAGGCTGTTGATCAGGGCCTGTTGCTGGCCGCCGTCGGTCCACGCCGAGCGGAAGCCGCCGAGGGTGAAGGAGTGCGGCATGCTGCCCAGGCCGTGGGAGGCGATGTCGTCGAAGGACCGGGTGGCGGTGATCAGGACGACGACGATCGGTATCAGCCACAGCACGGACAGCAGGGAGGCGCTGCCGTGGAAGGCGAAGGTGCCCCACATCCTGCGGCGGCGGGCGTGCCGGGAGTCGGCCGGCACGGCGGCCCGGGTGGACGCGGCCGGCGCGGGAGCGGGCGCGGTGGACTGTGCCATCAGTCGGCCTCCTTGAACGCCCGGACCAGGTAGGTCGCGATGACCCCGAAGGCCAGCAGGAAGATCACCACGGCCAGCGCGGAGCCGTAGCCGAGCCGCAGGGACTGGAACGCGGTGGAGTACATGTAGGTGCTGAGCAGTTCGGAGGAGTGGTACGGGCCGCCGCGGGTCAGTGCCCACACCACGTCGAAGGAGCGCAGCGAGTCGATGATGATCACCGACAGCACGACCGCGTTGACGCTGCTGAGCTGCGGCAGCGTGATGTGCCGGAACTGCTGCCAGCGGGTCGCGCCGTCCATCTTCGCGGCCTCGTACAGGGCCGGGTCGATGCCCTTGAGTCCGGCGAGGTAGAGCACCATGACGTAGCCGATCTGGCGCCACAGGGCGGGCACGATCACCGCGTACAGGGCGGTGTCCTGGTCGGCGAGCCAGGGGTGGGTGAGGGAGCCCAGGCCCAGGCCCGACATCGTCTTGTCGACCAGGCCGTCCGGCTGGTACATCGCCTGCCACACCAGTGCGGTGGCGGTGAGCGAGAAGACCACCGGCAGGAAGAGCGCGGCGCGGTAGAACCCGACCCCGCGGCGCTCCTGCTGGAGCAGCAGCGCCGCGCCGAGGCCGAGGATCGCCGACAGCCCGCCGAACAGCGCCAGCCACAGCACGGTGTCCAGCAGCGCGGTATGGAAGACGGTGTCGTGCACCATCTCCCGGTAGTTGCCCAGGCCGATGAACTGCGGCGGGGAGACGCCGTCCCACTTGGTGAGCGAGAGCCAGAAGCCCTGCAGGGCCGGCCAGAACACCCAGAAGCCCTCGGCGAGCAGCGGGACCAGCACGAACGCGAGCACCACGGGCGGCACCCGGGTGGAGCCGCGGCGCCGGCCGCCGCGCAGGCCCTTGCGGAAGCGTGCGCCCGCCTCGACACCCCCGTTCCCGCCCCGGGCCGGGGTCAGTACCGCCATGTCACTGGCTCCAGATCTTCTGTGCGTCGCGCTGCCAGCCGGTGAGGATCGAGTTGATCTGCTTGGGCTTGGCGAGGAACTTCGTCAGCGCGGTGTCCGCGGTGGGCTGGAGCGCGTCGCTGGAGTCGCGGTTGAAGAACTGCGTGACGTCCGCGGCGCTCTCGATCATCGCCCGCCCCTTCTTCACCAGCGCGGTGCCGGAGTCCTTGGCGGTGGGGTTGGTCGGGATGGAGGTGCCGGACGAGCCCTTGAGGTAGATCTCCTGCGCCTCGGCGGTGGCCAGATAGCGCATCAGCTCCTTGACCTCGGCCTGGTGGTGGGTGTGCGCGCTGGCGAAGTAGCCGTCGGTGGGGCCCTCTTCGACCAGCGGCATCTTCGGGTCGATGATCGGGAACCGGAAGAAGTCGATGTCGTCGAGCTGGTCCTTGGGGGCCGCGTCGGCGAAGAAGGTGCCGATCAGCATCATGCCGGTGCGGTTGTTGAGCATCGCGGTGGTGGCGTCCTGGAAGGACAGCGCGGTGCCGTTGGGGTCGAAGTAGGGCAGCGCCTGGGACCACGTGTCGAAGACCTTGTGGATCTGCGGGTCGTCGAACCGGTGCTTTCCGGCGAGGAGTTCACGGTGGTAGGCGGCGCCGTTGATCCGGATGTTCAGGTAGTCGAACCACGCGGAGGCGACCCAGGCGGTGTCGGCGCCGGCGCCCAGCCCGATCGGGGCGACGCCCTTGGACTTCAACGTGTCGCACAGCGCCAGGAACTCGTCCCAGGTCTTCGGCTCGGTCACGCCCCACTTGCGGAAGTTGGACTTCTTGTAGAACACGCCCCACCAGTAGTAACTGGCCGGCACGAAGACCTTCTTGCCCTGCGAGTCGGTGCACAGCTTCTTCAACGCGTCGGAGTAGCCGGACAGTTCGGACCCGGTCCAGATGTCGTCCACATCCAGCAGCAGGCCCTTCTCGGCGTACGCGTTCGCGACCGACCCGGGGTACCAGGTGAGCAGGTCCGGCGGGTTGCCGGAGGTGAGGTAGGTGGGGAGCTGGGTACGGAAGGTCTCCGAGGCGACGGTGTTCAGGCTCGCCTTGGCGCCGCCGCGCTTGTTGAACGCCGCCACCAGGTCCTGCATCGCGGACTTGGCCTGCGGCGAGGAGAGGTTGGACTGGAAGCTGACGGTGCCGCCCTTGGCCTGGCTGCTGCTGCCACCGGAGGACCCGGAGGTGACGCAGCCGCTCAGCAGCGATGCGGCACCGAGCGCGCCGGCTCCGGCGAGGAAGCTGCGGCGGGTGGTTGGTGAGGTGTTCATGGGACTCCTTTTGCGCCCACGCCGGACGGAGCCCCGCCCCCTGGCGGCGGAGCTCCCGTTCGGCTCGTACAGACTGTCGGGACGCCGCGACGGCGTCAAGATTAATTCGTAATTTATTGAGTAAGAGTGCTGAGCGAACTCTGCCACACCGCGCCGCCGACCCCGCGGAAGGCCGCGAGCACGCCGCCGTCCGGGCCCGCGACGGCGCCCGGCGCCCCGTCGAAGCTGCCGCTCGCGAAGGCCGGCTGCGCGAACCAGCCGCCCCAGCTGCCGCTTTGGGCGTCGTACGTCCGCTGCCACAGCGTGTAGTCCGAGGCGCGGGCGAGGAGCTGGACGCTGCCGCCGGTGGCGACCAGGGTGGGGCTGCCGCTGACCGTGCCGCCCAGCGACGACCACGCCGACCAGCTGCCCGACGCCTCCCGCACCCGGGTCCATACCGCGTCGTCGGCCGTGCGCACCGCCACGTGGAGACGGCCCGCCGCGTCGGTCACCGCGGACGGGCGGCCGGTGAGCGCGAGGCCGCTCGGGGCGCCGATCGAGGTCCAACCGGCCGCCGTACCGCGGCTGGTGACCGTGCCGTCGGTGCCGGTGGCGAAGAGCGTCCAGTCACCGGGGCCGCGATACGCCACGGTCGGCGCGTCGGCGAGGCAGCCGCCGAGGTCCTGCCAACTCCCCCACCGGCCATGGTCGTACGTCCGCAGGTACGCGCGGCCGTCGGTGCCGCGCACGAACACGTCGATCCGGCCGCCCGCCGAGCCGTACGCCGCGGGCTGGCCGGTGAAGCGACCGCCGGTCGGCCCGCCGAGTCCGGTGGCCCGCCCGGACCAGCGGCCGTCCCGCCCGGTCTGCATCTCCAACGCGCCGTCCCGCCCGCGGGTGAACGCGGTGAGCGTGGAGCCGTCCCGCACCAGTGCCGGGTCGGCGCTCGACGCGGCGCCGCCGAGCCGCACGCCCGGCGCGGTGTCGGTGCCCGACAGCCCGAGGAAGGCGGTGCCGTGCGAGGGCACGCTGACGGTGTACGCGCCTTGGTGCGTGCCGCGGTCGGCCCGGGCCCGCAGGTCGCGGACGGCGACCTTCCCGGTCAGCCCGGCGCCGGCGAAGTCCACGGTGCGCAGCACGGGCTGGTCGGAGCGGTTGAGCAGCACCACCGCCCGGCGCCCCGACCCCTGGAGCACCTTGCTGTAGGTGTCGCCGGTGGCGTCACCGGCGATCCGCACGCCCTGGATGCCCAGCGGGTCCTGGTCCACCGCCAGGATCTCCGGGTTCTCCAGCGTGGCGAGCATCGACCGGGTCAGCGTGCGCGGGTCGGAGCCGATCACCAGCGGCGAGGCCGTCTCGGCCCACATCACCAGCTGCGTGGTGGACTCCTCCTGGTTCATCTCGTACGACCCGTCTGCCAGCGGCCGCATCGGGATCAGGTAGTCCGGGTCGTTCCAGTGGCCAGGGCCCTGTGCCTCGGGGTGCGCGGCGTTGGCGTCCATGTTGCGCAGCACGTTCGGGAACTCGCCCGCGGTCGGCGTGCCCCACGCGATGTCGGTGCCGGTGCGCCAGGAGTCCGCGGTGGTCGGGCCGTAGACGTAGGTGTTGTGCGCGTCCTGGTCGGGGTCGTGGGGCACGCCCCAGTCGTCGGTGAGCGGGTTGCACAGGTTGAGCAGCATCGCGCGGCCCGACTTCGCCACGGCGTCGCTGAACTGCCGGAACGCCGGGCCGGGCGTCAGCTTCTCGCCGATCCCGCAGAGGAAGTCGACCTTGATCGCGTCGATCTTCCAGCTCGCGAAGAGGTCGGCGTCCTGCTGGTAGTGGCCCCGGCTGCCCAGCCCGCAGCTCGCCGGGTCGTAGTCGCCGGCATCGGTGTAGATGCCGGCCTTCAGGCCGCGCGCGTGCAGGTAGTTCACCAGCGACGGGATGCCGTCGGGGAAGCGCTCGGGATTGGCCGTCAGGTTCCCTTGCGCGTCACGGGGGTTGTCGGCCTGCCAGCCGCCGTCCAGCCACACGATGTCGTAGCCGCTGCGGCGCAGCCCGCTGCTGACCAGGTAGTCGGCCACGCTCTTGACCTGCGCCTCGGTCGGGGCGCCCAGGCCGTAGTAGGTGTTCCAGCCCATGTACGGCGTCGGCGCGAGGCCGCTGCCGTATCCGCCGGTGGGGGCGGCGCCCGCAGCCGCGCCGGGGGCGGAGCCGGCCTTCAGGCCGGCGGGGGTCGCGTGCGTGGCGCCGTTCGGCGTCGGGCCGCCGCTGCGGGCCTGCGCGACGCCGGGCAGCGCCACCGCCAGCAGCGTGGCGGCGCCCGCGGCCAGCGCCGCCCGCCGCACGCGTGTGAGCCCTGCGTGATGCGAAGTCACTTGATTCTCCGAGGAGTCGGGGATACGCGAAGGTCGCGGGACCGCGTCACCCGAGCACTCGGGGACGCCCCGCCACGCGAAGACTGTGCGGGGGGCGCCGGAGCGTGTCAACGTTTATTACTAATAAACTAAAACTCTGGCCAGGGGGAGCCGCCGGCTCGGTGCCGAGGGCCGTCCACGGTGGGAAGCAGACCGGCGCGCGCGGGCGCGCGGCGCGGGGAGAAGGCCGTCGGCCCGCGCGGCGAGAAGGCCCTCGGCCCGCGCGGCGAGAAGGCCCTCGGCCCGCGCGGCGAGAAGGTCGTCCGCCCGGGCGGCCCGACCGCCGTACAAGCAGGGCCCGCGCGGCCCGCCGACAGGTCGCCGCCCGGGTCCCGGTGCGCGAGGGCGCTACGCGGCAGGGGCGCGCAGGCCGGCCAGCATCACCTCGTGCGCGGTCTCTCGCTGCGCGGGGGTCGAGGCCGAGTCGGCCATCCGCATCAGCGCCACCACGTCCTCGGTGGCGACGTCCTGGCGCAGCCGACCGCCGCGCCGGGCCCGGTCGACGACCGGGGTGACCAGGGAGGCCGTGATCGCCCGCCCTCGTTCGGCCGCTTGCGGGCTCGTCTTGCACAGGGCGTCGAACAACCGCAGTCCCTCGTCGTCGAGCACGCATCCGCGGGCGAACACCGTGCGGAAGGCGTCCCAGTCGTCGGCGAGGGCGGCCGCCTCCTCCGCGACCTGGCTCGCGCCGCCCGCCAGGTCCTCCAGCAACTGGAGCACGAGGTCGTCCTTGGTGGGGAAGTGCCGGTAGAAGGTGGTCGCCCCCACGCCCGCGGCCCGGGCCAGCGCCTCGATGCTCAGCTCGACCCCCTGCTCGGCGAAGGCCAGCCGGGCAGCGTCGAGCAGGCGCCGCCGGTTGCGGACCTGGTCCTTGCGCGGTGCGCGCGGTGGCGTGGCGGTCAAACCGGACTCCTGGTCGTGACACCCACCGAAGCAGGGGCGGTTCGCCCATCTCGGCAGCGGCGGTGGATTCGGCAGAGATTCGGTAGCGATACTACCGCTTCTTGTGGCGGCAGCGCTCGTCGGACAGGCCCCACCTCGCCCCGCCCCACCCACCCCAGCTCGATCCGGTTGCACCACTACCGTTTCAAGCGTTACGGTAATCCGGTAGTGATACTTCCGCTTCTCAGAGAGGTGTGTTCATGCGCGCGCTCATCCCGACCGGCAACCCGGAGACTCTCACCGCGCTGGGAGAGGTCGATCTCCCGTCACCGCGGAGCGGCGAAGCGCTGGTCCAGGTGACCGACATCGCGCTCAACCGGGCCGACTTCCTGTATCTGAGCGACCCTTCGAGCACGTTCCGCCCCGGTATCGACGCGGCGGGAGTCGTCGCGAAGGCAGCGGCCGACGGCAGCGGGCCGGCGGAGGGCACTCGGGTGGTCCTGCACCTGCCCTCGGGGGGCGCCGGCGCCGAGTACGTCGCCGCCTCGGCCGACCGCCTCGCGACCATCCCCGGCGACGTGGACTCCGCCACCGCCGCCGCACTCCCCTTGGGCGGCCTGGTCGCCCAGCGGCTCCTCGCGCTGGCCGGCCCGCTCCGGGGGCGCAGTCTCCTGGCCACCGGCGTGGGGGGCGGGGTCGGCCAGGTCCTCATCCAGCTCGCCGTCGCGGAGGGCGCCGAGATCACCGCTGTCGCCGCGCAGGGCCAGCCGACCGCGCACATGGAGGCACTGGGCGCCAAGGTCGCCCTCGACATCGACGCCGTCGAGAGCGGTGCGTTCGACGTCGTGCTGGAGTCCGTGGGCGGCGAGCTGGGCTCGAAGACCGCCCACAAGCTGCGCCCCGGCGGTCAGTTCCTCTGGTTCGGGCAGGCCAGCGGCGACCCCATCACGCTGGACTTCTTCCGCCAGCTCCAGGACGGCTCGGCCCTGACCCTGCGCCACTTCGTCTACAGCGACGGCGACGGCAGCCGTGACGCCGCGGACATGGCCGCGCTGCTGGACCTGGCGTCGCAGGGGAGGCTCCAGGTCGAGATCGGGCACCGCGGTGACTGGGCAGGCGCCGGCCCGCTGCTGAAGCGGATGTCCGCGGGCCGGCTGCGGGGCAAGGCGGTGCTGAGCATCGGCTGACCGCCTCACGGCCCGGCCGACCGTCCCTCCTCCCCCGCCGGCCGTCACCGCCGGTCTCCCCCGCCGACCCCGGGGCGGATCGGTCAGCCGGGCTGGCTGCTGTCCTTCAACGCGCCCCAGCCGTGCCAGCGTTCGACCTCGATCCAGGCGCTCACTCGGGCGCGGTCGCGGCGCGCGTACGGCTTGCCGGTGTACTGCCGGGAGAGCCGGTCGATGTCGGCGAGCCCCTCGTCCGGGACGATTTCGCCGATCCGGCCGACCAGGCTGATGTGCGTGTACCAGCCGTCCTTGTCCAGCACGGTGAGCGTCACCCGGGGGTCGTTGCGCAGGTGCTCCACCCGCTTCCGCCCCTCGTCCATGTTGACCAGGACCCGGCCGTCCTCCCACAGGTACCAGGTGGCGGTAGAGACCGGCTGGCCGTCCGGGCGCAGCGTGGTGATCACGGCCGGGTTCGCCTTGCCCAGCATGGCGACGGCGTCCTCGGGCAGCGGCGGCTTGGACATGAGGGTCCTCCTCGGTGGTGCGGTGGTCGCGTTCCGGATCACCGTCATTCTGCATCGCCCGCGTCGCGCCGAACCCACCGAACCCGCCGAACGCGCTGAACGCGCTGAACCCGCCGGTGCGCAGCAGGCACAAGACCCCCGAACCGGGGGCGGCCGGGGGGCGAACCGGGGGGCGGGCGCCGGACCGGGAGGTTCCCGGCGGGCGCCCCGCGATCCCACGTCGGCGGGGATCTTCCACGCTCGTGACGCGAATTTTCTTTTCCTGCGCGGAAGCTTGCGGGCTATGGGGCGAATCTGTACGGTCGGGGCGCCGATTTCCCCTGGTACTGAAGGAGCTTCAGATGCGGGCGATCCCCAGACCTCCGCGTGGTACCCGCCACGCAGGGCGCACCTTGGCGGCGACTGCCCTCGCGGCGATCGGCGCGCTGTGCCTGTCGGCCGTGCCGGCAGCCGCCGCTTCCCCCTCCGCTTCGCACACCGCACGTGGTTCCGCTTCCCAGGCCGCGAGCCGGGCCCCAGCCTCGGCCTCGTCCTCGGCCTCGTCCTCGGCTTCTGCTTCTCCTTCGGCTTCGTCCTCGGCGCGCAAGGCGGCCCGGCAGGCGCCGGCCGCCACCGCCGGGGTGGGCGCCACCACCTCGTTCACGACCTACGAGGCCGAGGCCGGCACCACCGGCGGCGGCGCCACCGTCACCTCGCTGACGTCGGCGCCGACCACGCAGTACTCCAGCGCCGCCCTCGAAGCGTCCGGCCACGCCTACGTGCACCTCGGCGGCACCGGCAACTCCGTGCGGTGGACGAACAGCACCGGATCGCCCATCAGCTTCCTCAACGTACGTGCCAGCATCCCCGATTCGGCGTCCGGCGGCGGCCAGACCGCGACGCTCGACCTGTACGTCAACGGGGTGTTCCGGCAGGCGCTCAACCTCAACTCCAAGCAGAGCTGGGTGTACGAGGGCAACAACAACTACAACACCAGCGACAACCAGAACCCGGCCGACGGCGACCCCCGGGTCTTCTGGGACGAGTCGCACACCTTCGTCACCGGCACGCCGATCCCGGCCGGCGCCACCTTCTCGCTCCAGAAGGACGCCGCCAACAGCGCGTCCTCCTACGACGTGGACTCCGTCGACGTGGAGAACCCGCCGGCGCCGCTCGCCCAGCCGGCGAACTCGATCTCGATCACCAGCTGCGGCGCGGTCTCCGACGACACCCCGACCAACGGCGCGGCCGACGGCCAGGCGGTGGACAGCCGGGCCGCGATCCAGAGCTGCATCAACCAGGCCCAGTCACAGGGCAAGATCCTCTGGATTCCGCAGGGCACCTTCTACGTCAAGGGCACCACCGGCCTGACCGCGCAGGGGATCACCATCGCGGGCGCGGGGCTGTGGTACAGCACCGTCTACCGCGACGTGCCCGTGCCCAACAGCACGCCGCTGGCAGCGCTGTTCGACGTGACCTCCTGCACCGTGCAGAACTTCCACATCGACGCCAACGCGGTCAGCCGCGGCACCGTCGGCGGCGACGGCGGCGCGATGGACACCACCGGCACCAACTGGGTCGCCGACGGCATCTGGACCCAGCACACCATGTCCGGCTTCTGGGCCTCGGGCACCGGCGGCACCGTCCGCAACAGCCGGCTCACCTCGGTCTGGGCGGACGGCATCAACGTCAACAACGTCTCGCTCAACGCCGACACCGGCAACAACCTGACCGTCACCAACAACTTCGTCCGCGGCACCGGGGACGACGCCATCGCCATCAACTCGGTGCACTACAACACCAACAGCGACGGCTCCCAGACGTTCTACAACCCGATGACGAACATCACCGTCAGCAACAACACCTCGATCGCGCCCTGGGGCGGCAAGGGCATCGGGATCTACGGCGGCAGCGGCCACCACGTCACCGACAACTACATCAGCGACACCGCCCGCTATATCGGCCTGGGCGCCGGGCGGTTCGGCGTCAACGGCAGCGACCTGCTGTCCGCGACGATCTCCGGGAACACCGTCGTCCGCTCCGGCGGCAACGCCTACAGCCAGGGCCAGCCCGCCTTCCACATCGGCAACGGCGGCGACGGGCAGAACACCGGCGTCGTCGACTCGGTGACCGCCACCGGCAACACCGTCACGGACTCGCTCTACGACGGGATCGACTTCTCCACCTCGACCAACTCCCTTCTACAGGACAACACCGTCACCGACCCGGGCCGCAACGGCGTGGTGATCGCGCCGCCGTTCTACCCCGCGCCCACCGGCTCGGCGACCATCACCGGCAACACCGTCAGCGGCCTGCACACCGGGGCCACCGCGTACATCAACAACTCCAGCGGATTCACCGCCACCTTGAGCGGCAACAACTGGGAACCCTCCGCGCCCGAGGGCCCGTTCGGCGGCACCGCGGCAGCGGTCCCGGGCACGGTCCAGGCGGAGAACTACGACACCGGCGGCGAGGGAGTGGCGTACCACGTCACCAGCGTCAACGGCAACGCCGACAACTACCGTGCGGACGGGGTGAATCTGGAGACCACCTCGGACACCGGCGGCGGCTACGACCTCGGCTGGAGCGACAGCGGGCAGTGGTTCCGCTACACCGTGGACGTCGCCACGGCCGGGACGTACACCGTCGGCCTGCGGGTGGCCGATCCGGCGGCGGTGCCGGGGGCGCTGCACCTGTCCGACGCGGCGGGCGCGAACCTCAGCGGCGCCGTCGACCTGCCCGGCACCGGGGACTGGCAGGACTGGGCCACCGTGAACACCGAGGTCACGCTGCCCGCGGGCCGTCAGGTGCTCACCTTGAACCAGGACAGCGGCGGCTGGAACGTCAACTCCCTGACCTTCACCGCGGACAGCTCCGCCGCCGTCGACCTCGCCGCGAACCGTCCGACGAGCGAGTCGAGCCACACCGACGTCTACCCCTCGTCGAACGCGACCGACGGCTCCCGGAACACGTACTGGGAGAGCGCCGACAACGCGCTTCCGCAGTGGCTCCAGACCGACCTCGGCGCGGCGCACAGCGCGTCGCGGATCGTGCTGCAACTGCCCGCCGGTTGGGGCGCGCGGACCGAGACCCTGTCCGTGCTGGGCAGCACCGACGGCACGACCTTCGGCACCGTGAAGTCCTCGGCCGCCTACACCTTCGATCCGGCGACCGGCAACACCGTCACGATCACCTTCCCGGCCACCACCCAGCGCTACTTCCGGCTGAACATCACCGCCAACACCGGCTGGCCCGCGGGGCAGATCGCGGAGTTCCAGATCTGGACCAGCTGAGCGGACCGGGGGCGCCACGCAAGGGCGTGCGCCGGATCGACGAAACGCCGTGCGGCGGGCGGCAGTTGCCGCCCGCCGCACGGCGGCTCGCGCGAGGGCCACGGGTCCGGGGTCCCCGGACCGGGGGTCAGCGCTCGTAGACGCCGGTCAGCCGGCCGCGGCCGAGGACGGGCCCGGCGACGGTGGGCAGGAGGGTGCGGGGACGGGCCCGCTCCGGTGACGTGCCGTCAGGGGTGGCGCCGACGGGAGCGGCGAGGGCGAACAGCTGGAAGACGTAACGGTGCGGCCCATGGCCCTTGATGGGCCCGGGGCCGCGGTACCCGCGCCCGACGGTGCCGCGCAACGCCTGTACTCCGGGGGCCGGTTGCCGTGCGCGGAGCGCGCCGGGGTCCAGGTGCCCCGCCGCCGGGTCGACGAGGGCGACGCAGTGCACGGCGGGCTTGGCCAGGGGGACGTCGATGTCCTCGACGACCAGGAGGAGTTGGGCGGTGCCGGCCGGCGGCGCGGTCCAGGCCAGGTGCGGGGACAGGTCGGCGCCGCCCACGCGCTTCTCGCAGTGCTCCAGCGCCATGGCGCCGCCCTCGTCGAAGTCCCGGCTGGTCAGGGCCAGTTCGTCAGGGCCTTGCAGGTTGGGCAGGTGCCACGCCAGGTGCGCGTCCCCCGCCCTGCGGTTCTTCAGCAGCCCGCCGAGCAGTGTCATCGTGCCGCCCCGATCATCCGGACCGCCGCGACGGCGGCGGTGGCGCCGCCGCCGGGTGCGGACGTGCGGTGGTGCGTCGTCTGTGCCATGGCTGTCTCTCCTGGGGAGGTCGGCTGGTTTCCGTCGGCGTCAGATGTTCCGGGCCAGTCGCTCCAGCAGCGCGGCGGCCGCTGCGAGCTGATCCAGCTCAGCGGGGGTGAACATACCGCTGGTCAGGGCCTGGGCGATGAGTTCGGTCCGCGCGTTGCGCTTGTCCCGCAGCGCCTGCCGGCCGGCGTCGGTGACCGTGAGCACGGCGCGCCTGCCGTCGTCCGGGTCCGGACGGCGTTCGACCAGGCCGCGGGCGTGCAGGGCGCCGATCGTCGTCCCCATCGCCTGGGCGGTGATCTGCACCTCCCGGGCGAGCGCGGAGGAGGTGGTGGGGCCCGAGCGCTCCAGGTGCGACAGGGCGCTGCGCTCGGGCATGGTGAGTTCGCCCGCGGCGGGCACTTGTCGCACCCGTCGCAGCAGCACGCTGAAGCTCGCCAGCAGGACTGCGGCGACCTCGCCGGCATCCGGTTCGTCGGCCATATACTCAACCTAACTTATCAACAGCCTTGAGCAAATTCGGCTCCCGAGTCCCGTCCCGCCCGGGCCCCCGCTCCCGGCTCGCGACTCCAAGGCACCCGCCCCCTCCGACTCCCCCTCGCCACCCCCGTACGCCCGGCGCACAGCGCCCGCGGCGGCAAGCGGGGCTTCATCCGGGAACCAGACGGGCATGACCATGGCAACGATGTCCTCCCGACGTCCTTGCCCACGTCCTTCCCCCCACGGAGGTCCGTATGAGGCTGCGTTCGGCCTTGTCCGCCCTGTTACTCCTCGTCAGCTGCGTGCTCGCGGCCACCGCCGCGGCCGGCGGCCCCGCCGCAGCCGCCACGGCGCCGCATCGCACGACCGCACCCGCCACCGCCGCACCAACCGTCACCGAGCACCCGGTCACCCTGGTCAACGACACCGGGCAGACCATCTGGATCGGCAGCAACGTCAACGCCGACGGCTCCGCGCAGCTCACCGGACTGCCCACGCTCGACACCGGCCAGTCCGCCACCGTCGCCATCCCGGAGGACACCGGCGCCGGCCACTGGCGCGGCAAGTTCTTCGCCCGCGAGGGGTGTTCGGGAGCCGACGGCAGCACGTTCCACTGCGTACTCGGTGACTGCGGTGCTTCGGTGGGCAGTTGCACCACCGGCGAACAGCCGGTCAGCCTCGCCGAGTTCAACTTCGACCCGTCCGACAGCCTGGCGCCCTGGTACAACGTCAGCTACGTCAACGCCTTCTCGGTGCCGGTCACCATCAGCCCCGACGGTGTCGCCCCGCCGCCGGACGGCGGGGCCTGCGCCCCGGAGGGCTGCCCGGACGACCTGCTGCCGTACTGCCCGCCCGACGACCTGACCACCGACGTGGGGACCGGCCTCGCGCTGTGCGTCAACCCCGACCGCGACGCGCAGACCCCGTACAGCGACGCGATCGGCGGGCACTGCCCCTGGGCCTACGCCTGGTCGAAGGCCGACACCGTCCCGGGCAACAAGGTGGTGCGCGACTGCACGTCATGCAGCGGCTTCACCGTCACCTTCCACTGAGAGGACGTCGCCGTGACCACTTCGCGAAGCCTCGGCCGCGTCCCCGCCCGCCTGCTGCCCGTGGTCGTCGCCCTGGCCGTGCTGGCCGTGCTCACCGTGCTCGGCCGCACCCCCGCGGCCGGCGCCGACGCGCGCAAGGGCGTGAGCGTCACCCCGGTCGACGGCGCCTCGCAGGCGCTCGCCGACGTCGGGGCCGGCTGGTACTACGACTGGAGCACCACGCCCGGCGCCGTGACGGGGCCGGCCGGCACCGAGTTCGTGCCGATGATCTGGGGTGCGGCCGACGTCAACGCCACCGCCCTCGCCCAGGCCGCCCAGCAGGGCACCGAACTGCTCGGCTTCAACGAACCCGACCTGGCCGGCCAGGCGGCCATGTCCCCCGACCAGGCGCTCGACCTGTGGCCGCAGTTGGAGGCGACCGGGCTGCGGCTCGGCGCCCCGGCGGTGGCGTACGGCGGCGACACCCCGGGCGGCTGGCTGGACCAGTTCATGTCGGGCGCGGCGGCCCGCGGCTACCGCGTCGACTTCATCCCGCTGCACTGGTACGGCGGCGACTTCTCGTCGGCGGCCGCGGACGAGCTGCGCGGCTACCTCCAGGCGGTGTACGACCGCTACCACAAGCCGATCTGGCTCACCGAGTACGCCCTCACCGACTTCTCCGGCAGCACGCCGCGCTACCCGACCGCCCAGCAGCAGACCGACTTCGTCACCTCCTCCACGGCCATGCTCGACAGCCTGCCGTTCGTCGAGCGCTACGCCTGGTTCACCCTGTCCACCGCGACCAGCCCCACCGGCCTGTACGACGGCACCGTGCCCAACTCCTCGGGCGTGGCCTACCGCGCGGCGAGCTGACCACCGGCCACCGGACCACCGACCACCTGCCGCGACCGCCTGCCCCCGATCGCCTCCCCGCCGGACACGCGACCTCCCCCGGGGAGGCGGCCGGGGAGCGCGGGGTGAGTGCGTCCGGTGGTGTCAGAGGTGGTCCGGGAACGGGCGAAACGCGGTGGGACGAGGGTGTGTTCGCCGTTATGACCTGGCTTGACATACCTCCGGTCACACCGACACGATGCGTCATGATCCCGGGTCCGGGGCTGCCCGGCGTATTCCGTTCCCCGGCGCACGACGCCCGCGCACATCGGTGCGGCGCACGCCGGAGCAGATCTCCCTCGTGTGCGACCACGGGTCGCCGAGCACGAGGGAGGGGTGCTTTCTCATGTCAAGACGCACCAGAACATGGCAGATAGCCGTGGCCGCGACCGCGGTCGCGGCCGCCACGGCAGTGGGTGCCGGACCGGCGTCCGCACACGGCGGGCAGTCGACGTATCCGGCGCAGCACAAGGGACCGGGCGGCACGCCCACCCCTGACGGCAAGTGCGTGTTCACCGTCGAGGGCAAGACGTGGACGCCCGGCAAGGGCCTGGCCTCGATCAAGCCGTCGAGCGACGGCAGGATCAGCATCGGCGTGACCGCCGACGGCGGCACCTGCACGGTCTCGCTCGCGGTCTACCTCGCGCAGGGCCCGGACTTCGCGTCCTCCGGCCAGCAGGTGCTCACCGACTTCTCCACGGTGACCGTGCAGCGCCACAAGAAGGGCACGCTCACCGTGTCCGCGCCCGCCACGGGCTGCTTCGCGCAGATCGACCTGTACAAGGGCAGCACCGAGTACGACGGCAAGACCGGCGCGGGCCACGGCCCGGCGCCGCACGGCCCGAACGGGTCGGTGATCGGCTCCAACCTGCTCGCCTCGTGGAACGGGCCGACCGGTGGCAAGGACTGCACCACCACCGAGCCCACCACTCCCCCGGCGTCGCCGTCCCCTTCGGACAGCGCCACGCCGACGGACACGCCGACCGGCACCCCCACGGACACCCCGACCGGCACGCCGTCGGGCAGCCCGACGGACACCTCCTCCGCCACGCCGAGCGACACGGCGAGCGCCACCGCCACCGCCACGAGCAGCGCGCCGGCCGTCGGTGACACCGACTCCCCGTCGCCGTCCGCGACCGGTTCGCTCGCGCACACCGGCAGCAGCGGCAACACCGGGCTGTTCGCCACGCTCGCCGTGGTGCTGGTCGCCCTCGGTGGTGCGGTGACCTTCGTGGTACGCCGCCGCGGCACCGGCCGCGCGCACTGACACAGCGTCAGGCGGAGCCGTCGCAGCTGACGGCGCCGTAGCGCCACAGGGGCCCGGATGCGGAAGTCCGCATCCGGGCCCCTGTCCGTGCCCGCGGGCGGCGTCGGAGGACGCGCCGGGCGGGCCGTGGGCGAGGCGACGCCGGTCAGTGGCCCGAGGTGGCCTTCAGCCCGACCACCGACGCGACCAGCAGGCAGACGAAGAAGATCCGCGCGGCCGAGATCGGCTCGCCGAGCAGCAGCATGCCGACCACCGCGGCGCCGGCCGCGCCGATGCCGACCCAGACGCCGTAGGCGGTGCCGATCGGCAGGGTTTTCGCCGCCTGCGAGAGCAGCAGCATGCTCGCCACGATGCCGGCCCCGGTGAGCAGGCTCGGCCCGAGCCGGGTGAAACCGTCGGTGTACTTCATGCCGATCGACCAGGCGACCTCGAGCAGACCGGCGACAATGATCAGGACCCATGCCATGACGGCACCTCCGCGGGTTGGTGACTACGGGGGTGCGCCGTCTTTGCAGGGTCCCGGTACGGCGCGCTCGTCGGGGCGAACACCTCAACCGTAGCAAATCGCGGCGCCGCGGCAGCCGTGCGGCCGAAGTGGTGACCGGAGTCACCACACCACCTCGGCGGCCGAGAGATCCGATGTCAGGGCGCCGGTCGGCCGGATTTCGCCACCACACGGGACATCCGTCCGCGAGTCATCCGAACTTTCGCCGCCCGCAAGGGGATTGGCGTGGACCAGGGCGCGGACTTACAGTCCAGGCGTCCGCCGTCGCACCTCCACGGAGCAGGCATCCCGCCCGCCCCTCCCCCCTCAGGAGTTCCCATGCAACGACGCGTACCGGCCCGCCGGCGAGCGGCGGTCCTCGCGGCCGTCCTGCTCGCCGCTGGGTTGTCCGTCCCGGCACTGTCCTCCGGCGCGTCGGCAGCGACGCCGACCGCATCCGAGCCCGCAGCCGCATCCGCATCCGGGTCCGTATCCAGGTCCGCACCGCGGTCCGCCCCCGCGCGCACGACCGCTCCGGCCGCCGACGCCGGAGGCTGGACCGGGAGCTGGTCGGTGTCCCCGCAGAGCGGCGGCCCGTCGTACGGCCAGCAGACGCTCCGGCAGATCGTGCACACCAGCATCGGCGGCAGCGCGGCCCGTATCCGGATCTCCAACGCCTTCGGGTCGGCGCCGCTGACCGTCTCCGACGTGCATGTGGCGCGGCGCACCTCGGGCTCGTCGGTGGACACCGGCACGGATCGGGTGGTGGACTTCGGCGGGCAGCCGTCGGTGACGATCCCGGCCGGCGGCACGGCGGTCAGCGACTCGGTCGCGTTCACGGTGTCCGCGCTGTCGGACGTGGCGGTCAGCTTCTACCTGCCGAACGCGACCGGCTCGGCGACCTACCACCAGCAGGGCACCCAGACCAACTATCTTGCGGGCGGCGACGTCAGCGGCGACGTGACGCTCAACGGCGCCTCGACGAGCGGCAGTTACGCGTTCCTGACCAACCTGGACGTGCAGAACTCCGCGGCCGCGGGCGCGGTGGTCACGCTCGGCGCGTCGATCACCGACGGGGTGGCCTCGGCCCAGGACGACAACCGCCGCTGGCCCAACGACCTCGCGCAGCGGCTGTCGGACAGCGGCCGTACGGTCGGCGTGCTCAACCAGGGCATCAGCGGCAACAAGCTGCTCAGCGACGGCGCCGGGCAGAGCGCGCTCAACCGCTTCGACCGGGACGTGGTCGGCCAGCCCGGAGTGCGCTGGGTGATCTTCTCCGACGACCCGATCAACGATGTCGGGGTGGCGAACCCGCCCACCGGTGACCAGTTGATCGCCGCGCTCCAGCAGCTCATCTCGCGCGCGCACCAGGCCGGCATCTCCTTCCTGTGCTCGACGCTCACCCCGTTCCAGGGGTCGGGCGGCTGGTCGCAGGCCGGCGAGGACTCCCGGGACGCGGTCAACGCCTTCATCCGCGGCGCGGGCAGCGGGTGCGACGCCGTGGTCGACCAGGACGCCGCGACCCACGACCCGGCGAACCCGGAGCGCTACCTGCCGTCGTACGACGCGGGTGACCATCTCCACCCGAACGAGGCCGGGTTGCAGGCCATCGCCGACGCCGTCGACCTGTCGCTCTTCGACGGCTCCGGCAGCCAGCCGTCCGCGGGCGTGGTGAGCCTGCGGTCGCATGCCGACGGCGACTACGTCACGGCCGCCAACGCCGGTGCGGCACCGCTGATCGCGAGTGCCACGGCGATCGGGACGTGGGAGCAGTTCGACGAACTCGACCTGGGCGGCGGCGACATCGCGCTGCGCGCGCACGCGAACGGGCTGATCGTGACCGCGGACGACGCCGGCGCCGACCCGCTGATCGCCAACCGTACGGCGGTCGGCGGATGGGAGACCTTCCAGCTGGTGCACAACGGCGACGGCAGCGTCAGCCTGCTGGCGCGGGCCGACGGCGACTACGTGACGGCGGAGGACGCGGGCGCGGCGCCGCTGATCGCGAACCGCACGGCGATCGGGCCGTGGGAGGAGTTCGACCTGATCACGTCGTAGCCGGGCGGGGCCGGAGCGAGCGGCGGGGCGAGGCCGGGGCCGGTGCGAGGGGCGCGGTCACCCCGCGGGCGAAGGGGCCTGCGCGGAAGGCGAGTCGGGCCCGGACGAAGGAGCCGGCGCGGGCGGCGAATCGGGCGCGGTAGCCGGCGGGAGCGGAATCCAGCGGTGCGACCAGGCGATGACCGCCTCCAGCACCGGCTCCAACTCCCGTCCCTTGTCGGTGAGGTGGTACTCGACCGGGGCCGGGCCGCTCGCCCCGGCCCGGCGTTCGAGCACGCCGTGCTCCTCCAGGGTGCGCAGCCGCTGGGCGAGCATGGTGTCGCTCAGCCCCGGCACGGCCGCCCGGATGTGTGCGAAGCGGTGCTGGCCGGTGAACACGGCGCGCAGGATGGCGCCGGTCCACCGGCCCCCGATCAGCTCGATGGCGGCGTGGAACCGCTCGCACACCCGGTGGATCTCGATCGCCGCCGCGTGGTCCTGGGACGCCATCGGGGACCCCCGTCTCCGTAGTGCGCGCCGCGGGCGGGCGGGCGGCCCGCGCGCGGCGCTGTCGGTGCGGTGTTACGCGCCCTGCCGGGATTCTGCCAGAGCGGGCCGCAGCGGGCGCAGCGCCGCCTCGACCCTGACCAGCTCGTCCAGCATCGCCTTGGACGACGCGAGCATGGTCTCGTTCGGCTGCACCTGCTCCTCCTCGTCGATGAACTGCCGGACGAAGGGGATGCTGACGCCCTCGAAGACCGGCGTCATCTTCAGGGTCGTCACGACCTGCTTGATCATCTGGACCGCGCGGGTGCCCGCGGAGACCCCGCCGTAGCTGACGAAGCCGACCGGCTTGTAGAGCCACTCGTTGTGCAGGTAGTCGATGGCGTTCTTCAGCTCGGCGTTGTAGCCGTAGTTGTACTCCGGCATCACGAAGACCAGCGCGTCCACGCCGGCGACCCGGGCGCTCCAGTCGCGGGTGTGCTGGTGGGTGTACTGGCCGAGCCGCGGGTGGTTCGGCTCGTTCATGAAGGGCAGCGCGATCTCGGCGAGGTCGATCAGGTCGATCTCGTCGAAGCCGCCGTGCGTACGCGCCTCCCCCTCGAACCACTGGGCGATCGGCAGACCCAGCCGTCCCGGCCTGGTGCTCGCCACAATGATCCCGAGCTTCGACATCGCGTCTCCTTCTGCGTGCTGCGTTTCGGTGTTTCCGCGGTTCCAGCGGTACGCCGGGCCGATCCGCCCGGCGCACTAAGAATACCTTAGTGGATTCTCCTCGCGGCTCCGGCCTGCCCCGAACGGCGTGAATACCGCATTCATCGCATAATTCCCTCAGTGCGTCCCCCACGTGCCGGAGGTAGCCATGGCCACCACGGCCCCGCCTCCGGGCGAGCCGGACCGCAAGGGCGGCGGGTCCCGGCGGGCGCGGGCGCGCGAGGGCGGACGCCGGCGCGGGCGCTGGTCGGCGTTGCGGGTGCGGACGCTGGCCGCGCGCCGGACGGCCGAGCAGCGCTTCCCCGTACTGACCGAGCTGACCGCGCGCCTGCTGTCGGTGAACCTGCTGGACGCGGCCACCCGCCTGGCGGCGCAGCTCTTCCTCACCGCCGTGCCGTTCATGTTCGTGGCGGCCGCCTTCACCCCGCAGTCCGTCCGCACCCACATCGTCGACTCCGCGCAGGACCTCTTCGGGCTGAACGGAAGCGCCCAGCGCCAGCTCGAACAGCTCTACCGCCCGGACAGCGCCGACACCGACACCGAGCGGCAGACCACCGGGGCGATCGGTGCGCTGGTCGCGCTGCTGGCCGCGACCGCCAGCAGCCGGGCGATGGCCAGGGTCTGCGAACGCGCCTGGCTGCTGCCGCGCTCGGCGGCGCGGGTGGTGGTGTGGCGCTGGTTCGCCTGGATCGTGGCCTGGGTGGCGGTGCTTGTCCTGCAAGGGCCGCTGCGCGACGGGCTGGGCGCCGGGCCGTGGCTCGGGGTGCCGCTGATCTTCCTCGCCGACCTCGCGGTCTGGTGGTGGACCCAGCACCTCCTGCTCGGCGCCCGCCTGCCCTGGCTGCCGCTGCTGCCGGGGGCGGTCCTCACCGCCGCCGCGATGACCGCCCTCTCGGTCACGGCCCGCGTCTACATGCCGATCGCGCTCAACCGCAGCCTCGCCACCTACGGCCCGCTCGGCTCGGTCTTCACCCTCCTGTCCTGGCTGATCGCGATCTGCGTCACCCTGACCTTCACCATCACCGCGGGCGCCGTCCTGGCCACCGAGCCCCCGCTCTCCCGTTTCCTCCCCGCCGTGCCGCGCCCGGCCTCGGCTCCGGGCCGGTCCGGGGCGCCGCCCCCGCGCACCTGAACCCGCACCTGAACCGGCACCCGAGTCCGTACCCGCCCGGAGAAAGCAGTTGTCCTCCGCCCCGGTCTCCCTGAACGATCCCGGTGTGACCCTGTTGTTCCTGACCGTCGGCCTGCCCGGAGCCGGCAAGACCACGCGGGCCCGGGAGCTGGCCGCACAGCACGGCGCGCTGCGGCTGACGCCCGACGAGTGGATGATCCCGCTCTTCGGCGAGTCCGACGCGGGCGGCAAGCGCGACGTGCTGGAGGGACGGCTGCTCTCCCTCGCCCTGCAGGCGCTGCGGCTGGGCACCCACGTGATCCTGGACTTCGGCTGCTGGTCGCGCGACGAGCGGTCCGCGATCCGCTGGCTGGCGAGGTCCGCGGGCGCCACCTGCCACCTCGTGTACGCGCCGGTGGACCTCGACACCCAACGCGCCCGGATCGCCCACCGCCAGGCGACCACCCCGGACGAGACCTTCCCCATGACCGAAGCGGACCTCCTCCGCTGGCGAGCCGCCTTCCAGGAGCCCACCCCCGCCGAGCTCACCGGACACGACCTCGACCCTCCCCCTCCCCCCTGGCCCACCTGGCACGCCTGGTCCACCGACCGTTGGCCCTCCTTCACCTGACGAAGACGCCGGCGCCCGTGCTACGTGAAATCGGAGTGGGCGAGGTGGGCGCCGCACACCCGGCAGCGGAAGAGGTACGCGGTCGGCTGCCCGTCGCGGTCCAGCGCGGCGAGGTACTTCACGATGTCCTCGACGGCCCAGCCCCAGTTCGCGATCTCACCGCGCAGGAAGGCCGACGCGTCCGGGTACGCGGCGAGTTCGGCCGCGCCGACCGCGCCGAGGAACGCGGCACCGTCGCCGCAGTGGAAGTACCAGCGGGGGTCCTGCCACGCGCTGTACCCGGGCGTGTGGCGGTCCACCCTCAGCAGGACCTCCAGCGGCACGTCGTCGCCGATCGGGTCACCGATGAAGTGGGCGTCGTACCGGCGCGCGGCGCTGCCGTCCGCCACGCACCAGGGGCAGATCCGGCCGGCCAGGTCGGCCTCGGCGTGGACCGGACCGCGGTAGAGGTACCCGCGGGCCCGCCCGCAGCAGACGCAGGTCCGGTCCGCGGCGGCGACCGAGCCGGTCGCCACGGGGTCGGGGTGGTAGGGGAAGTGGGGCAGCGGCTCCGTCACGGGCGTGACCGTACCGGCTCCCCCGCGCGGCGCGCACGCCGGCCGCATGATCGAATGGGGGTCCCGTCGTCCCGAGCCGCCCTGGAGGGAAGCCGTGCCGGAGCAGCCCGTACGCACCCGCGTGTCGGCCTACGCCATCGCCCGCACCGACGGGCGACTGCTGCTCACCCGGCTCTCCGACGCCTCACCGGTGTTCGAGCCCGGGTCGTGGCATCTGCCCGGCGGCGGCATCGACCCCGGCGAGCAGCCGGCCGAGGCGCTCGCCCGGGAGCTGCGGGAGGAGACCGGCCTCGAACTGCTCGACGCCCGCCTGCTGGAGGCCCGGACGTACACCGCGCACCGGCTCGGCGTGAGCTGGCACCTGGTCGGGCTCTTCCACCTCGTCCGCCTGGCGCCGGGCCCGCTCACCGTCACCGAGCAGGACGGCTCCACCAGCGCGGCCCGCTGGATACCGCTGTCCGAGCTGGCCGAGCCGTCGGGTCCGCGGCTCTCCCCGGCCACCGCGGACGCTCTGCGCATGCTCGCCTGACCGGCGGCGCCGGGCGATCCGGACGGCGGCGCCGGGCGATCCGGACGGCGGCGCCGGGCGATCCGGGATGCGGCGCCGGGCGCACGTCCGTTCGGCGCCCGCGGAGTTGCCGTCACATGAGCACGCGGCAAACGCCTGTGCGAGCGGACTTTCACGCCGCTGAAAGTTGCCGGCGTCCGCGCCCCATCACCGCAGCTCCGCGACCGGCCAACTGGACTGGACCACAGAGGATTTCCCCAACCCCTTTACGCGACAGGGTCGTTCATGCGTCACTCGTGGCGCGTTCACCACGAGCACCTCACCCGCACCACACCACCCCGACCGGCGATCTCCCGCGGTCACCTGTGAGGCCAGGGCTACGCGAGTAGACCCGCTCCTCGGACGAGCACGAGCTCACCACGCACCCGCACGCTCCCCCCACCCCAACGTGCCTGGAGGAAAGCCTTGTTCTCCCGAAACCGCAACGCCCGGGCTGTGCCGCGGAGACTGATGACGGCCGCCGTCCTCACCGCCGGCCTGGCGCTGGCCGCGACGATGTCGACGACGGGCCCGGCCGCCGCCGCGCCCGCGCCGTCGGGCAGCACCATCCCGCTCGGCCACGGCTACATGGGCGTCGGCTACGTCCAGGACAGCAAGGACTTCAAGCCGGACCCGCAGCACCTCCAGCTCAACGCCCAGGGCATCATGGCCCCGGCCGCGGCGTACCCCGAGGGAATCGACGTCTCGCACTACCAGGGGTCGATCAACTGGTCCTCGGTGAAGGCCGCGGGCATCCAGTTCGCCTACATCAAGGCCACCGAGGGCACCACGTACACCGACCCGAACTTCAGCGCCAACTACCTGAACGCCTACAACGCCAAGGTGATCCGGGGCGCCTACCACTTCGCGCACCCGGACCTCTCCAGCGGCGCGACGCAGGCCACCTACTTCGCCACCCACGGCGGCGCCTGGTCGGCGGACAACCTGACGCTGCCCGGGATGCTGGACCTGGAGGGCGGCTGCTACGGCCTGTCGGCGGCCTCGATGCAGTCGTGGATTCTCGACTTCTACAACACCTACAAGGCGAAGACGAGCCGCGACGTCGTCATCTACACCAGCGCGAGCTGGTGGAACAGCTGCACCGGCGGCTGGACCGGCATGTCCGCCAGGAGCCCGCTGAACGTGGCGTACTGGACGACCGGCTCGAGCCCCACCATCCCGAGCGGCTTCCCGTTCTGGACGTTCTGGCAGTACAGCGACTCCGGTTCGATCAGCGGCATCTCGGGCGCGGTGGACCGCGACCGGTTCAGCGCCGACAGCTCACGACTGCTGGCACTGGCCAACAACACGCCCTGACCGGGTAGTTCGGGGCCCCGCGCCCGGACGGCGAACCGCCCACGTCGGCGTCGCGGTCCGGGCGCGTCCTCATGCCGCCCGGGCGCGTCCAGGGCGCCGCGCGAACAGGCCGCGGGGCGTGCCGGGCCAGGAGCGCGGCGGCCTGCGGCGGGACGGCATCCTGCTTACCGCGTCTGGCCGGTCAACGAGGCGTTCAGCTCGGCGAGTTGGCGGGCGAAGATGCGGGCGCCGCCCTGGGCGGGGTGGCGTACGGCGATCGCGGGCACGCCGTTGCGGGCGAGCGCGGCCTCGGCCTTGCGGCCGACGGCGACGAACGTGGTGATCGCGAACGCCTCGGCGAGGGCGAGCGCGACCGGAGCGCCCGCGGCGACCTCGGCCGCCCGCGGGGTGCGGTTGCTCTCCGGGCGCCCCGGCTCCTGCGGGTGGTGCGGGTAGATCGGCCAGAACAGCGGCAGCGCCCCGCGCCACGAGGCCATCGCGCCCCACACCACCGCCGAGGACGCCTCCCAGCCGAACGCCGGGTCCCGCGGCACCCGGAAGCCGTCGCCGTCCGGGTCCCCCGTGATCGGCCCGGGCCGGGCGGTGAGCTGGCGGACGCTCGTGAACGAGATGCCGCTGATCGTGTGGCCGCGGTAGCCGGGCGCCTCGCCGATCAGCATGACGCCGGGCCGGTTCCGGGCGATCAACTCCAGGTAGCGGCGCAGGTTGTCCGTCCGCAGCCGGCCCGCCTCGTCCGCGCCGTAGAGGAACTCCGCGTCGTCCGGTGCGGGCAGTTGCCGCAGCAGCGACCAGAACCTCGCCGTGTCGACCCCGCTCACCGCGACCACCCCGTAGCTCTGTCCATATGCGTACCCGTACCGGTCCTGGCGCCCGAAGCCTGACCCGGACCCCGACCGCCCGCCGCCCGGTCCCCCTCGCCCCTCGGCACACCCGCCACCCCCGCACCGTATCGCCTCCGCGGGGCCCGGGTACGGCGGGCTGGCAGGCGGGGAGCGCGCGGGCTGCTTAGGATGCTGATACGTTGCGCCGTCGGCCCGACGGCCGCTACGGGCAGGACTCGGATGACGTGGGAGGGCCGGTTTTGGCTGCTGGTCCGGGTGGTGGGCGCGAGGCGCCGGAGCGCGAGCAGGCCCGGCTGCGCGGGCTGGCCGAGGCGGGACTGACCGCCCGGTCGGACCCCGACATGGACCGCTTCGCGCGGATGGTCGCGCGCCTGCTGGACGTGCCCGTCGCCCTGGTGTCCCTGCTGGAGCCCGAGCGGCAGGTCTTCCCCGGCATGGTGGGGCTCGGCGATCCGTGGGCGAGCTGCCGGGAGACACCGCTGACGCACTCGCTGTGCCAGTACGTGGTGGCGTCGCGGGAGCCGCTGGTGCTGGCCGACGTGCGGGCGGACGACCTGACCCGCGACAGCCTGGCCATCCCCGACATGGGCCTGGTCGCGTACGCCGGGATGCCGCTCACCGACGCCCGGGGCAACGTCCTGGGGTCGCTGTGCGCGATCGACTCCGTGGTCCGCGAGTGGACCGGGCGGGAGGTCCAGGACCTCGCCGACCTGGCCGAGGCGTGCTCGGCGGAGCTGCGGCTGCGGATCGCCAACCGCCAGGGCGAGGAGGCCCGCGCGGCCGCGGACGAGGCCCGCCGGGCGGCCGAGCAGGTGCTGGCCGGCGCGGAGCTGCAACTGCGCGCGGCCGAGGAACTGACCGGCACCGTCAGCCTGCTCGACGTGCGCCGCAAGGTGCGCGAACTGGTCTCCGGGCTGCTCAAGCCCAGCTACGTGGGCCTGGTGCTCCTCGACGAGGGGGAGCTGCGCCGGGTCCCCGACCCCGACACCGCGCACGCCGTGGAGACCCTGTTCGAACGGTACGGCCCGCAGGACGCGTTCCCCACCGCGCGGGCGTTGCGGGAGCGGCGCACCGTGACCGTGCCCGACCGCGCCCACCTCGTCGAGTGGTACAGCGCCGAGGCCGTCGCCGCCTACGACTCGCTGGGGCTCCAGTCCGCGGTGTGCGTGCCGCTGCCCGCCGTACGCGGGCCGCTGGGCGTGCTGGTGACGGGGTGGGCCGAGCCGCACCGCACCGACCTGACCGAGTACGCGGCGCTGAGCGCGGTGGCCGGCTACACCGCCCAGGCGGTGGAACGCGCGGTGTTCCTGGACGATCGGATCGACGTCGCCCACCAGCTCCAGCAGGCCATGCTCACCACCCTGCCCGAGGTGGACGGCCTGGACATGGCGGCGGTCTACCTGCCGGCGGTCTCCGGGGAGATGGTCGGCGGCGACTGGTACGACGCGATCCCCCTGAGCGTGGCCCCGCAGGCGCTCGCGTCCCTGTCCGAGCCCCTTTCCTCGGCGGCGCCTTCGGCCGTTTCCGGGCCCGGCCCGGTCGCGGCGGCCCCCGCGGTGGCCGCCGGCAGCACCCTCGCGATCACCGTCGGCGACATCACCGGCCACGACATCCACGCCGCCGCCGTCATGGGCCAGGTCCGCAGCATGCTGCGCCAGGCCGCGCTCGACCACCCCGGGCAGGGCCCCGCCGCGGTCGTGGCGGCCCTGGAACGGGCGGTGGCGCACCTGCCGCTGGAGGCCGGCGGCACCCTAATCCACGCGCACCTGCGCCGGCAGGGCCCGGCCTGGCACGTGAGCTGGACCAACGCGGGCCACCCGCCGCCGCTGCTGCTGCACGCGGACGGCCGGGTCGAGGAGCTGACCGTCCACGACGCGCTCTTCCACCACGCCCTCACCCCGCCCGACCGCACCGACCAGCACGTACGCCTTGACCCCGGCGCGACCCTGCTGCTGTACACCGACGGCCTGGTCGAGCACCGCCGGGCGAACATCGACGACGGCATCGCCCGCGCGGCGGCCTCGCTGCTCGCCCACCGCGGGATGCCGCTCCCGGAACTCCTCTCCCGCCTCACCCGCGAGGTCGCCGGTCCCCACAACAGCGACGACATCGTGCTCATGGCGCTGCGCCCGGCCGCTCAGGCAGCGCCGCCCACAGCAGGAACGCGAGCAGGCTGATCCCCGCGCCCAGCGCGCACACGGCCGTCCAGCCCGCCGCCGCGTAGAGCGTGGTCGCGGCGACGGCGCCCGAGGCGCTGCCGATCGAGTAGAAGACCATGTAGCCGCCGATCAGCCGGCTCCCCGCCTCCGGGTGCAGCGCGTAGATCAGCGTCTGGTTGGTGACGTGCACCGCCTGGACGGCGAGGTCGAGGACGATCACGCCGACGGCCAGCGCCCACAGCGAGTGCCGGGTGAAGGCCAGGGGCAGCCAGGAGACGGTGAGCAGGGCCAGCCCGATACCGGTGGTGCGCCGGGAGTGGCCGCGGTCGTTGAGCCGGCCGGCGCCGGTGGCGGCGAGCGCGCCCGCGGCCCCGGCCAGCCCGAACGCCCCGATCGCGGTGTGGGACAAGGAGAGCGGGGGCGCGCTGAGTGGCAGCGCGACGCTGCTCCACAGCGTGCTGAAGGCGGCGAAGATCAGCAGGGCGAGCAGGGCCCGTACCCGTAGAAGGCGCTCGCGTGCGAACAACTGAACGGTGGAGCGCAGCAGTTGACCGTACCCGCCGGCCCTCGGCGCGGCCTTGTTCCGGGACGGCAGCAGGCGGTGGAGGGTCAGGGCGAGCAGGCCGGTGAGGGCCGCCGAGCAGAGGTACACCGAGCGCCAGCCGGCGAGGTCGGCCAGCAGGCCGGAGACGGAGCGGGCGAACAGGATGCCGGTGACCACGCCGCTGGTCACCAGGCCGACGACCTTGCCGCGTTCCTCGGGCGCGGCCAGCGACGCGGCGAAGGCCACCAGCGTCTGGGTGACCACCGCGAGCAGCCCCACGGAGGTCAGGCCCACCAGCAGCAGCGCGGCGTTCCCGGCGGTGCCGACGGCGGTCAACGCCGCTGCCAGCAAGAGGAGTTGGGCGACGACGAGGCGTCTGCGGTCCAGCAGGTCGCCCAGCGGCACCAGGAAGAACAGCCCGAGCCCGTAGCCGACTTGGGTCAGCGTCACGATCGCGCCGACCGTCGCCGTGCCGATCGAGAAGTCGCGGCCGAGCGTCACCAGGAGCGGCTGGGCGAAGTAGACGTTGGCCACCGCGGTGCCGCAGGCCACGGCGAAGAGCAGGGTGAGCCCTCTGGAGAGCCTGAATCCGGACGTCCCCGTGCTCGGCGCCGCGCGCGCTCCCGTGCCTGCGCCGCCCGTGCCCGCGCTGCCCGTGCCTGCGCCCGAGACCTCGGCTTCGCTCGCGGCATCGATCGCGGTTTCGGCCTCGCCCGCCATGACCCTGTGATCGCGTCCCACGCGCAGCCCCTCACATCCGGTTTCATCTTGCTACCAGATGGACGGTAGCCGTAGCTGGTAGCATGTTGCAACCGGACATGAGGAGGAGGGCACGCCATGGTGGAGCGGACCCGCTTCGACGACAGCGACTGCCCCGTCGCGCGGTCGGTCGACGCCATCGGCGACTGGTGGTCGCTGCTGATCGTGCGGGACGCCTTCGACGGCAGCCGCCGCTTCGGGGAGTTCCAGCGCAGCCTCGGCGTGGCGAAGAACATCCTCACCACGCGGCTGCGCGCCCTGGTCGCCGCCGGCGTCCTCGACACCGCGCCCGCCTCGGACGGCAGTGCCTACCACGAGTACGTACTGACCCCGAAGGGACGGGGCCTCTTCCCCGTCGTCGTCGCCCTGCGGCAGTGGGGCGAGCAGAACCTCTTCGCCCCGGGCGAGCCCCACTCCGAGCTTCTCGACCGCCGGCAGGGCCGCCCCTTGCGCGCCCTGGAGGTCCACGCCGCGGACGGACGGCCCCTCACCCCCGACGACACCACCGTCCACAAACTCGACTGACCGCCCCACCCCGCCACTCCGGCGGCCGAAGGGCATTCAACGGCCGGACGCCCGCGGGGCGCACGCAAGGACGCCCGCGAACGGCACGCACGTCGGGGCAGCCGAGCGGCATCGATCAGCCCAGCGACGCGGTTGCCGCGCGCAGGTCCTCCAAGGCCGCCAGCGCATGCGGCGCGAGCCCTTCCGTGTCGTCACGCTCGCCTTCGGACCACTGGGCGTATCCCCGCTTGAACGCGAGGACTCCCAGCTCGGCCGCGAGGTGCGCGGTCGGCTCCGGGACGCCGCGGGCGACGAGCGCGGCCGTCATGGCGGCCGCGAGCCCGACGCTCTTGAGGGCGTCGCGCTCCTGCAGTTCGGTACTGGCCGCCACGGCCGCTTTGAGGCGGGGGCCGAGTTCGCGGTTCGCCGGACCCATGGCGCCCGATGCGCGTTCGAGACCGGCCGCCACCGCCTGGAGCGGGCTGGCGCCCGCGGGGGCCTCGGTGATGCCGTCGGCGAGCAGCCTGCCGAGCGTCTCCTGGCCGGCGACCAGCAGCTCGCGCTTGTCGGAGAAGTACCGGAAGAAGGTGCTCTTGGTGACGCCGGCGCGCTCGGCGATCTGCGCCACCGTGGTGGCGTCGTACCCCTGCTCGGTGAACAGGTCGACCGCCGCGACGACGAGTCGTTGGTCCGCTCCCGGTTGCCATCTGGCCATGAGACCAGGATAGGTGATGAGACTCCTGTCCTATCACCATGTAGGGTCGGTGATGGGACAATGGTCTCATCACTTTCAGGGAGAGCGCATGCATGTCTTCGTCACCGGCGGTACCGGCACCATCGGCTCCGCCGTCGTCTCCGAACTGCTCGGCAACGGCCACACCGTTCTCGCACTGGCTCGCTCGGACGGCTCCGCGCAAGCCCTTGAGGGCGCCGGCGCCAAGGTGCTGCGCGGCGACCTGGCCGACCTCGACACCCTGCGGTCCGGCGCGGCGCAGTGCGACGGCGTGATCAGCCTGGCGTTCGGACGTGACTACAGCAGTCCGGACGCGCTCACCCGGGCCATCGCCGAGGAGAGCGCCGCTCTCGCCGCGCTGGGGCAGGAACTCGTCGGAAGCGACCGCCCGATCGTCACGGTCTCCGGCACGCCCTGGGTGCCGGGACGCGCCTCCGTCGAGGCCGATCCGCTGCCGACCGACGGCCCGGTGGGCGGTCGCGGCCGTTCGGTCAACGCACTGCTGGACCTCGCCTCGCGCGGCGTGCGCGGCACGGCCGTCCGCATGCCGCGCACGGTCCACAACGAGGGCAAGGGCGGATTCGCCGGCCTGCTGGCCCATCAGGCGCGCCGCACGGGGGTGGCCGGCTACCCGGGCGACGGCACCCAGCGCTGGCCGGCCGTGCACGCGCTCGACGCGGCGGTCCTGTTCCGCCTGGCTCTTGAGTCCTCACCGGCCGGGACGTCCTGGCACGCCGTCGGCGACGAGGGCGACGCGGTGCGGGACATCGCCGCGGTCATCGGGCGGCGACTGGGCCTGCCGGTCGAGGAGGTTCCGCAGGAGAACTTCGGCCCGTTCGGCCCGATCTTCGCCATGGACCAGCCGGCGTCCAGCGCCCACACCCGTGAGGCGCTCGGCTGGCAGCCGACCCACGCCGGCCTCCTCGAGGACCTGGAGACCATTCAGCCCTGACGCGCGCAGATTCGAGGGGACCGCCCGGCCCGTCCACCCACTCGTCCACCCGCTCGTCCACCCGCTCGCCCGACGGCGTGCGACTCCCGGCACCCCCGCCAGGACCCTGGGGCCGAGTCGCCCGCGTTCCATCCGGTGGACGAGCCGCTCGGGTCGGGTGGCCGTCCTGGAAGGCGTGGCCACCGGCGGGAGTGAGGGCGAGCGCCGTGCGCGGAAGCCGACCCCGACCCGGCACGCCTCGTGGTCGACGGCGAGGACGCCGAGGCGCACACGCCGGCGGACCACGCCGTCAGGGGCGTCGACCCGGTGGCGATCGGGCTCGGCGGTCATGACGCGTTCGCGCCGGCGGGGCCGCCAGGTCAGGGGGTTTCGGAAGGGGCCGGCAGAGTGAGGACGACCTCGTCGATCTCGGCGCGCCGCGCGTTCGCGTAACCCCGTTCGGTGCCGGTGACCACGAACCCGCACTTCTCCAGCACCCGGATCGAGCCGGCGTTGTCCGCGGCCGCGCGTGCGCGCAGGGGGCGTTCGGGCACCTCGGCGAGCAGTGCGCGCAGCGCGGCGGTGGCCACCCCGCGACCCCAGTGCTCCCGGCCGATCCAGTACGTCACCTCGCGCTCCTCCGGCGGCCCGTACGCGCCCGCGTGCCCGACGACTTCGCCACCCGCACCGACCACCGTGCGGGTGACGACCGCCGGGTCCCGGCGGATTCGCTCCCAGTGGGCCTCGAACCGGTCGCGGTCCGCCGGGTCCTCGGAGGTGAACGCCGCCATCCACACCCCCTCGGGGTCCGTCATCTGCGCGAAGAAGACGGGCAGATCACCGTCCTCCACCGCACGCAGCACCACGTCCATCGAGCCCTCCCGGCAGGTGATCGTCGGCGCCCGGACCCCATGGCCCAGGCGCCCGAGCAAGCGCGGTCGGACCGGCCGCGCGTCGCCGTGGGCGAGCGTACCGACCGGCCGACCGGCCGCGCCGCGACCGTACGACCCAGCCGTACGCGCCCCGACGCCCGGAGGCCGCGGCGGTCGCCCGACACCCGGTCCACCACCCTAATCGCACAGCAGTTCGAACATGTGCCAGAATCCAGCCATGCCCCACTCCTTTCCCGACGACCTCGTCCAGGCCCAGCGCGACTGGTACACCACTTACCGCGAGTTGGCGGCGAGCGCGGGCGCGGGCTCGCGCACCACGGTGCTGCGCCGGCGTCTGGTCCGGCTGTCCGTCCGCATCAGCGCCCACCCCTACTGGGCCACCCTCCCCGGCACCGCGCCCGCCGCACGGATGGAGCTGAAGCAGATGACCTGGGACGCGCGCGCCCCGCGCCGGGCGCCCCACCACAGCCCCGACCAGACCCCCTGACCCCCGCCCGCCGATCCCCGGCAGACCCCCACCCCCCGCCCCTCGCACTCCGGCCCCGACCCCGACCCCGGGCCGGCCCTCCCCGGCCGCCACACCCCCACCCGGCAACGCCCCACCCCACCCCCGACCCTTGACCGGACCGTCACCGGCCCGTGACCTCACCCGCCACACCCGCACCAGAGGCCGCCGGTTGCCGCGGATCGGGGAGAGCGCTCTCTCAACGCCTTGACACGGCGCCCCCGGCCCTCCAAGGTACGTCCCAGAGAGCGCTCTCAGAGCGGGGGCTCACCGCTCGCGCACAAGCGCCCCCGCCCGCGCGCAGCGCCCGGGCGTCGCGGTGCCGCCGGGCCGTCCGGACAGAGGTAGGTCGTACGTATGTCATCAAGCAGGGCCGCAGGAAGTGAAGCCCCGGCAGCCGCGCACAGACCCGGGGGCGGGACGGACACCCTGGTCGGCGACGCGCTCGGCCGCCGTACGTTCATGACCACCGCGGCCCTGCCCGGCGCCGTACCGGTGACCGGTGCCGCCACTCCCGCGTCCGCGCCCGCTTCCACGCCCGCGCCCCTGCCCGGGACCGCGCGCTCCCGCAGCGGGCAGCGGCCCCCGTACGCCCGCCAGTCGCCGCCCGCGGAGCCGGACTTCGGCCCGCACGTGAAGGTCTTCGGCCCGGACATGCCGGTCGGGCAGGTCCAGGCCGCCCTGGACGCAGCCGCGGTCGGCGGCGGCCGGAGCGCCTTGCTGTTCAGGCCGGGCCGCTACGCCGTGGACGTACGGCTCGGACCCCGCACGTCCGTGGCCGGCCTCGGCGCGCACCCGGACGACGTGACGATCGACGGCGCGGTGCGGGCCGCGGACCAGCGCGGGCCGGGCGGCGGCGACCGCGCGGCCACCGACTCGTGGCGCGCCGCGGAGAACCTCGCGATCCTGCCCGCCGGCGGCACCCAGCGGTGGGAGGTCTCCCCCGCCGCGCCGCTGCGCCGGGTGCACGTCCGCGGCCGGCTCCTGCTCTGCCCGGGGCCGGACGGCGCCTGCGGTGACGGGTTCATCGCCGACTCGGTGGTGGACGGGGATGTGCTCGACACCGCGCGGCAGCGCTCGCTCACCCGGGACAGCCGGGTCGGCGGTTGGCCGGACCCGGCCGGGCGGCAGGTCTTCGCCGGCGTCGAGGGAGCGCCCGCGCCGGCCTTCCCCGACCCGCCGTACTCGGTGCCGGGCACGGCTCCGCGGGTCACGCCGCCGGGCGGCCCGCTCAGCCGCGAGAAGCCGTTCCTCTACGTCGACGAGGGCGGCCGGTACCGGGTGTTCCTGCCGGCGCTGCGGCACGGCGCGGTCGGCGCGAGCTGGGCCGGCGGCAGCACCCCGGGCTCGTCGGTGCCGATCGACCGGTTCTTCGTGGCCAGGCCCTCCGACTCGGTGCGCACCCTCAACAAGGCGCTGTCGCAAGGACGTCACCTGCTGCTGACCCCCGGCTGCTACGAACTGGCCGACACCATCAAGGTCAAGTGGGCCGGCACGGTGGTGCTGGGGCTCGGCCATGTGACGCTCGCCCCGCGCCAGGGCGTGGTGCCGATGACGGTCGCGGACGCGCGCAGGGTGCGGATCGCGGGGCTGCGGTTCGACGCGGAACCGTCCGACGCGGACCCGGCTGACACGGACCCGGCCGACGCGGACCCGGCCGCCGCGATCGTGCTGCTGGAGATCGGCGCACGGCGGGGCGGACGCAGCGACCCGCGCGACCCGGCGTCCGTGCAGGACGTGTGCTTCCGGATCGGCGACGGCGGCCGGGCGGCCACCGCGCTCGTCGTGAACAGCGACCATGTGCTGCTCGACCACGTCCGGGTGTGGCGCGCCGGACCCGGCACCGGCGAGGACCGGCCGGCCGGCGGCACGGCGGCCGACGTGGTGGTCAACGGCGACGACGTGCGGGCCAGCGGCCTGTTCGTGGCGCGTTTCCGGACGTCCGGCGTGGCGCGGAACGGCGAGGGCGGCCGCTCGCTCACGGGTACCGGAGGCCCGCCGGACGGGCCGATGCGATCGACCACGTGATCAACGGTGCCGTGGCCCACCCGGGCACCGGCACCCGCGCCGGTGAACCTGGTGAGGTGCCCGGCGCGTTGACGCGTGGCCCATGGGGGTGAGGGGGCCGTTGCCCGGCGCGGGCGGCGGCCCCCTCACGGGTGTACGGCGAAGGCCGCGCCCGCAGTTCGGGCGGCCGGACTACGACATTCCGCCCGTGCCGACGATCGGACGTTCCGAAAGTCCGCCGTTCCGAAGAGCTGTCGTTCCGAAGAGCTGTCGTTGCGAAGAGCTGTCGTTGCGACGATCGGACGTTCCGACGAGCTGGCATGTCGACAAGCCGCTGTTCCGACGATCCGAACTTCCCATGATGCGAAGGGTTCCCCGGCGTGCGATCGACGGCAGCACTCATCCCACGTAGGATGTCCGATGTTCGGTGATCACGTGGCGGCGGTGCCGCGCGCACGCCGGCCCGGACCCTGGGGAGGGATCGGTGGACCCACTCACCTCGCGGACGCTGCGCGGCATCTGGTCGCCGACGCTGCTGCCGCTCGACGCGGACGACGCGATCGACTTCGGCCGCCTGGAGGAGTCGCTGGAGGCGGTGCTCGGCTCGGGCGTGCACGGCGTCTACACCAACGGCACCGCGGGCGAGTTCCACACCCTGGACGAGGGCGAGTACGACCGCCTGCACGCGCTGGTGGCCGCGCGCTGCGCCGCGGCCGGGGTGCCGTACCAGCTCGGCGCGAGCCACCCCGGCGGGCGGCTGTCGCTGGACCGGGTCCGCCGGGCGGCGGCGCTGCGGCCGGGCGCGATCCAGGTGGTGCTGCCGGACTGGCTGCCGCTGCGGCCCGGTGAAGTGGTCGCCGCGCTGCGCGGGTTCGCCGCCGCCGCGGACGGTGTGCCGCTGGTGCTGTACAACCCGCCGTACGCGAAGACGCAGGTCACGCCGGCGTTGCTGGCGCGGATCGGCGAAGAGGTACCGCAGGTGGTCGGGTTGAAGGTGCCCGCGGTGGAGGTCGCTCAGGGCCTGACCGACCGCTTCGCGGTGTTCGTGGCCGGCCACACGCTGGCGACCGGCCGCCGCGGTGGCGCCGCCGGGTCGTACTCGAACGTCGCCTGCATGAGTCCGGCCGGCGCGGTGCGCTGGTATGCGCAGATGGCCGCGGACCCGCGGGGCGCGGCGGACGTGGAGGCGCGGCTGCGCGGCTTCCTCGACCGCCATGTGGCGCCGCTCGCGGCCGACGGCTACAGCGATCCGGCGCTGGACAAGGCACTGTGCGCGGTGGGCGGTTGGTCCCGCACCGGCACCCGGGTGCGGTGGCCGCACCGCTGGGTGCCGGCGGAGCAGGTGCCCGCGCTACGGGAAGCGGCACTGACCGCGGTACCCGAACTACTCACCGACCCGTTGAACACGGACTGACCCCACCCACAACGCAGCCGAGCGGTCACGACATTCACGACCCGACCCCGAGCCGGCACACCAACAAACCCCCGCGCACAACGAGTCGGCCCATCCCACACCGGCACCCAGGTGCGATGCCCGCGCTGCGAGAGGCGGCACTGACCGCGGTACCCGAACTACTCACCGACCCGTTGGGCACGGACTGACCCCACCCACCCTCGGCACCTGCACAACGCGGCCGAGCGGTCGCGATGTTCACGACTCGACCCGGAGCGGGCAGGTCAACAGGGCGCTGTGGGCGGCGAGTCGGCCGGATGAAGCCTGCGTGACGCATGGAAGGGCTGCGTTTTCCGCGGCCATCCAGCGGCCACCGTCGGGCCGGATCGCCCGCGTACCGGCGGCAGCGCCTCGGCATCCGGCGCGGCACCCGCTCCGGCGCCCCTGCTCCGGCTCGGCCGCCTCGTCACGCGGAGCGGCGTCGTGCACGGGCGGTCCGGCGCCCGACATCCCCAGACGGTCAAGTGAAGGTAAAATCACGGCAATTGGTCTAGTCCCTTTTCATCTGCGGCAACGCGCGCGGCCCTGCCCGCAGCGCACCGATTGGTACAGTCCAATTGTTCGTCCGACCCATTGCCGCTCGACAGCGGCCTCGGCTGTCCTGGCTGTGCGATACCCCGGCAGTGCGGTGCGGAACAGGAGTCACGCCGTTCCACGCCGCCCTGGGCATCCCCCCACCCCCAAGGAGAGCCGTGTTCACAGGACTCAGAACGCCCAGACCTGTCCGCCGGGCGGTGCGGTTACGCGCCCGGCTGGTCACCGGACTCACCGCCCTGGCCCTCTCGATGGCCGGGCTCGTCGGGCTCAACACCCCCGCCGCGCACGCCGCCGGCGCGCTCACCGCGGAGTTCAGCAGCACCGGCAGCGGCTCGTCGTGGTCCGGCAGCTACGTCGTCAAGAACGGCTCCTCGGCCGCGGTCAACGGCTGGAGCCTGGAGTTCGACCTTCCGGCCGGTGTCACGATCACCAGCGAGACCAACGGCACCAGTTCGGTCACCGGTTCCCATGTCGTCGTCACGCCCGCCTACTACAACGCGACGATTCCGGCGAACGGGTCCACGTATCCGTACAGCTACACGTTCCAGGCTTCGGGCCCGCTCGGCACGCCGACGGGGTGCCTGATCAACGGCGACAAGTGCGACGGCAGCCCGGCGGTGCCCCCGAAGGCGCCGACCGGGGTCGCGGTCGCCGACGCCACCGCGCACACGGTGAGCCTGAAGTGGAGCGCGGCGGCCACCGGAGACTTCCCCGTGGCGTCCTACGACGTGCTGCAGGGGGCCACCGTCGTGGCCTCCAGCGCCACCACCACGGCGACCGTGCCGAACCTGTCGCCGGCGACGTCGTACCAGTTCACGGTGCGGGCGAAGGACTCCCGCGGCAACACCGGGCCGGCCAGCGCCCCGGTCACCGCGACCACCTTCGACCCGTCCACCGACACCGTCCCGCCGACCGCTCCGGGCAACCTGCGGGCCGGCACCGTCACCTCCAGCACCGTCCAGCTGTCCTGGGACGCGGCAACCGACAACATCCGCGTCGCCGCCTACGACGTCTACCAGGGCTCGACGCTCGCCGCGACGGTGCCCGCCGACACCCGCACCACCACCCTGGTCGGTCTCGCGCCCGCCACCGCCTACACCTTCACCGTCAAGGCCCGTGACCTGGCCGACAACGTCTCGCCGGCCGGCAATGCGGTCACCGTCACCACCCTGGAGGCCGTGGGCAACGGCGGTTACGCCAAGGTCGGTTACTTCGTGCAGTGGGGCATCTACGGCCGCCAGTACTTCGTGAAGAACCTCGACACCTCGGGCGCCGCCGGCAAGCTCGACGTCATCAACTACGCGTTCGGCAACATCGACCCGACCAACCTCACCTGCCTCAACGGCGTGACCAAGGGCACCACGGCCGACCCGGAGGACCCGAACCAGGGTGACGGCGCCGGGGACGCGGACGCCGACTACGGCCGGGCGTTCCCCGCCTCGCAGTCCGTCAACGGGCAGGCGGACGACGGCTGGGGCAAGCTGCGCGGCAACTTCAACCAGCTCAAGGAGCTCAAGGCCAAGTACCCGAACCTGAAGGTGGTGATGTCGCTCGGCGGCTGGACGTACTCCAAGTACTTCTCCGACGTGGCCGCCACCGACGCCTCCCGCAAGAAGTTCGTGCAGTCCTGCATCGACATGTACATCAAGGGCAACCTGCCGGAGACCGAGGGCGCCGGCGGCCCGGGCGTCGCCGCGGGCATCTTCGACGGCTTCGACCTCGACTGGGAGTGGCCCGGTTCCCCGGACGGCCACCCCGGCAACCACTGGAGCACCGCCGACAAGGCCAACTTCACCGCGCTGATCGCCGAGTTCCGCACCGAACTCGACGCGCTCGGCGGCGACCACAAACTGCTCACCGCCTTCACCCCGGCCGACCCCAAGAAGATCGACGCCGGCTGGGACCTGCCGCAGGTGTCGAAGAACCTGGACATCGAGAACATCCAGGGCTACGACTTCCACGGCTCGGGCAGCGACAACTCGTGGGAGCCGAACCGCACCGGTGACCAGGCCAACCTCTACCCCGACCCCAACTCGCCCTACCCGAACGACTTCAGCGTCGACAGCGCGGTGCAGACGTACCTCGACGCCGGCGTCAGCCCGCGCAAGCTCACCATCGGCCTCCCCTTCTACGGCAGAGGCTGGCAGCAGGTGACCGGCGGCGGCGCGAACGGCGAGTGGCAGAGCGCCAACGGCGCCGCGCCCGGCCAGTTCGCCGAGGAGGCCGGCACCCGCGGCTACAACAACCTGGTCACCAGCGTGCCGGGGCTGACCGTCTACCACAACGACCAGACCGTGGCGACCTACGGCTACACCGGCGAGGGCGGCCAGTGGTGGTCCTTCGACGACGCCTGGTCGATCGGCAAGAAGGCCGCGTACATCAAGTCCAAACACCTCCTGGGCGCGATGATCTGGGAGATGTCCGGCGACACCCCCGACGGTTCGCTGCTCAACACCCTCAACACGGGGTTGCAGAACTGACGGCGGCACCCTGAACGGAGCGAACACCTGCTGGGGCCGTCCGGGAGCGCACCCGGGCGGCCCCGGCGGCCGGGGCCTCGGCCACCGGGCGGAAACTGGCAGGACTGCCAATTGACATAGCCGACACGTTCGCTAGGCTGGGCGCCGTGTCCGCCACACCCAACGAAACCGCGTCCGAACCCGGACTGCGGGAGCGCAAGAAGGAGCAGACCCGCCACGAGCTGCGCCGGAGCGCGGCCCGGCTCTTCGCCGTGCACGGATTCGCGGGCACCACGATCGCCGACATCGCCGCGGCCGCCAACGTCTCCGAGCGCACCTTCTTCCGCTACTTCGACAGCAAGGAGGCGCTCCTGCTGCCCGACGGGGTGGAGCTGCTCGCCCGGGTGGAGGCGGAGCTGGCGGACCGGCCGGTCGAGGAGCCGCCGCTCGACGCGGTGTGCGGGGCGCTGCTGGCGGCGGCCCACGCCTTCGGCGCCAGCAGCCTGAGCGCGCTCACCCACCCGCTGGAGGGCACCGAGTCCCTGGTGATGGCGCGGCTGGTGCAGGAGTTCGTCCACTTCGAGGACCGGCTCGCCACGCTCGTCGAGCGGCGGCTGCCGGCCGGCCTGCCTGATCGCGATCTGCGCGCGGCCGTCCTGGCCGGCGCCGCGCTGTCCGCCGCCCGCGCGGTGCTGCGCACCCAGCGCGGCCGGCGCGCGGCCGGCACCGCGGAACCCACCGGGGCCCGGCTGCTGCCCGAGGCCCTGGCCCTGCTCGCCCACCTCCCCCGGATCGGAACCGCCGACGCATGACGCCCAGCGACGAGCCCCAAGTCCGGCGCGCGCACGCCGAAGACGCGCCCTCGGGTGCGGAAGACGGCATATCCGGTGCACCCGGCGCACCCGGCGCACCCGGGGTGGCCATCGAACCCGGCAGCGCGCCCGCCGCGTCCACGGCACCGGATACGGGTGCCGATACGGCTGCGGGCGACGCCGACCGCAACCCCGACGCCGACGCCCACCCCGACCTCGGCCCCGGCCCCGGCCCCGGCCCCGGCCCCGACGCGACGAAGCTGCGCGAGCCGGCCCCCGCGCAGCCGCGCCGCCGGTTCGTGCCGCGCCGCAAACCGCTGATCGTGGCCACCGCGGTGGTGGCCGGGCTGGCCGTGCTCGCCACCGCCGCCGACCTGGTCCTCGCGCACACCGCGCGGGAGCGGATCGCCCGCGCGGCCGGCTGCAAGCTCAAGCCGACCGGCCCTGTGTCGGCGGACCTGTCCGGAAGCCTGGCCGGGCTGCGGCTGCTGACCGGCGACGTCGGCACCGTGCACATCCGCGCCGAGGACGTACGGCGTGACGGCATGGACCTGTCCGTCGCCGCCGACCTGCACGAGGTGACCACCAAGGGCACCATGAGCGGCGGCACCGCCACGGCCACCATCTCCTACGACGAGTTGGGCAAGCGGCTGAACCGCAAGGCGGCCGGGCTGCGGCCGGAGTCCGACGGCCACGGCGGGCTGGTGCTCACCGGCACCCTCGTGGGCATCCCGTTGCCGGTGACCGTGCACACCTCCATCAGCACCAGCAAGGACGCGATCACCGTCACGCCCACCGACGTCGACGTGCTCGGCCGTACCCTCCCCGTCTCGCAGATGACGGGTGGTCAGGGCGGCTCCGCGCTCGCCGCGAAACTCGCCCCGCGCACCGTCAAGGCCCCCTCGCTTCCGCCGGGCGTCGCCCTGACCGGGGCGCGTACGGACTCCCACGGCCTCGGGTTGACGCTGGCCCTGCCGGCGAGCGTGTCCTCGGGTGCCTCGAAAGGGTGCGCCGCGTAACGACCTTGACACGTCACTCGACCGGCCGATCGCCGCTGCCTAAGATGGCGGCTGCCCCCGATGTCGCTCGGCGGCGGTAGTTGCGCAGGATCAGCAATGTCGTGAGGGGCCCATGCCATCCCGAGACGTGTCGCCCAGCCCCCCGATCGATGTGACGGTGCCGAGTGTCGCCCGCATGTACGACTACCTCCTGGACGGCAAGGACAACTACCCTGCTGACCGCGGCGCCACCGAGGAACTGCTGGAGCAGGTGCCGAGCATGAAGGTGCTCGCGTTGAACAACCGCCAGTTCCTGCGCCGCGTGGTGCGGGTGCTCGCCGAGGACTACGGCATAAGGCAGTTCGTCGACCACGGCTCCGGGCTGCCCACCCAGGACAACGTGCACGAGATCGCCCAGCGCGTCCACCCCGACGCCCGCGTGGTCTACGCGGACAACGACCCGATCGTGCTGGCGCACGGCCGGGTGCTGCTGGAGCAGAACGAGAACACCGCGGTCCTCCAGGCCGATTTCCGCGACACCGAGAGCATCTGGGACAGCCCGGAGGTGCATCGGCTGATCGACCTGGCCGAGCCGGTCGCGGCGCTGTTCGTGTCGGTGCTGCACTGCGTGAAGGCCGTCGAGGACCCGGCCGGCATGGTGCACCGGGTGCGTGACCGGCTGCCGGCCGGCAGCTGCCTGGTGGTGTGCCAGCTGGTCAGCGACGATCCCGAAGTGCGATGCGGGGTCAGCGAGTTCATGGACGAGTCGACCGGCGGCAACTGGGGCGAGGTACGCGAGGAAAGCGACCTGCTGCACTACCTGGACGGCACCGAGATCCTGCCGCCCGGCCTGGTGGAGGTCTCCACCTGGCGCGCCGACAACGAACTCGCGCTGGTCCAACCCAGCTACGAGTGGATCGAGTTCGGCGGCGTCGGCCGGGTGCGCTGACCGCTACTCGTAGCGGGTCAGCGCCTCCTCCAGCAGCAGCCGGCTCTCCGCCGGGGTCGCCGCCACCGCGCTGAGTTCGTCGAGCGCGGCCCGGTAGCGGTCCAGGTCCTCCAGCCGGTCGAGGTAGACCGCGCTGGTCATGTGCTCCAGGTAGACCACGTCCGGCAGGAAGCCCTGGGCGAAGCGCAGGTAGGTCACGGCCGCACCCGGGGTCGCGGCGGCGCTCGCCTCGTAGGAGGCGACCTGGAGCCGCACCCCCGGCTGCCGCAACACTTCGAGCAGGTAGACGAGTTGGTCGCGCATCACCTGCCGGCCGCCGACCGGGCGGTGGAGCACGCCCTCGTCGATCAGCGCCCACAGCACCGGCGCGCCCGGCTCGCCCATCCGGCGCTGCCGCTCCAGCCGCAACTGGACCCGCTGCTCGACCTCGTCGGCCGGCGCCAGCCGATGGCCGCTCAGCACGACGGCCTGCGCGTAGGCGGGGGTCTGGAGCAGCCCGGGCACGAACTGGTTCTCGTAGGTGCGGATCACATGCGCGTCGCGCTCCAGGCCGATGAGCTGCTGCAGCCAGTCCGGCACCACCTCGCCGTAGGGCTGCCACCAGTCCGGGCGGGCGGAGCGCTCCACCATCGCGATGATCTGCCGCTGCTCGACCGGGTCGACGCCGTACAGGTCCAACAGCTCTTCCACGTCACGGGACTTGAGGTTGACGTGGGCGGTCTCCATCCGGCTGATCTTGGAGGCGTGCGCGCGGATGTGGCGGCCGGCGACGACCGGGCTGATGGAGCGGCTCTCCCGTAGCGCCCGCAGGTAGTTGCCGAGCACGCGGGCCATCGCCTTGGCACCCATGTCGGGGCGGCGTTCGAGAAGCTGTATGGGCGAGACGAGCTGCGGCGCGGCAGGCATACAGGCTCCCAACACAGTTACTGGACGGACCAGTATTGCACCGGATGGGCATTCGGGGCTGCCCGCCGGCGGCTGCCGGCGGGCAGTTCCTCAGGTCACCGTCGCAGGCCGCGCCGGCCTCAGCCGATGTACCCGTCGAAGTCGCCGTCCTTGGCGCCCTCGACGAACGCGGTGATCTCCGCGCGGGTGTAGACGAGCGCGGGCCCGTCCGGATGGCGCGAGTTGCGCATCGCCACGCTGCCGTCCGGTAGCGCGGCCACCTCGACGCAATTGCCGCTCTGGTTGCTGCGCGCGCTCTTGGTCCAGCGGACCCCGGAAATCGAACTGGCCTGCACACCGTTCTCGAATTGCTGCACTTGGCATCGCTCCTTCGTCGGCCGGGCGCCACTTGGCTACGCTGGCGCACCAGGGGCCACGGCAGTTGCCGAAACACCGTGGGTGCACGTGCCGTTGCAATTTCCGATGCAATTGCAACGGTGTCACCCAAGTCACGGTACTGTCGGTCCGACGCGGTGTCGACACATGCGTGAGCGGCTCCCCCTCGGGGTATGGATTACTGCCGTATTCGAGACGTTGCAGCTCAGGGGGCCGCAATGTCCCGATCGCCATCGGCCCGCGCGTGCGCGGCAGTTGCACGACCGTACGGGGGTCGTACAACTGCCGCGCATCAACCGCTCGCCCGCGTCCGGTCGGCTCCGGATGTCCGGTTACACTCGCGCGCCCCGGCACCCCGGCAGCTCGGACCTCCCAGGGACTCCGACGACCCGGACGACCGCGACGACCGCGACCGCCGCGCGGTTCACGCGGCCCGGCGCACCTCGATCAGCAGCGCCTGGCCGGGGTTGAGCGTCGGCATCGGCACTCCGGCCTGCGCGAGCACCGCACCCGGCATCCGCACCCAGTCCGTCAGCGCCTCGGTCAGCCAGGCGGGCCCGGAGGTCTGGTGCAGCGACGGCAGGCCGAGCTCGGTCCGGACCCGAACCTGGTAGCTCCCGTCGGCGGCCAGCCCGGGCAACGGCACCCGGCCGTACTGGCCTTCGGCGGACGTGGCAGTACGCGCCCAGCAGTACAGCGCCGCCGAGCCGTCGAGCGCGACGACGCCGTGCAGCAGCCGCGCCTCGCGGTCCGGGTCGTCCGGCGCGGTCAGGTCCGCGCGGACGCTTCGACCGCCGTGCAGCAGCGGCCGCAACTCCCGGTACATCGCCGTCCACGCGGTGATCCGCGCCAACTCCTCGTCCGTGCACGCCGTCAGGTCCTGCTCGATGCCGGCATGCCCGAACAGCGCCGTCGCCAGCCGGAACGAGTCCGCCGTCGCCCGGTGCGTGGTGTGCGCGGGCGAGGGACCCAGATGCGCGCCGACCAGTTCCGGCGGCAGCAGCTGCCCCGTCCACCGCTGGATCGCCTGCCGCTCCACCGGGTCGTTGCAGTCCGACGCCCACACCCGGTCCGTCCGCGCGAGGATGCCCAGATCCACCCGGCCGCCGCCACTGGCGCAGCTCTCGATCTCCACCCCGGGATGACGCTCCTTCAGCTCGTCCAACAGCCGGTACAGCGCCGTGACTTGAGCGTGCGCGACCGGGCGGTCGTCCGGTCCGTGCACCGCCTCGTGCAGCTCGCGGTTGTGGTCCCACTTCAGGTACGCGATGGCGTTCCGCGACAGCAGCGCGTCCAGCTTGTCCAGCAGATACGCCCACGCGTCGGGGTTGGTGATGTCCAGGACGTACTGGTTGCGGGCCGACGGGCCCAGCCCGGCCTTGGGGCCGAGCACCCAGTCCGGGTGCTCCCGGGCCAGATCGGAGTCGGGGTTGACCATCTCCGGCTCGACCCACAGCCCGAACTCCAGCCCGCGCGCGCGGACATGGTCGATCAGCGGGGTCAGCCCCCGCGGCCACACCACCGGGTCGACCCACCAGTCCCCCAGGCCGGCGTTGTCCGAGCGGCGGCCGGCGAACCAGCCGTCGTCCAGCACGAACCGCTCGACCCCGACCTCGGCGGCCTTGTCGACCAGCCGCAGCAGCCGCTCCAGATCGTGGTCGAAGTACACCGCCTCCCAGCTGTTGAGCACCAGCGGACGCGGCGCGACCGGATGCTGCGGGCGCGCCCGCAGCAGGGCGTGGAACCGGTCGGCCAGACCGTCAAGACCGTCGGCGGACCAGGCGTACCAGCTCACCGGCGTGCGATACGCCTCCCCCGGCGCGAGCCGGACCTCGCCGGCCCGCAGCAGCTCGCCGCCGCCCAGCGCGGCCGCGTGCACGCCCGCGCCCTCCGGCAACTGCTCCACCAGGAACCGCTGGTCACCGCTCCACCCCACGTGCACCCCCCACACCTCGCCGGACCGGAACCCGAACCCGGGTGTGCCCACCGTCAGCAGATACGGCGAGTCCAGCCCCGGCTTACCCCGCCGCACCTCCCGCGCGTACGTGCCATGTCCCAACGGGCGCCGCTGCGGGCTGCGTTCACGGCTCCACTTGCCGGTGAAGTCGAGGATCTCAGCCGCCCGCCGGGGCACCGGCAGCAGCGTCACCGCCTGCGCGAGGTCGTACGGCACCGCCTCTGCGCCACCGTCGGACGCGCCGGCGCGGCGGGTCAGCTCCGCATGGACCCCCAGCACCCCCGACGGCTCCAGGCGATACGTCACCGCCACGTCGAGGCCGGCCCCCGCGTCCGCCAGCGCGATCCGCACCTCGCCCCCGCCGTCCGGGTCCTCGTGGTGCTCGACACCGGACAGGGCCAGCCGCGGCGCACCCGCGCCCCCGGCCAGGTGGCCGTGATGCGCCGGCGTACCCGACCACCCGTCCGCCTCGGTCGGCCACACCGTGAAGCGCCGCTCCACATCCAGCGCGTTGTTCAGGATCGCGGGCTCGGCCGTCAGGCTCAACGCCGCCCAGTCCGCGCCGCTCAGCTCACCGAGGTCGGCCCCCCAGTGCAGAACCCGGGGCACCGGCTCCGTCAGCTCCACGACAAAACTCGTACCGGCAGCGCGCAGGGCGACGATCCGCGCCGAAGTGCTGGGCATACAAAGGTCCTTCCGGAAACCGGGGTTCAGGGTCGGGGGTCGGAGGTTCGGGCACCCGGGACGCCGGGGGCCGGGGCTGCGGACACCGGGGTTCCGGGAGCCGAACCGCCGCGATGGCCCGGCCGGGCGGCCGGGCCATCGCTCGTTCGTATCAGACGCCGCTGTACGGACCGGGTAGGGCACGGCCCAGCCGGTCCGTCCATGGCTCAGAGCGTGATCTTGTCGATGTCGGAGGAGTAGTCGGTGGGGTTGCCGAAGCCGATGGTGTTCGTGCCCGCCTTGAGGTGCACCGGGACCGTCACGGACTGCGCGGCGCCCCAGTCGTTGTCGTTGGTGCCGGCCAGCGGGAGCTGGAAGGAGGCGCCGTTGACGGTGATGACGGCCGTGCGGCCCGAGGAGCCGTCGACGTAGTCGAGCCGCATCAGGTAGGTGCCGTCGGCGGGCGCGGTCACGCCGTTGAAGGTCAGCGTGTTGCCGGTGCCGCCGAGGTTGCCGACCTTCTTGCCGCCGGAGCAGCCCGCGCAGTCCGCGACGCTCGCGCCGCCCGCGAGGGTGTTGCCGGGCGCCTCGGCCTCGTAGGCCACCGGTCCGGCGGCGGACGGCGTGGTGACCGCGACCGCCTTGCTGGGCGCGGAGGTCCGGCCGTGCGCGTCGTGGGCGACGACGGTGAAGGAGTGGCCGCTGCCGGCCGCGAGACCGCGGACGGTCGCGGTGGTGGCGCCGGCGCCGCTGGTGGTGGCGGCCTTCCGGCCGTCGGCGTAGACGGTGTAGCCGGTCGTGGCGGAGCGGCCCGCGTTCACCGCGTCCCAGGCGAGCGAGACGCTGGTCGCCGTGGCCGCGGTGCCGTGCACGGCGAGCGGGGTGCCCGGGCCGTTGCCGGCGTTCTTCGGGGTGATCGTGAACAGCCGCGAGCCGTGCGCGGGCAGGTGCTCGGTGAGCCGGCCGGCGGCGGAGCCGAGGTCGCGGTGGCTCCACAGGTCGCGGACGGACGCGGTGCCGCCGATGCCCAGGTCGGAGAAGTCGGCGGTCACGTCGGCCGCGGCCGAGCCGAGGTTGAACAGCGCGACGGTGACGCTGCCGTCGGCGTTGCGGGCGTACCAGGTCTGCTGGTCGGTGGCCTGGCTGACCGGCTTGGCCGGGCGGCCGGCCTGGTCGACGGCGATGACCTCGTCGTTGGTGAGCAGCGACAGGCCGTACGAGTCGAGCTTGGTGAGGTCGTCACCGGTGTAGAGCGGCGCGGACTCGATCGCCCACAGCGTGGCGTAGCTCTGCCGTTCGGCGTCGGTGAGGCCGTCGAGCGCGCCGTCGCCGACGTCGAGGGAGTCGAGGTTGTTCCAGTGCCCGGGCCCGGCGTCGGGTATCCACTGCACGACGTCGTTCCAGCGCTGCTTGACCGAGTTGTTCCAGGTGGCGAGGGTGTCGCAGTAGCACTCGACGTCGGTGTCCACTCGCCAGCCGTTGGCGTTCTGCGTCCAGGTCGCGACCTGGGGGTGGCTCAGCGACCAGGAGAGGGTGAGCTGGATGGGGCGGCCGGTGCGCTGGAGCGCGGCGTGCCACGCCTGGACGTCGGGGATGTTGTCGTGGGCGGCGTCGCCCTGCCCGGAGCCGGGGCCGACGCCGTCGATCTTGAGGAAGTCCACGCCCCAGGAGGCGAGTTCGTCGGCGACGGAGTCGATGTACTTCTCCGCGCAGGGGGTGGCGAAGTCCATCTGGTAGGACACGTTGTCCCAGCCGCTGGTCTTGCGCAGGTCCGGATAGACCAGGTCCTTGGTGGTGCAGCCGGGGGCGCCGTAGACCGGCGTCTTCCCGTCGTTGTACGCGTCGATGTACAGGCCGACCGCCAGGTAGACGCCGAACTTCAGCCCCTTCTTGTGGAGTTGGTCGCCGACGTACTTCATGCCGTGCGGGAACTTGGTGGCGTCGCCGACCGGACGGCCGTACGCGTCCGAGGTGTTGTGGCCGTCCGCGTCCACGTTCCAGCCGGCGTCCAGGTTGACGAAGTCGTAGCCGTGCGGCTTCAGCTTCGACGCCACCACGTCGGCCTGCTGGAGGACATGGGCCTCGGTCAGCCACGCCTCCCCGCCGTAGCCCGGCGCGCTGGTCGACTCCAGGCTCCAACTGCTCCATCCCATGTAGGGCTTGGCGGCGAGCACGGGTGCGGGCGTGTGCCGGGAAGCGGGCGTGTGCCGGGATGCGGGCGCGGACGTGGACGCTGATGCGCTGGCTGGTACGGCGACGGCCGCCGCGAGGGCGGTGGCCGCGGTGACGGCGAGCAGCGGAAGAACGTGAGCGCGGGTGCGGGTGCCGCGGGTGCCCGAGCGCCGTGGGGGTCTTGCCGGACGGGTCATCGGTGTACTCCATCCCGGCCTCGCCGCGCGCGGGCGCGGTCGGCCGCCTCAAAGCGGAGAAGGGTTGGCCCGCGCCCGGAGCAGGTCCCACCGCCCGGGGCGCGGAGTGCGGCGAATCTAGCGAGGGTTTCCTTCCGCCGTCAACATATTCGGCGTCCCGCCTGCGGGGCGCCCTCTCCCGGGCTGCCCCGCCCCGCCGGTTCGGGGACCATCCGCCGGTGACGGGTCGCGCGCGGAGTTTCCCGCGCCCCTGAGCAGGTGCGGCTCCTTCCGCGGAAGAGGGGCAGCCCGGGCCCGTTCACGCCCCGCAGGGACCTTCCTTCGTTTCCTTCGGAAATGTATCGTCTCGGTATGACGCTCGCCGACCAGCCGCCCGCGGCGTCCCTGGTCTTCCAGACCCTCCTGATCCACGGCCCGCTGACCCGCGCCGAGGTCGGCCGCAGGACCGGCCTGTCGCCGGGCGCGGTCACGAAGGTCGCCACTCCCCTGCTGGCCGACGGCTGGATCACGGAACTCGGCAGCCCGGCGGCAGCCACTGAGCGTGGCTCCGGCCGTCCCGCCGTGCCGATCGCGGTCCGCGCGGGACGGGCCCGCTTCGTCGGGGTGAAGGTCACCGGGGACGAGTTGATCGGCGTGCTCGCCGACCTGACCGCGCGGCCGCTGGCCAGCGGCCGCGCCGCGCTGCGCTCCCGCGACGTGGGCACCGTGGTCCTCGCGATCGCCCGGCTCGTCGCCCGGCTGCGCACCGACGCGGGCGCCGCGCGGGACGATGACGTGCACAGCATCGGCGTCACCATCGCCGGGGACGTCGACGGCCGGACCGGCACCGTGCAGTACTCCCCCTTCCTCGACTGGCGCCGGGTGCCGCTGGCCCAGCTGGTGGAGACCGCGACGGGCACGCCGACCGTGATCGAGAACGACGTCCGCGCCCTCACCGTCGCCGAGCAGTGGTTCGGCGCGGGCGTCGGGCTCTCCTCGTTCGCGCTGGTCACCGTCGGCGCGGGTATCGGCTGCGGCCTGTCGATCGGCGGGCGGGTGGTGTCCGGGGCGCACGGGGTGTCCGGCGAGGTCGGCCACCTTCCGGTCGGCGGCACCGACCGGGTGTGCACCTGCGGCAACACCGGCTGCGTGGAGGCGGTCGCCTCCAGCCACGCGATCACCGAGCAGGCCCGGGAGGCGGCCGGCGACCCGGAACTCGGCCTGGCCGGCGCGGTCCGGCTCGCCCACGGCGGCCACCGCGAGGTACGCGCGGTCTTCGCCCGGGCCGGGCACGCGATGGGGCTCGCCCTCGCCTCGGTCGCCAACCTCGTCGGCCCCGAGCGGATCATCATCTCGGGCGAGGGCGTCTCCTCCTACGACCTGTACGAGGACCAGATCCGGCAGACCTTCGCCGCCCACGCGTTCGGCGCCGCCGCCGACTGCGACCTCCTGGTCCGCCCGCTCCCCTTCGAGGAGTGGGCCCGCGGCGGCGCGGCGGTCGCCGCCCAACGCCTCTTCGCCCCGTCCAAGTGACGAGCGCCCGCCCGACCGGCCGACCGCCCCGGCTCAGGACGCGTTCGGCTCGGCCCGCACCTCGCCCACCACGCGGAAGCGCTCCAGCACCGCCGGCGTCGCGTCGTCCACCGTGAAGCCGGGGTCGTCCAGGGCCGCCCGCATCTCCGCGCTGTGCCAGAACCGTTCGTGGCCGGCCCGCCACTGGGCGACGCTGGTGTACCCCTCCCCCTCGTCCATGGCGTGCGCGAGGTCGGTCCGCCCGAGCGGGACGACCCGTACGCCGGTCACCTCGATGACCGCGACCGGCCGGTCGTCCGAGTCGACGACCACCGCGCGGTCCCCGACCTCCGGCAGCGCCTCCCCCTCGTGCGCGTAGTCGGCGACCAGCCCGGTCGTCGAGGTCTTGGAGCCGTCGAGGATCGCCGCGACGAGCCGGTCGCGCAGCGGCCCGGGAAAGCCGAACTCGGCCTTCGGCATCGTCGCGAGGTCTGCCGGCGGCACGAAGTCGGAGTTCATACGGCCACGGTAGCGGCCGGTTCCGGCGGGCCGCGGCATGGACCGTGGCCCGCCGGAACGCGGCGCGGCCCCTCCCGGACGTCCGGACGTCCGGGAGGGGCCGTAGTACGGGCGGGTGCCGGCGGAGGGTTACACCTCGTCGCTGCGGACCAGCAGGACGGATACGTGCGCGGTCTTCGCGACGCCGCGGCTCACGCTCGGGTGGAGCAGGGCGGAGATGCCGCTGTAGTGGCCGGGGCCGACCGCGATGAGGTCGCTGCCGAGCACCTCGGCGCGCTCGGTGAGGATCGCGGCCAGTTCCTCGCGCAGGCCCTCGTCGACCTCGCCGTCCGCGGTGATCCCGTCGCCGCGCAGCCGCGCGACCGCCTCGTCCACGACGCGGCGGCTCTCCTCCCGCTCCTCGACCGGCACCACGGTGCTGGCGATCGCGCCGCCGATGACCTGGGAGGGACGGACGTGTATCACCTGGACCGCGGCACCGGTGAGCTTGGCGAGAGATGCCACGGCCTCGACCACGGCGGTGCCGTGGGACGAGCCGTCGACAGCGGCGAGGATGTTCTTGTACATGGGGTCCAACTTCCTTGTCCGTACGGGCTCTCGCGGTTCGGCGGGCCCTCCGCTTGGTTGAGCGGCCGGGTCCCTTGATCCATTCCCGTTCCCGGAGTGGCGTCGGCCACTCCTTGCGCGCGGCCCGCCGGTGGTCCCGGTCCTGACCGGAGAAGCCCGAGAAGCCTCCCGCGAAGCCTCCCGAGAAGCCCGCGAGAATCCCGCGAAGCCCACGAACCGTCGGTTTTCGTCCGCGGGGCTCGACGGAGCGGCGGCGCACCCCTTGAATGAGAGGCGGGCCCGACCCGGCCCGGCAGGACGACGGTCGAACGACGACGAAGTCGGGATGACGATGGCGGAGATGGGTGCGCTCAAGCGGCGCCGGACGCTGCTGGAGCACGAATGGGCCCGGGTGGTCCCGCAGTTGCGGTCCGCCGGGCGCGGTTCGGCGGGCGGGCCGCCGGTGCGGGCGGAGGTCACGGAGTCGTGGGCGCGCTCGCTGCCGACCGTGGACCCGGGCCTGGAGAGCGCGCCGCCCGCCGCGGGCGGGGGCACCGCCGGGTGGCCGCGCTCCCCGCTGTACCGGCCGGTCACGGACCTGACCGCCGAGCTGCTGAGCATCGCCGAGGACGCCGGTTTCGTCGCCGCGGTCACCGACGAGGCGGGCACCATCCTGTGGACCTGCGGCGGCCGGGTGATGCGGCGCCGCGCGGAACGGGTCAACTTCGCGCCCGGCGGCCGGTGGGACGAAGGCGCGATGGGCACGAACGCGCTGTCGCTGGCGCTGCGCAACGGCCACCCCAGCACCGTGTTCTCCGCCGAGCACCTGGTCGCGGCCCTGCACGGCTGGGTCTGCTACTGCGCGCCGATCCACGGCCCGGACGGCCGGGTGCTCGGCGTGCTCGACCTGTCCACCACCTGGGACCGTTCGCACCCGCTGGCGCTGCCGACCGTACGCACCCTGGCCACCGCGATCGAGGCGCGGCTGCGGGACGGGGCGGAGGGCGGGCAGGCGCCGCCGGGCGTGGAGCTGCGCTGCCTGGGCCCGGCGCGGGTGACCCGGGCGGGCGCGCCGCTGCACCTGCCGCCACGGCAGCTGGAGATCCTGGCGCTGCTGGCGCTGGAGCCGGGCGGCTTCACCCCGGAGCGGCTGCGCGCGTCGCTGTACGGCGACCGGCCGGTGACCGCGTCCACCTTCAAGGCCGAGGTCTCGCACCTGCGACGCGCCCTGGACGGCGCGGTCGCCACCCGGACGTACGCGCTGACCGCGCCGGTGGTGTGCGACGCCGTCGAGGTGCTGGCGGCGCTGGGCCGCGGTGACACCGGGACCGCGGTGGAGCGCTACCGCGGCCCGCTGCTGCCGCTGTCGGAGGCGCCGGGCGTGGTGGCCTGGCGCGAGCACCTGGAGGTGGTGGTGCGCGAGGCGGTGCTGGCCGCGGCCCGCCCGGAGTACGCGCTGCGCTACGGCGAGCGGGCACCGTACGACACGGAGGTGCACGAGCACGCGCTGCGGCTGCTCGGACCGGGCGACGTGCGCCGCGGTATCGCGGTGAGCCGGATCGGCGCGTCCCGGCGCTGACGGGATGCCGGCCGACCGCCGACGGGTGCGGGTCCGCCGCCACGACGACCACCCGCCGCCAGGAGGGCGCCGCGAACGGTGCCTCCTACCTGAGCCGGGCCCGCTCGTCCCGCTCCCGGCGCAGCCGCCGGACCCGCTCCTCGCGCCGCGGGTCGCCGTACCACCACCACGTGTACGCGGTGGTGGCGGCGGTGAAGACCAGCAGGACCACATCCAAGCGGGTGGTCGAGGCCCACGAGTCGTGCATACCCCAGCGCCAGTACGCCACGAGGAACACGTCGATCGCGAGCGAACACCCGGCTATGGAAAGCGACTTGCGCCATCTCAAGGACACGCCGCACACACTATCCCTTCACGGTGCCTTCGCTTCGCCCTTGCGCCGAACGCGGCGGCGAAGACGGCGGCGGCGGCACGGTGCGGACGGGTGCGGCCGGGCGTCCGCGTGCTCGGAGCACCGATGCCGTACCCCGGCCGCCGTGCCAACCTTTCGCCAACCTCGGGCGGCCACAGTGGTCACGTCGTACCTCTGCGTACTCTCAGGAGCCCCGCCATGGTCTACGCGCAACCCGGCACCGAAGGCAGCATCGTCAACTACGCCGCACGTTATGACAACTTCATCGGGGGCGACTGGGTCGCGCCCGCCGAGGGCCAGTACTTCGACAACCCGTCGCCGGTGACGGGTGAGACCTTCTGCCAGGTCGCCCGCTCCACCGCGCCGGACATCGAGGCCGCGCTGGACGCGGCGCACGCGGCGGCCGGCCCGTGGGGCCGTACGTCCACGACCGAGCGCGCGGTGATCCTCAACAAGATCGCCGACCGTATCGAGGAGAACCTGGAGAAGCTGGCGGTCGCCGAGACCTGGGAGAACGGCAAGCCGGTCCGGGAGACCCTCGCCGCGGACCTGCCGCTGGCGGTGGACCACTTCCGCTACTTCGCCGGCGCCATCCGGGCCCAGGAGGGCTCGATCGGCGAGATCGACGCGGACACGGTGGCGTACCACTACCACGAGCCGCTGGGCGTGGTCGGGCAGATCATCCCGTGGAACTTCCCCATCCTGATGGCGACCTGGAAGCTGGCACCGGCGCTGGCCGCGGGCAACTGCGTGGTGATCAAGCCGGCCGAGCAGACCCCGGCGAGCCTGCTGCTGGTGATGGAGCTGATCGCGGACCTGCTCCCGCCGGGCGTGATCAACGTCGTCAACGGCTTCGGCGTGGAGGCCGGCAAGCCGCTGGCGTCCAGCCCGCGGGTGGCGAAGGTGGCGTTCACCGGCGAGACCACCACCGGGCGGCTGATCATGCAGTACGCCAGCGAGAACATCATCCCGGTGACCCTGGAACTGGGCGGCAAGAGCCCCAACATCTTCCTGCCGGACGTGATGGCCGCCGACGACGACTACCTGGACAAGGCGGTCGAGGGCTTCGTGATGTTCGCGCTGAACCAGGGCGAGGTGTGCACCTGCCCGTCGCGCGCGCTGATCCACGCCGGGATCTACGACGAGTTCATGGCCCGCTGCCTGGAGCGCACCCGGGCGATCAAGGGCGGCGACCCGCTCGACCCGGCCACCATGCTCGGCGCGCAGGCCAGCAACGACCAGTACGAGAAGATCCTCTCCTACATCGACATCGGCCGGCAGGAAGGCGCGGAGGTGCTGACCGGCGGCACCAAGCGCACCGTCGAGGGGCTGGAGGGCGGCTACTACATCGAGCCGACGATCTTCCGCGGCACCAACGACATGCGGATCTTCCAGGAGGAGATCTTCGGCCCGGTGGTGTCCGTGACCACCTTCGACTCCGTCGACGAGGCGCTGAAGCTCGCGAACGACACGCTCTACGGCCTCGGCGCCGGGGTGTGGACCCGCGACGGCAACACCGCCTACCGGATGGGCCGGGAGATCAAGGCCGGCCGGGTGTGGACCAACTGCTACCACGCGTATCCCGCGCACGCGGCGTTCGGCGGCTACAAGAACTCCGGGATCGGCCGGGAGAACCACAAGATGATGCTGGAGCACTACCAGCAGACGAAGAACCTCCTCGTCTCCTACTCCCCGAAGAAACTCGGCTTCTTCTAGAGGCCAGCGAGGATGCGTCTGACCTGGCCTGATGCCCGGTCGGGCGCATCTTCGCGGCCGTCAGCGACGCGGCGGCCTCGCGCTCCGAATCCTCCCGATATCTCCCACCGGCATCCCACCCCTGACCAGTTGTTCCGGACCACTCCCGGGGCCTTGCCCCCTGACCCGCGGCAACTGGCCCGCTCGCTCCAGGTCCTTCTCGGTACGCAGCCGGACCTCCAGGTCCCCGGTTCCGTGATGACCCAGGCCCCGGTACTGCTTGCGCTCGATCCGCCGCACGTCCTCGCCCAAGGACACCAGCACCTCGTCCAGGGCGTCCCGCAACTCGCAGATCCCGCCCTCGGCCAACTGCGCCTTCGGCACTCGCCCGTCGCGACGCGAGCCCGCTCCCGGGCCGCGGTCGCGGGCTGCGGTGACGACCGGCTCAAGGCCGAGCAGGTCGGCGCCGAAGAAGCGGTAGCGGACCAGGTCGATGCAGCGGCGGATCTCAAACACCGCGTGCCGGTCGTAGCGGACTGGGGAAGTGACGGTACTCGGACCGTGCACTATGCGATGGCTCCGGCCGCTTCGTTCCCAGTTGGCTATGACGGCATTGTCGGCCCAAGCCGATGACGGCTTCGCGTGGCCACATCGCCGGGCGCGGGCAGACAGGTCGCTCGGCCCCAGCTCGAGCCGGGCGCGGAAGATGCTCGCCAAGTGTCGACTCTTTCGGCCGTACGGCTGACGGGCGCGCCGCCTTTGATCGCGCCCTGCGGGTCGCACCGCAGCGATCTCGGCGAAATCGCAGAATTCTGGACTGGAGTGGCATACGTAGCGACCAGGCGAGCGAGGGCGACCATGGGCACTGCGAGCGAAGCCCCTCAACAGCCCGTCCACGGCGGCATGGTCGCGGGCTGGCTGTCGAAGGTGTTCGAGCTCAACCCCGCCGGGATCAACTGGCCGCGAGCGGTGATGTTCCTGGACGTCGCGCTGGTGCCGCTGGTCGTCTTCTGGACGATCGGGCACGAGCAGTACCTTCTCGGCTCATTGTTCGGCCTGCTGTTGGCGATGCTGGACGACCCGGGAGGCGGCTTCGGGCACCGAGTCTCGCGCATCGCCGTCTTCGCGCTGATCGGTGCGGGGGTGACCGCGCTGGGGTTCGGCATCGGCGCGGACGCCTGGGGTTGGCTGGTGCTTGCGGCTTTCGCAGTCACCCTGGTGTCCGGCCTGGCGGTCGCGTTCGGGGTGCGCAGGTTCGTCACCGCCCTGCTGCTCGTACCCGCCGGCGAACACGGACTCAGGCTCTTCGCGGTCACGCGCGGACTCGAAGTGGTCGCACTCGTCCTGCTGATGCACGGCGCGGCGATCCGCTTCTGGAACTACGCGCTCTACTGCGCGGCCATCGCTGCCGGAGTGCTCATCCTGGTAGACCTTCCGCAGCCGTCCGACTATGCCGCCGAGGGCTACCGGATGCTGTGGACGCTGTGCGGCGTGGGGATCGGCCTGCTCGTCATGCTGCTGGCCGGCCTGCTCGCCAAGCGCACCGCCAAAGCGCCGCCGCGACCAGCCTGACCGTCTCCCACTTCTGCTCAGCCGGCACCGGAAACCTTCCTCGGCAACGGCACCGGACTCTCTCCGCGCTGGTGAGACCCTGCCTCCGTTGTCGAGGTTTGCTGCCCGACACTGTGACACCCCTACAGGAGGGCCAGGATGGCGCCGACGCCGCTCCACGACTTGCCGGCCCCACCCAGACGACGCCTCGTGGTTGTGGCGACCCTGCGTACGACCGTCCGGATCGCGCTGGTTGTGGCCTTCTACTTCCTGATCCCGATGGACCCGACCAAGGTCTGTCAAACGAGCGGCTCTGTTCCGTAGTCGGTGGTGACGACAGGTCACGGGCGTCGTTGACGTTGTATGCGAGAGGTCAACTCCCTTGTGGCAATGGTGTTTTCGGGGCCCTCGGCGCTGATCATCGAGGATGCGGCGGATGACGGTGAGGCGATCCGGGTGATCGCGCGGACTCGGGATGTTCCGGTGCCCTGCCCGGTGTGCGGGGTGGAGACGGCGAAGGTCGCACGGGTATCACGTCCGGACGGTGGCGGATGTGCCGGTGGACGGTCGGCAGGTGCGTCCAGGCTTCGTTTACCGCTTCGTTCGCCACACACGCCGCCGGGGCCGGACAAAAGCCCGTGCCCCGGCGAAGTGTGGGTGCCCGGCGGTCAGCCCACCGCGCTCGCCCTCTGAGCCGGGGTCAGCTCCCAGGGCCGGACAGCACCCGCAGGGTCCCCCACGGAGGGGATGACCCTCTTGGCACCGGCGACGGGCGCGGCCTTCACCCCGGTGGTCGTGACCCTCTTGGCACCGGCGACGGATGCCGCCTTCACCCCGGTGGTCGTGACCCTCTTGGCACCGGAGACGGGCGCGGCGTGGTGGGCCGGGGCCGCGGAGGCGACACCGACCGTGGCCGCGGCGGCCAGGACGGTTCCGACGGCGATGGTGTACATCCTGCGGCGGTTCTGCGTGATCTTACGGTGACTCGACAACGGTCATCCTCTGTCTCGGTCCCGGGCTGCCACTCGTGGCGCGGAAGCCCTTGTGTGAGAGGAGTACGGCGGCGGTCCCGGGAGGGTTGCACGCAGCGGGGGAGAGAGTTTTTCCTGTCGCACCGTGCAACCCCGGAGGCCCGCTCCCCGTATGTACTACGGGCGGGGGTGTGCGAGTGGAGGGCCTGCAAGAGTGAGGGAAGCCGTCCGGGAGCGGGAGTTCCGGGAATTCGCCGAGACGCGGCAGGCACAGCTGAGACGCAGCGCCTACCTGCTGTGCGGTGACTGGCACCAGGCACAGGACCTGACTCAGACTGCTTTGATGAAGCTGTACGCGGCCTGGGGCCGGGTCACCCGGGACGGCAACGTGGACGGGTACGCCCGTACCATCCTGACCCGCACCTTCATCGACCAGCAGCGCAAGCAGGGTTGGCGCGAGGAGTCGGTGAGCGAGCCGCCCGATCTGGCCCCCACCGCCTCGGTCACCCCGGAGTTGCGCTTGATGATGCAAGAGGCCCTGATGGAGTTGCCACCCCGCTACCGAGCCGTGTTGGTCCTGCGGTTCTGGGAAGACTGGACCGTCGAGCAGACCGCACACGCACTACAGGTGAGCCCGGGGACGGTCAAAAGCCAAAGTGCCCGCGGGCTCACCCGGCTGAAGGGCATCATCGAGCGCCTGACCAGCGAACGGACCGGCGGGTGAGACCGGACATGGACGAGCACGACGACTCCCTGCACGCCGCCTTCGAGGCGATCCTCCGTTCGGAGCCTGAGCTGCCGCTGCCCAGTGTCACCGACGCCGCGGTCGCGGGCGGTCGCCGTATCCGGCGCCGCCGGGCCGCGCTCGCCGCGGTGAGCGCGCTGGCGGTCGCCTCCACGGTCGTTGTGGCCATCGGCCTGACCCGGACGGACGCCGAACGCACCACACCGCCTCTGGCCCCGGTCAGCCCAACCGGCCCCACGGCCTCTGCGACGCTTGACCCGACGGCGCCCGCACCGAAGAACTCCGAGCCAGCCTCCCCCTTCCGGCCGGGAGTACGAACCGCCCCGCACCAGAGCGCGAACAACCCGCTCGGAGCGATCCGGGTTTCGGGGGGGTGAGGACCCGCCGGCCCGGCGGCCGGACCCGCGATGACGGATGCGCATCGCGGCGCCCGCACAGGTGGGCGCGGCGGTCGCAAAAGCCGCCGACCGGGCTCTGGCGGAGGGCGTGCACAGCGGTCCACTGCACGGCGTCCCGTTCACGGTCAAGGACTCCTTCGACACCACCGGGGTGCTGACCCAACACGGCTCCCCGATCTTCAAGGGGCGCATCCCCGACACCGATGCCACCAGCGTCGCCCGTATCAAGGAGGCCGGCGGATTCCTGCTGGCAAAGACCAACCTGCCGGAGTTCTCCTACTCCACCGAGAGCGACACCTGCTCACCGGGCGGACGAACAATCCCTACCACTTCGATCGCACGGTCGGCGGCTCGAGCGGTGGCGAGTCGGCGGCCGTCGCCGCCGGACTGTCCCCTTTCGGGCTCGGCAGTGACCTGGCGATCTCGGTACGCAGCCCGGCCCCCACACCGGCATCGTCGCGCTGAGGGCCGCCTACGGCCGGGTCCCCATGACCGGCGTGTGGCCGCGCGTATCGCGGCGGGACTGGCATGTGAGCCCCATGGCCCGCATCGTCCGCGACATCGCCCTGACCTGCTCACTGATGTCCGGACCCGACGGCGCCGACGGCTTCACCACCATCCCCCGCTCTTACGACGCCGGTCTGGGCGCCGGCCCCGACCGCCCGGTGCGCGTGGGCTGGCTCGTCGACTCCGGGCTCGGCCCCATCGACCGCAGGTGGCTGCCACGGTGCAGGCCGCCGCCGAAGCCGTCAACAGCGCGGGCGTGCAGGTCGAGCAGGTGGACGCCCCGGCCCAGTTGTTCCGGGGCATTTCCGGGCCGGATTGCCGTTCCCCCACCGATTGCTGCGGCACGGCGGGTCCAGCGTGGCGCAGGTCTACGGACGCTTCGCCGGCAGGACGGCGTGCTCGTCGAGGGTGAGAGCCTTTTCTCGGGCACGCGCCCCAGGTCACGCCGTAGGCCACGGCGTCCACATAGCCGCCTGCCACTTCGTGGACGCTGCCGTCGTCGCTCCCTTCCCGTTCCGGGTTCACCACTCCCCCTTTGAGGTTGAGCAGGCCCCAGCCGGCGACCGGCAACCGGCACCGCGGACGCCGAAGGTTGATCGCTTCGTAGGTGCAGTTGGCAGGCAGGCCGCTGACGGTGGCGGACGTGACCGGGCTGCTGTCGCGGTGCGTGGGGTGGGTTCAGGGGGGTGTGAGGGTGTCGAGTCGGGCAGTGAGGTCGGGGTGGGCGGCGGCCAGGTACGGGCGGGTGGCGGCAAGGGGGGCGATGAGGTCGGCGGGGTCGTCGTGGGCGAGGGCGGCGTGAAGCGCGCCGAGCGGGCGGCGGGCGGCGGGCGGAAGGTCGGTGAGGGCGGTGATCTGGCCGGCGAGGCGGCGCAGGTCGGCCACGTTGTGGCGGGCCCAGGCGGCGACGGTGCGGTCGGCGGCGCGGCGTTCGCGGGTGGCCTGGACGCGTTGTTCGCCGGTGGTGCCGACGGGGCCGGGGCGGCCGCGCAGGTAGCGGCGTTCGGCGGCCTGGCGGCTGGCTACGCCCAGGGGTTGGGCGAGGTCGGCCCAGCTGGCGCCCGCGTCGCGGGCCGTTTCGATCAGCCCGGTCTCCCATCCGGCGAGCTGCTCGCGGACCTGCCGGAGCAGCATCAGGGAGGCCAGGGCCGCCTCCGGTCCGGGAACGGGAGAGCCGGTGGTGTCGGGAGCCTCGTCCCGGGCGGTGTGCAGGGCGTCTTCTATGGCTTTCAGGGCGGCCGCGGCGGCGAGGAATGTCGCCGGGCGGTGGGCGCCGGTGCTGGGCGTGGACGGCTGGTCGGCTGTGGTCACGACACCTCCTCCTTGTCATCCAATGGACGACTTCATGTTTGTCATCCATTGGATGACATGCTACAACAGTGTCAGTGCAGCGCATTGGCAGCAACTGCCCGAACCCGCTGGAGGTGTTTCACGATGTTGATGCGCACTGACCCCTTCCGTGAGATGGACCGGATCGCTCAGCAGCTGATGGGGCCGGGTACCTGGTCGAAGCCGTCGGCGATGCCGATGGACGCCTACCGCGAGGGCGACGAGTTCGTGGTGGCCTTCGACCTGCCCGGCGTGAGCGCGGACGCGATCGACATCGACGTCGAGCGGAACATGCTCACCGTCAAGGCCGAGCGCAGGCCGGTGGCGAAGGGCGACGACGTGCAGATGGAGCTGTCCGAGCGGCCGCTGGGCGTGTTCTCCCGCCAGATCGTGCTCGCCGACACCCTCGACACCGAGCACATCAAGGCCGACTACGACGCGGGCGTGCTGACCCTGCGCATCCCGATCGCGGAGCGCGCCAAGCCCCGCAAGATCTCCATCGGCGTCGGATCATCCGGCCACAAGGAAATCTCCGGCTGACACCGGACAGGTGCGCAGGACGGGCATCTGATCTTCCCCTCACCCGCCCTCCGCACCCCGTGCGCAGTCCGAAGGACAAGAAGGGGTGACGGCCGAGATGACTCGGCGACGCGAAGCATTCCTCGACGATGTGAAGGAACGCGGCGAGTACGGCACTGCGGAGGAAGCCGAGCGCGCGGCCCGTGTGGTGCTCGCCCTGCTCGGCGCGCATCTGGTCGGCGAGGTCCGCACCCAGCTCGCGGCACGTCTCCCGGAGGAATTCGCCCTGATCCTGCTCAACCCCCTGCAGAGCGCCGAACCGCTCCCCCCGGAGCGGTTCGTGCGGGCGACCGCGGCCTGGATCGAGGGCGCCACCGAGCAGACCGCGACCTGGGATGTCAGCGCCGTGCTGTCCACGGTCGCCGACACGACCGGCGAGGACCTGCTGGGGCAGATCCTGCTCCAGCTCCCCGCCGGCTACGACCTCCTCTTCGGCCGTCCCCAGCCCACCTGACCCCTACCTCGGTGCCCCACACCTGCACCGCTCCACGAAAGGCACACACCGCAGTGATCACCGACGTGCGCGTACCGGCTGAGCACCAGCAGCCGTACTCGACGGCGTATGAGCAGATGCTGGAGAAGGTCCGCTACGAAGGCGCCTACCCCACCCGCAAGCGAGCCGAGGAAGCCGTCCGCCTGGTTCTCGCCGGGCTGGGGCGCCAACTGACCGGCGACGAACGCGTCGACCTTGCCGCCTGCCTGCCCCTGGAAGCCGCACGTGTCCTGACCGCACAGGTCCCCGACACCCAGCCGCTGACCGGCTGGGCCTTCGTCAAGGATCTCGCCGCCCGCTCCAGCGCATCCCTGGCCGCCACCCGCTGGGACACCGGCTCCGTCTTCGCGGCCGTCACCGCCCACGCCGGCCCTGACCTCATCACCCGCATCCTCCACCAGCTCCCCACCGGCCACGCGCTGTTGTTCGGCCGCGCCGAACTCACCTCCGCCGCATAAACGGCACCGGCACCCCGGGGCCGCAACAGGTTTCGATGCGCCGGGAGAGCACGACCTGCTGATGGTCGGCTGGCCCGACGCCTCCTGGCACCTCGAACTCGTCCACGAGGCGGTTGGGCCCGTCGAGCCTCGGCCCACCACGGAGGACCTGCTCGTGATCTACCTCGACGAGCAGGTACCCGAGGAGCGTCGCTTGTAGTGATGCCGACGGGCGCGTGCCTGGTGGCGTCGCCGCCGGGTGGACCACTGAAGGTGGAAGGTCATGCGGGGGGTGGCGAGGGCAGTGGGCAGGCCCCGCAGCAGGTTGGTGAACAGCTGGGACAGGCGGTGGGCCTGGGTGACGGTCAGGCCGATCTGATCGTCGCTGGAGCGTCGGGCGACGTGCGTCTTGGTGCCGGAAGTCCGGTTCCCTCGCTGGTCGGTGCATTCGCGGGCAAAGGCGTACCACGTGGTCTGCTCCCTTGCAGCACGGATTCCCGATGCGGGCAGGCCCGTCCGCGTGTCGAAGGGTCCCCTACACGAGCTGCCGTCATCAGTTCAGCGCGTCTGCTCTCCGCGAGCCCTTTGGACCGTGTCCTGTGTGGCGAGGCGGATGAGTCGTTTGCAGCGGCAGAGGGATGCGGCGAGGCCGAGAAATGCCAGGCAGTGGCGAGGGCGGTGTTCATAGCGGTGGGAGCAGGAGCACCTGCGAGGAGAACCAACCGGCGTTATCCTCGCCCCAACGGGTTCGCCTCTCTTCGCTGATACCGAGGGGAGGCGACGTTCATGCCGAATCCGAGCACGGAGACCCACCTGAAGACCAGTGGACATGCCAGACTCGCCAAGGTAGGACAACATGCCCCTTCGCCCTGATCAACTGGCTGATCACTATGATCGGATCGCCGAGAAGTTCAACTCCAACTGGGCGTCCGACCCCGACCTCGTCTCATGGCTGAACCGGGAAATCAGCGCACGCCTGCTCCCTCTGCGAGCCGGCGACAGGGCCGCAGACATCGGGTGCGGGACCGGCCTGTACGCAGGGGCCTTGGCCTCGGACGGCCACACCGTCGTGTGCGTCGATCCGTCTGCGAAGATGTTGGCCCGCCTCCCCTCAAAGCCGGAATTCGTGCCTATCCGGGCATCGCTCGAAGAACTCGACGAAGGCTCCGTAAGCCTTCCGTTCGGCGGACGTTACGATGCGGTACTCGCGAAAGATGTCATCCATCACACGCAGGACTGGAAAGCATCCATCAGCACCCTGACAAATATCCTCTCGGCCAGGGGCAAGCTTCTGGTCGTGACTCCTCCCACAAGCCCGAAAATTCCACTGTTCGATACAGCGTTGCAACGCTATGAGGAGTTCCCTGATCCATCTGAGATGACCGCCTTTCTGGCCGGGATGGGGATGAACGTCCAGCTCACAGAGGAAGGCTTCAGGAGGAGGATTGCCAAGAAGAAATGGTTGACCATGGTCGCCGACCGTTACATTTCCGTCCTCTCGGAATTCGAAGACGAGGCGTTGAGCGACGGACTCGCCGAAATTGACGCACGCTACGCCGAGCCATTCTTGGAATTCGATCACCGGCTGTTCTTCGTTCTCGCTTCCTCCACCCGCTGAGGATGCGGCCCGCACTGCGGCCAAGCAAGCCCCAGGCGACGTAACACGTGCTGATCTCCGTTTCGCACTACGCGACTCACTTGCTGCATCATCTGCCTGAGACGCCTGGCGAACCCCTTTTCGAAACCTCGGTGATGGGCGGGGCGCTCTCGTACGAGGCGATGCGGGCGTCGACGAATCGGATGCGGCACCACCGGGACAGCTACAGGCCGAGCAGGCAACTCCGGATGCAACCCTGCCCGACCGCCGATGGACCCCTGTGGATCAGGCTCCGGAGGGTTCGCAGGTGAGTACCGGCAGGAGTTCGCCTCCTGCTGAGACGTTGATGACCGGGTCCGTCGAGATGCGGGACAGGAAGCCGGCGACGCGGTCTCCCAGCAGCATGGGGTCGGTGCCCATGATCCGGCGCCGGAATACCAAGCGGCCTTCGACGAGGTAGGGGATCGTCTCCTCCAGGGGCAGGACTCGCTCCTGCAGAACGTGCCGAGTGGTGAGCGCTTGCGCGAGAGCGGCGTCCCAGGAGTCGGGTGGGGTCTGCCAGCCGCACACCACCCCGTGCCCGGCGTACTCGTTGTCGGGTTTGAGGACCAGTCGCTCCCGTTGGAGGCGGGCGAAGTGCAGGAGGTCGACCTCCTCGTCCTGGTAGGTCGTGCACCCCGAGCGCAGCGGGCGGGTCCATGGCACGTGGCGGCGTGCGGCCTCGGCTTCGTCCGGGTGGAGCCAGCCAAGGACGCGTTCGTCGCTCATCAGTCCGAAGAGGGACTTGCGCTGGGCGAGCTCGGCGGCCGGTGGGTTGACCACCGCGCAGGCTCCCGTGGCCGCCGCCCGGATCAGGGGGTGCTGCAGCAGCTCCGGTCCCAGCCTGCGGTGCAGGTCGGTGACGAGGACACGCCGGTAGGCCAGGGTGACGGGGCGCAGTTCTCCCTGGGCGGTGCGGCCGGAGAGCCGCCCGTTGGTGAGGGACAGCGCTTCGGGCGTGCAGACGAACGCGGGGACACCCCGTGCCTCGAGAGCCGCGCACAGCAGGTCGAATTCGCCGAGCCAGGCGCCTTCCGGCCAGTCGACCACGGCCACACTCACCGAATCGCCGGGCTGGCCGGCGGCGTGCCAGGCATCCAGCAGGAGTGTCACGACGGCATCCAGCGTGGGAGCGGGCCGCAGTTCCATGTACTTGGCCAGCCCCCTCATCGCGGCAGTGGCGGAGTAGACGGCCGCGAGCTGCTCCTGGGTCATCATGCAGGCGGCGCTGTCGGCGTTGTACTCCACGAACCTCAGCCCCCGTCCGGCCCCGAACCCGTCCAGCCGTCCGAGCAGGCTTGCTTCCCCGCCTGGGAAAGGCAGCCGGGCCAGGGCCCGCTCCGTAGGGCCGAGCACGATGCTGTCGCTGACGGCCGCGGGCAGCCCGCTGTCGGGGTTCAGCAGCTGTGCGGCCAGCCGGCGTGCGGCCCGTGCGACAAGAGTGGCCGCCTCGGCCACATAGGCGTGCTCGGTCTCGGTGACCAGCCGCGGGCGCAGCGCACCCGCCAGCGGACGGTCCCCGTACGTGAGCCCCGACTCCCGCTGCCGTGTGACCAGTTCGTCATGGGTTGCCGCCGCGACACCCGGCTCCGCGAGGAGCTCATGGCACCGGGCCACCGGGCTTTCGGGCAGATGGGACTCGTCCAGCACATTCCATGTCAGCGTCATGGCGCTCCTAGGCTCGGATACCCCACAAGCCCTTCCCGCCGCGCCACCTCGACACGCTGCTCGCCGAGCGTTCGGGGCTCGTCCCCTCCCCCTTGCGGGCTCCTCCTCGTGCAGGCCCCGCGGCCGGCGCGCCTTCCCCGGCTCGGGCCACTTCGCGTCCGGCTGCTCCAGAAGGGTGGCCGCGACGTCCTACGGCCGGAAGAGACCCGGCGGCACCTCGGAGACGTAGACCCGGCGGAGGCGCGGACGAGGCGTCCGCATCAGCCCCGTCCGACCTCTTGCCCAATGACACTATTGCACAGAGCAAGGGTTTGTATTGCATAATGCAATCATGCTGACGCCTGCCGACCTTCCGCCCAAGGACCCCGACTCCCCCACGGCCTCCCTTCGCGCCACATCGGCACCCCGCGTGCGCCGCGGACCGGCTGCCCTGCTCCCGCTGCTGCGTGAGGCGAAGAGCGGGCTGCTGGTGCTGGCCCTGGTCGTCGGCTGCGGGGCGGGGGTGGGCGCGATCGCGTTCCGCTGGCTGATCAAGACCTTCACCCGCGCGCTGTCCGGGCACGCGGACTACTCCGCCGCCGGCCATGTCGCCAACCCGCATGTGCCGTGGCTCGGGCACTGGTTCGTGCTGCTCGCCCCGGTCCTGGCCGGACTGGTCTACGGCCCGCTGGTGCAGCGTTACGCGAAGGAGGCCCGCGGCCACGGCGTTCCCGAGGTGATGTACGCCGTCGCGCGGCGCGGCGGGCGGATCGCCCCGCAGGTCGCGGTGGTGAAGTCGCTGGCCTCAGCGCTGTGCATCGGGGGCGGCGGCTCGGTCGGCCGGGAGGGCCCGATCGTGCAGATCGGCTCGGCGCTGGGCTCCACGCTCGGCCGCACCGTACGGGTCGCGGAGGACCGGATGCGGGTGCTGGTGGCGTGCGGCGCGGCCGGCGGCATCGCGGCGACCTTCAACGCCCCGCTGGCAGGGGTGTTCTTCGCGATGGAGCTGATCCTGCGGGACTTCACCGCCGAGTCGTTCGGCATGGTCGTGCTCGCCTCGGTCACCGCCAGCGTCATCGGCCGGGCCGCGTTCGGCGACCACCCCTTCCTGCACCTGCCCGCGTTCACCGTCACCCACCTGTCCCAGTACCTGCTGTTCGCCGCACTCGGCGTGCTGGCCGGCGCCGTCGGCGTCGGGTTCACCCGGGTCCTGTACCGGGTGGAGGACGCCTGCGACTGGGCCTGGCGCGGCCCGGAGTGGGCCCGCCCCGCACTCGGCGGGCTGCTGCTCGGCGGCCTGCTGCTGGTCCTGCCCGAGATGTACGGCGTCGGCTACCCCGTACTGGAGAACGCCGTCGGCGGGAAGTACGCGATCGGGTTCCTCGTGGTCCTGCTCCTCGGCAAGATGCTCGCCACCAGCCTGACGATCGGCATCGGCGGCAGCGGCGGGGTCTTCGCGCCCTCCCTTTTCATGGGCGCCACCCTCGGCGCCGCCTACGGTGCCGCCGCCCACCACCTGCTGCCCTCGGTCGCCGGACCGGTCGGGGCCTACGGACTGATCGGGATGGGCGCCGCCTTCGCGGGAGCGGCCCGCGCCCCGATCACCGCCGTGGTCATCATGTTCGAACTCACCGGCGAATACACCATCATCCTGCCGCTCATGACCGCCATCGTGCTGGCCACCCTCACCAGCCGCGCGATGTCCGCCGACACGATCTACACCCTCAAACTGCGCCGCCGCGGCGTCGACCTCGACCACACCCCCGGCGATGCCGTCCTCGCCGGCATCGCCGTCTCCGCCGTCATGGAACCCGTCCCCGACCCGCTGGACGGCGCCACCCCCCTCGCCGAGGCGGCCGAAGCACTGGCCCGCTCCCCGCACGGCGTCCTGCCGATCACCACGGACGGCACCTACCTCGGCACCGCGACCGCCCGCACCGCCGCCGAGACCCTCGCCGACGGAGCACACGCCACCGCCACCGTCGACACCATCGCCCATCTGCCCGCCCCCGTCACCGCCACCACCGACCTGTCCACCGCGCTCGACGCCCTCGTCACCGCCGAAGGCGCCGGCCTACCCGTCCTCGACGACGCCCGCGAACACCTCACCGGCTGGATCACCCACCAGAACATCCTCCGCGCCCTGCGACACGCGTCCAGGACCGCCGCGTCCCCGTGACCCCTCCCCCGGCGGTCGGCCGCCGCCGAATGTCGTGCCCGTGGCGGCGGGAAGCGACCCTGGGCCTGTAGAAAGGTGTCCATGGTCGCTTCCCAGTCCGATCCGGACAACGACGCCGAGGCCATGGTCAGTGCGCTACTGACCGCCTCACGGCTCCTGGTCGCCGTCTCCGCCCGCTCTCTCGCGGCGGTGGAGGAGTCACTGACCCTCCCGCAGTTCCGGATGCTCGTGGCGCTGCACACCCGCGGCCCCCTCAGCCTGTCCGCGCTGGCCGCCGAACTGGACGTCCAGCCGTCCACCGCGATGCGCATGATCGACCGGCTCGTGGCGGTGTCGATGGTCGAGCGCGGCACCGTACCGCACGACCGCCGCACCACGCTGATCTCGCTGACCGCCGCCGGGCGCCGCACCGTCACGGAGGCGACCGAGCGCCGCCGCAAGGAGATCGCCCGCATCGTCGAGGCCATGCCCGCCGTACGCCGCCGCGAACTCCTCAAGGCGCTGCACGCGTTCACCGAGGCCGGCTCGGAACCCTCCGTCAGCGCGGCGGCCGTTCCCGCCTGGTGACGGGCTGCGCTTCGCGGTCGGGCGACAGGGATCAGAGGCGTAACGCGGCGAGCACGGATTCCACCAGCCCGCCTCCCGCGAGGGCGGCCGCCAGGGCTTGGCGCCGGATCTCAGACCGTGCCGCTCGGACCACCCAGTGCCGTCAACGGGACGGTCGAGCTTCGTGCGGCCGGGTGGCCGGGAAGGGCGTTGCCTGACTGTGGCGATGTCCGCTCCGGCATCCCCTCCGCCCTCCTCCGGCGACCCGACCTGAGACGAGGGCGCCAGTCCCCACTGGGACGCCTCCCGCCGTCCTCAGTCTATGCAACTTTTGCACTGTCATAGCAAATCGCCTCACCGCGTCACCGGATCGCAGCATCACCGACGGGGCCCTCGCCGTCCGCCGCGCGACGGCCGGGCTTCGCGGCAAACGGAACCGCGCCACCGGAGTCCAGGGGCAGGGATGCGCGGAAGCGGAACAGCAGCATGGCCGCGTCGTCGAGCGGAGGCCCCGCGGTAAGGGCGGCGACATCGGCCCGCGCAGCGTCGAGCGCCGCGTCCGGGTCACCGGGGCCGAGGAGATGAACGCGCTCGCAAAGCGGGTAGAACGAGCCGGCCGTGTCGTGAGCCTCCGTCACGCCATCGGTGTACAGGAGCATCTGGTCACCCGCGCCCAGGGGCACCGAACCGGGCACCGGGTGGTGATCCCCGGCTGCGCTGCGCAGACCGAGCGGCACGCGTACTCGGCCGGCGCCGCAAAGAAGGCTTTGCCGCCCGCCCGGATCACCAGCGGCGCCGGATGTCCGTGGTTGAGCAACCGCCTCGCGGCGCTGGCCGTCTTCACCGGCGCCTGCGCCCGCTACCTCTGGCCGCGGTACTTCGCGCTGCCCCAGCCCGATGCCGCGCCGGCTCACTCCTCCGCCTCCGCTTCGATGTCCTCGATGCCGCTCGGCCGTCCCACCCGCGCCCAGCGGACGTACAGGGCCGCGGCGATCAGCAACGTGGCCGCCATGGACAGGATCGGCCAGCCGCGCAGCAGGTTCACCACGAGGGTGAAGGCCACCGCTGCCGCGGCCAGGGCGTTGAACGAAGCGAGCGCGGGCTTGCGCTCGGTCCGGGCGAAGCGGGTCATCGCGAGCAGGCCGACGAGGAAGCTGACGAAGACCGCGACCGCGTAGAACAGCACCAGCCGCTGCTCCTTCGCGGTCGCCCCGACGATGACCAGTGCGGAGGCCGTCAGGTACACGAGCACCGACCAGTACGGCGTGTGGTGTTTGTTGACCCGGCCCAGCACCGGCGGCAGCACCCCGGGACGCGTCGTCGTGCCGGCCAGTGCCTTCAGCAGACCGGGGCCCGCCTGGAAGGAGGAGCTCGCCGCTGCCAGCAGCAGCAACGCGCTGGTCAGCTGGAAGGCCCCGTACAGCCACCCCGGGCCGGCCGCCGCGTGTGCGATGTCGGCGATCTGGGTGGAGTCCCCGCCCGGCAGGCCGATGTGCAGCCGGACCGACAGCGCGGTGAGCGCCAAGGTGAGGCCGCCCACGATCACCACCAGCAGCGCCAGGGTTCCGCGGCCGAAGCGCCGACGGTCGGCGTCGCCGAGCTGACCGAGCTGCGCGATCGCCGTGGACGGCGCCTCGATACCCGTCGCCAGTGCCATCGCCACCGGGAACGCGAGCACGACCGCGACCACGGCGGAGCGGCCGGGGTCGGTCGAGGACGGCGCGTGCCCCAGGGCGTGCGGCGCGGTGAAGCCCAGCACCAGCACCGCACCCGACACGACGACGAACAGCGCGGTCATGACGGCGAACAGCAACCGACCGCCGTGCCCGAACCACGTCAGGCCCGCCACGACGACCAGCAGGACCAGCGCCAGCGGAATCCGCGCCGGCGCCAGCCCCGACGCCAGGGCGATCACGGCGCTGGTGGCAGCGGAGATGGAGATGCCGATGGTCAGGACGAAGTCCACCACCAGCGCCCCGATCGGCAGGAACGTCCACCGCGCCCCGAACGCCCGCCCCGCCGCGGCCGCGGCACCACCGCCCTTGGGGAAGCGCCGCACCAGCTGCCAGTAGTTGGCGGTCACCACCACGACCAGCCCCACCACCAGCGACATCGTCGGCAGCAGCAGCGCCAGGTCACCGTGCAGGGCGCGCAGTGCGGCCTCGATCGCGTAGGCGACGGAAGAGACCGGATCGGCGATCACCGCGAAGGCGAACGCGAAGAAGAGCACCGAACGGCGCGGACCAGCCCGCAAGGGCGACGGAACGGATCTGGTGGCTCGGCCGGGACTGGGCGAAGTCATCGAGAACCTTTCACGGCGGACGTCCAAGGACACGTCGCCGACCGGCTTCCCCGACTCACCGGCAGTGATCATAGGTCAGGACAGTGCGGGCCACGTCGAAGCCACGACCGCCGACAGGCGTGCCGGCCGCGCCACCCCGAACCGGAGGAACAACGGCAGCGTGTGGGCGGCAGTCACGCCATAGACGTGGACCAGGCTGATCGTCGGACCCTTCGTGCCTCTCCCGCCGAAAGTGACGGTGCTCCCGGCCGGCAACAGGATGCCGGCGTCGGTGAGCGCCCTGTCCTCGCCCTTCACCGCCCGCGTCAACGAGCCGCGCCCCGCGTCCGGAGCAGCCACCATGTCCAAGTGCTCCGGCACGCCAATGCCGTTGTGCACGGCCATGGTCAACGTCCCGTTCCCGACGGCGTCCAGGTGCGCCACCGCCCGCCGTACCGTCAGATCAACCCCGAACCACGTACGCCCTCCAAGCCCCGTGGACACTGCTCGACGTGGCCGAAGGTGAAGCGGCAGCGGAAGGCCGGGCCGCGTGCGAACAGCCCGGCCGCCCCTGACCGGCCCGCCGCATCAACGCGTGGCCGACCGGAATCGAACCACGGTGCCGGCTCGGGTTCGGCGTGGACGGTCGGGGGCGTTCGATCCGGCCGTATGCCGGCCGCCGAGCAGTGACCTTCCGGGCGTCGGGGCTACAGGGCTACAGGGCTACAGGGCTACAGGGCTACAGGGCTACAGGGCGACGATTCCCTCGCCGCCGACGGCGTCGGGGACGGTGACGGTGCCGACCTTGCCGAGGGAGCCGTCCGGCCGGACGCGGAAAGCGTCGACGCCACCGGTGGCGCCGGTCTGGACGTAGAGGAAGCGCTGGTCGGGGGTGACGGCGGAGTCGACGGTGCCGTCGCCGGTCGCGGTGTTGCCGAGCGGTTCGAGCGTCGCGCGGCCGGTTTGCCGGAAGCCGGAAAGCGTGTTGCTGCCGGCGTTGGAGGCGTAGAAGCGGTCGCCGGCGCGGACGATCCAGCAGGTGGCCTGCTCGCCGGTGGGCGCGTCGTCGAGCCGGACTGCGGTGCCGTCCCGGCGGATCGCGAAGGTCAGTACGGCGTTGGTGCCCGCGTCGGTGACGACCAGCCGGCCCCGGCCGTCGAAGGTGAAGCCGAACGGAACCGCTCCGCTCTCCACGTTCACGACCGGCCGGGCGGACAGGGCTCCGGAGGGGCGCACCCCGAAGACGTCGATGCTGCTGCCGCCCGCCTTCGTGGTGACGACCACCTGGGAGCCGTCCGGGGTGAAGGACACCTGGCCGGGGGTGTGGGTGAACTCCGGTGCCGTGGTGGTGTCGAGACCGAGGTGGCGGTTCCATCCGGCGACCCGCTCCAGCCTGCCGCCGCCGGCGATCCGGTAGCCCTGGACGGAGCCGCCCTCGCGGGCGTTGAGGACGTAGACCCGGTCCTGGTGGACGGTGACGCTGACCGGGAAGGAGCCGCCGGACCCGATGACCTGCTCGCGGTGGAGCCGGTCGCCGTCGACCGAGAAGACAGTGACGGTGTCGCTGCCCGCGTTGACCGCGAACAGCAGGTGGTGGGCGCAGTCGTAGGCGAGGGAGCCCTGCGAGGCGAGGTGGTCGACCACCGAGCCGTCGAGCATGCCGCCCTTGCCACCGGTGGCGAAGGTGCCCCGCCGGTGGAGCGAGCCGTCGGCGGCACGATGGTAGGCGACGACCTTGTTGGCGGCGGTGTTGTCCGTCTGGACGAACACCGGACCCTCGGAGCCGCTCGGGTGCGGGGCGGGTGACGCCGCCGCCGAACCGGCGGGCAGGGCGAACACGGCCAGGGAGCCTGCCGCGGCGACGGCGATCCTGGTGGCCTGAGCGAACGTGGGCAAGCGCTTCATCGTTTTCCTTCGGACGGAGGTGGGTGCGCGGGACGGAGCCCTGCCCGCGACCCGGGCAGATGCGGTCCGCCGCCAGGATCGGGCGAACGGCGGACGCGACACCCGACCGACGGGGCCAAGCTCCGCCGTTGGTGTCAGCGACCCAGCCGAACGGCCCCAGGCACGGAGATCGTCGCGGCGATCCGGGGGTCCCTGGCGACCGATGCCTGCCGCGGTACCTCACCCGGGTCAACGCCCCGCAAGCTCCTTGCCGCTCCGGAGGAGTCGGACGGCATTCGGGGCGTGGCAGCGAATCCCGGGCAGGACGGTGTGGATCGACACCGAGGAGACGTGGTGCGGCGGCGCCGGGGAGAACGTGGAACCAGCCGAGGTGGCGGCCGACGAGGCCGACGTCGCGGGCGAGTTCGGGGGGGAACAGTTCGCACGCCCGAGCCCACCCGGTTGCCTTCCGCCACCCGCCCCCGACCAGCCCAGCCCCGCCGTCGATGAGCGGATGGCGTCTCAGAGCAACTCACACCGAGCGCTGACCGTCTTCCCGGGCGCTGCTCACAGGACTTTCGGGGCGCTGTTCACAGGGCTGGGGCGAGCAGTGCTGTGGCGAGGCCGGTCAGGTGGTCGGCGAGGGTGTGGGGGTCGTCGGGCATGCCTTCGTCCAGCCATTCGATGATCACCTCGGAGATTCCCGCTGCCAGCGCGATCATCGCGCGATGGTGCCGGAGCAGGTCCCGGGGTTCCCGCCGCAGTGTTGTGGTGACGAACGTGCCGAATCGCTTGGCGTCTTCACGTAGGACGTCGCGGCGGCGCAGTTCCATTCTCGGAGCGTTGAGGTAGATGACGCGGGCCGACGAGGGGTCCGCGGCGAGCATGGTGGTCAGGGCCGTCATCATCGGCCTGAGGAGATCTTGCAGGGCGGCCGGCTGTCGCGGCACCGCGGCTTCGACGCCGGCGAGCAGCCATTCGTTCCGCTCCTGGTGGACCGCGGTGAGCAAGGCGCCCCGGTCTGTGAAGTGATCGTAGAAGTAGCGTTTCGCCACTTTGGCGTGTGCGCAGACATCGGCCACGGTCACGTCGTCGTAGGAGCGCGCGGCGAACAGTTCGAAGGCCGCCTTCATCAGTCGCTCGTGCCGGTCGGTTGCGCGTTCTTCCCGGGTCTGGCCGAGGTAGGTGCCGCGCGTGGAGGTAGCCGTCGAAGCGTGCCCGGCGGCGGTATCGCTGGATGCGTCCACGGCGCTCATCGTACGCACACGCGCGGAACCGCTGCATCGGGCAGTTGCGGGCACCCCTGTCAGGAGCGATGGGGCCCGCGGTCTCTCGTCATGGTGCGCTGGTGGCCTGTCCGGGCCGGCCGCACATGGGCGTGCGCAGCCGGCCCGGGGGGCCGCCGTTCGTCAGCCGGAGCAGGTGAGCTTGGGTGCGGCCCAGTCTCCGTGGCGTCGGCGTCGTTGCCGACCGTGGAGGTGAACTCGGAGCAGTTGCCGCCGAGGTAGATGGTGACGTCGCTGATCGAGTTCGTGCCCAGTCCCTTCGGGTAGACGGCGCCGCGCTCGCGGCCAGCAGCGCGGCCAGAAAGGCCGGCACCCATAAGCACAGACTATTGGGCTTCCTCATGCGGAGAAGACATGACGGATCGCCGCCCGGCTCGTTGGTCCGGGCGGTGATCCGTCGGCTCTCAGGCGCTCATGAGCCGGGCAGTGACCAGATCTGCTGGGCTGCTGCGTTGCAGTCCCACAGCTCCAGCTGGGTGCCGTCGGTGGTGGAAGCGCCGGGGTCGTCGATGCAGCGGCCGGAGGCGGGGTTGCGGTACCCGTCGTTGTAGGGCTGCCAGATCTGGTTGCTGCCGCCGATGCAGTCCCAGATCTCCAGCGGGGTACCGTTGGCCGTGCCGCCGCCGGTGGCGTCCAGGCATTTGCCCGAGATGCGCAGGGTGTTGTCCTGCGCCAGCGACCATGACTGGTTGCTGTTGCCGTTGCACGTCCACAGTTCCGCCTTGGTTCCGTTGGCGGTGTTGCCGCCGGGCAGGTCGAGGCACTTTCCTGCCACGCCCGACCGGACCGGGCCGGTGCCTCCTGACGGCCCGGTGCCGGTCGAGCGTGAGATCAGAGTGAAGCGCTGGTTGGAGTTGTCGGTGGGGCTCCACTGCTCGTACTGGGTGCCGGAGGTCGTGCTTCCCGCGGGGTCGTCGAGGGCGAACTGGCTGTTGCGGTTGTAGAAGGACCAGGTGCCGTCAGAGTTGCGGACCGGCTTCCATTGATCGTTGCCTTGGGCGGTGCTTCCGGCCGGCCACTGCACGGCCAAGCCGCCGGGCTTGCCCGAGGCCGCACTGATGTTGAGCAGTCGGCCGCTGTGGGTGTTCTTGATCTCGTAGTAGCCGTTGCTCTCCGGGACGAAGGACCAGGACGCGCTGCCGTCCGTGGTGTCCGCGCCTTGCACGATCGGGGCGGAGTTGGCGGTGGAGCCGTTCTGCACGGTAAGGGACAGGCCGCTGGTGGCGTTCTCGATCCGGTAGTCACCCGAGAACGGTGACGCGGCTGTGTTCGGCAGCACCTGGAACAGGCCGACCATTCCGTTCATCTCGAACGCGTCCGGGTTGGTGTCGTTGGTGGGCTTGGTCCAGTCGTTCCAGGTCAGGTTCGCGCTGTTGCGCTCGCTCCATGCCTGGGCGGCGTTGGAGTTCATGTAGGCGCTGTAGCGGCTGCACAGGTTCGCGTCGGTGCAGAAGTCGCTCATGCCCTTGAACAGCCAGTACTGGTAGGAACTCCCTCTCGTTCCGTTGTTCGCCACGATCGGCACGTTGTTCAGGAAGTGGTCGGCGGTGCGCTGCGCGTCGTCCCTGTACGAGGTGTTGCCGGTGGTCCGGTACAGGTCGTCGGCAGCCTCGATCCATGACCCGGCGTTGTAGGCGTTGTCAGACGTCTGCACGATGGTGGAGCCACCGGGGCCGTTGGGGAAGGCCACGCACTCGTTGACGACACCGCTGGAGGTGTCCACGACGTGGCCACGCATCCAGGTGTAGATCTGCTCGGCCTTGGTGAGGTACGCGCCGTCCCCGGTGGCCTCGTACAGGCCGACGCCGGTACTGATCATGGGGTCGTTGCTCAGGGCGCACTTGCTGTAGTCGGTGTCGTTCTCCCAGATGCCGCCGCCGCCGTCGCCGGTCCAGCCGCGGTTGTAGGTGGAGTTCCACTGGTCGGCCGCGGTGTTCAGCCAGCTGGTGTTGCCGGTGGCCTTGTAGCCGTCCAGGGTGGCGGTGATCATCCACGCGATGTCGTCGTTCCAGCCGTCCCACGACGTCCAGTTGGTGCCCTCCTTGTCCAGGAAGGTGCTGACCAGGTCGCTGACCCGCTGTCGGTCGGTGGGAGTGCGGGTACGCAGGTACACGTCATCGGCGACCAGGATGTCCAGCGCCCCGATCCAGGTGCCCGCCCGCTCGGTGCCCTGGCTCTTCAGCTCGTCGGTGTAGTACGTCCCGGTGCTGCCGCCGGTCACCAGGAAGTTGTCGTTCCAGCTCTGGAACACGCTGTCGGGCGACGGCAACGTGTCCGCGTGTGCCGTGGACACGGTCAGCATGCCCGCGCCGGCCAGCATGAATGTCGTACATGCCGCGGCGATGGCGGCAGATCTTCTTCTCATGGTTCGGAAAACCGTCCTGTCGGTGGTGCATTGGGGGGAAGGTCGCCGCTTTGGCTGTGGCACAGCGCGCGGCGGTGACCGGGATGTGCCGGGAGGCGCTGCACAGCGTGGGCGACGCTGTGTGCGGCTCTCGGCCGGTTGGGCGGGCGCGGTCGGGATGGTCCGCCTTCAGGAAACGGGCAAGGTCGTCCACTGCTGGTTCGTGCCGCCGTTGCAGTCCCACAGCTCCAGTGGTGGCCGCCGCTGCCGAGTGTCACGTCGACGGACGTGAACAGCGGGCCGTCCAGGGCCAGGTCGGAGGTGCCGGGTGTCAAGCCGAACCCGGCGATAACGTTGTCAGAACACGCGTAGTCACCTCCGGGTGGGCGAGTGGAGGCGGCACGGCCCCACCGCACCATCCCGAACGGGGTGTCGGCGCCGGGAAAGGTGTTGCCCCCGTTGGAGGTGCCGCGCAACGGGTTGGCCGAAGACGCCGAGCCGGTCGCGGCCGCAGGATGGCCGGCGGCGCTGGGCGTGGCCAATCCGCGGAACAGCAGGCTCGCCGCCAGGGGGATGCGCCATCGTTGCATCGCTGGGACCTCTCCTCGGGACGGCACGGAATGCACCGGGCGGGCGGAGGTGGACGCCCGACAGCAAAGGCCCATCCACCGACGCTGTCAACACAATCGACCGAATCAGCGAACAATATCCAACAGGATGCGGCCACTTCAGCTGTCGACAATGGGGGAACGTGAGCGTTCCTTCATGTGATCCACCGTCCTCTCGTGGTGCACACCACCAGCCAGGACCGCTGGTCAGTGGCGTGTCCGCGCAAACGCCACCAGTGGGGCCCGCGGCACCGCGGGAGCTGCGAAGTGGCCGAAACCAAGTCGCCCGGGCCGATCGGACCGGTGCCGTCACCGCCGCACGTCCGCGCTCCGCCCCGGGCGCTCCCCCGGCGCATGTCCCGTTCAGCTGCGGCGGAATGGTTGCGCAAACCTGGATCGCACAAGCGGGTCGCTCCGCGGCGGCCCGTCGGCGGATGCCTGGGAGCCAAGCTCGGCGGCCGCCGTCGCCCGGGGTCCACGAACAGGCCGTGGGGCGGCTGAGGGGCGCTCGTTCGCTGACCAGAGGCCTGCCCGCCCGCCCCGAGGACGGAGACACGGCATGTCCAATTCTGTTTTTGTTTGCAACAGGGTTGACCGCCAACTCAACACGACCACACACTGTGCGCCATTCCCCCCAATGAAAGGGTGTCAGTGATGACCCGACTCGGGCGACTAGCCCCCTTATGGGTGCTGGCGCTGCTCGCTGCTGTCCTGTCGGTCAGCAGCATCGCCCCCGCACACGCCGCGACCTCGACCATCACCGTGGACGGGACGCAGGGCGGACGAACGTTCGACGGTATCGGCGCGATCAGCGGCGGCGGCGGCAACTCCCGCCTGCTGCGGGACTATCCGGCCGCCCAGCAGCAGCAGATCCTGGACTACCTGTTCAAACCCGGCTACGGCGCCGACCTCCAGCTGCTGAAACTGGAGATCGGCGGTGACGCCAACTCCACCGACGGCGCCGAGCCGTCCATCGAGCACAGCCGCGGAACCGTCAACTGCAACGCCGGCTACGAGTTCTGGCTCGCCGAACAGGCTGTCCAGCGCAACCCGGACATCGGCCTGTACGGCCTGGCATGGGCCGCGCCCGGCTGGATCAACGGCGGCTTCTGGTCCACCGACACCATCAACTACCTGATCTCCTGGCTCGGCTGTGCCAAGCAGCACGGCCTGAACATCAAGTACCTCGGTGGCTGGAACGAACGCGGCCACGACGTCAACTGGTACATCCAGCTGCGCTCCGCGCTGAACAGCGCCGGCTACTCCGGCGTACAGATCGTGGCCGACGACAGCGGTTGGGACACCGCCGACGACATGGCCAAGAACTCCGACTTCAACAACGCGGTCTCCGTCATCGGGGCCCACTACCCCTGCCAGGGCGACGGCGGACCGGCGACGAGCTGCTCCAGCACCACCACCGCCCAGAACAACGGCAAACCATTGTGGGCCTCCGAGAACGGCTCGCAGGACATGAACACCGGCGCACCCGCGCTGATCCGCTCCATCGTGCGCGGCTACACCGACGCCAAGATGACCGCCTACCTCAACTGGCCGCTGGCCGCCGCGATCTACCCCAACCTGCCCTACAGCACCGTGGGCCTGCTCACCGCGCCATCGCCCTGGTCGGGCCAGTACAGCGTGGGCGAGAACACCTGGGCGACCGCGCAGGTCACCCAGTTCGCGCAGCCCGGATGGAAGTTCATCGACTCCGCGTCCGGCTATCTCGGCGGCTCGGAGTCCAACGGCGCCTACGTCAGTCTCAAGTCCCCGAACGGCAGCGACTACTCCACCGTCCTGGAGACGACCACCGCGAGCGCGGCGCAAACGGTGAACCTGCACGTCCAGGGCGGCTTGTCCACAGGCACCGCCCATGTGTGGGCGACGCGGGTGAACTCCCCGAGTGCGGCGACGGACTTCGTCCACACCCAGGACGTCACCCCCTCGGGCGGCTCCTACTCGCTGACCCTCCAGCCCGGCTACGTGTACACGGTCACCACCACCACCGGCCAGGGCAAAGGGACCGCGGCGGGTCCTGCCGGACACGCGCTCGCCCTGCCCTACACGGACAACTTCGACAGCTACTCCTCAGGTTCGGAGGCGAAGTACCTCTCCGACATGCAGGGTGCCTTCGAGGCCCAGCCGTGCTCGGGCCGGTCGGGCCAGTGCCTGCAGCAGATGGCGCCGGTCAAGCCGATCGAGTGGCAGGACGACTCCGACACCTACTCGCTGATCGGTGACACCACCTGGTCCAACTACACCGTCAGCTCGGACGTCTACCTGCGCAGTGCGGGCACCACCGAGTTGATCGGGCGGGCGAATACCCAGCAGCGGCCGCAGTCGCACATGAACGCGTACTACTTCCGGATCAGGGACACCGGGCAGTGGTGGATCGAGAAGATGTACACAGACGGCTCGAACCACACGCTGGCCACCGGGACGACAACCGCGCTGGGCACCCAGACCTGGCACAACCTGTCGTTCACCTTCCAGGGCACGACGATCAGCGCAAAGGTCGACGGCAAGCAGATCGGGTCGGTGACCGACGCCTCGTTCCTGTCCGGACAGGCAGGCCTGGGCATCCAGGGGTACCGCACCGACCAGTTCGACAACCTGTCGATCACGCCGGGCACCGGCACCGCGCAACCGCCCACCGGCCCGATCACCTCGGGCCTGAACACCTCGAAGTGCCTGGACGACTACACCGGCTCGGCAACCAACGGCACCAAGGCCGACGTGTGGGACTGCAACACCACCCCGGCCCAGAACTGGACCTACAGCAACGGCACCCTCCAAGCATCGGGTAAGTGCCTGGACGTCACCGGCGGCAGCACTGCCAACGGCACGCTCGTCGAGCTGTGGGACTGCAACGGCGGCGCCAACCAGCAATGGGAGCCGACCAACGGCACGCTGGTCAACCCCGCCTCGGGGCGTTGCCTGGACATCCCCGGCTTCGATACCGACAACGGCACCCAGCTCGATATCTGGGACTGCAACGGCGGCAGCAACCAGCAATGGAAACTCCCTTCCTGAGCGGCCCTCGCCTCTGACCCGGCCGGGGTGGGCGCCCCCTGCGCCCGCCCCGGCCGTCCGCGCGGCGGACGCCGTGGCCACTCCGGCGTGCTGCCTGTGCTCTTCTCTCGTGACCAGTTCTATCGTGCCTCTCTGCATTTCTCGTTCGCTGCGGTGGTCGTCAGCTGTCGGCCTGCTCGCCCAGCCAGGCGAAGGCGGACTCCTTGATGTCGCGTTCCAGGTCGCTGCCTTTGGTCGCGAAGACCCGGCTCACCGGGAATCCGCTGGCCTCCAGCAGGTAGGCGAGAGCGGCGTACTCCCGCGGGTACCGGGCCACTGTCTCCGCGTCGATGTCGACGACCCCGGCGGGGAAGGTGAAGGCGCCGAAGTCGTAGACGCTCTTGCGGTCGCTGATGCGCCACGTCCCGTCCCGCTTCTCCAGGCGGTCGATGAATCGGTTGTGCCCGTTGCAGCCGAGGCGCAGGTCGACGTTCTCGCCGATGATGACGGCGTTGGTCTCGCTGACGGCCCGGGCACCGTCAGTGGAGAAGGTCACCACAGGTGCGGTGATCAGGTGCTTGGTCCGGAAGGCGGAGGTCCCCATCCGGGCGGAGGCGTCCACGAACTCGTACGCCGACCCCTCGAACCAGGTGATCTCGATCCGGCCGTCGGGGTGGAAGAGGCCCTTCAGCCGGCCCCACTCACCCAGGTCCCGGTAGATCCACCCGGTCATGAGGTCGGCGATATCCTGTCGATCCTGAGATGTCACGTTCATGCATCCAGCGTGTGCCACCAGGAGTGGCAGATCCAACAGAAAGACGCGATCAACCAGGCGATTGAAACGACGGACACGAGTGGACGGTGGAACCGCGGCACCTGAGCTGCTTCGTCACCGTCGCCGACGAACGGCACTTCTGCCGGGCCGCCGTCCTGCCGCACATCACCCGGTCCCCCCTCAGCGCCCAGGTCCAGGCTCTCGAGCGGGAGGTGGGCGGACGCCTGTTCTCCCGTACCGGCCGACTCGCAGAGCCCTGTACCGGCCGACTCGCAGAGCCCTGGCGCAGGCGGACCGCGCCCTGCGGGTGGCCCGGGAGCCAGTGCACGGTGAGACGGGAACGGTCCGGATCGGCTTCGCCGGGGTCGCCGTCCTCCAGGGCGTCCTCTCCGACGACCTGCGGGACTTCGGCCGGGCGCACCCGCGGGTCGCCCTCGCCCTGGCCGGCCCTCCTCCCCACCGCCACGGAAGCCATCGCCCTGCCAGCCTCACGTACCGCCCCTGCGCGGCGCGCCGCCGGGACCGGACCGCAGGGACTGGCATGGGCGCGGGAACCGAGGAGATGGAATGTGGCGGTTCGTCACGGAACAACGGCAACGGGAGCCGCACCGCTGCGGAGAACAGCGTGGGCCACCGTCCCGAGGCCACCGGCACCGCCCCGGGAACCACGGCCGAGGACGACCAGGGAAGCCGAGGTCGCCGCGTGGGCGAGATGCCGGTCGGCTGCGCCGTCCGCGGCCTCGCTGACCACCTGCACCGTGGGGTACTTCGCCCGCCAGGACTCCACCTGCGTCGCGAACTCGTCCTCCGAGCGGACCGCACCCTGCTGGTCGGCTCCCTCACCTTCCCCGCTGCGGCCGCCTGCGTTCTGCCCGGAGCGACCGTGCACCACCCGAAGGCTCCCGCCCCTGGCAGCGGCCTCGTCGAAGGCGAATCCGATCGCCCGGTCGCCGGTCCGGTCGAGGTCCAGCCCGAGGACAACATCCCCGGACGGCGTGTGGCCCTCGGTGCTCCGCCCGGCGGAGTTCTCTGCGCTGCCGGCATCCTCGGGCACAAGCACGACGGGGCAGGTCGCGCGTCCCGCGACACCCCGTCCCACCGAGCCGAGGAGCGTCTGGGAGACCGCTCCCGCCCCGTGCGACCCCAGGACGAGCATCTCGGTGTCCTCGGCGGTGCTCACCAGCGCGTCGACGGGGCGCGCCGCGATCTCGTCGGTCACGACCTGCAGATCCGGGAACTCGTCACGGATACGGTCCTCGGCCTCGGGGCCCACCCGAGCCGCCGTCCTGGGGCGGGGAGCGGGATCGGTCGGCGTGGTGACCGTGGCGCGCCCGGGCAAGGGGGCCACGGCGTGGAGGAGACGCAGGGACACCCCGTGCAGCTCCGCTTCGCGGGCCGCCCACTCGCATGCAGCGACAGCGGCGGCCGAACCGTCGATTCCGGCAGTGACATTGCGGCGCATCGCGTTTGCCTCCTCGGTCGGGTCTCGTCTCCAGCGTGGGTCTCCGGTCGGTGCCCCAGGAAGGGGCCGGAGGTCCCGGTGGTGGGACGGTCGGTCCCGGTCACCGCCTTCGCCGGGTTCCGGTCAGCCGCGATGGATCACCGCGACGGGGCAGCGCGCGTGGTGGAGCACCGCGTGGGTCACGCCCCCGAAGGGCGTGCGGAACGCGTGGGCGGGCCTGCGGGCGCCCATGACGAGCAGGTCGGCCTGCTCGGAGACCGCGACGAGCGCGCCTCCCACGGACCTCGTGCGCACCGTCTCCTCGGTGATCTCCAGGTCCGGGAACTCCTGACGGATCGGCCGCACCGTCCGGCGCGTGGCGGCGGCCTCGTCCGCCGCGATGGCCCCCACGTCGTCGACCAACGGGACCATGCTTCCCACGCCTTCCAGGAACATCCAGGCACTCACCACCCGCAGCGTGGCACCGTGCGCCAGCGCCGTGCGCGCGGCGAACCGCAGCGCGTCACGGTCGCCGTCGTCGCGCACCGCCGCGGCCACCACTCCCGTCTCCGGCTCGGCGATCTCGCGCACCACGACAAGCGGCCCCTGCGCCCGGGCCGCCGCGCGCAGGCTCACCGAACCCAGCAGCAGACCGGAGAACCCGCCCAGGCCGCGGGAGCCCACCACAGCGGTGCCGTCGGCGCCGGCCGCTTCCAGAACGCTCTCGGCGGGGTCGCCCCGGCTGAGCACCGTCTCGACCGACAGTTCCGGAGAGCGCGAGGAGACGAGTCCGACCGTGGCTTGGAGGCAGCGGTCGCCTTCCTCGAGCAGCAACCGCTCCCCGCCGGGTCCGAACCACCGGGTCTGATCGTTCCCCACCGCGTACACCACGGTCAGCGGCCGGCCTCGGCACGCTGCTTCCGAGGCAGCCCACAGCACGGCGGTGGCAGCGTGCTCCGAACCGTCCGTGCCGACCGCGACGGGACCGAGGCCGCTCTTGAGCGCTGCCTTGTCCATGGCTCCTCCAGGTCGTCCGGCATACACCCCCGCCTCCACCCTCTGCGCCGGTCCCCGACGCGCGCATGGGCCGGATGGCCCGCGCCCCGGGCCGGGAGGCCCATACGGACGGACGCGGACCTCATGTGCTGCCCTGCCCCGCTCTCGCACCGGCCTCGCCTTGTCGGCGTGTGCGGGCCACCTCGCACAGCGTGTGCACCGCCACCGGGGACAGACCGAGGTGGCGTTCGATCCATACGGCGTCGTGGCCCTCGGTGGCGAAGACCCATGCGCTGTACAGGCTGCTCAGGGACGGCGGGTCCGCACATGACAGCAGTGGCCTGACGGCTTCGATCGGAAAGTCCTGCACCGATTCGGCGGTGAACCAGTCCTTGTCCACGGCCTTCGACGGAGCCGCCTGGACCGGCTGGACGGAGCACCGGCGGCATCTGTGCCGTACCCCGGCCAGGAGAAGGAAGACCAGGGCGGCGCCGACCAGGGCGGCCGCGATGACCGGACGGTCCCCGGCCGGAGCAGTGCTCAGGGCGACGAGTTCCAGCGCGGCCACGACGAAGGCTCCCAGCGCGGCAGCCCCCTCCCCCGTGTGCGGATGGGGCAACGTCCTCATACTGCGCCTCCTTCTCGGACCAGCATGACGCGCTTCGTCGGCGGAGGCTGGGGCCCAACGTCCCTGGCGACGGTCCCGCTCTCAGCCGGCGACGGTGCGCGGGAGACATCCCGTTGAGTGGGAGATATCCCGTTGAGCGGGATTGAGGTGGGAATGTGGAGGTAAGGACGGAAGAGGGGTCGCCGGACCGCCTGGCCCATGCCGGAGCGGGCGGGACCGGTGCCACGTCGGACGGTCAGCTCGCAAGGGCGAGAAGGGAGCGACCGTGGTGCGCGGAATTCTGCGGGTGTACCTCGGGGCGGCTTCCGGAGTGGGCAAGACGTACGCGATGCTCGGCGAGGGACATCGCCGAGCCAAGCGGGGCACCGACGTGGTCATCGCGTACATGGAGGACTACGGCAGGCCGCTGACCCGGCAGATGGCCGAGGGCCTGGAGAGCGTGCCGCGCCGGACCGTGGGATACCGCCACTGCACCTTCACCGAGATGGACCTCGACGCCGTACTCCTCCGGCACCCGCAGGTCGCCCTGGTCGACGAGATGGCCCACACCGACGTCCCCGGCTCGCGCCACGAGAAGCGCTGGCAGGACATCCACGAACTGCTGGCCGCGGGCATCGACGTGATCTCCACCGTCAACATCCAGCACCTCGAGTCGCTCAACGACGTGGTGGAGCACATCACCGGTGCCAAGCAGCACGAAACCGTGCCCGACGACGTGGTCCGGGGCGCGGACCAGATCGAACTCGTGGACATGTCGGCCGAGGCGCTGCGCCGGCGGATGGTCCACGGCAACATCTATCCGCGGGACAAGGCCGAGACGGCGCTGGCCAACTACTTCCGCGCCGGAAACCTCACCGCCCTGCGCGAGATCGCCCTGCTGTGGGTGGCCGACCGCGCGGAGGAGGCACTCCAGCGCTACCGCCACGACCACGGCATCCAGCGGCCCTGGTCCACCCGCGAGCGAGTTCTGGTCGCCCTCTCCGGTGGGGACGAGGGAGACACCCTCATCCGCCGTGCCAAACGCACCGCCTCGCGCGGCGCGGGTGGGGAGTTCCTCGCCGTGCACGTCGAGCCGGACGACACCCTCGCCTCCCGCTCCTCCGGCCTGCCGGCCTGCCAGCGCGCCCTGGTCGAGGAACTCGGCGGCACCTGCCACACCGTCACCGGCAGCGACCGCGCCCACGCCATCCTCGACTTCGCCCGGCAGGTGAACGCCAGTCAGATCCTGATCGGTGCCACCCGGCGCAGCCGCCTGCAGAGGTTGTTCAGCCGCGGCATCGGTGAGGCCATCGTCGAAGGCTCCGGTGACGACATCGACGTATGCGTCGTGACCCACTCCGCGGCGGCCCACGGCCGGCTGCTCCGCATGCCCCGCGCGACTCCCCGGTGACAGGCGGTTCTCCCAGCAGTCGGTGAGGGGACATCCGCGTGTGCGCCTGTCGCCCGTCCCTCGTGTCGTTCCCCGCCCCGCCGGGATTCACTCCGTCGGCGGCCGTGTGGTGCGGCCGCGTACGCGTTGACCTCCGCTAACGTCGAGGCGCTGCGGGAAGACGCCATGACGTGCGGGGCGTTTCTTCCGCGCGGTTCGCCGGAGTTCGGTTCCGGTTCCGTTTCCTTTTGGCATCCGGGCCGCCTTCCCGGCGGTTCCGGTTCAGCGTCAGCGCAAGCGAGGTGTATTCCGGCGATGGCGGACCTCGTCTTCATCGGCCTGACCATCGTGGTGTTCGCGCTTCTGGGCGCGATCGCCAGAGGGGTCGGCCGGCTGTGAGCGCGGACAACATCGTCGGACTGGTCGTCGCCGCGGCTCTCGTGGTCTATCTGGTGCTGTGCCTGATCTTCCCCGAGAGGTTCTGAGGTGAGCGACACTCTCGGCGGCTGGCTGGAGATCCTGCTGCTGGTGGCGGCCGTGGCCGCGTCGTTCCGTCCGCTGGGCGACTACCTGGCCCACGTCCTGTCCTCCGGCCGGCACTGGCGAGTGGAACGCCTGGTCTACCGGGCGGGCGGTATCGACGGGGACGCCACCCAGACATGGGCGGCCTACCTGCGCAGCGTGCTGGCGTTCTCCGCGGTCTCCGTCCTGTTCCTCTACGGCTTCCTGCGCCTGCAGAACCATCTGCTGCTCGCCCTGGGCACCCCGTCGATGAAGGCCGACCAGGCGTTCAACACCGCGGCGTCCTTCGTCACGAACACGAACTGGCAGTCGTACTCGGGTGAGTCGGCCCTCGGACACCTCGTGCAGATGGCGGGGCTGGCCGTGCAGAACTTCGCATCCGCGGCGGTCGGTATCGCCGTCGTCGCCGCGCTGATCCGCGGATTCACCCGGACGAGAACCGATCGCGTGGGGAACTTCTGGGTGGACCTGACCCGGATCGTGCTTCGGGTGCTGCTGCCGATCTCGTTCGTCTTCGCGATCGTGCTCGTCGCGGCCGGTGTCATCCAGAACCTTCACGGTGTCCAGGACGTCACCACGATCGCCGGTGGCCACCAGGGCATCACCGGCGGACCGGTCGCCTCCCAGGAGGCGATCAAGGAACTGGGCACGAACGGTGGCGGCTTCTACAACGCCAACTCCGCCCACCCGTTCGAGAATCCGACCGCCTTCACCAACCTCGTCGAGATCTACCTCCTCCTGGTCGTCTCCTTCTCGCTGCCTCGCACCTTCGGGGTGATGGTCGGCGACCACCGGCAGAGTTACGCGATCGTGGCGGTGATGGTCCTGATCTGGGCCGCGTCCGTCGCCCTGATCACGGCCAACGAACTGCACAGTGTCAGCAGTACGGCAGGGCACGACGCCGGCGGAATGATGGAGGGCAAGGAGCAGCGGTTCGGGATCTGGGCCTCGGCACTGTTCGCGGCGTCCACCACGCTCACCTCGACCGGCGCGGTCGACTCCTCCCACGACTCGTACACGCCCGGCGGCGGCGGGATGACGATCTTCAACATGATGCTGGGTGAGATCGCGCCCGGCGGCACCGGTTCCGGGCTCTACGGAATCCTGGTTCTGGCGGTGATCGCCGTGTTCGTGGCCGGGCTGATGGTCGGCCGCACCCCGGAGTACCTGGGCAAGAAGCTGCGCAGCCGGGAGATGAAGTTCGCCTCGCTGTACATCCTCACCACGCCGGCGATCGTGCTGGTCGGCGCCGGGATCGCGATGTCCCTTCCGGGCGAGCGGGCGGCGATGCTCAACTCCGGGCCGCACGGCTTCTCCGAGGTGCTCTACGCGTTCACCTCCGCCGCCAACAACAACGGCTCGGCGTTCGCCGGTCTGTCGGCCGACACCACCTGGTACAACACCGCGCTCGGCCTGGCGATGCTCGTCGGCCGATTCCTGCCGATGGTCTTCGTCCTGGCACTGGCCGGCTCGCTGGCCGGCCAGCAGCCCGTGCCGGCCACCGCGGGCACCCTGCCCACGCACCGGCCCCAGTTCGTCGGACTGCTCGCGGCGGTGATCCTGATCGTCGTCGGGCTCACCTACTTCCCCGCCCTCGCACTCGGGCCGCTCGCGGAAGGACTGCACTGATGTCCGCGACCGCGGGTCGGCCTCCGCAGCCGGCCGGGAACGGGAGGCCGGGCGGTGAACCGCCACGCCGGATCGCCGGTGGCGTGCTCGATAGGAAGCTGCTGCTACGGTCCGCCCCCGGCGCGCTGCGCAAGCTCCACCCGCGCGTGATGTACCACAATCCGGTGATGTTCGTGGTCGAGGTCGGCGCGGTGCTCACCACGGTGTCGGCGATCAGGAACCCCAGTGTCTTCGCCTGGGTGATCAGCGTCTGGCTCTGGCTGACGACGGTGTTCGCCAATCTGGCCGAGGCCGTGGCCGAGGGGCGGGGGAAGGCGCAGGCGGAGACGCTGCGGCGTACCAAGACCGCCACCACGGCCAGGCGGTTGACCGGTTGGGCCCCGGGAGGCGCGACCGCGCAGGAGGAGCCGGTCCCGGCCAACGAGCTGCGGCTGGGCGACCACGTGGTGGTCGAGGCCGGGCAGGTCATCCCGGGGGACGGCGACGTCGTCGAGGGCATCGCCTCGGTCGACGAGTCGGCGGTCACCGGCGAGTCCGCGCCGGTGATCCGCGAGTCCGGCGGCGATCGCAGCGCCGTGACCGGAGGCACGAAGGTCCTGTCGGACCGGATCGTCGTGAAGATCACCTCCAAGCCCGGTGAGACCTTCATCGACCGGATGATCGCCCTCGTCGAGGGCGCCTCGCGGCAGAAGACGCCCAACGAGATCGCGCTCAACATCCTGCTCGCCTCGCTGACCATCGTCTTCCTCGTGGCCGTCGTCACCCTGCAGCCGTTCGCCGTCTTCGCCGGCGCCGAGCAGTCCATCGTGATCCTGGTCGCGCTGGCTGTCGCCCTGATCCCCACCACGATCGGCGCCCTTCTGTCGGCGATCGGCATCGCCGGCATGGACCGGCTGGTGCAGCGCAACGTGCTGGCGATGTCCGGGCGCGCGGTCGAGGCCGCCGGCGACGTCAACACCCTGCTGCTGGACAAGACCGGCACCATCACCCTCGGCAACCGGCAGGCCGCGGAGTTCCACCCGGTGGAGGGGATCGACGTCGAGGAACTCGCCGACGCCGCCCAGCTCTCGTCGATCGCCGACGAGACGCCGGAGGGTCGATCCATCGTGATCCTCGCCAAACAGCGGCACGCGCTACGCGGCCGTGGTGAAGGTGAACTCGCCCACGCCACGTTCGTCCCGTTCACCGCTCAGAGCCGGATGAGCGGCGTGGACCTGGACGACCCGCCGGGCCGGGCGCTGCGCAAGGGCGCGGCGGTGTCGGTGATCCGCTGGGTGCGCCAGGCGGGCGGCCACCCCTCCCATCAGGTCGGCGAGATCGTCGACGGCATCTCCGCCAGTGGTGGCACTCCACTGGTCGTGGGCGAGGTCCTGCGGCGAGACGGCACCCCGACCGCGCGCGTGCTTGGTGTCATCCACCTCAAGGACGTCGTCAAGGCCGGCATGCGCGAGCGCTTCGACGAGCTGCGCCGGATGGGCATCCGCACCGTGATGATCACCGGCGACAACCCGCTCACCGCCAAGGCCATCGCCGACGAGGCCGGCGTCGACGACTTCCTCGCCGAGGCCACCCCCGAGGACAAGATGGCGCTCATCAAACGGGAGCAGGCCGGCGGCAAACTCGTCGCGATGACCGGCGACGGCACCAACGACGCACCCGCCCTCGCCCAGGCCGACGTCGGCGTCGCCATGAACACCGGCACCTCGGCCGCCAAGGAGGCCGGGAACATGGTGGACCTGGACTCCAACCCCACCAAGCTCATCGAGATCGTCGAGATCGGCAAGCAACTGCTCATCACCCGGGGCGCGTTGACGACCTTCTCGATCGCCAACGATGTCGCGAAGTACTTCGCGATCATCCCGGCGATGTTCGCCGGGGTCTACTCGGGCCTGGACAAGCTCAACATCATGAAGCTGCACAGCCCGACCTCGGCCATCACCTCGGCGATCATCTTCAACGCCCTGATCATCGTCGTGCTGATCCCGCTTGCCCTGCGGGGGGTGCGCTACCGCCCGTCCTCGGCCTCGGCGCTGCTCAACCGCAACATCTGGCTGTACGGCCTGGGCGGGCTCGTCGTGCCGTTCGCCGGCATCAAACTCATCGACCTCGTCGTGCAGTTCATCCCCGGACTGCGCTGATCATTCCCGGACCGCGCCGAGCGCCGGGCGAGCAAGGGAGCGACCCGATGGCCCAGACCTTCGGCACGGTGGTCCGGCAGCACGTCGCGGCCCTGCGGCTGCTGATCGTGTTCACCGTGATCACCGGCGTCGCCTATCCGCTGCTCGTCACCGGCATCGCGCAGGCCACCTTCCCGCACCGTGCCAACGGCTCGCTGGTGAAGGTCCACGGGCGGACAGCCGCTTCCAGCCTGCTCGGCCAGACCTTCGACCTGCCGCCCGGCACGGGACGGACCACCGCGTCGCCCGACCCGAGGTGGTTCCAGCCGCGCCCGTCCGCCGGGTCGTACGATCCGCTCGCCTCCGGCGCGTCCAACCTCGGACCGAACAACGCCACGCTGATCAGGGAGATCCGGGAGCGGCGCGCGGCGGTGGCGGCCTTCGACGGCGTCCCACCGCGGACGGTGCCCGTCGACGCGTTGACGGCCGGCGGCTCGGGACTCGACCCGGACATCTCCCCCGCCTACGCCTACGAGCAGGTCGGCCGGGTCGCCAGAGCCCGCGGGCTTGCCTCGGCGGTGGTGCACCGGCTCGTCGCCGCACACGTCCAAAGCCGGGCCCTGGGCTTCCTGGGCCAGAAACACGTCGACGTCGTGGAACTCAACCGCGCGCTGTCCGGGACCCGGTGACCGAGCCAGCGCCACGGACCTGCGGGGTCCGCGGATGCGGCCGGGCGGTCCGGGGGTCAGTGCCGGCCGTGATCAGGGCTGGAGGTCTGCGCCGCCCCTTGCGTGGCGATGACGGCTGCCTGGACGCGGCGCTCCACGCCGAGCTTGGCCAGCAGCCGCGAGACGTTGTTCTTGACCGTCTTCTCCGACAGGTAGAGCCGCTTGCCGATCTGCGCGTTGGTCAGCCCCTCGCCGATCAGGCCCAGGATCTCGCGCTCCCTCGGGGTCAGGCCGGACAGCGCCTCCGCCTCGGGTTCCGCGTCCTCCTCGCCGCCGCGCAGGTTGCTCATCAGCCGCGTCGTGGTGGCCGGGTCCAGCATCGACTGCCCGGACGCGACCGTGCGCACCGCCGAGACCAGGTCCGAGCCCTTGATCTGCTTCAGCACATAGCCCGCGGCGCCCGCCATGATCGCGTCGAGCAGCGCGTCGTCGTCGTCGAAGGAGGTGAGCATCAGACACGCGAGATCGGGCATCCGCGAGCGCAGTTCGCGGCAGACGGTGATGCCGTCCCCGTCGGGGAGCCGCACGTCGAGCACCGCGACGTCCGGCCGTAGCGCGGGCCCCCGGGCGAGTGCGTGGTCCGCGGTCGCGGCCTCCCCGATCACCGCGATGTCGGGCTCCGCGTCCAGCAGGTCGTGCACCCCTCGCCGGACGACCTCGTGGTCGTCCAGCAGGAAGACCCTGATCGGTTCCTGCGGTGAGAACTGCCGCGCGTCGCTCATGTCCGCCGACCCTTCACCCAGTGTTCTGCCGCCCCGGTTCTCCGATCATGAAGCGCGCGAGCCTCCGGTGCCAGGGCCGAACGGTCCATTCGGCCCCGTGCTCCGCCGATCCGCTCGCGAACGTACGACGAGGACGCGGAGGACTCCACTCGTACGGCCTTCGGCCGTCGGCTCGGGGCCGCTCGGCGCGAGGCCGGCGAGGCTCTGCTCTCAGCTGTCCTCACGGATGACGACCACCGGCCTCGTGGCGTGCTGCGTGCAGCGCAGGCTGACCGAGCCCAGAAGTGCCTCGGTGAATTCGCCGCGGCCACGGTTCCCGACCACGAGCAGTCGCGCATCACGCGCCGCCTTCAGCAGTACGGCCGCGGGATTCCCCTTCGCCACGGTCGTCCGCACGTCGACGCCGGGGTGCGAGCCCACTGCCTGGTCCACCGTCTCGGCCAGATTCCGTTCCGCTGTCTCCTCGACCGTGGATGGACGGTCGGACTTCGGCACCATCCCGTACCAGTCGGTGGGCGGCTCCCAGGCCGCTATCGCTTCGACGGCCGCTCCGGTCAGCCGGCCTTGGTCGACGGCCCATCGAAGGGCCTCCTTGGACGGCTCGGAGCCGTCGACTCCGACCACGATGCGCTGTTCTTCCTTGACGACGTCGGTCATCTTGAGTACCTCCGGTTGCGAATACATCCTGTTGGTCGTGAACGGGACCTTCCCTGCCGCGGTCACTCGTGCGAGACGACGGCGACCGGACGGGCCGCATGGTGCAGCACGGCACGGGCCACGGGCCCGATGTGGACCACGCTCGGCGCATGCAGGCGGCGGCGACCGATGACCAGCAGGTCGGCGTCCTTGCCCGCCTCTGCCAGTCGCTGGGCGACCGGGCCCTGGAGGACCGAGTGCCGGACCTCGACCGAGGGGAACTTCTGCCGCCACGGCGCGAGAGCCTGAGCCAACCCGCGTTCCTGCTCGGCCAGTACCTGTGCGGCCAGGCCCGCGCCCGGTGTCGGGGCCGCGAGGTGCACCTCGTGCTCGTTCCAGACGTGCACGGCGTGCACCACGGCTCCTCGATCCGCCGCCTGCTCGAAGGCGAACGTCAACAGGGACTCGCACGGCCGCCCGAGGTCGAGGCCGAGGACGACGACCTTGCCGGTCTCGTCCGCGGGCTGGTCCGCGCGGACCAGCACCACGGGCCGGCCGGAGCGCGCCAGCACGTGCAGAGCCGTTCCGCCCAGCACGGAGTCGGCTACCGCTCCTCGGCCATGATGGCCGAGTACGGTCAGCTCCGAGGCGTCAGCGGCGTGGAGCAGCACCTGCCCCGGGACGCCGTAGATCTGCTGTGCTTCGACCGCCATGTGCGGGTGGCGTTCGGTCATCCGCCTTCCCGCCTCGCGCACCTGGCCTTCCGCCCAGAAGCGCATTCCTTCGGGGTTGGGCGAGAACTGGACGTTGCTCACCGGATTGGCCCAGACGTTCAGCAGCCTGATCGGCAGGTTCCGCCGTGCCGCCTCCTCGCCGGCCCAGTCGGCCGCCGAGAGGCTCTCCGCGGAGCCGTCGATCCCTACGAGCACGGGATTCGTCATCGTTCGCACCGCCTTTGCTGTGCAACCGGCCTGTCAGTGCGGCAGTCCGCTGCCGTGCGGGCCGAGCACGTCCAGCAGTCGGTTCCGGGCGTCTTCGAGCCGGTGCCCGATGGTCTCGGCGCAGGCCAGCACGAAGACATAGCCGAACTCCTGGTCCTCCCGGCAGAGCGCCCGCACGGCCTCCGCGTCGAACTCGTAGGCGCGGACCGGGGTGAGCGTTCTGGCGCCCATGTGCCACCTGCGCGGCGGGAACAGCCACGACCATCCCAGCAGGGACCCCTGACCGAGCGTCTCGATCTGCACGGGACGTTCGCCGGGCACCCGCATCTCCAGCGCGATGTCGCCGTCCCGCACGATCCAGAACCGGTCTGCCGTTCCCCGCTCCTCGAAGATGCGGCTGCCCGCGGGGAACTCCACTTCCCTGGCCAGCGCCATCAACCTGTCGCGGTGTTCGTCGGACAGGACTTCGAGCTGCCGCGTCATGGTCATCAGCTTGGTCGTCATGATCGCCTCTGCGTCCTCGGAGGTACGGCCGGCCGGCGTACGGCCCGGCTGTGTCCTGCGCTTCCATCGTCGTCGCGCCGCTCCCCGAGCGCATGGGCCGAACGGTCCCTCCGGCCGACCCGGAGCACATCCGCCTTCCCGCACCCGCCGGGGGCGGTCGGAGCCAGGCGGTGGACGGTCAGTCCGGCGGCCACTTCGGGCGCTCCAGAACGTCCTCGACGGGCAGCCTGGGTGTCTGCGGACCTTCAGGGCCGTAACCCAGCCTGATCAGCATCTGCACGTCGCTGATCCCCGCGTGCGGGTCGTTGAGCGCCCAGCGCAGGTCGCGCCATTCGAGCGCCTGGTGAAGCAGGGACGCCTTCAGGTCGTGGGCCGTCGCGAGCAGCAACACGCTCTCCAGTCCCTGGCCGGCACGCAGCCAGTCCGTAGGCGCGTCGCGTGGCGTCGACAGGACGGCGACGACCGGGTGCGGTTCGAACTCGGCCGGTGGCGGCGGCCGCACCGAGGCCGGCGCGGAGAAGTCCCGGATGGGCATGTGCCCCGCCGTGTCCCGGGGGCCGAGTGCCGAGGACGGAACTCCGTCCGGGGCTCCGTCTCGTATCCAGGAGCGGCTCTCCACCCGTCGTTGCGCGTTCGCGGACTCGTACCACTCGGCCTCCGCCGTGAGTTCCAGGATGCGCGCGGTCTCCGTGGCAGCCGGCAGTGCCATGCGCGCGCCCTCGCTCTCGGCGGCGGTCACCAGGGCGCGCAGGACCTGCACGGGCACGGGGCGGTCGGAGAACGGGAGGCGGCAGCTGTGCCGGCGCCACAACGCGTCGTACAGGCTGTCGTCAGGCCGGCTTTCACCCGGCCCCGGTCGGCCGAGCCGCACGGACGCGAGGTGGTCGGATTCCTCGGGCCGGGGCAGCAGCCGCACCTCCGGCGCCCAGCCGAAGTGGGCCGCGGCGACCCGCAGGTTGAAGACCGCGGCCCCGACGGAGAGGTGCAGGGCGCGCCCGTCCGGGTCCGCGTGGGGCAGCTTCCGCTCCGGGGCCGCGTGCACCTCGATCGTGAGCGTGTCGGGGTCGAGCCGGTAGCGCCAGGGCTGGGAGTTGTGGATCGACGGGGCCGCGACGGCGGCCGAGATCAGCTTGTCCAATGTCGTGGCGTCCAGCGTTGGCGTAGACATGGCGTCCTCCGTGTGGCTCGCTGTCTCCACGGTCAGGCAGCGCCGGGCGGGACGGCAGGGGCCTGGGGTAGCGCGGCACGGAGTCGTTCGGCCCTTTTCCGTCGGCCGACCGGCCGCCGACCGCGGCTCGTGAACACCGGACCGTCACGACGGCCACCGCGGGGCAGCAGGTGGAAGTCCTCACCTGGTCCGGACCGGCGCGGCGATCAGCAGCGGGCAGTGCGTGGTGTGGACGAGGGAGCGGCTCGTGGAGCCGAGCAGCATCCCTCGGAAACCGCCTCGGCCCCGCGACCCCACCACCAGACAACGCGCGTGACGGGCCGCCGCGGTCAGCATGTACGCGGCTTCGCCCGTGAGGACCTCGTGGCTGACCTTGGTGTCGGGGTACTCCTGGCCGCATCCCGCGAGGATCTCCGACATTTCCAGCAAGGAGGTGTCCAGGAACTCGGGAGCGCCCGCCTCCCGGGGTGGGCGGACCTCGACCGCGGCCAGGCCGACCCTTGCGGCCGCGGCCTCGAAGAAGGCCAGCTCCACGGCGGCCCGGGAGGCCGGCGACCCGTCCACTCCGACCACGACGGGCGCGTCCTGCGGTGTGTCGGCCGAAGGCTCGGGAACCAGCGCCACCGGGCACGGAAGGTGGCCCACGAGCGACCTGGCCGTGCTCCCGCCGGCGACGGAATCCGCGAGGCTGGTGAACGTCCTGGCACCCAGCACGAGCAGTGCGGCGTCGTCAGCCGCCTCACGCAGGACATGGGTCGGCCTCCCTGCGGCCAGTTCCGTGCTCACCTCGAGCGCGGGGTGCCGCGCCTTGGCGACATCACGTGCCTGAGAGAGCAGCATCCGGCCCCTCGCCAGGAAGTGCCGGGACCACAGGTGGGCCGGGTGGCTCGGATCGGTGTGCTCCGACACGCCGTGGGGCCACTCCTGCGCGTGCAGCAGCACCAGCGGCAGGCCCCTGAACGCCGCTTCGTCGGCGGCCAAGCCGATGACGTGGTCAACGAGCGGGGCCCAGGTACGCGCGACCCCGGCGACAACGGCCTCGTTCCGTCCGTTCATGACGCATCCTGCCCTTCCGTCAGCTGCGGACGTCGATGACGCGTCCGGCGCGTGCGCAACTCCGTGCTTCCCACGGTGCGCCGGGCCGCCGCTCCCGCCCAGGGCCGGCCGGGCCGGCCACATGTCCCGGGCCCCGGAGCCGCACACCGGAAGCTGATGCCGTCGGGCCCTCGCCGGGGGCTGGTAGGCCCCTGTCCCTCCCGGCGAGGTGCCGCGACAGTCGAAGGTGAGGCCGGCGAGCCTGCGAGGGAAGGGCTGCTTCCATGGGCACGAGCCGAAGGTTCTGGCGCTGGCGGCGCAATCCGCTCAAGCGCGGCACCGACCGCGTGGAGGCGTGGGCGCTGCTGGTTTCGGGTCTGCTGCTGGTCGTGGGGACGCCGGCGGTCGGCGTGGAAAGCGGACTCGCCGTCATGGCGGATGCACATCGGCCGCCCGCCGACTGGAAGGCGGTCTCCGCCGTCGTCACCCACAAGGCGCCACCACCCAGCACCATCACCGGCGTCGACGCCGGCGGCCGGCCGGTGCGTGCCACGGTGCGATGGCATGTGCCCGGCGGCCACGACCACACCGGCCAGGCACTGGTACGGCCCAACAGCCCGGCGGGCACCCGCACCACGATCTGGCTCGACCCCACCGGCACCGTCCGTCAGGACCCCGCCGCATCACTCAGCGCGCGGTCCGATGCCATCGCCTTCGGCATTCTGACCGGCTCCGCCACGGCATTGTTCGCCAGTGGCAGCTACGCGATCGTGCGCTGCGCGCTGGACCGGCGCCGCGCTGCCCGTCTGGACTACGAGTGGGCGGTGGTCGGCCCCGAGTGGCGGCGCCACCGCACCTGACCCGCGGCACCCGGCACGGGCATCCATCCGTGGGCCGGTCGGCCCCCGTCACAGGGCCGACCGGCCCACGGCAACGGCACCTCCGGACCGCTGCGCCGGTCGCCATGGGCGAGGACCGTGGTCGTGAGAGGCGGTCAGGAGCGAGACGGGACGCCGTGTTCGTCGGGCCGCGTGACGAGCCGTGACGTGCAGAACGCCACATGAAGGAGCGAAAGCCATGGCTTCACGTCAGACGGAACGGCGCCCGCGCTGGCTGCCGCCGTTCTCGGAGTGGTTCGAGGACCTTCCGTTCGACCTGCGCTCGCCTGGCGAGCACATGATCCGGGTCGAGGAGAGCAAGGAGGACGGGGCGTACACGGTCAAGGCCGAGCTCCCGGGTGTCGACCCGGAAAAGGACATCGACATCACTGTCAGGGACGGCCTGCTGACCGTGCACGCCGAACGTACCGAGGAGGCGGAGGACAAGCACCGCTCCGAGTTCCGGTACGGCTCCTTCACGCGCAGTGTGCAGTTGCCACCCGGCGTGAAGGAGAAGGACATCACCGCCGGATACGACAAAGGCGTGCTCACGGTGAAGGCGCCGATGCCGACCGCGGCCGAGTCCGAACCTCACCGCGTGGAGATCTCCAAGGAGTCGTGATCCATCGCTGAGTCGGCCTCCGCGACTGAAGCAGGAGGCCGGGCCGGGTAGTGGCGGGAGTCCGCGGGGGCGAGCGACGCTGGAAGACCGGGTCCCCGCGTGGCGAGGCGTTCCTCGCATCAACCGGGAACACCGGCCGCCGGCGTCCCCGATCCCCGCGTGCGAGCGGGGTGGGCACAACGGCCTGGACGTCGCACGGGCCCACGTCGAGGCCCAGGCTCCCGGCCTTCGTGAGGAGGAGAACGCGTGGAAGCGAATGTCAGCCCCGAGGCGCACGCCCCCGATCCGGATCTGCTCTGGCGCCACATCACGGAACGCGGGCGCCAACTGGGCATGAGCGAGGAGGCGGTGGCGAGGAAGGCACGGATGTCCCCGCACTACCTTCGCCAACTGGCGGCGGCCGGAACCGACTTCGATCCAGACGGGCTCTACCGCGTCGCCGCCGCCTTGCGCACGACCACTCAGGACCTGCTCGAAGGCCGGACGGACGCTCCGCCCGGGCAGGTGGACCGGGCGGAACGACCGGTGCTCGTCCACCTGACCGCCACGGAGTGCTGGGACCGGTTGGGACCGCACGGCGTGGGCCGTGTGGTGCTGCCCGCCGAGCCGGCTCCCGTCGCGTTCCCCGTCAACTACGCCGTCGACGCCGGCACCGTCGTCTACCGCACCTCACCGCACGGCGACGCCGCGCCCGCGGACGGCACGATGGTCTCGTTCCAGGTGGACCAGGTAGACGACAGTTCCAGCCGCGGTTGGAGCGTCCTCGTCACCGGCAGGGCCGAACGGATCGACGACACCGCCGAGGCCCACCGACTCGCCGAGGAGCAGCCGATCCGGCCCTGGGCCGGAGGAGACCGCCCGCAGTGGATGCGCATCCGCCCCGACAGCGTCACCGGGCGCCGTATCGGAGCGATGTGAGCCGGCCCCGCCGGCGCGACACGTCCTCGTCCCGCCCGAGCGCCACGGGCGGGGAGCGGACGGCGCCGACCGGCTGGACCTGGGCGTACCAAGGCTACGATCCGTCGCGGGAGCGACTGCGCGAGGCGCTGTGCACGCTCGGCAACGGCTACTTCGCGACCCGTGGCGCGGCTGCGGAGTCGGTCGCGGACGAGGTCCACTACCCGGGCACCTACGCGGCGGGCTGCTACAACCGGCTGTCGTCCCGGGTGGCCGGCCACGAGGTCGACAACGAGGACATGGTCAACCTGCCGAACTGGCTGCCGCTGCGGATACGGGCCGGCCCGGGACCGTGGTTCGCACCCGACACCTGCTCCGTCCTCGGGTACGAGCAGCTCCTGGACCTGCGCCGGGCCACCTTCACCCGCCGGATGCGGCTGCGGGACCCGGCCGGCCGGGAGGTCGCGGTGGAGGAGACCCGGATCGTCCACATGGCCGACCCGCATCTCGCCGCTCAGCGCCTGGAGGTGACCGCCACCGGATGGGCGGGCGAGCTGGAGATCGAGTCCGGCCTGGACGGCCAGGTCGCCAACGACGGCGTCGAGCGGTACCGCGCGTTGGAAGGCCGTCACCTGGTCGACCTACGGGTCGGGGCTCCCCGGCCGGGCACGGTGTCGCTGAGCTGCCGTACGTCCTCCTCGGGCATCGGCATCGCCATGGCCTGCCGCACCCGTGTCGACCGCGCCCCGCTACGGGAACCGGCCCGCGCCGGCGGTGAAGGGCGCGCGCTGCTGCGGCTGACGGTGCCCATCCGTCCCGGCCGGCCGGTCACCGTGGAGAAGACGCTCGCCCTGGACACCACGCGGGACACCGCGATCGGCAATCCCCTGGACGCGGCGCTCGCCCGCGCCGAGCAGGCCCCGGACTTCGCGGCCCTGCTCGAGTCGCACACCACCGCGTGGGACCGGTTGTGGCAGCGAGCCGAGCTGGAGGTACCCGGCAGGGCCGGACACGTACTGCGCCTGCACCTGTTCCACATCCTCCAGACGCTGTCCCCGCACACCGCGAGCCTGGACGTCGGCGTGCCCGCCCGCGGCCTGCACGGAGAGGCGTACCGGGGACACGTCTTCTGGGACGAGCTGTTCGTCCTGCCCTACCTGAGCCTGCACCTTCCCGAGGTCTCGCGGGCGCTTCTGCTCTACCGCTACCGCAGGCTGGGCGCCGCCTGCCGCAGCGCCGCCGACGTCGGCCGGAAGGGTGCCATGTACCCGTGGCAGAGCGGCAGCGACGGGCGGGAGGAGACCCAGCGGCTGCACCTGAACCCGAAGTCCGGACGCTGGCTTCCCGACCACTCCCGGCTCCAGCACCACGTCGGCTCCGCGATCGCGTACAACGTGTGGCAGTACTACCAGGCCAGTGGCGACGCGGCCTTCCTGCACGCCCAGGGGGCCGAGATGCTCTTCCAGATCGCGCGGTTCTGGGCGGACACCGCGCGATGGGACCCGGCATACGGCAGGTACCGCATCGAGAGGATCGTCGGCCCGGACGAGTACCACGACGCCTATCCGGGCGCGGCTGAACCGGGGCTGGACGACAACGCTTACACCAACGTCACGGCCGCGTGGGTGCTGTGCCGGGCGCTGGAGACGGCCGACATCCTTCCCGCCCCGCGCCGGGACGAACTGTTCGAGCGCCTCTCACTGGACCGGGCGGAACTGGAGCGCTGGGAGGACGTGTCCCGCCGGCTGAGGGTGCCGTCCCACCAGGGTGTCATCAGCCAGTTCGAGGGCTACGGCGAGTTGACCGAACTGGACTGGGCGGGCTATCGGCGCCGCTACCGGGACATCCGCCGCCTCGACCGCATCCTGGAAGCCGAAGGGGACAGCGTCAACCGCTACCAGGCGTCCAAACAGGCCGACGTGCTCATGCTCGGCTACCTGTTCCCGATGACCGAACTGTCCGCGCTGTTCCGGCGTTTGGGGCACCAACTCGACCAGGAGACCTGGACCGCCACCGTCGACCACTACCTGGCCAGGACGAGCCACGGGTCGACGTTGAGCGAGCTGGTCCACGGGTGGGTGCTGGCGCGGTCCCGCCGAGCCGAGGCATGGAGCTACGTGCAGCAGTCGCTCCTGGGCGACGTGGCCGATCTGCAGGGCGGAACGACCGGCGAGGGCATCCACCTCGGCGCCATGGGCGGCACCCTCGATCTCGTCCAGCGGTGCCTGACCGGCCTCGAACTGCGCGGCGGCGCCTTGCATCTGGACCCCGTGCCGCTGCCGGAACTGTCCCGGTTCCACCTCGCGCTGCACTACCACGGCCACTGGGGTGTGCGGCTGACCCTGCACTCCGGGCATCTGCACATGAGGGTTCCTCATTCGGACCGGGAACCCGTCCGGTTCGCCATGGCCGGGCAGACGCACATGGTGGAACCCGGGGCGGAGTTCACCGTCGGCCTTCCGCCCGCCTCACGGCCGCCGGTCTGAGCCCGGGCCACCGGGCCCTACCCGGGTCGGCTCCCGCCCGCCAGCGGCACCCGCCACAGCAGGCGGGTGCCACGCTCCGGGGCCGGGCCGACCTGGAAGCTCCCGCCCAGACCCTGCGCCCGCTCGGCGAGGTTCCGCAGGCCGCTGCGCGGGACCCGGGGTGCGATGCCGACACCGTCGTCGCAGACGGTCAGGGTGAGCGTGCCGGAGGCGGCCTTGAGCGAGACGCGCACGGCGGACGCGCCGGCGTGCCGCGCGACATTGGACAGGGCTTCACCGAGCACCGCGACGGCCTCCTCCGCGACCGCCGACGGAACTTCGGTGTCGATCAGGCCCTCCATCTCCAGGGACGGCGTGAACCCGAGCGTGGCGGCCGCACGCTCGATGCCCGCCACGACCTGCGAGCGCAGCCCGCCGGTCCGGTGCTCCGCTTCGTGGGCGCGGAGACCGAAGATCGTGCTCCGGATGATCTTGATGGTCTCGTCGAGGTCGTCGACGGCCCGCATGAGACGTTCGGTCGCCTCGGGGTGGTCGACGAACCGCAGCGTGCTCTGCAGCGTCATGCCCGTGGCGAACAGACGCTGGATCGCCATGTCGTGCAGATCCCTGGCGATACGGTCGCGGTCCTCCAACAGCGCGACCTGTTCCGCGTCGCGCCTGCGCTCGGCCAGCTCCATCGCAAGTGCCGCCTGCCCCGCGAAGGCGAGCAGCGGCGCGGTCTCCTCCTCGCTGAAGGGTGCCTCCTGCACTTTCCTGGCCAGCAGGAGGACTCCGCGTACGCCGTCGTCGGTGACCATCGGGACCGCCACCACCGGGCCCAGTCCACGCCAGCGCGGCGGCCCCGCGAAGGCCCTCGGGTCCTTCTGGATATCGGCCGTGGCGATCTGCTCACCGGCGGTCACCGCCGCACCCATGAACGAGCCCTCCACCGGCAGTACGAGATCGCGGTGCGCCTCGGCGTCCACGCCCAGTGCGATCGCCACCCGCAGGTCCGTGCTCCCGGAGACGGGCAGGGCGAGCACACCGAGATCGGCCCCGAGGATGCGCCCGGCGTGACCGACGATCCCTTCCAGCACCTCAGCCTGCGGCAGCCCCGACAACAGTGCCCGAACGACCTGCGCGTTCGCCTCCAGCCAGCTCTGCCGGGCGCGGGCCCCCCGGTAGAGCCGGGCGTTCTCGATCGCGATGCCCGCCGCGACGGACAGGACGCGCAGGATCGTCTCGTCCTCCACGTCGAAGTCGGCGCCGCTGCGCTTCTCGGTGAGATAGAGGTTCCCGAAGACCTCGTCGCGCACCCGGATCGGCACCCCGAGGAAGGAGTGCATCGGCGGGTGGTTCGGCGGAAAACCGTACGAGGCGGGGTGATCCGAGAGTTCCGGCAACCTCAGCGGCCGCGGATTCCTGATCAGCTCGCCGAGGATTCCGTGCCCGGAGGGCAGCGCGCCGATCTCGCGCGCCCGGTCCTCGTCCACCCCCACCGTCAGGAACTCCGACAGCCGCGTGCCCTCGATCACGCCCAGCGCGCCGTATTCGGCGTCGACGAGGGTGACCGACGCTTCGACGATCCGGCGCAGCACGTGCTCCAGGTCAAGCTCGCTGCCCACCGAGAGCAGCGCCTCCAGCAGGGTGTGGACGCGGGCCTGGGTTCCTCGTACCTCGTCGATGCGGGTCTGCAACTCCTCCAGCAGCCCGTCCAGCTCCAGTCCGGGCCGGTCGCCACCATCGCCCACCGCATCCTCCACCGCTGCTGACCCGCGAAACCACGGCGCCTCTCGCCCGCACGCTAACCAGCAGCGAAGCGGCCGCGGTGTTCCGACAGGGCACTCACGGGATTCGGCCGGCGATTCCGCCCGGTCGGCGCACTTCACGTCCCCGCGCGGGGCCGCACCGTGTCGTGCCGGGGCTCCCCCAGCACCACCTTGAGGGCCCCGGTGTCGGCCGCCCGCGCGAACACGTCGTACGCCTCCTCCATCGCACCAAGACCGAAGGCGTGGGTCACGAGGGAGGCCGCCGGGAGCCTGCCGTCGATGAGCATCCGCAGCAGCGTCGGCGTGGAGTACGTGTCGACCAGCCCGGTGCGGATCGTGACGTCACGGCTCCACAGCTCCTCCAGGTGCAGCGTGGCCGGTGCGCCGTGCACACCGACGTTGGCGACCGTGCCGCCGGCCCGGACCATACGGGTGCACAGTTCGAAGCTCTGCGGCACACCGACGGCCTCGATGACGACGTCGGCGCCGAGGCCCTGCGTGAGGTCGCCGACCAATGCGACGGCCTCGTCGGGCGAGGCGACGGCGTCCGCCCCCAGCGCCTTGGCCGCGTCCAGTCTGGTCGCCGCGAGATCGACGGCCACGATCCGGCCCGGGGAGTAGAACCGCGCGGTCGCGATCGCGGCAAGCCCGATCGGGCCGGTGCCGACAACAGCGACGGTGTCCCCGGGGCTCACGTTCCCGTTGAGCACACCCACCTCGTAGGCGGTGGGGAAGATGTCGGCGAGCAGCACGGCTTCCCGGGCCTCGATCGAGGCCGGCAACGGGTGCAGCGACATGTCCGCGAACGGCACCCGGACGAACTCGGCCTGCGTGCCGTCGATCAGGTGGCCGAGCACCCAGCCCCCGCCGCCACGGCACTGGCCGTAGGCCGAGCGCCGGCAGGCCGGGCAGCGCCCGCAGCCGGAGATGCAGGAAATCAGCACGCGGTCGCCCGGGCGCACCTGCGTGACCGCGGCCCCGGTCTCCACCACCTCCCCGACGGCCTCGTGCCCGAGGACCGTTCCCGGCTGCACCTCCGGTACGTCTCCGGCCAGGATGTGGAGGTCGGTGCCGCAGATGGTGACCGCCTCCACCCGGATGATCGCGTCGGTGGCGTCCTTGATCGCGGGATCGGGGACGTCCTGCCAGGCGGACCTGCCCGGTCCGTCGAAAACGAGCGCCTTCATGGAGATCAGCTCCTCGTGCTCGGCTCGATAGTGTGTTCCGGCTCTGGGCCCTCCGCGCCGCCGGCCTGCCCTACCGCCGTCGTTCCGACGCCCGCGGGCATCGGTGTTCAGTCCTCCTGGGGCACCACGGCCACCGGGCAGTTCGCGTGGTGCAGTACCGCATGGTTCACCGGGCCGAGCTGCATGCCGACCCTGCCCCGTCGGCGGCGCGCGCCGACCACCAGCAAGTCGGTTTCGGACGATGCGTCCAGCAGGGCGTCACGGGCCGGCCCCTCGGGCGTCTCGCGCTGAACGGGCACCTTGGGATACGTCTCGACCGCCGCGGCCAACGCGTCGTCGAGGGCCGCACCGGCGGCGGCCCTGTGCTGCTCGGGGCCGGTGTCCGGAAGGCTCGGCGACGGGGAACCCCTCCATGGGCGGCGCCAGGCGCGGATCGCGTCCAGCTGCGCGTCCCGGATCTGTGCCTCCCGGAACCCGAAGTCGACGGCCGAGGACGACTCTCCTTCGTCGGCGACCCCCATCGTCACCCTCCCGAAGTCTCCGTGGACGTTCGCGTCCTCACCCCGCACCACGATCACCGGGCACCGCGCGTGCGCCGCGACCGCCAGGCTGGTGGACCCCAGCAGCGTTCCCTTCGCCGCGCCCCACCCGTGGCTCCCCACCACGACCCCGAAGGCCTCCTGGCTCATCCCGACCAGCGCCGACACGCGATCCTCACCCACGAGCCTCGTGGTCACCGGCAGATCAGGAGCCTGGCGGGTCACCCGCTCCTTCGCCGATGCCATCATGCGGTCGGTCACGACTTGGTAGGTCGACCGGCCACCACTGCCCGGGGGCACCCGCTCGTAGTACTCCCACAGCGTTCCGTACACCAGTCGCAGGGGCACGTCGTGCCGGACCGCCTCCTCCACCGCCCAGTCCACGGCCCGCAGGCTGGAGTCCGAGCCGTCGATCCCCACCACCAGTTCGCGTCGCATCCTCGTCGCCTCCAGGTGTGCTGCTTCCGGTGAGGTCGCGTTCTCACCCTCACGCAGTCCCAGCGGCCGCGTCAGGGGGCCGAACGGTCCCGTGCAGGGGTCGCCCGGACCTTTCCCCGTGCGGCGCGGAGACGGTCACGATCCACCGCGCCGACCGGATCAGGCCCCGCCCTCAGGTGACGGGCGCACCCGACTGCGCGGGCCGGAACTCGCACTCCGCGTCTACGACACCTTCGACCGCGCGTGCCAGGCGGCCCGCCAGCGGGATCAGCTCGGGCTCCAGTGCGGCACCGCGGAGCACGACCCGTCCGTCGTTGACGTCGACCTCCACGTCCGACCCGCCCGGGAAGAGCACGTCCACGACCTGATGGCGCACCTCGTCGGATATCTCCTCGTCGGTGCGGAGAAACGTCTTGAGAAGATCCGAGCGGCTGACGATGCCGCGGAGCTTGCCCGCCGCGTCGATCACCGGCAGGCGTTTGACACCCCGCACGGCCATGATCCGGGCGGCTTGCGCCAGAGTGGAGTCGGCGTGCACGCACACCGCCGGAGCTGTCATCAACTGGCCGGCGGTGACGGCTCCGGCCTTGTCCACATCCCTGTTCCGCTCCTCTCGGTCGAAGCGGTTCGGCGGCACGGCGCGGAACTCCTCCTTCGGCAGCAGGTCCGCCTCCGAGACCACTCCCACCACCCGGCCCTCCCCTTCGAGCACCGGCAACGCGCTGACCTTCCAGTGCTTGATCGTCTTGACGATCTCCTTGAAGGAGGCGTCCCGACCCAGCGCGACGACGGTACGGGTCATCACGTCCTCGACGGTCACAGGTGAGCTGAACATGATCTCCTCCAGCGGTACGGGTGGACGTCCCGAGACGGCTGCTCCGCCGAGGAAGGGGACCGCCCGACACCTACCGTGGACGCGCGGTGCTGCGCTCCTCGCGACCCGTCCCTCCGGCTTCGCCACCAGCATCGCGCACGCCTCGGCCGCACGCTGGGGCCGGACGGCCCCCATCAGGACCGTCCGGCCCGCCCGACGAACTGCACAAAGGACGTGCACGAACGAGCCGCCTCCGCCGAGTCCCTGGTCGCCGGCGCGGACGCCGCGGGCGTAGGCCGGGATCGACATCGACTCGGCGATCAACCGGTGCGCCAGTACTTCCCGGCGGCGGTCGAGTTCTCCCAGCGGGAGTCCGTGCCGGCCGGACTCGGGCAGGAAGTTCCAGTGCTTGCGCCCGCGGTCCGCGTGGGGCAGCAGCACCCGTGTGCGCTGATCAGGCGTCAGGCCGTCGAAGAGCCCCATCGCCGCGAACGTGACGGCCGTCGCATCGAGACGATCGGATAGGACTCGAAGGAGCGCCAGGCATACACGACGTCGTCGCCTGCCCAGCGGCGGCGGTCAGAGCCTCCAGCACACCGGGAAGCGGGGGGTAGGGGTTCTCGTTCGAGGACAGCTTCCAGCCGGTGCCGTCGGCGGACACGGCCGGTTTGCGCGGCACGTAGACCGGGATCGTGTCGAGCACGGCACGCAGCCGAGGTGACAAGACCTTGCCGGTCCCTTCCTCACCTTGGCTCGCCTCGCTCATGCGGTGTCCGTCCTGCTGCTCGGGTCCATCAGCTGTCCTGTCCTGGGGTGACCGCTCGGGGCGGGCCCCAGGACGCTGACCCACGTCACTCTCCGTTCGGATGCCGGACAGCATCCCGACCGGGGGGTGCCGGTGGCGCGGCGCCGCGGTGCAGAGCGCCTGCACTCACCAGGACGAACGTCTCCGAGCACGTCGTCACCGATGCTGTATCCCTCGCTCAGCAGGCAGTCCCGCACCGTGGGCTCGCCCGCTCCGGACGGGCGCGGACGGCTACGGCGCGGGACGTGTGGCAGCGACGCGGCTGCTACTGCTACTGCTACTGCTACTGCTACTGCACGATCAGGCTGTCGATGTTCGGGCCGGTGGCCTTCGTGAGGGTGGCGCGGACGGTGACGTTCGCCCCCGCGGGGAGGGTCGCGGTGCAGGAGGCCGTCGCCCAGGTGTCCCAGCCGCCGGTGGACGCCATGTCCAGGGTGGTGATCTTCGTGCCGTTGACGTCGAGGGTGAGCGGGCGGTCCGCGCTGTCACCGTTGGCGTAGCGGACCAGGAGCGTCTTCTTCCCGGCCGCGGGGACGTTGACCGTCCAGGAGATCGTGGAGCCCGCGGAGGTGCCGTTGAAGTCGGCGTAGCCGGTGCCGGTGTAGCCGGGGTGCTGGGTGTCGAGGATGAAGGTGCTGTCCAGTCGCGCGCTCTCGGCCTGGTAGACGGTGCCGCCGCTGACAGCGGGGAAGGCCGCGCCGCTGGGTTCGACGGTCGCTGCGGTGCCGCCGGAGGTGCTCACCGCGATCGGCGCCGTGACCACGCTCAGGACCTTCGTCGTGGCGTTCCACACGGTCCCGGCGGTCCCGGCGATGAGGGCCGCGGCCTCACTGGTGAAGGCCGGAAGGGTGGCCCCGCCGTTGACCCGCATCCCCACGGCCTTCGACAGGCCGTGGAAGCGGACGACGTAGCGGCGGGAGGTGGGCGCGCCGTTGTACGTACCCTTCGGCTGCGCGATGACGACACGGGTGGCGGCGTCGGTGTAGGCGAGGTGGGTGGTGGCCGTCGCGCCGCCGCGGTGCGCCTCGGTCACGTTGTCGTCCTCGACGACGTCGAAGGTGCCGTCGGCGCCCGCGTAGACGTCCAGTTCGAGCTGCTGCTTGGTGAAGTAGGCGCTGCTCTGGGCGTAGGGGTACCTGGGCAGGATCGCCCCCGCCTTGACGAACAGCGGCGTCTCACCGGTGGTCGTGGTGTAGGAGAAGTCGCTGCTGTCGGTTCCGGTGTGCTTGATGTCCGCCCAGAAGTTGTACCAGGTAGCTCCGGCCGGCAGCCAGATCTTCTGCACGGCGCCGCCGTCGGAGGTGAGCGGCGCGACCAGGAGCGAGGGGCCGAACATGTACTGCAGGTCGTGGTCGTACGCCTGGGACCGGTCCTGGTAGTCGATCACCATGGCGCGTGCCATGGGCATACCGCTGGCGGCAGCCTGGTGGGCGAGTGTGTAGAGGTACGGCATCAGGGTGTACCGCAGCTGCCCGTACTTCGCGAAATCCGCCTGCGCCGTGGTGCCTTGGTCGAGCGGCCAGCGCGACGCCTTCTTTCCCTTCGACGGGACGGTGGCGGAGGTGTGGGGGCGCCAGATCGGGGCGAGGCTGGACCACGCGACCGGCCAGTTGCGGTAGAAGGCGTCGGAGACCACGTTGCCGTCGCCGTAGCCGCCGCCGTCGACGTTGTGGAACGGGAACCCGCCGAGGCCGGCGGTCTGCATGCCGCGGATCTGGTCCTGCATCTCGGCGTAGGTGGAGCTGATGTCGCCGGTCCAGTAGTGCCCGTAGCGCTGCTGGCCCGCGACGGCACCGCGGCTCCAGGTCCAGGGGCGTTTGGCCGAGCCGATGTGCCCGCTCCCGGTGGGGTCCCAGCCTTCCGCGCCGACGCCCTTGTGCAGGTTCAGGATGTAGGCGTTGCGCCCTTCGGCCCAGGTGCGGCCGTCGGCCGTCTTCGCGGTGTACGGGAGTTCGCCGATGTCGTCGGTCTCGTCGATCCACAGCCCGTCGCAGGGGTACTTCAGGCTCGGGTCGAGCGCCTTGTCCCAGAAGACCTTCCACACCCAGGCGCGGGTGGCGGGGTTGCTCCAGTCGGGGACGGAGCCGTTCTCTGCGACGTTTTTCAGGTCGGCGGTCTGGAAGCTGTAGCCGCCGGGCGGCGGGCCGCCCTTCCAGTTCTCCATCAGGTCGGTGTTGTTGCGGTTGTAGTCCAGCGTCACGGTGACGCCGTTGGCGGCGGCCCACTTCTCGTATCCGGCCGGGTCCGGCCAGCGGTCGGGGCTGAACTCGAACCACGAGCCGGACCAGCCGCCGGTGCCGTTGCGCCAGCGGTTGTCGTTGACCTGGTGGTCGAAGGGGAAGCCGGCCGCGCGGTGCTGGGTGATCTTCGTCTGCCACCAGCTCTGGTCACTCACGTCAGGGAAGCTGTGGTCGGTCATGTGCAGGCCGAGGATGGACCGCTGGGGCAGCCGCGGACGGCCGGTGAGCTGGGTGTAGCGGTCGAGGAGGTCGGCGAAAGCGGGCCCGTTGACCAGGAAGTAGTCCAGCTGGGGGGCGGAGCCCCCGGCGTTGTGCCCGTCGGCGTAGAACCCGTACCCGTTGCTGCCGCCGAAGTTGAAGGTCGTGTCGAACGTGGTGTTGAAGAACACCCCGTATCCCTTGCTTGACAGGTAGAACGGCACGATGGCCGGTGCCTGGTCGTTGGGGTTGTCGGCGGCCTCCGCCGCGTCGGCGTAGTTGTGGGAGACCGTGTCGCCGGTGCGATCCAGCCTGGGCGTGCGGCCGAGGATGCCGTGCCCGGCCTTGAGGAAGTGCTCGTCGGAGGAAGGGGCGGCGAAGGACTCGGTGACGACGGTGTTGTTCGAGCCGCTCCAGTTGATGCTGTGGGTGGCGTCCTCCTTCGCCAGCAGCACACCGGTCGCCCGGGCGTAGAACTCCAGCCGTAGGGGATTCTTCTGCAGGACGATGCGCAGTCCGTTCGCTGCGGAGGTGAGCAACTCGAGGGTGCTCGACGTCACGTTGACGCTGAGCGTGCCGCCCATCGAGGTGTGGTTCGCGGGGTCCACCATCTCGTAGCGGGTGTCCGCGAAGAAGGACTCCCCGGAGCGCACCGCGTGCACCCTGACGATCTGGGCTCCGTACGCGGTGATCCGCAGTTGTTGACCCGACGAGCTGGTGACGGTGATGCTCCGGCCGTCGGCGGTGTGGGACGCGTAGTTGCCGAGTTGTGCGCCGGTGGGGGTCGCCCCGAACGCGGGCACAGAGGTGACGGCGCCCGCGGCCAGCGTGCCGACGGCCGTGGCGAGCAGGGTCCTGCGCTTGATCTGTTGGTGTTCCATAGGTGTCTCCCATAGGTGGGGCCGCCAGGATCGGAGCAGTGTCTTTGTACGTGCGGTGAGCCGGGACGTGGGTGGTGCGGGCACCCGCATGCGGTCTTCGCTTCTTTCAGGAGACGCGCCAGACCTGGTTCGAACCGCCGTTGCTGCTCCACCGGTCCAGGGCCGTGCCCGCCGTGGTGGAGCCCTTCGGGATGTCGATGACCAGGCCGCTGTTGAGGCTCCTGAGGGTGCAGGAAGTGTTCTGGAAGCCCAGCGGGTGGGAGCTGCCGTGGCACAGGTACGGACCGCACGGCGTGGAACTGGTCGCGACGCCGACCTTCGCCACGGCCAGGAGCAGCAGTCCCGTCTCGGCTCGCCGGAGCAGCTCCCCCAAGCCGGCGGTGTTCCTCAGCATGGGTCCTGCCTTCTGCGCGGTCGTCGTCGAACCGATCGGGGGGCTGTCGCGCGGGCCGGTGCGGCCGCGCCGCACGGATCAAGCCGGCTGCGGCACCGTCCACTTCTGGTCGGCGTTGCCGTTGCAGTCCCAGATCTGGGCCTTGGTTCCCGGCGCGGACGAATCCTGGGAGTCGTCCAGGCACTTGCCGGTGTTCCCTGACGTCACCGGTCCGGCCGGTTCGGACGGGGTGCCGGCTCCTGGCAGGGCCGCGACGAGCGCGCCCCCCGCACTCGCCGTGCTGCCGGAGGAGAGCTCCCTGATCGGTCCGGCCCAGGACACCCCGAACCCTGTGCTGGTGGTGTCGTGGGCCTCGATCGAACTCGCCCGGGCGTTCAGCCACGCGTCGTGGTCGGTGGTCTTGGCGGCGGTGGCCAGTTGCCGCGGTCCGCGCACGAAGATGCCCTTGAAGGAGACGCCGTTGTTCTTGCCCGAGCTGTCGAGACCGTCGTTGACCGGCTTGTGCTTGTCGAAGGCGCCGGAGATCGCGTACGAGTGCTGGGTGGAACCGGTCGTCTGCTGGTAGGTCTCGGTCGTGCTCAGGGCCACCGCGGAGTCCACCAGCCGGTGCCGATCTGGCCGGTGCCCGAGTCGTAGGACGACATCAGCGCCGCGACGCCGCCGACGGCGGGCGAGGTCGCCGCCGAGGAAGGCCCGGCCGTTCCGATCAGTGGCGATCCGTCCGCTGAGGGCGGCGGCCGTCACAGCCGCGCCGAAGATCGTGGTGTTGCGCCTACGGTTCGTCCGACGGCCTCGGCGGCCGGGCTCGGCCGAACCGCGGTTCGCAACGTCGGTCGTGGGCGTGGCGGCTCTCGCCACGGCGTGTCGCGCGGGGTGGCTTCTCATGTCCTGCCTCATGGTGTGGGGGTGTCAGGCGAGCGCCCTTGTGACGTGTGCCGAAGGTCCCGTCAGGACCCGGCCAGCGTCCAGGTCACGGTGTCGGTGTGGGTCACGCCGGCGATGGAGGCCGTGACGGTGACGGTGTTGGTCCCCGTGCGGAGGTTCACACCGGTCCAGGTGAAGATGTGGTCCGAACTGCTCCGCGCACCCAGCAAAGTGCCGTTCAGCGCAGCGGTCACCTGTGTGGCGTTGGAGTAGACCTTCACCTCGGTGGCGGCGTCGGTGCGGGCGGTCCAGCGCCGGCTGGTGAGGTAGAGGGTGGGCGCGGTCGACCAGTTGGCCTTGTACCAGTAGAAGGCGTCCTTGCGGGTGGCGCGGTCCCGGGTGACCAGGCCCTTGTCGTTGATGCCGGGCTGGCCGCCCTCGTTGCGCCCGTCGGAGGCGAAGTCGAACATGTTCCACACGAACGACCCCCAGATGAAGGGCCGCGCGGCGATCTGCTTCCACTGCGACTCGTGCAGCAGCGACTGGAACTCCTCCGGGTGGAAGTTGCTGCTGTATCCCGATGGGTTGAGTGCGTGCTGCGCGGTGTTGGCCCCGGCGCCGTACTCGGAGATCGCGAAGGTGCGGCTCGGCTCCGCCTGGTGCAGACCGTCCGCCCACGGCCCGAGGTCGCCGATGGAACCGCCGTACCAGCCGAAGTACTTGTTGTACGCGGTGGTGTCGGCGTGCGAGGCCACCTTCGCGTCGTTGCCGAGGTCGTTCGCGTACGTACTGATCCGGTCCGGGTCCTCGCTCCTGACGAGGTCGGCGAGGTTCGCGAGCAGCGTGTTGGTGGGGGTGTCGTCGCTGTTCTGCTCGTTGCCGATGCTCCAGAAGACGATCGAGGGGTGGTTGTAGTTCTGCCGGATCAGCTCGCGGAGCTGGTTCTCCGTGCTGGAGGTGAACGCCGAGGAGTCGGTGGTCGCGTTGATCAGCGGCACCTCGGCCCACACCACCACGCCCGCGGCGTCGGCGAGGTTGTAGTCCTTCTGGTCGTGCTGGTAGTGCGCCATCCGGACCGTGGTGGCGCCGATCTCCTTGATCAGGGACCAGTCCTGCTCGTGGTCGGCGTCGGTTTGGGCCCACCCCTCGGGTCCGCGGTCCTGGTGCAGATCGACGCCGTGCAGGCCGAGGTGCCGGCCGTTGAGCGTGAAGCCGGTGCTGTCGAGGTGGTAGCTGCGCAGGCCGAGCGGCTCGGTGACGACGTCCGTGACCGTGCCGGCGGTCGCGTCCCTGACCTCGACGTTGGCGCTGTACTGGTACGGGTCGGCGAGGCCGTTCCACAGGCGCGGGTCGGTGATGGTGACCGTCTGGACGACGTCCCACTCGGCGTTGGCCGCGACGGTCTTCGGCGGGGTGCTCTTGTCGGCCACGACGGTGCCGCTCGCGTCGGTGATGACGGCGCGCACGACCACCGAGCGGCTGGAGGTGTGGTTGTTGAAGACCTTCGCGGTCACGTCGACGGTCGCCGAGGAGGCGCTGACACCGCGCTGGCGCAGGTAGATGCCGGGGCCGGCGTAGTCGAGCATCCGGATGCCGAGCTTGTCGATCGCGTAGAGGCTGACGTTGCGGTAGATACCGCCCTGGAAGGTGTAGTCGGCGCTCAGCGGGGCGATGTCGCTGTTGCCGGCGTTGGTCACCTTGACCGCGATGACGCTTTCCTTGCCTGCCGTGAGGTTTCCGGTCACGCCGAACCGGAAGCGGGAGTAGCCGCCTTGGTGCTGGCCGAGGTGGGTGCCGTCGACCCAGACGTCGGCGACCTGGTTGGCGCCGGCGAACTGGAGGAAGAGCTCCTTGCCGGACAGGTTCGACGGCAGGGTGTAGCGCCTGCGGTACCAGCCGATGCCCCGGTAGTAGTTGCCGCCGCCGTCCGCGCCGTCCTGCGCGTTCCAGGTGTGCGGAACGTTGACGGCGCCCCACCCGCTGTCGTCGAAGGCGGGCGCCTGCGCCCCTGGGACGTCGCCCTTGTGGAAGCGCCAACCCGAGTCGAGGCTGGGCCAGGCGCGCAGTGCGGGCGGGGTGTAGGTCTGCGTCGCGGCCGGCGCGGCGGCCGCCGCCGTGCCGACGCCGGTGAAGGTGGCGAGGACACCACCTGTCACGGTGCCGAGCACCTGCCGACGACTGGGATGTTCGTTCATGGTGCCGCCTTCCCAAGATGGGGGAATGTGGTCCCGGTCCGCACGTACCTCCACACGCAGTGGGGCGGGGTAGGGATCTCGAATCCGATGGTTCATAGATATGAACGACGATCTGAAACATGAACTGCGGCCAAATGCGAGGCTAGGCCGGGCTGCACCAGGGGTCAACCCTCCTGCACGGAGGTGCAACTTCCGTGCAGACAGGGCGATTTGAGCCCCGCTTGTTCACGTAGGCGAACCACCGAGGGCGTCCGACGTCTTTCGAGAGAGCGCTTCCCGTACTCCGGCCTGCGACTTCTTGCCGCGCCGGAGTGTTGGAAAATGTTTCTTTGTCTTGAGTCTTGACCTCTGATGAAACAAGACAACACACTGTGCGCCATCCCCTCACCGAGCGAAAAACACCTCCCCGCAATGGACCGGCATTCTCCGGCACGACCACCGCACGGCCGGGCGCTCGGAAACGTTCGTCGGTCACGGCGGGAGGCACGTCCCGAACCTGGGGTGGCCAACTGCGTCCTGTCCGCGACGGCGTACCCGCGTCCGACGCGATCCCCGTCATCCACACCGCGTCCTTGGCGCTGCTGCTGATCGCGTTGCGGTTCGCCGGCCCCACCCAACCGGTGGCGTGCAGCTCGAACCGACCCCCACAACAAACATGAAGGACTGCTCATGACGTCATCGATTCCGCTCCCGCCGCCCGGCGCGGGCGACCTCCGGCGCCATGCCTGGTGGTGCCTGCTCGCCGTGGCCGCACTGCTGGCCTCCCTGCTGTACGGAACGGCGATCTCCGCCGCTCCCCCCGCCCACGCGGAGTCCAACGGTGCCGCGCTCACGCCCCAGTCCGGCTGGAGCAGTTGGAGCTTCATCCGCAAGAACCCGACGGAGGCGAACATCGAGGCGCAGGCCGCCGCGATGGCCTCCACCGGCCTGGTCGGGCACGGATTCACCTACGTCAACATCGACGACTTCTACTACCTCAACCCCAGCCAGACCGTGGACGCCAACGGGCGCTGGGTGATCGACACCAGCAAGTTCCCGCACGGCATGAAGGCGGTCGGGGACTACGTGCACGGCAAGGGCGAGAAGTTCGGGATGTACCTGACCCCGGGCATACCGGTGGCCGCGTACAACCAGAACACCCCGATCGCCGGCACGTCCTACCACGCGCGGGACATCGTCTCCGACACGTCGCACTACGAGAAGAACTACAACTTCGGTGACGGGTCGATGTACTTCATCGACTACAGCAAGAACCCCGCCGCCGCACAGGCCTACCTCGACTCGTGGGCCGACCTGCTCGCCTCCTACGGCGTGGACTACCTCAAGATGGACGGCGTCGGGCCGGACGACACCGCGGACGTCCAGCACTGGTCCACCGCGCTGAAGCAGTCCGGCCGCACCATCCACTTCCAGCTGTCCAACTCCCTGGACGTCAAGAACGCCGCCGTGTGGAAGGCGAACTCCAACGGCTGGCGCATCGACGGCGACGTCGAGTGCTACTGCAGCACCCTGACGAACTGGTCCAACGTCTCCAAGCGCTTCAACGACCTGCCCGCCTGGGTCGCCTACGACGGCTCCGGCGGCTGGGGCGACCCGGACTCCGTGGACGTCGGCAACGGCTCCAGCGACGGCCTGACCGTGGACGAGCGCCGCAGCGAGATGACCCTGTGGTCCATCTCCGCCGCCCCGCTGGTCCTGGGTACCGACCTGACCCACATGGACTCCACCGACCTGTCGCTGCTGACCAATGACGAGGTCCTCGGCGTCGACCGCGCCGGCCACCCCGCCCACCCCGTCGTCCAGGGCGCACAGCAGCAGACCTGGTGGGCCTACAACGGCGACGGCACCTACACCGTCGGCCTGTTCAACCTCTCCGGCTCCACCGCCGACGTCACCGCCACCTTCTCCGACCTCGGCTTCACCGGCAGCGCCACCGTCCACGACGACTGGAGCCACACCGACCTGGGCACCTCCACCAACTCCTTCACCGCCTCCCTGCCCAGCCACGGCTCCCGCCTGCTGAAGGTCACCCCCGCCGCCGGACACGGCACCATCGGCACACCCCTGGTCAGCAAGCTGTCCGGCCGCTGCGCCGACTCCCCGCAGGGCACCACCTACAACACCACCCCACTCGAGGTGTGGGACTGCAACGGCGCCCCCAACCAGAACGTCGTCCACACCTCCTCCAACAAGAGCCTCAAGCTCGAAGGCAAGTGCTTCGACGCCTACAACAACGAGACCAAGGCCGGCACGCCCGTCGAGATGTTCGACTGCAACGGCCAGACCAACCAGCAGTGGAACATGAACAGCAACGGCACCATCACCGGCGTCCAGTCCGGACTCTGCCTCGATGTCACCGGCACCACCAACCCCAACGGCGCGGCCCTGGAGCTGTGGACCTGCAACGGCGGCGACAACCAGCAGTGGACCCTCAAGTGACCCCGGACACGCGGCAGAACATGCGCATCCGCCCCAGTGGAGGACAGATGAGAAAACGATGGACCGTGCCCGTGCTGGCAGCCGCCGTCAGCATCGGACTGGCGGCGCCCCAGGCGCTGGGGCCCAAGGCCGAGGCATCGGACAACGGCATCGCCGTCAACGCGCCGCTGATGGGGTGGAGCGACTGGGGATTCCTGCAACGGGACCCCTCGGCGGCCAAGTTCAAGGCCCAGGTCGACGCCCTGGTGTCGAGCGGCCTGAAGGACTCCGGCTACGTCTACGCCAACATGGACGACTTCTGGTACAAGTGCCCGGGCAGCCAGGGTCCGGACGTCGACTCCTACGGCCGCTGGGTGACCGACACCTCGCTCTTCCCCGACAGCGGTTCCACCGACGGCATGCAGGTGCTGGCGAACTACGTGCACAGCAAGGGCCTGAAGTTCGGGATCTACGTGACCCCGGGCGTCTCCGCCCAGGCGGTGTCGAAGAAGACCCAGATCAAGGGCACGTCCTACACCGCCGACCAGATCGCCGAGAGCTCGTCCGCGAGCAACTTCAACTGCAAGGGGATGCGGAACATCGACTACGGCAAGCCCGGAGCCCAGGACTTCATCAACTCCTGGGCCGACGAGTTCGCCAGCTGGGGGGTGGACTACGTGAAGCTGGACGGGGTCGGCCCGTCCAAGACCTCGGACGTCACGGCGTGGTCGAAGGCACTCAAGCAGACCGGCCGCCCGATCGCGCTGAACCTCTCCGCCAGCCTGTCCGCCTCTGACGGCCCCACCTGGTCGTCGCTGGCCAACTCCTGGCGGATCGACGGCGACATCGGCGCCAGCCCGAAGGGCTCCAGCTTCCCGCTCACCAGCTGGAGCAACCTGTCCAAGCGGTTCGACGACGCGGCCGACGCCCAGCCCAACGCGGGCAAGGGCGGGTGGAACGACCTCGACTCCTTCGGCGTCGGCAACGGCGACAACGACGGCATCACCCCGCCGGAGCGCCAGACGAACATGGCGCTGTGGGCGCTGGCGAGCTCGCAGTACATGCTCGGCGCCGACCTCACCAACCTCGACCCGGGCGACAAGGCACTGCTGACCAACAAGCGGCTCATCGCGATCGACCAGGACGGCATCCCCGCCGCCCGGGTGGTCAAGAGCGGCAACGAACAGGTCTTCGCCAAGCGCGAGAAGAACGGCACCTGGTACGTCGGGGTGTTCAACACCGACACCTCGGCCAGCCACACCTTCAGCCTTCCGCTGGCCCGACTCGGCCTCACCGGCTCGGCGAAGATCACCGACATGATCAACGACGACAAGCCGCTCGGCACCGTCAGCACCTACACCACCAGCGTGGCCGCCGGCGGCGTCGCCCTCATCTCCGCGGTTCCCACCTCCGGGACGGGCGGCACCGGCGAACTGGTCGGTGCCCAGTCCGGCAAGTGCGTCGACGCCGACGGCGGCAACGTCTACTTCAACGGCACCAAGGAGCAGCTCTGGGACTGCAACGGCGGCATCAACCAGGAGTTCTCCCTGACCGACTCCGGTGAGCTGCGCACCATGGGCGCCACCGACTGCCTCGACGCCTACAACGGCAACACCACCCCCGGTACCAAGGTGGAGTTGTGGAACTGCGACGGCGGCGACGCCCAGAAGTGGACCGTCAAGAGCAACGGGACCATCGTCGCCCAGAAGTCCGGCCTGTGCCTGGACGCGACCGGCGCGAAGACCGCCAACGGCACTCCGCTGCAACTGTGGACGTGCAACGGCGACGCCAACCAGAAGTGGTCCTGGTCCTACCACTGAGCGCTGGACCCGCCGGCTGGCCCCGCCACCCGCGCGCTCGCGCCCGCCGGCCGGCGCCGGCGGGCGCGGGCCGCGGGGCGGTCGAGGACACATGGTCCGAGCGCACCTCCAGCCATCGACTCCCGCCACACCAAAAGGAGATGTCCCCCCATGCCCATGCCTCACCTACCAGGTGTGAGAGCCAAGGTGCTCATCGCCATGACCGCTCTGAGTCTCGGCGCCGCCGGACTCGTGGCGGCCGAAGTCCCGGCCTCCGCCCAGACGCGTGCGGACGCCGCCCCCGCCGCGTCGAGCGCATGCCCCTGGGTCGGTTCGAACGCCCCGGTCAGCAGCCGCGTCAACCAACTGCTCGGCCGGATGAGCCTGACCCAGGAAATCTCCATGATGACCGGCGGCAAGGGGTCCAGCTTCGTCGGTGAGACCCCGGCGATCGGCTCGCTGTGCATCCCCGCCGTGAACCTGGAGGACGGCCCGGCCGGCGTCGCCGACGGCATGACCGGTGTGACCCAGCTGCCCGCGCCGGTGAGCGCGGCCGCCACCTGGGACACCGCCGCGGAAGCCGACTACGGCAAGGTGGTCGGCGCCGAGGAAGCCGCCAAGGGCACCGACGTCGACCTCGGGCCGACGATCAACATCGTGCGCGACCCGCGCTGGGGCCGGGCCTTCGAATCGATCGGCGAGGACCCGTACTTCAACGGCGTCCTCGGCGCGTCGGAGATCCGCGGTGTGCAGTCGGCCGGCGAGATGGCACAGGTCAAGCACCTGGCCGCCTACAACCAGGAGACCCACCGCAACACCCCCAGCGACAACGTGATCGTCGACCAGCGCACGTTGCAGGAGATCTACCTGCCCGCGTTCGCCGAGTCGGTCGGCACCGGCGCGGCCTCGTCGGTCATGTGCTCCTACAGCACGATCAACGGCACCGACGCCTGCCAGAACCCGGACATCATGAACGGTGTCGTGCACCAGCAGTTCGGCTCCGACGCGTTCATCACGTCAGACTGGGGCGCCCTCCACACGACAGCCGCGGCGGCGAACGCCGGCCTGGACCAGGACATGCCGGGAGACGACGGCTACTACGGCAGCGCGCTGCAGTCCGCCGTCTCCAACGGCCAGGTCGGCAAGTCGACGATCGACACCGCGGTCCGCCGCATCCTGACCCAGATGTTCGGCTTCGGCCTCTTCGACAACGTCCCGGCCGGCTCACCGCGCGCGACGGTGACATCCTCGGCGCACACCGCCACCGCCCGGCAGATCGCCGAGCAGGGCACCGTGCTGTTGAAGAACTCCGGCAACCAGCTGCCGCTGACCTCCGCCACGAAGTCCATCGCCGTGATCGGCGCGGACGCCTCCACCAGCGTGCGCAGCGCCGGCGGCGGCAGCGCGTCCGTCAAGGCGGGCAGCGTGGTCAGCCCGCTCTCCGGCATCACCTCCCGCGCCGGCAGCGGCGTGCAGGTCAGCTACGACAGCGGCTCGTCATCCAGTTCGGCGGCGACGGCAGCCTCCAAGGCCGACGTGGCCGTGGTCTTCGTCAGCAAGTCCGAGAGCGAGGGCGGCGACCTGGCGAACATCGACCTCGCCGCTTCCGACAACTCGCTGATCTCCGCGGTGGCCAAGGCCAACCCGCACACCGTCGTGGTGCTGAACACCGGCTCGGCGGTCACCATGCCGTGGCTGTCCTCGGTCTCCGGCGTCTTCGAGGCCTGGTATCCCGGCCAGGAGGACGGCAACGCCATCGCCGACCTGCTGTTCGGTGACGTCGACCCCTCCGGCCACCTGCCGGTGACCTTCCCGACCTCGCTCGACCAGGTGCCGGCGAACAGCGCGGCGCAGTGGCCCGGCGCCGACAACAAGGTGCAGTACTCCGAGGGCCTGCAGGTCGGCTACCGCCACTACGACGCCACCAAGCAGACCCCCCTGTTCCCCTTCGGCTTCGGCCTGTCGTACACGTCCTTCAGCTTCAGCGACCTCAGCGTGGGCTCGCTGACCAAGGGCGGCTCCGCCACCGTCACGGCGAAGGTGACCAACACCGGCAGCCGCGCCGGCTCCGATGTCGCCCAGCTCTACATCGTTGACCCGGCCGCGTCCGGGGAACCGTCCAAGCAGCTCCAGGGCTTCCGCAAGGTCACCCTGGCGGCCGGTGCCAGTACCACCGTCAGCTTCCCCGTCACCGAGCAGAACCTGCGGCACTGGAACACCGGGTCGAACAACTGGACCACGGACACCGGCGCCTACGGCATCCGCGTCGGCGATTCGGCGGCCGACATCCCGCTGACCGGCACCCTGAACGTCACCTCGGGCCAGCTCGGCCAGCCGGTGACCGTCACCAACCCCGGGCCGCAGGCCACCATCGCAGGCGCCGCGGTCTCCGTACCGGTCACCGCGAAGGACTCCACCAGCGGCCAGACCCCGACGTTCAGCGCCACCGGGCTCCCCGCCGGTCTGAAGATCTCCGACGCCGGCACCATCACCGGCACCCCGACCAGAGCCGGCACCACGACCGTCGACGTGACGGCCAAGGACGGCAACGGCGCCTCCGCGACCACCTCGTTCGTGTGGACGATCTCGCCTTCGACTGCCGGCGTGCCCACCACCCCGCTCATCGGCCAGGGCGGCAAGTGTCTCGACCTGGGCGCCGACGACAACACCAACGGCTCCAAGGTCGACATCTACACGTGCAACGGCACCAGCGGCCAGTCCTGGAGCCACCTCGCCGACGGGACGCTCAGGGCCGCCGGCAAGTGCCTGGACGCCAAGGCCGCCGGCACCACGGACGGCACGCTCATCCAGATCTACGACTGCAACGGCTCCGGCGCGCAGGTCTGGCACGACGGCTCCGACGGCTCACTGGTGAACCCCGCGTCCGGCAAGTGCCTCGACGACCCGAAGGGCTCGACCACCGACGGCACCCAGCTCCAGCTCTACACCTGCAACGGCACAGCGGGCCAGTCCTGGGTCTCACCCGCCGCCGGTGTCTCCGGCCCGACCGGTCAGGTCACCGGCATCTCCGACCTGTGCGTCGACGTGAAGGCCGCGTCGAACGCCGACCGCACCCCCGTGCAGACCTACACCTGCAACGGCACCGACGCGCAGCAGTGGACGGTGGGTTCTGACGGCACGCTCCGCTCGCTCGGCAAGTGCCTCGACGTGCTCGCCGCGGGCACGGCCGACAAGACCCAGGTCGACCTCTTCACCTGCAACGGCACCGGGGCCCAGACCTGGTCGTACACCGCGTCGAGCAAGGCGCTGCGCAACCCGGCGTCGGGCAAGTGCCTCGACGTCCCGGCGGCCAGTACCACGCCCGGCACCCAGTTCGACATCTACGACTGCAACGGCACCGCCGCTCAGCAGTGGAACCTGCCGAGTTGAGCGGGGCGTGCTGAGCACGCGGCACCGCTGATCCCCGGCTGGCTCCCGCCGCCGTGCTCCTGGCCCGGGCCGGCCTCCACTCCGGCCCGGGTCCTTCGCGTGCACCCTCGGAACGTTCGCCCGGTCCTCCGGGGACCCGGCGGCACGCGGCGCGCTGAACAGGGCGGTTCAGGCCGCGGCGGCTCGGGGGCGGCTCCCGGCGGTCCCGCTTGACCAGGCTGGTCCGCCCGGTCGTGCCGTCCGGCGTCTCCGGGCTGAGGCTCACGGGGTCGGAGCCGTCGGGGCTCGCCCCGCCGCGACCCGGCCTCGGCCCTGGTCGGCCGCGGCGCGGGGCCGGCTTTCACCGCCCGCGGCGGTCAGTAGCGCAGCACCGCCGCCACACCGTCGGGGAGCGTTCCGTCGGGTACGAACATCACCCGGGACTCCGCCAACATGGCGTTCTCCACCAGTTGTTCGACGATGTCGGTAGCCACGCCGGACGCGCGGGCCGGCGGCTCGACATCCGGCTTCGGCTCCGGCAGCGTCACCGGTTCGGGGAACGGCACGACCTCCAGTTCCCGCCCGTCGCCGCCGACCCTGCCCGCGAGCACCAGGCTCTCCTCCACGAGCAGTCGGCGTACCCGTTTGTCGGCGACCGCGGTCCACACCTGCGGCGCTCCGCTCGCGTACTTGTCCTGTGCGCGTGCCGCGTCCAGTTCCGCGACGGCTTCCGCGACCTGCCGGGCGTGGAAGTCCGCGAGGAGCGGCTCGCACCGCTCCGCCACCTCCGCGGCCGGACGCGTGTTCATGCCGGTCAGCGGCAACGCGCCGGCGATCAGGTGCGCGTGGCCGTTGAGTCCCTTGAACGCCGAGAGCATCTTGTCGCTGCCGATGACGAACAGCGGCGCCCCGTTGTACTCCTTCATCACCGGCTTCAGCCGGGCGTCGACGGTCCGCAGATACTGCTTGACCCGCTCGCCGTGTCCCTCGTAAGGCGCCGAGTGGGGAATGGGCCCGGGCAGGGAATCCTCAGGGGAAGGGATCTGCGGCGAGTCGGGGAAGCCGTGCTCCTTCACCTCCACCAACTGCCGGTCCGACCCTCTGTACAGCCGGCACATCTCCTGATCGAGGACGAGGACCAGGTAGGGCTGCGAGCGCTGCTCGGCGGCCACGAGGTAACGAGTCAGGAACACCGTGGCGAACTCCACGCGCGGTGTGACGGGCGACGTCAGTTGCCACACCTGGACGTCCTCCCCCGGCGTCACATAGATCACCAGCGCGTCGTGGGCGCGGACCGGATCGGTGGCGTCCTCGATCACGTCAGGAACCAGCATGCGGTCCCGCAGTTCCAGCGCCGCGCCCCGCTCCACGTCCGGATCTTCCGCCAGTTGCCGCTTGGCCTCGATGGTGAGGTCACGCAGCATGATGCGGTCCTTCTCGCCGAACGGGAAGTCCCGCTCGGTCGGCATGGCCAGGGTGATCGCGGGATACGGCCTCGGGGTGCGCAGGGCGGCCAGGATTTCGGGTGTCAGATCAGATATGTGAGCCATGGCGAGTCACGACGTCCAGTGGCCGTTGGGCTGGCGGTGATCGTGCGGGCGGTGACGTTTGTCGAGAATCTGGTCTTTCGACTCCCGAACCACATGCGCGATCTGGGTGTGGAAGTAGAGCAGCTTTCCCTGTCCTCGCGCACCCAGACCGTGGTGGCCCTTCACCTGGGAGTTCTTACTCATACGCGTCAGCTCCTCACGCTGAGGAATCCTCATCGCGGCTTTCCGAACGTATGCTCCACGCTACGCCCGCCTCGGCGGCCCGGCGAATGCGCAGTTGCCGGCGCCACGGCGTGAACGCGCGGGCTACGTTGCGCGGTCGGCCCGGGCAGATCGGAAAGGGCTCAGGGTGTGCTCAGTCGCGCACCTCGACGTGGACCAGGAAGTCGCCCCGGCCGCCCTCCTGGAGGAGGTTGCCGCGCCCCGGCCCGCTGCCGGGGGGCATCTTCGCGGCCGTCAGCAGACCGCGTGCGTGGCCGCACCGGCGGTCGGAGGGCCGCATTCCCGCTGGACAAGCCGCGGTTCAGCGGCCCTTCGTACGTCGAGCGATCAGGACCTCGATTCCGTCCAGGATTCGGGTCAGGCCGAAGTCCACGTCGTCGTCGCCGATGGCATCGTCGTATGCGTTGTCCGTCATCATGGCCGCCAGAATGGGATATCCGTGCTCATGCAGGAGCGGTTGAAGGAACTGCGCCACGGCGGCCGATTGGACCGGCGCCGCACTGCTGTTGCGCACGTCGCGGCGGGCACTGGCGATGCGCCGCGCGTAGCCGTCGAGCAGCAGCGCGCACCCTAGCGATTCGGCGGTGCTCAGCCCGGCGCCGGTGAGCGCTTCCAGCAGTACTTCCGTCCAGCGCAGCAGGTTCGGGGTCGCGGGCGCCCCGCGGATGGGCAGGTCGGGCAGCCACGGATGGGTGTCGCATCGCTCGATCATCGCCCTGGTCCACCTGGCGGCCGCGGCCCGCCACCGGTCCGTGCCGGTTTCCAGGTCCGTACCGGTTGCCAGCTCCGTGCCGGTTTCCAGGTCCGGCGCCGGGCCCCACGCGGTCTCGGCGACGAGCACCAGCAGTTCGTCCCGCGAACTGACATACCGGTAGACCGCGTTGGCGCTGAGCCCCACCCGCTTGGCGATGTTCGGCATGGACAGGGCCGCGAAGCCTTCCGCGTCGGCCAGCGCGACGGCCGCTTCGACGATTCCCTCGACACTCTGCGAGGGCTTCCGGCCCAGCCGCCCCGTCTTGGCGGTCAGCCCCCACGCCAGGGCGAGGCCAGGTGGCAGCCGCTCATCGTCACTTGTCGGCATCGGGCCCGTCTCCGTGTCTCGTCCGCAGGGCATTGACTTCGTGGGTGCCTCACACTTTATATTAGTGTGGACCCCACACGAACTAGTTTGAGGAGGAGAACGTCGATGAATCCCACCGGCGAGCCCACCGACCCGCCCACCGACCCGCCCACCGACCAACCCACCGGCCGGCCCATCGAGCAGGACCTCTCACCGGGCCATGGCAGGTCGCGGACCTCCCTGCGGTCGCGTTTACGGTCCCTGCTGACCGCTCTGCTCTGCGGCGCCATGGTCATCGGCGCGGCCGGATGCTCGCAGGCTGCCCATCGCGCCGGGGGTGTCCCAGCCGGTCCCGCCACCGTGGTCAGGACGGACACCGGCTTGGTCGAAGGCCGCCTCGGCACGGACACCCGGATGTTCCAGGGGATTCCTTACGCCGCCCCGCCGGTCGGGCGGCTGCGCTGGGCCTCGCCCCAGCCGGCCGCGTCCTGGTCCGGCGTGCGGAACGCCACCGAACCCGGCAACCGCTGCGCACAGGCAGCGGGGCTCATCGACCAGCAGAGCAGCAGTGAGGACTGCCTCTATCTGAACGTCACCACGCCGGCGCGCGGCAGCGCCCGCAGCCTGCCGGTGATGGTGTGGATTCACGGCAACGGCTTCATCAACGGCGCCGGGAGCCTTTACGACGCGCAGCGCCTGGCCGCCACGGGCAAGGTGATCGTGGTCAGCTTCAACTACCGGCTCGGCGTCTTCGGATTCCTCGACCATCCCGCGCTCGACCACGGCCCGGCCAAGCACCTGTCGGGCAACTTCGGCCTGGAGGACCAGCAGGCCGCGTTGCGGTGGGTGCGGCGCAACGCGGCGGCATTCGGCGGCGACCCGGCGAACGTCACGCTCTTCGGCGAGTCGGCCGGCGGTACCAGTGTCTGCGCGCATCTCGTGGCGCCGGGGTCAGCGGGCCTCTTCCAGAAGGCGATCCTGCAAAGCGCCCAGTGCACGGGACGAAAATGGTCACCGGGTCCGGCGACCTGGTTCCCGCTGCCGCGCGCGGAGCGCGAGCGGCACGGGCTCGACCTGGCGGCCAAGGTCGGCTGCTCCGACCGCCGGACAGCAGCGGCCTGCCTCCGCGCCGTACCCGTGGACGAACTCGTCAAGTGGTCCGACTACGGGCTCGGGTCCGGACCGGCGGTCGGCGGCGGCGTACTGCCCGTGAGCCCGGAACAGGCTTTCGCCACCGGCCACTTCAACCGGGTCCCCGTCATCCAGGGAACCACCCGGGACGAACACCGCCTGTTCACCGCGGCCATCGAAGCCGCGACCGGCCAGACGACGACCGACGCCGGCTACCGGCAGCAGATCCGGGCCCTCTTCACCCCGGGCGACGCGGCCCGTGTCCTGGCCCGCTACCCCGCCGACCACTTCCACTCCCCCGGCGAGGCGCTGTCCGCCGTCGTCACCGACTGGGCCTGGGGGTGCACGGTCCTCGACCGGGACCTGGCCCTGGACCGGCACGTGCCGACCTACGCCTACGAGTTCGACGACGCCGAAGCTCCCTGGTTCGACACCCTCAAGAAACCCGATTTCCCCACCGGGGCGTTCCACGGCAGCGAGCTGGAGTATCTCTTCGACGACGAGCAGCTCCCCGGTCCGGCCACTCCCGCCCAGCACCGACTCGCGGACACGATGGTGCGCTACTGGGCCCGGTTCGCCTACACGGGCGACCCGAACGGCCAGGGCACGGCGCCCTGGCCCCGATTCGGAACCGGCCGACACGTCCAGTCGCTGCAACCGGGGAAGACGGAACCGGTCGATCTCGCCCAGGAACACCAGTGCGGCTTCTGGAAGACCATCGACGGCTGACGGCCGCCACGGCGCCCGTCCTCGCCGCATGAGGCACCTCGCCTTCGGCGCCCTTCCGCTCACCGAAGGGCGCCGAAGTGCGCCGAAGTGCGCCGAAGTGGCCCGAAGCCGCCGAAGGACACGACGTCGCCACATTCGGCAAGGGCGACAACTGCGCCGAATTCGATTTCGCGTTCCCTGCCGCGAGCCGTGGATCACCGCAGCAAACGGCACCAAAACGACTTTGCGCAGTCATTGCACAGGGGGTAGACGCCGCCCCACCACCCTGCTTTCATTCCTACCGTCCACTTTTCCAACGTTGGAAAGATGGCGGTGGCGGCATATCCCTCCGCCGTTCCTCCGCCGTTCCCTGGACGCCGAGTTCTCCCACGGAGAGGTGTATCCGCAGTGAGATCAGGCAGATTCCGCCCACCGCACCGACGCCGATTCGCCGCCCTGGTACCGCTGCTGCTGGGCGCGGCACTGCTCGTCCCGACCACCGCGGGCGCCGCGGAACCGGCGTCCGCCGCCCGGTCCGCGGCGCCCGTCGCCGACACCCCGCAGGGCCTGCGCGCGGACTACTACCTCAGCTCCGACGCCACGTCGCTGGACTTCGCGCAGTACAGCAGCACCGGCGTCGAGAACTCCCTCAACGTCCCCGACCTGCTGCCCACCCTGCGCGACTACGCCGGTTCGACCCTGAACGTCGCCGCGCACTGGACGGGCCAGCTCGACGTCCCGGCCGGCGGCACGTACACGTTCTACATCAAGGGCGACAACGGCTTCCGCATGTCGCTCGACGGGTCGAGCGTGATCGACCACTGGACGACCGACTGGGACGTCCAGACGCAGTCCGAGCCGATCACGCTGACCGCCGGCCCGCACACCCTGGCGTTCGACTACAACCAGGGCGACGGCGGCGCGTACATCACCACCGAGTGGTCGGGCCCCGGGATCACCCGGCAGGCGATCCCCGACTCCGCGCTGCACCTGCCGGCCGGCTTCACCGCACCCACCGTCGACGCCGCGGTCACGTCCTCGGGCAAGAGCGCGACCGTGCAACTGCCCGGAGCGGTCAGCTCGCTGCCGTCCGACCTCGGCAAGCACCTGGCGGTCATCGCGGGCAGCAGTCGGTGGACGCCCGACATCGTTGTCAACCCCGCCGACAGGTCACAACTGCTGCTGACCGCGGGGAAGTCCGACATCCCCGCCGCGCTGAAGGCGAAGGTCCGGATCAGCTACGACGGGCAGGGCGGCCTGGCCACCGCCGCGGGCCCGGTCCCGCTCTTCTCCGGCCTGGCGACCAACAACTCCACCTGGTACTTCGCCACCAAGTGGGCCAAGGACGTCAGCCCCGAGAACGCGCTCCCGGACTACCCCCGGCCGCAGATGACCCGTGACAAGTGGCAGAACCTCAACGGCACCTGGCAGTTCCAGGGCACCGCCGAGAACGCCGCGCTGCCGAACGGCAAGCTGAGCGGGTCGATCCTGGTGCCGTATCCGATGGAGGCGCCGCTGTCCGGCGTCGCCGAGCACCACGACTGGTCGCTGTACCAGCGCACGTTCACCGTTCCGCGGAACTGGCGGGTCGGCTCGGGCAACCGGCTGAACCTCAACTTCGGCGCGGTGGACTACGAGGCGTGGGTCTACGTCAACGGCAAGCAGGTCGCCCACCACGTCGGCGGCTACGAGGCGTTCACCGCCGACGTCACCGACGCGCTGGCCGGACGCGGGCCGCAGACCCTCACGTTGAAGGTCAAGGACACCATCGACCCCAACACGCCGACCGGCAAGCAGTCGAGCGACCCCAGCGGCATCTGGTACACCCCGTCCTCCGGCATCTGGCAGACCGTCTGGATGGAGCCGGTGGCCAAGGCGAGCATCGACTCGCTGGTCCTGACGCCGAACCTGTCCGACGACACGCTGTCCGTCACCGTGCGCCCGTCCGCCGGCACCCCCGCGTGGTCCCTGGTGAACGCCACCGCGTACGCGGGCGGCAAGCCGGTGGGCACGGTCATCGGCACCGTGGGCGGGAAGCTGACGCTGCACGTGCCGCACCCGGAGCTGTGGAGCCCCGACCACCCGTACCTGTACAACCTCAAGGTCTCTCTCACCGACGGCCTTTCGTACGACTCGGTGGGCTCGTACTTCGGCATGCGGTCGGTGTCCGTCGCCAAGGTCGGCGGCGTGAACAAGGTGGAGCTGAACGGCAAGCCGACCTACCTGCTGGCCAACCTGGACCAAGGCTTCTGGCCGGACGGCATCTACACCGCGCCGACCGACGCGGCCCTCAAGTCCGACCTGGAGCTGGACAAGCAGCTCGGCTTCAACACGGTGCGCAAGCACATCAAGGTCGAGCCCGCGCGCTGGTACTACTGGGCCGACAAGCTCGGCGTGATGGTCTGGCAGGACATGCCGAGCCGCAACGTCGGGCCCGGCGCGAGCGAGGCCAGCGACAAGGCGTTCAGCGACCAGGCGCACGAGATCGTGGACCAGCACCTCAGCGACCCGTCCATCATCGTCTGGACCATGATGAACGAGGGTTGGGGCGAGCAGTCCAAGGAGGCCACCGGCGCGCTGGCCGACTCGATCAAGCAGCAGGACCCGAGCCGGCTGGTCGATGCCGCGTCCGGCGTCAACTGCTGTGCCTCGCAGGGCGACTCGGGCAAGGGCGACCTGATCGACTACCACGTGTACCACGGTCCCGCGTTCCCGTCCCCGGACGCGACCCGGGCCGCCGTGGACGGCGAGCACGGCGGGTACTCGCTGAACGTGCCCGGCCACATCCTGGGGGTCTCCGGCGGCCAGAACTACGGTGGCGACGCCTCGACCATCGCGGAGCTGACCCAGGACTACGTCGACAACACCAGCCAGTTGCTGACCGCCGCGGCCGGCAACCTGTCCGGCTCGGTGTACACGCAACTCAGCGACGTCGAAGGCGAGTTGAACGGGCTGATCACCTACGACCGCGAGGTCGTCAAGGTCGAGCCCGGGCCGGTTCGGGACATCAACCGCAAGCTCATCGCGGCCGGTGCCGCGGCGGGAACGTCCTGACCCCTTCCGGCAGTTGACACCCGCCGTCCCACCGGGACGGCGCCGGCCGGGCCCGGCGGCACCTCAAGTGCCGCCGGGCCCGGCGCGTAATCGGGTGCCCGGTGGGTCGGGACCCGGTCCGGGGTCCCCTTCTCGACCGCCGCGGGCGGCCCCGGCGCGGGCTTTCTAGCGGACGGTGACGTGGAACACCGGGGAGGCCGTGCTGCCGCTGACGATGCGCAGGTCGTTCTTGCCCTTCAGGCCGAGTTCGACGCCCAGGGAGTAGGAGCCGCTGCGGGTGATGGGCGCGGAGGCGGGCAGGGAAACCCACTTGCCGTGCTGCTTCTGCTGGAGCGTCACCTTGCTGCCGGCCTTCAGACCGGTGGTCTTGCCCGTGACCCGGAACAGCTTCCAGGCGGCGACCGAGGTGACCGACGGCGTGGCGGTGATGGCGGCCTTGGCAGGCGCCGCCGACTGCGCGGCGGCCGGAGGCGCGGCGTGCGCGGCCGGGGTGGCCGCCATCGCGGTGCCGGCCACGGCGAGGGAGGCCGCGGTGAGGGCTCCGAGGGCGGCGACGCGCAGGGAGTTCCGCTTGGTGATGACCATGAGTCTGTCCGTTCCCTTGTGAAACTTCGCGGTATCAACCAAAGGCGTGATAAGTGCCGTTGGTGTGGTCTCACCGGATAAGACGGCCGATCGCACGATTGCGTTGTGGACGCCTCGTCACCGTCTCGTAACAGCCGGGTCATGGGGTGGGTGCCCGAACCGCCCACCGCCGGCCGCCGGCGGCCCCGCCTCGGAGCACCGGATCTCCTTCCGCCGCTCCCGGCCGTGGGCCGCCTGGCCGGACGGGAGCCGCTCGACGGAACCGTGGCGCCGGTGCGGTCAGGGTTACGCTTCGGGGCCATGGCGCAGAGCACGCACACCGTGTCCGGGGACTTCGATCTCACGATGGACGAACTGCGCGTCGTGGCGCGTTACGTGGTGCGGCACGCGGAGGACGTCCTGCCGGTCTTCGAGCAGGCCGTTCCCGATGATCCACGCCCCCGTGCGGCGATCGAGGCGGCCTGGGTGTTCATCAACGGTGCCGGCCGGACGAAACTGCAGCGCGTCGCCTCCATCGACGCTCATCGGGCCGCCCGGTCCGCGCCCTCCGAAGCCGCGCGCCTGGCCGCGCGATCCGCCGGTGACGCCGCATCGGCCGCGTACCTGCACCCCATCGCCCAGGCCGGCCAGGTCGGCCACATCCTGCGGGCCGGCGCGAGCGCCGCGCGGATCGGGGAGGTGGCGGCGGGTGGTGATCCCGCGATCGGAGACGCCCTGCTGGAACGGTCGCGGCGGCTTGCGACACCGATGCTCATCGATGTGCTGTGCCGCTACCCGCCCGCGCCGGGCGGCAGCAGTCGCGTCGCCCGGCTGATGGGCGCTCTGGACCGTTCCCTGCGCCAGGCGGTTGACCGGCCACCAGGGCCCGTCGAAGCGAGCGGCGCCGATGCGGACAGGGGGGAGGGCACGTCGTGATCCTCCCGAAGGTCCGCGACCCCCGCTTCGTGACGATCCGCCGTGGTGGGACGCTCACCGACGCGGATCACCGCCTCCTCGCGCTGTGGGCCGCCGCCTGCGCGGAGCACGTCCTCGGCCTCTTCGAGTCGGCCCGGCCCGACGACCCGCGACCGCGCCAGGCGATCGAGCACGCCCGGGCCTGGGTACGTGGCGAGGTCGGGATGATGCGGGCCCGCGCGGCGGGCGGGCACGCGATGGGGGCGGCCAGGGATCTGCGTGGGGCGCCCCGGCACGCCGCGTACGCCGCCGGCCAGGCCGGGGTGGTCGCCCACGTCGCCGCGCACGAGCTCGGCGCGGCCGCCTACGCGATCAAGGCCGCACGTGCGGCGGCACCGGAAGGCGAGAGCGAGGCCGCGGGACGAGTCGAGTGCCGGTGGCAGCGCGACCGGCTCCCGGACGCGATCCGCGAGCTCGTCCTCGATGACCAGCGGCTGCGCAACGACATCTGCTGGTGGGTGTTCGACTGCTGAAGCCGGACCGTGGACGGCCTCCCCTGGTCGGCCCGGCGCGGATCACCGGGCACCGCCGTCCAGTTGTCGGGTGCCGCCGTCCGGTGGTGGGCGCACACGGTCGACGCGGAGCCGTTCGGGTCGGGGAGGACGCGCCGCCGCCTCGGCGGACGTGGCCGGGTCAGGTCCCGGCCGGTGGGGCGCCCAGCAGGCGGCGGAACGGCTCGAAGACCTCGTCGGCGCCGAGCGGGCGGGGCAGCAGTCCCTGGGCGAGGCAGGCGGCGGCGATCTCCTCGATCGGGCGGTTCAGCCGTTCCAGGCCCGACATCGTGAGCCGTGGCTCGTCGGCCGGGTGAGCCGGCGCCCGCCCGGCGGCGGCCTGCCCGGCCGCGGCCTGCCCGGCGGCGGCCTGACCCGCGGCGGCCTCCTCCGCCCGGCACAGCAGCGCGTACGCGCCGCGCACGGCCGCCGGCTCGCGCTCCAGGGTCGCCGTCGAGACGGCCACGAGGTGGTTGACCGGGGCGTATCCGTGGGCGGCGCACCACGCCCGGTCCCGCTCGGCGGCCCGGTCGATCACGGGGACGAACTCCTCCCCGCCGGGAAGGTCGTTGCCGAGGACCGCCGCGTCGACCTCGCCGGAGCGCAGTGCCTCGACGAGGCTGCCGGACAGCGTGCGCTCCACGAACCGCGGGTCGTCGTACTCAGGGACGTGCGCCTCGTCCTGGGTGACCCAGTGCGACTCCTCGGCGGCCAGCCCGAAGTCCTCGGCGAGGTGGCCGCGCACCCACATCCCGGTGGTCTGGGTGTAGGAGCGCACGCCGATCCGGCGGCCGCGCAGCCCGGTCGGGTCGGTGATCGGCCGCGAGCGGTGCGCGATCAGGTATCCGCGCTGGAACCGCGCGGCCACCACGACGGGCAGCACCGCGATCGGGTGGCCGTGGGCGATCGCCTGTAGTGCGGTGACGACGGCCAGTTCGCTGACGTCGTACGCCTGCTCGCGCACCATCGGCGCGAACGCCCGGTGGATCGGCGCCACTTGGACGAAGTCCAGGCCGACGGCAGGATCGGTGAACGTGCCCGCGCGCAGCAGGTCGCCGATGGGGTGGGCGCCCAGCGCGGTACGCAGCCGGACCTCACGCATCGCCGTTCTCCTTCGTCCTCGTCCGCGCGACCCAGGAGCAGCGCTCGGCGGTGCCGCCGAAGACGGCCTCGGCGTCCGCGGCCGGCAGGATCGCCGGCGACTCACGAGCCGGGCCGGGCGGACCGGCCGGCTCGCCCTCCGCTGCGGGGAAGCCGGAACCCCACATCAGACGCGCGGAGCCGGCTGCGGACAGCAGCGCGGCCAGGAAGTCCGGCACCGTGGAAGCGCCGTGCCGGGCGGCGCCGCTCGCCCGGCGGCTCGGTTGCAGAGGCAAGCCGGCGAAGTCGGCGAGCTCGGACAGCGCCCCGGACCGCCGGTACGGCGCGCCGTCGGACAGGTCGGGGCGCGCGCGGTGGTCGAGCAGCGCGCGGGTGCGCGGGAGGCGTTCACGTGCGCGGCTCAGCGCGGGAATTCCCTCGACGGTCATCTGCCGGCAGATCGGGATGTGTTGTGCCTCGGCACCGTCAGCGCGGTGCCGCACAGGCGGGCGCCGGGGTGGATCGGGCGGAGGGAGGGGTGCGTCAGGCCGTGCCGGCCCATCGCCTCGTGCACGGTCGCCACGCCCGGCGCGGACAGCCGCGCCACGGCCCCGGGATCGGCTCGCTCGATCGATCGACGTGTGGACGACGCCGAGTTCTCGCATGCTTCTTCCTTTCACCCGTGGCTCGGTGACGCATTTCTGTCACGGGCCGGCCTGACGTGCCGTCGGGCCGGGGCGCGGCTCAACGTCCTGCCGCGCGCAGGCGCGCGTCGAGCCGGGGATAGACGAGTCGGGCGTTGCCCTCGGTGATCGCCGCGAGGTCCGCGGCAGACAGGCCCGCCCGCTCGACGTAGCGGCGGGTGTCGTCGAAGTGGTGCCCGGTGTCCGGGTCGATGCCGCGGACCGCGCCGATCATCTCCGAGGCGAAGAGCACGTTGGCGTGCGGGATCACCTTCAACAGCAGGTCGATGCCCGGCTGGTGGTAGACGCAGGTGTCGAAGTGGACGTTGCCCAGGAGGTGTTCGGCCGGCTCCGGCCGGCCGAGCGCCTGGGCCAGGCCGCGGAAGCGGCCCCAGTGGTACGGGACCGCGCCGCCGCCGTGCGGGATGACCAGCCGCAGCGTGGGGAAGTCGGCGAACAGGTCGCCCTGGATCAGCTGCATGACGGCGGTGGTGCCGGCGTTGAGGTAGTGCGCGCCGGTGGTGTGGAACGCGGGGTTGTCGCTGGTGCTCACGTGCACCATCACCGGTACGTCGAGTTCGACGATCTTCTCGTAGAGCGGGTACCAGGAGCGGTCGGTCAGCGGCGGCGCCGTCCAGTGGCCGCCGGAGGGGTCGGGGTTGAGGTTGACCGCGACGGCGCCCAACTCCTCGACCGCGCGGACGAGTTCGGGGACGCAGCCGGCCGGGGCGGCCCCGGGTGACTGCGGCAGCATCGCGGCGGGCGCGAAGCGGTCGGGGAACAGCTCGGCGACACGGGCGCACAGGTCGTTGCAGCACCGCGCCCATGCCTCCGACACGGCGAAGTCGCCGATGTGGTGGGCCATGAACGAGGCACGCGGGGAGAAGACCGTCAGGTCGATGCCGCGCTCGTCCATTCGCCGCAGCTGGTTGGCCTCGATGGTCGCGCGGATCTCGTCGTCGCCGATCCGAAGGTCGGAGGGCCGCGGCGGCTCACCGGAGCCGGCCAGGGCCCGGATCTGGCGCTCGCGCCACTCGCCCAGTGCGACGGGAGCGGTCGTGTAGTGGCCGTGGCAGTCGATGATCAACGCGGCCTCTCCTCGCTGGTCGTGAAGGCTGCTGGGGGCGGGCGTTCGTCTGTCGTGTCGCACTCCGCATGCTAGTCGTCCATCATATTGCTGACAATATTGCCAACGGTAAAGTCGGCAACTGGCTGAGCGATCCACGGGTGTCGACCTGGGGCCTGCGGGCCGGGGCCGCGGGCCGCGCGGGACCCATGAGAGCGGGACCCATGAGAGAGGAAGCGGCGACAGGTGACCAGCACGCGAAGAAAGAAGGCGGCCGCGCGGCGCCACGTCGGCGCCCAGATCCGAAGCGCCCTGTGGGTTGGCGAACTCATGCCGGGGCAAAGCCTGGTGGAGCAGGACCCGGCCGACCGGCCGGGGGCAACCCGCGGCTTCGTGCGCGAGGCGCTGCTCGACCTCGCCTCCGACGACCTGGTGGGCCGGTGGGCCGGTGGGCCAGTGGGCCGGTGCCGAACCGGGGCGCCCGGGTCAGGGTGGTCTCGGTCGAGGAGGCCCTCCAGATCACCGGGTGCCTCAGCGCTGGAGCGCCTGTGCGCGCGGACAGCGGCCGGGACCGCGAACGAGGAGCAGCGCGCCGCGACGGTCGAGGTCGGCGAGCGCCTGCGTACGGCGGTCGCCGAAGGGGCCTTCGCGACCTACTCCACGCTCAACCGCAGCCCGCACGACCTCGTCATCGAGTCCCCCGGCCGGGCCGTCGCCCAGCGCCAACTGGAGCGGCCCCACCCGCAGATGGCGCGCTTCCGGTTCCGCCTCGCGATGCGGCCCACCCCACGCGCGCCCCCGCCCCCGGCCCCCGCCCCCGCCTCAGCCCCGTTTCAGCTCCGTCTCAGCCGACGACGGACGAGGCAGCACCGTCAGCGGTCGCTCGCAACTCCTCCAGCACGCTGTCGAGATGCGCCCGCGTCGCCTCCTGCGCGGCGTCCGGGTCCCCGGCCACGACCGCGTCGATGATCGCCAGATGCTGGGGCAGCGACCTGGCGGGGCGGCCGGCGCGGGCGGCGAGGCGGAACTGGTGACGCACCATCTGGGCGCTGAGCCGGTCGAGCAGCGACTCGGCCACCGTCTGACCGCTCGCGGCGGCCACGCGCTCGTGCAGGCGGCGGTTGAGGGCGGAGTAGGTGTCCAGATCTCCTTCGGCGACGGCCGCGCGCATGCGCTCCCCGACGTCGAGGAGCGCCGTGCGGTCCTCGGCCGTCGCGTGGACGGCCGCCCGCCGCGCGCACAGGACTTCGAGCGCCGCGCGGCACTCCGTGATCAGCACGGCGTCCTCGACCGACACCACGCGCACCCGCGCGCCCCGGTTCGGCACCAGCTCCACCAGCCCCTCGGCGGCCAGCTCCTGGAGAGCCTCGCGGACCGAACTGCGGGTGACGCCGAACCCGTCCGACAACTCCTGCTCCACCAGCCGCTGGCCGGGCACCATGTCTCCGGCCGCGAGCGCCTCGCGGATGCCCTGCTGCACCGCGCTCCGCCCCGCCCGCCCCGACTTCCGGTCCTGCGCCACTGCGACCGCCTCGCTGAGTTCTGCTGTTCTCCTGTTCTCCGCCTGGAATATATCTCCGGCCTCTCCCGTGGCGCGCCGAAGCCGGCCGGCCGGCGCACACGGTTCCCGCACCGGCACTCGGGCCGCGCGGACGCGTGTTAGCCTCCGCTGTGCCGAAGATACGGAAGCTGCTCATGAAGCCGGGCGCCACGCGGGCCTGGGCGGCCCTGGGTCGCTTCCTGGCCCCCGCCGACCGCGTTCTGCTGGCCCTGAGCCGTGGCCGGGTCGGAGTGGGAGCGGCGGCGGGTCTGTCCACCCTGCTGCTGACGACGACCGGCCGGCACAGCGGGCAGCCCCGGCAGGTCCCCGTGCTGTACGTCCGCCACGGCGGCGGCCTCGTCGTGGTCGGCTCCAACTGGGGCGGCGACCGCCACCCGGGCTGGTCCGCGAACCTGCTCGCCCAGCCGCGGGCGGAGGTGACCGCCCGCGGCCGTACGACGGCGGTGACCGCGCGGCTGCTCACCGGCGAGGAGCGCCGGAGCGCGTGGGAGAAGGTCGCGGCGTACTGGCCCGCGTACGACGCCTACGCCACGCGGGCCCCCGACCGCGCGATCCGCGTCTTCCTCCTGACCAGGTCACCAGAGACGTCGGCCTGACCGGGACCGGTCCGCGACCGGGTGGCGCGGAGCCGCGCCGGGCGGTTGGGGTGCGGGCCGCCGCCGTTCCACGGGCCGTTGTCGATCCTGCACTCGAACCAGCTGGGGTTGCTGTTCAGGTGGCCGGACACCACGTTGAGGTTCACCGTGCCGTCGGTCTTCGAGCTGGGTCCCTGGCCGCCGTACACCGCCAACGCAGCGAGCTGCCGTGCCGGGCGCCGCGAACCGGTGCACCTTTCCCGTCATGGCGCTAGCATCGTGCCCGACAGCGCCTAGGGTTCCGGTGCCGGGTGGCACGGCTGGTCCGAGCGGCGCCACCGCGCGCCGCCGATCGGGGCGCGGTCATCTCAAAGGACAAAAGCCTGGAGGATCGGTTCCGCTCGCGCCCGCGACGGGACAGAAACGGTCCTTCCGCATGCTCGCGCTGTCCCTTCTCTCGTGCCTCGCCCTCGCCGCCGGTGTGCTCGGTGGCGTCGTCGGCACCGGCTCCTCGCTGGTCCTCCTGCCGGTGCTCGTCGTGCTGTACGGGCCGCGGGTCGCCGTTCCGGTGATGGCGATCGCCTCGGTGTTCGGCAACCTCGGGCGGGTGATCGCCTGGTGGCGCGAGATCCGCTGGCGGCCGGTGCTCGCGTACGCGCTGACCGGCGTGCCCGGCGCTGTGCTCGGCGCCCACACCCTGCTGACGATCCCCCCGGCCGCCGTCGATGTCTTCCTGGCCGGGTTCTTCCTGGCGATGATCCCGATCCGTCGCCTGATCCGGCGCTCACGCGTCCGTGTCCGGCTGTGGCACATGGCGCTCGCGGGGGCGTTCGTCGGTTTCCTCACCGGGCTGGTCCTGTCCACCGGGCCGCTCAGCGTGCCGGTGTTCACCGGATACGGGATGACCGGTGGCGCGTTCCTGGGTTCCGAGGCGGCGAGCGCGGTGCTGCTCTACGCGGGCAAGCTCGCGACGTTCGACACCGCCGGCGTCCTCGCGCCGCCCGTCGTCGCCCGCGGCCTCGTCATCGGGGTGGCCCTGCTCACCGGCGCCATGTGCGGCAGGTGGGTCGTGCGGCGGCTTCGCGTACGCACCTTCGAGCTTCTCGTCGACGCGGTGCTCGTCGTCGGCTCGGTGGGAATGCTGCTCGCACTGCGGTGAACGAGCCCCCCGCGCGGGTCGAGCCGGCGTTCGAAGGCCGGCCCGGCGGTCACCGGCCCGGCGCTCGGATTGCCGTATTTCGAGACAGCGGACAGCGCATCCGGAACCTCCGACCATTGCCGCCGAGGATTTTCCGGGCCACGAAATGGGCTGCCCACGAGGGGAGTTGGCGCTCCGCCAAGATCGAATATCAGGAATGGCGCAAATCTTCTTTTGTCTTGAATCCAGCTTTGTGCGATGGCTGGCATGTGGAAGAGTTCCATCCACGTCAGCTCACACGGGGAACGTCTCTTTCGAGGGAGGGCACTGTGGCCGGCACATCGTTCCGTGCGCGCCGTGCGTTCCTCCGTGGCACCGCACCGCTTCGCACGTGCTGCGTCGGCCCGCCCTTCACCCGCCGGCCGCGCCCGCGGGGCGGATTTCCCGGGCTATTGGCTCCCATGGCCGTGACATGAACTCCGGCCCGCCTTATCGGCGAGAAGTCGCCCCCTCGGTTCCCGCCCTTGCCTAGGGATGTTCTCCGCACGTCGTCCGCGCGCGCATATCGATCGGATCAGCTCTGCCGCAACGATCAGACCGGTTCGTAGAATTCGGAGACCGCCGTGGTCAGTCAGCTCACTCCAGCGTCACCCGGAATCCTCCCCGCAACGAGAGCGGAAGGCCCACGCTATTTCGTGCTGGGACCGGTGACGATGCTCCGGAACGGCCTGCCCCGCACCCCCAGCGCGCTCAAACAGCGGGCCCTGCTGGCCCTGTTGCTGCTGTCCGCCAACGCTCCCGTCCCGACCCACCGGCTGATCGAGGGGCTGTGGGGGTCGCGCCCGCCGCAGGCCGCCGCCGCGACCCTGCAGATGTACGTCTCCGGACTGCGCCGCGCCCTGGACCCCGAGCACGGTGCCGCGCATCGCGACCCGCGGCACCATCCGGTGCTGCGCACCGAGGCGAACGGCTACCGGATGCGGGTGGCACCGGGCGAACTCGACCTCGACCGGTTCCGCACCCTCACCGCGGCCGGCCGCCGCCACCTGGCCGAAGGACGATGTCGGCAGGCGGGCGAGGCGCTCCGCCAGGCGCTGGCACTCTGGCGCGGGCACCCGTTCGCCGACCTGGAGCACTCCGGCCGACTCGGCTCCTACGCCGTGCGGTTGGAGGAGGAACGCCTCTCGGCGCTCGGCGACAGCATCGACGTGGTGCTGTGCCGGGGCAGGAGCCACGAGATCAGCGATGTCATCGGTGAGCTGCACGAGTTGTGCGCCGCCCATCCGCTGCGGGAGTCGCTGCACGAGCAGTTGATCCGGGCGCTGTGCCGGGTCGGCCGCCGCGCCGAGGCGCTCACGGTCTACGCCCGGGTGCGCGGCATGATGATCGCGGAACTCGGCATCGAACCCGGCCCGGGGCTCAGAGCGGCCCAACTCGTCGCCCTGGAAGCACGCGAGCCCTACGGGACCGGGCATCTGCACTGCCGCTGACGGACCGCGGCACGGGGACGGGGACGGGGACGAGGACGAGGACGAGGACCCGGGCGAGGGCGGAACTCCGGGCAAGGGCGGGCCTCCGCGCGCGAGCGGCGACGAAGACGCGGACGAGGACGGAGACATCCGCGACGACAGGGGCCCGGTCACCGTGGCGCCGCCACCTGGTCCCGCTCCCCCGCGACCTCCCCCGCCCTCGCGGCGCCCCCCTGGTCCTCCGGCGCCGCCAGCCGCCACCCGAACCGCCGCCGGTAGTGGACCAGGGGATCGTCCTCCGCCGGGGCCGGCACGCAGCGCACCACCTCGCCGACCACCACGGCGTGGTCGCCGTGGTGGAGGACCGCGGTGGACACACACCGCAGATATGACGGCACGTCCGCGAGACGCGGCACCGGCCCGTCCCAACTCCACCGCGTGTGGGCGAACTTGTCCGCTCCCCGGCGGGCGAAGAGCTCGGCCGTCGCGCGGTCCGCGGCGCTCAGCAGATGGACGCCGAAGGCCGCGCCGACGACCGCCAGCGCCGGGCAGGCGCGGGCGGACTCGGCGACGGCGACCAGCACGGAGGGCGGCGCCACGCTGTAGGAGCAGACCGAGGAGACCAGCAGCCCGCACGGCGCGCCGTCGGCCCGCCGTACGGTGACCACGGCCACCGCGGACGCGAGCCGGGCCATGCTCTCGGTGAAGACCGCGGTCAGCGCCGCGTCCCCTCCCGGCGGCACCGCCTACACCCCGGCCCGCTCGGCGCGCAGGCACGAGGCGTGGTGGACCCGGGCTTCCTCGTCGTCGGTCTCCTCCAGCACCGCCGCGAAGTCGCTCACGGCGTCGGCGAACCGGCCCGCCGCCTCGTGCACCAGGCCCCGGTTGTAGCGGATGGCGGCGCCGCCGCCGATTCCGACCGCCCGGTCGAAGTCGGCCGTCGCCCGGTCCAGATCGCCCGCGCCGAAGGCGATCTCGGCCCTGACCGCCCACGCCTCGGCGAGGTCGGGGGCGCTTTCCAGAGCCGCGCCGAGCGCGTCGAGCGCGGGTCCCGATTCGCCCTGCTCGGCCAGCAACCGGCCCTTGAGCGTGAGCAGATGGGCGTTGCCGGGGTCCACGTCGAGGCCCGCCGCGACATCGCGCAGCGCGGCCTGCGGGTCGCCGAGTTCGGCGTGCACCCCCGCCCGGTTCAGCAGCGCGTCCACGTTGCCGGGGTCCAGCACCAGGGTGCGGTCGAACTCGGCGAGCGCGCCCTCGATGTCCCCGAGCTCCAGCCGGGCGTCACCGCAGTTGTAGTGCGCCTCGGGGAAGGGCGGTTCCAGCGTCAGCGCGTGCTCGTAGTCGGCGAGCGCCTCCTCGGTGCGGCCCAGGCGGCGCAGGATGTTGCCGCGGTTGAAGTAGTGGTCGGAGAAGTCGTCGTCGATGGCCATCACGATGGCGTAGTCCGCCAGTGCCTCCTCCAGCCGGCCGCTCATCGTGTGGACCTGGGCCCGGTTGTAGCGCAGCCCCACCCGGTGCCAGCTGCGCTCGCCGAGGCCGAGTTCCCTGTCCAGCCGCTCGATGCCCTCGTCGAGCAGCTTCAGCGCCTCGTCGGTGCCGCCGGTGCGGGTGGCGACGAGGGCGAGCCCGTTGCGGTTGAAGACGGAGAAGAACGTACGCTCCTGCGGGTCCTCCAGCACCGAGGCGATGGCGATCGCCTGGTTGATCCAGGCCCTGGCCAGCCCCGGATCGCGCTTGTCCGGGCTGAAGTGGCGGGCGTAGAGCATGCCGGTCTCGTAGGCGAGTTTCATGTGCACGGCCGGGTCGATGCTGGTGCGCCGGGCGGCGTCCTGGAGGGCCGCGGACTCCTCGGCCCGGCCCGCCGCCGCGAGCGAGACCGCGGTGTCCCGGGTGAACTCCCACCAGGCGTCGGGCTGTTGCGCCGCCTCCACCAGCAGCAGCCCGCGCTCGCCGTACTCCACCGCGGTCCCGTACAGACCGAGGTACTTGCAGCGGGTCTGCGCCCAGCGCAGCGCCTCGACGCCGGCGGTGCCGCGGTCACTGCCGCGTTCCAGGTGGTAGGCCAAGGCGCCCAGCCGCAGGGACGGTTGGGCCTCGGTCATGGGGGCCAGTACGGCGGCGCGGGCGTCGTGCAGCGCCACGCGGCTTGCCGGGTCCAGGGCTTCGTACGCCGCGACCGTCGCCGGGTTGTCCGCGACGCCGTCGGACTCGGCGTAGGCGCGGGCGAGTTCGTCCGGCGTGGGGGCGGCGGCGGCCGGTCGGGCCGCGGCGGGCTCCGGCACCCGGCCGGGCGCGGTGATCCGCTCGGTGTGGGCGAGCAGGGCCCGGGGCAGGTCCTCGGAGATCGGGCCCGGCCGCGACGGCGGTGTGTCGGGGCCGGTGGCGACCACGACGGTCAGCAGCCGGGCGGGGACCCGTCGCAGCAGCACGGCCAGGAACTCCTGGTCGGTGGCGTCGGCGTGTTCGACATCGTGCACCACCAGCGTCTGCGGGGCCCCGCCGGGGCCGCCGAGGTGGCTTTCGAGGAAGTCGACCAGGCCGTGCGAGATGCGCAGCGAGTGCAGTCGCGCGGGGTACCGGCTGACCGCGACCGGCCCGGTGGCGCTCGCCTCCAGGGGCCGGTGGATCGCCGGTACCAGGCCGGCCAGTTCGGGTGTCGTCTCCTGGAGTTCGATGCGGTGCCGCCGCGCGAGTTCCGGGTCGCGCCGCAGCGCCTCCGGGGCGATCGCCCGCAGGAGGGTCCCGACGGCCGTGTAGGGTCCGCGCAGGTGGCGGTGCGCGCTGACCGTCGCGAGCAGGGGCGGCAGCGACAGACCCCTGATCAGCCGGTCACGGTCGGCGCGCAACGGCGCCTGTATCCAGTAGTGGCTACTCATGAGCCTGCCTTTCGAGCGACGAGGTGAGCTGTGCTCCGGGCGTGCGGCCGTCAGGCGACGACGTGGACGGCTTCGGATCGGCGGCGGGCGCGGTCCCTGAGGGCGATCCACAGCGGGAGCAGCGTCTGCGTGAGCAGCAGGACCAGGAAGACCACCGAGTCCAGCAGCCGCAGGGCGCTCGCCCCGCCCGAGGTGAAGCGCTCCACGGAGTTCACGCACATGTGCACGAAGACCGGCAGCAGCGCGAAGAGCGTGGTGCTGAGGCTGATGGTGTAGCCGGCCAGCACGAGCCACGCGTACCAGCGGGCGGCCTTGAGGTCCACCGGATGCGCCGTGCTCAGGTCGGTGATCTTGTCGCGCCGGCCGAGGAGGCGGTTGACCCGGTTGCGCAGGGTCCGCAGGGCGACGCCGTGCAGGTCCACGTTGCCGAGCATGGTGGTGATCAGGACGTAGATGTCGGTGCGCAGGTAGAAGAAGAACTGCCAGAGCAGGCGGGTGAAGGTGGCGAAGGCCACGCCCAGGCAGACCCGGCCGGCCAGGGACGGGTGGCTGCCCGTCCCACCGAGGACGTCGGCGAGGACCACCAGCGCGCACAGCACCAGGACATCGGCGAGCATGCCCGCGAGGATCGGCAGGTACCGCTTGCGCCGGGGCACCGCCACCAGCCCGTCGAGGGCGGTCTCGACCACCAGGAAGTAGAAGCGGTAGGACATCGACAGCCGTGAGCGGATGGCGAGCCGGCGGCCGGCCAGCGCGTGGAAGATCTCGTGCAGCGCGATCAGCGGGGTGACCGCGACCAGCAGCGTCAGGTTCACCAGGGAGTAGTACGAGCTGAAGACGAGGTCGTGCGAGCGCGGCACCAGGCTGGGCGAACGCGCCATCAGCACCACGGCGGTCACCGCCAGTGCCGCGTAGCAGAACCAGGCGTACGGCGAGAACGTCGCCCGGCCCAGGCGCTGCCACCGCAGCGGGGCCGTCTCGGCGGGCTCCTCGTCGACGGTCCTGGTGAAGCCCAGTTCCTCCAGCGCCGCCAGGACGTCCTCGACGTCCGCGCTCTCACCGTAGGTGTCGCGGTAGCGGCGGGCGGCCTCGTCGGCGGTCGCGCCGCCTTCGAGCCAGCGCACGAGTTGGGCGCCGTCCGGCGGGAAGATCGCGTACGAGTCGATGTCCGCCCGGCCGATCGTCACACCGTCGCCGTCTTCGAGATAGACCAGCGGGTGGAAGAGGATCGGCTTCCGCGTGCTCTGACCGGTGGCCTGGCGGTCGACGGCCTGACCGCCGGTGGCCTCGCTGCTGACGGCCTGGCCGCCGGGCGCCTGACTGCTCGTGCCCTGACTGCTCGTGCCCTGACTGCTGGTGATCTGTTCCGGCACCGCTCGACCTCGCTTCTCCGCGGCCGTCCGCAGGGGCGATGTGCCCCGCTGGCAGATGGGGGGCGCGCGCCGCCGCCCGGCAGCAGGCTGCTGGACGGCGGCGTACCCTCGGCCTGGATCAGGCAGTCGGGTAGGTGTGGCAGCCCGCGGTCGTGAGACGGACGGGACCGGCCTTGCGGATCACGATCTTCTTCATCGCTGACCTCCTGGAGTGGGAAACGGAACGTGCTTCCTCACCTTCGGCGGGCCCTCCAGAACCTCACCAAACTCCCGCCAAACCGCGCCGCACCGCGGGGGCCGTCTACACCGCGATGAGCGTCCAGTTCTGGTGGTAGCCACCGGTGTTCGTCTGCTGCGTCAGCGTCGCGCCTTGGGAGGTGGCGGCGTCCGCCACGCCGATGACCTTGCCGCTGCGCACCGAGGTGAGGGTCACGAAGCCGCCGCCGACCGGGTCGATGGTCCACTCCTCGTTGGTGCTGTTGCCCGACGGCCACTGGATGAGGGTCGCGCCGTCGGCCGTCGAACCGCCGCCGACGTTGGCCAGCAGCCCGGAGTTGACGTTCCGCAGGGCGACCTTCCCCGCGCCCCGGTCCACGATCCGCCACTGCTGGTTCGACGACCCGGCCGCGTCCGGCCACTGGTCGAGCAGGACGCCCTGCTGCCGGGAGCCGCCGGGCACCTCAAGATCCATGCCCGTCAGGCGGTTGACCAGTCTGACGGTCGCGGGCCGCGCCGGGGTGACCGTGAGCGCACCGCTCGCCGGGATGGTGACGTGCTGGGTCCAGGTACCGAATCGCAGGCTCGTCGTGGCGCCCGCCGGGCCGTGCAGCGTGACCGACGTGGCCTGCCCGCCGGACCAGGTGAGGTCGACGGTCAGCCCGCCCCTGGCCCGCACCCCGGTGATGGAGCCCGTGGCCCAGGCCGGGGGCAGGGCCGGAAGCACCTCCACCACCCCGGGCCGTGAGTACACGAGCATCTCGACCGCCGCCGCCGGCGTGCCGAGGTTGGCGTCGATCTGGAAGAGCCCGGTGTAGACGTCGAAGAAGTTGATCGCCGTGCCGTTGCTGTTGTTCACGCTGAGCTTCATCACGCTGGCGAAGTACTGGTACGCCTTGCCGGCGTCCTTCAACCGGGCCCAGCAGACCGACCGCCAGGCCTCGGCCCAGCCGTAGTACCCGTCGCCGCGACGCGTCAGCAGGCTCCTGGCGCCGGCGAGCAGGGCCGCCGGACTGGAGTCGACCGCGATCCGGTCGCCCGGGAAGAGCCCGATGAGGGGGGACAGATGCCGGTGCTGGGGATCGTCGGCCAGGTCGGCCGGGTCCATCCACTCCTCCAGGTCGCCGGTGGTCGGGCTGACCACCGGGAGGTACAGCCTGCTCTGGAGGTCGGCCACCGCACCGGCGAAGGACGCGTCGCGGTGCAGGGCCGCGGCCGCCGCGCCGAAGTCCTCGAAGAGCTGCCAGACGAGTTCCTGCGCGTAGGTGATGCCGCGAACCGTGCCGTCCGGGCCGTGTTCCGGCGACCAGTCGTAGTCGTCGACGAGCACCTGGCTCCCGCCGACGTCCATCGTGACCAGCCGTGCCTGCCAGAACTCGCAAGCCCCTTTCAGCAGGGGGTAGATCTTCGCCAGATAGGCGGCGTCCTGGGTGTACTGGTAGTGGTCGAACAGGGTGGTGCACAGCCAGGCGTTGCCCGCCGGATGCCAGTTCCACCCCGAACCGCCGTTGATGTTGGTGGAGATGCCGACCGCCCAACCGGCGATCTTCCCGCTGGTGTTGCGGTAGCGGTTGCGCGTGTCGTTGAAGTCGGCCGTCGTCGTGGCGGTCCACACCGGAAGCTGCGACACGCAGTAGTCCGCGAACGGCTCGAACGAGGCGGGCAGGGCGCACCGGTCGGGGAGCCAGTAGTTCATCTGGACGTTGATGTCGGTGTGGTAGTCGCCCTGCCACGGCGGGTTGGGGCCGTCGAACCACAGGCCCTGCAGGTTGATCGGCAGGTCGTGGCGCGATCCGCTGATCATCAGGTAGCGGCCGAACTGCACGTAGGACGCTTCCAGTTCGGGGTCCGGCGCGGCACCCGAGGCGCTGCGGGCGGCCAGCCGGTCGGGGGTGGCCATGCCCCGCTGCGCCGGCGTGGACGCGCCGAGGTCGATCTTCTGGGCGCCGTACAGCGGTTGGTAGTCGGCGAGGTGCGCCGCGAGCACCTGGTCGGCTCCCGCGCTCTTGGCCGCGGCAAGGCGACTCGCCGCGACGGCGGCCGGGTTGATCGAGGTGTCCTGGTACCCGGCCGCCGTCGGCGAGTAGTCGGTCCCCGCGGTGACGACCACCAGCACGTCGCTGCACCCGGTGAAGGTGACGGTGCTGCCGCTGACGCCGACGGTTCCCCCGGAAGCGGTGGCCGAGGCCGCCACGGCGTACTTCAGTCCGTTGTCCGACGCGGCGGCGAAACCGGCGGTGTTCGTCGCGGAATCGGCCGTCGGCTGCTCCGCGTTCAGCCCGGCGAGCGTGATCGTTCCGGTGTACGTGCCGCCGCCGGACTGGGTCAGCCGGACCGCGATGACCTCGCCCGGCGCGCTGGCGACGATCTCGCGGCGGTAGGTGACACCGTCGACGGTGTAGCTCGCGGAGACGATGCCGTTGGCCATGTCGAGTTGGCGGGTGTAGCCGGTGGCGGACTGGTGCGCCGGAACCGCGACGTACACCTTGCCCATGAGGCCGGTGTGGCCGAACTCGGTGTTGTCGTAAGGGAACTGGCCGTCGGACTGCAGCGTGGCGTTGGCGGTGCCGTTCCAGAACGACCCGTCGTTGAGGTAGAGCGCCTCGCTCGCCGGCCCGCAGGTGGTCAGGGCGCCGATGCGGCCGTTCCCGACGGCGAGGCCCTGCTGGAGTATCGCGCTTTCGGTGGCCGGCGCCGTGTACCGCAGGAGGCTCGCGGCATCGGGGGTGACGAGCGAGGCGGTTGCCGGGGTGGCGGCGGTCGCGGGAGCGGCGGTGAACAGCCGGCCACCCCACAGGAGTGCCGCTCCCGCCGCTCCGGCCTTCAGCGCGCTGCGTCGGGACATGTCAGCCATGGGGCAGGTCCTTCCGGTGGACGTCCTGCTGAGCATTCGTATGACGAAATACGATGCAGAGGATGTCCTCGCCGGGCCGCCGGCGCAAGAGGTCGTACCGCACCGGTTCACCGCGGCGGCCGGCGCGCGGCCCTCGACGTGCGGCGAAGATGTGGCGAACGTGCGGCGAAGGGTACGGCGAACGTGCGGCAACCGCGCGGCGATACGGGCCCACCACCGGCACCCACCCGACGGGCCGGGCCGGGCGGGGCCGGCTGACGGTCACTCAGGACGCGAGGTCAGCGCTCCGGCCGCTCCGGCCGAGGCGGCCGCCGGTGCAGCCAGGACCGCTGGATGTGGTCGTCCATCGCCCGCGCGGCGCCCTCGGCGTCCCCGGCCCGCACCCGATCGTGGATGAGCCGGTGTTCGGCGGTGGAGTCCTGGCAGTCCTTGACCGAGGTGTCCCCGATGTAGCGCAGGCTCCGGTACGCCTCGGCGTTGATCGTGCGCACCACCGCCCGGCCGAGGCGGTTGCCCGACGCCACCATGATCGCGTCGTGGAACTCGAGGTCCGCGCGCAGGTAGCGGGCCGGATCGTTCTCCTCGGCCACCAGCAACTCGAAGGCCGCGGTGATGCGTTGCAGGTCCTCGGGTGCCGAGCGGGCGGCCGCCCGCGAGGCCATCTGGGCCTCCAGGGCGCGGCGCGTCGCGACCATGTCCTCCAGGATCGCCAGTTCCGCGTCGTGGCGGACGCTGGCGGCGAGCACCACCGGATTGAGCAGGTCCCACTCGTCGGAACGGCGAATCCGGGTGCCCTGTCCTTGCTGCGCCGTCACCAGCCGCATCGCCTCCAGTGACTTCACCGCCTCGCGGATCACCGTACGGCTGACGCCGAACAGCTCGCACAGCACCGGCTCGATGGGCAGCGGGCCGCCCTCGGGCAGGTCTCCGCCGACGATGCGGTCGATGAGGTCCTCGACGACCGCGGTGGCAAGCCGCTTGGGACGGCGAGGCCATGGCCGCAGCACGGTGCCGTGCTCGTCTGCGGGGCCGTCCGTACTGCCGGACGCGGGGCCGGATGCGGGTGCGGGGCCGTCCGTACCGCCGGCCGCGGGGGGTGGAACAGGGCTCATGGCGTCCGTTCTCGCGCTGGGTTCTGACCGTGGAGCATAGTCGACGCATTCCCTTGACTGCATTCGTATGACGAATTATGTTGTGCGCCATTCTCGGTCGCCCCCCACCGCCAACGGGCCGGCGATCCCACGCACCGCAGCAAGGAGTCCGCGGTACGTCGCGCGTCCTCCGGGCTTACAGAGAGGTACGTCATGCGCTCCCCCCTCACTCGCCGATGCCTCAGCGCGTCGGCCGGCCTGATCGCCCTCGCGGTCGCCCTGACCGGATGTGCGAAGAAGGCGGACAACGGCGACGGCGCCGGGCACGGCCTGTCGCCGGGCAAGGTCAACGTCGCCCTGGTCCCAGGCGGCCCGCACCCTTACTTCCAGCCCTGGAAGAGCACCATCCAGCAGGCCAGGAAGGACTTCTCGCTCGGCCAGGTCACCTTCAACGAGACGTCCGCCTGGGACCAGACCACGCAGAACTCGGTGCTCAAGTCGCTTGCCGCCCACGGGTACAACGCCTTCGGGGTGTTCGGCGTGTCGCCCGACAACATCAACTCGACCTTCGGGGACCTCGAACGGCAGGGCTTCCACGTGGCGTCCCTCGGCTCGTGCCCGGCCGGCAGCACCGACGCGGCGGACTTCTGCCTGTCCACCGACGTCGAGCAGGCCGCCTACAAGGCCACCAAAGCGGCCATCACCTCCATGGGCGGCCATGGCCGGCTCGTCCACCTCACCGGGAACAAGACGGATTCCAACACCTCCCGCCGGGAGGCAGGCGTGGCCAAGGCCGTCGCCGAGACCGGCGGGAAGGTGACGCTGCTGCAGACCGTCACCGACATCGACACCGACCTGCAGACCGCCCAGAAAGCCGTCGCCGACCTGCTGGCGGCCAAGGGCTCGGCGATCAACGGCATCGTCAACACCGCCTACAACCCCGCGGTGGCCTCGGCGGCGGCCGTGAAGAAGGCGGGCCTGCCGATCAAGGTCGTCGCGATCGACGACGACCCCACGATCCTGGCCGACATCAAGGACGGCTCGGTCACCGCGTCCGTGGTGCAGAACCCGGTCGGCCAGGCCTATGTCGGCTCCTACGCCCTGATGAAGCTCGCCGGCGGCTGCACCATGCGCACGCCCGGTGTGGTGATCGACTCCGGGTCCTTCGTCGTCACGACGGCCGACGTCGGCAGCTACGACGCCGCCCGCGCCGCGAAGACGGCGCAGCTGAGGAAGGACTTCGACCGCAGCTACCTGTCCTGCCCGTAAGCCCGAACACCCCGCACGCTCCGACGACCGCGAAGACGACCCCGAACGCCCCGCACACCCCGAGCAGGCGCGGCCGGTGCACCTCCGGCCGGCCGCGCCGAGGAGAGCCCTTTGTCCAGCATCACCCGCGCCGTGGCCTACCTCGTCGACCTGCCCGTCGAGGCCGAGCGCAACGACGCCGTCCAGTCGTTCCTGAAGCAGGAGACCATCTTCGTGGAGATCTCCACGGCAGACGGCGCCGCCGGCACCGGGTACTCGTACACCATCGGTACCGGCGGCACCGCGGTCCTTGCGCTGCTCCGCGACTACCTGCTGCCCCGGCTGCACGGGCAGGACGCCCGCCGGATCGACGCGATCTGGCAGGACCTGTTCGCGGCGACCCGGGCCACCGCGGTGGGCGCGATCACCTCGCTGGCCCTGGCCGCGGTCGACACCGCGCTGTGGGACCTGCGGGGCCGGCAGACCGGCCTGCCGCTGTGGATCATGGCCGGCGGTGCCCGCGACCGCGTCCCGCTCTACGACACCGAGGTCGGATGGCTCCACCTGACCACGGAGGAACTTGTCGCCGGCGCGCGCAAGGCCGTGGCGCAGGGCCGCCGCGGCATCAAGGTCAAGATCGGCAAGCCGTCCGCGGTCGAGGACGCGGAACGGCTCACGGCGGTGCGGTCCGCGGTCGGCCCGGACATCGACCTGATGGTCGACGCCAACCAGTCGATGACCGCCGCCGAAGCGGTGCGCCGCGCGGCCCTCCTGGCACCGGTGAACCTGCTGTGGCTGGAGGAGCCGCTGCCCGCCGACGACCTCGACGGCCACGCCCACCTGGCCCGCTCCACCACCATCCCGGTGGCGGTGGGCGAATCCCTTTACTCCATAGGCCAGTTCGCCCAGTATCTGCGCAGGGGGGCGGCCGGGGTGGTCCAGGCCGACGTCGCCCGTATCGGGGGCATCACCCCGTGGCTGAAGGTGGCGCACCTCGCCGAGGCGCACAACGTCGCCATCTGCCCGCACTTCCTCATGGAGTTGCACGTCAGCCTGGCGGCGGCGGTCCCCAACGGCCGCTACCTGGAGTACATCCCGCAACTGACGGCGATCACGAGCAGCCCGCTGGCCGTCGAGGACGGCGCCGCCCTCGTTCCCCGGACGCCCGGCCTGGGCATCGACTGGGACCGGGACGCCATCGACGCGCTGCGAAAGGCCTGACGATGAGCCGCTCCTCACCGCCCCCCGCCGCCTCGCCCGCCGCCGCGTCCGACCTGGACGGCCCCGGACCGGACCCGCTCCCCCCGGTCACCCGGGCGCTGCCGTACTGGGCCAATCCGCGGCTCGGCCTCCTGGTCGTGATCGCCGCGCTGGTCGGGGTCTTCACCGCGCTGCGACCGGAGTTCCTCGACACCGATCTCACGCTGGTGCCCATGCAGGCCGACCTGAGCGTGTTCGTGGTCGTCGGCCTGGCCCAGCTGTCCGTCCTGTCCCTGGGGCACATGAACCTGGCGATCGGCCGGATCGCCGCCATCTCGGCCTTCGCCATGGGCTGGTGCTACGACAAGCTGTCGTTGCCGCTGCCGGTGGGCCTGCTCGTCGGCATGGCCGTCGGGACGGCCGTGGGCGCCGCCGCGGGCTGGACGATCCACGCCACCGGCGTCAACTCCTTCGTGGTGACGCTCGCCCTGGACTTCGGGCTGATCGGGCTCGTCTCCCTGCTGTACAGCAGTGTCGGTGACGGGGTCGCGTTCCACGTCCACCCCGCCGGAATGGACAGCCTGCGCAACGACACGTTCAGCGACTACTGCGCCGGCAACGTCTGCGGGCCGCCGGTCCCGCTGATCGCCCCGCTCGCCCTCCTGGCCGTCGTCGCCGTCGGCGTGCTCTTCCGGTACTCCCGGCTGGGCCGGGAGATCCTGATGACCGGCTCCAACGCGCGAGCGGCCGAACTGTCGGGCATCCCCACCGCCCGCAGGGTCGTCCAGGCGCACGCCGTGTCCGGGCTGCTCGCGGCGCTCGCCGGTTTCCTGCTGGCCATCACCAACGGGGCGTTCTCCGCGGACATCGGTGGCCAGTTCCTGCTCCCCTCCTTCCTGGGCCCCGTCCTCGGCGGCACCCTGCTGGCCGGCGGCGCGGTGAGCGTCATCGGCACCGTCCTCGGGGCCGCCCTCACCGAGGTGATCCAGACCGGTCTGAACCTCATGCAGTTCCAGATCGAGAAGTCCAAGATCCTCATCGGTCTCGTGCTGCTCGCCGCTCTGTCACTCGACCGGGTCCGGCACGTCATCGCCCAGCGCAGAGGAGGCAGCGCATGACCACCCCGCACCCCACCGTGGGCGCCGGCCCGCGTCCCCGCGGGCGCTGGCAACAGACCGTCCGCAGCACCGAGTTCACCCTGGCCTGCCTCGCCGTGGCCGGATACGCCCTGCTCGCCGCGACCACGCACGGCGCGGTCGTCTCGGGGGACACCCTCACCGCCGTCTTCCAGTTCCTGGCGGTGCCGATGGTCATCGGACTGTCCCAGATGGCGGTGCTGAGCGTGGGCCAGATGAACCTCAGCAGCGGAGTCCTCACCGGCCTGTGCGCCATGGTGTGCGCCTGGCTGATGGCGGCCGCCGGGCTGCCCGCGTGGCTCGCCGTCCTGGGCGGAGTCCTCACCGGGGCCGCGATCGGCCTGGTCAACGGATTGCTGGTGGTCCTCACCCGGATCAACGGGTTCATCGTCACGCTGGCGACCATGACCATCATCGACGGCCTCCGCTACGGCATCCACGGCACGGCGACCTACCAGGGGTACTCCCCCGGCCTGGTCTCCCTCGGCCAGCGTTCGCTCCTCGGCGTTCCCACCGTGTTCCTGGCCGCCGTGCTCGTCGCCGTCCTCGTCGGCCTCTTCTTCCGGAACGCGATGCTCGGCCGCAAACTGCTGGCCAGCGGGGGCAATCCGCTCGCCGCGCGGCTGTCGGGAGTGTCCAACGACCGGTCGGTGGTGGTCGCGCACCTCCTGTCCGGCCTGCTGGCCGGGGTGGCCGGGGTGATCGTGGTCGCCCTGTCCGGATCGGTGAACGCGACCATCGGCGACGACCTGCTGCTGCCCAGTTTCGCGGCGCCGATCATCGGGGGCGTCGCCCTGGCGGGCGGCGTGGTGAGCGTCCTGGGGACCTGCCTGGCCGCGCTGGTGATCCGCCTCGTCGACGTCGCGCAGGCCCAGTACTCCGTCGATCCGGACTGGGTGGACCTCATCGTGGGAGCCGTCGTGCTCGGGGCCGTCCTGCTCACCCAGTTGCGCCGCGGCAAGCCGGGCGGCGCCCGATGATCTTCACCGCCGAACGCCTGGTCAAGACCTTCCCCGGAGTGCGGGCCCTCGACCACGCGACGCTGCGCCTCGAACCCGGCTCCGTGCACGCGCTGCTCGGCGAGAACGGGGCGGGAAAGAGCACCCTGATCAAGGTCCTCACCGGAGTGGTCCGACCGGACCACGGCCGGCTGCTCCTCCAGGACGCGGCGGGAACCGGAGCGCGAGAGGTGCGGTTCTCCGGGCCGCATGACGCCCAGCAGGCCGGGATCGGGGTCGTCCACCAGGAACGCAACCTCGTTCCCGCCTTCGGCGTCGCGGAGAACGTCGCCTTGCAGGCGTTGCCCGGACGCCGCGGGCTGGTCGACCGGTCGGCCATGCGGACGCTCGCCCGCGACTGCCTGGCACGACTCGACGTCGACCTCGACGTGGACCGCCCCGTCTCCTCGCTGTCCGTCGCCCAGATGCAACTCGTGGAGATCGCCAAGGCGCTGGCGACCGACAGCCGCGTCCTGCTGCTGGACGAACCCACCGCGTCGCTCACCTCGCAGGAGGCCGACCGGCTGTACACCGTGGTCCGCCGGCTGCGCGACGAAGGGCGTGCCGTGGTGCTGGTCAGCCACAAGCTGGAGGAGGTGTTCGCCGTCGCCGACACCGTCACGGTGCTGCGCGACGGCCGTACCATCACCGAGGCCGAACCGCTCGCCGACCACTCCGTCGCCCAGATCGTCGACCTGATGGTGGGCCGGGCCCACGCGGAGGTCCGGCTCGACCGCGTGCCCGTCCCCGCCGACGCGGCACCGTCGTTGGAACTCGACCAGGTCAGCACGGCCGCCGGGCACCGCGATGTCTCGCTGGCCGTCCGCCCCGGCGAGATCCTCGGCCTGTACGGGCTGGTGGGTGCCGGCCGCAGCGAACTGGCGCGCGCGGTACTGGGCTTGGACGCGATCACCGGCGGCGCCGTGCGCGTGCACGGCCGCGAGGTGCGGATCGGCGGTGTCCGGCAGGCACTTCACCGGCACCGCATCGGCTACGTCACCGAGAACCGCAAGGAGGAGGGCGTCTTCCTCCAGCAGCCGGTCACCCGGAACGTCGCCGTGACCGTCTGGAACCGGCTGGCCAGGGCCGGCATGGTGCGCCAACGCGACGAGCGCCGGGTCCTGGCGACGTACCAGGAGCGGCTGGGCATGCGGGTGTCCGGGCCGGGCCAGCTCGCCGGCCAGCTGTCCGGGGGCAACCAGCAGAAACTCAGCCTGGCCAAGTGGCTCGCCGCCGAGTGCGACATCCTCATCATCGACGAACCCACCGTCGGCATCGACGTGCGCACCAAGGCCGCGTTCCACGAGCTCATCGTCGAACTCGCCTCGGGCGGCCTGGCGATCCTGCTGATCTCGTCCGACCTGCCCGAGATGGTGACGCTCGCCGACCGCATCATGGTGATGCGGGAGTACACGGTGGCCGGCGAGATCGAGAACGACCACCACTACGCCGGCGTCAGCAAGGCCGTGGGCCGGCTGCTGCACCGGCAACCGCCGGGCGCGGGTCCGGAGGGCCGGGCCGGCGGCTGAGGAGGGGCGCCCCACGGCCGGGCGCCCACCGGCCGGCGGCACGCGGTGGCCGCCGGCCGGTGGCCCGGTGGGGAGTTCAGGCGAACCGGGCGGACACGCCGCCGTCCACCGGCCAGTCGGCGCCGGTGACGAAGCCTGCCGCGTCGGAGAGCAGGAAGACCACCACGGCGGCGACGTCCGCGGGTGTGCCGAGCCGGCCGAGGATGTGCTTGTCCAGCGCGTCCTGGCGCTCGTCCGGCGCGCTCTGCGCGAAGTACTCCGCGAGCAGGTCGGTCTCGATGTAGCCGGGGCTGACCGCGTTGACCCGTACCCCTTGCGGGCCGACCTCCAGTGCGAGGCTGCGGGTGAGGCCGACCAGGCCGGACTTGGCCGCGGCGTACGGGAACATCCCCGGGCAGGTGAGGCTGGCGTGCATGGAGGCGATGTTGACGATCGAGCCGCGTCGGGCGCCGAGCATGGGGGGCAGCACGGCGCGGGCGGTGAGCCAGGCCCCCTTGAGGTCGACGCCGAACACCTCGTCCCACTGGCTGGTCGTCATCGCGACCGGGTCGGCGTAGGAGTTGCGCCCGGCGTTGTTGACCAGCCCGGTGAAGGGGCCGAGTTCCGCGCTCAGTGCCGCCACCGCCGCGGCGACCTGCTCCTCGTCGGTGATGTCGCAGGGGGCCGACGCGGCCGACGCGCCGAGGCGGCGGGCGGTCGCCCGGACGCCGTCCGCGTCGATGTCCAGCAGGCCGGCGCGGCCGCCGGCGTCGACGACCGCGGCCGCGACGGCCGCGCCGATCCCCCGTGCGGCACCCGTGACGAGTACGCGGTGGCCGGTGAGATCCGTCATGATGCGCTCCTGTTCCGCCGGGGCCGCAGGAGCGCGTCGAACTCGGCCAGGAACCGGTCGATGCCGCCGATCTCCTGCGGGTCCAGGCTGCGCGCCGGATGGCGGCATTGGGGGTCGTCGATGAGTCCGCGGCGGGCCGAGACGACCTTCTCCACCATGATGATCAACTCCACCTCCTGCATCCAGTACGCAAGGTAGGGCACCAGGCGGGCGTGGAGGCGCAGGGCCCGGGCCTCGTCGCCGGAATGCCACAGCCGCCAGATCTCCTGGTAGATCTCCGTGAAGGAGCATCCCGGCTGCACGCCGTCGACGCCCCGCCGCAGCCCGTCGGCCAGTTGGAGTCCGGCGTAGCCGGTGAAGGAGCGCAAGCCCGGGGTGCCGGCCGCGAGGTCCTCCGCGAGCCGACCCGGCAGCGGCGTCTCGATCTTGACGGCCACCAGGTTCGGGTGGTCCGCGGCCAGGGCGCGCAGGGCGTCCGCGGTGAAGGACGACCCGGTCTGCGCGGGGGCGTACTGGAGGACCACGGGCGTGGGGGCGACAGCGGTCAGGATCGCCGTCACGTGCCGGCGCACCTCGTCGGCCGGAGGGGCGAGGAAGTGCGGCGGCAGGAGGTTGATCGCGTCGGCGCCGGCGTCCACGGCGGCGGTGGCGCGCTCGACCGCGAGGCGGGTGGCGTGGTCGGGGATCGACACCACGGCCGCCACGTCGGGGCGGGCCGAGGTGAGGTCGAGCAGGCGGGCGGTGAGCAGGTCCCGTTCGGCGTCGCTCAGCTTGTGGAACTCGCTGGCGAAGCCGGGGAACATGACGGCCGTGACGCCGGTGTCCAGGACGTGGCGCACCAGGCGGTCGAAGCTGTCGAGGTCGAGGTCGCCGCCCGCGGTGAAGGGCACTTCGAGGACGGGCATCACCCCGCGCAGCAGGTCGGCGCCGGTGGTCGGGGGCACGCTCATCAGAAGGGCACCTTTCCGGGCTGGTCGCCGGACCCGCCGACCAGGAAGTCGAGGTCGACGCCGCGGTCGGCTTGCAGGACGCGGTCGACGTACAGCCGCGTCCAGCCGCGGGTGTCCGTGCGCTGCGGGGCGGTCCACGCGGCGCGGCGTTCGGCGAGTTCGGTGTCGGTGACGTCCACGCGCAGGCTGCGGGCGGCGACGTCGAGTTCGATCGTGTCGCCGGTGCGTACCAGGGCGAGCGGCCCTCCGACGGAGGACTCCGGTGCCACGTGCAGGATGACGGTGCCGTAGGCGGTGCCGCTCATCCGCGCGTCGGAGATGCGGACCATGTCGGTGACGCCCGCGGCCAGCAGCTTGGCGGGCATGGGCAGGTTGCCGAGTTCGGGCATGCCCGGGTAGCCGCGGGGGCCGAGGTTGCGGACGACGAGGACCGTGCCGGCGTCCACCGGCAGGTCGGGGTCGTCCGCGGCGCGCAGGTACTCCTCGATGTCGTCGAAGACCAGGGCGGGGCCGCGGTGGCGGAGCAGATGCGGCGAGGCCGCGGACTGCTTGAGCACCGCGCCGTCCGGTGCCAGGTTCCCGCGCAGCACCACGGTGCCGCTGCCGACGGGCTGGACGGGATCGTCGACCGGGCGGATCACCTCGCGGTTCCAGACCTGATGGCCTTGGATGTTCGCGCCGAGGGTCCGCCCGTTGACGGTCGGCGCGTCGTGGTCCAGCAGATCGCCGAGTTCGGCCATGAGCGCGGGAAGGCCGCCGGCGTAGGCGAAGTCCTCCATGAGGAAGCGGCCGCTGGGCATCAGGTCGGCGAGCAGCGGCACCCGGCGGCCCAGGGTGTCGATGTCGTCGAGGGTGAGGGGCACGCCCGCCCGGCCCGCGATCGCGAGCAGGTGCAGTACCGCGTTGGTCGAGCCGCCGATGGCGGCGTTGACGACGACGGCGTTGGTGAAGGCCCTCTCGGTGAGGATGTCCGACGGGCGCAGGCCCTCGCGGGCGAGTTCGACCGCGCGGGCGCCGGACTCCTCGGCGAGTTGGGCGCGGCGGGCGTCGGCGGCGGGCAGGGCGGCGGCGCCGGGCAGCGAGAGCCCGAGGGCTTCGGTGACGCAGCCCATGGTGGAGGCGGTGCCCATCGTCATGCAGTGGCCGGCCGAGCGGGCGAGGCAGCCTTCGAACTCGTCGAAGTCGGACTGCGTGATGCGGCCGGCGCGCAACTCCTCGCTCATCCGCCAGATGTCGGTGCCGGAGCCGACCGTCCGGCCCCGGAAGCGTCCGGTCAGCATCGGGCCGCCGGACAGCGCGATGGCGGGCAGGTCGACGCTCACCGCTCCCATGAGCTGCGCGGGCAGCGTCTTGTCGCAGCCGCCGAGGAGCACCACCGCGTCCAGGGGGTTGGCGCGGATGGTCTCCTCGACGTCCATGCTCATCAGGTTGCGGAACATCATCGACGTGGGCCGCATCAGGGGCTCGCCGATGGACATCGTCGGGAACTCCAGGGCCAGGCCGCCCGCGGCGGTGATCCCGCGGCGCACGGATTCGGCCAGCACCCGCAGGTGCGCGTTGCACGGGGACAGTTCGGACCAGCTGTTGCAGATGCCCACCACCGGCTTGCCGCGCAACTGGTCGCGGGTGAGTCCGAGTTGGCGCATGTGGTGGCGGGCGATGAAGCCGGCCTTGCCGGGCTCGTCCCACCAGGCCGAACTCCGCAGGGGGCTCATGTCCGGCTCCCCACAAGAGACCTGCCCGCGCGTTTCGTGGTGATCCGGTCACGCATCGCCGCCACACCTTCCGGTTTTCTGGGGTCCACTCTCCTGAACGGAGTGGTCGCTCGATCCGACCGCTCCCGGCAGCGAAGGCACGGCCATGGAGTCCGTCATAGCGAATACGACAGGACGATGGCACTTGGCAGCTATGCTGTCAAGCATAGACAGTGAGCTCGTCACGGGCTTTCGTCGAAGCGGCTTCCCCGGCGTCCCGACCTGGGGGCCGGGCCGCCGGGGAAGCCGAACGGAGAGGGAATCGGATGAAGGCGCATCCGCACAGGGGTGTCCCCGGCGCGGTCCCCGGCGCACCGCGGAACAGCCCGCCGGCCGTCGGGCGCCCCGGCGCCCGGCGACATGGCAATATGGCGGCTGTGAAGACGGTCGGCCGCTGTGCCTCGCGACACCCCTACCAGGCGTGCCCGGACGCCAAGTGCGGTCTGGAGGCGCGCGCATGACGTTCGCACGCACCACCCTGAGCGACCACGTGGTCCGGGAGATCATCGCGGAGATCAAGCAGCGCCAGCTGCGTGCCGGTGACGAGATCCCGGCCGAGGGCGAACTCGCCGAGCGGCACGGCGTGAACCGGCTGGTGGTCCGCGAGGCCATCCGCACGCTGGTGGCGCGCGGCGTCCTCGCGTCCAGCCAGGGCAAGCGCGCGACGGTGGCCACCCCCTCGCCCGCCGTGCTGGCTCAGATCCTCGAATTCCGGCTCAGCCAGAAGTCGATGGACCTGCGGGACCTGCTCGACACCCGAAGGGTGCTGGAGGGCGAACTCGCGCAGCGCGCCGCGGCGTGCGTCGCCGCGGGCGAGGGCACGGTGGCCGAGGCGGCGGAGGCGCTGGAGACCATGCGGGGCGCGGTCGGGGACCGCGACGCCTTCATCGCCGGCGACCTCGCCTTCCACCAGGCGGTGGCCAACCTGGCGCGGTCCGAGGTGTTCTCCTTCCTGCTCGCGGCCATGAACGGCGTGCTGCTCGACGCCCGCCGGGCCAGCTACCAGGGTCGCGAGCAGCGCGGCACCGGACAGGACGCCACGATCGAGGGGCATCAGCGCATCCTCGACGCCATCGCCTCCGGAGACGGCGCGGCGGCGGCCGAGGCCATGACCGGCCACCTCGCGGAGACCAGCCACGACCTCGGCCTTCCCTAGGGCCGGCGCCGGGCTACGAGCCCAGCAGCCGCATCCGGGTGGTGGCGCTGAAGTTCGCGGCCAGGGTGATCGCCGGATCGGTGTAGTTGCCCCAACCGAGGTCGGGGTAGTTGATCCGCGCGCTGGTGATGAGCCGGACGCCCGGCTCCTGGGCGGCGAACGGGTCGGCGCTGAGCACCTCGAAGGCGTCCAGCGACACGAAGGTGTCGCTCGCCGCCGTGTTCCTGTCGCCCGTGACCCGTACCGACACCGTGTGCCGGCCTTCCGGCAGGTTCGCGAGCTCGAAGACCTTCTGGGCGGCGTTCTTGGCCGCGGCGTAGAGGTCCACGCGGGTGGCCGCGCCGCCGTCGACGCTGATCTCCGCGATGCCCTGGGTCGGCCCCTTCGGGCAGATCACGCGGACGCCGTTGCCCCAGAAGTCCGCGTGCGCGGTGTCCCCGGCCTTCCGGCTGAACGACTCGGTCCGGTCGAGGTCGTCCTGGGTCCAGCTCTGGGAGGCGTCCGCGTGGGTCCACTCCCCCGCGTACACCACCCGGTCCGAGGCGTCGTCGATGACCGGGTCGACGACCCGGAACGCGTCGACGAGGGCGTAAGTCCCGCTGGGGACCCAGGGGGTCTGGCCCGACTCGTAGGCCCCCTGGTCGGGGGCGCTTCCGGCGTAGCCGTCGGTCACGCCCGGCACGACGGCTCCGGCGTCGACCGCCGGGGAGGTGGGCTGGAGGGTGTAGCCCCCGTGCTCGGGATCGCCGTACCGGGGATCGGGGGCGCCGCCGTCCAGGCTGTGGGTGGTGACGAGGTCGTTGCTCTCGTCCGGAGTGCCGCCGGGAATGGAGAAGTAGGTCTGGTCGGCGGGGCGGTAGCCGAAGGGCGGGTGCCGGTGGATTCATCCCATGGCTTGCCCGCCTCGCGGCCCGATGCCGACCCCGATGCCCCGCCGGCGTACGGCGATACGACCGGGCCGAGGCACGGGCGGCGACGACCTGAACGGCATCGCACGCACCCACTACCGGAGACCGTTCGCTTGGATGCATACTGTGCACATCGAGCGCGTTATATGGATGCCAGTTGCAGCGATGGTGACAGCGGGCGCGCCGCCGACGTGAGGGAGCACAGCACCATGCGGCACGAACACCACCACCACGACATCGTCGTGATCGGCGGCGGACTCGCCGGCGTGTGCGGCGCGATCGCCGCCGCCCGGCTGGGCTCGCGGGTGGCACTGGTCCACAACCGGCCCGTGCTGGGGGGCAACAGCAGCAGCGAGGTCCGGGTGTGGGTCTGCGGCGCGACGGCTCACGGGGTACAGCGGTTCGCCCGGGAGAGCGGCATCATGGGCGAGCTGTACACGGAGAACCAGTTCCGCAATCCCGAGGGCAATCCGTACTACTGGGACCAGGTCGTCCTGGACGCGGTCCGTGCCGAGCCGCTGATCGACCTCTACCTCAACACGGACGTACGCGAGGTCGAGGCGGACGGCCCCGAGGACGCCCGCGCCGTTCGCTCGGTCACCGGCTGGATGATGGGCTCCGAGCGCGTCCTCACCTTCACCGGCGAGCAGTTCCTGGACTGCACGGGCGACGGTCTGGTGGGCCATCTCGCCGGCGCCCGGTACCGGTTGGGGCGGGAGGCACGCCGCGAATTCGGTGAGCCGTGGGCCCCCGAGGAGGCCGACGGGGCACTGCTCGGCTCCACGCTGCTCTTCTACACCAAGAAGGCCGACCGGCCGGTGAAGTTCGTGCCCCCGAGCTACGCCAAGGACCTGGCGACGACACCCATCCTGCGCAACCGCGTGCTGCGCACCGGCGACAACGGCTGCGACTACTGGTGGGTCGAGTGGGGCGGGGAACTGGACACCGTCCACGACAACGAGCGCATCCGCGACGAGTTGTCCGCCGTCATCGCCGGCATCTGGGACCACATCAAGAACTCCGGCGAGTTCGACGCCGACGACCTCGTCCTGGAGTGGGCGGGCAGCGTGCCCGGCAAGAGGGAGTACCGCCGCTTCGCCGGTGACCACGTGCTGACCCAGCAGGACATCCTGGAGCAGCGGCAGTTCGCCGACCGGATCGCCTTCGGCGGCTGGTCGGTGGACCTCCATCCGGTGCAGGGGATGTACGCGGAGGGGCCCGGCGCCCGGCAGCGGTACGCGAACGGGGTCTTCCACATCCCGCTGCGCTGCCTGTACTCGGCGAACGTCGGCAACCTGTTCTTCGCCGGCCGGAACATCTCCGCCACGCACATCGCGTTCGGCGCCACCCGCGTCATGGCCACCTGCGCGACGCTGGGCGAGGCGGCGGGTACGGCGGCGGCCCTGTGCGTCGCGGAGAAGCTGAGCCCGCGCACGCTGGCGACCGAGCACGCGGACCTGGTGGGCCAGGTGCTGCTGCGCCAGGACGCGTCGGTCATGGGCGTCGCCAACACCGACCCCGCGGACCTCGCCCGTACGGCCGCCCGGGTCACCGCGTCCTCGCACCTTCGCCGGCTGGCGGCCGAGCCCGCGCCGGGCGGCGGCTGCGAACCGTTCGCCCTGGAGCGTGACATCGGCATCCTGCTGCCCGTCCATCCGGCGCTGGAGTCGGTCGACCTCCTGGTGTCCGCCGGCGGCGGCGCCGACCTGACCGTGGAGTTGTGGGGCACCCTCCTGCCGGAGAACGGGGTCCCGCTGGAGCGCCTGGCCGGCACCCGGGTGGCGGTGCCGCCAGGCGGCCCCGGCTGGGTGACGGCGCCTCTCCCCTACCGCCCGGCGTCGCCCGCGAACGTGGTCCTCGTGGTGCGCGCGGTCCCGGGTGTCGCCTTGTACCTGGTGCCGGACCGGACCGAGGGGGTGCTCGCCCTGCGCCGCAAGGCGGACGGTGACGCCGCCGTCGATCACGACATACCCGAGGAGGGCGGCCAGCCGCTCGTGGAGTGGTCCGCCCGCGAGTTGCGCCGGCGCTCGTTCTGCTTCCGGGTCTCCCCCGAAACCGCCGCCTTCGCGCCCACGAAGGCGGTCGGCGGCTACCAACGGCCCTACGGCGGACCCCAGATGTGGGTCTCGCAGACCACTGCCGGGTCGGGCCGCGGCAGCGAGCACCTCCAGCTCGAATGGGACGGCGAGCAGGAGCTGCGGACGGTCCACCTGGTGTGGGACGACGACGTGGACGAGTACCTCAACAACCTGCACCGGCACCGCACCCCGTTCGAGGTGATGCCGGAACTGGTGCGCGACTACCGCCTGCTGGCCCGCACCGCCGACGGGGGGTGGCGGATCGCGGCCGTCGTCGAGGGCAACCGCCGCCGCCACCGGGTGCACCGCTTCACCGACGAACCGCTGCGGACGACCGCCCTGCGCGTGGTGGTGGACGCCACGCACGGCGCGCCCCGCGCGCACCTGTTCGCGGTCCGGGCCTACCGGGACTGACCGGAGCCGCCAGGAGTGACGGGACCTGCCAGAAGTAATGGGACCTGCCGGACCGGCCGGGTCAGTGTGCGCCGAGCGCCTGGCTGACCGCGTCGGCCGCCTCGATGACCTGGCGGGTCAGGTCACCGCTCCGGCCGGCTCCCTCGTTCTCCTCGGCGAGCAGCGAGGCCGGGCCCCACAGCGAGACGGCCGCCACCACCTGGTCCGCGGCGTCCCTGACGGGTGCGGCCACCGAGGCGCGGCCGAGGGCGCGTTCCTCGGCCTCGGTGGCGTAGCCGGTACGGCGCACCTCGTCCACCACGGAGTCGAGCCGGTCGTGGGAGGTGATCGTGTGCTCGGTCGGGGCTTCCAGGTCGGGGCCGAGCAGGTCCCGGCGCTCGGCCCCGGTCATCCGGGACAGCAGGCACTTGCCCATCGCCGTCGCGTGCAGCGGCGCGGTGTGGCCGGCCTGCGTGTAGGCCCGCGGTGTGCGCGCGCCTTCGAAGTTGGCGAGGAACATCAGTTCGCCGCCGCGCCGGATGCCGACATTGGCGCCGAGACCCGTCCGTGCGGCCAGCGCCTGCAGCACCATGCGGGAGGCGCGGTGCACCGGGTCGGCGTTGAGCGCGACGGCGGCCAGCGACACCGTACCCAGGCTGAGCCGGTACAGGCCGCTGACCGGGTCGCGTTCCACCAGGTCGAGTTGTTCGAGGGTGGCCAGCAGGCGCGAGGCTGTGGACGCACCCAGCCCGGCGCCGGCGGCCACATCGGACACCCGGCGCTCCGGCCGCCCCTCGGCGAGGGCCCGGAGCACGGCGGCGGCCCGCTCCACGCTCTGGTTGGTCCCCTGCTCTGCCGCCATTCCGGTCTCCTCTGCAACTTCCATGCACATTCTGCAAGCAGTCTATCCGGAGGCCGGACGCAAGGCGGTCGTCGTATCGGAGGACGGCCCCCTCGTGACCGCGTGACCGCGTGACCGCGTGCCCGCGTGCCCGCGTGCCCGGGCTGCCGCGACCGGGCCCGCCAAGGGGCCGCCATGCGGCTACTCCTCGGTGGCGGGCCGGTCGGCGTTCCCGGAACCCAGGTGGCGGCGCAGCCACTGCTCGGTCGTGCTCACGTGCATCAGGGCCGCGGCCTGCGCCATGACCGGGTCCCTCGTCTCCAGGGCCGCGTAGATCGCCTCGTGTTCGGCGACGGCCTGGCCCGCGGCGTTGTCGTCGACCATCCCGCGCCACACGCGGGAACGGATGGTACGACTGGAGATGCCGTCCAGCAGGCTGGCCAGCGTGGCGTTCCCTGCGGCCGCGATCACCGCGCGGTGGAAGGCGGCGTCGTGCTCGTTCAGAAGTTCCACGTCGTCGCGCGCCCGGATCATGGCGTCGAGGTGCCGTCTGACGTCGAGGAGTTGCCCATCGGAGATCCGGCCGGCGGCCAGCCCGGTCGCGGCGGGCTCGAACAGCCTGCGCACCTCGGTCACTTCCAGCACCGTGTCGCTGCGGAGGAGTTCGACCGCGGAGCCGATGCCCTCCAGCAGCAGGGCCGGTTCCAGGCTGGTCACGTAGGTCCCGTCTCCGCGCCTGATCTCCAGGACGCGCGCGACGACAAGGGCCTTGACCGCCTCCCGCGTCAGGTTCCGGGAAAGGCCCAACTCGGCCGCCAACTGCTGTTCCGGCGGCAGTTTGCCACCGGGTGACAATTCGCCGGACCGAATGAGTTCCCTTATCCGGGCGATTGCCTTGTCGGTCAGCGACATCGATCGAACCACGCCTTCCCCTGCTCCCGCCGGGATACTAGCAGGTCATCCCATGTCCAGAAGAGGGACGGCTCGGCTTCCCCCGCGCTCAGGCGCGCCCATGTGCCGCCAGGAATGGCTGTCGGTGCGGCCATTCACGGAAAGGGGCAGGAGCCCTTGGATACTCGGCATCTCCGGCCGGCCGGAAGGAATTCGCCGCGGCCGGTATCGGCCCATTGCGGGCGGCGGTGCCCGGCACCGCGGCCAAAGCCGCAGGACGCGCCCGACCTGGCCCGATGCCGGGTCGGACGCATCGTCGCGGCCGTCAGGGGCGGGGGCTCACCGCCACGTCGGCGACCGAAGGCAGGCCGTTCGCCAGTGCCGGCGGGATCGCCCTGCCGCGGGAACCGGGCCCGAGCGGTGGGTCCGTGAACTGACGGCCTGACGCTGACGGTCTGACACTGACGGCCCGACGCTGACGGCCTGCACCCGGGGCCGCCGGCGGCGCCGAGCATAGGGATTCCCCCAATGCTCGGCGCCGCCGGCCGCGGCGAGAGTGGACCCGTTCGCGAGCCGGGCGTCCGGCTCCGTCAGCCGGGCGTTGGGAGTGGGTCCTCTTGCTCACATTTTCTCTGCGGGACGTGGTGCGCTCCGTGCTCACCGCGCTGGACGAGGAAGACTGGCAGGTCGAAGAGGACGGCGTCTGGTGCCGGGTGACTCCTCCGCAGCACGAACCCCGGGTGCAGGGGTGGAAGCTGCACCTTTCGGCGACCCGGCTGTCCGCGCCGGAGGTCCTGCACCGGGCCGCCGGGGTACTGGTCCGGGCCGGATGCGCCTTCAAGACCGCCCGGGACCTGCAGACCGTGGAGGAGATGACCTCCGGCAACCACGACCGCGCCCAGTGCGGCAAGATCATCACCGCGTATCCGCGGGACGACGACCAACTGCGGGAGCTCGCTGCCCGGTTGGACGACGCGACTGCCGGGCTGCCCGGCCCGGCCATCCTCTCCGACCGCCCCTACCGCAAGGGCGGCCTGGTGCACTACCGCTACGGCGGCTTCCACGGCGTACGGGTGCTGGGCAACGACGGCTCCTTCGACGTACGCCTGCGGGCCCCGGACGGGACGCTGGTGGACGACCACCGCAAGGCGTGGTTCAGCCCGCCGCCCTGGGCGGAGTTGCCGTTCCCCGGCGGCCCGGGACGTCCGGCCACCGCGCAGAGCGCCAAACCGGTGCTGCTGGCGGACCGGTTCGTCGTGCGGGAGGCGATCCGGCACTCGGCGCGCGGCGGGGTGTACCGGGCACTGGACCAGCGCACCGGGGCCGAGGTCATCGTCAAGCAGGCCCGCGCGCACGTGGCGGTGAACGTGACCGGCGAGGACGCCCGGGCCTGCCTGCGCCGGGAGGCCGCCAACCTCACCGCGCTCACCGGGCTCTGCACCGAGCTGGTCGACCTCTTCGAGGAGGACGGCCACGCCTTCCTGGTGCAGAGCCTGGTGCCCGGGCAGGCGCTCGCCTCCTGGGTCACCGACCGGCGGGCCGAGCCCGGGTTCATCCCCGTCCCGCAGGTGCTGGCGCTGGCGGAGAAGCTGCGTGCGCTGCTCGACGAGGTGCACCGACGCGGCGTCGTCTACCAGGACTTCACGCCGAACAACATCATGGTCACGCCGGAGGACCGGCTGGTGCTGATCGACGCGGAGTGGGCCACCACCCCCGGCACCCGTATCCTGCGCGTGCACACCCCCGGGTTCGGCGCGCCCGAGCAGACCGCGGAGCCGCGGGTCGGGCCCGCGTTCGGGACGGAGGTCGACCGCTACGCCCTCGGCGGCGTGCTGTACTTCCTGGCCACCGGGATACCGCCGTCCTTCGCCCCGGACAGCTCGGACGACCCGCAGGGCGCGCACGGCTCGCACCGACCGTACGCCCCCGCCGGCCGCACGGCAGGCGAGCGCATCGCCCTGGTGCTCTCCCTGCTCGGTGAGGAGCGTCCGGCCGCCCGGCTGCTCACCCCGGCGATCCTCGGCCTGATGGCCGAACGCCCGGAGGACCGCTGGACGTCGGCCCGGCTGGCCGGGTTCCTCGCGGACGCGGCCGCCGGGACAGCCCGGGCGACCGGGGCAGCCGAGGTGACCGAGGCAGCCGCTGGTGCGGCGACTGACGCCGGGCCGACCACCGCGGAGACCGCGGGAGACGCGGCGACTGACGCCGGGCCGGCCACCGCGAAGACCGCGGGAGACGCGGCCGAGACGGAGACCGTGCCGGTCCCGGTCTGGTCGCGCGGCGGCCGACCCGACCGCCCCACCGCGGGCCGCGAGATCCGGGCCGGGCTGGTGGACGACGGCCTCACCCACCTGCTGAGGGGCATGGCCGACCCCGAGGGCCCGGCCCAACGCCTCTGGTCCGGCAGCGCGTTCGGCGACGGCACCGACCCGTGCAACGTGCAGTACGGCGCGGCCGGCGTGCTGGGCACCCTGGTGCGGGCCGACCGGGCGCTGGACCGGGAGGAGTTGCGGGTCGCCGTCCGGCGCGTCGCGGCCTGGATCGACCGGCGCCGTACGGAGGTGCCGCAACTGCTGCCCGGCCTCTACTTCGGCCGCGCCGGCACCGCCTGGGCCCTGTACGACGCCGCCCGGCACCTCGGCGACGACACGCTCGCCTCGCACGCCACCGACCTGGCGCTCTCGCTCCCGGTGGTGTGGCCCAACCCGGACATCTGCCACGGGGCGGCCGGCTCCGGGCTCGCCCACCTCAAGTTCTGGCAGGCCACCGGGCGGCGGGAGTTCCTGGAACGGGTCGCGCGGTGCGCCGACGCGCTGGTCGCCGCCGCCGACCGCACCGCGGACCGGGTGGTCTGGCAGGTGCCCCCGGACTTCGACTCCAAGCTGGCGGGCATCCGACACCTCGGGTTCGCGCACGGCGTCGCCGGGATCGGCGCGTTCCTGCTGGCCGCGGCCGACGCGACCGGACAGCGGTCCGCCCTGGACCTGGCGGTCATGGCCGGCGACACCCTGGCGGCCGAGGCCGAACGCGGCCAGGTCGGCGCCCGCTGGCGCTCCGACCTGGACGAGAAGCCCGGCACCGGACTGATCTACCACTGGTGCAGCGGCTCCTCCGGCGTCGGCACCTTCCTGCTGCGGCTGGGGCAGGCCACCGGCGAGGAACGCCACCTCCGGCTCGCGCAGGAGGCGGCCCAGTCGGTCCGCGCCGCCGCCTGGACCTCCCCCACCGCCGTCTGCCACGGCCTCGCCGGGGACGGCGAGTTCCTGCTCGACCTCGCGGCGGCCCGGCCGGAGGGTCCCTACCGCGCCTGGGCCGAGGACCTGGCCACGGTGCTGTACGCACGGCACGCGGTCGTGGGGGGCCTGCGCCTCGTCCCGGACGAGGGCGCGAGCGCCTTCACCGCCGGCTACCAGACCGGAACCGCCGGCGTCATCAGCTTCCTCCTGCGGCTCGACCACGGCGGCCCGCGCCCCTGGATGGCGGACCGCCCCTGACCGCGGAGGGAACCCGCCCGTGTGCCCGCGACGGCACGCGGCCACCCCGCACACCACGCCACCCCGAGAGGAGGAACCCATGGACATCGACATCGACGCCCTGCAGGCCCTGCCGGCCGAGCAGGAGCCGACCACGCAGATGCTGTGCACCGTCACCTGCGGCTACGGCCAGACCTGCGGCGGAGAGACCTGTACCTCCACCAACTGAGCGCCACCACCCAGAAGGAGAAAGCCATGAACTCAGACATCGACGCGCTGGAACTGCTCCCCGGCGGCGACGACACCACGGAGATGGAGTGCACCTGGACGTGCAGCACCTACTCCTGCCCCGCCACCTGCACCCTCACCGAATAGTCCGGACAGACCGATGGAGCTCGACCTCGACGCTCTGCAGGCCCTGCCCGAGGACCAGGACACCGACGCGATGCAGTGCGCCGTGACCTGCACCTTCGACAGCTGTACGTACACCTGCAAGGTCACCGGCTGACGGCTCCGGCCCGTCACGGAGACCGGTCGGCAGCAGCGGGAGGGGTGCCGGACCTGTTCCGGCGCCCCTCCCGCGTACCCGGGGGACGCCCGCACGGCGAGGGGAAGAGAGGCGATCACGTGACAAGGAACGAACCGGGGCCGGGGGCGGTGCCGGGGCCGGGGCCGGGCAGCGGCGACCGCCCGCAGGGCGCGGGCCGGTTGCTGGCCGGGGCCGTCCGGCACACCGGCGGACGGCTGTCCCTGCTGGTCGCCCTGATGGTGCTGCGCATCGCCGCCGCGCTGGCCCTGCCCGCCCTGCTGGCCGCCGCGGTGAACGCGGTGCTGCACGGCCGAAGCGGCGTCGGCCCGGCGCTGGCCTGGGGCGCGGTGACCACGGCCGGCGCGGCCGGCGACACGCTGATGGCACCGCTCGGCGTCTCCTGCGCCGCGTACGGGACCCGCTGGCTGCAACTGCGCACGGTCGGCCATCTGCTCGGCCTGGGCGGGCGCTCGCCGGTGCCGACCGGCGAGGCGGTCACCCAGGTCACCCAGGCCGCCCAGCAGGCCGGGGCGCTGCCCGTCGCGGTGGCCGAATGGGGTGTGACGGTGACCGGTTCGGCCGCGGCGCTGGTCGCCCTGTGGTGGCTGGACTGGCGCTGCGGGCTCGCGTTCCTGGTGGTCGTCCCGCTGACGGTGCTGATCACCCGCCGCTTCGTGAGCCGGGTGACACGGGTCCAGAGCGGCTATCTGGCCGCCCAGTCGCGTATCGCCGTGCGGCTGCTGGCCGCGCTCTCCGGGGCCCGGACCATCCGGGCCTCCGGGACGCTGGACCGCGAGGTGACCCGGGTGCTCGCGCCACTGCGGGAGGTGTCCGCGGCCGGGTACCGGATGTGGCGGTTGCAGAAGGGCACCGTCTGGCAGTTCGGCCTGCTGCTCTCGCTCACCGAGGCGCTGGTGCTCGCGGTGGCGGGCCTCGGCGTCGCGGACGGGCGGCTCTCGCCCGGGGAGTTGGTGGCGGTGGCCGGATACCTCCAGCTCGCGTTCCCCGCGGTGCAGCAGGTCGACGTGTTCTTCACCCTCGCCCAGGCGCGCGCCGCCGCGGGCCGCCTCGCCGGGACCTTCGCGCACCCGGGTGTCCGGTACGGGACCGGGGCCCCCGGTCCGGGGGCGGGCGCGGTGTCCTTCCGCGGGATCACCGTCCTGGCCGCCGCGGCGGAGGGTGCGCAGCGGCCGACCGGGAGCTCGGCTGCCGAGCGCCCGACCGGCGCGCCGGTGCTGGACCGGATCGACCTGGACATCCCGGCCGGCGCCTGCGTGGCACTGGTCGGCCGCACGGCCTCGGGCAAGAGCGTGCTCGCCGGGCTGCCCGGCCGGCTCGCGGACCCGGACGAGGGCGAGGTGCTGCTCGACGGCCGCCCGGTGCGGGAGTTGGCGGAGGACCCGCTGCGGGCGGCGGTCACCTACGCCTTCGAACGGCCCGCCCTGCTCGGCGGCACCGTGCGCGAGACCATCGGCTACGGGCGGCCCGGGCTGTCGGAGGACACCGTGCGCGAGGCCGCGCGGGCCGCCGCCGCGGACGGCTTCGTCCGGCGGCTGCCCGACGGCTACGACACCCCGATGGAGCGGGTGCCCCTGTCGGGCGGCGAACGCCAACGGCTCGGTCTGGCCCGCACCCTGGCCCGCTCGGCCCGGGTCTACGTGCTGGACGACGCCACCTCGGGCCTGGACACCGTCACCGAGTCCGAGGTCAGCGCGGCGGTCACCGGCGCGCTCGCCGGGCGCACCCGGATCGTGGTGGCCCACCGGGTGGCCACGGCCGCCCGCTGCGACCAGGTGGTCTGGCTGGACGGCGGCCGGGTCCGGGCCCGCGGCACGCACGCCGAGCTGTGGCGCGACCCGGCGTACCGGGCGGTGTTCGCCGCGGACGGAGCCGAACACGGCACCCCGGGGCCGGAGGACGCCGTGCATCACGGCACGGGCGAGGAGAAGGGCGGGGAGCGGTATGCCGGACATCGTGGGATCTGACCCGGGGCTGCGGCTGCTGCGGGAGGCGACGGCCGGCTCCCGGCGGTCGCTGGTGCGGGCGTTGGGCTGGTCGGCCGTCCAGGCGGCGCCCGCGCTGGCCTCCGGCCGCATGCTGGCCACGGCCCTCGACCACGGCTTCCTGGCCGGCCGGCCGATGGTCGGGATCGGCTGGCTGGCCGGGATCGCCGCACTGTACGGCGTACGCGCGGCGGCCCAGCGGGCGGTGTTCGACCCGCTGGCCGCGATCGTCGAGCCGATGCGGGACGAGCTGGTGCGCCGGGTGGTGCGCGGGGCGCTGCGCCGGGCCGTCCACGAGGGACTGCCCGGGGCCGGGCCCGACGCCGCCGGGGTGACCCGGTTGAGCAGCCAGGTGGACGCGGTGCGCGGCACGGTCTCCGCGCTGCTGCGGACGGCGCTGCCGCTCGCGGTGAACCTGCTGGCCGCGCTGCTCGGCCTGGCCTCCCTCGACCTGCGGATGGCGGTCGTGGTCGCGGTGCCGCTGCTGGCGGCCGTGGCGGCCTTCGTCCCGGCGATGCGCACCCTCACCCGGCGCCGGGCCGCCTTCCTGCTCGCGGAGGAGCGGGTGGCCGCCGCCACCGGCTCGGTGGTCGGGGCGGCGCGCGACGTGGCCGCCCTCGGGGCCCGCCGCGAGGCGCTGGCCGAGGTGCAGCGGGCGGCCGCCGCCTCGGCCGGGGCGGCGACCACCGTGGCCTGGGCGAACGCGCTCCGCGTCCCGGTGATCCTGATCGGCGGCCAACTCCCGGTCCTGGGCCTGCTGCTCGCCGGGCCCTCCCTGGTGCGCCACGGGACGGTGTCGCCGGGGGCCGTGATCGGCGCGGTCAGCTACGTCACCGCGTACCTGATCCCGGCGCTCCAGCAGATGACCGGGTCGGTGGCCGGCTTCTGGAGCCAGCTCCGCGTGCTGGCCGCCCGGCTGGCCGCCACCTCCGCCCGGCCCGACCCGCCCGCGCCGGCGGAGGGTCCCGCGGGCGACGGCGACGCGGAACTCGCCGTGCACGGGCTCACCTTCGCCTACGGTCCGCACGCCGCCCCCGTCCTGCGCGACGTCTCCTTCACCGTCCCCGACGCCGGCCATCTCGCCCTGGTCGGGCCCAGCGGCGTGGGCAAGTCCACGCTCGCCGGGCTGCTGGCCGGGATCGGGCAGCCGGACGCGGGCCGGGTCACGCTGGGCGGGCGGGCGATCGCCGCGCTGCCCGAGGCCGAGCGCGCGGCTTCGGTCGCCCTGGTGCCACAGGAGGCGTACGTCTTCCCCGGCACGCTGCGGGAGAACATCGCCTACCTTTCGCCGGACTCCTCCGACGACACGCTGGACCGGGCCGCCGCGGCGGTCGGTCTGGGCCCGCTGCCGGCCCGGCTCGGCGGCTACGACGCCGAACTCGCCGACCCGGCGGGCACGCTGTCCAGCGGGGAGCGCCAACTGATCGCGCTGGCCCGGGTGTACGCCTCCCCTGCCCGCCTGGTGATCCTGGACGAGGCCACCTGCCACCTCGACCCCGCCGCCGAGGCCGCCGTGGAGGCGGCCTTCGCCCGCCGCCCGGGCACGCTCGTGGTGGTCGCCCACCGGTTGAGCAGTGCCGCCCGGGCCGCCCGGGTACTGATCCTGGACGCGGACGGCCACGCGTACGGCACCCACGCCGAACTACTCGCCACACACCCGGGATACGCCACCCTGGTCGGCCACTGGAACGCACCCCTCCCGACCCCCGTCCCCTAACACGGAGCCCAGTACAGGCCCCGCGACCCCGCACCGGCCCGCCGCCGAACCGTCGAACCCGACGCCGTCACACCCGGACCGGCCGCACCGAAGCGATGGCAGCCACCAGGGAGACCCGCCCGCGCCGCCCGGGTACTGATCCTGGACGCGGACGGCCACGCGTACGGCACCCACGCCGAACTACTCGCCACACACCCGGGGTACACCGCCCCTCCCGACCCCCGTCCCCTAACACGGCATCCGGTACAGGCCCCGCGACCCCGCACAGGCCCGCCGTCGAACCGTCGAACCCGACGCCGTCACACCCGGACCGGCCGCACCGAAGCGAAGGCGGCCACCAGGGAGGCCCGCGAACGGGCGCCGGTCTTGCGGAAGATCCGGGTCAGATGCGCCTCCACGGTCTTGACGGAGACGAACAGCGCGCCGGCCACCTCCCGGTTGGACATCCCCCGGCAGACCATGTCGAGGATCTGCTCCTCCCGTGCCGACAGGACCTCCCCCTCCCGGCTCCGGGGGCCCTGCCGCGCGGATGTCCGGCGCGGCCGGCTGGCCCCGATCCTGCGCTGGGTGTCGACGGCGACCCCGCGCAGCCAGCGGGCGCCCATCCGGTCGGCCCGCTCCTTCGCCCGGCCCGCCTCGGTGGCGGCGTCCTCCAGCCGGCCCACCGCGACCAGCCGCTGGGCCAGTTCGAGACGGACCCGGCACTCCAGGACCGCGAGGCCGGCCGCGGCCGACAGCTCCACCGCGGCGGAGAGCGACCGTACGGCGGCCTCGTCCGGCGTGTGCAGGGCCTGCGCGCGCAGGGCCTCGGCCCGTGCTCCGGCCGTGGGAAAGGCGGTGGCCCCCTGTGTGGCCCGGGTGGCGTACTCCCGGGCGCCGGCCGCGCCCAGGTCCGAGGCCGCCACGGTCGCCGCCGACCACCACAGCACCCGCACTCCGGCCACCGGCGGCCGATCCGTACCGCGTGCGGCCGGCAGTACCAGCGCAAGGCACTCCCCGGGCCGCCCCTGGGCCAGCCGGGCCCACCCGAGCACGCCGGCCGCCGCCTCCCCCAGCGCCCCAGGGCCCGGGTGCTGCCGCAGCACGTGATCAGCGAGATCCGCCGCGCCGTCCGGGCCCTCGCACCACAAGGTGGTCCACGCGCGCAGTACCCGGGCCCAGCCGGCCCGTTCACCGTCGCCGAGCAGCAGCGCGGTCTCCTCCGCCTCGCGGGTGTCGCGCAGCGCGGCGGACAGGCCGCCGAGCGCGGCATGCCCGTAGCCGCGGCCGAGCAGCAGCGGCGGCAACGCGGCAACGCGCCCCGTACGGCGGGCGATTCCCAGTGCCCGGGTGAGCAGCCGGAGCGCGTCGCCGTGCCGCTCCGCGAGGTTGAGGGCCCAGCCCAGGCGGGCCACGGCATCGAGCCTGCCGGCCACTTCGGGGTCACCGAGCGCGTCGGCCATCCGGACGGCGTCCAGGATGCCGTCGGCGCCGTCGGTCCCGGCCGGCCGGGGTGGATCGCCGGCCCTCGCCCCCGCCAGGGCGAGCGTGGCCGCGGCGTCCACGCGCAGCACGTCGGGAGCGCGGTCGGCGTGCCGAAGCGCCTGGTGGACGTGGCGGCGGGTGGCCGGCAGGTCCCCCTCGGCCGCGGCCATCGCGGCCTTCCGCAGGAGCAGGACGCGCTCGCCGCGGGCGCCGGGCCGCGGGTCCGCCGCCAACTCGCCGTCCAGCAGCGCCCGTGCGAGGCGGCTGCGCCCCAGGTCGGACTCCAGCCGGGTGTGCAGGTCCACGATCAGGGTCCTGTCGAGCAGGTCCCCGGGACAGGTCGCGGGCGTGGCGTCGTTCCCCGCGGCCTCCAGCAGGGCGGGCAGGAGCCGACGGCACTCGGCGTACTGCCCGGTGCGTTCGGCCGCGTGGTACAGCAGCGCCGCCATACGGAAACGCTCGGCGGGCCTGATGCCTTCGGGGTCACCTGGGCCGTCGGGGTCGGCGGAGTCGTCGTCGGGCAGGATGCGCAGGGCGGCGCGCAGCCAGGACGCCGCGGTGGCCGGCCGGGTGTCCAGCACGTTTCGCGCCGCGCGGGCCAGCAGGCACGCGGTCCGCCGGTCGCCCTGCTCGGCGGACCGGGCCAGATGCGGCGCGCGCTGCACGAGGGGTGCACCGACCCGGTCCAGCGCTTCCGCGGCTCGCGTGTGTGCGGTGATGCGCCGGCCCGGGGGCGTTCTGGCGTACAGCAGCGTGCGCAGCAGCGGATGGCGGAAGCGGAACAGCGGCGCGCCACCGTCGACCGCGCGGATCAGGTCGCGTGCCACCAGGTCGTCGAGCACGCTCAGCACCGCGTGCGTCGCGCGGTCGGCGACGGCCGCCACCAGCGCGGGGGCGAACGGATCGCCGAGCACGGCCGCGCAGCGGACCACCTCGATCTGCTCAGGGGCGAGCCCGTCGAGGGCGCGCAGCGGAGGGCAGTTGGCGGGCAGCGGGACGGTGCCCGGCGGGTGGTCGGCGGTCGCCAGCTCCCGCAACTGAGGCGACGTGAGGTGGCTCAGCACGCCGAGCCAGCCCGGGACGCCGCCGCTCAGCTCGTACAGCAGCCCCTCACGCATCGGGCCGGTGCCAGGGGGCAGTTGGGCGGCGAAATCCTCCGGGGTCAGCGGCCCGACCGGAATCCGGTGGGTCCGGTAGCTGTCGCTGGCCGCGGCGAGGCAGGACACCAGCCAGATCGGCGGCTGGCCGGTCGACACCGTGTACGTGATCACGGTCGGCACGGTCGGGCGCTCGGCCAGCAGGCGCCGCAGCGGTCGCGCCGTCTCGGGGCCGGCCCGGTCGAGGTCGTCCAGGCAGCGCACCACGCCGCGGCCCGGCGATGCCCGGACGACCTGGAGGCCGTGCGCCACCAGCAGACCGCCACGACGCGCGCCGGCCGCGAGTTCACCGAGCAGCCGGGTCCTGCCGCTGCCGGGTTCACCGGCGATCTCCACCAGCAGGGACGCGCCGTCGAGGCAGGCGCCGACCAACTCCTCGACGCTCACCGGGGTGTGAGTCGCTGTACGTCTCATCGTGGGTGGCGCGATCCTCTCCGTGTACGGCCTGTTCCCCGGCTCCGTGTACAGCCTGTTCCCCAGCCCCGTGTACGGCCTGTTCCCCAGCTCCGTGTACGGCCTGTTCCCCAGCCCCGTGTACGGCCTGTTCCCCAGCCCCGTGTACGGCCTGTTCCCCGGCGGTCGTGCCGGGTCCGCCGCTCCGGGCCGGGTGTCCGCGGCCGTCGGCGGGCGAGGCGGCGCCTCCGCGGCGGCGCCTCCCCCCGGGCGCGCCCGCGCGGTCGCCGGCGGGCGCGCGGGGGCGGGTCTTCGCCGCCGGACCGGGCAGCGGCGGACCGCGATCTGGCTCGCACGGGGCGGTGCTCACCCGTACGCGCCGACCGGGTCCCTGGGCTCCGGTGTCAGGAGCGCGGCCAACTCCCGGCGGTTGGCCGCCTGCGTCTTCTCCAGGAGGTTGGCCACGTGCCGTTCCACCGTGCGGTGCGACAGGTGGAGCGCGGCCGCGATCTCGCGGTTGGTGTGGCGGCGGCCGAGCCGGGTGAGCACCTCGAACTCGCGCACGGTCACGCCGAGGCGCCACAGCCGCTCGGGCACGTCGGCGCTGCCGTGCCGGCGCTGCCGCACCCGCTCGCCGAGGTCGCGCAACTGGCTGCGGCAGTGCCGGGCGGCGGGCTGTATCCCGTGCGCGGCGTAGAAGAGTTCGGCCTCCTGGAGCCAGCGGACCGGCTCGCCCCAGCCGTCACGGGCAGCCGTGCGGGCGACCAGCCCCAGGCCGAGGTGGCGCGCCGGCGGATAGCTCGCCGCGACCGCGCACGCCTGCCTGAGCGCGCTCTCCGCGGCGCGGGCATCGCCTTCGCGGCCGGCCAGCACGGCGTCGGCGAGGTGGACGAAGAACGCGTTCCACGGCAGCCGGCCGGCCGGGTGGGCGGAGATCGCCGCATGGTCGCGCCGGCCCGCCGAGCCGTCCACGCAGTCCAGCAGCAGGGTGAGGCCGTACGGGCCGCACAGGTGGTGGGTGTCGGAGCGCTCGCCGTTCCCCGCGCGGTCGCCGTCTCCGGCGTGGAGCTGGTGCAGGAGGGCCCGTGCGGCTTCGCCGGCGCCGTGCAGCAACTCGCAGACCGCGTGGCCGAGTCCCCGCACGATCGGCACCTCGTCCTCGCGGTCCCCGCGCCAGGCGTCGAAGCGCGCCGAGGCGTCGGCCAGCGCGTCCCGCCGGCCCTGGTGGGCGTGGATCAGCGCCTGCACGGCCAGCGCGTGGCTTCCGAGGCCCAGGAGCCCCAGCCGCTCGATGTCCACCCACGCCGTGTCCACCAGCGCGGCCGCCTGGGAGAAGCGGCCGCGGAACAACGCGTCCACCGCCAGCAGGAGTTGCCTGCGGGGGGCCTCGATCACCGCCGCGACGGCGCTCGCCTCGGCGACCGCGGCCTCCAGGCGCGCCGCGTCGGCCGACCGTGTCGCGGGGTGGCCGCCGAGCAGCCGCACCGCCTCCAGCCGGGCCCGCTCCCGCGCTCCCGGCGTCCCGTGCCGGACGGCCCGCTGGTAGGTCAGGACCGTCCGGTGGGGCCGCTGCGCCGCGAGGCGCCGGCTCGCGGCGCCGGCGGCCGGAGACCGCCGAGGGAGAGCGGGCCCGGCCGCGCCGGCCGGCCGCGGGCCGCGGCCCGTGGCGCCGGGCCGGAGGTCGTCCGCCGCGGAGGCAGCGGTGGACGCGCGGCTCGACGCGGGGGCCTGAACGGTGTCGGGGCTCTGCGCCGGCTGCTCGCGGGCTTGGTCATCGCGCATGGCGTGCCTCCACGGAGTTCGGGTACGTGCCGACGGCCGCGGCGCCGGGGCGGTCGGCTGAGATGAATGCGCGGGCGGTAACGGACGTTGCACGCATACCTGGCACCACCTCGATCCGGTGTCCCGCTCTCGGAGGTCCGCAGGAGCCCTGCGCGACCCGCACCACCGCCGTCCGGGCACGGCCGCACCCGCGTCGGCACGGGTGCGGTGCCGGGTGCGGCCGGACCGGAAACGTGCCCGCCCGCACCCGTGCTGCTCGGCCGTGCCGAGCCGTCGTCGTGATGGATCGAGCGTCGCCTGCCGGGTACCGGCTTCCTATGGGGACCGCCCCCCGCATTCCACCGCGCCCACCGGTCACGGCCCCCGCCCGCACCGGAATATGGGGGCCGTCCCCCATAGGAGGTGCGGGCCATCGATGGCAGGATCGCGGGCGTGATCGATCCGCAGACGTGGTGGACCGGCGGCGTGGCCTTGGCCGAGCGGCTGCCGCCGCCCCCGATATCCGCCGGCACCCCCAGCCTGGCGGAGAGTTGGCGGTCCGACTACTCCTCGCCCGCGCTGCTGCGGGCCCGGCTGGCGGACCGGGGGCTGGACGAGGACGGCCTGCGCGCCTTGCTCGCCGAGGAGCCCGCGGCCCTGGCCGGCCGGATCGAGAGGCCCGGCTGGGTCGGCACGGTCGAGGACGCGCTGGCCTGCGCTCCGCTCGACCCGCCGCTGCCGGCCGGCGGCTCGTGGTCGGCGGGATTCGCCACGGTGCTCGCGCCGTTCACCGAGACGGCGGCCACGCGGCTGCTGCGGGCGGTCGACCGGTACGGCCTCGCGGGGCTGACCGACCAGGAGGCGCTCCGCGGCTGCTTCACCGACGGGTTGGGCCGGGCGCTCGTGCAGCTCGCCCGGCGGACCCTGGTGCTCGAACTCAACGTCCTGAGAGTGCGCGAGCGGCTGCGCGGCAGCACTCCGGAAGGCCGGTTCCACGACTTCGTCCGGCAGACCTCGGCCCGGGCGGGACTGCGCGCCCTGGTCGCCGAGTACCCGGTCCTGGCACGGCTGCTGGCGCAGACCTGCGACCAGGCTGTGGCGGCCTGGACCGAGTTGCTGCGGCGCCTGGTCGCCGACCGGACCGCGGTGGTCGAAGGTCTCCTCGGCGGCGTCGACCCCGGCCTGCTGGTCCAGGTGGACATGAGCGCCGGCGACCGCCACCAGGGCGGGCGGGCGGTCGCCGTACTGTCCTTCGAACACGGCGCCCGGGTGGTGTTCAAGCCCCGCCCGGTCACCGTGCACGGGCACTTCAACGACACCGTCCGCTGGCTCAACTCCCGCCTGGACGGCCTGGATCTGCGCGATCTGGCCGTGCTCGAACGCTCGGGCTACGGCTGGGTCGAGTACGCCGCGGCCGCACCGTGCGCGGGCCCGGCCGAGGTGGGCCGGTTCTACTGGCGGCTCGGCGCGCTGCTGGCCCTGATCCACGCGCTCGGCGCCACCGACATGCACTTCGAGAACCTGATCGCCTGCGCCGACCAGCCCGTCCTGGTCGACCTGGAGACGCTCTTCCACCCGGACCTGTCCGGGCCGGCGGGCGGCGACCCGGCGCAGGCGGTGCTGACGGCGTCGGTCGCGCGGACCGCGCTGCTGCCGTTCTTCCTGGTCGGCGAGCACGGCGTGCTGGACGTCTCCGGTCTCGGCGGTGACCGGGACACCCCGCTGCCCGGCGAGGTGACCGGCTGGTCGGCGCCCGGGACGGACGAGATGCAACTGGTCCGGACCGTGGGGGTGTTCCGCGGCTCGGCCAACCGGCCGCTGCTGCGCGACGCCGAAGCCGACCCCGCCCTCCACGTGGATTCCCTCGTCGCCGGCTTCCGGGCGGGCTACGACGTGATCGCAGGCCACCGTACGGAACTCACCGGCCCCGGCGGCCTGCTGGCCCGCTTCACGCACGATGTGACGCGTGCGGTGGTCCGTCCCACCCGCTCGTACGCGGTCCTGCTGGACGAGTCCACCCATCCCGACGTCCTGCGCGACGCGCTCGACCGGGACCGGCTCCTCGACACGCTGTGGCGCGAATCGGCCGGCGGCCCGGGGCTGCGCGCGCTGGTCGGCGCCGAGCTGGCCGAACTGTGGGCGGGGGACGTCCCCGTGGCCGCCTGCTCCCCCGGTACGACGGAGCTGGCGGTCGGCCCGCTGACGGTCGACGGCCTGGTCACCGAGTGCGGCCTGGCCCGGGCCGAGCGCCGGATCGCGGCGATGGGCGAGACCGACCGCTTCGACCAGGAGTGGATGATCCGCGCCACGCTCGCGACCCGGCGCCGCGACGGCGGACCGCGCGCCGCCGTCGCGCCACCCGGCCCGCCGGCCGCCACCGTGCCCGACGCCGAGCGGCTGCTGGCGACCGCCTGCGGCATAGCCGACCGCATCCTGGCCAGCGCCCAGGACGACGGCCGGCGGGTCAACTGGCTGGGCCTGGAGCCCCTGGACGACCGGATCTGGGCGGTCCAGCCGCTCGGCGCCGGACTGCCGCACGGCTACTGCGGCACCGCGCTCTTCCTGGCGGAGCTCGCCGACCTCACCGGCACCGAGCGGTACACCTCGGTCGCGCGGCGCGCGCTGGCCCCGCTGCCGGGCCTGCTCGCCGCGCTGGCCGACCGGCCGGCCGACCTGCCCGCCATCGGCGCGGGTTTCGCGGGCCTTGGCGGGATCGCCTACGCGCTCAGCCGGCTCGCCACCTTGCTGGACGACGCGGAGATCGCCGGCTGGGCCGCCGCGACGGTCGACCTGGCCGCGGCCGCGGCCGGTGCGAGCCCGCAGCCCGGGGTCCTCGACGGCGACGCCGGCTGCCTGGCGGCGATGGTCGCCGTGCAGCGGGCCACCGGGTCTGCGGCGGCGGGCCGCGTCGCGCGGGCCTGCGCCGACCGTCTCGCCGCCCACGCACCCGACGCCCTGCCGACCGGTGGTTTCAGCACCGGGGCCGCCGGCGTCGGTTGGGCGCTGCTGCGGTTCGCGGCAGCCGGCGACGCGCCCGGACACGCGGCGATCGGCGGCGGACCCGGACACGCGACTCCGGGCGGCGGACCCGGATACGCGGCACCCGGCGGCGGACCCGGGCACACCACGGCCGGCGGCCAGCCCGGACACGCGGGGGCCAACGGCCGGCCCGGCCACGCGACACCCGGCAGCGGACCCGGACACACCGCAACCGGCAGCCGGCCCGGTCACGCGGCACCCGGCAGCGAGCACGGGTCCACGGCAACCGGGAGTGGACCCGGCCACGCGACACCCGGCAGCGGACCCTGGCACACCGCGACCAGCGGCACACCCGGACACACCACGACCGGCGGCCAGCCCGGACACGCGGGAGCCAACGGCCAGCCCGAACACGCGACACCCGGCAGCGAACACGGGTCCACGGCAACCGGTAGTGGACCCGGCCACGCGACACCCGGCAGCGGACCCTGGCACACCGCGACCAGCGGTAAGCCCGGACACGCGACTCCGGGCGGCGGACCCCGGCACACCGCGACCAGCGGCCAGCCCGGGCACACCACGACCGGCGGCCAGCCCGGACACGCGACACCCGGCAGCGAACACGGGTCCACGGCAACCGGGAGTGGACCCGACCACGCGGCACTTGGCAGCGGGCCCTGGCACACCGCGACCAGCGGCACACCCGGACACACCACGACCGGCAGCCAGCCCGGACACGCGGGAGCCAACGGCCAGCCCGAACACGCGACACCGGCCAGCGGACCCCGGCACACCGCGACCGGCAGCACACCCGGACACACCACGACCGGCAGCCAGCCCGGACACGCGGGAGCCAACGGCCAGCCCGAACACGCGACACCGGGCGGCGGACCCGGATACGCGGCACCCGGCGGCGGACCCGGGCACACCGCGACCGGCGGCGGAGCCGCATACGCGGCGGCCGGCCTGGCCGCGCTGCGTACGGCGGCGGCCCGGTGCGCGACGGCCCCGGTCGGGACCGGCTGGTGCGACGAACTCTCGGGCACCGCGCTGGCGATCGCCGACAGCGCGGCCGCCGCGGACGTCCCCGAGCTGGCCGCGCTGCTGGATCTCGTGGTCGCGCGCGCCGCCGCGCCGACCGCGGGCGACCACAGCCTCTGCCACGGCGAGGCGGGAGCCCTCGACCTCCTCCTCGCCGCGTCCCGCGCGGGCCGTGCCCGGCCCGGCGCGGCCCTGCCCCGCGCGGCCGCGCTGCTGGCCGCGCTGGACCGGTTCGGCCCGCGCTGCGGGACACCCGACTCCGTCAGCAGCCCGGGGCTGCTGACCGGCCTGGCCGGCATCGGGCACGCGTTGCTGCAGCTCGGCTTCGCTTCCCGTGTTCCCTCGGTACTGCTGTTGCAGTCGCCGGCCTCGTGACCGCCCACCCCGGCCCTTCGAAGGAGAGCATCCGATGAGCGACAACGCCCTCGTCAACGTGTGGAAGAACCCCGCTGCCCGGAACGGGGCCGTCGTCGCCCACCCAGCGGGCGCCATCCGCCTGGGCACGGGTGCGGTCGTCGGCCGCCGCGCCCAGTTGCTGGCCGGCCTGGCCACGATGGAGGAGGAGCCCTCCACCGTGTTTCCCACCTACTCCCTGACCTTCACCTCCATGTGCGACCCCGGGGGTTACTGACCGCACCGGAGGAACCGACGAGCGTTCCCCCCGCCCCTGGCAGATGATCAGAGCCGGAGATACCCTCCGTTGGTGCTCATCACATCACCAACGGTGATCGGGCGCGGCGCTGAACTCGCCGTGCTCGACGCGAGTCTCGCCGCTGCCCGTGAAGGGGACGGCCGGGCGGTGTTCCTGCTCGGCGAGGCCGGGATCGGCAAGTCGCGCCTGGCCGCGGAGTGCGCGTTCCGCGCGTTCACCCGCGGCCTGGCGGTGCTGCGCGGCCGGTCCGGGGCCGCCAGCGGCGCCGCCGCGCCCTTCCGCCCGATCGCCGAGGCCCTGCTGTCGTTCGTCCGGCTCGGCGGCCTGCCCGAGGACGCCGAACTCGCCCCGTACCGCTCGGCGTTGGGCGGCCTGCTGCCCGAGTGGCGCGCCACCGGGCACCCGGGGGCGCCGGCCTCGCCGGTGGAGACGGCCGAGGCGATGCTGCGGCTGCTGGTCACCATCGGACGGGACCTGACGCAGCACCGGCACCCCGGTTGCCTGCTGGTCCTGGAGGACCTGCACGACGCCGACACCGAGACCCTCGCCCTCATCGAGTACCTGTGCGACAACCTCCGGGGGCAGCCGATCTTCCTGCTGGCCACCCTCCGCCCGGAGCCAGGACCGGCCGAGCAGTTGGCCCGGCAGGTCGCCCAGCGCCGGTCCGCGGTCCTCGCCGAACCGCGCCCGCTGACCGGCGAGGAGGTCCGGGTGATGGCCGAAGCGGCCCTCGCGGCCACCGGACCGCCGCCGCACGAAGCGGCGGTCGGGCTGCCCCAGGAGGTGGTCGACCGGCTCGCCCGGGACGCCGACGGCAACCCGTTCGTCGTCGAGGAACTGCTCAGCGGCATGATCAGCGCCGACGTGCTGCGCCGCGGGCCGGCCGGCGGCTGGCAGGTCTGCGGCGATCTGGACATCGATGTCCCCCGGACCGTCGTGCACAGCGTCTCCCAGCGCTCCGCCCGGCTCAGCCCGGACGGGCGGGCCCTGCTCAACAGCGCCGCCGTGCTCGGCCGGCGGTTCTCGCTGGCGGTCCTGCAGGCGGTCAGCGGGCTGCCGGACCGCGACCTGCTGGTCCATCTGCGGGCCGGCATGGACGCCCACCTCATCTCGCCCAGCCGTCCGGTGGGCGACTGGTACGAGTTCCGGCACACGCTCACCGCCGAGGCTCTCGTCGCCGCGCTGGTGCCCGCGGAACGCGCCGCGATCGCGGCCCGGGGCGCCGACGCGATCGAACGCGCGCACCCCGGGCTGCCCGGTGAGTGGTGCGTCCTGGTCGCCGCCCTGCGGCAGGCGGCCGGGGACGCCCGGGCCGCCGCGCTGCGCTTCGCGGAGGCCGGCCGGTCCGCACTGGACAGCGGCGCCGTCAACTCCGCCGTGTCACTGCTCGAACGGGCCCTCGACCTGCTGCCCGGGGCCGACCAGGCCGCCGAACGGGCGCCGCTGGTCGAGCAGTTGGTGTACACGCTGGTGGAGAACGGCCAGCTGGACCGGGCCTGCGCCCTGGCCGACGAGCTGCCGGAGGCCGGTCCTGGCGCCCTGGACGCGGTCCGGGCCGCCACCTTGCAGGCCCGGATCGCCTGGGCGGCCGTGACGGCCGCGCGGTTCGAGGACGCCGCGGGGCGGGTGCGCCAGGTCCGCCAACTGCTCCGGCTGGTTCCCGACGGCGACGGCCCGTCCGCCGGCGCCGCGCTGGGGCCGGCGGTCAAGATGGTCGAGGCCCATCTGATCCTCTCCGGCGTGCGGGAGAGCGGCGGCGACCGCACCCACGAGGCGGAACGGCTGGCCCGGCAGGCCGCGGACGGCGCGGAGCGCGCCGGGCTGCCGGAGATCGCCTGCCAGGCATGGCAGTTACTCGCCGTGCTGGCCCGCCGGCACGGCTTCGAGCAGTCCGACACGTACCTGGAGAAGTGCCTCGTGCTGGCCAACGAGCACCGGCTGACCGCGTGGCAGCTCGACACCCTGATGTGGCTGGGCGTCAACGACTTCATGCGCACCGGCTCCTCCGCCCGCCTGGAGCGGGCCCACCGGGCAGCGCTCGGGCACGGCGCGCTGGCACTGATGTACCGGGCCGAGGCCGCCATGGCCATGCAGCAGGTCCTGCGCGGCGACTACGCCGGGGCACAGGAGCTGGCCGACCGCTGCGCCGAGGGCACCGCGCGGCTGCGGGACGCCGACAACCACCAGTTCGTCCTGCTCACCCGTGTGGCGCTCGCCGCCCACCAGGGGCGGCGCCGGCAGATGGAACGGGAGCTGGCCGAGTTCCGCCGCTGGGGCGGTGAGCAGTCGCTCCAGTCGCCGCAGGCGTTCGGCAGCCGCGCCATCTGCGCGCTGCTGGAGGAGGACCAGGAGCGGGCGCTGCGCGAACTCGACGAGGCGTTCGCCTGGGAGCAGGGCAACCCTTCCGTGCACTACCTCAACGGCCGCTACGGACTGCGGCCGCTGCTGCGCGCGCTGACCGGGCAGGCCGGCCCCGAGGAGCACGCGGAGATCGTCGCCGACCCCTCCGCGGCGCTCCCCTGGAACCGGCAGTTCGAACGGCTCGCGTTCGCGGTGCACGAGGGCCGGGCCGGCCGCGGAGCGGCGGCCGAGGCCGCGGTGGCGCAGGCGCAGGAGGCGGGCGAGCCGTTCCTGATGGCCCGCCGGCTCGGCCAGCGGCTGGTGGCGCCGGTGGCGCTGGCCGACGGCTGGGGTGACCCGGTGGGCTGGCTGCGCGACGCCGAGGAGTACTTCTACGGCGCGGGCGTGCCAGCCGTGGCCAACAGCTGCCGCGACCTGCTGCGCCGGGCGGGCGCGACCGTCCGGCAGCGGCGGGACGGAACGCCCGGCGTACCGACCCAGCTGCGACGCCAGGGGCTGACCGCACGCGAGTACGAGGTGTTCTTGCTGCTCGCGCCGCGCCTGGGGAACCAGGAGATCGCCGAGCGGCTGTACATCTCCCCGCGGACGGTGGAGAAGCACGTCGCCAAGCTGCTCGCCAAGACCGGCCGGCCGCACCGCTCGGCCCTGTGCGACTACGCGACCGAACTCATCGCGCAGCTCCACTGAGCCGGCCGCGAAGCGTACGCGCGCGAGGCGTACGAGCACGGGGCGTACGGGCGCGGGGCGCGGGTCAAGCGGCGGCCGACCCGGTCGGGGCGTCGGCCCCTCCCCTCGCGCCGACCGCCACCGCCGGCCGGACCGGCGTCATCAGATCGAAGGTGGCGCACTCCTCCGGCAGCCCTCGTTGCCAGGCAGCAGCGCCGGGCCGGCCACCGCGGCTCCGAGCGGGGCAACGCCCGTGCCGCGCAAGGGGTTCGGGCCCGTCGCGTGCTGATCCGTCATCGTCCGTCCCGCTCTCTCTCGCGCTTCCCTGCCTCGGCGTGGCGGGAGACGCGCCGCGGGGACCTAGTGTTCTGAGTCGGGAATTCGCTTCAGATATCCGGCGAGGCGTTCGAGGATGTCCTCTGCGGTCTTGGTCCAGATGTAGGGCTTGGGATCGGTGTTCCAGGTGGCGATCCACTGGCGGATGTCGGTCTCCAGGGCCTGGACGGATTTGTGGACGCCTCGCCGTATCTGCTTGTTAGTCAGTTCGGCGAACCATCGCTCGACCAGGTTCAGCCAGGACGAGCCGGTCGGTGTGAAGTGCAGGTGGAACCGTGGGTGTGCCAGCAGCCAGGTCTTGATGGCCGGGGTCTTGTGGGTGGCGTAGTTGTCCAGGACCAGGTGCACCTGCAGGTCCGCCGGTATCTCCTTGTCGAGCTTGGCCAGGAACTTCTTGAACTCCTCGGCCCGGTGCCGGCGGTGCAGTGAGCCGATGACCTTGCCCGTGGCGACCTCCAGTGCGGCGAACAGGGTGGTCGTGCCGTGCCGGACGTAGTCGGCCGTCATCCGCTGCGGGACTCCGGGCATCATCGGCAGTACGGGCTGGGACCGGTCCAGTGCCTGGATCTGCGATTTCTCGTCCACGCAGAACACCAGAGCCCGCTCAGGCGGATCCAGATACAACCCGACCACGTCGTGGACCTTGTCGACGAAGTACGGATCGGTCGACAGCTTGAACGTCTCACTACGGTGCGGCTGCAGGCCGAACGCCCGCCACACCCGCGAGACCGTCGACTGCGACAGCCCCGTCTCCTTGGCCATCGACCGCGTCGACCAGTGGGTCGCGTCCTTCGGAGTACGTTCTAAAGTCCTGGCGATCAGGTCCGCCACCTGCTCATCGGTCACCGTGCGCGGGCCACCCGGCCTGGGCATGTCACCCAAGCCGGCGATCCGGTGCTGAACGAACCGCGCCCGCCACCGACCCACCGCATGCGGCGTCGAGCCCACCTCCGCCGCCACGTCTTTGTTCGACGCCCCACTCGAGCAGGCCAGGATGATCCGGCACCGCAAAGCCCACGCCTGCGGCGTCGAACGACGCCGCACCCACCCCTCCAGGGCAGCCCGCTCATCATCCGACAACACCAACTCGGCCTTCGGCCGACCCGTCCGCACCACAGACACAGCCTACCGTTATGAACAGAACTCCCGACTCAGAACACTAGGCCGTGTTTTGGAAGTCCCTCCCCCCCTGCCTTCGGCGGGGGAGGTGCCCCCATCCCGTGGCGCCTGGCACGCACGCTCGCTTCGTTGTCGGGCTTGTCCGAGTAGGCCCCCTACGAGGACAACCCTCCGCCTTGCGATCTGGGGGCACCTCCCACGCCGCAGGCTGTGGGGGAGCACCAGACGCCACGGGCCCCGCCCTTTGGGCGGACGGCGCTACTTCCAAAACACGGCCTAGGCCACCGGCGGCTCCCCGCCGCGCCCGCGGGATCTCTCGCCACGGCCACTCGTATCGCCCATCGTGGACATGTCGCGTCCGCTCGCGCGGCGTGGGGCCGGGCGGCCTGCCGCGCGCTCAGGCGGACGCCTCCGCCGCGGGGAACAGCTCCCGGACCCGCTGGAGGGTGCCGGGGGATTCGAGCGTGGCGGGGTCAAGGCGCAGGACCGGCCGGGGGGCGAGGCCGTCGCGTGTCGCGGCGGACAGCCGGGCGCGGCCGCCGCCGGTGATGTTCAACAGGACGCGGGCACCCCTGGGCACGCGGCCCTCCCGCACGGATCGGCCCAGGCAGGCGAGGGCCACCGCCGCCGCGGGTTCGATGTCGATCCCCTCGGTCCGCGCGAAGAGTTCGGCCGCCGCGCGGGCCGCGTCGCCGGGGCAGTGCAGGACGTCACCGCCGCTCGTGCGCAGCGCCTCCTCGATGCCTCCGGTGAGGGCGTACGGCGGGTGCTGGTTGACGAGTTCGTCCGCGTACACCCGGCCGGTCGCGGCGCGGCGCTGCCGCTTGTCCACCGGGCCGCGGGCCGCGGCGCCTTCGTGCCACAGCCGGTGCACCGGTGCGACGCCCTCGTTCTGGCAGATCAGCAGCCGCGGTGTCGCCGGGCCGTAGTGGCCGGAGGCGATCAGCCGGGTGGCCGCCTCGTGGACCGCGATCGCCCCGACCGCGCTGCCGACGGCCTGGACGTAGACGTCCGGCAGCGCGCCCATCGCCTCGACCGCGGACAGCAGGACCGTGGCGAGACCGTCGCGCCGGGCGACGTTCCACGCCCCGCCCACGGCCCGGAACCCGGGTAACGCCGAGACCCGTTCGGCCAGTTCGATGGCGTCGTCGTAGTCGCCGCCCGCGATCGACACCAGCCGGACGGTCGGCGCGAGGTCGGGGACCGCGGCGAACCGGTGCAGTCCGCTGTCCGGCACCACGAGCAGGCACTCCACCCCGGTCCTGGAGAACACGGAGGCGAACGCGGCGGCGGTGTTGCCGACGGACGGCACCACGAGGACCGGGGGACGCTCGGGCAGCCGGCCGAAGACGGCGTACGCCTCGAGTTCCTTGAACGTGCCGGTCCGCAGGTCGGCGCCGCGTTCCGGCCAGTAGCCGTTGAACGCGATCCACAGGTCGTCGAGCCCGAGCGCGCGCCCCAACTCCTCGCCGCGGTAGACGACCGTCCGGCCCGCCCCGGGGAGGGTGCGGACGACCGGCAGCCAGCGCCGGTAGCGGTACAGGCCGTCGGCCGCGGGGCTCACCGCGAGTTCCCGGTCGTGGTAGCGGGTGCGCAGCAGCGCCGGCGCGTGGCTCCGCGGGCAGCGCAGGGTGAGTCCGTCGTCGGCCATGGTGTGGCCGCAGGCCCGGCAGACCAGGTCGTAGTGGCGTGCGGTGTGCGTCGGGACCGTGCTGTTGCGGACAACGTCCTTCGCGCTCACGGGTGTTCCCTCTCCTCGGGCGGTCGGCATCACGCACCGCTCTCGTGGGCGTCCTCCGGCGGCCTCGGCAGGAAGCCCGTCTCGATGAAGTACGTGAGGTACTGGTGCAGCAGCGCGGACCCGACGGGGGCCCCGACGAGCGGGGTTCCGGCCAGCCCCCGCAGGAGGTTGCGCCGGTCGGCCCGGAGCCGGTACGCCCCGGTGGCGGGCCGCGGAGCGCTGTCCAGCAGCAGGGCGGCGTGCAGCGACGTCCGTTCGGAGACGGGCGTCCTCGCCGCCGCGTCCGCGAGCCGCTGCCGCCACGCGTCGTACGGGACGGGCTCCAGGCGATAGCCGAGGGCGGCCACCCGGTCCAGCACGGTCCCGGTCCCGGTCGCGGCCGGCGCGGCGATGTTGTAGACCGTGCCGTCCGCCCGCCCGCCGAGCGCGAGATGGGTGAACGCCTTGGCCACGAAGTCCACCGGGACCAGGTTCGCCTGGAAGTCGACCTCCGTGGCCGGGCGTGCGCCCAGCTCGACGCAGGCCCTGACGAAGTGCCAGAGCGCGTCGTCGCCGCTCACCACGTTGCTGCGGGAGTCGCCGCTGACGTGCGCCGGGCGGTGGACCGCGGTCGGGATGCCCCGTTCGTGCGCGAGGCGGAGGATGCCCTCCGCGACCCACTTGCTCGCCGCGTAGCCGCTGAACTCCAGCAGGGCCGGGTCGCTGCGCCATGCCTCGGGCAGGACCTCGGGGTCGCCGGGGCCCGCGATGGCGGTGCTGAGCGTGGAGACGTAGTGCACCGGCTTCACCCGGTGCAGGGCCGCCAGCCGGCAGATCTCGCGTACCGCCAGCACGTTGGCCTTCCTCAGCCGCGCGTACGGTTCGGTGAGGTTGACCCGGGCGCCGTTGTGGAAGACCGCCTCGACCTGGCGCGCGAGCCGGTCGAAGCGCTCCGGCGGCAGTCCCAGGAGGGGCTGCTCCAGGTCCCCCGGGACGGGGACGATCCGCCCCGCGAACCGCTCCTCCCACAGTCCGTACCCGTCCAGGGTCCGGTGGACCCGCTTCAGGGCCTGGCCCGGATCGGCCGCGCGCACCAGGCAGAAGACGTCCGCTGCCGTGCGGTCCAGCACCTCGCGCAGGATGAACGCGCCGAGGAACCCGGTGGCGCCGGTGAGCAGGACGCTGCGCGGGGCCCGCCCGTCCGGCACCCGGGGCGTGTGCCCCTCGGCGGTGACGGCGGGGTCGAGGTGGACGTCGGCGATCAGCCGGTCCGCGGCGGCGGGCAGGCTCGTCGCCCCGGCCGCCGGGGCCGCGTCCAGCAGCGGCGCGAGCGCGGCGACGGTGTCGTGGTCGAAGATCACCTTCAGCGGAAGGGCCGCGGCCAGGCGCTCGTTGACGATCCCGACCAGCCGGGTGGCGAGCAGCGAGTGGCCCCCGAGGACGAAGAAGCTGTCGTCGATGCCGACCCGCTCGACGCCGAGCACCTCGGCGAACAGCGCGCACAGTTCCGCCTCGCGCCGCGACCGCGGCTCCCGGCCGGTCACGTCGGCCGGGTACGCGGGCACGGGCAGGGCCCGCCGGTCCAGCTTCCCGTTCGCCGTGAGCGGCAGCGCGTCCAGCACGACCACGGCGGCGGGCACCATATGGGCCGGCAGCCGGTCGGCGACGGCCGCCCTCAGCTCCGCGGCGCTGACGTCCGCGCCGGGGGCGGCCGGGACGACGTAGCCGGTCAGGCGCTTGTCCCCGGGCGTGTCCTCCCGCACCACCACCACGGCCCGGGAGACCCGGTCGTCGGCGAGGAGGGCCGCCTCGATCTCGGCCGGCTCGATCCGGAAGCCGCGGATCTTGACCTGGTGGTCGGCCCGGCCGACGAATTCCACCAGCCCCTCGGGGCTCCACCTCACCACGTCGCCGGTGCGGTACATCCGCTCCCCGGACCGGTGGGGGTCGGCGACGAAGCGCTCGGCCGTCAGCGCGGCCCGGCCGAGATAGCCGCGCGCCACATGGGCCCCCGCGACGTACAACTCGCCGGGCACACCCGGTGGGACGGGGCGCAGCCACGCGTCGAGCACGTACACCCGGGTGTTCCAGTAGGGGCGTCCGACCGGCACCGCGCCCCGCGGTGTCGGGGTGCCGGGCGCCATCCGGTGGTCGAGGCAGTTCACCGTCACCTCGGTGGGGCCGTAGGCGTTGACCACGACGGCGTCCGGGTGGCGGCGGCGCCACGGGTCGAGCGCCTCGCCGGTCAGCGCCTCCCCGCCCACGATCAGCGTGCCCGACGGGGACGCCCCGGGCGGCAGCGCCGCCAGCAGGGGCAGGTGCGAGGGGGTCACCTTCATGTACGACGGCCGCGGTCCGAAGACCACCTCCTCGTCCAGGTCCGCCAGCCGTACCGCCCCGCCGGAGACCAGCGGGACGTACAGCGCGGTCACCGTCGCGTCGAACGAGATCGAGGCGTGGAGCAGTGCGGTGCCGCCCGCCACGTCGCCGTGCACCGCGCGTTCCCGGGCCAGGTAGGCGACCACCGACCGGTGTTCGACCACCACGCCCTTGGGACGGCCGGTGGAGCCGGAGGTGTAGATCACGTACGCGGGGTGCTCCGGCCGCGGCCGGCTCCGGCGCTCGGTGTCGGTGAGCGCGTGCGTGCCCGCGGCGGCCAGCGCGGCGCGGACCCCGGGCGTGCCCAGGACGATCCGCGGCGGCACCCCGGGCCCCTCGGGAAGCGCTGCCTCCAGCCGGTCCGCCACCGACGTGTGGGTGAGGACGGCGACCACCCCGGCGTCGGCGGTCGTGCTCGCGATCCGCTCCGCCGGGTACGCCGGGTCGACGGGCACGTAGGCGCCGCCGGCCTTGAGCACCGCCAGGTAGGCGACGACCAGCGCGGCGGAGCGGTTCATGACCACCGCCACCCGCGACTCGGGCCGCACTCCCCGGGCGAGGAGCAATCGGGCCAGCGCGTTCGAGCGCTCCTGGAGTTCGGTGTACGTCAGCCGGGCGTCCTCCGACACCACCGCGACGGCGCCGGGGGTACGGGCGGCCTGCTCGTCGACGAGTTCCGGCACCGTGGCGGCGGGCACCTCGCGGGCCGTGTCGTTCCACTCCACCAGGACCCGGTGCCGCTCGGCCCCGCCCAGGACCGGAACCCGGCCCAGCGGGGTGCCGGGGTCGGTCTCCAGGGCGGACACCACCCCCTCGGCCGCGGTCAGGAACAGGGTGCGCACGCAGTCGGGGTCGATCGGCTCCGCCGCCTGCGCGACGACCACGAACCCCGTACCGAGGTCGTCCACGGCCACCGTGAGGGGGTAGTTGGTCCGCCCCTTCGCGGAGAGGACCTCGACGCCGTCGAAGAGCCCGCCGACCTGGCGGCGGGCGTCGCTGTGGCGGTAGTTGAAGAGGGCGGTGAACAGCGGTGCCGGTGCGGCGACGCCGCTGGCGCGCTGGGCCACCGCGAGGGGCGCGTGCTCGTGGACGAGCAGGTCGGCGAGTTGGGCCCGCATGGCGCCGACCGCTTCGGCCACCGTCACGCCCCGGACGCGGGCCCGTACCGGCAGGGTGTTGATGAACAGGCCGGGGACCCGGTCGGCTCCGGCGCCGGCTCGCATCCGGCCGAACAGCACGGTGCCGAACACGACGTCGTCGCGTCCCGAGACGGCGGCCAGCGTGCGTGCCCAGATGACGTGGAAGACCGTCGCGGGACTGACGCCGTGCCGGCGGGCCTGCTCCCGCACCCGGGCCGCGAGTGCGTCGTCCACCGCGCCCCGGGCCTCGCTGACGGCGCCGACGTCTCCCCGCGCCCGCTCCACGCCGAACGGCGCGGTCGGCTCGGTGACGTCGCCGAGGAGTGCCGCGAAGTGCGCCTCGTGCTCCTTGCTCGGGGTGCCGAGCCGGGCCTGCGCGACGAAGGCGCGGTAGGGCAGCGGTGCGGGCAGCGCGTCCTGGCGTCCGGCGAGCACCTCCCGTACCTCGTCCAGCATCACCTCAAGCGCGGTGTGGTCCTGGATGATGTGGTGCATCCGCAGCACCATGATCCACCGGCCGCCGGTCGGCTCCGCCGTGATGTGCGCGTCCATCAGCGGGGCACGGCCCAGGTCCAGGGCGGTCCCGGCGGCCTCGGCCAGCAGGCGCGCCGCGTCGTCGCCGGCCGCCGGGCCGGCCTCGACCTCGGTCACCTGGATCGCGGCGTGCCGGTGCACCACCTGCACCGGGTGGGGCAGGCCCTGCCAGGCGAGGGCGGTGCGCAGCACGTCGTGCCGGTCGACGACGTGCTGCCAGGCGGCCACGAAGGCGTCGAGGCGGGCCCGGGAGTCGAACCTCAGGACCTGGTGGAGAAGGTAGGGGTCGTGGCCGTCCCGGGCCGCCAGCCGGTGGTGGAAGAAGAGCCCTTCCTGCAACGGGGCCAGCGGGTAGACGTCCGCCACGTTCGCGGCGCCGCCGGGCACACCGGCCACCGCGTCGGCCAGCTGGCGGGCGGTCAGCCCGGCGAAGGGCACCATCCGGGGGGTGATCGCCGTCGCCTGCGCCGGAATCAGGCACGGTGGCACCACGACCTCGTCGCGGACCTCGGCTGCGGCCAACCGGGCCACGGTGGGCGCCGCGAACAGGGTGCGGACGTCGACCGAGATGCCCCGGGTCCGCAGCCGTTCCACGAGCGCCACGGCGAGCAGGGAGTGTCCGCCGAGGTCGAAGAAGTCGTCGTCCACGCCGACCCGTTGCACCCCCAGCACCTGGGCGAAAGCCGAGGACAGGATCTCCTCCCGCACCGACACCGGACCCCGACCACCACCACGACCCGACCCCGCCCCGTAATCCGGAGCCGGCAACGCCCCACGATCCAGCTTGCCGTTCACCGTCACCGGCAACGCACCCAAAACCACCACCGCCGCCGGCACCATGTAATCCGGCAACAACCCCCGCACAAAACCCCGCACCCCCTCAGCGAAACCCGCACCACCACCCGCCGAATCCGCCACCACATAAGCCACCAACCGCTTGTCCCCCGGCACATCCTCCCGCACCACCACCGCAGCCTCCCCCACCCCCGCACACCCCACCACCACCGCCTCCACCTCAGCCGGCTCCACCCGAAAACCACGAATCTTCACCTGGTCATCCACCCGCCCCACAAACTCCAACACCCCACCCACACCCCACCGCACCACATCCCCCGTCCGATACATCCGCTCCCCACACCCGAAAGGACTCGCCACAAACCGCTCCCCGGTCAAACCCGCCCGCCCCACATAACCCCGCGCCATCCCCGCACCCGCCAGATACAACTCCCCCACCACACCCACCGGAACCAACCGCAAACCCCCGTCCAACACATACACCCGCGTATTGTCCATAGGCCGCCCGATCGGCAACACCCGACCCACCCCACCCGAACCGTCAAAAGCCACCTGCACCGAACACAACGTCATCTCCGTCGGACCGTAGAGATTGCGCACCACCACGCCGGGAACGGCCTCCAAGACCCGCCGCGCCGCGATGGCCGGGACGACATCCCCGCCGGTGTTGACCTCGACCACGCCGGCGAACGCCGCCGGGTCCTCCTCCGCCACCACCCGGAACAGCCCCGCCGTCACATGCACATGCGTCAACGCGTACCGCGCGATCAACGACCGCAACACCCCCGCGTCGAACTGCACCTCCGGCGCCACCACCACCTGACCGCCACCCAGCAGCGGCGCCCACAACTCGTACGTCGAGGAGTCGAAGGAATGCGGGGAACGCAGCAGCACCCGCAGCGGCTCCTCATGGCGCCAGCACGCGTCACTCGCGAGATCCACCACGTTCTGATGGGTGACGGCGATCCCCTTCGGCACGCCGGTCGAACCGGACGTGTACATGATGTACGCCAACTGGTCGGGAACGCACCGGGCCGGCAGCGCCGAACCGTCACCGGACCAGCCAGATCCGGCCGCGACCTCCACGACGGTGCCGCCCCGAGCCCGGAACGCGCCCACCGCCGGGTGCCCGTTCATCGCGGCGTCCACCAGCAGCAGCTCCGCCGACGCTTCCGCCATCAGCACCCGCATCCGCTCCGCCGGGGCCCGCAGGTCCAGCGGCACATAGGCGCCCCCCGCCTTCAGCACCGCCAGCAACACGACCACCAGCTCGGCGGAACGCTCCATCAGCACCGCCACCCGCGCCTCGGGCGCCACGCCCCGGTCCACCAGCCGCCGCGCGAGGACGTTGGAGCGCGCCTCCACCTCCGCGTACGTCAGCTCGCGGTCCTCGGCCCGCAACGCCGGTGCCGTCGGGGTGCGTGCCGCCTGCGCCGTGAACAGCTCCGGCACCGTGCCCACCGGTGCCTCGCACGCCGTGTCGTTCCACTCCGCCAGCAGGCGGTGCCGCTCCTGGTCGCCCAGAATCCCGATCCGGCCGACGGGCTGCGCGGGGTCGTCGGCGACGGCTTCCAGCACCCTCAGCAGCCGCTGGGCGATCGCCTCCGCGGTGGACGGGTCGAACAGGTCGGTGGCGAAGACGATGTCGCCGAGGAGACCGGCGGGTGAGCCGTCGGGCGCGAACCGCTCGGTGAACTGGATGTCCAGATCGAACTTGGCCGCGGGCCGTCCGGCGGGGTGCTCCTCGGCCCGCAGCCCCGGCAGTTCCAGCGCCGCGGCGTCGGTGTTCTGGACCGCGAGCATCACCTGGAACAGCGGGTGCCGTGCCATCGACCGCTGCGGGGCGATCTCCTCGACCAGCCGCTCGAAGGGGATGTCCTGGTGCTCGAAGGCGTCCAGCACCGTCTCCCGCACCCGGTCCAGGAGTGCGGTGAACGCCGGGTCGCCCGACACGTCGGTCCGCACGACCACCGTGTTGACGAAGAACCCGACCAGGTCGTCGGTGGCCTCGTCGGTACGGCCCGCGACCGGACTGCCGATCGGGAGGTCGTGGCCGGCGCCCAGCCGGGACAGCAGTGCCGCCAGCGACGCGTGCAGCAGCATGAACATCGTCACGCCCTGCCGCTGCGCCAACGCGTGCAGGCGCGCGTGCAGTTCGGCCGGAATCCGCATGTCGGTGCGCCCGCCGCGGTGGCTCGCCACCGCGGGGCGCGGCCGGTCGGCGGGCAGCACGATCTCCTCCGGCGCCCCCGCCAGCCGCTGCCGCCAGTGCGCGAGGTCCGAGGCGAGTGCGTCGGCGCCGCCGCCGTCGGCCACCGCGCGCTGCCAGAGCGCGAAGTCCGCGTACTGCGCCGGCAACGGCTCCCATGCCGGAGCCCGCCCGGCCCGGCGGGCCGCGTACGCCCTCGACAGGTCGCGCCACAGCGGCCCCATCGACCAGGCGTCTCCGGCGATGTGGTGCACGACCAGCACCAGTACGTGCTCCTGGGGCCGGTCCTTCTCGCCTCCGAGCGGGTCGTGGTCCGGTGCGATCGACAGCAGCGCGGCCCGGAGCGGAAGTTCCGCCGTGAGGTCGAAGGTGTGCGCGGCGGCCTCGGTCACCTGCGTGTCCAGGTCGTCCCGTGCGACCTCGGTCACCGCCAGGTCCAGGCGCGCGGCGTCCGCGGGCAGCACCCGCTGCCACGGTTCGCCCTGGTCCGACGGGTAGAGGGTGCGCAGGACCTCGTGCCTGGCCACCACGTCGGCGAGCGCGTCCGCCAGGGCCCGCGCGTCCAGCGCACCGGTCAGCCGCACGGCGATCGGGATGTTGTAGGTGGTGTTCGGGCCTTCCAACTGCGAAAGGAACCAGAGCCGTTGCTGGGCGAAGGAGAGCGGCGGCCGGTCGGGCCTGGGCCCCGCCACCAGGGGGGCGTGTACGGGACGTGTGCCGCCCAACCCGCGGGCGAGCCCGGCCACGGTCGGGGTGTCGAACACCTGCCGGATCGGCACCTCGACGTTCAGCGTCGCCCTGATCCTGCTGATCAGGCGGATCGCCAGGAGCGAGTGCCCGCCGAGGTCGAAGAAGTCGTCGTCGACGCCGACCCGTTGCACCCCCAGCACCTGGGCGAAAGCCGAGGACAGGATCTCCTCCCGCACCGACACCGGACCCCGACCACCACCACGACCCGACCCCGACCCGTAATCCGGAACCGGCAACGCCCCACGATCCAGCTTTCCATTCCCCGTCACCGGCAACGCACCCAAAACCACCACCGCCGCCGGCACCATGTAATCCGGCAACAACCCCCGCACAAAACCCCGCACCCCCTCAGCGAAACCCGCACCACCACCCGCCGAATCCGCCACCACATAAGCCACCAACCGCTTGTCCCCCGGCACATCCTCCCGCACCACCACCGCAGCCTCCGCCACCCCCGCACACCCCACCACCACCGCCTCCACCTCAGCCGGCTCCACCCGAAAACCACGAATCTTCACCTGGTCATCCACCCGCCCCACAAACTCCAACACCCCACCCACACCCCACCGCACCACATCCCCCGTCCGATACATCCGCTCCCCACACCCGAAAGGACTCGCCACAAACCGCTCCCCGGTCAAACCCGCCCGCCCCACATAACCCCGCGCCATCCCCGCACCCGCCAGATACAACTCCCCCACCACACCCACCGGAACCAACCGCAAACCACCGTCCAACACATACACCCGCGTATTGTCCATAGGCCGCCCGATCGGCAACACCCGACCCACCCCACCCGGACCATCAAAAGCCACCTGCACCGAACACAACGTCATCTCCGTCGGACCATAGGTGTTCCGTACGGTGATTCCCGGTGCGGCTTCCAGTACGCGGCGCGCGGCGGCGGCGGGGACGACGTCGCCACCCGTGCTGACCTCGACCACGCCGGCGAACGCCGCCGGGTCCTCCTCCGCCACCACCCGGAACAGCCCCGCCGTCACATGCACATGCGTCAACGCGTACCGCGCGATCAACGACCGCAACACCCCCGCGTCGAACCGCTCCTCCGGCGCCACCACCACCTGACCGCCACCCAGCAGCGGCGCCCACAACTCGTAGGTGGAGGCGTCGAAGGAGTGGGGCGACCGGAACAGCACCCGCAGCGGCTCCTCATGGCGCCAGCACGCGTCACTCGCGAGGTCCACCACGTTCTGATGGGTGACGGCGATCCCCTTCGGCACGCCGGTCGAACCGGACGTGTACATGATGTACGCCAACTGGTCCGGGACGCAGCGGACCGGCAGCGCCGAACCGTCACCTGTCGAGGCGGGTCCGGCCTCGACCACGCGGACACCCGAGGCGGCCGCGTCCCGCGCGAAGCCGCCCCCGCCGGCGGCGGCGTCGACCAGCAGCACACCGGCGCCGGTCTCCGCGAGCAGCCGCCGCAGCCGCTCCGCCGGGGCCCGCGCGTCCAGCGGCACGTACGCGCCCCCCGCCTTCAGCACCGCCAGCAACACGACCACCAGCTCGGCGGAACGCTCCATCAGCACCGCCACCGGTGACTCCGGCCCCACCTCGTGGTCGGCCAGCACGCGCGCGAGCCGGTCGGACCGCTCGTCCAGTTCCCGGTACGACAGCCGCTCCGCTCCGGACGCCACCGCCACCGCCTCGGGGGTGCGGGCCACCTGGGCGGCGAAGAGTCCCGGCACCGTGCCCACCGGCGCCTCGCACGCGGTGTCGTTCCACTCCACCAGCACGCGACGCCGCTCGGCCTCCCCCAGCAACTCGACGTCGCCGAGCGGGCGGTCCGGGTCCAGCGTGGCGAGGTCGTCCAGGAACCGCGCGAACCGCTCGGCGTGCAGCGCGACCTCGTCGGCGCGGTACAGCGCGGGGTTCGCGTCCACGTGGAGGTGCATGCCGTCCGACCTGCGGTCGTGCACGACGAACGCCAGGTCCTCGACGGGAACGTTGGCGACGTTGTGCGCGGTGGTCCGGCAGCCGGCGAACGTGATGTCGGACGCGGCCGGCTGGATGTTCACATGGGGGCCGTACAAGGGCTCGTCCACGTGCGTGAGGCCGCGGTCCCGCCGCATCTGCTCCATCCGGTAGCGCTGGTGGCGCAGGGCGGCGCTGACGGCCGTCCGGGTCTCCAGGACGAACGCGCGCAGGCTCCGCTCCGGGTCCACCGTGAGGCGCAGCGGCAGGATGTTCGCCATCATGCCGGGAACCGACCGGGTCTCCTCCGCCACGCGGCCGGTGACCGGCACGCCCAGGACCACGTCCTTGGCACCTGTCGCCAGGTGCAGGTAGACCGCGGTGGCCGCGATCGCCAGCGCGGGCCAGTGCACCCCGAGACGCCGGGTCGCTCCCCGCAGGCGGGCGGACCGGTCGGCGGAGAGGTCCACGGTGTGCCGCAGGTTCGCGGGGGACGCGGGCGCGGACCGGCCGGCGAGGGTGACGGGGGCGGGCAGGTCGGCCAGTCGCTCGCGCCAGAACCCGCGGTCCTGGGCGTACTGCTCGGAGCTCCGGTACGCCTCGTCCGCCGCCACCAGTTGCCGGTACGGGGGCAGGGGCCGGCCCGTGCCGGAGGAGCCGCCCTCGGCCAGCGCGGTGTAGATCTCCGCCATCCGGCGCGCGGTCAGCGTGGTGCCGTGGCCGTCCTGGAGCGCGTGGTGGAACACCTGCGTCCAGTAGAAGTGGTCGGGGGCGGCGCGGAACAGGACCGTGGTGCTGTGCGGGTCGCGCTCCAGGTCGACCCGGCGGGCCAGTTCGGTGTGCGTCCAGGCCCGTACGGCGCCCCAGGGGTCGGCCTCGTCGCTGACGTCCCTCACCCGCGGCGGCTGTCCGGAACCGGGGAACTGCCGCAGGCCCTCCGGGGTCCGGGTGACCTGCAACCGGCCCGACTCGTTCTCCTCGTGGAGTTGTTCCGCGGCGCGCTGGAACAGGTCGACGTCGATCGGGGCGTGGATCTCCAGGATCTCCGCGCATCGGTAGGCCGGGTTTCCCGGCGCCAGGTGCTGCGCGAACCACATGCCCTCCTGGGCGGCGGTCAGCTTGAGGAGCCCCTCACCAGATCGGTCCACGCCATCCATCCCAACCGCTCGACGGTGTTCCCCCCACCTTCCGGTGCCGCGTCGGTCCCGCGGTATCAGCGTTCGCCGCCGTTACGGGCGTGATCACCCGACCGCCGGGGGTCGTTCGGGCCGCCGTGCGGCCGATCCGCGCGGTACGCCGGCCGGTGGCGGGGGGATCGCGGGGCGGCGGGCACGTAACTGTGGACACCACGGATGCTCCGACCGGCGGTTTTCTGGATTCTGGAGCCGGGAACCGCCGAACTCCGCGGACCAGGACGGTTCACAGAAGGGCACCAGCACATGACGGCCATCCAGGATGAACTGTCGAAGATGGCCGCGACGCAGTTCCCGTTGACGAGGGAACGCGCGTATCTGGACGCCGCGTGCATCGGGGTGGCCTCGCAGCGCGCGGTGGACGCCGTCACCCATTTCACCGAGCGGACCCAGTGGATTCCGGCGGATTCGGGCACGGCCCACCACGGCGAGCTGAACACGGCGCGGGACGCGGCCCGGCCGCGTGCGGCCCGCCTCATCGGCGCGCAGCCGCAGGACATCGCGCTCGTCGAGAGCGCCACCCACGGTCTGTCGATCGCCGCCCAGGCGTTACCGCTCAAGCCCGGGGACGCCGTGGCGCTCGCGGACCTCGAATACATCCAGATGGGCGTCACCTGGTCGCAGTTGGCGCGCGGCGGCATCGGCGTGCGCCGGGTCCCGCACACCGCGGGCGAGGTCTCGGTCGACGTGCTGCGGGCCTGTCTCGACGACGACGTGGCGGTTCTCGCGCTGAGTTCGGTGCAGTGGACGAACGGGTTCCGGGCGGACCTGGCCGCCGTGTCCGAGATGTGCCGCAGCCGTGGGATCTGGCTGGTGGTCGACGCCGCCCAGCACGTCGGCGCGCTTCCGCTCGACGTGTCGGCGACACCGGTGGACGTGCTGGTGTGCAGCGGGCACAAGTGGCTCAACTCCCCCTTCGGAACCGGGTTCCTCTATCTGGCGCCCGAGATCCGTGAGCGCCTGAACCGCCCGATGTCCGGTTTCTTCGCGGCCGTGCCGCCCGCCGACACCTGGGGCAAGGCGTTCCTGCGTCCCGACATCAGCCCGTTCCAGGACTTCACGTACACCGGCGACGCCCGGGCCTGGGAGATCGGCGGCACCGCGAACTACCCCGGCGGCATCGCGCTGGCCTCCGCGCTGGACCTGGTGATCGAGGTCGGGCCCGCGGTGATGGCCGACCACATCGTGGCGCTCACCGACCGTCTGCTCGCCGGGCTGGACCGCCTGGGCATGGTCGTCGTCACGCCGCGCCGCCGGCGGTACCGCTCCGGCATCGTCACCTTCACCCTGGGTACGAGCACGGCGGACACCGCCCTGATGCACTACCTGGGCGGGGCCGGTGTCGCGGTGAGCGTGCGGTACACGGCCGGCGTCGGCGGTATCAGGGTCTCCTGCCACTGGTTCAACTCCGCGGCCGACGTCGGCCTGCTCCTCGACGCGGTGGGGCACTTCACGCGCCGCTGACGGGAGCGGGACACCGGCGCGGGCGGGACGGCAGCGGTCGCCGGTACGGGCGGGGTCGCCGGTCCGGGCAGGGGCACCCTCGGCGCGGTCGCCGGTACCCGCGGGGGCACCCTCGGGCACCGGCGCGGGCAGACCACCGGCGCGGGCCGGGTCAGGAAGCCGTCAGGACGAGCGCCGCGTTGTGGCCGCCGAACCCCATCGAGGTGCTGACGGCGACGTCGATCGGAGCGCTGCGGGGCGCTCCGCCCACCACGTCGATCTCGACTTCCGGGTCGAGCCGCGTGAGGTTGGCGGTGGGCGGCACGCAGTGGTGGGCGACGGCGAGTGCGGTGTAGGCGGCCTCGATCGCGCCGCACGCGCCCAGCGTATGGCCGATGACGCCCTTGGTGGACGTGACCAGGGGCCGGTCGCCCAGCACCCGGCGCAGCATCCGGCCCTCGGCCGCGTCGTTGAGCACGGTGGCCGTGCCGTGCGCGTTGACGTGGTCGACGTCGGACGGCCCGAGTCCGGCGTCCGCCAGGGCGGCGCGCAGTGCCCGCTCGATGCCCTGGCCGCTCGGGTCGGGCGCGGTGGGGTGGTGGGCGTCCGAGGCGCTGCCGTATCCGCGGACCACGGCGTGCACCCTCGCGCCCCGGGCCCTGGCGTCCGCGGTCCGCTCCAGGACCAGGACGCCCGCGCCCTCGGCGGCCACGAACCCGTCCCGGCCCGCGTCGAACGGGCGGGAGGCGCGGCCGGGTTCGTCGGTACGCCCGGACAGCGCGCCCATCTTGCCGAGCGCGGCCAGCACCAGCGGGGTCAGCGCGGACTCGGTGCCGCCGGCCACCACCACGTCGCAGACGCCCGACCGCAGGAGTGCGCGTGCGGTACCCACCGCGGTGCCGCCCGCGGCGCACGCGGCGGCGCTGACCTCGCTGGGTCCCTTCGCGCCGATGTCGATCGCGACGTGGCCGGCGACTATGTTCACCATGAACATCGGGATCGTGAGCGGGGAGACCTTGCGGGGTCCCCGCTCCAGCAAGGCGGTGTGCTGGCGTTCCAGGGACTGCATCCCGCCGAGCGAGTTGCCGAGCACGACGCCCACCCGGGTGCCGTCCCACCGCGCCGGGTCCCAGCCCGCGTCCGCCAGGGCCTGGCGGGAGGCGACGATCGCCAGCTGCGCGAACCGGTCGAACCCCCACGCGGAGAAGCCCCCGAGGAGGGCGTCGGCGTCGAAACCCGGTACCCGGCAGGTGACACCGGCCGGGAGGCCGCCCAGCGGCTCGTCCGCCGTCGCGCACGACCGGCCCGAGGTGACCCGGTCCCAGTTCTCCTTCACCCCGATGCCGGCCGGCGTCACCAGGCCGAGCCCGGTGATCGCCGCCCCGAACGACGCCTTCTCCCCGCCCGTCGGAGCGCCCATCAGAGCGCGGCCTCCCGTGTCTCGACGAGCTCGGCGGCGTCGCGCAGGGTCATCGATACGGTCAACTCGCCGTCCTCGATGGGGACCCCGAACTCGTCCTCCAGGGCGAGTCCCAGCTCGACGAGCGTCAGGGAGTCGAACCTGAGCGCCCCGAACGCCGATTCCGGGCTGATCGCTCCCCGCTCGACCTTGAACCTGGTGGACAGCACCGCGGCCATCCGCTCTTCCGTGGCATTCATACCGTCGCTCCTGACGTGTGAGGCGCGTTGCCCACGGGCCGGCTGCGGGCGTGCTCCCGTACCCGTCCCGTGCCGATGGCGGATCACTCCCACGGGTGGGACCTGAGCAGGTCCCTGTTCCGGAGGATCTTCCCGCTCCTGTTGCGGGGCAGGGCCGTCGCTCTGAAGACGGCCTTCGGGACCTTGAAGGGGCCGAGGTTCAGCCGGCACCAGCGGATCAGCTCCTCGGACGGCGGAAGCCCCTCGCCGCCGACGTACGCCTCGATCGCGCCGCAGTGGACGACGACCGCCTCCTGGATCGCCGGATGGCCGCGCAACACCCCTTCGATCTCGGCCAGATCGACCTTCATCCCGCCCACCGTGGCGACGGAGTCCAGCCGCCCCAGGATCGCCAGCGCACCGGTCTCCTCGTCCAGCGCGCACCGGTCGTGGGTCCGCAGCCAGCCGTCCGCGTAGCGGTCGGCGTCACCGCGCAGGTACGGCGAGCGGTCGACCCGTACCTGGAGTTCCTCGTCGACGGACCTGAGTTCCACGGTGTCGCCGGCCGGGTAACCGACCCACGGCGCGCGGTTCCTGGACCCGGTCAGGTCACCGGTCAGCATGCCCGTCTCGGTCATGCCGTAGATCTGTCCGACGGGCACGCCGTACTTCGCCAGGAAGCGGTCGTAGACGGCCTCGGGGAGCGGTTCACCGGCCGACAGGGTGACCCGCAGCGACCGCGGGGGCGGGCCGGAGGCGCGCGAGAGCAGGTCGAAGTGGAAGGGGATGCCGAAGACGGCGTGCACGTCGGCGTCCCGGGCGGTCTCCAGGACCGCGCCGATGCGGGTGCCGGCCGGGAGCACGAGTTCCGCGCCCGAGCCGAGCGCGTGCAGGAACCCGCCGATGAGGCCCACGGTGTGCACGAGCGAGTTCAGCAGGAGGACGCGCTCGCCCTGACCGGGCATGCCGTCCAGGGAGGCGTAGCGCACGAGTTCGTCCCGCAGCGAGCGGCCGGTGCGCCCGATCACCTTGGGCACGCCGGTGGACCCGGAACTGAACTGCACCAGGCAGATGTCCTCGTCCGCGGGACGGCCGCCGGGCCGGGCGGAGACCACGAGCGGGCTCTCCTCCACGAGCCCGGTGCCACTGCCGCCCGGGCCCGCCGCGGCGACCAGGAACTGCGGCGCGCACAGCGCGGCCAGCCGCTCCCGCTCGGCGAGGGGGGTGCGCGCGTCGAGCAGGACGGTCTGCGCGCCGACGGACCACAGGCCGACCAGTGCCTGCATCAGGGTGAACCCGGGCGGCACGTACACGGCGACGGACGCCCCCGGGCCGATGCCCTGGCGGCGGAAGAGGTCCGCCAACTCCCGTGCCCCGGTGCGCAGTCCGCCGCGGGTGAGACGCCCGCGGAGCCGGGCCAGCGGGGCGCTGTCGGGCCCCCGGTCCAGAAGTTCCTCGCCCCACCATGCTCGGGTGGCCATGGTTCACTCCTCCTCGACGTCGGGTTGCCGATCGGTTGGTGCCGGACCGGGTCCGGCGGGCGCCTCCTCGGTCACACGGCCGTGGGTGCCTCGGTGTCGGCCGGGAAGTTCTCGGCCAGGTAGAGGTGGATCTCCCGGACCGAGGCGAATCCGTGCAGGATGGCCGGCTCCGGTTCGAGTTCGATGCCGTGGAGTTCCTCCAGGAGGTGCTGGAGCATGACGAGCGAGAAGGAGTCCATGGCGAGCGGGGTGTCGTAGCCGACCTCTCCGGACGCCTGCATGGACAGGGCTTCCGTCACGATCTTCTGAAGGTCGCTCTTCCTGATCACGGTGGGGGTTCCTCTCGCCGCGGCACGGACGCGTGCCCGTGGGCTTCATGGGAGGTCGGTCGTGGGGACCGCTCGCGGTCGGGTGCGCTCGGGCTCAGGCTCTCGGTCCGGCCCTGACGACTTCGGCGGTCTCGGCGGTCTCGGCGGTCTCGGCGGACCCGACGGTCTCGGCGGTCTCGTGCCGGGTCTGCTCGGCGACCAGATCCGCCAGCCGGTCGAGGCCGGTCCCGATCTCCGCGGGGGTCAACAGGCTGCACGACAACCGCAGTTGGTGGTCGCCCGCGCCGGGTTCCGGGTAGAAGTGCCCCATCGGGGTCCACAGCACCCGGTGGGCGCGCGCCGAGTGTTCGAGCATCTCGTCGTCGGCGCGGAACGGCACGGAGAGCACCACGAAGAACCCTCCGGTCGGCACGTTCCAGCGGACCTCTCCGGCCTGGCCGGCCGGGAAGCGCTGCCGCAGGCCGTCGCAGACGAGGTCCAGGTTGCGCCGGTAGGACGCTCTGGCTTCCGCGTTGGCCGCGTAGAGGCTGAAGTCGTGTTCCAGCAGCTGCCCCGCGACGAGGGCCTGGCTGATCGGCGAGGTGTTGACCGTCACCATGCTCTTGATCTTCGCCAGTTCGTCGGCCAGGTACCCGGTGGACCGCCCCTGCACGGTCACCCGCTGGTCGGCCACGGCGAAGCCGACCCGCACGCCGGGCGACGCCGTCTTCGCGAACGATCCGAGGTAGATGACGCGGGCCTCCTCGTCGAGCGCCTTGAGCGTGGGCAGCCGGTCGCCGCGCCCGGTGAAGTGGCCGTAGGGGTTGTCCTCCAGCAGCAGCAGGTCCTCGCGCGCCGCCACGTCGAGGAGCCGGCGCCGGGTCGGGATGTCGAGGGAGAGGCCGGTCGGGTTGGAGAAGTCCGGTACCAGGTACAGGCAGCGCGGCCGCAGCCCTTCGCCGCGCGTGGCGCGCAGCCGCTCCCGCAGGTCGTCGAGGTCGATGCCGCGCTCTCCCGACGCCACCGGCAGCACCGGCATGTCGACCAGCCGTGCGGCGCCGGTGAAACCCGCGTAGGTCGGTGACACCGCGAGCGCCACGTCCCGCCCGTCCCGGCGCAGCGCACGCAGGACCAGCAGCATCGCCTCCTGGGCGCCGACGGTGACGACGACGGACTCCGGGTCGGCCGTGATGCCCTCGTCGACCGCCAGGTGGCGGGCGACCAGGTCGGCCGTGATGCCCTTGGTCCGTCCGTACTGGAACAGGGTGCGGACGATCCGGCGCTCGTCGAAGCCCCGTTCCGATGCCAGGAACGCGCAGTACCGCCGCAGGTAGCGGTCCAGGTCGCCGACGCGGAAGAAGTCCTCCGAGGGGCGGCCCGCCGCGAAGGACACGGCGTCCGGGTAGCGGTCGGCCACCTCGTTCAGGAAGGTGACCGAGTCCAGCGACGGGTCGCCCACCGCCGCGTGCAGATCTGACAGCTCCATGCCGCCCACTCTCCGGCCGAGCGGCGGGCCGCGGCTATCGGCGATCTCCACCGTTACGCCGTCCACGTCGTCGTGTCGTCCGGGTCATCCGGGTCGTCCGGGTCGTCCGCCCGTGGGAGCCGGGCGGGGACGGGCAGGCGTCCCGGACCGCGGGAGCCGGACCCGGCGCGTCCTCCGCGGCCCTCCGCGTGCGGTCGACGTCGGAGTGGGGGTGCCTGCCGGACGCGGGCACGGCGGGCTCCGCGCGTACGGCGGAGCCCGCGCTCGGTGCGCGCCCTGAGCGATGCGCTCAGCGGGTGCGCTCAGAGGGTGCGCAGCGCTGTCGCCGGCTGCTCGACCCGGTCGGCCACGTAGCGCAGGAAACCGCCGGCCACGCCGCCGTCGCAGACACGGTGGTCGAACGTCAAGGAGAGCTGGACGACCTGGCGGACCGCCAGTTCGCCCTGGTGCACCCACGGTTTCGGCACGATCCGGCCGACGCCGAGCATGGCGGCCTCGGGGTGGTTGATGATCGGGGTGGACCCGTCGACGCCGAAGACGCCGTAGTTGTTGAGGGTGAAGGTGCCACCGGTCACCTCGGCGGGCGCCAGTGCCCCCCGCCGGGCACGGTCGGTCAGGCGCGCGAACTCCCGCGCCAGCGACTCGGCGTTGCGGGTGTGCGCGTCGCGCACGACCGGCACGACCGCGCCCCGGTCGGTCTGTACGGCGAAGCCGAGGTGCACGGCGGGCAGCCGCACGATCTCCCGGGCCGCCGTGTCCACCCTGGCGTTCAGCTCGGGGAACCGGTCGAGCCCCGCCGTGCAGAGGCGGGCGAGCAGCGCGAGCACGGAGATCTTCGGCCCGCCCGCCTCGTTCATCACGGCGCGGGCCGCCATCAACTCCGTCGCGTCCGCGTCCACCCAGCAGGTCGCCTCGGGAATCTCCCGGCGGCTGCGGGCCATCTTCGCCGCGACCGCACCCCGTACGCCCTTGAGCGGCACCCGCACACCGTCCTCCGCCTCAGCCGAACGGACGGGCGCGCCCGGCGCTCCCGAGGCGGGCCGCGGGTCGGGGGCCCGCGCCGTCCCCTGTGCGATCGCCCGCTCCACGTCCGACCGCAGGATCAGCCCCTGGTACCCGCTCCCGGCCAACTGCCGCAGATCGAGGCCGCTTTGCCTCGCCAGCCGCCGCACCAGCGGCGACACCACCGGGGCCGGCCCGCTCGCCGCGGCCGGACCCCGCGCACCCGTACCCGCGCCCGCACCCTGCGCGGGCACAGCGTCCAGCGGGGCGCCGTGGGCCCGTGGGCCGCCGGCCACCACCCGGCGGCGGCGCGCGGAGGGCGCCGCCGTACCGTATCCGACCAGCACGCTGCCCGAGCCGCTCGCGCCCGCCCCGGGGTCCGGGGAGCCGGACGGGCCGGGCGCGGTCCCGGCCGGCGGCCCCTCGCCAGACACCGGCGCCGCGCTCTCCCCGTCCACGGCGACCGTCAGCAACGGCGCCCCGACCGGCAGTTCGCTGCCCTCCTCACCGAAGCACGCCGTCACCACCCCGCCATACGGACAGGGCACCTCCACCCGCGACTTCGCCGTCTCCACCTCCACCACCGGCTGGTCCACCACGACGACGTCGCCGACCGCCACCAGCCAGCCCACGACCTCCGCCCCGGTCAGCCCCTCGCCGAGATCGGGCAGCCGGACCTCACGCACCCGGGGGGCCATCAGCGCTCCACCTCCCACTGGAGCCGGGCGACCGCGTCCAGCACCCGGTCCACGCCGGGCAGATGGTGCCGCTCCAGCATCGGCGGCGGATACGGGATGTCGAACCCCGTCACCCGCAGCACCGGCGCCTCCAGATGGTGGAAGCACCGCTCGCTCACCCGCGCGGCGATCTCCCCGCCGGGACCAGCGAAACCCGCCGCCTCGTGCACCACCACCGCGCGCCCGGTGCGCCGCACCGACCGCGCCACCGTCTCGTCGTCGAAGGGCACCAGCGACCTGAGGTCCACCACCTCCAGGTCCCAGCCCTCGGCGCGCGCCGCCTCCGCCGCCTCCAGGCACACCGGCACGCTCGGCCCGTACGTGATCAGCGTGGCGCTGGAACCCGAACACCGCACCGCGGCCCGGCCGATCGGCCCCACGGCCGCCGGCGCCTCCGGCGACCACGGCGCCTTCGACCAGTAGAGCCGCTTCGGCTCCAGGAACACCACCGGGTCGTCGGAGGCGATGGCGGCCCGCAGCAGCCCGTAGGCGTCCTCCACGGTCGCCGGGGTGACGACGTGCAGGCCCGGCGTGGCCATGTAGTAGACCTCCGACGAGTCGCTGTGGTGCTCGACGCCGCCGATCCCGCCGCCGTAGGGGATGCGTACGGTCAGCGGCATCCGCATCGCGCCGCCGGTACGGTTGCGCATCTTCGCGGCATGGCTCGCCAGTTGCTCGAACGACGGGTAGGCGAAGGCGTCGAACTGCATCTCCACCACCGGCCGCAGCCCGTACATGGCCATGCCGACCGCCGTGCCGAGGATGCCGGCCTCGGCGAGCGGCGTGTCCGTGCACCGGTCGTCGCCGAACTCCTGCGCCAGGCCGTCCGTGATCCGGAAGACGCCGCCGAGCGTGCCGACGTCCTCACCGAACACGTGGACCGAGGAGTCCTCGGCCATCGCGTCGCGCAGGGCGCGCCGCAACGCCTGGGCCATCGTGGCCGGTCGGGCCGCGAGCGCGGCCGGCTGCTCGGCGAGCGCGGTCATCGGGCGCCGCCCCGCCCCGGCACGCCGGCCGCTTCCGCCGCCGCGTCCGTCTCCGCCGCTTCGGCCGCTTCCGCCGCTTCCGCCGCCGCGTCCAGTTCCGCCCGCAGCCCCCGCGCCTGCTCCTCCAACTGGCCGGTCCGCCGCGCGTACACCTGCCCGAACAGGTCCATCGGGTCGAGCACCGGGTCCGCGTTCATCCGCTCCCGCAGGCGCGCCGCCATCTCCTCCGCCTCTCCCGCGGCACGAGCCGCCGCCGCGTCGTCCAGCAGGCCCCGGCGCCGCAGCACGCCCGCCAGCAGGTCCACCGGGTCGTACGCGCGCCACGCGGCCACCTCGTCGTCCGCGCGGTACCGCGCCGGGTCGTCCGCGTTCGTGTGCGCCTCCACGCGGTACGTGACGGCCTCGACGAGCGTCGGGCCCCCGCCGCCGCGCGCCCGCTCCACCGCCTCGGCGAGGACCGCGTGCACGGCCGCCACGTCGTTGCCGTCGACCAGCCGGCCCGGCATGCCGTACCCGACGGCCTTGTGCGCCAGCGTCGGAGCGGCGCTCTGCTTCGCCAGCGGTACGGAGATCGCGAAGCCGTTGTTCTGGACGAGGAAGACCACGGGCGCCCGCCACACGGCCGCGAAGTTCAGGGCCTCGTGGAAGTCGCCCTCGCTGGTGCCGCCGTCGCCGACGAGGGCGAGCGCCACCACGTCGTCGCCCTTGAGGCGGGCGGCGTGCGCGAGACCCACGGCGTGCGGCAACTGCGTCGCGAGCGGAGTGCACAGCGGCGCGACACGGTGCCGGTACGGGTCGTAACCCGTGTGCCGGTCACCGCGCAGCAGCGTCAGGGCCTCCACCGGGTCCACGCCGCGCGCGACCACGGCCAGCGAGTCGCGGTAGCTGGGGAACAGCCAGTCGCGCTCGGCCAGGACGGCCGCCGCCGCCACCTGGCACGCCTCCTGACCGGTGCTCGACGGATACACCGCCAGCCGGCCCTGCCGGGTCAGCGCGGTGGCCTGCGTGTTGAACCTGCGGCCCCGGACCAGCCCGCCGTACAGCCGCAACAGCAGCGCGGGATCGGCCGCGGCCTCGGCCGGCGTGCCGAAGACGCGAAACGGCCGCTCGTCGGGGAGCAGTGCCGCCGCGGCGGGGCACTCCCGCCGGTAGGGCGGTACCGGCCGGCCGGTCAGCTCAGGACCGGTCAGCTCGGGACCGGCCGGGGCGGGACCGGCAGGGGCGGGACCTTCCGGCGACGGGGTCCTGCCCGACGGGGTCCCGCTGTTCTTCACAGGCGCGCTTCCACCCCGGCTCACGGCTGCGCCTCCACCCCGGCGCACCTCAGGCCCCGGCCGGGCGTCGGCGCGACCGGTTGACCCAGGTGCGTTCCAGGTTGGCGATGAGGTCGGGGCTGTACATGCGGACGGCCTGCTCGATCGCGTACGCGGCCATGTACCGGCGGAAGACGTCCTCCGGCTCCTCACCGATCGCCAGCATCCGCTTGTTCGCCGCGACCGCCGGGTTGTCCAGGTGCGCCGCCGCGCGCTCCACCGCCGCGTCCAACTCCCCTGCCGGCACGACCTGGTCGCACAGCCAGGACGCCGCCGGATCGCCGGCCCGCAGCCGCCGGCCCCAGAAGATCATCTGCCGGCTCAGCCGGCTCCCCGTCGCGGGCACCAGCCGCAGGTTCGCGGCCCCGGGCACCAGCCCCTCGTCCATCGCGGGCAGGCTGAACCACGCGTCCTCGGCGGTCACCACCCGGTCCAGCGCCAGCAGGATCTGCGTGCCGCCGCCGATCGCGAACGAATCCACCGCGCCCACCCACGGTTTGGCCACGCGCGCGGGCAGCCCGCCCGGACCGTCCTCCCCGTGGTGCAGCCCGTGCACGAACTTGGCGAGGTAGCCGACCTCGCGCCGCAGCATGAAGCCCACCAGGGAGATCCTGCCCTGGAACAGGTGGGTCAGGTTGATGCCCGCGCTGAACACCCGCCGGCCCCGGTGGGCGGGATGCGTCATCACCCCTCCGCGCAGGACGCCCACCCGGCTGCCGTCGTCGAGCAGCACCAGGTCCGTCGCCGTCTCCAGGGCTTCGACGAGGGCGTCGTCCTCCGCGTTCAGGTAGGCGTCGTTGCAGACCTCCACCTGGGCGATGCCCTCCCTGCGGGTCACCGAGACGGTGCCCAGGTCCGCGCGACCGGTGGCGCGGAACCCGGGCAGCGCCGCCAGTGACCGCCGGGTCGGCCGCAGCATCGCGCGCAACAGGTGCGGCCCCGCGACAGCCGAGCCGAACAGGGCCTGGAAGAGGAGGCCCTGGTCGATCTCCCACCCCTCCTTCTCCCACTGCGGCAGCCGCGCCTCCGCCGCCAGGCGCTCGGGCCCCGGCACCAGGCCAGGACAGCGCTCGGCGGCGAGAACGGCGATCTCCTCCACCCGCAGCGACCGGGTGAGTCCGTCGGTCAGCTCCTCGTAGAGCCGCTCGGCATGGCGGTCCAGGAACCTCCGGCGCAGCAGGCGGGCCCGCTGGTGCAGGCCGTCGGCGCGCCGCTGCGGGTCCTGCGAGCGCCTCGCCTTCGGCGGCAGCGCGTCCACCGCCCGTACGAGCTCCACCAGGCAACGGGACACCCGCTGCCGGTCCGTGCCGAACGCCCCGCTCAGCGTGGGAAGTTCACGGCCGGCCGCGAACCCGCCGTCCGCGATCCCGCCGTCCGTCCGGGCGGGATGCCCCGCCTCGCGCGAGGCCGGGACATCGGCGTCCCCTCCGGCCGAGAGCCAGGATGTGGACGGCTTGACCCCCTGTGGCACCGTCACCGACGTGGCGTCCGAATCCGCAAGTTCCATACGGCCCACTCTCGGTCCGGTCGCACGCCCCGGACCATCCGCGATCGCCGCCGTTACGTGCGCGCGGGGCCGCCGGGGAACCGGTGGCGGCCCGGCTCGGGGACGCGGTGCCCCCGGGCGCGCCGGACCGGTCACCGGTGCAGTTTGGCGAGGACGTCGGGGCTGTAGGCGCGTAACGCCTGCTGGAGCGCGAACTCGGCGAGGTAGGCGCGCAGTTGCTCGGCGGGCTCATCCGCCAGGTTCAGCATGGCCCGGTTGGCCGCCACGGCCGGGTTGGCCAGCCGGGCCACCGACCCGGCGACCGCGGCGTCGAGCGCGTCCGGGGCCGCGACCTCGTCGAAGACCAGGCGCGCGGCCGGCTCGCCCGCCTCGATCCGGCGGCCCCACAGGACGACCTGGCGGGCCTGGCGGGCGCCGAGGAACCGGGTCAGCCGCAGGTTGGCCACGCCCGGCACGATGCCCTCCTGGGCGGCGGGGAGGCTGAAGTAGGCGTCGCTCGCGGCCAGTACCCGGTCGCAGGCGAGCAGGATCTGGGCGCCTCCGCCGATGGCGAACCCGTCCACCACGCCGAGCCAGGGCTTCTGCGCGTCCGTGCCCGGCCAGGGCCGGTCCGCCCGCACGAGTCCGCGCATCATCTTGCTGAGGTAGCCCAGCTCGCGGCCGAGCAGGAAGTCCACGAAGGAGATGGCGCCCGCGCGCAGCTCCTTGAGGTTGATGCCCGCGCTGAAGACCCGCCGGCCGGCGTACCGGGGATGGGTCATGACGCCGCCCCTGAGCACGCCGACGCGCACCTGGGGGTCGAGCAGGACGAGGTCGACCAGGGTCTCCAGGTCGGCGACGTGCTGGTTGTCCTCCGCGTTGAGGCAGTGCGTGTTGGTGAGGGTCACGAAGCCCGCGCCGCGCCGGCGTTCGAGCCGCGCCGCCTTGAGGACCACCTCGCCGGTGTCCCGGAAACCGGGCAGCAGCTCCAGCGCGCGGGGGGTCGGGCGCAGCATCGACTCCATGAGGTGGGCGCCCGGGCCGGGAGCGCGCAGCAGGGCGCGGAAGAGGATTCCCTGGTCGATCTCCCACCCCTCCTTCTCGGACTGGGGGCGCGCCGCCTCCTCGGTCATCTGCCGCGCGGAGGGCGCCAGGCCGGGGAAGTCCCGGCCGGCCGCGTGGGCCACTTCCACCAGGCGCAGGTGTGCCGTCCGGCCGGCGGTCAGCGTGTCGTACACCCGCTCGGCGTGCAGCTCCAGGAAGGCGGTCCGCAGTTGGCGTGCCGCGTCGTGGAGGTGCTGCGCCCGGGTGGTGTCCGCCAGGCTCCTTCGCGCCCGCGGGGGCATCGCCGCCAGTTGCCCGGTCGCGTTCCGCAGGCGGGCGGTGGCGCGTTCACGGTCGGTGTCGAAGACGCCGGTGAGCGGCACGGGGGCGGCCGGCGGCTGCCGGTCCTCGGCGGTGGTGGCCGCGGTCACTTGCCGTCCTCCGTCAGGTCGATACGGCGCAGGGCCCGGTCGCAGGCGGCCAGATGGCTCCCCAGCGCCTCCTCGAAGGAGACCGTGCCGGCGTCGAGCAGGAGCCGGCGGCGCAGGGCCGGCTCGGTCCCGGCGGAGTCGGCGGCCCGCTTCAGGACGGCGGCCAGCGCGGCGCCGGCGTCCTGGGTCACCTCGTCGAGCACTCCGGCGGCGTGCAGGGCCGGTACGCCGGTCTCGCCCGGGAACAGCACGAGCCGACGGGCCGTCGCCAGGCCCACCTGCTGCACCAGCCGGTACAGGGCGGTCCCCGGCCACATGCCGTCGGTCCTGGTGCCCGCGTCCAGCGTCGTACCGGGTCCCGCGACGCGGTGATCGGTGGCCAGCAGGACCTCCAGGCAGGCCTGGTTGCACCGGCCCGCGACGATCCCGACGGTCAGCGCGTCGAGCCGTTCCAGTCTGCGCAGCGCGTTCTCCCACTTGCCGACCAGGTGCACCTGCGCCGGTCCCGGCCATGCGGCGGGCGCGTCCTTCGACCCGGTCAGCCGCACCACCAGGACCCGGCCGCCCCCGGCGTCCTCCACCCGGTCGCAGGCGTCGGCGAGTTCCGCCACGAGGCCGGGTGTCAGGGGGCGGGCCACGTCGATGTCGGCTTCCACGACCGTCTGCGAAATGGTGGCGTGCATACTGCGGACTCCTCCTGCGGGGTCGGTACCGGGCGTCGGTGCGGGGCGCCGGCTCAGAAGCGGACGAGGGCGGTCTCGATGGTCGAACCCGGGCCCATCGTCATGAGCACGCCGTGATCGCCGGGCCGGGGCACGCCCTCACGCACCAGGCGGTCGTACGAGAAGAGGAACGACCCGCTGGACACGTTGCCGAAGTCCCGCAGGACACCGGTCGTGTGGCGCAGGTCGTGCCGGGACAGGCCGAGGTTGACCCGCACGGAGTCGATGACCTTCTTGCCGCCCGAGTGCACCACCCAGTGCGCGAGGTCGCTGCGCCGCAGACCGGTGCCGGCCAGTAGCCGGTCGACCGCGGTCTCGGCGTGCGCCCCGACGACGTAGGGCACGTCCCGGTCGAGGAAGAAGCTGAACTTCCCCGCGGTGTCGTCCCAGTCGTAACGCATCGCCGGGCACGCCTCGGGGATGAGGTGGCTGGCGAACTTGAGGAGTTCGGGTCCTGGTCGCGGTGCCGGTCCCGGTCCCGATCGCGGTCCCGATCGCGGTCCCGGTCGTGGTCCCGGTCCCGGTCCTGTGGCGTCCGCCGGGCCGGTGCTGAGCGCGACGGCCGCCGCGCCGTCGCCGAAGAGGCTGTTGACCACGGACGTGCGCATCGTGCCGTCGATGACATAGGCGGCCGAGCAGACCTCCACGCACACCATGACGGCCACCCGTCCGGGGTTCGCGCTGCTCCAACCGGCCACGGCGTTCAGCGCGTTGAGGCCCGCGTTGCAGCCCATGCCCACGACGTCGAGCCGGCCGGTGTCGACGGCGAGACCGAGTTCCTTCATCAGCAGGGCGCTGAGTCCCGGCGTCAGCAGGCCGGTGCTCGACACGCAGCACAGATAGCCGACGTCGTCCTGCGACAGCCCCGCGGCCGTCAGGCAGCGGCGCAGCGCGTCGGCGCCCATGGCGATCCCCTGGGCGGCGTGCTTGCGCAGCAGTTCGCCCTGGGTCTCGACGTGCGGGCGCCCCAGCCGGTCACGGGGCGGGAGGGTGAGGCAGCGGCGGTCGATCGCGCTGTTGGCGAAGACCGAGCGGACGCGTGCGTCGGTGATCCCGAAGAAGTCGAGGACTTCCTCCTGCGTGTAGGAACGGGTCGGGACCGCGGTGCCCACGCCGAGAAAGGTCGGTCCGGCACGGCGGGGAAGGGGGGTGCCGCCCGGTCGGGGGACGCGGGCGGCCCCCGTCTCGGCGGTCGCGGCACTCAGCGTGTTCATGGGCTGATCAACCTCCAGTCGGGACCGGCGGAAGGGCCCCGTGGACGTGGCACCACGGGGCCGTCCGACCGGTCTCCGGGACTCGGCGCACGTCGCCGGAGTACGCCGAGTGGTCCGCGGACCTCCTCGGCGCAGTCCGCACGGTTGCGTAACCCGCTTTCCCCGCCCGGCTCCTGCGGACCGGGCGGCGGGGTGGGCCCGCGGGCGCGGACCGAACCGCTCGCGGAGGTGCCGGGTGCGCCGGGTGAGCCGGACGTGCGGGGTGCGCCGGGTGCGCCGGGTGCGCCGGGGCGGAAGGGCCCCCGCCCCGGCTTGGTGGCCGACGGCTTGGCGGACCGCCACCGACCGACCGGCCGGCCGGCTCGCGACGCGGAGAGCACCCTGACACCGGGGCGCGCGTGCCGGCCGGGTGACCCGCCGCGCGGCACTTCCCGATCGGTGCACCGCCTGGGATCGGTGCCCGGTCGAGCGGGCGCGCGCGACGGGAGCCGCAACTCACCCGTCCATGGCCTCGACCAGGCTCTTGGGCCGCATGTCCGTCCAGTTCTCCTCGATGTGGGCAAGGGCACGGGTGCGGCCGGCCCGGTCGAGGCCCACGCGCCAGCCGTCGGGCACGTCGAAGGACGCGGGCCAGAGGGAGTGCTGTCCTTCGTCGTTGACCAGCACCAGGAACTCGCCGTCCGGTTCGTCAAAGGGGTTCATGCCCCGAAGGTTCCAGACATCGAACACTTCGGGTATCGGTGATGCCCGCAGTTACGCCGGTTCGCGCCGCCGGGGCCCGTACCACCGACCGCTGAAGCCCGCGTCGGCAACCTCACCCATGAAATCCGCGCAGACTCGTGATTCAAATGAAGAATGTGCGTCATTTCCCACCGGAGAAATCGCTCAGATGCGGCAACAGGAAGTGCGCGGCGGCCGGCGCAGGTCCCCTGACGCCGGCCCCGGACCCGTACGGACGGCAGGAAGGCGATGCGCCCACCTCGTGACCTGCGCCGTGTGCCACCCGGACCGGCGGCGTACGGTCCTCACCGGCCGGGCGACCGACCGGAGTTTATCCGCCATCCTCTTTTCCGGATGACCGAAATCAGCCTCACTCGGCGGTGTGTTCAGCCCCGCACGCGGACGGAAACCCGCGAGCGTATACCCGCCTGGCCTCCCGACAAGCCGGAACGCTGTCATAATATGACGAAAGATGAAGCCTTGAAACCCCGGTCAACGGGCCCTACGATCACAGCGTCTGACACCTCGTCACCATCCATGAGATCCGCCATGTCCACCGCGCGAGACTTCCCCCCATTAGTGTCGTGGAGTTTTTTTCATGGTTCATCCGAATTCCATGCCGCATTCCTGCAATTCCTGTGGCACCCCGCTGGAAAAAGGATTGAGAACGGAAGGCACGTCCGCTCGGTACTGCTCGAACGCGTGCCGGCAGCGCGCCTATCGACGGCGTATGAAGAGCGAGTCTCTGGCGACGGAGACGTCCGGTGATCTGCTGACCCCGCTGAGCAGCTTCGTCGGCCGGGTGGACGAGATGGTGGAGGCGAGCAGACTGCTGCGGGGCACCCGGCTGCTCACGCTGACCGGAACCGCGGGCACCGGGAAGACCCGGCTGGCCCTCGAAGTGGCCAGGAAGGAGCAGCGCGGCGGGCGCCAGGCGATCGTGGTGGTCGAACTCGGGGCGTGTGCCGGACCGGAGTCCGTGGCCAGTCGCGTCTTCGCCGCGCTGCACGGCCGTATCGACGCCGACACGCTCTTCGCGGAGGCGAAGGGGCCTGGCGTCAAGCTGTCCGGCTGGCTGGTGGTGATCGACAACTGCGAGCACGTGATCGGCGAGTGCGGGCTCCTGGTGGGCCGGCTGCTGGCCCGGTATCCGGGGCTCCAGATCCTCGCCACCAGCCGCGAGGCGCTGCGGATACCCGGTGAGACCGTCTACCCGGTGAACGGGCTGCCGCTGCCGGACCCTGACGGCAGGCCCTCGGCCGGCGAATACCTTCGATCGGACGCGGTCCGGCTGTTCGCCGACCGGGCGCGCGCCGTGGTGCCGGACTTCGCGCTCACCCAGGAGAACGCCGCGGACACCGGGGCGGTCTGCGAGCGGCTGGGCGGCCTGCCGCTCCCCATCGAACTCGCCGCACAGCTGATCCGGACCTTCTCGGTGGCCGAGTTGCGGAAGCGGCTGGACGACCCGCTCTCCCTCCTGGTCGGCGGGTGGCGGACGGCGTCCACCCGGCACCGGAGTTGGCGGGCGGCGCTCACCTGGAGCTACGACCTGCTCAAGCCGATGGAGCAGTTGCTGTTCCGGCGGCTCTCGGTCTTCCCGGGCGGCTTCGGCGTGGACGCCGCGGTCGCCGTGGTCACCGACGAGGTCCCGGCGTCGTCGGTGCCCGGGCTGTTGACGGCGCTCGAATCGAAGTCCGTCATCCGGTCCCCGGCCGGCCTGGGTCGCGAGGAGGCGGGGGCCGGCAGGTTCCACATGCTGGAACCGGTCCGATGTTACGCCCACCAGCAACTCCGCGATCTGCACGAGGAGGAGCAGGCGTACGAAGGACTCACCCGGTGGCTGACGGCCCTGGTGAGTCCTTTGTGGCGAACGGGGATCGCCTCCCGGGAGACGGTGCGCACGGCGGGGGCCGAACTCGCCAACCTGCGGCACGCCCTCGAAGGGCCGACCGCCGACGCTGACGAGCGCCGGCTGCTGCTGGTGGGCGGGCTGGTCACCCTGGAAACGGACCCGGACCCGGACCCGGAGGCCGGTACGGATACGGCCCGCCTCGTCCACGGCGCCTTGCGCGCCGCGAAGCCCGAGGCGCGCTACCGGGCGATCGCCCTGGAGGCAGCGGCGATGCTGGCCGCTCGGCGCGGCGCGCACCGCGAGGCGCTGCACACCATGCAGGAGGCGGTCGACCGGGAACGCGCGAGCGCGCCGAGCCCCCTGCTGTGCCGCCTGCTGCTCCGGCTCAGCCTGCTGAAGGAGCACGCCGGCGACCGTTCCGGCGCCCTCGAGGACCTCACGGCGAGCGTCCGCGCGGGCGAACAACTGGCGGACGAGCCGACCTTCGCGGTGTGCGTGGGCCACCTCGCCAGGCACGAGTTGGTCCGCGGCGAGCCCGCCTCGGCGGCCCGGTTGATCGACCGGGCGCTCCCCGCCGTACCCGCCGTCCCGCCGGAGTGGCAGTGCGACATCATGCACGTGGCGGGGGCGCTCGCCGTGGAGTGTGACGACCTCTCGACGGCGGAGCGGCACTTCACCGCGCCGCTGCGGTCGCCGGCAAAGCGCCCCGGCGACGCGGCCGGGCTGATCGAGGGGCTGGCCGTGGTGGCCGTCCGGCGCTTCCAGTTCGAGCGCGGGCTCCACCTGATCTCGGCCGCCGAGGAGATGGCCGAGTCGGTCACCTGCGGGCTGCGGTCCCACCCTTGGTGGCGTCAGCGGGTCGAGGCCGCCAGGGCCGCCGGCATCAACGGCCTGACCTCCCGGGCGGACCGCGAGCTGGCCCTGGGCCGTTCGCTCCGCCCGGACGAGGTGGTGGCGTACGCGCTGGGCGACGCACCGGCGGCGCCCCCGGCGCGGGACGAGGCCCGGCACGGCCCGCTCAGCCCGCGCCAGTGGGCCGTGGCCGCCTTGCTGATACAGGGATTGACGAACCGTCAGATCGCGTCGCGGATTCACGTGTCGGTGCGCACGGTGGAGACCCACGTCCGCAACATCCGCGGCACCCTCGGCCTGCGCTCGCGCTCCCACATCGCGGCATGGGCCGCCCAGGCCCAGCAGTGACGCGGCGTCGGCGGCCCCTCGGGGGTACCTACAGCCACGGCACAACGGCCGTCGTCACGGTTGGACGACGGCGCATAGGTGCTGGGCATGGTCCTTTCCGGTCGACCTTCCCGGTCCCATCGGACTGCCGCTTCACCTCGGCGGTGATCGACTGACGCCCACCAGGATCGGAGTCGGCCAACTTGCCGCTGTCCGCCCGGTATTTCGGCCAGTGCGACGAGTCACCGCAATCGGAGATCAGCACCGTGGTGGGGGCCGTCGAAGGAATGGCAGGGGTCACTTTCGGATCGTTCTTGGGCGCCCCCTTCATCACCAGCCCGTTGACGTGATCCGCGTACATTCCCCGCGAGACCGTGGAAAGCGCGTCCCCTGACGCGTGGTCGGCGAGCCGAGGGGACTTCCAATCCGAAGCCGTCGCTGCCTGCGCGATATCCCGCCACATCCCCAAGTACGCGGCGGTGGCAGCCGATCGAGCTGCCCGCTCTGCACTTCCGGTGGACGTCGCCACAGCGCTCGGCCGGATCGATGGGTGCTCCGGCGCACTACCTGTCGGCCGCGGCCCGGACCCACCGGACCCGCCCGAAGGACTGCACGCAACCAGCATCACCATGCCCAGCGCCAGGCTTACACCTCCCACCAGGGCAGTCCGGCCACCCGCGGGGCACGCCCACTCCTCGCCGTTGTCTCCACTGACGCAGCACCTCGCTACCGACACGGACAACCCGCTGTCGTGAACAAGCACCACGTCTATTGCCCGCCCCCGCACTCTCTGCAAGGAGTGCGCGGGCGCACCAGCGAACCAACTTCTCCGATAGAACGTCGAATTGACCGAATCCCACCGGCCGCACGGCGAAAACGCAGCGCACACTGCGGCGGTTCGCCCGGGCCACCGCGCAGAGAGCCCGTGCGCCCATCGTGCTTCGCAGCCATCAGCGATATAACGTGTTGCCGTGGCCCGATCGCAGATCTCACACAATGCAAAGGGATTGCAAACCTCTTGCTGAGCCGCAGGTCAGAAAGGGTCCGTCCCGCCAGCGCGGGGGTGTTCCGCGTAGCGCCTAATTAGGCACTTTCCCCGTAGGCCGTCCCGCCAGCGCGGGGCGTTCCAGCCTGCGGTGGCACGCTCGGCCAGGATGAACGTCCGCGCGGCACCGGGCGGGAAGGTCGGCGCGGCCGCGGCGAACATGTGGGGAAAAGCGGGTGCGACGGTCAGGGGGCTGCGCGCTGGTGGTCGATCGCGGCTCGCACGTCGGATGGGCCGTAGGCGGCGAGTGCCCAGAGAGCGGAGATCTGCGCCGCGCCGGTCCACAGGCCGTCGGCGGCCGGCGGCCGAAACGCGCGGACGTTGAGGTGTTGTTCGGCGAACGGGCGAGGGTCGAGGTATCGCAGGCCGCCGGTGCCGCAGAGGTAGGTGTCGGCGCTGACCGCGGTGGTCAGGTCGGCCAAACGTGCCGATCGGTCTGAGGAAGCGGAGAGGTCACTGCTGCGGACGACGGAGCCGCGCCAGCCGAGGAGACTGAGCAGGGCGAGAGTGGTGGCCTCGGCGACGGCCGCTGTAGGGGTGGTCTCGGTGAGGGAGCGGAGGACAGGTTCGAGTGCGCTGCGGAGCAGCGGCCAGTGAGGGCTGGTGCGGTAGAACTGCGCGGGTAGCTGGCCGAGGCGGCGGGCCGTGCGGTGCGGGTCGGCGAGTCGCGCATCGCGGATCAACGTCGCTCGCCCGTCGGGGAGATGGGTTTCGATGGAGAGCCACTTGCGGTGCTGGGGGTCGGCGAGTGCGGCGAGGCGGGCCCGGTGCTGGTAGTCGCGGCGGGCGAACTGGACGTCGTCGAGGACCACCCAGACGTCGGCCGCGTGGATCTTCGCCAGGGTGGACAGGCGGGGCAGCAGGTTGGGCTGGTGGATCGCGCACGAACGCGCCAGTGGCGTGTTCTGGCGGCTCACGTGGTCAGGAAGGGAGGAGCCAGCTGTCGTAGCCGCGGGCGCGGAGGCGGTCGAAGGCATCGCGGACCCCTTCCGGGACGTGCTGCTCGATCGCGAAGCCGCGCTTGGGGTACTCCATCACCCGCTCCATGTCACCCATGAGCATGTCGATGAACTGCTTCTCGTCGTCGTGCGTCGTGGCGTACTCGTCGTACGACAACGGCTGCGAGACACAGACCGGGTCCACTTCGGGCCACAGCTTGCGGCACGTCGCGTAGGCGCGTCGCTGCATGTACGGCATGGAGATCAGGAGCAGGGTGGTGACGGCGATACCCGCGTTCTCCAGCACCTCGCGGGAGAAGGCGATGTTCTGGCCAGTGTTGGTGGCCTTGGGCTCCAGCAGGATCGCCTGGTCCGGCACCCCCAGGGAGAGCGCGTGCTCCCGGTAGTGGGTGGCCTCGCCTCGGGGAAACCTCTCCTGGGTGGCGACGCTGGTGTCGCCGGTGAAGACCACCGCCGGGAACATACCGCCGTGGTAGAGGCCGGCGGTGGTGGTGGCCACGCCGAGATCGAGGCTGCCGAGAGCGATCGCGGCAGAGCAGGGCCTCGGCTCGTGGCCCATCTGGTGGAAGTCCCAGATGATTCGGGCGTCGGCCCGGTCTGCGTCGCTGATCGTGGCCTGGCCGGTCACACGTACTCCCCGCTGTTGCGCACGCTCTTGATGCTTCGCAGTTGGTGATTCAGTCCGTACTGGCGGGCGATCTCCGAGGCCCGGTCGAGCACGTCGTTCCCCGCGCTGCGGGTGGCCCGGTCGGTGAGCAGGATGTGGCCGTGCGCGGTATCGATCTGGACGCGCTGAAGCGGGGACTCGAAGCGGCCGTTGCTGCGGGCGGTGTCGATGTAGGCCAAGGCCCGGGTCAGGTCCCCGGCCCCGCGGTGGGCCAGTGCCAGCTTCTGCTGGGCGGTCGCCCAGTCCTCCGGTTCGTCCAGTTCCACGAACCGCTCGGCTGCCTGTCCCATGACCTGGATGGCGAACGTGTTGCGGCCGTCCTTGGCCAGCGCGGTGCCGATCCACAGGAGGGCGCGGGCACGGTCGGCGGAGCCGAGCCGTTCGTCGTCGGTGAGCTGCTGGTAGCGGGTGGCCGCGGGGGTGAGGCGTCCGCTCATTTCCGTGACCACGGCGAGGGAGAGTTCGAGCTGCGCGGCCCGGCGGGGGATGCCGAGTTCGGTGAACAGGTCGTGCGCGTCGGTGTAGAGCCGCCTGGCGGTCAAGAGGTCCTGAAGGGTCCCTTGCAGACGGCGCAGATCGCCGGAGAGCGTCAACGAGCGCCCGTACAGGTACAGTCCGCGGTCGTCGAGGTCACGCACCTGGGCGCGGCCGAGCCGGCGTTCCAGGAGCGTGGCGGCGAAGTCGAAGTCCTGGCGGTCGAGGCACACCACGATCCGCTCCAGGTCCTCCGCCCACGTCTCATGGTCGTCGACCGCGGACACGGGGGTCCTGCTCGGCCGTGGTCGCCGGGGACCGGCGAGGAGTTGCTCGAAGCGGGTTTGGGCGGCGGCATCAGCCCGGGTGAGGGCCGTATCGAGGATGGCCTGGGTGTCCGGCCACGGGCAGGTGCCCGTGCCCAGCTTCTCCCACTTGGAGACGGTGCGGATACCGACACCGAGATGGGCTGCGTAGCCCCGCACACTCATCCGCAGCGCCTGCCGCAGCAGGCCGGCCTCGCGGCCGGTCCAACGTCTCACGCTCGTCACAAACCGCCTCCCTCGTGCCGTCATGGAATCACGGACGGTGTGCGAGGGGCCACGGAAGTGCCACAACGGTGCAACGGCCGTTCATTCCCGACAGGGTGGAAGAGGGCCAGGCTCGAAGGGTTCAGCCCATCCGTCACGCTCCGGAGGACATACGCGTGGCCCCCTTCGCCGAGCACCGCCCGTACCGCTTCCTACGGCTGAGGCCGCCTACCGCTGCCCTCAACGGCCCTGTCCGGCATGGCTACTGCGTCCAGCCGAGCGCGCCGACCCATACGAGCAAAGGAACCACCCGCATGACCGATACGACCGGCGGACCCGACGACGCCGTCGAGAGGGAGTTGCGCGATGCCATGGTGCAGCGCCTCATCGGACTCGGCACCGCTCGGGACTCCCGGGTCGTTGCCGCGTTCCGGTCCGTACCGCGGCACTTGGCGACTCCCGACGTCGATAGGGCGAAGTCGTACGACGCGGAGTTCGCGGCCGTGACCAAGACGGACGCGACGGGCGTGGACATCAGCTCGGTGTCGGCCCCGAGGGTCCAGGCGCTACAGATCGAGCAGGCCCGGATCGAGCCGGGGATGACGGTGCTGGAGATCGGGTCCGGCGGTCCCAACGCCGCCTACCTCGCGGAGATGGTCGAGGAGGACGGCCGGGTGCTCACCATGGACATCGACTCCGACGTGACGGCCCGCGCATCGGCGTTCCTCACGGCGGCCGGATACCCGAACGTCACCGTCCTCACCGCCGACGCGGAGGACGGCGCGCCCGGCCACGGGCCCTTCGACCGGATCGTCGTCACGGTGCAGGCCGCCGACATTCCCCCCGCGTGGATTCACCAGCTCAAGGAGGGCGGCAGGCTCGTCGTCCCGCTGCGGATGCGCGGCATGACCCGCACCGTCGCCTTCGTCCGCGCCGGCGACCGCCTGGTCAGCGACGGGTTCGAACTGTGCGGCTTCGTCCCGATGCAGGGCGCCGGCGAGAACCGGGTCCGGCTCGCCGTCCTCCACGACACGGAGGGCGAACAGGTCGCCCTGCGCCTCGACGGTCACCCCGAGCCGGACACCGCAGCGCTCGCCAGATCGCTGTTCACACCGCGGGCGACGGTGTGGTCGGGGGTCACCCTGGGCGGCACGGAGTCCAACGAGCACCTGGACCTCTGGTTGACGACTGCCTTGGACAACCTTCCGCTGATGGCGGCGGAGCCGGGCGCCCGCGAGCGCGGGTTGGTCGCCTCCGCCTCGCCGCTCGGTATCCCGACCCTCGTGGAAGGGAGCAGCTTCGCCTACCGGACCGTACGGGCCACGGACGTCGAGGACCGCTACGAGCTGGGGGCGATCGGGCACGGCCCGCACGGTCAGCAGCTCGCGCAGCGCCTGGTCTCCGAGATCCGGATCTGGGACCGCGAGCACCGCGGTGACCAGGCCCGCATCGAGGTCCACCCGGCGGGCACCCCGGATCACCAACTCCCCGCGGGCCGCCGCATCGAACGGCGCCACACGCGGGTCACGATCACCTGGCCGTAAGCCCTTTCCGGGCCGACGGTCAGGCGGCACAAGGCACATCCCCACCCACTTCTTCGGGAGGCATGTCATGGCACAGCAGAACGCGTCCGTCGTCCCCAAGGCGGCGACGGACTACCGAGGCGACGCCGACTTCGACCTCGACGTCCAGACCGTCAGCGCGGCTCCCGTTCTGGGTTCGCTGCTGAATGACACGAGCGACAACTGCACCTCCACCTGCCAGTCCGCCTGTTCCAACAGCACCTGCATCGGCGGCTGATCCCTACCCCTGTCCCGGGGCCGAGCGGCACCCGCCCGCTCGGCCCCGGGCACCCCGAGAGGGAAGGAGGCACGATGTACCACGCGCTCGACGCCGGCGTCATCAGAGCATCCGTCATCCCGACAGCGGCTCCGGTGCCCTCCTGGCCCGAGGACTTCACCGATCGCGCGCGACTGCGCGAATGGATGGGGGAGGTCTGGGCGGACGCACTTCGGGCCGAGGCCGTCACCCATGCCGCGCCCACACTCGCGCGGGCCGTCCGCAAAACGCTCAACGGCACCGCCCACCCACCGCGCGTCGAGAGCACCGCGCGCTCCTTGGCCCGCTACCTGTTGCGGATGCAGCATCGCGCCACCCCGTTCGGCCTGTTCGCCGGGGTCACCACGGTGCGGTGTGGGCAAAGCGCTCAAGCCCGTTGGGGAAGGGAGCACCGGGCGTTCGCCGGGGTCGACGCCAGGTGGCTGCACGAGATCATGACGGCGCTGGAGCGCGACCGAGCCGTGCTGCCGCACCTGACGGTCATGGCGGACCCGACATGGACCGCGCAGCGTGGTCCCCTACCAGCCGGGCACCGACGGCCCGACCAGCACCAGCCTGCGCCGTACCCCGGCCGCCGAGAAGGCGCTGACGTTGGCCGCCACCCCGATCCGGGTCCGCGACCTCACAGCCAAGCTCCGAGCGGGCTACCCCAGCACGCCCGCTGCCACCATCGACGCGATGGTCACCAGCCTGGTCGGACACCGTGTTCTGCTGACCGATCTCCAGCCGCCGACGACCACGGGCGACGGGCTCGGCCACCTGATCCACCAGCTCGAACAGGCCGCAGAGGACCTGCCTGCGGTCACGCTGCTGCGCCAGATCCACCGCGCCCTCCAGAGTCACGACGAAGCCGACCCCGATAGCCAACCTGCCCTGCGCGCACAGGCCGCCGAGGCAATGACGGCTCTCGCTCCGGCCGCGGAACTCGCCCTGGCGGTGAACGTCCGCCTCGATGCCGAGATCGTGCTGCCGGAGCTGGTCGCTCGTGAGGCCGAGCAGGCGCTGACGGCCATGGCGCGCATCACGCCGTATCCGAACGGCTCACCGGCCTGGAAGGACTACCGGGCGCGGTTCCTGGAGCGGTACAGCGTGGGCACCGTCGTGCCGCTGCGGGAGCTCACCGATCCGGACACCGGGCTCGGTCTTCCCGTCGGCTACCGAGGCAGCGTGCTGCCGCGACCCGTCCTCGCCACGACACCGCGCGACGAACACCTCCTCGCGCTCGCCCAGAACGCGGCGCTCACCGACCGGCGCGAGGTCACGCTCACCGACGCGGACATCCAGGCCCTGTCCGCCGGCGAACCGACCCAGCTGCCCGCCCACGTCGAGCTGTGCTTCACCGTACGCGCCAGCTCCCTGGACGACGTCGACCAGGGCCGGTTCGCACTGTCCACCGTGGGCCTGTCGCCGGCCGCCGGCACGACCACCGGACGGTTCCTGTCGATGCTGCCGCCCGACGAACTGACCCGACACACCAGGGTGTACGAGTCCCTGCCGACGCTGGCCGCCGGCGCGGTCCGGGCCCAGATCTCCGCTCCCCCGATGAAGCAGCAGACGTACAACGTCGCCCGGGCCCCCGTGGTCGCTCCCGAGGTGCTGGCCCTCGGGGAGCACAACCCCGCCGCCACCCTCGACTTGAACGACCTCGGTGTCGTCGCGGACGCTCGCCGCCTGTACCTGGTGTCCCTGTCCACGGGTCGCGTCATCGAACCCTCGGTGATGAACGCCGTCGAGTTGAGCCACGCCACGCATCCCCTGGTGCGGTTCCTGTGCGAGGTGCACCGTTCGCACGCCGCGATCCTCATCCCCTTCGCCTGGGGTGCCGCGGCCCGCCTGCCCTTCCTGCCCGAGGTCCGCTACGGCCGGACCATCCTGTCCGCCGCGTGCTGGCGGCTGCGCGCGGAAGACCTCGGCGACGGGAAGGAATGGATTCTCAGGTTCACCAACTGGCGCGTCCAGTACGGCGTCCCGCGCACCGTCTACGTCGGCTCCAGTGACCAACTCCTCCGGCTCGACCTCGACCTGGCCGCCCACCGCCATCTCCTGCGGCACGAACTGAACCGCCACCGCGCCGTCGTCCTGCACGAGGCACCGGACGAAAGCGCCTTCGGCTGGATCGGCCACACCCACGAAGTGGTCCTACCCTGCGCCTCCGACCAGCCACCCGCCCCGGCTCCCGCGCTTCGTGCCGACCGCATGGTGGAGCGCGGGGCCGTACGCCTACCCGGCGGATCTGGCCGCGCCTTCCTCAAGCTCTACGGCAACCCGGCCCGCGTCCCGGAACTGCTGACCACGCACCTGCCCGGCCTGCTCGCGGACTGGGAGACTGACCCGGCCGCGTGGTTCGTCCGCTACGCAGACCCCGAACCGCACGTCCGTCTGCGGCTGCTCCTTCCCGGCCCCGAAGGGTTCGGCGCAGCAGCATACCGCGTGGCGGCCTGGGCAGCCGAGCCCCTTGAGGAGGGCTTGATCCAGCGCATCGCCTGGGACACCGACCGACCGGAGACCGGCCGCTACGGCACCGGCGCCGCGCTGAACGCCGCCGAGGCGTACTTCGCAGCCGACTCCGCCGCCGCTCGCGCACAGATGCTGCTCGACCCCGCCGACCACCAACCGGCCGCCGCAGCAGCCTCGTTCGTGGACATCGCCACCGGCCTGCTCGGCTCCCGGCAAGCCGGCCTCGGCTGGATGATCAGGAACCTGCCGCGCACCGACGGCCAGGCCCCACCCCGGCGCACCCAGGCCCTCGCCGTCCGGCTCGCAGGCCCCGATGCCGGCCACCCGGAACTCACTCCGGCATGGACAGCGCGACGCCGTGCACTCCTTCAGTACCGCGAAGCACTGGACGCGTCCGGAACCGATCCGGCCGACGTGCTGCCCTCCCTCCTCCACATGCACCACAACCGCGCCGCGGGTATTGCCCCCATGGGCGAAGCCACCTGCCGCCGCACCGCCCGCGCGGCGGCCCTGTCCTGGACCGTCCGCCTCAAAGGAGCCCCGTGGTGACCACAGCCCCGCCCACCGAAAGTGCTTTATCGGTCCGGCAGTCCCTCGCCCACGGCCCCCTCGGAACCACCCTGCTCAGCATCGAACGGGCCCGGCGCGGCACCGAGACCTGGGAGAACGTACACCGCGCCCTGTCCGGCCTCGGCCCCCTGATCGAAGGCCCGGACGCCGGCCTCTACCTCGGCGCCCCCGCCATGACCTTCGTCCTCCACCAGGCCGCAGGCGGGACCGAACGGTACGCCGGAGCGCTCCACACGCTCGACGGCATCGTGGCCGCCCACACCCGCCGGCGTCTCACCGACGCACACGCCCGCATCAATGCCGGCCGCGCCACCACCTTCGCCGAGTACGACCTCTTCCGCGGCCTCACCGGAATCGGCGCCCTGCTCCTGCAACGACAACCCCGCGGCCCGGAGACGAAAGCCGTCCTGGACTACCTCGTCCGCCTCACCGAACCGATCACCGCCCACGGCACACCGATACCGGGGTGGTGGGTCCGCCACGCCCCGACCACCAACCAGGCCACCATGCCCGGCGGCCACGCCAACGCCGGCCTCGCCCACGGCATCACAGGCCCGCTCGCGCTCCTGGCCCTCGCCCTGCGCGCCGGGACCACCGTCGACCATCACGAGACCGCCATCCTGCGCATCTGTCGCTGGCTCGACGAAATACGGACCCACGACCACCAGGGCACCCACTGGCCCCGCTGGATCAACCAGCACGGCCCCGCACCAACCCACCACGCCGCGCACTCCTGGTGCTACGGCACACCCGGACTGGCCCGCGCCCAGCAACTCGCCGCCATCGTCACCGAAGACCACGACCGCAAGCGGATGGCCGAACGCGCCCTGCTCCACTGCATCACCGACCCCACCACGCTCGACCGCGTCGCCACCCGCGGCCTGTGCCACGGATACGGCGGCATCCTGCGCACGGTGCTGCGTGTCGCCGAGGACTCCGCCAACCCCGCGGCGTTCACCGCCCGAACCGGCCTGCTCGCCAACAGGTTCCTCACCGCAGGCCCACCCGAGGACAGCGGGTTCCTCGAAGGGAGAACGGGAGCCGCCCTGGCCTTCCAGGACGCCGAACCCGGCGGCTCGACCGCCCCGCTCCAAGGGCAGTGGGACGCCTGCCTCCTGCTGTCATGACAGAGTCAGCCGCCGCTCGTGACGTCGACCAGGCCGAAGAAGCTGTCCTGGCCGTCCTCGCCGGGACACCGATCGAGGACGCCGCCCGCCACGCCGACATCCCCACCACTCACCTCGCGGAAAACCTGGAGCGCTACCGAGCCGCCGGCCGCGCAGCACTGGAAACCCACCCCCGCGGCTGGCACCAGCTGAACATCCAGTTCACCCGCTACCCCACAGCTGCCGCCTCCTTCCACGCCCACCTCCTCCCCGCCCTGACCACAGCACCCGTCAGCAGCTGGTGGTTCCTGCGGAAGCACCCCCAGTGGCGCCTCCGTGTCCACCCCGCCGCGGACGCGGCAACGGAGGACGCCGCCACCCACCTCGCGAAAGCCCTCGACCGTGCCGTCACGCGAGGCGCGGTCAAGAACTGGCGCCACGGACCGTACGAGCCGGAGACCACCGCCTTCGGCGGCCCGGCCGGCATGGCGCTGGCCCACGACCTGTTCCACGTCGACAGCGCCGGCATCCTCGACTACGAACACCGCACCGCCCAAGGGCAACCGGGACTGCCTGACGCCAAGACCACCTCGCTCCTGGCCATGACGCTCTTGATGCGCGCCGCCCGCCTGGAGTTCGGCGAACAAGGCGACGTCTGGGCACAGGTCGAACAACACCGGCCCTTGACGGCGAACGTGCCCCTGGACGGCATCGAGAACATGCGCACACCATTGCGCCGCCTTCTCCTCACCGACGCCGACCCTCTACTGACCCACGGCCCCCTCACATCGATACGGACCTGGCTCGATGCTCTGCAACGAAGTGGCGCAGCCCTCGCGAACGCTGCGGGCGAGGGCCAACTGGCTCTCGGCCTCCGCGGTGTCCTCGCCCGCCATGTCCTCTTTCACTGGAACCGCATGGGCTTCACCACCCGGCAGCAGTCCATCTGGTCCCGCGCCGCGCGCGAAGCAGTCCTGGGGCCGTGACCGATCCGCGTGAGTGAGTCTGCGCCTGCCTGCCCCGTTGCAATCCACCCCATCGACGGCGGGCAGCCAACCACGGCAAACCCGCGCGTTTTTGCAACAGCCGATCCTCGCCGGACCCGAGACAACGCCTACCCGCGACCGCTCAGCGTTGTAGCGTGCTGCCATGACCGCACCACAGCCCAGCAGCAGAGCAAAGCAATTGCAAAGCCCCGTCTGAGCCCCAGGTCAGCAAGTGTCCGCCCCGCCAGCGCGGGGGTGTTCCGACGCTGCACGCCGCATAGGTACCAACTGGGGGGTCCGTCCCGCCAGCGCGGGGGTGTTCCGCCGTGCACAAGGTTGGACGGTTTCGCGGAAGCGGGGGAACACAGGCGCTCTCCCCCCGTCAGCCGGGGTGCCTGCGCCCCGGCTCGGGGCCATTCGGGACGCGGCCGGTGCGGCGTCACTGGGCCAGGACAGCCCGGCTGTAGTTGTCGATGCCAGCGGCACGGTCGAGGTCCGCACCCGTCTGCGTACGACCCAACGCACAAGGACACTCGAACCGCGAGCCGTGCTCGCCGACCGCACTGAGCAGAAGGTTTCAGTGGTCCGATAGTAGCCAGCACCAGCAGGTCGTCGACCGACAACGGCGACGACGACGCGCCCATCCGATCCGCCCCGCCACGCTGGGCGAACGCCCGCTGGTGCTCGTACGACACGTACGCCGCAACCGCAGCCACCACGGCGGCACACCCTCGCCGGACCCATGCTTCCGGATCAGCCCTCGATGCCTGCCGAACCGCCCCTCCCGCGGCCCGCCACCGGCGGCCCCTCAACTGTCGCCGACAGCGTCAACATCCGCGGCGTCAAAAGTCCCGTGGCTGTCGGAATTACCTCGGGGGTCAGTTCGACAGCGTGTACACGCCGGTGCCGGTCGCGGTGGTCACCCCGCCCGGGAGCGCGCAGGCCGAGGGGAGGTTGCTGAGGGTGTACGAGGCGGTGATGGTGTCCCCGGTGAAGGGGCCCGAGGTGATGGTGCCGCTGTTCACGCTGACCAGGGAGCCGTTGGTCTGGAGCACGCGCAGCGCCGTGAAGGTGAAGTGCGAGGTGGTCTTGTCGTTCCAGCTGATGTCGCCCTCGACCTTCAGGCTCCCGGCGGTGCAGGAGAAGGAGTCGCTGGAGCCCTGGGCGGCGATGGTCCCGGAGGTCACTCCCGGCTTCCCGACGCAGTTGTCCAGGGTGCCGGGCCCGTTCAGGGTGACGGCCGCGGGGGTGAGGGTCAGCCCGGGGGTGTACTGCGGGGCGATGGTGCTCGTGCAGGCCAGGTCGACCGCGGTGGCGTGGGCCGCCGACGTGGCGGTGAGCGTGGTGCAGGCGGCGAGCACGAGCGCGGCAGCGCCCGTGGCGGGACGGAGAATACGCACGGGGGCGCCTTCCGGTCGGCGGACGAACGTCCGGGGGTTGCGTTCCCAGGAGAATTACGCTCCCCCGCCGATCCTCAAGCGATCCGGCCCCCCGATTCACGCGAACGAGGTCCACCCGCCAAGTGGCCGAGCCTCCGGTGCCGCACAGGTTCCGCCGGCCGTCCGGCCGGGCCCGCGGTGGGGGCGCGGGCCCGGGCGCGGCCGGAACGGGGGCGGGCCCGGGCGCGGGCATAACGGCGGGCGGGGGCTCAGATGCAGACGCTGAGGCTGAACTCGCTGGGGAACGGTCCGCAGATCGCGAAACTCAGCTCGGAGATCGCGATCTCCCCGTTCTCGGGGGCGGGGTCGTGCCGGGGTGCGTCGGGGAGGCTCTGCAAGGCGATCACTTGGTCCATGGTCCGCTCTTTCCGTGGGAGAGGTCGGGTCGGTGGTGTCCCGTGCCGTCGTCGGCGCGGGCGTCGGTGGCGGCCGGTGCCGTAGCGGCCGCGCGGTGGCGCGCGCTCAGCCGGTCGAGGCTGAACAGCCGGTCCTGGCCCGCGCCGAGCACCTGGTCGAGGAAGAGCAGGACGCCCGCGCCGCCGCTCCACAGGTCCGCGCTGAACCGCTTGAGCTTCTCGCCGTGGAACCTGACGCCGGTGGCGCCGGGGACGGCGTACTTGAACAGGGCCCGGGCGGTGCGCAGCGCCGAGCGGGCGGACGCCTCGTCGCCGCTGACGGCCGCGTGGTCGGCGAGCGCGAAGCCCAGCCCGGCCAGGCCCTGGTACAGGCCCGGCATGACCGTGTAGGTGGTGCGCAGCCGCGGCAGGAGGTCGCTCTCGACGGCGGCGAGGCGCTCGTCGTCGCAGACGGTGGTGTAGCGGCAGACCGCGCGCAGGATTCCGGCGGTGCCGCTGAACAGGTACGGCATCGACCGGCGGTCGGTGGCGGAGAGCGGGAAGTGCGGCGACGCCGAGCCGGCGGGCATCGCCCGGTCCAACTCGTGGTGCAGCAGCCGCACCCCGCGGTCGAGATGGCCGGTGTCCCCGGTGACCGCGGCGAGCGGGTGGAGCGCCCAGGCGATGCCGCACCTGCCGTGCAGCCATCCGGTCGGGTCGTCGGGCGCCAGCAGTCCGGCCAGTTCCCCGTCCGCCGGCAGTGCGGACAGCAGGCGCTCGGCGGTGTCGACGTGCCGGTGGTCGCCGGTGTGCTCGAAGAGCGACAGGTGCGTCATCGCCACCCCGGCCGCGCCTTCGGCGAAGCCGGCCCGCCGGCCGGTCAGCGGGTGCTCGGTCGCGGCGGCGAGCAGGTCGCGCGCCTCGTCGAGGTACCCGTGGTCGGCCAGCACCCAGGCGACGCCGGCCAGCCCGACGTGCAGCCCCGGCGGCAGGCTCCCGGCGATGGCCAGCGCGTCGCGGCGGAAGCGTGCGACGAGGTCCTCGTGCACGATGACGCCGCTGTGCCGCAGCGCGTGCAGGACGCCCGCGGAACCGTAGGCGACGCACACGGTGTTGCTGGCGTACCCGTCGGGGATGGTCGGGAAGAGGGTGTCCGCGCGGTCCGGGTCGGCCATCGAGGTCAGGGCGTCCGCGACCTTGTCGCGCAGGTCGCGGAGGTGGCGTACCGGGTCGGCCGCCACCTCCCGCGGGCCCGGCAGCAGTTCCGGGCCGTCGGCCGGGTGGTAGCGGACCGCGCGCTCCCACAGCGCCGGGGGCACGGCCATCCGGTCCTGGAGGTCGGCCCGCAGGTGCTCCAGCGAGCGGGGGTAGCGGTCGGCCGTGGCGAAGGTCGGGCCGAGCATCAGCCGGACCAGCGCCGAGATGCCGTAGTCGTCCTGGACCGCCGGGTCGTCCCGCACCAGGTGGGCGGGGGGCGCGTACCCGTCGGTGGCCACCGAGACGCCCTTGTCCCGCAGCCCGCGCGCCGCCTCGAAGTCCACCAGGCGCGGCTGGTCGCCGTCGCCGACCAGGACGTTGCCGGGGCTGACGTCACCGAAGAGGTACCCCAGCGCGTGCAGGACCCGCACCTGCTCCGCGAGCGACGCGACGACCGCCTGGCAGTCGGCGGTGTACCGGTCGAAGTCCGGCCGCCGCGCCTCCACCTGGGTCACCGGGCTGCGGGCGACCACCCAGGAGTTGAGCGTCATGCCCTCGATGAACTCGGTGACCAGGAACTCGTGTTCCCACTCGCGGAAGTACGCGATCGGCTCGGGGCAGATCCCGGGGTGCGCGTCGTGCAGCGCCCGCAGGGTGTCCCACTCGCGGCGGGTGCGCTCGACGGCGGTCAGGCCGTCCCAGGAGAGCCCGGTGTGGTCGCGGGCCTCCTTGATGAAGACCTTCCGGCCGGTGGCGAGTTCGCGGCCGGCGTAGGTCCCGCCGCCGTTGCTGTGCCGGACGGCGTGGTCGAAGGCGAAGCCGTGGAAGTCGGTCCCCGTGTCGTCGGGCGCGCTGTCCGGCGCGAACGGGTCGGTGATCCCCTCGGGCAGGTGGAACCTCGGCTCGCGGCGGTCGGTGACGATCCGGCCGCGACCGTCCCGCAGCACCGGCGTGCCGGTGCCGTCCGGCTGGAGCCGGCGCCGGGGCGTGAAGGAGCCGTAGCGGTAGTGGACCACCTGGGAGTCGCCGAAGCGGCGGTCGGTGAGGATGAACTGCCCCTGCTCGGACTCCAGTCGCGCGGCGAGCGCGCTCATCAGCGTCCGGGCGGCCCGTTCGTCGGCCGGGTAGGCGACCACGAGTTTGCCGCTCTGCGTGCGGGAGGCGTGCTTGTGCTGGAGCAGCAGCACGAAACGCGTCGCCGCGACGTGCTTGAAGGGGATACCGCGCGCGAAGCACTCGTCGGCGACCACGTCGAGGACGTCGGCGATCCGGTCGGCGCGGGCCGAGACGTGCACCTTCCAGCCCTGGTCGGGCATCGGCCGGCCCTTGCGCCCCCAGGACCGCCACAGGTAGTGGTCGAAGGACTGCCAGCCGTCCGGGACCTTCGACGGAGCGTACTCCCGGCCGCGGTCCGCGAGCGTCTCGACGGGCCGGTAGTAGTCGGGGTCGGCCATCGCATAGGTCTGTTCGATCATCGCTGCCTCGCGTTTCCCGGACGTGGGTGAGCAGGGGGCCGCCCCGCGGGGGGCCGGGGCGGCCGGCCGCCCCGCGGGGGGCCGGGGCGACGCGTGTCACGGACGCGCCGCCCCGGCAGTGCCTCACGCGCAGTGCCTCACGCGCAGAGGAACCAGCTGGCGTCGCTGCAGATGAAGTAGCTGCCCTCTACCTCCTGCTGCTGGTCGGGGGCCGGGATTTCCATCTCCTGGAGGTCCAGCACCTGGCTCATGGGTCTCTCCTGATCTGTCGGGTCTTCACGGTCTCCGCGCCGTCGGGTGACGGGCGGACATCTGGGGGGTGCGCGCCGGGGCCGGCGTGACGGCGCGGCGGGCGGCGGGGGCCGGGCGGCCGGCGCGGCGGGCGGGGGACGGTGAACCGGCGCCGCGCGCGAGGGAGTCGACGCTGAAGAGCGGGTCGGGGCGCTGGTCGAGCAGGTGCGAGAGGAAGAGCAGGACACCGGACGCGCCGCTCCACAGCTCGCAGCTGTGGCGCAGCCGCAGGTCCCCGAGGAAGCGGACGCCGTCGCCGCTGGGCCGCGCGTGGGCGAACAGGGTGCGCGCCGACTTCCACGAGGCGGCCCGCGCCCGCTCGTCGTCGAGCAGTCGGCCGCACTCGGCCAGGGCGAACCCCAGTCCTGCCAGCCCCTGGAAGAGCCCGGCGTGCGCCACGTACGTGATCGACGACTTCGCCACGAGCTTCGGTACGGCCAGCGCCAGCCGCTCGTCCGGTGCGGCGGCCAGGTGGCGGGCGGCCACGGTGAGGAAGCCGGCGGTGCCGCAGTGCAGGTAGTACATGCCCCTGCGGTCCTTCGCGGAGACCGGGAAGACGAGTTCGCCGGTCCCCGACTCCCGGGCTCGGTCGAGTTCCGCGTGCAGCAGCCGTACGCCGTCACGCCGCAGGCGGTCCTCGCCGGTGACGGCCGCCACCTGCTGGAGCGCGTGGGCGATCCCGGTGCGTCCGTAGCACAGGCCGGTCATGTCGTGCGGGCCGAGCCGTGCGCTCAGCGCGGCCGGCCGCTCGGGCAGGCTGGTCAACTCCAGGGCCCGGTCGAGGTGGTGCTCGTCGCGGCTGTGCCCGTACAGGGCCAGGTGCGCCATGGCGACGCCCGCGGCGCCCCACGCGAGGGTGGCCGAGTCGCGGGTCAGCGGATGGCGGTCCGCCGCGCCGAGCAGGGCGCCCGCCTCGTCGAGGTACCCAAGGTCGGCCAGCACCCAGGCGATGCCGGCCAGGCCCGAACAGAGCCCGGGCGGAAGGGAGTCGGCCTGCGCCAGCGCGTCCTCCCGCAGCCGCCGGGTGATCCGGTCGGGGACGTCCACCCCGGACTTACGCAGGGCGTGCACCACGCCGGCGGTGCCGTAGGCCACGCCGAGCGTGTTGGTCTCGTAGCCCTGCGGGACGGTGGGGAAGACACCCCAGGGACGGTCGGCCGCCGCGTCCACGATGCCCGCCGCGACGCGGTCGCGCAGCTCGGTGAGGGCCTTGCGCTCGTCGGCGTCGACCTGTTCGGGGGTGGGGAGCGCGGCGGTGGCCGCCGCGGTCACGGACGATCCGGCCGAGCGGGTCGCCCGGCGCCACAGCTCCGGCGGCACCGGGCCGCGTTCGGTGAGGTCGCGCAGGAGGTGTGCCAAGGCGCCCGGGTTCCGCTCGGCCGAGGGCGCCAGCGGCGTCAGCAGGAGCAGCCCCAGGCGGGCGGCGGTCGCGGCCGGACCGTCCGTGCTCCCCCGTCGGGCGGAACCGGAACCGGAACCGGCACCGGCGTCGCTATCGCTATCGCTATCGGCGTCCGGGCCGCTGCCGATGCCCGCGCCGACGAAACCGCCGGTCAACCGGATGCCGTCGTCACCATCGACGAGGACGTCGCGCGCCTCGACGCGGTCCACCGGCCGGCCGAGGAGCCACAGGCGGTGCAGGTCGCGCTCGATCCGGGCCATCAGGTCGGCGGCCCGCCGGTGGTAGCGCGCCCAGTCGGCCGCCGACGCGGCCGGGTCGGCCAGCGGGCTGTTCGCGACCACCCAGGAGGTCAGCGGCACCCCCTCCACCAACTCGGCTAGCAGGTAGGGGTATTGACGCCCCGCGACGAAGACCAGCGGGCGCGGGCACAGGCCGGGCGCCTCCTTGTGGATCAGGGTCAGGGCCCGCCACTCCGCACGCAGCCGATCGGTCGCCGTGCCCCCGTTCTCGGTCGGCCCGGCGTGCGGGAACGCCTGCTTGACGAAGATCTCGGAGCCGTCGAGCACGTTGCGCGCCGTGTAGGAGTATCCGGCGGTGGAGGCCGCCTTGAGCCGCCGTACCTCGAAGCCCTCGGGCGGCACGGGGGTGGGCGCGGGGCCGTCCATCAGGTAGTCCTCGGTGGCCCGCGTGCCGTCCGGGCGGATCGCGGACGCGGCCGGGGAGGGGACGCGGCCGGACCGTACGAACGACGGGCCCTGGTGCTGCGCCTCGGCCGCCCCCGCCGGCCCGGCCTCGAAGACGGCCGCCGTGCGCAGCGCCCGCAGCAGGTCCTCCGAGGCGGCCGCGTCGGCGGGGGCGGCGACACAGAACCTGCCCGCCTGCGCCCGCGAGCCGCGCGGGTGGTTCAGATGACGGTGGACGCTACGGTTCGCGACGTGCCGGAAGGGGATGCCGCGCGCGAAGCAGGCCGCGGCGAAGGCGTCCAGCACCGGCTGGAGCTGATCGGGGTGCGCGGAGGCGTGGACGCGCAGGTCGCTCGCCTCGAACCGCCGCCCGCCGTCGGACGTCCACTGGGTCCACCACCCGGTCCTGGCGGCGGTCCAGTCCGGCGGTACGGTCCCCGGCCGCAGGTGGGGCGCGCGGTCCGCGACCGCGGACGGCGGCAGGTAGAAGTCGGGATCGGCGAAGGTGAACACGTCGATGCTCATGAGGTGACCTCCACGCGGCGGTCGGCGGCGGGCGCCGCCAGATCGGGGGCCGCACCAGCAGCGGGCGCGGCCAAGTCGAGGGCCGTACCAGCAGCGGGCGCGGCCAGGTCAGGAGCCGCACCAGGCGTTGGCGCCACTAAGCCGGGGGCCGCACCGCCCGCGGGCACCGCAAGGTCAGGGTGCGGGCCTGGGTCCGCGCCGGCCGCCTCGTCGTGGCCGAACAGATCCCGGTAGACGCCCGGTTGCGCGATCAGCCGGCGGTGGTCGCCGCGCTGGACGATCCGGCCGCGCTCCAGCGCGATGATCTGGTCGGCGTTGCGGACCGCGTTGATCCGGTGCGAGATGACGACGCGGGTGATGGACAGTTCGCTGAGCGCCGCGTCGACCCGGCGCTCGGTCTCGGGGTCGAGGTGGCTGGTCGCCTCGTCGAGCAGCAGCAGCCGCGGCCGGTGGATCAGCGCGCGGGCGAGCGCGACCCGCTGGCGCTGGCCCGCCGACAGCCCGGTGCCGCCCTCGCCCACCGCCGTGTCGTAGCCCATCGGCAGGGCGGCGACGTCGTCGTGCAGCCCGGCCAGCCGCGCCGCCCTGACGATCTCGTCGAGTCCGGCGTCCGGTCTGCTGAGCACCAGGTTGTCCCGGATCGAACCGTCGAACAGGGTCAGGTCCTGCAGGACGGCGCCGCAGTGCGCACGCAGGTCCGGCAGGTCCAGGTCGACCAGCGCGACACCGTCGTGCCGGATCTCGCCGCACTCGGGCAGGTGCAGGCCGAGCAGCAGCCCGCCGAGCGTGCTCTTGCCCGAGCCGGTCCGGCCGACGATCGCCGTCTTCCGCCCGGCGGCGACGGTGAAGGTGATGCCCTCCAGCGTCGGGCGGCGGCCTCCCGGGTAGCGGAACGCGACATCGCTCAGGGAGATGGCCGAGGACGCCGCCGCGGGCAGCCGGACGGTGCCGGACCGCTCGCGCGGGGCGTCCAGGACGTCGAAGACCCGCTCGACCTGCGCCCTGATGCCCTGGTACATCTGGCCGGAGTTGGCGAACGTCTCGATGGGGCTGAGGACGGACAGCGCGATCGCGTTGTCGGCGAGCATGGTGCCGACGCTCATCCGGTGGGTGAGCACCAGCCACGCCCCCAGCCAGAGCAGCGCCAGCGGCCCGAACATGCTCAGGCCCTTCTGGGCGCCGGTCAGCCAGGCGGTCCATCGGCCGCGGTGCGCGCTGGCCGTCTGGTACGTCGTGAACAGCCGCTCCCAGCGGGCGGTGGCACGCCGCTCCACGCCGTTGGCCTTCAGCGCGCTGATCGCTTCGAGGGCCTCCACGAGGTAGCCCTGCTCCTCGGTCTTGGCCGCCAGCTCCCGCTGCGCGAGAATCCGCGTCTTGCGGTAGCTGCCCGTGACGACGGCGAGTTGGAGCACGAACAGCGGGACCACGGCCACGGCGAACAGCGGCGCGGTCACCAGCAGGCCGATGACGTACCCGGAGAGCAGGCAGCCGTCGAGGACGGTGGTGAGCAGTTGCTGGGTCAGCGCCTCCCGGGTCGACGACACGCTCGCCAGGCGCATCAGCAGGTCGCCCCGGCCCCGGTCGCCGAAGAAGCCGAGCGGCAGGGCGAACAGATGCGTCACGAACTCCCGGCTCAGCCGCTGGTCCCCGCGCACCCGCAGGGCGAGCATCGCCAGGCCGCGGGCCGCGGCGAGCACCCCGCACAGCAGCGCGACGCCCACCGCGGCCACGAAGAAGAAGCCGAGCGAGCCCACGCGGTGGCCGGGGATGACCGAGTCCACGATGGCCCTGGTCGCCATCGGCGCGGCCAGCCCCAGCCCCTGCAGGCCGGCGGCGAGCAGCGCGGCGAGCGCGAGCCGGCGCCGCCCGCCCGGCATGGCGACGAACTGCCGCAGGTAGCGCACCATCGGCAGGTCCCGGACCGCCGACCGGCGGTGGGCGAAGTCCGGGCCCGGTACGAAGCGGAGCAGCACTCCGCCGTAGCCCTCGGCGAACTCGGCGCGGGGCAGCCGGCGCCGCCCGGCGCCGGGGTCGGCGATCCAGACGTGCGAGCGCGACACCTTGGCCACCACGACGAAGTGGTGGCGGGACAGGTACGCGATCGTCGGCCCGCTCTGCGGTCGCGCCCACGCGTCGTCGGAGGTGTCCACCGTCACCCGCAGCCCGAACGTCTCGGCGGCGCGCGCGATCTCGCCGGCGGAGACCCCGTCGCGCCCCATCTCCAGGCGGGCGCGGCTCTCGGGCACCGACGTCCGCCGGCCGTGGAAGCTGAGCACCATCGCCAGGCACGCGGCGCCGCACTCGGTCCTGGTCAGCTGGACGCGCAGCGGGACCCGCCGGGCCGGAAGGAGGCGACGCGCGAACGGGGGGAGGCTCATGGCTGTTCCTCCAGGGGAAGGGCGGACGTGACGCTTTCCGGCGCGGCGCGAAGGAGCGGCGCCCCGTACCGCGCGTCAGCGGGCCGCGGAGCGGTGCCGACCCGGGCCGGCACCGTCAACTGCCCGGTCGCCAGAGGCCGTTCGAGAACCGGCGGCCGTTCGAGGACCAGTGGCCGTTCGAGGACCAGTGGCCGTTCGGCAAGCAGCGGCCGTCCAGCGACCGGCGGCCTTCGACGAACCGGCAGGGCACCGCTCGGCAGGGCACGACTCGGCAGACCACCGCTCGACCGGCCGGCGGTCGGTGCCGGGCGGGCGGGGGCGAGGAGCTTCCGCCCGTTCTCGTCGACTGTCGGCACCAGGCCCTCCTCCCTCGTCGCGTGAACCCGGCGACGTCCGTTCGTGCGGGTGGGTCGCGGCGCGGCACGTCGGTTCCGGCCGGGTACCGGACCGGCGCCGGACCGGCGCGACCGAGATCGACGATCGCAGCGGCCCGCGGCACGGACATGCGTGCTGAGCACCCAAGTTCCGCCCCGCCCGGCGCACTTGACGGCCGCGACCGGCGGCGGCCGGACCGCGCCCCGGCGCGCACGCGCGAATGTGGGTGGTGAACGCGCATGCGGTGCGACGGCAGCCGCGGTCGACTCATGGCAGCTACCCGACCGCGACGAGGGAGGCCCCCATGGCGTCGAAGACCCGGCCGACCGCTGCCCGCCCGCTCGCCATGCCCTGGGAGCGTCGCGGCCGGCCGGCCCTGACCGGGGCCTGGTGGGTCCGGGCGCTCCGCCTCGACGAGCGCGCCGCCACCGGGTGGCCGGAGGCCGACGACGCGGGTCCGGCCGAGGACGGGGACGCCGAGAGCGACGACGCCGCGGCCGTGGCCGACATCCGGCTGCGGCGCTGGCGCGACGCCTTCGCCGACCTCGCCGCGGACGCGCTCGACCGCCAGACGGGCGAGTACGGCGGTACGCCCCGGCAGCTCAGGACGCTGCTGGCCGAACCGCCCGAGCGCCTCGCGCAGCGCGTGGCCAAGCCCGCGTGGGCCCTGGACGTCGAACGGGTGGCGGCGTCGGTGACAGGAGACCACGGCGCGAAGGCACCGGCCGGCCCTCCGGCCCCCGACGGAACCCGACACGACGGAAGCCGACACGGAGCAGGCCAACAGGAAACAGGCCAACTCGGCGGCTGGCAGCGCGGCTTCGCCCTCGTCGTCGAGCCGTTCGTGCACGAGTCGCTGCGCCGGTTCGACGCCGCGACGGACAACATCGGCCCGTCAAGCGCCGCGGACCGCGCGGCGGTCAGGGACGCCGCGCGCGGCGAGGTCACCCGCCGTCTCGTACGCCTCGCCAGCCGGGTGCTCGTGCTCGAACTGAACGTCCTGCGCGTCACCGGCCGGCTCGACGGCGACGCGCCCGAGGAGCGCTTCTGGTCGTTCGTCCGGCACTTCCGCCGCCCCGCGCCGCTCGCCGAACTGCTCGACGAGTACGCCGTGCTGGCCCGTCTGATGATCGCCACGGCCGGGCAAGTGGCCGCCGTCCACGCGGAGTTCCTCCAGCGGCTCGTCCAGGACCGGCCGGAGCTGGTGCGCCGGCTGTTCGGCGGTGCCGCCCCGGGCCCCCTCGCCCGCGTCGAACTGGCCAAGGGCGACACGCACGGTGGCGGCCGTTCGGTGGGCGTCGCCACCTTCGCCTCGGGCGCCCGGGCGGTCTACAAGCCCCGGCCGCTGAGCATGCACCGCCACTTCAACGACGTGATCGACTGGTACAACGGGCGGCTGCCGGGCCCGTCCCGGCTGCGGACCCTGACCGTCGTCGACCGCGGGGAGCACGGCTGGGTCGAGTTCGTCGCGCCGGCGCCCTGCGCGGACAGTGCCGCCGCGACCCGCTACTTCCACCGCCAGGGCGCGCTGCTCGCGCTCCTGCACAGCCTGGGCGGCGTCGACTTCCACTTCGAGAACCTGATCGCCGTCGGCGACCAGCCCGTCCCGATCGACCTCGAATCGCTGTTCTGCGCCGACCTGCCCCGCTCCTACGGCAGCGCGACCCTGGACGGCGACCCGGCGGTGACGGCGTACCGCGAGTCGGTGGGCCGGGTCGGCCTGCTGCCCTCCGTCGTGGTCGGCGCCGACGGGCAGGCGTTCGACGCGGGCGGCATGGGGGGCGACGAGGACGCGGCGCTGCCGTACCGGGTGGTGGACTGGACCGGGGCGGGCACCGACGCGATGCGCCTGGACCGGGTCCAGCCCGTCCTCGGCAGCGTCCACAACCGGCCCCGGCTGGACGGCGCGGACCTGGACGCGGTGCGGTACGCGGGCCCGCTGCTGGACGGTTACCGCGAGGGATACGCGGCGATCGCCGCGGGACGCGGCGAACTGCTGTACCCAGGAGAGCCGTTGCCGACGCGTGAGGCACGCGCGTCGCGCGAGGGGCCCGCCTCGTCCGGCGAACCGCTCGCGCCGGACGGGCCGTTGGCCCCCTTCGCGGGCGACCTCGCGCGTGTCATCCCGCGGCCCACCCACGAGTACGCCACGCTGCTCGCCGAGACCACGCACCCGGACGTGCTGCGCGACGCGCTCGACCGGGACCAGGTGTTCGGCGTGCTGTGGGCCAGGGCGGCGGCCGATCCGGCCCGCGCCCGGCTGGTCCGGCACGAGGTGGCCGATCTGTGGGCGGGCGACGTCCCGCTGTTCACCGCCCGCGCCGATTCCCGTGACGTGCGCACGGCCGGCGGCGCGGTCCTCGCGGACCTGCTGCCGGAATCCGGCGCGGCCCTGGTCGGGCGCGCCCTGGCCGGGATGGGCGGGCGCGGCCTGGACGACCAGCGGTGGATCGTCTCGGCGCACCTGGCCACGCGTACGAGCGGCGCCGAGCCCGGACCGTCGGGCGACGCCGCCGGGTCCGGCCGGGCCCTGCCCGATCGGGACCTCCTGCCATCGGACCTGTCCGAGCGGGCGTTGGCCGCCGCACGGGCCGTCGCGGACCGCCTCGAAGCGTCGGCGTACGCGAGCGGGGGGCGGCTCGGCTGGCTCGGGCTCGACCTGTGGCAGGAGTCGCGCTGGTCGGTGCGGCCGCTGGGCGTCGATCTGTACAACGGCTACGCGGGCATCGCCCTGTTCCTGGCGCAGCTCGCCCACGTCACGGGCGAGCCCCGCCACGCCGACCTCGCCCGGGGAGCACTCGGCCCGGTCGCGGGTTACGCGGCGGAGGTGCTCGACGCCGGCGGTGCGCACGAAGCCGAGGCGATCGTGGGGGCGTTCACCGGCATGAGCGGGGTGGCGTACGCGCTCGCCTGCTCTTCCGCGCTGCTCGGCGACGCGTCCGCGCGCGCTCTTGTCGCGCCGCTGCTCGAACTCGCCCGGGAGCGCGTGTCGCAGGACGTCGCCCACGACGTCATCAGTGGCACCGCGGGCTGCCTCGCGGTGGCCGAGGCCCTGTCGGCCGATCACGGATGGGCGGCGTACCGGCCGGCCGCGCACCGGCTGGCCGAACGCTGCGCCGAGGCGCTCGTCGCCGGCGCGGTGCCGGCCGGCGACGGTGTCGGGTGGCCGGGGACGGCGCACCGCCCGCTGCTCGGTTTCTCCCACGGTGCCGCGGGCGCCGGCTGGGCCCTGCTGTCGTACGCCGCGCGGACCGGTGACGGGGGTGCGCGCGCCGCGGGCCTGCGCGCGTTCGGCTACGAACGCGGCGCGTACGACGCGCGGTCGGGCAACTGGCCGGATCACCGCAAGGCGGAGCCGAGCAGCCAGCACTCCTGGTGCCACGGGGCGCCCGGTGTCGGCCTGGCCAGGGCCGCGGTGCTGCACGCGTACTCGCGGGTCCCCGAGGCACCCGGCTTCGTGGCGAACCTCGCGGACCTGCGGCGGGCGCTGGACAGCACCGCCCGGTTCGACCGGCACCGCAACCACAGCCTGTGCCATGGCGCGTTGGGGAACCTCGAACTGCTCTCCACGGCAAGGACGTTGGGGGCGTCGGTCAGCGCGGGCGGTGCGGACGGCGCGGGCGGCGCGGGCGGCGCGGATGGCGCACACCACACCGCGGTTCAGCTCGCCTGGTCCCGGGAGGCGTCGGCCGCGGTGGCGCAGATCGAGCGGGACGGGCCGGTCTGCGGAACGCCGGGCGGCATCGCGACGCCAGGGCTGATGACCGGTCTGGCCGGGATCGGCCACGGGCTGCTGCGGATCGCCGCGCCCGAACAGGTGGCCCCCGTCCTGCTGTTGGCGCCGCCTCCACCGGTTTGAGATCCGCGGACGGTCCCCGTCCTGGGCCCGCGGCTCGGCAAGCGCGCATCCGCCGGGAGTTCCCGGCGATGTTGCGGCACCACATCCGGCACCACCAGAGAAACGAACGAAAGGGTCGACACATGGACTTGGCCAACGACGTCGTGCGCTCCTGGAAGGAATACACCCCCACCGGGACGCCCGACTCCAGCCCCGTCAGCTCCATCGACATCGCCGACGTCGCACACGGCGGCATGATCGCCCAGAGCTGGCAGTGGTCGTTCAGCTGCTGCGACACGACGCTCTGCTCCGACTGCTCCATCCACTGATCACCGCTGCCGGGATCACCACCGCCGGCCGGGGGCCGCACCGCAACGGTGCGGCTCCCGCGGCGTGGCCCGCCTCAGAAAGGGTCGACACATGGACATGGACAACGACGTCGTGCGCTCCTGGAAGGAATACACCCCCACCGGGACGCCCGACTCCAGCCCCGTCAGCTCCATCGACATCGCCGACGTCACACACGGCGGCATGATCGCCCAGAGCTGGGAGTGGTCGTTCAGCTGCTGCGACACGACGCTGTGCGCCGGCTGCACGGTCTGACCACCGCTGCTCGCGTGGGCCGCGTCCCCCGGGGTGCGGCTCCCGCGGCGTGACGCTACAGGACCCGGCCCTCGGAGAGGTCCGGGTCCTGCAGGGGCAGCGTTACGCGGTGGAACCGCGCGCCAAAGTACGGGCTTTCGCCGCCCACTCCCCCATTCTCGTGATGGCGGAGGTCAGTTGCCTCACCGCGCCAGAGATCTCCTTCACCGGTTTGCGCAGGTGCCGACTGACCCGGGTCATGGCGCTCGCAGAGGTGCCGAAGGAACCGATCTGCGCCAGACCCTCCTGTGCTGTCTCGTCCAGGGACATCAGCTGCTCCAGGAACTCCTCCGCGCCCTCGCCGCGCTCCTCGGGGGGTGTCATCTCGATCAGGCCCAGCGCGGCCCGAATTCCGCTGTCGAGGTTCGTCATCCGCTCCGCGAACGCAGTGGCGACCGCGTTCAGTTCGCGGGCCGGCGCGCCGATCGTCTCCGCGTAGCGGGCCACAGCCGCGAGCCGTGCGCTCACTGGCGCATTAGCCTGGGTGAGATCGAGCATCTCGGTGGCCGACTGCTCGGTCAGCGCCCCGATCGTCTCGATCGTCTTGGTGATCTCCTCCATGTCGGCGGTCATCTCGTCCACTCCGTCCTCGATGACGGCGAAGTCGTCAAGCAGACCGGGCGGGTCCTCGTCCTCCCCGCTTCCGCCGTCCGCGGCGGAAGGCGGTTCGTCGCCTGCCTGGAGCCCTCGCAGAACCCTTGCCGGGGTCAGGAGTTCGAAGCCGTCCCGACGCCCGGCTTCCAGGGCACTCTCGATCTCCCGGCGCGCGGCCACCAGATGGCTGCGGCTGCGCTGGTAGCGGATCGTTCTGATCGACGCGATGTCGAAGGGCAACTGCCCAGCCTCGCCGATGTGGATGGTCGGCTTGCCGGTGATATGGCGCAGTCCCAACTCGTACATCACGTTGGGGTTGCCGCCGGTGACGTCCGCGACGACCAGGTCGGACTCGACGACGTGCCGACAGATCTGCTCGTTGATGTCACCGGCGTGCGCGATCCCGTCCGCGCGCACAGCGGTGATGCCGTACTTCTCGCAGGCGGGGGCGATCACTTGCTCGAAGACGCCGAGGTGGTGCTCGTAGGCCTCGTGCTCGGGGCTGCCGTGTGTGGCGTGCGGATCGCCGATGGGACCGATGACAAAGCACCTCTGGGCCTGTTCAGGCTCCGGTGGGAGCGTCTGTGGTGTGGTCATTCGCAAGCCTCCGATGCATACGGGTCGTTGTGATCGAGTCGGTGTTCGGGCCCGGAGCTGTCCTCCAGGGGGACTGCGTAGATTGGGCGTTCCTCGATTCCGAGCGTGCGCAGCAAGTAGGCTGTGGGGATGCGGTAGCGCCCTCCGACCCTGAGTACGGGGCAGGGGAAGGTGCCGAGACGGATCAGCTTGTAAGCCGTCGCCGGGCAGATGCAGAAGGCACGAGCAGCAGTGCGCAGGTCAACGCTCAGGGGCAGGTCGAGGGCCTCGGCGAAACCGAGCGGCAGCCCGGATCGCGCGCTCATCACTCGGCTCCGGCAGGACGCAGGGCGAGCGTGCCGATGAGGTCGGACTCAACGTGTCGGCGGGCCCGGAACACCAGGTCGGTCAGGCGGGTGTCGATCAGCGGGTTACCGCGCTGCGCCCGTGGTTCGGAGAAACGGAGCGTGGCCCGCAGACCTTCGCGGCGGGGCAGAGGCGTGATGTGCAGCTCCCATACCTCAGGTGGGCGAGGGGATTCCTCTGGCGGAACGACGGTGCTGCGCGCTTGCCGGAGGGCGCCGATGTCCGCAACGGGGATCTCCCGCGTGACGCGCCCGGCGTAGGCCCACATTCGGTTCACGGCCCCCTTGACCAGCCGACCGCCGATGTCCGGGCGGTCCAGGTCCGCCGAATGGATCTCCGCGAGTACGGCCAGGACCGCCTCCGCCTCAAGGTCGGCGCGGTCGATCTGCCACAGGCGCAGAATCCGGTGCAGGTTCCGGTACAGCCCGGGCAGGGCCAGCCAGACGACGAGCAGCTGCCGATCCCCGTCACCGTTCAGCGGCTCCTGCCGGGCTTCGGCGACGGCCTGCCGCCATACCTCCGGGCCGAGCGCCGTGTCCCGGGCCGGGCCGTAAAGCGCCTTCCTGCTCTCCTCCGGGGTGAGCCGGAGCGTATCGGAGCCGACGATCACGCTGAGGAACGGGCCCGGGTCGCCCGACGCTCCGGAGACGCTGCTATCGATCCGGGCGAAGACGCTCCTGTTTCCGGTCGGTGTCATCACTCCTCCTTTCCGGCCTCGTCGGGCCGGAGGTACGACATGGCGACAGCCACGCGTCCGCAGGCACGTGCGAGGTCGGCCAGGGCTGATCGGACTGCCGCGTGACGTTCGAGGCGGGCAGGGTGCGCCTTCCCATGCCGATCGGACGATGCGGCTCGGGTGACGGGCCGGTGGAAGTGAATACCGCCGTACACGGCGTTGCCGACGTTCACTCCGTAGTCCACCCACTGGTTGTCGCGCCTCTCGCGCCGGTGCGAGGGGTCATTCGCCGCTGTCACCTGGCAGCCCCAGGGCCGCTCGGCGGATGTGGCGCGGGCAGACCGACAGTGAGACCGCCTGCGACGTTCCCGCCGACGGCGGCGCCCTGATGGACGTACTGGGACAGAGCCGCCGGGCTCGGAACCCGACCCTCCGGAGTGGGCTGCGGCGCCGGCGCCTCGGCCAACGGAGACCGCACTTCATCCGACGTGTGGCCCGGCACGCGGACCCAGCCGTAACCGCCGAACTCCTTCACCCGCACGTGGACCCGCACGTACTGGGCGGGGTCGAGGTCGGGCTGTCCGGACCGGACGACATCCTGGTACAGCCGGTCCGACACGATGACGGCGAGATCAGCCGCCGTGAGGGCGGACAGCACGGCCCGCAGTTGTGGCGCGTTGACGTAGCGCGCCACGGCGACCGGGGCCGGGCCGGCGTGCCCCAGGGCGGCATCCGCGACCACGCCGGTATCCACAGCCAGTCGCAGCCTGACCCGGCAGGCGGCCGGGTGGGCGTTGCGCTCCCCGAGACGGCGTGCCAGGTGCTGCACAAAGGGCCCCAGCACTGCTGCCTCCGATGTCCCCTCGGGAAGGACAGCGAACTCCAGATCGCCCTGCGGCTGACGCGCCCAGCCGGTCCGGTCCAACCCGGTCAGCGACGCCGCCTCGTCCAGCATCAGGACCAGATCGCCCTGGACGGCCGACTGGCTCGGGGTGTCGAGGCGGCTGTACTGCTCGACGTCCACGGCAAGGCACAACCGACGGTGCGGCAGACCCTCCCGCGGCCGGGGGTGAGAGATCTCGTTCACGGCAACTCGCCGCCCTTCAGTAGGTGTTCGGTGCGTTGCGTACCTACTGTCCGAGAAGGGGACGGGACAGCCAAGAAAGCCGCATTAATGCGACATCGCCGCGGCCTCACGGTGCGGGGTCCGTAGCGTCCGGCGGGCCGAAGCTGTGGGCACGTGGGGTGGGACCTTGACGGTCAGTCCGCGTGCGGGAACGGCCGATCGCTCGGCACGGCCGGTCTTGCTTCCCGGTTCACGGCTTATGCGTGCCGGTCGGCGCACGTAGGCGCTGATCGCCACGCAGGACCCGCCGGTGGGGGCGGGGCCGTTCGATCACCGCCCCGCGACCGCTCGGCCGGCTCAGGACGAGGCGTCACGCACAGTCCAGCGCCCCGTCAACTCGACGACCGACGTGCCGAGGCGTGCTGCCCTCCGCAGGCGGGGCAGGTCCCGTACGTAGGTCTGTCGGTGACCAGTCCTGATGATCCCCTCCTCCCGCAGACCGGCGAGTGCCTTGTGCACGGTGTTCGTTTTGGAACCGATGAGGGCGGCGAACTCGGATTGGGACAGGTTGACGTCGATCCGTACCGAGTTCTTCCTATCGGGCTGCCCGTAACTGGTGGCCAGTTCGACGAGTACACGGGCGAGACGGACCGCGACCGGGTACCTGCTGAATTCCAGCCGCCAGCGGTCAGAGCGGCGCAGCCGGCCGCAGATCATGCGGTTGAGGGCTATCCAAGTCTCAGGGTTGGTGAAGAGGAAAGACTCCAGTTCGTGTCGCGGGACGACGGTGGCGGCCACATGACCGCAGGCCGTGACTGTGGCCGACCTCGGTCCGAGATCCATCGCCGCGACCTCACCCACGACGTCCCCGGCGATCCTGATGTCCACCAGCGACATCCGTTCGCTGCCCAGCCGGGCGGTCACCTTCACCATGCCCTCGTGGAGGATCACCAGCTCCTGTGCCTGGTCGCCCTCGTGCATGAGCACCTCCCCCACGGCGTACCGGCGCCGCGTGCCGAGTTGGGCGAAGGCGGCGCGTGCCTCGTGCGACAACGTGTCGTGGAACGACGCGCGTCCCTTGGGGTTCGACCCGTAATACGTCATCTGCACAGCACAGCACTCGGTCACGGCTGTGGCGGCTGTTTCCGGACGGCCCGCCGATGCTCCGGACGCACGCCGGGGCGCGCGGCGGCGCACAGTGGGGGCACCGGTCGTCCTCCTGGCGAACCGGTCCTCCAGAAGACGGAACTTACCGGCCGCACTCAGCGCAGGTCGGCGTCGCCGATCGCCTTGGCCACACCGTAGGACCCGAGCAGCAGCAACCGGTCCAGCACGTCGAGGATCTCAGACCGGCGCGCGGCCGAGTTGGCCTGGACGTAGGACCGAACAAGCAGCCCTCCGATGTGATGAGCGTCATCTGCCACGCCTCGTGTCAGATCGGCCGAGGCGACTCCGAACACCGCGACGAAGCGCTGGACGCACGTTAGAACCAATTCGTCGACCCGATCAGGGGCGCACTCCAACGTGATCAGCAACTGTGTCAGGGCGGCCTCGAAGGCGTGGGAGTCGATCAGCGCGGTCAGTGTCCGGCGGTGAGGTCCCAGACGTCGGCCCCTCAGCGCGCTTGCCACTTCCGCAGCTGCTTCCCGTACCTGTGCCTCGGGGTCGTGGAAGAACCGCACGAGAGCATGGTGGGCGAGCGCGACGTCCCCGGTGTCCACGAGTCGCCGTGCGCACACATCGGCGGCGCCCTGTCGCTGCGCCGCGTCGTTCCCGGCGAGCACCTTGGCCAGAAGGTCCGGCATCTGCCAGTCCATCGCGGCCAGCGCGGAGATCTGGCCCCCGATCCGGCGTACCGTCGGCACCGGGGAGGCCAGCATCCGCTGCGCCAAAGGGCCGACCATTCCGGTGTTCGCGTGCATCAAGGCAAGCGCCAGACGGTACACGTGCGGCGAGGCCAGGAGGTGGTCGGGTGCCCGGACGAGTACGTCGAATGCCTCGGCCACGGCCCGGCGGTCATGGCGGAGCGCGGCATGCAGCACGTGGGCCACGCTCGCACGGACGGCGAGGGAGGAACCTGCCGCGAGTCGGCGCAGGTGAGGGGCAACGAGGGCGGCACGGGAGCCGTCCGTGTCATGGACGAGCAGGTCACCCAGGATCTCGGCAGCACTGCCCGATACGGTGTTGATCCCCGCAGTGAGCAAGTCACGTGTCACGTCTTCTTCGTCTGCGCCGAATCCGCCCTCGTCGTCGCCCGCCTCACCCGATCCGAGGGCGCGGCTCAGGAGCACCCGGACCAGATCGAGCGGCACTCGGTCGGGGTACCTGCGCAGAGCGTGTCCGAGCCAACGGTCCTGCTCCGGCCGGCCCCGGCTGGCGAAGTGACGCACTGCCGCGAAGACGACCTCCGGGTCGTCGTACGCTTCGGCCTCTCCGAGGCCGAGGAGCAGCGAGGCGCCGTACGCGGAGTGTGTGGCGGTGTCCATCCGCAGGGCGAGCCGCGCGAAGCGGCCGGGGTCCGTCACCGTCATGCTCCGCAGCACCTGGGCCAGTTCGCGCGCTCCGCCGGTGAAGGTGGCCCAGTCGATCCGGTCCTGGCTGTATCTCCTCATGGCCCGCAGCCATTGGTCGTCGCTCATGTGTTGCGCGGCTTCTGACGAGATGGGCGGTCCTATGACTCCGCTCGTCATTCCCTCCGGCTCGTCCGGCTCCCGCCGGTTGTCGTGGAGCCGGCGCAGTTCGCCGAGCCGACGGGCCGCCCGCTCGGACAGCCGTCCTTCGGGCAGGGCTGTCAGCAGGGTGAACTCGTGCCAGGGCGAGAGTTCTCCGTCCGGGGAAAGGCGCAGGTGGAGCAGAGAACCCTCCAGCCGGACAAGGGTCTCGTCACGAAGCGCCCCGCTGACGGCGAGGAGGACTTCACGGGCGCTCCACACGGCATTGGCCAAGTAGCCGGACATAAAACGGTGGCTGCCCTGGAGAAGGAGCGAAGCCGACCACGGAGCCAGGGCGGGTCCTGCCGCGGCCAGGGCTTGGTAGAGGAGCCACTGTGCCGTCTCGTACGGAAGGTCGGCGAGACCTTCCACGAGCCCGCGCGCACGCACGGCGTCCCGTCCGGCGATCGCCCGCAGTGCCTGGGCCGCGCCGTGCACCAGGGCGTCGCCAAGGTCGCGAGGATCATCTCCTGGCTGACGGTACGAGAAGTGACGATCACGGACGGGCCTTGCGGTCGGTGACGGAGCAGCCGTCATGCTGATGACGTCCAGCAGGAACGGCAGCAGCCGGACACAGAACTCCACAGGTGCGCCGAGCGCGGCGGCCGCCACCGTGCGGAGTGCCGCGTAGTCGGAGGTCAGCAGCGCGGCGACGCGGCCCTGGTCATCGAGGTGAAGGGCGTTCGGGCGTTCCGTCAGCACGACACCCAGGAGTTCGACCGCCCAGGCTGGCTCCTTGCCCGCCAGCTCGCTCGCAGAGACCCAGAGGATATGGTCGCCGTCCGCGAGAAGGCCGGTTCGAAGGGCTTTGAGCAGCAAGTCGAAGAGCGGTCGACTGTCGGCGAAGGCGGCGAAACGAACGATCTGCTGCAGCCAGGCCCCGTACTGAGGATGCCCGGTGTGTGGTTCGAGGATGCGGGCCACCCGGTCGGGCAGGGAACCGGCAACCAGCATCAGCAGCCGCACTGCCCTGCTCTGTTCCCTCGGGTCAGCACTGGCCAGCCAGCTCTCGACGACTGCCTCGTCGTCCGCGTGACGGAACCAAGCGGGGATGCCGATGATGCCGACGAGGTGGTCCCGAAAGGCCGGACGGGTGTCCAGCACGCGCATCACGGCGCCCCACTCGGAGGCTGTGGGGGCGTCCAGGCCGCGCAGCACGTCGAGGGTCAGGTCTTTGAGGTGGTAGCGGATCTCCTGACTAGTCAGCAGCTGCTCGGCCTCCTCAACGAACCTCTCGGGGTCCAGGTCCCGCAGGTGGTCGAGTACCTGCCGCAACTGTCCACGCCGAAAAAGTTCCTGCTCCCCGCTGGTGAGGAATGCGATCAGGCTCTCGTCGCGTCGGAGCCAGTCGCGCGCGAACGCGTAGTCGAAAAAACTCTCGTGGAAGAAGGCCAGCTTCCGGCCGTCGCGCACACAGACGTGCTCCGACACCAGAATCTCCCGGCTGGCGGCGAGATCGTCCGTGTCGAGCACGCTGTACGGCACGGACAGTCGCTGCCGCGCACTCATGGCGGACACGACGGCGGAGACCGCCTCGTGGAACCGCACGGAGGACCGCCGGCGCTCGCAGTCCTGCCGTTTGGCGTCCCAGAAGGCGTCGAACAGTTGGCGCGTGGTGCGGAAGGAGAGGGCCTCTTCGTGGTGCGTGATCCGGGCGAAGAGGGCGAGATGCAGCGGTGAGCGCAGCAGCGCCCGCTGCGCCGTGTCCAGTCGGGAAAGGTCCAGCCCCATGTCGGTGACGGCGATTTCGACCTGGGTCTCGGAGAGGGGCCCGACCGTGACGCGTCGACAGTCTTCCGGGGCGGCGAGCCGGCGAATGCGGTGATCAGCCTCCGCGTCGAAAGCTCGGCAGGCCAGAACCACCCGCATGCCCGGATGCGCCGCCGCCTCGTCCACCAGGTCGGCCACCGCATCGAAGGCTTCCGGGATGCGACCCGACGCCATGCTGACGGCGTCGAGCTGGTCCACTACGAGTACGCAGGGCCGCCCGTCGGCCATGACACCGAGGGCGCCGACCGGGGACATGCTCAGGCCGACGCACCGCCCCAGGGCGTGGGTCGAGTCGAATGGGCCCAGCCGGTCGAGGCGGAAGGCGAGTACCGGAGTGGCCGCGTCGTCGAGTGCGGTGAATACCTGGTGCAGCACGGCGCTCTTCCCACCTCCCGCAGCGCCGATCAGGAGGACGAGTTGCCGGTCATCCCTCATCAACTGCTCCACGACCCGAGCGGCTTCTTCACGGGGGATGCCAGGCTGGAGCAATTGCCGTTCGACGGTGGCAGCCCACCGCCGCGTCGTCCTGCGCACCGCGTCGGACACCGTGGCACCGTCCGCCCGCTCGGCCCGGCGTAGTCCGTACAGTGCCAGCCGGGCGGTGAGAGCAGCGGCGTCAAGCGTGGTTCCCAGGTTTTCGAGCAGAAGTTGCCCCAGACCGACGGCCGCCAGCCGGCCCGGCGCACCCGCCAGGGCCTGTTCGGCCAGGACCGCGTTGGTGTGCGCGAGCTCCCGTTCGTCGTGCCACTCCACCCGGAACCCTCTCAGCATGCGCCAGGCAGCCGCCGCCGAGCCGTAGATGTCCGGTGAGGCAAGGGCGGCGAAGGGTCCCCGGAGTTCGTCTGTCAACCACTCGGTCTCAAAGGAGACGATGTCGTCGGAGCGGCGGGCGCGATCGGTGAGTTCATCAAGTGAGCGCACGGGGAGTGTGGAGACAAAACGGAATATCCGACCGGCTGCGACGTGAGAACGCAGATGCGCCCAAATTCCGTTGGCACCAAGAGAGGCCACGCTCCAGCTGTTGGAGTTCCGGTTCTGCCGCTTGACCTGGTGTACCTCCGTCACGTCGTCGTGACGATAGACGAACTCGACACCGTCGCCCGACTGTCCAGCCGGCTCCAGGGAGATCGACGTCCCCGTGCCCAGCAGGACGTACAGCGCATGTCTGACCGTCCAGGCCCCCTCATAGCGGATGCCGAACTTGTCCGTCTCCCCACCCGGCCGCGGTGCCACAGCGCCCCTTATATGCCATCTCATAGGCAGCCTTGTCAGCCGCGCACGCTACCGCATGCGCGCCACGCGCGCCGACGGATCGCCACCCGTACGGGCCCATTTCGGCGCGGTCGCGGCCAGCCTTCCGACGGGCGGTCGGCGGGAGGGAATGATCGGGGCGGTCTGTCTGCTGCCGGGTGCGGGACTCGCCACCGGCTCGCCGCGATCGCCGCTGGAGGAACCGCGCATGTCCCGTCTGCTCCGCGCAGCGCCGCCCTCGACACGAGGACCGACGGACAGCGACGAGGACTCCCCCATCGGCACCCCGCCCACCCGCAATGTCGTACTGACGACGGTGGTGTCGACGGCGGTGGCGGTCGCCCTCGTCCTGCTGACCGGTACCGCGGTACTCGTTCTCGGCCTGCTGGTGTTCCTGCCGGCGTTCGCCGCCGCGCGGTGCAGCCCGCGCCAGACCGCAATGGTCTCCACCTGGGTCTGCGCCATCGTCATCATCCCGGTGGCCCTGCAACCCACGGGGCGGATCGTCGACCGGGTGGTCCTCTCGCTGTTCGCCGTCGCGTTCGGCGCGCTGGCCGTCTACGCCTCCCGCGCGCGGATCAGCCGCGAGGCGGAACTGGTACGGCTGCGGTCGACCGCGGCCGCGATGCAGCGGCAGATCCTGCGGCCGCTGCCCATGCTCACCGACGACGTCCTCGTGGACGGCGTGTACGAGCCGCTGCAGCAGGACAAGCTCGTCGGGGGCGACATCTACGACGTGGCCGCCACCCCTTGGGGCACCCGGGTGCTGATCGGGGACGTCCAGGGGAAGGGGCTGCCCGCCATCGGCATGGCCATCGACGTGGTGGGCGCCTTCCGCGAGGCCGCGCACCGCGAGCCGACGGTGACCTCGCTCGTCGACGCCCTCGAAGGGGCGGTGGTCCGCCACAACGACGACGCGCTCGGGCGCGGCGAGCCGGAACGGTTCGTCACCGCGCTCGTCCTGGGGGTGGACGGGGCCGTCGACACCCAGGTCGTCTCGTGCGGCCACATCCCGCCGTATCTGCTGCACGCCGGCGACGTCACCGCCGTCGGCGTGGGAACGGAGCATGTGCCGCTCGGTCTGGCGAAGCTGGTCGACGAGCCGCGCACGGTGGCCTGGTTCGCCTTCCCCGCCGGGGCGACGCTGCTGCTGTGCACCGACGGTCTGACCGAGGCCCGTTCGCCCGACGGCGCCTTCTACCCGCTGGAGGCGCGCCTCAGCGGGCGCACCGACACCGCCGATCGGCTCACCAGCTCGCTCGTCGACGACGCGCGCTCCTTCGCCGCGGGGGTACAGCAGGACGACCTCGCGGTCCTCGCCGTGCGCCGCTCCCCGCACCGGGCGCTGTAGCCGGGCAGGGCGCGGGCCCGCTTCGGCGACGCCGGGGAACTGCTCGCCGCCGCCCGGGTCGGCATCGCCCGGGTGCGGCTGCCCGGTCCTGGCAGCTACGCGCTCGCGGTCCGCTCGCTGCCGCGCGCGTCGGGCAGGGCCGGCAGGCCGGAGCCGGCGGCGCGCAGGACGTCGGCCAGGCGGCGCAGCACGGGATTGGGGCTGTCCGGGCTCCAGCAGGCGTGCAAGGTGACGGAGTGGGCGTCGGCCGGGGCGAGGTCGCGGTAGCGGACGCCGTGTACCCCCATCGCCATGATCGAGCGCGGCACCAGCGCGCAGCCGAGGCCCGCCCTCACGAGCGCCAGCATGGTCGGCACCTGTGAGGTCAACTGGCTGACGGCATAACGGTCGACGCCGATCAGCGCGGCGCAGACGTCGTGGAGGTAGCGGGAGCCCTCGGGGCTGTAGCCGATGTACTCGTGCGTGACGTCGGCCAGGAGGACCGGTCCCGCCGCGGCGAGCGGGTGGCCGGCGGGGACCGCGAGCACCAGGTCCTCCGTGTGCACCAGGACCGACTCGTACTGCTCCGGGATCGGTGGGCGTACCAGTCCCATGTCGATGCGCAGTTCCGACAGGGCGGTGAACTGGTCGGGGCTGGCGAGTTCGGTGAGTTCGACCGCCGCGTCGGGAAGATGGGCGTCCGCCAGCTTCAGCATGTCGGCCAGTACGGCATAGGCGCCGATCGAGGTGAAGGCCAGGCGGAGGGTGCCGCCGCTCCCGTCGGCGGCGCGCCGCGTCGCGGCCGGCGCCGCCTCCAGCAGCGCGAGCACCCGGCGGCAGTGGTCGAGGAAGACCGCCCCGGCGGCGGTCAGCCGCGTGCCCCGGCCGCCGCGCTCGAACAGGGTGACTCCCAGGGTGCGTTCGAGGGCCTGTATCTGCCGGGTCAGCGGCGGCTGGGTCATGTTGAGGCGAACCGCGGCGCGGCCGAAGTGCTGCTCCTCCGCCACCGCGACGAAGCCGCGGAGCTGCTGAAGTGAGTAGTTCATACCGTCACGGTATCGGGCGATGCGAAATCGGCCTTGGACGCGCATGAGTGGGCCTTCCTAGGCTCGTGCCCGGTAACACGAGGCATCCCACATCCAGGAGTTCAGGTTGCTGAAACTGGCCGTAGCCATGACACCGCAGCGCGTTGACGACGTGTGCGGGCAGGAGCTCCGCCGCGAGATCGAGGGGAGCTACGAAGTGGTCTGGGGCGGCGCGCGGATGAGCGGTGCCCAGGTCGCCCGGCTCGCCGTCGGCAGCGACGTGCTGCTGACGGGTTGGGGTACGCCCCACCTGGACCGGTCGATCTGGGCCGGCGCGGACGGCCCGCGCGTGGTGGCCCACGCGGCCGGCACCGTGAAGAAGCTCCTCGACCGGGAGGTCCTCGACCAGGGCGTCGCCGTCTTCTCGGCGGCGAGCCGGATCGCGTGGTCGGTGGGCGAATACTGCCTCGGGGCCATGCTCACCCTCGCCCGGCGGCTTCCGCAGCTGGACGCCGCGGTGCGGGCCGGCGGCTGGACACAGCCGCGGCTGCGGGGCCATGAACTCGCCCACCGCCGGGTGGGCATCCTGGGCGCCAGCTCGACGGCCCGGGCCTTGATCACCCTGCTGGCGCCCTTCCAGTGCGACATCGCGGTGTACGACCCCTACCTCGACGAGGAGCGGGCCCGGCGGCTCGGCGTGCGCACGACCTCGCTCGAAGAGGCGCTGAGTTGTCCCGTCGTCTCCGTCCACGTGCCGAACCTGCCCGCGACCGAGGGAATGGTGAGCCGCACGCTCATCGAAGCCATGCCCGACGGCGCGATCGTCGTCAACTCCTCCCGGGGCCCGGCCGTCGACCAGTCCGCGCTGATCGAGCAGGCCCGCGCGGGCCGGCTGCTCGCCGCCCTCGATGTCTACGACGCGGAGCCCCCGGTGCTCGACGCGGACACGCTGAGCTGCCCGAACCTCCTGCTCACCCCGCACGTCGCGGGCGACACGGTGGAGGGCCACCTCGCGCTGACCGGCTACGTCATGGCCGATGTCGCCGCGTGGTGGGAAAGCGGCGCCCGCGGTCCGTCCTGGGTCGACCCGGCGGCGTGGTCCACCGCGGCCTGAGTCGTCCCCGGCCGGCCGCCGGACCGTACCGCGTCCGCACATCCGCGTGCCCGGCACCCGATGCGAAAGGTTCGACCTCCATGTCCCGAATCACCGCGGTTGACGTCTTCACCGTCGCCGTCCCCTTCGCCCGCCCCTTCGTGCTCGGCAGCGGAGCCGTCGGCGGCCCCGGCCAGGCGGGTTCGGTCGTCTTCGTGAAACTGACGACCGAGGACGGCGTCAGCGGCTGGGGCGAGCAGCGAGCCCTGCCGAGCTGGAGCTACGAGACGGCGGAGACGATCCGCTCGGTGATCGAGCGCGAGCTGACCCCCATCCTGCTGGAACTCACGCCCTTCGACGTGGAGTTGTTCCACGCCCGGGCCGCACGCCGGCTCAGCCCGTCGGTGTCCAACGGCTTCCCCTTCGCGCGGGCCGCGGTGGACATCGCCCTGCACGACGCCGCGGGCAAACTGGCCGGCCAACCGGTCCACGCCCTTCTGGGGGGCAAGGTGCGGGACGAGATACCGCTCTGCTCGGCCATCGGAGTCGGTGAACCCGCCGCCGTCCGCTCCCACGCCCAGGAATCCCGCGCCTACGGCGCGTACAAGGTGAAGATCGCCGGTGACCCCGTCGCCGACGCCGCGGCGGTCACGGCCGTGGCGGGCGTGGCCGGCGACAAGCCGATCTGGCTGGATGCCAACCAGTCCTACCGTCCCACCGCGCTGCTGCGTCTCCTGGACCGGCTCCGGGACGTCTCGACCCTGCACTGCGTGGAGCAGCCCGTGCCGAGCACGGACACGCTCGGCATGCGGCGGCTGCGGCAGATGACCGCTCTGCCGGTCGCCATCGACGAGGGGTGTTTCACCGCACGGGACCTGGCCAGGTGCCTGCGCCTGGATGCCGCGGATCTGGTGGTGGTCAAGATCTGCAAGTCCGGCGGCATCCGCAACGCCCTCAAGACCGCGCAACTCGCCGCGGCCAACGGGCTCGAAGTGCTCGGCAGCGGTCTGACCGACTGCGGCATCGGGTTCGCCGCGGCGCTGCACCTGTTCAGCCAGCTGGAGCTGGCCCTGCCGGCCGAGCTGAACGGCCCGGAACTGCTCGCCGACCTCTACGTCGAAGGGCTGTCCGTCACCGCGGCCACAGCGACCGTGCCCACCGCGCCCGGGCTCGGCGTGGAGGTCGACGAGGAGCGCATCCGCGCCGAAGCGAAAGCCCTGAGCCGCGGGTGACCCGGCCCGGACCGCCGTCCGGGCTGAACAAGGCCGCCGTCCCGGCCGAACAGGACCGCCTTCCGGGCCGGCGACGGCGCTGGTCCCTCCCACGACGAGCAGCACCATGAGCGGACTCGGAGGCCGCTGAACCATGACATTCCTGTGGTCCGTCTTCACCAAACCCTGGTCCGAACTCCCCGGCGACCGGCTCGGACCCCTCGTCGCCGGCCTGGGCTTCGCCGGCGCCGAGGTACCCGTGCGGGACACCTCGTATGTGACGCCCGCCGTGGCCGAGCGGGAACTGCCCAGGCTCACCCAGCGGTTGAAGGACGACGGCGTCGAAGTGATCAGCCTCGCCGGTGACCTCGACGAGTCCTTCTTCGCGGCGTGCGCCGCCGCGGGAGTCCCCATGATCCGGGTGATGGCAGCACTCGGCCCGGACGGCTACGCGGCGTCCGCACACCGCGCACGCGCCTGGCTCGAAGCGGCGGCGCCGCTCGCCGAGCGGTACTGCGTGCAGGTCGGTGTGCAGCCTCACCACGGGAGCTACGTCTCGTCCACGCTCGGGGTGCTGGCCCTCCTCGACGGCCTGCCCTCCGCGCACTTCAGGCTGGTCTGGGACGCCGCGCACGACGCGCTGGCCGGCGACGACCCGAGGGTCACCCTGCCGCTGGCGGCCGACCGGCTGGGCATCGTCAACCTCAAGAACGCCGTCTACGCCCCGGTGGAAGCCGGCCGCTCCTCCACCGGCGACCGCTGGCGCACCTGGTTCGTTCCCGGCGAGGAGGGGCTCGCCAACTGGGCCACCGCGCTGGAGGTACTGGCCGAGCTCGGTTACCACGGGCCGGTCTGCCTGTCGGGCCAGTACTCGGACCCTTCGGTCCCCGTCGAGGAGCTCCTGGTCACCGACTTGGCCGCGGCCCGCCGGGCGGCACGGTAGGCGGCTGCGAAGGGGCCCGCGCCGAGACCGGCAGCCCGTGGTGGCCCGTACCCGGAGCCCGGGGGCTGACATGCCGTCGCAGCACGGGGTTCACAGACGCGGAGCAGGATGAGACGTGTCGCGAGCCGGCCCCGCGCCCCCTGTTCCGCGGAGCCCGCGGTGCCCGCCGCGCTCCCGCCGCACCGCCGACTCCGGGCCGGCACGCGTTGCCCCGTCTTCTCTTCAGGAAGCGAGTCGCGCATGTCCCAGGAACCTCGGCACCGCACCGGCACGGGTCCGGCCGAACCGCCTTCCCGCACGGTCGTGGTGGCCGGCGCCGGCCCGAGCGGGCTGCTGCTCGCGGGCGACCTCGCGGCTGCCGGCGTGCACGTGGTGGTCCTCGAACGGCGCCCGGAAGGCGTCAGCAACCTCACCCGGGCCTTCGGCGTCCACGCCCGTACCCTCGAACTCCTCGACGCCCGGGGCCTGGCGGACGAGCTGGTCCCCACCGGACAGGTCATCCGGGAGCTGCGGCTGTTCGGCGCGATACCGTTCGACATCGGCCAACTGCCCTCGCGGTTCCCGTTCCTGCTGGTCACCCCGCAGTACGAGGTGGAAAAGCTGCTGCTGCGCCGGGCGTTGGAGCAGGGCGCCACGATCCGCTACGGCACCGAGGTCCACGGCCTGACGCAGGACGCCGACGGGGTGACCGTCTCGGTGCGCGACACCGACACCGATGCCGACACCGATGCCGATGCCGACCCCGGCCGCGACACCGGCACCGGCGGGGCCCGCGGGGAGACGACAGTGCGCGCCGCCTACCTCGTGGGCGCCGACGGCGTACGCAGCGCGGTGCGCGAGGCGTTGGGGCTGCCCTTCCCCGGCAAGGTCGTCATACGGTCGGTCGCGCTCGCCGACGTGAAGTTCACCGAGGAGCCCGAACTGGTGGTCCGCGTGCACGGCACCGGCGACGCGTTCGGCTTCATCGCCCCGTTCGGCGACGGCTGGTGGCGGGTCGGCGGCTGGGACCGCGCCCACCGGGGCCAACCGGACGACTCCCCGCTGGAGTTCGAGGAGCTGCGGTCGATCATCGAGCGGGCCTTCGGCAGCGACTACGGCATGCACGACCCGCGCTGGCTCTCCCGGTTCCACAGCGACGAACGCCAGGTGCCGCGGTACCGGGTGGGCCGGGTGTTCCTCGCGGGGGACGCCGCCCACCAGCACTCGCCGGCCGGCGGCCAGGGCATGAACACCGGCCTTCAGGACGCCGCCAACCTCGGCTGGAAACTCGCCGCGGTGCTTGGTGGCTGGGGCGACGACACCCTCCTGGACAGCTACCACAGCGAGCGCCACCCGATCGGCCGGGCCGTCCTGCGCACCAGCGGCCTGAACCTGCGGCTGGCGATGGCGCACAATCCGCTGGAGGTCGCGCTGCGCACCCTGCGGAAACTCGTGGTCACCCACGTCCGGCCGGTGACGCGGCAGGCCGTCGGCGAGATCACCGGCATCGGCTACTCGTATCCCGCCCCCCGCGGCGCCCGTCGCGACGTCGGCAGGCGGGCCCCGGATCTGGAGCTGGACGCGGGCCGGCTCTACGAGCTGCTGCGCGAGGGGCGGTTCGTCCTGGCCCTTCCCGCAGCCGCGGCAGCCGGCGCCGCCGCGGACACCCGCCCGGCCAACGACGACCCGGACGACCTGCTGCCGGGCCTCGCCGACCGCAAGGACCGCCTGGTGGTGGCCCGTCGCACCCCTCCCACCGATGGCGGCGGTGACGGCAACGGCGGCGCGGCGACGGATGCCGTCCTGGTACGCCCCGACGGCTACGTCGCCTGGGCCGGCCCGGCCACCGCGGACGCCGTCCAGGCCGGCCTCGCACCCTGGATCGGGTGACCTCCGGCTGCGTACGCGCCCCGGCACCGGCAACCGGCGGTGGCCCGGACCGGCCCGCGAGGGTCGGCCCGGGCCACCGGCCGGTCGGTGCCGGGCGCGGCGCCTCGCGTCAGCGCGGAGGCAGCGGCGACAGCGTGGGCAGGTGGGAGAGGAAGCCCCCGTCGACCGGCAGCACCTGACCGGTGATGAAGGACGCCGCCGGAGAGGCGAGGAACGCCACCAGCTGCGCGACGTCGTCCGGCGTGCCCAGGCGCGGGATCAGGTTCGCGCTCTGGAACATCTGCTGCACCGGCACCGGCATGTCCGCTTCCAGCGCCGGGGTGCGGACCAGCCCGGGTGCGACGGCGTTGCAGCGGATGCCGTCGGCACCGTAGGCGGCGGCGACGAAGCGGGTCAGCGAGACGAGCCCGCCCTTCGAGCTGCCGTACGCGACCATGACCCGGTCGCCGGACAGGCCCTGCCCGCTGGTGATGTTGATGATGGAGCCGCCGCCGCGCTCGATCATCACCGGCACGGTGTGCTTGCACAGCAGCATCGGGCCGCGCAGGTTCACCGCGAGCACCTGGTCCCACAGCTCCACCGACATCGACACCACGTCCCGGTCGGCCCGGATCGCCGATGTCAGGGCCGCGTTGTTGTCCAGCACGTCGATGCCGCCGAACGTGTCCACGGTGAAGTCCACCAGGGCCCGGACACTGTCCTCGGAGGCGACGTCGACCGTGCGGCCCACCACGGAGAGCCCCTTCGCGGCCAGCCGGCCGGCGATGTCCTGGACGGGGGCGTCCTCGACGTCGGCCAGCACGACGTCCGCACCCGCCGTCGCCAGCGCCTCCACGGTGGCGACACCGATGCCTCCCGCGCCGCCGGTGACCACGGCCACCTTGCCCGCAAGGGACTGCGTTCCGTTGCCCATCGATGGACCACCTCTCGTTCGAGCCCTCGTTCGAGCCGGGATGTGCTCCCGATCCTGGCGGACACGTGTGACGGCGGCGCTGCGGAGTTGTGTCGGGATCTCGGTCAACGCGCCGTCATGTGAAGGAATATGACGGGCCGTCACATAGGGTGAAGCGCAGACCCGAACTCGGACCTCGACCCCGACTTCCGGTCATCCGGTCATCCGGTCATCCGGCGACCGGCTCCCCGAGGCCGAACAGGTCCGCGTAGCGGCCCACCAGGAGGTCGCCGCCCTTGTAGCGCGCCGTGTCCTGCGCGCCCAGGACGACCGGTCCGTCCGGCCCCGGCACCTGCGACGCGCCCCCGGTGGAGCCCAACGGGACCAGGACGCCGTCCCCGCCCGGCTGGTAGACCCGCTGCGGGGGGCGCCCGGCGGCGAGCGCCGCGATGTTGTCGGCCACCACGGCGGCGTGCTCGGAGGCGGCCTTGGACCGCTTGGGCTCGGGCACCGCGGTGACGTCGCCGACGGCGAAGACGTTCGGCGCCCCGGGCACCCGCAGGTGCTCGTCCACCTCCACGAAACCGTCGGGCCGGCGCGCGGCGGCGAGGGCACCCCGGAGCATGTCGCTCAGCGGCGAGACGCCGTAGCAGCGGAACCACAGGTCCGCCTCGATACGGACGCCCGCGAGGGTGTGCACGGTGAACGGCGCGTGCTCGCCGGAGGGCACCGGCGGGGGCGAGGCCAGCGCGCTGCCCAGCACGAGTTCCACGCCCAGCGCGGTGAGTTGCTCGCGCAGCGCGTCGCGCAACCGGGGCAGGTAGCGTCCGCCGAGCACGTCGTCGGCCGGGTCGACCAGGACGACCTGCCGACCGGGCCAGCGCTCGGTGATCTCGCCGGCCAGTTCCAGCCCGACCGGCCCCGCGCCGAGCAGCAGGACCCGCTCGGCGGCGGCCAGCGCGTTCCGCGTCGCGGCGTGCCGGGCGCGCGCGACCGCGGAGTCGTCGGTCTCCGGTTTCGCCGGATACGGGTAGGAGGAGCCGGTGGCGAGCACCACGTAGTCCGCGTCCAGCCGTACCCCGCCCGCGGTGGTCACCCCGCGCTCGTCGACCGCCACGGCCCGGTCGCGCAGATGGCGGCCCCGCCGCAACAGCCCGTCGAAGGGGAAGTAGATCCGCTGTGACCAGTCCTCGTCCACCAGCCCGCGCAGGGCGGCGACCGTGTGGACGAAGGCGTCCTTGGGGTCGACCAGCACCACATCGAAGTCCGCGTCGAGTTGACGGGCCAATGCCGCCCCGCCGTATCCGCCGCCGACGACCACGACCGTGCTTGCCATTCGCTGTGCTCCTTGTCCGTGTCGCCCGCCGCCGGGAATCGCGCCGGTACGGCCGAGGGGGCTCGCCGGGCGCGCGGCGCGGGCCGAATGCCGTGCCTTCGACGGAGAACTGAGGCTCCGTCGTACTTCGGTGGAGCCTAGCCAGCGCCTTAGGTAAAATGCAATCTGCATGGCATTTTCGCGGGAGTCGCGGACGAACGGAGTCTTCGTTGCCGGGAACCCGCACGGATCGGTGGTGGATCGGTCCTGGATCGGTCATCGTTCAGCCGCCGATCGGCAGAAGGAATCGCCGTGCAGGGGAAGTCGTCGGACCGGTTTCCGTATGGCGCGGAAACCGCTTGGGAAGACCGGGGAAACACATGCCGTTGGCCTATGTACACGCTCGCTTCGGGGGCCCGGAGGTCGAGCACTTCGCGGACCTGCCGCGCCCCGCGCCGGGGCCGGGGCAGTTGCTCGTCGCGGTCCGCGCGGCCGGCGTCAACCCGGTGGACTGGAAGCGTCGTTCGGGCCGCCGGCCGCGCGGGGCGCCGGTCGTGCGCCTGCCGGCCGTGATGGGCGGCGAGGCGGCCGGTGAGGTCGTGGCGGTGGGGTCGGGGGTGGCCGGGTTCGCGGTCGGCGACGCGGTCCTCGGCGGTCCGCTGACCGGCGGGTACGCCCGGTTCACGCTGTTCGCCGCGGACGCGGTGGTACGCAAGCCCCCCGAGGTGGCCTGGACGGACGCGGCGGTGCTGCCGATAGCGGCGGCGACCGGGTACGGCGCGGTGCGCCAACTGGGGCTGCGAGCCGGGGCGACGCTGCTGGTGACCGGGGTCGGCGGCGGGGTGGGGGTGGCCGCCGCGCAGGTCGCCGCCCATCTCGGCCTGACGGTGGTGGGCTCCGCGTCCGCCGGCAAACGGGAGTTCGTCGAGTCGCTGGGCGTACGGCACGTCGCCTCCGGGCCGGGGCTCACCGCGAGGGTGCGGGCCGCCGCGCCCCAGGGCATCGACGGCGTGCTCGACCTGGTCGGTGGCGAGGTGCTGCGCGAGGCCGCGGCCCTGGTGGCGGACCCGGCGAAGGTGGTCAGCGGGGCGGACCGGGAGGCGGTCGGCGCGCTGGGCGGCGCGCCGGTGGGACCGGTTCGCGACCCCGCGCTGCTCGGCGCGGTGGTGGAACTGGTGCGCGCCGGCGCGCTGGACCCGAGGGTGACGCGGGTGGTGCCGTTCGCTCAGGCGCCGGAGGCGGTACGGGCGGTGGAGGGCGGTCACACCGTGGGGAAGGTGGTGCTGGAGATGCCTCCCGCACCGTGAGTCGCGCCGGGCCGCGGCGGGGCCGCGAGGGAACCACGGCGGGGCGACGGCGGCGCGGCGTTGGGGCGACGGTTGGGGCGACGGTTGGGGCGGCGGTTGGGGGCGGCGGTTGGGGGCGGCGGTTGGGGGCGGCGGTTGGGCGTCAGGAGCCGCCGCTCCGGGGGTCCGGCATCAGCGGAGACCGCACCTGTGAGGGCGTCTCGCCGTAAAGGGGAATCCGCGGGCGCGGGCGTTCCGCGAAATACCGCTCAGAAACCCCTCGCACCCGGCGGCGCGACGCGCACTCACGTCTCACCGGCAGGCGCCGCAGTCGACTTCTCCACGGAGGCCGTCCTCGATATGCGTATCGGATGCTCCACCGATTTCATCTCCCTCGGATACGCGGTCTTCCGAGGGATTGTCGGCCGGAATTTCCCGATTGCCGCCATCGGCCAGTTCGAAGAGTTCGTCGAGGTCGTATTCCGCGCGCTGCGGAGTTCCGTACCGGGTGATCTTCCCGCGGCTCGCCCATTTCCTTATGGTCGCCTCGGAAACGCCCATCGCGAGTGCGGCGAGTTCCGTGGGCACGGTGCGCGCGCGGCGCCGGTCGGCGCTCACCGCACGGCGCCTTCCCGGGCCGGGCGGCCGGGGCGGGCGGGTGTGGCGGGTCCCGGTCGCCGGTCGCCGGGCCCGCGGCGTATCCGCTCGGCCAGCAGGAACCACTGGCGCGGGGGGATGGCGTGGCCGTGCTCGCAGCGGACCTGGTCGGCGGCGGGCAGCGCGTCGCCCGCGGCGGTGGCCGGTCCGCGCAGCGTGCCGCCGCAGCCGGGCTGCGAGCAGGGTCCCAGCGGCGCCGACGCCTGCGGCGCCGGGCCGGCGGGGACGCCCGCGGACGCCAGCAGCTCGGCCACCTCGTCGGCGAGGTCCTGCGCCGCCGGGTGGCCGCAGAGCCAGTCCAGATGGCACACCAGGAACCGCAGCAGCCCTCTGACCTCGGTGTCACCGGCCCCCGGCACCCCCCGCTCGTCGGCGACCAGCCGCGCCCACGACTGGAGCACGGAGCGGATCGCCGAGCGCACCGCCACCGTCTCGTCGTCGAGCACGATCCCGACCGAGCGGCTGCCGCTGACCCGCTGCCGCAGTCCCACCGGGGAGCGCACCAGGGCGCGTTCGGACTCCTCGTAGAGGGTGAGCACCCGGCACAGGTCGGTCCGCAGCCGCTCCACGCACCGCCCGCACAGCCGTCGGCCCGAGGGGGAACCAGGTCTGCCCGGCCGGGCCTCGCCGCCGCAGCGCGCACACGCGGCGACGCGGTCGGCGGGCGTGGCGGGTGCACGCCGCGGTGCACGGGCCTGCGTCACGAGCGGGGGCGGGCACATGAGGACACCCTTTCTGGTCGGCCGGCCGGGTGGTCGAAATTCTCGTCCCGGCCGGAGGGGTGAATCGAAGGGCTGTTCGCAGCTGAGTCCGGCAGAACACTAGGCAGTCCTGCGGCGGGACGTCAAGGAAATAGGGGCGGGGCGGGCAGCGGCCGACCGGGGGAAATGTTTCGCCCAATGACATGCGGATGAAGGACGTGTGTGGAGACCCCGCCGAGCAGCGATCACCGGCGCGGCAACCGGCCGCCGACCGGCTTTGCACGGTCGCGCCAACCGGTCGCCGTCCAGCTTTGCGCCGGGCGTGTGATCGCGATTCAGATCGGCTATTGACATTGCCGGAAGGGCACTGTCACACTTTTTCCGCGGCACACCTGTGCCCACATCGGGACGCCTTCCTGGCTCCCGCGGGAGACCCGGAGCGCTCTCCTCGCCCCGAGCGCGACGCCGCGCCCCGGGCGGTCCCCCGCCCCTTCCCCTCCCTTCCGGTCCGGCCCGGCGCCCTGTCCGCCCGGCACCCTTGCGCCCGGCGCCCTTTCCCTGCCGGCCCCGGTGCGCCCGGAACCTCCCGGCGGTCCGCGGCCCGGCTACGGCTACGGCTGCGGCTGCGGCTGCGGCTGCGGCTGCGGCACGACCGTCGCCCCGATCCCTCCCCCGTCGCCCCTTCGCTTCCACCTGCCGTGGAACACACCGAGAGGAGGCACCACCATGGACGCTGCCGTCATCGTCGTCGGCGCGGGCCCCACAGGACTGATGACCGCCGGCGAACTGCGGCTGGCCGGCGTCGACGTCCTCGTGCTGGACCGGCTGCCCCGGCCCAGCGGCGAGTCGCGCGGGCTCGGCTTCACCCCGCGCACCATGGAGGTCTTCGACCAGCGCGGGCTGCTGCCGCGCTACGGACCGCTCGACACCAGCCCGCTCGGCCACTTCGGCGGCGTGCCGGTGGACTTCGGCGTGCTCGACGGCGCGCACTTCAGCGTGCGGGGCGTGCCCCAGCACCGCACCGAGGCGGTGCTGGGCGACTGGATCACCGAACTCGGCGCGCGTGTGCTGCGCGGCACCGCGGTGGTGGGGCTTCGCGCGGGCCCCGACGGCGTCAGCGTCGACGTGGACGGGCCGCGGGGCCGCCGCACCCTGCGGGCGGCCTGGCTGGTCGGGTGCGACGGCGGCCGTAGCACCGTACGCGGGCTCGCCGGATTCGCCTTCGACGGCACCGAGTCCACGATGGAGATGTTCCTCGCCGACATCGGCGACTGCGACATCGCGCCGCGCCCCATCGGCGAGTCGCTGCCGGGCGGTATGGCGATGTCGGTCCCGATCGGCGACGGCGTGCACCGGATCATCGCCTGCGAGCGCGGCGCCCGCCCGCGCGCCCGGCCGGAGGGGCTGCGGTACGCCGAAGTGGCCGCCGCCTGGCAGCGGTTGACCGGCCAGGACATCGCCGGGGCCACGCCGCTGTGGATCAGCGCCTTCGGCGACGCCGCCCGGCAGGCGACCGAGTACCGCCGCGGCCGGGTGCTGCTGGCCGGCGACGCAGCCCACATCCACCTGCCCGCCGGGGGCCAGGGCATGAACACCGGCATCCAGGACGCCGTCAACCTCGGCTGGAAGCTCGGCGCCGTCGTACGCGGTGACGCCCCCGAGACCCTGCTGGACACCTACCACGGCGAGCGCCACCCGGTCGGGCGCCGGCTCCTCACCAACACCCGCGCGCAGGGCCTGCTCTACCTCAGCGGCAGCGAGGTACAGCCGTTGCGCGACGTGCTCACCGGCCTGGTGGTCCACGACGAGGTGGGCCGGCACCTGGCCGGGATGGTCAGCGGCCTCGACATCCGCTACGACGTCGGGCCCGGCACGCACCCGCTGCTGGGCCGGCGCCTGCCGCACCAGGAACTGGCCACCGCCGGCGGCACGGTGGGCACCACCGAACTGCTCCACCCGGCCCGCGGCGTGCTTCTCGACCTCGCCGACGACCCGGGGCTGCGCCGCCGCGCCGCCGCCTGGCGCGACCGGCTGACGATCGTCACCGGCACGCCCCGGCAGGGCGGTTCCGCGCCTCCGACCGGGACGAGGGCCGTCCTGGTCCGCCCGGACGGCCACGTGGCCTGGACCGCGCCGGGCACCGGCGTCCGGCTGGACGAGGCGCTGACCCGGTGGTTCGGCCCCGCCCACCGGCCCGTCCGCGCCGCCGCGGCCTGACCCGTACGCGAGGCCGCGGCCGCCGTATCCGAAGTCCGCCCCCGAGCACCCGTCGCAGCCTCCCCCCGGGCCGCCCCCGTCACCGAACCCGCCCGACCTGCCGACCCCCTCAACCCGCCGCTCCCGTAAGCGACTCCGCCCCCGTCACCGCCCAACCCGCACCGGCACCGTCCGCCCGACCAACCGTCCCCTCAACCCGCCGCTCCCGTAAGCGACTCCGCCCGACCGACCGTCCCCGTAATCACCCCGCACCGCAGGGCCCGACGACGTGCCCCCCGCTCTCCTGTCACCCCGCCAACGGAACGACCGAGAGAAGGCCCCATGCACAGCACCCTGATCGTGGCCCGGATGGAACCCGGCCACGCCGCCGACGTCGGCGCGCTCTTCGCCGACTTCGACCGCACCGACGTGCCGCACCGGATGGGCACCCGGCGCCGCCAGCTGTTCTACTACCACGGCCTCTACTTCCACCTTCAGGACTTCGACGACAACGACGGCGGCACCCGGATCGAGGAGGCGAAGACCGACCCCCACTTCGTGCGGATCAGCGCCGACCTCAAGCCGTTCATCGGCGCCTACGACCCGGCGACCTGGCGGTCCCCCTCCGACGCCATGGCCACCCGGTTCTACGACTGGGACGGTTCGGCATGAGCGGGCGGCGCGTCGTCATCACCGGTATCGGCGTCCTCGCCCCCGGCGGCGTGGGCGTCAAGAACTTCTGGAGCCTGCTCAGCGAGGGCCGCACCGCGACGCGGGGCATCACCTTCTTCGACCCCGCGCCCTTCCGTTCCCGTATCGCGGCCGAGATCGACTTCTGCCCCGAGGCGCACGGCCTCGGCCCGCAAGAGATCCGCCGGATGGACCGGGCGGCCCAACTGGCGGTGGCCGCCACCCGCGAGGCGCTCGACGACAGCGGCCTCGACATCGGCGCCCTGGACCCGCACCGGGTCGGCGTCACCGTCGGCAGCGCGGTCGGCGCGACCACCGGGCTCGACACGGAGTACCGCGTCGTCAGCGACGGCGGCCGGCTGGCCGAGGTCGACCACACCTACGCGGTGCGGCACCTGTACGACTACCTCGTCCCCAGTTCGTTCGCCGCCGAAGTGGCCTGGACCGCGGGCGCCGAGGGGCCCTCGGCCGTGGTCTCCACCGGCTGCACCTCCGGCATCGACTCGGTCGGCCACGCGGTCGAGCTGATCCGGGAGGGCAGCGCCGACGTCATGGTGGCCGGCTCCTCCGACGCCCCCATCTCCCCCATCACGGTGGCCTGCTTCGACGCCATCAAGGCCACCACCCCCCGCAACGACGACCCCGCGCACGCCTCCCGCCCCTTCGACGGCACCCGCAACGGGTTCGTGCTCGGCGAGGGCGCGGCCTTCTTCGTCCTGGAGGAACTCGGCAGCGCCCGCAGGCGAGGCGCCCGGGTCTACGCCGAGATCGCCGGCTACGCCTCCCGCTGCAACGCCTTCCACATGACCGGACTGCGGCCGGACGGCGCGGAGATGGCCGAGGCGATCCGGGTCGCCCTGGACGAGGCCCGGCTCGACCCCTCCGCCGTGGACTACGTCAACGCCCACGGTTCGGGGACCAAGCAGAACGACCGGCACGAGACAGCCGCGTTCAAGCGCAGCCTCGGCGAGCACGCCCGCCGGGTCCCGGTCAGCTCGATCAAGTCGATGGTGGGCCACTCGCTGGGCGCCATCGGCTCCATCGAGATCGCCGCGTCGGCGCTCGCGATACGGCACGACGTGGTGCCGCCCACCGCCAACCTGCACACCCCCGACCCCGAGTGCGACCTCGACTACGTCCCGCTCACCGCCCGCGAGCACCGCACCGACAACGTGCTCACCGTCGGCAGCGGCTTCGGCGGCTTCCAGAGCGCCATGGTGCTCGCCGAGCCCGACCGGAGCGCGGCGTGACCGGGGCAGCGGCGACCGGGGCCGTGGCGAGCCGGGCGCCGGTGACCGGGGCGGTGGTCACCGGTCTCGGCATCGTGTCGCCCACCGGCCTCGGCACGCGCGAGTACTGGTCCGCGGCCGTCGAAGGGCGCAGTGCCATCCGGGCGATCACCCGCTTCGACGCGGACCGTTATCCCGCCCGGCTGGCCGGGGAGATCACCGGCTTCGTCGCCGAGGACCACCTGCCGGGCCGGCTGATCCCGCAGACCGACCGTATGACGCGGCTGGCCCTGGTCGCCGCCGACTGGGCGCTGGACGACGCGGGGATCGACCCGTCGCAGCACGCCGCGTTCGACATGGGTGTGGTCACGGCCAGCACCTCCGGCGGCTTCGAGTTCGGGCAGAACGAGCTGCGGAAGCTGTGGAGCCAGGGCGGGCAGTACGTGAGCGCGTACCAGTCCTTCGCCTGGTTCTACGCCGTCAACAGCGGCCAGATCTCCATCCGCCACGGCATGAAGGGGCCCTCCGGCGTGGTCGTCAGCGATCACGCCGGCGGCCTGGACGCGCTCGCGCACACCCGGCGGCTCATCCGCAAGGGCACCCCGGTGATCGTCTCCGGCGGTGTGGACGCGGCGCTGTGCCCCTGGGGCTGGGTGGCCCAACTCGCCAGCGAGCGGCTCAGTACGAGCGACGACCCGGCCGGCGCCTACCTGCCCTTCGACGCCTCCGCCGCCGGCCACGTCCCCGGCGAGGGCGGGGCCATCCTCCTGGTGGAGGACGCCGCCTCGGCGCGCCGCCGCGGGGTGCCCGGCTACGGCGTCATCGCGGGCTACGGCGCCTCCTTCGACCCGCGGCCGGAGACCGGCCGGGAGCCGGGGCTGCGGCACGCCATCGACACCGCCCTCCGCGACGCGCGGGTGACGGCCGAGCAGATCGACGTGGTCTTCGCCGACGCCGCGGGCCTGCCCGCGCTGGACCGGGTCGAAGCGGACGCCCTCGCGGCGGTGTTCGGCCCCGGCGGCGTCCCGGTCACCGCCCCCAAGACCGCCACCGGCCGGCTCGGCTCCGGCGCGGCCCCGCTGGACCTGGCCGGTGCGCTGCTGGCCCTGCGGCACGGCGTGATCCCGCCGACCGTCCACGTCCGGCCCGACCCCGCGTACCGCGTCGACCTGGTCACCGGCGCGGCCCGCGAGGTCCCGCTGCGCACGGCCCTGGTCCTGGCGCGCGGCTACGGCGGCTTCAACTCGGCCGTGGTGGTCCGCGCGGCGGAGCCGATCTGAGCCGATCCGAGCCGCTCGGATCTGAACTCGTCCGAGCCGGCCCGAGCCGGTCCCGGCGGCGCCCGGCGCGCGGCCGTCCCGCCGCGGTCCGGGCGCCCCGGGGCCCTCGGCCCCGGCCGGCACCGTGCCCCCGCACCCCCACTCCCCCGCACCGATGAGAGGACATCATGCCCCAACTGCCCTTCCACCTCGATGACCTGCGCCGAATCCTGCGGGAGGGGGCCGGCGCCGACGAGACCGTCGACCTCGACGGCGAGATCCTCGACACCGACTTCGACGCGCTCGGCTACGAGTCGCTCGCCCTGCTGGAGACCGGCAGCCGGATCGAGCGCGAGTACGGCATCGCGCTCGCCGACGACGCGCTCGCGCCGGACACCACCCCCCGGGCGCTGATCGCCGCCGTGAACGGCGAACTGGCCGCGGCCCCGCCCGCGTGACCCGCATCCCCCGCGTACCCGGGCCCGGGTACGCCTCGACACCCGTCGCCCGCGAGGGCGCCGCCAGGACCAAGGAGCAGGACGTGGCACCAAGCGAACAGCCGGACCGGCAGGGCCGGTCCCAACAGGCCGAACGCAGCGAACGCACCGAAGGACCCGACCGTGACGAACGCGTCGCCGTCGTCACCGGCGGAACCAGCGGCATCGGCCTGGCCGTCGCCCGCCAACTCGCCGAGCAGGGGCACCGGGTCTTCCTCGGCGCACGCACCGGCGAAGCGGTCACCACCACCGTCAAGGAACTGCGCGCCGCCGGGCTCACCGTGGCCGGTGCCGAGGTCGACGTGCGCGCCCCCGGCTCGGTGCGGCTCTTCGTCGAGGCCGCCGTCGCCGCGTTCGGAAACGTCGACATCCTGGTCAACAACGCCGGGCGCTCCGGCGGCGGCGTCACCGCCGACATCGCCGACGAGCTGTGGTACGACGTGATCGACACCAACCTCAACAGCGTCTTCCTGGTCACCCGGGAGGTGCTGACCACCGGCGGCCTGCGGGACCGGCCGTGGGGCCGGATCGTCAACATCGCGTCCACCGCGGGCAAGCAGGGCGTCGTCCTCGGGGCTCCGTACTCCGCGTCCAAGCACGGCGTGGTCGGCTTCACCAAGGCACTCGGCAACGAGCTGGCCCCCACCGGCATCACCGTCAACGCCGTCTGCCCCGGCTACGTGGAGACGCCCATGGCCCAGCGGGTGCGGGCCGGTTACGCCCAGGCGTGGGACGTCAGCGAGGGCGACGTCCTCACCCGCTTCCAGGCGAAGATCCCGCTCGGCCGCTACTCCACCCCGCAGGAGGTGGCCGGCCTCGTCGGCTACCTGGTCTCCGACGCGGCCGCGTCGGTCACCTCGCAGGCCCTCAACGTCTGCGGCGGCCTGGGCAACTTCTGACCCGGCCCCGTACCCGCCCCGTACCCGGGCCACCCGACCCCTCACGGAGGTTCCCATGCCGCCGAGCGGCACACACGAGACCGAGCACACCGTCACCGTCGCGGCCCCGGCGGCCGCCGTCTACCAGTTGCTCGCCGATGTCGAGAACTGGCCGCTGATCTTCCCGCCCACCATCTACGTCGACCACCTGGAGCGCTCCGGAGACCAGGAGCGTATCCGTATCTGGGCCACCGCCAACGGCGAGGCGAAGAGCTGGACGTCGCACCGCTCGCTGGACCCGGACGCCCGCCGGATCGACTTCCGCCAGGAGGTCTCCGCCCCGCCGGTCGCGCGCATGAGCGGCACGTGGATCGTCGAGGAGGCTGGCGAGGGCTCCCGGGTCCGGCTGCTGCACGACTACCGCGCCGTGGACGACAGCCCGCAGGGGCTGGAGTGGATCGACCGCGCGGTGGACCGCAACTCCCGCACCGAGCTGGCCGCGCTGCGCGAGAACGTCGAACGCGCGCACGGCGCCGCGGAGTTGACGTTCACCTTCGAGGACGTGGTGCAGATCGACGGCTCGGTGAAGGACGTCTACGACTTCGTCAACGAGGCCGACCGGTGGGAGCACCGGCTGCCGCACGTCGCCCGGGTCCGGCTCACCGAGCACACCCCCGGCCTCCAGACGCTGGAGATGGACACCCGCGCGAAGGACGGCAGCACCCACACCACCGCGTCCCACCGGGTCTGCCTGCCCCCGCACCGGATCGCCTACAAGCAGGTCACGCTGCCGGCGCTGCTGTCACTGCACACCGGCCTGTGGACGTTCACGGACACCGGCCGCCGGGTCACGGCGGCGTCGCGGCACACGGTCGTCCTGGACCCCGGGGCGATCCGCGGCGTCCTGGGTCCCGAGGCGGACGTGGCGTCGGCCCGCGAATACGTCCGCGGGGCGTTGAGCGCCAACAGCCTGGCGACGCTCGGCCTCGGCCGGGACTACGCGGAAAGCAGGCGCTGAACGATGACCACCGTGAACGGCACCTCCTCCCCGAAGCGCACTCCCGCGACCGGCACCGCCGCGAACGACACCCCCGCGAACGATGCCCCCGGCCTCGACGCCGACGTCGTCGTCATCGGCGCCGGCCCCGTCGGGCTGCTGCTCGCCGACGAACTGCGGCTGGGCGGCGCCGACGTGCTCGTACTGGAGCGGCTGGCGGAACCCACCACCGAGTCCCGCGCCTCCACCCTGCACGCGCGCACCATGGAACTCCTCGACAGCCGGGACCTGCTGACCCGGTTCGGCGTCCTCCCCCAGGACCCGCGCGGCCACTTCGGCGGCATCCCGCTGGACCTCACCGTGCCGGGCCCCTACCCCGGCCAGTGGAAGGCGCCGCAGACCGTGACCGAGAAGCTGCTGGCTTCCCTGGCCGCGGACCTGGGCGTGCGGGTGCTGCGCGGCCACGACGTGCACGCCGTCGAACCCGGCGCCGACCACGTCGCGTTGCTCGCCCGGACCCCGGACGGCACCGACACGCGGATACGGGCCCGCTACGCCGTCGCCTGCGACGGGCAGGACAGCGCGCTGCGCGGCCTGCTCGGGGCGGACTTCCCCGGCCGGCCCGCCGAACGCGAACTGCTGCGGGCCGACGTCGCCGGCCTCGACATCCCCGACCGCCGCTTCGAACGGCTGGATCGCGGACTGGCCATCGCCGCCCGGCGCGGCGACGGGGTGACTCGGGTGATGGTCCACGAGTTCGGCACGCAGCCCTCCCCCGGCCGCGCCACGGACTTCGCGACCGTCGCCGACGTCTGGAAGCGGGTCACCGGGGAGGAGATCGGCCACGGCACCCCGCTGTGGTCCGGGTCCTTCGACGACTCCCTCCGCCAGCTCACCCGCTACCGGCACGGACGCGTGCTGTTCGCCGGCGACGCCGCCCACCGGCAGCTCCCGGTCGGCGGGCAGGCACTCAACCTCGGCCTCCAGGACGCCTTCAACCTCGGCTGGAAACTCGCGTCGGCCGTCCGGGCCGAGGCCGCCGGGCCGGGCACGTTCGCCGACGCGCTCCTGGACACCTACCACGCCGAGCGGCACCCGGCCGGGCAGCAGGTGCTCACCTCGATCACCGCGCAGGCGCTGCTGCTGCTCGGCGGCCCCGAAGTGGGCCCGGTGCGGGCGGTGTTCGAGGAGCTGATCGCCCTCGCCCCGGCCCGCCGGCACCTCGCGGGCGCGGTCAGCGGCCTCGACACGCGCTACGACCTGGGCGGTGGCCACCGGCTGACCGGCGCGCTGCTGCCGCACGTCCCCCTGCACACGTCCGAGCGCGCGGGCGAGGATACGGGCACGGGCGGCGGCGCGGCCCCGTCGCGAACGGTCACCCACAGCGCCGCGCTCCTGCGCGACGGGCGCGGCCTGCTGCTGGCCCTCACCGGCGACGACGCGCACGGGGAGCGGCTGGCCCGCGCCGTCGCGCCCTGGCTCCCGCGGGTGCGGCACGTCCGCGCGCGGACGTCGGGGCCCGGGGCGGTCCGGCTGGACGACGTCGGAGCCGTGCTGGTCCGCCCGGACGGCCACGTGGCCTGGGCGACCGGCCCCGACGCCACGCCGGCCCGGGCGCTGGCCGGCGCGCGGAGAGCCCTGCGCCGCTGGTTCGGCCCGCCGGCCCGTTGAACCCCCGGCCCGCCGACCCGCCGACCTGCCGGCCCGCTACCGAAGAGGCGGTACCGCCATGACCCGTCCCCTCCGCGCCACCACCCGCGCCGCCGCCCCCGGCACGCCCTCGCACGAGGACGCCGCCGGCCTCGCGGACCTGCTCGACCGCGCCGAGATCGGCGGTCTCCTCGACCGCTACCTGCTGGACTTCGACAGCCGCCCGGACCCGCCGCGCGACGACTCCTTCTACCGCTCGCTGTTCACCGAGGACCTGGACCTGCGGTTCCCCGTGGGCGGTCACCGCGGGCTGGCCGGCCTGGCGCAGTTCCAGCAAGGCGCCAAGCGGAACTGGGCGCGCACCCACCACGCCAGCACCAACCACGTGGTGGAACTCCTCGGCGACCGGGCCGAGGTGTCCGCCAAGCTCCTGGTGACCCATGTGCACCCGCCGCTGTCGGGCCGGGCCGACCTGCGGACCGGCAGCCGGATCGAGGCGGAGGCGGTCCGCACCGCGGACGGCTGGCGGTTGCGCGCCTTGGCGATCCACCTGGTGTGGAGCCGCGGCGACCTGCCGTCGGGCGCGGGCCGGCAGTGAACGCCGCCTCCGCCGCGGCGGTCGCACGGGGCCCTCCCGCCTCCGGCGTCACCTCGCTCCCACGCGCTGCCGGGCCTCGCCGGACCGCTCCATGTCGCCTGTCGACGGCGCGTGTTGACGCTCTGCTTCGGCATGTGTCACGCTTTCCAGGCGGCTTCGCCCTGCCCGGAAAACGACGGTTCGTCGACGACCTGCCGAGCAGCGCCTCTCGGAATCTCGGAATCTCCCACTCCGCACCTTGCCGCAGTCCACCCCGCCCGGTGCCCCCGCGTCTCCTCGTCGTGCGCTCTCGCGCGAACGCCGCAGGCGCGGACGGTTCCGGACGCGGTGCGCCGCCATCCGCCCCGCGCGCCGACAGCGCGCCGGTGGGGCGGTGCGCCGGTGGACCGGCAACCCCATCTTGGAGGCAGCTTCGCCATGTCCGCTCCGCTTCCACCCCCCGTCCGGATACTCCAACTGGCGACCGCCGGCTGGATGTCCCAGGTCGTCAGCGCCGCCGCCGAGCTCGGAGTCGCCGACGCGCTGGCCGCCGGCCCCCGTACCGTCGAGCAGATCGCCGTGGACATCGACGCCCACGCCCCCACGCTCTACCGGCTGCTGCGCGCCTGCGCCGACATCGAGCTGTTCGAGGAGCGACCGGACCGGGTCTTCGCGCTCACCGACCTCGGCGACGCGCTGCGCAGCGACTCACCGGTCTCCCTGCGCGACTTCGCCATCTGGACCGGCCTGCCCGCCGAGCGCCACACCTGGACCCAACTGGCCCGCAGCGTCCGCACCGGCGCACCCGCCTTCGAGGGCGTGCACGGCGTGCCGGTGTGGGACCACATCCGTGAACACCCCGACGTACTGGGCGTGTTCGACCGGGCCATGACGCAGACGTCCCGGCAGATCATCGGATCGATCGTCGCGGCCTACGACTTCGGCGGGCTGCGCACGCTCGTCGACGTCGGCGGCGGGCGCGGCGCCCTGCTGTCGGCGATCCTGGCGGCCAACCCCGACCTGCGCGGGGTGCTGTACGACCAGCCGGAGGTCGTCGCCGAGTCCGGGCCGGTGCTGAAGGAGGCCGGTGTCACCGAGCGCAGCACGACCGAGGGCGGCGACTTCTTCGACTCCGTGCCCGCCGGCGGCGACGCCTACCTGCTCTCCAACATCATCCACGACTGGGACGACGAGCCGTCGGTCCGCATCCTGTCGCACGTGCGCGCGGTGCTGCCCGCGCACGGACGGGTGCTGCTGGTCGAGGCGGTGCTGCCGACCGACCGTCCGGCGCTGAACGTGAAGCTGATGGACCTGGACATGCTCGTGCTGTGCGGCGGACGCCAGCGCACCGAGGCGGAGTTCGCCGCCCTGCTGGCCCGCGCCGGACTGCGGCTGACCCGGGTCGTCCCCGGCGGCCACTGCAGCGTGGTCGAGGCCGTTCCCGCCTGACCGCGGCCCCGGCCCGACCCGCCCGCCCGCCCCCGAGCACGTCCCGCGCCCGACCGCGCCCCGACCCCACGGAGACACCATGCCTTTGCTCTCGCCCGACGACGGCTATCTGACCGTGTTCAACCTCTTCCGCACCAAGACCGAGCAGGGCCAGGACCGGCTGCTCGACGCGATGCGGGACATCATCGACCACGCCGACTACCCCGGGTGGATCTCCTCGACCCTCCACGCCGGCCGGGACGAGCGCGGCACCGCCAACGTCATCCAGTGGCGCAGCCTCGAAGACCTCCAGGCCCGCTACGCCGGCGAGGGGTTCAAGCACCACACCGTGCCGCTCTTCAACGAACTCGCCACCTCCATCCGCCTGTTGCAGACCGAGGTGGTCGCCTCGCAGCTGCACCCGGACCTGGAGCAGGTGGAGTTCTCCACCCGCCGCGACGACTACACGGTGATCATCGTCTTCGACGTCGACCCGCAGAACCAGAAGGACCTGGTCGACACCCTCGCCCAGCCGGAGGAGTGGGTCCGCACCCGGCCCGGGCACCGCTCCCACACCATCCTGCGCGGCCTCGACGGCACCACCGTCGTCAACTACGCCCAGTGGGAGAGCAAGGAGGCGTACGACGCCTTCCACCGGCTGCCGGAGGAGGACCGCCCGGTCAGCGTCCGGCAGGGCCGGGAGCACGCCCGCTCGCTGATCACCGCACGCGACGCCAACACGTACACCGTCGTGCACGACCGGTCGGCGGCCGGCTGACCCGGGCGCCACCGCAGCACCGCACCACCCGTCCACGAACGAGGAGAACGCACCGATGCCGCAGCACACCACGTTGTTCGGATTCGCCCCAGGGACCGAGACCGCCCGGGCGGCCGAGATCGTCCGGCTCGGCGTGCAGGCCGACCGGGCCGGCCTCGACCTGTTCTCCACCTCGGACCATCCGTACTACGGGCACCGGCTGGACGCGTACTCCACGCTGGGCTTCGTCCTCGGTGCCACCTCGGGCATCGCCGGGCTGGCGAACGTGACCAACCTGCCCAGCCGGCCCGCGCCGGTGCTCGCCCGCGCGCTCACCTCCCTGTCGGCCCTGTCCGGCGGCCGGATCGTGCTCGGGATCGGCGCCGGCGGGCTGTGGGACGACATCGAGCGGTTCGGCCGGCCCCGGCTCGGCCCCGGCCAGGCGGTGCGCGCGCTGGAGGAGGCGATCACGCTGGTGCGCGCCCTGTCCGGCGGGGGCGAACCGGTCACCTTCCTCGGCGAGTTCAACGAGGTGCGCGGGATCGAGCCGGCCGACGTGCCGGCGCCGCTGATCTGGACCGGCTCGCTCGGCGAGCGGTCGCTCGACGTGACCGGCCGGCTCGCCGACGGGTGGATACCCGGCCACGCCTCGGACTGGGTGAGCGAGCGGTACCGCGCCTCCCGGCCGCTGGTCGACCGGGCCGCCGAGCAGGCCGGTCGCGATCCGTCCGCCGTCGCCAGCGTCTTCAACCTGCCGGGGCAGATCACCGAGGCGCCCCTGGCCCGGACCCGCGACGACAGCGGCCGCTGGGTCGGCGGCTCGGTGCGGCAGTGGACGGACGAACTCACCGGCGCCGTCCTGGAACACGGCGCCGCCGGCTTCATCCTCTTCCCCACCGGCGACGCCCCCCTCGACACCGCCCTCGGGCGGTGGGCCGAGGAGGTCGTGCCGGCCGTCCGCGAGAACGTCGCCAAGGGCTGACCGCCGCGACGCCCGCACCACCCCGCCACCCGCCGCCGTACGGCATCCACCCGTGCGACCGGCACGACCCGCACCACCGCACCACCGCACCACCGACACACCCTGACGGCCGGGCCGCGCCACGCGGTCCGGCCGCCGCCATGCCACCACCAGGTACCTCCGGGAGACCCGCATGTCCCGCCTCAGCCGCAGACCCGTCCCGCTCGCCGTCGCCACCGCCGCCGTACTCCTCGCCGCGGCCTGCGGCTCCGGTTCGGGGTCGGGCGGCAGCACCTCCTCCGCCGGCAAACCCGTCTCCGGCGGTTCCCTCACCTACGCGGTGGACACCGAACCGGTCTCCTGGGACATCGACGTCAGCCAGCAGGACATCACCGGCTCCATCCAGCGCAACGTCTTCGACTCCCTCGTCTACCAGGACGACAAGGGGCAGTTCCACGCCTGGCTCGCCTCGTCCTGGACGGTCGCCAAGGACCTGCGCACCTACACCTTCCACCTGCGCAAGGACGTCACCTTCACCGACGGCACCCCGTTCAACGCCCAGGCGGTCAAGGCCAACTTCGACCGGATCGTGGACCCGGCGACCAAGTCGCAGTACGCCGCCGGGCTGCTCGGCCCCTACACCGGGACGAAGGTCGTCGACCCCTACACCGTCCAGATCACCTTCTCCAAGGCGTTCGCCCCCTTCCTGCAAGCGGCCAGCACCCCCTACCTCGGCTTCTACTCGCCGGCCGCGATCGCCAAGTACGGCTCCAAGCTCGGCGCCGGCGGCCCCGCCGACGTGGGCACCGGCCCGTTCGTGTTCTCCTCCTACACCAAGGGCCAGAGCGCCGTGCTGACCCGGAACCCCAAGTACCGGTGGGCGCCGTCCACCAACGCCCACCAGGGCCCCGCCTACCTCGACAAGCTCACCTACCGCTTCCTCAGCCAGGACTCGGTCCGGGTCGGAGCGCTGCGCAGCGGACAGGTCCAGGTCGCCAAGTCCATCCCGCCGACCGACGTCAAGACCCTCACCCCCGGCGCCGGCCTCACCGTGATCTCCAAGCAGGCGCCCGGCGGCGTGTACAACCTGGTCCTCAACGCCTCCCGCGGACCCTTCACCGACCAGCGCGTCCGCCAGGCGGTGCAGCGCGGCATCAACGTCGACGCCGACGTCAAGAGCGTGTACTTCGGCGCCTACCAGCGCGCCTGGAGCCCGCTGTCCCCGGCGACCATCGGCTACGACTCCTCGCTGACCGGCACCTGGCCGTACGACCCGACGCTGGCGGCGAAGCTGCTGGACCAGGCCGGCTGGACCACGCGGGACTCCGCGGGCTACCGCACCAAGAACGGCAAACGGCTGTCCCTGGTCTGGCCGCTGATGCCGCAGAACCTCGTCAGCCAGCAGCACGACATCCTCGGCCAGGCCGTGCAGGCCGACCTGAAGAAGCTCGGCATCCAGGTGGAGCGGCCGCGGCAGGACGTCGGCACCTTCGTCAAGCAGCTCTTCGGCGGCAAGGACGACATCTCCGACTACAGCTGGTCCCGGGCCGACCCGGACGTGCTGCGGCTGTACTTCAACAGCGCCGAGACCCCCGCGAAGGGCGGCGCCAACGGCACCTTCATCAAGGACGCCGACCTCGACAAGTGGACCGAGCAGGGCCAGACCACCCTCGACCCGGCCGGCCGGGCCAGGTACTACACCCAGGTCCAGAAGCGCGCCGTCGACCTCTCCCTGGTGGTGCCGATGTACGTCGTCTCCTCGGTGTACGGCGCCTCCAGCCACGTGCACGGCATCGCCGCCGACGCCAACACCTGGCTGGAGTTCCACGACGCCTGGCTCGGGAAGTGACGTGAAGGCGACACACCTGCTCCGGGCGGTCGCCCGGCGGGTGGCGGCGGCCGTGGCGGTGCTCCTGGGCGCCGCCACGGTCGCGTTCGCCGCTCTGCAACTCATCCCCGGCGACCCGGTGACCACCATGCTCGGCCCGTTCAGCTCCGCCTCACCGGAGGTCCGCGACCGCATCCGCGCCCAGTACGGCCTGGGCGAACCGGTGTGGCAGCAGTACCTGCACTACCTCGGCCACCTGCTGCGCGGGAACCTCGGGGAGTCCTACCAGGTGCAGCGCCCGGTCAGCTCGCTGATCAGCGGCCAGCTCGCGCCCACCGCGCAACTGGCCCTGGCCGCGCTGGCGGTGGCCCTGCTGCTGGCCGTGCTCAGCGCCACCGCCACCGCCGGACGGCGCCCGGTACTGCGCGGCGCCGCGTCGCTGCTGGAACTGCTCACCGTCTCCAGCCCGTCGTACTGGACCGGCATCCTGCTGCTCACCATGTTCTCCTTCCACTGGCAGCTGTTCCCGGTGGCCGGCGCGCAGAACGGCACCGCGCTGGTGCTGCCCGCGCTGACCCTGGCGCTGCCCATGACCGGCGTGCTGGCCCAGGTGCTGCGCGAGGGGCTGGAGACCGCGCTGCACGAGCCGTTCGCGGTGACCGCGCGCTCCCGGGGGCTGAGCACCACCGCGGTACGGCTGCGCCACGCGCTGCGGCACGCGGCGCTGCCGCTGATCACCCTGACCGGCTGGCTGGCCGGTTCGCTGCTGGGCGGCGCGGTGCTGGTCGAGACGGTGTTCGGCCGGCCCGGCATCGGCGCCCTCATCCTCCAGGCGACCACCAACAAGGACATGCCCCTGGCGATCGGTCTGGTGCTGCTGTCCGCCCTGGTGTTCGTCGTGCTCTCGACCCTGGTGGACCTGCTCTACCTGGTCATCGACCCCCGGCTCAGGACGGACCAGGTGACACCGTGACCGTGCTCCCCACCCTGGAGTCCGCTCCGCATCCGCCGGCCGCGCCCGCGGCCCGCGCCGGGCGCCGACCGCGCCCCCGTACCCTGCTGCTCGGCGCGGCCGTGCTCTTCCTCGCCCTGCTGGTGGTGGCCGCCGCGGCGCCCGGACTGTTCACCGGGAACGCGCCCGACACCACCGACCCGCTCCAGGCGCTGCGGCCGCCCGGCTCCGGCCACTGGTTCGGCACCGACCAGCTCGGCCGCGACCTCTACACCCGGGTCGTCTACGGCACCCGGCTGTCGCTGCTGCTCGGCGCCGGCGCCACCGCGCTGTCCGTGCTGGCCGGCGCCGCCCTCGGCCTTGCCGCCGGGCTCGGCGGGCGGGTGGCCGACCAGGTCCTCATGCGGGTCGCCGACGTGCTGCTCGCCCTTCCGCCGATCCTGCTGGCCCTGCTGGCGGTCGCCGTCCTCGGCAGCGGCACCGTGAACGTCGCGATCGCCATCGCGGCCGCGTTCGCCCCCGGTTACGCCCGGATCGTCCGCGCCGAGACCCTGGTCGTGCGCCGCTCCGGCTACGTCGAGGCCGCCACCACCCTGGGCCTGTCCCGGCCGGTCCTGGTGTGGCGGCACGTCGTGCCCAACGCGCTCGGCCCGCTGCTGGTCCTGGCCACCGTCGGCTTCGGCTCCTCGCTCATCGCCGCCTCCGGGCTGAGCTTCCTGGGCCTGGGACCGCAGCCGCCCACCGCGGAGTGGGGCGCGATGCTCGACCAGGGCCGCGACTTCCTGCAGACCGCCTGGTGGCTGGGCATCTTCCCCGGCGCCGCCATCACCGCGACCGCGCTGGTGGTCAACATCGTGGGCCGCCAGGCCCAGGCCCGCTTCACCCGGAGGACCGGCCGATGACGCCCCTGCTCACCGTCGACGGCCTCGACGTGTCCTTCGGCGCGCTGCGCGCCGTACGGGAGGTCTCCTTCACCCTCGACGCCGGCGAATGCCTCGCCGTGGTGGGCGAGTCCGGGTCCGGCAAGAGCGTCACCGCCCGCGCCCTGGTCGGGCTCGCGGGAGACGGCGCGCGGGTGCGCGCCGGGACGCTGTCGTTCGACGGCCACGACCTCACCCGGCTGCGCGAGCCGCAGTGGCGGCGGCTGCGCGGGCGGCGGGTCGGCCTGGTCCTCCAGGACGCCCTGTCCTCGCTCGACCCGCTGCGCACCGTCGGCGCCGAGATCGCGGAGCCGCTGCGCGTGCACGGCGTGGCGGCCCGCCAGGACCGCGCCGAGCGGGTGCGGGAACTCCTCGCCGATGTCGGCGTGCCCGAACCCGGGCGCCGCGCCGCGCAGTACCCCCACCAGCTCTCCGGCGGGCTGCGGCAGCGCGCCCTGATTGCCTCGGCCATCGCCGCGGGCCCCGACCTGCTCGTCGCCGACGAGCCCACCACCGCCCTCGACGTGTCCGTGCAGGCACAGATCCTCGACCTGCTCGACCGGCTGCGCCGCGAGGGCACGGCGCTGCTGCTGATCAGTCACGACCTGTCCGTGGTGGCCCGGCTCGCCGACCGGGTGGCGGTGATGTACGGCGGGCGGATCGTCGAGACGGGCACCGGCCGGCGGGTGCTGGAACGGCCGCGCCATCCCTACACCCGGGCGCTGCTGGACGCGGTGCCGACCCTGCACGCCAAGGGCACCCGTCTCTCGGTGCCCGCGGTGCCGAGACCGTACGCCGGCCCGGACGGCTGCCCCTACGCCCACCGGTGCGCGGCCGCCGACGAGACCTGCCGCACCCTGCTGCCGGTCGTCTCCGGCGCGGACACCGCGGTCTGCCACCACCCGCTGGACGGACCGGAGTCGGAGCAAACGCCGGTACGCACGCCGGTACGCACGCCGGCCGTGGCACGAAGCGCGGCGCGCGACCGCAGGCCGCCGGGCGCGGCCGGGCGCGCGGAGGACCTCGCGGAGCGGGCGCCGCTGCTGGAGGTCGACGCGGTGTCGAAGGGCTTCCGCGGCCCGGACGGCTCGGTGCACCACGCGGTGCGTGACGTCTCGCTCCGCCTGGGCGCGGGCGAGGCGGTCGGCGTGGTCGGCGAGTCCGGCTCGGGCAAGACCACCGTCGCGAGGATCATCCTCGGCCTGGTGCCGCCCGACACCGGGCAGGTGCGGTTCGACGGGCGGCCGTGGAGCGGGGTGCCGGAGCGGGAGCGCCGCGCCGCGCGTCCCCGTATCCAGGCGGTGCAGCAGGACCCGCTGGGCTCGTTCGACCCCCGCTACAGCGTGGAGCGGGTGGTCGGCGAGGCCGTGGCCCGCGCCGGGGTGCGCGGCCGCGCCGGACGCCGCACGCGGGCCGCTGAGTTGCTGGACCGGGTGGGGCTGCCCGCCGCGGTGCTGCAACGCCGCCCCGCCGAACTGTCCGGCGGGCAGCGCCAGCGCGTGGCCATCGCCCGCGCGCTGGCCACCGCGCCCGACGTGGTGGTCTGCGACGAGCCGGTCTCGGCACTCGACGTGTCGGTGCAGGCGCAGATCCTCGATCTGCTCGCCGACATCCAGCACGACCTCGGGGTGGCGCTGCTGTTCATCTCCCACGACCTCGGCGTGGTCCATCACGTCAGCGACCGGGTCGTGGTGATGAAGGACGGGCAGGTGGTGGAGAGCGGTCCGGTGGAAGCCGTCTTCGCCGCACCCTCGCACGCCTACACCCGCACGCTGCTGGCGGCAGCGGCGCCCACCGCCACGTCTCCGGCTGACGCCGAACCACCGGCGACCGCGGCGTCCCGGCCCGCCGGTTCCGCCTGACCCCGGGCGGGGACACGGCAGCGGCCGAGGCCGCGCCTTCGGTTTCGGCTACGGCTACGGCTACGGCTACGGCTACGGCTACGGCTACGGCTACGGCTACGGCTACGGCTACGGCCGCACACCTCAAGGGCCCTGGGGCCACGGGAAAATCCGTGGACCCAGGGCCCTTTGCGCTGTCAGCCGCCACTCGGGAGCCGCCCGGGACGCCAGGTGGACGCCGTACGCACGCCGCTCGGGCGCCGGTCGGACACCGTACGCACGCCGTACACGCGCCGCTCGGGCGCCGGTTCCGCTTCGGTCGCGGTGCCGTCAGGCCCCGGCGGCCTCGGGCTGTGCGGCGGTGTCGGCCGGGGCCGGGCGGGCGGGCGGCGGCACGAAGTCCTTCTGCCGGATCAGCAGGGCGCTGAGCACCGCCGACACCAGCGCCACGACCGCGCCGATCCACAGGATCAGGTTGAGCCCGCTGGCGAAGCCGTGGTGCTCGCTGCGGGTGGTGAACACGGTGCCGAGCACCGCGATCGCGGTGGCCAGCCCGACCTGCCGGGCGGTGGCGTTCACCCCCGACGCCACACCCGCCTGGGCCGGGGCGACCACACCGACGGCCGTGGAGGCCAGCGGCACGGTGACCATGCCCGCGCCCGCGCCGGAGACGATCATCCCCGCCAGCAGATGCGTCCACGTCGAGGAGTCCTTCACCCCGGTCATCAGGGCGATGCCGACGGCGATGAGCACGAAGCCGACGCTGATCATCAGGCGTACCGGGACCGCGGAGCTGAGCCGCCCGGCGGTCGTGGACGCCACGAACATCGCCCCGGTCAGCGCGAGCAGCCGCAGGCCCGCCTGGGCGGGGCTGAAGTGCAGGTCCTGCTGGAGGTAGAGCACCAGGTAGGTGATGAGCGCGTAGATCGAGGCGTTGAGCCCGAACGCGGCCACCAGCCCGCCGTTGAAGGTGGGCTTGCGGAACAGCGACAGGTCCAGCATCGGGTGGGTCGCCCGCCGCTCCAGCAGCAGGAAGGCGGCCAGCAGGACCGCGGCACCGACCAGCGTCCCCCACACCTTCGCCTGCGACCAGCCGTCGGCGGCGTTGATCAGGCCGTACAGCAGGAGCGACAGCCCGGCGCTGAAGAGGACGAAGCCGGTCCAGTCGGGGCGGGCCGCGGTCGGGTTGCGGGACTCCTCCAGCTTCAGCAGGGTGATCGCGACGACCGCGATGCCGATCGGGACGTTCACCCAGAAGATCCAGTGCCAGCTCAGCCCGCTGGTGAGCGCGCCGCCGAGCACCGGTCCGACCGCCACCGCGATGCCGAGGACCCCGCCGTAGATCCCGAACGCCAGGCCGCGTTCACGGCCCTGGAACGCCTGGCTCAGCAGTGCGAGCGAGGTCGCCCACACCACCGCGCCGCCTATGCCCTGGCCGGCCCGGGCCAGCGCCAGGAACAGCGGGCCGGTGGCGAGGCCGCACAGCAGCGAGCCGATCGTGAAGACCGCGGTGCCCACCGCGTACAGCCGGCGCCGCCCCCACAGGTCCGCGAGCGAACCGCCCGTGAGCAGACCCGCCGCCAGCGCCAACGCGTAGGCGTCGATGACCCATTGCAGATCCGACAGCGACGAGTGGAAGTCGTCCCGGATGTCGGGGAGTGCCACGTTCACGATGGTGATGTCCAGGACGAGCATGAACACTCCGGCCACGACGGCCACGAGCGTCCACCATTTGCGTGCCATGCGTGATCTTCCTTTCGTGTCCGGGCAGGCCGGATCGGCCGGCCTGCCCGGCTGGATGTGGGTGTCGCGGGTCTGCGCCCGTCCGGCTCTCGGGCCCCTCGGCCCCCCGGCGGGACGGCGCGTCGGCGCGTCGGCGCGTCGGCGCGTCGGCGCGCGGGCGTCACGCGTCAGGGGTCGGGCGTCGGGTGACGGATGTCAGGGGTCAGTGGTCAGTGATCAGGCGTCCAGGCATCAGGCGTCAGTCGTCAGGCGCGGACGAACTCGGCGCGCACCAGGGGCATCACCTCGGTGGCGAAGCGCTCCCGGGTCTCGGGGTGGGTCAGCCCGAACAGCAGCGGGAAGGTGAAGCCGGCCCGGACGACGGCGACCAGCTGTTCCGCCACGTCCTGCGAGGAGCCCGCGAGGACGTGGCCGGGGACGCCGCGCCGGCGTTCCAGCAGCACCTGCACGTTGCAGGCACAGGTGATGGTGTCCGGGTCGCGGCCGGCCGCGCGGGCCGCGGCCCGCACCTTGTCGCGCAGGCCCACCGCCTCGGCCAGGCCCAGGCGTTGCAGCGACGGCAGCCAGCCGTCCGCCAGCCGCCCGGTGACCTCCAGGGCCCGCGGGCCGTAGGTGCCGAGCCAGATCGGGACGGGGTGCGCCGGCCGCGGCTCGATCCGCGCGTCGTAGACCGCGAAGTGCCGGCCCACGAACGTGGTCGTCGGCCGCTGCCACAGCGAGTTGATGACCTGCACCGCCTCGTCGAGGGCGGCGACCTTCTGCCCCGGGGTGCGCGTGCTCAGGCCGAACGCGGCGAACTCCGCGTCGTAGCCGCCGTTGCCCAGCCCGAGCACCAGCCGGCCGTGCGAGAGCCGGTCGAGGGTCTCGGCCATCTTCGCGAGCACGGCCGGCGCGCGGTACGGCAGCCCGAGCACGTCCGTGGCCAGGGTGATCCGCTCGGTCGCCGCGGCCAGGAAGCTCAGCGCGGTCCACGGCTCCCAGGTGTCGCGGTCGCCGTGCAGGTGGTCGCTGAGCGCGAACAGGTCGAAGCCCAGCCGTTCGGCGTCGCGCGCCTCGGCCACCAGGTGCTCGGGGTCGGGCCCCTGGTAGTGCGAGACGACGCCGAAGCCGAGGTGCTGTCCGGTGAGGGTGCTCATCGCACTGCCCCTTCGGTACGGGACGCGTCGGGCGCGTCGGCGGTACGGGACACGTCGGCGGTACGGGACACGTCGGCGGTACGGGACACGTCGACGGCATCGGCACGGCCCGCCCGCGGACCGGCCGGGTCCTGGGCGTCCGGGCCGTCCGGGCCGTCCGTGGGGAACGGGTACGGGCCCGCCACCACCGGCCGGTCCGGGTCGGCCGACCACGCCGACCACGAGCCGGGGAAGAGGGCGGCGTCCGGCAGGCCGGCCCGCTCGACGGCCAGCAGGTTGTGGCAGGCGGTGACCCCGGAACCGCAGGAGAACACCACCTCCTCGGCGTCGGCGGCGCCCAACTCCTCGAAACGGCGGCGCAGTTCCTCCGGCGAGCGGAAGGTGCCGTCGGCGGCCAGGTTCTCCTGCCAGGGAGCGCTGAGTGCCCCGGGCACGTGGCCGGACCGGGTCTCCCCGGCGTGCGCGTCGGCTCCGGAGTAGCGGCCGGCGGCGCGGGAGTCCAGCACCAGCGCGTCCGGTGCGCCCGCCGCCCGGGCGACCTGGTCCGCGTCGCGCAGCAGCGCGGCCGGCCACGGCGTCACGCGGCGCGTGACCGGCGCCCGGTGCACCGGGCCGGTGTCCAGCGCGCCGGGCCATCCGGCCAGGCCGCCGTCGAGGAGCGCGGCGGCGCGGCCGGTCCGCCGCAGCAGCCACACCAGGCGGGCGGCGAACCCGCCGCCCTGGTCGTCGTAGGCCACCACCACGCTGTCTTCGGCGATGCCGAGCCGCCCGAGCCGTGCGGCGAACTCCTCGGGGGCGGGCAGCGGATGGCGCCCGCCGGACGGGGTGGGCGGTGCGGCCAGGTCGGTGTCGACGTCCACCCAGAGGGCGCCGGGGAGGTGCCCGCCGAGGTAGGCGTCGTATCCGGAGCGCCCGTCGAGGTACCAGCGGACGTCGGCGAGCACCAGCGCGTCGTCCCCGTCGGCCCTTTCGCGTACCCATGCGGCCGGGACCACCGGCGGTACCGGCTGTGCCACCGCGTCCGCCCGTATCGCGCTCACGCCTTCCCTCCGACCGGCTCGGCCGCCGCGGCCGCGAGCGCCGAGGGCGCCGGGGGCCGGCCGCCGACGGTGCCGCCCGTGGGGCGGTCCGCGCCCAGACCGGCCACCTGCGGGATCACCTCGGCGGCGACCAGTTCCATCGCCCGCGCCACCTTGCCGTGCGGGATGCCGCCGATGTCGATGGACAGCAGGTGGAGGTCGTGCCCCCACAGGTCGTGCAGCCGGCCGAGCTTGTCGACCACCTCCGCCGGGCTGCCGCAGATCGCCGAGCCCGGTCCGACCAGGTCGTCGAAGTCGAAGGCGAACGGGCGGGCGCCGGCCGGCAGTTTCGCGCCGCGGAAGTAGTTGCCGTAGTACTCCCGCCACTGCTCGCGGGCCTCGGCGGTGGTGTCGGCGACGAAGACATGGCTGGCGGCGCCGGTCCTGGCCTGCTCCGCCGGGCGGCCGGCGCGCTCCCACAGCTCGCGGTAGAGCCGGAACATCGGCGCGTGCGTCTCGGGCGGCCGGGCGGTGGTGCCGAAGACCATGGGCAGCGCGGACTCGACCGCCAGGTGCACCGACTCGGGGCGGGAGCCCCCGCTGACCCAGATCGGCGGCCGGTCCTGGTGGAGGCGGGGCTGTACGCGCACCGCGTCCAGCGGCGGGCGGAACGCGCCCTCCCAGGTCACCTCGGGCTCTTCCTCGGACCACAGGCGCAGCAGGAGTTCGAGGTTCTCCCGCTTGCGGTCGGCCTTGCTCTCCGGGGGCTGGGCGAAGACGGTGTAAGGGTCGGGGAAGAACGAGGCGCCCGCGATGAGCTGGAGCCGCCCGTGGGAGAGCAGGTCGAGCGTGGCGTAGTCCTCGGCGACCAGGACCGGGTCGCGGTTGGCGACCAGCGTGGTGCCGGTGGCCAGGGTGATCGTGGAGGTCCGGGCGGCTATCGCGGCCAGCACCACCGGCGGCGCCGATATGACGTCGCGCTCGCCGAAGTGGTGCTCGCCGACCGTGAACCAGGAGAAGCCCAGCCGCTCGGCGAGCACCGCGGCACGCACCACCTCGTCGAGGCGTTCCGCCTGGGAGACGCGGTGCCCGGTATAGGGGTCGCTGAGTAGGGTGCCGAAAGTGATAGTGCCGATGTCCATCGCACGGTCCTTAGCCAGGTGAAGGAAAGCCCTGAAAGTAAAGTACAACGTGCATGGTAAATTGGGCAACGGACGACCGACCGCAGGAGGCCCCCCTGAGCACCTCACCGACAGCCCACGCCACCCCCGCCGCCCCGGCGACGCCGGTGCGCCCCGGTCCGGCCCGCACCGGCGGGCGGGCGGGGAAGCGCCAGGCCATCACCCAGGGCGCCCGGACCGTCTTCGGCCGGGAGGGCTACAGCCGCACCAGCATCGAGGCCATCGCGGCCGAGGCGGGCGTGTCCACGCGCACGATCTACAACCACTTCGAGGGCAAGGAGCAGCTCTTCTCCGACGTGGTCCACGACAGCGCCGGCCAGGTCGCGGACGCCTTCATCGCGACGGTCGAGCAGCAGGTGACCGGGACCGACCCGCGGACCGATCTGCTGGCGCTCGGCCGCGCCTTCGTCGGCCAGCGCACCCAGTTCCCCGAGCACTTCGCGATGGTGCGGCAGATCAAGGCCGAGGTGCAGCACTTCCCGCCGGCCGTGATCGACGCCTGGCAGCAGGCCGGACCCCAGCGCGTGCAGCGGGAGGTCGGCCGCCGGCTCCAGCAGCTCGCCGACGGCGGCCTGCTGCGCATCCCGGAACCGGCCCGGGCCACCGTGCACTTCATCGCCCTGGTGACCTCGGAGATCACCATCCGCCCCTACGGCAGCCCGTCCCTGAGCCCGGCCCAGGTCCAGGACCGCGTGAGCCGCGGGGTCGACGCCTTCCTGCACGGATACGGCGCCGGCGCCCCGACCGCGTGAACGGACGCGTGCGGGCGCGAACCCGGAGCCACCGGGTGCGCGCCCCGCTCATCCGCGGTCGGGCGCCGCGCTCCAGGGTCAGGCGCCGTGCTGGGACAGGTAGTCGGTCAATCCGGTGTCCGCGGCGTCGCGCCGCGCCGCGGCGGTGGTGTTGACCGTCGCCTCCCAGGAGTGCGCGCCGCCGGCCACCACGACCACACCGGCGTACACACCGGTCCGCGCCCCGGCGTCGTTCGTACAGCTGAAGCGGGTCTTGCGCCGATCACCCCAGCGGCAGGACCGGCCGAGCCGGTCGAAGGAGCCGAAGACCGACCGGGTTCGGCCGGCCGAGGACGTGAGCCGCTGGATCGCGACGGTGTCCCCGCGGCCCATCGCGTCGATGCTTCCGGTGTAGGCGCAGCCGAAGCCCTTGGTCTTCCGCGACGTCACCGTCAGCCCGCTGATCCGGCTGACCTGCGCCGGGGTGAGGCCGACCGCCGCGCAACCGGTGGCGCCCGAGGGCACCGCCGGAGTGCTGCCGGACGGCGACCCCGACGGCGAGCGATCCACGGGCGCGGACGAGCCGGTCGCGCTCGGGCCGGCCGGCGAACTCGCGGCGGGGGCGCCCGCGGAGTGCGAGGACCCGCCGCCCCCGCCGCTCCCACCGCACCCGCTCGCGGCGATCAGAACGGCGCACCCGGCGATCACCCGGTTCCAGCAGCCCACCCGCATGGCCGGGAACACTACCAACCCGAACATCGCCGTGCCGCCCTCTCCCCGCACCGCACGCAGGTCGCGGCCGCGGGGAAGGAGCCGCAGGGGTAGGAGCCGCGGCCGGGGGAAGCCGGCCGGGCCTTCATGGACGCGCCACCGACCGGCCTTCGTGGACGCGCCGCCGACCGCGTCCTCGTGGACGCGCCACCGACCGGCCTTCGTGGAAGCGCCGCCGCTCAGTCGTCCACCGGCCGCCGCACCCCGGTCGTGGACTCCCCCACCTCCAGCCGGTACGGCGCCAGGTGCACCGCGTGGCGCGGCGGGGTCGCCGCCCCGATCCGGTGGGCCAGCGAGGTGACGGCCAGCGAGGCGATGGCCGCCTTGTCGGGGACCACCGTGGTCAGCGAGGGGGTGGCGTACCGGGCCTCCTCGCTGCCGTCGACGCTGGCGACGGCGATGTCCCCGGGCACCGCGAGACCGGCCTCGTGGAAGGCCCGGATCGCGCCGACGGCCAGCAGGTCGTTGAAGCAGAACACCGCGTCCGGGCGGGCTCCGGCCGGGAGGGCGGCGAGCGTGCGGCCGGCCCGCAGCCCGCTGCGCCGGTCGAACTCCTCCACCGGCGGCGCGAGTCGGGGGTCGAAGGGGATACCCGCCTCGTGCAGGGCGAGTTGGAAGCCCTCCAGGCGCTGCCGGCTGGTCGCCGAGCCCTGCCGGTCCACGCCGACGGCGGCGCACCGGGTCCGGCCGAGGGAGGCGAGGTGGGCGGTGGCCTCGCGGGCGGCGGCCACGTTGTCGATCAGGACGTGGTCGGTCTCCAGCCGCTCCCGGCCGTCCTCCCGCTCGCCCAGCAGCACCAGCGGGAAACCGGCCGTGGTGGCGGCGAGTTGGTCGAAGGGCACCCGGAGCGGGGAGAGGATCACCCCGTCCAGCATGGCCGCGCCGAGCCCGCTGGCCAGCCGCAGCTCCTCCCGGGCGTCGCCCAGCGTCTCCTCGATCAGGACGGTCAGCCCGATCCGGGACGCCTCGGTTCTCACGTGGTGGGCGAGTTCGGCGAAGTAGGGCGTGGCCAGGAACGGCACCGCCAGGGCGATCAGCCCGCTGCGGCCGGTGCGCAGCCGCACCGCCGACGGGTTGGGGCGGTAACCCAGTTCGCTCACCGCGGCCATGACGCGCTCCCGGGTGGCGGGTGCCACTTTCGACATTCCGCGTACAACGTTGGAAACGGTCTTGACGGAGACGCCCGCACGGTCGGCGACATCCTTGAGCCTCACTGCCGTCACGTACCTGACCCTTCTCGAAGTGGCCTCATTGTAGGGCAGTTCATGGCAGACCGCGCCGGTGGCGACCATGTGGGGAAGTCGGCGATGCCCAAAGGGTTGACCCGCGGCACGCGCGCTGGTTACAACGTTGGAATAGCCGGGCGAAGGAGCCGCCGGCCCACCCTTCCGGTGGCTCCGCGCGCCCGCATGCCGTGGGCGCGGGGGCCGACCGCCGCCGTGCCCACGGTGATCGAGCGGCCGGCCGGCACACCGCTTCCGCGCCGCTCATGACGTACCGCCAGCCTCACGAGAGGGCCCGTATGTCCCCGCACCGTCCGAAACCCCCGTTGCGCACCGCTGTGGTGGGCACCGGAAGCATCGCCCGAGGAGCCCACCTGCCCGCGCTCGCCACCCTGGCGGGTGAGGGCGCGGTGGAGATCGTCGCCGTCGTCGACGTCGCCGAGGAGGCGGCCCGCGCCGCCGCCGAGGAGTTCGCCGTGGCGAGCGCCTTCACCGACCTCGACACCATGCTCGGCGAGCTGCGCCCCGACCTGGTGGTGCTCTGCACGCCGCCCTCGCTGCACCGGGAGCAGGCGATCGCCGCGGTGCGGGCCGGCGCCCACGTGTGGTGCGAGAAGCCGCCGTGCCCCTCGCTCGCCGACTACGACGCGATGACCGCCGCCACCGGCGAGGAACCCGGCTCTCCCGCCACGTCGTTCGTCTTCCAGCACCGGTTCGGCTCCGGCGCCCGGCACGTCCGCCGACTGCTGCGCGAGGGCGCCTTCGGCCGGCCGCTGGTCGCGCACTGCCAGACCACCTGGTACCGGGACGCCGCCTACTACGCGGTGCCGTGGCGTGGCCGCTGGGACACCGAGGGCGGCGGCCCCGCCATGGGCCACGGCATTCACCAGACCGACCTGCTGCTGGACCTGTTGGGCCCGTGGCGGGAGGTCCGCGCGATGGCCGCCCGGCTGGTGCACGACGTGCAGACCGAGGACGTCTCCACCGCCCAGGTCCGGTTCGCGAGCGGCGCGGTCGCCACCGTCGTCAACAGCGTTCTCAGCCCCGACGAGGTCAGCCGGGTCCGGATCGACTGCGAGCTGGCCACCGTCGAGCTCACCCACCTCTACGGCTACCGCAACGCCGACTGGCGGATCACCCCCGCGCCCGGCGTCCCGGAGCGGAAGGTCCGGGACTGGAACGACTTCGGCCCCGACGAGCCCAGCTCCCACCTGGCCCAACTGCGCGCCCTGGTGGCGGACATCGAGGCCGCCGCGCCCCACCCGACCAGCGGCGAGGGCGGTCGGCGGGTGGTGGAGTTCACCGCCGCGCTCTACAAGTCCGCCTTCACCGACACCACCGTCCGGGCCGGCGAGATCGGCCCCGGCGACCCGTTCTACGCCGCCATGCACGGCGGCGACCCCGACCGGCTGCCGGTCGGCGCCCGCGAGGAGGAGCAGGCCGTATGACGCTCTCGCTGACCCACGTGCACGGCGACCGGATCACCGTGGCCCACCAGGCCACCGGTACCGAGCTGTTCGCCTACGTGTACCGCCCGGAGGCCGCCTGGGAGGCGCCCAAGCCGTACCTCCACCCGATCCGCACCCTCGGCGGCGCCCTGGTCACCGACTACCGCCCCAACGACCACCGTTGGCACAAGGGCCTCCAGCTGACCGCCTCGCACCTGTCGGGCCAGAACCTGTGGGGCGGCAACACCTACGTCCACGGCGAGGGTTACCTGGCGCTGCCCGAGCGGATCGGCTCGATGGATCACGTCGGCTTCGACGAGGTGTCCGCCCGGCCGGACGGCGTGGTGATCGCCGAACGCCTGACCTGGCACCCGTACGACGGCTCGCTGTGGGCCGAGGAGGAGCGCCGGATCGAGGTCCGGGCCGACGCCGAGGCCGGCAGCTGGAGCCTGACCTGGTCCTCGGCCGTCACCAACCGGCGCTCCGAGCCGTTGCGGTTCGGCAGCCCCACCACCGCCGGGCGCCCCGCCGCCGGCTACACCGGGCTGTTCTGGCGCGGCCCCCGGGCCTTCCGCGACGGGCACGCCTTCACCGCGGACGCCGACAGCGCCGAGCGCGACCTGATGGGTGACCAGGCGCCGTGGCTGGCCTACTGCGGCGAGCACGACGGCCGCGACGGGCACGCCACCGTCGTCTTCGAGCACGCACCCGGCAACGACCACACCGGAGCGAAGGGCACCCACCCCGCGCACTGGTTCGTCCGCACCGACCCGTTCGCCGCCGTCGCCCCCTCCTTCGCCTTCCACGAGGAACTGGTCCTCGATCCCGGCGAGGAACTGGCCCGCCGCTACCGCGTGCACGTCGCCGACGGCGCCTGGGACCGCGCGGCGGTCACCGCGCACCTGGAGCGGCACCCATGGTGACCACGGCCTACGACGGGTTCCCCGGGGCGGTCGCGGTCTCCCGGCTGACCGTCTACGACTGGCCGACCGTCGACGGCCGGCCCGGCGGCGGCACCCCGCACCTCCACCTGACGTGCAGCGAGGGGTACGTGGTGACGGACGGCGAGGGCGCCGTGCAGACCCTGACCACCTCCGGCTTCGAGGAGACCCCGCTGCGGGCCGGCACGGTGGCCTGGTTCACCCCCGGCACCATCCACCGGCTGGTCAACCACGGCGGCCTGCGGATCACCGTCGTCATGCAGAACAGCGGGCTGCCCGAGGCGGGCGACGCGGTCCTCACCCTGCCCCCGGACCGGCTCACCGACCCCGAGACCTACGCGGCGGCGGTCCGGCTGCCCACCGCGGGGAGCGAGCAGGAACTGGTCGTCGCGGCGCGGGCCCGCCGTGACCTCGCCACCCGCCGCTTCGTCGAGTTGCGGGAGGCGGTCGCCGCCGGCGACCCGGAGCCGCTCGCCGCCTTCCACCGCGCGGCGGCGGAGCTGGTGCGGCCCCGCCTCGCCGAGTGGGAGCGCCGCTGGCGCGAGGGCGCCCACGCGGCCGCCACCGCCACCCGCGACCAGTTGGCCGCCCTCGGCGGCGGCGACCCGAGCCACCTCGCCGCCGCCCGCACCCGGGCCGGCGGGCCCACCGCGACCGGACGGTTCGGCATGTGCGGCCGGCTCGACGTCTACCACGACGCCTGAGCCGACCCGTTCCCTCACGTCCCCGTTCCCGGCGGGGAGTCGACCGGCCGGTCCGCACCCGGCGCCCGCCCAGGCGCCTGAGCCGACCGGCCGGTCCCCCACCGGGCCCCCGGCCGGCGGCGCCCGCCCGCCGCCTCGCGCCACCGCTCCACCCACCCACCCCGGAAAGGCCACCATGCCCGAGCCCCGAAGCGGCCGGCGTCGGTTCCTCCGCCGCCGGGCGGTCGCCACGGCGGTCGCCGCCGGCTGCAGCACCGTCCTGCTGGCCGCGCTCACCTCCTGCGGTGCCTCCGGCGCCGCGGGCCACCACATCACCCTCACCTTCACCTGGTGGGGCAACGACGACCGGCAGGCCCGTACCGAGAAGGCGGTGCGGCTGTTCGAGAAGGCGCACCCCGACGTCACCGTCCAGATGTCCAACGCCGACTTCGGCTCCTACAAGCAGCGGCTGGCCACCCAGGCCGCCGGCGGCGGCATCCCGGACCTGGCGCAGCTGGACTACCGCCAGATCTCCCAGTTCGCCACCGGCGGCGCCCTGCTCCCCCTGGACAGCTACGTCAAGGACGGCACCGTCCACACCGGCGAGATGGACCCGTCGCTGGTGCACACCGGCCACCTGGCCGGCAAGCAGTACGCCCTGCCGATGGGCCGCGGCATCACCGGCTACGTCTACGACGCCACGGTCTTCGCGCAGGCCGGCATCCCCGCGCCGCAACCCTCCTGGACCTGGCAGGACTACGCGGAGGTCGACGCGAAGATCGCCGCGATGAAGCTGAAGTCCCCCGACGGGCGGACCGTGGCGGGCTCCAACGACGGGGGCAGCAACGAGGACGTCTTCGAGGACTGGCTGCGCAGCCACGGCAAGCAGCTCTACGCCGGCCCCACCAAGCTCGGCTACACCGAGCAGGACCTCGCCGCGTTCTGGTCCTTCTGCCACCGGTTGCAGAAGTCGGGGGCGCTGGTGTCGGCCAAGGACAGCGCGCAGGCCGACGCGACGGGCATCAGCGCCTTCAGCCGCGGCCTGGACGCCCTCGACTACTCCTGGGACGCCACCTTCACCGGCTTCACCAGCCCGACCGGGCACACGATGCGCTACGCCCCGGTCCCCGGCGTCGACGGCAAGGCGGGCGCCTACTTCAAGCCCACGATGCTGATCGGCATCGGCGCCCACTCCAAACACCCCCAGATGGCAGCCGAGTTGATGGACTTCCTCCTCAACGACCGGCAGGCCGGCGACGTCCTGGGCGTCACCCGGTCCCAGCCGCCCAACCGCGCGATCGCCGCCGAGGTGGACCGGAAGCTGAGCGGGCCGGACCTGAAGGTGTGGCAGTTCGACGAGCAGATGCAGAAGTACGGCGTGCAGCCCCCGCCTGCCGCGCCCCCCAAGGGTGACGTCGCGATCGAGAGCGCCTTCGTCCGTGAGTACCAGCGGGTGGAGTTCGGCCTGGCCTCGCCCGCGAAGGCGGCCCACGAACTCGTCGTCCAGGCGAAGCAGGAGCTGGAGTCATGAGCGTCTCGCAGATCGACGTGCCCAAGCCCGCCGGGCCGGCGGCGGACCGGGCGGACGCGCGCCGGCGCGCCCGCGGCCGCCGTGAGGCGCGCTGGCCGGCGTATGTCTTCCTCACCCCGTGGATGATCGGCGCGGTCGCGGTGACGCTGGTGCCGATGGCGGTGTCCCTCTACCTCTCCTTCACCAGCTACGACATGTTCAACGCCCCGCACTGGGTGGGCCTGCGCAACTACCGGGAGATGCTGTTCGACGACCCGCGGTACTGGCGGTCGGTGCTGACCACCCTGAAGTACGTGGTGATCGCCGTCCCGCTCAAGCTGGCCCTGGCGCTCGGCGCCGCGCTGCTGCTCAAGCGGCTCAGGGCCGGCCGCGGCTTCTACCGTTCGGCGTTCTACGCCCCGTCCCTGCTCGGCGCGAGCATGTCGATCGCCCTGGTGTTCCGAGCGCTGTTCAACGACGGCGGCACCGTCGACAACGTGCTCGGCACCTTCGGCATCCACCTCGGCGGCTGGGTCGGCGACCCGCACCTGGCCACCTTCGTCGTGGTGATGCTGACCATCTGGCAGTTCGGCGCCCCCATGGTCATCTTCCTGGCCGGCCTCCAGCAGATCTCCCCTGAGCTGTACGAGGCGGCGGGGCTCGACGGGGCGGGCGCCTGGCGGCAGTTCGTGTCCATCACGGTGCCGATGCTCTCGCCGGTGGTCTTCTTCAACCTGGTGCTGGAGATGATCCAGTCCTTCCAGGTCTTCACGCCCGCCTTCGTGGTCAGCGGCGGCAACGGCGGGCCGGCCGACTCCACCCTCTTCTACACGCTCTACCTGTACGAGCGCGGGTTCACCGCCTCGCACATGGGCTACGCCTCGGCCATGGCCTGGCTGATGCTGCTCGCCATCGCGGCCGTCACCGCGGTGATGTTCAAGGTCTCCCGGGCCTGGGTGTTCTACGCGGACGAGGCGGAATGATGAACCTGACCATGCGACGCTGGCTGCCCCACACGGTCGCCCTGATCGCGCTGCTCGCCCTGCTCTACCCGCTGCTGTGGCTGCTGGTGACCTCCGTGAAGCCGGCCGACGAGGTGGTGACCAGCGTCAACCTGTGGCCCAGCCACTTCGAGTGGAGCAACTACAGCACCGCGCTGGACGGCGTCTCGGGCGTCTCGGTGACCCGGCTGCTCGGCAACAGCCTGCTGATCAGCCTCGGCGCGGTGGTCGGGAACGTGATGTCCTGCTCGCTGGCCGCCTACGCCTTCGCCCGGCTGCGGTTCCGGATGCGCGGCCCGATGTTCGCGTTCACCGTGGCCACGCTGATGCTGCCGCAGCACGTGGTGCTGATCCCGCAGTACATCATCTTCAACAAGCTCGGCATGACCAACACCTTCTGGCCGCTCATCCTGCCGAAGTTCCTCGCGGTGGACGCGTTCTTCGTCTTCCTCATCGTGCAGTTCATGCGGAACCTGCCCAGGGAACTGGAGGAGGCGGCCCGGATCGACGGCTGCGGCCCGTTCCGCTCGTTCTTCCACATCGTCCTGCCGCTGAGCCGCCCCGCGCTGATCACCACCGCGATCTTCTCGTTCATCTGGTCCTGGAACGACTTCTTCGCGCAGATGATCTACCTGTTCTCGCCGCAGAAGGCCACCATCACGCTGGCGCTGCGGAACTTCGTCGACCAGTCGAGCACGTCCGCCTACGGGCCGATGTTCGCGATGTCGGTGATCTCCGTCCTGCCCATCGTGCTGTTCTTCTTCGTCTTCCAGCGCTACCTGGTGCAGGGCATGGCCACGTCCGGACTGAAGAGCTGAGGAGGGTTCCCGATGACGTCGACCCACGTACCCGATCAGGCCCGCCGGGCCCGGCGCGAGCCGGGCGAGGTGTTCGGCTCCGGCTTCACCCTCTTCGCCGACATGCTGCTGGTGGGCGTGGTCACCGCGGTGGCCTGCCTGCCGGTGGTCACCGCCCCGGCCGCGCTCTCCGCCGCGAGCGCCGTGCTGCGCCGGTCCGCCGGCAGCGGCGTCCAGGTCAAGGTGGGCGACCTGTCGGCCGAACTCCGGGCACGGCTGACCCTGGCCACGCTCGCCAAGGGCCTGGTGCCGCCCGCGTTCGGCGTGCTGTTCCTGCTCGACGAGCGGCTGCTGCGCTCCGGGCTGCCCGGGGCCGCCGCGATGGCGCCGGTCCTGCTGCTGCTCGCGCTCGGCGCCGCCGCCGTCGGCCTGCGCGCGGTCGCCCTGGACGGGCCGCACCGGCTCTCCGGACGGGAGGCGCTGGCCCGCTCGCTGGCGGACCCGCGCGGCACCGCGCTGCTGGCCGCCGCCGCGGTGCTGGCCGCGCTGCTGCTGTGGGCCCTGCCGGTGCTGCTGCCGCTGCTGCCCGGGCCGCTGGCGTTCGCCGCCACCGCGGTGGACCTGCGGTGCTCCGCCCACCGGCAGGACGGATGACCGGTCCCGCCGGTCGGCGGCCCGGTAAAATTCCCCGCCATGACCTCCGCGCGCACGTTCGCACTGGAACCCACCCCGATCCACGTGCCCGACGAGGTCCTCGACGACCTGCGCGCCCGGCTGCGGCTGACCCGGCCGCCGCTGGACGAGGGGAACGAGGACTGGTCCTACGGCGTACCGGCCGGCTATCTGGGCGAGTTGGTCGCCTACTGGCGGGACGCGTACGACTGGCGCGCGGCCGAGCGCGCCATCAACGCCTACCAGCACTACCAGGTGGACGTGCGGGGTGTCCCGGTGCACTTCCTGCGCAAGCCCGGCCGCGGCCCCCGCCCGGTCCCGTTGATCCTCACCCACGGCTGGCCGTGGACGTTCTGGCACTGGTCGAAGGTGATCGACCCGCTCGCCGACCCGGCCGCGTTCGGCGGCGACCCCGCCGACGCGTTCGACGTCATCGTGCCCTCCCTGCCCGGCTTCGGCTTCCCCGGCCCGCTCACCGGCTTCCCCGACGTCAACTTCTGGAAGGTCTCCGACCTCTGGCACACCCTGATGACCGAGACCCTGGGGTACGCGAAGTACGCCGCCGGGGGCTGCGACATCGGCGGGATCGTCACCAGCCAGCTCGGCCACAAGTACCCCGAAGAGCTGTACGGCATTCACATCGGCTCCGGCCTGCCGCTCGACTTCTTCACCGGCCCCCGCGCCTGGGACTTCGCCCGCAACCGGCCCCTCACCGACGACCAGCCCGCCGACGTGCGCGCCCGAATCCTCGCGATGGACCGCCGCTCGGCGTCCCACCTCGCCACGCACATGCTCGACGGCGCCACCCTGGCCCACGGGCTGAGCGACTCCCCCGCCGGACTGCTCGCCTGGCTGCTGGAGCGCTGGAACGCCTGGAGCGACAACGGCGGCGACGTCGAGTCCGTCTTCAGCAAGGACGACCTGCTCACCCACGCCACGATCTACTGGGTGAACAACTCCATCGCCACGTCGATGCGTTACTACGCCAACGCCAACCGCTACCCCTGGGCCCCTTCCCACGACCGCACCCCGGTGGTGCAGGCCCCGGTCGGCCTCACCTTCGTCACGTACGAGAACCCGCCCGGCGTGCACTCCGCCGACGCACGCGTCCAGGCGTTCGTCTCCGGCCCGCAGGCGCGGTGGTTCCACCACGTCAACGTCAACGCCCATGACCACGGGGGCCACTTCATCCCCTGGGAGAACCCCGACGCGTGGGTGGGCGACCTGCGCGGCACCTTCCGGGGCCGCAGGCCCTGAGCGCACGGGAGCGCCTGGGGGTACCCGGGAGCACCCGTGAGCTCCCGTGGGCGCCCGGCCCGGCGGTCACGGGCCGGGCCGGGGCTGATTCGCTCATGCGTATGAGCTTGGAAAGGGCACGTCGCGGGGAGGTGTCCATACGACGCGCGGGAATCCCCCCGCGGGGCGGTCGTCACCCCTCGGACGTCAGGAACTCCCGCTGGGCACGCAGCAGTCGGGCCTCGTCCCGGGCGAGTCCGGGGTGGTCGAAGTGGCCGGCCGCCAGGACGAACAGCTCCTTCGGCCCGGCCAGCGCGTTGTACACCGCGAACTGCCCGGGCGGCGGCACCGAGGGGTCGAAGAGCGCCGCACCGACGTGCACGGGGACCCGTATCCGCGTGGCCGCGACGGCCGCGTCGAAGTAGCCGAGCACGTCGGTCACTTCGGGGTGCCGGGCGTGGTGGCCGCGGACCGCCTCGCCGCTGCCGGTGCAGGGCAGGGTCAGCCGCAGCGGGTGGTTGCCGAAGCTCGGCACCACCAGCGCCCCGCGCGCGAACCGCTCGTCCCAGGGCAGCGCGAGCGCGCCGATCCCGCCGCCGAAGCTCACCCCGGTCAGTGCCAGCCGGTCCGCGGCCGGCGGCACCAGCTCCAGCAGGGCGGAGGCCGCGCACCACACGTCGGCGGCGCATCCGCCGTGCACGTAGCTCTCCCGCGAGCCGATGCCGTGCAGCACGTGCCCGGCCGAGACCGGGGGGATGTCCGGGTCCAGGCTGCGCGTCCCCAACCCCCGGGCGCACGGCCAGATCGCGGCCGTGCCCGGCGGCGGGAGCGGCACGTCGACCGCGGCCCTGCCACCGTAGCCGTGCAGCACCACCATGCCGCGCGTGACGTGGCCGTCGGCCGGCACCGTCAGCCAGCCGCCCACCCGGAAGCCGCCCGCCGAGGTGTACGACACCGCGTGGACGCGGACCCCGTCCCGCTCCTTCTCCACGGTGCCCACCCGCGGCGCCGTGTCGACGGCCCGCGCTTCGGCGTACCTGCCGCGCCAGAAGTCGTCGAAGCCGGGCGGCGGTTCGGGCGCGCCGACCTCCAACAGCCGGTCCAGGTCGTAGCCGTGGGTGGGGTCGAACGGGAAGTCGTGGGTGCGGATGGTCTCGACGGTCACGGGCGGGCGTCCTCTCCTCGGTGCCTTCTGGTCGGACCTGCTGCTCGGTCCTTCTGCCCAGCTCGGGACCACCCTGCCGGGCCCGGCGAGTGCGCCGCCAGTCGGGATGATCGACGCGCGCGGTGGAGGCGGCTCCCCTCGGCGCGTCCACAGCTCGATCTCTCGCGTCCACCCTCGATTTCCCGCGTCCACCCTCGATTTCCCGCGTCCACGTCGAGCCCCGGGCGCGCTCGTCCCGCCCCCCGGCGAGGTGGCGGTCGTCCAGGAGGACCCCGCGCCCCGGGCCACGCGGCGGCGGACCGGGGAAGGCGTCCAGGTGAGCCCGCCGACGGGTCACCCTCGCTCGCCCGAGCGGCGGTGACCGGCACCGTGCGGCCCCGGTCCGCGCTACGAGGCCGCCCCGGCGTCCTTCCGCGGGGCGGCCGACGTCCGGTAGGGGCAGGCGAGTTGGCGCCGGATCGCCGGGGCGAGCAGATCCTCGGGGCCCTTCAGCGCGTCCGCCAGCTTCCGGTCGGTGGGGAAGACCAGCTCCGCCGCGACGTTGTCCTGCACGATCCGGGCCAGGTTGTCGAGGGCCACGAGGACCGGGTCGGCGGGGAGTTGGGCCGTCGGCAGGTCGATCAGGTGCGCGTCCGCCGTCGCGGGGTCCAGGAACCGCTTGACGATGAGCGAGTTCTGGTTCGGCGCGGACGTCGTCCAGATCGACAGCACGACCACATACAGGCCGGGCCAGTCCGCCTCGCCGACCTCGGCCCGCCACCGCTTCATGAGCCCTTCCACGCCCGCGATCTGCGCCCGGGCCGCGTAGCTGAGGTTGGTGCCGATGGCGTCGTCCAGGCCGCTCGTGAAGTGCTCGAACGACCGCATGTCGAAGGCGCCGCGCCGGACGGACCCCTCGGCGAACTCCACGGCGGCATCGAGGATCTGCGCACTGGACGCCGCCAGCTCCCGTGGCAGGCGCGCGTCGCCGAGCTGCCGCCGGGCGGTGGTCAGGGTGGCGCCGAACTCGCGGAGCGGGCCGACCCAGTCCCTCGTCCGGGGCCCCTTGAACGCCACCATCCGCAGGTCGTGCCGGTCGGGGCGGGGCGCGCCGGGCAGGCCCGGAACCCGGTGGTCCAGATACGGCGCGACGATCGAGTAGATGCCCAGCGGGGCGTGGGCGATCGACTTGGCCAGCGCGAAGAGCGCGGGGACCGGGTGCGCCGACTCCCGCGTCCCGTGGTGGACCAGGGTGTACAGGCCGCCCCGGTCGTCGTTCTGCACGACGATCACCGGGCCGAGCCGCCGGGCCAACTCGGCCCGGAGCGCGTCGTAGTGGCGCTGGGTGGCGGTGTCGACCGCGAGAACCGCGTGCCGGGCGGGCAGTTCCGGCGCCGCCGCGTCCGGTCCGGCCGCGGCCGCGGCGTCGGCGCCGTCGAGGAGTGCCAGGGCGCCGACCGCGGTGGCGGTGCCGAGAAAACTTCTGCGCGTGCTCACCCTCCGTCCCTTCCCTCCGCGGAATGCGAACATTCCCGTATGAACGCCGCTGTGAGGGTGAAAGGTGGGTCAGGTCTCAGAAAAGCGGAGGAAACGGAGCCAACGAGGGCATGAAGCCAGCCCGGCCCGGAGTCATCAGAGCGCGCGCCAGCGGGCGCTGGCCCAGGAGAAGCCGCCGAAGGCGACCAGGCCCACGGCAACGAGCACCAGCAGCCACGGGCCCGCGGGCGTCCCGGCGAACGACCTCAGCGTGTCGTCCATGCCCTTGGACTCGCCCGGCCGGTGCTGGACCGCGGCCACCACCGCGAACACCCCGGCGGTCGCGAAGAGGACACCTCGCGCCGCCCCGCCGGACACCCCGAGGAAGTCCACGACGCGACGCTGCCGTACCGACATCTCGCCCATCTTCAGGTGCTTGTGGAACTTGCGCATCACCGCACGGGCGGCGATCCACGCGCCGGCGCAGGCCACCGCGACCCCGGCGACGCCGGCGATCCACTGCCCGCCCGGCCAGTCGAGGACCCGGGCCGTCACGTCGTCGGTCCGCTTGTCGGTCGAGCCGCTCCCGCTCCCCTTGTCGCCCACCGCGTAGGCGAGGACGGAGTACGACACGAACGCGTAGAAGACACAACGCCCCGCGGCCGCCGCGCGCTTGGCGGGCTTGCCGCCGTCGGGGCCCGCCTGGCCGAAGGCCGCCTCGGAGAGCCGCCACAGCGCCATGCCCGCCAGCCCCGCGCCCAGCAGCCACACCAGCACCTCGCCGAACGGCTCGTGGGCGATCTCCGCGAGCGCGCCGCCCCGGTCGGCCTGCTGCCCGCCCGCGTCGGAGAACGCGACGCGCACCGCCAGCACGCCGACGAGTACGTAGATCACGCCGCGCGCCGCGAAACCGGCGCGCCCGCCCCACTCGACGGCCGTGCCACCCGCCGTTCTCCCGATGCCGCGCCGGCCGGCCGCTGTCCCTGCTGAAGTGTTCACGCCGTCCGCGTGCCCGCGACCCGGACGTTCAGACCTGCCCATCGCCGGCCGGCCGCTCCGATCGGCGTACCGGAGCGGCCGGCCCGCCGCGGCTGCCGGTGGCGGGCACCTCAGCCGAACGCCTTGCCGGAAAGGTCGTCCCATGCCTCCCACTCGGTGATCCGCCGGGCGTACTCGGCGCGCATCAGCGGGAGCGGCTGGTCACCCAGGAAGACCCGCAGCGGCGGCTCGTCGGCGTCGGCGATCGCCAGGATCGCCGCGGCGGTCGCGTCGGGGTCGCCGCGCCGGGCGGAGGCGCTGACCGGCAGGTTCGCACGGAACTCCGCGTACGCGGGCGAGTGTTCGGCCTGGTCCGCCGAGGCGCCCTGCCAGTCGGTGGCGAAGCCGGCCGGTTCGACCAGGGTCACCTTGACGCCGAACGGCCGGACCTCCATGGCCAGGCTGGACGTCATACCCTCCAGGCCCCACTTGGAGGCGTGGTAGAGCCCGAGGCCGGGCAGCGCGAACACGCCGCCGACCGACGACACCTGGATGATGTGCCCGCTGCCCTGGCCGCGCAGCACGGGCAGCGCGGCCTGCGTCACCCACAACGGGCCGAACAGGTTCGTGTCGATCTGGCGCCGCGCCGCGTACGAGGGCGGCGACGAGGCCCAGCGGAAGCCGCCCCGCCCCGTGATCCGCGTGAAGTACGCGCCCGTGGTCGATGTCCACCGGGCCACCGTCAAGCAACTCGCCGTGCTGGACCCGACGTTGGTCGAGACCACCGCCTGCATGGCGGGCGCGCCGCTGACGGAGGCCCTGCACGAGACCATGCACACCGTCGGCGTGCCGGAGAAGGCCGCCCGCGCGATGCCGCTGGGCCGCACCCAGGTCGCGCCGGCCAACACCCTCAAGGGCTCCCACCCGTTCTCCGACGCCTGCCTGATCGCCACGGACCACGGCCGGGAGTCGATCGTGCGCGACGACTGGAAGCGGAGATCAGGCGCTGACCCTCGCGCGGGCCGCGGGGAGCGGCGGACCCGCCTCCGTACGAGCCGGACGTCTCTTCCGCCGCCTCAAGGGTGCCGGTGGTACACCTTGTTGGCGATACGCCAGCCGTCGCCGCCCTGGACCAGCAGGAAGAGGTCGGTGAAGGTGTCCGGGCCGTGCCGGAGCGTCATGGTCGCGGTCGCCACGGTGCCGCGGACCTCGACGGAGTCGATACGGCGCGAGCGGGCCGGCTCGTCCGGCGCCGGCCGGCCGCCGAACAGGGCGCAGTACTCGTCCAGTCGCCACGACACGAACGCGCCGTCCCGCAGGCCCTCGATGTGGGCGGTGGGCAGGAACGCGTCGCGGAAGTGGCCGGGGTCGCCGGTGGCGTGCCCGCGCTGGTAGGCGCGCAGCGGGGCGAGCACCTCGTCACCGGGGGCGGGCACGGTGGCGGCGAGGGCGATGTCGGCGTCAGAGCCGGCCGGGCAGGCGGCCAACTCGGCCGCGCCGCGCAGCGGGACGTCCGACGCCGCCGCCAGCAGCGCCATGTCCTTGGCGAGCGTGCCGATCGTGAACTCGGCGGCGTCAGGGGCCGGTTGGTCGCCGAGGAAAGCTCGCTTGCGGGTGACGAGACCGCCGAGGTGCCCGAGTTCGAGGACGTCCAGCGCCTGGGCGCGGGGCACGCCCAGGGCGTCGGCCTGCCGCAGCGACTCGCCCAGCGCGAGCACCGCGCCGGCCAGCGAGCTGTTGGCAACCAGCTTGAGCGCGGCGGCGGTCGCCGCGTCGTCCACCGCCCGCACGGTGCCGAGCGCCGCCAGGACCGGTCGCGCCCGGTCCAGCGCGGGGCCCTCGGCGGCGGCGAGAATCCGCAGCGTCCCCGCGGTGGCCGCCGGCACCGAGCCGAGCACCGGGGCATGGACGTAGGACGGGCCGAACTCCCTTGCCAGCAGCGCTGCTTCGGCGGGGGCGATGGTGCTGGTGTTGAGCACGAGCGTGTCGGGGCGCAGCGACGCGCGGACCCGGTCGGCGACGTAGCGGCAGGCCGGGCCGTCGTACAACGCCAGGAGCGTCACGTCGGCCTTCGCCACGGCGTCGTTCGGGTCGCCGGTGGTACGGACGGCGCCGGCCGCGCGCCCGGAGCGCGTCCAGCCGACGACGTCCCAGCCCTCTCCGGCCAGCCGTGCGGCGATCGCGGCGCCCATCCGGCCCAGGCCGAGGACCGCGATCGTGTGCGGTGTGGTGGTCATAGGTCCAGCGTGGTACATCGCGATGGCTGCGACAAGCGCAGATCTCGCAGGTCAGCTCTGCGCGATACGCATGGCAGCGGGCATACTGGCGTCATGGATCTGCTGGTGTGGCGGGCGTTCGTGACGGTGTGCCGGCTCGGCTCGCTGTCGGCGGCGGCCGAGGAGCTCGGGCACACCCAGTCGGCGGTCTCCCGGCAGATCGCCGGGCTGGAGCGCCGACTCGGCGTGCCGCTGGTGGAACGCCACGCGCGCGGGGTGCGCCCGACGCCGGCCGGCGAGGTGTTCCGCCGCCACGCCCTGGTCGCGCTCAACGAGGCCGAGCGCGCGGTCCGCGCCGTCCGCGACCTGCGCGACGGGGTGGCCGGCCGGCCGCTGGCCGTCGGTGGGACGCCGTCCCTGGCGGCCGGGGTGGTGCCCGCGGCGATCCGCCGCCTGCTGGACGCGGAAGGCCCCCTCGGCTGGAGCCTGTCGCCCGGGCTGAGCGCGGACCTGCACGACCGGGTGGCCGCCGGCGATCTCGATGTCGGCGTGGTCACCGACGCGCCGCCCGGGCTCCCCGACGATCCGCGGGTCGAGCGGCGGTTCCTCGGGGTGGACGCCATGGTCGTCGTGCTGCCGGCCGGCCATCCCCGCGCCGGGCGCGGCCCCGTACCTGTCGAGGCGCTGGCCGGCGAGACCTGGGTCGAGGACAACGACGGCTCCGCTGCGCTGCTGCGCCGGCACGCCGCCCGCGCCGGCGTCACCGCCCGCATCGACCTGACCGCCGCCGATCTGCCCGGCAAGATCGCCCTGGTGGCGACCGGCCACGCCGTCGCGCTGATCCCCGGGGTGCTGAGGTCCGCGCTCCGGACCGACGTCACGACCGTGGCCCTCGTGGACCCTCCGACCCGTGGCGTCTACGCCCTCGCGCCTCGTCGCGACCCGCACCCGTCCACCGCGGCGCTGCTCGACCGGCTCGCGACGGCCTTCACCCCTGGGGCGCCCTCCGCCCCGCCCGCTCAACGGACTTGAGCCGACCCCGCCCGCCCCGCGCCTTCCGGTGCCGCCCGGCGGCGGTGTGCGTGGGCGTCGGCGGTCCGGGCGCCGGCGGTCCAGGCGCCGGGCGGTACGACGGCCCGACCCGAGCGCGGACCCGGACTCGCACCCCGACGCACACGCCGCCCCGCCCCGCACCCCCGCGCACGGATCGGCGGGCCCCGGGCCCGGGAAGGAACGGGAGGGAACGGGAGGGGCCGTTCGGGCGCTGGTGGCCGGTGCCGGTCGCGGTGAGCCCGGGCATGGGGTAGGAGTGGCCCGAGGGCCCGGACCGGGCCCGGTCGGCATACGGCATACGGCATACGGCACACCGGCGCACGGCACCGGGTACGAGAAGGGCGACCGTCGGATGACGGCATGGCGCAGGACACTGACGGAGCACGCGGACCGCTTCCTCCCGCAGCGGCGGACCGGCGCCGCGGGCCGGCGCGGGCGGGGCACCGCGGTGGGCGCCGCCGCGGTGGCGGCCGTGCTGCTCGCCGGCTGCTCGTCGGGATCGGGCGGCAGCACGTCCACCCCGTCCAGCGACGCCGGCGCGTCGTCATCGGCGTCACCGTCGGCGAGCGCGTCGGCCCCGGCCGGTACCGCGGGTTCCGCCCCCGCCTCGGCGCCCGCGACCGCGACGCCGACCGCGACCGCGGGCGCCGCCTCCGGGTCGGCGGCGGTCACTCGCACCGTCGCCAAGAACCTGGACGTGCCGTGGGGCATGGCCGCGCTGCCCGGCGGCGACCTGCTGGTGAACTCGCGCGACACCGGGGCGATCCAGCGGATCGCGGCCGGCACCGGCAAGCGCACCGTGGCCGGCACGGTGCCCGGGGTGGTCTCCACCAAGAGCTCCGCGGGCGAGACCGGCCTGCTCGGGCTGGCGCTCTCCCCGGACTTCGGCGCGAACCAGCTGATCTACGTCTACTTCTCCACGGCGACCGACAACCGCATCGCGAGGCTGACGTACACGCCCTCCGCGACCGCCGGCCACCAGCTCGGCAAGCTCGACGTCATCCTCAAGGGCATCCCGCGCAACATCCACCACGACGGCGGCCGGATCGCCTTCGGCCCGGACGGCTTCCTCTACGCGGGCACCGGCGACGCCGAGAACAAGGCACTGCCGCAGAACAAGTCCTCGCTCGGCGGCAAGATCCTGCGGATGACGCCGGACGGCAAGCCGGCACCGGGCAATCCCTTCGGCCACTCCGTCGTCTACACCCTCGGCCACCGCAACGTGCAGGGCCTGGCCTGGGACCCGTCCGGGAACCTGTGGGCCTCCGAACTCGGCGACAAGAAGGCCGACGAGCTGAACCTGATCAAGGCCGGCCACAACTACGGCTGGCCCGCCACCCAGGGAAAGACCAGCCACCCCGGATACACCTCGCCCGTCGCCCAGTTCGGCACCGAGCAGGACTCCCCCAGCGGCATCGCCTGGGCCGACGGCTGCATCTGGATGGCGGCCCTGAAGGGCGAGCGGCTGTGGCGCATCCCGCTGAACGGCACCAAGCTGGTCGCCGCGCCGCAGAGCAAGCTGGTCGCCACCTACGGCCGGCTGCGCACCGTCCTGGCCTACGACGGCGGGCTGCTGGTGACCACGAGCAACACCGACGGCCGGATCAGTCCGAAGCCGGGTGACGACAAGATCCTGATGGTGAAGGTCAGTTGACGACCCGTCAGCGCGTAGGGATCAGGCCGGCGCGCTGACCGCGGCGGGTATGCGGCGGTGGACGTCCTGGAGCATGTGCGCCATCGCCATCCGGAAGATCTCGGCCTGGCCGTCGCCGATGAACGAGGTCTGCCCGAAGACCTCCAGGACGACGAGGCCGTGCACCCGCCCCCACGCGTCGACGAAGAGCGCGATCGCGGGCGGCGGCAGCTCGCCCGGCCCTTCGGCCGGCAGGCTCTCCAGGTGTGCCAGGAGTTCGGGTGAGAGCGCGGAGGTGTCGGCCGCCGCGAGTTGCTCCCTGCTGAACCCGTCGAACAGCTCGCGCTGGAAGATGCCGGCTATCCGGCGCATCGCCTTGGTGGTGGCGCCCTCGGCGGGGGCCGCATACCCGCGCAGCGGCGTGCCGAAGAGGAGTTGGAACCGCTCGGGGTGGGCCATGGCCCAGCGGCGGTAGCCCTCGGTCGCGGCCACCAGGCGCGGCACGTCCGAGGAGTCCGGCACGCCGTCGAGGGCGGCCTGCAGCGCGTCGGCCAGGTCTTCGTACTCCTTGGCGACCAGCGACGTGACGAGGGCTTCCCGCTTCGGGAAGTAGTGGTAGAGGGCCTGCACGGTCATGCCGAGGCTGCGGGCGACCGCCCGCAGGGACAGCGCCGCGGGGCCGTCCTCGGCGATCTGGCGCTCGGCGGCCTCCAGGATCTCCCGGACGGCGGCGGCCCGGCGCCGCTCGCGCAGGGTGGGCGGGGCCGTGGCGTGCTCTTCTGCGGGCATGGAGCCACCGTACGGCCTGCGACTCCTGGCGGTCTTCAGGAATTCGAACACTGTCAGGTAAATCTCACACTGCCAACTCCCGCTCCGTCTCACTAACGTCGTTGCCGCGACGAAGAGCGCGGTGCCGGTGCCGGTGGCGCGCCAGGTTCCGACGCGCGCCCAGCCGCCGTCGAGCGCCGCGTGGTTCCCCCCTGCCTCCCGGCCGCCGCCACGTCGCCTTCACCGCAAGCGCAAGCGCAAGGACAAAGAGGAGATCCCGCGTGTTCCAACGCATAGCCGAACTGGCGATCCGCCGGTCCCGGCTGGTACTCATCGTCGCTGTCGTGGCAACGGCCCTCATGGGTGCCGCGGGCAGCGGCGCGTTCACCAAGCTGCTGGGCGGTGGATTCGACGACCCCTCCTCCCAGTCGACCCGGGCGAGCAACGTCATCGACCGGAAGTTCGGCGGTGAGACGAACCTGGTGCTGCTGGTCCGGGCCGGCGACGGCCGCATCGACACTCCGGCCGCGGAGCGCAGCGGCCGCGCGCTGGAGGCCGACCTCAAGCACGAGAGCACCCTGGCGAACGTCGTCTCGTTCTGGGACACGCACAGCGCCCGACTCCGTTCGCGGGACGGCCGCGAGGCCATGGTGCTCGCCCACGTCAAGGGCGACGAGACCCAGCAGAAGAAGAGCGCCGAGCACCTCATCGACACCTACAGCGGCGCGTACGGGCACACGCTCACCGTCAAGGCCGGCGGCGGCGCCGCGGTGAACTCCGACATGTCCAAGCAGGTGGTGAGCGATCTCTTCCTGGCCGAGACCATCGCCATCCCGCTGACCCTCGTGCTGCTCCTGTTCGTCTTCGGCAGCGTGGTCGCCGCGCTGCTGCCGCTGGCGATCGCCACCATCGCCGTGCTGGGCTCGTTCGCCCTGCTCTCCCTGCTCGGCAGCCTCACCAGCGTGGCCGACACCGCGACCAACCTCACCACGGCCCTCGGCCTGGGACTGGGCATCGACTACGCCCTGCTGATGATCAGCCGCTTCCGGGAGCAGCTCGCGACCGGGGCGAACGTGGACGACGCGGTCCGGCGCACCGTGCACACCGCGGGCCGCACCGTCGCGTTCTCCTCCGCGACCGTGGCCGCCGCGCTGGCCGCGCTGCTGGTCTTCCCGCAGTACTTCCTGCGCTCGTTCGGCTACGCCGGGGTCGGGGTCGTCGCCATCGCGGCCCTCAGCGCCCTGTTCGTGCTGCCGCCGCTGCTCGCCGTCCTGGGCCACCGGGTCAACAGCGGGCGGCTGCCGTGGCTGAAGTCCGAGCGCTCCGGCGTGCGGGAATCCGCGTGGGGTCGGCTGGCGCGCACCGTCATGCGGCGGCCCGCGCTCACCGCGCTGCCCGTGCTCGCGGTCCTGCTGGTGGCGGCGAGCCCCCTGCTGGGGATCGCCTTCGGCACGCCGGACGAGCGCGTGCTGCCCACGAACGCCGAGAGCCGCCAGGTGTCCGCGGCGCTACAGAGGAACTTCGACGGCAACGACGACACGGCCTTGCAGATCGTCATCGACCAGCGGGTGGGCGAGGGCCCGTTGGGCGCGTACGCGACGGAGCTGTCCCGTCTCAAGGGCGTGGAGCGCGTCGAGACCAGCACCGCGACCTACGCCGGCGGGCAACGCTCGGCGGCCGACCCCGGCAGCGCCGGCCTCGGCCGGCCGGACGCCCAACGGATCAGCGTGGTCAGCTCGTTGACGCCGAGGTCGGACGACGCGCAGGACCTCGTCCGCGAGGTGCGCGCGCTGGCTCCGCCGCCCGGCGCGCACCCGCTGGTGGGTGGGCAGGACGCAGAACTGGTCGACGCCAAGCACTCCATCAGCAGCCACCTCCCGCTCGCCATCGGCCTGGTCGCCCTCACCACCTTCGTGCTGCTCTTCCTGTTCACCGGCAGCGTGGTGCAGCCGCTGCGCGCCCTGGTGCTCAATGTGATCACCCTGGGAACGACCCTCGGCGCCATGACGTGGATCTTCCAGAACGGCCACCTGTCGGGCCTGTTCGGCTTCACCGCGCAACCGATGGAGGTGTCGATGACGGTGCTGATGTTCTGCATCGTCTTCGGTCTGTCGATGGACTACGAGGTGTTCGTCACCAGCCGGATCAAGGAACTCCACGACCAGGGCGAGGACACCGGGTCCGCCGTCGCCAACGGCCTGGGGCACACCGGCCGCATCGTCACCGCGGCCGCCTGCCTGCTCGCGGTCAGCTTCTTCGCCTTCGGCACGGCCAAGGTCAGCTTCATGCAGATGTTCGGCCTCGGCAGCGGACTGGCCATCCTCATCGACGCGATAGCCGTCCGCGGGGTCCTGGTCCCGGCCGCGATGCGGCTGCTGGGCCGCTCGGCCTGGTACGCGCCCGGGTTCCTACGCACGCTGCACGGACGGATCGGCCTCAGCGAGGGCGGGCCCGAACCCGTCGCCGCCGCACCCGAGTTGCCCCAGGTGAAGGACGCCTCGGGAGTCTGACGGCCGGCCCGGACCCGCATGTGGGGCGCCTGAACTGGCAGTTGCCGGGGCGGGCGCCCCTCGGGCGTGTGACGGGCGCCGTCATCGCGGCAGGTCGGCGAGGAGCCGCTCGGTCATCTCGTGCAGGCGGGCGGCATCCGCCGGGTCGAACGCCTGCCCGTCGGTGGGGACTTGGCGGCCCTCCAGTACGGCGGTGAGGCGGGCGGGCGGCTCGTCGAGGAACGGCTGGATCTGCGCGATGGCCTCGGTGACGGGCTTGCCGGTCGCCTTCAGCCGGTCGACGGCGGCCGCGGTGGCCGGGTCGTACTCCCCCGCGAAGCTGGTGGACACCACCCCGGGGTGGTTGAGGACGTAGTGCACGGGGGTGTCGGCGTGCAGCCGGGCGAAGTGCACGCCGAGCAGGTCGCAGAGGGCGCCGCCGTGGCCGAGGGCGCCGGTGCCCGGGTAGCCGTGGCGCAGTTGCAGGTCGTTCCAGCGGACCGGGCCGGCCTGGCCGGAGCCGCCGAAGTTGAGCACGACGGCTCGCTCGGCACGGCTGAGCGGTGCGATCAGCCCGTGGCTGAGCAGGTGGCGGCTGAGGTAGTACAGCGCGAAGTTGCTCTCCAGCCCGTCCGGGGTCTCCGCCCGGGTCGAGCGGTGGAAGCGCGCGCCCAGCACCAGCAGGTCGACGGCCGGGTAACCGCGCGTGATCTCGGCGATGACGCGGTGGTTCTCCGCCACCCGGCTCAGGTCGGCCCGGAGGAACCGTGCCCGGTCGCCGGCGCCGCGACGCTCGGCGGCGGCCAGGAACGCCTCGCCCTTCTCGGCGCTGGTGCCGACGATCAGCACGTCGTGGCCGCGCTCCAGGTAGCGGTCGGCCAGCGCGCGGCCGATGCCGTCGGTGCCGCCGGTGATGACGGTGGTCCCCATGGTCTCCCCCAGGCTCTCTTCAACTAGTTTGATCAATCAAAGCAGATTGCCGGGAGGCGGGCAACGCGCTTGCGGGGATGGGGACTTCGGCACACCTCGGGGACGCGGGGCGAACTTCCCTGGCGGCGGGGGCCGTCGGGTGCGGGTCCGCGTGCGGGTGCGGGGAGACTCGGGCGCGCTCGGGGCGGGGGGGCCGGGGGAGGTCGGCGCGGAGGCCAACGCGGCGGTCAGTCGAGCGACTTGACGTAGCCCGCCTCGACCATGCCCGCGAGCATGTGGTCCTGGACCTGGATCAGGGTGTCGGCGGCCCGGCCGAGTTCGTCCGGCACCGCCTCGGTGAAGACGGTGGCGAGCAGTTCGCAGCGTGCGGCCCGGACCCGCGCGAGGGCCTCGCGGCCGCGTTCGGTGATCGCGATGACCCCGGAGCGGCCGTCGGACGGGTCCCGGAGCCGGCTGACCAGCGCGTCGGCCTTCAGCTGGCGAAGCTGGAGGGAGACCGTCGAGATGTCGATCCGCAGGCACTCCGCGATGTCCGACACCCGCATCGCGCCGGCGACGTCGAAGTGCTCCAGCAGCCGCAGCGCGCTCGCCGGGATGTCGCACCCCGACCGGCGGGCCACCTCGGCCCGGATGTACTTGCTCTCGCTCCACCGCATCAGCGCCGACAGCGCCACTTCCAGGCGGGCCAACTCCGGCGCGGCGGAAGGACTCCTCGGTGCGCCCGCGGACACCGGCGTGGATGGGGCCATTGCTCCAGGCTACAAGGGCGGCGCTTCCCGCGGGGCGGCGCTCCGGCAACGATCGGCGCCGCGCGCCAGGCTCGTGTCAGGCGCGTGTCAGGCGCGTGTCAGTCGGCAATGCGGGTGTCCGTGCGAGCCTCGACGGGCCTCCCGGGCCGACCAGGCCGACCGAACCGACCGGGCGCCGGTCGCGCCCCGCGGGCCGACGCACCTGCCGCTACAGGGGCGACGGCGCCGGCCTCGCGGGACCGTGTGGAGCCGCCGACGACGCCCTTGCGGACGGGCCACGGCCGTACGCGCCCGGCGCCACGCGAAGGCCGGCCGGTGTCACCGGGGCGGCCAGGGACAGCGCGGCCATCAGCGGCAACGTCGGCCCGAGCAGCACCGGTCCGAGCGGTACCGGCAGCACCGACAGCGGCAGCACGGCCACCGCCGCCACGAGGCCGAGGGTGCGCCGCGGCGAGCCGAACGCGAAGACCGCCGCCGCCTGGTGCAACTCCTTTCGCTTCGCGTCCGGTTGGAGCGTCGTCGTCACCGCGAGGGCGACGGCGTAGACCGCCGCGGCGGCGAGCAGGACGGCCTGCACGGGCAGCAGCGCCAGCGCGGGACCGCTCCGCCCCACCAGGAACACGGTGTTGGAGACGCAGAGCAGTAACACCGCCGTGCCGACGAGCGCTTCGCCCCGCAGCCGCCGCCACTGCGCCGGGAAGGCCCGCAGCGTCGCGGTGAAGCAGCGGCCCGAGCCGTCGGTGCGCCAGCTCTGCAGCGCGGTGGCGGCCGCCGCCAGGGCCGGCAGCCAGGTGACGACGCCGAGCGCGAGCACGCAGAACGCGGCCCCGGCCAGGGCCGGGTAGGCGACGAACTCCGCGGCGCGCAGCGCCTTGCGTTCCCAGCCGTCCATGAGTGTGCTCCTGCCGATCGGTGTGCCGTGGATGTGCGGTGGAGGGAGGTGGAGAGTCGAAGGTGAGGGGTCGGAGGTGGTGGGCCGGGCGTCCGGCGGCCGAAGACCGCGGCCGGCGCCGGCTCGCGGTCAGCTCAGGATCGCGGTGACCGGCTCGCCGGACGCCAGGAGTCGCTGCCCTCCTCGGTGCACCGTGCGCGCCCCGACCACCGCGGTGCGGCCACCCGACATGACGACGGCGGCCGCGTCCGCCCGTACACCGCCCGCGTCGATCCGCCGGGTGAGCGGGGCGAGCAGCACCGTTTCGGCGTCCTCGCCCCGGCCGACCCGGACACCCCAGCCCTCGGCCGTATCGAGCGCCACTGCGGCCGCCGGTGTGGCGTCGAAGGCATCGGCGCACTCGATGACCGTCAACAGCGCTGTCTCCCGGGCGGGTTCGGTGGTCAGGTGCAGGGTCTGGAGGGTCTTCTCGATCCGCAGACTCGGCGTGCTGGACGTGGGGTTCGCCTCGATCGAAGTCGCGAAGCGCGTGGCGCGCACCGTCCGCGGGGCCAGCCGGGTCAGCCGCGCCTGGGCCGGGCCCGACGCCAACAGCCAGCTCTCGCCGTCGAGTTCCTCGGCCGGCCAGTCGGAGTGCAGCACGAACGTCCACTCCCGGGGCTGCCCGGCCGCGAGCAGGTCGAGCACGACGACCCGGCCGCGCGGGGTCGCCACGAGCGTGCGGTCCAGCCGGGTCACGCCGAGTTCGGCGGGGAACATGCAGGCCGTCTCGCTGGTGGCGTGCGCGAACCCGCCCTCGGCGAGCACGTCCCGCACCCGCGGCCGCCGCTCGTAGGGGATGTCGCGGTAGACGTGGTAGCGGTCCTCGTCGGCCCAGCCCTGTCCGTCGACCAGCACCAGGTTGTGGTGCGCGGCGCGCTTGCGGTTGCTGTAGCCCTCGTCCACCGCGAGGAAGGCGCCGCGCGAGGCGATGACGAACGCGCCCGCGTCGGGGTGGTGGTGTCCCGCGCTGGCGGCCTCCCAGCCGGTCGCGCGCCGCAGCCGCTCGCCCTCCTCCCACGCGTGGTGGCCCCCGCCGGGTGCCGCCTTGAAACTGACGACGGTGGCCGGGGCGTCCCAGCCGGTGCGGGCGGTGATCTGCCCGAGGTCCGGGAAGTACGCGGTGGCCGGTGTCTCCCCGCCCGGGGCGCGGGCGGGTATCCGCGGGTCGTACCAGAGCAGTTCGAGGTACGCCTCGGGCATCACGCCGGGCCGGACCCCCGACGCGTACGCCTCGCGCCAGAAGTGCCGTTCGGCGACGAGGGCGCCGAGCCACTGGGCGGTGGGGTCGGCGTACGCGGCGGCGAGCCGGTAGTACAGGGCGACGCTGTGGCCGCTGCGACGGTCGTGGCAGTCGCCGTGGTCGATGTTCTCCTCGAAGGTGCCGCCGGCCGACTGGTGCAGCCGCCAGTTCGTGGTGTTGCGCAGGAAGTCGCACGTCTTGAACAGGTCGGCGCCCTCGACCCGTTGGACGAGGTCGGCGTGGATCGCCAGCCAGGGCACGCCGTAGCGCCAGTAGACGACGCCCTCGGAGTCGGAGCCGTCGCGGGCGAGATGGGCCAGCACCGTCTCCAGGTTGGCGCGGGCCGCGTCGGACCACTCGGGGCGGCCGAGCGCGTAACCGGCCGTGGCCAGCCCGGCCCAGCAGATCCAGTTGTGGTTCTGCCAGTAGGCGTCCGTCCACCAAGTGCCCTTGTTCTGCTGGACGTACGCCCAAAGCCGCTCACCCTGGAGGGTCAGCTTCTCCCGCAACTCCGCGCGCCGGTCCGGTTCCAGGTCCTCGCCCAGCCAGGAGTACGCCAGCGACAGCCCGTGCAGCAGCCAGCCGGCGTCGAGGTCGTGGTCGGGCATGCTGGCCTTACCCCAGTGCGGGTAGGCCACGCACGCGGAGATCCAGCGCCGGCACTCGTCGAGGTAGCCGCGCCGGCCGGTGAGGCGGTAGGCGAGCGCGAGGTTCGCGGCCGCGGGGCCGAAGTACGTGATGCTGGCGGTGGGATGCTCGGCCGGCGGCGTCTGGCCGCGGTACCAGTCGCACTGCTCGTACAGCCTGCGCCACTGCGCGGCCCGCACGGTGCGCAGTTCGGCCCGCAGCGTCTCCAACTCGCCGTCGAGTAGTAGCACTTCGGCTCACTCTCCCAGGTCGTGGTGGTCGGTGGTGCCGTCGAGGAGTTCGACGGCGAGCAGCGAACCGTCCAGCCGCATGGCGCGGACCGGGGACAGCCCGCGGCAGTAGGCCGAGGCGAAGACGACGCGGCCGCTGTGCGCGGACCAGTCGGCGCCCTGCCGGACGGCCGCCGGGTCGTCGGCCGGTCCCGGGTGCGGCCGGATCGCGAACTCCGCCTGCACCGAGGCGACATGGCTGCCGGTGAGGACCGGGCCCGCCTCGTCGCCCCAGACGGTGCGGACCACGCCGTCCGGGCCGCGCACCGCGTCGAACTCCACCGCCGGGCGCAGGTGCGCGGTGAGCGTGCGCTCGCGGTCGGCCTCGACGGTCAGCACGTCGAGCAGGTAGCCCGCGGCCGCGGTGACCGTGCGGGTGGCGGTCACCCCGTCGTACGCCTGCGCGCACACGCCGTGCGCGGCGCGCTCGTCCGCCCGGTCCAGCCGGGCGTCCACCTGCCGCTGGTCCGCGCCGTCCACGCTGAAGGCCGGGTGCGCGGCGGTCGAAGCGTAGTACGCCCGGAAAGCGCGGTGCGCGTACGGCACCTGGCCGGGGTCGGGCTGCCACGCCACGCCGTCCGGGCCGTACAGGTACAGCGCGAGCTTGTCCTGGTGGCCGTGGCCGCCGCCGTGCGGGCCGGCGTCCAGGACGGCGTGCACGCCGCCGCCCCTGACCACCGCGAATCCGGCGTCGGGGAAGGTCCGGCGCGGCCGGGAGTACGGCCACGGCAGCGCGGAGCCGTCGAACCAGCCCTCGACGTCCGGCGCGGGCGCCGCGGACCGGGACCGGACCCGGTCCAGGACCTCGGCCAGCGGTTCGCCGGTGAACAACTGGTGCACCAGCAGGCACACTTCGTGCAGCTCGGCCAGGGCCTCGGCTCGCCGGTAGGGCCCGTCGTGCAGCTCCGGCAGGTCGCCGTCGGGCGCGGCGATCCCGGCCAGCGCGGCGGCCATCGCCGCGAGCCGCTCCCGGTCGTCCGGCGCGATCCGGGCCGGGTCGCAGCCGCGCAGCGACAGCAGGTAGGCCCGCAGCACGAACAGGTGGTAGTAGGTGCTGCCTTCCCACTCCCATCCGTCGGGGTGGGTGGCCAGTCCCGGGTGGCCGCGCAGGTCGCCGTCGCGGCGGCCGCGGCAGACCGCGGCGGCGGCGTTCAGCCACGCGGTGTAGTTGGAGCGCTCGTCGCCACGGGCCACCAGCCGCTCGCGGGCCGCCTCCGCGGAGTGCGCGAGCGCGGCGAGCAGGCGTGCGACGGCCGCGCCGCCGGTGCTGGTACCGGTGCCGGTGCCGGTGCCGCGCTCGCCGAGGCTCCAGGCCGCGTGCCCGATGTTCACCGCCCAGATCGCCTCGGTCAGCGCCTGCTGGAAGAGCCGGCCGCGCAGCATCCAGTCGGGCGCACCGCTGTGCTCCCCCGGCCTGGTCAACTCCGCGTACAGGGCCGCGTACCGCTCCAGTCCCCGGGCCGCGCTCACCCGATCCGCGGCATCCTCGGACGCGGCCAGGTGCCGCAGCCGCAGCGCGCACGCCTGATGGGCGAGCACCGTCCAGGCCCCGCGCACCTCAGCGGTGTCCACCCGGCAGCCATGCGGACACACCGCTCCACCCGCGGGAAACCTCCCACCGAGCAGATCCCCGTGCCCGAGCTCCGTACCGTGCACGGGACACACGTAGGCATGCCACCACCCACCCCGCTCCCCCGGCGGAACGACCACGTGCCCGCCCTCCCCCGCCGGGTTCACCGGGTCCGCCGGGATGACCGGGTTACCCGTCTCCCCCGCCGGGGTCACCAGGTGTCCGCCCTGCCCTGCCGGGACGACCGGGTGTCCGTGCTCTCCCGCCGGGCTGACCGGGTTTCCGCTTTCCCCTGCCGGGGTGACCGGATGGCTGTGCTCCCCCGCCGGGGTCAGCAGGTGTCCGCCCTTCCCCGCCGGGATGACCGAACTTCCGCGCTCCCCCACCGGGGCCGCCAGGCGTTCGGCCTCTCCGTCGATGCCCCCGGTGCCGCCGGTCATGTCGGTCGCGCCCATGCCCTCAGCCCCGTCTCTCGCACTGGCCTCACCGGCCGTGCTCGCTGTGTCGGTTCCACCGCTGCCGCCGATCCTGCCGGTTCCGCCCATCCCCTCGGCTCCGCCGGTCGTGCCGCTCTCACCGGCCCCGCCGATACCGCCGACCTCGGCGAGCAGGCCCGGTACGCCCACACTCTCGGCCCCGCCGCTCGCGCTGCTCTCACCGACCCTGATCACCCCGCCCGTGTCGCCAGTCCCGTCGGCTCCGCCCGAACCCTCCACCCCGCCGGCCGCACCGGGCGTGCCGGCGCGACCAGTGCCACCGACCGCACCGGCCGCGCCCCGCGCGGACGCGCTCATCGCGGCCACGCGCCGCCGCCGATGTCGAAGGTCGCCCCGGTGAGGTAACCCGCCTCGTCCGAGGCGAGGTAGACGGCCGCGCCGGCGACGTCGTCCGGGACGCCGCCGCGGCCGATCGGCAGGCCGCCGACGATCTTCTCCTGGACCTGCGGGGCCGTGAAGGTGCCGTGGAAGGCGGTGTCGCCGATGAAGCCGGGGGCGAGGGAGTTCGCGGTGATGCCGTCCTGGCCGAACTCCTTGGCCAGGCCCTTGGTGAACCCGACGACGCCGGCTTTCGCCGCGGCGTAGGCCGCCGCGCCCGGTCCGCCGCCGTCGTGCGCGGCCTGGGAGGCCATCGTGATGATCCGGCCGCGGCGGCCGGCTTCCCGCAGATACGGCACGGCGGCGCGCACGGTCCGGTAGGTGGCCGTCAGGTTGACGTCGATGACGGCGTGGAAGTGGTCTTCGGTCATCTCGGCGACCGGCACCCGCGCCACGAGGTGGCCGGCGTTGGTCACCACGATGTCGAGGCCGCCGAGGAAGCCGGCCGCCGCGTCGACGAGCGCGGTGACCTCGGCGCCGTCGGTGACGTCGGCGTGCAGCGCCGTGGCCTTGCGGCCGAGTCCGGCGATCTCGGCCGCGACCTGTTCGGCGCCTTCGGCACTGCGGCCGTAGTGGACGGCGACGTCCGCGCCGGCGGCGGCCAGGCCGCGGGCGACGGCGGCGCCGATCCCGTGGCCGGCACCGGTGACGAGGGCGCGGCGCCCGGTGAGATCGAACGGCATGGGGGTGCCTCCTGGTGTGCGGTGGGTGAACTGCGAGGGGTGGGTGCGAGGAAAGGGAGGAAGGGTGGTGAACGGGCCTCGCGGCGCGGTCACTTGATGCCGGAGTTGGCGAAGCCCTGCACGAAGTAGCGCTGGGTGAAGAGGAAGAGGACGACCATCGGTACGGTGGCCATCGTGGTGCCGGCCATCAGGTAGGCCCACGCGTTCTGGTCGGACTGCTGGAAGCTGGACAGCCCCACCTGCAACACCCGCTTGTCGGGGCTGCTGGTGACGATCAGCGGCCACAGGAAGTTGTTCCAGCTCGACTCGAAGGTCAGCAGCGCCACCGTCGCGATGGCCGGCTTCACCTGCGGCGTCATCACCCTGGCGTAGATGCCGAACTCGCCGAGCCCATCGATCCGGGCCGCCTCCTCCAGTTCGCGCGGCAGCGACAGGTAGAACTGCCGGAACAGGAAGATGGCGAACGGGGTGAGCGCGCCGGGGACGATCAGCCCCCACCACGAGTCGAGCCAGCCGTGCCCGCCGCGGCCGAGGTAGTCGTTGCCGCCGAAGAAGGGCATGCCCTTCGCGATCAGGTACTGCGGCACGACCTTGGTGTAGGTGGGGATCATCATCATGGCGAGGATCGCCATGAACAGCGGTGTCCGGCCGCGGAACGGCACCCGGGCGAGGGCATACCCGGCCATCGAGGCGAGCAGCAGGTTCAGCCCCGTGTGGCTGACCGCGATCACCAGGCTGTTCAGGGAGTACGTGCCGAACGGCGCGTAGCTCAGTGCCGTCGAGTAGTTCGACCACCGCCAGTGCTGCGGGAGCAGGTGCGGCGGATAGGACGCGAGGTCCGCCTCGGTCTTCACCGAGGTGAGGACCATCCACACGAACGGGGCGATCATCGCCAGGGAGACCAGCAGCAGCACCAGGTGCAGTGCCGCCCTGCGCAGCCGCCGTGCGAGCAGCGGGTCGAGGGACCGTATCCGGCCCCGGATCGGCTCAGCGGACATCGTCCTCCCTCCCCGTCACTCGCCGGCTGATCAGCATGAGCACCAGCAGGAAGGCGAAGAGCACCACGCTCATCGCGCACGCCTGGCCCATCTGGAACTCCTTGAACGCCTTGGTGTAGATCTCGTACGTCATCACGGTCGTGGAGTTGGCCGGCCCGCCGTCCGGCGTCAGCACGTAGAGCTGGTCGAACGCCTGGAAGGAGTCGATGATCGACACCACCAGCACGAAGAAGGTCGCGGGTTTGAGCAGCGGCAGCGTGATCGACCAGAAGGTGCGGGCCTTGGAGGCACCGTCGAGCGCGGCCGCCTCGTACACGTCCTGCGGCATCGCCTGGAGCGCGGCCAGGTAGATGAGCATCTTGATGCCGACGCCCTTCCAGATCGACACCATGATCACGGCGAACAGCGCCCAGCTCGGGTCGCCGAGCCACACCGGGCCCTTCACGCCGAACCAGCCCAGCGCCGTGTTGAAGATGCCGATCCGCGGCTCGAACATCCACATCCACACCAGCGCGATCGCCACCGTGGCGGTGATGTGCGGCATGAAGATCGCCGCCCGGTACCAGGCGCGCCCGCGGATCTTGTTGTTGAGCAGGACCGCGAGCACGACCGCGATGGCCATCGCCACCGGCACGGTGAAGAAGGTGAAGACCACGGTGTGCCAGATCGAGGCGTTCCAGGTGCTGTCGGAGAAGATCGCCCGGAAGTTGTCCAGGCCGGTGAACGTGGCGGTGCCGGCGAGGATGTCGTAGTTCATGAACGCGAGCACGAACGTGGCGGCCACGGGTACGCCGATCCACCACACGAGGTGGATGGTGGCCGGGGTGAGCATGAGCAGCGCGACCCGGCGGCGGTCCCGCCCGAACTTCGGCCGCCGGCCGCCGCCGTGCCGCCGTGTCGACGGGAGCGGGAAGCCGCGCGGCGGGGGTGGGCCGCCGCGGGGGTGCGGGGCCTGCGCGGTGGGCGCGGCCATCAGGCGTCCTTGGCCATGATCGCCCGGGCCTTCTCGGCCAGCCCCTGGAGCGCCTTGGCCGGGGTGGTCCGGCCGAGCAGCGCGCTCTCCAGCGCGGGCTTGAACTCGTCGCGGATCTCCAGCCAGGACGGCACGCCGCCCTCGGAGAAGGCGTGGTCGAGGTTCCGCATGGCGAAGCCGACGAGCTTGTCGTCCTTGACGTACGTGGAGTCGGCGGCGCTGTTGACGGCGGGGAGGTTGCCGCGCTGCTGCGCGGCCTGCGGGGAGACCTGCGCGCTGGAGAGGAACTCGACCAGCTTCTTCGCCTCCTCGCGGTGGCTGGAGCGTGCCGCGACGGTGGCCAGGGTGCCGCCCTGGAACATCGCCGGGCGGGCCTGGTTGAGGGTGAACCCGGCGACCTTGTCCTCCTTGATCAGGTCGGGCGCGGCCGCCTCCATCTGCCGCCACAGGTCGTTGTGGCCGACCGCCATCGCGGCCCGGCCCTGGGTGAGCGGGGCGGCGACCGCGCTGGTGCTGGAGAAGCCGTAGTCCTCGATCCTGTCGTTGCGGACGACGTCCACCATCCACTGGAGCGCGTCGATCGCCTCCGGGGAGTCGAAGGCGGGCTTGCCGTCCTTGAACAGGTCGGCGCCGAAGGCCCACATCAGCGGCAGGAAGGTCTGCCGGATGTCGTTGCTGAGGATGTCCACCCCGGCCCGTTGCAGGGTGCCGCCCTTACGGACCGTCAACTCCTTTGCCATGTCCTTGAGTTCGGTGAGATCCTTCGGCGGCGCGGTGATGCCGGCCGCCGCCAGGATGTCCTTGCGGTAGATGCCGAGCCGGGTGTCGAGGACGACCGGCCGCGCGTAGGTCCTGCCGTCGTAGACGCCCGCCTCGACCACCCGGGAGTTGTAGACCTTGCCCAGTTCGGCCGCGCTGGTCTCCAGGTCGGCGAGCACCCCCTTCTTGGCGAAGGGCGGTATCCAGCCGACCCCGATCAGCATCACGTCGTACGGCATGCCGCCGACGATCGAGGTGGTGAGCTTCTCGTTGAGCTTGCTGTAACTGGTGTAGTCCGGTTGGACCGTGACCCCCGGGTTGGTCTTCCGGAAGTCGGCGATCAGCGACTCCAGCAGCTTCTGGCCGTCGGAGCGGTCGAAGATCGGGGTGATCATCCGGAGCGTGCCGCCTCCTCCGCCGCCGCCCGACGAGTTCGGCGCCGGACCGCCGCACGCGGCGAGCGCGGCGCCGGCCGCCGCTGCCGTACCGAGGCCGAGGAAGTGTCTGCGGGACAGTGCTGCTGAGCGTGTTGGAGGCATGACTGAACTCCCGTCGGCGAGCAGGTTCGCCGTGGTAGAAGACTCGCTTGGTCTTGCGCTGACGCCAGTGCATCGATTTACTTGGCTGCGTTGCAGAGCAGACTAGAAATGTCACCAGAGAGTGTCAACATGTGTGAAACACATTGGTTATCAGCGCGAGTGAGGGTGGGGCCTTGAGTGGTGTGACGATCTACCAGGTGGCGGCGGAAGCGGGCGTCTCGCCGAGCACCGTCTCGAACCTCCTCAACGGGCGGCACGCCAAGATGCAGCCGGAGACCCGGGAGCGGGTGGAGTCCGCGATACGGAAGCTCGGCTACCGCCCGAACCGGGCCGCGCGGCAACTGCGCACCGGGCGGGTGCAGACGGTCGGCCTGATCGTGCCGTCGGTGGCCAACCCCTTCTGGGGGACCTTCGCCCGGCACTTCGAGGCGGCGGCGCTCGCCGACGGGTTCTACGTGCTGCTCTGCAACAGCGAGCGCGATCCGGTCCGCGAGCGCGGCTACGTCGAGGAGTTGTGGGACGACGGCATCGGCGGGGTGGTGCTCTGCTCCTCGCTGCCTTCGCTCGACCACCTGCGCCCGGTCGTCGAACGCGGCCTGGCGCTGGTCGCGTTCGACCGCACCGCGCAGCCGGGCGACCCGTCGACCGTGGTGAACGTCGGCACCGACAACGTGCTCGGCGCGCAGATGTCCGGCAGCCATCTGATCGAACTCGGCCACCGCCGCTTCGGGTTCGTCTCCGGCTCCATCGGCAGCGTCAACCGCTCCGAGCGGTACCGCGGCTTCCGGCAGGCACTGGAGGCGGCCGGGCTGCCGGAGGACGCCATCACCGTCTCCTCGGCCGCCGCCACCGCGAACTTCGACGACCGCGACTCCGCGGAGATGGGCCGTACCGCGGCCCGCGAACTCCTGGACGGGGAGCATCCGCCCACCGCGATCGTCGCCATCAACGACGTCTGCGCGCTGGGCGTCTGCGCGGGGGTGCGCGACGCCGGCCTCGAAGTCGGCCGGGACGTCTCGGTCGTGGGGTACGACGACATCATGCTGGCGCAGATGGCCATGCCCGGGCTGACCACGGTCCGCCAGCCGATCGCCGAGATGGCCACGGGCGCCTTCGCGAAGCTGCGCGAGCAGACCGAGGCCGAGACGGCCACCGCCGGCCACTCGGTGCTGCACCGGCCCGAACTCGTCGTCCGCGGCTCGACCGGCCCGGCCCCCGCGTCGCGGTCCTGACAGCGGGGCGCGGGCCCTGACGGCGAGGCCCTGACCGCGCGGGCGGCCGGGCGCCCCACCGGAAGGCGGCGCCACCGGTGCGCCGTGCGCCGCCGGGTCGAAGGGCCGTCACCCGCCGGTCGGAGGTCCGTCACCCGCCGGTCGAAGCCGCCATGACCGCGCGGGTGACAGCCTCGACCGCGGGGGTGGGGCGGCCGGGAAGGCGGGCCAGCAGCACCCGGCGGATCTCGGGCGGCGCGCCCTCGACACGCAGCAGGATCACACCCGGGGGCAGCGCCGCCGAGGACCGGGAGGGCACCGTCGTCACGCCGAACCCCCGTGCGACGAGCCGGAGTTTGGTCAGCCAGTCGGCCGCGTGGTGGGCTACGCGGGCCCGCCCGGGCAGGCCCGGCCAGACCCCGAGCAGCGGCTGCGCGGACGAGGAGGGGGTGGCGATCCAGGCGGCGTCCACGAGTTCGTCGACGTGCACCGCGGTGCGGCCGGCGAACTTCCCGTCCGACGCCGCCGCGACGGCCAGTTCGGTGTCCTCGACGGTCTCCAGGCGCAGGCGCGGCGACTCGCCGTCCGACGGCCTGTGCGGCGGGCGGGAGGTCAGCAGGGCCAGGTCCGTCGAGCCGGCGCGCAGCGCCCGGATCAGGGCGGGCGTGCTGCCCTCGCTCGTCGTCACGGTGATCCGCGGGTGGGCCGAGAGCCGGTCGAGCACGTCGGGCAGGACGGCCCAGCCCGCGCTGGGGAACGTGCCCAGCCGCACCACCTCGGTCCGCGAGCCGGCGCCGGCGAGTTCGCGCTCGGCGTCCGCGACGGAGTCCAGGATGGTCCGGGCGTGGCGCAGCAGGACGAGTCCTGCGGGAGTCAGCCGCACCCCGTCCGCGTGGCGCTCGAACAAGGCGGCGTTCGCGTTCCGTTCGAGGGCGGCCGCCTGGCGCGAGACGGCCGACTGCGTGTAGCCGAGGTGGGCCGCGGCGGCGGTGAAGCTGCCGGACTCCGCGATCTGCCGCAGGACCCGCAGGCCCGCACTGGAGATGTCCATGCGCACCAGGCATACCACGCATGCTCGATCGTCGCTTCCCGCATGACCGCCCCGGTCGTAGCGTCGATACCGGAAACGCGGAGGAAAGACCCGGAATCACGGACGAAAGACGAGGTCATCACGTGCGAGCAGCGGTTCTCACGGAGTTCGGCGCGCCGCTCACGGTGCGGGAGGTGCCCGCCCCCGAGGCGGGCGGCGGTGAGGTGGTGGTCGACGTGCTGGCCGCCTGCGTGCCTCCGTACACCGCCGAGGTCTTCAGCGGCGAGCGCAACTACCCGCTGGTCCCTCCCGTCGTGCCCGGTGTCGGCGGTGTGGGCCGGGTGGTCCACGTCGGGCCGGACGCCACCCGGCTGCGGGCCGGCGACCTGGTGTGGTGCGACTCGACCGTGCGCTCCCGGGACGACGCCCTGGCCCCCGACATCACGTTGCAGGGCTGGAGTTCCCGTGGCGACGGCGGCGCGCGGCTCGCCGAGCACCTGCACGACGGTTCGTTCGCCGAGTCGATGCGGGTGCCGACCGAGAACGTCTTCCCGCTGCCGGCGGCGGCGCGGTCCGATCCGGCCCGCTGGGCCGCGCTCACCGTGCACGCCATCCCCTACGGCGGGCTGCTGGCCGGCGGGCTCGAAGCCGGTGAGACGCTGCTCGTCAGCGGGGCCACCGGGAACCTCGGCAGCAGCGCGGTCGCGGTCGCCCTGGCGATGGGGGCGGGCCGGGTGGTGGCACCGGGCCGGAACCAGGCCGCACTCGACCTGCTCGCCGACCGGTTCGGCCCGCGCGTGCGACCGGTCCGGTTGACCGGGGACGAGGCCGCCGACCGTGCGGCGATGTCCGCGGCAGCCGGCGGCCCGGTCGACATGGTGATCGACCTGCTGCCGCCGCGCGCGCCCGGCTCCGTGACGCGCACCGCCGCCATGACCGTACGGGAGAACGGCCGCGTCGTCCTGATGGGCGGCGTCGGCATGCTCGGCGGCGAGGACCTCGCGCTCCCGTACCGGTGGATCATGCGCAACTCGATCACCGTGCGCGGGCAGTGGATGTATCCGCGCTCCGCGAACGTGGGCATCGTCCGGCTGCTCGCGTCGGGCGCGCTCGACCTCGCCCCCGAACGCGTCCGGTCCTTCGGGCTCGACGCGGTCAACGACGCCGTCGCGTACGCCGCGGCGCACCCGGGACCGTTCGACCGCACGGTCCTCGTCCCGCCGGCCGGCTGACCGCCGTTACGGCAGACGGCAGACGGCAGACGGCGGGCCCGCTCACAGCGTCCGTCGCAACGCCGAGGCCAGCTCGGACGCCGAGGACGGTGCCGTGCCGCCGGACTCGTCGAGGGTGGTGTCGATCAGCTCGGCGAGCCCGCGTGGCAGCGACGGCACGCGGGTGCGCACCGGCACCGGCGGCTCCCACAGCACGATCTCGGCGGGGTCCACGTCCGGGGGGAAGTCGCGTGGCGTGTGGCCGGTCAGCATCCAGTACAGGCAGGCCGCGGTCGCCCACAGGTCGACGTCGGGCCGGGAGTACTTGTAGTCGAGCAGCTGGCGGCGCGGCATGAAGGCGATGCTGCCGCCGACCGCACCGGTGTGGGTGCGCCCGGACAGGCCGGCGTAGTCGAACGCCTTCGCCAGGCCGAAGTCCGCGACCTTCAGCACCGGTTGCCGGCCGGGACCGTCCAGCAGCAGGTTCTGCGGCTTGATGTCACGATGCACCACTCCGCGCGCGACCGCCGCCCCGCCGTCGGCGCGGCGTACCGTGACCTCGGCCTCGTGGGCGTACGCGAGCCCCTCCAGGGCCTGGAGCGCCAGGGGGACGGCCGTCTCGACGGGGAGCCGGCCACCGCTGCGCCGCACCAGGTCGGCGACGCTGCCGCCGGCGCAGTACTCGCACAGCAGCCAGAACACGCCGTCGCGCGCGGCGCTGTCGTGGAAGCGGACGATGTGCGGATGGCGCAGCGCCTTCGTGCAGTCGAGTTCCCGGCGGAACGCCTCGCGCGCGGCCGGGTCGACGTGGCCCTGCGGGATCAGCGACTTCACGGCGACGAGCCTGCGGGAGCGTGCGTGCCGGGCCAGTTCGACCACGCCCTGCCCGCCTCTTCCCAGCTCCCGCAGGACGCGCAGTCCGGGCGGCAGGTCGGTGCGGACGTCGGGGCGCAGCACCACCCGCACGGTCGTGCCGCCCGCGCGCAGCTCGTCCCCGTCCGCCAACTCCCGTGCGCCGGCGGCCTCGTCGATCCGCTCGCCGTTGACGTGGGTGCCGTTGCGGCTGCCCAGGTCGCGCACGAAGGCGTGTGGCGGCCGGACCTCGACCAGGCAGTGCCGGCGGGACACCTTGTGCTGCTCGGCGGCGATCCGGATACGCGCGTCCCGGCCGCGCCCGAGCAGGCAGTCGGCGCGCTCGGTGAACACGTGCTCGTCGGTGAGTTCGGCCCCGTCGCCGGTCCGCCCGGTGGTGACGACGAGCACCGCGGTCCACGGCACGGTCACTCCCCGTCCGCGGGTGCGAGGGTGAAGTCCCAGGCCAGCTCCCACACCCGCAGGTTCGACCCCAGGTCCGTGGTGGCGAGCAGGGCGCCGTCCCGGCTCAGCTCGATCCCGTCGACGGCGGCCTCGTGGCCCTCCAGCGTCCGCAGGCAGCGTCCCGAACGCAGGTCGTACACCTGGACCAGCCCGTCCCAGCCGCCGGTGATCGCGAACGCGCCGTCGGCGCTGAGGGTGAAGGAGTAGGGCATACCGCAGGGCAGCGAGTGGAGCACCCGGCCGGTCGCGGTCTCCCACACCTGTACCGCGCCGCGGCCCGGGGAGGCGGCCAGCCTGCCGTCGGCGCTGAAGGCGCCGGCCGTCTGGCCGGTCGCGAACGCGCCGCCGCCCCGGACCGAGTACCGCAGCGACCCGCTCGCCACGTCGATCGCCGTGGTCATCAGGCCGGCGGAGAGGAACAGGGTCCGCCCGTCCGGGCTGAAGTCCAACTCCTCGTTGCTCGATCGGGACGGCAGGGTCCAGGCGGGGCGGTCCGCGTCCAGCGGCCACAGATGGACCTCGTGCTCGTCCGAGGGCCCGAACGAGGTGTCCGCGGCCGGCCGGGTCAGGCCGTGCGTGGCGGCGAACCTGCCGTCGGGGCTGAGCGCCACCGCGCCCACCCTCCCGCCGTGCGCCTGGAACTCGCGCAGGACGGTGCAGCCGGGCAGGTCGCGCAGGCGCACCGTGCCGCCCGCGTCGCCGATGAGTATCCGGTCGCCCGCGGGGTTCAGCGCGAACGTGCTGATCCGGCCGAACTCGTCGGTGAGCAGGTACTTGCCGCCGTCCTCCAGGCTCAGCAGCCGGATGGTGCCCGTGTTGGTCAGGACCGCCAGTACTCGCCCGTCGAGGGCGAACCGGATGTCCTTGGCGTGGCCGCCCTCACCGTGGTCGAAGGTGTGCAGCCGCTCCCCGGCCCCGACGTCCCAGACATCCACCTCGCCGCTCCACCGCCCGGTGGCCAGCAGGATTCCGTCATGGTCGAGCGCGGTGGTGGCGGGCTGGGTGAACTGCCGGTGCCCGTTGTACGCGTACAGCCCCCAGGCGCCGACCAGACCTGCCCTGCGGCCGTGCGCGCCCACCCTGGCCCACTGCTGGCGCACCTCGGGATGGCGGGCGAAGCCGGGCACCTGCTGTGCGGCGCGCAGCGTCTCGGCGGCGGGCGCGTAGCGGGCCGCGTCCGCGAGGTCGCGGGCACGTGCGATCAGCTCGCGGAACGTCTCTTCCGCGGTGGTGAGTTCACCGGCCGGCCTCGGGCGGGCGTAGCACCACGGCGCACGGTAGCCGGTGCCGGGCAGCGAGCGCAGTACGACCGTGGAGCGGCCGCCGAGCACGGCCATCCGCCCGTTCGCCACCAGCGCCGCGCAGTTCACCGAGCGCGCGGCGGACGGCACCTCCCGGTCGAGGGTGCGCAGGCAGCGGCCGGTGGTCGGGGCCCATGCCTGGATCGGCACCCCGGCGTCGCCGGCGGTCAGGAGGGTGGGGCCGGCCGAGGCGACCGCCATGGACCTGATGTGCCGCAACCGGTGCGGCACTTCGCTCACCACCTCGCCACGGCGGGCGTCCCACACCGTGAGCGGCCCGTCCCACCAGGCGACCACGGCACAGCGGGCGTCCGGGGAGATGCCCACCACGTCCAACCCGTGGGCCCGCACGTCCCTGCCGTGCAAAGTCCCCCGGACCGGACCGACCAGGGTGGCCAGCAGCCGCGGCCCGGCCATGTTCCAGGTGCGGACGGTGCCGTCCCGGCCGGAGTCGTCGAAGGACGCGGACACGGCGCGGCTGCCGGTACGGCTCAGCGCGAGCGAGGTGACCGGGCCGTCGTGCGCCCGCACGATGGTGGCTCCGGCACTCATCCGATCCGGTCCCCAGAGCCAGATGGTGCCGTCCTGGTGTCCCACGGCCACGTGGCGGCCTTCGCCGCTGACCGCCAGCGCGCGGACGGCGGAGTGCTCGTCCTGCAACAGGATGCGCCGGCGGCCCCGGGCCAGGTCCCAGATCTCGACGGCACCGTCCGCGCGGGCCACCGCTGCCCGGGTGCCCGCCGTGTCCACGGCGAGGTGCACGACGGCCGGCCCGTTCCGGGCCAGGGTGCGCCGCGCGCGCCTTCGGTGCCGCTCGCCGGGCACCGACACCACCAGCCGGCCCGCGCGGTCACCGGACAGCACGAGGCGGCCGTCGGCGGTGACGGCGACCGCCGACACCTCCTCGGTGTGGCCGTCGAGGTCGGTGCGGACCGGCGGCGGCCGGCGCGCCAGCTCGGCCAGCGCCGCCGCGGCGTCCGCCGAGTCCGGGTCCGCGGCGGCCGCCTCGCGCAGCAACTCCCCGGCCCGCTCGTCCTCGTGGCGCTCCAGCTCCAGGCAGCCGAGCAGGAGGGCGCCGAGGCCGGCCGGGGCGCCGGCGACGCGGGCCGCCGCCAGGTCGGAGGCCGCCTGCTCGCCGGTGGCGTGGCCCGAACGCCAGCGGTGCAGGCCGAAGTTGTACAGCGTCGGGAGATGGTTCGGGTCGGCGCCCGACGCCTGTCGCCACAGTGCCTCGGCCTCCTCGGCCCTGCCCAGGTCCAGCAGCGAGAGCGCCTGGTTGGACAGGCCGTCCGACAGCAGGCGCACCGGCCTGGGCGCGGGCCGCGGATGGGCGGTGCCGAGAGCCGCGCGGTACACCTCGCCGAGCGTCGCCGCGATCTCGTCGAAGCCGGACGGCCGGGCCGCCGGGTCCTCGGCGAAGCACCGGCTCAGCAACTCGCCGACCCCGGCGGGCATCTGAGGCACCCGGGCGTCCTCGGCGCCGCCGCCCCGCAGGAACGTCGCCAGCGCTTCCCCGGCGACCTGTCCACGGGCGGTGAGGCGGCGTCCGGCGAACATCTCCAGGACGCTCACCGCCCAGGACCACACGTCGGTCGCCGCGGTCAGCCGGGCCGCGCCGCGCCCCGCGCCCGCCGCCGCCTGTTCCGGGGAGCAGTAGGCGGGTGTCATCCCGGCGTACGTCGCGGTCAGCGGGTCGCCGGCCGGGGGCTCCGCCGCCTCCGGCCGGTTCGCCGCCGGTCCCCCGGCCAGGCCGAAGTCGGTGACCTTCGCCGTGCCGTCCGCCTGGAGCATCACGTTCGCCGGTTTGACGTCCTGATGGACCAGCCCGCTGTCGTGTGCGTGCGCCAGCCCCCAGGCCATCTGCACGGCGATGTCCAGGACGCGGCCGAGCGCGGCCCGGTGGCCGCCCTCGTACAGCCCGCCGCCGCGTACGGCCTGCGCCAGGCTGCCGCCGTCGACCCACTCGGCGAACACCCGGGGCAGCCCGTCGATGGTGCGCACGTACACGCAGTTGACGGTGTGCGGATGGAGCCCGAGTCCGACCCAGGTGCCCGCCTCGTTCTCGAACCGCCGCCGGTCGTCCGGCGTCCGCACCCGGTCGGGGCGCGGGGTCTTCACGGCGAGGTCCACCTGCCAGTCGCGGTGCCGGACCCGGTGCACCAGGCCCATCCCGCCGTCGCGCACCACGTCGAGGACCTCGTACAGCCCGAGGACGGTGTCGCCGGGCGCCCAGATACGGGCGGGTCCGCGTGCCACGGCGGCCTCAGCCGGCGAGGCCGGGTGGCGACGGCGGCGGGGCGGCCCCCGCGTCGCCGACGTGAAGGCAGTAGCGCAGCGGCATCCGGCCGACCCTCCCCCGATATGACGTCAACTCACCGACGTCAGGTTAGTGCCGTGGCCGGAAAGGTTTGCCCGGTTCGCGGAGTCCGGTGCGATGCGTCGCAGGGCGGAGGATCGTCCTCGTACCGGGCGTACTCGGACGACTGCGACAACGCGGCGAGGTGCCGTGCCGGGCGCCGCGAACCGGTGCACCTTTCCGGTCACGGCACGAGCGGCCGGCAGTTTCACGCTTTGCGTCGCCGGCGCACGCGGAAGGCCGGTGCCCGGGGGTCTGCCCTGGGCACCGGCCTGAGTGACCGGCCGGATCGGCCTGGTGGGCCGGGCCGGCCGGTTCCGCCGCGATCGGCCGCCGTCGGCCGCGATCGGCCGCCGTCGGCCGTGATCGGCCGCCGTCAGCTGCGATCGGCCGCCGTCAGCTGCGATCGGCCGCGATCAGTAGCTGAACTGCTGGATCTGCTGGTCGTACGCCCCGAAGGTCCACCCCGTCCGCGTCGACGGGTCGAGCTGGATGGCGTCGGCGGGCGAGGCGTGTCCGCCGAGCGTGAAGCCGGTGAGCGTACGCAGCACCTTGCCCGTGGTCAGGTCCACCACGACCAGCCGGCCACTCGCGTTGTTGTCCGGGACCCACATGCCCGCCCCGAAGTACGCGGTGCCGGCGGGCGAGGAGTAGGAGACGACGGCGATCTTGTGGGTGCCGTCGACCGCGAGCGCGGCCGGCTTGCCCAGTCGCACCGTCACCGATTCGCCGGCGGTGGCTCCGGTGGTCTCGTCGGTGCCGGAGATGACGCCGGTGGGCACGATGTTCACGCTGATCGCGGTGGCGAACAGGTTGTAGAGCGTGCCGTTTCCGTCGGAGGCGATGCCGTGGCTGCACGCCGAGGTGCTGCCGGCCGCGGTCACCGTGCGGGCGGCCAGGTCGACACGGGCGACGGTGGCGCTGCCCAGGCAGTTGAACGGCCCGGCCGGGCGGGCCAGGAACACCGCCCCGGTGGAGGTGTCGACGGTCAGCAGCCCGTACGACCCGACGAGCACGCCGGGCAGGTCGGCGGGGATGGGCGCCGCCGCCGTCCCGGTGGACAGGTCGACCGGCAGCACCAGGTCGGCGCTGTCGGCGCCGTGCAGCAGCAGGGCGCCGCGGCCGTGCGCGGCGTCCACCCGGCCGGTGACGTAGGTGTCCTCGGCGGCGGGCAGCACGGTGGAGCCCACGAGCGTGCCGGACGCGGTGTCCCACGTCTCGACCCGCAGGTCGCCGCCCGGTGCGGAGCGGTGCACGAGCAGCACGCGGTCGGTCGTGGCGCCCACCACCTGGTAGGTGGAACCGGCCGCGGTGTCGGCGGTGATGACGGCCCCGTAGCGGCCGGTCGCCGTCGCGTAGTGCCGCACCTCGGTGCCGCCGGACGCGGTGGTGAGGGCCACCACCGAGTGGTCGCCGTCGGCCGCGAAGCCGCTCACCGACGAGCCGTCGGGGGCGAGTCCGTCGTCGAAGGCGAGCGAGGACAGCGGGGACGCCTGGCCGACCACGTGTCCGGCGCGGTCCAGCGCGAGGACCCGCACCCCGTAGCCGTCGGAGCTGCCCAGGCCGAGCGCGGACGCGTCCAGCCGGACCGTCCCGGACGTACCGGGCAGCACCCGGTGCGCGGCCGAGGGGGTGTCCACGCCGTCGTCGTCGAGCCCGGTGCCGTTGGCGTTGGTGAACGTGTTCACCGAGCCGAACGCGGTGGGCGCCGGCGCGGAGAACTCCAGCTCCGCGCTGTGCGCGCCCGGCACCGTACGCACGTCGTAGCGCACGTCGAACCGCGGTGCGGCGCGGGTGGGTTCGGCCGTGTGGCCGGCCGCGCCGCCGGCCGCGGACAGCAGCGGGGCGTCGGGGCGCTGGGCCGCGGTGGCGCCCGCGACCCGGATCGGGGCGAACTCGCCGTACCCGGTGAGCTGCGGGTTGCCGCCGTAGCCGAACTGCGCGATGCCGATCCCGTAGATGCCGCCGCCGTCGTCGAACGCGGACGCCGGGATGGTGACGGTGCCCTTGTCCGCGGTCAGCTCCTGGTGCCACGCGGCGGTGAACAGCGGGGCGAGCTGCGGGTTCCAGTGGCCCGCGGTGGAGACGACCAGCTGCGGGCTGGAGGTCTTCGCCACCCCGGTCAGGTCGTAGGAGACGGTCACCGCGTGCCCGGCGGCGACCACGGCGGGCGCGGTGGGAGCGGCCGCCTCGGCGTAACGCCCGTCGCTCGGGCCGACGGTGAGCGTACGCTGCCGGCTCGCGACGGTGCGGCCGCCGCTGACCACCGCGTAGGTGACGGTGACCTGCCGATCCGTTCCGGAGACCACCGGCAACCCCGCGGCGGCCAGCAGCCGGCTCGGCGTCACCCGGATCGCGGGCGAGTCGGAGCGCAGGACGGTGTGGCCGACGGTGAGGGTGTACGACGTCCGGCCGCCGGTCAGGCCGGTCACGTCGCCGGCGAAGGTGATCGGGCCGACCAGGCCCTCGCCGTCGCCGCCCGAGGCCATGTCGCCCAGGTCGATCCGGTCCTGGTCGGTGCCCTCCAGGAAGGTGCCGCCCAGGCCGCCTTGGGTGACCCGGTGCGCGACCGACAGCCGCACCAGTGCCGGGCGGGCCGGCGCCTTGCGGCCCAGCGCCCGCTCGGCGGCGGCGGTCACGTCGATCTGCGGGCCGACGTGCAGCGTGCGGTCGATCTGCGGCGGCGTCGGCACCGCGCGGCCGGTCTGCTCCAGCAGGTCGCGGACCTGCTGCGGGCTCAGCTCGCGGCCGTCGAGCCGGCCGGCCTGAAGCACCACGGCGGCCGCCGCGGCGATCTCCGGGGCGGAGGCCGAAGTGCCGCCGTTGAGCGAGACGTTCACGTCCTGCGCGGAGCCGCCCGCGGCGTGCGAGAAGGCGAGGATGTTGTCGCTGGGCGCCGACAGGTCGACCCGGCTGCCGAAGCCTGAGGAGAAGCTGCCGAAGCCGCTGAGCCGGGTCTCGGCGGTGGTGGCCGGGCCGCTGGTGCCCTGCGCGAGCGTGTCGTCGAGCGTGCTGCCGCCGGCGGCTATGGCGCCGGTGTCGGGCACCCGGGTGGGCGTGGTCGACAGCGCGTCGTCGTCGATGGTGGTCGCCGGCGAGTGGCCCGGCGCGGTGTCGGTCGGGGTGCTGCCGCCGTCCGGGCCGACCGCGGCCGGGGTGTAGAGCCGGGTGCCGTCGTTGGAGGAGATCGACACCACGATGTGGTCGCGCTGCACGATCGACGCGACGACCGAGCGGATCACCGGGTCGTCCTCCAGGTAACGGCCGGGCAGTCCCTGGGAGTCGGTGCCGAAGCCGAGGCTCGCGGTGATCACGTCCGGCTTGGGCGACTGGTCGGCCGCGGCCAGCAGCGCCCCGGCGATACGGTCGGTGGTCGGCTGCTCGGGCACCACCAGCCGGTAGTTCGCGCCCGGTGCGATGCCGAGCAGGTCGGTGTAGCCGCTGCCGGTCGCGCCGTCGCGCTGCTGGTCGTGCGGCAGCGGCGCCATCACCCCGAAGTCGAGCATGACCTCGTCGAGGGAGGGGTCCTGCTGCTCGGTGGAGGCGGCGCCGTCCAGGCCGCCGGAGTCCTTGGCGACGTACGCCGGGATCAGAGGCATCGACGGCAGGTCGAGGTAGCGCTGCCCGTGCTGGAGGACGGTGGTCGGGCCGTTGCCCTGGACGTACGTGTCGCCGGCGTCGGCCATCGACTGGTCGGTGAGGTCGCCGATCGACACGTTGGTGATGGTCTCGCCGGCGCCGGGCTGCTGGCCGAACTCGCCGCCCAGCAGGGAGTAGGCGCCGACCGCGTCGACGCCGCCGGCGTCGAGGAACGCCTGCGCGGAGTCGGCGAGGGTGTCGTTGGCGGGGAGGGAGGCGGTGCCGGAGGTGCCGGGCATGCCGGGCGTGCCGGGCTTGCCGGGGGTGGCCTTCGCGGCGGGGGTGTGCGCCGCCGTGCCGGGCGCGGTCGCCCCCTTCGGGAGCTGCTGCGCGCCGCTGTTCATGGTGTTGACGTAGCGGTCGGGTTCGGCCGCGACCACGCCGGGGCTCTTCGCCAACTCCCGTGCCACGGCTGCCGCGTCCTTCCCGGAGGTGCGCAGCACATAGGTCCGGCCGAGGTCGGGTGCGGCGGTGCCCAGCCGGCTGCGGGCGGCACCGGTCAGCGTCTCGGCGGCGGACTCGGACACGCCGGGCAGCAGCGGGCTCAGTGACTGCGCGCCGACCGACTTCAGCCGCGTGTCGAGCGCGGAGTTGCTGGTGTCGGGCCGGCGCGCGGCGATCCGGGTGCCGGGCACGCCGCTCCCGGTCACCGAGGTCGCGGCGTCCAGGGTCACCAACACCTGTCCCGGCACGACGCCTTGGCGCTGGGGCGGGGGCGGGGTCGGTGCGGCGGCCTTGCCGAGCGGGGACAGGGCCGGGGCGGGCAGGTCGGTGGAGGGGGTCGCCGAGGAGGCGGTCGAGGTGGTCGAGGCGGTCGAAGTGGTCGAGCCGGATGCGTCCGGCGCGGCCGGCGCGGAGAACGCCTGAGGGTGCGGGGTCGCCGCTGACACCGTTGTCGGAGCGGCCACGGCGGTGGCGACGGCCGCGACGACCGCCACCACGGCGGCACGTGCGCGGCCGGGCGCGCTGCCCGGCAGGTTGGAGCGGTGCATGGAACACCTTCCGACGGAGGGAGTGCGAGTGCGGGCGCACAGGGAAGGAACGGGCGGCGCTTCCGGGGCTGCGTCGACACGGGAACGACACCCTGTGCGGTGGAAGATGCCAACTGCGGTGGATCATGCGCAAGATGTTCACGTTGGCCTGGTTGTGCCAGGTGGCTGCGGGCCGCCACACGAGTACGGAGAAACCATGAAACTTGACGTCCTGGGGCTCGGTGCGGAAACAGAGCGCGTCTACACGGCGCTGGTCGGCCTTCCCCGGTCCAGCGCCTCGGAGCTGGCCGAGGCGTCCGGCGGCAGCACCGCCGCCGTCGCGAAGGTGCTCGCGGCGCTGGTCGCCAAGGGCCTCGCGATCCGGGCGGGCGGCAGGCCGCCGCGCTTCACCGCCGCCCCGCCGGACGTCGCGGTCACCGCGCTGATCCAGGAACGCCAGCGCCGGCTCGACGCGGCGCGCACGCTGGTGCAGCGCCTCGCGGAGACGCACCGCGAGGCGCTGCGCATCAACGACCCTGACATCGCGGTGGAGTTGCTCACCCACCGTGACGACATCAGCGCGGCCGCCGGACGGCTGATCAACGAGGCGGAGCGCGAGGTGCGGGCGTTCGACCTGCCGCCGTACATCGACCGGCCGGGCAGCAACCTCCAGCACCAGTTGCGGCGGCAGCGCATCGGGGTGGCGCACCGGGTGATCTACTCGCGTGACGCGGTGGCGTGGCCGGGCCGGCTGCTCGACGACATCCTGCCGAGCGTGCAGGCCGGTGAACAGGCGCGGGTGCGCGGCGAGTTGCCGTTGAAGCTCGTCATACGCGACGACGTGGCGGCGCTCATCCCGTTCAGCCTGTCGGCCGGCGGTCACTCCGCGGCGTACCTGGTCCACCCGTCCCCGATCCTGGCGGCGCTGGAGGCGCTGTTCGAGGCGGAGTGGGACCGGGCGGTGCCGCTCGGCACGGGCGGGCCGGGGCTGTCGCAGGGGGCCGCGGGGGCGCCGGGGGCCGCGGGGGCCGGGTCCGCCGGGTCCGCCGGGTCGTCGGCTGCGCCGAGCGAGGAGACCAGGACCCTGCTCATGCTCCTCACCTCCGGGCTGACCGACGCCGCGATCGCCAGAACCCAGGGGTGGAGCCCGCGCACCACGCAGCGGCGCATCCAGGCCCTGATGACCGCCCTCGGCGCGACCACCCGCTTCCAGGCCGCCCTGGCCGCCGCCCGCCGCGGCTGGGTGTGACGGTGTGACCTCGCGCCGCCCCACCGCACCCCCGCACGACCAAAGACCTTGCGCACAGGGCGCCTTGCTTCGTCCACCGCACCCCCGCGCCCACCCATTGCATAACCAAAAGATAACGGGTCTAGTCCAGATTTCAGAGGTTGTTCACGTGCCGGTTCGCCGCTCCTCGCGGGGCCTACGCCGGTGCGGCCGAGGGTGGGGGCCATGTGCAACCACGACATGAGCCGACGTACGTTGATGGGCGCGGGCGCCGCCGCGGCCGCCGCGCTCACCTTGGACATCTCCCCGGCGCTGAGCGGGTCGGCAGCCGCCGACTCCGGCGCCACCGCGACGGTTTCGGGGGTGGTGTACCTGGACCGCAGGAAGAACGGGACGGCGGGCCACGGCAACCCCGGCATCGCGGGGGTCGCCGTCAGCGACGGGGTGCAGACCGTCCTGACCGACCGCGACGGGGCGTACCACCTGAGTGTGGACCCGGGCCGCCGCGCGCAGACCATCGTCTTCGTCTGCGTGCCCGACGGCTACACCGCGCCGCTCGACCAGTACCGCGTTCCCCGCTTCTACCGCCGGGTCGGCGCCCTGAGCGCCGGTTCCCAGGCGACCGCCGACTTCGGCCTCGACCGCGACCACGCCGCCGGCGGCAGCGCGTTCACCTTCACCCAGATCTCCGACACCCATGTGAACACCATCGACATCCCCGAGCCGCCGAGCGACGACAAGGGTGCCGCGATCGGCCGGATCAGCCGCTACCTGGAGCAGATCGGCGCGTTGACGGCCGCTCCCGCGTTCATCCTGAACACCGGCGACCTGTCCTTCGACGGCGCGGACGGGATGTTCCAGGGGCTGCTGGCCGCGTTGAAGAACTCGCCGCTGCCGGTGTGGCCGGTCGTCGGCAACCACGACCACGGTGGCGGCGGCTCGTTGGGCACCGACCGCTACCGCTCCTACCTGGGCCCGGAGTGGTACTCCTTCGACTACCGCGGCTGCCACTTCGTCGTGCTGGAGAACAACGGCGGCTTCGGCGTCGCCGAGCAACTCGCCTGGCTCCAGCAGGATCTGAAGCTGCACGCGCGGGACGCCAAGGGCCGGATGAAGAAGCTGATCGTGGCCACCCACGAGCCCTGGGACACCCCCGCGGCCGGCGGCTCCGCCGTCCAACTCCAGGCGTACCTTGACGCGCTGGCCCCCTACGGACCGCGCACGCTGCTCAACGGCCACAGCCACGCGAACTACGTCTCCGAGCGCATCGCGCCCAACACGGTTCAGTACAACACCAGTTCGTCGAACTACAACGACGACCAGAGCCCGATGGGCTACCGCGAGTTCGCGGTCAGCAGCAAGGGGGTCAGGAGCACCTTCCGGCCCTACGACTACGAGCGCCGCACCGCGTTCCTCAACCCCCTGCCCGGGCAGACCGTCGCCCGCACGCGCACCGACTTCCAGGTCAACGTGTTCGACACCTCGGCCGAGATCGAGTGGGTCCGCTTCCGCGTCGACGACCGCGGCGGCTGGAACGACCTGAAGCGCACCGGCCTGTTCACCTGGTCCGCCCCCTGGAACACCAGGCAGCTCGGCCTCGGGCGGCACACCGCGCGACTGCGCGTCCACGCCCGCGGCAACACCGCCTGGAGCGCGGAGACCACGTTCACCGTCACCGCCGCGCCCGCCGCGGTCCCCGCCGTCGCCAACCGGCCCGAGTTGCAGCAGTTCCACGGCGGCCCCGCCCACACCGGCATCGCCGCCGGCCGGGTCGGCCCCGAGCTGGACCTCCTGTGGAGCCACCGCTCCGGCGCCGCCACCGTCATGAGCTCCCCGGTCATCGCCTCCGGCGTGGCCTACTGGGGCACTTGGGACAACGACGCCGAAGCCGGCAACGGCCTGATCGCCGTCGACACCGCCACCGGCGGGCAGTTGTGGCGCTTCCCCACCCGCTCCCAGATCCAGGGCACCCCCGCGGTCAGCGCCGACACCGTCTACGCCACCGAGGTGTACGGCCTGCTGCACGCGGTCGACGCCCGTACCGGAAAGCAGCGTTGGAGCCTGATGCTGCCCGGCGTCAACGCCACCCTCGGCGGCTGGGCGTACACCTCCCCCACCGTCGTGGACACCACCGTGTACGCCATCGGCTACGGGGCGACCCCCCAGTGCAGCGCCATCGACGCCCTCAGCGGCCGCGTCCTGTGGTCGGCGCCCCTGGACGGCGGCTGGTGGAACAGCACCGCCCCCACCGTGGTCGGCGACAAGGTCTACATCAACTCCAACCCCTCCGAACTCGTCATCCTGGACCGGGCCACCGGTACCCGCCTCGCGGCCTCCAGCCAGCTCGGCGCCCTGACCCACTCCACGCCCGCCGTCGACGGCGACACCGCGTACGCGGGCGCGTTCGGCAACATCCTGGTCGCCCGGGACGCCACCACCGCCGCCGAGAAGTGGCGCTTCACCTCCACCGGCCCCTCCGTGCACGAGGCCGCGCAGATGGGCTCCTCCCCGGCGGTCGACGGCAGCACGGTCTACGTCGGGTTCACCGACGGCCGGGTCACCGCCGTCGACAAGGCCACCGGCGGCCAGAAGTGGAGCGTGATGACCGGCGCCGCGATCGTCTCCTCCCCGACCGTCGCCGGCGACCTGGTGTGGATCGGCTCCATGGACGGCTTCCTCTACGCCTTCGACAAGGCCACCGGCGCCAAGCGCGCCGCCGTCGACATCGGCGCCCCCGTCGACGGCACCCCCGCCGTCGCCGACCACCTCCTCCTCGTCACCGCCTACGACGGCAACCTCTACGCCCTCACCACCCGGCGCTGACCCAATCGCCCGCTGCGGCAGCCGGTGGACGGCCGGGTTGCCCCGGACACCGGCCGGCTGCCGCACCGCGCGCGGGAGTCCCCCCGCGACCCCGCCCCCACCGGCCCCGTCGGCGGGCACACTGGCTGTGGTTCCAACTGCCGCTCGCCGTATGGGGGGACGATGCTGACGCTGTCGATCTCGGTGCTGGCCGTACTCGTGTCGCTGGGATCGCTCTTCCTCGCGTACGCGTCGGACCGGCGCTCCGAGATGCCGGTGCTCCAGTTCATGTGGGAGAGCGGCCAGGGAACGACCGGCGAGCCGAAGTGGTGGCTGGTCAACGTCGGCGCCGGCCCCGCCACGAACGTCGTCGTCGCGCAGTCGCTCCGCACGGGTCTCGGCCGCGGCCTGGCCCACGAGACGTGGTTCAACCCGGTCCTGGTGCCGTCGATTCCGGCAGGCGGCAGGCTGGCCCTGGCGTGGCTGGGGAGCACGCAAGGTCTCGACTGCGGCTTGGGCGCGAGCTGTACGGACGTCCACCGGTTCTTCTACACCACCAAGTGCGGCGACGACGTGTCGATGTTCCACGTCGGCTTGCACCTGCCGCGATGGCCGCTGCTGAAACTCCACGGGGAGAAGGCGGTCAAGACCTGGTGGGGCGTGGAGGATCTGTCCGGTCCGGAGTGGTCGCACGCCGCGGCGGGGTGCGTGCGCAGGCGCTGGTGGCTGCCGCGGCGGTTCGGGCTCAGCCGCCGCCTCGGGGGGTGGGCGGACCCCGTGCTCTCCTACCGCCCGCAGGCCGCCGTCAGCGGCGCCCCGCAGTGACCTCGCCGGCTCGGCTCAGCCGGCTCCACAGTGCCCGAAAGCCCCGCCGCTGCCAGAGATCCCGGCCCCCTCCGCGAGCGGAAACGTGTCGGAGGAGGCGACCGGCCGGGCGAGGTGGACGAAGCCGGCCGGATTCGAACCGGCGTCCTCGCGGTTTTGGAGACCGCGCGCGTCGACCGCTGCGCTACGGCTTCGCCCAGCCGGAATCCTAGGCCCCCGCGCCGCGGACAGCTCCGGCTTCCGGTGCCCCTGGCGGCGCGGGCCGGCTGAAGGACCGTCACGACCGATTGGTCCCGCCCCGGGCAGCGGGCCCTGGTTGTCGGCTGGGCGCCCGCGCGCCCCGGTGCACCGTTCCGGCTCGACCAGTCGTGCGGCTTCGTTCCGTGGCCGGGGGCGCCGCTCGCGGAGCAGTGCGACCAGTGATCCGCGGCGGGAGCGGGAGCGCCCCGAGCGGCCGGCGTCAGCGGCTGAGCGTTGCCGGTTCGGGGGATGCCGCGGGCGGCTCGGACGTGGAGCGCGCGGCGAAGGCGACGTCGGCCGCGGCCACGACCAGGGCAAGCGCGATGAAACCGATGCAGTACAGCAGCCCCTTGGCCGCCGCGGCGGGGAAGCGTCGGTGCGACGCGCCCAGCGCGCCGAAGAACGCCGAGCCGGTGACGGCGAGGCCGACCGCCGCTCCGATGCGTTGAGCGGTCTGGAGCGCCGCAGCGGCGGTACCGCCTTCGGACGGGGGCACCTCGTGCAGCGCCAGCGTCAGGTTCGGCCCGACGACCACCCCGCTGCCGGCGCCGGCGAGCAGGAACGGCCCCAGCAGGACCAGCCAGATCGGGGTGCCGTGCACGGTGCGGATCAGGACGACCGTGGCGGCGAGCCCGATCACCACGGTGACCGCGCCGAGCAGGACCAGGAGCCGGCCGAGCCGGATGACGAACCGTCCGCTCAACGCGGCGCCGGCCGCGGCGCCGACCGCGAACGGCACCCCGGCCGCACCCGAGGCAAGTGCCGTGTAGCCGAGCCCCTGTTGGAGGTAGAGCGAGGTGATGAAGGGAATGGCGCTGTACCCGGCGAAGTACGGCACCCCGATGAGCGCGGCGAAGACGTACGACCGCTGCCGCAGCAGCGCCGGATTGACCAGCGGCTGCCCGCCGCGCCGGCCGCACCGTCGCTCCCACCCCGCGAAGCCGACCAGGACCACCACGCCGAGGCCGACGGCCGGCCACCGCTTGGCGCCGCCGAAGGAGGTCAACGGCAAGGTGACCGAGGTGATGCCGGCGCCGAGCAGCAGCACGCCGACAGGGTCGAACCGGACGGTACGGCCGCCTGTCCGGTCGAGCCGCCGGCGGTCGTGAGGGATGCGACGCGCCCCGAGGGCGTACGCGAGGACGCCGATCGGCACGTTCACCAGGAACACCCACCGCCAGCCGTTCGCGTTCCCGGCTCCCTGGACGATCAGCCCGCCGGCCACCGGCCCGACGGCGGTCGCCGCCGCGATCATGGCGGCGTACCAGCCGTAGGCGACACCGCGTTCCCGCCCGACGAACAACTGCTGCATCACGCCGACCACCTGCGGCGTGAGCATCCCGCCCGCGACCCCCTGGGCCAGCCGGGCGGACACCAGCCACTCTCCGGACAGGGCCGACCCGCAGGCCAGGCTGGTCACGGTGAACAGCACCAGGCCGGACAGCAGGAGCGTACGGCGTCCGAACACGTCGCCGAGCCGGCCGGCGGGCACGAGCACCAGTCCGAAGGCCAGCGTGTAGCCGGCCACCGTCCACGACAACTCGCCGGAGGAGACGCCGAGCCCGGCCTGCATCGACGGCATCGCCACGTTGACGATGCTCACGTCGAGCAACGTCATGAACCCGGCGATCAGGCACACCGCGAACGCCGACCAGCGCCGCGGGTCCGTGCCGCGCCCCGGATCGGGTTCGGCGATTGATTCGACCACTCGCACTCCCTGGTTTCCCGTTCGTCCGGGCACCAGTCCACTGGGCTCGGCGAGGGGTGGTCAATGACCAATGCGCCCGTAGACTCATCACCGAACGGAATCAATGGAGATCAATGATGGAGCTCCGGCAACTGCGTTATTTCGTCGCTGTCGCGGAGTTCGGCCACTTCGGCCGGGCCGCGGCGCACCTGCATATCGTGCAGCCCGCGGTGAGCAAGCAGATCGCCGGCCTGGAACGCGAACTCGGACTCGACCTGTTCGACCGCTCCCGCCGGCAGGCGAGGCTCACCTCCGACGGCGAAGCCTTCCTGCCGCACGCACGCCGGGTGCTGCGCGCCGTCGACCGGGCCGCGACCGCGGCGGCGGACCTCGCGGCGGGCTCGACGGGAACGCTGCGCCTGGGCGGCAACCCCGGTCTCGGCCGCCGGCTGGAGGACATCCTCACCGAGTTCCGCGAGCGGCGCCCGGCCGTCACGGTGCACCTGACGACGACCCGGTCGGCCCCGGAGAAGGTCGACGCGGTGCTGGGCGGCGACCTCGACGCCGCGTTCGTCGCGGCGGTGCCGAGGAACCCGCGCCTGAGGGTGCGTCACCTGTGGGACGAGCCGCTGCTCCTCGCGGTACCCGCCGGCCGCGATCAGGCCGCCGCCGGCCTGATCGGCCTCGCCGACCTGCCGCTGTCGAGGACGACCCGCGAGGAGAACCCCGACACGTTCGACCTGATCACCGACGCGTGCAAGGCAGCCGGCTTCACGCCCAGGCCCGGTCCCACACTCGTCACGGCGCAGGACATCCTGCTCGGCCCGGTCGCGGCAGGACAGTGCTGGACGGTGCTGCCCGCGCACACCGCGCACGCGGACTCGGCCGCCGTGGCGTTCGTCGAGCCGAACCGGCCGATCCTGGAACCCACGTCGTTCGTCCTGCCGTGCCCCTCCGCCCGCCCGGCCGCCGAGGAACTGCTCGCCGCCGTGCTCCAGGTGACGAAGCAGCGGACCGACGACCGTCGGTGACGACCGGCCGCCACGGCGAGCAGTCACGACAGGCGGGCCACGGCCGGCGGGTCACGGCCGGCCCGATCCGGCGGCCGGTCCGGTCAGCGGGTGGCCGTCACCATGGCTTCGTTCTGCGCCTCGACGATGTCGGGACGGTCGACGGGGATGCCGTGCGAGCTGTGCGCGGCCGTGACCAGACGCCGGTTGGGCGCCTCCTTCGCGAACGCGGCCTGCGCGCGGCACGCCACGCCCGCGCGTCGGGCGGCGAGGTCGGGAACGGCGTCTGCTCGGAGCCGATCACGGTGGCGGGCACGCTCACCGGCCACGCTGTCCGGTGGTACGCGTGCTGGTCCGCCACGTAATCGGCGGCGACCGCTGGCAGTTGACGGTCCCCCTTCGTCACGGGCTTGCCCTTCAACACGTCGACCTGCGCCTGGGTGGCCGCCGCGACCCGGGCCACCTCGGCGTCCGCGGAGAACCGCGGCACGCTCGCGTCCACCAGCACGGCCCCCGCGCACTGCCCCGGGTGCCGCCGGGTGGCATACGTGGCGATCTCCGCCGCCTCCGAACGCGCCACCAGGATCACGCCATGGGTGGCCCCCAGATCGATGAGCCCGGCCTCCAGGTCCGAGACCGCGCTCCGCACCTTCCGCGGGCCGGGCACCGCGTCGCCGGCACCCATCCCGTCCCGGAGTGCCCGCACCCGGCGAGCACCCCGGTCAGTTCCGCGGTCACCCCCACGGCGATCGCCGTACGCCGGCGCTTCGTTGACGACGGGAATCGTGCGGCCATGAGGGTCTCCCCCACAGCTACGGTTGCGGCCCGGAACAGTGGGTTCCCCGCGTTCCTTCGACGAGTTCAACCCTGCCGTGCCCCGCACACCCGCACCCTGCGGCCGAAACCCCGAACGGGGTGGACAAAACCCCGCCCCCAGCCGGGCTCCTACTCGAAGCGCGTGGGGTCGCCGGCGCCGTGATCCCCGGACGTCCCGCCGCCGTGAGGGATCGGTGGCACCGGGTCCGAGCGGTCGCGCTTCCGGCGCTCGCTCCACCAGTCGCCGCCCTGGAACACCAGCAGACCGCCCAGGAACGAGGACACCCCGGCGTACGCGAGGCCGCGCCCGTGCATGCCCTCCGCCCGGTCATCCGCGGCAACCGTCACGGCAGCCATCAACAGCGACCGGCCCACGTTCGCAAGACGCACCACGCCGCCTCCCCCCGGCACCCGACCACCAGGGTGCCCTATTCCGACAGTGCCGGGCCATGGACTCCCGGCACGCACGGGCGCCGGTGCCCCGGCAGACGTATGCGGGCCGGGCGGGCTCCTACTCGAAGCGGGTGGGGTCGCCGGCGCCGTGGCGGAGGATTTCGCTCGCGCCGCTGGAGAAGTCCACGACGGTGGTGGGCTCGGTGCCGCAGTCGCCGGAGTCGACCACGGAGTCGACGACGTGGTCGAGCCGCTCCTTGATCTCCCAGCCCTGGGTCATCGGCTCGCCCTCGTCGGGCAGCAGGAGGGTGCTGGAGACGAGGGGTTCGCCGAGTTCGGCGAGGAGCGCCTGGGTGACGACGTGGTCGGGGATGCGGACGCCGACGGTCTTCTTCTTGGCGTGCAGCAGCTGCCGGGGCACTTCGCGGGTGGCCGGGAGGATGAAGGTGTAGCTGCCCGGGGTCGCCGCCTTGATCGCCCGGAACACGTCGTTGTCGATCTGCACGAGCTGGCCGAGCTGCGCGAAGTTCTGGCACATCAGGGTGAAGTGGTGCCGATCGTCGAGGTTGCGGATGGACCGGATGCGGTCGATCCCGTCGCGGTTGCCCAGCCGGCAGCCGAGGGCGTAGCAGGAGTCCGTCGGGTAGGCGACGAGCGCGCCGGACCGGATGCTGTCGGCCACTCCGCTGATGATGCGCGGCTGGGGATTCTCAGGATGTACGTCGAGGTATCGCGCCATCGGCCAAGCGTAGTACCCCGCTTGCGCTTTGCTGTCCGCCCAGGTCAGGCGCGTCGGCGGGGGTACGGGCGGCACGGAGTGGCGTAGTTCACGAAAAGAGCGCAAAAGGAACTTTATGCCATCAGCTGTCCGTCTGTTCTTGCGGTTGACCGTGAGAGGTGGGCAGTGTCTGACATGGGAGCGGGACGGGTCGGCGACGGGCCCCCGGAGCAGGGCGAGCAGGTGGAACAGGCCGAGCGCCCCGACCTGGGCAAGCACCCGGGGAAGGGCCCGCACGCGGAGGCGGAGCGAAGCGCGGAGGCGGACCGGAGCCCGGGGGAGGGCCGGCGCCTCGACCTGAGCGTGCCGCAGGTGGCGGGGAGCGCCGTCGCCGCGGTCGTGGCCGCCAAGCTCGCGTCCAACCTCGGCGTGTACGGGACGATCATGGGCGCCGGAGTGGTCAGCGTGCTGGGCACCTGCGGCGGCTCGCTCCTCCAGCACGTCTTCCACCGCACCGGCCGGCACGTCCACGAGGTGGCCGGGCACGTCCACGGGGCAGCGACACAGGTCAAACCGAAGCTCCTCCGCTCGGCGACCGAGACGGCGGCCGCGGCGACGCGCCCGGCCACCTCGTGTACGGCCGCCGATACGGGCACGGCCGCCGCGCGTACGTTCACCGCCGTGGAACCCCCCGCGCCCGCCGCTCCCACGGCGATCGGTCCCGTGATGGACACGACGGTGGAACCGGAGGCGGAGCCGGCGGCCGACGCGACGAGCTCGTTCCCCCTGGACGCCACCGGCACCTTCGCGGCCCCCACCGCGTGCACCGCGTACACCTCGTACACCACGCCCACCGCACAGATCGATCCCGAGAGCACCGGCTACTCCGAGGGCACCGTGCACCGCGCCCGCGGGCTGCGCTGGAAGCGGCCGGCGGCGGCGGTGGCGCTCGCGTTCGGCCTGACCATGGGCGGCATCACGGTGTGCGAACTCGCCTCGGGCCAGAACATCAGCGGCCACGGCAGCGGCACGACCATCGGCAACGCCTTCACCGGCGGCAACTCGTCGCACTCCAGGAAGACCCCGTCCCCCGGGACCACGGAGAGCCCCTCCGGCGACCCCTCCACCGGCACGCGGAACGGGGGCGACCCCACACCGTCCGGCACCCGTCCGAGCACCGGCGGCACCGCGCCCACCTCCCCCACCCCCTCCCGGACGCCGAGCACCGGAACCGGAACGGGCGGCGGCGCGAACACGGGCGGCGGCACGGGGACCAGCGGCGGCACGGGTACGGGCGGCGCTGGCACGGGCGGGTCCGTCCGGCCCTCCCCGTCCGCCCCGTCGGCGTCCCCCTCCCCCTCCGCCAGCGGCGACCCGGGCGGCGGCGGCGCGGCCGACGCGCAGGACCTGCCGTAGCCCTCGGCCGCACCGTCCGGGACACCCGCGCCATCCGCCGCACTCGCCCCACCCACCCCACCCCGTATATGTGTCGACGTCAAGTATCTTGACGTCAAGCAATATCCCGGGGCAGACTCACGTGGTCTCTCGATATCGAGAGACATTCGCGACGAAGGGGGCGGGCACATGCGCGGCGGGGGAACCGGCCGACCGAACCGGGAACAGCGGCACGGCAGCCTGATCGCCCAGATACGGAACCCGCCGGGTGGCCGAGACGCGCGGACGATGCTCTTCGCCCTGCTGCTGGACCGCACCGGCTCCGGCATGTGGTCCGCGGTCTCGGTGCTCTACTTCACCTTCGTGACCGGGCTCGACGCCCGGCAGGTCGGGCTGCTGCTGGGCGTGGCCGGCGCGACCGGCATCGCCGGGTCCCCGCTGGCCGGCCGGCTCGCCGGTCGGTTCCCGCTCCGCCCCCTGCTGCTCGGGTCCCACCTGCTGCGGATGGCGGCCGTCGTCCTGCTGCTGGTCTGCGGCGACTTCGGCACGCTGCTGCCCGTGGTCGCCGTCATCTGCGTCGCCGACCGCGCGGCGAAGACGTGGGAGACGCTCTTCGCCACCCGCGCCGCGGGGCCGGAGCGCACCCGGTACCGGGCCCTGTCGCGCGTCATGATGAACGCCGGCTACGGCGTGGGCGCGGGCGTCGCCGCCCTCGGACTCGCGGTGGGCACCCGCGGCGCGTACACCGCCCTCGTGCTCGGCAACGCGCTGTCCTTCCTGCTCGCCGGCGCGCTGGTCGCGCGCACCCGCGAGTCGCGCCGGTCGTACGAGGCACCGGCGCGGGAGCACGGCGGCGCCGGTGGGCCGACACCCGGCACGAGCCCCTGGCGCGACCCCGGCTACCTGCTGTTCGTCCTGCTCGACACACCCCTGAACATCGATGACGCGATCCTCAACGTCGGCCTGCCGCTGTGGCTGGTGAACCACACCAGCGCGCCGCACACCGTGGTGCCCGCGTTCATGATCGTCAACAACATCCTGGTCGTCGGCTGCCAGATGCCGGTGTCCGCCCGGATCGACGGCCCGCGCCGCGCGCTGGGGGCGGTGGCGGCGTACGGCGGCGCCCTGCTCGCCTGCTGCGTCCTGGTGGCGCTGTCGGCCGGCGGGGGCCCGGTCACCGCCTCGGTGCTGCTGCTGGCCGCGGCGGTGGCGGTGACCGCCGCGGAGATGATGCGGGCGGTGAGTTCGTGGGAGCTGTCGGTCTCCATGGCGCCGGCCCGGTCGCAGGCGGCCTACCTCGGGGTCGCCGGGGTCTCGCAGGGCGTGGCGCGGTCGGCCGGCCCGGTGGTGCTCACCGGCGCGGTGATGGTCGCCGGTCCGGCCGGCTGGCTGGTGCTGGGGACCGCGGTGGCCGGCGTGTCGCTGGCCCAACGCCGCTGCTCCGCACGCCGGCTGGAGACCCTGCTCCCGCCGGAGCGGCCTGGCCCGAAACAGCCGCCGCGGCCGGCCGGCGAGCGGCGCATGGCGGCCGGGACCGGCGTTCCGGCCCCGGGTCCGGCCGATCAGCGCAGGTAAGCGGGGTGGGCGCGGCCCGGCGGGCGGCGTAGCGAGGCGTAAAGCGGCGCGGCATCCGCACGAAACACACCATTCATAGCTTCCCGGCCAAGCCGCCTGCGACGGCTCCGCTACGAAGGAGATGGTGGGTATGGGCCTGGCCGACAACCCGGAGATGGAAGACTACTCGCTACGTTTCACCCCCGCGGCCTTCCGCAAGTGGTCGCCGTGGATGGTGTTCCTGTCCTGCCTGGTGGGCATCTCGGCCATGGCGGGGTACGCCCTGGACGCGGCCTTCGTCGACGCGTACGGCTTCGGCAACGCGCTGGTCGGCTTCCTGGTGGCCGCGGCGGTGACGGTGCCGCTGACCTTGGTGCTCGCCTTCGCCATCGCCCGCAAGCACGTGGACATCGACCTGCTGACCCGCGGTTCGGGCTTCGGCTACCTCGGCTCGACCCTCACCTCGCTGGTGTACGCGACGTACACGCTGATCTTCCTCGCCTACGAGGGCGCCATCATGGCGCAGGCGGTCACCGCGCTGACCCACCTCGACATCCACCTGTCGTACGTGCTCGTGGCCGCGGTGATGATCCCGCTGACGCTGTACGGGATGACGTTCAGCTCCAGGTTCCAGGCGTGGACCTGGCCGTTGTGGGTCGCGCTGATCGGCCTGGCGGTGGGGGCGGCGATCACCTCGCCGGACGCCGGGCACCACATGACCTCGCCGGCCACCGTGTCGGCGTCGGGGGCGGCCGGGATCGGCGTGCTGGCGGTCTTCACCATCGCGGCCGCTCAGCTGTCACTGGCCACCCAGATCGGTGAACAGGGCGACTACCTGCGGCTGATGAAGGACCCGGAGCCGGGCCGGGAGCGCGGCTGGCGGCTCGCGGTGATCTTCGGCGGACCGGGCATGTCGCTGTTCGCGGTGGCCATCTTCTTCGCCTCCACGCTGCTGGTCGGCTACGCCGGCACCAAGGCCGACGCGAGCGTGGTCGCGGTGCCGGTGGACCTGTTCACGGTGGTCTTCGAGCGGGTGACCGGCGGCCACACCTCGGCGCTGGTGCTGGCCGGCAGCCTGGTGCTGCTCTCCCAGCTCAAGATCAACATCATGAACACCTACTCGGGTTCGCTGTCCTGGTCGAACTTCTTCTCCCGGCTGCTGCACCGCCACCCCGGCCGCGCCGCCTGGGTCTTCCTCCAGGTCGGCCTGGCGCTGGTGCTGATGGAGCTGGACATCTTCCACCACATCGTCACGGTGCTGACCTGGTACGCCAACATCGGCGTCGCCTGGATCACCGCGATGTTCAGCGACCTGGTGATCAACAAGCGCTGGCTGCGGCTGAGTCCGCCGCAGCTCGTCTTCCACCGGGCGCACCTGTACAACGTCAACCCGGTGGGCTTCGGCTCGATGCTGATCGCCGCGGCGGTGTCGATGACCGCCTCCTACAAGGTGTTCGGCCCGACCGCGGCGGCGCTGGCGCCGTTCCTGTCCGTCGGTCTGGCGCTGGTGCTGCCGCCGCTGATCGCCGCCGCGACCCGGGGCCGCTGGTACATCGCCCGGCTCAGCGAACTCCCCGCGGGCGCGGAGGAGTTGCCGTGCGCGGTGTGCGGCGGCGACTACGACGTGTCCGACCTGGCGACCTGCCCCTTCCACCGCGGCACGATCTGCTCGCTGTGCTGCTCGACCGAAGGCGCCTGCCACGACCGCTGCAAGCCGAACGCCTGGCGGCCGCCGGCCGGTGCCACGATGCTCGGCATGCCGGCGATGCCCGTCCTGGTCGCCCGCGGTGGCGACGATCCGGCCGCGGTGGGCGCGCACGCCGGTGGCCAGGCTGCCGTCGAGGAGGCCCAGGCGTGAGGGCATCGGCCGCGACCGCGGAACGTATGACGGAGACGGAGACGGAGCCGGACGCGGAACCGGCGCTGGAGCCGACGCTGGAACCGGACCGCGCGCCGCACCCGCCGGCCGCGGCGCCCGCCGAGCGCAACGCGCTCGTGCGGGACCGGAAACCCGGCGGCAACCGGATGCGGCCAGCATGGCACCGGATGAGACCCGTACCGCCTTCCCCCGGCCGCCGCGAGACCGCGCGCGTCCACGAGGTGCGCCGGCTGCGGGACATGATCAGGACCACCATCCAGCGCGACGGCTACCCCGGCGGCCTGCTCCCGCACGAGTCCGAGCTGATGGCCGGCCACGGGATGTCCCGGGCCACCGTCCGGGAGGCGCTGGCCATGCTGCGCGCCGACGGTCTGATCGAGCGCACCCAGGGCGTCGGCACCCACGTGGTGACCGCCACCGTGACCACCGGCCTGGCCGAGGCGCACGGCGCGGTACGGCCCACCGCCAACGGCCTCTTCGACCGGCGGATGCGCCCGCGGGTGCTGGACCGCAGCCGGATTCCGGTGCCCGGCACGGTCGCCGAACGCCTCGGCGTCCCGCTCGGCACGCCCTGCCTGCGCCTGGAGTACGTCGGCCTGCTCGACGAGGAACCGCTGCTCGTCGCCACCAACTACGCCCTCTACCCCGAGGCGGAGCGGCTGGGCGACAGCCCGTTCGTCTCGGACTGGTACGCCCTGATGGCGGCGGCCGGCGCGGCCTTCGGGCAGTCGGAGTTCGTGATCGGCTCCGAACTGGCCGACCCGCTCACCGCCGACATGCTGGGCCTGCGCCCGGGAGCACCACTGCTCGCGATGGAACAGGTCATCTACGACCCGGACGGGCGGCCGTTCGACGTGGCGTTCATCTACACCCGCAGCGACCGGATGCGGTTCATGTCCAGGGCCGTGGTGGACATCCCGCCGCCGGCCGGCGCCTGAGCGCCGCACCGCACCGCGCCGCGCCGTTCCGGCACCCCGCCGTTCCAGCACCTCACCGCCCCACCACGCAGCCGCCCCAACACGCGGCCGCGCCCGGTCGCGCCGCCGCCAACTCCCCTTCCCGCCAAGCACTTTGGAGCTGCCACCATGACCACCACGACCACCACAACAGCCACGACCACCGCCGCCACCGCCCTGCCGGTGACGCTCACCGACGCGGCAAGGGCGCTGCGCGAGGGCACCGTGACCTCGACCGCCCTCACCCGGGCCGCGCTGGCCGCCGCCGACCGGCTGGACGCGGCGACCGGAACGTACCTGCACCGGCTCGACGCCTACGCGCTGGCCACCGCCGAGCGCGCCGACCGGGAGCTGGCCGACGGCCTGGACCGCGGCCCGCTGCACGGCATCCCGTTCGGCGTGAAGGACATCCTGGCGATGGCGGAGGGCCCGACCACCGCGCAGAGCCTGATCCTGGACCGCCGGTGGGGTGCGGACAAGGACGCGCCCGTGGTCGCCCGGCTGAAGGCGGCCGGCGCGGTGATCACCGGCAAGACCTCCACCATGGAGTTCGCCTGCGGCATGCCCGACACCGACAAGCCGTTCCCGGTGCCGCGCAACCCGTGGGACACCGCGACCTGGCCGGGCGGGTCCAGCTCCGGCACCGGCACCGGGGTGGCCGGCGGGCTGTTCCTGGCCGGGCTCGGCACCGACACGGCCGGCAGCATCCGCATCCCGGCCGCCTTCTGCGGGGTGACCGGGCTGATGCCGACCTTCGGCCGGGTGCCCAAGTCCGGCTGCGTGCCGCTGGGTTACAGCCTCGACCACATCGGCCCGCTGGCCCGCAGCGCCCGCGACTGCGCGGCGGTGCTCGAAGTGCTGGCCGGCCCGGACGCCAGCGACCCGGACTGCGTGGACGCGCCGTTCACCGCTCCCGCCCTGACCGGCGACCTCACCGGCCTGCGGATCGGCCTGGTGCGCGAGCACCACTTCCCCGAAGGCAGCGACCCGGCGGTGGAACCCGCCTTCGAGGCGGCGGCCGCGGTGCTGGCCGAGCGCGGCGCGACCGTCGTCGAGACGGTGCTGCCGTACTGGTCGGAGATGATCACCGCCGACATGGTCACCATGTCCTGCGAGGCGCTCGCCTACCACCGCACCGACCTGTCCGACCGCTGGGGCGACTACTTCCGCTCCACCCGCGCCACCATCGCGCTGGGCGCGCTGGTCTCCGGTGCCGACTACGTCCAGGCCCAGCGGGTGCGCCGGGTCGCCCAGGACGCGCTGGCCCGGCTCTTCCGCGAGGTCGACGTCGTCGCCTGCCCGACCATCTCGGTCGGCGCGCCCGCCTACGAGTCGGCGGTCGACGCCGAGGGCCGGCTCGACGTGGAGGCGCTCTTCCGCTTCATCCACACGCCGTACTGGGACAGCGTCGGCAACCCCGTCATCGCGCTGCCGATGGGCTTCACCGCCGCCGGGCTGCCGCTGTCCCTGCAACTCGCCGGACCCGCCTTCGGCGAGGCGGTGCTGCTGCGGGCCGCCGACGCCTTCCAGCAGTCCACCGACTGGCACCTGCGGGTGCCGGCCGGCGCGGCACCGTACCCGGCCTGACCGCACGGCACCGCCCGCACCGCCCGCACCGCCCAGCCCCGACCCGCACCCGGCGCGCCCGCGCCGCACCCTCGGAAGGACCCCCGCCATGAACGACGCATCGCCCAACAGCGCGACACCGCACGCCGGTTCGGACGTTCCCGGCTCGCAGCAGACCGGTCCGCAGGACGCCGGCGCCGACGAGACGACCACCCGACTCCTGCTCGCCGCCGCCTCGTTGCCCGCCGACGCGGGCGAACTCGCCCTCCTCACCGCGCAGTACCCGCGGCGCCGCGCCGACGTGGACGCGCTCTACGCGGTGCCGGCCGCCCGCTACGCCGACCCCGCACTGCGCTTCCGGGCCGGCGCCACCATCGAGGAGTGGGCGCGGCCGGCGGCCGGCTGACCGCTCCCCCACGCCGACGGCCGCCGGTGCGGACCGGGTCTGCCCGGTCCGCACCGGCGGCCTGCCACGCGGGGCGGTCGCGACGGTCAGACGGTCGCGACGCCGTTCGCGTACCGCTTCATGTTGTACGTGCCGAAGCCGTTCTCGACCGGGTCACCGCTGCCGTTGATGCAGTGCAGGATGCCGCCGCCGGCCGCGTCGTTGAGGCAGACGGTCATCAGGTCGGTGAAGACCACGCCGGGCGTGTCGGGGACCTCGTAGGCGCGGTCGGTGTAGATGTTCGCCTCCAGGTTGAAGAAGCAGTAGCTCCCCAGTCCCCAGGCGAGGTGGTCGGTGACGGAGTCAGCGACCTTGTAGGCGGCGTACCCGTTGGTACCGCCGTGCACCCAGGCCGACTGGGTGGGCACGTCGTACGGGTGCTCGTTCTGGAAGAAGTACGTACGGCCGTGGTTGCCGTTCCAGACCACTTCGTACTTCTGGTAGTGCTCCACCGCCAGGGCGTAGGCGGTGACGTGCTCGCCGTTGACGAGGAAGCCGGTGTCGGCCGGGTTGACCGACCAGCCGACCGTGCCGTCCAGGCCGTGGTCGGCGCGCCAGAGCCAGAGGTTGTCGCAGATCACGTCGTTGCTGTCGAGCTGGACGCTGACCCCCGCGCCGCCGGGCAGGGAGCCGCCGATCCGGGCGTAGACGTCGAAGAGCGCGGTGGGGTCCGCGGAGTGCCTGATCCGGCTGCGGCCGTGGCCGACCCGCAGCAGCACCGGGGAGTGCGCCGAGGCCGCCTCCAGGAGCACCCCGGCGACGGTGACACCGCCGACGTCGGCGACCTCCACCAGGGAGTTGCCGTGGGTGGCCTGGAGCGTGGCCAGGCCGAGGCCCAGGACGACGGTGCCGGGGCGGTTCACCCGCAGCGGCGCGGACACCTGGTAGACGCCGGGGGTCAGCAGCAGGTGCCGGCCCTGCGCAAGGGCCCGGTTGAGGTCCGCGGCGGAGTCGCCGGGCTTGGCCACGTGGAAGTCCGACAGCGGGATGCTGCGGCCCTTGGCCCGGCCGTGGGCCCAGGTGGTGCCGGCGCTGTCGCGGCGCAGCGCGGGCACGAAGACCTGGTAGCCGCCGTGCCGGTCCGCGGTCAGGAAGGGCTTCTCCCGTACGGTCGGGGTCCGGTCGACGGTGGTGTAGGGCGGCGTGGGGAAGGACTGCGCGGGGGCGCCCTGGGTGCCGACGAAGACCATGTTCCAGTTGGAGCCGGTCCAGCTGCCGAAGGTGTCGTTGCGCGACAGCCACTGCTGCTGCGAGCCGGAGTCCACCTGGCCGTCCACCACGCTGTCGGCGAGGAATCCCCCGCTGGACCACTGGTTGCCGGGCGGGCTCGGCCACAGGGTCATGTCGCCCTTCACGTGGACGCGGCGCATCGGGCCCGCCTGGGCGACCGCCCAGCGCTCCAGGCCGTCCGGCGGGGCGATGCTCAGGTTCTCCGCGGCCCGCCAGAAGTTCTGCGTGCCGTTGCCGTCCAACCACTGCGCGTCGACGGTGACATGGCCGTTGATCACCACGTCGTCCGGGCTGTCGCCCAGGCCGAGCACGTGGGTGTAGAAGCCCACGTTGACGTCGACGTTGTAGCTGCCGGGCATGAAGGCCAGGGCGTACCGCTCGGTGCCGAACTGGTTGGACTGCTGGGTGGCGAACACGGCGTCGAGCTTCGCCTGGATCGCCGCGTCGCCCATGGACGGCTCGAAGACCAGGACGTTCGGTCCCAGGTCGGCGCCGCCCCCGTGACCGGGCTGCGGGTGACCGGGGTTCGCGTGGCCGGGCTGCGAGGCGAAGGCTGAACCGGTGGCGATGCCGCCGACCAGCGGCACCGCGGCGGCGACGGCCGCTCCGCGGAGCATGGCACGGCGCGTGGGAATGACGGACACGGCTCTCCCTGAAGTGGTGGATGGGGAGGAGAACTGCGGCTGGCCCTGAACCGCGTGAGAGCGCTCTCAGGGACGAAGTGAATCATCGCGCTTATGCAGCGTCAATAAAGCGGACGGTCATAACTCGACCGGCTGGGAGGCGCGAGGGAGAGGCCGCTGCGGCGGCAGTGACACCCGGCTGGGGCGGCTGTGGCAGCGGGTGAAGGAGTGGCGCCGGCACGGCGGGTGGATGCCGCACGGTACGGCGGCAGCGCGGCAGTTGAAGGCGTCACCGGGCGGCGGCAACATGGCGGGCGAAGGGCTTCGCGCCGGGCGAAAGAGCCAGGGGGCGGGCGAATGGCCCGCGGCGCCGAACGCAACCGTTCGGCCGCACCGAGCCCAACCACCCATCCACGCCACACGCAACCGTTCGGCCGCACCGAACGCAACCGCCCATCCACGCCACGCGCGACGGTCCGGCCGCGCGTGGGCACGGCCGGACCGGGTTGCCGGGGTCACCCGGCATCGCCTTGCGCGCGGGCGCTCAGCCGGAGCAGGTGACGACGGGCGCCGCCCAGTCCCCGTGGTCGTAGGCATTGCCGTCGCCGGCGTCGCCCACCACGAGGTCGAGGGTCTGCACGCCGGTCAGATCGGCGCTGATCTTCTGCGCCGGGTCACCGCCCTTGATGGTGCCCGTGGCCGTCAGCGTCTTGCCGTCGCCGAGCACGCTGAACGTGTCGCTGCCGGACGTCCCCGCATCGTCGTCGTTGCCGACCGTGGCGGTGAACTTCGAGCAGTTGCCGCCGAGATAGATCGTCACGTCGCTGATCGAGTTGGTGCCCAGGCCCTTCGGGTACACCGTGCCGCCGAGCGTGATCGGGGTGCCGTCACCGGCGTTGGTGCCGCCCACCGACTCGTCGCGCTCCACCGGGCCCCAACCGTTCGTGGACGAGACGAAGTCGAGGTCGCTCACGTCGTTCACCCCGGTCGGCGGCGGCGGGTTGGTGACCGCCACCTGCGCGTCCTGCCGCAGCCACTGCGCGACCTCGCCCTGCGCGAAGGTCGCGGTGGCGCTGACGGTCGCGGTCGACGCCTTGTCCGTCGGCGCCGTCAACTGCCAGACGGCGGTGGCGCTCTGCCCGGGCCGGATCGCCCCGAACACCTCCGGCTGGGCGTCGAAGGTGAACCCGGGCGCGGAGAGGGAGACGTTGACGCCCTCCGCGGTCTTCGCGCGGGCCGGCACCGACACGGTGGCGGACACCGTCAGGGTCTTGCCGCGTTGCACGCTCTTGGCCGAAGGCGTGACCGCCAGCGCCGCGGTGGCCTTGTCGCCACCGGTCTTCTGGAAGGACAGGTTGTCGAACTGGTCGGTGTCGTACGACGTGAGGCCGAGCCCGCCCTGGCCCGCGGTGTAGCTGCTGTCGTGGGCCACACCGACCTGCTTGCCGTCCACGGACGCGGTGATCGCCGAGCCGCTGAAGGAGAGCCCGAGCCGGTGCCACTTGCCGGTGCCGAGCGGGGTCGTCGCGGACCTGCTCAGCACCGTGCGGTTGCCGTCCGCGTCGCTCTTCAGGATCGTCCAGGCACCGGTGTCGCTGATCTGGAAGTAGTAGCCCTGCTGGTGGGACTGCGGGCGGCTCTGGGTGCCCGCGCGCCCGATCAGCTCGACCGTGCCGGGCTTGGCCAGTTCGACGTCGGACTGGAGCGAGTAGTCCGTCCAGGTCGGGTCGCCGACCAGGGTGAACGCGTCCGAGTCGTCCTGCCATTCGATCGGCTTGACCGGCGCCATCTGCTGCAGGCACATCCCCCGCCGGCCGGCGGCGCACTTCTGCACCTCGAACGAACCCTGCATGTCGGAGACGTACTTCGCCTCGGTGCCCGCGACATCGTTGTCAAAGCTGTCGGAGTAAGGCAGCTTCAGCGCGTGCGCGGCCGGGGCGGTGGCGGTGCCCTTGCCCTGCCCCGTGGTCGTGGTGACCGTGTAGATGTAGCCGGGCTTCATCGTCAGCGCGTACGTGCCGTCGGCCGACGGGGTGATGTCCTGCGTGTGCACGAAGTCCGTCGCCGCGCTGGGCTGGTCGACGTCGGTGGCCCACACGTGCGCGGTGCCCGTGGACAGGCCGCCCTTGACGGTGAAGTGCGCGGTCTGCGCGGCGGTGGCGGTGGTGGTCTCCAGCACCGTCGAATAGTCCTTGCCGTTCGGCGACTTGAGCGTCACGTAGCTGCCGTTCGACTCCGAGCCGCCGAGGTAGCCCGACCCCGCGTCGACGAACTTCCAGCCGGGCTGGGCGAACTGGGTGACCTGCGCGGTGGCCCAGGTGTTCTCGCCGATGCCGTAGTTGCCCGACCAGGGCGAGCCGGCGGTGGCCAGGCCCACCGTGGAGTACGGCAGGTTGGGGTAGATCGCGGCGATCAGCGGCCAGTTGAAGTAGCTGGTCATCTTCGCGTCGACGTAGCCGCGGGTGATGGAGCGGATCAGCGCGGGCGCGCCGGTGTTCATGTCCTGCGAGCCGTTCTCGCTGGCCCACAGCGGCTTGCCGTTGTCCTGTGCGGTCTTCGTGCTGGAGCAGGTGTCGGCGGGTCCGCCGTCCCCCTGGCAGGGATAGTGGGCACCGATGATAGAGACCGCGTTGTTGAAGTCGGGGTCCTTGGCCATGTCGTCGGCGACGTCCCAGCCGCTGTCGTCGGCCACGATCTGCACCTTGGAGTAGCCGGCGTCGTCAAGGGCCTTGCGGAGCTGGACGTACCAGTCCGCGTCGTGGCCGCGCTCGTTCCAGCCGCCGAGGTACTTGATGTCCAGGCCGTGGCTCTTGGCGCAACCCAGCCACGAGATCAGGTAGTTGATGGTGTCGGTCGACCAGAAGCCGCCGTTGATCCACCCGGGCGCGGCCCACGCCAGGCCGTACAGGCCGATGTCCGGGTTGCGCTTGACCGCCTGCTCGGCGAGCCAGAACTCGTAGCCCGCGTCGCAGTTGACCGCGCCCTTGGTGTGCTCGATCGACGGCTCCGAGCCGTCCGTGGAGTTGGCGTCGCCACCGATCTCCAACTTCAGCAACTGGAGGTTCGCGCCGTAGCCCGGCTTGAACATGTAGTCGAGGATCTGCTTCTGCTGGGCGGCCGGATAGTCCGTCAGCAGGCGGGAGTTGCCACCGCCACCGCTGATCGCGCCGATCCCGTCGAACGTCCGGCCGCTCTGGCCGCCGTCCACGCTGATCGACGTGTCGGGGTCCGCGTGGGCCGGCGCCGTGCTCGCGGCCAGCAGCGCGGCCAGCAAGGCCAGCACCCACAGCGGGGTAAGTCTCCACACACGAGTCATCACTCGGGGCATGGCTGACGCCCTTCACTAGAGGAGGATGGCGCCAAGTGTCCCTACCTGTTGAATATTCGGTCAACAGCGCGAACAAAGAAACACAATCAAACATCCCCGGTGCCACCGCCCGGGTAAAAACCTCACCGGGCGAACAGGACCCGTCAAAGCCGGATGACGAGCAGGGAGATGTCGTCCTGCTGGCCGGAGGGGTCGGTCATGGCCGGGAGCAGGCCGTCGGCCAGGTCGTCCGGGGAGAGCGCGCGCAGCTCGCGGATGGCGTCGATCAGGCGGCCCACACCCGTGTAGATGTCCTCGCCGCGCCGCTCGATCAGGCCGTCGGTGTAGAGCACCAGGGTGTCGCCCGCCCGGTACTCCGCGGTGGCCTGCGGCCGCGGCACGTGCTCCAGGCGCGCCCCCAGCGGCGGGTCGGTGGCCTGGTCCAGTAGGTCGTGGCTGCCGTCGGCGTGCATGAGCACCGGCGGCGGGTGGCCGGCGTTGCTGTACATCACCAGCCGGCTGTGCGGGAAGAGCTGGCAGGTGAACGTGGTGGTGGCCATCGCGCCTTCGTGGGAGCGCGCGTACAGGCCCAGCGTCTCCAGGGCGCCGTTGGGGCCGTCGGCGACGCGGATCGCGGCGCTCAGCGCGCTGCGCAGCATCCCCATGACGCTGGCGGCGTCCACGCCGTGGCCCACCACGTCGCCGACGGACAGCGCCAGCCGCCCGTCGGGCAGGTCCACGACGTCGTACCAGTCCCCGCAGGCGTTCATGCCCTTCAGCGCCGGCAGGTAGCGCACCGCGATCTCGGGGTGCGCGGCAAGGTCGGGGGTGGCGAGCATGGCCCGCTGCAGGGCCAGCGCGACATCGCGGGTGCGCAGCGCGGACTCCTGGAGGCGGGCGTTGGCCTGCCGCAACTCCTTTGCCCTGGTGAACAGTTCCGCGCGCGGCGCCTCGACGTCGGCGGTGTCGTCCGCCCCGCCGTCGTCCACCGCGCCCTCGTCCCCCCGCTCGGAGCGGACGTACTCGGTGACGTCGTCGACCTGGTGGATGATCAGCTCCACCTGGCCGTCGGTGCCCTTCACCGGCCGGTTCACCACGTTCCACCAGCGGGGGTCGAACCGGCCGGCCCGGTCCGGCCGCGCCACTGTGAAGCGGTGCATCAGCAGCATGTTGGTGCGGCCCGAGGTGAGCGCGACCTCCAGCGACCTGCGCTGGACCTCGGCGCCGTGCGAGGCCGGGTCGCCGGGGTCGGGCGGGTAGGCGTCGAAGAAGCCGGAGCCGAGCAGTTCCTCCGCCGCCCTGCCGGTGGCCGCGACGTACGCCTCGTTGACCGCGACGATCGTCAGCTGCCGGTCGAGCACGATGCAGGCCGCCGGCATCGCCGCGAACAGCGCCGCGTAGTCCAGCTCGGCGCCCTCGCCGCCAGCCACCGCGACCACCCGGCCTCCCTGTCTGCACCCGTGTCGTACGCCCTGGTCCGGCCGTGCACACCAGTCAACCCCGGCGGCGCGGCCGCCTCGCTCAGGCGCACGGGCGGCTCGCCCGGACAGCGGAACGCGGCGACGCCCCCGGCACGGGTGTGACGGGGGCGTCGCCTCGGGCGGGTGCGGATCAGTGGTGGGTGCTCGCGCCGGATGTGGCGAGCAGTTCCACCTCGGACAGCGTGGTGGACGTGCCGCCGTTGTTCGCGGTCACCACCAGGCGGTAGGACGAGTAGGCGCCGGGGTGGGCGATCTCGAAGGGACGGGTCTGCAGGCGGTCGTCGAAGGTCTGGCCGCTGCGGGTGTCGACGGTCTTCCAGTGCTTCCCGCCGTCGTCGGAGCCCTGGAGCTGCCAGCTCTTCGGGTCCTGGGCGGCGGTGCTGCCGGAGGTGAGGGTGTAGAAGGTGGCCTTCTGCTCGGCCGACTTGCCGCTGCCCTGGTAGGCGTAGGTGATCTGCGGCGTCGCGGACGGGAAGGTCACCGCGGTCTTGGAGGTGTTGTCGAACAGGCCGGACACGTCGGTGCCGTCGGCCGCCGAACCGGTGCCCAGGCCCGCCCCGGTGGTGTCCGCGAGCGGCTTCGGGGTGCCGCCGGCCGGGGTCAGCGAGGTCTGGACGGCGGAGCTGCCGGTGCCCCACGTGGACGGCTTGGCGCCCATGGTGAAGTCCAGCACGGCGCCCTTGGAGAGCTGGTCCTGGGTCAGGTAGACCTTGTTGTACGGCTTGCCGTTGACCTTCAGCGACTGCACGTAGACGTTGCTGCGGCTGTTCTTCGGCGCGTTGACGGTGATGGTCTTGCCGTTGTCGAGGTGGATCGTCGCCTTGGTGAACAGCGGCGAGCCGATCTCGTAGTTGCCGCTGCCGGTCTGCAGCGGGTAGAAGCCCAGCGCGCTGAAGATCTGCCAGGTGGAGGTGGCGCCGTTGTCCTCGTCACCGGGGTAGCCCTGGCCGATCGAGCTGCCGGTGAACAGCCGCTGCTCGATCTCCCGGACCGCCGCCTGGGTCTTGGCCGGCGCGCCCGCGTAGTCGTACATGTACGGGATGCCGTAGGAGGGCTGGTTGCTCATGCCCAGCTCGCCCATGCGGACGTCGCGGGCCTCGATCATCTCGTGGATGGTGCCGCCGTACGACCCGGTGTCGCCCTGGGCGGTCTCCTGCGTGCCGAAGAACGTGTCGAGCTTCTTCTCCATGCTCTTCTGGCCGCCGTACAGCGAGGTCAGGCCGGCCGGGTCCTGCGGCACGGTGAAGGCGTAGTTCCAGCCGTTGGACTCGGTGTACTCGTAGCCCCAGGTCTTGGGGTCGTAGTCCGAGTCCGCCACCCGCCAGGAACCGTCGGCCTTGCGGCCCTCGAAGAAGCCCACGTTCTTGTTGAAGATCGTGGTGTAGTTCTGCGCGCGGGCCAGGAAGTACGCGGACTCCTCCTGGTAGCGCTCGCGGTCGGCCTTGGAGGTGCCGGGGGCCTTGGCGAGCTTCGCCGCCATGGTGCCGATGCCGTAGTCGTTGACGTAGCCGTCCAGCGACCAGGAGACGCTGCCGTCCACCGAGGTGTTGGTGTAGCCGGTGAACTCGGAGGTGTCGATGCCCTTGCGGCCGGTGCCGGAGTTCGGCGAGACGGTGGTGGCGTTCTTCACCGCCGCTTCGTACGCGGCCTTGGCGTCGAAGCCGGTCACGCCCTTGGCGTAGGCGTCGGCGAAGGCGACGTCGGAGCTGGTGCCGGTCATCAGGTCGGCGTAGCCGGGCGAGGACCAGCGGGCGGTCCAGCCGCCGTCCTTGTACTGCTGCACGAAGCCGTTGGCGAGCTTGCCCGCGGTGTCGGACTCCAGCAGCGAGTAGGCCGGCCACTCGGTGCGGTAGGTGTCCCAGAAGCCGTTGTTGACGTAGACCTGGCCGGGGACGACCTTGGCGCCGGTCTGCGTCGGGGAGCTGGGGCCCTGCGGCGAGAACGAGCTGGCGTAGCTCCACACCGGGTGCGCGTTCGTCCCGGTGTTCTCCGAGGCGGAGTTCGGGTAGAGGTTCATCCGGTACAGGTCGGAGTAGAGCGTGGTCAGCTGGTCGTCGCTGGCGCCCTGCACCTCGACCTTGCCGAGCTTGGCGTTCCACGCCTGCGCGGCGCGGTCCTTCACGGAGGTGAAGGAGGTGCCCTGCGGGATCTCCTGGTCCAGGTTCTTCTTCGCCTGGTCGGCGCTGATGAACGAGGTGGCGATGCGCATGGTCACCACCTTGTTGCCGGAGGTGTCGAACTGCGCGTAGCCGGTGACGTTGTCGCGGCCCGCTCCGGTGGTCTTGGTGGCCGTGCCGGGCGTCCGGTCGAACTCGGCGTGCACGTACATCCGGCTGGCGCCGGTGGACAGCCCGCTCTTGTGGTCGGCGTAGCCGTCGAGGGTGCCCTTGGCGGCGTCGAAGGTCAGACCGCCGTTGTTGTCGATGTTGTCGAAGAGCAGGTCACCGGTGTTGCCGGGGAAGGTGAAGCGCATGATCGCCGAGTGGTCGGCGGGCGCGATCTCGGCCTTCAGGCCGTTGGTGAACGTCACGCCGTAGTAGTCGGGCTGCGCCACCTCGTCGGAGTGCTTGAAGGGCAGCGCCCGCTTGGTGCGGTCCAGGTCCGGGGTACCGGTGGCCGTGGAGGGCATCACCTGGAACAGGTCGCGGTCACCCATCCACGGGCTGGGCTCGTGGCTGATGCCGAGCGCCTGGAGCTCGGGCAGGTTGTCGGCGTTGTTCTGCGCCGCGTAGCTGTACTCCCAGCTGTCCGAACCCGCGTCGGTGACCGGGGTGTAGAAGTTGAAGCCGTTCGGCACCGCGGTCAGCGGCAGGTTGTTGCCGCGGGAGAAGGACCCGGAGGAGTTGGTGCCGCGCCGGGTGTCCACGTGGTCGACGTAGCTCCTGGAGGTGTTCGCCGCCGGGGCCGCGCCGATCGTCAGGTCGTCGATCCAGCCCTTGAACTGGGTGGCGGCGCCCTGTGCCGCGCTGCCGGCCGGGTCGTCGTAGCCGAGCAGGATGCGGTCGATCGTCTTGCCCGCGGCGACCTTGCCGACGGACGCGGCGACCGCGTTCCACTGCGAGGCGTAGAGGATCTTCGAGTCGCCCTGCGCCCGCGGGGTGAGCGCGACGCCGTTCACGTCCTGCGCGCTGCTGCGCAGCTGGCTCAGGTACGTGCCGTCGGTGAAGTGCAGGTCGATCGAGGCGTACGTGCTGGGGTACTTCAGGTCCCCGCCGGTCAGCTCCGGGAAGATGTCGTACGACAGCTGGGTGTCACGCGCGACCGGGATGTGCACGTCGTAGAGCTTGTTCCAGGCGTGCACCGCGCCGGACGCGGTGTGGGTGCCGGCGTACTCCAGCGCCTTGGCGCCGGTGAAGCCGACGTTGGGCTTGACGTCGGGACCCGAGGACGGGCCGCTGCCCACGTCGGTGGTCATGCCGGCCACCGGGGTCGGGGCGGCGGAGCCGTCGGAGAGGATGAGGTCGGCGAGCTGGGTGGAGCCGGTGTTGCCGCTGTTGGCCGTGACGTTGAGCCGGTAGTAGCGGTAGGCGCCGGGGTGGGCCACGTCGAAGATGTCCGACGAGAAGCGGTTGGCGAACTTCTGGCCGCTCTCGGTGTCCACGGTGGTCCAGGTGGAGCCGTCGGCCGAGCCCTGCAGCTCGAAGTCCTTCGGGTCGCGGTCCGGGCTGTCGTTGGCCGAGGTGAGCGCGTACTTCTTGACGGTCACGTCGCCGGACAGCTCGTACTGCAGCCAGCCGGTGGTGGCGAAGGTCAGCCACTTGGTGTTGGGGTCCTCGTCGGCGGCCTTGCCGGCCGTCTCGTCGGGCGGGTTGTCCGAACTCGCCGTGACCTTGGCGATCTTGTCCTTGATGCTGCCGGCCAGCACCGGCACGTTGCCGGCGGTCACGCCGGAGACCCACGCCTTGCCCTTGGCGTCGGTCTCCGAGGTGCTGGTCCAGGTCGGCTGCGGCTGCCCGGACTCGAAGGACGTGGTGAAGGCCGGCGCGGGGGTGTCGCCCGCACCGTGCGAGCCGCTGCCCGCGGCGTGCGCGAGGCCGGCGGCGGGCACGGTCAGGGCCATGGACACCGCGGCTGCCAGTAGTGATCTGGCGAGGGTGCGGCGGGATCGGCCACTTCTCATGGAGGTGCTGCCTTTCTGGTTACGGCTCCAGGTACTGACCGGTGCCCCGCCCGCTTGCACGGGGGTCGCGGGCGGGCGGGGCACCGGCAGGTATGCGGCGGTCGGACGGGCGGTCAGGCGGCGGTCAGGGACGATCGGCCGCGGTCAGGCGTTGTGCCCGCTGATCGCGTACAGCGCCAGGTTCGTGTTGTCGGGAAGGGTGACGGACTGCGCGGTCTTGCCGCTGTCCAGCGGGACGGAGAGGTGCCAGAGGTTGACCGCGACGCCGTCCGGCGCGCCGCTGCTGTTGTAGCGGCTGTCGGCGTGCACGGCGATGTCCTCGCCGAGCCGCGGGGAACCGGCCGCCCAGTCCGTGGCGTTCAGCGCGACCTGCGCGCTGCTGCCGTCGGCGTAGTGCACCGTCGCGGTCGAGGTGACGTCCCCGCCGTGCGCGGAGAGCAGCACGTCGAGCCCCGAGTAGGCGCGCGGCACCAGGGAGACGGTCTGGCCGTGGGCGGTGACGAAGTTCTTCGCGGTGCCCGCGGTGTCCGGGAAGTCGTAGGCGCGGCCGGCCAGCACCCCGGTGCCGGGCGTCGGCATCTGCTCGGCGGGGTAACTGGTGCCGGTGCCGTCGAAGTCCGCGCCGGGGCCGCCCGCCGCGCTCACCCCGTCCACGTCGTACTGACCGGACAGGTCCTGCGGGCAGTAGCCGCTGCTGCCCTGGCAGCCCGCGGTCGTCACCGACACCGGTACGGTCCTGGTCGCGGTCGGCCCGCCGGCCTGCTTCACCGTGACGGTCACCGGGTAGGTGCCGTCGGGCGTGCCCGCCGGGGCGGAGACGTGCAGCGGCACCACGTGGGTGGCGGGCAGGGACTTGGACTCGACGGTGAAGGAGGTCCGCGCCGGGTCGACGCTCAGCGGTCCGGCGGAGGAGACCGCCACCGAACCGGACACCGTGCCGGGCCCGGAGAGCACCGCGGACACGTCCACCTCGGTGGCCTTGGCCCCGGCGAGGATGCCGGGCGCGGCCGGGCTCGCGGCCGCGGCGGTGTGCCGACGGTTGTCGGGCACGTGGTCGAGGGCGGGCGGCGCGGCCGACTTGGCGGTGCCCCAGGTCGAGGGCGAGGTGCCGAGGGTCAGCGCGAGGTTCTTGCCCGCCTTGATGTCGGCGGTGGTGAAGTAGGTGTCGGTGAGCGCCTTGCCGCCCAGGCGCGCGGACTGGATGTAGCGGTCGCTGTCGCTGCTGCCCGGCGCGGTGACGGTCAGCCGGCCGCTCGGGTAGTACTTCCGGTCCAGGCTGAGGTCGACCCGGCTGAACAGCGGCGTGGACACGCCCCATTCGTCGGTGCCGGGCGCCATCGGGTAGATCCCGATCGCGGACAGCACCTGCCAGGCCGACATCGTGCCGAGGTCGTCGTTGCCGGTGACCCCGTTGGGCGCGTCGGTGAACAGCGTCAGCGCGGCGTGCACCACGTCGGTGGTCTTCCACGGCTGCCCGGTGGACAGGTACGTGTACGGGGCGCTGAGGTCGGGCTCGTTCTGCGGGTTGTACTTGTCCTGGTTGTAGTACGAGTAGGGGCCGTTGACCCACACATTGCGGGCGGTGCCGGCCGGGTCCTTGAGCAACTGGTCGTAGGCGAAGAAGGAGTCCAGCCGATCGTTCCCGGCGGAGGTGCCGCCGATCTGGTCGAGCAGGCCGGGCAGGTCCTGCGGCACCAGCCACATGTACTGCCAGGACGTGCCCTCGTGGAAGCCGACGCTGGAGGCGGGGTCGGTCGGGCCGACGAACGCGCCGTCGGTGTCGCGGGCCTGGAAGAAGCCGGTGGCCGGGTTGAGGATGCTGCGGTAGTTCTGGCCGCGGGTCAGGTACGTGGCGGCGTCGGCCTTGTGGCCCAGGTCGCGCGCCATCCCGCCCAGCGCCGCGTCGGCCAGCGCGTACTCCAGCGTCGCGGACGGCCCGTGCTGGTAGTCGTCGTCACCGGGCTTGGTCTGCGGCCGGGTCGGGTCGTAGGGCACGTAGCCGTTGGCCAGGTACTCCGGGTCGGCCTGGCGGTCGGCGGACGGCGAGGAGGCGGGCGCCGCGTGGTCGACGTGCTGCTTCAGCACCCGGTACGCCTCCTCCTCGTGGCCCTTCAGCAGGCCCTGCCGGTAGGCGTCGACCAGGAACGGGGTCACCGGGTCGCCGGTCATGATGTTGGTCTCGACGGTGCCGTAGCCCCAGCGCGGCAGTTGCCCGCTCTCGTCGGCCACCCGCAGCAGCGACAGCGCCATGTCCCGGGACTCGCGCGGCGCCAGCAGCGACAGCAGTTGCTGCTGGGTGCGGTAGGTGTCCCACAGCGACCAGTTCTGGTAGTACGTGATGCCGTCCGCGGGGTGCACCTTGCCGTCCCAGCCGGTGTACCGGCCGTCCACGTCGTCGCCGACGTTCGGGGCGAGGAAGGACCGGTACAGCGACGAGTAGAAGGTGCGCTGCTGCTCGTCGGTGCCGCCGGTCACCCGTATCTGCGCGAGCCGGTCCTGCCACGCCTGCTTGGCGGCGGCGCGGGTCCGGTCGAAGCTGCCGCGCCCCTCCGCGGCGAGGTTCTTCGCGGCGCCGGCCGGGCCGGTCCACGACAGCGAGGTCACGGCGGTGACGGCGCGGTCCTTGGTGGTGTCGAACCGCACGTAGGCGCCGCCGCGTCCGGTGGAGGTGGACGTGGCGCTGCCCGCGGTGACGGTGCCGCCGTTCCAGGTGCCGTAGGAGGCGAACGGCCGGTCGAAGCGGGTCTCGGTGTAGAGCGTGTACGGCTTGGTGTCCTGGCAGAAGCCGCTGCCGGTGATCGCGGTGAGCACGGTGCGGTCGTCCACGACGGTCACGGTGCTGCTGGTCACCTTGTGCAGCGCCTGGCCGCTGTCGAGCAGGACGTTGGCCTTGTCGGTCGCGGGGAAGGTGTAGCGCTGCCAGCCGGTGCGCGCGGTCGCGGTCAGCTCGGCGGTGATGCCGGTGCCGAGCTTCACCTGGTACGACCCGGGCGACGCGCTCTCGTCGTCGTGGCTGTACGGCGCCGCGTACTGCGCGTCGTCGGTGCTGGTGATGTCGCCGGTGGTGGGCAGCACCGGCAGGTCGCCGCCGAGGCCGCAGCCGACGCCGGACAGGTGCACCGAGCTGAAGCCGAGGATGTGGTCCTGGTTGTAGTCGTAGCCGGTGTTGTGGCCGGTGTCCGGGGAGAGTTGGACCATGCCGAAGGGCACGGCGGCGCCGGGGTAGGTGTTGCCGTCGTCCTGGGTCCCGATGAACGGGTTCACCAGGTGGGTCAGGTCCCCGCCCGCGCTCGCCGTGCCGGCCGAGGCGGTCTGCGCCGGCAGTGCCGCCGCGCAGGCCGCGGCGAGCGCGACCACTGCCGCGGTGGCCGCTCTTCGCAGCCGCGTCCGTCGGGTCATCGTGTACTCCACTTCGTTGACAACGTTGTCAGCTCTCCATGCAGGCCGGGCCTGGTGGAATCCGGGGCGTGGGACATGCCAAGAATGACAGGAATCCTGACGACGAAGGGCCCCGGCGTCAAGCGTTCGGCGCCTGACGGATGATCAGAAGCCGTCCGGCGCCGCCGCGTCCGTATCGATTCAAGCCTCGGCGCACCCCCGGCGGGCCGCGAAGGCTCGCCCGGCGCGACACCTGGACGGAGCTCGGATGTGCTTGTAGCCTCAAGCCGCACTCCACCATTGAAACGTTTCACACCGTCGTCCCGTCTGGAGCCGCCCCCATGCCCAACACCCCTGCGGGAGAAGGTCCCCGCCCGCCCGGACCGCAGCGCCGCACCGTCATGAAGGCCGGGCTCGGCGGCGCCGCGCTGGCCGCCGCCGGGCTCACCTTCGGCTCCGCCGGCACCGCCGCCGCGGACAGCGCCCACCGCGGCGGGGCCGGTGCCCCGGCCCCGCACGACACCGGCGACTGGCAGAAGTACGTCCAGGGCCCGTCCAGCCGGACCGTACGGCCGGTGAGCGTGCTGCGCAGCAGCGGCGCGGTCACCGACCCGCAGGCGCTGCTGGCACCGGGCGGCGGCGTCACCGTGCTGAGCCGCCCGCAGCCGGCGCAGCCGCCGCGCTGGCCGGACGGCACCACGGCGACCGCCTCGTCCTCGCACGCGCCCAACGGCGGCGACGACGGGCAGCCGCGCACCTACGACGCCGGCAACGCGATCGACGGCGACCCCGGCACCTTCTGGAACGACGACACGATCGCGGCCTACCCGGACACCCTGACCGTCACCACGGCCGCGCCGCTGTCCCTGCCGGGCATCACGCTGCTGTCCAACTCCGACGGCGTGCCGGCCGACTTCACCGTCGAGACCTGGGACGGCGCGGCCTGGCGGACCGCCGCCACCGTCACCGGCAACACGTCCGTGCGGCGGGCCGTGCCCTTCGCCGCGACGGTCTCCACCACGCAGGTGCGGATCAACGTCACCGCCGACCAGAGCACGCCCCAGGGCGAGTTCACCCGGATCAACGAGGTGTACCCGGGGCTGCTGGCCGACGACGACATCCCTCGGGTGGTGGTCGACTTCGGCAAGGTCGTGGTGGGCTACCCGCACGTCACCTTCACCTCCGCCTCGGGCAACTCCCCCGGCGTGCGGCTGGCGTTCTCCGAGACCGTCCAGTTCCTCACCGACCGCAGCGACTTCACCCGGGCCGACCAGTCCGGGGTGCCCTCCCAGGGCACCGACCAGTTCGCGGTGCCGGCCGGCGGCGCCGACTGGAAGGACACCAAGGGCTACCAGAGCGGCACCCAGGTCTACGCCGACGGCCTGCACGGCTTCCGCTACCTGCAGATCAGCCTGGACGCGCTCGCCTCCGACGCGCCGGCCGCCCAGCCCTGGGGCGAGGTGTCGATCGACGCGGTATGGCTGGAGTTCACCGCCTACCTCGGCACCCCGGACTCCTACACCGGCTGGTTCCTCAGCGCCGACGACGACCTCAACCGCTACTGGTACGGCGCCGCGTACACCAACGAGCTGGTCACCGACACCTTCCGGTCCGACGACATCGACCCCCGCGGCGCCGACAGCCCCTCCCTGGACGGCAAGCTGGTCCTCCAGGACGGCGCCAAGCGCGACCGGGACCCGTACGTCGGCGATCTGGCGGTGTCCGCCCGCACCCTGTACCTCACCCACGACGACGCGGCCGCGGCCGCCCGCAACGTGCTCGCCGACCTCGCCGACCACCAGCGCTCCGACGGCTGGATACCGCCGGCGTCGATCAACGGCTACACCCTGCCGCTCTTCGACTATCCGCTGTGGTGGGTGACCTGCAGCTGGGACTACGTCCTGCACACCGGCGACCGCGCCTACGCCACCGGCTACTACCCGCACCTGACGAAGGTGCTCGACTCCTGGTACCCGTCGGTGACCGACGGGGACGGCCTGCTCAGCAAGGGGCTCAACGGCACGTCGGGGTACGGCGACTACGCCTTCCTCGGCCGCACCGGCCAGATCACCTACTACAACGCCAACTACGTGCAGGCCCTCACCGACGCCGCCTCGATCGCGACGTACCTGGGCAACTCCGCCGACGCCGGCCGCTGGACGGACCGGGCGACCACCGTCGCCGCCGCCGTCAACGCCCACCTGTGGGACGCGGCCGCCGGCGCCTACCTGGACTCCTCCAGCGGCCCGGCCCGGCACGCCCAGGACGGCAACGCGATCGCGATCACCGCCGGCGTGGCCGACGCCACCCGGGCCGCGTCCGCCCTCGCCCACCTGGACGCCACGACGGTACTGCCGTACGGCAACGCCTTCATGGACAACGACACCATCTTCGACGGCGCCTCGCAGCGGGTCTACGCCTTCACCTCCTACCCGGAGCTGGTCGCCCGCTTCCGCAGCGGCCGGGAGGACTCCGCGCTGGACCAGATCCGCCGCACCTACGGCTGGATGGACACCCACGACCCGGGCATCACCAGCTGGGAGGGGATCGGCCCCGACGGCTCGCTGTACGAAGGCTCGTACACCAGCATGGCGCACGGCTGGTCGACCGGCGTGGTACCGGCGCTCACCAACGAGTTGCTCGGCGTCCGGCCGACCGCGCCGGGCTTCACCACCTGGTCGGTGCGCCCCCGCCCCGGCTCGGTCGCCTGGGCGCGCGGCCAGGTGCCCACCCCGCGCGGCCCGCTCGGGGTGGACTGGCACCATCCCGGCCGGGGCACGTTCGCCCTGACCGTCCGGGTGCCGCGCGGCACCCGGGGCAGCGTCGCCCTGCCCACCGACGGACACCACGTCACGGTGCACGTCGACGGCAAGCTCGCGTGGAACGGAAAGAAGGCCAAGGCGTACGCCGCCCGGGCCCAGGACGGCTGCGTGCTGCTCGACGGGCTGACCGCCGGGACCCGCACGGTGTCCGTCCGCCCGGCCGGCTGAGCGGGCGCGGGCGGCCGCCCCCGGACCCGCGTGCTCGGTCCGGGGACGGCCGCCCGCGCCGTCGGTCACGCCGTCGCCACCGCGAAGACGTGCATGTCGCCTCCCGTGGTGGTGGCCGGCAGCGTCACCGAGGCGAGCTGCTTGCCCGCCTGGAGGGTGATGGCCGCGGTCGCGAAGACATCGGTGCCCACCGGGTCGGTGCTGCTGCCCATGACGTCGCGGTACGTGGTGTGCACCGCCGTGACGTTGCCGAAGGAGGGCTGGTCACCGCCGCCGCCGAGGGTCCAGTCGCTGAAGCCGATGTCGGCCTGCTGGGTGGTGCCGTCGGTGTAGGTGAGGGTGGCCGTGCCGCTGGTGGGGCCGTCGTCGGCGCTGCCCAGCAGGCTGAGCCGGGTGGCGCCCGCCGCGGTCTTGGAGACGTCGAGCACCTGGTCACCGCCGCCGACCTGGATGTTGTCGGGGGCGCCCGGCGTCACCTGCGGCCAGGTGAAGTCGAAGCCGCCCGCCGAGACGGTGCTGCCCGGGGTGACGCCGGCCGCGGCCAGCGCCTTCGCCGAGTAACTCCAGCCGCCGCCGTCGAAGTTGGCGGCCGGGTTGTCGTCATCGGCCGATATGCCGCGGTTGTTGACGTACCAGCTGATGCTGCCCTTGACCCCGACCGTCACCGACAGCCACGCCTTGGGGGCGGGGGTGCTGCCGGAGCCGGCGGCCGAGGAGGTCAGGGTGATCGGGACGGCGTAGACGCCCGACTTGGTGCCCGCGGCGACCGAGACCGACAGCTTCGCGGTGGCGGTGCCGTTGGCGGGCAGGCTGATCCGGCCGCCGGCCGGGCTCAGCGTGATCCCGTCGGGCGCGGCCGCCGACCAGCGCACGTCCTGGCGGCTGTCGCGGATCGTCGAGACGCTCAGCGTGCTGTCCGCCGACGTGCCGGGCTCGGCCTTGACCGCGCCGGGCGCGGTGCTGGCGAAGAACGGCGCCTCACCGTCGCGGTAGGACGGCGGCGCGTCCTTGGCGGCACTGCCCCACTTGGTGTTCGGGGTGCTGCCCAGGGTGTAGTCGAGGGTGCCGCCGTGGGTGACGAAGGAGGCGGGGACCCAGGGCTGGTCGGAGCTCCTGCCGTTGGTGCGCAGGCTCTGGATGTAGACGTTCTTCGCCGAGGTCTGCGGCGCGTTGACCGTGATGGTCCGGCCCAGGCCGGTGTGGATCACCGCGTGCGGGAAGACCGGCGCGGTGAGCACCAGGTCGGCGCGGCTGGGCACCTGCGGGTACAGGCCGAGCGCGGAGAAGACGTACCAGGACGACATGGTGCCCGCGTCGTCGTTGCCGGGGATGCCGCCGGGGGTGTTCGTCCACAGCGTGTCGGTCTCGGCGCGGGTGGTCTCCTGCGTCTTGTAGGGCGCGCCGAAGTAGTCGTACAGGTAGGCCGCGTTGATGTCGGGCTCGTTGGTCGGGTCGTTCTTCGTCGGGTCGTCGGCGGTGAAGTCGAAGCTGCCGTCGGCGTCGTGGAAGAAGGCGTCGAGGCGCTCGATGGCCGCCTTGTTCCCGCCCATCGCCTGGGCGAGGCCGGCGATGTCGGAGTAGACCATCCAGCTGTACTGCGAGCTGGTGCCCTCCACGAAGCCGTCGCCGGTGGCGGGGCTGAAGTTGGTGCCGGCCCAGGAGCCGTCGGAGTTGCGGTTGCGCATCCAACCGCCCTGCGTGGTGGCGTTCGGGTCGAAGACGTTGCTCCAACTGCCGCTGCGCTGCGCGAACTTCTGCGCGTCGGAGCGGTCGCCGAGCTGGCCGGCCAGCTGCGAGATGCCGAAGTCGGCCGCGGCGTCCTCCAACGTCTCGGCGGCGCCGCCCCAGCAGTGGCAGTTGTCGGCGGGCACGTAGCCGAGCGCCTTGTACTGGTCCAGCGCGGGGCGTTGGCCGACACACTCGACGTTGCAGCCGGAGCTGTCGGAGTCGTTCGCGGTCGGCACGGTGGCGGCCTTGACGAGCGAGGCGAGGGCGCCCTTGGCGTCGAAGTCGGTGCCGCCGAAGGCGTAGATCCCGGCGAGCGCCGCGTCGGAGGGGTCGCCGGACATGACGCTGGTCTTGCCGTTCTCCAGCAGCCAGCGGTCCCATTCACCGCCGCGCTGGTTCGCGTAGTTGAACAGCGACTGGGCGTAGTCGCTGCCGACCTTGGGCTGGAGCAGCGTCAGCAGCTGCACCTGGGCACGGTACTGGTCCCAGCCGGAGAAGGTGCCGTACTGCGCGTGCTGGCCGCGGGAGAGCCGGTGGACCTTGCGGTCGCCGCCGAGGTACTGCCCGTTGGCGTCGTTGGTGAGCGTCGGCTCCAGCATCGAGTGGTAGAGCGCGGTGTAGAAGGTGCTGGTCTGGTCGGAACTGCCGCCGGAGACCTGGACCTTGCGCAGTGCGGTGTTCCACGCGGCGACCGCCTGGGCGTGGACCGCGGCGAAGGACTTGCCCGGCGGGTTCTCCGCGCGCAGGTTCGCCTCGGCGTTCGCGGCGCTGACGTACGAGATCGCGACCTTGGCCTGCACGTTCTTGGTGCCCTGGGCGAAGGTGACGTAGGCGCCGGAGCCCTTGCCCGCGGTCGCGTTGCCGCTGGAGTTGTAGCCGGTGCCGCCGGAGGCCGAGGTGGAGCCGGGCTTCAGCGTGTCGTCGGTCCAGGTGCCGACCTTCGCGAACGGCTGGTCGAAGTGCGCGGTGAAGTACAGGGTGTAGAGGTCGTGCCGGTTGTTCGCGCTCTGCGGGCCGCAGAAGTTGCCCGCGCTCACCGAGCCGGTGACGATCCGGGTCGCGGCGTCCACGTGGACGTCGGCCGCGCTGCTGCCGCTCTCGGAGTTGGAGGTGCGCAGCAGCATGCTCGCGGGCTTGTCCGCCGGGAAGCCGAACTCCCCCGTGCCGGTACGGGCGGTGCTGGTCAGCTCGGCGCTCGCGCCGCTGTCCAGGCCGACCTTGTAGTAGCCGGGCGACGCGGTCTCGTTCGCGTGGCTGAAGGTGCTCGCGTAGGTGGCGTCCTTGGTGTCCGCGCTCGGCGAGGAGTCGACGTCGCCGACGTACGGCATGATCGGGATGTCGCCGTTCGCGCCGGAGCAGCCCACGCCGTTGAGGTGGGTCAGGCTGAAGCCGCGGATCTTCGTGGCGTCGTAGCGGTAGCCACCGGGCGCCGGCGTGGAGAACTGGTTCCCCGTCGAGTTCTGCGGGCTCCACGCGAGCATGCCGAACGGCACCACGGAGCCGGGGTAGGTGTTGCCCGCGTTCGACGTTCCGATCAGCGGGTTGACGGCCGAGGCCGGGTCGGCGGGCGCGCCGTGCGAGGGCGCCGCGTCGGCGGTCCCGGCGCCGAGGCCGAGCCCGAGGAGTGCGGTCGCCGCGGCCAGCGCGCAGACGGCTCTGCGCCTGCGGCGGGTTCCGACCGTCCGGTGCGGGGTTGAGTCTGGCACCAATCCTGCCCTTCGTGGAGTACGGGTGATCGGCAGGGGAACGGCCTCTCCCCCCGGCGGGCGGGGCGACGGGACCGAACCCGACAACGTTGTCAGGAAGTGAAAGACGATGTTGCTCCGACCGCGCAGGAGTGTCAAGGAAAGTTCTGCGGCCGGGGCGGACAAACACGGTCAACTGCGTGTAAGCGGGGGGCTGTCGCGGGTGCGGGGGACGCGGGGGGCTGGTGACGGGGCGTCACTCGGGGGCGATCAGGGGGAGGTCGGGGGGCGAGGGGCCGACGGGTGGGCGCGGCCGGTCCGGCGGCCGGCGCGCGAGGCCCGGCGGGTTTCCGAACCGGCCTCGCCGCGCGGGATCGAACGCCCGTGCAGCGGCTTGAACGTGGGCCGCTCCCCCTCAGCCGTCGGACGGGTGGGCGTCGGACGGTTGGGCGTCGGCCCGTGCGTGGGCGCGGTCGATCTCGGCCATGTGCTGCTCGGCCCAGTCCCTGACCGCGGACAGCGGGCCCTCCAGGGAGAGTCCCAACTCCGTGAGGCGGTAGTGGACACGGGGCGGCACCGTGGGTTCGACGCGACGGCTGACGAGACCGTCGCGGGTCAGCCCGCGCAGCGTGACCGACAGCATCTTCTGCGAGACGCCCGCCATACGGCGCTGGAGTTCCGCGAAGCGCACCTCGTCCGGGGACGCCTCCGCCAGCACCTTGACGGCCATCGACGTCCACTTGGTCCCGATCCGGTCGAGCAGGCGCCGGGTCGGGCACAGCGGGTCGAAGAGGTCGCCGCGGCCCTGGGGCGGACCGGACGGGGAGGAGAGGACGGAAGGGGCGGTCACCTGGAGCTCACCACCTGTGGCACGAGTGCGGTCTTGGCCGGTCCAGCGTAGTTACCTACGGTGGTGTTGTCACCATTGGTAACCGCCTGGGAGGTCGCCCATGTCCCCCGTCCCCCGCACCACCGCCCGCAGCGGCCCGCCCGAGGTGGTGCTGCGCCGCGTCGAGGCGGGCGGCGTCGAACTCCACGTGGCGACCGCGGGACAGGGCCCCACCGTCCTCCTCCTGCACGGGTTCCCGCACACCTGGCAGCTGTGGACCGACGTCATCGGCGAACTCGCCCACGACCACCGGGTGATCGCCCCCGACCTGCGCGGGCTGGGCGCGAGCGGGCCCGCGACCGGCGGTTACGACGCCGGCACCCTCGCCGCCGACGCCGAAGCCCTCCTCGCCGCCCTCGGCGAGACCTCCGCGGCCGTGGTCGGCATCGACGCGGGCACCCCGCCCGCCTTCCTGCTGGCCATGCGCCGCCCCGACCTCGTCAGCCGGCTGGTGGTCATGGAGTCGCTGCTGGGGACGCTGCCGGGTGCCGAGGACTTCCTGGCCGGCGGGGCACCGTGGTGGTTCGGCTTCCACGCCGTGCCCGGCCTCGCGGAAGACGTGCTCACCGGCCACGAAGCCCGCTACATCGACTGGTTCCTCGACGCCGGCACCCTCGGGGAGGGGCTCCGCCCCGACCTCCGCGACGCCTTCGTCAGCGCCTACACCGGCACCGACGCGCTGCGCCGCGCCTTCTCGTACTACCGCGCGATGCCCGCCGGCGCCCGGCAGATCCAACGGGCCGCCGCCACCGGCAGGCTGACGGTGCCCACGATGGCGATCGGCGCGCACCCTGTCGGGGCCGCGCTCGAACGGCAGTTGCGGCCGATCACCGACGATCTCGTGGGCCACGTCCTTGAGGACTGCGGCCACATCATCCCGCTGCACCGCCCGGAGGCGCTGCTCGGCCTGATCAAGCCGTTCCTGGGGTGAGCCCGGCCCGGAGCGGCGACCACCCGTCACAGCGGGACCGTCTCGCCCCTGCCGGCACAGGGGTACGTAGGGCGTGGCCATCACCCGAAAGGGCGACGCCGCTACGCAGCGTCGCGTGACCGCATCGGCTACGGCGCGATCCGGGCTGCGTTCCGTTCGGTGACGGGTGGGGTCGCGCTCGAACGGGACGCGACCGGACGGAACCACGCGTCGCGGTGTTTCACGCCCTCGGGTGCGGGTCACCCGGGGACCATGATGCGAACGCTACTGCGCGGCGGCCTCGCCGGAGCCGCCGGGACGACCGTGCTCAACGCCGTCACGTACGGCGACATGGCCCTGCGCGGCAGACCCGCGAGCACCGTTCCGGAGGCGACCGTGGAGGCGCTGGCGGACCGGGCCGGGGTCACCATCGACGGCACCGGCCAGACCCGCGACAACCGGGTGAGCGCGTTGGCGGCGCTGTCCGGGATCGCCACCGGCGTGGGGGTGGGCACGGCCGTCGCCGTACTGCGGAAGGCGGGGGTGCGGCTGCCGCTCTGGGCGGGCGGCGTCCTCACCGGGGCGCTCGCCATGGCGGTCACCGACCTGTCCATGGCCGAGTTGAAGGTGAGCGACCCGCGCACGTGGTCGGGCGCGGACTGGGTCTCCGACGCGATACCGCACCTGCTGTACGGCCTCGCGACGTACGGTGTCGTGACGGCCGGGGAGCGGCGCGCGTGAGAGCGCCCGCCGGCGTACGGGCCGGCCTTGTGCGCGCCGGGCTGGTCGGGGCCGCGTCCGGGGCGCGCAGCCAGATCGGGACGGCTGCCGTCGCGGTGAGCGGGCGGGCCGAGACCGCCCCGGAACCGCTGGACCTGCTGGCCGGGCGGCCGGCCGTGATCGGCACGGTGACCGCTGCCGTCGGTGAGCTGATCGCCGACAAGCTGCCGGCGACCCCGAGCCGGCTGACCGCCGCCGGGCTGGTGCCCCGCGTCGTGCTCGGCGGCCTGGCGGCCGCGGTGCTCGCCGCGGACGCCGTGCGGGTGCTCGCGCCGCCACCCGGCCGGCGGCGCGCGGCGGACGACGGGAAGGGTTCGGCGCGGCCGGCGGGTTCGGCGAACTCGGCGTCGGGGTCGGCGGGTTCGGCAAGTTCGGCGGGTTCGGTGCGGCCGGCGGGTTCGGGGTCGGGGTCAGCGGGTTCGGCGGACTCGGCGTCGGGTTCGGCGGAGAGGCCCGCGCCCTCCTCACCCGGGCCGGTCCTGCTCGCCACCGCCGGCGCGGTCGGCGGGGCCGCGGCGGTCGCCGCCGCTTTCGCGGGCGCCCGCTGGCGCCGCCGGTGGTCCCTGCGCGGACACGACGACTGGCCCGCCGCGGTCCTGGAGGACCTGGCCGCCCTGGCCCTCGCGGGCGCCGCGTGCACCCGGCCGACTCCCCCGCCCCGTACCGGTGACGCCGCGTGGTGATGGGGCGGGCCGCCTGAGCGGGGCGCACCCGGTGCCCCGGTGGGCCCCGTCCCTGCCCGCACGTCACCCTCGGGCCGCGGCGACCACTGACGTACGGACCCGGGGCCCTGCGCGGCCGAACTCCCTTGCCGACACCGGCCACCGCCGGCCGACACCGGCCACGACCGGCCCGCGCCGCGCAACGCGGGCCCCGACGAGCGGGTTCGGCCGGGGAGTTCGGCAGTAGCATCGAGGGAACGGGACGGACCGCCGTGGGAGCGGCGATCGGGGTGCGGACCAGGGACCGCGCGTCCGCCGGCCGGCCGCCCCGCCTGGAACGGAGGGCCGCGATGACTCCCCCGGCCTCCCCCGCGGACCCGGCCGAGCCGGTTCGCCGGGTCGAGTTGACCCCCGCCGCCGAGGAACTGCTCGGCCGGCTCGCCGATCGGCACGGCCCGCTGATGTTCCACCAGTCCGGCGGCTGCTGCGACGGAAGCTCCCCGATGTGCTACCTGCGCGGCGAGTTCCGGGTGGGCGGCGCGGACGTGCTGCTCGGCAGGGTGGCGGGCGACACGCCGTTCTGGATGAGCGCGAGCCAGTTCGCCTACTGGCGCCACACCCACCTCACCGTCGACGTGGTCAAGGGCCGTGGCAGCGGCTTCTCGCTGGAGGCCCCCGAGGGCGTGCGCTTCCTGCTGCGCTCACGCCTGCTCACCGACGACGAACTCGCCCGGCTGGCCGCCGAACCCTCCCCGCTCACCGGCGCGGACGCCACCGCGTCGTAGTCCGCCCGCCCCGCCCGCCTCACCTCACCTCAGCGGCACCGCGTGCAACGTCAGCGGATTGTCGCGGCCGGGAGTCACCGCCTCCTCGTCGCCTTCCCCCATCCGCAACCAGGTCCGTACCGGGTCCGTACCGGTCCGTGCCGAGTTCGCACCTGAATCGGCACCCCGAGCTCGCGATCCTGGCCGGAAGGCGCTTGTCAGAGCCCCGCGGTACGGTCCCAGCATGGCTGCCGACATCGACCTGACCCTCGACTGCGCCGACGCGCAACTCCTCGCCGCCTTCTGGAAGACGGCCCTCGGATACGTCGACGAGCCGCCGCCGGCTCCGTTCAGGACGCGCGCGGAGTGGTTCGCGCAGTTCGACCTGCCGGCGGACGACTCCGTGGACGACGCCGCGTGGCTCTGCGATCCCGACGGCGCCGGGCCCCGCCTGAGCATCCTCAAGGTCCCCGAGCCCAAGACGGCGAAGAACCGGCTGCACCTCGACATCCGCGTGCCCGGGCACGGCGGTCCCGACGAGCGATGGGCGCGGATCACGGCGGAGTCCGCGCGCCTGGTCCGCGCGGGCGGGACCGTCCTCCGGGAGTTCGCGGGCCATCACGTGGTGATGGCCGACCCGGAGGGCAACGAGTTCTGCGTCGCGGCGGCGGCCGGGAGTTAGGCGGCACTCGCACGAAGGGGGAGGTGCCCGGGTGGGCGTGCGGGTCACTCCGAGGACGTGACCGCCGTCGGGGGTCGAGGTGTGGGGTCGGTGCTCTGGCGCCCGGTCCGGTAGCGGCCCGGGGTCGTGCCGATGATGTGGGTGAACGCCTCGATGAAGCTGCTGGGGTTGGCCCATCCGCAGGCGTAGGCGGTCCGGGTGGTGTCCTGGCCCTCGGCGAGGAGCACGAGCGCGTGGTGGACGCGCAGTTGGGTGCGCCACTCGTAGAAGGTCATACCGAGTTCGTTGCGGAAGAGCCGGCTGAGGGTGCGGGTGCTGGCGCCGATCGCCTTCCCTAGTTCGGCCAGCGTGGCGTTGTCCGCGGGCGTCTCGTGCAGTATCCGGGCGATGGCTCGCAGCCGGTCGTCCCGCGGTTCGGGCAGGTGCAGCGGCTGTTCGGGGGCTTCGCGGAGTTCCTCGACGAGGACGCGGAGCAGGCGCGAGCGTGCGGAGCGGCTGTAGCCGGTCGCGTCGTCGTAGTTGCGGGGGCCGGTCAGGGCGAGCAGGACCTCGCGGGCGAGGCCGGAGGCCAGGAACACGGCGGGATGGTCCGGGACGAGCCGGGCGAGCGACGGGGTGAGGAAGACGATCCGCATGTCGGTGTGGCCGTGCGCGCGGTGGTCGTGCGTGAACCCGGCGGGGGTCCAGGCGACCCGGTTGGCGGGAACGATCGACGTGCCGCGCTCGGTGCGCACCGCCAGGACCCCGCCGGCCGCGTACACCAGGTGTCCTCGTGCGTGTGACTGCCACGCGCTCGTTCCGCCGGAGGGCCACAGGTGCCGCCCGCCGGAGGGCCACACATGTGACGTCACACCGGCGATCGGGCGAGGTTGGCGGCGAGCGGGCATCGGTTGGCATCCTAGCGGTGGCAAGCCATCTCCTGATCCCGTGACACTTCCTGCATGCGGAGTGGTCCTCAGGCGCGCAGCGCGCCTGGCCGCGCCGCATGCCATCGAGGCAGCGTGCCTCGATGTCGCGAGTTGGGAGAGAAGGAGACTCACATGGCGACATTCGTCCTCGTACCCGGTGCTTGGAAGGGTTCCTGGTCGTTCGAGGCGGTGGTGCCGTTGCTGGAGCGTGCCGGTCACAGCGTTCACGCGCTGACCCTGACCGGCCTGCGGCCGGACGACGACGACGCGGCGGTCGCGACCGCCGGTCTCGACACGCACGCCGGCGACGTCCTGCGGCACCTCGATCGCCACCACCTCACCGGCGTGACGCTGGTCGGCCACAGCTACGCCGGGATGGTGATCGCCGCCGCCGCCGACCGCGCCGGCGGCCGGATCGAGCGACTGGTGCACCTCGACGCCTACGTACCGCGCGACGGCGAGTCGTGCTGGTCGTCGACGAACGACCACTTCCGGGAGGTGTTCGCGGCCGGCGCCGCGGCCACCGGCTACTCCGTCCGACCGCCGGACGGCGGCGACCCCCGCCGCCGTCCCCATCCCCTCGCCTCGTTCCTGCAGACGATCCGGCTCACGGGCGCGCTCGCCCGGGTCCCCCGCCGGGAGTTCGTCTACTGCTCGGGATGGGAGGACCGGACGCCGTTCGCCGGGCTCCGCGCCCGGCTCCGAGCCGATCCCGAGTGGCGGGTCCACGAACTCCCCACCGGACACGACGCGATGCACGAAGCCCCGGAGGCGGTCGCCGCGCTGCTGCTCGGCGAATGAGGCACGGACGGCGGCAGGCCCGGCGGCGAGAGCGCGAAGCCGGACGACCGCCGTCCGGCCGACCGGTTGGCCGACGGTCGACCCGGGCGCGTCGCACCGCGGACCGACCACCTTGCCGCGCAAACGGTTTGGCACCGTGCCGTCCTCCGCATACGGTGCCGGACGTGGACCCCTCACCCGCGGTACCGACGACAGGCACACCGACTCCCCACTCCCCCGGGCCGGTCGGCCCCGACGACGTGGCACTGGCCGTGAAGCTGTCGGTGCGCGCGCTCTCGTCCGTGCCGGAGGACGGCTGGGACCGTCCGGCCGGCGACTTGACCTGGTCGTGCTGGGAGACCACCGAGCACCTGGCCGACGACCTGTTCGCGTACGCGCTCCAGATCGGCCCGGCGGTGCCGCCGGTGACCACGCATGTGCCCGTCTCCTGGCGGCAGATGCGGCCGGACGGGCCGTCGAGCACCATCTTCGTGGCGCGCGAGGAGGGCCGGGACGGGCTGCTCCAGGCGCTGGAGGCGTGCGGCGCCCTGCTGGTGGCGATGGTGCGCACCAGCTCGCCGCGGCTCCGCGCCCACCACGTCTTCGGCGTCTCCGACCCCGAGGGGTTCGGGGCGATGGGCGTGGTGGAGACCCTGGTGCACACCCATGACGTCACCTCCGGGTCCGGGCTGCCGTGGCAGCCGCCGGACCACCTCTGCCGGCGGGTGCTGCACCGGCTCTTCCCCGACGCCCCGACGGACGCCGCCCCGTGGCCGGCCCTGCTGTGGTCGACCGGCCGGGCCGAACTGCCGGGCCGGCCACGACTGGAGAAGTGGCGCTGGCACGGGGAGCCGCGCGGCTAGGCCCAATACTGGTGACTTTGGTGGTGTCTGGTCGTTGGTCGGTGTGTGCCAAGGCCTGGACAGGTGAAGTCGTCGGGGGTTGAGCGGTTCTCGGATCGGATCGCGTTGGGGGTGCTCACGCGGGCTTTCCCGCCCGAGTTGATCGACGAGGTCGTCGCCGAGTGTGGTCGGGTCGAGCAGCGGAACCGGCTGTTGCCGGCTCGGGTGGTGATGTATTTCGTCCTGGCGATGTGCCTGTTCTTCGGGCAGGGCTACGAGGAGGTGGCCCGGTTGTTGGTGCAGGGGCTGGAGCGTGAGGGCCGTTGGGTGAAGGCCTGGCGGGTGCCGACCACCGGGGCGATCGGCCGTGCGCGTCTGCGGCTGGGGCCGGAGCCGTTGCGGGTCTTGTTCGACCGGGTCTGCCGACCGGTGGCGGTCCCGCGGACCCCGGGTGCCTGGTATGGCCGGTGGCGGCTGGTCGCGGTGGACGGCACCGTCTTCGACGTGCCGGACACGGCCGCGAACGCGGAGTTCTTCGGGCGTCCGGGCAGCAGCCGCGGGCAGGGCAGGAGCGCGTATCCACAGGTGAGAGTAGCGGCCTTGGCCGAGTGCGGCACCCATGCCGTGTTCGCGGCCGAGGCCGGCCCGTTGTCGGTGCATGAGACCGCCCTGGCCCGGCGGATCTTCCCTGCTTTGACCGGGGACATGCTCGTACTGGCCGACCGGGGTTTTTGCGGCTTGGACCTGTGGCGGGCGGCCAAGGCCGGAGGCGCTGACCTGCTGTGGCGGGTGCGGAGCGTCATCGTGCTGCCGGTCCTGGCCGCGTTGGAGGACGGCTCTTATCTCTCGCAGATCGTCGCCACCCGAGACAAACACCGCCGAGCCGACCCCGAACAGGTTCGAGTGATCGAGTACACGCTCGGTCCGGGCGGGGCTGACGGGGACGTCTACCGGCTGATCACCACCATCCTCGACCCCGCCGACGCCCCGGCGGGCGAACTCGCCGCCCTCTACGCCCAGCGCTGGGAGATCGAGAACACACTCGATGAGATCAAGAACCATCAGGGCAGCCCCGGGATCGTATTGCGCTCCCAGCACCCCCGCGGGGTCGAACAGGAGATCTTCGCGTTCCTGCTGGTCCACCACGCCCTACGGGACCTCATGCATCAAGCCGCCATACACGCCGGACACGACCCCGACCGGATCTCCTTCACCCGCACCCTGCGCATCGTCCGCCGCCACGTCACCGGGCAGGCGGCACTTTCCCCCCTCCCGCCTGACCCACACACTCAGACAGAGTCTGCGTGAAATCACCGAACGGCCCCTACCCGCACGGCGGCCACGCTCCAACCCCCGCGTCATCAAACGCAAGATGTCGAACTGGGCACTGAAACGAGCCGAGCACAACCACCCGCCCCGCCCCAACACCCCCACCGTCCAACTGGTCGGCCCGACCAAAGCCAACCCAACCCGCCGGAAAATAACCTAAATCACCGGTATTGCGCCTAGGCCGTGTTTTGGAAGTAGCGCCGTCCGCCCAAAGGGCGGGGCCCGTGGCGTCTGGTGCTCCCCCACAGCCTGCGGCGTGGGAGGTGCCCCCAGATCGCAAGGCGGAGGGTTGTCCTCGTAGTGGGCCTACTCGGACAAGCCCGACAACGAAGCGAGCGTGCGTATCAGGCGCCACGGGATGGGGGCACCTCCCCCGCCGAAGGCAGGGGGGAGGGACTTCCAAAACACGGCCCAGGCCCCGCCGTCCGGCACCGCGTGGCCGTGCCGACATTTCGGACATAGGGTTCCTCACGTCGCCCACGCCACCGAGGAGGCCCCGATGTCCGAACTCATCGTGATCGCTTACGACGATCACAGCACCGCCGAGAACGCCTACGAACGGGTGCAGAAGCTCCAGCAGGACTACGTGGTGAACCTCAACGGGCTCGCCGTCGTCTCGGTCGACGCGGAGGGCAAGACCCACGTCGACACCCCCAGCAAGATCGTCGGGGTCTCGGCGGCGTCGGGCGCGCTGTGGGGAATGGTCTTCGGCATCCTCTTCCTGGTGCCCGGGCTCGGCCTGCTGGCCGGCGCGGCGATGGGCGGACTGCTCGGCAAGCTGGGCAAGTCCGGGATCGACGACCAGTTCCGCGACCAGGTGCAGGAGATGCTCAAGCCGGGCACGTCGGCGGTGGTGGTGATGGCCGCCAAGATCACCGAGGACAAGTTCGCCGATGCCATGCGCCCCTACGGTGGCACCCTGCTGAAGACCTCGCTCAGCGACGAGGACGAGAAGGAGCTCGCGGAGCACCTGGCGGGCGCGCAGCAGCAGTAGGCGGCACGACGGGCGGCCAGCACGGCAGCAGTAGGCGCTACGACGGGCGGCCCGCGCGGCAGCGTGACGGCGGCCCGTCCGCCACGCCCGTACGCTCACCCCGGCAGCGCGCTCGCGCCGCCCGGTTCGAGCAGCGCGGCGAGCGGATCGCCGACCTCGGCCAGCCGGGCGGGCATCTCTCCGATGGTGAAGTCGAGTTGGCCCGGTTCCTCGGCGGCGGCGACCTCGTCCCAGGTCAGCGGCGCGGAGACGGTGGGCCGGGCGCGGGCGCGCACCGTGTAGGGGACGGCGGTGGTCTTACTCGCCGAGTTCTGCGACCAGTCGATGAAGACCCGGCCGGCGCGGTCCGCCTTGGCCATCCGCGACACCACGCGGTCCGGGTGCGCGGCCTCCAGCTCGCGGGCGATCGTCCTGGCGTACGCGCGCGCCTGGTCGGGGGTGGCGCCGCGCAGCGCGGCCAGCAGGTGCAGCCCCTTGGAGCCGCTGGTCTTCGCCCAGGCCGCGATCCCGTCGGCGCCGAGCCGCTCGCGCAGGTCGAGCGCGACCCGGCAGCAGTCGACGACCGTACGGTCCGGGCCCGGGTCCAGGTCGAGCACCAGCCGGTCGGCGGTGTCGGGGTCGGCGGCGCGCCACTGCGGGGTGTGGATCTCCACGCAGGCGAGGTTGCCGGCCCAGACGAGGGTGGCGAGGTCGTTCACCTCGACCTGGTCCATCAGCTCGCCGTTGCTGCGCACCCGCTCGGTGGTCTTCACCCACTCGGGCGTACCGGCGGGCGGGCGTTTCTGGAAGAAGCGCTGGCCGTCCACGCCGTCGGGGGTGCGGACGAAGCTGGCCAGCCGGCCGCTGGTGTGCGGCAGCAGGACGCCGGCGACGGTGGCGTAGTACTCCAGCAGCTCCGCCTTGGTGGTGCCGGTCTCCGGCCAGAGCACGCGGTCGAGGTGGCTGAGCTTGACCCGGCGGCCCTCGACCTCGGTGATCGGCATATCATAAAGGTCCCATAGCCTGACAAAAAGGACACGCTATGCGCAGCGTCTGGTCGGGGAACCTCGCCTTCGGCCTGGTTTCGATACCGGTGAAGCTCGGCTCCGCCGTCTCCAGCCACAAGATCAGCTTCCGGCAGATCCACCTGGCCGACCAGGGCCGGGTCCGCTACCAGAAGACCTGCGAGCTGGACGAGGAGGTACTGACCGCCTCGGACATCGGCCGCGCCTACGAGACCCCGGACGACCAGCTCGTCCAGGTCACCGACTCCGACCTCCAGGCACTGCCGCTGCCCACCGCGAAGACCATCGAGGTCAGCGGCTTCGTGGACATGACGTCGGTGGACTCGATGCAGCTCGACACCCCGTACTTCCTCGCCCCGGCCTCGGCGGGCGCGAACAAGCCGTACGTCCTGATGCGCGAGGCGCTGGAGCGGTCGGGGAAGGCCGCGGTCGGCAAGTTCGCGATGCGCAACTCCGAGCACCTGGCGCTGATCCGGCCGCGCGACGACGTGCTGCTGCTCCAGACCCTGCGCTGGCCCGACGAGTTGAACAACCCCGCCGAGGCGGCGCCGAAGGGCAGCGTCAAGATCAGCGACTCCGAGCTGAAGCTCGCCGACACCCTCATCGAGGCGCTGGGCGAGGCCGACCTCACCGCGTACCACGACGAGTACGCGCAGGCGGTGGAGGCGCTGGTGACCGCGAAGCTGGAGGGCGCGGAGCCGCCGACGGTGAGCGAGGAGGCCGGCGGCGGGAACGTCGTGGACCTGATGGCGGCGCTGCGGGCGTCCGTGGAGCAGGCGCAACCGTCGGGCGGGCGGTCCGGTGGGCGCGCCGGCGGCGCGAAGAAGACCGCGACGGGCAAGCGGGCCGGTGCGAAGAAGACCGCGGCCAAGGCGGGCTCGGCCAAGTCGAGCACCGCCAAGGCCGGCGGGACCCGGGGCGGAACCAAGTCCGGCGCCGCGAAGAAGACCGCGGCACGCAAGACGGCCTCGTCCGGACGAAAGGCGAGCTGAGCGGCGCGCCGCCACCATCCTCGACATAGTGAAAGTCAACTTTCATTTGATGTGACACAGCTTTTTGAGAGTGTACTGTCTTTATACGGTCCACTCCCAGGAGGCTGCTCATGCCGATGCCCGCGGACACCGCACCGCCCTCCCCGTCAGCCGACCCCGCTCGGCGCGCCCAGCGCGTTTCGACACCCCTGTCCAAGCCCCCGTCCCCGCCGCCGCATCCGCTCGCGGACTCGCCACGCCGCTGGCTGGCCCTCGCCGCACTGACGCTGAGCGTGCTGATCATCGGACTCGACGGCACCGTCATCAACGTCGCGCTGCCCACGCTCTCCGGTGAACTGGGCGCCAGCAGCGCCCAGTTGCAGTGGATCGGCGGCGGCTACCTGCTGGCGCTCTCGGTGGTGATGCTGCCGGTCGGGCTGCTCGGCGACCGGTACGGGCACAAGCGCCTGCTGGTCGGCGGTATCACGCTCTTCGGCCTCGCCTCGCTCGCCGGCACCAGGGCCGGGTCGCCGGACGAGCTGATCGCGGTGCGTACCGTGCTCGGCGCCGGCGCCGCGATGATCATGCCGCTGTCGATGGCGATCCTGCCGCGGATCTTCTCCCGGCGGGAGCTGCCCAAGGCGATCGCCACCTGGACCGCGGCCACCGCGCTCGGCATGCCGGTCGGCCCGCTGGTCGGCGGCTGGTTGCTCAACCACTTCTGGTGGGGCTCGGTGTTCGTCTTCAACGTGCCGGTCGCCGTGATCGCGCTGCTCGCCGCGGTCTGGCTGCTGCCCGGCGACCACGACCGCGCCCCGGCGGCGCCCGGCCCCTTCGACGTCACCGGCACCGTGCTGAGCGTGGCCGGCATCACCGCCCTGGTCTACGGCACGATCCTGGTGCCGGACGACGGCTGGGGCAGCCCGAAGGTGCTCGCCGGGATCGTCGGCGGCGCCGCGGTGCTGGCCGTCTTCCTGATACGGCAGCGGCGCACCGCGCACCCCCTGGTCGACCTCGGCCTCTTCGCCGACCGGGCGTTCCGCTGGGGCACCCTGCTCGCGGTGTTCGTGAACTTCGCGGTGATGGGCATCCTGTTCGTGGTGCCGCAGTACCTCCAATCCGTGCTCGGGCACGACGCGTTCGGCACCGGCCTGCGCATCCTGCCGCTGATCGCCGGGCTGATGGTCGCCGCGACCCTCAGCGAGCCGATCGCGAAGAGGTTCGGGCCGCGCCTGGTGATCCCGGCCGGGCTGCTGCTGCTCGCCGCGGGGGCCCTGCTCGGCGCGACCACCGCGGCGGGCGACGGTTACGGCTTCGCCGCCGTGTGGCTGACGCTGATCGGCTTCGGCTTCGGCAGTGCGATGGTGCCCGCGACCGGCCTGGTGATGGGCTCGCTGCCCGCGGAGCGCTCGGGTCAGGGCACCAGCCTGCTGGAGACCGTCCAGCAGGTCGGCGGGGTGCTCGGGGTGGCCGCGCTCGGCAGCGTGCTCAGCGCCGGCTACCTCGGCCGGCTCGCCGTCCACCGGCTGGACGCCTCGTCCGCCCATGCCGCGCGGGACTCGGTCACCGGCGCCGACGCGGTCGCCGCCCGGCTGCACGACCCCGGCCTGCTCGCCTCCGCGCACGCCGCCTTCGTCCACGGCATGGACCTGGTGATGCTGACCTGCGGCGTGTGCGCGGCGCTGGCGGGCGTACTCGGGCTGCTGCTGCTCCCCTCGTCCGCGCCGGCGCCCGGTTCACCGGCCGCGCCCGTGCGGGAGGACCGGTCCTCGGCCGACACGGCGGACGGGGTGGCCTCCGGCAGCGCGGGACCCGGAGAATCGGTGGCATGAGCACTGAGGAGACTCCGGCCGTGGCGGCACCGAGCCTGCGGGAGCGCAAGAAGCAGCGCACCCGGGAGGCGATCAGGCGGGAGGCGTACCGGCTCTTCGCCGAGCAGGGTTACGAGGCCACCACCGTGGACCAGATCGCCGAGGCGGCCGAGGTCTCCCCGAGCACGTTCTTCCGCTACTACCCGACCAAGGAGGACGTGGTCCTCGTCGACGACTACGACTCCGTGCTCGCGAACGCGCTGCTGGCCCGCCCGGCCGGCGAGCCGATCATGGAGTCGCTGCTGGCCGCGCTCGCGGACTCCTTCGGCCCGGTCATCAAGTCGGACCTGGACGAACTGCTGCTGCGCACCCGGCTCGGCTTCAACGACCCGGCGATCAGGGCCCGTTCGTGGGACGAGTTGCAGCGCAGCCAGGACCGCCTGGCCGAGGTGATCATGGCCCGCACCGGCCGCGGCCCCGACGACCTCGACGTGCACGCCGCGGCCGCCGCGATCATGGCGGTGTCCACGGCGGTCGTCCGCTACTGGGTCGAACGCGACGGTGTCCCCGACCTCCCCGCCCTCTACGAGGCCCCCTTCCGCATGCTCGCCCAGGGCCTGCGGCTGTAGGCGGGCCGGGGCGGCGTCCGGCCGCGAAGGGCGTTTCGGGGACCGCGAGGCGCCCAGCCTTGGCCCCCCGAACCGGCACCCACGGGATAACCGTGTGCGATCCACCCGCGACGGTGGGTACCGTGCCGACCATGGACGTGACGTTCACCAAGGCGCCAGGGCGGCGGTACCAGATGACCGTCGTTCGGGAACGCGGCCCGGAGCTGGCACCACGGCAAGGGCCGGGCTACGACGACTACCTGCCGCACGACGCCGTGCACTTCCTGGTCGAGGCCGAGGCGGGCCTGTCCGGCGCGGTCTTCGGCCGGATCGCGGCCGGGCGGAGCAACATCTTCTGGGCAGCCGACCCTGCCGTCAGGAAGCGGCTGGCACGCCGGGAAGCGAAGCGGCAGCCGGACAGGGCCGAGCACGCCGACATGGCCCGGTCCGAGACACTGGCCTCCCTGTGCGAGCCGTTGTGGCAGTTGCGGGCGGGCCATCGCGCGGATCTCCCTGACTGGTTCTCCTCGATCGAGCCGGGTATCAGCCGGTCCCGGCTCGTCGAGCGCATCCTGGTCCGCCTGGACGACTTCGCCGCACGCTGGCACGCGCTGCCGGCCGGCGGCAGTGTCACGTTGTCGTGGCCGCCGGCCTCCGGCACCGGCGGACGCCCGCCCGGTCGTCGGGCGGGTTTTTGAACGGGGGATGAAACCCGCGTCGCGAAACCCGAGCACACCGGGGCATAGCGACGGGCCTGGCGTTGACACCCGTGGCGGCGCTGCTTACGTTGACGCCGGGGTCAGGGCGCTTCCGCCCGGCCGCGAGCAGCACGCGAGGCCCGCAGCGGCGGGCGGGCGAAGGTGGGCGGGATGACCGAGGCAGTCGGTTCGGAGCAGTGGCGATGCCACCGTCCGCACCGCCCTGTCCTGGCCCGGCACATCGACCTGCTGCGCGTCAGCAGCGCGCTCTGTAGTAGCTGAACTCCCCCGGGCCGCGGGCCCGTTGAGGCACACACCGCACTACGGCACGCACCGCACCACGGCACGCACCGCCGCTCCCGACGCACGTCACATGTCACCTGTCGCACGTCATGCCCGCCGCTCGCGTACGACCGCACGCGCGGGCCGCGTTCCACCCCGCTTCCCGCTCTCGCCCGTCCACCCTCCACCGTCCCGCTCCCGCCGCGCGCGCCGCCCTGGTCCGTGAGCGCGTGCTGCGTGCGAGCGTCCTCCCCGCGCCGGAGTCGCCCCATGTCCGACCTGCCCCGCGCCGCCTCCCGCACCGCAGTCGACCCACCCGCACCCGTACACGGCAAGGACGTTGACGCCACGTCGGATCAGGCCGACGAGCACCGGGTGGTGCCGCTGCGCCACCCCTGGAGATGGGTGCTCACCGTGGCCGTGCTGGTCGTGGTCGCGCAGATCGCGCACGGCCTGGCCACCAACCAGTTCTTCCAGTGGGGCAGGTTCCGCTACTGGTTCCTGCGGCCGGTGATCCTGCACGGGCTCGGCGTCACCCTCCAGGTCACCGCGTGGAGCGCGGTGTTCGGGCTGCTCGCCGGGATCGTGCTGGCGCTGGCACGGATGTCGCGCAGCCCGGTGCTGCGGGTCGTGAGCTGGGTGTACGTGTGGCTGTTCCGCTCGATACCCCTGATCGTGGTGCTGCTGTTCCTCGCCAACTTCCAGGCGCTTTACGCCACGTTGAGCCTCGGGGTGCCGTTCGGGCCGCACCTCGTGGACTTCGACGAGACCAGGGCGGCCACCAGCCTGGTGGTCGCGGTGGTCGGCATCAGCCTCAACGAGGCCGCGTACGCCGCCGAGGTGGTGCGCGGCGGGCTGCTGTCGGTGGACCAGGGCCAGCACGAGGCGGCGGCCGCGCTCGGGCTGCCACGCCGCTACCAGTTCACCCGGATCATCTTCCCGCAGGCGCTGCGGGCGATCGTCCCGGCGTACGTCAACCAGCTCATCGGCCTGGTGAAGAGCACCTCGCTGGTCTTCTACGTCTCGCTGCTCGACGTCTTCGGCCGGGTGGAGACGCTCGGCAGCACCTACCCCAGCGACATCGTGCCGCTGCTGCTGGTCGCGACGGTCTGGTACGTGGTGCTGACCAGCGTGGTGTCCGTCGCGCAGTTCTACGTGGAGCGGTACTTCTCCCGCGGCGCGCTGCGGACGCTGCCACCGACGCCGCTGCAACGGCTGCGCGCCGCGTTCTTCGACGTCCGGGCCCGGGCCCGGCTCGCGACGGGAACGGCCCGATGAGCGCGGCGGCGGGCCCGGTGCGGGACGGCAACGCCCAGGACAGCGCCGTGCGTGACAGCACCGTGCGAGGCGGGGCGGTGCAGCCGGTCGCGGTCACCGTACGAGGCGCGTACAAGCGGTTCGGCGCGCAGCAGGTGCTCGCCGGGGTGGACCTGACGGTGCCGGCCGGCGAGGTGACGGTGATCCTCGGGCCGTCCGGCTCGGGCAAGTCCACGCTGCTGCGGGCGATCAACCACCTGGAGAAGCTGGACGCCGGGCATGTCGAGGTCGGCGGTGAGCCGATCGGGGTGCGCCGGTACCGCGGCCGCTTCAAGGAGCTGGGCGAGCGGGCGATCCTGGCGCAGCGCGGCCGGATCGGCTTCGTCTTCCAGAACTTCAACCTCTTTCCGCATCTCACCGCGGTGGAGAACGTGGCCGCCGCGCCCGCGGCGACCGGCCGCAAGAGCCGGGCGCAGGCGCGCGAGGCCGCCCGCGAGCTGCTGGCGCGGGTCGGCCTGGGCGACCGGGCGGAGGCGTATCCGCGGCAGCTGTCCGGGGGGCAGCAGCAGCGGGTCGCCATCGCCCGGGCGCTCGCCCTGGAACCCGGCGTGATCCTCTTCGACGAGCCGACCTCGGCGCTCGACCCCGAACTGGTCGGCGAGGTGCTCGCGGTGATCAAGGACCTGGCCACCAGCGGCACGACGCTGATCGTCGTCACCCACGAGATCGGCTTCGCCCGGGAGGTCGCCGACAGCGTCGTCTTCCTCGACGGCGGCCGGATCGTCGAGCAGGGGCCGCCCGCGCAGGTGCTGTCGGCCCCGCGCCATGCCCGTACCCGGGAGTTCCTCAGCCGCGTCCTGTGAGGAAGCCGCCCGGCGCGGGCCGGCCACCGCTCGCGACGCCGCCCGCGCCGGCCCGTCCCGCGCCGCCACCACGTCTCCGGTCCCGGGTCCGCCCGTTGCCGCCGCTGTTCCCGCCGCTGTTCCCGTCACCCCTGCCTAGGAAGGCCGTCATGCCCCGTACCGCTTCCCGACTCGTCCTGAGCGCCGCCGCCGCGACATCACTCCTGCTGGGCCTGGCCGCCTGCGGCAGCGACGACGGCGCGGGCTCCAGCGCCCCTGCCGCGGCGGACGCCAAGGGCACGGTGGTGGTCGGCGCGCTGTCCAACGGCGCCGCCAAGGAGACCACCCTGAAGGTGCCCGAGGTGGCCTCGATCCGCGCCGAACTGCCCAAGTCCGTACGGGACAGCAAGCAGCTCGTGGTGGGTCTGGGCTTCCTCCCCGCCGGGTCCCCGCCGATCGGCTACACCGGCACCGACCAGAAGACGCTGACCGGCTCGGAGCCGGACCTCGGCCGGCTCGTCGCGGCGGTCTTCGGGCTCGAACCGGTGCTCACCAACGCCACCTGGGACAACCTCTTCATCGGCATCGACAGCGGCAAGACCGACGTCGGGTTCTCCAACATCACCGACACCGAGCAGCGCAAGCAGAAGTACGACTTCGCCGCCTACCGGCAGGACAACCTCGGCTTCGAGGTCCGCAAGGACGACCCGTGGACCTTCACCGGCGACTTCCACGAGCTGGCCGGCAAGACGGTGGCGGTCGGCTCCGGCACCAACCAGGAGAAGATCCTGCTGGAGTGGCAGAGCCGGCTCAAGGCGGAGGGCAAGAAGCTGACCATCAAGTACTACCAGGAGGCGAACAGCACCTACCTGGCACTCAACTCCCACCACATCGACGCCTACTTCGCGCCGAACCCGAGTGTCGCCTACCACGTCGCCAAGACCGCCGGCAGCCCGCAGGCCACCCGCAGCGCGGGCACTTTCTCCGGCGCAGGGGCGAGCCTGCAGGGCCTGATCTGCGCCACCACCAAGAAGGGTGACGGCCTGGTCAAGCCGCTCTCCGACGCCATCGACTACCTGATCAAGAACGGCCAGTACGCCCAGTGGCTGGCCGCGTGGAACCTCAGCGACGAGGCGGTGCCGAGCGCGCGGATCAACCCGCCCGGCCTGCCGCTGAGCAACTCCTGACCTCGGCGCGACACCGGCTGTCCCGATCCCGACCGGCTCCGCGGGATTTTCCGCGGGCCGGGTCGGCGTTGACCCGCACGAGCACCCGCAGGCGCCCACCGGCGCCGAACGCACCGCACCCGGAACGGAGAGTCACGGCGAACATGTCGACCAGCCCTCGGACCACGCCACCGCCACCGTACGCACCCCTCCCGCAGGACCCGGCGGAGACATCCGGTGGACACGTCCTGGACAACGCCGCCTGGGCCTCCATGAGCGGAGCGCACCGGCACCTGGCGGAGTTCGTCGGCCGGGCGGGCCGCTACCGCCGTGACGTGTCGCCGTTCGTCGCCGTCGCCGACACGGCCGACCCCCGCGCGTGGGCCGACCTGGCCACGCTGATCGGGCCCGGCAACACCTTCACCGTCGCCGGGGTCGCCGAGCTGCCCGAGGGGTGGACCGGCGGCGACGCGATCCCGGGCGTGCAGCTCGTGGCGACCACGCTGCGCGGCGAGCTGGACCCGGAGGCGGTGCCGCTCGGCCCCGCGGACGTCCCGGAGATGCTGGACCTGGTCGAGCGGACCCGGCCCGGGCCGTTCCTGCCCGCCACCGTCGAGATGGGCGCGTACGTCGGCATCCGGCGCGAGGGCGCGCTGGTGGCGATGGCCGGGGAGCGGCTGCACCCGCCGGGCTGGACCGAGATCAGCGCGGTGTGCACCGACCCGGCGTACCGCGGCCAGGGCCTGGCCACCCGGCTGATCCGCCATGTCGCGGCCGGGATCGGCGCGCGCGGCGACACGCCGTTCCTGCACGCCGCCGCCGCGAACACTTCAGCGGTCAAGCTGTACGAGTCGATCGGTTTCACGCTCCGCCGCACCACCGTCTTCCGCCTGGTCCGGGTGCCGGACCTGGACGCGGACCGCACCACCGCCCCACCCGACCCGTCCGCCGGCGCCACTCCTGCCGCTCCCCCCAGCACTTCCGCCGCACCCGCCGCGGCACCCGGGGCCGTATCCGGACCGGTTCCCCGTCCCTCATCCACCCTCGACGCGAGGTAGCAGCCATGCCCAAGGCGTATGTGTTCACCGAACTCGGCGGCCCCGAGGCCGAGTCCTTCGCCGACCTGCCGCGGCCCGTGCCCGCGCCCGGACAGGTACTGGTCGAGGTCAGGGCGGCCGGCGTCAACCCGGTCGACTGGAAGCGGCGGGCCGGTTTCCGGCCGGTCGGCGCGCCCGTCCCCGACCTGCCCGCGGTGTTCGGCAACGAGGCGGCGGGCGTCGTGGTCGAGGTCGGCCCGGACAGCGGCGACGGCGACACCGCCCGGTTCGCGGTGGGCGACGAGGTGTTCGGCAACACCGTCGCCGGCGGCTACGCCGAGTACGCCCTGCTGCTGGCATCGGTCACCGCGCACAAGCCCGCCGCGCTGTCGTGGGCGGACGCGGCGTCGCTGCCGGTCGCCTCGGCCACCGCCTACGACGCGGTCCGCCAGCTCGCCCTCCCCCCTGGGAGCACCGTGCTGATCAACGGCGCCGGCGGCGGGGTCGGCGTGGCCGCGGTGCAGATCGCCCGGCACGACGGCCTGACGGTGCTGGGCACCGCGAGCGCGGCGAAGAAGGAGTTCCTGGAGTCGCTGGGCGCGGTGCACGTCACCTCCGGGCCGGGGGTCGCGGACCGGGTCAGGGCCGCCGCGCCCGGCGGGGTCGACGGGATCGTGGACCTGGTCGGCGGCGAGCCGCTGCGGGACGTGGCCGCGCTGCTCGCCGACCCGGCCAAGCTGGTGAGCGCCGGGGACCGCGGCACCGTGGCCGAGCTGGGCGGCAGCCCGGTGGTGCGCAAGCGCACCGCACAGGTGCTGGACGACCTGGCCGGCCTGGTCGTCGGCGGCGACCTCGACCCGCTGGTCACCCGCACCTTCCCCTTCGCCCAGGCCGGCGAGGCGCTGCGCGCGGTCGAGGACGGCCACGCCCGGGGCAAGATCGTCATCGAGTTCGACGCGTAGAGCGGCCGGTACGGCACCCGACGCGCCGACCGTGCGACGACGCCGACCGTGCGACCGGTCCGGTCGTACGGTCGGCGCTGCCGGAAGGACGGCCGAGGAGCGGGCCCGCGGCCCAGGCCCCGCTACTCGACGTTCTTCACGAACTGCGTGGTGTAGGTCTTCTCCAGGTCCACGGTGGCGTCCTTCAGGTTGGGGTTGAACGCCTTGAGGACGTTCTCCACGGTCGCCGGACCGTCCGCCGGCATCACACCGTCGGCGGTGAACATCGGCAGCGTCGACCTGATCGACTCCTCGTACAGCTTCGCGCCGCCCTGCGCGTAGTCGGCGGGCATCTTCGCCGCGATCTCCGCCGGGCTGTGGGTCGACATCCACCGAAGGGTCTTGACGAACGCGTTGGCCAGCTTCTGGACGGTGTCCTTGTGGCCGTTCACCCAGTCCGTGTTCATGTACAGGCTGGACGACGGGTAGAGGCCGCCGAGCGCCTTCCGCGAACCCTCGGGCGTGCGCATGTCGTAGAGCACCTTGCCGATGCCCTTGTCCAGGATCTGCGCCACGGTCGGGTCGGTGGTCATGCCGGCCTGGATCGACCCCTGCTGCATGGCGGCGATGAAGGTCTGGCCGGCCCCGGCCGCGATCGGGGTGAAGTCGCTGACCTGGAGCCCGTTGTGCACCGCCAGGTACTTGGTGAGGAAATCGGTGGAGGAGCCGAGCCCGGTCACCCCGAGCCGCTTGCCCTTGAAGTCCCTGGCGGAGGTGATGTCGCCGGCCGCCTTCTTCGACACCACCTCGACCTCGCCGGGCGCCTGGGCGAACTGCACCACGGACTCCACGGACTTGTGCTTGGTCTGCAGGTCGAGGGTGTGGTCGTAGAAGCCGACCGCGCCCTGGACGTCGCCGGAGACCAGCGCGGTGGTGGCGTCCACGCCCGCGGGCTCGGTCATCAGCGTCACGTCCAGGCCCTCGGCCGCGAAGTAGCCGAGCCGCTGGGACAGCATCGCCGGCAGGTAGATGACCTTGTCGAGGCCACCCACCATGATCTTCACCTTGGTGGCGTCCTTGCCGGCGCCCGGCGCCGCGCCGGCGTCGGAGGCCGAACCGGAGCCCGACGAGGCGTCGTTCGCGCAGGCGGTGAGAGCGGTCAGCGCGAGCACGCCGGCCAGGGCGATCATCGTGGTGCGAGTGCGCATGGGGTCACGTCCTTGTGTGGTGGTGGGGCGGCGCGGACCCGCTCGGCGGGCCGGCGGGACTCGACAGGCGCCGGACTCAACGGGCGCCGGGTTCGACGCGGGCGCCGGATTCGACAGGTGCCGGGCTCAACGGGCGCCGGACTCAACGGGCTTCCAGCGGAAGAGCCGCTTCTCCAGGAAGGTGAGCAGCCCCTCGGCGATCAGGGCCACGACGGCCAGGATCACCATCGCGGCGTACACCCCGGCCGAGTTGAAGGTGCCCTGGGCGGTGGAGACCATCAGCCCGAGGCCCTTGGTGGCGCCGATGTACTCGCCGACGATCGCGCCGATCAGCGCGAAGCCGAAGCTGACGTGCAGGCTGGTGAAGATCCACGAGGTGGCCGAGGGGATGACCACCTGGAACGTGACCTGGCGGTTGCTCGCGCCGAGGATGCGGGCGTTGGCGACCAGGTTGCGGTCGACCTCGCGGGCGCCCTGGAAGGCGTTGAAGAACACCGGGAAGAAGACCAGCACGACCGCCGAGGCGATCTTGGAGGCCGGGCCGAGGCCGAACCAGATGAGGAAGATCGGTGCCAGCACGATGCGCGGCATGGCGTTGAGGACCTTCACATACGGCCCGAAGACCTCCGCGAGGATGCGCACCCGGCCGAGGGCGACGCCCAGCAGCACGCCGGCCGCGACACCGATCGCCCAGCCGTACAGGGCCTCCTGGAGGGTGGTCCAGATCTGCTCGCCGAGCGATCCCTGGGCCGTGCCGTGCAGGACCCAGGTGCGGATCTGGTCCCCGACCTGCGAGGGCATGGAGAAGTTGAACGCGTCGATGACGCCGGTCCGGGAGAACCACTCCCACAGGCCGAGGAAGAGCACGAGCACCAGCAGCCGGCAGCCGTTGACCAGCAGGGCGTGCCTGCGGGCCGCGCGAGCCCGCGACCTGGTGCGTTCGGCGGCGCCGGTCGGCTTGCCCGTGGCCGGCGCCGGCAGGGATACGGACTCAGGCGGCATGTCCGGCGCCCCTTTCCCGGGTGATGCGGACCTCTTCGCCCAGCGACGACCAGATCTCGCGGTAGATCTCCAGGAACCGCGGCTCCAGCCGGACCTCCTCGACGCTGCGGGGGCGCGGCAGGTCGATGGTGAAGACCTCCTTGACGGTGGCCGGGCCCGCGGTCATCACGACGACCTTGTCGGCGAGCGCGATCGACTCCTCCAGGTCGTGGGTGACGAACACGACGGACGATCCGGTACCGGCCCACAGGTCGAGCAGCTGGTCGGACATGAGTGCCCGGGTCTGCACGTCGAGTGCGGAGAACGGCTCGTCCATCAGCAGGATCTTCGGGTCGTTGACGAAGGTGGCCGCCAACGCGACGCGCTTGCGCTGGCCGCCGGACAGCTGGTGCGGGTAGCGGTCCTCGAAGGCCGTCAGGCCCACCCGGGCCAGCCAGTCCCGGGCCCGTTCCCTGGCCTCGGCCTTCGCGGCGCCGCGGAAGCGCGGGCCGGCCGTCACGTTGGACAGCACCGTCCGCCAGGGGAAGACGGCGTCCTGCTGGAAGACGAAGCCGACGTCGGCGCCGATTCCGCGTACCGGCTCACCGCCGACGAGGACCTCGCCCTCGGTCGGCTCCTCCAGGCCGCTGACGAGGGTCAGCGTGGTCGACTTGCCGCATCCGGTGGGTCCGACGACGGCGACGAACTCACCGCGTCCCACGGTCAGGTCCAGATCCCGTACGGCGGTGTGCGGGGCCCCGGACGGTGTCCGGAACGCCTTGCCCGCCCCCCGCAGCTCGATGGCGGGGCTCGTGTCGATGGTCATGGCGCTGGACGTTAGAAGCGTCTCCGCCGGTCCTGACAGCCTTGTGAGCGCTGGGCCCCTTCTGCGCACAGAGCGGTGTTCTGCTCGTTCTGCTCGCGCGCGGACGACGAAATCGACCCGAGGACTGCCCAACGGGCGCGACGGCGTCTACTTTGCGGTGACGACACGGACGTCGGCGCGTGAACCGCCGCCGGCGCCGACGCCGTCGCCGCCGGAGGGCCGCGGGACCGGCCCGGGCGGACGGCCGGGGGGAGCCGGAATCGAAGTCGAAGTCAGAGTGGGAGTCGGAGGGCAGCGCTATGCGGATCAGGTGGCCGCGCCGTGTCTCGGCGCAGGTCCTGCGGATGCAGCTCGCGATCACCGTCGGCGTCACGGCGCTGGCCACCGGTCTCTTCCTGGCTCCGCTCAGCCACGAACTCGACGACCAGGGCATGCACCGGGCGCTGGCCATCGCGCAGACGGTGGCGGCCGACCCGGACGTCGCCCAGGCGCTGGTCTCCTCCCGGCCGACCCCCGACGGACCGGTGCAGGCCGAGGCGGAGCGCATCCGGCTGGCCACCGGCGCCAGCTACATCGTGGTCATGGACACCCACGGCACCCGCTGGTCGCACACCGACCCCGGGCGGATCGGCGAGCATGTCTCGACCGACCCGAGCGTGGCGCTGGGCGGCAAAGACATCATGCAGATCGACCGGGGCACGCTGGGGCGCAGCGCCCGCGGCAAGGTTCCGCTGCGGGACCGCTCCGGGCGGATCGTCGGCGCGGTCTCGGTGGGCATCGCCTACGACAGCGTCCGCGGCCGGCTGCTCGCCGCCGTACCCGGGCTGCTGCTGTACGCGGGGGCGGCACTGGCCGTCGGCGTGGTGGCCGCGGTGTGGGCCTCCCGGCGGGTCCAGCGGGCCACCCGCGGACTGGCGTTCGCCGACATCTCGGCGCTGCTGGACGAGCGCGAGGCGATGCTGCACGGCATCCGGGAGGGGGTGGTGGCGCTCGACTCGCAGGGCAGGGTCCGGCTGGTCAACGACGAGGCGCAGCGCCTGCTGGGCCTGGACGGTGACGCGGCGGGGCGTCCGCTGCACGCGTTGCTGCCGCCGGGACGGACCACCGACGTGCTGGCCGGGGAGGCGGAGGGCTCCGATCTGCTGACCGTCAGCGGCAGCCGGGTGCTGATCGCCAACCGCATGCCGACCGAGGACGGCGGCGCCGTGGTCACGCTGCGGGACCGTACCGAACTGGAACTGCTCGGCCGGGAACTGGACGCCACGCACGGCCTGCTGGACGCCCTGCGGGCCCAGGACCACGAGCACGCCAACCGGCTGCACACCGTGCTGGGCCTGCTCGAACTGGAACTCTACGAGGAAGCCGTGGACTACGTCGCCGAGGTCGCCGACACCCGCCGCGCCTCGGCGGAGCAGGTCGCCGACCGGGTGCAGGTACCGCTGCTGTCGGCGTTGCTGGTCGGCAAGACGGCGATCGCCGCCGAACGCGGGGTGCGGCTGCGGATCTCGGCGACGACGTGGCTGCCGGACCGGGTGGTGGACCCGCGCGATCCGGTGACGGTGCTGGGCAACCTCATCGACAACGCGCTGGACGCGACGGCGTCGGAGGTCGAGGTGGAACTGCGGGTCGAACACACCACTCTCGTGATGCGGGTGAGCGACGACGGACCCGGGGTTCCCCCCGAACTGCGGGAGCGGGTCTTCACCGAAGGCTGGACCACGAAGAAGTCGCCGAGCCACCGGGGGCGCGGGCTCGGCCTGGCGCTGGTGCGGCGGCTGGCCGAGCGGTACGGCGGCATGGCCAGGGTCGGCGCCCGCGCGGGCGGCGGCGCGGTGTTCACCGTCGTGCTGCCCGAGGCGCTGGCCCCGGCGGAGTTCGGTGCCGACATGTCCGCCGCGCTGCCCGGAGGTGCACGGTGATCGAAGTCCTGGTCGTGGACGACGACTTCAGGGTGGCCGAGATCAACTCGGCGTACGTGGCCAAGGTTCCGGGCTTCCGGGTGGCAGCGCGCGCCCACACCGCGGCGCACGCGCTGGCCACCCTCGAACGCACCCGCGTGGACCTGGTGCTGCTCGACCACTACCTGCCGGACGAGCCGGGTCTGACCCTGGTGCGGCGGATGCGCCAACTCGGCCACTGTGCCGACGTGATCATGGTGACCGCGGCCCGGGACCTGGCCACCGTGCAGGCGGCGATGCGGCTCGGTGCGCTGCAGTACCTGGTCAAGCCGTTCGGCTTCGCGGACCTGGGGGCCAAGCTCGACGGGTACGCGGCGTTGCGGCGCACCGTGGACGGCATGGCGTCCGGGGGCGACGGCGAGGCCGGCCAGGAACAGGTGGACCGGATCTTCGGCGCGCTGCGCAGCGCCTCCGCCTCGCCGGCGGCGCTGCCCAAGGGCCACTCGGCCCCGACCGCCGAACTCATCCGGCGCGTGCTGAGGGAGACCGGGGCCGCGCTGTCGGCGCACGAGGTCGCCGAGCGGTCGGGGCTCAGCCGCTCCACCGCGCAGCGCTACCTCAAGCACCTGGAACAGGCCGGACGGGTCCGGCTCACCCTGAAGTACGGGGACACCGGCCGCCCGGAGCACCTGTACGCCTGGGCGGCGACGCCGGCCTGACCGGAGGCATGGCCCGGACGGCCTGACCGGAGCCGCCTCACCGGAGCGGCCCGACCCGGAGCGGCCTGACCCGGCGCGCACGGGGAGGCGGACCCTCCCACCGGCGGGCGGTCCATCGACCGGCAGGACACGGCTCCCGGTCGGGTCGGCCCTCCCCCAGGTCAGGACCCCGCTGTCTCGGACCCCGCGAGCTGGTCGACCGTCGCCGACGCGCCGTGCTGCCGGAAGGCGTCCCACAGCTTCCGGTACGTCCCGTCCGCGGTGAGCAGCCCCGCGTGCGTACCGGTCTCCACGACGGTGCCGTGGTCCAGCACCACCACCCGGTCGGCCCGGGCCGCCGTGGTGAGCCGGTGCGCGACCACGAGCGTGGTGCGCCTGCGGGTGAGCGCGTCCGTGGCGGCGGTGACCCTGCTCTCGGTGGCGAGGTCGAGCGACGCGGTGGCCTCGTCGAGCAACAGCACGTCGGGGTCGACGAGTTCGGCCCGGGCCAGCGCGAGGAGCTGGCGCTGGCCCGCGGACAGGTTCCGGCCCCGCTCGCCGACCGGCTGGAGGTACCCCGCCTGGAGCGTGGCCACCATCTCGTGGGCGCCGACCGCCCGCGCCGCCGCCTCCACCTCGGCGTCGGTGGCGTCGGGCCGGCCGTAGGCGATGGCGTCACGCACGGTGCCGCTGAACAGGTGGGCCTCCTGCGGCACCACACCGAGCCGGCCGCGGTATCCGGCCAGGTCCAGCCCGCGCAGGTCGTGGCCGTCCACCCGGACCGCGCCGGTGGTGGGGTCGTAGAACCGGGCGATCAGCTTCATCACGGTGGACTTGCCCGCACCGGTCGCGCCGACCAGCGCGACGGTCTCGCCGGGCGCGATCCGCAGGCAGACACCGTGCAGCACCTCCTGGCCGCCGCCGCCCGCGTACCCGAAGGACACGTCGTCGAAGACCACCTCGCCCTTCAGGTGGCTGACGGCGAGCGGCTGTTCGGGGACGGGCGTGCCGGTCGGGGTGCGCATCAGGGTGCGCAGCCGGCCCAGCCCGACCACGGCCTGCTGGTAGCCGTCGAAGACCTGCGAGAACTGCTGGATCGGGGAGAAGAAGAGGTCGACGTAGAGGAGGAAGGCGATCAGGGTGCCGGCGGTGAGGGTGCCGGAGCGGACCTGGCCGGCGCCGACCGCGAGCACGGCCGCGGTGGACAGGGTGCCCAGGAACTCCACGAACGGGAAGAACGTCGCCATGTAGCGCTGGGCGCGCAGCCGCGAGTCGCGGAAGGACCAGGCGAGCCGGGCGAAGTCCTCGGCGTTGCGGCTCTCGCGGCGGAACGCCTGGGTGACGCGGATCGCGGTGACGTTCTCCTGGAGGGCCGCGTTGACGGCACTGACCCGCTCCCGCGCCTCGTGGTAGGCGGGCACCGAGTGGTGGCGGAAGACCGCGGTGCCGACCACCAGCAGCGGCAGCGCACCGAGCAGCACCACCGCGAGCCCGACGTCGATGACCAGGAGCGTGACGAGCACGCCGAAGACCGTGAGCAGGCTGACCACCGCGGTGATCAGGCCGGTCTGCAGGAAGTTGGACAGCGCGTCGACGTCGGTGGTCATCCGGGTCATGATCCGGCCGCCGAGTTCGCGCTCGTAGTAGTCCAGGCCGAGCCGCTGGAGCTGGGCGAACGTCTTGACCCGCAGCGTGTAGAGCAGGCGCTCGCCGGTACGCCCGGTGGTGCGGATCTGCCCGACGCCGATCAGCCAGTCCGCGGCGACCACGGCCGCGGCGGCGGCCGCCGCCTCCAGCAGCACCCGGCCGGCGTGGTGCGCCACGCCGTCGTCCACGCCCTGGCGGACCAGCACGGGGACCATGATCTGGGCGAGCGCGTCGAGGGCGACCAGGGCCAGGCCCAGCAGCAGCGCCGACCGGAACGGCCGCAGCAGCGGGCGCAGCCCGAAGTGCGGGTCCGCGGCCCTGGCACGGTCGGCGGGCACCCCCGGATCGGCGTCGCGCAGCGGCATCTTCGCCAGTCCGGCGAGGAGTTCGGGCGTGGGCGGGGCGGCGCCGAGCACTCCGCCGCCCGGTCCGCGGCCGCGCCCGGCCGTGGCCGAGGAGAGCGAGATCGCCTGCGCGGCCCGGAGCGCGGCGACTTCACCGACGGCCGACGCGTCCTCGGTGTCGGGGCGCCGCCACAGTTCCGCGGTGACGGCCGGCGTCTCGTCCCCCGCGCCGTCGCGCGCCCCCGCCCGCACGGGCGATCCGGCCCGTACGGACCCGTCGGCCGGACCGGTCGGATCGGACGCACCGGTCGGATCGGTCCCGGCGGCGGGGTCGGTCCGCTCCGATACGGTGCCGCGCGGCTGGTCGGTGCCGAGCGCGGCGGTGGCGGAGGCGGCGACCGCGGCCGCCGGGTCCGGACCGTCGTCGTCGGCGGCGGAGAGGGCCGCGACACCCGTCGGCGCGCCCAAGTCCCCCGCCCCGGCAGCGGATTCGGGCCCGACCCCGGTCCCGGTCCCCAGTGCGCGCTCCGCCTCCGGTTCGGGGACGTCGACCGCGGACAGCAGCGAGCGGAACAGCGGCGAGCGGGACCGCAGTTCGTCCATCGTCCCGGTGTCGACCACCCGGCCGCCGTCCAACAGCGCGATGCGGTCGGCGAGTTCGAGGGTGGAGCGGCGGTGGGCGATGATCAGCGTGGTGGGGCGGCGGACCGCCTCGTGCAGGGCCGCGTGGATCTCCGACTCCACCCGGGCGTCGATCGCGGACGTCGCGTCGTCGAGCACGAGCACCGCCGGGTCGCACAGCAGCGCCCGCGCGAGCGCGACGCGCTGCCGCTGCCCGCCGGAGAGCGTGAGGCCCTGCTCGCCGACGACCGTGTCGTACCCCTGCGGGAGGCGTTCGATGAACTCGTCCGCGCGGGCCACCCGGGCGGCGGCCCTGATCCGCTCCTCGCTCGCGCCGGGTTCGCCGTAGGCGATGTTGTTGCGCACGGTGTCGGACAGCAGCAGGCTCTCCTCGAAGACGAACCCGATCCGGCCGCGCAGCGAGTCCAGCGTCACCTCGCGTACGTCGGTGCCGCCGACCCGCACCGCGCCGGCCGGGACGTCGTAGAAGCGCGGCAGCAGCGCCGCCGCGGTGGACTTGCCGGAGCCGGCCGGTCCGATCAGCGCGACCGTCTCGCCCGGGGCGATGTCGAGGCTGAAGCCGCGCAGCAGCGGCTGCCCGTCGCCGTAGCCGAAGGTGACGTCCTGCCAGGACAGCGCGGGCGGCTCGTCGGGCAGTTCGCGGGCGCCCGGCGCGTCGGTGATCACCGGTGCCTCGTCGATGACCTCGAGGACGCGCTCGGTGCCGGCCCTGGCCTGCTGCCACACGGTGAGCAGGGTGGCGACCTGGCGGACCGGGGTGACGAACGAGCCGAGGTAGCTGGTGAAGGCGAGGAACGTGCCCAGCGAGATCCGGCCGTGCAGCGCGAGATAGCCGCCGAAGGCGAGCACCGCGACCTGGCCGAGCGCGGGCACCGCCTGCAGGGCCGGGTTGTAGCGGCTGTTGTAGCGCACGACCCGCAGCCGCGAGGAGAACAGCCGCCGGGCGCGCCGCTCCAGGCCGAGCAGTTCGCGCTGCTCCTGCCCGAAGCCCTTGACCACCCGCACGCCGGTGACGGTGGCCTCGACACCGGAGGCGACCTCGGCGGCCTCCTGCTGGGCGTGCCAGTTGGCGGGGAACAGGTCGCGGCGGCTGCGCAGCGCGATCAGCCACAGCAGCGGGCCGACGACGAGCGCGACCACGGTCAGCAACGGCGACAGCCACGCCATGAAGACCAGCGAGACCAGGAACATCAGGGCGTTGCTCGTCATGTTCGGCAGGAACTGGAGCAGCGACTGGATGAGGGTGATGTCGGAGATCGAGCGGCTGACGATCTGGCCGGTGCGCAGGCTGTCCTGCTGGGCGCCGCCGAGCCGCAGCAGCGCCGCGAACGCGTCGTTGCGCAGGTCGTACTGGACGCCCAGCGACAGCCGTCCCGAGGTGTAGCGGCGGGTGAAGCCACCGGCGAAGCGGACGGCGCCGAGCCCGGCGAGCACCAGCGTCCACACGGTGAGCGACCCGGTTCGGCCCGAGGCGACGTGGTCCACGACATGCCGCAGCACCAGCGGCAGGGTCGCGGTGGCGATGGCGGCGGCTACGGCCGCGCCGAAGGCCAGCACGGCGTCCCGGCGGTGCCGCAGGCAGTACGCACCGAGCCGGCGCACCCAACTCGCGGCCGGCTCCGCCGGTTCAGCGGTCGTCCCGTCTGTCGCCTGCTCCATGCGGCCGGTCGGCTTCGTACGGTCGGTCTGCTCCGTACGGCCGGTCACCGGGCGTCCGCCGTCGCCGGCACGTGGCAGGAGTCGGGGTGCGACGGCTGGCGGTCGGCCTTGCGGATCATGGGACTTCGTCTCCTCGCCCAACGGAACGGCTACGGGGTGCGCGTACGCGGACGGACGCGCGGACGGGTACGGGCCGGGGGCACGCTCCCCGCGCACCCGAAAGCACCGCAACCGCCCGGCCCGACGGCGCCCCCGTCCCTCCGGGCGTGCCACCGGGCCCGGCCCATCATGTATCCCCAACCTTTGAGCGCGTTGATCCACGATCCGTGCACGTGGCGTACTCGTGGCTGCCGTGGTGTGCGCCCCCGCGCCCGCCGCGCCCGCCGACCGCGCCAACGCGCCCCGAACGGGGGGTGGTTCGTGCCCGCGGCGGGCGGGGCGCCGTACGTCGAGCCGGAGGGCGGAATTCGTCTACGAACCGGCGTCGCCCGCCGCGAGGCCCGCCGCGTCCAGCAGCAGCGCGGCCGTACTCACCGCGAGGCCGTCCAGCACCTCGGACCTGATGCCCGCGCGGGCACTCGCGCCGTCGTACACGATGGCCAACCGGCGTGCCAGCAGCCCCGGTTCGGCCACACCCGCGCGCTCGGCCTCGGCCCGGAAGAAGTCGGTCAGCGCCTGCTTGCTGCGGGCGGCCACCGCGCTTGCGGGGTGCCCGGGGTCCTTCAGCTCGACCTGCGCCGCCAGGAAGGGGCACCCCCGGTAGTCGGGCGAGGCGGCCGCCTCCTCCAACCGCTGGAAGACGTAGAGGATGCGGTCGCGCGGGGCGGCCGGTTTCCCGGGCGGCGGCACCAGCAGCGCGGTCAGCCGCGGCTCCTGCCGGGCCAGCGCGGCGGCCAGCACGTCGTCCTTGCCGTCGAAGAGCTGGTACATCGACCGCTTGGACACCCCGGCCGCCTTGCACAGCGCGTCGATGCCGGTGCCGACACCCTGCCGGTAGATCAGCTCCGCCGCCGCGTCCAGCAGCCGGTCACGCGAGGAGGGCTTCGCCGTCGTGGTCATACCCGCCAGGTTAGCGCCCGGACTCGACAGCGGAAACCGATCGGTCTACGGTGGGGCAGTAGAGGAAACCGATCGGTTTCCCGCGGCCGGCGCACCGGCTTCCCCTCACCGAAGGACATCCCATGAAGATCGACGGCTCCGTCGCCCTCGTCACCGGCGGCAACCGCGGCATCGGCGAGCAGTTCGTACGGGCGCTGCTCGAACGCGGCGCGGCCAAGGTCTACGCGGCGGCGCGCGACCCCAGGAAGGTCGCCGTGCCCGGCGCGGTCCCCCTGCGGCTGGACATCACCGACGCCGGCTCCGTGCGCGCCGCGGCCGAGCAGGCGGGCGACGTCACCCTCCTGGTCAACAACGCGGGGATCTCCACCGGCGCCTCGCTGCTGGACGGCGATCTCGCGGACTTCCGGAGGGAGTTCGACACGCACGTCTTCGGCACGCTCGCCGTCAGCCGCGCCTTCGCCCCCGTCCTCGCCCGGGGTGGCGGCGGCGGCCTGCTCAACGTGCTCTCGGCGCTGTCCTGGATCTCCCTCCCGGCGAGCGCCGCGTACTGCGCCGCGAAGTCCGCGGAGTGGTCGCTGACGAACGCCCTCCGCGTCGAACTCGCCGCCCAGGGAACCCAGGTGACCGGGCTGCACATGGGCTACGTCGACACCGACCTCATCGCCGACGTGCGGGCGCCCAAGTCCGACCCCGCCGACATCGTCCGCGCCGCCCTCGACGGCTTCGCCGCGGGTGACTTCGAGGTGACCGCGGACGCCACCGCCCGGCAGGTCAAGTCGGCCCTCTCCGCCGGCCCGGCCGCCCTCTACCCCCAACTGGCCCCTTCCGCCTAGCAGTCACGCGAGCGGCGAGGCACGAAGTCGGGGAACGAAGGAGCGGCGGGCGGGCCCGGCGCGGCGGGCAGCGGCTTCGCCGGGGGCCCGGCTCCCCCCCGGGCTACCCCCGGTAGGTCTCCAGCAGGCGCAGCCACACCTCGCTGATGGTGGGGTAGGACGGCACCGCGTGCCAGAGCCGGGAGATCGGCACCTCGCCGACCACGGCGACCGTCGCGGAGTGCACCAGCTCGCTCACCCCGGGCCCGACGAAGGTGACCCCGAGCAGGACCTCGCGGTCGAGGTCGACCACCATGCGGGCCCGGCCCCGGTAGTCGTCTCCGTACAGGCTCGCCCCGGCCACCCGCGCGAGGTCGTAGTCGACGACGCGCACCCGCCGCCCGGAGCGTTCGGCCTCCTGGGCGGTCAGGCCGACCGAGCCGACCTCGGGGTCGGTGAAGACGACCTGCGGCACCGCGCCGTGGTCGGCGGTGGCGACGTCGGCGCCCCAAGGCGCGTCGTCCAGCGGCCGGCCCTGGGCGCGCGCGGCGATCGCCGCACCGGCCATCCGCCCCTGGTACTTGCCCTGGTGGGTGAGGAGCGCGCGGTGGTTGACGTCGCCCGCGGCGTAGAGCCAGCCGTCGGCGACATCGGTGACCTGGCAGGTGTCGTCGACCGTGAGCCAGTCGCCCGGCGTGAGCCCGACCGTGTCGAGGCCGAGGTCCGCGGTGTGCGGTTCGCGGCCGACCGCGAAGAGGATCTCGTCGGCGGTCAGCTCGCCGCCGTCGTCCAGCCCGACCCGCACCTCGCGGCCCTCGCGCGCCACGGACGTCACGGACACCCCGAACCGCACCTCGGCCCCGGCCTCCCGCAGCCCGCCGGCGACCATCTCCCCCGCGAACGGCTCCATCCGGCCCAGCAGTTCGCCGCCGCGCACCAGGACGGTCACCCGCGCGCCGAGCGCCTGCCAGGCGGTCGCCATCTCGACGGCGACCACGCCGCCGCCGACCACCACCAGGCTCTCGGGCACCTGTTTGGCGCTGGTCGCCTCGCGGCTGGTCCAGGGCCGTACGTCGGTCAGCCCGGGCAGGTCGGGCAGCGCCGCGGTGGTGCCGGTGCAGACCGCGACCGCGTGCCGGGCGGCCAGCCGCACCGTACCGCCGTCCGGGGTGTCCACCACGACCTGGCGGGGCCCGTCGAGCCGCCCGCGGCCGCGCACCAGGTCGACGTGCACGGAGTCCAGCCACTCCGCCTGGCCGTCGTCCTTCCAGTGCGAGGTGAACTCGTCACGGCGGCCCAGCACCTCGGCGGAGTCCAGCGGCCCGCCCACGGCCGCGGCCAGCCCCGGCAGCCGGCGCGCGTCGGCGCGGGCCGCCACCGGCCGCAGCAGCGCCTTGCTCGGCATGCACGCCCAGTACGAGCACTCGCCGCCGACGAGTTCGCTCTCCACGACAACCGTGCTGAGCCCGGCCGCCTGGGTCCGCTCGGCCAGGTTCTCCCCGACCGGGCCCGCTCCGATGACGACCACGTCGTACGTGCGGGGTGTGTCGTTCATTCCGGCTCCTGTACTGGTCGCTGCCGCGCGTTCCCGCGCGTTCCCATGTGCCCTGTGCCCTGTGCCCGTGTGCCCTGTGCCCGTGTGCCGAGGGACGTGGCGCCTACCGGTGGCCGTGTCCACCCGTCCGTCCCCACGGTCGCCCACAGCGCGCCTCGGCGGGCGCCGCGACCCACCGCGTACGCCCGTACGCCGCTTCGATCCGACCGAGAACCCGCCGACGCCGCAACCGGAGCGGCCCGCGCCATCGTACTGACGGAACGTGAGGGGAAGGCTTTCGCCCGGCCCACCGTTCTGCTGACGGGGTGTACGACCGGCCCGCGCGGTGGTCACGGCGCGCGGTCGGCATATGATCACAAACGGGCGCCGTGGGGCGCCACGGGAGGTGTCCGATGGGTGAGCTCGTCCTGATCCGGCACGGCGAGACCGAGTGGTCGCAGTCCGGTCAGCACACCAGCTACACCGACCTGCCGCTCACCGAGCACGGCGAGGAGCAGGCCCGGTCGCTGGCGCCGCTGCTCGCCTCCCGGCACATCGGGTGCGTGATCAGCAGCCCGATGCAGCGCGCGCAGCAGACCGCGAAACTGGCCGGCCTCGACCACGTGAGGATCGACCCCGACCTGCACGAATGGGACTACGGCGGCTACGAAGGCGTCACCACCCGCGACATCCACCGGACCCGCCCGGCCTGGGAGATCTGGACCGACGGCGTCATCCCCGGGCCCGAGGGGCATCCCGGTGAGACCCCCGAGCAGATCGGTGACCGCGCCGACCGCGTACTGGCCCGCGTCGAGGCGGCCTTCACCAACGGCGACGGCGGCGACGTCGTCCTCGTGGCGCACGCGCACTTCCTGCGGGTGCTCACCGCCCGGCGGCTCGGCCTGCCGCCCGCCGAGGGCGCCCTCTTCCAGCTGGCCACCGGCACGGTGAGCCGGCTCGGCACGGAACACGGGCACCATGTGCTGACCGCCTGGAACCGCCTCCCGTAACGGCCCGCGACCGCCTGCCGTCCCGAGGTTTCGCCCGGACAGACCGCCTGGCGCGGCGCGATGGCCGACCACCCGCACACACTGGCCGGGTGGGCCCTTCCGTCGGAGGGGGGCCGGGCAATCGAAAGGACGCGGCCATGAGATGTGCGTACCGCACGGACATCGGACTGCTCGCCCTGCGTCTCGGCGCCGGGTCCGTACTCTTCGCGCACGGCGCGCAGAAGCTGTTCGGGTGGTTCGGCGGGGGCGGGCTCGCCGGCACCGCCGGCGCCATGGAGCACATGGGTTTCCGCCCGGGCAAGCCGGCCGCGGTCGCCGCGGGGCTCGGTGAGGCGGGCGGCGGCGCTCTCCTCGCGCTGGGCCTGGCCACTCCGGCGGCCGGCGCGGCCGCCGCCGGGGCGATGGCCGGCGCCGTCTCCGTCCACGCGCCGGCCGGGTTCTTCGCGATGTCCGGGGGCTTCGAGCACCCGGCGCTCCTCGGCTGGACCGCCGCGGCGCTCGGCCTCGCCGGGCCCGGCCGGCTCTCCCTCGACCACCTCAGCGACCACTGCCTCGACCGGCCCTGGGTCATCGCCGCCGCCTTCAGCGCCGCGGCCCTGGGCGCGGCCACCGTCGTCACCACCCGCAACCGCGCGGTGGCCAACGACTCCCGCGAAGCCGCCACCTCCGAGGACGCGACCTAGTTCCGGCCTGACCCACCCGGGTGCCCCGGTCTGTCGGTCGAGGGACCACCTCGCGGTGGTGGGCTGGTCGCGCCGTTCCCCGCGCCCCTGGGTAGGTATGTGCGGCCCCCTCCGCGAAAGGACGGCCCCCGCAAGGCGCGCGGGGGTCCCTCCCAGGCGAAGCTCTGGGGAAAACCGCGCGAGCAACCCACCACCGCGAGAAGGTGAACCCACCACCGCAAGGGGCACCGTCCAAGGGGCGCGGGGAAAACGCGAGCAACCCCCACCGCGAGGTGGTCCCTGAACAGACAGACCGGGGGCACCCGGGGGGCAGGGCCCAGAACGGGAGTACCGGATGACGCCAACGGCCCAGCCCCCCACCCGTCCACGCGAACTCCGCCCCCTCGTGCGCCGCGCGCAGCGCACCCCCTGGGCTCGCTCACTGCTCGCCGCCGCATGCGGCGCCCTCCCGGCGCTGGCGTTCCCCACCCCCTCCCTGTGGTGGTTCGCCTACTTCGCCCTGGTCCCCTGGCTCCTCCTGATCCGCTCGGCGCCGACCGGGCGCCGGGCGGCCCTGGACGGCTGGTTCGGCGGCGCCGGCTTCATGCTCGCGGTCCACAACTGGCTGCTGCCGAGCCTGACCGTCTTTCTCCCGGTCCTCGCCCTGCTGCTGGGCGCCCTGTGGGCCCCGTGGGGCTGGCTGGTCCGGCGGCTGCTCGGCAACGGGGGCCGCCCGGCCGTCGGCGCCGCCCTGGCCCTCCTCCCGAGCGGCTGGCTGCTGATCGAACTCGTTCGCTCCTGGCAGTACCTCGGCGGCCCCTGGGGCCTGCTCGGCGCGAGCCAGTGGCAGGTCACCCCGGCCCTGCGCCTCGCCTCGATCGGCGGGGTGTGGCTGGTCAGCGCCCTGATCGTGCTCGCCAACACGGCCCTCGCGGTGCTGTGCGCGATGCCGTCCGCACGCCGCACGGCCGCCGCGGCGCTGCTCGCCGCCGCCGTGGCCGCGGGCACCGTATGGCTGTGGGCACCGCGCCCGCACCGCGCCGCACCGGTCCGGGTCGCCGTCGTGCAGCCCGGGATGATCGCCGGACCGGCCGCCCGGTTCGCCCGCGAGGTCCGTCTCACCCGGCAGCTCGCCGGCACCCGCCCCGACCTGGTGGTGTGGGGCGAGAGCAGCGTCACCGTCGACCTGTCGAACCACCCCGGCACCACCGCCACGCTCGCCGCGCTCTCCCGCCTGGTCGGCGCCGACCTGCTGGTCAACGTGGACGCCGAACGCGCCGACGGCACCGGCATCTCCAAGACCTCGGAACTGGTCGGCCCGCACGGCGTGACCGGCCCCACGTACGACAAGATGCGGCTGGTGCCGTTCGGCGAGTACATCCCCATGCGCTCGCTGCTCGGCTGGGCCACCTCCGTGGGGAAGGCCGCCGGGCAGGACCGCAGGCCGGGCAGCCGGCAGGTCGTGATGGACACCGGGACCCTGCGGTTCGGGCCGCTGGTCTGCTTCGAGTCGGCGTTCCCGGACATGAGCCGTCACCTGGCGGCGGACGGCGCGCGGCTCCTGGTCGCCCAGTCGTCCACCTCGTCGTTCCAGGGCAGTTGGGCGCCCGCGCAGCACGCCTCGCTCGCGGCGCTGCGGGCCGCGGAGACCTGGCGGCCGATGGTGCACGCCACCCTCACCGGCATCAGCGCGGTCTACGGCCCTGGGGGCGCGCCCGTCGGGCACTGGGTCGGCACGGGCAGCAGCACCTCAACGGTGTACGACGTGCCGACCGCCACGGGCACGAGCCCCTACGTACGGTTCGGTGACTGGGTGCCGCACCTGGCGCTGCTGCTGGTGCTCGCCGCCGCGGCGTACGAGGCGGTCCGCGGGGTGCGCCGCCGGGTCACCGCAGCAGAACCGGCCGCCACCGCGACAGCGAAGGCGCCCGCGGCGCCGAAGGACCCGACCGGCTCAACCGGCCCGACCAGTCCGACCGGCCCGACGGAACCCACCGATCCGACCGGCCCGACGGACCCGCCCGACCCGACGGAACCCGCGCTCAACCGATACCCGCGCCCGTAGCCCCGGCGAAGTCCGTGCCCGGCGCGGCGCCGCCGGTGATCTCCGCGACGATGCGCTCGCACAGCTCGTGGGTGCGCAGCGCGTCGCGGGCGTCGAGGGGCGTGCCGGCGCGGACCGCGTCGAGGAAGGCCAGCACGGCCTGTTCGATGCCGCGCTGCCGGGCGACCGGCACCCAGTCGCCGCGGCGCCGGACGCTGGGCTGGCCCTTGTGGTCGATCACCTCGGCGAGGTTGAACACCTGGCGGCGGGTGTCGGCACCGCTGACGTCCAGGCTCTCCTCGGTGGACCCGCTCATCCGGTTCATCGACCCGATCGCGGTGAAGCCGTCACCGGACAGGTGCACCACCACATGGTGCAGCAGCCCGTCATGCACCCGGGCCGAGACCCGGACCTGCTCGATCGGCCCGGGCGCAAGGAACCGCAGCGTGTCGGCGACGTGCACGAAGTCGTCGAAGACGACCGTGCGGGGGTCCTCGGCGAGCCCGACCCGGTTCTTCTGCATCAGGATCAGGTCGCGCGGGTGGCTGAGGCACTGCGCGTACCCGGGCGCGTAGCGGCGGTTGAAGCCGACCGCCAGCGGCACCCCGCGCGCCTCGGCGAGGTCCACCAGCCGGCGAGCGCCGTCCAGGTCGTACGCGAGCGGCTTGTCGACGTACGCCGGTACGCCCGCCTCGATCAGGCGGGTGCCGATCTCCACGTGGTGGGCGGTGGGGGCGTGCACGAAGGCCGCGTCGAGGTCCTGGTCGAGCAGCGCGCCCAACGTGGTGTGCCGGTGCGGGAGCCGGTGGGCGTCGCCGACCGCGGCCAGGGTGGCGGGGGTACGGGTCTGCAGGTGCAGTTCGAGGCCCGGCTGGGCGGCGAGCACCGGCAGGTACGCCTTCTGCGCGATGTCACCGAGCCCGATGACGCCGATCTTCAAGGGGGCGCTGCGCGGTGCCATGCGTGCTCCTGGTGCGTTCCGGGCCGTGCGATGTCCCCGCAGCATACGGGGGTGCCGCGCGTTCACTCCTGCGGGGAATACCCGGACGACGCCGGGTGCGGCACAGTGGAGCGGGTGCGTGGCCCATTCCCTTTCCTGGCACCGGTGTTCGTGATCTGCGCGGTGTGCGCGCTCGCCGGGTGCACCACCGTCTCCGCCCCGCCGACCAGGCCGCCCGCACCGCCGCCGTCGGCACCTGGGCGGCCCGAGCGGCCCGACGATGTGCGGGTGGTGCCGGCTCCGGCCCACCGGGTGCTGGCCACCGCGCGTCCGGACACCCCCTCGCCGGACCCACGGCACCATCGCGCCCCGGCCGCGCCCGCGCCGGCTCCCCCGCACCCGGCGCCACGGCGTGCCGCTCCCCGCACCCACCATTCCGGCCGCCTGCCGCGCCCCGCCGCGCCCGACATGTGCGGGCTCGGCGAGACGTACGGCGGCTGGGCACCGGGCGGCCAGGCGTCCTCGATCTGCCGCGAGGTCTACCGCCCCTGACCGCCCGGGCCGGCGACGGGACCGGCACCCACGCCGGCGCTCAGCCCCGTATCCGGTCCCGCGCCCGGTCCCGCTACGCCGACGCGAGGTCCGGGATGCGCCAGTCGATCGGGGCGTGGCCCTGCGCCTTCACCGCGTCGTCGATCTGGGTGAAGGGGTGGCTGCCGAGGAAGAGCTTCGCCGACAGCGGCGACGGGTGGGCGCCCTCTATGACGGTGTGGCGGTCGGTGTCGATGAGCGGCTTCTTCTTCTTCGCGTAGTTGCCCCACAGGACGAAGACGGCCGGGTCGGGGCGGTCCGAGACGGCCCGGATGACCGCGTCGGTGAACTTCTCCCAGCCCTTGCCCTTGTGCGAGTTGGCCTCGCCCTCGCGGACCGTCAGCACCGCGTTGAGCAGCAGGACGCCCTGCTGGGCCCAGGGCATCAGATAGCCGTTGTCCGGCACCGGGTACCCGAACTCGTCCTTCAGTTCCTTGAAGATGTTCCGCAGCGAGGGCGGGGTCCGCACCCCGGGGCGCACCGAGAAGCACAGCCCGTGGCCCTGGCCCGCGCCGTGGTACGGGTCCTGACCGAGCACCAGCACCTTCACCTTGTCGAACGGGGTGGCGTCCAGGGCGGCGAACACCTCGTCCCGCGGCGGGAAGACGTGGTGCTCCTGCCGCTCGGCCTCGACGAAGTCGGTGAGCTGCTGGAAGTAGGGCTTGTCCAACTCCTCGCCGAGTACGGCCTGCCAGGAGTCGGGCAGCATGCTGGGCACGTCGGGAACCTCCGGTACGCGATCGGTTACTGGTTCCGAAACTACCGCGCCCCACTGACAATCCCCGCCGCGTCCCTCCTCCCGCCCCGGCCGGCACGCACCCGGACGGCGGTCAGGCCGCGATCAGGCCGCTGTCAGGCCGCGGTCGAGCCGCTGTCAGGCCGCGTCCAGCCGGGCCCTCAGCTCCGGATCGAGGTCGAGGTCCACCGCGCCCAGCGCCTCGTCGAGTTGGGCGACGCTGCTCACCCCGACCACCGGCACGATCGACAGCAGGCCGCCCATCTGCCAGGCCAGCACCACCTGGTTGGGGGTGGCGCCGGCCTCGCGGGCCACCTCGCGCAGCACCGCCAGCCGCCGCTGCGACATCGGGTGGTCGTACGGCGCGAGCAGCGGCTTGTCCGCGCGGGTGTAGGCGCCGTGCACCAGCGGGCCGTACGCCATGAGCGTCAGGTCGTCGTGGGCCGCGACGAAGTCCTGCATGTCGTCGCGGGCGTACCACTGGGCGCCCCACTCGCCGCCGGGCACCGGCCACAGGTAGGTGTGCCGCTGCTCGACGCAGGTGTAGCCGGGCAGGTCGTGCGCGGCCGCGTACTGCCGTGCCTCGGCGACGCGCCAGGCGGCGTGGTTGCTCGCGCCGATCAGCCGGGTGGCGCCGCTGCGGACGACCTCGGCGAAGGTCTCCACGGTCTCCGCGACCGGGACCGCGCGGTCCTCGATGTGGGCGTAGTACAGGTCCACGTGGTCGGTGCCCAGGCGGCGCAGGCTGCCCTCGATCCCGGCCCGGACCACCTTCGCCGAGAGCCCTTCCCACGCGTCGGGCCACACCTGCGTGCTGCCCTCCGGCGGGCGCGCGCCGACCTTGGTGGCCACCACGGTACGGTCGCGGGCGCCGCGGGCGCGCAGCCAGCGGCCGAGCAGCAGCTCGCTCTCGTCACCGGTGCCGCCGGGCGCCCAGACCGAGTAGTTGTTGGAGGTGTCGACGAAGGTGCCGCCGGCCTCGGCGAAGCGGTCGAGCACCGCGAAGGAGGTCTGCTCGTCGACGGTGGAGCCGAACGGCAGGATGCCCAGGCACAGGTTGCTGACCTGGGGTCCGCGGCCGCCGGCAAGGGTGCGGTAGCGCATGGGTGCGTCACTCCGTACAGGTGGAAGGTCCTCGGAGGCGGGCCCCTGAGGAGACCGCCTCCGAGGACTGTGCACCTTGGAGTACGGACGAAGGCAAGCGCCTCGACCGGTCAGCTGCCGGCCTTGAGGAAGAGGCCGCCGTCGATCACCAGGTTCTGCCCGGTGATCCACCCGGCCTGGTCCGACAGCAGGAACGCCGCCGCGCCGCCGATGTCCTCGGGCACGCCGAGCCGCTGAAGGGGGTACCCGGCGGCCGTCTCCTCCTCGCGGCCCTCGTACAGCGCCGCGGCGAACTTCGTCTTCACCACCGCGGGGGCGATCGAGTTGACCCGCACCTTGGGGGCCATCTCCGCGGCGAGCTGCACGGTGAGGTTGACCATGGCCGCCTTGCTCATGCCGTAGGCGGCGATGAACGGGGACGGGGCGAGGCCGGCGATGGAGGTGATGTTGACGATCGAGCCGCCGTTCTCCTGCTGCCAGGCCCGCCAGGTCTGCTGGGCGAAGCCGAGCGCGGACAGCACGTTGGTCTCGTAGACCTTGCGGGCGACCCCGAGGTCGAGGTCGGTGAGCAGGCCGAAGACCGGGTTGGTGCCGGCGTTGTTGACGAGGTGGTCGAGCCGGCCGAACGCGTCCATCGCGCGGCCGACGGCGGCCTCCTGGTGCGCCTCGTCGTGCGCCTTGCCGGCCACGCCGATCACCCGGTCGCCGCCGCCCAGGCTCTCGACGGCCGCCTTGAGCGCGTCCTCGTTGCGGCCGGTGATGCAGACGCGGTCGCCGCGGGCGACGAGTGCCTGGGCTATCCCATACCCGATGCCGCGGCTGGCGCCGGTGACGATCGCGGCGCGGCCGCTCTCCGGGGGGAGCTGAGTCATGTGCTGGTACGCCTTCGCTACTGGTGGGGTGCGCGGGTCAGTCGAGGGGTCCGCCGGCGATGTACAGCACCTGGCCGGAGACGAAGCCGGCCGCGTCGCCGGTGAAGAAGGCGATGGCGCCCGCGACGTCCTCGGGCCGGCCGACCCGCTGGACCGGGATCTGGGTGGCGGCCGCCGCCTGGAACTCCTCGAAGCCCATGCCGACCCGGGCAGCGGTCGCGGCGGTCATGTCGGTGACGATGAAGCCGGGGGCGACCGCGTTCGCGGTGACGCCGAACTTGCCGAGTTCGATCGCGAGGGTCTTGGTGAAGCCCTGCATGCCCGCCTTGGCGGCGGAGTAGTTGACCTGGCCGCGGTTGCCCAGCGCCGAGGACGAGGAGAGGTTCACCACGCGGCCGAACTTGGCGTCCACCATGTGCTTCTGCACCGCGCGGGTCATCAGGAAGGCGCCGCGCAGGTGGACGTTGAGCACGGTGTCCCAGTCCGCCGCGGACATCTTGAAGAGCAGGTTGTCGCGGAGCACGCCGGCGTTGTTCACCAGGATCGTGGGCGCGCCGAGTTCTTCGGCCACCCGGGCGACGGCCGCTTCGACCTGGGCCTCGTCCGAGACGTCCGCCCCGACCGCGAGCGCCCGGCCGCCCGCGCCCGTGATCGACTCCACGGTCTCCTTGCAGGCGCCCTCGTCCAGGTCGATCACGGCGACGGCGCGGCCCTCGGCGGCCAGCCGGACCGCGGTCGCTGCTCCGATACCGCGGGCGCCGCCCGTCACGATCGCGACGCGCTGCTCGGTGGTGGACATCTTCGTCTCCTCAACCTCGGCCCGATGACGCGCCCGCCCCGACATGAGCGACCGCTTAGTAGGTCCCGCCCCGAACCGTAGGAGCGCCGCATGGTGGTGTCAACAGGACCCCCCGGGGTGCCCCGTCCCGTCGGGTTCAGGGACCACCTGCGAGTGGGTGGCTTGTCACGCGGTTCCCCGCCCCCTGGACATGTGCGGCTCCTTCCGCGAAAGGAGGGTCACCGCACCAGGAGGTCGAGGAGGCGGTCGGCCTCCTTGCGGGCGTCGGGCGTGAGCCCGGTGTGGATCGGCCCGGGCTGGACGATCGTGCTGCGCGGAGCCGTGAGCCAGCGGAAGCGGCGCCCGGGGTCGTCCCCGGCCGCCTGCCCGGCGGAATCGCCCCCTTCGCAGATCCCCTGGTAGCCACGCAGAGCGGCGGCCACGCCGTCCACATCGACCTCGGGGTCGAGGCAGCGCAGTCGCGCGACATCCAGGTGCACCCGGGCCCCGACATAGGACTGCGCGCGGCAGTACACCAGCACCCCGGCGTTGATCAGCTCGCCGCGCTCGATCCGCGGCATCACCCGCACCAGTGCGTACTCGAAGACGTCCCGCCCGCTCATTCCGCGTTCTTCCCCTCGACCCAGGTGCGCAGCCACTCCGGCGGCGGTTGCTTCGCCTGGACGCGACCGGTGGTGATGCGTTCGTGGACGTCGACGGCGCGGGCGCCCAGCAGTTCGCGGTAGGCGGCGCGCACGTCGTCGGGAGAGTCGAAGCCGGGCTCGTCGAGCAGCCACTCGTCGGGCACCAGGCCGGTCACCTCGGTGAGCAGCGACTCCGTCACCTGGGCGGCCAACTCGGGTGCGACGGCCGCGGGTTCGGGCGAGAAGCGGGACAGCGCGTGGTCGGTGGCGTCGTACGGCTTGGCGGACGCGGCGGGCGCCGACTTCCAGTTGTGGTGCCAGATGAGCGAGGCACCGTGGTCGATCAGCCACACGTCCCGGTGCCAGACCAGCATGTTAGGATTACGCCACGATCGGTCGACGTTGGCGATGAGCGCGTCGAACCAGACGATGCGGCTGGCCTCTTCGGGCTCCATGGTGAACACCAGAGGATCGAAGCCGAGCGAGCCGGGCAGGAAATCCATTCCGAGGTTGAGACCGCCGCTCGCTTTGAGCAGGTCCTGGATCTCCTCGTCGGGCTCCCCGAGTCCGATCACCGGATCGAAGTCGAACCGCACCAACTCGGGCACCCGCAGGCCCAGTCGACGGCCGAGTTCGCCCGCGATCACCTCGGCGACCAGCGCCTTGCGCCCCTGGGCCGCGCCGCTGAACTTCACGACGTAGGTACCGAGGTCGTCCGCCTCGACCACGCCCGGCACGGAACCGCCTTCACGCAGCGGCGTGACGTAGCGGATGCCGGTCACTTCTCTCAACATCCCCCCAGGTTAACGGGGAGCAGACTGCCCTTATGGACAAGATCACCGATCATCGCGACTTCCCAGGCCAGTTCGCCCGTACCCAGCGCTTCTCCCTGGGCGTCCCCCGGAGCTTCACCCTCTCGCCCGACGGCTCGTCGGTGCTGTACGTGCGCACCCGCGGCCCCGAGGACCGCGTCGGCCGCCTGTGGCGGCTGGACGCCGACGGCGAGCACCTGCTCGCCGACCCGGCCGCGCTGGCGGAACCGGCCGCCGAGGTGCCGCAGGCCGAGCTGATCCGGCGCGAGCGGGCCCGCGAGCGCGCCACCGGGATCGTCGGCTACGCGACCGACGCGGCCGTACGCCTCATCGTGTTCGCGCTCGACGGCGCGCTGTGGACCGCCGATCCGGCCGGTGTCCGGCCGCCGCGCCCGCTCGCCACCGCGGGTCCCGTGGTGGACCCGCGGCCCGACCCGACCGGCCGCCGGGTCGCCTACGTCACCGACGGCGCGCTGCACGTCCTGGACCTGGCGGGCGGCGCGGACCTGGCGCTCGCCGAGCCGGAGAGCGGCGAGGTGACGTACGGGCTGGCCGAGCACGTGGCGGCCGAGTCGATGCACCGGCACCGCGGCTACTGGTGGTCCCCCGACGGCAGCCGGCTGCTGGTCGCGCGGGTGGACAACGCACCGGTGGCACGCTGGTGGATCGCCGACCAGGTGGACCCGGAGCACCACCCGCGCGAGATGGCCTACCCGGCGGCCGGCACCGCGAACGCCGACGTGTCGCTGCACCTCCTGGCCGCGGACGGCACCGGCGACCGTACGGAGGTCGACTGGGACCGGGCCGGCTACGAATACCTGGCGACCGTCGGCTGGGACGCGCACGGCCCGCTGCTGAGCGTGCAGAGCCGCGACCAGCGGACCGTACGGGTGCTGGCGGCCGATCCGGCGACGGGGGCGACCCGGCTGCTGCACGAGCAACGCGACCCGGCGTGGGTGGAGTTGGTGCCCGGCACGCCCGCACGCACCGCGTCCGGCGCCCTGGTGCACACCGCGGACATGGGCGGGACCCGCCACCTGACCGTCGGCGGCGAACCGGTCACCCCGGAGGGCGTGCAGATCCGCGAAGTGCTCTCCGTGGACGGCGAGTCGGTGCTGTTCGCGGCGTCCGGGGAGCCGACCGAGGAGCAGTTGTGGACCTACCACCCGGACGGCGGCGCGGCGCCGCTCAGCGAGGGCCCCGGGGTGCACACCGGGCAGCGGGCCGGGGACACGCTGCTGCTGTCGTCGCTGACCGAAGAAGGCCGCGACATCCGGCTGCTGCGGCCCGGCGGCGAGCTGCGGGTGCCGTCCCTGGGAGCCACGCCGGTGGTGACCCCGCGGGTGACCTGGCTGCGGGCCGGCGAGCACGACATCCGCACCGCGCTGCTGCTGCCGTCCTGGCACCGTCCGGGCTCGGGCCCGCTGCCGGTGCTGCTCGCGCCCTACGGAGGGCCGGCGCTCCAGCTGGTGATGCGGGCGGCGACCTGGCCGCTGGCCGAGGCGCAGTGGTTCGCGGAGGAGGGCTTCGCGGTGGTGGTGGCCGACGGGCGCGGCACCCCGGGGCGCGGCCCGCGGTGGGAGAAGACCGTCCACAAGGACACCATGAGCGCGCCCGTCGAGGACCAGGTGACCGCGCTGCACGCGGCCGCCGCGCACTGCCCCGACCTCGACCTGGGCCGGGTGGCGATCCGCGGCTGGAGCTTCGGCGGCACCCTGGCGGCCATGGCGGTACTGCGCCGCCCGGACGTCTTCCACGCGGCGATCAGCGGCGCGGGCCCCAGCGACCAGCGGCTGTACGACACGCACTGGCGCGAGCGGTTCCTCGGCCACCCCGACGAGGACCCGGAGGCGTACGACCGCTCCTCGCCGATCGGGTCGGCGGAAGCGCTGGAGCGGCCGCTGCTGCTGGTGCACGGCCTCGCCGACGACAACGTGGTGGCCGCGCACACGCTGCGGCTGTCGGCGGCGCTGCTGGCCGCGGGCCGCTACCACCAGGTGCTGCCGCTGTCGCACGCGACGCACGGACCGAGCGATCCGGTGATGGTGGAGGGGCTGCTGCGACACCAGTTGAGATTCCTCCGCGACGCGTTGAACACCGCGCCGCGACCGTCCGTATGAACGGGTACGCGTGACAGCACGCTGCCGGCCGGCGAGGGCCCCGCCGTCCGGTCCGATCCACGAACAGGATGCAACCCCATGGCAGAAAGCTCCGGAATCCCCGAGTCACCGACCCGCCGCGGCGTTGTCGCGGCGGCCGGTGGCGTGGGCCTCGCCGCCGTTCTGACCGCCTGCGGTTCCGGCTCCTCCTCGCACTCCTCCGACGACGCCGCCGGCAGCTCGTCCGCCTCGCCGGCGCCGTCCGGTGGCGCCGACTCCGGCTCCCCGGCCGCCGGGGGCGGGGGAGGCGGCAGCCCGCTCGCCAAGACCTCGGAGATCCCGGTCGGCGGCGGGAAGATCTTCGCCGCCCAGAAGGTCGTGGTCACCCAGCCGAGCAGCGGGCAGTTCAAGGCCTTCTCGGCGGTGTGCACGCACCAGGGCTGCACGGTCGCCAAGGTGTCCGACGGCCAGATCATCTGCCCGTGCCACGGCAGCGCCTTCCATGTCGCCGACGGCTCCGTGGCCAAGGGCCCGGCCACGACGGCGCTCCCCGCGAAGAACGTCACCGTGTCGGGCGACGAGGTCACGCTCGCCTGATCCCCGCACGCCGGTCCGGGTTCTCGGGGCGGGCCCCGAACCCGGACCGGCCCCTTCCGGCCCTTGTGCTCCTTCCGTTCCGCCTCGCCTCCGCGCCCTTCGCGCCGCTTCTCCCCCGCCCGCCGGGTGGTTCGCCGCGGTCAGGAGGCGGGCGGCCGGTAGGCGTTCGCGGACGCGCGCAGGGCGTCGACGGCGGCGCGGATCGCCGGGCGGCGGTCGGCGTCCTCGCGCCAGACCGCGTAGACATGGCGCTGCATGGTGTGGCGGACGGGCATGATGCGCACGCCCGGCGGCATGGGGTCCCGGCCCAGCCGGGGCATCACCGCGACGCCGAGCCCGGCCGCGACCAGCGCCAGCACGGTGGCGTGCTCCTCGGCGTGGTGGGCGACGCGCGGCTCGATACCCTTGCCGCGCAGCGTGAACAGCAGCCACTCGTGGCAGAAGCCGCCGTCCGGCCAGGCGATCCAGTCGTCGTCGGCGAGTTCGTCCAGCTCGATCTCGGTGCGGCCCTCCAGCCGGTGCCCCAGCGGCAGCGCGGCATCCACGATGTCGTCGAAGAGCGGGGCCTTGGCGAGCCCGCCGGGCAGCGACAGCGGCTTGTTGTACCAGTCGAGCACGACCGCGAGGTCGACGTCGCCGCGGCCGAGCCGGGCCAGCGACTCCTGCGGTTCCAACTCGTGGACGACGGTGCGCAGTTGCGGGTACGCGGCGCGCAGGTCGGCGAGCGCGGCGGGGAACAGTCCGCGCACCGCGGTCGGGAACGCCCCGGCGCGCAGTTCTCCGACCGCGACGCCTCGGTGCGCCTCCAGGTCGGAGTGGGCGAGCTCGACCAGGGACAGTATCCGCTCGGCGTGCCCGGACAGCAGGCGTCCGGCGTCGGTGAGCCGCACCCCCCGGCCGTTCTTGCCGAGGAGCGGCTGGCCGGTCTCCCGCTCCAGCTTCGCCATCTGCTGCGACACCGCGGAGGTCGTCACGTTCAGCACCTCGGCGGCGGCGCTCACCGAGCCGTACGTGTCGATGGCGTGCAGGATGCGGAGCCGTTCGAGTGACAACATGTAAGTGATTCTACGTCGTCTGTGCAGAAATTCTCGCTTGTTCTACGACGTCGCAGCCGTCATCGTGGACTCATGAAGACTTCCGCCGTCCGCGGCACGGCCGTTGAGCCGCCCGTCGAGTCGCCTGTCGAGCCACCCGTCCAGGTGTCCGTCGCGGACGTCCCGGTGCCCGCCTCCGGGTCACCGTCGCAGGGGCTGCGGCGGCTGCTGGACTGGCGGGTCCGCTTCGCCGCGCTGGGCCTGGTGTGGGGCTTCAGCTTCCTGTTCATGAAGGTGGGCAACGAAGCGTTCGCACCGCTCCAGGTCACCCTCGGCCGGATGGTCTTCGGCACCGCGGTCCTGGCCACCGCGGTCGCGGTGAAGCGAGAGCGGCTGCCGCGCGGCCGCCGGACCTGGCTGCATCTGTTCGTCGCCGCCTTCCTGCTGAACTCACTGCCGTTCACGCTGTTCGCCACCGCCGAGCAGACCATCCCGTCGATGCTCGCGGGGATATGCAACGCGGCCACCCCGCTGTTCTCGATGCTGGTCTCGCTGGTCGCGCTGTCGGAGGACCGGCCGTCGCGGCAGCGGTTCGCCGGGGTCGGCCTCGGCTTCGCCGGTGTGCTGACCGTGCTCGGCGCCTGGCAGGGCTTCGCGGGCCAGGACCCCAAGGGCACGTTGATGGCGCTGGCCGCGGCGATCAGCTACGCGGTGGGCTGGGCCTATGTCCGGCGCACCCTGAGCGGCAGCGGCAGCTCCAACCTGGCGATGTCCGCGAGCCAGTTGTCGCTGGGCACCCTGCAACTCCTGCTCGTCACGCCGTTCTTCACCTCGATGCCGTCGTCGTATCCGGCGAAGTCGGTGCTGTCGGTGCTGGCGCTGGGCGCGTTGGGCACGGGCATGGCGTTCCTGGTCCAGTACGGACTGGTGGCGGAGAAGGGTCCGACCATCGGGTCGATGGTCACGTACCTGATACCGATCGTCGCCACCGCCGCCGGGGTGCTGCTCCTCGGCGAGTCGCTGAGCTGGAACGAACCGGTGGGCGCCGCGGTGATCCTGGTGGGCGCGGCACTCACCCAGCGGCGGCCGAAGGGCGCCCGGGCGTAGCGTGTCGGTGCGGCGCGGCGGGCCGCGACCGGTGCCCGCGCTGCCTCCCCCTATCGCTACGGAGCGCCACGTGCACGAGATCAGCTACGGAGACGTCAAGGCCGCCACCGACCGGGTGGCCGGCCAGGTCCGACCCGTCACCGTCGTCCCGCCGACGGGCGGACCGCAGGACCCGCAGGTCTGGTTCGCCCTCGAATACATGCAGTACACCGGCTCCTTCAAGGCGCGCGGCGCGCAGAACTTCATCGCCGCGCACCGCGACGCGGGCACCCTGCCCGCGGCCGGCGTCTGCATCGCCAGTGGTGGCAACGCCGGGCTGGCGTGCGCGTGGGCGGCCCGCCGCCAGGGGCTGACCGCCACCGTGTTCCTGCCGCAGAACGCCCCGGCGCTGAAGGTCGCCCGGCTGAGGGAGTACGGCGCGCAGGTGCGCCTGGCCGGCACGCAGTACGCAGAGGCCCTGGAGGCGTGCGAGCAGTTCGCCGCGGAGTCCGGGGCGCTGGCCGCGCACGCGTACGCCGACCCGTATGTCAGCGCCGGCGCGGGCACCTTGATGGAGGAGATCCACGCGCTGATACCGGACCTGGACACTGTGGTGGTCTCGGTGGGCGGCGGCGGGCTGTTCGCCGGCGTGGCGGCGTCCGCGCGGCAGCACGGGGTGCGGGCGGTCGCCGTCGAGCCGGAGAACTGCCGTTCGCTCAACGCCGCGTTGGAGGCGGGAGAGCTGGTCGACGCAAGCGTGGACTCCGTCGCCGCGGACGCGCTGGGGGCGCGTCGCGCCTGGCAGGGGGCGCTGGCCGCGGTGCGGCAGGACAACGCCCGGTCGGTGCTGGTCGGCGACGAGCAGATCATCGCCGCCCGCCGGTCGCTGTGGGACGAGCGCCGGATCGTGGTCGAGCACGCCGCCGCCGCCGCGCTGGCCGCGCTCCTCCCCACCGACGACCCCTCGCGCGGCTACCGTCCGGCGCCGGGCGAGAAGATCGCGGTGGTGCTGTGCGGGGCGAACACCGACCCGACGGACCTGCTGGCACCGGCAGCCGCGCGCTGAGGACACCGGCCGTCGCCCGCTGAGGGCCGCGGCTCGGAAGCGGCCCGACCGCCCGGGGGTTGCCGTGCCCCTCGGCCGGCGCGCGGCGGCCTGGGCGGGCACCGGCAGCGGGCTCAGCCGAAGCGGCTCGCACCCGTGGAGCGGAGCACCGCGGCGACGGAGTCGGCGAGCGGGTCGATGTCGGCGAGGCCGAGCGGGGAGACGGTGATGCGCACACCGGGCGGGGAGTTGACCCGGAAGCGGGCGCCGGGCGCGACGGCCCAGCCGTGCTGGAGCAGCCCGGCGACCGCGCCGGTCTCGTCGGCGACCGGCACCCAGGCGTTCAGGCCGCAGCGGCCATGGGCGGCGACCCCGCGCTCGTCGAGCGCCCCGAGCAGGGCCTCGCGCCGCACCGCGTAGGAGCGGGCGGTGCGCTCGGGGTCCACGGCGTGGTGCTGCCAGAGGTGCACCACCGCCCGTTGCAGCAGGTGGCTGACCCAGCCCACGCCGAGCCGGTGCCTGCCGCGCACCCGGGCGACGGTGACCTCGTCGCCGGTGAACACCGCCAGCCGCAGATCCGGGCCGTACGCCTTGGCGGTGGAGCGGACCAGCGCCCAGTGGTCGGTGGCGCCGGACAGGCAGTGCAGGGGAAGGTCCACGAGACCGTGCAGGTGGTCGTCGTCGATCACCAGGACGTGCGGGTGGGTGGCGAGCAGGGCGCGCAGTTCCGCCGCGCGGGCCGCGGACAGGGCCGCGCCGGTCGGGTTCTGGCCCCGGTCGGTGACCAGCAGGGCGCGTACGCCGGCGGCCAGCGCGCGGGCCACCTCCGCGGTGACCGGCCCCTCGTCGTCGACGGCGACCGGCACCGCGCGCAGTCCCATCGCCGGCACCAGGTCGAGCACGCTGCCCCACCCGGGGTCCTCGACGGCGACCGCGTCGCCGGGGCGCAGATGGGCGGCGAGGACCCGTTCGATGGCGTCGAGCGATCCGGAGGTGAGGCCGATCGGGCCGGCGGGCACCCCGTCGGCGTCCAGGGCGGCCCGGGCCAGTTCGGCGAGGTCGGCGTCGATGACGGTGCCGCCGTACAGCCCGGGGGCGATGGCGTGGTGGGCAGCGGCCTCGGCCAAAGCGTCGGCCAGCGGCGGGAGCAGCGCCAGGTCGGGGTTGCCGGTGGACAGGTCGCGGGTGCCGGACGGCACGTCGATCCGGATCGCCTCGCGGGGTGCGACGGCCGGGCGGGCCCGCACCCGGCTGCCGCGGCGGCCCGCCGTCTCGATCACCCCGCGGTCGCGCAGCAACCGGTAGGCGGCGGCCACCGTGTTGGGGTTCACATCGAGGTCGCGGGCGAGTTCGCGCAGCGGCGGCAGGACAGTGCCCGGCCGCAACGCGCCCGCGCCGACCGCGCGTTCGATGTCGGCGGCGATTGTCGATGCGCCACGCCCGCTGATTGAGTACTCTCCTAGCACAAACAATATTATGCACTAGTTCAAAGGATCGCGCCATGACCGCCACACCGGCCTCCCCCGACGCACCACCGCCACCGCAACAACCCGCACAGCCGGCAGCGCCCGCACCGCCGCCGTACCCCACCACCGACCGCACCGTCCCGACCCGTTCCGCGGACCGCGCCTCGTACGACCGCGCGGTCGTGCACGCCATCCTCGACGAGGGCTACCTCTGCCACCTCGGCTTCGTCCGCGACGGCGCACCGGTGGTGCTGCCGACGCTGTACGCGCGCAGCGGCGAGCGGCTGTACGTGCACGGGTCGACGGGTTCTCGGCCGCTGCGGGGCGCGCGCAGCGACCCGGGGCTCGCGGTGTGCGTGACGGTGACGCACGTCGACGGGCTGGTGCTGGCGAAGTCGGCGTTCCACCACTCGATCAACTACCGCTCCGTGGTGGTGCACGGCACCGCCCACCAGGTGACCGACCCGCAGGAGCGGGCCCTGGCGCTGGACGCGATCGTGGAGCAGGCCGTGCCCGGCCGGGCCGACGACTCCCGCCGGGCCAACGCGAAGGAACTGGCCGCCACCGCCGTGATCCGGCTCGACCTGCGCGAGGTGTCGGCGAAGATGCGCACCGGCGGGCCCAACGACGAGCCGGAGGACCTCGACCTGCCGTACTGGGCCGGCGTGGTCCCGGTCGCACCCGCCTACGCCGCGCCCGTGCCGGCCGGCTACCAGGCGCCGTCCGTGCCCCTGCCCGGCTACCTCGCGCCCGCCGGCCCGCGCGGCGCCGACCGGAAGGACCCCGCCGCATGCTGATCCACCCCTGGGACGCGGCCACCGACGACGCCGAGTGGCAGCAGTGGCTGGCCGCCCACGACTTCGGCCAGCTCGCGGTGAACGGCCTCGACGGCGAGCCGCCCTTCGTCCAGCCCGCCCACTTCGTGTACGACCCGGCGCCCGGTGCGCACGGCGAGGTGCTGCTGCACCTGGCCCGGCCCAACCCGCTGTGGCCCGCGCTGGAGGCGGCGCCCCAGGTCACCCTCAGCGTCGTGGACGACTACACCTTCGTCCCCGGCCCCTGGCACGCCGCGCCCGGCGACCCTTCCGAGTACGGCACCCCGACCAGCTTCTACGCCGCCGTCCAACTCCTCGGCACCGCCCACATCCTGGACGACCCGCAGGTCAAGGCCGACCTGCTCCGGCGCCAGGTCGCCCACTTCCAGCCCGACGGCGGCACCGCCCGGGTCGCGCCCGGCCAGGAGCCGTTCGGCCGGATGCTCGCCGGCATCCGCGGGGTGCGGATCGACGTCACGCGGGTGCGGGCCAAGTTCAAGTACGGCGGCAACAAGCCCGAGGAGGTACGGCGCCGTGTCACCGGCCTGCTCGCCGACCGCGCCGCTCCCGGCGACGCGGCCGCGCGAGCCCACCAGCTGCGCCGGCTGTCAGCCGACTGACGGCCCCGACGACACGGACGACACGGCCGGGCCCGCCGGACCCGCCGGACCCGCCGGACCGGAACCCGCGGGCTGCTGCCGCGCCTCCTCCCAGGCCAGTACCCCGACCGCCGCCAGCAGCACCAGCGTCCCGGCCAGGGTGGCGGCGGTCAGCCGCTCGCCGAGCAGGGTGACCGCGAGGGCGGCCGCCGAGACCGGCTCGATCAGCGCCACCACCGAGACCGTCGCCGCGCGCAGCACGGCCGCCCCCGCGAAGTACAGCGCGTAGGCGAACGCGGTCGGCACGGAGGCGAGATAGCCGAGCAACGCGAGCGTGCGGCCCAGGTGTTCGGCGTGCGGCAGCAGCCCCTCCGACCAGGCGGCCGGCAGCAGCACGACCGCGCAGATCCCGAACGACCACAGCGAGGTGGTCAGCGGGTCGCCTGCCGCCCCGCGGCTGCCGTGCCACCGGGTCAGCAGCGTGATCCCGGCGTACCCGGCCGCCGACAGCACCGCCAGGACCACCCCGGCCGGCCGCACCTGCGTGCCACCGCCGCCGAGCACCAGCACGGCGAGCCCGGCGAGCGCCCCGGCCACCGCGACCGCGCCGCCCCGGCCGATGCGTTCGCCCATCGCCACCCGGGCGACGAGCGCGATCAGCACCGGGCCCGAGCCCAGCGTGACCACCGTGGCGACGGCGAGCCCGGTCGAGCGCACCGCGCAGAAGTACGCGACCTGGAAGAGGGTGAGCCCCGCGCCGGTCACGGCGATCCGGACGAACCGGCCCCACCGGGGCGCCGCCGGCACCGCGGCGAGGACGGGCCGTACGGCCGTACCCGTACCGGCACCGGCACCGGCACCGGCACCAGCACCAGCACCCGCACCCGCACCCGCACCCGGGCGCAGCCTGCGGGCCGCCAGCAGCAGGACGAAGCCGCCCGCGGCCCGCCAGAACGTCAGCGCGAGCGGGCCGAGGCCGCTCCCGCGGTAGAGGACCGCGGCGACGGCGCCCGCCGTGCCCCACGCGGTCGCCGCGAACACCACATACAGCAGTCCCTGCCCGGACGTGATCCGGGCAGCCGAAACCTGCGAACGTGACAAGGGAAGTCTCCCGCGAAAAGGTGAGTTGAGAAACGAACGTCACCGTCTGCGGGCAGCACACATGGCCGTACGGCGCCTGCCGGCGCCTCGACGAGCCGTTACCGGGTCCGCGCCGCCCGCGTCAGGCGGCGGGAGGCGGAAGAACAGTCAGGTGCATGTCCCCACCCTAGCCCCCACCGCAGGCCGGGACCGGCCGCGCGTCGCGCCTCTGCCCGCCCGCGCTGACCGCCCTGACCGCACCGCCCCAGGTCGCGGCGCGCTACCGCCGGGGCGCCAGGTCCGGCTCGACGCAGGGTTCCGGAGCCGTCGGGGACGCGGCCGGGGCGGGCTCCCCCGCTGCCGCGGGCAGGGCCGTCTGCGCCACGAACGCACCGGCCAGCACGAGCGCGCCGCCGAACAGCTGCGGGGTGCCCAGGTGTTCGCCGAGCAGGAACCAGGCCAGCACCGCGCCGACGACGGCCTCGACGCAGGAGACGACCGCGGCGATCTGCGGGCTGAGCCGCCGCACGGCCATCACGCCGGTCAGGTACGACACGACCGTGCAGACGAGCACGATCCAGCCCACCAGCAGGATTCCGGGAACGTCCGCGTCGCCGAGCGGCACCTGGTGGGCGAGCGACGTCCAGGCGATGTCCCACGGGCGCGCGACCAGGGTGAGGGACGCGGTGCCGAACAGCAGCGCGTGCGCGATCACCGCGACCGGGTCCGGGGCTCCCCCGCCGTCGGAACCGTCTCCAAGCCCGTCCACGAACCCGTCGCCGAGCCCGTCCGCGAGCCCGTCGCCCGCGCGCTCGCGGTCCGGGGACCCCGGCGACGCGGCCGCGCCATCCTGCGCGCCGTGGTCGGCCAGGACGAAGTACGCGACCTGGCAGCAGGCCGCGCCGAAGGAGCAGAGCAGGCCGACCGGCGCGAAGGCGAACCCGGACCAGATCCCCACCACGAAGCACATGCCGCCGACCGCGAGGACCACGCCGACCACCGCGGCGCGCCGCACCTTCCGCCGCTGCACGAACCGCACCCAGCCGAGCAGCAGCGCCGGGCCGAGGTACTCCACGAGGATGGCCACGCCGACCGGTATGCGGGCGATCGCCAGGTAGTACAGCGCCTGGACGCCGACGATGCCGAGCAGCCCGAAGCCGATCACCAACCCGGGCCGCTGGAGCGGAAGTCGGCGGTGCCGCACCGCGACGGGCAGCAGCACCAGCGCGGCGCCCGCCACCCGCATCCACACCACGTGCAACGGTTCGAACCCGGCCTCGATGAGGGGCTTCGCCGCCACCCCGGAACCGCCGAAGGCCACGGCGGACAGCAGTGCGAGCCCGACCCCGCCGCTCCGCACCTGAGTTGACCGCATCAGGACATGATGGCAGTCCCCGACAGCAGCGTCACCTCGAACGCCGCCGCTGCCGAGCCCCGTCCGCCCGCCCCGATCCGGAAGCCGATCATCCGGAACCCGCTGGTCGGGGCGGTGACGCCCCGCGGAACGGCGGTCCCGGCGTCGGCTCGCGCGCGGTCACGGCCACAGCAGCGTCCGCGCCCAGCCCTCCCCCGCCGCCCGGCGTTCGTACCGCACCCGTACGTGGAAACGCGCCGGGTCGGCCTGCCAGAACTCCGCCTCGGCCGCCCGCAGCCGGTACACCGTGTGCGTGGCGGGCACCCGGCCGGGCTCGGCGGCGACCAGCTCGCGGGCGGCCCGCAGCGCTTCGTCGTACTGCTCCGGCCCGGACAGCGGCGCGCTCACCGGACCGGCGAACGCGGCCGCGCGCGCGTGCTCGCCGCGGCCGAGGAAGTCGCGGGCGGTGGCATCGGGGCCGAGCACGCCGACCGGTCCCGCCATCCGGATCTGCCGGCCCTGCGCGGGCCAGTACCAGGTCAGCGCGGCACGCGGGTTGGCGGCCAGGTCGCGGCTCTTGCGACTGCGGGAGTCGGACGCGAAGTCGTAGGCGCAGTCGGCGGTGTCGATGCCGCGCAGGATCAGCACGCGGGCGCTGGGCGTGCCGTCGGCCGCTGCCGTGCTGAGCGTCATGACGTGCGGTTCGGGCACCGCGCCGGTCAGCGCCGCGTCCAGCCACTGCGCGAACAGCGGCCCGGGGGCGTCGGGCACGGCCGCCGGGTCGAGGTGCGGCAGCGGCCCGGCGAGCACGGGCGCGGCCCGGGTACGGGCGAGCAGCGCCTCGTCCGCGCGCCGCCCGGGTACGGAGCCCGAGCCGGAGTCGTTGCCGCCGCCACCGCTCTCCATCCGCCCCTCCATACCGCGCCCTTTCCGCTGTCGCGTGCACCCGACAGCGTCCATCACACACCAGCGCCGGGCCGCGGACGGGTTGCCCCGCCCACGGCCCGGCGCAACGAGTGCCGATCACCGGAGCCCGCTGCCGCGTACACCGACCACGGCACGCCGATCAGCGCACGCCGATCACCGCACGCCGCTCACCTCAGCGTGACCGTCGCCGTCTGCGTGCCCGCGGTGAAGACGTACGTCCCGGGCGCAACCTGCCGCGGACCCGCGCCGTCGATGTCGCCCGGGGTGACGGCCAGTTCGCTCGGCGGGACGCTGAGCGAGACCGTACGGGACTGGCCCGCGTCCAGGTGCACCTTGGTGAACGCGACCAGCTTGCGGGACGGGGAGAGCACGTCGCTGGACGGCTGCGCGACGTAGACCGGCACCACCAGATCGCCCGCGCGGCTGCCGGTGTTGGAGACGTGGACCGCGAGTTTCACGGTGTCCTTGGTGCGCGCGGTGGCGGACGCGGCCTTGACCGAGTCGAACGTGTAGGTGGTGTAGGACAGTCCGGCGCCGAAGGGGTAGGCGGCGTCGTAGGAGGACTCCGGACCGGCGTTGGTGCCGGGGAGCTGCTGGTAGTACATCGGTTCGTTCCCGATGTCCTTCGGCCAGGAGGCGTTGAGCCGCCCGCTGGGGTCGGTCTTCCCGAACAGCACGTCGGCGACGGCGTTTCCGCCCTCGGTGCCGGGCAGCCACGACATCAGCAGCCCCTGGGTGCCGTCGGCGTCGCCGAGCACCAGCGGCCGCCCGGCGAGCACCACGGTGACCACGGGCTTCCCGGTGGCCTTCAGCGACTTCACCAACGCCTGCTGATCGGCGGTGAGTTCGGGCCGCGGGCTGTCCGCGCTGCCTTCGGCCGCCGCTTTCTCACCGACCACCACCACGGTCAGGTCGGCGTCCTTCGCCTGGGTGACGGCGTCGTCGGCGGTCTTGGCCTGCACGACCTGGGTACCGGACGGCGCGGCCTTCTCGATGCCCTGCAGCACGGTGGTGCCGGGCAGGGTGACGCCGTCGGGCACACCCTGCCAGCCGACCGTCCAGCCGCCCACCTGGTCGTTGATGTCGTCGGCGTAGGAGCCGGCCACCACGATCTTCTTCGCCTTCGAGGAGATCGGCAGCACGCCGCCGTCGTTGCGCAGCAGCACCTGGGACTCGTCGGCGGCCTGCCGGGCGAGGCCGGTGTCGGCGCCGATCACCCGGGAGTCGGCCTTCGACGCGTCCACGTACGGGTGCTCGAACAGGCCCAGCCGGAACTTCAGCGTCAGGATGCGCTTGACCGACTGGTCGATCCGGGCGACGGAGACCAGATGGCGCTGGACCGCGGTCTTCAGGCCGTCGCTCCAGCCCTGCGCGTCGTACGGTTCCATCGCCATGTCCAGACCGGCGTTGACGGCCTTGGCGATCGCGGCCGGGTAGTCCGCGGTGAGGTGGTAGGAGGTCTGGAGCGCGCGCACGTCGGCCCAGTCGCTGACCACGACGCCCTTGAAGCCCCACTGCTTGCGCAGCACGTCGGTGAGCAGGTAATGCGACGCGGTGGCCGGGATGCCGTTGATGGCACCGGAGTTGACCATCACGGACTGCGCACCGGCGTCGATGGCCTGCTGGTAGGAGGGCAGCAGGGTGTCCTGGAGGTAGCGCATCGACACGTCGCCGGGGACGCGGTCGTGGCCGTTGCCTGGCTCGCCGTAGCCGGCGAAGTGCTTGACGGTGGCGGCGACGTCCTTCGCGCCTCCCGCGTTCTGGATGCCCTGGACCGCGGCGGCGGCGAGCGTGCCGGACAGCAGCGGGTCCTCGCCGTACGTCTCGTAGTAGCGGCCCCAGCGCTGGTCGCGGGCGATGTCGGTGACCGGCGCGAAGTTCCAGTCGATGCCGGTGGCGGCCACCGCGCGGGCGGTGCTCGCCCCGGCCGCCTTGACCAGCGACGGGTCCCAGGTGGAGCCCATGCCGATCTCCTGGGGGAAGATCGTCGCGCCCAGCACGTTGTTGTGGCCGTGCACGGCGTCCACGCCGTAGATGATCGGGATGTGCAGCCGGGAGTTCTTCACCGCGTACTGCTGGACGGTGTTGACCATCTTCGCCCAGTTCTCCGGGGTGTTGACCGACGGGCCGGCGCCGCCGCCGGAGAGCACCGAGCCGGCCGCGTTCTTCACCAGCACGTCGTGCAGGCAGGATTCGGTGAAGTCGCCGCCGCTCCACTGGCAGTCGCCCTGCATGTTGACCACCGAGATCTGGTCCATCTGGCCGATCTTCTCGTCCAGCGTCATCCGGTGCAGCAGGTCGTTGACGCGCACGTCGATCGGCGCGTTGGGGTTGGTGTAGGTCGGGTTGTCTCCGGCCTGGGCCGGCGCCGAGGCGACCGCCGCCACGCAGGCGGCCGCGGTGGCGAGGGTCAGCAGCCCTCTGAGACTCAGTCTTCGTGCGTTCGTTGGCATCGCAGGAGTCCCGTTCCTGTTGGGGGGCGGCCCCGGCGTCGCGGGACCGTTGGTGCCGTAAACGATTCCGATCGGCCGGAAGTCTGTCCCCCACGCTCACAGATCGTCAAGACTGTACGCAGGGCATTGTTGTGCCCCACCCTGGCGGGAGCGCTTTCCCGCACGTCAGCACGACCACGCACAGCGCACGCACAGACAATCCGTCCGACGGACCGCCCCTGTCCAACTCGCGCAGAACGGGTACCTCGTGAACATCCGTGAACTCGCCCGCCGCAGCGGTGTGTCGACCGCCACCGTCTCGCGGGCGCTCAACGACCGGGCCGAGGTCAGCGAGGCCACCCGTGCGCGGATACGCCAACTGGCCCTGGAACTGGGGTACGCGCCCAACGAGCCGGCCCGCACCCTGGTACGGCGCCGCTCGGACACGATCGGGCTGATCTGGGACAGCGGGCAGGAGGCGCAGGGCCTGCACAACCCCTTCCTGCTCGGCCTGCTCAGCGCCGTACGCACCGCCCTGTCCGAGGCGGACTACCACCTGATGCTGCTCACCACCGCGGGCGCCGAGGAGCCCGACGGGGCGTACCTCCAGGCGGTGCAGCGGCACAACCTGGAGGGTGTCATCGTGCTGACCACTCCCCCGGACGACCGCTGCCTGCGCGCGCTGGCCGCCTCCACGGTGCCCTGCGCGGGCATCGACACCGCGTTCACCGGGCCGCGTACGGTCCGGGTCAGCTCCGACAACGCGGCGGGCGCGGCGGCCGCCGTCCAGCACCTGTACGAGCTGGGGCACCGCAGGATCGCCACCGTCACCGGCCCGCTGCACCTGCCGCCGGCGGCCGAGCGGCTGACCGGCTACCGGCGGGCGTGCGAGCGGCTCGGCCTGCCGGTGCCCGACGAGTACGTCGTCGAGGGGGACTTCTTCCTGGCCAGCGGCGAGACGGCGGCCCGCGGTCTGCTCGCCCTCCCCGAGCCGCCGACCGCGATCTTCGCGGCCGGCGACCAGATGGCGATCGGCGCGATGCACGCGGCGGCGGACGCGGGGCTGTCGGTGCCGCGGGACCTGGCGGTGGTCGGCTTCGACGACATCGACGCCGCCTCGCTGGTCCGGCCGGCGCTGTCCACGGTCGCGCAGGACCAGCGTGCCCTGGGTGAGGCCGCGGTCGCGGCCCTGCGCAGCCTGCTGGACGCCGACCCCGGCCGGCCCAAGGACCTCGTCCACTCGTACATCGTGCCGACCCGGCTGCTGATCCGCGGTTCGAGCCGCGCGTAGCCCGGACGCGGGAGCGGAGGCCGGGGGCGGGAGCGGAGGCGGGACGCGGGAGCGCAGGCCGGACGCGGGAGCGCAGGCCGGACGCGGGAGCGTAACTCGGGGACAGAAGCGCAACTGGGGGCCGGGAGCGTGGCTCGGGCGCGGCGGGCGGCGTCCGCCCGGCATGCCACCGGCCGCCCCGGTCACCGCTGTCCGCGGGCGGCCGGAGCGGCCGGTGTTCCTCGCACGCACGGTCCGCCACCGGGCGATGCCTGGTGGCGGACCGTGCGACCGTGCGACCGTGCGCGGGCGCCGGGTTCGACGCTCCGCCGCGGGATCTACTTCTCGGTGTCCTCGTCGGCGAGGATCAGGTACAGCTTCTTCCGCGCGTCGTTCACCACGGTCAGCGCCTTGTCGCGCTGCTCCGGTGTGCCCGTCGCCCAGACCTGGCGGAACGCCTCGATCAGGCCCCCGCCGGCCTTCCTGATCTCGTTGAGCGCGTCCCAGTCGACGCCGCGTTCGGCGTCCTCCCAGGGCGCGTCGGGACCCGCCTCGGCCTCGGCCCGGCCGGCGTCCGTGAGCGTGAACAGCTTCTTGCCGCCCTCGCTCGCGCTGCCGATCAGGCCCTCGTCCTCCAGCAGTTGCAGCGTCGGGTAGACCGAGCCGGGGCTCGGCCGCCACGCGCCGCCGCTGCGCTCGGCGATCTCCTGGATCATCTCGTAGCCGTGCATCGGGCGGTCGGTGAGCAGCGCCAGGATCGACGCGCGTACATCGCCGCGCCGCGCCCGTCCGCGCGGTCCGCCGCGCCCGCGGCCTCGGCCGCCGGGGCCGAACGGTCCGCCGCCGAAGGGCGGCCCGAACGCGCCGAACGCCGCCCGCGACCCCTCTCGCTCGCCCCACCCGTGATGTCCGGGTCCGCAGTCTCCGTGTCCGTGTCCATGTGCATGTGGTCCTTGGGAACGCATGATGTCGCTCCTTCCATCGTTGATCGTTCGCGACAGTTCTACGATATATCGGAATCGCTCGTTCGACAACCCCCGGATGGCTCCGGCCGCCCTCCCACCGCCCGCGCAGCCCCGTTCCGCCGCCCGCACACCGCACCTCCGCCACCCGCACACCGCGCCCCCGCCACCCGCACAGCCCCCTCCCGCCACCCGCACACCGCACCTCCGCCACCCGCACAGCCCCCTCCCGCCACCCGCGCACCGCGCCCCCGCCGCCGCTTGACCTCAAGCCCGCTTGAGGGGCCAGCCTGTCCCGGTGACCGCCTTCCCCTCGCCCTCGCGGCTGCTGCCACCGGCCTACCGCCCGCTCTTCGCGCACCGCGACTTCCGGCGGCTGCTGCCCGCACTGGCGGCCTGCGACCTCGGCGACGGGATGAGCATGGTCGCGGTGGCCTGGACCGCGCTCGCGATCGCTCCTCCCGGCCGGGCCGGGCTGCTGGTGGGCGCCGCGGTGGCGGCGTACGCGCTGCCGGGGGCCGCCGGGGCGCTGCTCCTGGGCCGGTGGCTGCGCCGGCTGCCCGCCTGGCGGCTGCTGGCCGCGGACAGCTGGCTGCGTGCGGTGCTGCTGGGCTGCGTCCCGCTCGCGTGGGCGCTGGGCGAGCTGCGTCCGGCCGGCTACGTCGCGCTGCTGGCCGGCTCCTCGGTGCTGCACGCGTGGGGAGGCGCGGGCAAGTACGCGCTGCTCGCCCGGGTGCTACCGGCGGGGCAGCGGCTCGCGGCGAACGCACTGGTCAGCTCCAGCGGTTCGGCGGCGGTGATCGTGGGGCCCGCGCTCGCCGGGTTCCTGGCGGCCGCCGTCTCCCCGGCGTGGATCATCGGCCTGGACGCCGCGTCGTTCGCCGTGCTGGCGGTACGGGCCGGCCGGCTCGGTTCCCGGAAGCGGACCGCCGGGCAGGACACGGCGGAGGGCACGGCCGACGACGCCACCGACAGCGCGCCCGCGCCCGTCGACACCGGCCAGGCGGCGGCCGGCCGGCGGCTGCTGCGCGGGCAGCCGGAACTCCTCGGCATCCTCGCCCTGACCTGGTTCTTCAACTTCCTCTACGGCCCGGTCGAGGTGGCCCTCCCGCTGCACGTCACCGGCGACCTGCACGCCGGCGCGCGCCTGCTCGGCCTGTACTGGACACTCTTCGGCGCGGGCGCGGTCCTCGGCGCCCTGTGCGCGGGCACCCTGCGCAGGCTCCCGCTCTGGCCGGTCACCCTCGGCATCGTCGCCGGCTGGGGCCTGACCCTCGTGCCCTTCGGCCTGGGCGCGCCCGCCGCCGTCACGCTCGCCTGCTTCTCCCTCGGCGGCGTGATCTACGGGCCCTTCACCGCGCTATCCTTCACCCTCTTCCAGGACCGCACCCCCGCCGCCCTCCTCACCACGGTGCTGGCCGCCCGCGGCGCCGCCCTCCTCACCGCCGCCCCGGTCGGCACCGCGCTGGGCGGCCCCCTCACCGCCGCGCTCGGACCCCGCACGGTCCTCGCCGCCTCCGGCCTGGCGACCCTCGCCCTCGCCGCGACCACGGCCACCGCCCGTGCGCTGGGCACCGCCCATCGGACCGGCGGCAGCGCGAGCGACCCCGCCCCCGCCGAACCCGGCGCCCCCTCGTAACGGGACCCGCCCGACTCGCCGGCGCGCGAAGGGCGAGCGCCAGGCACGAGGACCGGTGCCTGCCGTCCATGGGTGCGCCGCCATCCACACGCATCGACTTCCGCGCGACCGGAGCGCGTCACCTCGCGAGGATCTGACGGGATGTCACACCGAGTGACTAGAGTGCAAAACATCAGCAATCATGCCAAACCGGCATCACCGTCTGCTGGTGAAAGGTGCACGATGACGTACAGAGCCCATCTCGCCGCAGCCGCGGCGCTCCTTCTCGCGCTGGCCACCGCTCCCGCCGCCGCGGGCGCGGCCGGCGCCGTGGCGGCACCGGCGGCCACGGGCGGCCGAGCCGCCCTGCCCCGCACCGTGCCCACCCCCGACCCCGACGAGTCCGTGGTGGCGGTGCGCACCGGCGGCAACCGGGACGCCGCGACCGACGCGGTCGATCCGCTGGCCGGGGTCCGGCTCGCCCTCTACGCGGACGCCGACGCCACGGACCCGATCGACGCCTCCTGGGCGCGGTGCACCTCCGACGCCGACGGCGACTGCACCTTCACGGTGCCCCTGACCGGCGCCGGTGAGGCGAACAACGGACGCGTCCTGACCGTCCGCCAGCTCTCCGCCCCCGCCGGCTGGTACACCAACCCGGTGCTGCGTACGGGCCCCGGCAGCGGCTCGGGATCGACGGCCTCGCCGTACGAGTTCCAGACCCCGGCGCTCCAGGGCGGCGCGACCTACCACTCCACCCGCGAGTTCATGTACAGCACCGACAACTCGCTGCCGACCCGCTCGGGCGGCGTGTGGCAGTCCTCGCGGGACAACCCGCCGCTGCCGGAGTCGTGCGGGCTCGACGTGGCGGTCGTGCTCGACCTGTCCGCGTCCGTCGGCAGCCAACTGCCCGCGCTGAAGGCCGCCACCGACGCCTTCACCGACGCGCTCACCGGCACCCCCTCACGGCTGGCGCTGTTCTCCTTCGACCAGGCGTCGCCCGCCACCAGTGTCGAGGCCAACCACCCGGAGCTGCATTCGGTCTCCACCCCGGCCGGGGCTGCCGCCTTCAAGAGCCTGTACGCGGACTGGACGCTGGGCAAGGGCACCAACTGGGACCGCGCGCTGCACGCGGTGTCCCAGGCGCCCGAGCACTACGACGCGACCGTGGTGCTCACCGACGGCAATCCGACCCGCTTCGGCAGCCTGCACGGGGACGGCTCGAACACCCACTTCATCGACGTGGAGAACGGCATCTTCTCGGCCAACTCCGTCAAGGCCAAGGACACCCGGGTGATCGCGCTCGGCGTGGGCAGCGGCGTGGCCGGAGTGTCGGGGCTGAACCTGCGGGCCATCTCGGGACCCACGGAGTTCGACGGCGGCAACACCACGACCGCCGACTACTTCCAGACCACCGACTACGGCCAGGCCGCCGACCAGTTGCGCGCACTGGCACTGGACCACTGCACCGGCACCCTCACCGTGGTCAAGCAGATCGCGCCCGAGGACACCACGGGCGAGGACGTCACCGGGGCCACCCCCGCCGGGCCCGGCTGGACGTTCGACGCGTCCACGACCACGTCCGGGATGACCGGCCTGCCCGACACGCAGACCACCACCTCCGACGGCACCGGCGCGGTCACCTTCCACCCCGGATTCGGCGTCAACACCTCGGCGGACCTGACGGTCGGCGAGATCCAGCACCCCGACTACGCACTCGTCACCCAGGACGGCCGCAACGCCGTCTGCACCGACCTCGACACCGGGCAGCGCCTGCCCGTGGAGAACACCGGCACGGAGGCCGCTCCCGGCTTCACCGTCGACGCACCCCGCCAGGCCGCGATCAGCTGCACCGTCTACAACCGGCCCGCCGGCACCGGCGAAGAATCCGCCGACCTCACCGTCGACAAGGAGTGGAACGTCGACGGCCACCTCTACGCCGACGGCACCCAGCCCGACGGACTGAGCGCCCAGCTCACCCTCACCGGCCCCCACGGCGCCGGCCCGACCCCGCAGCCGTGGGGCGACACGCGCACCGGCTACGTCATCGGTGACCGGGCCACCGCGGCCGAGACCGTCCACCTGACGGCCCCCGGCTGCACCCTCGCCCGCTCCGAGGTCACGAACATCGACGGAGCCGGCGTGCATCTGCCCCTGCCGTACGACACGACGCTCACCGAGCACCACCAGCACCTGACGGTGACCAACACGGTCACGTGCTGCCCGGAGGACGGCCACCACCAAGGCCACGGATACGGTGCCAAATCCCGGCCCGCCCGCCACTGATGATCCGCACCCTGCTGGCTCCCGGGGGCCGGGCGCGTGCTGCTTCGCGCCCGGCACCCGGGCCGCGTCCCCGTTCCACGCTCCTCGCTCCTCGCTCCTCGCTCCTCGCCACTGTGATCGCTAGGGCCCGCCCTCGGGATCTGCGGCGGTCGGCAGGACGGTGAGGCGGTCGCCGACCGCGATCCGGCCCGGGCGCAGCACCCGCGCGTAGACGCCGGCGCAGGGCTGCGGGTCGAACTCGTCCGTCGGTGGCACGCGGTTGTGGGCGGCCGGCACCCGCAGGGCGTCGGGGTCACGCGGCAGCGTGCCGTGCTCCAGGGTGGGGATCGCGCAGCGCGGGCTGCGGGCGATGACGCGCAGCGTGAGCCGGGCGCCGATCCGCAGGTCGTGGCCGACCCAGTCGTTCTCGACGAACCCGGAGCCCGCGGTGTCGATGACGACGTTCGGCCGGTAGCGCTCCACCTCCACCGTGCCGCGCGGGCTGGACTCGGCGATCCGCCGCAGCGTCGACGACGTGATCAGGTGCAGCGGGGCGAAGTCGAAGAAGGTGCCCTCGGGTGCGGCGCCGCCCAGCCGGCCCACTTCCACCGCGACCTCCGCGCGGACGCCGTCGCGCAGCACCTCCTCGGGGCGCGCCCGGTCGAGTTCGGCGTCGGCGGGCGGCCGCCCGGTCAGGGCCACCGGCTGGTCGAGAAGCGCGGAGAGCCGCTCGTCCACGTCGGCGTCGGTGCTCCACACCGCCTTGCCGTCCGGGAGCCCGATCCGTACCGCCGCCGGCGTGGCGTGGGCGGTGAGCTTGAGCAGCCGCCGCCACATCCTCGGGTTCTTCGCGCTGGCGACCTTGCCGGTCTCCCGGTGCAGCAGGGCGAGTTGACGGTCGTACGGCAGCCCGCGCTCGGTCACGTCGGCCGCGACGACCGCCTCGCCCAGCATCGACTTCACCGGGTAGCGGAGCAGCTCCCTTACCGTGGCGCCCTCCGCGCCCGGTGCCGGCGGCTTCACCGCTCAGCGTCCGAAGCCCCGGGCAGCAGCGGGAACAGCCGGCTGACGAACGCCACCGGGCGCGCGTCGGCCGGGCGCGCCAGGACGTCGTGGTCCCGGTGCCGGTAGCCGTCGAGCGTCGCCCGTACCGCCGCGGCGACGGCCCGCGACTCCTGCGGGGTGAGGTGCACGACGGTGCTGAACGCCTCGTCCGCCCGCCACTCCCGCGGCGCCTGGTCGCGCTGGGCCAGCCAGCGCCGGTGGCTCTCGTCCTCCAGCCCGCGGGCGAGTACGCCGAACTCGTCGCTCCGCGCGGGTTCGTCCGGTACGGGCTCGGGCTCCCGCGGCCGCTCCCAGCGCAACCGCCACGGCCGGGCCCGGCCGCCGGAGTGCGGCGCCTCCTCGATCAGCCCGTGCCGGGCGAGCTGCCGCAGATGGAAGGAGCACAGTCCGGAACTCTCGCCGAGCCGCGCGGCCGCCTCGGTGGACGTCACCGTGCCGCCGTCGGCGAGCAGGTCGAGCAGGGCGACGCGCACGGGGTGAACAGGCAGCTGCTCGGGCGCGCGCGGCCTCTCCCCCCGCGGCTCGGGCGGGGCGGGCAGAGCAGGCGGCGGTATGGACGCGGGTACGGGCTTCTCCTCGGTCACTGTGCAGAAGCTGCCCCTTTGCAAAGCGCCCCGTCAAGTGCGCCCCGTCAGGTGCGCCCCGTCAACTGCGTGCGGCCGGCTGCGTTCCGTCGACTGCCGCGTTCCCTCGCGGGCCGTCCACCGCCACCACTGCCACCGCGCCACCGGACATCGCTCGGACGGCGGATCTATCCTGGACAGTGAGGAGGTACACGATGCGCAAAGTAGCCGACTGCCGTGACTTCCCGAGCGAGTCGAACTGCACCCTCGCCATTTCCGGCGAGGAGGACGAGGTCGTCCGCGCCGCGACCGAACACGCGGTGTCCGTGCACGGCCACGACGACAGCCCGGAGATGCGCGAGCAGATCCGCGGCATGCTCAAGGACGAGGTCCCGCAGCACGCCTGAACCCCGGCAGCCGGGACACACAGGCCCGGCTGCCTCCACCCCCGCCGCCCCGCGGTGTGACCGCTCCCCTACGACACCGGCGCACAGCAGGGGCGGCGGCTGCGGTGTGCGGCTACGAACCCTGCCGGACCTGGCCTTACGCCACCCGGCCCGATCACCGCCCGATCGTCTTCCCGCCCGCTGCTGCCCGTGGCCGCGCTCCCGTACCCTCTCGGCATGCGTATCCGAATCGTCGACGCGTTCACCGACCGCCCGTTCACCGGAAACCCGGCGGGCGTGCTGCTGCTCGGGGCGGACGGCTTCCCCTCCGACGGCTGGCTCCAGCGGGTCGCCGCCGAGCTGAACCTCTCCGAGACGGCGTTCGCGCATCCGCTTCCCCCGGGCGGCGACGACGGCGCGACCTGGGCGCTGCGCTGGTTCACCCCCGCCACCGAGGTGCGGCTGTGCGGGCACGCCACCCTCGCCACCGCGCATGTGCTGCGTACCACCGGGGAGGCGCAGGGCACCGTCGGTTTCCGTACCAAGGCCGGGGTGCTGGCGGCGACGGCCGACGGCGACGGCACGATCACCCTGGACTTCCCGGCCGCGCCGCTCACCCCGGAGAAGGCGCCGGCCGGCCTCGCCGCGGCGCTCGGCGCCGAGCCGCTGACCGTGCTGGACACCGGCCCGGACTGCGGCGACCTGCTGGTGGAAGTGGCCGACGAGGCGGCGGTCCGCGCGCTCGCCCCGGACTTCAAGGCCCTGGCCGCGCTGTCCCGGCGCGGGGTGATCGCCACCGCGGCCGCCGCCGACCCGGCCGGCGGCTACGACTTCGTCTCGCGCGGCTTCTTCCCGGCGGTCGGCATCGACGAGGACCCGGTCACCGGCAGCGCGCACACCGCCCTCGCGCCGTTCTGGTCGGCCCGGCTGGGCCGCGACGCGCTGACCGGATACCAGGCGTCGGCCCGCGGCGGGCTCGTCGCGACCCGGCTGCGGGACGACCGGGTCGAACTGACCGGCGCGGCCGTGACCGTGGTGGACGGCGAGCTGCACGCGGTGCCGTGACACGCGCGCACGTACGTCACGGGCGCGTACGTCACATTCGTGGACGCCGAAACCGGGTGCGCCACAGCCACGCGCGTCACAGCCGCGCGCGTCACGGCGGGGCAGTGGGGCGCCGGGGCGGTGGCGCTCACCCGGTGGGCAGCCAGCCCACCTTCCCGGCGAGCAGCGCGTACCCGACGAAGGCGACCGTGTCGATGAGCGAGTGCGCGGCCACCAGCGGGCCGACCCGGCCCCACCGGCGGTAGAGCAGCACGAACACCACGCCCATCGCCATGTTGCCGACCATGCCGCCGATGCCCTGGTACAGGTGGTACGACCCGCGCAGCACCGCACTGGCGGCGAGCGCGGCGATCGGCGACCACTTCAACTGGTCGAGCCGGCGCAGCAGATAGCCGACCACGATGACTTCTTCGAGGACCGCGTTCTGCACCGCGGAGGCGATCAGCACCGGGATGCGCCACCACACGTCCGGCAGCGACTCGGGCACCACCGTGAGGTTGAACCCGGCGCCCCGCGCGCCCAGGTAGAAGGCCAGCCCGGTGCCGCCGATCACCGCGGCGACCAGCGCGCCCCAGGCCAGGTCCCGGCGCGGCCGGGTGAGGTCGAAGCCGATCGCGGGCATCCCGACCCGCTCGCGCGCCAGCAGGTGCGCGACCAGCGCGACCGGGGCCAGCGCGGTGGCGATCGAGAAGACCTGCCAGGCCAGGTCGAGCCAGGGGCGGCCGGGGGCCTGCGAACCGACCAGCGTCGCGGCCTGGTTCTTCAGCGCGCCCGGCCGCGTCACCGAGCCGATGAAGCTGATCACCGCGGACACCCCGCTGGCACCGAGCGACAGTGCCAGCACGATCAGCGTCTCGCTGCGCAGCGTCCGCTCCTCGAACGGCAACTGCCGCTGCTCCGGCTGCCCGGCCTGTGCCTGTGCCTCTGCCTGCACGCGGTCCTCCCGTGTCGTCGCGGACACGATACGAAGATCCCGCCCGCCGCCCTACCGCCGCACCGCCACGGCCGCCCGCACGGTGTGCGCCGCGCGAGCCTACGCCACGAACCTGGCTGTCGCCCCGTTGACCAGCCCGAAGCGCGCCGACTCGCCGCGCGGCGCCGCCCGCCCCGGCTCCGCGCTCAGACGGCGCGCAGCACGCACGGGTGCACCAGGTACGCGCCCAGCCGTCCTTCCAGGTCGCCGTTCTTGTACGCCACGGCCCGGCCCTCCAGCCGCTCGGGCCCGGCCCGCAGCGCGAGGGCCAGGTGCGGGCTGTTGACCCGGGCGTCGTCGGTGGGCAGTTGCAGCGGCGCGCTCGCGCACAGGTCCCACTGCTCGGAGGCGCCGGCCGGAACGGTGACCGGCGCGCCGCCGGCCAGCCGGATCTCCACCTGGCGGTCGGCGAGGACGCTGATCCGCAGCGTGACGCCGCCCTGCGGAGTGTTGACCTCGCCCGCCCACTCCCCCGGCGCGAGCGTCATCGGGCGGCCCTGATCGGTGACCGGGACGAGGTGCTCGTGGGGGAAGCCGGGCGCCAGGATGCCCATCAGGCGCAGGACGACGGCGTCCCGGGCCGCCTTGCGGGTGGAGTTGGCCAGCACCGCGACCGAGATCTCCCGCTCGGGCAGGTCGATCATCATCGCGGCGATCCCGCCCATGCCGCCGCCGTGGCTGCGGACGACCGGCCCGGGGCCGTGCGAGACGACCCGGCCGAACCCGTAGCCCAGGTGCTCGCCGATCGGCACCGCGTCGTGCATCGCCGCGGCAGTGGCGGGTCGCAGCAGACGGGTGGCCGTCCGGGCGAAGAGTGCCACGTCGGCGGCGCTCGCCCAGCCGGCCCCGGCCGCGGGGTGGTCGCTGAAGCAGGTCGGGTACGCCTCCCCGCCGGCGGAGTAGCGCTCGGCGACGGGCGCCGAGCCGGTGTAGGCGGGCCCGTAGCCGAAAGTGTCCAGGCCCAGCGGTGCGAAGATCCGCTCGCGCAGGTAGTCGCCCTCGCTCCGGCCGGTCGCCGACTCCAGCACCCGGCCCAGTTCGGCGTAGCCGAGGTTGGAGTACTCGAATCCGGTGCCCGGCTCGCGGACGAGGGTGCGGTAGCGGGCGATGTCGATCGGCAGCGGCCCGGCGTCGTAGTGGAAGTTGTAGAACGCCGGGAACCCGCCGCGGTGCCGCAGCAGTTGGCGCGGGGTGGGCGCCGTCCACGGGTAGTCGCCGGGGATCGGGGCGTCGAGGTCCAGCAGGCCCTCGTCGGCGGCCAGGCAGACGGCCGTGGCGGTGACCGCCTTGGTGACGGAGGCCAGCCCGTAGACGGTCTCGGGGGTGGCCGGCCGCCGGGCGGCGACGTCCGCATGACCGTAGGCGCGGGCGAGCACGACCTCGTCGCGTGCCACGACGGCGAGGGAGAGCGACGCGCAGGAGTGGTCGGCCAGCGCCCGCGCGCAGAACTCGTCCAGCCCGTCCAGCACGTCCGACACGTCCGTCGCGCCCGCCGCGTCGAGTACGTCCGGGCCGTTCGGTTCCGTCGCTTCGTTCGGCACCTGACCGCCCCCTTGATCGAATCCGCCGCTCGATCGAAGGGTAATGCGCCACCGCGCCCGGGCCGTCGGGGGGCGGCGCGGCTCAGCCGGGCATCGGCCAGGTGTGGACCGGGGCGCCCTCGGTGGACAGGGCGCGGTAGCGCTGCGTCATGGCGGCGAGCGCGGCCCGGCGGTCCAGGCCGCGGCCGAGGAAGTGGTGGAAGGCGTCGGCCTGCCAGCGGGCGCCGTTGGTACGGAGCCGGCAGCGCTGTTCGATGATGCCGAGGTAGTGGTCGCGGTCGACGGGGTCGATGCCCCAGCCGTCGAGTCCGGCGGCGGCCAGCGGCAGGAGTTCGTCGCGGATCAGGTCGGCCGCGGCGACCTGGGCGAGCGCGGTGCCGCGCGGGCGCGGCCAGTGCAGCACGGCGTCGATGCCGTCGCGGCAGGCGGCGTCGAAGTTCGCGGCGGCGGCGCCGAACGGCAGCCGCTGCCAGATCGGCCGCGGCGCCTCGGCGAGCGCGCGGACCAGGCCGTAGTAGAACGCCGTGTTGGCGATGACGTCGGCGACGGTGGGCCCGGCCGGCATCACCCGGTTCTCCACCCGCAAGTGCGGCACCCCGTCGACGACTTGGTAGACCGGGCGGTTCCAGCGGTAGATCGTGCCGTTGTGCAGGGCCAGTTCGCGCAGCTGGGGCACCCCGCCCTCGTCGAGCACCCGCAGCGGGTCCTCGTCGTCGCAGATCGGCAGCAGCGGCGGGAAGTAGCGCAGGTTCTCCGCGAACAGGTCGGCCACCGAGTCGATCCACCGCTCGCCGAACCAGGTCAACGGCCGTACGCCCTGGGCCCGCAGCTCCTGCGGGCGGGTGTCGGTGGCCTGCTGGAAGAGCAGCGGGCGGGTCTCGCGCCACAGCTCGCGGCCGAAGAGGAACGGCGAGTTCGCGCCGACCGCCACCTGCGGCGCGGAGACCACCTGGGCGGCGTTCCACGCCGGGGCGAAGCGCTCCGGGGTGACCTGGAGGTGCATCTGCGTGGAGGTGCAGGCCGCCTCGGGCGCGATCGAGGCGGAGGTGTAGACGAGGTGCTCGACGCCTTCGATGTCGAGGGTGATGTCCTCGCCGCGCATGGCGAGAATCCGCTCGTTGAGCAGGGTGTAGCGGTCGGCGCGGGAGAGGTTCGCCGAGACCAGGTCCTGGGCCTGGAGGGTGGGCAGGATTCCCACCATCACGATGCCGGCGCCGACCTCCCCGGCCATCCGGTCGGCGTAGCCGAGCCCGGTGCGCAGTTCCTCGGCGAGCCGGTCGAGCACCCGGCCGGAAAGCGGGTGCGGCGCGATGTTCACTTCAATATTGAACTGGGCCAGCTCGGTCTGGAAATCGCGGCTCGCGATGCGCTCCAGCACCTCTTCGTTCATCATGCGGGGCAGTCCCTCGGAATCCGCGAGATTCAATTCGATCTCCAGACCCATGAGATTGCGCGGCCGGTCGAAGCGCCGCTCCGCCAACAGCCTCTCCAGCCCCACCAGGCACTGCTGGAGCTTGTTCCGATACATCCGCCGGTCGGCCAGGTCGAACGCCCCGGCCACGACCTTCTCCCCCATCGAAGCGTCCCTCCTCGCGCGGTCCTCACCGGAGGATGCCCACCCAAATGATCGATAACGCCCACCGGAGCACGGCGTGCACGCTACGCTTGCCGTAGTGACCGGCAGCGGGCATGTTCCCGCGGCACATTCGGCGCAGGGCTCCCGCGTAAAATCGGGGTGAATACCACCGCACGGTTCCGGCCGACCGTACGGGGCGGAAATCAGCGGCATCCGCCCCCTACCCTGCGGGAATGCCGGCCGGACCCCTCGGGAAGAAGGCGGATAACCGCCTTGCGGGTAATACTGGCAGCGAGTAGATGAAACACGGAGCGAACACACGTCGTATAAACTCCGCGCACGAGGCAGAGTATCCGCCGTCGCCGGGCGAGCTTGAGCAGTAACCCTCACCAGGTACTGACCGCGCCGTCCGCTCCTCGCCCGCACCGCTTTGTGCCCGCACCACGTGTCTCCCAGTGAGAGGCGACAACACCATGCCGCTGCTTGTCCCCCCAGCACCCGCACCAGCCCTGTTGAGCGTCCTGGCGGCGCTCAGTTCTCCCACTGCGGTCCTGGAAGCCCGGACCCCCGCCCTGCGCACCGCGGAAGGGCCGCTGGACGCCGAACACCCCCTGCCGGTCCATGTGTTCGAACCGGCGGCGGTTCCCGGTGGCCTGCCCCACGCGCGGCTGGCCGGCTGGCGGTTCCATATCAGGGCGGGGTCCCGGGTGGCCGCGGCGGGCGAGACCGTGGCGACACCTGACGGCTGGGTGTTCTCGCGCTTCTCCGAAGGCCCCTACCTGGCCTCGACCGAGCGGGCGCTGCGCCAGGCGGAGCCGCTGCCGGCCACCTACCAGCCGCACCTGCTGTCGGTGCCGAGCCTGTACATGATGGCGCTGTGGCTGCACTCGGTGCCGAGGGCCGACGCGGCCACCGCCCAGCCGGACCCGGCCGACCTGGTCATCCCGCTGGCGCCCGCGCCGCCGGGGATCGCCTCGCACCGGGTGTACCGGATCGTGGAGCTCGCGCCGCTGCTGAGCGCGTGGCTGGCCCCGCCGCCGCTGGCCGGCTCCCCGGCGTAGGCAGTGCGGGCCGTGCAGGCCGCATAGGGCGCAGAGGCCGTATCCGGCGGCCCGGCATGAGCGAAGCCGGTTCTCCTGGGCACCGAGGCTCAGGGGAACCGGCTGTGTCATGCGCCGGACGGCCGGTCCGACGCCTCGTCGGACGATCCGTGGAACGCCTCGGACGCCTCGCCGGGCGGCTCAGGCGGCCGTGGTGACGCGCGTAGCGACCAGCGGCCGATGCGGTGCGATGATCTGCCCGTCGGGCAGGATCTCGCCGGTGTCCTCGAAGAGCAGCACCCCGTTGCACAGCAGGCTCCAGCCCTGCTCCGGGTGGTGGGCCACGATGAGGGCGGCCTCACGGTCGGCGCTGTCAGCGGTAGGGCACTGCGGCTCGTGCTTGCACATGGTCAATGGTGTCTTTCGCTGCGAGAGGTGAATGGTGCGGTCGGTCGCGTCGCCTGCCTGGTTCATCTCGGTCCCCCGTTCTCGCGCGGCCGGTCCCAGTCTTGCTCCCCGGACGGCATTCCGCAGGTATTTCACGTTCGCGCTACTCATTGGTGCAAGACGCGCCATCCACTCGGCCGGTTGCGGACACACGGCGGCGCCTCCCGGCCGTTTCCCGGTCGGGAGGCGCCGCCGCCCCGCCTGCGCGTCGCCGCGCGCCGATCAGCTCTCGTACGCGTCCAGCGGCGGGCAGGAGCAGACCAGGTTGCGGTCGCCGAACGCCCCATCGATCCGGCGTACCGGCGGCCAGTACTTGTCCGCGGGGTGCACGCCGGCCGGGAAGACGGCCTCCTCACGGCTGTACGGGTGGCTCCAGTCGCCGCTGAGCGCGGCCGCGGTGTGCGGGGCCGAGCGCAGCGGGTTGTCGTCGGCGGGCCACGCGCCGGAGCCGACGCGGTCGATCTCGGCGCGGATCGCGATCATCGCCTCGCAGAACCGGTCCAGTTCGGCGAGGTCCTCGCTCTCGGTGGGCTCGATCATCAGGGTGCCGGCCACCGGGAAGGACATCGTCGGCGCGTGGAAGCCGTAGTCGATCAGCCGCTTGGCGACGTCGTCGACGCTGACACCGGTGTCCTTGGTCAGCGGCCGCAGGTCGATGATGCACTCGTGCGCGACCAGGCCGCCGGGGCCGGTGTAGAGCACCGGGTAGTGCGGCTCCAGCCGCTTGGCGACGTAGTTGGCGCTCAGCACGGCGATCTGGCTGGCCTGCTTCAGCCCCTCGCCGCCCATCAGCCGGACGTAGGTCCAGGAGATCGGGAGAATCCCCGCCGAGCCCCAGGGCGCGGCCGAGACCGGGCCGACACCGGTGGCGGGGCCGGCCTCGGGCTGGAGCGGGTGGTTGGGCAGGTGCGGGGCCAGGTGGGCGCGGACCGCGACCGGGCCGACGCCGGGGCCGCCGCCGCCGTGCGGGATGCAGAACGTCTTGTGCAGGTTCAGGTGGGACACGTCGGCGCCGAACCGGCCCGGGCGGGCCAGGCCGACCAGCGCGTTGAGGTTGGCACCGTCGACGTAGACCTGGCCACCGGCGTCGTGCACGGCCGCGCAGACGTCGGTGATGTGCTCCTCGAACACGCCGTGCGTGGAGGGGTAGGTGACCATCAGCACGGCGAGCCGGTCGCGGTACTGCTCGATCTTCGCGCGCAGGTCGGCGACGTCGACGTCGCCGTCCTGGCTGGTCTTCACCACGACCACGGTCATCCCGGCCATCACCGCGCTGGCGGCGTTGGTGCCGTGCGCGGAGGACGGGATCAGGCAGACCGTACGGTCCAGGTCGCCGTTGGCCCGGTGGTAGGCGCGCACCGCGAGCAGGCCGGCCAGTTCGCCCTGCGACCCGGCGTTGGGCTGGAGGCTGACCTTGTCGTAGCCGGTGATCTCGGCGAGCTGGTCCTCCAGGCCGTGGATCAGGCTGAGGTAGCCCTCGGCCTGGTCGGCGGGCGCGAAGGGGTGCAGGGCGCCGAACTCCGGCCAGGTGACCGGCTCCATCTCGGTGGTCGCGTTGAGCTTCATGGTGCACGAGCCCAGCGGGATCATGCCGCGGTCCAGGGCGTAGTCGCGGTCGGCGAGCCGGCGCAGGTAGCGCAGCATCGAGGTCTCGCTGCGGTGCTGGTGGAAGACCGGGTGGGTGAGGTAGTCGTCGGTGCGCAGCAGGGCGTCGGGCAGCGCGTCGGGGGCGGCGGCGTCGAGCGCGTCGATGTCGCCGGTGGCGCCGAAGGCGGCGAGCACCGAGCTGAGCGCGGCGCGGTCGGTGGTCTCGTCGCAGGCGATGCCGACGTGGTCGGCGTCGGTCAGCCGCAGGTTGACGCCGGCGGCGCGCGCGGCGGCCACGACCTCGGCGGCCCGGCCGGGCACGTGGGCGGTCAGCGTGTCGAAGTACGCGTCCTCGACGAGCTCGACGCCGGCCGCGCGCAGGCCCGCGGCGAGCACCGCGGCGTAGCGGTGGGTGCGGCGCGCGATGGCGGCCAGCCCGTCGGGCCCGTGGTAGACGGCGTACATGCCGGCCATCACGGCGAGCAGCACCTGGGCGGTGCAGATGTTGCTGGTGGCCTTCTCCCGGCGGATGTGCTGCTCGCGGGTCTGGAGCGCCAGCCGGAAGGCGGTGTCGCCGTCGGCGTCGACCGAGACGCCGACGAGCCGGCCGGGCAGGTTGCGGGCGTAGGAGTCGCGGACGGCCATGTAGCCGGCGTGCGGGCCGCCGAAGGCCATCGGGACGCCGAACCGCTGGGTGGTGCCGACCGCGATGTCCGCGCCGAGGTCGCCGGGCGAGGTGAGCAGGGTGAGCGCGAGCAGGTCGGCGGCCACGGTGACGATCGCGCCGAGGTCGTGCGCCTGCTCGATGACCGGCCGCAGGTCGCGGACGGCGCCCGAGGCGCCGGGGTACTGCAGCAGCACGCCGGTGACGCCGCGCTCGGCGACGTCGGCGGGGATGCCGGCCGACAGGTCGGCGGTGACGACCTCGACGCCGGTCGGTTCGGCGCGGGTCCGGATCACCGCGAGGGTCTGCGGGAAGGTGTCGGCGTCGACCAGGAAGACGCCGTTCTTGACCTTGCCGACCCGGCGGGACAGCGCCATCGCCTCGGCGGCCGCGGTGCCCTCGTCCAGCAGGGAGGCCCCGGAGGTGGGCAGGCCGGTGAGGTCGGCGACGACGGTCTGGAAGTTCAGCAGCGCTTCGAGCCGGCCCTGGGAGATCTCCGGCTGGTACGGGGTGTAGGCGGTGTACCAGGCCGGGTTCTCCAGCACGTTGCGCAGGATGACCGGCGGGGTGAAGGTGCCGTAGTAGCCCAGGCCGATCATCGGCGTGAGCACCTGGTTGCGGTCGGCGAGCGCGCGCAGCTCGGCGAGCGCCTCGGCCTCCGTGACGGCGGCGGGCAGACCGAGCGCCTCGGTGCTCTTGATGGTCTCGGGTACGGCGGCGCCCGTCAGTTCGTCCAGCGAGCCGTAGCCGACCTGGGCGAGCATCTTGGCCTGCGCCTCGGCGTCGGGGCCGATGTGGCGGCGGGCGAACGGCCGGCCGGCTTCCAGCTCGGCGAGGGAATTGCGGCGGTCACTCATCTTCGGGGGCCTCCTGGTCTGCAACGACCTTCGGGGGTGCCGCCAAGGCACCCGTACGGCCTCCCCCTCTGTCATCAGAACCTGAGAGCTTCACCGCCCCGGCCCACAGGGCGGCTTTCACCGTCGGTGAGGACGCGCCCGGCGGCCGCGCTGCTTCCGGGACAGGTCCTGCTTTCCAGAGTGACCTCACCCGAGCGGTACGGATGCCTGAGAGATTCCGGGGAGGATTTGCTCCTTCGGCGCCTTCCGCCACCCGCCAGCAGACGGGTTCTTGGAGGACTCTCCCGCACGGGGTCAACGGCCTTCTGCCAGCCTACCAGCGTGATCCGAACACGGATCGGAACAGGTGCCGAGTCGACACCGCCCCTGTTGTGGCTTTGGGTAGGAGTCAGCAGCCGTCGTACGACGGCGGGCCTGGGGTTGGTTGGACTCGTTGGAGGGACCGTGCAGACCGACATCGATCCGCGCAGCCTGATCGGCCGCCGCGCCTTCGACCGTGACGGGACGAGGATCGGCACGGTGGACGAGGTCTACCTCGACGACGCGACCGGCACGCCGGAATGGGCGGCGGTGCGCACCGGCCTGTTCACCCGGGACGCCTTCGTGCCGCTCGGCCCGAGCGAGCTGGACGGCGACAAGCTGCGGGTGCCGTACGAGAAGGCGCTGATCAAGGACGCGCCGGACTTCGGCGTGGGCCGGCACCTCTCGCCCGAGCAGGAGTTGCAGCTCTACCACCACTACGGCATGGACGTGCCGCGGTCGGGGGCGGAGCCGGCGCCTTCCGGGGACTTCGGCGAGCTGGCCGACGACGACTGAGCCGGATCGGCGGGCGGGTCGCTGGCCGCGTCCACGGGCGGGACCGCCGGCCGGTCTGCCGGCGGACCAGCGTCCGGACCTGCGGGCGGACCGGCCGGCGGCGGGTCGTCCGGGTCCGCGGGCATCCGCTGGGCAGCCAGCGGCAGCGGATCGCTGGAACTGAGTTCCGGATCGTCCACGGGGAAGGTGCGCACCCGGCCCGGCACGGCGTCCGAGGGCACCTCGAAGCGCACGGTCACCCGGCCGACCCCGCTGCCCTGCACCCACCCGGCACCGTACGTGGCGTGGGTGACGTCATGGCCCGGCAGCCAGCGGTTCGCCCGCTCGGGGGCCGGCGGGGGGCTGCTGGGCAGCGGCGGCGGGGCGTCGTCCTCCGCCGAGTCGCCGTTCAGCGCCCGCTCGCCCGCGGCCTGGGCGAACAGGTCCTCCTGGGTGAAGTCGGCGAGCCCGGCGACGCCCACCCCGAGCAGCCGTACGCCACCGGTGGTGTCGACGGCCTCGGCGAGCCGGCGGGCGGTCTCGCGCACCACGGCCGGGTCGTCGGTGGGGGCGCGCAGCGTCTCGGAGCGGGTGAGCGTGGAGAAGTCGTACCGCCGGACCTTCACCACGACGGTGCGCCCGGAGCGGCCCGCGCCGCGCAGCCGCTGCACGCAGCGCTCGGCGAGCCGGTCGATCTCGTACCGCACATGGGCGCGGTCGGTCAGGTCGCTGTCGAAGGTGTCCTCGACCGAGATGGACTTGACGTCGCGGTCGGCGACCACCGGGCGGTTGTCGACACCGGCGGCCATCGCGTGCAGGCCCGCGCCATGCGCCTTGCCGAGCAGCCGGACCAGCTCCCCCTCGCCGGCCTGGGCGATCTCGGCGACGGTGAGGATGCCGGCCCTGCGCAGATGCTCGGCCGTGGCGGGTCCGACCCCCGGCAGGGTGCGCACCGGCATCGGGTCGAGCAGCGCCTGCTCGGTGCCGGGTTCGACCACCACCAGGCCGTCGGGCTTGGCCTTCTCCGAGGCGATCTTGGCGAGCAGCTTGGAGCCGGCCAGCCCGACGGAGGCGGTCAGGCCGGTGGCGGCCTTGATGTCGGCGCGCAGGCCCCGGGCCACCGCCCGCGGGTCGTCGGCGTGCTCACCGGCTTCCAGGTCGACGAACGCCTCGTCGACGCTCAGCGGCTCTATCAGCGGTGACGCCTCGCGGAGCAGCGCCATCACGATCTCGCTGACCTGCCGGTAGATGCCGAACCTCGGCGCGAGATACGCCGCGTTGGGGGCGAGCCGGCGGGCGTGCGCCATCGCCATGGCGGAGTGGACGCCGTGCACGCGCGCCTCGTAGGACGCGGTCGACACCACGCCGCGGGGTCCGAGGCCGCCGACCACCACCGGCTTGCCCCGCAGGCTCGGCTTGGACGCCTGCTCGACCGCGGCGAAGAACGCGTCCATGTCCAGGTGGAGGATCGTCGGCGCACTTCTCACACGTCCAAGCGTCCCGCATCCCACCGACATCGGCCGTACATGTGTACGGCGACGGCGGGTCGCAGCCGCGGCCCGGCGGCGGAGCGAGCCACCGCACAGCGCCGCGCGGCCTGGCACGGCACCACACCGCACGACACGCGATGCGAGGTGCGCGCGAAGTGCGCCGGGCCGCGCTCAGACCGCCTTGTTGCGGCGCCGGGCCAGTTCGTCGGCCGGGTTGTGGCCGACCAGGGTCTCGCCGGTGTCCACGCGCTCGCCGTGCATCTCGGACAGCGCGGTCTCCACGTCGCGCCAGACCACGCCGACCGCGATGCCGAAGATGCCCTGGCCGCCCTGGAGCAGTTGGACCACTTCGTCGGGCGAGGTGCATTCGTAGACGGTGGCGCCGTCGCTCATCAGCGTCATCCGGGCCAGCTCGCCCGGGCCGACCGAGCGCAGATGCTGGACGGCGGTGCGGATGTTCTGCAGGGAGACGCCGGTGTCGAGCAGCCGCTTGACGATCTTGAGCACCACGACGTCGGAGAATCCGTACAGCCGCTGGGTGCCCGAGCCGTACGCGGGTCGCACGCTCGGCTCGACCAGGCCGGTCCTGGCCCAGTAGTCGAGCTGGCGGTAGGTGATGCCGGTCGCGGCGCAGGCCGCCGGACCCCGGTAGCCGATCTGCTCGGACGGCGTCTCGGCAGGTGGGCCGCCGTCGGCACCCACCGCGGCCGGGGCGAGCGCCCCTCGGGCCGGATACGGGCCGCCGGTCGCCAAACCGTCGCCGGTACTTCTCACGACGCCCTCCGTCCCTTCGCGTCCGCTGGCCGCGCGCACGTGCCACCGGACTTTCCCTCCTGACGGTAGGCAGTCGTCACACGTGCGTCAACGATCGCCACGCTCGGCACGCCGAGTGAAATTCACCCCAGGAGTGGTTTGATCTGATCGCAGAGCGGGAACGGAATTCCGAATGGCCACATGGCGGCAACATTGCCCCGCCAACTCCCGATCGGGGGCAGGCCGGGACACTCCGCCCGGAACGGCTCCGACGGCCTTTCCGGGCGTTTCCGGCCGGCTACTGGTTGCTGGTCCCGAAGTCCTCGGGCGAGATCTGGTCGAGGAACTCGCGGAACTTCTCCACTTCGTCCTCCTGCTCGTCCGGGATCGCGATCCCCGCGTCGTCCAGCACACCGTCGCTGCCGTAGATCGGCGTCCCGGTGCGCAGCGCGAGCGCTATGGCGTCGGACGGGCGGGCACTGACCTCGACCCCGCCGGCGAAGACCAGCTCCGCGTAGAACACGCCTTCCCTCATGTCGGTGATACGCACCTCCGTCAGCGTCTGTCCCACCGCCTCGAGCACGTCCTTGAAGAGGTCGTGAGTCAGCGGTCGCGCAGGCGTCATGCCCTGCTGCGCGAAGGCGATGGCCGTCGCCTCTCCCGGCCCGATCCAGATGGGCAGGTACCGGTCGCCTCCCACTTCACGCAGGAGCACGATCGGTTGGTTGGAGGGCATTTCGACCCGGACACCCACAACGTCGAGCTCGTTCACACAGCAACCCTAGGCCGTGCCCGCCGGGTTTGGGTAGTCGGGCAGCCGCCAGGTGCCGCCACGCGGCTCACCGGGGAGGGCCGCGAAGGGCCGGACAACCCCGCGGATGCCGCTCCCGGCAGCGGTTCCGGCCACAATCCGGCCGAATTCCGGCGGTGATCCGGACGCCGGATTCCGCCGGATTCGATGTCAGTCCAGCCGGACCCGCAGCGCGGACTGCAGCATCGCCGCGTGCAACCGCACCGACAGCGTGGCCAGCTCCCGCGCGGTGGCCTCGGCGTGTATCCGCGTCTGCGGGTTGCGGTGCCGGCGCAGCGGCGCCACCACCTGCTCGACCAGGCCGGCCTCCCGGTCGGCGGCCGCCTTCACCGCGCGCAGATGGCGCGGCTCGAGACCGAACCGGCCGAGGTCCACGATCAGCCGGCCGACGCTCACCGCGTCGGCCTCGTAGCCGCCGTCGGCGTCGGCCTCCACCAGGCCGTACGACTCCCACTGCGCGAGAGCGTCGCTGTCGGCCCCGGTGGCGGCCAGCAGCTCGTCCCGGCCGATCCGCATCCGCGCGGGCTCCTCGGGCTCCAGGGAGCCGTCCAGCGCCTCACGGGACTCGCCGGGGCGGGGCAGCGCGACCGGCTCGCCACGGTCCCTGGCGTCCAGGTGCTCGCGGATCACCCGCAGGGGCAGGTAGTGGTCGCGCTGCACCCGCAGGACGTACGCGAGCCGGTCGACGTCGGCCGCACCGAACTTCCGGTACCCCGAGGGGGTGCGCTGCGGCTCCACCAGCCCCTCCGCCTCCAGGAAGCGGATCTTGGAGATGGTGACCTCGGGGAACTCGTCCCGCAGCCGGGACAGCACCGCGCCGATGCTCAGCAGGGCGCCGTCCCCTCCGGCGGAGACGATGGCGGTGCCGTCACCGGCACCGCCCGACGTTCGCGGCATGCACACCTTCCCTGGGACCAGGCGGCGGGAGGGTCAGACGCCCGCCTGGCTCGCGTAGAAGACCAGTCGGTACTTGCCGATCTGCACCTCGTCGCCATTGGACAGCTGCACCGCGTCGATCCGCTCCCGGTTGACGTAGGTGCCGTTGAGGCTGCCCACGTCGGAGACGGTGAACACGCCGTCGGCGCCGCGCCGGAACTCGACATGGCGGCGGGAGACGGTCACGTCGTCCAGGAAGATGTCGCTCTGCGGATGCCGGCCGGCGGTGGTCAGCTCGCCGTCCAGCAGGAAGCGGCTGCCGGAGTTCGGCCCCCGCCGCACCACCAGCAGTGCCGACCCCGGGGGCAGCGCGGCCACCGCGGCCTGCGCCTCCGGGGAGAGCGACGGCATCGGGGTCTGACCGGTCGCCTCGGCTTCGTACGCCTCGATGCTGGAGATCGAGATGGTCGAAGTGGTCTCCGAGGGGCGCTCGAAGGGCGCGCCTCCCTGCGTCCCGCGCAACGGCGCGCCGCAGTTGTTGCAGAAGCGACTCGCCTCCGCGTTCCGGTGCCCGCACCTGCCGCAGACCAGCACGCCGTGCTCACCACCCGTGTCCGAGGCCGACGGTTCCCCGAAACCTATGCGGGGGGCCGAACCGTGGTCAACAGGCGCCACGCCGGGCGCGCCCGGAATCTCGCCGCCTTGCTGCGGCGACTCCGCGCGGAACAGCGGACGCTCGGCCCCCTGGCCGGCGTCCCGCGCATCCTCCGCCCCGCTCCGCGGCGCGCGGTGGCGTGCCGTGGCCGGGTCGCCCGACTGGCGGGCGCTCTTGCCGAACAACTTCCCAAACAACTTCACGGGCGATTCCCCTTGAAAGAAGCAGACCCGCCCGTGGGGCAGGACGAACTCTCACTACTCACAGTTTCCACCACTCAGCACCCGGCCAGGTCCCCGACCCCCCGCCTCATTGGGATGACCGAGCGTAGTCAGGCTGCTTCGACGGCCGCAAGGCGTCCACGACGATCTTCTGCGACCTGACCACGCCGGCACTCGCCTGCTCCTTCTCCAACGTCTGCACCACCCCACCGGGGATGTTCAACGCGGGCTCCAGATCGGGCGGGTTGCCGATGACTTTGAAGACGTACGGTTGGGCCAATCGGTGCCCGTCAACGAGCACGGAGTTGGCTCCGTCGGTGAAATAAGTGTCGCTGACGACGCGCACGTTGTTGACCTGGATCGCCTCGGCGCCCGCCGCGCGCAGCTCCTGGACGGTGTCCAGCAGCGAGTCCGCCGCGACCTGGCCGTGCGGGTCCTTGACCGTCAACGTGATCCCCGGGCCCTGGGCGGCCACCGTGCCGGCCAGCACGCCGAGTTGCCGGGCCTTCTCCTGCGTCTGCTTGAGCGCCTCCGCGGCCTGGTCCGAACTGGTCTCCAACTCGCTGCGCTGGTTCTCCAGGCCGTGTTTCTCGTCCTGGAGCCGCTGGCCGCGGTTGTCCAGTTCGGTGAGGATACGGACCAGGTCCTCCTGACGCGCCCCGCGCAACGTGTTGTTGTCGTCACTGGTGGTGCGCACCTGGATGGCCAGGCCGAGGCCCAGCACGAACAGCAGTACCGCGACGATGAGTTGCGCGCGGGTCAGCCGCGGCGGCCACACTCCGGCCACCAGCCGCTGCCGCCCGGTCCGCGGTGCGGTCGCGGGCTCCGAGCCGTCCTCGTGCTCCTGCGCGGGCGCGAAGCCGTCGTCGTGCGCGCGCTCCGGATCACGCTCGGGTCGGTGATCACGCTCGGGCTCGGGTGCGTGCTCGGGCTCGGGTGCGTGCTCGGGCCCGGGTGCGTGCTCGTCGTGGCGCCCACGCTCGTGCCCGTGCTCGGGCTCATGCCGGTGCTTGTGCTCGTTGCTCATCCGTTCGTCACGCCCGGAAGACGTGACGGCGGATGGCGGCGGCGTTGGAGAAGATCCGGATACCGAGGACGACCACCACGCCGGTGGACAACTGCGCGCCGACGCCGAGCTTGTCGCCCAGGAAGACGATCAACGCGGCCACCACCACGTTGGACAGGAAGGAGACCACGAAGACCTTGTCGTCGAAGATCCCGTCGAGCATGGCCCGCAGCCCGCCGAAGACGGCGTCGAGCGCGGCCACGACGGCGATCGGCAGATACGGCTCGACGCCCGAGGGCACCACCGGGCGCACCACGAGTCCGACCACGACCCCCACGACGAGGCCAAGTACGGCGATCACTTCTCAACCCTTCCCGTTCGACGGCGTCTTCGGTGGCGTCGTGGGCACGTCGGGTGTGGCGTACCGCAGGATCAGCGAGGGCGCGGCGGGCAGTCGGAGATCGCTCTGCACGCCGATGCTCGACCTGATGCCGTAGTTCGTCACCAACACGTGCAGGTACTCCCCGTCGGCGCTGTTCTGGAATGCCGTGCTCAACCGCTTCCCGTCCCCGATCGCCAGCACCGTGTACGGCGGCACCAGCGGCTTGTTGTCGACCAGTATGGCGTCCCCCGCGGCCCGGATCGCCGACAGCGCCGTCAGCCGCTCGCCGTTGACCGAGATCGCCTCGGCGCCGGAGGCCCACAGACCGTTCACCACTTGCTGCATGTCGCGGTCGCGGACCCGCCCGGTGTCGGAGAAGCCACTGCTCTCCCGCGGGCCGCCAGTGCCCCCTTCAGAGGCTTCCTTGGCGTCATTGACGACCAGCTTGACCCCCGGGCCGTGCACCGGTGTGGCGGCGGCGAGCAGTTCGACGAGGCGATCGCCGTCTCCACCGGGCTGCTTGAGCGCGGCCTGCTGCTCCGCGGAGACGGTGTCCCGCAGCGAGTCGACGTTCTTCTGCAGGGCGTCGGCGCTCTTGGTCTCGGTCTGGATACGGTCGATGAGGTTCTGCCGCTCCTTGGCCACGGTGGGCGCCGAGACCCGCGCCTGGGCCGCACCGAGCGTCACCACGAGCGCGGCGAGCACCAGCCCGGCCGCCAGCCCCAACTTGCCGCCCAGCGCCTTCGGCAGCCGCGAGGTACCGACCTGCCCGCGCCGGGCCGCGGCCTCCGCGTAACCGTCGTCGAGGCTGTGCTCCATGATGTTCGTCAGCAGCGACATGGACGCGTCCAGGCGTCGCGGAGCGGCCCCGGGCGCGGGGCTGCTCCGTTCGGGTGGCTGCTGCGGCATGCCGCACATCGTCGCACGTCGGGACGCCCGCTCCCGAACGGGCCCCTCCCGACGCGCGGTTCGCCCGGTGCGACCGATTCCGGCGGGTAGCACGGCGGATTCTGTCGGCAACCGATCGTTTGCCGACCGGTCGCCGACCGACACTTGATCGGTCGGCGACCGGTCGGTGGTCGGTCCACGACCGGTCGGTGTCCGGCCGGCAACCGGCGAACGGCGGTCCGGCCGCGGCCGGACCGCCGTTCAGCGGTGGATCGACGAAACGACGAGTCGACGAATCCACCCGGCCGTCCGCGGATCAGCGGCCGGCGCTCTCCACCACCTCGGACCACTCGTCCAGCAGTGCCTGCGCGGAGGCGTCGTCGGGACCCTCGGCCCACAGGTGCGTGACGGCCTCGGCGGGGTCGGGCAGCACCATCACCCACCGGCCGTCGGACTCCACCACCCGCACACCGTCGGTGGTGTCCACCGACCGGTCGCCTGCCTCCTCGACCACCCGGCGCATCACCGAGCCCTTCACCGCCCACGGCGTCGGCACATCCCGCTTCAGCACATGCGCCTTGGGGATACGGGCGTCGATCTGGCTCAGCGTGAGCTGCGTCCTGGCGACCAGGCCGATCAGCCGTACGAACGCCGCCGAACCGTCGAAGACGCTGCTGAACTCGGGCACGATGTAGCCGCCGCGCCCGTCGCCGCCGAAGATCGTGCCCTCTTCCCGGCCGACCCTGGTCAGGTCGTCCGGCGACGTGGTCGTCCACGTCACCTGGGTGCCGTGGTACGCGGCGACCTGCTCGCCGATCCGGGTCGTGGTCACCGGCAGCGCCACCCGGCCGCTGCGCCGCTCCGCCGCGACGAGGTCGAGCAGCACCAGCAGCGCCCGGTCGTCCTCCACGATCCGGCCCCGCTCGTCGACCAGCGACATCCGCTCGCCGACAGGGTCGAACCGCACCCCGAACGCGGCCCGCGCCGAGGAGACGATCTCGCCGAGCCGGACCAGCCCGGCCCGGCGGCTCTGCTCGGTCTCGGTCGGCCGCGCCTCGTCGAGACCGGGGTTGATGGTCAGCGCGTCCACGCCCAGCCGGCCGAGCAGGCTCGGCAGCACCAGGCCCGCACTGCCGTTGGCCGCGTCCACCACGACCTTCAGCCCGGCGTCGGCGATCCCGGTGATGTCCACGGCCCGCAGCAGCGCGCCGGTGTACGAGTCGAAGACCGTCGCGGGGAAGGTCAGGTCACCGATCTCGCCCGGGAACGCCCTGCGGTACTCCTGACGCGAGAACACCCGGTCGAGCTTGCGCTGCCCCGCCCCGGACAGGTCGGCGCCGCGCTCGTCGAAGAACATGATGTCCAGCGAGTCGGGCCGCCCCGGACTGGTCCTGATCATGATGCCGCCCGCGCTGCCGCGCGCGGTCTGCTGCCGGGCCACCGGCATCGGCACGTTCTCCAGGTCGCGGACGTCGATCGCGCTGGCCTGGAGCGCCGAGATCACCGCCCGCTTCAGCGCGCGAGCGCCACGGGAGTGGTCGCGCGCCGTGGTGACCGTCGCGCCCTTCTTCAGCGTCGTCGCGTACGCGCCCGCGAGTCGTACCGCCAGCTCCGGGGTGATCTCCACGTTCAGGATGCCGGAGACGCCGCGGGCGCCGAACAGGTGCGCCTGGCCGCGGGACTCCCAGATCACCGAGGTGTTGACGAACGCGCCCGCCTCGACGGTCTTGAACGGGTACACCCGGACGGTGCCCGCGATGATCGACTCCTCGCCGATCAGGCACTCGTCGCCGATGACCGCGCCCTCGTCGATCCGGGCGGCGCGCATCACGTCGGTGTTCTTCCCGATGACGCAGCCGCGCAGGTTCGTCTGCGGACCGACGTACACGTTGTCCGCGATCACCGCCTTGTGCAGGAACGCCCCGGTCTTCACCACGACGTTGGAGCCGATGACGCTGTGCTCGCGGATCTCCGCGCCGGCCTCCACCTTCGCGTAGTCGCCGATGTAGAGCGGTCCGCGCAGTATCGCGTCGGGGTGGACCTCCGCGCCTTCGGCGACCCACACGCCGGGCGAGATCTCGAAGCCGTCGATGTCGACGTCGACCTTGCCCTCCAGGACGTCCGCCTGGGCCTTCACGTAGCTCTCGTGCGTGCCGACGTCCTCCCAGTAACCCTCGGCGACAAAGCCGTAGACCGGCTTTCCCTCCTTCATGAGTTGCGGGAAGACATCGCCGGACCAGTCGACGGACACGTCGGCCTCGACGTAGTCGAACACCTCCGGCTCCATCACGTAGATGCCGGTGTTCACCGTGTCGGAGAAGACCTGGCCCCAGGTCGGCTTCTCCAGGAAGCGCTCGACCTTGCCGTCGTCGTCGATGATGGTGATTCCGAACTCCAGCGGGTTCGGCACCCGGGTCAGGCACACCGTGACCAGTGCGCCCTTCTCCTTGTGGAACTCGATGAGCTCGGTCAGATCGAAGTCCGTGAGCGCGTCGCCCGAGATCACCAGGAAGGCGTCGTCCTTGAGCGCCTCCTCCGCGTTCTTGACGCTGCCCGCCGTCCCCAACGGTTTTTCCTCGTTGGCGTAGGAAAGCTCCATGCCCATTTCCTCGCCGTCCCCGAAGTAATTCTTCACGAGGGACGCGAGGAACTGCACCGTGACCACTGTCTCGGTGAGGCCATGTCGCTTGAGCAGATTGAGAACGTGCTGCATGATGGGGCGATTCACCACCGGCAGCAGCGGTTTCGGCATGCTCGATGTCATTGGGCGAAGGCGTGTGCCCTCGCCGCCGGCCATTACAACCGCCTTCATGTCGGAAACGTCCTCCTCTTGACTCAGCCAGCCGTGGCGTCCGCCCTGACAAGTCGCCGGACCTGCACCACATAGAGGAACCCTGCCCACCAGTACAGGGTTGTACCCCAACCCGCGAACGCCCAGCCGAAAACAGTCGCCAGGTTCGCGAGCCATCCGCTCCCGTCGCTCAACAGCAGCAGCGGAAAGGCGTACATGAGGTTGAAGGTAGCCGCTTTCCCGATGAAGTTCACCTGGGGTGGGCCGTAGCGGTGCCTCCGCAGAATCAGCAGCATCACCGCCATCATGACCTCACGGGCCAGCAGCAGCACGGTGATCCACAGCGGCAGGATGCCGCGCCAGGTCAGGCCCACCAGGGTGGTCAGCACATACAGCCGGTCCGCGGCCGGGTCCAGCACCCGACCCAGCTCGCTGATCTGATTCCAGCGCCGGGCCAGCTTGCCGTCCAGGTAGTCGCTCACGCCGCTGAAGGCGAGCACCAGCAGAGCCCAGCCGTCGACCTTCGGCCCGCCGAACTCGGGCCACAGAATCAGCCACAGGAACACCGGAACGCCGACCAGGCGCGCCATACTCAGGATGTTGGGGATCGTGAAGATCCGATCCGTTTGCACCCGTGTCTCCTGGACCTCCACCGGGGCCCCTCCTGCTGTATGTGCGTGTACGTGTGTGCCGGCCCGCGCCGGCGGACCGTTGTACGTGCGGACGTTGCGGGCCGACTCTACCCCAGGCACACAAATGGCAAAGGCCCGGCCTCGGATACATGATCCGAGGCCGGGCCCCAATATTTGTTCGGCGGTGTCCTACTCTCCCACAGGGTCCCCCCTGCAGTACCATCGGCGCTGAAAGGCTTAGCTTCCGGGTTCGGAATGTAACCGGGCGTTTCCCTAACGCTATGACCACCGAAACACTATGAAACTGTCCCACACACCACACACCAACCCAGCTCCATAAAAGAACCGGGGGTGTGTGGTTGCTGGTTGTTTCAGAACTACACAGTGGACGCGAGCACACATGGACAAGCCCTCGGCCTATTAGTACCGGTCAGCTCCACCCCTCACGAGGCTTCCACATCCGGCCTATCAACCCAGTCGTCTACTGGGAGCCTTACCCCATCAAGTGGGTGGGAGCCCTCATCTCGAAGCAGGCTTCCCGCTTAGATGCTTTCAGCGGTTATCCCTCCCGAACGTAGCCAACCAGCCGTGCCCTTGGCAGGACAACTGGCACACCAGAGGTTCGTCCGTCCCGGTCCTCTCGTACTAGGGACAGCCCTTCTCAAGACTCCAACGCGCGCAGCGGATAGGGACCGAACTGTCTCACGACGTTCTAAACCCAGCTCGCGTACCGCTTTAATGGGCGAACAGCCCAACCCTTGGGACCGACTCCAGCCCCAGGATGCGACGAGCCGACATCGAGGTGCCAAACCATCCCGTCGATATGGACTCTTGGGGAAGATCAGCCTGTTATCCCCGGGGTACCTTTTATCCGTTGAGCGACGGCGCTTCCACAAGCCACCGCCGGATCACTAGTCCCTACTTTCGTACCTGCTCGACCCGTCAGTCTCACAGTCAAGCTCCCTTGTGCACTTACACTCAACACCTGATTGCCAACCAGGCTGAGGGAACCTTTGGGCGCCTCCGTTACCCTTTAGGAGGCAACCGCCCCAGTTAAACTACCCACCAGACACTGTCCCCGATCCGGATCACGGACCGAGGTTAGACATCCAGCACGACCAGAGTGGTATTTCAACGACGACTCCACCACGGCTGGCGCCGCGATATCAAAGTCTCCCACCTATCCTACACAAGCCGAACCGAACACCAATATCAAGCTATAGTAAAGGTCCCGGGGTCTTTCCGTCCTGCTGCGCGAAACGAGCATCTTTACTCGTAGTGCAATTTCACCGGGCCTATGGTTGAGACAGTCGAGAAGTCGTTACGCCATTCGTGCAGGTCGGAACTTACCCGACAAGGAATTTCGCTACCTTAGGATGGTTATAGTTACCACCGCCGTTTACTGGCGCTTAAGTTCTCAGCTTCGCCACACCGAAATGTGACTAACCGGTCCCCTTAACGTTCCAGCACCGGGCAGGCGTCAGTCCGTATACATCGCCTTACGGCTTCGCACGGACCTGTGTTTTTAGTAAACAGTCGCTTCTCGCTGGTCTCTGCGGCCACCCCCAGCTCACACCGTAAAGATGATCACCAGAAGTGGCCCCCCTTCTCCCGAAGTTACGGGGGCATTTTGCCGAGTTCCTTAACCATAGTTCACCCGAACGCCTCGGTATTCTCTACCTGACCACCTGAGTCGGTTTAGGGTACGGGCCGCCATGAAACTCGCTAGAGGCTTTTCTCGACAGCATAGGATCATCCACTTCACCACAATCGGCTCGGCATCAGGTCTCAGACTTCATGTGTGACGGATTTACCTACCACACGTCCTACACCCTTACCCCGGGACAACCACCGCCCGGGCTGGACTACCTTCCTGCGTCACCCCATCGCTTACCTACTACAAGTCCGGTTCAGCGGCTCCACCACTCCCCCTCACTCCGAAGAGATCAGAGGCGGCTTCACGGCCTTAGCATCGCTCGGTTCAGTACTGGGCGTTTCAAAGCGGGTACCGGAATATCAACCGGTTGTCCATCGACTACGCCTGTCGGCCTCGCCTTAGGTCCCGACTTACCCTGGGCAGATCAGCTTGACCCAGGAACCCTTAGTCAATCGGCGCAAGAGTTTCCCACTCTTGTATCGCTACTCATGCCTGCATTCTCACTCGTGAACCATCCACCACTCGCTTACGCGGCGGCTTCACCCGGCACACGACGCTCCCCTACCCATCACAGCGGGCGTTGGCCCTCATGCTGCAATGACACGACTTCGGCGGTACGCTTGAGCCCCGCTACATTGTCGGCGCGGAATCACTTGACCAGTGAGCTATTACGCACTCTTTCAAGGGTGGCTGCTTCTAAGCCAAC
>NZ_CP109018.1:842500-2357500 GCF_036226785.1 Streptomyces sp. NBC_00669
TTGAGGGCGCTGGCGCGTGCGGTGGAGGGGCTTCCGGTGCACCTGGAGGTCATGGCGCCGATGGTCGCGGACCGGCAGGACGCGAAGGCGTTCGCGGACGCGTGCCGTGCGGCCGGGCTGCCGGCGAAGTTCGGGGCGATGGTGGAGATTCCCTCGGCGGCGCTGCGGGCGCGGTCGGTGCTGAAGGAGGTGGAGTTCCTTTCGCTGGGGACGAACGATCTGGCGCAGTACACCTTCGCGGCGGACCGGCAGGTGGGGGCGGTGGCACGGTGGCAGGACCCGTGGCAGCCGGCGCTGCTCGACCTGGTGGCGGCCGCCGCGGAGGCGGCTCGGGCCGAGGGGAAGAGCTGCGGGGTCTGCGGTGAGGCGGCGGCCGATCCGCTGCTGGCGTGTGTGCTGACGGGGTTGGGGGTGACCAGCCTTTCGATGGGGGCGGCGTCGATCCCGTATGTGCGGACGACGTTGGCGAAGCACACGGTGGCGCAGTGCGAGCGGGCCGCGGCGGCGGCGCGGGCGACGGACAGCGCCGATGCGGCCCGGGGGGCCGCGCAAGCGGTCCTGTCGGGCGAGTAGTCGGGCGAGTAGTGCGGGTGGTCCGGTGGCTCGGATGGTCCGGGCGAGCCGGGGTGCGGGACCGCGCGTCCGGTATCCCGGCGGAAGGTGCCGGGCCTTCCGCCGGTGGGGCCGGTCACGCGGCTGTCCGCTCGGCTCGCTACGGGAGGGGGATGCCGGCGGCGTAGCGGACGCCGGGTTCCGGGGGGATGGGGGTGCCGGTGGCGGGGTCGGTGCAGTAGGCGTCGAAGACGGCTGCTTCGGTGAGGGGTCGGGGGTCGCCCTGGTGGAGTTCCCAGCCGCGGACGGTGTCGCCGTCGTGGTCGAAGGTGCGGATGACGAGTCCGGCGGTGCGGCCGGTGACGGTGGCGGCGGCGATGAGGGTGCACAGGACGAGGGCGTCGGCCTCGGCGAAGTGGGGTTCGCCGTCGGGCGAGGTGTGGGCGTGGAGGGCGGCGGGGAGAGGTGGGCCGTCGTCGGTGGGGAGGCTGCACACGAGGTGGTGGGCGCCGGGGCCGACGGCGTCCAGCAGCCGTAGGAGGGTGTCGGACGCGTCGTCGAAGGCGCAGTGCGCGAGGTCCTGACCGCAGTCGGGGCAGGAGCCGGCGTCCATGAGGAGGTCGGTGGCGCGCTGCCAGACGGCGCGGCGGTCGGCTTCGCGGCCGAGGGAGGCGCGCAGTTCCGTGACGGGCTGGCGGGCGTAGTGGACGGTGGGGCCGGTGGTGGTGGCCTCCGCGACGTAGCGGGTGCGGGTGTCGGGGGTGTCCGGTGGCCGGCGGGTGCTGCGGCAGTAGTCGTCGTAGGCGTCGGGGTCGAAGTGGGTGACGGCGATGTGCGTGCCTTGGGCGTGCAGGCCGCGCAGCAGCCCGTCGAGGTGGTGCAGATACTGTCCGTAGTCGTCGAAGGGGAAGCTCGGGTGGCGGGTCATGGCGGTGAAGTCGTGGTCGTCGAGGAGCAGGGAGACGACGGTGGGGGCTTCCCGGCGCAGGGCTCGGCGCAGGCGGGTGCGTCCCGGTCGGCCGCCGGGGCGGCCGGTGCGGGGTGCGCGGGCGCCGGCGGGTGCCTGCTCGGGGCGGGTGCGGGTGCGGGAACGCGTGCGGGCGTCCTCGCGGGTGGCGGGCTGGTCGGGTCGGCCGGTGTGGTCGGCGGTGGGTGGCATGGGTTCCCCTTGGAGTCGGTGCGGGTCAGCACGGGTCGGTGGAGGCCGGAACCGGTACGGCCCGACCACCACTGCTCACTCACCGTAGTCGGACCCACTGACAACGCGGCTCCGCGCCGGAACCGACGTACCGGAACCGACGGGGGATGTGACGATATGACGATGGGACGGTGGCGGCCCGCGGCGCCGATCCTGGTGCCGCGGGCCGTGGCGGGTGCTCGCCGGGAGCAGCCGGAGCTACGGGCGGCCGCCGGCGGCGCGTTCGGCGGCGAGCCGCTCGTAGAAGCGCAGCACTTCCAGGTCGTCCACCGAGCCGGGGTTGACCGCCTTGTCGAGCGCGGTGCCCTGGAGGAGCCGTTTGACCGGGACCTCGATGCGCTTGCCGGTGAGGGTGTGCGGCACTCCGGGGACCGCGATGACCTCGTCCGGCACGTGGCGCGGGGAGAGTTGGGCGCGGATCGCGGTGCGGATGCGGTCGCGCAGCCCGTCGTCGAGCGCGGCGCCGGGGGCGAGCCGGACGAACAGCGGCATCCAGTAGCCCCCGTCGGGCTGTTCGACGCCGATGACGAGGGATTCGGCGATCTCCGGGAGGCGTTCGACGACCTCGTAGATGTCGGAGGAGCCCATCCGGACGCCTTGGCGGTTGAGGGTGGAGTCGGAGCGGCCGTGGATGACGACGGTGCCGCGTGAGGTGAGGGTGATCCAGTCTCCGTGCCGCCACACGCCGGGGAACATCTCGAAGTAGCTCTCGCGGTAGCGCGTGTCGCCCGGGTCGTTCCAGAACCGGATCGGCATGGAGGGCATCGGGTTGGTGACCACCAGCTCCCCCACCTCGTCGACCACCGGCCGCCCTTGGGCGTCCCACGCCTGAAGGTCCGTGCCCAGACAGGCCGCTTGGAGTTCACCGACGTGGACGGGCAGGGTCGGCACGCCGCCGGCGAAGCAACTGCACACGTCGGTACCGCCGCTGACCGAGGCGATCCACAGGTCGGCGGCGACCTCGTCGTGCAGCCAGCGGAACCCGTCGGGGGGCAGCGGGGAACCGGTGGTGGCGACGCAGCCGACCGCCGAGAGGTCGAAGTCGCGTCCGGGGTGCACCTCCGCCTTGCGGCAGGCGATGACGTAGGCGGCCGACGTGCCGAAGACGGTGGTGCCGGTCCGCTCCACGACCCGCCACTGGGCCGCGGTGTCGGGGTAGCCGGGCGCGCCGTCGTAGAGCACGATCGTGGCGCCCGCCAGCAGGCCGGAGACGAGGAAGTTCCACATCATCCAGCCGGTGGAGGTGTACCAGAAGAAGCGGTCGCCGGGGCCGAGGTCGAGGTGCAGGCCGGTCTGCTTGAGGTGTTCGAGCAGGATGCCGCCCTGGGACTGGACGATGGCCTTGGGCAGGCCGGTGGTGCCGGAGGAGTACAGCACCCACAGCGGGTGGTCGAACGGGACCTGCTCGTAGTGGGGTTCGGCCTCGGACGTGGTCGACGCGTCCCAGTGCAGGGCGCCTTCGGGGGCCTCGGTGCCGAGCAGCGGGATGTGGATGGTGGCGCGCACCGTGGGCAGTCCGGCGCGCAGTTCGGCGACGGTGGCGGTGCGGTCGTGGGTCTTGCCGCCGTAGCGGTAGCCGTCGACCGCGAACAGCACGACCGGCTCGACCTGTTGGAAGCGGTCCAGCACGCTGCGGGCGCCGAAGTCGGGGGCGCAGGAGGTCCATACGCCGCCGACGGCCGCGGTGGCCAGGAGCGCGACGACCGCGTGCGCGGTGTTGGGTACGTAGCCGCTGACGCGGTCGCCGGGGGTGACGCCGAGCCGGCGCAGTTCGGCGGCGAGCGAGGCGACCTGGCGGCTCAGTTCTGCCCAGGTGACGGTGGCCGGTTCGTGCCGTTCGTCGACGTGGACGAGGGCGGGTCGGTCGGCCTGGTCGGGGTCGAGGGCGGGGCGCAGGGCGTGTTCGGCGTAGTTGAGCCGGGCGCCGGGGAACCAGCGCGCGCCGGGCATCGCCGGATCGGCGAGGACCGTGTCGGCGGGGGTGGAGAAGCGGACGTCGAACCACTCGGTGACCGCGCGCCAGAACTCCTCGGGCGCGCGCACGGACCAGGCGTGCAGGGCCGCGTAGTCGGCGACGGGGTCGGTGCCCGTGGCGGCGGGGGCACCGTGCCGCTGGGCGGCCCACTGCTGGAAGCGGGTCAGCCGGGCGCCGGCGATCCGTTCGGGGCTCGGGCTCCACAGCGGCTCGGGGCTGCTGGCGGCGGGCTCGGGCGTGGTGCTCATGGGCGGCTCCCGGACGGTACGCGTCGTTGCGTCGGTGGTTCCCGGACGGGCGTCCGTCGCCCGGGGACTGGGCAGGACGATGCCATGTGATCGTCTTGGACGCCAGGGTGGCCCGGGTGGTGTGGGGCGGGTCGCACCGGACGGTGGCCGGTGGCGGGTGGGTGCCGCGCCGCGGCCGGGCATGATCGTCGAGGTGAACAGCGGCTGAACGAGCGGCGCGGGTTCCCGGGCCGGTGGGAGGGTGGGGGCATGGACGCTGGGTATCTGCTGGGCGCGGTGTGGGGGGAGGTCGTCGGCGAGGTGCGGGGCCTGCGGGCGGCGCTGCGACGGCAGCGGGCGGAGGGCGCCGATCTGCTGCGGGCGGCCCGGATGCTGGGCTCGGCGCGGGGGCGGCTCGCGGTGCGCTGGGCGGTGCGGCGGCGGGCGCTGGATGCCAGGGACCTGCCCGTGCCCGGCCCGGAGCGGGCGCGTACGCCGGGAGAGGTGGTGGGGGCGGACCCGGAGCCGGGCGGCGGCGTGGTGCGGTTCGCGCGGGCGGAGTTGCGGGTGCGGGTGGCGGTGGGCGGCGCGGTCTTCTGCGGCTGGGACGGCGCCGGGCCGCTGCCGTCGTACGCCCTGGCCGGCGAGTGCCCGCCGGCCGACCCGCGGGCGGTGCTGGAGCCGGACGGCGCGGGCTGGCGGGTGGTGTCCGAGCGGATCACGGTGCGGATCTCGCAGCGGGGGGTGGTGGACTTCCGTACGCCGGGCGGGCTGCTGCTGCGCTCGGAGGGGCCGCCGTCGTGGCGGGTCCCGGCGGCCGGGCAGGGGGACGGCCGGGCGCCGCGCTGGGAGCAGCGGGCGCGGTTGCCGGCCGACGCGCGGGTGTTCGGCATGGGCGGGCGGGCGGCGGGTCCGGTGCTGCGCACCGGCCGGTACCGGTTGTGGAACACCGATCCGGGCGGGGCGTTCGGGCCGGGCGACGACCCGCTGTACATCACCATGCCGGTGCAGCTCGTGGTCGCGGACGCGGGCTGCCATCTGGCTTTCCACGACAACACGTGGGACGGCGAGGTCGCGCTGTGGGACGGCCGGGAGGGCGCCGGGTCGGGGCCGGACCAGGCGGGGATCAGCCGGCTGCGGATGGACGGCGGGCAGCTGCGGTACTGGGTGATCGCCGGTACGCCCGCCCGGGTGCTGGCGGGGTGGACGGCGCTGACCGGGCGGCCCGCGCTGCCGCCGCGCTGGGCGCTGGGCCACCAGCATTCTCGGTGGGGGTTCGGCAGCCAGGACGAGGTGCGGCGGGTCGCGGCCGGGTACCGGGAGCGTGCGCTGCCGCTGTCGGTGCTGCATCTGGACATCGACCACTTCGACGGGCACCGGGTCTTCACGGCCGATCCGCGGACCTTCCCCGATCTGCCGGGCCTGGCCAAGGAGTTGGGCGAGCACGGGGTGCGCCTGGTGTCGATCGTGGACCCGGCGGTGAAGGCGGAGCCGGGGCTTGCGGCGTACGACAGCGGGACGGCGGCGGGCGCGTTCGTACGGGACGCGCGGGGGCAAGAGGTGCGCGGGGTGGTGTGGCCGGGCGAGGCGGCCTTCCCCGATTTCACCGATCCGGCCGCGCGCGCCTGGTGGGGCGGTCTGTACGAGGAGCGGCTGGCGAAAGGCTTCGCCGGGTTCTGGCACGACATGAACGAGCCGGTGTCCTTCGCGGCGTTCGGTGATCCGACGCTGCCGCTGTCGGCCCGGCACTCGTTGGACGGCCGCGGTGGCGACCACCGCGAGGCGCACAACGTGTACGGGCTGTCGATGGCCCGGGCCGGCTACGAGGGCTTGCGCGAACTGCGGCCGGAGCAGCGGCCGTTCCTCTTCTCCCGCTCGGGCTGGGCGGGGATGCAGCGGTACGGCGGCACCTGGTCGGGGGATGTGGCGACCGGGTGGGAGGGGCTGCGGGCCTCGCTGGCGCTGGTGTTGGGTCTGGGGCTGTGCGGGGTGCCGTACTCCGGGCCGGACGTGGGCGGCTTCACGGGCACGCCGTCGCCGGAGCTGTATCTGCGCTGGTTCCAACTCGGCGCTTACCTGCCGCTGTTCCGCACCCACTCGGCGATCGACGCGGGGCTGCGGGAGCCGTGGGAGTTCGGTCCCGAGGTGTTGGAGCACGCCCGGGCGGCGCTCCGGGAGCGGGGGCGGCTGATGCCGTATCTGGAGACGCTGGCGCACGTCGCGCACCGCACCGGGGCGCCGTATGTGCGGCCGCTGTGGTGGAAGTCGCCGGGCGACCGGGCGTTGCGGGACTGCGAGGACGCCTTCCTGCTCGGGGAGTCGCTGCTGGTGGCGCCGGTGCTCACGGAGGGCGCCACCAGCCGGCAGGTGCGGCTGCCGCGCGGGCTGTGGCACGACACGGCCACCGGCGTGGCCTACCGGGGGCGCTCGACGGTGCGGGTGGAGGCGCCGTTGGGCCGGATTCCGGTGCTGGCCAGGGCCGGGTCGGTGCTGCCGGTGGCCGGGGCCGACGGGGCGGTGCGGCTGGAGGCGTGGGCGCCGCGCCCGGGCCGGGGCGGGGGCGGCGAGGTCGTCGTCGGTGACCCGGAGGGGTGGGCGCCGCCGCGCCGGGAGCACTTCGTGTCGCACTGGAAGGAGGACCAGGTCGTGGTGGAGCGGGAGGGCGGCGGCGAGGTCGGCTACGAGGTGCGGGTGCGGGGGCTGGGGGCGTAGCCGCCGTCGAACCAGCGGCGCACCGCGAGGGTGTGCAGCGGGAAGCCCAACTCCTGAGGTGCGTGCAGGAGTTCGTAGCCCTCGGTCTCGTCGGTCGGCACGGAGGGCGGCAGTTCGCCGAGCGGGCGCGGCGGCAGCAGGCCGAAGAGCAGCAGGTAGCCGCCCTCGGTGTCGGTCAGGGCGTCGGCGAGCACCACGTCGGCCGCCCCGGCGACGATTCCGGTCTCCTCCGCCAACTCCCGTGTGGTGGCCTGCTGCCAGGTCTCGCCGAAGTCGATGAAACCGCCGGGCAGCGCGAGCCGGCCGAGCGCGGGCCGGATGGTGCGGCGGATGACGACGAGGCCGGTGCCGTCCGCGTCGTGGACCGGCAGCAGGCACACCGCGACCGGCAGCGGGTTGCGGTAGGCGGTGTGGCCGCAGGCGGGGCAGGTGCGCGGCCAGACCCCGGCGTCGGGGTAGGGCGTTCCGCAGGTGGAGCAGTGCGAGTCGGGGCGGTACGAGCCCGCGCGGGCGGTGTCGGCGGGATCGGGTTCGGTGCGATCGGGTTCGACGTGACCGATGTCGGCGTGACCGATGTCGGCGTGATCGGGCTCGGTGTACGGGGAGTTGGCGGGTCGGGAGCCGGCGCGCGGGGGGTCGGTGGGCACTCGCGGACCCTATCCGACCCCGGCACCGGTCAGCGTCTGGCGGGCCGGGCCGTACGACTCCATCACCACCGGCGCGCCGAGGAGGGCACTGATCGTGGCGGGCCAGTGCTCGGGCGTCGACCACAACGCGGGGTGCGCGCCGAGCAGTTGCCGGGTGAGCGCGGCCTGGCGGTCGAGGTCGCCGGGCCGGCCGACCGGGAGCCGTTCCACCAACCGGCCCTCGATCGCGTAGCCGTGGCAGATCCGCAGTGCCGGGCAGCGCGGCGGCGCGTCCAGGTGGGTGACGGCCAGCGCGTCCACTCCCCCGCACACCGCGACGGCGTACGCGTGCGCGACCGCGTCGAAGTGCCCGACCCGGAAGGCGCCTTGCCAGCGGCCGTGGCCGTTGTGCGGTTCGGGCAGTGCGGCGGCCAGTTCCGGCTCCTCGGTGACGTGCGGGCCAGGACCGTGCCGGACGGTGTACGTGCGGACCACGCCGATCCGGCGCGCCGCATCCGCCGCGCCGGCCTCGGCGAGCAGCGTCTCGGCGTTGGCGAAGGTGGTGGTCGACCAGGTGGTGTACGGGTGGAAGCCGTGCCACTCGTCGAGCAGGACGCCCTGGGCGCCTTCGAAGACGAGCGGGCCGGAGCGGACCAGGCGGCGCAGGTGGGTCTCGTCGGTGAGGGCCACCGCGTCGGCGAACGCGGCGAACGCGGCCGCGCAGTCCTCGACCGGCGGCGCGGGCAGCGGCCCGAGCTCGTCGGTGAGGCGGTCGCGCAGCAGCCGCAACGTGCGCAGCAGCCGCGGCCGGGAGGCGCAGTCGCCCACGGTCGGTGCGTCGGCCGGGTACGCCAGGGCGTAGCGGGCGGTCTCCCCCACACCCATGCCGCACGAGCCGTGCCGGTCCGCGCCGCGGGCCTGCTCGCGCAGCCGGTTGGCGGCGGCGTGGTACGGCGTGACGAGGCGTGCCGCGCGGTCCACGGTGAGCAGGCCGTACGGCGCCGGGACGCCCAGGGCGCGGAGGTGGTCGGCCTCCGCGGCCAGGGCCAGCGGGTCGACGGACATGAAGCGGGACAGGTGGGTGGGGGTGCCGTGGAAGGTGCCGGCGCCGAACTGGGCGAAGGTGTGGTGGCGGCCGTCGGCGGTCACCACGTTGTGGGCGGCCTGCGGGCCGCCGTTGAACCGTACGACGGCGGTGACGGTCCGCTCCTGGCACAGGCGCGCGACGACGGCGCCCTTGCCGGCGTCGCCGTAGCCGAGGTCGACGACCGTGGTGTGCACGGGGAACTCCTTTCGTTGCCGGGCCGCAGGTACGCGCGCCGGGGTACCGGGTCGCCGGGGTGACCGTCTGTCCTGATCCGGCCTCGCACCGGCCCCGACCTGCCCCACCCCGCCCCACCCCGCCCGCCGTACGGGCGGCAGGCGAGCAGGCGCGCAGGCGGGGCGCGCGGGCGTCAGCGCGTCAGGGGGGTGAGGGCCCGGGCCACCGAGGGGCCCACGGTGGAGCCGACCTCGGCCAGGTCCGCGAGGCCCGCGGCGAGGTCGATGGCCTCCTCGCCGAGGCCGACGGTGAGCGCGATGGTCTCGCAGACGGCGTCGAGGTCGTCCAGCTCGATCACGTTCTGGCCCAGCAGGCGGCGCCAGAGGGTGAGGACCTCGGGGTTGCCGGCGTGCGAGGCGCCGGCCGGGAGGATGTAGAAGACGTGGAACTTGCGGCGCAGTTCGGCGAGGATCTCGGGCAGCGGGATGTCCTCCTGGACGGGGTCGCCGAGCACGTCGCGGATCTCGCGGGCCTTCACCTTGCCGTAGGGCATCTCGTCGCCGATGAGGAAGAGGTAGCCGCGGCGGCCCCGCTTCTCGTGGCAGTCCAGGGAGGTGTGCCGGGCCATGGCGTAGAGGGCGAGTTCGTAGGACTCGGTCATCTGGCCGCCGCCTCCGCCTTCGAGGAGGATGTTGCCGAGCTGCTCGTCCATCCGGTTGTCGGACTCGAACTGGCCGAGCTGGAGCGGCACTCGGTCGCAGGTGGCGTCTCCGACGCCGCCGAAGAGGATCTGCGGGTGCTCGGTGTAGCCCTTGCGCAGCAGCAGTCCGAAGAGTTCGGGCAGCTTGGTCTGGAGGACCCGCGGGACGCCGCCCATCGAGCCGGTGACGTCGAAGAGCACGGAGATGGCGAGCGAGGTGGGGTGCTCGGCGGAGTCGCGGCTCTCGCGGGTGCTGAGGCCGTGCGGGTCGAGCGAGGGGTGCGCGGTCCAACTCGACCGCGGTGCGCTGTGCTTGACCCGGTCGCTGTAGGCGAAGGCGCTGGCGCCGGAGGCCGAACGGTAGCGCTCGGCGGCGTCGTAGACGTTGGTGGACCAGCTTCCGCTGCCCATGGTGTTCCCCCTGGTGAAGTGGTGGTGTGTGGCGGGTGGTGGCCGGCCGTGCGTCGCATGGCACCGCACGGCCGGGTGAACGGCCGTGCCCGGTCGGTCAGTTGGCGGTCGGCATCGTGAACGGGCGGAAGGTGCGGAGCCCGTAGAGCCGGTCGAGGAGGTCGTCGAGTTCGGCGAGCAGCTGCCAGGCGTCCTGCGGACGGGAGTTCCGGCCGGGCAGGGTGCAGCCGCGCAGGAAAGCGCGCATCGGGCCCGGGGCGCGGGGGCCGACCAGGCGGCGTACGCAGAGCGAGGCGAGGTGGATGTCGGTGGCCGGGGAGGCGGGTTCGTGCTGCCGCGCCTCGGGCGGGTAGTCGTCGGCGTGGTGGTGGATGAGGACGGGTACGTCGGTGCCGACAGCGGTGGCGTAGCACCAGTCGACCAGCACCAGACCGTGCAACTCGGGTTGGATGAGGACGTGTTCGGGGAACACCGCGCCGTGCACCAGCCCGGCGCGGTGGGCCCAGCCCAGCGCGGTGAGCAGGCGGCGCCACATCCAGGCGGCGTCGCGCGGGTCGAGTCCGCCGGGGTGGGCGGCGGCGACGGCGGCGAGGCTGTGGAAGCCGGTGAGCGGCGCGAGCGCGTTGACCAGGCGCTCGGTGCCGTCGTCGGCGCGGTGCCGGAAGCTCTCCACGAGAGTGGGCGCGTAGGCGCGGTGCCGGCGTTCGCCGACGGTGTGGAGACGGGTCAGGACGTCGGCCTCGTGCTCGGCGAGGTCGTTGTCGCGCGGCTGCCGCGGGATCTTCAGGACGGCGGTGCGGCGCTCGCCGTCGTGGTCGTAGCGGGCGGTGTGCAGGTCGGCGAGGTCGCCGGCGGCCAGCAGCGGGCCGAGTACGTAGCGGTACCGGGGGCCGGTGAGGATCTGCCGGTCGTGGTCGTGCCAGGCGGCGGTGAGCCGGGCGAACGCGGCGGTGGCCTGCGCGGCGCGGCCGGGCGGCGAGGTGTCCGGGTGGAGCAGCCGGGCCAGCCGGCGGAAGCGGCTGGCGGCCTGTGCGGGGTCGGCGGGGAAAGCGGTGCCGCCGCTGTCGAGTACGGCCAGGGCCTCGTCGAAGGTGCGCGGTTCGGGCCGGTCGTCCGCTGCCGGGTGCCGGTCGGCTTGTGGGTGTGGGTGTGGGTGTGGGTGCCCGCCCGGTCCGGCGGCGGCAGCCGCACGGCCGGGGACGGTACGCGCGTCGGCGGCGCTCATCGTATGTCCGCCTCACGGTCCGGCCGCAGCAGCGCGGGGTGCAGCAGCTTGGCGTCGCCGGCCCGGTAGAGGCGGGCGCGGGGACCGCCGCGGCTGCCGGGGCGGGTGTCGGTCTGCCCGGTGGACTCCACGAAGCCGGGCACGGACAGCACCTTGCGGTGGAAGTTGCCGGCGTGCAGCGGGGCGCCCCACACCGTCTCGTAGACCGCGCGCAACTCGCTGATGGTGAAGGTCTCGGCGAGGAACGCGGTCGCCAGCGGCGTGTACTCGATCTTGCCGCGGGCCCGCTCCAGGGCGTCGGCGAGGATGAGCGCGTGGTCGAAGGCGAGCACGGCCTCGCCAGGTGCCGAAGGAACGGGTCGGCGACCGGTACCACCCCCGTGGGTTCCGGTCAGCCGACCCTGCTCGAAGGGACGCCGAGCTGCCGTTTCCGGTTGCCCGGCGGGGGCGACCGCCGCCACCGGGAGCCAGTCGGCGCCGGCCGCGTCGCCGCCCGCCTGGGCGTCGGGCAGGCCCGGCGCGAAGGCGAGGTAGGCGATCGAGACGACGTGCATGCGCGGGTCGCGGTCCGGGTGGCCGTACGAACCGAGCTGTTCGAGGTGGACCCGGCCGAGCGTGGTGGCGTCCAGGCCGGTCTCCTCGGCGAGTTCGCGGGCCGCGGCCGCGTCGAGCGACTCCTTCCCGGCCCGCACGAACCCGCCGGGCAGCGCCCAGGCTCCAGCGAACGGCGGTCCGCCGCGCTCGATCGCGAGGACGTGCAGCCGGCCCTGACGCAGGGTCAGCACGACCACGTCGACGGTCACCGCGATCGGGTCGAACGCGCGCGGGTCGTAGTCGGCGAGGAAGTCCCGCTCCCGCAGCTCCTGTTCGTCACTGTGGTCATGCTGCGCCGCGTCCACCACAGCCCCCTCCATCCTCCGCTTGCCGGCCGCATCGAGCCGCCCGTACCCGTCCCGAGTCATTCTCACTATGAGTACTTCTCGATATGAGAAGAACATAGCACGGACCCCTGACAAGGTCCAGGCCCGGCGCTACTGTGCGGTAATGACGAAGCAGACCTACGGCTCCTTCGAGGAGTTCTGGCCCTACTACGTGGCGATGCACTCCAAGGCGGCGACCCGCTGGGTGCATCTCGTCGGCTCGCTGACCGGACTCGCGGTCAGCGGCTACGGCCTGGCCCGCGGGCGGGCGCGATACGCCGCCGCGCTCCCGCTGATCGGCTACGGGACCGCGTGGCCCGCGCACTTCCTGATCGAGGGGAACAACCCGGCGACCTTCGGGCACCCGGCGTGGTCGCTGCGCGGCGACGTGAAGATGATCACCACGATGCTCGCGGGACGGGACGCGGAACTCGGCGCGACCGCGGCGAAGTGGCTCGCGGAGCAAGGGAGTTCGGCGCCGCAGGAGGGGGCCGCCGCCGGCGCGGACACGGCGGGGGCACGGACACGGCGGAAGGCACGGACGGCCCCGCACGCACGTGAGCCGCCGGCCAACACACGACCGACGGCTCACGGTGCACGGTTCACGGACAACGAGTCACGACTGACGTGCCGTCAACCACGTTTCAGGCGACAGCAGTTACCCGGCACTCCGCCGCGCCGCCATGTTCGCGGCGTGCTCGACCACGCTGATCAGGACGTTCTTCGCCGAGTCGCGCTCGCGCGCGTCGCACAGCACCACCGGCACTCCCGCATCGATGTCGAGCGCCTCACGGACGTGCTGCGGGTCGTGCAACTCGGCGCCGTCGAAGCAGTTGACGGCCACCGCGAAGGGGATGCCGCGCTGCTCGAAGTAGTCGACGGCGGCGAAGCAGTCGGCCAGCCGCCGGGTGTCGGCGAGCACCACCGCGCCGAGCGCGCCCTGCGCCAACTCGTCCCACAGGAACCAGAACCGGTCCTGACCGGGTGTGCCGAACAGGTAGAGCACCAGGTTCTCGCGCAGCGTGATCCGGCCGAAGTCCATGGCGACCGTGGTGGTCCGCTTGCCCTCGACCCCGACGGTGCTGTCGACCGGGCGGCCGACCTCGCTCAGCGACTCCTCGGTGCGCAGCGGGCGGATCTCGCTGACCGCGCCGACCAGCGTGGTCTTGCCCGCGCCGAAACCGCCGGCCACCAGCAGCTTGAGCGCCACCGGCTCTTTGGCGGGCTGCTCGGGACGACGTTCGGTGCGCACGGCGGCCATGGTCTCTTCTCTACTTCCCTACCGGGGCGGGCGAGGGGACGCCCGCGGGTGGCGTACTCACAACTCACGTGTCACACAGGTTACTTGCCCTGGTGACGGTTTCTGCCGCAGCGCGTCGGCGGGCGCGGTGACGGCGGTGGCGGGGACTGCTCGGACCGGGATCGGGCCTGGTCCGGCGCTACAAGGCGCGCAGGCCATTGATCACCTCGCGCAGGATGCTCACATCGGGCAACTCGGCCGGCGGCACCGGCTTGTGAATGTGCACGTGCGCGGCTTCCACCAGGTCGCCGACCAACACCCGGACCACGCCCACCGGAAGGTCGAGGTCGGCCGCCAACTCGGCGACGGAGATGGCCTGGTACTGGCAGCGCTCGATGATGTCGAGGTGCTCGGGCGACAGGGTGTGGTCGTCGATCGGGTCCCCGTCGCCGGGCGCCCGCTCGGTGATCACCAGGGCGATCAGGTCGATTCTGGCCTTCGCGGCATGGCTGGTACGGCCCCGTGTCATCGCGTAGGGCCGTACCACCGGTCCGGCAGCGTCGTCGTACCACTGCTCCGATGACGACGGTTCAGATGTTTCGGACGACTCAGAAGTCATGCCCTGTCACCCCGTAGATTCAGCACATCGCGGTCAGCCGCTGAGCGCCGCGCCGCCGCCGTGCCGCGGTGCGCTGCTCAGATGTACCCCTACCCGCTTGACCAGCAGGGCCATCTCGTACGCGACCTGGCCGACGTCGGAGTCCGCGTCGCTGAGCACCGCCAGGCAACTGCCGTCGCCCGCCGCGGTGACGAAGAGGAACGCCTCGTCGAGTTCCACGATGGTCTGCCGGACCCGGCCGGCTTCGAAGTGCCGTCCGACTCCCTTCGCCAGGCTGTGGAAGCCGGAGGCGACGGCGGCGAGGTGCTCGGAGTCCTCGCGGGTGAGCCCGTCGGACGCGCCGATGGACAGGCCGTCCCCGGAGAGCACCAGCGCCTTGCGGATGCTGGCCACGCGGGTGACCAGATCGTCAAGGAGCCAGCTCAGCTCGCGTGTCGGGCTGGATGGTGCCGTCATCGGCCGTACTCCTCAGGTGTCGTTCGCGTTACGGAGGTCGAGGTGTCGTCGTCGGACCCGGGTGCCGGGTCCGACTCGGCGGCCCGGCCGCGCTGCCAGCCGCGCTGGAGTGACGCCATCCGGTCGCGCACTTCGTCGGCGGACCGCTCGCGCACGGCAGGCTCTTCCGTACGGCGGCCGGTCTGCGTCGGGTCGCTCCGCAACTGCGGCGCGAGGTTCGCCTGCCGGACCCGGCGCGGAAGTACGGTGCCGCCGCCCGGCGCGGCACCGGGCGCGGGGGCAGCGGTGTTGCCGGCCGCGGGAGCGGGAGCGGGGGCGGGCGCGGGAGCAGGCGCGGGTGCCGGTGCTGGTGGGGACGCGGGCGCGGCGTGCCGGGTGGAGGTGCGGCGGGTCGGCAGCGGCTCGGCGCCGCCCACCGGCGGCACGGCCTGCACCGGCGGGCCCGGCTGGCGGGGCGGCTGGGGTGCGGTGTTCCAGGGCCTGCGGGCTTCCTGCCCCTCGCCGCGCTCCTGGCCCCGCTCCGGCTGCTCGGTCTGCGCGGCCTGCGCCGCCGGGACGTCCGGTGCCCCCGGTGTGGCCGGTTCGGCGGGCTGTGCCGGCTGTTCGGGCTCGGCGCGGTCCGCGGGCTGCGGTGGCTCGCCGACCGGGCGGCCGTGGTCGGTGACCAGCACCGGTGCGGTGCGCCGCCTGCGGCGGGGCAGGCCGAACGGCCCGCCCGGCTCCGGCTCTGCCGCGGGCTGCGGGAGGGGCTGCGGGAGGGGTTGCGGGGCGGGCGGTTCCTCGACGTGGGCGACGTGCTCCTTGTGGGGCTCGCCGCCGGCGCCGTCCAGGCCCCACTGCCGGAAGGTGTGCTCGGTGTCGCCGGCGGGCGTCAGGTCGTCCGCGAGGTCCAGGCGGGTCGCGCCGGTGTCGACGTCGCCGCTCTCGCTGAGCAGCGCCGCCGGCACCAGCACCACCGCGGTCGTGCCGCCGTACGGCGACTGGCGCAGCGAGACGCGGACGCTGTGCCGCTGGGCGAGCCGGCTGACCACGAACAGGCCGAGCCGGTCGGTGTCGGACAGCTCGAACTCGGGGGTCTCGGCGAGCCGCAGGTTCGCTTCGAGCAGGGCGTCCGGGGTCAGGCCGAGACCGCGGTCGTCGATCTCCAGCACGAAGCCGTTGGCGACCGGCTCGCCGTGCAGCCGTACTTGGGTGTGCGGGGGCGAGAACACCGCGGCGTTCTCGATGAGTTCGGCGAGCAGGTGGGTGAGGTCGGCGACCGCGGCACCGGCCACGGCCAGCCGCGGCAGCCGGCGGACCTCGATCCGCTCGTAGTCCTCGACTTCGGCGACGGCGGCGCGGACGACGTCCATCAGCTGCACCGGCTTGCGCCACTGCCGGGAGGGGGCCGCGCCGGAGAGGATGACCAGACCCTCGGCGTGCCGCCGCATGCGGGTGGTCATGTGGTCCAGCCGGAACAGGTCGGCGAGCTCGTCGGGCTGCTCGGTGCGCCGCTCCATCGAGTCCAGCAGCGTGAGTTGGCGGTGCAGCAGCACCTGGCTGCGGCGGGCGAGGTTGACGAAGACGTCGGAGACGCCCTTGCGCATGTCGGCCTGCCGGACCGCCGCCTCGACGGCGGCGCGCTGGAGCACGTTGAGCGCCTGGCCGACCTGGCCGATCTCGTCGTCCGTGTACTGCAGCCGCGGCACCTCGGTCTCGATGTCGACCTGCTCGCCCGAGGCGAGCCGGCGCATCACGCGCGGCAGCCGGGTGCCGGACAGCTCCTGCGCCTCGCGGCGCAGCCCGGTCAGGTCGCGGATCAGCCCGCGGCCGATCCGGACCGACACGATCACCGACGCGACCACCGCGATCAGGCCGAGGCCACCGGCCAGGATCGCCTCCACCACGAGGGAGGTCGCCACGGGAGAGGCCTTCTTGGTGAAGTCCACGACGACCTGCTGGTCCAGCTTGTTGACGCCGGTCACCGCGGTGCCGGCCACCGTCGGCCAGGACTGGTGTGCGGCGACGATCGGCGCGTCGGCCGGGGTGGCGGCCGAGATCGCGTCCTGGGCGGCGCGCAACTGCTTTCCGGGCTCGCTCCGCCAGAACGCGTCGAACCGCGCACGGTCCGCCTTTGCCAACCCGGGGGTGTTGTCGGCGTAGTAGCCGCGTTCCACGGCGACGGCGGAGGTGAAGGCGGTGAGTTCCTGGCGGGTCATATGGCCGGTGCTGATCGCGGCGCCCATCAGGGCGTCCTCGCGGGTGATCTGCTCCTCGGCCCGGATCACTCCGATCCCCGCGGTGCGTTGCGGCTCGACACTGGTGTTGTCGACCAGATAGAGGCTGTCGCAGAACGCGAAAGCCGGTCCCTGGAAGGTGTTGTAACCGGCGTACGTGTCCTCGCGGGAGATGTGCTGGTCGTCCACTCGCCGGCGCAGTTGCGCCAGATCACCGACTCCGGTGAAGAAGTCGTCGAGGTGCTCGCGTGCCGAAGCGTTGAGGTCTTTGCGCATGTGGCCGTCGGTGATGTTGCCGCGCAGCTTCGCAATGGCCGAATCCGTCACCTGGCCCTGCTTCTCGAAGGCGATCCGCGCCTGGGAGTCCCGGGTGTTGGCGACGTACAACAGTGCGGCCTTGCGCTCCTGCTGGAGACTGCCCAGCACGTCCTGCAAGGGATAGAGCACGTTGTTCGCTATTCGCTCGGGATCGGGCCGTCCGAACACCGCTCGGCTCGTGATCGTTGCGGCAAAGACCCAGATGGCGGTGAGGGACACCAGCGGGATCAGCAGCAGCGCCACGATCTTCCGGCGGATCGTCGTACCGCGAAAGCGCATGGCCTCCCCAACGTCTCACCCCGAAACGGGGATCGGTCTGTGGCGTGCAAACGGCGTGAGCCTACTACTGTCACTGTGGTAACTCGAAAGTCCGTCCGGAGGGTTGACCGGGTCTGGCCGGAAAGTGCCACCTGTTCCGGTGCGGGATCGGGCGGAATGCGCACGGACGTTTCGGGGCAGGGACCCCTTATGGAGTTCGAACCCCGATCAATGTGGGAGGACCAGTCCGTACCGACCCCGCGTATGCCCGATCCGGTTCGGGCGGCGGCGGTGCGTGCGGTGCTGATCTCCGCGGTCGCGCTCACGGAGGCGGTGACGACCGTGCTGCTGGCCGTCGGCGACTCCTGGCTGAGCGCTCCGATGACGCTGGCCTCGGTGCTCACCAGTGTCGTCGCGAGCTGGGCGGTGCTCGATGTCTGGGTCACCCGCCAGGTGTGGAACCAGCGCAACGGAGTGGTGTCCAGCCCGAGCAGCGCGGCGCGGGCCCTGCGCAGGGAGCGCCGCCGCGAACGCCGGGCGGCGCGGGCCGCCGCGCGACGCGGTGCGGGCCATCGGACGCACATACGCGGCGGACCGCGGCGGAGCCACCTGCCGGGAGCGCATGGAGCCTGAACGCCTACGGGGTTCGAGCATCGGCTACGGGGTTTGAGCCTCTGCGGGGCGGCGGAACATACGGGTGGCGGTGATCTCGCCGTGCACCTGCTCGCCGCGCGGGTCGGGCACCGGCAGCCCGGGCCGCAGATGTTCCTCGACGCTGATGTACTTCAGGCCCGCCCGCAGGTCCGCGTCATTGCGCAGCCGCACCACCAGCGGGAACTCGGCGAGCGCTGTCGTGTCGAACAGGCCGGTGGTGTAGAGCAGTTGGACGCCGAGCGCATCGGCGACGGCCCGCTGGAGCTCCAGCAGGTAGGTGGCGTTGGCGCGGCCGATGGGGTTGTCCAGGAAGAGGGTGCCGGCGTGCCGCTGGCGGTCCCGGCCGCGGTCGTTGCTGCGCAGCGCGGCCATCGTGCAGTACAACGCGATGGCGGCGGTGAGGAGTTGGCCGCCGGAGAACACGTCGCCCATCTGCCCGACCGGCACCCGCTCGGCGCGCAGCACCGCGTCCGGCTTGAGGATCTCCACGGCGACCCCGCGCGGCTCCAGGGCCGCGGCGACCCCGCGCAGCAGCAGGGTCATGCCGTCGCGCCGCAGGTCGGAGTTCTTCCGGACGGCGGCACGGGTGGCCTCGTCGATGACCTCGCCGAGCCGGTCGGTGAGCACGGCGTGGTCGGGGTCCTCGAAGCGGATGCGCAGGAACTCCTGCCCGGACCACTCGCCGAGCCCCTCCGGCAGCCGGGACAGGCGCTGCGCGGAGCGGAGCGTGGCGAGCGAGGACTCGACCAGGCCGCGCAGCCGGTCCACGATGCTGTCCCGGTTGCGCTCCAACTGGCCCAGTTCGTCGGTCAGTACGCGCAGCCGGGGGGCGAACGCCGCGGCCCAGGCGGCGGAGTGCTCGGGCAGCGACGACGCGGGCAGCTCGCGGATCTGCTGCCGGGCGGGGGTGCGGACCTGCTCGTAGCGGACCGCGTTGGCGTGCCGGACCAACACGTCGGAGGCGTCGCGCAGTTGGGTGTCGGCGGTGGACAGGTCGGCGGCGCAGCCGCGCAGGCCCCGCCGGGCCTCGGCCGCGGCGTGCCGGGCCTCCTCCAGGCTGCCGGGGTACGGCTCCGGTTCGTCCTCCTCGGCCGCGGTCTGCGGGCCGTCGCGCAGCAGGTCGCGCAGGAGGGCGGCGGTCTCGTCGAAGCCGCTCGCCGCGTCCTCGGCGGCGCGGTGGGATCGGACGATGTCCGCGTGCGCGGTCCTGGCCTGCTCCACCTCCTCGGTGTGGGTGGCGAGTTCGGCGTTGGCGGCGCGCAGCAGCTGCTGGGCGTGCTCGGCGTCGCGCGGGGTGAGGGCGTCGGGCAGCGCCGCGTGGGCGTCGCCGTCGGCCGGGGCGAGGCGTTCGGCCTCGGCGCGCAGCCGGCCGAGTTGCTCGCTGGCGGTGGACTGGCGTGACTCCAGGGTCTGCACGAGCTGTTCCGCGCGGCCGGCGGCGGCCTGCCGGGACGGCCCGTCGGAGCCGTCGGGGCCTTCGAGGAGCTGGGCGGCGCGGCTGCGGACCTTGTTGCTGAGGCGTTCGAGTTCGGCGAGCGCGGAGTTCTCGGTGCTCTCCGCGCGGGCCTGTTCGGCGCGCAGGTCGGCGCCGACGCCGACCTGTTCGTAGACCTGCGAGGCCGCGCGGTACGCCTCGCGCAGGGCGGGCAGCGAGGAGGCGGACGGCTCGTCGGCGTCGGGCTCGGGGGTGTCCTCGGGGGCACCGGCGATCTCCGCGCGTTCGGCGCGCAGCACCCGTGCGGTGCGGCGGGCGTCGTCGGAGGCGCGCTGGGCGGCCCTGCGGTCCTCGTCCGCGGCCCGGGCCCGGTCCAGGCAGGTCTCCGCGCGGGCCTCGGCCTCGGCGGCGTCGGCGGCCAGTTCGCGGGCCCGGCGCTGCCAGTTGGCGCGCTCGCGCAGCCGGTGGGCGAGCCCGGCGAGCTTGTCGGCGCGGCGGCGGGCCTGCTCGGCGGCGGCCCGGCGGGCGTCGTGGTCCGCGCCGGCCTCGGCGGCGGCCGCGTCGGCCTCGGCCCGCTCCGCCCGCGCGGCCGACAGCTCGGCGCGGGCTTCCTCCGCGGTGTCCTGGGCGGCGGCGACTTCCGCGCCGAGTTCCGCCAGGCGCCCGGGCGGGCAGGACGCCCGCCAGGACGCGAGGCGCGCGGCGAGCGTACGGTCGTGCGCCAGCCGGGCGGCGAGGGTACGGATCTCCTCCTCGCGGGCGGTGGCGCGTCCGCGCAGCTCGCGGCGCTCGCCGTCGGCGGCCATCTCGTCGTGCATCGCCGGGTTCGGCGGGACCAGGAACACGTCGGGGGCGTGGTCGGCGGCGGGCGGCGGGGCCAGCAGCGCGGCGGCGGTGCCCACGGCGACGGTCGACCGCGGCAGCAGCGCCGCCTGGGCCAGGGCTTCCCTGGCCCGCGTGTACGAGTCCGGGTCGGTCACCACGACCCCGTCGACCAGCTCGGGGCGGGCCGCCATCACGGCGGCGTGGTCGGCCGGGGCGACGGCCTGGGCGAGATACCGCCAGCCGGGCAGCGCGGGGACGCCGTGCTCGGCGAGGTACTCCACGGTGGCCAGGACGTCGGGGCCGGGCGGCAGCAGCCCGCCGTCGCCGAGCGCGCCCAGGATACGGGTGTCGTCGGCGGCGGCCGTGCGCAGCTCGAACATCTGGCGTTCGGCCGCCGCGACGCCGTCCTCCAGCATCTCCCGCAGCGGTTCGGCGAAGCGGTCCAACTCCGCGGCGGTCAGCGGTCCTTCGTGGTGGACGGCTCCGCTGGCGCCGCCGGCTCCCCTGGTTTCGCCGGCTGACGCGCTGCCGACCGGGCCGCTGGTGCGGGCGGTGCCGGACGTGCCGGCGGTGCCGGATGCGTCGGACGTGCCGGCGGTGCCGGACGTGCCGGACGTGTCGGCGCTCGCGGGCTCCGGCGCGATGGCTGACGCGGTGGGTGCCCCGGTGGGTGACGCGGTGGCCGCCCCGGCGCCCGGGTCGCCAAGGCTCAGCAGGGCGACCGCGCGGGGGTCGGTGGTGAGTGCCGTGGTGGCGTCGAGGGCGGCGCGGTGGGCGGTGGTGGCCGCGGTGAGCGCGTCGGTGGCGCGGGCCGCGGCGAGTTCGGCGCGGGCCTCGGCGGCGGCGGCCTCGCGGGCGCGGGAGGTGGCGGCGGTGGCGGTGTCGGCGGCCGCGCGGGCCAGCTTCTCGGCGGTGCGCTCGGCGTCGGCGGCGGCGAGCGCGGCGCGGGCCGGATCGGCGTCGGGCGCGGTGTCGTCGAGCCACCCGGCCCGCACCGCCTCGGCGGTCTCCTGCTCGACCTCGGCGAGCCGCTGCCCGAGGTGCCCGCTCTCGCTGCGGGCGCGCTGCGCCTCGGTGGCAGCCGCGGTCGCGTCGCGGTGGGCGCCCTCGGCGAGGGTCTGCAGCGTGGCGGAACGCTCCTCCTCGTCGTCGGCCTGGCGCTCGGCCCGCACCGCGGCACCCTGCAAGGCGCGCACGAGTTCGGCGGCGGCCTGCGTACGGGCGGCGAGCGCGGGCGCCGCGTCGCGCTCGGCGGCGCGGATCGCCTCGGTGACCCTGGCCAGCCGGTCGCCGGCGGCACGGTGCCGCAGCACCGTCTCCGCGGTCTGCCAGGCGGAGTGCAGGGTACGGGCGTCGGTGAGCTCGCGGCGCAGCGCGGCGGCGCCCTTCTCGGCGCCGGCCAGCGCCAGCGAGGCGTGCCGGTAGGCGAGTTCGGCGGCGATCCGGGCGCTGCCGGCCCGGGCCTGCTCGGTGTCGGTGACGGTGTGCGCGGCGTCGGCCATGTCGTGGGCGAGGTCGGCGGCCCGGTCGCGTTCCTGGCGGGCGCGGGCGGCCAGCCGCCGGGTGAGCGCGCGGGTGCGGCGCTCGGACTGGGCGTGCACACCGCGGGCCTGGTCGCGTACGGCCGCGGCCTCGACGATCCGGTCCAGCAGGTCGAGCGAGCCGGCGGTGAAGTCGCGCTCGGCGGTGAGTTCCGACCGGCGGCCGAGCTTCCCGGCGAAGCCGTGCACGAGGTCGGCGAGGCCGTCGGTGTCGCGGGTGTCGGTGACCGCGCGCAGCAGCAGGTCGGTGAAGTCGGAGTCCTTCTTGACCGCGAACAGGCCGGCGGCCTCGCCCTCGTCGGCGTTCATCTCGCGCTGGTACCGGAAGAGTTCGGGGTCCAGGCCGAGGTCACCGAGGTGTTCGTTCCACCGGTCGTGGATCTCCTCCCAGACCACCTCCAGGTGCGGGTACGCCTTGCCGGCCTCGGTGAGGGCGTCGCGGAAGCCCTTCATGGTGCGGCGGCGGCCACGCGCGCCGGACGCGCCCTCGACCGGGGGCCGTACCGTCGTCGACTCGGCGACCGGCAGCGAGTCGAGTCCGAGGCCGGGGCCGGGGCGGAAGGAGTACCACGCCTCGGCGAACCGGCGTGGGTCGGAGGAGACCTGCCGGCCGCGCCACTCGCTGACCTTGCCGACCACGACGAGTTCGCCGGTGAGGGTGTGCTGCCACTCCAGGGCGACGTGGCCGCAGTCCTCGGCGAGCAGGAACTTGCGCAGCACCCCGGAGCTGGCGCCGCCGAGGGTGTTGCGGTGGCCGGGCAGCATCACCGAGAAGATCAGCTTGAGCAGGACGGACTTGCCGCCGCCGTTCTCCAGGAAGAGCACGCCGGCCGGCGCGGGGCGGCGCGGCGGCCCGGTCGGCTCGTCGGCGAAGAAGTCGCCCTGCGCGGGTGCGGGCTGCGGCACGGGCTCGCCGACGCCGCGCAGGTCGAGAACGGTGTCGGCGTAGCGCGCGCCGGCCGGCCCGATCGAGTAGAGGCGCAGTCGGGAGAGCTCGTACATGCGGGGGGCTTTCGTCCTCGGGGCTTCGGCGGGTGGATGCGGGTCGGGGGTGAGTCGGGGTGGTTCGTGGGTTCGGGGAACGGGTCGGGCGTTCGGCGGGTGCATGCCGGTCGGGGCTACGAGGTCAGGGCTACGAGGTCAGGGCTAGGAGTCGGAGTACGGGTCAGGGCTACGGATCGGGGGTTCAGGTGGCGCGGCGGTGGGGGCCGGCCGGGGCACGGGTCAGCTGCCGGTGTGGAAGGGCAGGCCGGCGTCGGCGGCGAGGTCCGCGGCCTCGCCGTCGGCCGCGGCGGGTACGAGGGTGGCGGTGCCGTCGCCGACCGGTACGACACCGAGGTCGAGGAGTTCGGCCATGGCGGCGCTGCCCGCCATGTCGCGGACCTGGAGCTGGTAGCGGGCGGTGGTGCGGTAGGTGCCGCCCGACTCGTCGCCGGTGCGTTGCAGGAAGCCGGAGTCGACCAGGAACGCGACGGCCTTGCCGATGATGCCGGTGGTCGAACTCGCCAGCCGGCGGGCGTCCTTGGTCGCGCCGGTGGCGCTGCGCCGGGTGTAGACCCGCCAGGCCGCCTCCAGGCCGGGCGCGTCGCTGGCCGGGTCGGTGTTCTCGCCGCTCTCGTCGGCGCGCTCCTCCAGCCGGCGGCACGCCTGCCGGACGAAGGCGTCCACTCCGTGCACGGTGATCCGGCCGATGTAGCCGTCGTCGGCCAGGTCCTCGGGGCGGGGGAAGGCGAGGGCGGCCGCGGCGAGGTGGGCGAGGCCGTGCAGGAAGCGGTCGCCGGAGTCGGACGCGGCGCGGCGGGCGTAGTCGCCCATCCGGACCGCGAACACCGAGTCCTCGCCCGCGGCGACGGCCATGCCCGCCCGGGGCGACACCTCCAGCACGATCAGGCCGAGCCCGGCCGCCACGGCGTCGGCGAGCCGGGCGAACGCCGGGTCCTCGCGGTGGCGGCGGATCAGTTCCGCGTACTCCGCGTCGCGGGCCGGGACCAGCTTGGGCTGCAACCCGAACCCGACCAGGCGGGCGGCGTCCGCGACATCGCCGGGCACGATGGGGGACGGGCCGGCCGCCTCGCCGGATTCCCGTGTGTCGTCCTGCCGATCCGTGATCACGTCGTGCGTTCCTCTGGGTACTGGGGGTGGGCTGGGTGCGGGTGGGCGGGGCCGGTCGGGCGCCCGGAGCCGAAGCCGGGGCCGGAGCCGGGGAGGGGGCCGGGGCCGTTGCGGAAACCGGGGCCGGGGCCATCCGCCAGGCCGCGGACGCGGGGGCCGCCGCCCGTCGGACCGACCCGGCGTTCACCCCTCACGGTCGGCACCTCCCGCCAGCAGGGCGGTCCCCAGGATGAGGTCCGCGCCGCCGAACTCCGGGTCGTCGAGCACGGTGCCGTCGTCCACGGCGAAGAGCAGGTGGGGCTCGCCCTGCCGGTGTGCGGTGCCGACCGGTGGGGACGCGGCGTGGATGGCGAGGAGCGCGACCAGGTAGGGCAGGTCGGGGTCCTGGCGGCGGGCCTCGGCGAGCAGCCCCGACAGCCGGCGCGGGGCGTCGTGCGGCAGGTCGAGGAGGGCGAGCGCGGACTCCAGTTGCTCGTCGCTGAACCGGGAGTCGTCGGGGGTGGCGACCAGGTCGGGCTCGGGCATCTCCGCGCCCAGGTGGTCGCGTTCGACCGGCGGGGTGAGCAGGAGGTCGACCAGGTCGGTGACGCGGACGGCGCCTGGGGTGCGCAGGCCGGTGCCGCGGGCGAAGAACGCGTCGGTGACGCGGGACGCCTGCTCGACGGGCAGCGGCAGCAGGGGCGCGACGAGCTGGCCGTACAGGTCGAGTCCGGCGCGGGCGGGCGGCGCGGCGAACGCCTGCCGGTCCTGCTCGGCGCGGAAGAGCGGCCCGGCCTCCAGCAGCCGGGACTGGAGTTGGGTGTGGCGGCGGATGCAGTCCTTGACGATGTCCACCAGTTCGGCGGCGCGCCGCTTGTGCTCGGGCTCCTCCGCTTCGTCGCGCGCCTTGCGGATGTTGGTGAGGATCGCGTTCTCGTGGCGGTAGCGGTCGGCGACGTGGTCGAGGGCCTCGGCGATCATGTCGGGCACCTGGCGCAGCCAGTCGACCGCGCGGACGTTGCGCCGGGTGGCCTCCAGGGTGCGGCGGAGGGTTTCCGCGTACTGCACCGTGCGGTAGCGGGCCTGCTCGGCGGCGAGTTGGGCGTCGGCGAGGCGGCCGCGGCTGATCAGCACCTCCAGCTTGACCTCGGCGGCGATCTGGGCGCTGGTGACGTCGGTGTCGAGGGCGCCGACCAGGACGTTGACCGCCTCGTCGGTGGTGCGCAGGTACACGCTGCCGCCGGGGCCGGCGACCTCCTCGATCAGCTTGAAGTCGTAGTCCCGCCGGATGTACGCGCCGTCCGCGCCGAACGTGCCGTAGACGGCGCGGAACCCGCGGTCGGCACTGCCGACGTTGATGAGGTTCTCCAGCACCCAGCGGGCCACCCGCTCGTGTTCGGCGAGGGTGCGGGTGGGGGCCTGGGCGGCGACGCGGGGCAGCAGTCTGGCCACTATCTGGTCGTGGTCCGCGCCGGTGTCGAAGTCCATGTTGAGGGTGACCAGGTCGATCGCGGCCAGCGCCACCTCGGCCATCGCGTAGACCGAGTACGCGCCGGCGAGGTTCGCCTTGCGGGTGTCGAGGTCGTGCAGCGGCGCGGTGCAGGCGAGCGCGCGCAGCCGGCGGGCCAGCCCTTCGTCGGCCGCCGGGCCCGGCGCGGGGCGCGGCGCACCCGGCAGCGGCTGCGGCGGCGGCTGCCGCGACTGCTGCGGCGGAAGGTGCGGGACGGTCGTGGTCACGCCCCAACATTAGGCGGTGCCACCGACAACGCACGAAACGGCACGGATGCGTACGGGGTGGGCGGTGCCGGGTGGAAGCGGCGGGGAGCTGCCATGATCGTGCCACGGGCATCGGCGGGCCGATGCCAGGCGACGGACCCGGGCGGATCATCATGGCGCAGGACGCGGTGGCGCGAGCGGCGATCGACCTCAACGCCGACCTCGGCGAGGGCTTCGGCCGCTGGCGGCTGACCGACGACGAGGCGCTGCTGGCGGTCGTGACGAGCGCGAACGTGGCGTGCGGCTTCCACGCGGGCGACCCGGCGACGATGCGGCGGGTGTGCGATCTGGCCGCCGAGCGCGGGGTGCGGATCGGCGCGCAGGTCTCCTACCGCGACCTGGCGGGCTTCGGGCGGCGCGCGATGGACGTGCCGGCGGACGAGCTGGCGGCGGAAGTGGCCTACCAGATCGGCGCGTTGGAGGTGTTCGCGCGGGCGGCGGGCGCGGTGGTGGCGTATGTGAAGCCGCACGGCGCGCTGTACAACCGGGCGGTGCACGACGCGGAGCAGGCCGAGGCGGTGGTGGCGGGCGTACGGCTGGCGGGGGCGCTGCCGGTGCTGGGGCTGCCGGGTTCCCGGCTGCTGGCGGCGGCGGAGCGGGCCGGGCTGGCGGCGGTGCCCGAGGCGTTCGCGGACCGCGCGTACACCGCGGCCGGCACCCTGGTGTCGCGGCGCGAGCCGGGCGCGGTGGTGGAGGACGCGGACGCCGTGGTGGCCCGCTCGGTCGGGCTGGCCCGCGACGGCCGGGTGGCGGCGTTGACCGGGGAGGCGGTCGCGGTCGCGGCGCGGTCCCTGTGCGTGCACGGCGACACCCCCGGCGCGGCCCGGCTGGCGGTGCGGGTGCGCGGCGCGCTGGAGGACGCGGGGCTGCGGGTGGAGGCGTTCGCATGAGCGGGAGTACGGGCGCGGGCGCGCATACGGATACGGGCTCGGGTTCGGGTTCGGATACGGGCGGGGCCGTCCGGATGAGGGCGCGGGCGCTGCCGGCCGGGGAGTCCGCGGTGCTGGTCGAGGTGGAGAACGGCGAGCAGGCGCAGGCCCTGCACGCGGAGGTGGAACGGCGGCGCGCGGCAGGCGAGTTGGGCGCGGTGACGGAAGTGGTGCCGGCGGCCCGTACGGTGCTGGTCGCCGGGCTGGCCGACCCGCGGGCGTTCGCGGCGGACGTGGTGCGCTGGGAGGTGCCGCCGCCGGCGACCGCCGCGGCGGGGGCGGTGGAGCTGTCCGTACGGTTCGACGGGCCGGATCTGGCGGAGGTCGCGGGTATGTGGGGCATGTCGCGGGAGGAGGTCGTGGCAACCGTCACGGGCACCGCCTTCCGGGTGGCGTTCTGCGGGTTCGCCCCCGGGTTCGGGTATCTGACCGGTCTGCCGCCGGAGTTGGCGGTGCCGCGCCGGGCCACCCCGCGAACGGCCGTTCCCCCGGGGTCGGTCGGCCTCGCCGGACCGTACGCGGGGGTCTATCCGCGGGCGTCGCCGGGCGGTTGGCAGATCATCGGCACGACGGACGCGGAGCTGTGGGACCCGGCGCGCGAGCCGGCGGCCCTGCTCGCGCCCGGCACCGGCGTACGCTTCACGGCCGCGCGATGACCGCCGCCGCGAGCCCGACCGTGCTGACCGTCGTCCGCGCCGGCGCCCTCACCACGGTGCAGGACCTCGGCCGGCCCGGGTACGCGCACCTCGGCGTGCCCGCTTCCGGCGCCCTCGACCGGCCGGCGCACCTGCTGGCGAACCGCCTGGTCGGCAACCCCGCGGGCGCGGCCGGCCTGGAGACGACGCTGAACGGCTGCGCAGTGCGCGCCTCGCGTCCGATGCTCGCGGCGGTGACGGGCGCGGCCTGCCCGGTCCGGGTGGACGGCCGCCCGGTGGCCTGGGGCGCGCCGGTGCCGGTGCCCGCGGGGGCGGTTCTCGACGTGGGGGCGGCCACCCTGGGCGTGCGCGCCTACCTGGCGTTCGCGGGGGGCGTGGACGTGCCCGAGGTGCTGGGCAGCCGCGCGACCGACCTGCTGTCGGGGCTCGGCCCCGCGCCGCTCGCCGACGGCGCCGAACTCCCCCTCGGAGCACGCCCGTCGGGCCTGACCGGTGCGTGCGACGTGCTGCCGTACGGCGGGCTCGGCGCCGAACTGGTGCTTCCGCTGCTGCCCGGCCCCCGCGACGACTGGTTCACGCCCGACGCGCCGCGCGTGCTCGCCCGCGGCCGCTACGAGGTCTCCCCCGCGTCCAACCGGATCGGCCTGCGCACCCTCGGGCCGCCCCTGGAACGGGTCAGGGATGCCGAACTTCCCAGCGAGGGAATGGTGTTGGGCGCCGTCCAGGTCCCTCCGGACGGACGGCCCGTCGTCTTCCTCGCCGACCACCCCACCACCGGGGGCTACCCGGTCATCGGTGTCGTCCCGGCCGCGGCCCTCCCCGCCGCCGCCCAGGCCCGCCCGGGCACCCCCGTCCGTTTCACCCCCGCACGGCGCCGCTGAAGGCGGCTCTTCCGGGTCATTCGTCGCCGCTTTCGGCGGGCAGCGGGAGGAGCTTGCCGCGGGCGTGCCCGGTCAGGCTGATATCGAGGGCCTCGCGCCAGTCCGCGAGGGGGAAGGTGCCGGCGGCGTCCACCCGGCGGTCGTGGCCCCGGCGGTGGGACGCGGCCGACGCGTCGGCGCGGAACCAGCCCCGCTCCACGCCCGCACGCCGGCCCGCCGCGCTCAGCGCCTGACCGACCCGCCGCACCCGCGGCTCCGACGTGTCGCGCCGGAGCTGCCGCAACGCGTGCTCGATCCATCCGGCGCCCCGCGAACGTCCCTCGGCGGGAACCCACTTGGGAACGACGAGCGTACCGACCCGGTCGAACAGGACGGCTTCGAAGAACGGATGCCCCGCAACCTGCCGGAAGCGCCACCCCCGCTCAAGGGCGCCCTGCCGTAAGGGAGGAGGGCAGCACCGCGCCGAGGGCGCGTTCGGTGGCGCGGCGGGCCGCGTGGTCCAGGAGGGGCACCGTGCCGCGGACTTCGTGGCGGTACTCCTCGGCGGCGAGCCGTATCAGGTCGGGCAGGAGGTCACGGCTGCGGTCGGCGACCCAGCGGGTGCCGCGCGTGGCCATCCACCAGGTGGAGGCACGCCGCCCGGGCGGCGGGCGGTCGGGGTCGAGCCGTGGCGGCGGACCGGCGGCGAGCCCTCGGGCGGCGAGGATCGCGTGGAAGTCACGGGCGAGCAGCCGGTGCCCCTTCTCGCTGGGGTGCAGCCGGTCCGCGCTGAGGGTGCCGGGCGCGGTGGACCAGGGCCGGTGCGCGGCGTGCAGGTGGAGGGCGCCGTGGTACGCGGACAGGGCGTGCACGGCGGTGTTGAGCGCCGTCATACGGCGGGCCAGCGGGCGGGCCAGCGGCCAGGGCAGGCCGAGCACGCTGCCGGGGTCGGGCAGGCACGCGGTGAGCACGTCGGCGCCGGCCGCGCGCAGCTCTCCGATCGCGGTGTGCAGGTCGGCCGTGACCCGGTCGATCGCGAATCCGCCGCGCAGCGTGTCGTTGCCGCCGACGACCACGGACGCCAGGCGCGGCCGGCACGCCAGGGCCACCGCGAGCTGCCGCCCGGCCACGTCCCCCGAACAGGCGCCGCTGCGGGCGGCGTTGACCACGGCGACGGCGCCCGGCCCGGCGCCGATGCCCTCGGCGAGCAACGCGCCCCAGCCGCGCCAGCCGCCCCCGGGCATGGGGTCGCCGACCCCTTCGCTCAGCGAGTCCCCCAGCACCGCGAACCGCAGGGCCGGCTCCCGGCGCGCCGCCGTACCGCGCGCGTATCCCCGGGCGCCCCCGGAAGTCCCCGCTCCGGAAACGTCCGCTCCCGAAGTGGCCGCTCCGGGCCGCGACATGGGCAGGTCGGTGCTCACGTCCAGGCGTCCGATCCGGTGCCGGCCGGGTGCGGGACGGGCGCGTCGTGGGCGGCGAGGAACGCGGCGACGGCCGCCGGCCACGGGTGGAGCTCGGCGCGGGCGCGGGCGGTCGCGCGGCGGGTCCGAGCGGGCACGGCCAGCAGCCGCCGGACGGCATCCGCGTACTGCGCCGGGGTGGTGGCCGCGGCGCCCGCCGGCCCGATGAGCGCAGGCAGCGCGGAGCGGGCGCTGGCCACCACGGGGGTGCCGCAGGCCAGCGCCTCCAGCGCGGCGAGCCCGAACGTCTCGACCGGCCCGGGCGCCAGCGCCACGTCCGCCGTGGCCAGCAGCGCCGCGAGGTCGGAGCGCCGCGCCACATGGCCGAGGAAGGTCACCGGCAGCCGCGCCGCCCGCACCCGTTCGGTCAGCCGGGCCCGCAGCGGCCCGTCCCCGGCCACCACGAGTGCCGCGGCCACGCCCTGGCCGCGCAGGTGGGCCAGCGCGTCGAGGGCGTCGTCCGGCCGCTTCTCCGGGGAGAGCCGCGAGCACAGCACGAGCAGCACCTCGCCGTCCCGCGCGTACCGGGCCCGCACCCGCGGGTCGCGGTGCCCGGGGTGCCATGCGGCGAGGTCCACGCCGAGCGGGGCGCGTACGACGTTGCGGGCGCCGATCCGCTCGAACTCCGCCGCCGCCCACGCGGTGGTGCACACGATGCGCGTGTAGGCGTGCGCGGAGCGGCGGTTGAGGGCGTCGCCGAACCTGCGGGCGAGCGGGCCGGGCACGCCCCAGGTGCCGAGCACGCCGTCGGCGCTCTCGTGCGAGACCATCACGGCCGGCACCCGGTGCCGCCTTGCCCACTCCCCCGTCCAGCGCAGCGTGGTGCGGTCGGAGACCTCCAGCCGGTCGGGGGCCAGCCGCGCGAGCAGCGCCTCGACCGGGGCGCGGCGGGCCAGCACCCGGTAGCCGCCGGTGCCGGGGATCTCGGGGCCGGGCACCGTGATCACCCGCCCCTGCGGGGTGAGTTCGTCGGACCGCTCGGCGCCGGGCACGACCAGCACGGGTTCGTGGCCGGCCGCCGCGTAGCCCTCGCCGAGGTGCCGCAGCGCGGTGCGCAGGCCGCCGGAGACGGGGGTCACGAAGTTCGCCACCCGCACGATCCGCAGCGGGCCCGTACGGTCCGGGCCGTTCCCGCGCACAGCGCCCGCACCGGTCACGCCGTACGTGCTCGTACCGTTCACGCCGTATGCGCTCGCGCCGGCCTGGTCGTGGCCGCTCATGCCGCCGCCGCCTCGTGCCGGGTGAGGACATCGGCGTAGTGGTCGAGGAGTTGGTCGCCGACCGCCTCCCAGGTACGGGCGGCGACGGCGCGGCGGGCCTGCGCGCCGAAGCGGGCGCGGCACGCGGGGTCGGCCTGGAGCCGCCGTACGGCGTCGGCGGTGGCGGCGCCGTCGAGGGGCGGAACCAGCAGGCCGGTCGCGCCGTGGTCGACCAGGTCGAGCGGGCCGCCGGCGGCGGGGGCGACCGCGGGCAGGCCGCTGGCCATCGCCTCTTGGACGGTCTGGCAGAACGTCTCGAAGGGTCCGGTGTGGCAGAAGACGTCGAAGGAGGCGTAGAGGCGGGCCAGTTCGTCGCCGGTCCTGCGGCCGAGGAAGACCGCGCCGGGCAGGGCGGCGCGCAGTCCCGGGGCGCTCGGCCCGTCACCGACGACGACCACCCGCACACCGGGCAGCGCGCAGGTCCCGGCGAGCAGGTCGACGTGCTTCTCGGGGGCGAGCCGGCCGACGTATCCGACGATCAGCTCGCCGTGCGGGGCGAGTTCGCGGCGCAGCGCGTCGTCGCGGTGGTCCGGGTGGAAGCGCCGGGAGTCCACGCCCCGGGCCCACAGGTGCACGCGCGGCACGCCCTGCCGGACGAGCGCGTCCACCGCGGCGCTGGAGGGGGCCAGGGTGCGGGCGGCGGCGGTGTGCACCGCGCGGATACGGCGCCACGCCGCGGCCTCGCCGGTGCTCAGATACGTCTTGGCGTACCCGGCCAGGTCGGTCTGGTAGACGGCGACCGCGGGCACGCCGAGCCGGGTGGCGGCGGCCATCCCGCGCACGCCGAGGACGAAGGGGCTGGCGAGGTGGACCAGGTCGGCCCGGTGCGCGGCCACGGCGGCCGCGGTACGCCGGCCGGGCAGCGCGACGCGCACCTGCGGGTAGCCGGGCAGCGGCAGCGACGGCACCCGTACGACGGGACAGGGGTCCTGGCCGGGCTCGGGAAGGAGCGGGCCGGCGGGGGCGACGACCAGAGGGGCGTGGCCGCGCCTGACGAGGTGCTCGGCCGTGCGCAGGGCACAGTGGGCCACTCCGTTGACGTCCGGGGGGAAGGACTCGGTGACGATGGCGACTCTCATACCGTGGTTGTCGCCGGACCGGGAGTTGTCAGGGCCACGTGGATCTTTCCCGAAGGGGAACGCCCCGTGAGAAGCTGTCTTCCGAACCTTCCGAACCTTCCGAACCTTCCGAACCTTTCGGGCCGGTGCGCCGGTACGCTCCAGGGCGGCTGGCCGAGGCCGTCTCCCCGGCCGCCAGAGTCTTGACCGAGGCCGGAGGGCATCCGGGACCGAAGTCACCTCAGCGCTTACCAGGGGCATCCTGGACGTGCCGCACGGGGCCGAGGCGGGGAGTCCACGGACATGGACGGCGACGAAGCTCCGGACGACGGTTCCGTCCGGCTGGGATATTCCGGCGGGTTCGCCCGCCCGCTGTCCCGATTACTCCTCCTTGCCCGCGGCTTCGGGGTGGCGATCGCCCTGGCCGGTGGAGCGAGCCGGCCCGAGGCCGACGGCGGATTCACCGAACCGCTCACCCGCACCCTGCTCGCGCTGGGCCTGGCCGTGGTCGGGATCTCGTGCGTGCTGCCGGCGATCGGCCGGTGGCTCGGCCGGCCGGCGGAGCTCTCCGCCGCGGGCATCCGGGCGCCGAGGTGGCGCGGGGAGCAGCGGGGAGCGGCGCATCCCCTGGTCCGAGGTCCGGGACCACCGGATACACGGCACGGACAAGGACCGGCGGCGGCTGCTGGCGGTGTGGCCGGCTCCGGATCGCGACGGCGCGCCGCTGTGGCGCGGCGACGTGTCGTGGGCCTCGGTTCCCGAGGAAGAGGTCATGGCCGTCGTACGCCGCTCGACGAACCGCTGGCATCGGTCGAGGACAGCGGGCGGACGCGGCACTGCGGACGCGGCCTGGAGGGTCGGGCGGCGGTGGGCGGAGCGACAGCGGCGGGGGCGAGTCGGTAGGCTTCCGGCGCCCGTCCCCATGGGAGTCCACTCGATCGCCAGGCATAAAAGCCCGGTGGCCGGTAAGGATGCCGGACGGCGTTACACGCCTGGCCACGGAAATCCCGTTGCCATGAGACCCCCCGCACCGGATGCTGACCTCATGTTCGACCCAGACATAGCGCCCAGTGGCACCCTTCTCGGCCTCCTCCAGCGAGGACGCGGGGACGGGCCCCTCCATGCCCTGGCGACCGAGCGGGCGGAGGCCCTCGCCGCCCTGGAGCACTGCGTGCTGCGCGACCCCCGCCTGGACTGGCGGGTCGAGTCGCGCTCGCTGTACTACGCCCGCCTCTACTCCGACCTCGAGGGCCCGCTCGACGGGGTCGAACAGCACCTCTTCCATCCCGACGACCTGCTCGTCCCCGACGAGCACCGCTGCGGGCTGGCGCTGTCCGTGCTCGGGCACCTGGCGGGGTACGGCCGCCGCGACGCCCTGCGGCTGCTGCGCCGCTACGCCGCGGCCGGCGGCTCCTGGTCCTGGGCGCTGGACGAGCTCGCCGTGCGCGACGACGAAGCCGGCCTGCGCGCGCTCGGCCCCGCCGTGGTCGCCCGGTTCCCGGAGACCGAGGAGGGCGACGCGGAGCTGGCGCGGGCCGTCCGCGAGGCGTACGAACCGCGGCCCTGGCAGCTGTGGGCCGAGGACGCCGCCCGGCCCGGCACCGCCGCCCGGGTCCGCAAGGCCACCGAGCAGGTGTCCTTCGACCGCTGGCAGCGGCAGATGCGGTCCGCCGGACCCACCCCCGGGTGGAGCGTCGCGGCCGTACTGGAGTGGGCCGAGCAGGGGCTCGCGCAGTATCCCGTGCTCGACCGTGACCAGCCCGCCGCCCGCTGCCTCGCCTCGGTGGCCGGGCCCGAGGACCGCCCCGCGCTGCTGGACGCGGCCCTGCACGGCCCGTCGGCCGCCCGCGCGGCCGCGCTGCGCCACCTCGTCGACCGCCGCGACCCCGAGGCGTTCGCCCTCCTGGAGGCCGCCGCGGCCGCCGCGGACGAGCGGGTGGTACGGGCCGCCGTCGAGTCGTTCGAGCGGCGTGCCGACGACGACGCGACCGCGCACGCGCGCCAGTGGGCGGAGCGCACCGACCCGCTCGGGTACGCCGCCGCCCGGATTCTGGCCAGACACGGCGGGCCGCGCGACGCCGACCTCGTGCTGGCCGCGCTCCGGCGGGCCGTACAGGCCGGCGGGGCCGACGCCGACGGGCTCGACGCGCTGGTCGAAGGCGCGGGGCGGCTCGCCGCTTGCCGCGCGGCGCCGGTGCTCAGGCATCTCTACCGGGAGACGTCGTCCTCGCAGTTGCGCGGGATCGCCGCACACGCGCTGGCCGCCACCGATCCGGGGTTCGCGGCCGGGTTCGCGGTGGAGTGCCTGTGGGACTGCGAGGAGAGCACGCGGGAGCTCGCGGCGCGGAAGGCCGCGTCCGGCGACGTCCGGGTGCTGGCGCAACTGCGCAGGCTGGCCGCGGACCCCGCGGAGGAAGTGGACGTCCAGACGGCGGTCCGGGGCCGGTTGAGCGCCGGGTGAACGCCGGCTGACGCGAGGCCCCGCCGGGCGCCGGCCGCACGCGCAGCTGGCCCCGCCCGCACCGGAAACGGCGCCGCGCCCGGCACCTCGCCCTCGCCGTTCCACCTCCGCACGATTCCGCTCCGCCCCCCGGCGGCAACAAACCCCGCCGGGCGTACGGCCGCACGCGCGGCTGGCCCCGCCCGCACCGGAAACGGCGCCGCGCCCGGCACCTCGCCCTCGCCGTTCCACCTCCGCACGATTCCGCTCCGCCCCCCGGCGGCAAGGAGCCCGGCCGGGCGTACGGCATGGCGTCGCGCGCCCGTACCGCCGATCGACGTCCCCTTTGCTCGCACGGTCGGCGGCGGTCGGCGGTCAGCCGTCGGCACTGACGGGACCCAGCGTGCGGTGCCGGCTCCGGCGCGCCGCTCTGAGGAGGCTTCCGCGACAGCGCGCCGGGTGGTCTCCTCGGCCGGACCGGTGTCCCGCGTACCGCCTGGGCGCCCCTTTACCCCGTCCTGAGCGCGGTCCGGTGCCGCCGCACCGGGAGATCGCCGCCTGCCCGCCTCCATCCCGCCGCCAAGTACCCCCGCGGCACCGGATGTTGCGCTCCGCGCGCGGCTGGGCGGCCCGGAGGAAGTACACACGAAAGTGTGGGCTTTTGGCATATGCCGGAAGCACCACCGGATCGGGTATCGCGGAAACCCTTACGAGCCATCGCTCGCTGTGCAACAGTCGTTACTGGTCCATCTGTCCCACCGTCCGCCACGGCCGCACCAGCGGCTGCCCGCAGACATCCCTCGGAGTGCGTCATGCCGTCCCCCGCGCACGCGGATTCCCCCGCAGCACAGCCACCGGGTCCCGGGGCTGTGGATGCTCTGATCAGCCAGGCGCGCCAGTTGCGCAGCCGGGTCGACGAAGTGCTCGGCGAGAGCGTGTCGGCGGCTGAGGACCCGCGGCTGCGGTGGCAGCGTGCGCTGTGCGACCTCGCGGTGCACCAGCTCGACGATCTGGGCACCCACCTGGGGCAGTTGCGGGAGGGCTTCGACCTGGACGTGCCGGTCGAGGCGCCGGCGCGGGAGCCCGGGTCACCGCTCGACGCGGCGATCGGCGCCTCCGCGCTGCCCGACCCGGTCGCGGTCGGCGCGCTCGGGCGGGCCGGAAGCGCCCAGTGGGACCTGCTCACCGACGCGGTGCAGTGGTCCGACGAGTTGTACCGCATCTTCGGCCGCGCCCAGAAGGACGGACCGTTGACCCTGGACGAGTTGCCGTCATGGCTCTTCTCGGAGGACCAGCAACTGCTCTCCGAGATGGTGACCGGCTGCCTGGTCGACGGGCGGCCGATCGACGGCGAGTTCAGGATCGTGCGGCCCGAAGGCTCCGTGCGCACCGTGCACATGGTCGGCGAACCGGTCTTCGACGCGGACGGCGGCACCATCGCGATGTGGGCGGTGATCCGCGACGTCAGCGATCTGCGGCGCAGCCAGCGCACCCTCAGGGAGACCCGCGACTCCCTGGAGCGGCAGCGGCAGATCGCGCAGACCGAGCGCCGGCTCGCGGTGGAACTGCAGGAGGCCGTACTCCCACCGTGGCGTGGCGGCCTGCGCTTCCCGCAGGAGGGCGGTCCCGCCGCGATGGACCTTGCCGCGCGCTATCTCCCGTCGGCGACCAGCGGCCTGATCGGCGGCGACTGGTACGACGCGATGCAACTGCCCGACGGTTCCTCCTTACTGTCGGTCGGCGACCTCACCGGGCATGGTGTGGCCGCGACTTCGGGCATGGCGATGCTGCTCGGCGCGCTGCGCGGCATGGCCGTCGCCGGGTTGGAGCCCGGCGCGCTGATGTCCTCGCTCAACGAACTCCTCGACACCTCCGCGCAGCCCGCCCTCGGCAGCGCCCTGTGCTGCCGGTACGAACCCGGTGAGCGGGTGCTGCGCTGGGCGCAGGCCGGGCACCCCGCCCCGCTGCTGTTCCGCAACGGGACGGGGCGCGTCCTCGACTCGCCCGACGGCATGCTGCTCGGCGCCACCTCCGGTGCCCGGTACGCCCAGGCGCGGGAACGACTCCTCCCCGGCGACCTGCTGTTGCTGCACACCGACGGCCTGGTGCCGAGCCGCTCCCCGCACAACGCGACCGCCGGCGGCAGCGCCGAACGCCTGCTCGCCATGGGACCGCTGTTCGACGGGGCCCGGTCCGCGCAGGACTGCCTGCGCATGGTGGCCGAGGAGTTCGACGTCCCCGACCGGGCGGACGACGCGTGCGTACTGATCGCGAGGATCTCCTGACCGCCCGAGCGATCACCCGAAGGTGAGATCACTCGAACGCGACCGCGAGGTCACCGGACCGCACGACGGGCCGTAGGGCGACACGGCTTCATGACCAACCGGCCGTGAGGCGTGGGCACATGACGGACAGGGGTTTCTCCCGCTGCCCGACAACGGTGTGACGTGACGGCGGCGTCACACCGAACGGGTCTGCGGGTTCTTCCCCTTGGGCTCCTTCGCCCCCTTTCCCTCCCGGGGCGCCTTCTGCTTCGGCAGTGCCGTCTCGATCTCCCGGCGCAGCTCCTGGATCTCGACCTGCCCGGAGTACCGCGCGGTGAGCCGGTACATCTGGCGCAGCCGGTCCCAGGTGCGGTGCGAGGAGGTCTGCCCGATGGTCGACAGCGCGATCCGGGCGTAGCGGTCCGCCTGTTCGGGGTCGTTGGCGATGAAGCAGGCCGAGGCGAGCGAGAGGTAGTCGAAGATCATCGACCGCTCGCGGCCGCCGCCGCGCAGGTCGATCGCCCGCCTGGCGTGCAGTTGGGCCTGGACGGCGGCCGACGGGTCGTGCTCGGCCAGCGTGCGGTACGCGAGCGCCTGCATGCCGTGCAGGTCGGCCTCGTCGAAGTTCTGCATCCAGCTCGGCGGCGGCTCCTCGCCCGCGTCGGACGCGAAGAGCTCCTCGGCCTCGCCCAGGGTGCGCCGCATCTCCTGGCCGCGCCCCATCGACGCCTGCGCCCACGCCTCGACGGTGCGCAGCATCGCCTGGATACGCGGCAGGGTCTGCTCGCCGGAACCGGACGTGGCGAGCTTCATCAGGTCGATCGCGTCGTCGGGCCGGTCCAGGTGCACCATCTGGCGGGCCGCCCTGGACAGCGCCTCACCGGCCCGCGGCCGGTCACCGCCCTCGCGCGCCGCGTGCGCGGCGATCACGAAGTACTTCTGGGCGGTCGGCTCCAGGCCGACGTCGTGCGACATCCAGCCGGCTAGCACCGCGAGGTTGGCCGCCACCCCCCACAACCGGCGTTGCAGATGCGGGGGGTGGCGGTAGGAGAGCATGCCGCCGACCTCGTTGAGCTGGCCGACCACCGCCTTGCGCTGGAGCCCGCCGCCGCGTGAGGCGTCCCAGGCGCGGAACACCTCGACCGAGTGCTCCAGCGACTCGATCTCCTGGGAGCCGATCGGGGCCGCCTCGTAGACGTCGTGCGCGACCGGATCGACCGCGAGCGGGTCGTCGAGGACGGGTGCGTCGGCCGCCAGGGCCGGATCGGTGTGCAGCCACTCGTGCATGGCCGTGCTGAGTACGGTGCCGGCGGTGAGCGCGGCGCCCGCGCCCACCAGTCCGCGTCGGTTGAGCATGAGGTCCATTCCCGTGAATTCGGTGAGGACCGCGGCGGTTCGCTCCGGCGGCCACGGCAGGCCGTCGCCGATCTGTTTCTTCCCCGCCTGCCGGCGCCGGTCGAAGCCGAGATCCTCGATGGTCACGACACGTCCGAGGCGCTCGGTGAACAGCGCGGCCAGCACTCTCGGCACGGGTTCGCGCGGCGACTCACCGGTGTCGATCCAGCGGCGTACCCGCGAGGTGTCGGTCGCCAGCTGCGGATGGCCCATGGCCGCCGCATGCCGGTTGACCAGCCGTGCGAGTTCGCCCTTGGACCAGCCGGTGAGGCCGAACAGGTCCGCGAGTCGGGTGTTGGCTTCGTTGCCCACGTCAAGCCCCCAGGTTCCTCGGCACGTTGACACTAATCCCGGTGACATTCGCCTCGCGACTATTCGCCAGGGTTCGCCAGGGTCCGCCAGATGGTCTGCCACCCGCGCCAGGGTGTCAGGTAGGAACGCGCCACCCCGGCCCGGTTCCGCATTCCCCAGGGTGCGGTACCGGACCGGGACGGCGCCCCTGGAACTCCTTGGCACGCGAAGGGATCTGCTTCCACTCATGTATTCGGCATCGTCCTCCGTGTCCGCCCCGCCCCGGCCCTCGCACCCCTCCGTCGCCGAGCCGGTGCTGCGCCCGCGCCCGGCCGCCTTGCGGCGGAACATGGCCGGCGGCGCCCATCCGCTCAGCGGGAGAATCGACTTGACCGGCCCGCAGGGGGCTCAGCTGCGCACCGCCGTGGCCGCCGTGCAGCGGATCTGCCCCGAGTTCGCCCCCGTGCAGTTGCTGCGGCGCGGCGGCCGTACCGCGCTGCTGATCGGCACCTCCGGCCGGGCGCCGGCGGTCGCCAAGTGTCTGCTGGACCACTCCCCCGCCTGGGCGGAACGTTTCCGCCATGAGATAGCGGCCTACCGCACGTTCGTCCGGCAGCGGCCGCCGGTGCGGGTGCCGCGGCTGATCGCCGCCGACCCGGACAGCTACGTGCTGGTGATGGAGCGGATGCCCGGACGGGTGGTCACGCCGCAGCGGCACCCCGTGCAGGCGCCCACCCGGGCGGATGTGCGCGCCGCGCTGTCGGCGTACTCGCGGATCAACTCCTGGCGGCCGGCCCCCGGTTCGTTCGACGCGCCGATCGACTACCCGGCGCGGATCGGGCGCTACCACGAACTGGGCCTGCTCACCGACCGGGATCTGGGCGACCTGCAGAAGCTGCTGCGCGGGCTGGCGCACGCGCCGGGCCAGTTCTGCCACGGCGACGCCCTCCTGTCGAACGTGCTGCTGTCGCCGGCCGGACCGTCGCTGGTCGACTGGGAGCACGCGGGCTGGTACCTGCCCGGGTACGACCTGGCGGTGCTGTGGTCGGTGCTCGGGGACGATCCCGCCGCGCGGCGCCAGATCAGCCAGCAGGCGCAGGCCCAGGGCGCGGAGGCCCGTGACGGGTTCCTGGTCAACCTGATGCTGGTGCTGACCCGGGAGATCCGTACCTACGAGACCGCCGTGCAGCGGACGATGCGGGCCACCGGGCCGGTCCCGCCGGGTTCCGCCGAGGCGGGCGAGGAGCAGCGGCTGCTGCTGCGGCGGCTGCACGACGACTGCGGGATGGCGAGGCGCGCGGTGCGGGCGGCGGTCGGCACGCAGTAGCGGCTGCCGGCCGGACGGGACAGCCGCCGGGCAGGGCGGGCGGCTGTCAGGAGGCGGGGCACGCCCCCTCGCCGACGGAGATGGTCACGGAGTCGTAGCCCATGGCCATCCTGCGCTTCAGCGCGTGGACGTCGAGGCACAGCTGCGTGTCCGTGCCGTCGGCGCTGACGGTGTAGTCGGCCTGTTCCGGACCGCCCTCGACCAGGGCCGACGTCGGGGGCGCCGAGGCGAGGGCGACGGTGAGGCCGCGCTCGTCGCGGTGGGCCGCTTCCGCTATCCCGCTCTGGAGGATCTCCTCGTAGCCCACGCTTCCGGGCCCGAACTCGGCGTCGCTCGCCAGCTCGGCCGTCGCCGCCGTCACCGCCTTCCGCAACTCCTTCTCGCTCCAGTCGCCCGAAGCGCCACGGACGGACGAGCGGTGCAGCAGGAACAGGGCGACGACCGCGACCAGCACGGTCCCGGCGATGAGCGCGCGGCCGATGGGGTTGTACGGGTTGTAGACGTAGCGCCTGTCGCCCCACCTGCTGCGAACGAAGATGCGGTCCGGGTCGTCGCTGCCGTTGGTCATGGCGGGATTCTCGACGCCGGCCGGCCTCTTTGGCCAACGAGTTGGGCGCGGCACACCGGCCCACGCCTCCGCCCCGCGGCGGGAATTGTCGACAGGCCGCCGAAACGGAGCACAGCGGGTGCACAGGTGTACGCCTCTGGCGGTCGGCAGGTGGGCGGCCGCGTGGCGCGGAAACCCGGGGTGCGCGGCCCTGACGTGCGGAAGACGCGCCGTATACGGGTGGTTGACGGGGCGTCGGGAGGGCCGGTACCTGTGGGGAACCGATCAACTCGGCAACCCCCCATCCGGAGGAGGCCCTCGTGCCGCGTTCCGCTCCCCCGTCCCCACCTGGAAGATCCGTGCCGCTCGGGCGCCGCGCCCGAAGCGCGGTCGCGGTCGCCGCGGCGGCCGTGCTGCTGCCGCTGTTCGGCGCGGGGACCGCGCACGCGGCCGCCGCGCCGGGTTCGCTCCAGCAGGCGTTCACCGACGCCGCCGGGAAGTACGGAGTGCCGAGCAGCGTGCTGCTGGGCGTGTCGTACATGGAGTCCCGGTGGGACGGCCACCAGGGCATGCCGAGCGTCACCGGCGGCTACGGGCCGATGCACCTGACCGACGCGCGGACCGCGCTGACCGACTTCCCGGTCAAGCAGGTCGGCGACGGGGGCGACGACGGGCGCGGCGACGACTCGCGCCCGCTGATCACGCCCGCGCAGGCGGCGGCCCCGGCCACCGCGGCCTTCCCGGCGAACCTGACCACGGTGCGGCGCGCGGCGACCCTCACCGGGCTGCCGTCCGCCGAGCTGCGCGACACGCCGGCGGCGAACGTGGCCGGCGGCGCCGCTCTGCTGGCCGCGGAGCAGCGCGAGCTGGGCGAACCGCTGAGCGCCGATCCGGCCGACTGGTACGCCGCCGTAGCGCGCTACTCCGGCGCGGACGACCGGGACACCGCGGACTCCTTCGCCGACGACGTGTTCGACGTGATCCGGCAGGGCCAGGCGCGCACCACCGACAGCGGCCAGCGGGTGGCGCTCGCGGCGGTGCCCGGTCTGGCGCCCGCGGCCGACCAGGCCGCGAAGGTGGGGCTGCGCGCGGACAACGACGCGGGCACCGAGTGCCCGCCGGGGCTGGGCTGCGAGTGGGTGCCGGCGCCCTACCAGGAGATCGGCGGCGGGGACTACGGCAACTACGACCTCGCCGACCGGCCGAACGACGAGAAGATCGACACGATCGTCATCCACGACACCGAGGGTTCCTGGGCCACCTCGCTGAAGCTGGTGCAGGACCCGACATACCTGGCGTGGCACTACACGGTGCGCTCCTCCGACGGGCACATCGCGCAGCATGTGAAGACGCAGGACGTCGGCTGGCAGGCGGGCAACTGGTACACCAACGCCAAGTCCATCGGGGTCGAGCACGAGGGCTTCCTCACCGACCCGGACGCCTGGTACACGGAGGCGATGTACCGCTCGTCGGCGCGGCTGGTGCGCTACCTGGCGCAGAAGTACGACGTGCCGCTGAACCGGCAGCACATCCTCGGCCACGACAACGTGCCGGGTCCGACGGGTTCCTACGTTCCCGGCATGCACACCGACCCCGGGCCGTACTGGGACTGGGCCCACTACATGGCGCTGCTCGGCGCGCCGATCCACCCGACGGCGGGGGCGTGGGGCGGTGAGGTGACGATCGACCCGGACTACGCGACGAACCAGCCGGTCTACACCGGCTGCACCACGGCCGGCGCGACCTGCCCGGCGCACGGCTCCGACGCGGTGCGGCTGTACACGGCGCCGAGCGAGGACGCTCCGCTGGTGCAGGACGTGGCTCTGCACGGTGCGACGGGCGCCAGCACCACCGACGTCAACGACGTGGGCGCGCGGGCGTCCACCGGCCAGCAGTACGCGGTCGCCGGACGGCAGGGCGACTGGACCGCGATCTGGTACCTCGGCCAGAAGGCGTGGTTCCACAACCCGAAGGCGAACCCGACGGCCGTGGACGCGACGGGTCTGGTGGTGACCCCGAAGAAGGGTCTGGCGAGCATCCCGGTCTACGGCCGCGCCTACCCCGAGGCGAGCGCGTTCCCGGCCGGCGTGCCGGTTCAGGCGCTCACCCCGATGCCGTACTCCATCCCGGCCGGCCAGCGGTACGTGGTCGGCGGCGCGGTGCACGGCGAGTACTACTACTCGGTGACCTTCGACCCGGCGAGCCACCAGGTGGTGCGGGGCAAGAACGTCTACTACGAGATCCAGCTCGGGCACCGCGTGGAGTACGTTCTCGCGTCCGATGTGGCGCTGGTGCCCTCGGCGCTGCCGTAGCCGGGCCGGGAGGCCGCGGCGACGGGTGACACCGGTGAGCAGGTGAGCAGGTGACACAGGTAAGGGGCGCCATCCTTGGGATGGCGCCCCTTACGTCGTTCGGCTCGGTGCGGCTGGATGCGGTCGTTCGGCCCGGCCGGCTCGCGGCCCGGGCGTTCACTCGGCCCGGGCGTTCACTCGGCCTGGAACATCTCCGCGGGCAGCGGCTTGAGCAGCTGGTAGAGGTCGTCGGTGATCGGACGGTCCCAGGTGGCGATAGTGACCTGCACGCCGTCGCTGCGGTCGAACTGCGCGCACGCGACCCGCGACTCGGAGATCTTGATCCGGCGGACGATCAGCGGTCCGTCGCCCAGCATCACCGGGGTGCCCTCGACGTCGACCACCTCGGCCGGTTCGTCGTTGCCGAGCGCGGCCAGCAGCTGGGCCACCTCGAAGGGCACCTGGCCCTCCTCCAGTTCGCGGGCCGGGGAGCCCTCGGGGAGGTTCCCGATCAGCATCGCGGGGCCGCGGCCGCCGAAGAGGTCGTACCGCAGGTAGATGCCCTGGCAGCTCCCGTCGGCACCGGGCAGCAGCCCCGCGCCCAGGTCGCCGGGCCAGTCCCCCGGGTCCATCGCGAGGACGTCGAAGTCCGGCCCGGTGGGCGTGGCTGCGCTACGGCGGCGGAGGAAGGACATACGGCCATCGTACGGGGTGGCACGGCCGGGGCGGGAGCCCGTCTTTCACCTCTCGCGCGGTGCCGCGGCGGGCGGGGCCTGCGGTGCGGCGGGCGGGCTGGACAGCGGCGCAGGCAGGGGCACGGACAGCGGTGCGGGCAGCCGGGCCAGTTCGGCCCGCGCGGTGCCCGCCAGGCCGTCCGCGCCGCAGCCCACCGCACCGTCGAGCCCCAGCCGCAGCGCGTCGGCGGCCGGTCCCGGGCGGCCCGCCGCGCGCAGGGCGGCGCCCTGGGCGACCCGCGCCGCCGCGAGCTGATGGGCGGCGGGCGACGCCTCCAGCTGGGCGACGGCCTCGGCGAGCAGGTCGAGGCCGCGCGCCCCGCCGATCACCTCGGCGGCGACCCGCAGCGCGCCCCCGACCGCGGACGGCGCACCGAACTGCCGGGCCCGGCCGACCGCGTCGAGCGCGGTGCTCGCCGCGCGGTCGGGGGCGACGTGCGCCTCGGCGAGGGCCAGGTGGAGCTGCCAGGGGCACCAGCCCGGGTTGCGCATGCCGCGCGGGTCGAGCCGCCGCCCGACCGCGGCGAGTTCCGCGGCGGCCTCCTGGTACCGGCCCAGCGCGAGCAGGATCTCGCCGTGCACGGCCTGGGCGTCGGGAAAGGTCACGGCGGCCGGGAAGGGCGCGGCGAAGTCGTAGTCGGCGGCGAGCGCGGCCGCCTCCTCGGGGCGGCCACGGGCGATCAGCACCCCGGCGAGCACGCCGACGGCGTACCACTGCACGGGGGTGCCGCGGCCGACCCGCTCGGCCAGCCGCAATCCGTCGCGGGCCAGTTCCTCCGCCTCGGCTAGCCGCCCGCAGCGGTGGCGGACGTAGCCGAGCAGGACGTACCCGAAGGAGAGGTGCGCGCCGCGCCAGCCGTGGCGTTCGAAGTCGGCGATGCCCTCGGCGAACAGCTCCTCGGCGCGCTCGGGCCGGTCGGCGTACAGGTGGGTCATCGCGACCAGCACCGGCACCTCGAAGCCGCGGCCCTCGTCGACCCAGGGCAGGCCGCCGCGCAGGGCGCGGGCGGCGTGGCGCAGGACGGTGCCGGTGGGTTCGCCGCGCAAGGTGGCGTCCCAGGCGCGCAGGCCGATGATGTACCGCTCGGTGAGGTCGCGGCCGGTGAGGCGGTCGGCGAGCCGGGCCAGCCGGCGGGACCTGCCGGGCGAGTCGGGTTCGTCGGAGCGGAAGGCGTCCCACATGAACTGCTCGGCCTGCATGCGCAGTCGGGTGCGTGCCCCGGTGGCGGTGCGGGCGGCCCGGCCGACGACGTCGGCGGCCTCGCTGAGCCGGTCGCTGTGCGCGAGGGACTGGGAGAGCAGGAAGAGGATGCCGTCGCGCAGTTCGGGGTCGTCGATCGGCTCTTCGAGGGCGGCCCGCAGGTGGTTGACGGTGGTCGGGGGCTCCAGCAGCTGTGTGGCGCAGCCGAGTTCGTAGAGCACGCCGGCGCGCTCGCCGGGCGGCGGGGGCTCGCGCAGCGCCCGGGCCAGGCAGCTGCGGGCCGCCTCGGGGGCGCCGGCCCGCAGGATCTCCCGGGCGGCGGCGCGCAGTTGGTGCACCACCCACGGGTCCTCCTCGGGGTGGGTCTCCAGCAGGTGGCGGGCGGCCGCGGTCGGTCCGAGCCCGGCGTCGACCACGGCCCACGCGGCCTTGCCGTGCAGGGCGACCCGCACCGCGTCGGGTATCGCCCGGTAGACGGCGGTGGCGATCAGCGGGTGGACGAACTCCAGGGTGCGGCTGCCGGTGAGGACGCGCGCGGCCCGCAGCCGGTCCGCGCAGTCGGCGGCCTCCTGGGTGCCGAGGCCGGCCACGGCGGCGGCCAGCGCGGGCCGGATCTCGGTGCCGAGCACGGCGGCGGCCCAGGCGAGGCGGACCGTGGAGGGGCCGAGCCGCTCCAGCCGGGCGACCAGGCCGCTGCCCTTCACCGCGGCGACCAGGTCGCGCAGCAGGTGGACGCTGCCACCGTCGGGTTGCAGCCCCCGGTCACGGACCTTCGCGGCCAACTCGACCGCCTCGAAAGGGTTTCCCGCGGTGACCGCCCAGCACTCCCGGCAGAACTCCTCGTCGGCGTGCGCGCCGACCCGGTCGCGCACCAGCAGGCCGATCGCGTCGGCGGTCAGCGGTTCCAGGCCGAGCGGACGGTGCCCGGCGCGGCCCGGCAGGCCGCGGAACGCCTCGGCGGACGGCGGCAGTTCGTCCGGGCGGTAGGCCACCACGACGAGCAGCGCGAGGTCGTCGGTGCGGGGTGCGAACGCGGCCAGCCAGTTCAGGGACTGCGGGTCGGCCCAGTGCGCGTCGTCGAGCACCAGCACCACCGGGGCGTACCGGACCACCACGTGGGTGAGCACCCAGTCCAGTCCGTCCCGCAGCCCCTGGGGGTCGGGGGCGGCGCCCTGCGCGGTGCACAGCCCCAGCGCCGGGCCCACGATGCCGTACCAACTGCCCAGTGCCGCCCGCAGATCCGCCTCGGTGGAGCCGGCCAGCAGCGGTTGCAGGAGTTGCCGTGCGACGTGGAAGGCGACCTGCTGCTCCTGGTCGCCGCCGCGCGCGGACAGCACGGTGCAGCCGCGGTCCGCGGCCCGGGCCCGTACCTCGGCGAGCAGGGTCGTCTTGCCCAGCCCGGCGGGCCCGGCGAACGCCAGCAGCCCGCCCCGCCGCCGTAGCCGACCGCCGGCCGGCTCCGGTAAGGCGCCGGGCGCCACTCCGGTGAGGGCGGTCAACGCCTCGTCGACGGCGGCGAGTTCGACGTCACGCTCAAGCAGCGGGCGGGCGACGCCGGCGGGCCCTCCAGCCATGCTCTCCCCCTTGCCGACCGGCGGGGCGCGCGCCCGGCGCACTCGGTCCGATCGGTCCACAGGGTACGCCGTCGGCTGCGCTCGGTCAGGGGGAACGACCGTGCCGGTACGCCACTGGCAGGAGGCGTACCGGCAGGGTGGAGCCCATGACTCCGCGGGGGAGGCGGGTGCCTTCCCGGTCGGCCCGCCGCGACTGTCCCACGGGCCTCCCGGCCGTCACCACTCCACTCGGGCCCCACTCCCCGCCAAAGCTCCCATGCGCCCCGCGTGCGCCCCCGTTACCGCGCGTAACCGAAGGGGGCGGATGAAAGGGATGGGGAGTCGGGGGCGGGCGGTGCGGGAGGGTCGTGCATGCGGGCGGTGCGGGTCGTACGGTCGGACCGGTGCGGGCCTTACGGGCGGGCCGTCGCGGTCGACGCGGCTCCGGCGACGGTGATCAGTCCCGAGACGTCCGGCTCAACCGGCCCGCGTGGAGCGTCAGTTCAGGTCGTCGGCGGTACGGGCCCGCGTGGAGCGTCAGTTCGGGTCGTCGGCGGTACGGGCCCGCTGGCGGGCATGGTGACGGGCGACGCGGGCGCGGTTGCCGCAGGAGGGCTTGCACCACTCCTGGCGGGCGTGCGCCTGGACGAAGTAGCGCACGCAGCGCGGTGCCGGGCAGGCCCGCAACCGGGCGCGGTCCGGGCCGGCCAGGAAGGCCATGCCGGCCCGGGCGAGCGCGGCGGCGAGCAGGTCGGCCGGGGTGTGGCGGCCGGCCACCGCGTAGCCGGCGGCGGGCGGGCCGTCGGCGGGCCAGGCGAGCCGGTGGGTGACCGGCACCCGCGCCGCGGCCGCGTTCAGCCGCTCCAGGGCCGCCGCCGCGTCGGGCAGCCGCCCGGCGTCGGCCTTGCTGGGGGCGCCGGGAAGCACCGCCCGCGCGAACAGCGCCCGCAGCGCGGTCCGTACGCCGACGGCGGCGGCGAGCACGGCGGGGTCGGCGGGGTCGGCGGCCACAGCGGGATGGGCGGGGTCCGCACGCCCGTCCCCCTCGTCCGCCGTCACGAAGCCATACTCCGCCAGCGCCCGCTCGTGCTGCCGGACCCAGGCGGTCAGGCCCTCGGGGGCGGCGAGGTCGTCCGCGACTCCGCCGTGGCCGTCATGGCGCACGGTGACCGCGAGGGCGAGGGCGAGATGATCAACCGGCATGACCTAATGGTATCGTCGCCGTACACCATTAACGCAGAGGGGGTATTCGTGTCCGACCTGCGCGAGGTACTGCGCGAGATCGAGGTGTTCGAGGGGGAGTTGCCGGACTTCGACGTCTCTCGACTTCCCGCCGACCCGCACGAATTGTTCACCGAGTGGCTGCTGACGGCCATCCGGCAAGGGGTGCGCGAACCGCACGCGATGACCGTGTCCACCACCGGCCTCGACGGCACCCCGTCGGCACGGGTGCTGATCTGCAAGAACGTCACCGCCGACGGCTGGCAGTTCGCCGCCGACGCCGGCAGCCGCAAGGGCCGCGAGCTGTCCGGCCGCTCCGCCGCGGCGCTCACCTTCTACTGGTCCCCGCTCGCCCGCCAGGTGCGGGTGCGCGGAACCGTACGCCCCGGCAACCCCGAGGAGTCCGCCGCCGACTTCCTCGCCCGCTCCCCCGGCGCCCGGGCCGAGGCGCTGCTCGGCCGGCAGAGCACCCCGCTGTCCGACCTCGCCGCCCGCGACGCCGACGTGCGCGCCGCCGCCGAGCGGATCGCGGCGGAGCCCGGGCTGGTGGCGCCCGGCTGGACGCTGTACACGCTGCACGCCGAGCAGGTGGAGTTCTGGCAGGGCGACCGGGAACGCCGGCACACCCGCGTCGACTACCGCCGCACGGACGCCGGTTGGGAGCGTGGACTGCTGTGGCCGTGACCGGAACCGCACCCGCCGATCTCCAGGCGGCGCTCGCCGAGGGGCAGTCCCGGCTGCGCGCCCTGCTGCCGGCCCTCACCGACGAGGTACTGCGCGGGCCGAGCCCGCTGCCCGGCTGGAGCCGCGGCCATGTGCTCACCCACATCGAGGGGGTCGGACTCGCCCTTGCCCGGCAGGCCCGTTACGCACTGCGCGGCAAGCTCATCGACGTCTACGACGGGGGCCGCCCCACCCGTGACGCCGCCATCGAGGCCGGGCACCGGCGCCCGGTGCAGCAGCTCGCGCCCGCGCTCGCGGACGCGCTGGACGAGGTAGAGGCGTCCTGGTCCCTGGTCGGGCCGGACGACTGGGAGCGGCCGGTCCGCTACCGCGACGGCACCCTGCGCGACGCCGGGCTCGCCTGGTGGCGGGAGTTGGAGATCCACACGGCCGACGCGGACCTCGGCTACGGCACCCACGCGTGGTCGGTGCCGCTGTGCACCCACCTCATCGGCTTCCTCGCGCCCCGCGTGCCGGACGGCTACCGGGTGACGCTCACCGCCACGGACGCGGACTTCCGCTGGTCGCACGGCTCCGGGTCACCGCTGTCCGTCGAGGGCCGCCTCACCGACCTCGCCGCGTGGCTGGCCGGGCGGCACCCCGAAGAGCCGCTGCGCGGCGGTCCGTTGCCGCCGCTGGGCAACTGGCCGTAGGCGCGCGGCCCTTGGCGGGAACCGCGCGGCAGCGCGTCGTCGGCAGGTGGGTCCCGCGACCGCGGAACCCACCGCCCCGACGGGTCAGGTCAGATCGAACTCGCCGTCGCGGGCGCCCAGCACGAAGGCACGCCATTCCGCGGGGGTGAAGATCAGCGCGGGCCCCTCGGGGTTGCGGCCGTCGCGCATCGCGATGTACCCCTCCACGAAAGCGATCTGCACGTCCCCGGTGCCCTGGCTGCTGGACAGCCACTCGGCCCCGGTCAAATCCACCTGAGGCTTCTTCCCGTTGGCCAACGGCTGTCCGATGGTGCTCTCAGCCACGTCCTGACTCCTCCCACATCGTCGTCCGCTTCCAGCCTATCGGTGTTGGACCCACCCGGCAGAAGAAGGCGGAAGCCGCACGCGGGGGCGCCCGGATGCGCTATGGCGGCCGGTCCGGCACCGGGTCCGCGCGGTGCCGGATGCGATCCTCACGCGCCCCAACTGCCCTACCACACCACCCCGTTCGATCCGTACGCGCGAAGCGGGCCCGGCCGGTAGGGTCCGATCATGACCGCACATGATCACGACTACCGCGCGGCCGGCGACACCCGCGAGTCCCCGCTCGCGCCGGGTCTCGACCCCGCCCGTACCGCCCTCGTGCTCGTCGACCTGATGGACCGGATCGTCGCGCTGCCGCTGGCCCCGCACCCGGGGTCGGAGGTGGTCGCCGCGGCGGTGCGGCTGGCGGCGGCCTTCCGCGCGGCGGGCGCGCCGGTGGTGGCGGTGCGGGCGCGCCGGTCGGGGGCGGCCGAGCAGCCACCCGGCAGCGATCTGGTACCGCAGGTCGCCGCGGTCGCGGACGCGCTGCTGGTCAAGCGCACGGTCGGGGCTTTCCAGGGCACCGAGTTGGACGCGCGCCTGCGGGAGCGCGGCATCGACACCCTGGTGCTCGCCGGGATCGCCACGAACATGGGCGTGGAGTCCACCGCGCGGGCCGCCGCCGACCTCGGCTACCGGCTGGTCTTCGCGCACGACGCGATGTCGGGGCTGACGGCGGCCGAGCACGAGGCGGCGGTGGCGCTGAACTTCCCCCGCTTCGGCACGGTGGTCGCCGGGTCCGACGTGTACTTCGCCTGACGCACCCGACCACGTTCCGGCCCGTTTCCGGGCCCATCTCCGGGTCCGCTTGCGGGTCCGGTCGGCGGCGGGGTCGACCCGCCGCCGTTCTTCGGGCTTGGTTCTGTACCTACTAGTATGTACGATGAGCTCATGGACACCGCGGAACGCCTCGTCGCAAGCGCGCAGGAACTGCTCTGGGAGCGCGGCTACGTCGGCACCAGCCCGAAGGCCATCCAGGAGCGGGCCGGTGCCGGGCAGGGCAGCATGTACCACCACTTCAAGGGCAAGCCCGACCTCGCCGCCGCGGCGATGCGGCGCAGCGCGGCGCAGTTGCGGGCGCAGGCCGACGCGCAGCTCGCCGAGGGCGACACCGCGGTGGCGCGGGTCGGCGCGTATCTGATGCGCGAGCGGGAGCCGCTGCGCGGCTGCCGGGTCGGCCGGATGGCGATGGACCCGGAGGTGATCGCCAGCGACGAGCTGAGGGAGCCGGTCCGCGACACGTTCGCGTGGCTGCGCGGGCGGCTCGCCGGGATCGTCGCCGACGGCATCGCGGCCGGGGAGCTGCGCCCGGAGATCAACGCGGGCGACACGGCGGCGGCACTGGCCGCGGTCGTCCAGGGCGGTTACGTGCTCGCCCGCGCGGCCGGCGACCGCGAACCGTTCGACCAGGCGGTGCGCGGTGCGCTCGGCCTGCTCCGGGCCGCCGCGACCGACCCGGCCGCCTGACCCGGCCGCTCCACCCGGCCCCCTGATCAACGCGGCACCGGCCCGCGACCGTACGACCTCCCGCGCCGTACACCGGCCGAGGGCCCCAATCGCTGTGCCCGCCAAGGCACTTGGCCCGTACGAGACGTGCGGGCGGCACGACACGAGGACGCGTACGCACCGCCCGCGCACCCGCGCAACGGCTCGTACCTGACGAGGGAGCACCCACCCGTGCACGGCATGAACTACCGCATCGCCCTGCCCGCCGACTACGACATGGGCATCATCAGACAGCGGGTCGCGACTCGTGGCCATCTGCTCGACACCTTCCCGGGGTTGGGGCAGAAGGCGTACCTGATCCGGGAGCGCGGCACCGACGGCTCGCCGGTGAACGAGTACGCGCCCTTCTACCTGTGGAACACCGCTCAGGGCATGAACAGCTTCCTGTGGGGACCCGGATTCCGTTCCCTGGTGGACGACTTCGGCCGCCCGACGGTCGAGCACTGGACCGGGCTCGGCTTCGAACGCGGTCCGGAGGTGGCGCAGCCGCCGGCCGCCGCCACCCGAGCGGCCCGGCAACTGGCCGCCGGCGAACCGCTCGCGGAGGCCGTCGCACGCGAGTTGGCGGAGCTGCGGGAGGTGGCGGCACGGCCCGGCGCGCACTCCGCCGCGCTGCTGGTCGACCCGCGCCACTGGGAGTTGCTGCGTTTCACGCTGTGGCGGGACGTCGCGCCCGAGGAGCCCGGGGCCGAGCGCTTCCAGGTGCTGCACCTGTCACGGCCCGAACTGGACGCCATCGACACCGGGAGGCAGTGGTGAAGCAGGCGAAGATCGACCGCGAGGCGGGCTACCGGCTGCTCGGCGAACTCGCCGGACCGGGCACCGTCGAGGGCACCTTGTCCCCGCTGGACGCCCTGGCGCCGGGGTTCGCCGACTGGATCGTCACCGCGCTGTTCGGCGGCACCTACCAGCGCGACGGCCTCGCCCTGCGGGACCGCCTCGTCGCGAACCTCGCCGCGCTCACCGCGCTCGGCGGCGTGGAGCCCCAACTCGACGACCACGTCCGCAACTCGCTGCGGACCGGCATCGCCCCCGCGGAGATCGTCGAGGTGATGGTGCACCTCGCGCCGTACGTCGGCGTGCCCAAGGCGCTGGCGGGGCTGCGGGTCGCCGCGGCGGCCTTCGCCGACCTCGGGGTGGCCCCGGACGGCAACGCGGCGAACGACCCCGGCACGGGCGTCGGCGTCGGCAGCGGCGCGGACGGCGGTGCCGCGTGAAGACCGTACGGACGGTGCTCGGCGACATCGCGCCCGAGCGGCTCGGGGTGACCGACGCGCACGACCACCTGTTCTTCGCCGCGCCCGCGTTCGCCGGGCAGGAACTGGACGATCCGGCCGCGGCGGAGGCGGAGTTGGCGGCGTTCCGGGCGGTGGGCGGCGCGGCGGTGGCGCAGTGGACGCCGTTCGGGCTGGGCCGGAATGCCGCCGGACTGCCCGCGCTGTCGAGGGCGGCCGGGGTGCATGTGGTGGCGGCGACCGGCCTGCACCAGGCCACGCACTACGCTCCCGCGCTGCTGGACCGGCTGCGGTCGGACGGCCTCGCGGCCTTCTTCACCGCCGAGTTGGCCGAGGGCATGCTCGCCGGCGACGATCCGGACGGGCCGCGTGGCGGCGCGAAGGCGGGCATGATCAAGGTGGCCGGGATGTTCCACGGCCTGGACGGGCACACCCGCGAGGTGATGACGGCGGCGGCGCGGGCACACCACGCCACGGGCGCGCCGATCGGTGTCCACCACGAGATGGGCACCGCCGCTGTCGATGTACTCGCGCTGCTGCACGGCGAGTTGGGCGTCCCGGTGACCAGCATCCTGCTCGGCCACCTCAACCGGTTCCCCGACTCCGGCATCCACCGCGAACTGGCCTCCTCCGGCGCGTTCCTCGCCTTCGACGGGCCCTCCCGCGCCCACCACGCCACCGACTGGCGGCTGTTGGACTGCCTCACCGAACTCGCCGCGGCAGGTCACACCGACCAGATCCTGCTCGGCGGCGACAACGTCCTCGCCTCCGCCCGCGCTTCGACCGGCGGCTCCCCCGGCATCCCCTACCTGCTGCGGGTGCTGCGGCCCCGGGTCGCCGCCGCTCTGGGCGAGGACGCCGCCGAGGCGATCTTCGTGGCGAACCCGGCCCGCGCGTTCGCCGTCGAGTGGCGCTGACCCGGACGCCCGGGATCAGGCGCCGCTCAGCTTCAACGACGGGTCTGGCAGGGCGAGTTCCGCGATCACGGCGGCGTGGTCGGAGGGCCACACCCCGGCCACCTGCCGGTCGCCGGCGCGGCGGGCGGTACGGACCCAGCCGCGGCTGTCCGGGCCCGGCAGGCCGACGAGGATGTAGTCGATACAGCTCGGGCGGTCCCCGAAGTTCACCGCGTACTCGGTGCTGATGTCCCAGGTGCCCTGCGGCAGCGCGGGATCGGCGAACCGCCAGGCGTCGAGGAGCACCAGCCCGGGGACGGCGGGGGCGGTCTTGTAGCCGCAGATCAGCCGCACCTCGTCGAAGTCGGGCTCGGCGTTGAAGTCGCCGGTGACGACCGGCGGGTAGGGCCCGCGGGCGTGCTCGGCGACGAACGCGGCCAGCTCGCGGACCTGCGCGCAGCGCACCGCGGACTCGGCGACACCGGAGTTGAGGTGGGTGGTGAAGAAGGGCAGCGGCCCGCCGGGCACGTCGAGGAGGGCGTGCAGCGCGGTCTTGCCGTCGTCGCGGTGGCCGGGCAGCGTGGGCAGACGGCGCTCGGCCGTCGCCAGGATCGGGTGCCGGCTCAGTACGGCCACGCCGACGTCGACGCTGGTGTCGCCGCCGTTGCGGGCGTGCCAGCGGTCCTGCGCCGCCGCGCGCGACCAGGCCCAGTGCATGCCGAGGCGCTCGGCGAGCCACTCCGCCAGGTTCTCCCCGCCCGCCCCGTCGGGACCGCCGCTCGCCCACACCTCCTGAAGGCCCAGGACGTCGGGCCGTTCGGCTTCGAGGGTGCGCAGGATCGCCTCGCGCCGCTCCTGCCAGCCGCCGAAGCGCCACCACAGGTTCCAGGTCATCACCCGCAGCGCGTCCGGCCCGTCGCTCCGCCGCTCGCCCCGCTCGTCGCCCGTCGTGCCGTCCGCGACCTCCGCACCGTCCGCGCTGCCGGAATCCACTGGACCTCCCCGTTCGTCCTGCCTACGGTGGCGGCATGCCCACCCAGGTGATCATTCTGAACGGCGGCTCCAGTTCGGGGAAGAGCAGTATCGCGCGCGCTCTGCAGGACGTGCTGCCCGGCCCGCCGTGGCTGACGTTCGGCACCGACACCCTGGTCGAGGCGCTCCCGGCCCGCATGCGCGAGGAGGACGCGGAGTCCGGTCCGGGGCCGGACGGCGGTGACGGCATCGCGTTCGGGCCCGACGGGGAGGTGGTGCCGGGCGCGGAGTTCCGCCGGCTCGACGACGCGTGGGCGCTGGGCATGGCCGCGACCGCCCGCGCGGGCGCGCACCTCGTCATCGACGAGGTCTTCCTCGGCGGCGCCGCCTCCCAGGCCCGCTGGCGCGACGCGATGGCCGGGCTCGGTGTGCTGTGGGTGGGGGTGCGCTGCGACCCGGCGGTGGCCGCCTCCCGGGAGGCCGCGCGCGGCGACCGGGTCCCGGGCATGGCGGCGCGGCAGGCGTCGCTGGTCCACACCGGTGTCAGCTACGACCTGGAGGTCGACTCCAGCCACACCGACCCGCTGGCCTGCGCCCGGACGATCGCGGTGCACGTCAGCGGTTGAACCGGCGCTCGCATCAGGCGGTTTCCGGCCCGGTCCGCCGCGGTCCGTGGGCGGGTCCGAGGAACGCGCGCACCGTCTCGATGAACTCCGCCGGGCGCTCGTCGTGCACCATGTGCCCCGCGTCGATCGTCACCAGGCGGGAGTCCGGGATGCGCGCGGCGGTCCGCGCGAGCTGGTCCTGCGGCAGGTGGCTGCCCGGGCCGCCGGCGATCACCAGGGTGGGCGCGGTGATCTCGGCGAGGCCGTCCCAGTGCCGGGCGGCCGGCGCGTTGCGCTGCACCGCGACGTCCCGCACCACCCGCCAGTCGTACGGCGTGGGGCCGTCGGGGCATTCGGGGACCGGGCGGCGGGGCTCGGCGGGGAAGGGCAGCGGGCCCTCCTCCAGCACCAGCCGCGCCACGGCCGCCGGGCGGTCCATCGCCACCAGCGAGGCGGGCACGGTCCCCATCGAGTGGGCGACGATCACCACCTGCTCCTGCCCGAGCGCGTCGATCAGGCCGAGGACGTCGTCGCGCATGGCCTCGTAGGCGTACTCCCCCGGGTGGTCGCTCTCGCCGTGCCCGCGCATGTCGACGGCCAGGGTCCGCAGGCCGTCCGCCGCCAGCGCCGCCGACACGGCCCGCCACGAGCCGCGGTTCTCGCCCAGCCCGTGCAGGAGCAGCACCGCCGCCCCGTCGGCCGGCCCCTCCGCGTCGCCGACCAGCCGCACCCCGTTGACCTCGTACGTCACCACGTCGCTCATGTCGCCACGCTAGCCGCGCCGAACGCCCCGGGCCGCCGTGTTCGCCGGTGGCGTGACCGTCGACGCGCGCTCGCCGGACGGGAGGCGGGGGCGGTCAGCGCCCCTCTGCGGCACGGCGGTTCGGCGGTCCGGCGGTCCGGTGGTCCGGTGGCTCTCACCGGCTCAACGGCAGGGCGATCCGGCCCGCGTGGCGCGGGTCCTCCGCCTCGTCGAGCATGGCCGCGGCCACCGTCTCCCGGCTCACCCGGGCGGGGAGAAGGCGTCTGGGAGCGCCGTCGAGGCCGGTGGTGCGCCGGCGCGGGCCGAGCGGGCCGTTGGAGAGCGGCCCCGCGTGGAAGACCGTGCCGCCGGCCTGGAGGACGGTGGCGTCCGCGGCGACCTTGTCGGCCAGTTGGGCGCCGAGCGCTTTGAGGAGCGTGCGGGTGACGGGACCGGCGGACCGGGCGGAGGGACCGGTGCCGTAGGCGCCCAGCCACACGATCCGCTCGGGTCCGGCGGCGACCACCGCGCGGGCGCCGGACGTCAGGGCGCCGGGCCGGTCGCCCTTGGCCACGCCGAGACCGGACAGCACCACCTGGCTCCCGCGCAGCGCTTCGGCGATGGAGGCGGGGTCGCGTACGTCGGCGGCGACGCGGGTCAGGCGCGGGTCGTCGGGGACGGTGATCCGCGCGGGGGTACGGGCGACGGCGGTGACGGTGTGCCCGCGGTCGAGCGCCTGGCGGGTCAGCGCGAGGCCCGTGGCGCCGGAGGCGGCGAGGATGGTCAGTTGCACGGCGGGTTCCTGGTGAGTGGTGGGGATGGCGGCTGCGGTGGGGCGGGGCGGGGAGCCGACCCGGGTGCCCCGGTGGCCGTGCCGGTGGACCGGGCTCTCCGGCCCGCGCCCCTACGACATCGGCCCCGACTTCGGCCTCGGCCTCGACTTCGAACTTCGGCTTCGAACTTCGACTTCGACCGCTTCGGCTTGCGCCTTCGACGCTAGGCGCCCGGACAGATGATTGCCAGTGCACTCTTGTAAGCCCAGAAGTTACCCTGGTGCATGTGGACCTGAATCTGCTCGTCGCGCTCGACGCCCTGCTCGAAGAGAACAGCGTCGCCGCGGCCGCCGAGCGCCTCCATCTGAGCCCGCCGGCGATGAGCCGTACCCTCGCCCGTATCCGCAAGGCGACCGGGGACGACATCCTGGTCCGCACCGGGCGCACCATGACCCCGACCCCGCGCGCCCTGGAACTGCGCCAGGAGACACGGGAGTTGGTGCGGCGCGCCGGCGCGGTCCTGACCCCGGTCACCACGCTCGACCCGGCCCGCCTCGACCGCACCTTCACCCTGCGCTGCCACGACGCCCTGGTGACCGCGTTGGCCCCGCTCCTGATCACGGCCGTCGCCCGGCAGGCACCGCTGGTCTCGATCAGGTTCCTCGCCGAACCCTCCGCCGACGTCGCCGACCTGAGCCGCGGACACACCGACGTCGAGGTCGGGGCCGCCGCGCCCGACCGGCCGGAGATCGCCGCGGAGGAGGTCGGGTCGGACCGGATGGTCGCCGTCATGCGGCCCGACCACCCGCTGGCCGAGGGCGAGATCACCCCGGCGCGCTTCGCGGAGGCCGTGCACGTCACCGTCTCGCGCCGGGGCCACCTGTCCGGTCCCGTCGACGACGCGCTCGCCGGACTCGGCTTGCGCCGGCACGTGTGTGCCGCGCTGCCCACCGCGAGTGCCGCCCTCGACCTCGCCGCCCGGATCGGGGCCGTGACCGTGGTCGCCGAGAAGGTGTGCCGCCCCGTCCTCACCGGCCTGGGGCTGTGCGCCCGCACCCTCCCCTTCGACCTGCCGACCGTCCCGGTCGTCGTCGCCTGGCACCACCGCCACGACACCGATCCGGCCCACGCCTGGCTGCGCGCCCGACTCGTCGACGCGCTCGCGGTCATCACCGCGGACGCCCCGGCCGGCGACCCGGCTCCGGCCCCGCGCTGACACCGTAAGGCTGACCCCTGGCGTGAGGCGCGCGGCCCGCGTACGGAGCCGGGGCCGGGTCAGGCGGCCGCGTGCCGTACGTGCAGATGGCCGTCGAGCGGGTAGGCCGGCGGAGCCGCCGGCAGGAGCCGGTCGAAGCGGTAACCGCCCTTCTCCGCGACACGGCAGGAGGCCGCGTTGTCGAGCTGGTGGAGGAGTTCGAGGCGTTCCAGACCGGCGGCCCCGAAGACGTCGAAGGACCACGCGGTGAGCGTTTCCAGGGCGCGCGGGGCGACGCCACGGCCGCGCGCCCTGGCCACCGTCCAGTAGCCGACCTCGGCGCGGGGCGCACCGGACGCGACGTCCTTGAGCACCACGTTGCCCACCAGCCCCGGCGGCGCACCGTCCGGCGCCGTTTCGAGGACGGCGAAGCCGAACCGGTCGCCCTGCGCCCAGCCCTGTTCCTCGGCCCGCACCCACCGCACCGCGTCGTCCTCGCTGTCCGGACAGCGGCTCGTCCACCGCCGCATCCCCGGGTCCCGGTACGCCTCGACCAGCGCGGCGGCGTCCCCCTCGCACCAGGGGCGCAGCACGAGCGCCGGCGCGGTCGGCGTGGCGGGGGCCGTGAGCACGACGGTCGCGTTCATCGCGGGATCGTATCCGAGGGCGCCACGACGTGACGCGGCATCCGCCGTTCCGGGACCGCGCCGCGGCCACCACGTCATCGCGGTGCCCGGGCGTACAGGGCGCGGGCTGCCCAGTCGAGCACCGGTCGCAGGCTCTCCGGCGCGGGCCAGCCGTTGATCACCGCGAGCAGCGCGAAGTACCGCTCCCGGCGCGGGTCGTTCATGCGCTCCAGCCGGGCCGCCAGTTGCCGCCGCGGATCAGGCCCGGCACCGTCGCCGCTGTCGCCGTCGCCACCCTCGTTGCCGTTCCCGTCGCCCCGGTCGAGGAGATGGGCGCAGCGGGTCAGGAGGACCGCGACGATCGGATCGGCCTGCGGAGCAGCCGGATCGGTGCCCGCCGCCACGGCCGGAGCGACCTGGTCACGGACGATCGCGGCCAAACTGCCGTGCAGCATGGGCGGTTCGCCCGGAAGGTGCCCGGCCGCCTCCTCCTCGACCAGCTGCCGCAGATGAGCCCGGAAGCCGGGGTCCTGCGCGAGCTCGGCCAGTTCCACCCACGCCCGGACCTGTTCCGCGTCGGGGTGGTCGGGCAGTTCGGGGGTCATCGAGCGCATGACGCCGGCGAACACCGGGTCGCCTGCCAGGTCGGCGAAGGCGGCACCGAGGAAGTCGCCGACCAGCCGCCAGCGTTCGGTCTCGGAGAGCATGGCCAGCCGGTACATCAGACGGGTCTCCTCAGGGGTCGCGCCGCGCTCCGCCACGGCGGCCAGCACCGCGCGCCGCAGCCGCAGCACCCGGATCTGGACGTCCAGGGCGTCGGCGTGCACCGCGGCGATCTCCGGCAGCGCGAGTTCCCGGTCCACCACCTTCCGGACCGCCGCGAGGTCCAGCCCCAGCTCACGCAGGGTGCGTACCAGGTCCAGGCGGGCGACGGCGTCGTGGGCGTAGCGGCGGTAGCCGGCCGGGCTGCGGTCCGCGGGCGGCAGCAGGCCGCGGTCGGAGTAGTACCGGACGGTCTTCACCGTGGTCCCGGTGCGCCGGGCCAACTCGCCGATCGAGTAGAGCGTGGGGCCGTTCATGCCCCCATCCTCGGGTCTCCCCCGGCGGGAGACTCAAGCCCGCATCCGCGCGACGGCCCGATGCCGCGGCCCTCTCCATGCGTTCCACGGCCATCTCCATGCACGGAACACGTAGTGCACGCAGGTAACTCCACCACTGCCAAAGATGCATTTGCCGTCAAGAGCCGTGCTGCCTACCGTCGAAGAGCAGGCGGCGAGGGAACCGATCCCCCGCTCCGACCGGATGCCAACCCAGGGAGAACCCCATGTCCGTTGCCCCGTCCTCCGACCTCGACCACGCGCTTCTGGACACCGTGACCGCCGCCGTCAGGGCCGCGGGGGCCACCTTGCGCGAGCGCTTCACCGCGGACGCCCGCGGCAGCGGCCTCGATGAGATCGTCGGCGAGATCCACGCCAACGACGCCGCCGTCCTGGACGTGCTCATGCCCCCGCTGCTCGCGGCCCGGCCCGGATCGCGGTGGGCCGAGGACGAGTTGGCCGGTGGGGCGCTGCCGCCGGGCGAGTGGTGGGTGGTCGACCCGGCCGAGGGGAACATCAACCACGTGCACGGCATGCCGGACTGGGCGGTCACCGCCACGCTGGTGCGCGACAACCGGCCGGTCCTGACCGCCGTCCACCTGCCGCTGACCGGGGAGACGTACACGGCCGTCGCCGGCCTCGGCGCCCGGCTCGACGGCAGGCCGCTGCGGGTGTCCGCCAAGAACGACCTCGCCGCCGCCCTGACCGGCACCGGCCAGGCGAAGCCGGGCGAGGACGAGCACACCTTCCGCAGGATCGGCGCGTCGGTCACCGCGATGCTGGTCGCGGGGCTCGTGGTGCGGGTCTCGGTGCCGGCCACCTTGCAGCTCATCCATGTCGCGGCCGGGCGGATGGACGCCTTCTGGCAGTTCTCCGACGTCCGCTCCGGCCTGGTGGCCGGTGCGCTGCTGGTCGCCGAGGCGGGCGGCACCGTCACCGACATCGACGGCGTGCCCTGGAGCCTGACCAGCCGCGACTTCCTGGCCGCGGCCCCCGGCGTGCACGCCGCCACCGCCGAGGTCCTGGCACCGATCGCCGCCTGACCGGGGAGGGGAGCCCGCCGGGCGATCGAAGCGCCCGGGCGAAGACAGCCCGCCGGGCGGGTGGAGTCCAGCGGGTCAGGGCCCTAGGCCGTGTTTTGGAAGTAGCGCCGTCCGCCCAAAGGGCGGGGCCCGTGGCGTCTGGTGCGTGCGATCGCAAGGCGGAGGGTTGTCCTCGTAGTGGGCCTACTCGGACAAGCCCGACAACGCAGCGAGCGTGCGTGCCAGGCGCCACGGGCCAGGCGGGACTTCCAAAACACGGCCTAGAGGCAATACCGGTGATTTAGGTTATTTTCCGGCGGGTTGGGTTGGCTTTGGTCGGGCCGACCAGTTGGACGGTGGGGGTGTTGGGGCGGGGCGGGTGGTTGTGCTCGGCTCGTTTCAGTGCCCAGTTCGACATCTTGCGTTTGATGACGCGGGGGTTGGAGCGTGGCCGCCGTGCGGGTAGGGGCCGTTCGGTGATTTCACGCAGACTCTGTCTGAGTGTGTGGGTCAGGCGGGAGGGGGGAAAGTGCCGCCTGCCCGGTGACGTGGCGGCGGACGATGCGCAGGGTGCGGGTGAAGGAGATCCGGTCGGGGTCGTGTCCGGCGTGTATGGCGGCTTGATGCATGAGGTCCCGTAGGGCGTGGTGGACCAGCAGGAACGCGAAGATCTCCTGTTCGACCCCGCGGGGGTGCTGGGAGCGCAATACGATCCCGGGGCTGCCCTGATGGTTCTTGATCTCATCGAGTGTGTTCTCGATCTCCCAGCGCTGGGCGTAGAGGGCGGCGAGTTCGCCCGCCGGGGCGTCGGCGGGGTCGAGGATGGTGGTGATCAGCCGGTAGACGTCCCCGTCAGCCCCGCCCGGACCGAGCGTGTACTCGATCACTCGAACCTGTTCGGGGTCGGCTCGGCGGTGTTTGTCTCGGGTGGCGACGATCTGCGAGAGATAAGAGCCGTCCTCCAACGCGGCCAGGACCGGCAGCACGATGACGCTCCGCACCCGCCACAGCAGGTCAGCGCCTCCGGCCTTGGCCGCCCGCCACAGGTCCAAGCCGCAAAAACCCCGGTCGGCCAGTACGAGCATGTCCCCGGTCAAAGCAGGGAAGATCCGCCGGGCCAGGGCGGTCTCATGCACCGACAACGGGCCGGCCTCGGCCGCGAACACGGCATGGGTGCCGCACTCGGCCAAGGCCGCTACTCTCACCTGTGGATACGCGCTCCTGCCCTGCCCGCGGCTGCTGCCCGGACGCCCGAAGAACTCCGCGTTCGCGGCCGTGTCCGGCACGTCGAAGACGGTGCCGTCCACCGCGACCAGCCGCCACCGGCCATACCAGGCACCCGGGGTCCGCGGGACCGCCACCGGTCGGCAGACCCGGTCGAACAAGACCCGCAACGGCTCCGGCCCCAGCCGCAGACGCGCACGGCCGATCGCCCCGGTGGTCGGCACCCGCCAGGCCTTCACCCAACGGCCCTCACGCTCCAGCCCCTGCACCAACAACCGGGCCACCTCCTCGTAGCCCTGCCCGAAGAACAGGCACATCGCCAGGACGAAATACATCACCACCCGAGCCGGCAACAGCCGGTTCCGCTGCTCGACCCGACCACACTCGGCGACGACCTCGTCGATCAACTCGGGCGGGAAAGCCCGCGTGAGCACCCCCAACGCGATCCGATCCGAGAACCGCTCAACCCCCGACGACTTCACCTGTCCAGGCCTTGGCACACACCGACCAACGACCAGACACCACCAAAGTCACCAGTATTGGGCCTAGAGGCGTTCCGGGCCGTCCTCCCGGTGGGTGGCGACGCGCCGGTACAGCGCCTGGGCCTCGTCGCTGCGGCCGAGGTGCTCCAGGCAACGGGCCTCGTCGTTGCGGCTGGTGAGGGTGTCGGGGTGGTCGGGCCCCAGCAGCGCCTCGCGCGCGTCGGCGACGTCATGGTAGACGCCCAGGGCGTCACCCCAGCGCCCGAGCCAGCCCAGGCACACCGCGATCTCCCGCTTGCTGACGAGGGTGTCGGCGTGGTCGGCGCCCAGCACCCGCTCCCGGACGGCGGCCACGTCGCGGGCCTCGGCCAGCGCGCGGTCCCACTGGCCGAGCCGGCCGAGGCTGACGCCGAGCGCCTGACGGGCCCGCAACGTCTCCTCGTCGCTGGAGCCGGCGGTGCGGGTGAGGGCGGCGACCAGGTCCTCGTAGAGCACGAGGGCGTCGGAGGTGCGGCCGAGCCGGGTCAGGCAGATGCCGGTCTCGTAGCGGACGGCGAGCGTGGCGGAGTGCTCGGTGCCCAGCACGCGGGCGCGGACCTCGCCGACCTCCCGGTAGACCTCCAGCGCATCCGCCCAGCGGCCCGCCCGGCCGAGCGTGAACCCGACCTCGAAGCGGGTGCCGAGCGTCTCGGGGTGCTCGGCGCCCAGCACCCGCGACCGGGCGTCGGCGACCTGGACGGCAGTGGTGTACGCCTCCTGCGTACGACCCAACTCGGCCAGGTTGTAGGCGAGGTTGTGCTTGCATCGCAGCGTGTCGGGGTGGTCGGGGCCGACGGTGCGCTCGCGGGCGTCGAGCACCGCGGAGAACTCCTGGTGGGCCTCCAGGTGCCGGCCGAGCGCGCCGAGCGCGTACGCCGCTTCGTGCCGCGCGGCGAGCGTGTCGGCGTCGTCGGGCCCGAGCACCCGGCGCCGCACCTCCGCGACATAGGCGTACAGCCGCAACGCCTCCTCGGCCCGGCCGAGTCGGGTCAGGCAGTAGGCCGCTTCGTGCCGGCTGGCCAGGGTGTCGGGGTGCTCGGTGCCCTGGGCGCGGTCGCGGGCGGTGGCGACGGCGGTGTGCAGTTCGTACGACTCCCGCCAGTTGCCGATCCGGCCGAGGTCGTCGGCCTCGGCCTGGCGGGCGGCGAGTTCGGCGAGCGCGGCCGGGTCGGCGGACGCGGTGACGGTGCGGGTGGACCAGGCACCGGTCAGTTCGTGGCGGGCGGGCACGGCGGGCGTACGGGGCCGGGTGGAACGGGCCTGCGGCCCGGTGCTCAGTGTCCGCGCCCAGTCCGGCACGGCGCCGGTCGCGGTCGCCACCTTGTCCCCCGCGCGCATCGCCTTGAGCCGCCCGCCGACGTCGGCGGCGTCCTGCGGGCGGTCCTCGGGGTCCTTGGCGAGCAGGTCGAGGATGAGGAGTTCCAGCTCCACCGGCAGCTCGGGGCGCTCGGCGCGCGGCGGATCGGGAATGTTGTCCCGGTGCCCGACCAGGATCGACCAGGCGTCGCCGAGGTCGAACGGCGGGTGCCCGGTGGCGAGTTCGTACAGCACGCAGCCGAGCGAGTACAGGTCGCTGCGCTGGTCGACGGCGGAGTTGCCGATCTGCTCGGGGGACATGTAGTGCGGGGTGCCCATGGCGACACCGGTGCCGGTGAGGCGGGAGGTGAAGCCGATGTCGTGGCCGAGCCGGGCGATGCCGAAGTCGCAGATCTTCACGGCGCCGTCGGTGAGCCGCATGATGTTGGCCGGTTTCAGGTCCCGGTGCACGACGCCCTGGGCGTGCGTGTAGGCGAGGGCCGCGGCGACCTGTTCGGCGATGTCGGTGATGTCGGGGACCGGCAGCGGGTGCCGGCGGGCGTCGTCGAGGACCTGGAGCAGGTTGCGGCCGTCGAGCAGCTCCATCACCAGGAACAGCACGCCGTCGTGCTCGCCGAAGTCGTGCACGACGGTGATGCCGCGGTGCTGGAGCGCCGCCGCCACCCGCGCCTCGCGCCGGAACCGCTCCTGGAGCACCCGGGTGAACCCCGCGTCGCCGGAATGCCCCATCGGTTTGAGGCACTTGACCGCCACCCGGCGGCCCAGCGACTCGTCCAGCGCGCGCCACACCTCGCCCATGCCGCCCCGGCCGATCAGTTCGTGCAGCCGGTAGCGGCCCTGGATCAGCATGCTGTCGGCGCGGGTGCCCGCGCTGCTTCCCGGGTCGGCGGTGGTGGCGCCGCCCGCGCCCGCGCCGGCGGTCGGTGCCGCGCCGCCGGGTCCGTACGGTCCGTCGTGGTGTCCAGCCTCCATCAGCGCCGTGCCCCCGTGCTCATCGGTGCTCGTGTCGGTGCTTCCCCGCACCCAGTATGGCCGGGCGGGGCGACATAGGGGGACAGCGCATCAGGGCACTTCGGGCTCATTCGGGGGAAGGCGCCGAGCCGAGGGGCGGGTGCCGGGGCCCAGCCGGGCGACCGCCTTGAGGATGTGACCGGGCGGCAACTGCCAGCGCACGGTGGCCGGGATCGCCCGCAGCGCCCGCCCGGCGACCCGCAGCCTGCGGTCCGCGGCGGCCCGCGACGGCGCGGTCCGCCCGTACAACGCGTGGGCGTACGGCGGCAGGGCGGCGAAGGCGGTGCCCGAGACGGCCGGCCACACCGCGAACCGCGCCGGCCGCAGGACGGCGTGCACCGGCGGCGCCTTCAGGAACCGGACCACGTCGAACGCCTCGGGGGTGACGGCCAGTTCGGGGCGGATCTCGGTGAAGTAGCGGGCGAGTTGCGCGGTGTCGGCGGGCACGCCGGCCGGATCGAGGCCCACCAGCCGGGCGGCCTCGCGCTGCTCGTCGACGTAGGCGTCCGCGTGGGCGTCGGTGAGCGGGAACCCGGAGCGGCGCGCGACGTTCAGATACGAGTCGATCTCGGCGCAGTGCACCCACAGCAGCAGTTCGGGGTCGTCGACGCCGAACCGCTCGCCCGTGCCGGGGTCGATCGCCGTCAGCCTGCGGTGGATGCCGCGGATGCGGGCCCCGGCCTGCTCCGCGGCGGGCGTGGTCCCGTAGGTGATCCGGCCGACGAAGGACGCGGTGCGCAGCAGGCGGCCCCACGCGTCGCGCCGGAAGTCGGAGTTCTGCGCGACACCGCGCACCGCGCGCGGGTGCAGCGCCTGGAGGTACAGCGCGCGGATGCCGGCGATCCACATGATCGGGTCGCCGTGCAACTGCCAGGTCACGGAGTCGGGGCCGAACAGTCCGGGGTCCTGGTCGGGATCAGGGTCGGGGACCGCGGTGGCGGCGTCGGGGAGCGTGGGTCCGGGCGCGGGGAGCGCAGTTGCGGGCGCGGGGCTGTCGGGCGCGGTGGCCGGGTCCGGGGCCGGGTCAACGCCCGCGTCCCCGGCGGAACGCGCCGGCGGGACGGCGCTCAGGGCCGCGTCCGGGCCCGGGTCCGTGTCGCGCATGGCCGCCTCCGTACCGTCTCGCCGTCTCGTCCCGTGCCGTCCACCGTAATCGGCCCGGGCGGGCGGGCGAAGGGCGCGTCGGGCGGGCGCGACACCCCCGCCGGTACGGAGCGCGGTTTCCCGTGCACCGTGGGTGATACTGCAACTGCGCTGGTGGCGGCGGGCCGACCGGTGCGCGGGCGACGGACGCGAGGACGTGCACAACCATGGCCGAGGGGCAGCAGCAGCGCGGGACGTCCGGCGGTCCGTGGCGGCGGCCGGCGCGCGGCGAGACCGTGTGGCCGGCGCGCCCGCCCCTCCCGGCCGCGGTCCGGCGCCGCTACTGGCTGCTGCGCGGACTGACCTTCGGCCTGTCGCTGGCGGTGCTGGTGGCGGCGGGCGCGGGCACGCTGGTCTACCTGCGGCTGAACGGCAACATCCGCGACATGCCGCTGTTCGGCGGCATCGGCGGGAACGCGGGCCACGAGCGCCCGGACGCCTTCGGCCGTACGCCGGTGAACGTCCTGGTGATCGGCTCCGACACCCGCGCGGACCCGGCGGACTGCAAGCTCGGCGGCGACTGCGGCCCGGGCCGCAACGCGGACGTGGCGATGGTGCTGCACCTGTCCGCCGACCGCTCCCACGCCACGGTGCTGAGCATCCCCCGCGACACCGTCACCGACCTGCCGGCCTGCCGTGCCCCGAAGGGCGGGACCGCCGCCGCGCACCGCGGCCCGGTCAACTCCTCGCTCCAGTACGGTCCCGGCTGCACCGTCGCGGCCGTGCACGCCCTGACCGGCATCCCCATCGACCACTTCGTGATGGCCGACTTCGCGGGCGTGGTGCGGATGTCCGACGCGGTCGGCGGGGTGCCGGTCTGCGTGGACCGCGACATGTACGACCCCTACTCGCATCTGAAGCTGGCCCGCGGCCGGCACGATTTGCGCGGCCAGGCCGCGCTGGAGTTCCTGCGCACCCGGCACGCGTTCGGCGACGGCAGCGACCTGGGGCGTACGTCCGCGCAGCACCTCTTCCTGAGCGCGCTGGGCACGCGGCTGCGGCGCAGCGGCTCGCTCACCGACCCGGCCGGGATGCTGTCGCTGGCCGACACGGCCACCAAGTCCCTCACCGTCGACCCGGGTCTGGCCGCCGTCCCCAAGCTGATCGGGCTCGCGGACGACGTGCGCAAGGTCCCCTCCGCCCGGGTCGACTACGCCACGATGCCGACGGTTCCCGACCCGGACGACGGCGCCCACGTGGTCCCGGCGGCCGCCGCCCGGGGCGTCTTCGCCGCGATCGCCGACGACACGCCGCCGCGCAAGGCCAGGGCCCAGGGGTCCGCCCGCGTCGACGAGTCCTTCGACGGACCCGACGGCTCCGCCACGCCTGCCGCCGGCCGGCCGGCCCGGGCGAAACGGTCCTCCGGCCCGGCCTGCGTGAAGGTCGCCACCGCCGCCACGGTCTCCGTGCACGGCATCGCGATGAACCCCACCGCGGCCTACGCCGCCACCCCGCACGTCCCGGTGTCGGCGCGCTGACCCCGCCGCGGCCGTGGACCCGCCGGCGGGGTCAGCCCCAGAACGCCTGGGCGAGCGCGGTGCCGGTGAACGCGGCGCCCAGTCCCGCGGTGAGGCTGCCGACGACGTTCGCGGCCGCGTAGAAACGGGCCCGGTTCTCCACCAGCCGCAACGTCTCGTAGGAGAAGGTCGAGTAGGTGGTGAGGGCGCCGCAGAACCCGGTGCCGAGCAGGAGTTGCAGATGCGGGGAGGCGGCGCCCTCGGCCGCGGCCCCGCCGACCAGGCCGAGCACCGCGCAGCCGCTGACGTTCACCGCGAAGGTGCCCCACGGGAAGGCGGTGTCGTGCTTGGCCTGCACGGCGCGGTCGGTGAGGTAGCGCAACGGGGCGCCCACCATGGCGCCGAGGACGACGAGCAGCCAGTTCACCGGACCTCCCGGCCCGTCGCCGCCGCCACGACCCGCCGGGTCGCCTGCGCGCCCGCCCACACCGCGACCAGCGCGGCCGCCACGGTCAGCGCCAAGTAGCCCAGCGCGGGGCGCGGATGGCCGTGGTCGACCAGGCCGCGTACGTCGGTCGCGTAGGTGGAGAAGGTGGTGAAGCCGCCCAGCACTCCGGTGCCGAAGAACGGCCGGACCAGGTGGTGCGCGGTCCACACGTCGGTGATCAGCACCATGAACACGCCGATGACCGCGCAGCCCACGACGTTGACGCCGAGCGTCGTCCACGGGAAGGCGTCGGTCGCGGTCGGCCACAGCCGCGCGGCGCCGTAGCGGGCGCACGCGCCGATCGCACCGCCGACCGCGATCACGGCGATGACCACCGCCGGATGCCTGCTCAGTTCGGTGCGCTGGTCCGGGACATGCAGGTCGATGTCGGGGTCGACCGGCTCCTCGAAGAGGGGCGGGCGCGGGTCTGCCACGTGAGTCTCCTACTCGCATCGGTACGGCGCACATGCCCGCGCCTCTCGGCGCGATGCGGGTGTGCGCGTCGCAAGCAGGGACCGTTGGCGGCATCCTCACCGCGGTTCGGGTACGGCGGGCCCCACCGCCGCGCGGCCCCCACGGGGTGCCGCACCGCCATCTTACGGTTTTCGGCTACGCGCCGCTGCGGCCGAGGGCCGAACCCGGCGTCAGCCCGGTGACCTGCTGGTCCCGCGCTCCCCCGGTGCTTCGCCTGGGAGGTACCCCCCATCCAGCCACCACCGGGAGGTGGTCCCTCAACCGGCGGGACGGGGCACCCGGGAGGGTCCGGTCACCCGGGCGACGAGCATCGTGAAGACCCCGGCGAGCAACCCCCAGAAGGCGGAGCCGATACCGAGCAGGGTGACCCCGGAAGCGGTCGCGAGGAAAGTGACGACCGCGGCTTCACGATCACCCTCGGCGGTCAGCGCACCGTGCAGGGAACTCCCGATGGTGCCGAGCAGCCCCACCCCCGCGGTGCCGAGCACCAGCGCCTGCGGCATCGCGGTCAGCAGCGTCCCGATGGTCCCGCCGAACAGCGCGACGCACAGGTAGAACACGCCCGCCCAGACCGCGGCGAGGAAGCGCCGGTCCCGGTCGGGGTGGGCGTCGGGGCCGGTGCAGATCGCCGCGGAGATCGCCGCCAGGTTGATCGCGAAGGCACCGAAGGGAGCGAGGACCGCGCCCGCCGCGCCGGTCCAGCCGATCAGCGGGGAGACCGGGACGTCATATCCGTCGCCCCGCAGGACCGCGACGCCGGGCAGGTTCTGCGAGGCCATGGTCACCACGTACAGCGGCAGGCCCGCGCCGATCAGGGTGTGCCAGTCGAACTGGGGGGCGGTGAAGACGGGCACCGCGGGGGTGAGCCGGATGTGGCCGGCCGCGCCGCCCCAGTCACCGGCCGCGGTGGTCGCCGCGATGCCGACGAGGAGGGCGGCCAGCACGGCGTACCGCGGACGTATGCGCCGGACGAGCAGGTAGGCCGCGAACATCGGGAAGGTGATGCCGAAGTGGCCGTGCATGGTGCGGAAGAGCCCGGTGCCGAACTCCAGCAGCACCCCGGCCAGCAGCGCCGACGCGAGCGACACCGGGATCGACGCCATCGCCCGGGCAAACCAGCCGGTCACCCCGCTGACCAGGATGAGCACGGACGAGAGCAGGAACGCGCCGACCGCCTGGCCCATCGAGGCGCCGGCGAGCCCGGTGGCCAGCAGCGCCGCGCCCGGCGTCGACCAGGCGGTGACCACCGGCGCCCGGTAGCGCAGCGAGAGGCCGATGCAGGTGGCGCCGAGGCCGACCCCCAACGCGAGCATCCAGGAGGCGAGTTCGGCCGAGTCGGCGCCCGCTGCCCGGGCCGCGGCGAGCACGATCGCGGCCGAGCTGGTGGTGCCGACCAGCACCGTGACCAGGCCGGCCGTGACCGCGGACGGGGGCGCGGCCGCGCGTATGTGGGCCGCGGCGGTACGGCGGGGCGTTGAGGTGGTCATCGGTTGCTTCCCGGGGAGGTCGGACGGAACGCACGGGGGCTCGGGCGCGGGGCGAGGCGAGGCGGGGACTCGTTCCATGTATGGAACGTTCCGTATGTGGAACGCTAGAGTTAGCGGAGCGCGCCCGTCAATCGTCTGCGGCCGCGGACCGGCGTCCCCGGGAAGGTCGATGGAGCTGAACGAGCAGGTGGGGCGGCGTTTGCGGGCCCTGCGCGAGGAGCGGCGGCTGTCGCTGTCCGAACTCGCCCGGCGCTCGGGCGTCGGCAAGGCGACGCTGTCCGAGCTGGAGGGCGGCCGGCGCAACCCCACCCTGGAGACGCTGTACGCGCTGACCACCGCGCTCGGCACACCGCTCAGTTCGGTGCTCGCCGATCCGCTCAGCTCCCTGCTGACCCCCGGCGGGGCCCGCGCCCACGCCAGCGGCGAGGCCGTCACCGCGCTGCTCACCGAGCGGCACGAGAGCCCGGTCGCCATCACCGACGTGTTCCGTATCCACATACGCGCCGGCGCGGTCCAACGGTCGGACCCCCATCTGCCGGGCACCCGGGAGCATCTCTACGTGCTCAGCGGCACCGCCGTCGTCGGCGAGCCCGCCGCACCCGTCACCGCCGGCCCCGGCGGGTACGCGCACTGGCGGGCCGACCGCGCGCACCTCTACAGCGCGCCGCACGGCGACGTCGAAGCGGTGCTCTTCGTCCGCTACGCGCTCGCGGGCACCTCGGCCGCCCCAACCGGTCATCCGCCGGCCGATCAGCCCCCGGCCGATCCCCCGGCCCCGCACGACGGAGGCGGAAGCGCCCATGCCTGAGACCCCCGACGCCCATCCGGCCCCGTCCCCGCTGTCCCCACCGTCCCCGCCGGCTCCGCCGCTTCCCGCGCCGTACCGCGCCCGGCCGGCCACGCTCGCCGACGCCGGCGCGATCCACCGGCTCGTCGCCGCCTGCGAGCACGACCTGCTCGGCAGCGTGGAGACCGGCGCCGACGCCGTCACCGCGCGCCTGACGCTGCCCGACCTGGACCCGGCGCTCGACACGCTGCTCGTGCACGCGCCGGGACCGGGTCCGCGCCCCGGCGCCGAGCCGGAACTCGTCGGCCGGGTGTGGGTGCACGGCGGCCGCCGCAGCGAGGTGGACGTCCATCCCGCCCACCGCGGGCGGGGGTTGGGCGGTCTGCTGCTCGACTGGGCCGAGGCGCGGGCCCGGCTGATGGGCGGGGTGCGGCTCGCGCAGCCGGCCGAGGACTGCGACGCGGCGGCCGTCGCGCTGCTGCTCTCGCGCGGGTACGCGCCGTTCGTGACGCAGTGGCTGCTGGGCATCGCGGTGCCCGACGAGCCCGAGGTGCCCGAACCGCCCGCGGGCGTGACCGTACGGCCGTTCCGCCCGGGTGACGAGCACGCGGCGCACCGGCTCGTCGAGGACGCCTTCGGCCAGTGGCAGAAGCGCCGGCTGCCGTACGACGAGTGGGCCCGACTCACCGTCGAGCAGGCCGCGTTCGCACCCGCGATGTCGCCCGTGGCGTTCGCCGGCGGCGAGATGGTCGGCGCGCTGGTGGCCCTCGACGTGCCGGGCTCGGCCGAGGGCTACGTCGACCGGCTCGCGGTGCGCGCCGACCACCGCGGCCGCGGCATCGCCGGGGTGCTGCTGCGGGAGACCTTCCGCGCCTTCCACCGGCGCGGCCGGCGCGGCTGCACCCTGTGGACCCACTCCGCGACCGGCGCGCTGACCCTCTACGAGCACCTCGGCATGAGCGTGCGCCGCAGTTCCTCGGTCTACGCCAAGGCCCTCGAACCCGGCTGACGCCGCGTCACCCCGCGGCGTGCGCGAGCCGCCGCAGTGCGAGCAGGCCGCCGACGCCGGGCACGAACGCGACGGCCCTGGTCGTGCTGCCGGCCGCCCGCAGGCGCCAGGTCGTGACCACCACGAACAGGTACGCGCAGCCGTGGGTGGGACCGACCAGCGAGGAGACCGGCTGGAGGTGGGCGGTGGCGAGGTTCGCCAACAGGACCGCCAGCGAGACCAGTTCGACGTGCGCGGCGATGCGCAGGGACCGTGGACGCATCCTCATGCCCCCGTCGTGGAACCGGGGCGGACGATCATCAGCACGGTGACCGTGGCCCACAGCAGGTTGAACACGCCGGTGAGCGAGGCGAGCCGGCCGGCGACCCGGGTGACCGGGCCCGGTTCGGCGTCCTCGGCGGCATCGAGCGCGCGGTCCTGGGCGGGCAGGATCAGCAGCGCCAGGACCGCGGCGGCCGCCGCCGTCAGCAGGATCGACGCGATCAGCCAACCTGTCCCCAGGACGCCCAGGCTGCCGGCGGTGGCGAAGCCGAGGACGGGGACGGCGACGCCGATCGCGGCGTACACGCGGCAGATGCGGTGCAGCATCCGCAGGGTCGTCACGGCCTGGTCGTCGCGCGGTTCGCCGTGGGCGGCCCGCAGCGCGCGGGGGAACATGCTCGCGGCGACGGTGACCGGCCCGATGCACAGCAGCGCCGCCAGGACGTGCAGGGAGAGGAAGACCTTCGTCACGGCCGGCGTCCCATGCTCCCGGCGGCCGTGGCCGTGGTCGTGGTCGTGGCCGTGGCCGTGGTCGTGGCCGTGGCCGTGGTCGTGGCCGTGGCCGCGCGAGGGCATCCGGCGGCTGAGCCGTCGGTCAGGGCGAGGGAGCCCGCGGGGGGCGGCAGGTCGATCTGGACGTGCATGGAACTTCCTTCAGGAGCAGGTGCTTCGGGATCAAGTGGCCGGCCGGCGCCGGTTCGCCTCCGACGCTAGGGGCCGCCCGGCCGCCACCCCAGTGGCACGAACGCCACCTTTCAACGGAAAATCGCCAACGGCCGTGCGAGAGGCGGGAAGACCGGCTGAACTGCACTCCTGCTCCGCTCCGGGAGCGGGGTCCCGGATCGGACTGCCCGGCGGGGAGGTACCTTCTGGACATGCACACCGTCGCCGTACTCGCGCTGGACCAGGTGATCCCCTTCGACCTGTCCACGCCGCTGGAGGTGTTCGCCCGTACCCGGCTGCCCGACGGGCGTACGGCCTACCAGGTACGCGTCTGCGCCGAGCGGCCCCAGGTCGACGCCGGCACCTTCACCCTGACCGCGCCCTGGGCCCTGGACGCGCTGGCCGCCGCCGACACGATCATCGTGCCCGGCACCGCCGACCCCGCGGCGCCGATCAGCCCCGCCGTCCGCGACGCCCTGCGCGCCGCCGCGAAGAACGGCACCCGGATCGCCTCCCTCTGCACCGGCGCCTTCCCGCTCGCCGCGACCGGCCTGCTGGACGGCCTGCGCGCGACCACGCACTGGGTCGCCGCCGATCTGCTGGCCGCCACCCACCCGCAGATCGAGGTGGACCCCGACGTCCTCTACGTCGACAACGGGCAGATCCTCACCTCGGCGGGCGCGGCCGCCGGCCTGGACCTGTGCCTGCACATGATCCGCTCCGACTACGGTTCCGCCGTCGCCGCCGACGCCGCGCGGCTGTCCGTGGTGCCGCTCGAACGCGAGGGCGGTCAGGCGCAGTTCATCGTGCACCCGCACACGCCCACGCCGCAGGGCTCCGCGCTCGAACCGCTGCTCGGCTGGCTCCAGGAGGACCTGGGGCGCGAGCTGACCCTCGCCGACATCGCCGCGCGGGCCGGCCTGAGCACCCGCACCCTGATCCGGCGGTTCCGCGACCAGACCGGCGTCACCCCGCTCCAGTGGCTCCACCGGGCCCGGGTCCGGCAGGCCCAGCACCTGCTGGAGACCACCGCGCACTCCGTCGAACGCATCGGCGCCCAGGTCGGGTTCGGGTCGCCCACCGCCTTCCGCGACCGCTTCAAGCGCACGACCGGCGTCAGCCCCCAGGCGTACCGCCGCGCCTTCGGCCCGCTGCCCTGACCGCCCGGCGGGCACGCGGTCGGCCCCGGGTCGTTACCGGGTCGACATGCACACGTGGCGCCGTATGGGCAGGCTGGGGGCATGGACGAGGAACGCGGAACTCAGGTCATCGTGGAACCGCCGGCCCCCGCCGGCCGCCGGATACGGGTCGGCCGGGAGACGCTCGGACTCGCCCGCAGCCCCGGTGACCTGCTGGAGTTCCTTCGCCGCGCGGGCCTCGACCCGGACGCGGTCAGCCTCGACGACCCCGAGCTGTTCGTGTGGCACGGCGGCGGCCCGGACGTCTGGACCGCCCCGGACGACGCCTCGAACGGCTGACGGCTCCCCGATCCCGTCGTGGAACGACCCGCGCCGAGCGCCTTTTCCGGCCCGCGCCGCGCGATCTACGCTGTGCCGATGATCGATGCGCGGCAGATGCCGACCACCGCGGGCTACGCCGAAGCCGCCGAGACGCTCGCCGGGCAGTACGAGAGCGTGTCCTTCGCCGACGTCCATCGCGACACGCTGCACCTGCTGCCGACCCGGCCGGCCACGGTCCTGGACGTCGGCGCGGGCAGCGGACGCGACGCCGCCGCGCTGGCCGCGCTGGGGCACCGGGTCGTCGCCGTCGAACCGACCGCGGAACTGCGCGCCCTGGGCCGGAAGATCCATGCCGACCAGGACATCGAGTGGGTCGACGACGCGCTGCCCGGCCTCCCGGTGCTGCGCGGGCGCGGCGACGGACCCGAGCGGCGCTTCGAGCTGATCCTGCTGACCGCGGTGTGGATGCATCTCGACGCGGGCCAGCGGACGGCGGCGATGGGAGCGCTCGCCGACCTGCTCGCCGCCGAGGGGCAGGTCGTGCTGTCGCTGCGGCACGGCCCGGTCCCGGCGGGCCGGCGCATGTTCGACGTCTCGGCGGACGAGACGGTCCGGCTCGGCCGCGACCACGGTCTGCGCCGGGTCCACCGCAGCGAGCGGCCGGACCCGCACGGCCGCCCCGGGGTGTCGTGGAGTCACCTGGTTCTGCGCCGCGGAGCGGCCGGCAGGTGATCCGGCCCGAACCGGCCCCGGTCCAGGGCCGGTTCGGCGGGACGAGGGTCAGTGCGCCGGGCCGGGCGCCCGCATCGGGACCCCGCGGAAGGTCTGCACCAGGATCGTCAGCGCGCCGAAGGTCACGCACTGGTCGGCGAGGTTGAAGATCCCGGAGTGACCGATCTGGATGAAGTCCAGCACGGCGCCGCGGCCGAACCCGGGGTGGCGGAAGAGCCGGTCGGCGAGGTTGCCGCCGGCGCCGGCGAAGAGCAGCCCGAGCCCGACCGCCCAGCCGACCGAGCGCACGGACGAGGACGCCCAGGTGATGAAGGAGAGCACGCCGACGGCCAGCACCGTGAAGACGAGGGTGGCGTGCGGGGCGAAGGACCCGGCCGCGCCGGAGTTGCGGAAGGCGGTGAAGGTCACGCCGCCGCCCAGCGCGTGCACCGGCTGCTTGCCCTCCACGGCCACCGCGGCGACGGCCTTCGTCACCTGGTCCACCGCGAGCCCGGCCGCGGCCGTGATCCACAGCGCCCGCCGCGGCCTCCCCATGCTGCCCGCCATCGGCCGCCTCCCCGTCCTCCCGCGTCCATGCCCATGCAATGGCTGAACGTTCACCTTTCCCGCAGCCTACGCCCGACCGCCCGCCACCCCGCCGGGCGCCCGATCCCGACCCGAGCCCGACCCGATCCCGAGCCAATTCCCGCCACCGTGCCCGACCCGATTCCCGCCACCGCGTCCGACCCGGCGCCCGTATCCCGCACCCGGTCCCCGCCCGCACCCACACCCGCCCCGTCCGCCCCTGTCCCGACACCCGATTCTCTGACTAGAGTCAGAGAATGGATACGGCGCAGATCGACCAGGTGCGACGGTTCAACCGCACCGTCACCGAACGCGTGGGCGTGCTCCACGACCGCTACCTCGGCCGCGACCGGCCCGTGGGCGAGGCCCGGCTGCTGTGGCAGATCGGCGAGCAGGGCCAGGACGTACGCCGGCTGCGGGACCGGCTCGGGCTCGACTCCGGGTACGTCAGCAGGCTGCTGCGCGCCCTGGAGGCCGACGGCCTGGTGACCGTCGAGCCGGCACCCGGCGACCGGCGGGTGCGGACCGTACGGCTCACCGACGCGGGCCGGGCCGAGCGCGCCGCGCTCGACGACCGCAGCGACGAGCTGGCCGGCTCCCTCCTGGCGCCGCTCAACCCCGCGCAGCGGGCCCGGCTGACCGCGGCGATGGCCGACGTCGAGCGGCTACTGACCGCCGCGACCGTCACCCTGGAGCCCGTCGAGCCGGGGCACCCCGACGCCGAGCACTGCCTGCGGACGTACTTCGCGGAGATGGACGAGCGCTTCGAGGGCGGCTTCGACCCCGCGGCGAGCCTGCTGCCCGACGCGGGCGACCTGCGCCCGCCGCGCGGCGTCTTCCTGATCGCCCGGCTGTACGGCGAGCCGGTCGGCTGCGCCGGCCTGAAGCTGCCGGCCGGCGCCCCCGCCGAGATCAAGCGCATGTGGGTCGCGCCGGACGCCCGCCGGCTCGGCCTCGGCCGCAGGTTCCTCGCCGAACTGGAGGCCCGGGCCGCCGCCGACGGCCGCACCGCGCTGCGGCTGGACACCAACAGGACCCTCGACGCGGCGATCAAGCTCTACCACTCCTGCGGCTTCCAGGAGGTGCCCGCGTTCAACGACGAGCCCTACGCCCACCACTGGTTCGAGAAGCGGATCACAGCGATCCCACAGAATCGTTAACACTGAGTCAAGATCGGGTCAACAGTTCCCACCCTGCGGATCGATGTCATAAGGGGCACGATCCGGTCACGATAAACGGCCACTTATATACGTACACAATCAGACAAACGGGACGGTCTTCGACGATCTTGTTTGCGCTGCGTAGGGCACGGGGTAGGCGGCGACCCGAACCCGGAGGTCCGTCTCCTGGCGGCGGTTGCCGCTGCCAGGACACTCGGGTCGCTGCCGGATAGCTTCGATGTGAACTCATTGGCCGGTATGCGACGGCCTCTGGTTCCGTCCTGTCCCCTGCCCCGAAAGGCAAACGTGTCACAGCTCGTCATCGAGCACGTATTCAAGGTCTTCGGCCGCAAGCCGAAGGAAGGCATTCGTCGGCTTCAGGAGGGGGCCGACCGTGCGGAACTGAGAGAGGAGGGGACGACCGCGGCGGTGATCGACGCCTCCTTCGACGTGGAGCAGGGCGAGATCTTCGTCGTCATGGGTCTGTCCGGCTCGGGCAAGTCCACGCTGCTGCGCATGCTGAACGGTCTGCTGGAGCCCACCTCGGGCAGGGTGCTGTTCGACGGCCAGGACCTCACGGGCCTGTCCGCGAAGGCCCTGCGCGACCTGCGCTCCCGCAAGATCAGCATGGTCTTCCAGCACTTCGCGCTCTTCCCGCACCGCAGCGTCCTGGAGAACGCCGCCTACGGCCTGGAGGTCCAGGGCCGGCCGGCGAAGGAGCGCGAGGAGAAGGCGGCCGAGGCGCTGTCGATGGTCGGCCTGGACGGCTGGGAGAAGTCCTGGCCGGACGAGCTGTCCGGCGGCATGCAGCAGCGGGTCGGCCTGGCCCGCGCGCTCGCCACCGACGCCGACCTGCTGCTGATGGACGAGTCCTTCTCCGCGCTGGACCCGCTGATCCGCCGCGACATGCAGGACCAGCTGCTGGAGCTCCAGCAGCGGCTGCGCAAGACGATCGTCTTCATCACCCACGACCTCAACGAGGCGATGCGGCTCGGCGACCGGATCGCGGTGATGCGCGACGGCCGGATCGTCCAGATCGGCACCGCGGAGGACATCCTCACCGACCCGGCCAACGACTACGTGGCCAGCTTCGTGCAGGACGTCGACCGCTCCCGGGTGCTGACCGCGGCCTCGATCATGGAGGAGCCGCGGGTGATGGTGAGCCCCAACGACGGCCCGCGCGCCGCCATGCGCGCGCTGCGCACCGACCAGGCGTCCGCCGCCTTCGTCGTCGAACGCGGCCGCAAGCTGGTCGGCACCGTCACCGAGGTGCGTGTCACCGAGGCGCTGCGCAAGGCCGAGGGCACCATGCGCGACCTGATGGACACCGACTGCGTCACCACGCACGCGGACGCGCCGCTGTCCGAACTGCTCACCCCCGCCTCGCAGTCGAAGCTGCCGCTCGCGGTGCTCGACGACAACGGCCGGCTGACCGGCGTCATCCCCCGGGTGACGCTGCTCGCCGCGCTCGGCGAGGGCCTGGAGGACACCGGCAGCCACCGCCTGCCCGACTTCCCGACGCTGGACGACGCCGTCCCGAGCGGCGGCGATCCAGGCGGGCCCGGTGGACCGGGCGGTCCGGGTGGTTCGGGCGGCCCTGACGGCCCGGGCGGTCCTGACGGCGGCGGCAACGGTGACGGCGGCGACGCCGAGGGCAAGGAGGCGACCCGTGCCTAGGCTCCACTTCGGCGACTGGGCCGAGGACGTCGTCCACTGGCTCACCCACCACCTGTCCTGGCTCTTCAACTTCATCAGCCATGTCGTCAACGGCATGTACAACGGCGTGGAGTGGGCGCTCGGCGGCCCGTCGCCGCTGCTGATGGCCGCGATCCTCGCGGTGCTCGCGCTGTGGATGCGCGGGCTGACCGCGGGCGTCCTGGCCTTCGTCGGCTTCGCGCTCATCGACTCCGTCGCCCAGTGGGACGAGGCGATGGAATCGCTGTCCCTGGTGGTCGTCTCGGCGGTGGTCGCGCTGGCGCTCGCGGTGCCGCTGGGCATCTGGGCCGCCCGGCGCCGCACGGCGAGCGTGCTGATCCGGCCGGTGCTGGACGTCATGCAGACGCTGCCGGCGTTCGTCTACCTGATCCCGGCGATCATCTTCTTCAGCCTCGGCACGGTGCCCGCCGTCATCGCCACCATCGTCTTCGCGATGCCGGTCGGCGTGCGCATGACCGAGCTGGGCATCCGGCAGGTCGACCCGGAACTGGTCGAGGCCGCGGAGGCGTTCGGCACGCCGCCGTCCCGCACCCTGCTGCGGGTGCAGTTGCCGCTGGCGCTGCCGACCATCATGGCCGGCGTCAACCAGGTCATCATGCTGGCGCTGTCCATGGTCGTCATCGGCGGCATGGTCGGCGCGGACGGCCTCGGATCGACCGTCTTCGGCGCGATCAGCCAGGTGAACATCGGCCTCGGCTTCGAGGGCGGCATATCCGTGGTGGTGCTCGCCATCTACCTGGACCGGATCACCGGTGCCCTCGGCGACCAGGTGTCGCCGCTGGGCCGCCGCGCCCTGGCGCGCGCCCGCAGCGCCACGCAGGGCTTCTCGGTGCTGCGCTACCGGCCGCGCCCGGCCGTCGGCCTGTCCGCGGTGGTCATCCTCGCGCTGGTCGCGGGCGGTATCGGGGTGTTCTCGGACAACGGCGGCAGCTCGACTCCGACCGCGTCCACGAACGTCGGCAAGGGACAGTCGGTCAAGATCGGCTCCTTCAACTGGGACGAGTCGATCGCCTCGGCGAACCTCTGGAAGGAAGTCCTCGACGAGCGCGGCTACAAGGCGCAGGTCAACACCTACGACCCCGGCGCCGCCTTCACCGGACTGGCCAGCGGCAACTTCGACTACCTCACCGACGCCTGGCTGCCCACCACGCACGCCTCGTACATGAAGCAGTACGGCAGCAGCTACACCGACCTCGGCAAGTGGTACGACCAGACCTCCCTGGAGGTCTCGGTCCCGTCCTACGTCAAGGGCGTCAAGACCATGGCCGACCTCAAGGGCAAGTCGGCCGAGTTCGGCGGCAAGATCATCGGCATCGAGCCCGGCGCCGGCGAGATGAAACTGCTCAGCTCCAAGGTCCTCCCCGGCTACGGGCTCGACAAGGAGTACAAGCTCGTCGCCAGCTCCACCGCCGGCATGCTCGCCGAACTCCAGCGCGACTACGACCAGAAGAAGCCCGTCGCCGTCGTCCTGTGGTCCCCGCACTGGGCCTACAGCAAGTACGACCTCACCAAGCTCAGCGACCCCAAGGGCCTGTGGGGCGCGAGCGACTCCATCCACAACATCGCCAACAAGAACAGCGCGAAGAAGCTCCCGCAGGTCAGCTCGTGGATGAAGAACTTCCACATGACCGAGGAGCAGCTGAGCTCGCTGGAGGCCGACATCCAGGCCGCCGGGCAGGGCAAGACCGCCGACGGCGTCAAGAAGTGGATGAAGGCCAACCCCGGCGTGGTCGACAAGATGGCACCGGTGGCCGGAGCCTCCGCCACGAACGTCGGCAAGGGCCAGTCGGTGAAGATCGGCGACTTCAACTGGGACGAGTCGATCGCCTCGGCGAACCTGTGGAAGGAAGTCCTCGACGAGCGCGGCTACAAGGCGTCGGTCAACACCTACGACCCGGGCGCCGCGTACACCGGACTCGCCAGCGGCAACATCGACTACATGACCGACACCTGGCTACCGACCACGCACGCCTCGTACATGAAGCAGTACGGCAGCCATCTGGACGACCTGGGCCCGTGGTACGACAAGACCTCGCTCGAGGTCTCGGTCCCGTCCTACGTCAAGGGCGTCAAGACCATGGCCGACCTCAAGGGCAAGTCGGCCGAGTTCGGCGGCAAGATCATCGGCATCGAACCGGGCGCCGGCGAGATGAAGATCCTCAGCTCCAAGGTCCTCCCCGGCTACGGGCTCGACAAGGAGTACAAGCTCGTCGCCAGCTCCACCGCCGGCATGCTCGCCGAACTCCAGCGCGACTACGACCAGAAGAAGCCCGTCGCCGTCGTCCTGTGGTCCCCGCACTGGGCCTACAGCAAGTACGACCTCACCAAACTCGGCGACCCCAAGGGCCTGTGGGGCAAGGGCGACTCGATCCACAGCGTCGCCAACAAGAACAGCGCGAAGAAGCTCCCCCAGGTCACCACGTGGATGAAGGACTTCCACATGACCGAGCCGCAACTCGCCTCCCTGGAGGCCGACATCCAGTCGGCGGGCCAAGGGCAGACCACGGCGGGGGTGAAGAAGTGGATGGCCGACAACCCGGACATCGTCGACACGATGGCACCGGTAAGCGCGAGCTGACGCCACCACCCGCACGCGGCGACTGACCCGCGGCTGCCGAACCCGCGGGAAGCGAAGGGCCGGGGACACGGAAACCGTGTCCCCGGCCCTTCGTGTCGCCGTCTCCACCCGAACCTCCACCCACGGGACCAGGTACTTCGCCCGCCATGGCGGGAGAGTCGCTCTCGGCACCACGGGAACACCGTCGAGGCGAAGGAGTGCGAGGTCATGACCGACATGGAGCAGGCGCTGGCGATCAGCGGAGGCATCTTCGGGCTGATGCTGCTGACGCAGTACGGCCGCAGGAAGTACGACCGGCACAAGGTCCTGATGCCGCTGGTGTCGGTCTCGGTGATCGGCTACTTCTACCTCAGGGGCGCGCCCACCCACACCGTCGACCTGGTGGTCTACCTGGTGGGTGCCGCGGTCGGGGTGGTGTGCGGTGGCATCGCGACGCTCACCACCGGGGTGGAGCGGGACCGGGGCTCGGGCCGGGTGTACACGCGGTGCGGCGCCGGGTTCGTCGCCATCTGGTCCGTGGTGGTGGCGCTGCGGGTGGCGTTCATCTACCTCAGCGAGCACGACGACTGGTTCCGCGGCCACCTGGTCACGTTCATGACGGACCACCGCATCGTCGAGGACGCCATCGCGCCGTTCTTCGTCCTGATGGCGCTGGCCATGGTGCTCAGCCGGGTGCTGCTGGTGCTGGCCCGGGTGCGGGCGCTGCCGCCGGCCGAGGGCACCGCTCCCGCGGTGGACGGCCGCCCCGCGGCGGCCCCGCGCGTCGGCTGACACCCGGCCGCCGGCCGCCAGCCGCCGGCCACCAGCAACCGGCAACCGGTCCGACAGCGCCCGGTCGGCAGCCACTCAGCGGCAGGTCAGCGGCCGGTCAGCCGGGCAAAGGGCGACAGGGAAGCCGTCAGCCGCGATCCCGCACCTCATCCACGGGCCTTCACCAGCCCGTGGATGAAGGCGTACTGCACGGCGTGCGCCCGGTCGCGCAGATGCGCCTTCGCGAAGAGGTTGTTGATGTGGGTCTTCACCGTGGCCTCGCTGACCACCAGGCGTTCGGCGATACCGCGGTTGGTCAGGCCCTCGCCGATGAGGGTGAGCACCTCGACCTCCCTGGGCGTGAGGTCCGGTGCGAGGCCGGCGATCGGCGCCTCGGCCGGGGCCGCGCTCTTGACGGCGGCCGCGAGCAACCGCTCCTGGACCGCCGGGTCGAGGACGGCCTGCCCGGCCGCGGCGGCCCGCACCGCGCGGGCGATGTCCTGGCGGCCGGACTCCTTGGTCAGATAGCCGCGGGCCCCGGCGCCGAGCGCGGCGAGGATGTACTGCTCGTCGGCCAGCGTGGTGAGCACCACCACCGCGACGCCGGGAAAGCGCTCGGTGACCAGCCGGGTGGCCTCGACGCCGTCCATCCGCGGCATGTTGAGGTCCATGAGGATCACGTCGGGGGCGTGCTCGTCCGCGGCCGCCACGGCCTCCGCGCCGTCCCGCGCCGTGGCCACGACCTCCAGGCCCGGCTGAAGGTCGAGCACCACCGCGAGCGCCTCGCGGATCGCGGTCTGGTCGTCGGCGACGACCACCCGCACCGTGTGCTCGCCGTCGGCCCCGAGCGCCTCCACCCCGTACCCCCTCGCGTCCCGCCGGTCCACGTCGTGCCCGTTCCCGTCGTACCCGTTCCCGGTGTGCCCGTCCGCCTCGCGCTCGCTCACGCCGGTATCACCACGCGCACCCGCCATCCTCCCGCGTCGTCGCCGTCCACGATCGGGCCGGCCGTCACCGTGCCTCCCACCAGTTCGACGCGCTCGCGCATCCCGACGAGTCCCATGCCGCTCCCGGCACCGGCCAGCGGCCGGGAGCCGTCCGGGGGCGCGGAGTTCACCACCTCGAAGGTGGTCTCCTCCGTGCCGTACCCCAGGCGCAGCCGGACCGGCGCGCCAGGTGCGTACTTGTGCGCGTTGGTCAGCGCCTCCTGAGCGCAGCGCACGATCACCTGGGCGGGCCGGACGGGCAGTTCGTGCGGCGATCCGTCGAGGGTCAGCGTACCGGTGCCCGGGCTGGAGCCGAGCATGGAGCGCAGCGTCTCCAGCAGCGGCAGCGCGTCCTCCCGCAGGTCGCGGACCGTGCGCTGGACCTCGGTCAGTCCCGCGCGGACCAGGCTCTGCGCCCGCTGGGCGGCCTGCCGGGCCTCGTCCACCGCGCCGGCCTCCAACAGCGCGTCGGTGACCTCCAGTTGCATGTTGACGCCGGCCAGCGAGTGGGCGAGCACGTCGTGCACGTCGCGGGCGATACGGGCGCGCTCGGCCAGCGCCTCGGCACGGGCCTCGGAGCGCGAGGCCAGCTCCGCCTGCTCGGCGGCGGCCCGCGCCGAGCTGAGCGCGTCGGCCTGCGAACGGTTGGAGATACCGAACAGCACGCTGACGCCGGTCAACGCGCCCAGGTACCACGACACATGGCCGTAGGCGCTGCCGACCGGGAAGAGCAGCACGCTCGCGCACAGCACGCTGGTGAGCACCGCGAAGGTCAGTGCCCGGTGCTGCGCGAGGCGGAACCCGGCGTGGCCGGCCGCGTAGAACGCGAACAGCGACGCCGCTCCGGAGTGGTCCTGGCTCATCAGGGCGGCCGCGCTGACCGCCGCGGCGCCCAGCACCGCCGTCTGCGGACCGGGCGGCAGCACTCCCACGGGGATCAACCGGGTGCACAGCAGCACCGAGTTCACGACGAGCAGGCACAGGACCGCGAGTCCGGTGCCGGACGTCCCGATCGGGTTCACCAGCACCGCGCACACCGCGATGCCGGTGGCGGTGGTGAAGAACTGGAAGAGGTGGTTGTCCTCCGTGAACCAGCGGATCACGGCTCGGAGTCGATGCACTGGAGCTCTTTTCCCGTGGTCGGCCGGTCAGCCGGTAACGGTTCGGGGCGAAAACTACCAGCGCCCCCGCCCATCGCGACAACCGGAGGCGCCCCGGCTGGTGCCGTGGCCCTGGCGATCCCCCGGCTCCCGGTGAGCCGGACTGTGCCCGCCGTGGTCCTCCGCCCCCGCGGGCCGGGCGCGGGTCGCCCGGAACAGCACCACCAGCGACTCGGCCAGCACGCCGAGGCCGACCGAGAGCAGCACACCCTGGTCGGCGGCGCGCCCGGACGCGGCCGCCACCGCACGACCGGCCGACGACAGCGCCACCTGCGACGCCGCCCCCAGCAGCCACAGCAGCAGCGAACCGGCCCCGTACCGCATCGATCGCGCGCCGTCCCGTGTCCCCAGGCGTACGGTCAGCCCGCGGGCCAGCCCGACGGCCACGCCCAGCAGGCAGCTCGCCGCGATCAGGGCGACCGTCGCCCCGCCCGCCGGCCGGGCGTCGCGGACCGTGACCAGCCCCAGCACGCCGAGCACCACCGGCGCGGCCAGCACCGGACCGGCCTCCAGGGCCTCCCCGATGATCCGGCGGGCGAGGACGTAGCCGACGCCGCTCACGAGGAAGACGATGTTCAGGGCACTCATCCCGCCCCTTTCCCGCCACGTGCTTCCGCCGGCGTTCCGCTGATACCGGCACGCTAAGGACCACCGCCGTTCCGTCGCTCCACCCCAGGGTGGAGATCCGGGTGGAGATCCACCTGGAAGGTCCAGGTGGGAGGTCCAGGTGGAGGGTCCGCGCGGGGGCGGGGTACGACCACGCCGTGACGTTTCTCGATCATCGGCGGATACTGGGGGGTATGAACTGCCCGCCCGGACGAGTGGCCTCGACCCCGGGCTCCCGCGTACCGGGGGCGCGTCCCGCCCGCCGGCACCCGGTCGGCGGAAGCGCCGCGCCGCGCCCTCGCGCAGCACCGCGGGCCGCCGCCGCCGAGAACTCTGGACACAGCCTCTGACCTGCTACGACACAGGCGGTTGCCCTGGCTGCCGGCCTGGCGAGGAGATTCCCGTGAAGATGCTGATCAACGTACCGGAGAACGTGGTCCCGGACGCGCTGCGGGGCTTCGCGGCGGTGCACACCGATCTGACCGTCGACGTGGAGCGCCGGGTGATCGTCCGCCGCGGGGCGCCCTACGACGGGCAGGTCGGGCTGGTGTCGGGCGGCGGGTCGGGGCACGAACCGCTGCACGGCGGTTTCGTCGGGCGCGGCATGCTCACGGCCGCCTGCCCGGGCGAGGTCTTCACCTCTCCGGTGCCGGACCAGATGGTGCGGGCCGCGGCGGCGGTGGACAGCGGCGCGGGCGTGCTGTTCATCGTGAAGAACTACACCGGCGACGTGCTCAACTTCGACATGGCCGCCGAACTCGCCGAGGACGAGGGCGTCCAGGTGGCGAAGGTGCTGGTCAACGACGACGTGGCGGTGACCGACAGCCTCTACACGGCCGGCCGGCGCGGCACCGGGGCCACCTTGTTCGTCGAGAAGCTGGCGGGCGCGGCGGCCGACGAGGGCGCGCCGCTGGACCGGGTCGCGGGCATCGCCCACCGGGTCAACGAGGTGTCCCGCAGCTTCGGGGTGGCGCTCAGCGCGTGCAGCACCCCCGCGAAGGGCGGCCCGACCTTCGACCTGCCCGAGGGCGAGCTGGAGCTGGGCGTCGGCATCCACGGCGAGCCGGGCCGGGAGCGCCGCGCCATGATGACCTCGGGCGAGATCGCCGACGTGGCGGTCGACGCCGTGGTCGAGGACCTGCACCCCGACGCGCCGGTGCTGCTGCTGGTCAACGGGATGGGCGCCACTCCGCTGCTGGAGCTGTACGGCTTCGCGGCCGAGGTGCACCGGGTGCTGGCCGCCCGCAAGGTCTCGGTGGCCCGTACGCTCGTCGGCAACTACGTGACCTCGCTCGACATGGCGGGCGCCTCGGTGACGATCTGCCAGGCCGACGAGGAGCTGCTGCGGCTGTGGGACGCGCCCGTGTCGACCCCGGCGTTGCGCTGGGGCTGCTGACCGCGGTCCCCGGCCGCCGCCGGGTGCGCGGGCGCGCACCGCGCGCCGTGCCGCTTCGACCACCCGTGGAAAGGCACACCGTATGAACGCCGTCCCCGAACAGCCCGACCAGCCCGCCGACATAGACGCGGCCCTGCTGCTGCGATGGCTCGACACGGCGACGTCCGTGATCGAGCGGGAGGCCGCCCACCTCACCGAACTGGACTCCCCGATCGGCGACGCCGACCACGGCAACAACATGCGCCGCGGTTTCCTCGCCGCGCGCGCCGCACTTCAGCAGGAGCCGCCGGACACCCCCGGCGGGGTACTGGTCGCGGTGGGACGGCAGCTGATCAGCACCGTCGGCGGCGCGTCGGGCCCGCTGTACGGCACGCTGCTGCGGCGTACCGGCAAGGCGCTCGGCGACGCGCCGGCGGTGACCGCGGCGGAACTGCGCGACGCGCTGAAGGCCGGGGTGGACGCCCTGGCGCAGCTCGGCGGCGCGGTGCCGGAGGACAAGACGATGGTGGACGCGCTGGTACCGGCGCTCGACGCGTTCACGGCGGCGCTCGACGCGGGCGAGGGCACCGCCGATGCGCTGAGCGCCACGGCGCGGGCGGCGGGGGAAGGCGCCGCAGCAACGATTCCGCTGCGCGCCCGCAAGGGCCGGGCGAGTTATCTGGGCGACCGCAGCATCGGCCACCAGGACCCGGGCGCGACCTCCTCGGCCCTCCTGCTCACCGCGCTCGCCGACACCGCACGGGAGGCGTCCTCCTCATGACCGGCAGCACGGACAGCACCACCGGAGACCGTACACAGGCGCTGGTCGGGATCGTGCTGGTCTCGCACAGCGCGGCGGCCGCGAACGCCGTCGCGGATCTGGCGTCCGCCCTCACCGGCGGCGACGAGGTGCCGCTGATGCCGGCCGGCGGCGGGCCCGACGGCGGCCTCGGCACCAGCTCCGACCTGATCTCCTCGGCCGCGCGCACCGTCGACCAGGGTGCGGGCGTGGCGGTGCTCGCCGACCTCGGCAGCGCGGTGCTGACGGTGAAGGCGCTGCTGGCCGACGACGAACTCCCGCCCGGCGCCCGCCTGGTGGACGCCCCCTTCCTCGAAGGGGCGGTCGCCGCCGTCGTCACCGCGTCCACGGGCGCGGACATCGACGCGGTCGCGGCGGCAGCGGCGGAGGCGTACACCTACCGCAAGGTCTAGTCCCTGGACCGGAAGCAGCCGCGGGTTCCCCGCGCTCCGCGAAGGAGCGCGGGGAGCCCGCGGCCTGGCCTCGCGGCCTCCCGCGTGGGCGGTCGGTCAGCGGCCGTAGGTCAGCAGGTGGCGGACCATCCGGCAGGTGATGTCGGACGGCGGGTGCACGCCTATCCGCTCGGCGGTGCGGCGAATCCGTCCGTTCCCGGCGTGAGCCGCTTCGTAGACCCCCGAGTCGAGCAGGGCGATGGTCAGGCGCATGGTCTTCAGGCGGCGGTTGTGGGCGACGTACCACTCGCGGGGCAGGCCCGCGGGCAGCGGCTTCTTCGGCAGTGCGACGACGGGCGCGGATGTGTGTCGGCGTGTATCCAGGGGCAGTACGGCAGCGGCCATCGGCTTCCTCCTGAGGCGTCGGCCAACCCTCTCGAACACTGTCGATTTTACCGCCAAGCACTGACAAAGCGGCCTGGCCAGGAGGGGGTTGGCCCGACCCGGCCGACATGTCCACGCCGGCCGCGGGCCGATGGTCGTACCGGGGTCACGGAGCCCGGTGACCGTCACCGTCGAGCGCGGGCGCGGGGGCGGGGGCGTGCGCGGGCGCAGGTGCGGGGGCGAACCACGTCGGCTCCTCGCGCAGCGCCGACTCGATCCGGCCGCGGGCGATCGGCCCGAGCGGCGGCAGCTCGTCCAGCGCGAACCACCGCACGTCCAGCGACTCGTCGTCGTTGACCCGGGCCTCGCCGCCGACCGCCCGGCAGCGCAGCACGATGTCGATGTACTGGGCGTGGTCGCCGTTGTCGTACACCACCGGCTCGTTGGTGAAGACGCTGAGCACCCGCTCCACCACCGCGGACACCCCGGTCTCCTCCTGGATCTCCCGCACCGCGCTCTCGGCGGGCTGCTCGCCGGGGTCGGGGATACCGCTGATCAGCGCCCAACGGCCGGTGTCCGTGCGACGGTTGAGCAGCACCCTGCCGCGGTCGTCGAAGACCACCATGACCACGCCGGGCAGCAGGAGGAGAACGTTCCCCGCCTTTTCGCGGATGTCCTGGATGAACTGGGGAGTCGCCATGCCCCGAGCCTACGAGATGAAAGGTGAACGCCACATCAGCACCAGGTTTCACAAGCTCGACGAGCTTCCTGTGCGACATATCCACAGGGCGGGCCCTCACCCGTTACGGTGATCCGGACAACAGCGCCCACGCGGGGAACGCGGGCACGGGGTACCCCGTCGCGCCCGGGTGGTGGCGGCAGGGGGTCGGGGATGGACACGACGGCCGGCGGCGCGCCGGAAGCGGCGCGCGGGGCCCGCGCGGCGGAGGCCGGCCCGCGCCATGCCGGTTCGCACGAGGACGGCCGGGCGGCCGACGGTACGCCCGAGGACGACCCGGACGGGAGCGCGAGCGGCAGCACGGCCGCGGACGGCACCGGCTCCGCCCTGTTTCCCGACCTCGGCGACACGGGTGACACCGGCGGCATCGGCGACATCCCTGGGTCCCCGCCGCGGCCGGTCCGGCCGGCACGGCCGCCGTCCGGCGGCGGGGCGGTCGACGCGGCGGGGATGGTCGTCCTGGCCTGCTGCGCGGTGTGGGTGATGGTCTGCGCCGGCGGCCGCGAGGCCAGGCCGGAGGGCGCGCTGCTGGCACTGCTCGCGGTCACCGCCGGATACGCCGCGGGCCGGGTGCTCGGGGCGATGCTGCCGACGCTGACCCTCACCGTCGGCGCGGTGACCGTGCTGGCGCTGGTGCTGGGCCCGGCCCACCGGCTGTCCGGGGGCGCGAGCGCGCCGCCGCTGGGCTACCCCAACGCGGACGCGGCGCTGCTCGTCCTGGCCGCCGGGGCGGCGTGCTGCGCGGCGTGGGGCGTCCCCGACACGGTGTGGCGCGTCCCGTCGGTGGTGTGGCAGGCGCTGCTGCGGCTGCTGGCGATGGCGGCCGCGGTGGCGGCGCTGGTACTGGGATCGTCGGCGGGCTTCGCGGCGGGCATGGCGGTCGTGCTGTGCTCGCTGGCCGCGGCCCGGATGCGGCACCGGCTGATCGGCCTGGTCGGGCTCGCGCTGGCCGCGGCGCTGGCGGTCGGCGGAAGCTACGCGGTCGCGGTCGACGCGGCGCCCGGCGGGCTGTCCGAGTCGCTGACCGGGCAGCTCACCCAGCCGCGCGTCGCGCTGTGGCACGAGGCCGTGCACCTCGCCGGACGCCATCCGCTGCGCGGCGTCGGACCGGGACGCTTCGCCGAGGAGAGCACCCCGCTGCCCTCCGACACGCCCACCGCCGAGACCCCGCAGTCCGCGCCGTTCCAACTCGCCGCGGAGCAGGGAGTGCCGGGGGTGGCGCTGCTCGGCGGCGCCTACCTGTGGACGCTGTGCGCGCTGTGGCGCTCCCCGCGGTCGACGCCCGCGGTGCTGACCGCGGCCGCGACGCTGACCGGGCTCGGGCTGCTCGCGGCCGTGGACCACGTGCTCAGCTACACCGCGGTCACGGCCGCGGCGGGGCTGCTGGCGGGGCTGGCCACCTCGCGGCCGCTCCCGGCCCAGGCGCCGGTACCCGTACCGAAGCCCAGTCCGAAGCCCGGCCCGAAGCAGCCCATGCGGAAGCCCGCCCCGCGTTCTGGCGCGGAACGGGCTTCCTCGCCGGCTTCCGGGTCGGCGCCGGACCTTTGACGATCGGGGTACCGAGGCGCGGCTCCGGGCTCAACGGGCGGCGGTGGGGCCCTGCGGATCGCGCGGCGCGGCGGACAGGCCGAGCATCTCGCGGATGGCGCGCACCGCGCCTTCCGCGTCGTCGACGGTGACGGTGAACCACCGACCGCCGCCGAGGTCGATCACGATGCCGGGCCCGCGGCGCACCACCACGGCGGTGCCCTTCTCCGGCCGCCAGCGGTAGCCCCAGCCGCCCCAGGCGCGCGGGCTGATCACCGGGGCCAGCCGGGCGCCGCTGACCTCGCCCATCGGGATGCGGCGGCGCGGCACCCCGATGTGGCCGCAGCGCACCTGAACCGCGTCACGGTCGACGCGCACATGGACGTGGGTGAAGGCGACGGTGCCGAACAGGACGAGCAGTCCGACGGCGAGGCACCCCACCACCGACATCACGAGCGGGACGAGGCTCGCGGTGGGGCCTGGGCCCTCCACCGCGAGCGAGATGCCGAGCGCCACACAGGCGGCGCCCACGGCAGCGGGAACCCACTGCATACGGTTGCTGGCCCGGCCCGTCCACACCTGGGACGCGCCGGTCTCCGGCCGGGGAGCGTGCGTCATGCCCCGAAGCGTACCCATCCGCGGGGCGCGTGGCATCGTGCCGGGGTCAAGCCGTGGCGGGCGTCACGGCGAGTCCCGCGCCCTGCGGGTAGGTGAGGGCGGCGGCCGGGAGGGGGGCCGAGCGGCCGCTGAGGATCACCTCGACGGTGCCGCCGCCCGGGGTGTCGGCCACCCTGCGCAGGGCCTGGGCCGCCACGGCGTCGGCGGAGCCGTACAGTTCGGCGCCGGGCACGGCGGCGGAGATGCGGTCGACGACCAGTTCGTAATGGGTGCATCCCAGGACGACGGCACTTACACCCGACGGAGTGAGGGCCGCCGCGGCGGCGACCGCCGCGTCGATGGCGTCCGTGTCGGCGTTCTGCACGGCGTCGGCCAGTCCCGGACAGGGCACTTCGGTGATCCGAGCGCCGTTGCCGAACTCGGCGATCAGGCCGCGCTGATAGCTGCTGCCCGTCGTCGAGGGGGTGGCCCAGATCGCCACGGCGCGGTGGGCCGCCGCCGCGGGCTTGATCGCCGGCACGGTGCCCACGATCGGCAGCCCCGGCTCGAACGCCGCCCGCAGCGCGGGCAGCGCGTGCACCGACGCGGTGTTGCACGCCACGATCAGCCCGTCCAGCCCGTGCGCCGCCGCGGCCCGCGCGCACTCCAGCGCCCGCGCGGCCATGTCGTCCACCGGCCTCGGACCCCACGGCATGCCCTCCGGGTCCGACGCGAGCACCAGGTCCGCGTCCGCCCGCATCCGCCGCACCGCCGCGGCGGCGGCCAGCAGCCCGATTCCCGAATCCACCAAACCGATCTTCACGCCGCCACTTTAGTTCCCCCGGGCCCGGGGCGCCGTGCTCTCCGGGCCGGCCCGGATCTGCGGGCGGAGCCGCACGAACGAGGGGCGCGGGGAACCGCCCGAGCAACCGACCACCGACAGGTGGTCCCGGAACCGGCAGGACCCGGCAGGGCGGGCGGGTCGGCGCGACGCCGTACGGCACACTGCGGGGGTGAGCGTGATGACCGGGGTCGCAGGGGTGTCGTTGGTGGCGTGGGCGTGGTTGCTGGTAGGGCAGGGAGGGTTCTGGCGGACGGACGTACGGCTGCCGCGGGGCGGCGGGGGCGAAGCGGTGAAGGCGTGGCCGGACGTGGCGGTGGTGGTGCCCGCGCGCGACGAGGCCGAGGTGATCGGGCGGAGCCTGGCCTCGCTGCTGGCGCAGGAGTACCCGGGCCGGGCCGAGGTCTTCCTCGTGGACGACGGAAGCACGGACGGGACCGGCGAGCTGGCACGGGAGTTGGGCGAGCGACCGGGCTCGCTGCCGCTGACCGTGACCTCGCCGGGCGAGCCGCCCCAGGGGTGGACCGGCAAGCTGTGGGCGGTCCGGCACGGGATGGCGCTGGCCCGGGAGCGTACGGGCGCGGAGTACTTTCTGCTGACGGACGCGGACATCGCGCACCGCGAGGGCAGCCTGCGGGCCCTGGTGGAGGCCGCGGTCGGCAACGACCTGGACATGGTCTCGCAGATGGCCCGGCTGCGGGTGGAGACCGGCTGGGAGCGGCTGATCGTCCCGGCGTTCGTGTACTTCTTCGCGCAGCTCTACCCGTTCCGCTGGATCAACCGCCCGGGCGGCCGTACGGCGGCCGCGGCCGGCGGGTGCGTGCTGCTGCGGGCGTCCGCGGCGGAGGCCGCCGACGTGCCGGACGCGATCCGGCAGTCGGTGATCGACGACGTGGCGCTGGCCCGGGCGGTGAAGCGTTCGGGCGGCCGGATCTGGCTGGGGCTGGCCGAGCGCGTCGACAGCGTGCGCCCGTACCCGGATCTGGCCGAGCTGTGGCGGATGGTGGCGCGCAGCGCGTACGCCCAGTTGCGGCACAACCCGCTGGTGCTGCTGGGCACGGTGCTGGGGCTCGCGCTGATCTACCTGGTGCCGCCGGTCGCGGCGATCGGCGGGGCGCTCGCGGGCGCGTGGCCGCTGTGCGTGCTGGGCGCGGCGGCGTGGGCGGTGATGGCGGGGACGTACCTGCCGATGCTGCGGTACTACGGGCAGCCGTGGGCGCTGGCCCCGCTGCTGCCGTACACCGCGGCGCTGTACCTGCTGATGACGGTGGACTCGGCGGTGGAGCACTACCGCGGCCGGGGCGCGGCGTGGAAGGGCCGCACCTACGCGAAGCCCGACGCGACGGTGTGATCCGCGGCGTCCCCCGGGCTCAGCCGGGCCCGGGGGTCCAGCGCAGGCCCCACCCGTAGGCGTAGTCGACCATCCGCTGCGGGCTCAGGCCGGCGCGGGGCGCGAGGTAGCGGGCCTCGCGGCGGACGAGCAGGTGCGGGCCGTCGCGGACGAGCAGGGCGAGCGCGCAGGCGGTGGCGGGCGCGGTGCGGGGGCCGAGCGGGATACGGATGCCGGCGCCGTGTGCGGAGTCCAGGATCAGGGAACCGTTCAGGCCGCGCAGATCGTGGTCGTCGGTGTGGGCACTGACGAAGAGCAGGACGCGGCGGAAGGCGGCGCCGTGGTCGAGGTCGAAGGCGACGTGGTCGCCGCGGTGCCGGTCGGTGCCGAGCCGCAGGAACGGCGGCCGGTCCAGGGCGCCGTGGCCGCCGCCGAGGGCCTGGACGACCCCGCGGCTGCCGTCGGTGAGTTCGAACAGGGCGCACAGGTCGATGCCGGCCGGGACGGGGGTGCCGGGGGCCGCGGGCTGCCAGGCGGGGGTGGCGCGCAGGATGCCGCGGGTGGCGCCCTGGAGGGTGAGCGACGCGGTGGGCGCGTCCTCGGTGAGCGTCACGGCGGTGGGGCGGGCGCCGGCGGGGCGCAGGAGGGCGCGGAAGTGCCAGCGGTCGTCGTAGTGGCAGCACTCCCCCACCACGTAGTCGCCGCGCGCTCCGGTGCCGGTATCGGCGTCGGTGGGGCTCGCGCACTCCATGTCGGCGAGCCCGACGGCGGGTTCGGCGCCCGGGACGCCGACGGCGAGCAGCCGTATCCGGCCCGCGGCGGGTGCCCGGCCGGGTGCGCGCAGCACGATCCGCACCGTCTGCCCGGGCTCGGCGAGGATCGCGAGGTCCACCGAAAGGATGGTGCCGCGGTCCGCCACGGTGACGCCGGGTCCGGTCTCCCCGGGGGACGGCGGGGCCGTCGGGTCCGGCCGGTCCGGCGAGGACGACGGCGCACCGGAGCGAACCGGCGGCAGCACCCCGAGCACGCCCGGCCCGCCGCCGGACCGACCGCCGGACCGACCGCCGGTCCCGCCCGATCCGCCCGATCCGCCCGATCCGCCCGCGCCGGTCCCCCCGCGGTCCCCGCCGGCCCCCGGTTCGTACCGGAACCGTAGGACCGCCCCCGCCGGAAGCTCCACGCTCTCCCCTGCGCGCAGCGTCATTGACACCCTCTCAGCACCCTCGTCCACGGCGTGCCGACCCCCGGGTTACGCACATGACACGCGCCTTTTACCTGATCACATCCTGAGATGGTGACCGTTTTTCGGGGGTTCGCTCATATTGGTGACCTGAGGTCACTCCCTGCACGCAAAACAACCATCCAATCGGTCTCCCCAACGACCACATCGTGGGCTTAACTTATGGCTCATGACCACCCCCCGCGGTTCGTACGGTGGCGGCTACGGCAGCTACTACCCTTCGTCTGCGTCCTTCCCGGACACCCCGATCTACGACAGCCTCGTGGCCGAGCGCGGCACCCCGCAGATCGCCCCCATCCGCGTGCCCGCGCCGTACCCCTCGTACGAGTCCGGCGGCTACAACTCCTTTGGCAGCAGCGGGAATCTGCCCGCACTGCCGGCCGCGCTCCCCGCGCTGCCGGCCGGCCCTTCGGCGCCGATGGGACAGATGGGCCAGCAGCACCAGCCGCACCCCCAGCCGGTGCAGAACGGCTACCAGGGCGGCGGCTACCAGCCGCAGCCCGCGCCCTACGTCCCGCAGCAGTCCGCGGCGCCGCGCCAGGGGTACGGCAACGGGTACAACACCAACGGCGCCGGCTACCCTGCGCAGCCGCCGCAGCCCTCGCCCTCCGGGTACCAGACGGCCCGCCCCGCACCGCCGCGGCCGATGACGCCGCGGCAGGGGCCCGCCGGGCACCCCGAGGAGAACTACCAGCGCCGCAACCTCGGTCTCGGGGTCCCGCCGGCGCAGCCTGGAGGCGGGTACTACCAGGGCTGACCTCCCGACGAGCGGCGCCCGGCCCGGTGGCACGATGGTCATATGACCATGCCCAAAGTCAGCGCGTTGCACGTCTACCCGGTCAAGTCGCTGCGTGCGACCAGCACGCCGGCAGCGGTCGTGGAGCCGTGGGGGCTCGCGGGGGACCGCCGCTGGATGCTGGTCGACGCCGATACCGGCAAGGCCGTCACGCAGCGCGAGGACGCGCGGCTGGCGCTGATCGGCGCCGTCCTCGACGAGAGCGGCGGGCTGCGGCTGACCGCGCCCGGCCGGCAGCCGCTCGACGTCGCGGTGCCGCCGCCCGGGCCGCTGGAGACCGTCCGGATCTTCTCCGGCACGCTCGAGGTACGGCCCGCCGACGAGACCGCGAGCGCCTGGTGCAGCGCCTACCTCGGCATGCCGGTACGACTGGTCCACCTCGACCGGCCCGAGTCGCGCAGGCCGATCGACCCCGAGTACGCGCGGCCGGGCGAGACGGTCAGCCTCGCCGACGGCTTCCCGCTGCTGGTCACCACCACCGCGTCGCTCGACGCGCTCAACGCGCTGATCGCCGCCGGCGACCGCGCGGACGAGGGCCCGCTGCCCATGAACCGGTTCCGCCCGAACGCCGTCGTGGACGGCACCGAGGCATGGGCCGAGGACGGCTGGCGGCGGGTGCGGATCGGCGAGGTGGTCTTCCGGGTGCCCAAGCCCTGCGGGCGGTGCGTGATCACCACGACCGACCAGGGCACCGGCGTACGCGGCCGGGAGCCGCTGCGCACCCTGGGCCGGCACCGCAACATCAACAGCCAACTCGTTTTCGGCCAGAATCTCGTGCCCGAGACATCAGGAACCCTGCACGTCGGCGATCCGTTGACGGTGGTGGAGTGATGTTTCCACGCACCCCGTCCGCGCCCCGGCGGACGGAGCAGGCATGAACCGCGCCGGTTGCGGTAGGTAGTTGATGGGTGTGAAGGGGGTGGCCGTCGATGAGGGGTCGCACAAGAGTCACCAGGCCGGGCTGGCGCTGGCGGCGCAATCCGCTGCGCCGGCGCACGGACGTGGTGGAGACGTGGCTCGCGCTGCTCTTCGCCGTCCTGCTCTGCGCGTCGCCGCTGTTCGGCTGGTGGGCGGATCGGTCGGTCGGCCGCGCCCTGCGGCATGAGGTGGCCACCGAGCACTCCGAGCGGAGCCTGGTGACGGCGTCGCTGGCCCGCTCCAAATCGTCCGGTGCGAAGACGCACCCCGCCGAGCAGCTGCGCTGGACCGGGCCCGACGGCACGTCGCACACCGCCTCCGTCTCCTCCGACGTCGAGGTGGTGCAGCAGGGCCGGATCAAGATCTGGACGGACCACGAGGGCCGGCTGGTGCCGCCGCCGCTGGACTCCGCCACGGCGGCCACCCACGCGGTGCTGGCCGGCGTCGCGGCCGGATCGGCCGCGGTCGGACTGCTGGTGATATCCCGCCAGTTGCTGATGTGGCGTCTGATGCTGCGCCGGCTGGACTCCTGGGAGCGCGAATGGGCCCGGGTGGGCCAGGATTGGGGCCGCGCGGGCGCCGGCGGCTGACCGTCCGGCGGCTCCTTCCGGCGTCCGGCGGCCCGCCGCGCGTCACCAGCATGCCTCCGCTCGCGCTACGGTTGATCCCCGGTCGGCCGACGCAAGAGGTGGGGGCTGAGCAGCCCGATGGCACATGGCGTGGTGCAGGTGACCAATCCGAGCAGTTCTCGGTGGCGCCGCCGCACAGGTGAGTACGAGACCCTGGCCGCCGCGCTGGAAGCGGCGAGTGACGGCGACGTGCTCTCGGTGGGTCCCGGTACCTACCGGGAGAACCTGCTGGTGGACAGCGCGGTGACGCTGCGCTGCGCGGACGGGCCCGGCACGGTGCGGCTCGCGCCGGCCTCGGGGGTCGCGCTGACCCTGCGCGGCGCCGCCGTCGTGCAGGACCTGCTGGTCGAGTGCCAGGACGTCACCTCGGCCGCGCTGCTGGTCGAGGCGGGCGCCCCGGAGCTGTCGGGGGTGCGGATCAACACCCGCTCGGCGGTCGGCCTGGAGGTGCGCGACGGCGCCCGGCCGACGGTGCGCCGCTGCACCGTGGACAACCCGGCCGGTCTCGGCGTGAGCGTCCTGGACGGCGCGGGCGGCCTGTTCGAGGAGTGCGAGGTGATCGCCGCCGGGCAGAACGGCTTCGCGGTCCGCGGCGGCGCGTCCCCCCGGCTGGAGCGCTGCCGTATCCACCACGCCTCCGGCGCGGGGGTGTCGGTCACCGGTGAGGGCAGCTCGCTGGAGGCGGTGAGCTGCGAGGTGTTCGAAGTACGCGGCACCGGCGTGCAGTTGTCCGCGCGCGGCAGCGGGCAGTTCACCGACTGCCAGGTGCACCGCACCACGGGCGACGGCATCACCCTCGACACCGACGCGGTGCTGGCGATGGCCGACTGCGACCTGCACGACATCCCGGAGAACGCCGTCGACCTGCGGGCCCGTTCGGTGCTGACGCTCACCCGCTGCACGGTGCGCGGCTTCGGCCGCAACGGCCTGTCGGTGTGGGACCCGGGCACCCGCGTGGACGCCAACCAGTGCGAGATACATGACAGCACCGGCGACTATCCGGCGGTGTGGGTGAGCGACGGCGCGGTGGCCATACTGGACTCCTGCCGCGTGCACGACGTGCCGGACGCGCTGTTCGTGCTGGACCGCGGTTCGCGCGCGGACGTGGTGGACAGCGACTTCGCGCAGATCCGGAACACCGCGGTGTCGGTGAGCGACGGCGCCAGCGTGCAGCTGGACGACTGCCGGATCAAGGAGGCGGCCACCGGTGCGTGGTTCCGCGACCACGGCAGCGGCGGCACCCTCTCCCAGGTCACCATCGACGACACCGCGACCGGCGTGATCGTCACCAAGGGCGCCGACCCGGCGCTGGAGCGCTGCACGGTCACGAACCCCGCCGAGGCGGGCGTGTACGTGTCGGCGGGCGGCCGCGGCACGTTCAACGGGTGCCGGGTGATCGGCAGTCGGGGCTTCGGCTTCCACGTCATCGACGGCTGCCGGTCCCACCTGACCCGCTGCCGCACCGAGCGGTGCGCCCGCGGCGGGTACGAGTTCTCCGAGCCGGGCCCGGTCACCGAGGACTGCACCAGCGACCGGGCCGCCACCGACGACATGCCCGAGCCGGTGCCGACCGCGACCGGCGGCGTGCTGGGCACGGCGGCCCCGGCCGGCACGTCCGCCGCCCCCGGCACGCCCGCCCGGCAGCAGAGCCCCGGCACGCAGTCGTACGGCCTGCTGGGCGGCGTCCCCGCGCAGCGGCCGGCCGAGCAGCAGCAGGAGCCGCAGGTGCGGGTGACCGCGCGGGAGAGCGATGCCGTCCTCGGCGACCTGGACGCGCTGGTCGGCCTGGACGGCGTCAAGCGCGAGGTGCGCACCCTGATAGACCTGATCTCGGTCGGCCGGCGCCGTGAGAAGGCCGGGCTCAAGGCGCCCTCGCCCCGCCGCCACCTGGTCTTCACCGGCTCCCCCGGCACCGGCAAGACCACCGTGGCGCGGCTGTACGGCGAGATCCTGGCCTCGCTCGGCGTGCTGGAGCGCGGGCACCTGGTCGAGGTCGCCCGCGTCGACCTGGTCGGCGAGCACATCGGCTCGACCGCGATCCGCACCCAGGAGGCGTTCGACCGGGCGCGCGGCGGGGTGCTCTTCATCGACGAGGCGTACGCCCTCGCGCCGGAGGACGCCGGCCGCGACTTCGGGCGCGAGGCGATCGACACGCTGGTCAAGCTCATGGAGGACCACCGCGAGGCGGTCGTGGTGATCGTGGCCGGCTACACCGCCGAGATGGAGCGGTTCCTCGCCTCCAACCCCGGTGTGGCGTCCCGCTTCTCACGCACCATCACCTTCGGCGACTACACCCCGGGGGAGCTCCTCCAGATCGTGGAGGCACAGGCCACCGAGCACGAGTACCGGCTCGGCGACGACGCCGCCGACGCCCTCATGAAGTACTTCACCGCGATCCCGAAGGGCCCCGCGTTCGGCAACGGCCGCACCGCGCGCCAGACCTTCGAGGGCATGGTCGAACGGCACGCGGTCCGCATGGCCCACGTCGAGGAACCGACCCACGACGAACTCCAGCTCCTCTACCCGGAGGACCTGCCCAACCTCAACTAGCGGCTGCTCGCGTCGAGCGGCTGAAGGCTGCCTTCTCGGCGGAAGTGCCGCACGAACGCGAGGCCGCGGGGAGCGGCGCGGGCGACCCACCACCGCGGGTGATCGCGGAACCGACGGTACGGACCACCCCGGGGGGTCAGGGGCGCCTAAGATAAGCGGTCGGTGCACTTGGACAACGACACGGACGGGACGGGGTCACGGGTGAGCGACAACCAGAACCTCCTCGCGGAGCAGCGGCGGGCCCTGATCCTGGACGAGGTCCGACGGCGCGGCGGGGTGCGGGTCAACGAGCTGACCCGGCGGCTGAACGTCTCCGACATGACCGTCCGCCGCGATCTCGACGCGCTGGCGCGGCAGGGCGTGGTGGAGAAGGTGCACGGCGGCGCGGTGCCGGTGGTCGAGCCGAGCAGCCACGAACCGGGGTTCGAGGCGAAGTCGGGCCTGGAGCTGGGCGCGAAGGAGGCGATCGCGCGGGAGGCCGCCGCCCTGGTCCCACCGGGCGCGGCCATCGCGCTGGCCGGCGGCACCACCGCGTACGCGCTGGCCCAGCAGCTGCTGGAGGTGCCGGACCTGACCGTGGTGACCAACTCGGTGCGGGTCGCGGACGTCTTCCAGTCCGGTCAGCGGCTGGCCGGCGGCACGCACGGCTCGGCCGCGGCCACCGTGGTGATCACCGGCGGGATGCGCACGCTGTCCGAGACGCTGGTCGGGCCGGTCGCGGACCGGGCGATCCAGTCGCTCCACTTCGACCTGCTCTTCCTGGGCGTGCACGGCATCTCGGTGGAGGCGGGCCTGTCCACGCCGAACCTCGCGGAGGCCGAGACCAACCGCCAGTTCGTCCGCTCGGCGCGGCGGGTGGTGGTGATCGCCGACCACACCAAGTGGGGCACGGTCGGGCTGAGTTCGTTCGCCACCCTGGAGGACGTGGACACGCTCGTCACCGACGCGGGCATCCCCGAGGTGCTGCGCGAGGAGATCGCCGAGCACCTGTCGGACCTGATCGTCGCGGGCGACCCCGCGTCCCCCACCCTGACCTGACCGCTGCGGCGTCCCGCAGCCGCCGGCGCCGCCCGCGGCGGGGAATCAGCCCTTGCCGGTGACCAACGACCAGGCGTGGCTGGGCGACAGGACGATCAGCAGGATCACCACGAGCAGGACGACCGCGACCATCCCGCGCAGCCGGCCGCGGCGCAGCCTGCGCCGGTCGCTCTCGTCGGTGCGGCCGGTGCGCCAGGAGGTGTCGTCGGGTATCCGGGAGGCCGGCACGGCGGCGCCACCGCGCCTGCCGCGGCGCCGCTTGCCGCCCGGTGCGGCGGCGGCGCGCGCTTCCTGCTCCCGCAGCCGGCGGGCGACGATCCGGGCGCGCGCGGACGGCTCCTTGGGCGCGGAGGCGCGGATGTCGCGCTCGTTGTCGGAGAGGAACTGTTCCCACACCTCGTCCGGGATGGACGACTCCCCTTCCGGGGTGGGCGCGGAGTCTGTGGTCATCGGGCAGGCTCTCATCTCGTCCAGGACGGCCGGGGGTGAAGAGTCGTGCTCGGTGCCCCCCCAGGCGGTACGGCTTCGACCCACCAATATACGTTCGCCGGGCGCCCGGCGGCGTGGCTCCCCCGGCTTCCCGGAAAAAGCCGGTCATCGCCGGCCCGGCGCCGCTCGCCCGCCGGGCACCGCTCAGCGGTACTCAGCGGTACTCAGCGGTACTCGGCCAGCCGGGGCCGGACCGCCAGCAGGGCCAGCAGCGCGGCGGCGCCCAGCGCCCCGGAGGGCAGCGCGGGCCAACCGGCCAGATCGCTCCGGGCGTCGGCGGCGTGCGCGGCGAAGTCGTCGAGCTGCTGCCCGGCGAGGTCGTCCAGGGTGGTCGCGAAGTCCCAGAAGTCGAAGGCGATGTCCCCGCGCCCGACCGTGGTGAGCAGCACGGCCGCCTGGTCGGTCTTCCCGTCGTTCGTCAGGCGGCGCAGCGTGGTGTCGTCGGCGCGGAAGCGGTGGTAGCGGGTGAGCACGTCCTCGTACGCCGGGCGTTCGCGCGCGGTGGCGTAGCCGTCGGGCGTCAGCAGGGTGTCGAGGCGCTTGGTCAGCGTGGTGAACAGGGCCGCGTCGCTCCGCCCGAGGTCGTCGCCCTGCACGAACCAGCGGCTCTCGGCGGCCGCGGCCTGCGCGGCCACGGCGCTCGCCTCGGCCAGCCGCGACCAGGGCCGCAACCCCTGGCGGTCGGCGGCGCCGGCGCCGCTCGCGCAGGAGGTCAGGGCGAGCACGCCGGCCAGGCACACCGCGAGCACCGCGGCGGTGCCGGCCACCAGCGGCGGGCTGAGCAACCGCCGGTAGTCGCGGGCCAGTTCGCGCTGCCACCACAGCAGGAACAGCAGCGTGGCCAGGCCGAGCAGGCCCACCACGAGCGCCCAGCGCCGGGTGTCCGCGCGCACCCGGGCGGTGTCGTGGTCGGCCTGCAACTGGTAGTCCGCCGCGAGCTTGTCGGCGGTCGGCAGCAGCGTCCGGGTCATCACGGCGGCGGCCTGCGCGTTCATGGCGACGGTGACCGCCGGCGGGTGACCGGCGAGCCGGTCGGGCGCCTGCTCGTCGGCGTAGGACGCGCGGCCGCTCAGGTCGTCGTAGTGGCCCAGGCCGTCGAGGAGTTCGCCCACCAGGTCACCGTGCGCGCCGTCGCCGCTGAGCCGTCGCAGCGCGTCGCTGACCTGGGCGCGCCGCTGCTGCGCGGTGATCAGGGCTTCGAGCTGGTTGCCGACGTACGTGCCGCTGCCGTCGGCCGACATGCCCGGCGCGAGGGTGTCGGCGTGCTGGGCGTCGAGGTCGGCCAGCGCGAACCTCAACTGGGTGGCGACGGCGGCCCGGTCGGAGACGGTGGTGCGCAGCCGCGCGGTGTCGCCGCGTACGGTCACCGCGCCGATCACGGCGGTGGCGCACAACGCGGCGAGCAGCAGCAGCGCCAGGGCGGCGCGGGCGCCCAGCCGACGCGGCCCGTTCAGCCGCAGCCGCACCCGCCGCCGCGCACGGTGGGGCTCGGGAGGGGCGGCGGGCGGCTCGGACCGCGCCTCGGACCCGGCCGGATCGGCGGCCCTCCGGCTCGTCAACTGCGACGTGGTCATACGGTGACGCTAGGTGCGGGCGGCGAAACCCCGGTGGCCCCGGGGCATCCGTGGAGTGTCCGGGCTGTAACGGAACCGAACCGGCCCTGGGGGAAGGGTTGTCGGCGGTTCGGCGGGCTACGGTGGCGCCGTCAGCGGGTGTCCGCGTCGTCGGTGCCGCGGGAGGTCGCACCGGGTGCGGGAGAGGCGGGGGCGGCGGGCGGCGGCGTGGGGGTCGGGGAGGATACGGAGGGCGCGGGCGGCTCGGGGGCAGCGGGCGCGGGCGGCCCGGTGTGCCACAGCGGGTGCTCCCGGCGCGCCCACCAGTGCGAGACCCGGCCGGTGCGCAGGCCGCGACGGGCTTCCGGGTCACTGCTGGCCAGCCACACGTGCCCGGTGATGACGGCGGCGACCAGCAGCGCGAGCCAGTCGTGGACGAAGGTGGCGCCGGTCCGCCACAGCAGCGGGGTGAGCCGCGGGAACCACATGATCAGGCCGGTGCCCATCATGATCAGGATCGCGCCGACCGCGAACGCGGCGTAGAGCTTCTGACCGGCGTTGAACTTGCCCGCGTACCGCGAGTCACGCCGGCGCCTGCGGACGGCGATGCGCAGCCACGTCCAGTCGTGCGGGAAGAACCGGCCCAGCCGCCGGGTGTCGGCGCGGTAGGCGCGGGAGGCGAGGCCGAGCACGAGCGGTACGGGCAGCAGGATGCCGGACCACTCGTGCACGGTCACCACCAGCCGGCGGCGGCCCACGATCTCGGCGAGCGGCGGGAGGTAGAGGCACGCGGCGGTGAACACGCAGACGGCCATGAGGGTGTTGAGGGTGCGGTGCACCCAGGTTTCGGCGCGGGTGAAGCGCCGTACGGTCCCGGCCGGGGCCGGGCGGTCACGACGTCGGCGCGTCATGGCGGCCGTTGGACTTTCCGACCCATCCGTCGACGTCATATCCGTAGTGCTCCCAGTAGCCGCGTTCGACCTTCTCGGTGACGGTGATGCCCGACAGCCACTTCGCCGACTTGTAGAAGTACATCGGGGCCGCGTAGAGCCGGACCGGGCCGCCGTGCGCGGCGGTGACCGGCTTGTCGTCCATGGTGAGGGCCACCAGCATGTCGCTGCGCCGGGCCTGCGCGAGCGTGAGGCTCTCGGTGTAGACGCCGTCGAAGCAGGTGAAGTGGACGGCGCCGCCCGGGGACTTGACGCCGGCCGCGTCGAGCAGCGTGGACAGCCGCACCCCGGAGAACGCGGTCTTGGGCACCCGCCAGCCGGTGACGCACTGCACGTCCCGCACCAGCCGGGTCTGGGGCAGCGCCCGCAGGTCGGCGAGGCGGTACGACGCGGGCTTGTCCACCAGCCCGCCCACCGTCAGCCGGTAGTCGCTCTCGCCGCGGTGCGGGATGGAGTCGGAGACCGAGTAGAACCGGAAACCGCCGCCGCCGGGCAGCAGTCCGGTCACCCCGGTCGGGTCCTTCGCGCTCACCGAGGCGAGGATCGAGTCGAGCCGGCCCTGCACGGCGCCGCCGACCCCCACGCCGACCGCGCCGAGCCCGAGCATGCCCAGCACGACCCGCCGCCCGACCGGTGCGCCGCGGCCCTCCTCCGCGCCGGGCTCGGCGCCGGATTCCGTCCCCGTGCCGCCGTCCGCGGCGGCCTGGCCGGCGGTGTGGTTGTCCATACAGCGATTCGAGCACGCGCGACCGCCGAGAACCAGGGCCTGCGGCCGATGTCAGCGTTTCGTCATATCTCAGGGCTCGCGCCGCGCGCCCCGCCTCGGGCACGAACAGACCCCGTGGCAAGCCCGCCCCCGGGCACGGGCAGGGCGCGGGAGCGGGCGGGGGCGCGAGCGGGGGCGTGGGAGCGGGCAACGGGCAGGGGCGCGGACACGGGCACGGGCGCGGGCACAGGCGCGGACACGGGCACGGGCACGAGCGGGACCGGAAGCTCGGCAGCGGTCACGGACACGGCCCCGTCCACGGCCGCGGCTGCGGCGGCTGCGCCTGCGCCTGCGCCTGCGGGCCACGCTCCAGGCGTGGGGCCGAACTCCCTTACGGCGCGGGCCAGTTGCCGTACGCCGTCGGCCCGGTCCGGCCTTCGGCAGAGGAGGCACCCGCACATCGCCACGCGGTCATGCGTCTCCCGGCCGCCAGGCCAGGGGGGATCGCCCTCTCACCAGGCGTACCCGGGCGGCTCCGCCGACGACGGGGGCGCTCCCCCCGCCTCACTGGAAGCCCCCCGCCCGGCAAAGGCAACGGGAGAGGTGCCATGCCGCGCATCGCCGGCCGCCCACCTGTGGGCGCTTCCGGTCGCGGCCCCTACCGTTCCGCCACCGCCGTGAGCAGTTCCGACAGCGCGGCGTTGAACGCTTCGGGTCGTTCCAGGTTCGGCAGGTGGCCCGCGGCCTCCACGATCGCGAGCCGCGAGCCGGGGACGTGTTCGTGCAGGAACCGCGCGTCCGAGACGGGGGTGAAGACGTCGTCGCGGCCGACGACCACCAGCGTCGGCACCGCGATCCGCGCCAGGCTCGGGGTGTAGTCGGGGCGTTCGGCCCGGCCGCGCAGCGCGGCGGCGGCGCCCTCGGGCGGCGCGGCGAGCATCATCCGCAGCACGTGCGCGGCGATGTCCGGCTGTTCGCGGACGGTCGCGGGGGCGACCATCGAGTCCAGCACGCCGTGCGCGTAGTGCGCCATGCCGTCGCGCTCCAGCGCCTCGGCGCGGGCGTACCGCTCCCGGCGGCCCGCGTCGGTCTCGCCCTGGGCGAAGGTGTCGGCGAGCACGAGTCCGGCGACGCGCCCGGGGAACAGCCGGTGAAACTCCAGCACGATCTGGCCGCCCATGGACAGCCCGCACAGCACGGCCCGGGGCACGCCGAGGGTGTCGAGCAGGGCGGCGAGGTCGCGGGCGAACACGTCGAGCCCGGTGCTGCCGGGCCGTACCGAACTCGCCCCGTAGCCGCGCAGATCGGGGACGATCACCCGGCGCCCCGCGCCGAACGCGGCGGTCTGCGGGTGCCACATGGTGCGGTCGAAGGGGTGGCCGTGGACCAGCAGCAGCGGGGCTGGCTCGGCGTGATCCGCGCGCTTCGCGGGCCCCTCGTGCGGGCCCCGGCCGTCGGCCGTGTCGTCGTAGCCGATCGTGATCCCGTTGACGATGACCGTACTCACCTGGGGTTTCTCCTCTGCTCCTCCGGTATGCCGATGCTAGGGAGCGGGCAATCGCGAGGGCAATACACGGCATTGATCTCGGTGCAATAGGCTGCGGGCGGGCGGGCAAGCGGACGGGCTTCGACGGCGGATCGGGGGGAGGGCGCGTGCGGGACTTCCGGCGGGTGGCGGACGCGGTGGCCGCGCGGATCGCGTCGGGACAACTGCGGGCCGGGGACCGGCTGCCGACGCAGCGGGCGTTCGCACGGCGGCACGGCATCGCGGACTCCACGGCGGGCCGGGTCTACGCCGAACTGGTGCGGCGCGGGCTGGTGGTCGGCGAGGTCGGGCGCGGCACCTTCGTACGGGCCGCGCCGCCCGCCGCCGGACCCGCGCTCGCGGAGCCCGCGCGGCAGCGGGTCGACCTGGAGCTCAACTACCCGGTGGCGCCCGGGCAGTCGGAGTTGCTGGCCGCGGGTCTGGCCCGGCTGGCCCGGCCCGACGTGCTCGCGGCAGCGCTCGGCCCGGGTGGCGCGCGGGGCACCGGCGCGGCCCGCGAGGCGGTCGCCGCGCTGCTGGCCCGGCCGGGCTGGCAACCGGCCGCGGCGGACGTGCTGTTCGCCGGAAGCGGCCGCCAGGTCATCGCGGGCGCGCTCACCGCGCTCGTCCCGGTCGGCGGGCGGATCGGGGTGGAGGAGTTCACCTACCCCGTGGTCAAGGCGCTGGCCGCACGGCTGGGGCGCACGGTGGTGCCGCTGGCCTGCGACGCGGAGGGGCTGCGGCCGGACGCGCTGGTCGCCGCGCACCGCGAGGGGCCGCTGCACGCGGTGTACGCGCAGCCCACGCTGCACAACCCGCTCTCCCTGACGATGTCCGACCGCCGCAGGAGCGAGGTCGCCGACGCGCTGCGCCGCACCGGCAGCGTGGCGGTGGAGGACGCGATCTGGTCGTTCCTGCGGCCGGACGCCCCGCCGCCGCTGGCCGCGTACGCGCCGGAGCGGGTGGTGCTCACCGACAGCCTCTCCAAGCGGCTCGCGCCCGGCCTGACCGCCGGGTTCGCGGTCGTCCCGGCCGGGTGCGCCGAGCGGGTGGCGGCGGCGCTGCGCTCGGGCGGGTGGGGCGTGAGCGGCTACGCCCTGGAGGCGCTGGCCGGGTGGGTCGGCGACGGCACCGTGTCCCGGCTGTCGGCGGCGAAACGGGCGGAGGCCGCGGTACGCCAGACGCTCGCCGCGGAGGTGCTGCACGGGTTCGCGGTGCGCGCCGACCCGTACTCCTGCTTCTGCTGGTGGGACCTGCCGGAGCCGTGGCGGGCCGACACGTTCGTGGCCGCGGCCGGGCGCCGGGGCATCGCGGTCACGCCCGCGGCATCCTTCGCCGCCGGGTCGCGCCGCGCCCCCGACGCGGTGCGGATCGGCCTCGCCTCTCCCCCGCGGGACGTCCTGCGCACCGCGCTGGCCACCCTCGCGGACCTCGCCCGCACGCTGCCGGAGGACTCGGCGCCGGAGTAGCCCCGCGGTGTCCCCCGGAACCGCCTCCGGACCCCGGATCAGGAACCGCTCGCCGCCGCGATAAACGCGCCGTAAGACTCCGAGTTGCGGCAACCCCCGCAACGGGTGAACCTGATTACGCATCACGGAGTACTGCAGCAGTCACTCTACGCATTCCCGCTCAAGTGTTCCCATCGGAGCGGTGAAGCCCGGCCCCCGTACGGGAGCCGGCCCCACCGCGGAGGGAGTCGCAGCCGTGATCATGCAATCCGACCAGACCGACCCAGCCATGCGCGAGTGCGCACTCGAACTCGAAGCGCACCCCTACCGCATCCAGCAGATCCGCCGCATCGTCTCCGCCCAGCTGCGCTACTGGCGGGTGGAACCCCTCGTCGACGCGGCCTCCACCGGCATCAGCGAGCTGCTGGCGAACGTCCACCGCCACGCGAGGCCCGACAAGCAGTGCGCGGTGAAGATGACCCTGGTGCCGGACCGCCTGACGGTGGCCGTCGCCGACCACGACACGCGGCTGCCGCACCTCCAGCCGATGGAGCCGACCGCGACCACCGGCCGCGGCCTGGCGATGGTCGAGGCGATGTGCGACGGCTGGGGCACCGACCTGCTGCCCGACGAGACCGGCAAGGTGGTGTGGTTCGTGCTGCGCACGCCCACCCAGCAGCCGAAGCTCGTCCCGCTGCGGACCGCCGCGGTACCGCTGGAGGAGACCGTCCCCGAGGAGCGTGTCGCGGTCGCGGTCTCGGTCGCCTGACCGCCTCTCGGACCGCCGTCGGACCCCGTGTCCGACACCGCGCCTGACGCGGACCGCGCGCACGCGCGCAGACCGCAGGCGTACGCCGTAGATGTGAGCGCCGGACCGGCCGCCGCCTCCCGTGACAGGGAGGAGGCGGCCGGTCCGGCATCCGGAGGCCCAGCGGACGGGTCTGCCGTCTCCGGCCGCCCGCACGGGACTTGGCCCCGCGCCGGACCACGCCCCGCGCGGGACTCCGCTCCCCCGCGCGGGGCTTCACTCCGCCGCGATCGCCCGCAACACGTCCAGGCGGGCCGCCCGGCGGGCCGGGCGCCAGCCGGCCAGGACCCCGGCCGCGACGCCGACCAGCACGACCACCGCGAGCTGCGCCGGCGGCAGCGTGAACGCGCTGATCCCGTCGCCGTCGGCGGCCCGTACCAGCGCCCAGCCGAGGAACGCGCCGAGCCCGAGCCCGCCCGCGGTGCCGAACGCGGCGACCACCACCGACTCCCAGCGCACCATGGCCCGCAGCTGGCCGCGGGTCTGGCCGACCGCGCGCAACAGGCCCAGCTCGCGGGTGCGTTCGTGCACCGCGAGGGTGAGGGTGTTGGCGATGCCGAGCAGGGCGATCAGCACCGCGAGCGCCAGCAGGGCGTAGATCAGGGTGAGGAAGGTGTCGATGCCGGCGGCCGACGACGCGGCGTACTCGCTCTTCGTCTGCACGTCGGGCGAGCCGAAGGGCACCACCGCCTTCTGTACGGCGGCCTTGCCCGCGGCCGTGGACACGCCGTCCTTGAAGCCGATCGCGACGAGGGTGTCCTTGTCCTGGATGTGGTGGGGCGCCCAGGCGGCGCGGGTGATCAGGTAGTCGCCCGCGAGGTCGGCCCGGTCGTAGACGGCGCCGACGGTGAACGGCAGCCGCTGCCCGTCCGCGAACCCGACCGTGATGCTGCTGCCGGGGCGCCAGCCGTGCCGCTTCGCCTCGTCCTTCGCGACCGCGATCCCGTGCGTGCCCAGGCCCGCCAGGGAGCCGCGGACCGTGCCGAGGTCGAGCAGCCGGGAGAGCGCGACCGGGTCGGTGACCGTCAACTGCCGCCCGGCGCCGTCGATCTCGCCGACCCCGCGGCCGAGTCCGACCGACGCGCCGACCTGCGGCAGCGCGGCCACGGTGGGGGCGATCCGCGGGCTGAGGCCGGCGCCGCCCGCGCCGTAGACCTGCGCGCTGATCGCGACGTCACCGGCGAAGGAGCGGTCGACGGTCCGGTGCATCGTGGTCTTCATCGACGCGCCGAGCACCGTGAACAGCGACACCACCGCCACTCCGATCATCAGCGCGGTCGCGGTGGCCGCCGTCCGCTTGGGGCTGCGCAGCGCGTTACGCCGGGCGAGCGTGCCGCTCACCCCGCGCAGCCGGCCGAGCGGCGCGCCGAGCACCCGCACCGCGAGCGAGGAGGCGACCGGGCCGAGCACCACGAACGCGGCCAGGGTCAGCGCGGCACCCGCCGCGGCCGGCGGCAGCGTCGGGCCGGCCACACCGGCCACGGTCAGCGCGACCCCGGCCACCGCCATGGCCGCTCCGGTCACGGCCCGCCGCCGGGACCCGCCCGAGGTGTCGACGGCGCTCTCCCGCAGCGCCGCCAGCGGCGCGGTCCGGCCGGCCCGCAGCGCGGGCAGCAGCGCCGATCCGACGCAGACCGCCAGCCCGACCGCGAGCGGCACCGCCATCGACAGCGCGTGGATCACCAGGCCGCCGCCGGGGAAGGGGAACCCGACCGCGGGGAAGAGCGCCTGCAGGCCGGCCGCGATGCCGATGCCGCCGAGCAGGCCCGCCGCCGAGGAGACCACGGCGACGGCGGTGGCCTCGGCGAGCGTGGCCGCCAGCACCTGGCGGCGACTGGCGCCGAGCGCCCGCAACAGGGCGTTCTCCCGGGTCCGCTGGGCCACGACGATCGCGAAGGTGTTGTGGATGCTGAACGTCGCCACGAGCAGCGCGATGCCCGCGAAGACCACCAGCAGGCTGGTGAAGAGGGTCAGGAACATGCCCGCGGTGGCGTCCTCGGTCTCGTCGCCGGCCTGCTTGCCGGTGATCGCCTGGTACCGCGCCGGCAGCGCCGCGCCGACCCGGTCGGTCAGCTCTCGCCGGCCGATCCCCGGTCCGGCCCTGACCTTGATGGCGCTCGCCTCACCGGGTCGGGGCATCAGGTAGCGCTCGGCGTCGGACCGGGTCAGCCCGGTGAAGGTGGTCTGGCCCTCGCCGCTCTGGCCGCCGAAGGTGGCGATGCCCACGATCCTGATCGGCACCGGGTCGGGCGTGCGCAGCAGCGTGTGGTCGCCGACCTTCAGCTTCGCCTGGTCGGCCGCGCCGCGGTTGATCACCGCCTCGCCGGGGCGGCTCGGCGCGCGGCCCTGGACCAGCCGGTAGGGGTTGAGCTTCGGGTCGGCGATCCAGTTGCCCGCGTTGGTGGGGCCCTTGGTCTGCAGGGTCCTGCCGTCGTGGGCGACGATCTCGCCGGCGCCCTCGATGTCGGGCTCGGCCGCCGCGACACCGGGCACCTTCCGGATGGTGGCGATCAGATCGGTCGGCACCGGCGGGCGGGTGCCCACCCCCCGGCCCGCCTTGATCTGCTCCGCGCCGCGTACGACGGTGCCGGTTCCGCTGTCGGCGTCGGCGAACAGCGCGCCGAAACTAGCCCGCAGGGTGTCCCCCATGACCATGGTGCCGGCCAGGAACGCGACGCCCAGGAAGACGGCGACGAAGGTCCCGGCGAAGCGCCGCTTGTGGGCGCGCAGACCGGCCAGGCCGAGGCGCAGCGCCGTACGGTTCGCGCCGCCGCCGCTGCCGGCCGCGCCCGCCGGGGTCGACGCCGTCGCTCCCGTCGTCGTCGGGTCGGTCACGGTGTGCCCCCGCTCGGGGCGAGGGCACCGCCGGTGCGGGTGTCGAACGCCTTCATCCGGTCGAGCACCCGCTCGGCGGTGGGCCCGGTCATCCGGTCCACCAGGCGGCCGTCGGCGAGGAAGACCACCTCGTCGGCGTGCGCGGCCGCGTTCGGGTCGTGGGTGACCATGACGACCGTGCGGTCCATCGCGTGCACGGCCCGGCCGAGCAGGTCGAGCACCTCACCGCCGGACCGGGAGTCCAGGTTGCCGGTGGGCTCGTCGGCGAACACCACGTCGGGCCGGCCGGCCAGCGCGCGGGCCACCGCGACCCGTTGCTGCTGGCCGCCGGACAGCTCGCTCGGCCGGTGCGCCAGCCGCCCGCCGAGGCCGACGACGTCGATGAGCGCGTCCACCCACTCCCGGTCGGGCCGCTGCCCGGCCAGGTCCGTCGGCAGCGTGATGTTCTCGGCGACGGTCAGGGTCGGCACCAGGTTGAAGGACTGGAAGACGAAGCCGATCCGCTCGCGGCGCAGCAGCGTCAACTGCCGGTCCCCGAGCGTGCCCAGCTCGGTCTCCCCGATGTACGCCGTGCCCGAGCTGAGCGTGTCGAGCCCGGCCGCGCAGTGCATCAGCGTGGACTTCCCCGAGCCCGACGGGCCCATGATCGCGGTGAAGCGCCCGGCGGGGAACGCGACCGTCACCCCGTCGAGCGCCCGCACCTGGGCGTCGCCCGTGCCGTACACCTTGGTGGCGGCGGCGACCCGGGCGGCCGCGACGCCGCCCGGGGCGGCCACGTCACCGGGGGCGGCGCCGGCCACCGGACTCACGCCGCACCGCCCTTGCCACCGGGCCGGCCGCCGCCCGCGGTGCCACGCGGGTCCCTGGCGAAGTGCTCCTCCAGGACGGACATCCGCCGCCAGTACTCCTCCTCGTCGATCTCGCCGGAGGCGAACCTGCGCCCGAGCACCGCCATCGGCGAGTGCTCGCCGCCGACGCCGCCGCGCTGCTGGTACTGCCACGGCCCGCCGCCGCCCCAGCCGCGCCGCCATCCGACCCGCCGCAGCGTCGTGACCACCACGGCGACCACGGCGACCCACACCAGCGGGAAGAACAGAATCCACGGGCCGGGCCCGCCGTCGTGCCACGCCAACGTGTCCATCGTTCGTCATCTCCTCGATCGGTGCCGGACCCTCTGGCCGGTCCGTCGTCCGGCTGTTCCGACACCACCGAGCCTGGTCCGCGCCCGCCCCCCGCGTCGTCGTCCGGCCAGCGACACCTCCGCTGCTCCCGGGGCAGTACCCGGCGGCCCGCGGCCTGCTCCCCGCCCCCCGCGCGGCCGGGCCCGGCGCGTTGTCGGTGGGGCCGCCTACGGTGGACGCCATGTGGCGGAGCACGGGTATGCGCTGGCGCGAGGAGGGGGCGCGCTGGATGTGGTGGCACCCCTCGCACGGAGTACGCGCGAGCCCGCTGGAGCTCGGTGCCCCGCTCCACCTCGCGCTGGACGGCTCCGCGGTCCGGCGCTGCGCGGGCGTGTGGCGCGCGTCCCGCAACACCCCGTGCCCGTACGCCGCCGAACTCCCGCCGGGCGCGCGGCGCGACCGGTGCGAGGCGTGCGCGGCGCTGGACCGTACGTCGTCGGTCGCCGCGGACACCGTGCCGGACGACGGGCAGCCGTACCGCGTGTATCTGGCGTACTTCGGGCCGGGCCTGCACAAGGTCGGCATCACCGCCGCCGCCCGCGGACGGCTGCGGCTGCTGGAGCAGGCCGCGGTGTGCTTCGCCTTCCTCGGCGAGGGCCCGCTGATGGCGGCCCGCCGGACGGAATCGGTGCTGGGCGCCGCCCTCGACCTGCCCGACCGGATGCTCGACCCGGCCAAGCGCGCGGCCCGGCACCGCCTGCCGGGACCGGCGGTCCGCGCCGCCGAACTGGCCGCCCTGCACGCGCGGGTGACGGAGCTGCGCGGCGCGCTGCCGGAGTCGCTGGCCCCGGCCGCCCTGCGCTGCGTGGACCACGCCGAGGTGTTCGGGCTCAGCGCCGAGCCGCCGCCTCCTGCCCCGGTCGCCGAGGTCACCGCGCTGCTGCCCGGCCGCGCCCTGGCCGGCACGGTGCGCGCGATCGCGGGCCACGACGTGTACCTCGACACGGCCGACGGCCCGCTGCTGTTCGACGCCCGCCTGGCCGCGGGATGGCCGCTGCGCCGCCCCGCCCCCGGCGAGGACCTCTCCGCCGCCCGCCCCGCCCCGACCGCGCCCCTGCGCCCTCGACAACCGGAGCCGGAGCCGCTGTTCTGAGCGCCCGGCGGCGAGCGGCGGTCCCCTGGTCGGCCGGTCGCCGTCAGGGCCCGTCGCGCGGCCGCCCCGCCTCCGGCGTCACCGCCCGGGCCGCTCCCGCCCAGCCAGCAGGACCACCGCGGCCCCGGCGGCGCAGATCGCCGCGCTGACCAGGAACCCGCGGTTCGCGCCGGCGGCCAGTGCGTCCGCCGGGGTGCGCCCGTGCGCGGCGCTCGCCACCGACACCGTCAGGGCCAGCCCCAGCGCGGAACCGACGTACCGCGCGGTGTTGTTCGCGCCGGAGCCCATGGCGCTGCGGTCGGCCGGAACGCTGGAGACGGCGAGCCGGGCCAGTGCCGCGTTGAGGACGCCGCCGCCGATTCCGGCGACCGCGAGGCCCGGCACGAGGTGGCCGTAGGAGCCGCCGGCCCGCAGGCCGTACAGCGCGGCCTGGCCTGCTCCGGACAGCAGCAGGCCGAGCGCGACCTGGGCGGCGGCGCCGATCCGGCCGGCCAGGTGGCGGGCGAAGAGCGCGGTGACCGCGGACACCCCGGCCCAGACGATGAACAGCAGGCTCGCGGCGAGCGGGCTCATGCCGAGGACGAGTTCGAGTTCGGTCGGCAGGTAGCTGAACAGTCCGACGACGGCCAGCCCGGTGCTGAACGCGCCGGCGCCCGCGGCCAGGAAGGCGCGGCTGCGCCACAGCGCGGGATCGAGCATCGGCTCGCCCACCCGCCGCTCGACGGCGCCGAAGAGCGCGAGAAGCGCCGACCCGGCGGCGAGCGGCACCAGGACCGCGGCCCGCGTCCAGCCGCTGCGGCCCTCGCCGAACGCCGCGACCAGGCAGGCGATCCCGGCGCCGAGCACGAGCGCGCCGCTCAGGTCGAGGCCGCGGGCCCGCTCGGCCCGCGACTCCGGCACGGAGCGGGTCGCCATGGCGGTGACCGCGGCGAGCACGGCCAGGCCCCAGTACAGCGAGCGCCAACCCCAGACCTGCGTGAGCAGCGCGGCGTAGGCCGGGCCGAGCGCGATGCCGGCGCCGAGGGTGGCGCCGAAGAAGCCGAGCGCGCGCACCCGGTGCGGCCCGGCGGGGTGGGTCTGGGCGATCAGGCCGAGACCGGACGCGAGCACGGCGGCACTGGCGGCGCCCTGGAGTATCCGGCCGGTCAGGAACAGCGCCGTGTCGGGAGCGGCGGCCGACAGCACGCTGGCCAGGACCAGCAGGACGGCGCCCGCGCCGAACACCCGCCGCCGGCCGCGGGCGTCGGCGGCCGACCCGGCGGTGAGCAGCAGCGCGGCGAGCCCGACCGGGGTCCCGGTGAACATCCAGGTCTGGGCGACCGGCCCGGCGTGCAGGCCGCCGGCGGTGGCGGCGAGCGTGCTGGCCGGCGCGGTGAAGGCCATCAGCGTCACCAGGGTGCCGAGCCCGACGGTCAGCAGCGTGGCGACGGCCCCTGGCGCGCGCTCCGCCCCGGCCGCGTCCGTACCGGCCCTTTCCGCGCCGCTCGCCGCGGCGTCCTCCACCCCCGCTCCCGCACCCGGCACGGGTGGCACCTCGGCGCTGTGTGCGGCCTGAACGTCCATACGGGGCTCCTCCGTCGAGGGCTGCCGACCCACCCGAACAGGTAGGTCTGGTGAATGAACTCACGAGCGGGACGGCAGCCTAGCAGCCTGAGTCTGTTCACCGAACCGAGCAGTACCCTGTCCCCCATGGCCCTCGGCACCGACTACGCCCAACAGGACTGCTCCCTCGCCCGCGCCCTGGAGGTCGTCGGCGAGCGCTGGAGCCTGCTGATCCTCCGGGACGCCTTCTACGGCGTGCGCCGGTTCAACGACTTCCTGGTCCACCTCGACATCCCGCGCGCCGTGCTCACCACCCGGCTCGCCGCCCTCACCGAGGCGGGCGTCCTGAGCCGGGTCGCCTACCAGCAGTCCCCGCGGCGCCACGACTACGTACTGACCGACGCCGGCCTCGAACTGTGGCCCGTCGTGCACGGCTTGGCGCTGTGGGGCGGACGGCACGTCACCCCGGGCGGCCCGTTGCGCACCTTCCACCACGCGCGGTGCGGCACCCGGCTCGACGCCGGCGGCGGCTGCCCGCCGTGCGCGGTGCAGCCGGTGCCACCGCAGGACGTGGAGATGCGCTCGCACTTCGGCCCGGAGGGCCCCGGCCGGGACGACCCGGTCTCCGCGGTGCTCGCCGGCCGGTGGCGGCTGCTGCGGCCGGTACGTGCCACCACGTGACCGGGTGCGTTTGCCGGTGCCGATGATCCGGGCAATTCGTAGGGGTCAACGGAGAAGGGGGCACCGTGATCATCTGGGTGAACGGGGCGTTCGGCGCCGGCAAGTCCAGCGCGGCACGCGAGATGCTGGACCTGGTACCGGAGAGCACCCTGTACGACCCCGAGGCGCTCGGCGGCTGCCTGCGCCAGCTACTGCCGGAGAAGCGGCTCCAGGAGGTCACCGACTACCAGGAACTGGCGATCTGGCGGCGGCTGGTGGTGGAGACCGCCGCCGCGCTGCTCGCCGAGGTCGGCGGTGTGCTCGTCACACCGATGACGCTGCTGCGCCAGGAGCACCGGGACGAGATATTCGGCGGGCTGGCGGCCCGGGGCATCGAGGTGAAACATGTGCTGCTCGACCCGGGAGAAACGATCCTGCGCGCGCGGATCGCCGCCCGGGCCGACGCTCCCGACGACCCCGGGGCCGACGACGCCGCCCGGCGCTGGGCGCTGGACCGTATCGCCGACTACACCGCGGCCCTGCCGTGGCTCACCGGCGACGCGCACGTGGTCGGCACCGGCGGGCTCGACCCGCGGCAGACGGCGGTGGCGGTCACCGAGGCGGTCGGCCGCGGCCAGGGCGTCTGCGGGATCATCCAGACGCCCGAGCCGCGCGCGGAGACGGTGGCCGCCGGGGTGCTGCTCTTCGACGACGCCGACCGGGTGCTGCTGGTCGACCCGACCTACAAGCCGGGTTGGGAGTTCCCCGGCGGCATCGTGGAGCGCGGCGAGTCGCCGGCCCGGGCCGGCTACCGCGAGGTCGCCGAGGAGTTGGGCATCGAACTGACCGGCGGGCTCGAACTGCTCGTCGTGGACTGGGAACCGCCGCACCCGCCGGGCCACGGCGGTCTGCGGCTGCTCTTCGACGGCGGCCGGATGCCCTCCGCGGACATCGGCCGGCTGCTGCTGCCCGACGCCGAACTGCGCGGCTGGCGCTTCGTCACCGAGGACGAGGCAGCCGGGCTGCTGCCCCCGGTCCGGCTGGACCGGCTGCGCTGGGCGCTGCGGGCGCGGGAGCAGGGCCGCGCCCTCAACCTGGAGGCCGGGCACCCCGCGCCGTGACCCGTCCGCGGACCCGTCCAGCGGGGCGTCGGACGCGCGCCGGCCGACGCCCCGACCCGTTCCCCCGGCCTCGGCCCGGACCACTCCTCCGGCCGGGCCGCTCCCCGTCCGGGGCCGACATCCCGGCCCCGGACAGTTCCCCGGCCCCGGATTACTCCCCGGACTGCTCCCCGGTCAGACTCCCTGGCCGGCCGAGTGCGCCGCCGCGTACCGGCGCAGGAACAGCGCCTCGGTCAGCGCCATCCGCTCCAACTCCTCCGGCGAGACGCTCTCGTTGACCGCGTGGATCTGCGCCTCGGGCTCGCTCAGCCCGATCAGCAGGATCTCGGCGCTCGGGTACAGGGTGGCGAGGGTGTTGCACAGCGGGATCGAGCCGCCCTGCCCCACCACCGCCATCTCCTGGCCGTACGCCTCCCGCATCGCCTCGGCCATCGAGGCGTACGCCGGGCTGCCGGTGTCCGCGGCGAACGGCTGACCGCTGCCGCGCCGGGTCACCTCGACCTTCGCGCCCCACGGCGCGGCCGCCCGCAGGTGGGCCTCCAGCACCTCGGCGGCCTTGGCCGCGTCGACGCCCGGCGGCACCCGGACGCTCACCAGGGCGCCCGCCTCGGCCTGCACCGACGGGGTGGCGCCGACCACGGGCGGCGCGTCGATGCCCAGCACGGTCACCGCCGGCCGGGCCCACAGCCGGTCCGCGACGGCGCCGCCGCCGACCAGTTCCACCCCGTCGAGCACCTTGGCGTCGCGGCGGAAGTCGGCCTCCTCGTACGCCAGTCCCGACCACTCGCCGGAGCTGTCCAGGCCGTCGACGGTGGTGGCGCCGGACGCGTCGCGCAGCGTGGCGAGCATCTGGATCAGCGCGGCCAGCGCGTCGGGGGCGGCGCCGCCGAACTGCCCGGAGTGCAGGTTCCCCGCGAGGGTCGCCACCCGGACCTCGGTCAGCACCATGCCGCGCAGCGAGGAGGTGACCGTCGGCAGGCCGACCCGGAAGTTGCCGGTGTCGCCGATCACGATGGCGTCGGCGGTCAGCAGGTCGGGGTGGGCTTCGGCGTACCGCTCCAGGCCGCCGGTGCCCTGCTCCTCGGAACCCTCCACGATCACCTTGACGTTCAGCGGCACGCCGCCGTGCTCGCGCAGCGCCCGCAGCGCGGTCAGGTGCATCACCAGGCCGCCCTTGCAGTCGGCCGCGCCGCGCCCGTACCACCGGCCGTCCCGTTCGGTCAGCTCGAACGGCGGGGAGAGCCAGGCCGATTCGTCCAGCGGCGGCTGGACGTCGTAGTGCGCGTAGAGCAGCACCGTCGGCGCGGCGGCCGGGCCGGGCAGCACTCCGTAGACCGACTGGGTGCCGTCGGGCGTGTCGAGCAGCGCCACTTCCTCGAAGCCCTCCTCCCGCAGCGCCGCCACGATCCAGGCCGCCGCTTTCTGCGACTCGCCGCGGGGGAACTGCCGCTCGTCGGCCACCGACGCGAACGACACCAGCTCGGCCAGTTCGGTCCTGGCGCGGGGGATCAGCGACGCGACGGTCTCGGACAGCGGGACTGACGACATGAATGCTCCTGGTAGGGACGGACGAGGCCGACACGACGGCGACGAAAGCCGACAAAGGATGACAGGCACCGGCAGACCGGCGCCCCCGCCGGGGGCCGGCGGGCCGTTGCCGATGGTGCCACAGCGAGCCCTTGGCCACGGGCGCAATAGGATGCTTGTGAACAGCGCTGAACAGCGAGGACAGCCGAGCGTGGCGAGCGGGAGCGAAAACGACGTGAGCGGTGAGCAGGCGGCCCAGGGCAGCGGTGCGGAGAACGACGGGACCGAGCCGGTCTGGGACGTCGTGGTGATCGGCGCGGGTCCGGCAGGCGCGTCTGCCGCCCACGCGGCAGCCGTGACCGGTCGGCGGGTCCTGCTGCTGGAGAAGTCCGAACTGCCGCGCTACAAGACCTGCGGCGGCGGCATCATCGGGCCGTCCCGGGATTCGCTGCCCCCAGGCTACGAACTCCCGCTGCGCGACCGCGTGCACGCGGTCACCTTCAGTCTCAACGGCCGGCTGACCCGCACCAAGCGATCCCGGCAGATGCTCTTCGGCCTCATCAACCGGCCCGAGTTCGACAACGGGCTGGTCGAAGCCGCCCGCGAGGCCGGCGCCGAGGTGCGTACCGGGGTGACGGTCTGCCGGGTCGAGCAGCACGGACCGGGCGTGCCCGACCGCAGGACCGTCGCGGTCGTGGTGACCGGCGGCGCCGGGGGCAAGCGCGGCGAGGAGGAGACCCTCTACGCCCGCGCGGTGGTGGGCGCCGACGGCAGCGCCAGCCGGATAGGAGCACACGTCGGGGTCAAGCTCGACCAGGTCGACCTCGGCCTGGAGTCCGAGATCCCGGTGCCCGCCTCGGTCGCCGAGGACTGGGCCGGCCGGGTGCACATCGACTGGGGCCCGCTGCCCGGCAGTTACGGCTGGGTCTTCCCCAAGGGCGACTCCCTCACCGTCGGCGTGATCTCCGCGCGCGGCGACGGCGGCGCCACCAAGCGCTACCTGGACGACTTCATCGCCCGGCTCGGCCTGGCCGGTTTCGAGCCGAGCGTCTCCTCCGGGCACCTGACCCGCTGCCGCGCCGACGACTCCCCGCTCTCCCGCGGCCGCGTCCTGGTCTGCGGCGACGCGGCCGGACTGCTGGAGCCGTGGACCCGCGAGGGCATCTCCTACGCGCTGCGCTCCGGCCGGCTGGCCGGCGAGTGGGCGGTGCGCATCGCCGAGGCGCACGACGCGGTGGACGCCCGCCGGCAGGCCCTCAACTACGCGTTCGCGGTCAAGGCCGGGCTCGGCGTCGAGATGGGCGTCGGACGGCGGATGCTGGCGCTGTTCGAGCGGCGCCCCGGTCTGCTGCACGCGGCGCTGACCACCTTCCCGCCGGCCTGGCGCGCGTTCGCCGGGATCACCCGGGGGAAGCGCTCGCTCGCCGAGCTGGTCCGCACCCACTCGATCGCCCGCCGCGCGCTGGACGCGTACGACCGCACCTGACCGAGGACGGCCCGGCACCCCCGGTTTCCGGTGCCGGCGCCGACCCGGAGTACTTCGTACGGAGTACCCGCGCCGCCGACCGCCGGTGGACGCCGGGCCGGCGGGTGGCGGTCTAGCGTGGGACGCATGACGTACGAGGACCGGCCGGAACCGCGGCGGCGCGGGCTGCTCGGCACCCGGCGCGTCTGGGTGCCGGTGATCGTGCTGGCGTTCGTCCAGCTGGTCGGGTCCAGCGTCGCCGGGCGGCACCAGCCGAGCCGCACCGAGCTCGACGCGCTGGGGTACACCCTGCTGCTGGCCGGGCCGGTCATGCTCCTGTTCCGGCGGCAGCGGCCGGTCGCCGTGGCCGCCGGCACCGCCGCGATCACGCTGCTCTACGTCATGCTCGGCTACCCGTTCGGGCCGGTGTTCGCCTCGATGGTGGTGGCGTTCTTCAGCGCGGTGGCCGCGGGCCACCGCAGAGCCGTGCTGGTCATCGCGGCGGCGGCCTACGCCGCGCACATCCTGGTCGGCGCCTGGCTCTACCAGTGGCTGCCGTCGTCCGGCAGCCAGCGGCTGACGTGGGCGGAGGCGTCGGGGGTCGGCGCGTGGCTGCTGGCGGTGCTCGCCGGCGCCGAGCTGTACCGGGTCAGACGGGAGCAGGTCGCCCGGGACCGGCGGGAGCGCGCGGAGGCGGAGCGCCGCCGGGCGGACGAGGAGCGGCTGCGGATCGCCCGCGAGCTGCACGACGTGCTCGCCCACAGCATCTCGGTGATCAACGTCCAGGCGGGCGTCGCCCTCGCCCTGATGGACGAGCGGCCCGAGCAGGCGCGGACCGCGCTGACCACGATCAAGGCAGCGAGCAAGGAGGCGCTGGGCGAGGTGCGCCAGGTGCTCGGCACGCTGCGCGCGCCCGGCGAGGCGCCGCGCTCCCCCGCGCCCGGCCTGGACCGGCTGCCCGAGCTCGTGGAGCAGGCGACCGCCGCGGGCCTGGCCGCCGAGGTCGCGGTCGACGGCACCCGTGTGCGGCTGCCGCCGGGCGCGGACCTGGCCGCCTTCCGGATCGTCCAGGAGTCGCTGACGAACATCGTGCGGCACTCCGGTTCCCGCACCGCCCGGGTCCGCCTGACCTACCGGACGGGGGCCGTCGAGGTGCTGGTCGACGACGACGGCCCGGCGGTCACGGGCGGCGAGACCGGCGGCGGCAACGGCCTGGTCGGCATGCGGGAACGGGTGGGCGCGCTGGGCGGTGAGCTACGGGCCGGGACGCGGGAGGACGGCGGCTTCCGGGTTCGCGCGGTGCTGCCGCTGGGCGGGGAGAAGCGGGACGGCGCGGACCCTCCGCCCGGCGCGGACTCTCCGTGCGACCCGGACTCTCCGTGCGACCGGGGGCGACCGTCCGACGAGAGGCGGCCGTCCGACCCGGGCCACTTGTCCGACCAGGGGCGTCCGTCCGACCCGGACCACTTGTCCTCCCAGGGGCACCCCTCTTCCGCTGACCGTCCCTCCGGCTCGTCCGATCCCTCCGGCCCCAGCGGCCTGACCTCCGCCGAGGAGCGCACATGATCCGCGTACTGCTCGCCGACGACCAGCTTCTGGTCCGGGCCGGCTTCCGGGCGCTGCTGGACGCGCAGCACGACATCGAGGTGGTCGGCGAGGCGGCCGACGGCGGGCAGGCGGTGCGCATGGTGCGCGAGCTGGCCCCGGACGCCGTGCTGATGGACATCCGGATGCCGGTGATGGACGGGCTGGTCGCCACCCGCACGATCACCGCGGACCCGGCGCTCGCGCAGGTGCGGGTGGTGGTGCTGACCACCTTCGAACTCGACGAGTACGTCTTCGAGGCGATCCGGGCGGGCGCCTCCGGGTTCCTGGTGAAGGACACCGAGCCGGCCGAACTCCTGCGCGCGGTCCGGGCGGTGGTCGGCGGCGACGCGCTGCTGTCCCCCGGCGTGACCCGCCGGCTGATCGCCGAGTTCGCCGCCCGTTCCAAGGAGCCGGCCACCGCCGCCGACCTCGAACAGCTCACCGACCGGGAGCGCGAGGTGATGGCGCTGGTCGGGATCGGCCTGTCCAACGACGAGATCGCCCGCCGGCTGGTGGTCAGCCCGCTCACGGCGAAGACGCACGTCAGCCGGGCGATGGTGAAGCTCGGCGCCCGCGACCGGGCTCAACTGGTGGTGCTCGCCTACGAGTCGGGGCTGGTCCGGCCCGGTTGGCTCGGCTGATCCAACACTGATCGCGGCGCTGATCCGGCGCTGATCCTGCGGCGCCCCCGCCGCCCGCCCCGCGCTCAGCCGATCCGGTCGGCGCCACCCCGCGCGCCGCCCCTGCCGGCACCGCTGCTCGCGGCCTGCCGCACCACCCGCCGGGGCCGGTACGGCGTCACCACCGGCGCCAGGGGCGCCGCGCCCGGGTCCGTACCGCCGTCGCCGCCACCGTCGGCGCGCCCGCGGCCGTACCCGGAACCGTGGTCGTCCCCGTGGCCGGCCGGGCTGCGGGTCAGGTCCCACGGGTACGGCGGCGGGGCCTGCCGCCGCTCCCGGGCGCGGCGTTCGAAGCGGTGCAAGGTCAGCACGATCCGGCCGAAGAAGAGCCCGGCCGCCACGATCACCGCGGCGCTGACCCACCCGTCGCGGGCCGAGCCGTGCGCCGCGCCCGCCATCACCGGGGTGGTCACGACGAGGAAGCCGGCCGCGCCGAGCACCGCGGCGGTCACCACCGCGTACATCGCCTCGACGGACGCGGCGTCGCGTTCCGCCTGCGTACGGCGCCCCGTCACGCCCCGGCCGCCCGTGCCCGCCCCGCTCATCTCCACCGCCTCCCGCACTCGCGTCCGCCGCTTCCCGGCCACCGCGCTAGACGCCGTACGGTACAGCCGCGTTCCCCCGAGCCCGCCCGGAATGTGCGGCGCGTGGGCGGCAGTCGGCGGGAGGGTGCCCGGCGGCACGGGGGCACGGCGGGGCGCGGGGACGTGGACCAGCCCCGCGCGTTCCCTCCTCGCGCGGGGCCGGTCGGTCGTTCGGGAGCGGCGGGGACGGGCCGGCTCAGTCGCGTGCGGTCACGCGGCCGTCGCGGACGTCCCGCTCCGTGCCGTCGGTGGCGTCGGCGCCCTGGACGGCGGTGGCCTTGCCGGGCGCCTCCGTGTCCGAGGAGGCGACGAGGATTCCGTAGGAGGGACGGCGGCGGCGCAGCCCCGAGAGGGTGAGCAGCAGCCCGGCGAAGCCGACGCCGGTGACGACCCACAGCCCGGGCCGGTAGCTGTCGAGGGTGGCCTGCGGGCTCGCGGGGTGACCGCCGGCGCTGGAGGTGACCACCGCCGTGACGACGGCGAGGAAGATCGCGCCGCCGACCTGGAAGGACGTGTTCAGCAGCCCGGAGACCATGCCCTGCTCCTCGTCGCGCACCCCGTTGGTGGCCTGGATGTTCAGCGACGGGAAGGCGGTGGCGAAGGCGGCGCCGAGCAGCAGCATCGAGGGCAGGATGACGGTCGCGTAGTTCGGGTGCAGGCCGATCCGCAGGAACAGGACGTACCCGACGACCAGCGAGGTGAAGCCGGCCGCGATCACCCGCGGGGTGCCGAAGCGGTCGACGACCGGGCCCATCCGGGTGGAGAGGATCGCGACGAGCGAGCCCGCGGGCAGGAAGGCGAGCGCGGTGTGCATGGCACTGTAGCCGAGGACGTTCTGGAGGTACTGCGTGACCAGGAACTGGAAGGCGACGTAGGACCCGAAGAAGGTGGCGGCGCCGAGGTTGGCGCGGACCTGGCTGGAGTCGCGCAGCACCCCGAGCCGGACCAGCGGGTGGGACGAGCGCTGCTCGATGACGGTGAAGGCGGCCAGCAGGGCCGCGACGGCGGCGAAGGAGCCGAGCGTGCGGGCCGAGGCCCATCCGACCGACGACGCCGAGACCACGGTGAACACCAGCAGCAGCATCGCGCCGGCGCCGGTGATCGCGCCCGGCAGGTCGAAGCCCCGGCCGTCGGCCTTCTCGCGCGGCGTCTTCGGGATCAGCTTCAGCCCGGCGATCAGGGCGATCACGGCGACGGGGGCGGGCAGCAGCATCGTCCAGCGCCAGCCGGCCTCGGTCAGGAACCCGGAGAGCACCAGGCCCATGGAGAAGCCGGTGGCGCCGCAGCTGGAGTAGATGGTCAGCGCCTTGTTGCGGACCGGGCCCTCGGCGAAGCTGGTGGTGATGATGGACAGGCCCGCGGGCGCGGTGAACGCGGCGCTGAGGCCCTTGACGAACCGGGTGGCGATCAGCAGTTCGCCGGAGTCGACCAGGCCGCCGAGGAGCGAGGCCACCGCGAAGACCGCGAGGGCGATCAGGAAGACCCGGCGCCGGCCGAGCAGGTCGGCCGCGCGGCCGCCGAGGAGCAGCAGGCCGCCGTAACCGAGGATGTAGCCGCTGACGACCCATTGCAACGAGGACGTGGACAGGTGCAGGTCGCTGCCGATCGAGGGCAGCGCCACGCCGACCATCGAGACGTCAAGGGCGTCGAGGAAGAGCGCGGCGCACAGCACGAGGAGGGCGCCCCATTGCAGGGCGCTCCATCGCTGGTCGGAGCGGGGGACGGTAGGGGACGGGACTGACGGAGAGGTCATGCGGAACAGACTACATGCACGCGCATCCAATGCAAGCGCATTTAATGCCCGTGCATAGGGGTCGGTTTTCTGCTAACGTTGTGTCATGACCGGCGACAAGGGTGAGCGCGCGCTCGTGCAGGAATGGCGGGACATCCTGGCCGTTCACGCCCGTACGGCTTGCGAGATCGACCGCGAGCTGCACCGGTACGGACTCGGCGCCAGCGACTTCGAGGTGCTGGACGTCCTGATCGGCGACGACGCGGAGGACGGCTGCACCTTCCGCGTCCAGGAGCTCGCCGACCGCGTCCACCTCAGCCAGAGCGCGCTGTCCCGGCTGGTGGCCCGCCTGGAGAAGGAGGGCCTGGTCGACCGCGGCATCTGCAGCGAGGACCGGCGCGGGGTGCGGGTCGCCATCACGGAGGCCGGCCGCAGCCGCTACGAGCAGGCCCGCCCGTGCCACCGCGCGGTGCTGGAGCGGATGCTCGTCAAGTCCTGAGCCGACGGGGCGGCTGGGCGCCGGCCGATGCCGCGGCCCCTCGCGCTTCGTCGAGCGCCGCTCCCCTCCGGTGGGCGGACCCTTGAGCTGCGCTTACGCGGGCCGGTTGGTGTGCTGGCGGGCCCAGTCGCCGCGCGCTTCGATGAGTGCGTGTCGTACGTGGGTGTCCAGCACCTCGGCGTGAGCTCGGAATGCCGCGGCCAGTTCGGTGATGCCTTCCGGTCCGAGGGCTTCCATGCGGTAGTCGTCGACGAGGCGGAAGTTGAAGACGGGGATGCGTGGTTCGGGTTCGGTGGCGTAGGGGTCGCAGTCGATGCTGCCGCTGAAGACCGGCACCGGGTCGGTGTCGTGGCCCGGCTCGTCGGAGCCGTCGGGTGTACGCAGGGGCAAGGCGTGGCCGCAGACGTCCTGGTGGTGGTTGATGTCGCTGAGCGCGATGCCGAGCCGGTCGACGGGGAGTTGGTGCTCGCTGGGGTCGTCGGTGGCCCACGGCGGGAGGTGGCCGCTGATGCTGAATCCGGTGTCGGTGGTGATGGTCCAGGTACGGGCGCTTGCGGACGACGCGAGGGACGGTTGGTCGGTGGTGGCGGCGAACGTACGGTTGTCGGCCGCTGGGGTGACGGGCACGTGGCGTTCCTTGTCCACTGAGGTCCGCTGGGGCTCGGCGGAGTGAGGCGGCCGCCTCACTCTCCCTGCCCCAGTGACCAGCCCGGTCCGGTACCGTCCCGGGCACCGGGCAGCCAACCATGGACGGAGCGCGTACGTGTCGGTGTGGAAGAACCACGGCGAGAAGACGGTCTACGAGAATCCCTGGCTCACTCTCAACCTCGCCGACGTCGAACTCCCCGACGGCCGCCACCTCGACCACTACCTGATCCGCCAGCGCCCCGTCGCGCTCGCCACCACCGTCAACGAAGCCGGCGAGGCACTGCTGCTGTGACGGCACCGCTTCATCACCGACACCTGGGGCTGGGAACTCGCCGCCGGGGTCGTCGAACACGGCGAGGACGTCGAAGCAGCCGCCGCCCGCGAGATGCTGGAGGAAACCGGATGGCGCCCCGGCCCCCTCAAGCACCTCATGACCGTTGAGCCCTCCAACGGCCTCGCCGACGGCCGCCACCACGTCTACTGGTCCACCACCGCCGAGTACGTCGGGCACCCCGAGGACGACTTCGAGTCGGAGCGACGGGAATGGGTGCCGCTCGCGTCCGTACCCATGCTCGTCCAGCGGGGCGAGATCAGATCGGCGAACGCGGTGGCCGCGCTCCTCCTGCTCCACCACATGCACGGCACCGAAGGCCTGTCGCCCGCAGATGCCGGCTGACGGGCGCGGCCGCGCCCCCGTACGCGGTACGGCGTCAACTGCCGTGCCCCGCGCTGCCGTCGCCGAGGATGAACGGCGACGGGATCAGCACGGCGTCGCGTCTCCGGTGCCGGATACTGGCGGGATGGCGTCCCCCGAACTGGCACCCGAGGTCACCACCTTTTACACCAGCCTCTTCGACGAAGGGAGCCGATTGACGTCTTCGGCTGACGGAAGACTGGAACTGCTGCGCACGCAGGAGCTGTTGCGGCGCTTCCTGCCGGAGGCACCCGCACGCGTGCTGGATGTCGGTGGCGGGACCGGCGCCCACGCCCGCTGGCTGGTGGCGGACGGATACGAGGTGCGGCTCGTCGACCCGGTCGCACGCCACGTGGAGCAGGCACGCGACATCTGCCCGGCGGAACTCGGGGACGCCCGCGGCCTCGACGCGCAGGACTCCTCGTACGACGTCGTGGCGCTGCTCGGTCCGCTGTACCACCTGCCCGAGCGCGAGGACCGCCTGCGAGCGCTGCGCGAGGCCGCCCGCGTGGCCCGGCCCGGGGGCCTCGTGGCAGCGGCGGCGATCAACCGCTACTCGTCCGTCTTCGAACACACCGCCCTGGCGCACCTGCACCACGAACGCCTGCGGGACTCGATCACGGACATCCTCGCCACCGCCACCTACGACGGCCGGCGCGGCTTCACCGTCTCCTACTTCCACCGGGCGGAAGAGCTCGCCGCGGAAGTGAGGGCCGCGGGACTGCGGGAGGTCGAGGTGTTCGGCATCGAGGGCCCCACCTGGTCGCTGCTCAAGGCCGTCGAGCAGAGTACGGGCGCCCCGCCGAGCGAGGAACTCTTCCGATCCGCCCTGACCGCCGCCCGCCTGGCCGAGCCCTACCCCGAACTCCTCGCCGCCAGCTCCCACCTCCTGGCCGTCGGCCGCAACCCGGACTGACCGGTTCGACCGGGCTGACGGCGGGCTCCATGGAGGACCAGCCGACGAAGCTCCATGAACGAACCGTTGACGGTCACGGTGCCGACAGAGAGCACGTACTCACGACGTGGATTGTTTCCAGCCGCGAAGCCTCGATGGTTTGGCGTGATCGCCAGAACATTGAACGGTGCCCAGCCTCGCGTGCGAACGAAGGAGAAGGCATGGAGCCCTGCACGGAGTGCGGTGCGCCGATGAACCCGCGGTCCTGTGAGGAGCTATTCCACGCCTTGCTCGCATTGGACCATTCGCGGCGGGCACCGTGGGGGCCGCTGCACGGCGTCTCCGTCGCTTGCTTCCTGCTCCAACACCCCAGCCGGCTACCCACCGACGACGGCGCGATGGCTTGGGCGCTCCTGCGCGCATACATCGACGGCGGCCTCGACGAAGCGAACCAGCTCGTTGGCCAAGCTCGTCGTGGCAACTCCCATTGTGTGAAGGGCCGGCCTTCCCGAGTCGCGCTGGACGGGGCGCTGCCGCACCGGGACACGCCGCCATCTCGTTTCGCCGTCACGATCGAAGACGTCGCCGTCGACGGAACTTTCCCCTCCGCAAAGTTCACGGAACGCGTCGGGTCTTGGGCCGCTGCAACGGTCGACGCGTGGAGCCGCGGCGAGTGATCGAAAAGACCTAGGGCCTGCCGAAGGAGTGCGTCCTCCTACCCGTTCGGCCTGTCCACGACGCGCGCGTAGACGACGCTGGTCCGCCTGGCGCCCAGGGCGCTGGAAACGGGGGCTTCCAGGGCGAGCACGGCCGGGTACCGGAACCCGCGCTATGACACGCGTACTCCCCTACCCGAATCAGCCGTAGCTTGCGTCCGCTGGACAGCCGTTCAGCGCGATGCCGATACCTTCCTCGCGCACCCGGCCATCGCCCGAGTTCCGGCGGTTGCGGTGCCCTGAGGCACCCACGTTGTGAGGGCGCCACAGGCCGCTTCGGTGCGACCGAATCCCTGAGCGGACGGAGGATCGGGTCACGCGCTCGTCAGGACGCGGCGCCGGAGGACAGCCAGAGGTCCATGACGTCGCGGTCGCCGCGCAGCGACAAGTGGTCGTGGGGCAGCCGGTTCCACAGCGCCAGGTACAACTCAGCGGCCGGTGCGCTCACTTCGCAGTCGGCGCCGCCGTCCGCACCGCCTCGCTCCCAGCGCGGCGGGTCCGGTGTGAAGTGCAGGGTCCAGCCGCTGTCCCCCGCCACGTCCTCGGTACGCACCCGCAGCGTGCGCGGCTGCGGGCTGCGCGCCCGGTTACGGCCCTTGCCCTCGAACCGGAGCATGAGTTCGTCCACGCCGTCCGCGGCGAAGGCGGGGTCCACCGCTGACGGGGCCAGGCCGGCGGCGGCCTGGGCGTCGACGCGGTGGACGGTGGTCTCGTGTGCCTGGCGGCGGACCCAGAACTCCAGCGGCGAGGGCGCGGGCATGAAGGTCCAGCAGACCAGGTCCGCCGGGGCGTCCTCCAGCACCTCCACCAGCCGGGCGTGCGAGAGCCGGTACCAGTCGACGAGTTCGCCGCCGTCGGAGCCGGTGCCGTCGCTCCCCGTGCCGCTCGGCGCCGTGTCGTCGAGTTGGGCGGGCTCGGTACGCCCCTCGGCGACGAACCCGGCCGCCCAGCGGTGCACCGACCCGGTGTGCCGCAGCAGGTCGCGGACCTGCCACTTCGGGCAGGTGGGCACGGGCGCGTCCAGCCCCGCGCGCTGTGCGGCGTCGGCCAGCAGGGGTCCCTCGCGGCGCAGCGTCTCGATGAACTCGGCAGTCTCCATAGGGGAATTGTGCCGGGTCGGCGGCGCCGGTCAACGTGCGGCGACACGGCGCCGGGCGGCGCGCACCCCGTACCCGATCAGCACGGCGTCCAGGGCCGCCGCGACGATCGCGGCGACCACGGTCAACGTCCAGCCGGTCCACCCGCTCGCGGCCGACGACACGTCCAGCCCTCCGACGGCCGCGAACAGCCGCCACAGCGCCGGTGTCCAGGGCAGCGTCGCCAGTTCGAGCAGCACCCCGCTGAACGACAGCGCCGGGCCGCCCGCGATCGCGGTCTGCAGCAGCGTCAGCAGCAGGCACACCGCGACCACGCCCAGATAGATCCGCGCCGCCCGCTCACCGGCCACGACACGAGCGGCACGAACCGTACGGACGGCACGGGCGGTACGGCCGGCACGAACGGTACGGGCGGTACGGCCGGCCCAGGGCGGCATGCGCATCGGCTCCTCCTGCGGTGCGTACGGTGCCCCCGCGCGGGGGCACCTGCGGGCTCGTAGCGGCGGCGACAGGCCGCAACGGCCGTACGCCACCGCGACGTTCCGCGGGGCCACCAGCATGCCTCCTCGACGCCGTTCGCGCGCCTGTGATGTACGTCAAGCCGACCGGGGCGGCGAGGTGTGCCGTACCGACCAGGCGATCACCGCGGCGACGGCGGCGAGCGCGGAGACCGTGGTCAGCGCGGTGGGCAGGCCGACCGCGTCGGTGAGGAAGCCGATCGCGGGCGGGCCGAGCAGCATCCCGCCGTAGCCGAGCGTGGAGGCGGCGGCCACTCCGCTCGGACCGGTCAGCGCGCCGGCGCGCGCGATGGCGGTCGGGAAGAGGTTCGCCAGGCCGAGGCCGGTCAGCGCGAAGCCGACCATCACCAGCGCGGTGAACGGCGCGAGCGCGCCCAGCAGCATCCCGCCGCACGCGGTCAACCCGCCGAACACCAGCGCGCGGCTCTGCCCGAGCCGGGTGATCAGCGCGGCGCCGGTCAGCCGCCCGATGGTCATCGCCGAGGTGACGCAGGCGTAGCCGGCCGCCGCGATCCCGGGACCGTTGTGCAGGTCCTGCTGGATGTGCAGCGCGCCCCATTCGGCGAGCGCGCCCTCGCCGTACGCCGAGCAGCCCGCGATCAGGCCGAACACGGCGACCAGCAGGGTCGTACGGTGGCCGGCGGTTCCCCGCTTCCCGGCCGGCGCCTTCCCGGCGAGTGCCTTCCCGGCGAGTGCCTCTCCGGCGGGCGCCGTCCCGTCCGGCGCCGGCGTCGTACGCTCCGGGTCGACCCCGGCCCCAGCACCGGCCTCGGCGCCTGTTCCGGCCTCGGCACCCGCACCCGCACCCGCAGAACTCTCCCGCGCCGCGGCGCCCCGTCCGCCCCCGTGGCTGAGCGGATGCGCCACCAGCACCCGCCCCGCGAACAGCACCGTCAACAGGCCGATCGGCGTGAGCAGCATCAGATGGGTGGCGGGCGACAGGTGCGACGCCAGCAGCCCGCCGATACCCGCGCCGAGCAGACCGCCCATGCTGTAGGCAGCGTGGAAACTGGACATCACCGGGCGGCGCAGCGCGGCGACCAGGTCGACGGCGACGCTGTTCATCGCGACGTTGAGGCCGCCGTAGGACGCGCCGAAGAACAGCAGCACCAGGCCGAGGGCGAGGGCCGAATGGGTACGCGGCGGCAGGGCCACGCTGACCGCCAGCATGGCCGCGGTCACGACGGTCACCCGCTCGTTGCCGAAGACACGGCACAGCCGGCCGGTGAGCACCATCGTGGCGATCGCCCCGACCGAAACGCCCAGCAGCGCGAGCCCCAACTGCCCTGCGGACGCGCCGACCTGGGCCTTGATGGCGGGGATGCGCACCACCCACCCGGCGAACAGGAACCCGTCCACGGCGAAGAAGACCGTCAACGCGACGCGCAGCGCGCGCAGGGCCGGGTCGGGGGCGAATGTGTGGTGGGATCGGGACAGCGCCGTCCCTATTTTGTTCAGCGTCGGCACAAAGTGAGAATAGAGTGGTGACACAGATTCGGACAAGGCTTGAGCGCGGCCGAGGCGCGCTCGGTCCAGCGCTCGGCCTGGTACACACCGGCCGCGCGCCGACCCGCGCCCTGCTCACCGCGGAACTGGGCGTGACCCGTGCGACCGCCGGGGCGGTGGCGGCCGAACTCGAGGCGCTCGGTCTGATCCGGGTCGACACCCGGCCGACCGGGCCCTCCGGCGCGCAGGGCCGCCCCTCCCACCGGCTGGAGGTGGCCCCCGAAGGACCGGTCGCACTCGCCGCGCAGGTGCACGCCGACGGCTTCCGCGCCGCGCTGGTCGGCCTCGGCGGTGAGACGGTGGCGACCGCGCCCGGCTGCATGACGGTTCCGGCCGACCCCGCGCACGTGCTCGGCGAGGTGGTGGCGGCCGGCGCGGAGCTGCTGCGCGCCCACGGGCGGGAGTGCGTCGGCGCCGGGCTCGCGGTGCCGTCCGCGGTCGCCGAGCCCGAGGGCGCCGCGCTCAACCCGCTGCACCTGGCCTGGCCGGCCGGCGCGCCCGTGCTGCGGGTGTTCACCGAGCAGGTGGCCAAGGCCGGTATCACCGGTCCCGGCGGGCGCCCGGTGCCCTGCTTCGTGGGCAACGACGTCAACGTGGCCGCGCTCGCCGAACACCGCCACGGGGCCGGCCGCGACGCCCAGCACCTGCTGGTGGTCGCCTCGGGCCACCGCGGGGTCGGCGGCGCCCTCGTGCTCGACGGCCGCCTGCACACCGGCAGCGCGGGGCTGGCCCTGGAGGTCGGCCACCTGACCGTCCGACCGGACGGGCGGCCCTGCCACTGCGGCTCTCGCGGCTGCCTCGACGTGGAGGCCGACCCGCTCGCCTTCATCGAGGCCGCCGGACGCCCGGCGGGCCCGGAGATCTCGCTGCTGGAGCAGTCCCGCGACCTGCTGCGCACCGAGTACGACGACCCGTCCGTTCGCCGCGCCGCCCATATCCTCATCGACCGGCTCGGCACCGGCCTGGCCGGACTCGTCAACGTGCTCAACCCCGACCGCATCCTGCTCGGCGGCCTGCACGGCCACCTGCTGGATGCCGACCCCGACCGGCTGCGCGCGGTCGTCGCCGACCGCAGCCTGTGGGGGCGCAGCGGAAGCGTGCCGCTGCTGGCGTGCGCGCTGAACCACAACAGCCTCGTCGGCGCCGCCGAACTCGCCTGGCAGCCGGTCCTGGACGACCCCTTGAGCGCGCTCGGCGGCTGAACGACCACGTGCCCCGGACCGCGGGAGGAGGGCCGGTGGGACGCAATCCGGCGACGGCCTCGGACGCGGCCGCCTCAGCCGCCCCGGACCTGGCCCATCGAGGTCCGGCGGGGCGGTACGGTGTCGGCCACTTCCGTTGTGCAGCCAATTGGGGGCGGACATCGTGCGGCTTCTTCTCACTTCCGCCGGCATCACCAACCAGAGCATCCGGGACGCGCTGGTCGACCTCCTGGGCAAACCGGTCGCCGAGGCCCACGCCCTGTGCATCCCCACCGCGGGGTACGGGAGTTCCTTCGGCCCGGTCGGGCCCTGGCGCTTCCTCCGCGGGGCCGATCTGGGGTGGAAGTCCGTGGGGGTGCTGGAGCTCACCGCGCTGCCCAGCATCGACCGGGAGCGCTGGGTGCAGTGGGTCCGAGCGGCCGACGTCCTGCTGGTGAACGGCGGCGACACCCTGTACCTGAGCCACTGGATGCGGGAGTCCGGGCTGGCCGACCTCCTGCCGTCGCTGCCCGAGACGGTCTACGTGGGAATCAGCGCCGGGAGCCTGGTGCTGACCCCCCGCGTCGTGCGGGACTTGGACGACTGGATGCCGCCCACCGGTGACGACCGCACGCTCGGGTTGGTCGACTTCTCGATCTTCCCGCACCTGAACCACCCGGACATGCCGGAGAACACCATGGCCGCGGCGGAGAGTTGGGCGGCCGAGGTCGGGGGGCCGGCGTACGCGATCGACGACGCCACCGCCGTCAAGGTGGCCGGCGGCGCCGTGGACGTCGTCTCCGAGGGGAACTGGAAACTCTTCACGCCCGCCCCGTGAACGCCCGCCCCGTGAACGCCCGCCGCGTGAACTCCCGCCCCTGTGAACTCCCGCCGTGTGAACGCCTGTCCCATGAACGTCAGCGACTGAACGTCAGCGACCTTCCGTACGCACCCGGCGGCTCGTGACACACGGCCGGGGCCGCCCGGTCGGCGCGAGGCGGTCGGCCCGACACCGGCGAGGACGAGATCGACCCCGGCCGGGAACTGCTCGCCGTCATCGTGCTCGCGCGGTTGATCCGCGACCGGTCCGGGTGAGCGGATACTTCTCCGGGTCCAGCGCCCCCACGCCTTCGCCACGCTGTCGGGGAACGTGGCGCGGTCCATGGCGGGCCCGAACGTGCGGGCGCTCGCGGTGTTCGCGGCGTTCCGGCCGGTGGCGCCGAGGATGTAGTGCACCAGCACCGAGGTCGCCGTGGGCCAGCCGCCCTCAGGCACGACCGGCGCGGGCGGAAACCGCTCAGGAGACGCGCGGAGGCACCGGCCGCGCGGGCCGCGGCGACGGCACGGTGTGGCTCGGCGCCAGCCCCACCGAGTCCCCGTCGGCGCCCATGACGCGGGCCAGTTTCAGACCGGCCTCGAAGCGGCTGGTCGCGTTCAGCCGCTCCATGAGCTTGGCCACCGCGCGCTGCACGGTCCGGCGGTGCACACCGAGCTTGCGGGCGATCTGGTCGTCGCTGAGACCGCTGGCCATGAGCCGTACGACCACCCGCTCCTGGGCACTGAGCGCGGTCCGCTCGGACTGGGCGACCGCCCGATGGTAGGGCACCGCACGCAGCCAGTAGTCCTCGTAGAGCGCCACCTGGGCGCTGACCAGGGCCGAGCCGTGCAGCAGGATCACGGCCCGCGAACCCGTGCCCGCGGCGGCCGGGTTGAAGGCGATCAGGCCGTCGAGCACGAGCAGGTCGTAGACCGCGTGGTCGATCAGCCGGACCTCGACGCCGGCCTGCGCGAGGTCGTGCAGATAGCGCGCGTGCTTGGGAGTCTCGAGCAGCGCCTGCCGGTAGATCGCCCGGCACCGCACCCCCCGTGCGACGAGCGCCCTGTCCTGGGCCAGCGAGCGGTTGAGCACCTCCATCGACGGCATGGCGCCGGGGTGCAACGCGTCACAACTCACCTTGATCGCGGTCGCAAGCTCCTGCAACCTGCGGTCCTTCTGCTTCGGATCGGTGATCAGCTCCACCTCGGCTTGGAGCGTGTCCGGCGAAAGGGGAGGTTGATAGAGCGTCAGCAGCACGTGCGCGAGCTGCTCCAGATCACTGACGCTCGCCGCGTGCGCCGCGGCAGTCGCCTGGTGGGCCTGCGCCTTCCCGAGCAGCGCCGCGTTGGCATCGACCGGCTCGATCATCTCCTCCACGTCACGCACCAGGCCCAGCCGGCGCAACTGCCGTATGCCGCGCTCCACCTGATCGAGGTCGAGTCCCGTCTCGGCGGGCAGGTCGGCCACCGCCGCCTTACCCACGGTCCGCAATACCTGATAGGCGGAGAGTGCGTACTTCTCGTCGTCCTCCATCGGCCCCCCTGCTGTCTTGCCGTGTCATCGCCTGCGACCGGTTCTCCGCAGTGGCGGGGAAACAGTATGCCGGGTCCGTATCCTCGCCCCGCGCCGGCGACGCCCGCGTCCTGGCCGCCGCACGCGGGTCGGCGCGTACGGTCGGCGCATACGGTCGGCTCGCGGGTCGCCTCCCCGGTCAGGGAGTGCGGACGGACGGGAGGACGTGGCCGAAGAACTCGCGATCGCCGGGGAAGACCGGGGTGAGGGTGAGGAACTCGCGCGGCGTCACCCAGCGGACCTCGGCGACCTCGCGAGGGTCGGGGACGACCTCACCGTCATCGACGCGGGCGGTCCACCAGTGCAGCAGGAACACGCCGTCCGCGGCCCGCGACTCCCAGACCTTCGCGGCCGGGGCGACCGTGAGGCCGACCTCCTCGCGCATCTCGCGGACGAGCGCGTCCTGCTGGCTCTCACCCGGTTCGAGCGTGCCGCTCGGCGGCGCCCAGTAGCCGGGCATACGGGCGCCGGGCCCCCGTCGGATCACCAGCACCCGCCCGGCCCGTGGCAGGACCGCGACGACCGCCTCACGCCCGGCCATGACACCCGTCCACGACGCCCTCCCGTGAAGTCCGGAACCGACGCCCGGACCGCAATCCGGGACCGAAGTCCGGGACTTGAAGTCCGGGACTTGAAGTCCGGGACTTGAAGTCCGGGACGGAGCCTACGCGGTGGTGGGGAAGAGCTGAAGCGCCTGCGCGGCGGCCGCGGCGGCCCCGACCAGCCCCGCGTCGGTGCCGAGCTTCGCGGGCACCACGTCGACACCCGCCGCGAAGGACAGCGTGGCGTAGCGGGACAGGTGCACGCGCAGCGGGTCGAAGAGCAGCGGCCCGGCCGCCGAGACACCGCCGCCGATCACGGCGACGTGGATCTCGACGAGCGTGGCGGTCGCCGCGATGGCGGCGGCGAGGGCCTGGGCGGCGCGGTCGAACGACGCCAGGGCGACCGGATCGCCCTGGCGGGCGGACGCGGCGACCGCGGCGGCGGTCGGCTGCGCGCCGGCCGGCGGGAGCCAGCCCTCCTCGACCGCGCGCCGGGCGATGTTGGGGCCGCTGGCGATCCGCTCCACGCAGCCGCGCGACCCGCACGGGCACGGGTCGCCGTCGAGGTCCACGCTGATGTGCCCGATGTGCCCGGCGTTGCCGGTCGGCCCGGGCAGGAGGGCACCGCCGAGCACCAGACCGCCGCCGACACCGGTGGACACCACCATGCACAGCGCGTTGTCGTAGCCGCGGGCCGCGCCCTGCCAGTGCTCGGCGGCGGTCATCGCGACACCGTCGCCGGTCAGTACGACGGGCAGGCCGCCGGCCGCCGCCGAGACCCGCGGTACGAGCGGGAAGTCGCGCCAGCCGGGCACGTTGACCGGGCTGACGGTGCCCTGCGCCGCGTCCACCGGACCGGCGCTGCCGATGCCGACCGCGACGGCCCCGGGCCAGTGCGGGGCGGCGCGCAGTTCGGCGAGCACCTCGTCGACCGCGGCCATCACCCGCTCGCCGTCCGCGCTGCCGGGCGTCGGGCGCAGCGCGCGCGCCAGCAACCGCCCCTCGGCGTCGATGAGGGCCCCGGCGATCTTGGTGCCGCCGATGTCCAGTGCGGCCACGATCGGACCGGTCGCGCTGTCAGGGTGCATCGCTGCGGCGTCTCCTTGTGCGTTGTGCGTGCGTCGTGCCCGCGGTGGGCGCTTCGTCATGCGTCGTGTGAGTGTGGGGGGGTCGTGGGGGCGTGTGTGGCGGGGGTGAACGGGGGCGTGGTGCGTGGTGCGTGTGGTCGGCGAGCGGCGGACCGCGGTCGGTACTCGGTCCCCACTGCGGTCTGTCCCTTCGTGCGTTCTGTGTACGTTCTGTGGCGGTCGGATGTGCGCGGAGCGTAGATATTCGGTCGCTGGGCGTTCGTACTACGTGGGTTGTAGGGGCCGTATCGACAAGGGTGCGGACGAGGGTAGTCTCGCCTGATCGTGACAACGTTGTCCATCTCTTGTCGCAGGGAATACTACGACCGTGACCCAAACACCAGGACGTACCCCCCGGCCCACGATGAAGGATGTCGCCGCGCGGGCGGGCGTCGGCCTCAAGACGGTGTCGCGGGTGGTGAACGAGGAACCCGGCGTGACACCTGATACCGCCGCCCGCGTTCAGGCCGCCATCGACGCGCTGGGGTTCCGGCGCAACGACAGCGCGCGACTGCTGCGGACCCGGCGTACGGCGAGCGTCGGCCTGGTGCTGGAGGACCTCGCGGACCCCTTCTACGCGGCGCTCAGCCGGGCCGTGGAGGACGTGGCGCGCTCGCACGGCGCGCTGCTGTTCACCGGGTCCAGCGCGGAGGACCCGCGCAGGGAGCAGGAGCTCGTGCTGGCGTTCTGCGCGCGGCGGGTGGACGGGCTGGTCGTGGTGCCGGCCGGGGACGACCACCGCTACCTCCTGCCGGAGATCGCGGCCGGGGTCGCGACGGTCTTCGTGGACCGGCCGGCCGGGCGGCTGGACGCGGACGTGGTGCTCACGGACAACGCGGGCGGCACCCGGGAGGGCGTCGCGCACCTGATCGCGCACGGCCACCGGCGGATCGGGTTCATCGGCGACCAGCCCGGCATCCACACCGCGGGTGAGCGGCTGCGGGGGTACCGCGAGGCGATGGCGGCGGCCGGGCTGACCGTACGGCCCGAGTGGTACGCGATGGGGCCGACCACGCCGGAGCGGGTCGAGGCGGCGCTCGACGCGATGCTGAACGGGGTGGAGCCGGTGACGGCGCTGTTCGCCGGGAACAACCGGGTGACGGTCACCGCGGTGCGCGTACTCGCGGGGCGGCCGGAGCGGATCGCGCTCGTCGGGTTCGACGATTTCGAGCTGGCGGATGTGCTGGACCCGGCGATCACGGTGGTGGCGCAGGACGCGCCGGGCATCGGGCGGGTGGCCGCGCAGCAGTTGTTCCGGCGGTTGGACGGGATCGCGACGGACGGGGCGAGCCGGACCGAGCTCCCGGTCCGGTTGATCGAGCGCGGCTCGGGCGAGTTCCCGCCCGAGCGGTGAGCGATCCGCCCGGGTTTCCCGGAGCGGCGGCCGAACGCGGACAACACGTGGGCCCGGGGCCCGTCGGCGTACCGTCAGGGTGTGGCGAGCGAGGACCTGGGACGGACGCTGCGGCGCTTGCGGCGGCTGGCCGATCTCACGCAGGAGCAACTGGCGGAGCGTTCCGCCGTGTCGGTGGACGCCATCCGGCAGTCGGAGCAGCGGCGCAAGCACTCGGCGCGACTGCCCACGTTGCACGCGCTCGCCAACGGCCTGGGCGTGGAGCTGACGACGTTGCTCGGGGACCCGCCGGCGGTCGCGGCGACCGGTGAGAACGACGGTCCGCGCTTCGTCGCCGTGCGCCGCGCGATCATGCCGACGCTCTGAGGCCCGCAACCGCCCCCGGTCGCACCGGACTTCTCCCTGGACCGCCTGCGCGAGCAGATCGCCGACGCCTGGACGCACTATCACGCGGCCGAGTTCGACACGGTCATGAAGATGCTCCCCGAGCTGATCGCGGACGCGCGCTCGGCCGCCGTCACCGGCGGAGCGGACGACTGGGCGGCCGGGTTCGCCGCTCTGGGGCAAGGCACTTCAGCTCGGCGGGCACGTCGCCGTACGCATGGGGAAGACGGACCTGGCGCTGACCAGTCTGGAGCGGGCGATCGACGCGGCCAAACGGTCCGCGGACCCCCTGCTCGTGCCCATGATCGTGAACTCCGTGGCCGTGACGTATCAACGGCACGGCCGGTTGGCCGACGCCCTGAGCGTCGCCCTTCGCGCCGCCGACGCGATGAAGGACACCGGTCACACGGGCACCGCCGACGGGCTCAAGGTCTGGGGCGCACTGACTATGAACGCCGCCACGTCTGCCGCGAGAAGCAGCGACTACGAGCGCGCGGCGAGCATGATGGAAGCGGCGGAGAACGAGGCCGCCCGCGTCGCCAAGTTGCCCGCCGGAAGCGACAATCGGATGGTCAGCGTCTTCAGCCCGTCGTCCGTCCGGATCGAACGTGTCCGCCTGGCCGTCCAGTACGGCCACTCCGCGGACGCCCCCGTCCTGGCGCACCTGGCTGCTCCTCGACGTGGCCCGCGCCCACACCGACCTCGGCGACGCGGCCGGAGCCGTCAAGACCCTGGAGTCGCTGCGCCGCGTCACGCCGCCGTGGATGCAGCATCACACCCTGGCCGTCGCCATCGTCCGCGACCTGTGGTCCCTCCCCCACCACCCGCCCGGCCTGCGCCCGTTGGCGGAGTTCCTGCGCGTCGTCGCTTAGCGTGCCGAAATTGGGACGTAGCGTCCCTGTCGCCTTCCTCCCTGCACGGAGAGCCTGAGTACGAAATCGCCCGCGACGCGGTCAGTTGCCACCGGTGGCGGTCGTCAGCCGGTTCACGGTCAACGCGGTCCAGGAGCCCTTCCTCGCTCTGGGCGACCAGCCGATCACACGGAGCGGTACCGTTGAAGCGCAGATCGTTGCCAAGGGCGTCAAAGGGCGCAGGGGGTGGGCACGCGTGGGCGACCGTCGGCCGAACGAGAGCCTGAAGCGGCTGTACCGCGAAAGCGGCTGGACGCTGCGACAGTTCACCCAAGAGGTCAACAAGATCGGCACCGAGCGGGGCACGCCTACCCGATACCAGTCGCCATCCGCCCACCAATGGCTCGACGGTCACCTGCCCAGGGAAGACGTGCGCCCGCTGATCGTGGAAGCGCTCGCCCGACGCCTGCGCAAGCCGATCACGCACACACAGGCGGGGTTCCCCGCTCCCCCCGAGGATGCATCCGAAGCCAACACCGTTGACGGCCTGCTCGACTTGAGCAGACAGGACATGGACCCCTCACGCCGTAGTGTCATAGGGGCGGGAGCGAGTCTCTTTTCTGCGGCCTTGGCCATTCCCGGATGGCAAGACGTAGTGGGGCGCATGGAAGCGGTTCGGATCGGGCGAACGCAGCGTATTGGTATCACCGAAGTGAACATGGTCGCATCCATGACCGAGCGGGTTTCCGACATGGAGGACCAATTCGGGGGACGCCACGCGCGCCCGATGGCCGCCGCTCTCCTGGCGAATACGGTGGCGCCGTGCCTCAAGGCAGATTCGACGGCCCCTGTGCGGAAATTGATGCTGTCAGCCGCATCCCATCTGTGCTACCTCACGGGGTACATGGCCGTTGACGAAGGCGTGCATGGGATCGCCCAGCAGTATTACCTGAGGTCGCTGGAGCTTGCCGGAGCGGCAGAGGATCACCCCGCGTACTGCGGCACACTGCGCGCCATGAGCGTTCAAGCCGTGGATCTGCGGCACGGAGTACAGGCGCTCCGTCTTGCCGACGCCGCCGCAGCCGCTCACCCGCGTGCGGGACACCGCATGCGGGCCTTCCTCGTAGGGCAGCAGTCGCATGCCTCGGCTCAGGCAGGCGATCGAATCAATGCATTGCGACACTTGCGCAACGCCGAACAGGCAGTAGGAAAAGCCGAGGACGAAGGGGAGCCAGGTCGCTACACTCCCGCGGCATTGAACGATCACATCAGTCACGTACGTTTTGAACTCGGGGACATAGAAGGTTCGGTCGAAGCGCTGCAGCGGGCCGACCGTTTGCGCGCCGACGTGTACCGTGGCACCCGGGTCAGAAAGCGCGGGCTTCTCGCGGAGCGCCAGTTCGCAATTGGCCACCTGGAGGCGGCTTGCGCCACATGGAACATGGCGCTTGACGATTACCCATTGATCAGCTCGGGGCGCGCCGATCAATGCGTGGTGACCATGTTCCGCCTGATTCGACCGCATCTCAGGAACTCGACCGCGCGTGATCTCTACGAGCGGGCACGGTTCGCGGCGCCGTCGCTGGCAGCCTGAGCGGCGCTTCGGGCCCTCGGGCGGGCGAACCGTCCGCGTTACCGGCCAGCGAGGGCTGCGAGGGTGGTGGGGGCGGGGAGTTCGTCGGGGGTGAGGGCGCCGCAGTCGAGGCCGCGCAGGAGGTAGGCGGCAAGGGCCCGGGCGGTGGCGGGCTCGTCGAGAACCGCGGAGGTCACGGCACCCGCTGAATCCGCGGTGCCGGCGGAGTCGGCCGTGTACGCGGCGAGGCGGGCGGTGGCGGCGGCCAGGCCCTCGCGGTAGAAGGCGTAGGTGGCCGCGTAGCGGGTGGGGAGGTGGGCCGGATGCATGTCCCAGCCCTGGTAGTACGCACGGGCGAGGGAGCGGCGTACGAGGCCGTGGTGGAGCCGCCAGGCGGAGTGCACGTCGGCGGTGGAGCCGACCGGGAGCACGTTGGTGGAGCCGTCGGAGAGGCGTACGCCGGTGCCGGCCGCGGCGACCTGCATGACCGCCTTGGCGTGGTCGGCGGCCGGGTGGTCCAGGGACTGGTGGGCGGCGCTGACCCCGCAGGCGGCGCTGTAGTCGAAGGTGCCGTAGTGCAGCGAGGTGGCGCGGCCGCGGGCGGCGTCGATGAGGCGGGGCACGGTGGCGGTGCCGTCGGGGCCGAGGATGGCCTGGGTGGTCTCGATCTGGATCTCGAAGCCGAGCCGCCGCTCGGGCAGGCCCGCGGCCCGCTCGAACTCCTCGCACAGGTCGGCCATCGCGGCGACCTGCTCGGGGAAGGTCACCTTGGGCAGGGTGAGGAGGAGCCCGTCCGGCAGCGCGCCGCCGTCGAGCAGGGTCGTCAGGAACAGGTCGAGCGTGCGGATGCCGCGGTCGCGTACGGCGGCCTCCATGCACTTCATGCGGATGCCGAGGTACGGCGGCGCGGTGCCGTCGGCGACGGTGGCGGTGACCGTACGGGCGGCGGCGACGGCCGCGGCGTCCTCCTCCGCGTCCGGGCGCACCCCGTAGCCGTCCTCGAAGTCGATCCGCAGGTCCTCGACGGGCTCGCGGCGCAGCTTGGCGCGGACCAGGTCGTAGACGTCGGCGGCGAGTTCGCCGTTCAGGCCGAGTACGGCGCCGAACACGGCCGGGTCGGGTGCGTGGGTGTCGAGCGCGGCGAGCGCCTGGTCGCCCCAGGCGCGCGCGGTGCCGGCGTCGAAGGCGTCGGCGGGCACGTACACGGTGTGCACGGGCTGGCGGGTGGCGCGGTCGCCGGGGTAGCGGCGGGCCAACTCGGCGTCGGTGCCGGCCAGCGCGGCGCCGATCCGCGTGCGTACGGCGTCTGCGAGTGTCGTCACGGCCGGCATCTGCACCCTCCCGGAATTCAACAAATCGTTGAAATGCAAGCTAGCGGGGGCGTACGCGCCGGTCAACAGGGCGGCGGCTCGCGTCGGTCCGGGCCGCGCGGGGGCGCATCGGCCCCGCAGGCGCGCGCATCGGCCTCCCCGGGCGCGCGTCGGCCCCCGCGCACCGCAGCCGCGCGGGGGCCGACAATGCGTTCAAGCGGCTCAGCCCTTGCGGGCCTTGACCTCTTCGGTGAGCTGCGGGACGACGTTGAACAGGTCGCCGACCACGCCGTAGTCGACGAGGTCGAAGATCGGCGCCTCGGCGTCCTTGTTGACCGCGACGATGGTCTTCGAGGTCTGCATGCCGGCCCGGTGCTGGATCGCGCCGGAGATGCCGTTGGCGATGTAGAGCTGCGGGGAGACCGACTTGCCGGTCTGGCCGACCTGGTTGCTGTGCGGGTACCAGCCGGCGTCGACCGCCGCGCGCGAGGCGCCGACCGCGGCGCCCAGCGAGTCGGCGAGCGCCTCGATCACGGAGAAGTTCTCCGCGCCGTTGACCCCGCGGCCGCCGGAGACCACGATCGCGGCCTCGGTCAGCTCCGGCCGCCCGGAGGACTTGCGCGCGGTGCGCGAGACGACCTTGGTGCCGGTGGCCAGCTCGCCGAAGGCGACCGTCAGCGGCTCGACGGTGCCGGCGGCCGGCGCGGACTCGACCGGCGCGGCGTTCGGCTTGACGGTGATCACCGGAGTGCCCTTGCGCACCGTGGACTTGGTGGTGAAGGCGGCAGCGAACACCGACTGGGTGGCGACCGGGCCGTCCGCGCCGGCCTCCACGTCGACGGCGTCGGTGATGATGCCCGAGCCGAGCCGCAGCGCCAGGCGCGCGGCGATCTCCTTGCCCTCCGCGGAGGACGGCACCAGCACCGCGGCCGGGTTCACGGCCTTCGCGGCGGCTTCGAGCGCGTCGACCTTGGGGACGACGAGGTAGTCCGCGAACTCCGGTGCGTCGGCGGCCAGTACGCGGGTCGCGCCGTGCTCGCCGAGCACGGCCGCGGCGGCCTCGGCGCCCGGGCCGAGGTGGACCGCGACGGGCTCGCCGATCCGGCGGGCGAGGGTGAGCAGTTCGAGGGTCGGCTTGCGGACGGCACCGTCCACGTGGTCGACGTAGACGAGGACTTCAGCCATGGGAATCGTTCTCCTGCGAATTCGGGAAGGGGCGGCGGGCCATCAGGTGGGGCGGCGCGGCCGAGGCTCAGATGAACTTCTGCGCGGCCAGGAACTCGGCGAGCTGCTTGCCGCCCTCGCCCTCGTCCTTGACGATCGTGCCCGCACTGCGCGCGGGGCGCGCCGTGGCGTCCTGCACCGCGGTCCAGGCGCCGCCCAGACCCACCTCGGCCGCGTCCACACCGAGGTCGGACAGGTCGAGCGTCTCCAGCGGCTTCTTCTTCGCGCCCATGATGCCCTTGAAGGACGGGTAACGGGCCTCGCCGGACTGGTCGGTGACCGACACCAGCGCCGGCAGCGCCGCCTCCAGTTCCTCGCTCGCCACGTCGCCGTCACGGCGCCCGGTGACCTTCCCGTCGGCGACCGCGACCTCCGACAGCAGCGTCACCTGCGGGACGCCCAGCCGCTCGGCCAGCAGCGCCGGCACCACGCCCGCGGTGCCGTCGGTGGACGCCATGCCGGTGACGACCAGGTCGTAGCCGATGTGCTCGATGGCCTTGGCCAGCACCAGCGAGGTGCCGATGATGTCGGTGCCGTGCAGCGCGTCGTCCTCGACGTGCACGCCCTTCGCCGCGCCCATCTGCAGCGCCTTCAGCACCGCGCCGCGCGCGTCCTCGGGGCCGATCGTGACCGCGGTGACCTCCGCGTCGTCGGCGGCCTCCGCGATCTGGAGCGCCTGCTCCACGGCGTACTCGTCAAGCTCCGACAGCAGGCCGTCGACCGCGTCGCGGTCGGTGGTCAGGTCCTCGGCGAAGTGACGGTCACCCGTGGCGTCGGGCACATACTTCACTGCGACTACGATCCTCAAGCTCACGCCTGCTCTCCTACTGCTTCCGTCCTGCACGTCTTCGTGAACTGCCCAGGTTAGGCGCCCGCCGTGGCGGCTCCCTGCCAGGGCACGACTACTACCCCGCCGAATATATTACTCGTCAGTACACAGAGGTACCTACCCACGCGCAAGGCCCTTGAACTGTGACGTGCCCGACGCACCCACCTGTCCCGTTCAGTGGAACAACCGGTGGTACCCGCCCTGATGGTGGACAAGCGGCCCGCCCGGCCCGTGCGGGTCGCCGGCGACGGCCCGGGCCACCACGATCCGGTGGTCGCCGGCCGGCACCCGGCCCACCACCCGGCCGACCAGCCAGGCGGCCACGCCGTCGAGCAGCGGCACTCCGTGCGGGCCGGGCGACCAGCCGGTCGGCGGCCCGAACCGGTCCGCCCCCGAGCGGGCGAAGACCGCGGCGAGTTCGCGCTGGTGGTCGCCGAGGACGTGCACGCCGACGTGCTCGGCGGTGGACAGCGCCGGCCAGCAGGAGGACCCGACGCTGACGCCGAAGGAGAACAGCGGGGGTTCGACGGCCACCGAGACGAGCGAGGTCGCGGTGAAGCCGACCGGACCGCGCACGCCCTGCGCGGTGACCACGGCGACGCCTGCGGCATGGCGGCGGAAGACCGAGCGGAAGACGTCCGGGTCGAGGTCGGGGACGTCCGGGCCGGCCGAGGCGAGGTCGTGCGTTGCGGTCACGGGTGGGTACGTCCTTCCGCGGCGAGCGGGCGGGGCGGCGGCCCCTCGGGCCGGGCCGACCGTCGGGGCTGGGAGGCGGCGGTGCTCAGCGGACCGGGCGGCGCACGCGGGGGTGTCGGCCGGATGCGGCAGCGGCAGGGGGGCTCTGCGGCGAGTCTCGGGACATCACGTCAGACTGACGATTCGCGGCGTCAACCGTCAAGAGCGCACGGGCAGATGCAAGGACCGTCACACCGGCCCCGCGTCGCGCCGGACGGGTGCCAAAGCGACCCGATGCCGCCCCCGCGACCGGTCCGGCCCCCGCCGCCGACCGCGCTCCGGCTCACCGCGCCCGTACGCCCGCCGCGCTCACCGCCGCCGCCCGCAGAACGCCGTCCCCGGACCCCCGCGCTCAGACCCCCGCGTTCAGACCGCGGCGTTCAGACCGCGGCGCCCAGCGCGGCGATCACGTCGGCCGTACGCGGCTGTCCTGCCGCCCTGCGCACCACCGCGCCCTGCGCGTCGAGCACGAACACGGTCGGGGTCTTCAGCACGTCCAGCCGCCGCACCAGTTCGAGATGCGCCTCGGCGTCGATCTCCACGTGCCGCACGCCGTCCACCATGCCCGCCACCTCACCCAGCACCCGCCGGGTGGCGCGGCAGGGCGCGCAGAAGGCGCTGGAGAACTGCACCAGCGTGGCCCGCTCCCCCAGCGGCTCCCCGAGGTCGTCGGCCGTCAGCCGCTGCCCGCTGTCCTTGGCCCGCACCCTGATCCTCCCGTCCCGGCGCCGGTGCACGATCCCGTAGCCGCTCGCGGCCACGAGCACGGCCAGGCAGACGATCAGTCCGGTCACGGCGGTCGCGCCTCCCTCGTCGTTCGTTCGTGCCCCGTCGCGTCCCTCGCGCCGCGGGCGTCCTCGCACCACGTGCCTACGGGCCCGCCGGCCACGCCGGCAAGCCCACCGTGGGCAGCGTTCACGCGACCGCAATGATTCCCGCGGGTGCGGCACGCCGTCCTTGGGCGATGATTCCAGCCATGCAGATCGATGTACGAGGGCCCCGCTTCGGTGCCGCGGTGACCACGGTGGTCCTCGCGGTGGTGCTGGTCACCGGCAGCGGCTGGCTGCTGGCGGCGCAGGCGGTCGTCTTCGCCGTCGGCGCGGCGGCCGGCGTGTCCAGGTCGCCCTACGGATGGGCGTTCCGGGTCCTGCTCCGGCCGCGGCTCGGGCCGCCGACCGCGACGGAGGACGCGGCGCCGCCGCGTTTCGCGCAGGCCGTCGGGCTGTTCTTCGCGGTGCTCGGCACCATCGGCTACCTGGTCGGGCCGCAGTGGCTGGGCCTGGCGGCCGCCGCGTGCGCGCTGGCCGCCGCCTTCCTCAACGCGGTGTTCGCCTACTGCCTGGGCTGCGAGATGTACCTGCTGCTGAAGCGGGCCACGGCCGCCTGAGCGGGGACCGGCCGGGGTCCGGGACCGCCGGTCTCACTCCAGCGCGGTCGGCAGCCGTGCCGCCAGTTCCGTACGGTCGGCGGACTCCCGCAGCGCGGCGAGCACCGCTGCGGGCGGAGCCGCGTACACCGTCGGGTAGTCGTACTCGCCGCTCTCGGGCCGCACGGGGAAGGCCAGCCGCTCCCGGCCGAGGGAGAAGTGGGCGTCGACACCGGGTTTGTTGCCGCGCGGGTCCTGCCGGGTCCAGCGGTCGCCGCCGGGCAGCAGCAGCGCGACGAGCCCGTGCACGACCGGCCGGCCGTCGTCCTCGGTGAGGCGCTGGTAGCACAGCCCCGCGGGGATGCCCTCGGCGCGCAGCAGGGCGGCCAGGGCGTGGGACTTGGCGTAGCAGATCCCGTTGCGGGTGCGCAGCACCTCGGAGGCGCGCCAGCTGACGCGGTCGTCGCCGCTGTCGAAGGAGTGCGGCACCTCGTCGCGCACGTAGTCGTACGCGGCCTTCGCATACTCATACGGCGTGGGTGCGGCGGAGCGCAGCAGCGCGGCGGTCTGCCGGACCTGCGGGTGGTCGTGGTCGAGCACCTCGTCGGCGCCGAGATACGCGGAGAGGTCGGTGGTTTCCGGGATGGGCTCCATACTGGAGGAGCCTACGGAGCCACCGACCTCTCGATCAATCACTTTACGAAGCTACGCATATCCATGCGCTATCCGGCTCGCATCTCCTCGGCGATCGCGGCGGCGAAGCCGTCCACGTCCTCCTCGGTGGTGTCGAAGGAGCACATCCAGCGCACCTCGCCGGTCGCCTCGTCCCAGAAGTAGAAGCGGTAGCGCTTCTGCAACCGCTCGCTGACCTCGCGGGGCAGCAGCGCGAACACCGCGTTGGCCTGGACCCGTTGGGTGACCGTCACCCCGTCGATGTCCCGCACCGCGCGCTCCAGCCGGCGGGCCATCGCGTTGGCGTGCGAGGCGCTGCGCAGCCACAGGTCACCGGCGAACAGCGCCTCGAACTGCACGGACACGAAGCGCATCTTGGACGCGAGCTGCATGGACAGCTTGCGCAGGTGCTTGAGCGCGCGGACCCGCTCGGGGTTGAGCACGACCACGCACTCGCCGAGCAGCAGGCCGTTCTTGGTGCCGCCGACCGACAGGATGTCCGCGCCCGCGTCGGTGGTGAAGCGGGACAGCGGCTGCCCCAGGCTCGCGGCGGCGTTGGCGATCCGGGCGCCGTCGATGTGCACGGCCATGCCCAGCCCGTGGGCGTGGTCGCAGATCGCCTTGATCTCCTCCGGGGTGTAGCAGGTGCCCAGCTCGGTGCTCTGGGTGATCGACACCACCTGCGGCTGCGCGCGGTGCTCGTCGTCGAAGCCGTACGCCTGCCGGTCGATCAGCTCGGGGGTGAGCTTGCCGTCCTCCGTGGGCACCGTGAGCAGCTTCAGGCCGCCGACCCGCTCGGGCGCGCCGCACTCGTCGACGTTGATGTGCGCGGACTCCGCGCAGATCACCGCGCCCCAGCGCTCGGTGACCGCCTGGAGGGAGGTGACGTTGGCGCCGGTGCCGTTGAAGACCGGGAAGACTTCGGCGGTCGGGCCGAAGTGGCCGCGGAAGAGCTCCTGGAGGTGGTCGGTGTACGCGTCGGCGCCGTAGGACACCTGGTGGCCGCCGTTGGCCAGGGCGAGGGCGGCCAGCACTTCGGGGTGCACCCCGGCGTAGTTGTCGCTGGCGAAGCCCCGGGTGCCCGGGTCGTGGCGCCGTATGGCGTCGGTGTCGCCGGTGGGGGTGGAGGTGGGGTCGGTGGACTCGGTCACGGTCGGGGCGTCAGCCACTGTCGGGTCCCGTTCACTTGCTGAGGGCTTGCGTTCCACACGTCCGCGATGGCCTCGGCGAGGTCGCGCACGTCGGTGAAGCCGGCGAATTTGGCGTTGGGGCGCTGGGCCCGCATCTCATCGTGCACCAGGGCCTTGATCACCAGTACGGTGGCCGCCGCGCTGGGGGCGTCACCGCCGAGCTTGCGGAACGAGTCGCCCATGGCCAGCGTCCACGCCTCGGCGGCGGCCTTGGCGGCGGCGTACGCCGCGTTGCCGGCCGTGGGCGTGCTGGCGCCGGCCGCGCTGATCAGGACGTACCGTCCGCCGGGGCTTCGCAGCAGGCCGTCGTGGAAGGCGAGGGTGGTGCGCTGGACGGTGCGCACCAGCAGGTCGTGCAGCACGTCCCAGTCGGCGAGTTCGGTCTCGGGGAAGGACGCGGAGCCGCGCCATCCGCCGACCAGGTGCACCAGGCCGTCGACCCGGCCGTGGTCCTTCTCGATCCGGCCGGCCCAGTCCTGCGCGGCCTCCAGGTCCAGCAGGTCCACCACCTCGCCGGTGATGTCGGCGCCGCCCGCGTCGTAGCGCGCGGCGTCGACCGCCTGCGCCAGCCGCTCGGGGTCCGCGTCGGCCGCGACCACATGGCTGCCGGCCCTGGCCAGCCGCTGGAGCACGGCCCGTCCGGCCGGTCCCGCCGCGCCCGCGACCGCGATCACCGCGCCGTCGAGCCCGCCTGTGTACGTGTCGGTCGTCATCTCCGCCTCCTCGCCTGCACCGGTCACGCGGCACCTCGCAGCGCGCTGTTCCCGGTGATACCCCGGGTCGAGGCAATCGTCTCGCGGAGCTTCTTCGCAAGGGCCTCGTAGAACATGCTGAGCGGAAACTCGTCCGGCAGCACGTCGTCCACCAGCTTGCGCGGCGGGAGCGAGAGGTCCAGGGCGTCCGCGCCCTTGGCCCAGACCGAGCCGGGGTTCGGCGAGAGGTAGGTCGCGACCAGGTCGTAGGCGGCCAGCCAGTGCACGAGCTTGGGCCGGTCGATGCCGTCGCGGTAGAGCGTCTCGATCTCGCCGCACAGTTGCGTGGTGACCTGGGGTGCGCGCTCCCAGTCGATGTGCAGGGTGTTGTCCGTCCAGCGGACGGCGTCGTGCTTGTGCAGGTAGGCGAAGAGCAGCTGGCCGCCGAGGCCGTCGTAGTTGCGCACGCGCTCGCCGGTGACCGGGAAGCGGAAGAGCCGGTCGAAGAGGATCGCGTACTGCACGCCCAGGCCCATCGGGTGGCCCTCGGCCTGGAGTTTGACCGCCTCCTTGAAGGTGGTCAGGTCGCAGCGCAGCTCCTCCAGGCCGTACATCCAGAACGGGGCGCGCTGCTTGATCATGAACGGGTCGAACGGCAGGTCGCCGTGGCTGTGGGTGCGGTCGTGGATCATGTCCCACAGCACGTAGGTCTGCTGGGCGAGCTCCTGGTCGTCGACCAGGCGGGCGGCGTCCTCGGGCAGGTCGAGGCCGAGGGTGTCCACGGCGGCGGAGGTGACCGCGCGGAAGCGGGCGGCCTCGCGGTCGCAGAAGATCGCGCCCCAGGTCCAGCGGTCGGGCGCCTTGCGCACGGCGACGGTCTCGGGGAAGAGCACCGCGGAGTTGGTGTCGTAGCCCGGGGTGAAGTCCTCGAAGGTGATCGGCACGAACTGCGGGTTGTCGTAGCGGGTGCGCTCCAGCTCGGCGAGCCACTCCGGCCACACCACCCGGAAGACGACCGCTTCGAGGTTGCGGTCCGGGTTGCCGTTCTGGGTGTACATCGGGAAGACGACCAGGTGCTGGAGGCCGTCGCGCCGGTCGGCGGCGGGCTGGAAGGCCAGCAGCGAGTCGAGGAAGTCGGGTACGGCGAAGCCGCCCTCGGCCCAGTGGCGCAGGTCGGTGGTCAGGGCGCGGTGGTACGCCTCGTCGTGCGGCAGCAGCGGGGCGAGCTGTTCGAGGGCGTCGACGACGCGGCCGAGCGTGCGGGCGGCGTCGTCGCGGGTGGGCGCGTCCTCGGCGTCGAAGTCGATCGAACCGTCCTTGCGCTGCCAGGGCCTGATCGCCTCGACCGCCTGCTTCAGCACGGGCCACTGGGGGTGTCCGAGCACGCCTTCGCCGGATATCCCGCCTCCGGTCGCCACCTTCGACGAAAGAACTTCGCCCATGACCCCTCCTCCACAAAAGAAACTGTCGTGCGAACAGCGTAGCCATGGCCGGGCCCCGTCTTCAAGGCCACTTCCTTGAGATTGTGCGGTCAAGGCCGCTGAAGGCCGTAGTTTTTACGGCTCGACTCCAGGATGGGGCGCTAAAAGTTGCGGTGAGCGCCGAGGTGTGCCCGGGGCGCGGCAAGGCCGGCCGAGACCCGTGGCGGCGCCCGGGAGGGCCGTCCGGGACGAGCTCGGTGCGGGCGTCGTGGCGGCGTCGTGGCGGCGCCGGGGGCGGCGTCCGCCAGGCCGCTCAGGGGCGCCGGGGCGGTCGGCCGGCAGGCCGGACAGTGGCACTAGGGTGCCCTCATGAGCTTCCTCACCGTGGGCCACCGCGGGGTCATGGGCGTCGAGCCGGAGAACACCCTGCGGTCCTTCCGCCGCGCGGAGCGCGAGGGCGTGGACCAGGTCGAACTGGACCTGCACCTGAGCAAGGACGGCGCCCTGGTCGTCATGCACGACGCCTCGGTCGACCGCACCACCGACGGCACCGGCCCGATCCGCGACCTCACCCTCGCCGAGATCCGCCGCCTGGACGCGGGGCAGGGCGAGGGCGTACCGGTCTTCGAGGAGGTCCTGGACCGCGTGACGTGCCCGATCCAGGCCGAGATCAAGGACACCGCGGCCGCAAGGGTGCTCGCCTCGGTGCTGCGCGAGCGCGACGAGACCGGCCGGGTCAGCGTGCTGTCCTTTCACGACGACGCCCTCGCCGAGATCCACACCCTGCTGCCCGAGGTCGCCACCGTGCTCGTCGCGAGCGACCTCGGACCGGACATCGTGCCGCGCGCCCAGGCCGTCGGCGCCCGCCTGGTCAGCCTCGACCTCACCCAGCTCACCCTCGACGTCGTAGGCCGCTGCCACGCGGCCGGGATCGCCGTCATGGCCTGGAGCGTCAACACCCCGCAGGACTGGGCGCTGACCCGCGCGCTGGGCCTGGACGGCGCCGCCACCGACCTGCCGCCCGCGCTGGGCCGCGACCGCGCACCGGCGGACGGAGTCTCGGCGCCGTAAGGCGTCAGCCATACGGCGTAAGGCATGATCCCTAAGCCGTCAGCCGTCAGCCGTCAGCGGTCAGCGGTCACCTGACGCGATGACATCGCGACCGACCGCGTACGGCCGGAAACACCGCGGACACAAAGGTCCGGCATCCGGACGGAGTGCCGAATGGCGTGGACAGATCGGCCCGCCGGGTGCCAAGGTCCCGCCATGCGTCCCGCGATCCTCCCGTCCCGTCATCGCGCGGCCCTCGCCGCGGCCGCCCTGCTCACCCTGGCCCTGGCCGCCTGCTCCCCGCAGGACGACGGCGACTCCTCGGCGGCGTCCTCGCCGTCCGGCAGCGCCTCCGGCACGACCGCCGGCGCGTGTAGCCCCGGCGGGCTCGCCACCCGCACCGCGGGCAAGTTCACCGTCGGCACCGACAACCCGGCGTACGCCCCCTGGTTCGTCGACGACAAGCCGTCCAACGGCAAGGGCTACGAGTCGGCCGTCGCCTACGCGGTGGCGAAGCAACTCGGCTACACCGGCGACCAGGTGGTCTGGCAGAAGGTGCCGTTCAACAGCGCCTTCTCGCCGGGTGCCAAGAACTTCGACGTGGACATCAACCAGGTCTCGATCACCCCCGAGCGCCGCAAGACGGTGGACTTCTCCCCCGGCTACTACGACGTGCGGCAGGCGGTCGTCGCGCCCAAGGGCTCGAAGATCGCCGGGGCGCACTCGCTGGCCGACCTGAAGAACGCGAAGCTCGGCGCCCAGGTCGGCACCACCAGCCTCGACGTCATCGACGACCTGGTGAAGCCCACCAAGCAGCCCGCGGTCTTCCAGCGCAACGACCTCGCGGTGGCCGCCCTCAAGAACGGCCAGGTGGACGGCATCGTGGTCGACCTGCCCACCGCCTTCTACGTCACCGGCGCCCAGGTCACCGACGCCAAGGTGATCGGGCAGTTCTCCACCACGGGCACCGCACCGGAGCAGTTCGGGCTGGTGCTGGACAAGGGCAGCAAGCTCACGCCGTGCGTCTCGCAGGCGGTCACGGCGCTGCGCAAGGACGGCACGCTCGCCGCGCTGGAGAAGAAGTGGCTGTCGGACGCGGTGAACGCCCCGGTGCTCAAGTGACCGTCCAGGACGGGCCGGAGCGCGGCGGCGGGGACGTCGCCGCGCCCGCGCCACCGGCCGCGGCGCGCGACCTCGGCGGCGGTACGACGAGCGCCCCGGACGAGTACCGCCCCTCGGCGCGGCGGATCGCCCGGGAGCGCTACCGGCGCACCCGCACCCGCCGCGCGTTCGCCGTCGCCACGGCCAGCACCCTGGCGACGGCCGCCGTGCTGTACGCGCTGATCGTCAACTCGCCCGGCTGGGACCGCACCCGGCAGACGTTCTTCGACGCCCACTACGCGCGGATCTCCTTCCACCCGATCCTGCACGGCCTGTGGCTGAACCTGCGGCTGCTGGCGGTGTGCGGCGCGGTCGTCCTGGTCGCCGGGCTGCTGATGGCGCTGCTGCGCACCCTGCGCGGCCCGGTGTTCTTCCCCGTCCGCGCCCTGGCGACGGCCTACGTGGACTTCTTCCGCGGGCTGCCGTTGATCATCTGCATCCTGCTGTGCGTCTTCGGCATCCCCGCGCTGCGGCTGACCGGGGTGACCAACAACCCCGTGCTGCTCGGCGCGTTCGCGCTCTGCCTGACCTACACCGCCTACGTGGCCGAGGTGTTCCGCGCGGGCATCGAGAGCGTGCACCCCAGCCAGCGCGCCGCCGCCCGCTCGCTCGGCCTCAGCAACGCCCAGGCGATGCGCTACGTCGTGCTGCCGCAGGCCGTCCGCCGGGTGGTGCCCCCGCTCCTCAACGACCTGGTCTCCCTGCAGAAGGACACCGGCCTGGTCTCGATCGGCGGCGCGGTGGACGCGGTCTACGCCGCGCAGATCATCGCCAGCCGCGACTTCAACTACACGCCCTACGTCATCGCGGGCCTGATCTTCGTGGCGATCACCATCCCCATGACGCGCTTCACCGACTGGGTGGCCGCGCGGATGAACCGGCGGCAGTCGCAAGGAGGCGCGGTATGAGCGCGGAAGGCCGTCCGGCGGACGGGCCGAAGACCGGCGGGGCCGAGACCGGCAAGGCGAAGACCGGCGGGGCGAAGGAAGCCGGGGTGCACCCCGGTGGGGCGAAGGACATCGGGGCGACGGGCCTGGGGGACGGGCCCGGCGACGCGGGTGGACGGCCGGCCGCCGCACCCGTACCCGTGCCCGGGGCTGAACCCGCACTGGGCGCCGAACCCGTGCTGCGGCTGGAGGCCGTCCGCAAGACCTACGGCGACACCGTGGTGCTGCGCGACATCGCGCTCGACGTGCCCGCGCACACCGTCACCGCGCTGATCGGTGCGTCCGGCTCGGGCAAGTCCACGCTGCTGCGCTGCGCGAACCTGCTGGAGGACGTCGACGACGGCGCGATCTTCCTGGACGGCGAGGACATCACCGACCCGCGCACCGACGTCGACGACGTACGGCGCCGGATCGGCGTCGTCTTCCAGGCGTACAACCTCTTCCCGCACATGACGGTGCTGGACAACATCACCCTGGCGCCCCGCCGCGTGCACAAGGAGCCGCGCCCGCAGGCCGAGGCCCGGGCCCGGGAACTGCTGGAGCGGCTCGGCCTGGCCGACCGCGCCCGCGAGTACCCGGACCGGCTCAGCGGCGGCCAGCAGCAGCGGGTCGCGCTGCTGCGGGCGGTCGCGACCCGGCCGCGCCTGCTGCTCCTCGACGAGATCACCGCCGCGCTCGACCCGGAACTGGTCGGCGAGGTGCTCGCGGTGGTCCGTGACCTCAAGGAGGAGGGCATGACGATGGTGATCGCCACCCACGAGATGGCCTTCGCCCGCGAGGTCGCCGACCAGGTGTGCTTCCTCGACGGCGGGGTGATCCTGGAGCGCGGCACCCCCGCCGAGGTCTTCGGCGCCCCGCGCGAGCGGCGTACCCAGGACTTCCTGCGGCGCATCACGGCGGCCGGGCGGCTGTGAGCGCGGCGCCGGAGCGAGGCCGTACGGCAGGCGGCCGCGGTCAGCCGAGCCGCTTCGTCAGCAGCTCGAACTCCAGGTCGTCGCGGGTGGGGCGGCCGAACCGCTCCTGGCCGTAGGGGAAGGGCGACATCTCGCCGGTGCGGGAGTAGCCGCGGCGCTCGTACCAGGCGATCAGCTCCTCGCGGGCGCTGATCACCGTCATGTGCATCTCGGACACGCCCCACTCCTTCGCGGCGACGTGCTCGGCCTCGGCGATGATCACCTTGCCGAGGCCGGCGCCCTGGAGCGAGGGGCGGACCGCGAACATGCCGAAGTAGGCGTGCAGGCCGCGGTGTTCGAGCTGGCAGCATGCCACCAGTTCACCGTCGCGCTCGACCACCAGCATCATGCCGTCCGGCTTCTCCACCACGTCCAGCACGCCCTGCGGGTCGGTCCGCTGCCCCTCGATGAGGTCCGCCTCGGTGGTCCACCCGGTGCGGCTGGTGTCGCCGCGGTAGGCGGACTCGACCAGGGCCACGAGCTCGGTCACGTCAGCGGGGGTCGCGGGGCGGAAGCTGAGGGATGCGGTGTCCATGCCGGTCAGGCTACCGAAGGCGGCCACCGTCGCCGAGGCCCGTGCGCCGGCCGGCGGGCGGCACCCCCGCGCGTGGCGCCGCCCCCGCCGAGGGGGCGCGCGCCGGTCCGGCGCACTCCCCCGAGCGATCCTGTGCGCTCGGCTGCGCGCCCGCCTGGCCGGGTAGGACCCGAACGGACAGGCGGACCGGACGGGACCGGGCCGCGGCTGTGCCGGGGTGGGGTGGGCGTGCCGGTCGGGGCGGCTCGGCACGGCTCGGAGCAGGGCGGACGGGAGGGGGATCACCGATGCGCGAACCGCTGCTGGTCGCATGGCTCCTCGTGGCGCTGAGCGCGGCCGCCGCCGTGTCGTGCCTGGTGCGCGCCGAGGACAAGGACGAGGCGGTGATGGGCGCCGGCATGGCGGTGATGGCCGTGCCGGTCTCCGTGCTCGACCCGCACCGCTGGGCCGCCCCCGTCTTCGCGGTCGTCTACGCGATGGCCGCGCTGCGCGCCGTGCTCCCCGGCCGGCACCCCTCGGGCCACCGGGTGCACCACGTGGTCTGCTCGGCCGCCATGGTCTACATGGCGTTCGCCATGGCGCGGGCCGCGCCGTCCGGGGCGGGGCACACCATGGTGATGGGCGGCGCGGGCAGCTCCGCGCTGACCGGCCTGTTCCTCCTCTACTTCGCGGTCTACGTGCTGCGTACGGGCGTGCGGCTCGCGTACGTGCCCGTGCCCGTGCCCGTTGCGGCGCCCGGCGGGCTGATACCCGGCGCCGCGACGGTCGCTGCCACGGTCGCCGGACCTGCCGCCGGACCTGCCGCCGCGCCATCGGGCGGAGCTTCACCCGGAGCGTCGCAACACGGGCCGTCGCGCGGGCGGGTACAGCTGCGGCACGCCCCCGAGGTGGCCGTCGCCTGCCGGGTCTCGATGGCGCTGGGCATGGTCGTCATGCTGCTCGTCATGTGAGCCGCGTGTCCCGGCCGGTCCCGACGGCCCACGGACCCGGTGAGTCGTGCGTCACATCGGCGCGCTGCCGCGTCCCTGTGAGCAAGGCGACTCCTAGGGTGATCAGCATGACGGTCCCGTTCGTGCTGCTGGTTCTCGGCGCACTGGCGGCGGCGACGGCGCCGCGTCTGCTCGCACGTGCCGACTGGCCCGAGCGCGAGCCGGTACTCGCCCTGTGGGTGTGGCAGTGCGTGGTCGCCGCGGTGCTGCTGTGCTGCGTGTCGGCGATGGCGCTCACCGCCTCGGCCGCCTGGGTGGCGGTCCGCGGCCACGTCTTCGCGTTCGCGCCGCGCGGCGTCGAGGACGCCTACGGGCTGCCCGGATACGGCCGGTGGGCCGGCGCGCTCGCGGTCCTGCTCGCGCTCGGCGGCGTGTGGACCGCGGCGATGCTCACCCGCGAGGTGCGCACCGCCCGGGGCCGGCGGCGCTCCCGCCGGGCCGAACTCCAGGTGCGCGCGCCCCGGCTGCCCGGCGAGTCCGTGCCGCCCGGCGAGCGGCTGGTGGTGCTGGAGGACCCCCGTTCCGACGCGTGGTGGCTGTCCGGCGCGGAGCCGCGACTGGTGATCACCACGGCCGCGCTCGGCCGGCTCAAGGGACGCCAACTCGACGCCGTCATCGCCCACGAGCAGGGCCACGCCCGCGCCCGGCACGACCTCCTGCTGCACTGCGCGGGCGCGCTCGCCGGCGGGTTCCCCCAGGTCCCCGTCTTCGCCGCGTTCCGCGACCAGGTCCACCACCTGATCGAACTCGCCGCCGACGACACCGCGTCGCGCCGGTTCGGCCGCCTCACCACCGCCCTCGCGCTGGTCGAACTCAACGAGCCGCGCGGGGTCTTCGGCCCCTCCCCCGGGCCGCTCGCCGAACTCCCCGGCCGCGTCAACCGCCTGCTGGCACCGGTCCCGCGGCTCCCCGTCGCGCAACGGCTGCGGCTGACCGTCCTGTCGCTGCTGGTCCCGGCCGTCCCCCTGATCATCACCTTCGGCCCCGGCCTGCACGCCCTGACCTGACCTGCCGGGTGCGGCGACACGCCCCGCCGGCCCGGCCGTCCGAAAACACACCGTGCACCCGAACCGCCCCGGAACGCGTCTGGAATGCTGGAGCCGAGCGACCACTACCGGGGAGGCACCATCAAGGCGGTCATGTTCGATTTCTCGGGCACCCTGTTCCGGATCGAGCCCTGCGAGCGATGGCTCAGGGGCGCGCTCGCGGCCGAGGGCATCGAGGTCGCGGACGACGAAGTCATCAAGTACGCACAGGAGTTGGAGCGGGTCGGCGCGCAGCCCGGCGGGCAGTCGCCCACCGCGGTGCCGGCGGACCTGGTCGAGGTGTGGCAGGCGCGGGACCTGACCGCGGAGCTGCACCGGGAGGCGTACACGGCCCTGTCCCGCGCGGCGGGGCTGCCGTGGGACGTGCACGACGCGCTGTACGAACGGCACCGCACCCCCGCGGCGTGGCAGCCGTATCCGGACACCGCCCAGGTGCTGGCCGGGCTGCGCGAGCGCGGGGTGCCGGTGGCGGTGGTGAGCAACATCGGCTGGGACCTGCGCCCGATCTTCCGGGTGCACGGCGTGGCGGACGACATCGACGCCTTCGTGCTCAGCTACGAGCACGAGGTGCAGAAGCCGGACCCGCGGCTGTTCCAGGTGGCGCTGGAGGCGCTCGGCGTCACCGGCGACGCGGTGCGGGAAGCGGTGATGGTCGGGGACAACGCGGCGGCCGACGGCGGCGCGGCGGCCCTGGGCTGCCGGTTCCTGCTGGTGGACCCGCTGCCGGTCGCGGACCGGCCCGACGCGCTGCTCGCCGTGCTGGACCCGCCCGTCGGTACGGAACCGGACCGTGCGGAGCCCGTCGGTACGGAACCGGACGGTGCGGAGCCGGACGGTGCGGAGCCGGACGGTGCGGAAAGCGCTCACCGGGAGCCGGAGCGGCACGAGCCGTAGGGAGTACATCGGGCGCCTGCTCCGGCGATCCCCCGTGTCGCCGGAGCCGGCGCCCGATCCCCGTACACCCGCCATCCATCTGGCCCGGCGAGCCGCGTTGAGTATATTGGCTCGCAGCCAGTCAACGCAGGAGTTCATCATGTCCCCTCGTAGCGCATCGGTCAATGAAGCGATGCGTCAGCGTTCGATCGATCGCCTCCTGCAGGCGACCGTCGAACTGGTCGAGGAGCGCGGCTACGAGGCCACGACGCTGGCCGACATCACGCGGCGGGCCGGTTCCGCCCGCGGCCTGGTGTCGTACTACTACTCGGGCAAGCGCGCGCTGGTGCAGTCCGCGGTGCACCGGTTGATGAACCAGGAGCTGACCGCGGCGCTGGAGGCGGAGCCGGCCCCGGCCGACGGCGACGAGGTGCTGGCGCGGGCGATCGACGCCATCCTCGGGCTGACCGTCACGCACACCAAGCTGATGCGCATCCACATGGCCCAGATACTCGCGGACGAGGGCTTCATCCAGTGTCCGGAGCAGCAGCGGCTGGCGGCGCTGCTGGAGCTGGCGGTGACGCGGTGGGGCGCGCAGGCGCCGCAGGAGGAGTACCGGCTGCTGCGGGCGCTGCTGATGGGCGCGACCGTGGCCCTGCTGCTGCCGGGGGCGCCGATGCCGGTGGCCCGGCTGCGGGCGGAGCTGTTCCAGCGGTACGGCCTGAACTGGCAGGCAGGCTCGCCGCCGTGCCCGCAGGACCCGCGCGACCAGCAGGACCGGTCCGGGACCGCCCGCGCCGTCGAGGGCTCCTGACCGGGGCCCGGCACCTGGGAACGGGCCCGGCACCTTGATCGCGGACTCCGGTACACGGCACGGCTGTTGAGCCAGTAGAGTGACGGACCGTGACTGCGCGACCGTTGCACGAAATCGTCGAGGCGGGCTGGGCGAAGGCGCTCGAACCCGTGGCGGACCGGATCGCGGCGATGGGGGACTTCCTCCGGGCCGAGATCGCCGCCGGCCGCACCTACCTGCCGTCGGGGGCGAACGTGCTGCGCGCGTTCCAGCAGCCCTTCGACGAGGTGAAGGTGCTGATCGTCGGCCAGGACCCGTATCCGACACCGGGGCACGCGGTCGGCCTGAGCTTCTCGGTGGCGCCGGACGTACGGCCGCTGCCGGGCAGCCTGGAGAACATCTTCCGCGAGATGCACGGCGACATCGGCGCCCCCCGGCCGTCCAACGGCGACCTGACGCCCTGGACGCAGCAGGGCGTGCTGCTGCTCAACAGGGCGCTGACCACGGCGCCGCGCCGCCCGGCCGCGCACCGCGACAAGGGGTGGGAGCAGGTGACCGAGCAGGCGATCAGGGCGCTGGCCGGCCGCGGCCGCCCGCTGGTGTCGATCCTGTGGGGCCGCGACGCGCGCAACGCGCGGCCGCTGCTGGGCGAGCTGCCCGCGATCGAGTCCGCGCACCCGTCGCCGATGTCGGCGGACCGGGGCTTCTTCGGATCGCGCCCCTTCAGCCGCGCCAACGATCTGCTGGCGCAGCAGGGCGCCCAACCGGTGAACTGGCAACTGCCCTGAGCCGCGCCCCACGGTAGTCTGCCCGGGTGACGACGCACTCCAACACCCCGGCCGGCTGGTACGCCGACCCGCAGGGCACTCCGAATCTGCTCCGGTACTGGGACGGCGCCCAGTGGACCGAGCACACCAACCCCGGCCAGGTCCCGGGCCAACAGGGCGCGCCCAAGCAGGAGGGCGGCAACGCCTGGGAGCTGGACGTCAGCCGCACGCCCGACCCGTCGAAGATCCAGCACCAGGTCCAGGGCCAGGCCGGTGTGATGTCGCCCGGCTACGGCGGCGGCACCCTGTTCACCGAGCCGGTGCTCGTGGTGAACCAGAAGGCCAAGCTGATCGAGCTGGTCAACGAGTACACCGTCTTCGACCAGAACGGCCGCACCCTGGGCTCGGTGGTGGAGGTCGGCCAGAGCACCGCCAAGAAGGTGCTGCGGTTCGTCTCCAGCGTGGACCAGTTCCTCACCCACAAGCTGGAGGTGCGGGACGCCCAGGGCCAGCCGCACCTGGTGCTCACCCGCCCGGCGAAGTTCATCAAGTCCAAGGTGCTGGTGCACCGGGCGAACGGCGAGCCGCTGGGCGAGATCGTCCAGCAGAACGCCTTCGGCAAGATCAAGTTCGGCTTCATGTACAACGGCCAGCAGATAGGCGCGATCAAGGCCGAGAACTGGCGGGCCTGGAACTTCGCCATCGTGGACCACACCGACACCGAGATCGGCCGGATCACCAAGACCTGGGAAGGTCTGGCCAAGACGATGTTCACCACGGCCGACAACTACGTGCTGCAGATCCACCGGCAGCTCGCCGACCCGCTGCTGAGCATGGTCGTGGCGTCCGCGCTCACCGTGGACACCGCGCTCAAGCAGGACTCGCGCGGGCTCGGCTGAGGCGTGCGGCACTCCTCCTCCGACACCGGCCCCTCCTGGGTGCTGGGCGTCGACTCCGGCGGCTCCGGCGTGCGGGTGTCCCTCGCGCCCGCCGACGCGGTCACCGGCTCCACGCGGTCGGCGGACCGGACCGGGACGCCCGCCACCGTGGACACCTCCGTGGCGACCGTTGCCGCCGCCGACCGCCCCGCCGTCACCGGGCCGCGCGGCATCGACGCGGCGAGCCTGCTGGAGCGCGTCCTGCCGCTCGTCGAGGGGCTGATGGCCGCCGCCGGGGCGCGGCGGATCGCGGCCGCCTGCGTCGGCGCGGCCGGGATGGCCACCCTCGGCGACGACCTGCGCGACCGCCTGCCGGACGCCCTCGCCGACGCCTTCGGGGTACGGCGCCTGGCGCTGGCCGGCGACGCCGTGACGGCGTACGCGGGCGCGCTCGGGCTGCGCCCCGGCGTGGTCGTGGCCGCGGGCACCGGCATGATCGCGCTCGGCACCTCGGCGGACGACGGCGGTTGGCGCCGCGCGGACGGCTGGGGCCATCTGCTGGGCGACGCCGGCGGCGGCGCCTGGATCGGCCGGGCCGGCCTGGACGCGGCGATGCGCGCCCACGACGGGCGGGCCGGCGGCTCGCCGGCGCTGCTGGCCGCGGCCGAGAAGCAGTTCGGGCCGCTGGACGCGATGCCGGGCCGGCTCTACCCGCGGCCGGACCGGGCGGCGGTGCTCGCCTCGTTCGCCCCGCAGGTGGCGCGCCACGCGGGCGACGACCCGGTGGCCGCCGGAATCCTGCGGCAGGCGGCGCGGCACATCCTGGAGTCGGCCGCCGCCGTACGGCCCGGCACCGGCCCGGTGGACGTGGCGCTGGCCGGCGGGCTGTTCAGGACGGGCGAGCCGCTGCTGGGGCCGCTGCGGGAACTGGCGGCCGAACTGCTGCCCGGTGCCACCCTCGTGCCGGCGGCGGGCGACCCGCTGGACGGCGCGGTGCTGATCGCCGGCGCCGCCCACCACGGCCACCTCACCCTGCCGCTCGACCCGGGGCTGCTCACGGTGACGGACCGCCCGGGCGCGTGAGGCCGGCGCCGCCCGTACCGGTCGGGCTCGCCCACTGACCGAACGTGACCGGTGAAACGGACACTTCTGGACAGGTCTGACCTCCTTCGCACCCGGGCGAACAAGCAGGTGGCGCAAGGCGTTAGCATGCGTCGCCATGAGCAATGCCACAGGGCCCGCCTCCGGCCTCCCCGTTCGAATGCCGCGTCCGCGCCAGCCGGGACGACACCGCCGCCCGGAGGCGCTCAGCGCGCCCGAGGGCTCGCCGGTGCTGGTCCTCGCCGTGCCGGGCACCCCGACCGCAGCGGCGCTCAGCCTGGCCGAGGAGGTCGTGAGCATCGCGCGCTCCGAGCTGTCCGGGCTCGACCCCCGGATCGCCTTCGTGGACGGCGAGGACGGCGACCTGGACGAGTTCCCGTCGCTGCGGGGCGTGCTGGACCAGGTGGCGGTCGAACGGCCCGGAGAGGACACCTCGGCGGTCGTGGTGCCGCTGCTGGCCGGCCCCGAGGCGGCCGTGCTGCGCCGGATCAAGCAGGCGATGGTGGACAGCAAGGCGCAGGTGGAGCTGACCGACGTGCTCGGCCCGCACCCGCTGCTCGCCGAGGCGCTGCACGTCCGGCTGTCGGAGGCGGGCCTGGCCCGCGCCGACCGCGCCCGGCTGTTCACGGTCGCCACGGCGGCCGACGGCATCATCCTGGCCACGGTCGGCGGCGAGGAGGCGGCGCAGGCCGCCGGCGTGACCGGGCTGCTGCTGGCCGCGCGGCTCGCGGTGCCGGTGCTGGCCGCCGCGTTGGACGTGGACGGCGCGATCGCGGGCACCGCCGAGCAGTTGCGGTCCTCGGGCTCCTCCACGCTGGCGCTCGCGCCGTGCCTGATCGGCCCGGAGATCGCCCCGCAGCTCCTGCACACCGCGGCCGCGGAGGCGGGCTGCTCGGGCGCCGACGCGCTCGGGCCGTACCCGGCGGTCGGCAAGCTCGTGGTGACGCAGTACGCGACGGCGCTGGGCATCGCGCTCCAGCCGGTGCAGCAGGGCGGCGCTCAGCAGCAGTGACAGGGGCTCCCCTGCCGCCCGTCACGGGGCCGCTGGGAGGCGAACGGCGCGGGCGCCTCCTCGGACAGCCGAGGGGGCGCCCGCGCCGCTCCAGGAGGCGCCTGTGCGGGCGCTCGCGCGCCTGCGGACGGCCGCCTTGCGCGGCAGGACCGACCGCCGGTCAGACGAACCACCGGTCAGGTAGGCCGCCAGTCACGTAGGCCGCCAGTCACGTAGGCCGTCGATCAGGTAGGCCGTCGGTCAGACGAACAGCACGCAGGACACCGCGGGCAGTGCCAGCGAACCCGTCTGCTTCGGGATGCCGGTGGCCGGGTCGACGTCGAACCAGCTCACGTCGCCGGAGTGCTCGTTGGCGGCGTACAGGCGGGTGCCGGACGGGTCGAGGGTGAGGTGGCGCGGCCAGGCGCCGCCGCAGCTCACGGTGTCGAGGAGTTCGACCTGCTCGCCCGTCTCGTCGATGCCGAGCACCGCGATGCTGTCGTGCCCGCGGTTGGCTGCCCACGCGAACCGGCCGCCGGGCGAGACCACCAGCTCCGAGGGGTAGTTGTCGCCCTTGACGCCGTCGGGCAGCACCCGTGTCTCGGCGAGCGGCCGGAGGCTGCCCTTGTCGGCGTCCCAACGGCAGACGGTGACGACCGAGTCGAGCTCGTTCATCACGTAGGCGTGGCCGCCGCCGGGGTGGAAGGTGAGGTGGCGCGGGCCGATGCCGGAGCGCAGGCCGAGTTCCCGCTCGACCTCCAGCTCGCCGGTGGCCGGGTCGAGTTCGCAGACCCGTACCGAGTCCGTGCCGAGGTCCACGCTGAGCAGCCAGCGGCCGCTGGGGTCGGGCAGCACCGCGTGCGCGTGCGGGGCCTCCTGGCGCTGCGGGTTCGGCCCGTCGCCCTCGTGCGCCAGGACGCACCGGACCGCGCCGAGCGCGCCGTCGTCCTCGACGGCCAGCACGCTCACGCTGCCGGGCGCCGCGTAGTTGGCGGTCACCAGGTGGCCGTGGTGCAGCGCCAGGTGCGTCGGCGCGCCGCCGCGGACCGGAACGGGGACGCCGAGCAGCTTGGGGGCGGCCGGGTCGGCCAGCGAGAACGCGGCGGCCGTGCCGTCCGGATCGGTCTCGCCGACCGCGTAGAGCGTGCCCCCGTCGGCGGACGCGGTGAGGAAGGACGGGTTCCGCACCTCGGCGGTGTGGCCGAGCGCGGTCAGCGCGCCCGTGCCCGGGTCGACCTCGGCGGCGGTGAGCCCGTGCCCGCCCGCCGACGTGAACGACCCGATGTATGCGTGTGCGGCCACTTGCCGTACCTCTTCCGACTGACACCTGTACGGCGGCTGAGAGTAGTACCTGCGGCGGTCGGCGTCGCCCCCGGGTCACCCGGTGGGGGCATGACGGACCCCCGGGGCGACGCCGTCGGGCGCCCCGGGGGTCCGGATTCCGTTCCGCGGACGGTCAGAAACCGCCGTAGGACGACACGGTGTAGGCGCAGTCCGTGTAGTAACTGCCCGAACGCAGCGTCTCGGAGTCCGCGTGCGAGGTGGCGCCCGAATCGCCCGACGGCTTGTGCAGGAAGTAGATGGTGCCGGTCGGCAGGTAGATGGTCTTCTCCGGGTAGTGCTTGCCGCTGGCCTGGCAGGCGCTGCCCTGCGCACTGGCCTCGCTGGAGTAGGCGTGGCAACTCCCGCACGCCTTGAGGGTGAAGCTGCCGGTGACCTTGCCGGTGTAGAGGATCTGCACCGGGTCAGGGCTGTCGTTGCTGACGATCAGCTTGATGCTGCCGCCGGAGGCCATCGTGGGCACGTGCTTGCCGGCCGGGGCCTCCTCCTTGGCGATCTCCGCGGCGATGGCGAACTTGTGGGCCAGCGCGTTGTTCTTGTCGTGCGGGTACTTGCCGGTGAAGTCGTTCATCGTGGTGAGCGCCGTGTCGAAGTCACCGGACTTGTACTGGTGCACGCCGCACGCGTACGTACCCGACTCCACATGGCTGCCCGCACGCGAGGAGTCCTTGGCCAGGGCCGCCGCGGCGCTGCCGTGCGCCTTGCCGGAGAGGGTGGTGGCGAAGGAGCCGAGGCCGGTGACCTTCTGGGTGGCGCCGCAGGGGTCGCTGCCGCCGATCGCCTTGGCCGCCTTGTCGATGGTGGAGCTGACTGCCGGTTCCACCTTCGCGGCCTGCGGCGACTGCGGGAAGGTGGTGAGCAGTTCGCCCAGGTCGTTCTCGTCGCCGCCGGAGGAGGTGGACTGGTCGGTGCTCTGCAGGTCGACGACCCCGCACTCGTACAGCGACGTCGCCAGCTTGTCGTCGGGCCAGGTGGCCAGCGAGCCGACGCCGTCCTTGCCGAACGAGTCGGGCACGGTGCGCAGGTACTTCAGCGGGGGTATGGCGTCGCAGTACTGCTGCTGGTCGAACGGCGCGGCGACCGTCGAGTAGAACGTCTGGAGCCGGGCGGGCACCAACTTGGCGGCCTTGGAGCCGGAGTGGTGCTTCTTGAGGTCGCTGTAGGAGGCGAGGGCCGACTTGTACGCGGGCTGCGCGGACGAGAAGTCCTTGCCCTTGGCGGCGGTCACCTTGCTGTCGGCCGCGGCGAGGCGGTCCAGCAGCATCTTCTGCGTCGCGTTGTCCCGCGCGTTGTCGTAGAGGACCACGCCGCCGGCCGGCACGGCGAGCAGCACCAGGCCGACCACGACCGCGACCGGTGCGAGTGGCGGCCACGACAGGCGGGTGCGCAGGCCGCGCCACGCGCCGTGTGCGGCGGCCAGCACCAGGAAGGCCAGATAGCCGGCGAGGACGCCGCCGGAGACGCCGTCCGGCTTGGCCGGCAGCGCGACGACCACCAGCGCGGCGGTGGCGATCAGGCAGATCGCCAGGCCCAGCCAGCGGCGCATGAAGGCGTAACCGAGGCCGAGGCCACTGAGGTTGAGCAGCCCCACGGCGACGGCTCGCAGCGCGTCGGCGGGCGGTTTGGGCGCGGCGGGGGGCGCGGGCGGCGGGGGCGGCAGATATCCGCCGGGGCCGCTGCCGGGCGGGCCGAAGCCGCCCGCCGGGGCGCCGTAGCCACCGTAGCCGCCGGCGGTGGGCGGAGCCGGCGGGACGGGCGGGACGGGTGGCGGTGCGCCGTAGCCGCCGGGGCTGCCGTAGCCGCTTCCCGGCGGGTTGCCGGGACCGCCCGGACCACCGGGTCCTCCCGCGCCGCCGGGTGGCGGCGCACCGTAACCACCGCCGCCACCAGCCCCGTTCTGCCCATCCCAAGACACCGCGAACTCCCCCACCCTCGGTCACCGTCGACATCGCCGGGCGCGCGTGATCGCGCCCGGGTGTGGCCGGAGCCTATGCGCACGGCCCGGTTCGTGCCCGTGAATATGAAGATTCCGCCGATGGTCCGCCGGTTCCCTTCCGGCGCGACTTTTCCGTCGGCCATGGCGGTGGCTCGAAATGATCGTCGGCCGACGACCCGTCGGTACGGTGAATATGCCAAGAACACAGCCGTGAGGGGACCACCGGCCCATGCCCGTCGACGCCCTGGACGCCCGTATCCTGCGGCTGCTCCTCCAGCAGCCGCGTACCAGCGTCCGCGAGTACGCCCGTATCCTCGGCGTCGCCCGCGGCACCCTCCAGGCGCGGCTGGACCGCATGGAGCGCGACGGCGTGATCACCACCGCCGGCCCGCGGGTCTCGCCCGCGGCCCTCGGCCACCCGGTGCTGGCGTTCGTCCGGATCGAGGTAGCACAGGGCCATCTCGACGAGATCGGCACCGAGTTGGCGGTGGTGCCCGAGATCATCGAGGCGTTCTCGATCACCGGCGGCGGCGACCTGCTGGCCCGGGTCGTGGCCCGCGACAACGCGCACCTGGAGGACATCATCCAGCGGCTGATACGGCTGCCGGGGGTGGTCAGGACCCGCACCGAGATCGCGTTGCGGGAGCGCGTGGCCGAGCGGGTGCTGCCGCTGGTGGAGACGGTGGAGCGGGCGGCCGAGCGGCTGCGGGCCGCCGAACCGCGGCTGCCGGAGGGGCAGGAGGCGGACGGGGCGGGGTCCGGCGCCGATCGGGAGCCGGACCCGGGTACGGACGAGGGCCCGGCCACGGACGAGGACGCGGGTGCGGACGCCGCTGCGGGCCAGGACGCGGGCGCGCCGGCGTCCGCTCCGGCCGCGCGCTCCGCCTCCCCCGCGCCCGGTGCCCCGCCGGCGCCGCGCCCGCAGGGCGGGTGGCACGGCGGGGCGGCGTCCCACGCGCCCGCGGCTCAGCGCGCCGCGAGGTAGTCCTTCGCCTCCTGGGACGCCTTGGACAGCGCACCGGAGTCGAACGGCGGCTGCGGGTCGTACTCGATGGCGAGCTGGAACGCCTCGGCGGCGACCCGGCCCGCGGCGAGTTCGGCGAGCCGCAGCGCCATGTCGATCCCGGAGGAGACGCCCGCCGAGGTGATGATCCCCCCGGGCTGCTCCACCACCCGCTGCTCGGTGTAGGTGGCGCCGAAGGACGCCAGTTTCCCGGCCGCGCTCCAGTGCGTGGTGGCCGTCAGCCCGTCCAGCAGCCCGGCGGCGCCCAGCAGCAGCGAGCCGGTGCACACCGACGTGGTCCACCGGGTGGTGGCGTGGATGCGGCGAATCCACTCCAGCAGCGCCTCGTTGCCGAGGTTGCGGGACGCGCCGGGGCCGCCGGGCACGAGCAGCACGTCGGCCGACGCCGTCGCGTCGAGCGTGGCGGACGGGATCACGGTCAGCCAGCCGGCGTCGTCGGTGACCGGGGCGGTGGACTGCGCGGCGAAGACCACCTCCGCGCCGGGCAGCATCCGCAGCAACTCGTAGGGGCCGATGGCGTCGAGCGAGGTGAAGCCGTCGAAGACCGGAACGACGATTCGCACGGGCGGAACCTTTCGGGAGTGATCGTTTTCGGGCGTGTCCGACGCCGCTCCGGACCCTTGGGGGCCGGTACGTGTCGCCGTACGGGCGTGTCGGTTTGTCGACCTGACATGCGGTCGGTTCGTCGACTCGTGGGCAGGAAGGGGCAGTTGGGGGTCAGGGGCCCGGTGGTACGCCGAGCCCGGGCGAGTGCCCGGAAGGCGCCCAGGGCACCGATCCGGCCGGCTACCGGGGCGGTTCGGCGGCCGCGGCCGGACCCGCGGGCACGGGAACGGGATCGGGGGCCGGCGCGGGCGCGGGCACGGAGAAGTGCCGTCGGTACTCCCCCGGAGTGACCCGGACCCGGCGCTTGAAGCTGCGGTGCAGCGTCTCGACCGTGCCGAACCCGCACCTGCGGGCCACGCCGTCGAGCGTGGCGCCGGTGGACTCCAGCAGCCGGCGCGCGGCCTCGATCCGGGCGCCCTCGACGTACGCCCCCGGGGTGCGGCCGGTCTCGGCGCGGAAGACGCGGGTGAAGTTGCGCTCGCTCATCCCGGCGCGGGCGGCGAGCGCGGGCACCGCGAGGTCGTCGCAGAGGTGGTCCGCGATCCAGTCGAGCACCTCCCGCAGCGGCGACCTGTCCGGACGCTGCGCGGCGAGTTGGGTGCTGAACTGGGCCTGCCCGCCCGGTCGTTGCACGAACATCACCAGGTGACGGGCGATCGTCCTGGACACCTCGGGGCCGTGGTCCGCCTCGACCATGGCGAGCGCGAGGTCGATGCCCGCGGTGACCCCGGCCGACGTCCACACGTCGCCGTCGCGGACGAAGATCGGGTCGGGGTCGACCGTGACGGCCGGGTAGCGCTCGGCCAGTTCGGCGCAGACCGACCAGTGGGTGACGGCCCGGCGCCCGTCGAGCAGCCCGGCCTCGGCGAGCAGGAAGGCGCCGCTGCACACGGACGCGGTACGCCGGGCGGTGCGCGCGGTGGCCGCGAACCACTCGACGAACTCCCTTTCCTGGCAGGCTCGTTGGACGCCGGGTCCACCGACCGCGACGAGCGTGTCGACCGGGCCGCCGACTCGCGCGGGGGGCAGCGTCGGGGTCACCGCGAGGCCGCCGCTCGACGCGACCGGGCCGGCCTCGGCGGACACGACCTCGATCACCGTCCGGTCCGCGCCGTCGCCCACGTGGGGGTCCGCCGCCCCGGCGCCCGCCGCGGCGGCTATCCGTCCGGCGCTCGCGAACACCTCGTGCGGCCCGGTGAGATCCAGGATCTGGAAGTCCGGGTAGACGGCGAAGACGATACGGCGGCTGGTCACGTCACCATCCTGGGCGCGGCCCGGGAATGGCGGCAAGGACAGGGTTATGACGATTCCGGCCACCGTCGGTGCACCGGGAAACCATCTACGCGCGTCCGCCCTCTGGCGGACGCGCGTAGAAGCGCGCATCATGGCCGTGCTCCACCGCACTACAGCCCCAACGTCCCCACCCGGCACAGCCGGAGGCGCCCGATCCCGGGGCCCACGCGCGCAGCGCCGCGTCGCGTGCGGCTCCACGAGACACCACGGGCACGCCATACCCCGGGCACGTCGCAGACCGTACGTCGCAGACCGCGTTTCGCACGTCGCACCTCGTACGCCGCACCTCGCGCATCGCACCTCGCGCATCGCACCTCGTACGTCACACCCCGCATGTCGCACCTCGTACGTCACACCTCGTACGCCGCACCCTGAACTCCTCCCGAACTCCCGCGAACCCCACCCCGTATCCCGAGTTGTCATGCACAGGACATCTCGGTATTCCGACATCAGCGAAGGGAACCCGACATGGCTTGCGGATCGACCAGCCTCTGGGCAGGTGAGACCTCCTGGTTCTGCTGCGGCAGCTCCTGGGGCCCCTGCGGCAGCGCCGGCACCGGCGCCTGCGGCACCTGCCAGTCCAGTTCCAACCAGGCCGCCTGGCCCTACGCCAGCCAGGCGTGCTTCAACATCACCCGGCCCGACCTGTGCGGCGAGGGCCTTCCGCAGCGCGGCTGCGGTTCGGTGATGAACGTCAAGCACCAGTGCTCCGGCGCCCAGGTCTGCGTCACGATCTCCGACTGCGGCCCGAGCACCCACAGCTTCTGCGGCGAGGCCACCTGCTGCAACGGCGCCTGCCGCACCAACCGCGTGATCGACCTGACCCCGGCGGCCTTCTCGGCGATCGGGAGTCTCAGCTCCGGCCTGCTGCCGGTCTACATCTACGAGTGACCCGACCCGGCAGGAGGAGCACCGACATGAGCAACCGCCAGGACCCCAGGGCCCGTTCCGGCTTCGACCGCAGGCGCTTCCTGACCACCGCCGCGCTCGGCGGCGCCACCATCGTGGGCGCCTCGGCGCTCGGTGGACTCGACGCGGACGCCGCGTTCGCCGCGCCGTCCCCCTCCCTCGACCCCGCGATCGCCAAGTCGGCGTTCGCCGAGGGCCGGATCACCGCCATCAAGGGCACCGTGCTCGAAGTGGCCGGCTCGTACGGCGACCGGCACCTGATCCAACTCACCAACGCCACCAGCGTCTGGAAGCTGCACACCACCACCGCCGACGCGATCGAGGTCGGCGACGGCCTGTACGCGCGGGGCGTCGACATGCCCGACGGCACCATCGCCGCCGACGCGGTGTGGGTGAACATCGTGAACCTGTTCTGCACGATCCGGGGCATCGCCAAGGACCGCCTGCACCTCACGCACGGCGACGGCAACCACGCCGTGGTGGGCCGGATCGTGCCCCAGACGACCACCGCGTCCTACCTCGGCGGGTCGCTCACACCGGACCTGTCCCGGGTGCGGATCGGGCAGTCGGCGCAGGTGCTCGGCGCCTGGCGGCCCGCGGACGACTCGGTGGACATCGCCCGCGTCACGGTCGGCCATTGAGGAGCGGCGCGATGATCCTCGACCTCGCTCCCCTGGTGTGCGGTGTGCTGCTCGCGGTGAGCGGCGCGGCCAAGCTGCTGGGCCGGCGCACCGCGCAGGTGGCGGCGAACACCGTACTGGTGCGGGTGCTCGGCAACGGCCACCGGGCGGCGTTCGCGCTGCGCGCGGTGGGGGCCGTCGAACTCGTGGTGGCCGCGGGCCTGCTGGCCGCCTTCCCCGGCACGGTCCTGCCCGGCGCGGCCACCGCGCTGCTCGGGGCGGGCTTCACCGGCTACCTCGGCCATGCGAAGGCGACCGCGCCGCAGTCCTCCTGCGGTTGCAGTGCCCGTGACGAGGGCCCGATCGGCGTGCGCTCGTTCCTGCGGGCCGGCGCGGTACTGGCCGGCGGGGTGGCCGCGGCCTTCGCGGGCACCGCCTGGTGGTCGCGGGTGGTCCGGGACCCGGGCTGGTCGGTGCTGGTGGTCGCGGTGGCCGCGGCGGGCCTGCTCGCCCTGTCCACCGACCTGGACCGGGTGTGGATGCCGCTGCGGCGGCTGCGGCTGCGGGTCTTCGGCACTCCGCTGCCGGCCGGCCCGCGCGGCTGGGTGCCCGTCGAGGCGTCGGTGGAACTGCTGGAGCGCTCGCTCGCCTGGCAGGCATCGGCGCCGATCGTCCGTTCCGCGCTCCTGGACTCCTGGGACGACGAGGGCTGGCGGGTGCTGCGGTTCGCCGGCGTGCACCACGACGCGGGCGGCGCGCGGCCGGTGAACGTGCTGTTCGCTCTGGACGACCAGGCGACCAGGGACGCGAACCCGAGCCCCGCGGTGCGGGTGTCGGTGATCGACGACCGCACCCAGGAGGTCGTGCCGGTGGACCTGCTGGAGCTGTCCGGGCTGCACAAGCCGCTGCGGATGGCCTGACCGCGCCCTCGCGGGACCCGCGCCCGGGGTTGCTCGCGCCCTGCGTGCCCCGCGGCGGCCGGAACCGCGCCCGGGGTGGCCGCTCTCCGTGAAGAGCGGCCACCCCGGTTTCCGTGCGTCTGCCCTACTGCGGCGGGTAGCCCACCGGCGGGTTGGCGTACGACCCGTAGACCCGCATCTCGGCGGCGGCCGCGAACGGCAGGCCGTTGAGCGCGTTCAGCCCGGTGAAGCGGACGTAGGAGGCCCTGACCGGGGTGAAGTTGATCGCTTGCGTCTGCGGGGAGTCCACGAGGGTGCCGTGGGTGACGGTCTGCCAGGTGGTGCCGTCGTCGGAGACCGCGATCTCGTAGTCACCGATCCGGCCGTTGAGGCCGCCGCTCTGGCGGTCGAGGTAGCCGAAGCCGTCGACGTCGGCGGGTCCGGACAGCTTCAGGGTGACCCAGTGCGGATAGGGCGCCTCCGAGTTGGTGTAGTCGGTGTGCCAGATGGTGCCGGGGTCGCCGTCGAGCACGTTGGCGACCGGGCCTTCGGTGGGGTCGGAGGAGAGGTTCTCGGAGTCGGCGGTGGCGGTCATGGAGCCGGGCGAGAGCAGCGCGCGGGAGGCGACCGTCGCCTTGGCGTCGGTGGCGACGGTCTTGGTGGCGCCGCCGTTGGTGTAGGAGGCGGTGGCCTTCCAGCTCGCCGAGGTGCCCGCCGCACCGGCCGGCGCGGTGATCAGCCAGGTGGTGGTCGCGCTCGCGCCGGGCTTGACGGCCGCGAAGGCGTTGCCGCCCTGCTTCTCCACTTCGGCGGTCCAGCCCGCGGGCAGCCCGTCGAGTGTCATCCGCACGCCGGTGGCGTCGGTGGTCTCGCTGTTGGTGAAGGTGGTGGCGTACTCGCTCGGCACCCCGGGGCTCAACTCCGCGGTGGGCGGCACCGTGACGCTCGCGCAGGCCGGCCCGGTGGCCGAGGGGCCGAGGTCGGTGACGGTGAAGTCGTCCAGCACGAAGTCCGTGCCGGAAGCCCCGCCGAGCTTGCGCAGGCCCACCCAGGTGTCACCGCACCCGGCCACGATGTCCTTGCTGTAGGTGGCGGTGTCCAGCGCCGGGTCGAGGGTGTCGCGGGTGACGTCCTTCGACGTGACCTTGCCGCCGCCGACGGTGTCGGCACCCGTCACCCAGGCCCACTGCCCGGCCACGTTGGTCTGGTACCTGAACGACACCCGGTACTGGTGCCCGGCGGTGAAGGGCACGGTCGCCGGCACGGTGCGGTAGACCAGTCCGGTGTTCTCCTCGTGGGCCTTCAGCGAGTGGTCGCCCCCGATGACGTCGTCCACCGCCTGACCCTTGAGGGTGCCGGAGTTGTAGGGGGCGTAGGTGTTCTTCCAGGTCTTCTGGCTGTAGGGCGCGTGCAGGTCGCTGATGCTGGTGCGCGGGTCGGTGACGCCTCCCGCGTCGCCCTTCACGAAGGGGCCCCAGCCGGGCTGGTTCCCCTCGAAGTCCTCGCTCGCGACGAGGGTGCCGCCGGCCGCCTTGCTGCCGGCCTTGGGCAGCGGGACGGTGCTGTCGGCCATCAGCCGCACGTCGTCCAGGGTGACCGCCGGGTCGCCCGCGGCGGCGCCGATGGCGACGGTGACCCGGCCGCCGGGCGGTGCGGTGAAGGTGACCGAGGCGCGCTGGGCGTACGTCCCCTCCTTGGCGTCGGCCGCCACCTCGTTGGGCGCGGGTGTGGTGTCGAAGGTGTTCGCGGCGGGCTGCTTGCCGCCGCTGACGCCGAGGGTGACGGCGCGCCGCTGCCCCTTGGCGATCTCGACATCGGCGCTGAGCGTGTAGGTCTTCCCGGCCTTCAGCCCCTTGACCTGCTGGGAGATGCCGGACGCGGCGCCGGTGCCGAGGCGGGCGACGTTGTCGCCGTTGGTGGTGCGCGCGACGGCCGCGCCGCCGGTCGGGTGCCAGGCGGTCAGGTCGCCCGCGTTGAAGCCCGGGTCGGACAGGCCGCTGCCCTGGCCGTAGTCCACGTCCGTGTGCGGGGCCTTGCCGCCGGTCGGCACCAGGACGTACGGCTGGTTCTTGGTGGTGGTCAGGGTGACCTGGCCACCGGACGGGGTGATGTCGGCGGCCTTGACCCGGCCGGTGTCGGTGAGCCGGTAGAGGGTGAAGTGCCGGTCCCGGGCGAACTGCGCGGTGAGCCCGAAGGTGTGGGTGCCGCCCGACGCGCTGAAGGCGTACATCTTGTCGGCGTCGCTCGGCGAGGAGGTGCCGTCGCCGCCCTTGGCCTCGCCCCACGGCAGCAGGTAGCTGTCGCCCTTCAGGACGAGGGCGCCGCCCATGGTGACCTGCCGCACCCCGTCGGTCATCGCGACGTCGACCCCGCCGGTGAGCCGGGCGGACTTCCCGAAGTCCCAGTCCGTCACCTGGTAGTGCTGGAGGAACTTGGTGGGCAGGTTCTCGGTGAAGATGTTGCTGTAGAAGGCGTTCCAGTCGTCCTGGCCGGTCCAGCCCTCGAACTCCTTGATGTCGGAGCCGCCGAGCAGCGGGTCGACGTTCCACACGTCACGGTCGGTGTTGCCGATGAAGCGGACGATGTTGGAGTTGATGCCCTTGTTGGTGGGGCCGCCGTAGTTCTTGTCGCTGGCCCAGTGCGACCAGATCGACTCGCCCTCGAACTTGTACGCCCACTCGCTGGCGACCTCGAAGCCCATCTTGTGCAGCTGGGTGGCGAGTTCGTCGGCGAGCCAGCCGCTGGAGTAGTAGGCGTCGATGTAGACGGTCTTGATGCCGGGCGCTTCCTTGCGCAGCTCCTTGAAGCGGTCGAGGATCGCGCCGCTGCCCAGGTCGGTGCGCTGGTCGATGTGGTACGACTGGTTGAGCCAGTCCCAGCCGTTGACCTGGCCCTGGACCAGGCCGGAGCTGAAGTGCTTCGCCTGCGGGTACGCCTCGGTGACGTTGACGTGCACGGCCAGGTCGGCGTTGTACTTGGAACCCTGGGCGGCGAGTTGGTTGAGGTCGCTCAACCCGCCGGCCCGCACGTTGTAGTCGCCGCCGTAGTCCGGGTGCCCGGAGTCGTGGCCCTCGTTGGCGTAGCCCTTCTCCAGCACCCACTGGCCGAGGTCGTCGGTGGCCAGCGAGATCCGCTTGACGTTGTCGAGCGTCTTCAGGAACGGGTTGGTCGCCTCGCTGGCGAAGTTGAACGGGATGTGCTGCACCACGCGTTCCGGGACCCGGTCCGCGCCGAGCGGGCGCGTCATCGCGTTCCGGTAGGCGATCGCGCCGTCCTCCCAGGTCACCTGGCCGTCGCCGTTGGCGTCCCCGGCCAGCACCACCGTGGTCTTCGGCAGCGTGTACGTCGCCACCCGCGGGTCGGTCGCGCCCTTGGCCGCGTAGGTGTAGTTGCCGACCGACAGCTCCGCGCGCCGGGCGCCGCCGCCCGCGTCCACGATCCGCGACTGGAGCCGGGTGTTGCCGTTGTCGTTGTTGTCCTGCGCGGCGTCGTCGGTGGCGTCGGTGAGCAGCCCCGCGGACAGCCGGGAGTCGGCGACGAAGCCGTAGGGGGTGCCGACCGACGCGGCGTCCGGCGTGGTGGCCCCGGTGACCGCGATGAACTGGTCGGCGGTCGTGGTGGAGTCGGTGGAGATCCTGGTACGGGCCAGGTTCGCATGCGGGTCGGAGGTGTCGACCGACACCAGCGACTGGTCGGGGATCGACAGCTCGTCCACGGTGCGGGCCGCGCTGCCGGCGATCTTCTTCACCTCGAACACCACGGTCTTCTTCGCGGTCACGGTGATCGCCGAGGTGATGGTGACGTTCGGCAGGTCGGCGAAGGTGGAGGTGTACGTCGCGGTGTCGCCCGTGACGCGCATCGCGGTGGTCGCGGTGTGCGCCTTGCCGTTGATGTCGAAGGTGTCCAGCACCGACGGCTGCCCACCGAGCGTGCCGCCGTCCATCGCGTACGACACGACCTGCGGGAACTCCTTGGCCACCTGGACCTTCAGCCCGCCGCGGGACAGGGTCACCGGGGTGGCGGGGTGCGCCGGGGGCGGCGGCGTCACCGGCGCGGGCGTGGTGTCGCCGGTCGCGCGCACCCGCAGCTCGGAGACGGACGCGTTGTCGCTGCCGTTGATCGCGCTGTCCGCCTCGAACCTGACGTAACGGCCCTTGACCGGCTTGTCGAACGCGACCGTCTGCACCTCGGTGTCGGCGGTGGGCTGGTGGAACGACCCCGTGGCGGCGGGTGCGCCCCAGTCGCCCTTCGGGTCCTTCGCGGCGGCCGGGTCGTCGGTGACGTAGACCTTGAAGTCCTTGACCGGGCCGTTGTCCTGCTTCTTCACGGAGTAGTCGAGGCCGGTGAGGGTGAACGACCCGCCCACGTCGACGGTGAGCCAGTGCGGCATCGGCGTCTTGGCGACGCCGGCCCCGTTCACGACGTCGTACGCGACGGTCCCCTGCGTGCCGGTGTCGTCGTCGAACGCCGCGAGCGCGGTGCCGTCCAGCGCCGGCGGCGCCGGATACGCCGGCGACTGCGAGTCGGCGCCGACCAGGCTGTACTGGCCCGGGTCGATGGGTGTGCCGGGGTCCGCGGCCGCCTGCGCGGCCGGCGCCGCCGCCAGCGCGGGGGTCACGCCGACCGACAGCAACGTCAGCGAGGCGAGGAACGCGACCGCGGTCGCAAGCCGCCGGCTACGTCTGCGACGCGGTGAACGGGGTGGGCTCGAGGTCATGCTCAAGGTCATGCCAACTACCGCCTAGGGCTGGGAGAGCGCCGAAAGTGGTGCCGACTGTAGCCGCGATGGCATCGATAACACCAGAGTCTGTGAACCAAGCGAGCAAGCCTGATATCGCCGCACACACCCGATGAGCACCCGGTCCAGCCGGATAGCGGGCGCGTGGGGCCGCTCCCCCTGGTTCCGCCGGGGGCGCCCCCACCCGGGCGAAGCCCTGGGGGACAACGGCGCGACCAACCCACCACCGGCGGGAGACCCCTCAACGGGCAGGACGGGGCACCCAGATCAGCAAAAGGGGCGCGGGGAACGGCGCGGCCAACCCACCACCGGCGGGTGGTCCCTCAACGGGCAGGACGGGGCACCCAGGTCGGCAAAGGGGCGCGGGGAACGGCGCGACCAACCCACCACCGGCAGGTGGTCCCTCGACCGACAGCACCCACCACCCCGGAGGGTCAGGGCACCCTGACGGGAGCAGTGCTCGCGCGGACCACCAACGTGGGCTCCACGGAAGCGGGTTCGGGGGCGGCGCCCGGCTCGGCGATCGCCCGGACCAGGTGCGCCACCGCGAGCGCCCCCATCTCCGCGAACGGCTGCGCGACCGTGGTCAGCGAGGGCGAGCAGTACTCGGCGAGCGCGATGTCGTCGACCCCGACCACGGAGATGTCGTCCGGCACCCTGCGCCCGAGTTCGTGCAGCGCCCTGATCACGCCGAACGCCATCTCGTCGCTCGCCACGAACACCGCGGTGACGTCGGGGATGCGGCCCAGGATCAGGCCGTTGCGGTAGCCGGACGCGGGCGACCAGTCCCCCGCCAGCTCCGGCGGGACGGTACGCCCGGCGGCCTCCAGCTCGGCCCGCCAGCCGGCCGCGCGGCTCGCCGCGTCCAGCCACTGCCCGGGCCCGGACACGTGCCACACCGTCTCGTGGCCCAGGTCGAGCAGGTGCCGCGTCGCCAGCCGCGCGGCGAGCGACTGGTCGACGGCGACCACCTCGGTCGCCGAGGTGCGCGAGCCGTCGATGGTGATGGTGGGCACCGCACCGGTCAACTGCTCGATCTGCCGCGAGACATGGATCAGCGGCACCGCGAGGATCACGCCCTCCACGTGCTGGTCGGCCAGCCGCTGCAGCGCCCCCTCGATCGCGGAGGTGTCCAGCGACGCGGTGGTGGCGGTGCTCACCGCGTACCCGGCGGCCTGCGCGGCGTGCTCGATCCCCGAGGTGAGCGCGGTGCGCGAGTAGAAGCTGGTCTGGAGGGTGACCACGCCGATGGTGCGGCTGCGGCCGGAGGAGAGCATGCGGGCGGCGTTGTTCCGCCGGTAGCCGAGCTGCTCCACCGCGGCGAGCACCTTCGCGCGGGTCTTCTCCTGAACGTTCGGGTGCCCGGCCAGCGCCCGGGAGACCGTCTGCGCGGACACTCCCGCGACCCGCGCGACGTCCGTCATCCCCGGCGGCCGTACGCTCTCGCGCCCGCTCTGCTTCTCCATGGGCCCCTTCCGCTCCTCCCCCGATGATAACGGTCCCATCCGCCACCCTCCCGTGCGGCCGAGCGCCCCTCGGGGGTGGCCGCCGCCCGTGAAGGACACCCCGGCCCCGGAGAGGGGCCACCCAGGGGCCGCCGGACACCCGGCACCGGCCGGGCTTGGCATCGATATCATCCTGTGCAACAGTTCCCCCGAGGTTGCTCCACCCGTGAGCACGTCACTAGGGAGCGAGCATGGCGAAGTCGGCGGTGGACCAGACGGTATCGGTATCATTCCGCGGGATGGCGGTGGGCGTGGACGCCGATCAGCGGGACACTGCCGATCAGCGGGACGCGACGGCCCCCGTGGTCCCGGTCGGGAGCCCGGCGCAGCCACCCGCCCCGATCCTGTCCTACCCGCGGGGCGAACTCCTGCGGGACGGCGAGCCGCACCGGATACTCGCCGGGTCGCTGCACTACTTCCGGGTGCACCCGGCGCAATGGGCGGACCGGCTGGCCCGGTTGGCCGCGCTGGGCCTCAACACCGTGGACACGTACGTTCCGTGGAACTTCCACCAGCCGCGCCGCTCGGCGCCCCGCTTCGACGGCCCGCGCGACCTCGCACGGTTCCTCGACCTCGCGCAGGACGCCGGCCTGGACGTGATCGTCCGCCCGGGCCCGTACATCTGCGCGGAGTGGGACAACGGCGGGCTGCCCTCCTGGCTGACCGGCATGCCAGGGCTGCGGCCGCGCACCTCGCAGCGGCTGTTCCTGGACGAGGTGGCACGCTGGTTCGACGTCGTGGTGCCGAAGATCGCAGCGGCGCAGGCGGCGTACGACGGGCCGGTGGTCGCCGTGCAGGTGGAGAACGAGTACGGCAGCTACGGCGACGACACCGACTATCTGGAGTGGCTGCGGGACGCGCTGGTGGATCGCGGGATCAGCGAGTTGCTGTGCACCGCGGACGGCCCGACCGAGCTGATGCAGGACGGCGGTTCACTGCCGGGGGTGCTGACCACCGCGACGTTCGGCTCACGGGCCGGGCAGGCGGCACGGCTGCTGCGCGAGCGCCGGGCCGACGAGCCGTTCGTCTGCGCCGAGTTCTGGAACGGCTGGTTCGACCACTGGGGCGACCCGCACCACGTCCGCTCGGCCGGCAGCGCGGCGGGCACGCTCGGCGAGATCCTGGACGAGGGCGGCTCGGTGAGCCTCTACATGGCGCACGGCGGCACCAACTTCGGCCTGTGGGCGGGCGCCAACCATGACGGCACCCGCTTCCAGCCGACCGTCACCAGCTATGACTCCGACGCGCCGATCGCCGAACACGGTGCGGTCGGGGCGAAGTTCGTCGCGCTGCGGGAGCGGCTGCGGGCGGTGGCCGCCGGGACGCAGGACGGCGCCGCGGCGTCCGGGGCACGGGATCGCCCGCTGCCGCCGCCGGCCGAACTGCTCGCCCCGCGTGACCTGCCGGTGCGGCAGGGCGCGGGTCTGCTCGGCGGGCTCACCGCGATGTCCGCGGCGGTGCGCTCGCCGTACCCGATGAGCTTCGAGGAGCTGGGGCAGCCCTCCGGCCTGGTGCTGTACCGGGCGTGGCCCCGACTGCCGCACGGCAGCTGCGAGTTGACGGTGACCGGACTGCACGACCGGGCGCAGGTCTTCGCCGACGGGGTGCCGTTGGGCGTGCTCGACCAGGAGACCGGCTCGCTGGCCGTCGAGGGCGCCGGGCAGCGGGTCCGGCTCGAACTGCTGGTGGAGAACCAGGGCCGGATCAACTACGGCCCGCTGCTGGGCCAGGGCAAGGGCATCCTCGGTGGGGTCCGCGTCGAGCGGCGGCTGGTGCACGGCTGGGAGATGCGTGAACTCCCCCTGGACGAATGGTCGCCGGACGACGTGCGGATCGCGCCGGACGCGGCCGCGTCCTCGGGCGGCGCGGGCTTCGCCGTCGCGTCGTTCAGCGTGCCGCGGCCCGCCGACACCTTCCTCGCCTTCCCCGGCTTCGGCAAGGGCTTCGCCTGGGTCAACGGCACGCTGCTGGGCCGCTATTGGGAGATCGGTCCGCAACTGACGCTGTACGTGCCCGCGCCGCTGCTGGCCGCGGGCGGCAACACCGTGACGGTGCTCGAACTGGAGCGCTTCGGCGACCGGATCGAGCTGCGCGACCGGCCGGAGCTGGGCCCGCCGCAGGAGTTCGTGGAGACCTTCGACTGAGGCCCGCCCCCATGACGTGACCCGGGTCCCGGTGCCTCCGGGCCCGGGTCACCTCCCACCGCACTCCCCCGGCCGCTACGCGTCGGTGCCTTCCGGCGCCCGTGCTTCCTCCCGGGCCCCCTTACTCCTTGCTCTCCCTGCTTCTCCCTTACTTCTCCTTCTTCGCGCGGCTCGGCTGCACCCGCTTCGGCTCGCCCGCCATCTTCGGGTGGTCCGGCGGATAGGGCAGGTCGCCCAGCCCGTGCTCGGCCTCGTCGCGCGCGGCCAGCTCCAGGGCGGCGTCGAGCCGGAAGGCATGCTCCTCCATGTCGGCGTGCAGGTCGCCGACCTCGGCGTACCGGCCCGGCATGGTGGCGAGGTCGAAGTCGGCGGGCACCGCGCTGTCCAGCTCGTCCCAGCGCAGCGGTGCGGAGACGGGGGCCTGCGGGCGGGGCCGTACCGAGTAGGCGCTGGCGATGGTGCGGTCGCGGGCGGTCTGGTTGTAGTCGACGAAGATCTTCGCGCCGCGCTCCTCCTTCCACCAGGCGGTGGTGACGTGCGCCGGGTCGCGCCGCTCCAGTTCGCGGGCGATCGCGATGGCCGAGCGGCGGACCTGGACGAAGGTCCACTCGGGGGCGATCGGCACGAAGACGTGCAGGCCCCGGCCGCCGGAGGTCTTGGGCCAGCCGGTCAGGCCCAGCCCGTCGAGCACGTCGCGCAGTTCGTGGGCGGCGCGCACCGCGTCGGCGTAGTCGGTGCCCGGCTGCGGGTCGAGGTCGATGCGCAGCTCGTCGGGGTGCTCGGTGTCGTCGCGGCGCACCGGCCAGGGGTGGAAGGTGAGGCAGCCGAGGTTGGCCGCCCAGGCGACGGCGGCGGTCTCGGTGGGGCAGATCTCGTCGGCGTGGCGCCCGCTGGGGAAGGAGATGCGGCCGGTCGGAATCCAATCGGGCAGGTTCTTGGGCGCGCGCTTCTGGAAGAACGACTCGCCGCCGACGCCGTCGGGGTAGCGCTCCAGGGTGGTGGGCCGGTCCCGCAGGACGCGCAGGATGCCGTCCCCGACGCTCAGGTAGTAGCGGACGACGTCGGCCTTGGTGAAGCCGCGCTCCGGGAAGTACACCTTGTTCGGGTTGGACACGCGGACCGTGCGCTCGCCGACCGTGAGCTCCAGCGCCTCTGCCATGCCCCTCACGCTAGGCCGCCTCGCCGCGGACCGCCCGTCGGCGCGGCAGCCGCCTCACGCGCGCGGGCCGGGGCTCCCCCCGCCCGTCACTCGGCGGGCGCCCGGCCGCCGCGCGGCGGAGAATCCCGGCATGGACCTTCCCGTGATGCCGCCGGTGCGGCCGATGCTGGCGAAGTCGGCGGCGGCCGTCCCGCCGGGGATGCTGTACGAGCCGAAGTGGGACGGCTTCCGGGCGATCGTCTTCCGTGACGGCGACGAGGTCGAGCTGGGCAGCCGCTCGGGCAAGCCGCTGACCCGCTACTTCCCCGAACTGGTCGAGGCGCTGCGCGAGCAGGTGCCCGCACGCTGCGTGCTGGACGGGGAGATCGTGATCGCGAGGGACGGCCGGCTGGACTTCGACGCGCTGCTGGAGCGCATCCACCCCGCCGACTCGCGGGTGCGCCATCTGGCGGAGGTCACGCCGGCGAGCTTCGTCGCGTTCGACCTGCTGGCGCTGGGCGACACCTCGCTGGTGGCGGCGCCCCAGCGCGAACGGCGCGAGGCGCTGCTGCTCGCGCTGCGCGACGCGGCGGCCCCCGTGCACGTCACTCCCGCCACCGACGACCTGGCCGTCGCGCGGGAGTGGTTCGCGCAGTTCGAGGGCGCGGGCCTGGACGGCGTGGTCGCCAAGCCGCACGAACTGCCGTACCAGCCGGGGGCGCGGTCCATGGTCAAGGTCAAGCACGAGCGGACCGCGGACTGCGTGGTGGCGGGGCTGCGGCCGCACAAGAGCGGGCCGGTGGTCGGCTCGCTGCTGCTGGGCCTGTACGACGCGGACGGCCGGCTCCAGCACGTCGGGGTCTGCGCGTCCTTCCCGATGGCCCGGCGCGCGGCCCTCATGGAGGAGCTGGCGCCGCTGCGGATGGAGTCGGTCGAGGGCCACCCCTGGCAGGAGTGGGCCAGCGAGGAGGCGCAGTCCGCCGACCGGCTGCCGGGCGGGCCCAGCCGCTGGACGGGCAAGAAGGACCTCTCCTGGGTGCCCTTGCGCCCGGAGCGGGTCCTGGAGGTGGCCTACGACCACATGCAGGGCGACCGTTTCCGGCACACCGCCCAGTTCCGCCGCTGGCGCCCGGACCGGACCCCGGACAGTTGCACGTACGCGCAACTGGAGGAGCCCGTCTCCTACGACCTGGCGCAGGTGCTGGGCGGCGGCGGGCCGGCCGGCTGAGCGCCGGACCCGGGCCGCGCGGGCTCACGACTGTACGGGCTCCGCGCCGGCCCCGGGTGCCGCGCTGTCCTCGCGGATGCCCTCCTCCTGTTCCTGGGCGGTTTCGGACTTCTCACGGGACGGTTCCGCGCCGGATGCCCCCTGCGTGGACGCGGCCGGGCCGCCGGCGACGATGCGCAGCGCCTCGGCGAGGTCGTGGCCGGTGGGGGCCTGCTCCGGGTCGATGAGCCACAGCGCCAGCACCCCCGTGAGCAGGGCCTGGTGGAACATGCCGACGAGCTGCGCCGACTTCTCGTCCGCGGCGCTGTCAACGCCCTGGAAGAGCTCGGCGATCGCCTCGTGGGCGTCCGGCAGGGCCCCCGCGATCGTCTTGCGGAGCTCCTCGTCGTGCGGGATCTGTGCGAAGACCTCGAAGCTCACCCGCCACAGGCGGCTGTTGTCCGGAAACAGTTCGATCATCCGCGTCCAGGTGGACTCGAAGCGCTCCAGCGGGTCCTCGGACGCGGGGGCCTCGGCCGGAAGCGCGCGCAGCATCTCGCTGCCCCACTCGTTCATCGCCCTGATCAGGGCGGCGCGCAGCAGGACTTCCTTTGTCCCGTAGTGGTAGCCGATGGAAGCAAGATTGGTGCCGGACGCCGCCACAATGTCACGTGCCGTAGTCCGGGCGTAACCCTTTTCATACAGGCAGTGCTTGGCGCCTTTGAGCAGTTCCTCGCGATGTCCCATGGTCCAACTGTAGCTCTGGATCAGACGTATGTATTACACACTGCGTGCAATTCGTAGGAACGCATGTGGCTGCTGGTGAAGAAGCCGCTTTGCCGGACGAAAAGCCGAGGTGAGCGAGGGCGCGGCCCGGGACGCGACCGCACGCCGCGAACCGGTCCGCGCCCCCGCCCACCTGGCGTCGAGCCGATCTCCCGAGCGGCCGGCGCGGCCCGCGGACCCCTCCGCGCACCCCTCGGACGGCGGCGCGCGGACCCTCGGGGGCGGCCGACGATCGGGCAACCGGGGGGAATTCCGGGCGCCGGAACCGGGTCGGGCGAGGGTCGTCGGGAAAAACCGCCGAGCCCGGCGAACGGAGGCAGCGGATTTTCTCCGCTTGGCGCTCCGCGGTGGGCTCCCGTCCTCCGGCCGGCCGTCGTCCGGCGCCTTTTCCCGTTCCCGTACCGGGCGGACGAGGGGTGTTCGGCCCAGGAACACGCGGTGAGCCGAAGCCCCCTTCTCCCCGCCACCGCATAACATTCCGACCTGATTCCGACAGCTATTCCCGAGGAATATCGCGGGTATCCGCATTCGCCGGAGGCCCCGGCGCGGACCCCGCTCCCGCACGCGGACGCGGTAGGGGCCGTATACAAGCGAAAGTCATCCAACTGTCAACCAGATTTTTCCGGCCAGGCCATTCCGGCCCGTCGGGGCAACCCGGCAGTGACCGCCTCGGCCGCCGATCGACGGCTCGCCCGCGCGGGCGCGGCCGCTCGGCCAACGGCGTTCGCAGGGCGTCCGGCCTGGGCCGACGCCCCCACTCAGGGCGTGCCGGCTCCCCCGCTCCGACGGCGAACCGGCCGAATGTGGATCATAGGGGCCCGCGGACCGAAGGAGCCCTGTGAGTCCGCCACGAACTGCCGCGGACTTCAGGACCGGAACGTGCCCCCGCGGCTAGCCGGCGAAGGGACATCTCCCCTGATCCAACCCCCTATGCGCCCGTAGAGAGGGCGCCACCCCTACATGCGAACTTACTGCCGTGCAACTTGCGGTCAGCGCGAAACGACTGCCCGCTCTCTAGACTTACGCCGTTGATCGTACGTTGCATCGAGTCGCCAATTCGGGGGAAGATGATGACTCTCGTGGAACATCGTATGGACATTGAGATCATCGAATCAACACTGGCCGATTTCCTCTCCGGGCAAGCCCGTCTGCTGTTTATCGAGGGCGCCTCAGGCTGCGGAAAGAGCGATTTAATCGACTTCCTCGCAAAGCGAGCGGTGGCCGAGGGCGCCGCCCTCCTGCACGGGGTCGGGTCACCGGGCGAGGCGGACGTCCCGTCGGGAGTACTGCGGCAACTGCTCGCCGACGCGCCGACCCCGCGGCTGGCCCAGGTGCCGCAGGCCACGGACGGCCGGCCGCGCGCCGAGGCCATGCGCGAGTTCTGCGCGGCGATCCAGGAGCTGAGCCAGAACGTGCCGGTCGTCTGCTGCGTGGACGACCTCCAGTACGCGGACGCCGTGTCGTTGCAGTACCTCCAGGCGCTCATCCGGCACGCCCGTACCGGTCCGGTCCTGCTGGTGGCGGCGCGGTCGCTGCACTTCAGCTCCCAGGACCCGACGTTCGACACCGAGTTGCTGCGCCGGCCCGACTTCCGGCGCATCCGGCTGGGCCGGTTGAGCGAGGCGGCCGTCGCGGAGGCGGTCGCCGGCTACCCGCGGATCGCCGCCATCCCCGGGTCCGCCGCGGCGCTGCACGACATCAGCGGCGGCAACCCCCTTCTCCTGCGGGCCCTGCTGGAGGAGACCCGCGCCACCACCCCGCCCGCCACCACCACGGAGGAGTTGGAGCCGGAGCGCGGCGGGCTCTTCTCCCAGGCCGTGCTGACGTGCGTGCTGCGCAGCGGCCCGGCCGCCTTCGACCTGGGCGTCGCCCTCGCGCTGCTCCAGGACCGCGGCTCGCCGGAGCAGGCCGCGCTGCTGCTGGGCATCCCGGTCTCCGCGGTCGAGCAGGCCGACACCGCGCTGCGGGCGGCGGGCATCCTCGACGGCCACCGCTTCCGGCACCCGGGCGCCGCGGCCGCCGTGCTGGACGCGCTGGAGCCGGCCAAGCGGGCCCGCCTGCACCGGCGTTGCGCCCGCCTGGCCTACCAGGCGCAGGAGCCGGCCGCGAAGGTCATCCAGCACCTGCGCGCCTCCGTCCACGCCCACGAGCCGTGGCCGGACACCCTGTGGGCGGTCGACGTGCTGCGGGAGCGAGCCGAGCAGCTGATGGTCACCGACGACCCGCGGCAGGCCGCCGACCTGCTCCACCTGGCCTACGACGCCTGCACCGACGAGGGAACGCGGGCGGAGATCAAGACCCGGCTGTCCTCGATCACCTGGCGGTTCGACCCGGCCGCGGCCGAGAAGCACCTCGCCGAGCCGCTGCGGCTGGCGCGCGCGGGCCAGCTCAGCAAGGGCCGGCTGACCGCTCTGGTCCGCTCGCTCAGCGCGCAGGGGCGCATCGCCGAGACCGACGAGGTCCTGCGGCGGATGAACCCGCCCGGGCCGGACTCCGGTACGGCGCACGATCCCTACCCGAACCTGCCCCACGCGGCCTTCTGGGCGGTGCGGGACCGGGGCATGAGCGATCTGGCGGACTGCGAACGGTTCCTGCAGGACGCCGTCCTGACCGAGACCACGCTGCTGCCGATCGTGCAGGCCCTCCAGACGCTCATCCTGTCCGAGCACCCGGAGCGGGCCACCCCGTGGTGCCAGACCTTCGCCGACGACGCCGCCTGCCGCAACGCCCCCGCGTGGACCGCGGTGTTCGCCACGCTCCACGGCGACGTCCTGCTGCGTCTCGGTGACCTGCGCGGCGCCGAACGGCAAGCTCTACGCGCGTGGGAGGCACTGCCCGGCCGCAACGGCACCGTCTTCGTGGCGGCGCCGGCCGCCCTGTTGATCAGGGCGCGGACCGCGATGGGCCAACACGCCACGGTGGCCCGGCTGCTGGACCTGCCCATCGCCAACTCCCGTGACGACAGCGTGTACCTGTCCTCCTACCTGTACGCGCGCGGCGTGCACTACGTGGCGACCAACCAGTACGCCTCCGCGCTGCGTGACTTCCTGGAGGTCGGCAGGCTGCTGCGGTCCTGGGGACTGGACCGGCCGGTGGCCCTGCCGTGGCGGACGGAGGCCGCGGACGCGCTGGTACGGCTCGGGGAGCCCGAGCAGGCCGAGCAGTTGGTGGCGGAGCAGCTTTCCCTGCCGGACGCCCGGCATCCGCGGGTACGGGGCATCTCGCTCCGGCTGCGCGCGGCGATCCGGCCGCCGGAGCAGCGGCAGGCGCTGCTGAAGGAGGCCATCGACGAGCTGCGGCTGTCGGGGGACCGGGTGGAACTGGCCCGGGCGCTCGCCGACCTCGGCCAGCACCTCCAGGCGGTCGGGGAGACCAACCGGGCGAGCATGCTCACCCGGCGGGCCTGGAACCTGGCGCACGCGTGCGGCGCGAAGACGCTGCGCGAGGTCATCCTGCCCGGGCTCGCCGCGCAGTTGAACCCCTGCTATCCCACGGTGCCGCGGCAAAGACGGGGAGCCGAGGAGAGCGACGCAAAGCTGAGCGAGTCCGAGCGCCGGGTGGCCGCGCTCGCCGCGCATGGCTACACCAACCGGGAGATCTCCTCGAAGCTGTACATCACGGTCAGCACCGTCGAGCAGCATCTGACCCACGTCTACCGCAAGTTGAGCATCAGCCGCCGCCAGGACCTGCCGGTGGACCTCCCGCTCGGCTCCATGGAGAGCGCCTGAGCGACCGGGCGACGCGCAGGGCGGCCGCCCCACCGGCCGCCCCACCGTTCACCCGTCCCACCCCCCATCGTTCGCCCGTCCCGCCTCCCCACCGGCTTTCCGCACCGGCCGCCCCACCGGCCGCACGTCCCGCCGCCGCACCGGCTGCCCCACCCGCCGCCCTCGTCGCCGGCGCCGGCGCCGGAAACTGTGGGCGTTCGCATACCCGCCGTGCAAAGCAACCTGGAGTACGTTGACCCTCGGCATATCCAGATGCGACGGACGGGGGTCCTGTCAGGATGTCGGAGCCGGTATCTGATGAGCGGAACTGCCTCGAACTGGACGACGTCAGCGCCGCGGCCTACCGGGAAGCGATCCAGATCGGGACGTTCTCCCGCCAGGAGCTGGGCGACCGGATGGAGTTGCCGTCGGAGGAGGTCGTCAGGGCCGAACGGGTCCTGCGCCGGCTCCGGCTCCTTCAGGCGATGCCGGGCGCGCCGGACGTGCTCGTCCCGGTGAACCCGGACGTCGCCTCCGCCGATCTCGTCGGGCCGCTGGACGAGGAGGTCCACCGGATACAGAGGGCGGCGGCCGAGATCCGCAGCCAACTGCTGTCGCTCGTACCCGTGTACTTCGAGGCGCGCCGGCGGCGCAACGAGGTGGAGGCGTTCGACATCGTGTCCGACGCCGACACCGTCCAGTCGATGCTCGACCACTACCGCAGGCGGTGCCGCAGCGAGGTGCTGGACGTGCAGCCCGCCCGCCCCCGGTACGGCGCCGAGTCGGACCGGCCGGGGCCGTCGATGCTCTCCGCCCTCGAACGCGGGGTCGAGCTGCGGACGATCTACCAGCACACGGCGCGCGGTGATCTGACCACCATCGCCTACGTGCGGCAGATCACCGCCCGTGGCGCGCACGTACGCACCACGGAGGAACTCGTCGACCGGATGGTCGTCTACGACCGGGAGGTGGCCTTCCTGCCCGCGCAGTCGGCCCGGGGCGGCGGGGACGGTGCGGTCGTCGTGAAGGAGCCGAACCTGGTGGCCTTCATCTGCTCGCTCTTCAACTACTTCTGGAGCCGGTCGGTTCCGTTCGCGCCGAACACCGCGTCGCCGGCGCCGCGCACCGACGACCTCAAACGGTCGATCCTGCGGCTCATGGCGAACGGCTACAAGGACGAGATGGTGGCGCGCCGGCTCGGGATGTCGGTGCGCACCTGCCGCCGGCACATCTCCGACCTGACGGAGGAGCTGAAGGCCACGAGCCGGTTCCAGGCGGGTGTCATCGCCGCGCAGCGCGGTCTGATCGACGGCCAGCCGGAGCCCGGGGCGGGCTGGCTCGACGACAGGTGAGCGGTCACAGCCCCGCGAGGAAGGCCAGCAGGATCTCGTCGAAGCGCTCGGGCTCCTCCAGGTGGGGCAGGTGGCTGGACTCCTCCAGGATCTTCCAGCGCACGTCGGGGATCAGGTCCTGGTAGGGCTGCACGGTCGCCGGCGTCGCCTCGTCGTGGCGGCCCGAGATCAGCAGCGTCGGCACGGCGATGTCGGCGATGACGTCCTCCACGGACCAGTCGCGCAGGGTGCCGACGACGTGGAACTCGCTCGGACCGTTCATGGCGTAGTACACGGTGGGGTCGTTGTACAGCTCGTAGAACGACGCGGTCCAGTCCCGGGGCCAGGGCTTGAGCCGGCACACGTGCCGCTCGTAGAAGGGCTGCGCGACGGCGTGGTACGCGTCGGTGTCGGTGGTGCCGGCCGCTTCGTGGCGGGCGAGTTCCTCGTCGGTGCCGGGCGGCAGTTGGGACCGCAGCACCTTCATCTCCTGCATCCACAGCGGGTAGGAGGCGGGCGAGTCGGCGATGACGAGGCCGCGCAGCCCGGCGGGGCGGGTCGAGGCGTGCTTCGCGGACAGCAGGCCGCCCCAGGACTGCCCGAACAGGATGTAGTCGTCGGCCACGCCCAGGCCGCGCAGCAGGTTGTCGAGTTCGTCGAGGAACAGCTCGACGGTCCAGAAGTCCGCGCCGGCGTCCGGCAGATGGGTGGAACCGCCGTTGCCGAGCTGGTCGTAGTGGACGACCGGCCAGCCGTGCGCGGCGAAGCCGGCCAGCCGCAGCAGGTAGTCGTGCGTGCTGCCGGGACCGCCGTGCACGGCGACCAGTGCCGGCCGGCCGGCGCCCAGCTCGCCGGTGACGCGGTACCAGGTCCGGTAGGGACCGAACGGCAGGGTTCCTCGGGCGCTCGGGGCCGGGTGCATGATGTCCATCGCCTCTCTTTGGCACGTCGGTGACACGTCGGTTCCTGACGGTGGGGGGAGGCCGGCCGGACCGGCCTCCCCCCGGAGCCGCCCGCACAGGGGCGGGCGCCGCTCAGTCCAGGGTGGTCAGCCACTCCTGGACGACCCGCGCGGTGTCCGCTGCCTTCCCCTCGATGAGGCTGAAGTGGTTGCCCGGGACGGTCCGGTACTCCTGGCGGCTGTCCCAGGGCTTCGCCTGCCAGTCGTCGTCGGGGCCGGCCGAGTCGCCGGCGCCGGGCAGGAACGACTCCTCCGCCCCGACGAACAGCACCGGTGCCCGCAACTCCCCGACGGTGAACTGCGGGACCAGGTCGAAGTAGCAGCTCATGGCCGACAGCACGGTGCTGTCGAACATCTCGTACTCCGAGTCCTTGGCCACCAGCCCCATCACCAGCTGCCGCATCAGGTCGCGCTGGTCGCCGTCGCCGGTGTCCACCTGGTAGGTGTCGATCAGCACCAGGCCGGCGGGACGGACGCCCATGTGCTGCTCCAGGTGGACCGCCACGGCGTGGGCGATCACCCCGCCCCCGGAGTAGCCGAGGAGCACGAACGGCTCGCCGGCCGCCGTCTCGACGGCGCCGGCCGCGAACGCGGCGGTCGCGGCCTGGACGGACGACGGCAGGCTCTCCCCGTGTCCGAAGCCGGGTGTCGGCAGCGAACTGACCGAGCGCAGGCCGCGGAAGGGCGCCGCCAGCCGGGCGTGCTGGTGCGGGCCGGCCGTCGCCATCGGCGAACTGATGCAGATCAGCCGGTTCGTGGCCGGGCCGTCGGCCAACCGCACCCCGACGGGCGGGTGTTCCAGCTCCGTGACCGAGGAGAACACCGGCCGCAGCGCGGCCACCGCCCGCAGCAGGTCGAAGCCCTGCGGGACGTTGTCGGACAGCACCGCGCCGCGGAACAGCTCCGACAGCGTGTCGGGGCGGCGGCCGGGCGCCTGCTCCGGCTGCTGCGCCGCCGCGGGTTGCCCGGTGAGCGTCCCGTCGAGCTGGCCGGCGAGCTCCTCGTGCAGCCGGGACGCCAGCTCGGCGGGCGTCTTGGCGTCGAAGACGGCCATGGGCGGCAGCCGCAGCCCCGTCGTGGCGTTGAGGTGGTTGCGCAGCTCGACGGCGCTGAGCGAGTCGAAGCCGGACTCCAGGAAGTCCCGTTCGGGCTCCACGGCCTCCGGCCCGCTGTGGCCCAGCACCATCGCCGAGTACCGCAGCACGACGTCCTGGATGGCCCGCTTCTGCTCGGCCTCGGCCATGCCGGCCAGCTGCCGGCGCAGCGAGACCGCGTCGGCGCCGCCGCCCGCCGCACGGCGCCTGGCCTTCGGCGCGAGCCCCCGCAGCAGCGCCGGCGGCTCACCGGACCAGCCGCGCAGCCCCTTCGGGTTGACCCGCAGCGGCACCAGCGTCGGGTGCGCGGTGGTCAGCGCCGCGTCGAACGCCGCGAGGCCCTCCTGCTCGGTCAGCGCGGGCAGGCCCTGGCGCTTCATGCGCTCCCGGTCCGCGTCGGTCAGCCACCGGCTCAGCCCGGTCGCCACGTCCCACAGGCCGTAGGCGAGGGAGCACGCCGGCAGGTTCAGGGCGCGCCGGTGCCGGGCCAGCGCGTCGAGGAACACGTTCGACGCGGCGTAGCCCGCCTGTCCCGCGGCCAGCACCAGGCCGCCCGCGGAGGAGAACATCACGAACGCCGCCAGGTCCATCTCCCGGGTCAGCTCGTGCAGGTGCCAGGCGGCGTCGGCCTTGGGCCGCAGCGACGTCTCGACGTTCTCCGGGGTCAGCGCGGAGACCAGCCCGTTGTGGGCGACACCGGCGACGTGGACCACGGCCCGCAGCGGATGCCCGTCGGGGATCGCGGCGAGGACGCCGGCGAGCGCCGAGCGGTCCGAGACGTCGCACGCGGCGATCGCCACCTCGGCGCCGGCCCGCCGCAGCTCCTCCCGCAGTTCCTCCGCCTCCGGGGCGTCCGGCCCGCTGCGGCTGACCAGCAGCAGGTGCCGGACGCCGTGCGCGGTCACCAGGTGCCGGGCGACCAGGCCGCCGAGCCCGCCGGTGCCGCCGGTCACCAGTACGGTGCCGTCGCCGGCGAGCACGCCCGGTTCGGCCTCGCCCGAGTCGCCCTCGCGCGGTTCGCCTTCCGCCGGGTCGCTCTCGGCCGGTTCGCTCTCGGCCGGTTCCTCCTCGGCCCTGACCAGCCGCGGCGCGAGCAGTTCACCGCCGCGCAGCGCCGTCTCCGGCTCGTCCCCGGCGACGGCGGCCGCGAGCGCCCGCTCGGACTCGGGGGTGCCGTCGACGTCCACGAGCAGGAAGCGGCCCGGGTTCTCCGCCTGCGCCGCCCGCACCAGACCCCACACCGGTGCCTGCTCCAGCCGAACGTCGCCGCCGTCGGCCGCACCGGTGGTCACGACCGCCAGCCGCGACCCGGCGTACCGCTCCTCCGCCAGCCACTCCTGGACCAGTGCCAGGACACCGTGGACGGTCCCACGCACCGCGGCGGGCATGTCCGCCTCCCCGGGCGGGCCGTCCACGGCGGCCACCGCGTCCACCCGTACGGCGACCACCTCGGGTACGGCGGCGCCGGCCTCGACTGCGGCGGTGAGCGCGGCGAGGTCCGCGTAGGAAGCGGCGTCGCCGAACCCGGTCGGGTCCGCGAAGGAGCCGATCAGCGCGGAGGGCACCGCGCGGGCAGGCAGGGCGACCGGCGTCCAGTCGATCCGCAGCAGCGGCTCCTTGCGCCCCGCGGCAGGCACCCGGAACTGCTCCGGCGACGCCTCCCGCAGCATCAGCGACTCGATGTGGACGACGGGGGCGCCCGTGGGGTCGGCGAGTTCCACGGACACCGCCTGCGGTCCCGTCGCGGCGATCCGTATCCGCACCGCCCGCGCGCCCTCGGCGTGGACCGACAGGCCGCTCCAGGAGAAGGGCAGCACGGTGGCGCCCAGGGTGTCGTCCTCGCGGATTCCGGCGAAGGCCATGATGTGCAGGGAGGCGTCGAGCAGGGCGGGGTCGACTCCGAGCCGGCTGACGTCCTGGTGCGCGTCCTCGGGCAGCTCCACTTCGGCGAACAGGTCCTCGCCGCACCGCCAGGCGGCCTTGAGCCCCTGGAAGGCCGGACCGTAGCCGTAGCCGTACTCCGCCAGCCGCTCGTAGGCGCCGTCGACGTCGATGGTCGTGGCGTCGGCCGGCGGCCACTGGGTGAAGTCGTACGACGGTGCCGCCGCGCCGGTGCCCAGGAACCCCTCCGCGTGCAGTGTCCAGGACTGGTCGTCGCCCTCGGGCCGCGAGTGGATGGTCAGTGACCTGCGGGCGTCTCCCGGGCCGGCCTCCCCCGGCTCCCCGACGGACACCTGCACCTGGACCCCGCCCTCCTCCGGGAGGATCAGCGGGGCGTGCAGGACCAGTTCGTCCAGCACGTCGCAGCCGACCTGGTCGCCGGCCTGCACGGCGAGTTCGACGAAGCCGGTGCCGGGGAAGAGGATCGCGCCGCCGACGCGGTGGTCGGCGAGCCACGGGTGGGTCGCCACGGAGAGCCGGCCGGTGAGGAGGACGGCCTCGGACTCCGCGAGCGTGACGGCCGCGCCCAGGAGGGCGTGATCGGGGGTGTCCAGGCCCGCGGAGGCCACGTCGGCGTGGTCCTCAGGGAGCAGCCAGTAGTGCTGGCGTTGGAAGGCGTAGGTGGGCAGGTCCGCGACCTGGCGCGGCGCGGGGCCGGTGAAGGTCTTGGGCCAGTCCACGGTGGCGCCGGATGTCCACAACCGCCCGATCCCGGTGAGGACTTCGACCGCCTCGGGGCGATCCCGGCGTACCAGCGGCACGATGACCGCGGAACTGGTCCCGCTGGTGGCTGTGTTGGCGGCTGCGCTGTCCGCTTCGGTGGCGGCTTCGAGGCAAGGGGTGAGCATCCCGGACAGCACCGCGTCCGGTCCGATCTCGACCCAGCGCGACACCCCCTGATCCGCCAACCAACTGACGCCGTCGGCGAACCGCACCGCCTCCCGAACGTGGCGCACCCAGTAGTCGGGGGTGCACAGGTCCTCGGCCGTCGCGAGGCCACCCGTCACGTTCGACACCACCGGAATCGTCGGCGCCGCGAACGACACCCCGTCCAGCACCTCCCCGAACTCCGCCAACATCGGCTCCATCAGGGCGGAATGGAACGCGTGGCTCACCCGGAGGCGACTCGTACGGCAGCCCCGCCCCGCGAACACCTCCGCCAGTTCGGCGACGGCGTCCTCCACGCCGGACACCACCACCGACGAGGGGCCGTTTACCGCCGCGATGGACACGCCTTGCGGCAGTTCCTCACGTATGGCCGCCTCCGAGGCTCCGATCGCCACCATCGCGCCGCCCGCCGGCAACGCCTGCATCAACCGGCCCCGTGCCGCCACCACCCGCGCGGCATCCTCGACCGACCACACCCCGGCCACACACGCAGCGGCCACCTCACCGATCGAGTGACCCACCACGAAGTCCGGCCGTATCCCCCATGATTCGACCAGCCGGAACAACGCCACCTCGAACGCGAACAACCCCGCCTGAGCCACAACCGTCTCGTTCACCCGGTCCGTGTCAGAACCCCAGAGCACTTCCCGCAACGAGAACCCGAGATGGCGGTCCAACTCGGCCACCGCCTCGTCGAAGGCCGTCGCGAACACCGGGAACGCTCCGCACAACTCCCGCCCCATTCCCAACCGCTGCGCACCCTGCCCCGTGAACACGAACGCCGAACGACCCGAGGCCGTCACCCCGCGAGACACATTCGCCGCCCGCGCCTCGCCGGCCGCCAACGCCGCCAGCCCCCGGACCAGTTCGGCACGGTCCTGCCCGACGACCACCGCACGGTGCTCCCACGCGGCGCGGCCTGCCAACGACCAGGCCACAGCCCCCACCGGCACACCACTGCCAGCCCCACCCACCCACTCACCCAACCGGCCCGCCTGAGCCGCCACCGCCGACTCCGAACGACCCGACACCACCCACGCCACCAACCCCGAACCCGACTCAGACTCAGCCCCGTCGGCCTCCGCCGCCCCCTCCAGCAGCGGCAATTCCGAGCCCACCACCAGTGCCGACTCAGGCTCGTCGGGGGCTTGTTCGATGATCACGTGGGCGTTGGTCCCGCTGATCCCGAAGGACGACACCGCCGCCCGCCGTGCACGATCCACCCGCGGCCACTCCCGTGCCTCCACCAGCAACTCCACGGCGCCCGAGGCCCAGTCCACCTCACTCGACGCCGCCCCCGCATACAGCGACCGCGGCAACACCCCCCGCCGCAACGCCTCCACCATCTTGATCACACCACCCACACCCGCAGCCGCCTGCGTATGACCGATGTTCGACTTCAACGACCCCAACCACAAAGGCGAGTTCTCCGCCCGGCCACGCCCATACGTCGCCAACAACGCCTGCGCCTCGATCGGATCACCCAACGACGTCCCCGTCCCGTGCCCCTCCACCACATCCACATCCACCACCGACAACCCGGCCGCACCCAACGCCGCACGAATCACCCGCTGCTGCGCCGGACCGTTCGGCGCCGTCAACCCGTTACTCGCCCCGTCCTGGTTCACCGCGGAACCCCGCACCACCGCCAACACCGAATGCCCACCCCGCCGGGCATCGGAAAGCCGCTCCACCACTAGCATGCCCGCGCCCTCACCCCACCCGGTACCGTCCGCCCCCTCCGAGAAGGACTTCGAACGGCCGTCGGGAGCAAGGCCGCGCTGGCGGCTGAACTCGATGAAGACGTCCGGGGTCGCCATCACGGCGACACCGCCGACCAGCGCGAGCGTGCACTCGCCGGAGCGCAGCGCCTGCACCGCGGAGTGAAGGGCGACCAAGGACGACGAGCACGCCGTGTCGATGGTGATCGCGGGCCCTTCCAGGCCGAAGGTGTAGGAGATCCGACCCGAGGCGATGGAACCGGTGTTGTTGTTGTTCGCGTAGTCGTGGTACATCATCCCGGCGAAGACACCCGTCGCGCTCCCGCGCAACGACGCCGGGTCGATACCCGCCCGCTCCAACGCCTCCCACGAGACCTCCAGCAACAACCGCTGCTGCGGGTCCATCACCAACGCCTCATTCGGACTGATCCCGAAGAACGCCGGATCGAACTCCCCCGCGTCATGCAGAAAACCACCGTGCCGGGTGTAGGTGCTGTTCGGCCGCTCACCCGTCGGGTCGAAGATGCGTTCCGTGTTCCAACCGCGGTTGGTCGGGAACTCGGAGATCGCGTCCACACCGTCCGCCACCAGCCGCCACAGATCCTCCGGCGACTCCACGCCACCCGGATACCGGCACGCCATCCCCACGATCACGATCGGGTCGTCATCGTCCGTCTGCGTACGGAACGCCACCGGCGCCAACGCCTGCGCGGCGCCGGTCAGTTCGTCGACGAGGTGGGCCGTGACGGCCTCGGCGCTCGGGTAGTCGAAGACCAGGGTGGCCGGCAGGTGGATTCCGGTCGCCGTGTTGAGGCTGTTGCGCAGCTCGACGGCGGCCAGCGAGTCGAAGCCGAGGTCGCTGAAGGCACGGTCCGGTTCGATCGCGTCGGAGGACGCGTGCCCGAGCACGTCGGCGACGTGCTGCCGGACAAGGGTGAGCACCAACGCGTGCCGCTCGGCGGGCGCCAGGCCCGTCACCCGGCCGGCCAGGCCGGAAGCGGCGGCGCTCACCACGCTCTGCCGGGCGGGCACGCGCACGAGGTCGCGCAGTACCGGCAGGACGAAGCCGGAGGACACCGCCTGGGCGCGCAGGGCGGCGGGGTCCAGCCGGAGCAGCACGGTCAGCGCCTGTCCGGACCGCGTGACGGCGTCCGACCGCATGACCTCGTCGAACAGGGCCAGGCCCTCGGCGTCGGACAGCGGCGGGAAGCCCTGCCTGCCGAGGCGCCGTACCTCCACCTGCGTCAACTGGCCACCCATGCCGGTCGCCCACAGGCCCCACGCCATGGACACCGCGGGCAGGCCGGCGGCTTTGCGCCGTTGGGCCAGGGCGTCGAGGAAGACGTTCGCCGCCGCGTAGTTGGCCTGGCCGATGCCGCCGAACGTGCCGGCCATCGACGAGAACAGCACGAACGCGGACAGGTCGAGATCGCGGGTGAGCTCGTGCAGGTGCCAGGCGGCCACGGCCTTCGGCCGCAGCACGGTGTCGAGCCGTTCGGGCGTGAGGGCGGAGACGACGCCGTCGTCCAGCACGCCCGCGGTGTGGATCACGCCGGTAAGCGGATGCGCCGCGGGGATGCCGTCGATGACGGCCGCGATCTGCGCGCGGTCCGCCACGTCGCAGGCGGCGATCACCACGTCCGCGCCCAACGCGGCCAGCTCGTCGCGCAGTTCGGCCGCACCTGGGGCCTCGGCACCCCGGCGGCTGACCAGGAGCAGCCGTCGCACCCCGTGGGCCGTCACCAGGTGACGGGCCATCAGTGCGCCCAGGCCGCCGGTGCCGCCGGTGATCAGCACGGTCCCGTGCGCGTCCCAGACGGGTTCGGCGTCGCTGGGCACGGTGCTCGACCTGACCAGTCGAGGCGTCCGCATGACGCCGTCCCGTATCGCGATCTCCGCCTCGCCGGTGGCGAGGGCGATGGGCAGCGCGGTCCACGGATCGGTGGCGGCGTCGGCATCCACGAGGACGAAGCGGCCCGGGTTCTCGCTGTGGGCCGCCCGGACCAGGCCCCACACCGCCGATGCCGACAGCACGGCCTCGGACAGGGCTTCGGCCTCGGGTACTGCTTCGGGCACGGTTTCGGGCACGGCTTCGGGCCGGGCCTCGGACGCGGACTCGCCGTCCTCCGGCAGGCGGATCGCCCCGTCCGTCAGCAGCACCAGTCGGGACGGCGCGAAACGCTCGTCCGCGAGCCAGGACTGCACGACCTCAAGGGCACGGTGGGCGATGACGGTCAGGCCGGGGCCGTCCGCGCCGTCAGTGCCGTCGGCGCCGTCGAGAAGGGCGGCGTACGGCAGGACGACCGCGTCGGGGAGCGGCTGTCCGGCTTCCAGCGCCGCGCCCAGCGCCTCCAGACCGGTGAACGAGGGGGGTTCGGTCGCTCCGGGCCGGCCGGTCGCCGGTTCGGCTGCTCCGGCGGGCCGGATGACCGCCCAACTCGGCGCGTCGGCCGTGCCGGTGGGCGCGGGCAGCGTGGCCCACCCCAGGTGGTACGGGACCTGCTCCGTACGGCGTGCCGCCGCGAGCTGTTCCGGGGAGACCTCGCGGGCGACGAGCGAGGAGACGCTGAACACGGGCTGACCGTCGGCGGTCGCGGCGACGATGGACATCCCGGCCGGGGCCGGACCGCCATCGGCCGTCCGTCCGGCTTCCTGCGGTGTCAGCCGCACGCGCAGCGCCGTGGCCCCGCGCGCGTGGAGCGCCAGGCCGTTCCAGGCGAACGGGACCACGGTGCGGTCCTCGTCGTCGGAGTCCCCCGCGGCGACCAGATTGACGTGCAGGGCGGCGTCGAGCAGGGCGGGGTGCAGCCCGAATCGGGAGGCGTCGGCGTGGGACTCCTCCGGCAACTCCACTTCGGCGAAGAGGTCGTCGCCGCGCCGCCAGGCGGACTTGAGCCCCTGGAAGGCCGGGCCGTAGACGTAGCCGGCGCCGAGCAGCCGCTCGTAGGCACCCGCCACCTTGACGGGCACCGCACCAGGTGGCGGCCACGCGGCGAGGTCGAACGCCGGGGCTTCCTGCTCAGGGGTGAGGACGCCCTCGGCATGCAGGGTCCAGACGGCCTCTTCGCCGTCTTCCTCCGGCCGCGCGTGGATCGCGAGTTCCCGCAGACCTGCGGCGTCAGGCGCGCGCACCACCACCTGGACGGCTACGCCGCCGCGCTCCGGGAGGACCAGCGGGGCGTGCAGGGCGAGTTCCCGCAGACCCCCGCAGCCCACCTCCAGCCCTGCGCGCAACGCGAGTTCGACGAACGCGGTACCGGGCAGCAGGACCGCCCCGAGGATGTCGTGGTCGGCCAGCCAACGGTGGGTTTCCGTCGAGAGGCGCCCGGTCAGCACGACGGAGTCACCGTCGGGCGACGGCAGTACGGCGCTGAGCAGCGGGTGGTCGACGGCCTCAAGTCCCGCCGCGCCCACGTCCGTTCCGCCGCGTGACGCGTCCAGCCAGTACCGCTTCCGCTGGAAGGCGTAGGTGGGCAGGTCCACGACGTGGCGAGGCGCCGGGCCGGTGAAGGTCTCGCGCCAGTCCACGGCCACGCCCGAGGTCCACAACCGCCCTACCCCGGTGAGGACTTCCGCCGCCTCGGGGCGATCACGGCGCACCAGCGGCACGATGACCGCGGAACTGGCCGCGCTGGTCGCCGCGTTGGCGGCTGCGCCGTCCTCCTCGGTGGCGGCTTCGAGGCAGGGGGTGAGCATTCCGGACAGCACCGCGTCAGGCCCGATCTCGACCCATCGCGACACCCCCTCACTCGCCAGCCAGCTGACGCCGTCGGCGAAGCGCACCGCCTCTCGAACGTGGCGCACCCAGTAGTCGGGGGTGCACAGGTCCTCGGCCGTCGCGAGGGCGCCCGTCACGTTCGACACCACCGGGATCTGCGGCGCCGCGAACGACACCCCCGCCAGTACTTCCCCGAACTCGGCCAACATCGGCTCCATCAGGGCGGAATGGAACGCGTGGCTCACCCGCAGGCGACTCGTACGGCACCCCTGCCGCTCGAATACGTCCGCCAGCTCGGCCACGGCGTCCTCGACCCCGGACACCACCACCGACGAGGGGCCGTTCACCGCAGCGATGGACACGCCTTGCGGCAGTTCCGCGCACACCTCGGCCTCGGACGCCCCGATCGCCACCATCGCGCCGCCCGCCGGCAGCGCCTGCATCAACCGGCCCCGTGCCGCCACCACCCGCGCCGCGTCCTCGACCGACCACACCCCGGCCACACACGCAGCGGCCACCTCACCGATCGAGTGACCCACCACGAAGTCCGGCCGTATCCCCCATGATTCGACCAGCCGGAACAACGCCACCTCGAACGCGAACAACCCCGCCTGAGCGATGACGGTGTCGTTCACCCGGGCCGCGTCCGAGCCCCAGAGCACCTCCCGCAACGAGAGCCCGAGATGGCGATCCAGCTCCGCCACCGCCTCGTCGAACGCCGCCGCGAACACCGGGAACGCCCCACACAACTCCCGCCCCATCCCCAACCGCTGCGCACCCTGCCCCGTGAACACGAACGCCGAACGACCCGAACCCGCCACACCCCGAGACACACCCGCACCCGGCAAACCGGCCGCCAACGCCTCCAACCCCCGCACCAGTTCGGCACGGTCCCGCCCAACCACCACCGCACGGTGCTCCCACGCGGCACGCCCTGCCAACGACCAGGCCACATCCCCCACCGACGCACCACTGCCAGCCCCACCCACCCACTCACCCAACCGGGCCGACTGACCCACCACCGCCGACTCCGAACGACCCGACACCACCCACGCCACCAACCCCGAACCCGAAACAGACTCAGACTCGGACTCCGCCGCAATCTCCAGCGGCGCCGGCCCAACCCCCGCCGACACCGTTCGCGCTTCTTCCCCCTCCGGTGCCTGCTCGATGATCACGTGCGCGTTGGTCCCGCTGATCCCGAACGACGACACCCCCGCCCGCCGCACACGACCCACCTGCGGCCACTCCCGAGCCTCCGCCAACAACTCCACCGAGCCCGACGCCCAGTCCACCTCACCCGACGCCGTTCCCACGTGCAGTGACCGCGGCAACACCCCCCGCCGCAACGCCTCCACCATCTTGATCACACCACCGACACCCGCAGCCGCCTGCGTATGACCCACATTCGACTTCAACGACCCCAACCACAAAGGCGAGTTCTCCGCGCGGCCACGCCCGTACGTCGCCAACAGCGCCTGCGCCTCGATCGGGTCACCCAACGACGTCCCGGTGCCGTGCCCCTCCACCACGTCCACGTCCACCACGGACAACCCCGCCGCGCCCAACGCCGCACGAATCACCCGCTGCTGCGCCGGACCATTCGGCGCGAAGAAGCCGTTGCTGGCGCCGTCCTGGTTGACGGCGGAGCCCCGCACCACCGCGAGGACGGGGTGCCCGTTCCTGCGGGCGTCGGAGAGCCGTTCGACCAGCAGGAGGCCCAGGCCCTCGCCCCAGCCGGTGCCGTCCGCCGCGTCCGAGAAGGACTTCGAACGGCCGTCGGGAGCGAGGCCGCGCTGGCGGCTGAACTCGATCAGCATCTCCGGCGTGGCCATCACGGCGACACCGCCCGCCAGCGCGAGCGAGCACTCGCCCGAACGCAGCGCCTGCACCGCCAGATGCAGCGCCACCAGGGAGGAGGAGCACGCCGTGTCCACCGTCACCGCCGGCCCCTCCAGGCCGAAGGTGTAGGCGATCCGGCCCGAGACGAGGCTTCCGCCGCTGGTGCTGGCGCCGCCGTTGCCCTGGCCGTAGTCGTGGTACATCAGGCCGGCGAAGACACCGGTCGAACTGCCGCGCAGCGCGGTGGGGTCCATCCCGGCCCGCTCGAACACCTCCCAGGACGCCTCCAGCAGCAGCCGCTGCTGCGGGTCCATGGAAAGCGCCTCGCTGGGGCTGATGCCGAAGAAGTCGGCGTCGAAGTCAGCCGCGTCGTAAAGGAATCCGCCCTCCGACGCGTACGACTTCCCCGCCTTGCCGGGCTCGGGGTCGTAGACGTCCGGGTCCCAGCCGCGGTCGGTCGGGAAGGGCGCGATCGCGTCCACCTCGTCGGCCACGAGTCGCCACAGGTCCTCGGGCGAGGAGACGCCGCCCGGGTAGCGGCAGGTCATGGCGACGATCGCGATCGGCTCGGCGTCCTGACGGGTGAGCGGCAGCGGGGTCACCGGCACGTTCGCCACGGCTCCGGCGATCTCGTCGTCGAGGTACCGCGCGACGTCGGACGCGGTCGGGTAGTCGAAGACGAGGGTGGCCGGCAGGCGCAGGCCGGTCTCCGTGTTGAGGACGTTGCGCAGCTCGACCGACGTGAGCGAGTCGAAGCCGAGTTCCTGGAAGGCGCGGTCCGGCTCGATCGCGTCGGAGGACCCGTGCCCGAGCAGCGCGGCCACGCGGTCGCGGACCAGATCCAGCAGGACGCCGCGGCGCTCGTCCGCGGGCAGGCCGGCCAGCCGCTGGGCCAGGGCGGTGCCCTGGGACGGTCCGCCGGTGCCGGACACCTGACGGCTCCTCACCAGCCCGCGCAGCAGGGCGGGGACCTCGCCACGGGCACGCAGCGCCGCGGTGTCCACGCGCAACGGCACCAGCACCGCCGGTGCGGCGGACGGCGGCGTGCTCGCCGGCCCGGCTCCGCGCAGGGCGGCGTCGAGCGCGGCGAGTCCTTCCTCCGCGGACAGCGGCGGGAAGCCCTGCCGCTTCATCCGGTGCAGGTCGGCGTCGCCGAGGGCCGCGCCGAGGCCCGCTTCGACACCCCACAGGCCGTAGACGAGGGAGGTCGCCGGCAGGCCGTGGGCCCGGCGGTGTGCGGCCAGCGCGTCGAGGAAGACGTTCGCGGTGGCGTAGGCGCTCTGTCCGGCGGCGAAGAGCAGGCCGCCGGCGGACGAGAAGAGCACGAACGCCGACAGGTCGAGGTCGCCGGTCAGCTCGTGCAGGTGGTGGGCGGCGTCGGCCTTGGGCCCGAGAACAGCGTCCAGCCGCTCGTCGGTCAGCGCCGTCACGAGTCCGTTGTGGGCCACGCCGGCGGCGTGCACGACCGCGGTCAGCGGATGCGCGGGGTCGATTCCGGCGAGCAGGGCGGCCAGCGCGTCCCGGTCGCTCACGTCGCACGCGGCGACCGTGACGGAGGCGCCCGCCGCGACGAGTTCCGCCCGCAGTTCCTCGGCGCCGGGTGCCTGGAGGCCGCGGCGGCTGGTCAGGAGGAGGTGCCGTGCGCCGTGGGCCGCCACCAGATGGCGGGCCACGAGGGCGCCGAGGCCGCCGGTGCCGCCGGTGACCAGCACCGTCCGTTCGGGGTCGAGTCGCGGGGTGTCCGCGCCGGTGACCATGTCGGGGTCGGGGTCGGTGTCGGGGCCGGTGACCGCGGCGGTGATCTCGTCGGGCGCGACCCGGGCGAGCCTCGGCACCCGCGCCTGGCCGTCGCGCAGCGCGATCTCGGGTTCGCCGGCGGCCACGGCGGCACGCAGCAACTCCGGCGCGTGGTCGTCGTCGAGGTCCACCAGTACGAACCTGCCCGGCTGTTCGGCCTGCGCTGCCCGCACCAGTCCCCAGACGGGGGCGAGCGCCAGGTCGATGTCGTCGCCGTCGGCCGTGGCGACCGCGCCGCGGGTCACGACCACGAGCCGCGAGCCGGCGAAGCGGTCATCGTCGAGCCAGCCCTGTACCGCCGCCATGACGGTCGCCGCGCGAGCCCGTACCGCGGCGGGGACCGGACCCGCGGTCGCGTCCGGCGGCAGGGCGAGAAGCGCGACCGGGGGGACGGCGGCTCCGTCGTCATCGAGGGCGGCCCGCAGCGCCGCGACATCGCGGTACGCGGATCGCCCCGTCATGCCGAGCAGTTCGGCCGTCTCCGGGCCGTCCGTGTCCGCGGTGAGCAGTACCCACTCCGACGTCTCCGGCTGAGCCTGGGAGACGGCAGTCGCGGTCCACTCCACCCGGAACAGCGCCTGGTTCTGTGCCGCGCCCGCCGCCCGGGCCGCGCCCAGTTGCTCCGACGAGACCGCCCGGGACACCAACGACCCGACGGACAGGACCGGTTGACCGTACGCGTCGGCCATCTCCATGGACACGCTGTCCTGGCCCTCGGCGCGCATCCGCATCCGCAGCCCGGTGGCACCCGACGCGAAGAGGGAGACGCCGTTCCACGAGAAGGGCAGCAGCGTCTCCTCGCCGGTCTCCTCCTCCTGGAGCAGGGCCGCGTGCATGGCCGCGTCGAAGAGGGCCGGGTGCAGGCCGAACCGGGCGGCGTCGGGGTGTGCCGCGTCGGGCAGTGCGACCTCGGCGAACAGTTCGTCGCCGCGCTCCCAGGCGGAGGTGAGGCCCTGGAAGGCCGGGCCGTACCCGTACCCGCGGTCCAGCAGGCGCTCGTAGCCGCCGGTGACGTCGATGGGCGTGGCGCCGGCCGGCGGCCACTGGGTGAAGTCGTACGAGGGCGTCGCCGCACCCACGCGCAGGAGTCCTTCGGCGTGCGGTGTCCAGGGCTGGTCGGCGCCTTCGGGACGCGAGTGGATGGTCAGCGACCTGGCACCGGAGCCGTCCGCGCCGCCGACGGTGACCCGGAGCAGGACGCCTCCGCTGTCGGGCATGACCAGGGGCGCCTGGAGTGTCAACTCCTCAACGACGTCGCACCCGAAGTGGTCGCCCGCGTGGATCGCGAGTTCGACGAAGGCGGTGCCGGGCAGCAGGACGGCCCCGAGGACGTCGTGGTCCGCGACCCACTCCTGCGTGTCGAGCGCGAGCCGGCCGGTGAAGACGGCCCCGTCGGTCTCCGGCAGGGCCACAACGGCACCGAGCAGCGGGTGTTCGACCGCGCTCAGCCCCATCGCCTCGGGCCTGCCGCCCAGTTCGGCCGCGAGCCAGGACTCGGCGAGGAACTCCAGAGGGTGCAGCCAGTAGTGCTGGCGTTGGAAGGCGTAGGTGGGCAGGTCCAGGACGTGGCGGGGCGCGGGGCCGGTGAAGGTCTTGGGCCAGTCCACGGTGGCGCCCGAGGTCCACAACCGCCCTACCCCAGTAAGGACTTCCGCCGCCTCGGGGCGATCACGGCGTACGAGCGGCACGATGACCGCCGAACTCGCCGCATGCGTCTCGTCAGTTACGGTGGCGGTTTCGAGGCAGGGGGTGAGCATCCCGGACAGCACCGCGTCAGGTCCGATCTCGACCCAGCGCGACACCCCCTGATCCGCCAGCCAGCTGACGCCGTCGGCGAAGCGCACCGCCTCTCGAACGTGGCGCACCCAGTAGTCGGGGTCGCACAGGTCCTCGGCTGTCGCGAGGGCGCCCGTCACGTTCGACACGACCGGGATCTGCGGCGCCGCGAACGACAGCCCTTCCAAGACCTCGCCGAACTCGGCCAACATCGGTTCCATCAGGGCGGAATGGAACGCGTGGCTCACCCGCAGGCGACTCGTACGGCACCCCTGCCGCTCGAATACGTCCGCCAGTTCGGCGACGGCGTCCTCGACCCCGGACACCACCACCGACGAGGGACCGTTCACCGCAGCAACCGACACACCCTCCGGCAACACCTCGCGAATCGCCGCCTCGGACGCCCCGATCGCCACCATCGCGCCGCCCGCCGGCAACGCCTGCATCAACCGGCCACGTGCCGCCACCACCCGCGCGGCATCCTCGACCGACCACACCCCCGCCACACACGCAGCGGCCACCTCACCGATCGAATGCCCCACCACGAACTCCGGCCGTATCCCCCACGATTCGACCAGCCGGAACAACGCCACCTCGAACGCGAACAACCCCGCCTGAGCCACAACCGTCTCGTTCACCCGGTCCGTGTCAGACCCCCACAGCACCTCCCGCAACGAGAACCCGAGATGGCGGTCCAACTCGGCCACCGCCTCGTCGAAGGCCGTCGCGAACACCGGGAACGCCCCGCACAACTCCCGACCCATCCCCAACCGCTGCGCACCCTGCCCCGTGAACACGAACGCCGAACGACCCGATGCCGTCACCCCGCGGGACACATTCGCTGCCCGTGCCTCGCCGGCCGCCAACGTCTCCAGCCCTCGGACCAGTTCGGCACGGTCCTGCCCGACGACCACCGCACGGTGCTCCCATTGGGAGCGGCCCGCCAACGACCAGGCCACATCCCCCACCGGCACACCACTGCCAGCCCCACCCACCCACTCACCCAACCGGGCCGACTGAGCCGCCACCGCCGACTCCGAACGACCCGACACCACCCACGCCACCAACCCCGAACCCGAACCCGAAACAGACTCAGACTCCGCCGGCGCCGACTCCACCTCCTCCGGTGCCTGCTCGATGATCACGTGGGCGTTGGTCCCGCTGATCCCGAACGACGACACCGCCGCCCGCCGTGCACGATCCACCCGCGGCCATTCCCGTGCCTCCACCAGCAACTCCACGGCGCCCGAGGCCCAGTCCACCTCACTCGACGCCGCCCCCGCATGCAGCGACCGCGGCAACACCCCCCGCCGCAACGCCTCCACCATCTTGATGACGCCACCGACACCGGCAGCCGCCTGCGTATGACCGATGTTCGACTTCAACGAGCCCAGCCACAAAGGCGAGTTCTCCGCCCGGCCACGCCCGTACGTCGCCAACAACGCCTGCGCCTCGATCGGGTCACCCAACGACGTCCCCGTGCCGTGCCCCTCCACCACATCCACGTCCACCACCGACAACCCGGCCGAACGCAGTGCCGCACGAATCACCCGCTGCTGCGCCGGACCGTTCGGCGCCGTCAACCCGTTACTCGCCCCGTCCTGGTTCACCGCGGAACCCCGCACCACCGCCAACACGGAATGCCCGTTCTGCCGAGCGTCGGAAAGCCGCTCGACCACCACCATTCCCGCGCCCTCACCCCAGACCGTGCCGTCCGCCCCCTCGGAGAACGAACGGCACCGACCGTCACGCGACAATCCGCGCTGACGGCTGAACTCCACGAACACATCCGGAGTCGCCATCACCGCCACCCCACCCACCAGCGCGAGCGAGCACTCACCCGAACGCAACGCCTGCACAGCGGAATGAAGCGCGACCAGGGAGGAGGAGCACGCGGTGTCCACCGTCACCGCCGGCCCCTCAAGGCCCAGCACGTAGGAGATCCGGCCCGAGGCGATGGAGCCCGTGCTGGCATTGGCCGGGTAGTCGTGGTACATCATCCCGGCGAACACACCGGTCGCGCTTCCCCGCAACGACGCCGGGTCGATACCCGCCCGCTCCAACGCCTCCCACGACACCTCCAGCAACAACCGCTGCTGCGGGTCCATCACCAACGCCTCATTCGGACTGATCCCGAAGAACGCCGGATCGAACTCCCCCGCGTCATGCAGGAATCCACCGTGCTTCGTGTACGTGGTATTCGCCCGCTCACCCGTCGGGTCGTACAACTCCTCCGTGTTCCAACCGCGGTTGGTCGGAAACTCGGAGATCGCGTCCACACCGCCGGACACCAGTTGCCACAAATCCTCCGGCGACTCCACACCACCCGGATACCGGCACGCCATCCCGACGATCGCGATCGGTTCGCGGGCACCGGCAACGAGACTCTGGTTCTGGGCGCGGAGCCGCTCGGTCTCCTTGAGGGAGGAGCGGAGGGCTTCGACAAGCTTCTGGTCAGAGCTGGACATCTACAGTTCTCCCGTTTCCTGTGTCGGCTCGTCAAAGCCATGCCCGTCAAGTGCCATGCTGATCAGTGCCGCGGTGTCCATCTCGTCGATGGACGGTCCGCCGTCGGCCGCGCCCGGGGCCGACGCGCCGGAGTCCGGGCCGTTCGCTCCGCCGAGTTCCAGCAGCAGTTCCATCAGGCCCGCCTCGCGCAGCCGGCTGACCGGAATGCTGTGCAGCACGCGCCGGATCTCCGCCTCCTCGCGGTCGGCCGGGTCCTCCTCCGGCAGCAGTTCGCCGTGCACATGGGCAGCCAGGGCGCGGGCGTTGGGGTAGTCGAAGACGAGCGTCGGCGGCAGCCGCAGACCGGTGGCGGAGTTGATCAGGTTGCGGAACTCCACCGCGCTCAGCGAGTCGAAGCCGAGTTCCTTGAACGCCCGATCGGGTTCGATGGCGTCGGAGGACGCGTGTCCGAGCACCTCAGCGGCCCGGGTCCGCACCAGGTCCAACAGCAGCGCGTCGCGTTCCTCCGCGGTGGCGTCGGCGAGCCGGCCGCGCAGCGCCGCACCGCTGCCCGGCCCCCCGTCCGCGCTCCGCCGGGACGTGCGACGGACCAGGGAGCGCAGCAGCGGCGGGACGTCGTCCGGCCCGCCACCGCGCCCGCCGGCGGACGCGGTGAGGTCCAACCGGATCGGTACGAGCACGGCGGCGTCGAGGCCGCGGGCGGTGTCGAAGAGCGCCAGCCCCTCGTCGGTCGCGAGCGGGCGGACTCCCGTGCGGCTCATCCGCTGCCGGCCCGCCACGTCCAGCTCGCCCGCCATGCCCTCGTCGTCCTCCCACAGCCCCCAGGCGAGGGACTGGGCGGGGCGGCCGGCAGAACGGCGGTGTGCGGCCAAGGCGTCGAGGAAGGCGTTGGCGGCCGCGTAGTTGCCCTGGCCCGGGGTGCCGAAGACACCGGCGGCGGAGGAGAACATGACGAAGGCGGAGAGCTTCGTGCCCATCTCCTCGGTGAGTTCGTGCAGGTTGAGCGCGCCGTCCACCTTGGGCCGCAGCACGGTGTCGACCCGCTCGGGGGTCAGCGCGCTGATCACCCCGTCGTCGAGCACCCCCGCCGCGTGGACCACCGCTGTCACCGGATGTGCGGCGAGCACGGCGGCCAGGGCGGCCCGGTCCGCGACATCGCAGGCCACGAGGGCCGCTTCGGCGCCGAGTTCGGCGAGATCCGCGACGAGTTCGGCGGCGCCCGGGGCGTCCATGCCGCGGCGGCTCGTGAGCACCAGACGCCGGACGCCGCAGCGTACGACCAGATGGCGTGCGACGAGGCGGCCCAGCGTTCCGGTGGCGCCGGTGAGCAGCACGGTCCCGTCGGGGTCGAACGACGCCGGGCGTTGGCCGCCGTCCGCACCGGTGTCCTCAGCCGCGGTCGGTGCCGGGGCCGCGGCACGGACGAGCCGAGGCGCGTGGAGGAGGTCGCCGCGCACCGCGATCTGCGGTTCGCCCGTCCCGACGACCGCGGCGATCAGCGCGTCGGCCGCGGCCGCGGCCGCGGTCACCTCTCCGGTCGCCTGGCCGCTCGCCTGGCCGGGCTCGAACGACGCCGCGGCTTCGTCGAGGTCGGCGACGAGGAACCGGTCCGGATGCTCGGACTGCGCGGAACGCATCAGCCCCCAGACCGCCGCACCCGCGAGGTCCGCGATGTCCTCGCCGCCGACCGACACCGCGCCGCCGGTCAGGACGAGGAGCTTCGCGAACGTGAAGCGCTCGTCCGCGAGCCAGCGTTGGAGCACGTCGAGGACGCGGTGCACGCGCGCCTGCACGGTGTCGTCGTCGCCGTGCGAGCGCAACACCACGGTCGCGGGCGGCACTTCGTCGTCGGACAGCGCCTCCCACTCGCACCACGCGGGCACGGCGGACGCGGGCGCGGGCTCCGGCACCGGAACCGGCACGGGTGTCCAGGAGAGTTGGAAGAGCGCGTCGTTGTGCCCGGCGGCCCGCGCCGCCGCCAGTTGCTCCGCCGACACCTCGCGCAGCGCCAACTGCCGCACGTGCGCCACCGGGCCGCCCGCCTCGTCGGCCATCGACAGCGAGACCGCGCCGGTGCCGGCGAGCGAGACGCACACGCGCAGAGCGGCGGCGCCGCTGGTCCGCAGGGTCACCCCGTGCCAGGCGAAGGGCAGCCGCGCCGCGCCGGGTTCACCCTCGTGCGCCGCCTTGAGGCCGATGGCGTGCAGGCACGCGTCGAACGCGGCCGGGTGCAGGCCGTACGACGCGGCCTCGGTCGTGAACCGCTCGTCCAGGCGCACCTCGGCGTAGATGTCGTCGCCGCCGATCCAGGCCCGGTGCAACCCCTGGAACGCGGCGCCGTACTCCAGCCCGGCGTCGGCCAGTTGCTCGTACAGTGCGTCGACGTCGACCGGTTCGGCCCCGGCCGGCGGCCAGTCGGTGAGGTCGACGTCCGCGCCGGGGTCGCTCGGGCCGGTGGTGAGCGTTCCACTGGCGTGCCGCACCCACGGCGACTCCGCCTCTTCGCCGCGCGAGTGCACCGTGAGCGTACGGCCGCCCGCCTCGTCCATCTCGCCCACAGTGAGCTGGAGTTGGACCCCGCCCTGCTCGGGCAGCGCGAGCGGCGCCTCGATCGTCAGCTCCTCCAGTACGTCGCAGCCGACCTGGTCGCCGGCCTGCACGGCGAGTTCGACGAAGCCGGTGCCGGGGAACAGCACCATGCCGCCGACGCGGTGGTCGGCGAGCCACGGGTGCGTCGCGAGTGACAGCCGACCGGTCAGCACCACGCCGTCGGCCTCCGCCAACGGCACGGCCGCACCGAGCAGCGGCGAACCGGTGGCGCCCAGACCCAGCGACACCGCGTCGCGCCGCGTGTCCCCGCGTACGGAGTCGAGCCAGAAGTTCCGGCGCTGGAAGGCGTACGTGGGCAGGTCCACGACGTGGCGCGGCGCGGGGCCGGTGAAGGTCTCGCGCCAGTCCACGGCCACGCCCGAGGTCCACAAGCGGCCCACCCCGGTGAGGACTTCGGCCGCCTCGGGGCGATCGCGGCGTACCAGCGGCACGATGACCGCCGAACGGGCCCCGCTGGTGGCTGTGTTGGTGGCTGCGCTGTCCTCTTCGGTGGCGGCTTCGAGGCAGGGAGTGAGCATTCCGGACAGCACCGCGTCCGGTCCGATCTCGACCCAGCGCGACACCCCTTCACCCGCCAACCAACTGACGCCGTCGGCGAAGCGCACCGCCTCTCGAACGTGCCGCACCCAGTAGTCGGGGGTGCACAGGTCCTCGGCCGTCGCGAGGGCGCCCGTCACGTTCGACACCACCGGGATCTGCGGCGCCGCGAACGACACCCCGTCCAGCACCTCGCCGAACTCGGCCAACATCGGCTCCATCAGGGCGGAATGGAAGGCGTGGCTCACCCGGAGGCGGCTGGTCCGGAATCCTTGCCGCTCGAACGCGTCCGCCAGCGCAAGCACCGCCTCCTCGACGCCGGACACCACCACCGACGAGGGGCCGTTCACCGCAGCGATGGACACGCCTTCCGGCAGCTCCTCACGTATGGCCGCCTCGGAGGCCCCGATCGCCACCATCGCCCCACCCGCCGGCAGTGCCTGCATCAACCGGCCCCGCGCCGCCACCACCCGCGCGGCATCCTCCACCGACCACACCCCGGCCACACACGCAGCCGCCACCTCACCGATCGAATGCCCCACCACGAACTCCGGCCGTATCCCCCACGATTCGACCAGCCGGAACAACGCCACCTCGAACGCGAACAACCCCGCCTGCGCAACAACCGTCTCGTTCACCCGGTCCGTGTCAGAACCCCAGAGCACCTCCCGCAACGAGAACCCGAGATGACGGTCCAGCTCCGCCACCGCCTCATCGAACGCCGCCGCGAACACCGGGAACGCCCCACACAACTCCCGACCCATCCCCAACCGCTGCGCACCCTGCCCCGTGAACACCAACGCGGTCAGGCCCTCCGCCACCGCACCCCGGAGGACACCGGCCCGCACCTCGCCGGCCGCCAACGCCTCCAGGCCGCGCAGGAATTCGGCACGGTCCTGCCCCACGACCACCGCACGCTGCTCCCACGCGGCACGCCCCGCCAACGACCACCCCACATCCCCCACCGACACACCACTGCCAGCCCCACCCACCCACTCACCCAACCGGGCCGACTGACCCACCACCGCCGACTCCGAACGACCCGACACCACCCACGCCACCAACCCCGAACCCGAACCCACCCCAGACTCAACTTCCACAGGCGCCAACTCGGCCTCCTCCGGCGCCTGCTCGATGATCACGTGAGCGTTGGTCCCACTGATCCCGAACGACGACACCCCCGCCCGCCGCACACGACCCACCCGCGGCCACTCCCGCGACTCCACCAACAACTCCACCGCACCCGACGCCCAATCCACCTCACCCGACGCCACCCCCGCATACAACGACCGCGGCAACACCCCCCGCCGCAACGCCTCCACCATCTTGATCACACCACCCACACCCGCAGCCGCCTGCGTATGACCCACATTCGACTTCAACGACCCCAACCACAAAGGCAAACCCTCCACCCGACCACGCCCATACGTCGCCAACAACGCCTGCGCCTCAATCGGATCACCCAACGACGTCCCCGTCCCATGACCCTCCACCACATCCACATCCACCACCGACAACCCCGCCGCACCCAACGCCGCACGAATCACCCGCTGCTGCGCCGGACCATTCGGCGCCGTCAACCCATTACTCGCCCCATCCTGATTCACCGCGATCCCACGAATCACACCCAGAACGGGGTGGCCGCTCCGCCGAGCATCGGAAAGCCGCTCCACCACCAGCATTCCCGCACCCTCACCCCACCCGGTACCATCCGCCCCCTCCGAGAACGAACGGCACCGACCGTCACGCGACAATCCACGCTGACGGCTGAACTCCACGAACACATCCGGAGTCGCCATCACCGCCACCCCACCCACCAGCGCGAGCGAGCACTCACCCGAACGCAACGCCTGCACCGCGGAATGAAGAGCGACCAAAGACGACGAGCACGCCGTGTCAAAGGTGATCGCGGGCCCTTCCAGGCCGAAGGTGTAGGAGATCCGACCCGAGGCGATGGAACCGGTGTTGTTGTTGTTCGCGTAGTCGTGGTACATCATCCCGGCGAACACACCCGTCGCACTTCCCCGCAACGACGCCGGGTCGATACCCGCCCGCTCCAACGCCTCCCACGACACCTCCAGCAACAGCCGCTGCTGCGGGTCCATCACCAACGCCTCATTCGGACTGATCCCGAAGAACGCCGGATCGAACTCCCCCGCGTCATGCAGAAAACCACCGTGCATCGTGTATGTGGTATTCGCCCGCTCACCCGTCGGGTCGTACAACTCCTCCGTGTTCCAACCGCGGTTGGTCGGAAACTCCGATATCGCATCCACGCCATCGGACACCAGCCGCCACAGATCCTCGGGCGAGGAGACTCCACCCGGATACCGGCACGCCATCCCGACAATCACAATCGGGTCGTCACCGTCCACCTGCGTACGGAACGCCACCGCTCCGGCGTCCACGGTGTCGGTCGAGCCGGTCAGCTCGCCCAGCAGGAACGCGGCGACCGCCGCGGCGGACGGGTAGTCGAAGACGAGGGTGGCCGGCAGGCGCAGACCGGTCTCGGTGTTGAGCACGTTGCGCAGCTCGACGGCGCTCAGCGAGTCGAAGCCCAACTCGCCGAACGCGCGGTCCGGTTCGATCGCTTCGGGGGACGCGTGCCCAAGTACGTAGGCGACCTGCGCGCGTACCTCGCCCAGCAGGAAGGCCATGCGGTCCCGCTCGGGCAGCGCGGTGAGCCGTGCGGCGAGTGCGGAACCGTCCTGGGTTCCCTTGCCGCCCGCCCGGCGCAACGGCGCGGGCACCAGGCCGCGCAGCAGAGGCGGGAGCGCGTCGACTCCGGCGGACGCGACCTGGGCCCGTAGGGCGGCGAGGTCGAGCCTCAACAGCATGAGCAGCGCGGCATCGGAGCGCAGGGCCGCGTCGAAGTACGCGAGCCCCTCCTCCGGCGACATGGGCGGGAACCCCTGGCGTCGCAGCCGCCGGACAGCGGTCGCGTCAAGACCGCCGCCCATCCCGGTGTCCGTGGCCCACAGGCCCCAGGCCATGGACACCGCGGGCAGCCCGGCGGTCCTGCGGTGCTCGGCGAGCGCGTCGAGGAAGACGTTCGCCGCCGCGTAGTTCGCCTGCCCGGCGGCGCCGAGGGTTCCGGCGGCGGAGGAGAAGAGAACGAAGGCGGACAGGTCGGCGTCGCGGGTGAGTTCGTGGAGGTGCCAGGCGGCGTCCGCCTTCGGCGCCATGACGCGGTCGATCCGCTCCGCGGTCAGCGAGGAGAGCACGCCGTCGTCCAGGACACCCGCGGCGTGCACCACGCCGGTCAGCGGGTGCCCGTCCGGGATGCCGTCGATGACGGCCGCGATCTGCGCGCGGTCCGCCACGTCGCAGGCGGCGATCACCACGTCCGCGCCCAACGCGGCCAGCTCGTCGCGCAGTTCGGCCGCGCCCGGGGCCTCGGCGCCCCGGCGGCTGGTGAGCAGCAGGTGCCGCACGCCGTGCTCGGTCACCAGGTGCCGGGCCACGAGCGCACCGAGCCCGCCGGTGCCGCCGGTGACGAGGACCGTGCCGTCGGGAGCGAACGCGACGGGCGGGCGTTCCGCGGAGGGCGCGCTCACCAGTCGCGGGATCAGCATCTCGCCCGCACGCAGGCCGACTTCGGGTTCGTCGCTCGCGATGGCGGCGGGCAGCGCCCGGTAGGAGGCGTCGGTGCCGTCGAGGTCGATCAGCACGAGGCGGTCCGGGTGCTCGCCCTGCGCGGCGCGTGTCAGGCCGCGGACGGCGGCCGAGGTCAGGGAGGCGGGGTCCGCGGTACCGTCCACGGCCACGGCGTTCCGGGTGACGACGCAGCATCGGGTGCCTGCGAACCGCTCGTCGGCCAGCCAGGCCCGCATCGCCTCGAACACCTCGTGCAGGGTGGAGTGGGCCTCGGCGACGACGTCGGTGGCCGGCTCGTCGGGGGCGCACGGCAGGAGGACGACCGCAGGCGCGGGCAGCCCTGCGTCGACGGCCGCGGCGAGTGCGGCGATGTCCGGATGGACGGCGATGCCCGCGGCCCGCAAGCGCGTCGCCGTCTCGGTGGTCGGCGCACCGACCAGAGCCCAGTCGGCGCCGGGCGCCTGGCCGGTGTCCTCGTGGCGCCCCGGTGTCGTGGCGGTGCGGTGACCGGCCGACCAGGTCACGCGGTAGGGGTGCGCGTCGCGCCGGCCGGCGAGCTGCGTCGCGGTGACCTGCCTGGAGACGATGGAGGCGACGGACAGTACGGGGGCGCCGGCGCCATCCGTGGCGAGTAGTTCGATGGAGCCGCGGGAGCCGGCGTCCCCGTTGGCGTTGGCGCGGACACGTATCCGCAGGGCGGTCGGTCCGGTGGCGTGGAGGGCGACACCGCTCCACGCGAACGGCACCATGGGACCGGCCTGTTCTCCGTCGCTCCCGTCCGTCGCGCCGTCGTCGCCGCCACCGCCGAGGAGCGTGGCGTGAAGGGCCGCGTCGAGCAGCGCCGGGTGGACCCCGGTGCGCGGGGCGTCGTCGACGGCCTCGGGGGCGAGTTCGACCTCCGCGAACAGGTCGTCGCCGCGCCGCCAGGCCGCTGTCAGGCAGCGGAACACCGGGCCGTAGCCGTACCCGCGCTCGGCCAGACCGTCGTAGAAGCCCACCAGGTCGATGGGGGCGGCGCCGTTCGGCGGCCACTGTTCGAGGTCGGCGGCGGGTCGTACGGAGGGGGTACCGGTGACGGCTCCCTCGGCGTGCAGCACCCACGGCTCGTCCCCGTCGCCGACCCGCGAGTGCACCCGTACGGGCCGGGCTCCGGCGGCATCCGCCGCGCCGACGGCGACGCGCAGCACGACGTCGCCGCTCTCCGGCAGCAACAGGGGCGCCTGCAGGGTCAGTTCCTCCACCGTGTCGCACCCGAGGTGACCGCCGGCGCGCAACGCCATCTCGACGAATGCCGTCCCGGGCAGCAGTACGGTGCCCAGCGCCTGGTGGTCGCCGAGCCACGGGTTCGCCGCGAGCGACAGCCGACCGGTGAAGACGGTGCCGCTCTCACCCGGCAGCTCCACGACGGCCCGCAGCAGCAGGTGGTCGACCGCCTCCACTCCGCTGGACCCGATGTCGCTTCGCGCCGCACCGGCCCACGGATCGGCCCAGTAATCAAGGGAGTCGAGCCAGAAGTGCCGGCGCTGGAAGGCGTACGTGGGCAGGTCCACGACGTGGCGGGGCGCGGGGCCGGTGAAGGTCTTGCGCCAGTCCACGGCGACGCCCGAGGTCCACAACCGGCCTATCCCGGTGAGGACTTCCGCCGCCTCGGGGCGATCACGGCGCACCAACGGCACGATGACCGCCGAACTGCTCACGGAGACGGTCGCGTCGGTGGCTGCGGATTCAGCGGTGTCGGGTGCGGTGTCCTCTTCGGTGGCGGCGTCGAGGCAGGGGGCGAGCATCCCGGACAGCACCGCGTCCGGTCCGATCTCGACCCAGCGCGACACCCCTTCACCCGCCAACCAGCTGACGCCGTCCGCGAACCGCACCGCCTCTCGAACGTGGCGCACCCAGTAGTCGGGGGTGCACAGGTCCTCGGCTGTCGCGAGGCCGCCCGTCACGTTCGACACCACCGGAATCTGCGGCGCCGCGAACGACAGCCCTTCCAAGACCTCGCCGAACTCGGCCAACATCGGCTCCATCAGGGCGGAATGGAACGCGTGGCTCACCCGCAGCCGACTCGTACGGCACCCCTGCCGCTCGAATACGTCCGCCAGCGCAAGCACCGCGTCCTCCACGCCGGACACCACCACCGACGAGGGACCGTTCACCGCAGCGATGGAGACACCTTCCGGCAGTTCCTCGCGAATGGCCGCCTCCGAGGCCCCGATCGCCACCATCGCCCCACCCGCCGGCAACGCCTGCATCAACCGCCCCCGCGCCGCCACCACCCGCGCGGCATCCTCCACCGACCACACCCCCGCCACACACGCAGCCGCCACCTCACCAATCGAATGCCCCACCACGAAGTCCGGCCGCACCCCCCACGACTCCACCAGCCGGAACAACGCCACCTCGAACGCGAACAACCCCGCCTGCGCAACAACCGTCTCGTTCACCCGGCCCGCATCCGAACCCCACAACACCTCCCGCAACGAAAACCCGAGATGACGATCCAGCTCCACCACCGCCTCATCGAACGCCGTCGCGAACACCGGGAACGCCCCACACAACTCCCGACCCATCCCCAACCGCTGCGCACCCTGCCCCGTGAACACCAACGCCGAACGACCCGAACCCACCACACCCCGAGACACACCCGCACCCGGCAAACCGGCCGCCAACGCCTCCAACCCCCGCACCAGTTCGGCACGGTCCTTCCCGACCACCACCGCACGCTGCTCCCACGCGGCACGCCCCGCCAACGACCACCCCACATCCCCCACCGACACACCAGAACCAACCCCACCCACCCACTCACCCAACCGAACCGCCTGACCCACCACCGCCGACTCCGAACGACCCGACACCACCCACGCCACCAACCCCGAAGCCGAACCCGAAACAGACTCAGACTCCGCCAGCGCCGGCTCCACCTCCTCCGGCGCCTGTTCGATGATCACGTGCGCGTTCGTCCCACTGATCCCGAACGACGACACCCCCGCCCGCCGCACACGACCAACCTGCGGCCACTCCCGAGCCTCCGCCAACAACTCCACCGAGCCCGACGCCCAGTCCACCTCACCCGACGCCGTTCCCACGTGCAGTGACCGCGGCAACACCCCCCGCCGCAACGCCTCCACCATCTTGATCACACCACCGACACCCGCAGCCGCCTGCGTATGACCCACATTCGACTTCAACGACCCCAACCACAAAGGCAAACCCTCCACCCGACCACGCCCATACGTCGCCAACAACGCCTGCGCCTCGATCGGATCACCCAACGACGTCCCCGTCCCATGACCCTCCACCACATCCACATCCACCACCGACAACCCCGCCGCACCCAACGCCGCACGAATCACCCGCTGCTGCGCCGGACCATTCGGCGCCGTCAAACCATTACTCGCCCCATCCTGATTCACCGCGATCCCACGAATCACGCCCAGAACGGGGTGGCCGCTCCGCCGAGCGTCGGAAAGCCGCTCGACCACCAGCATTCCCGCGCCCTCACCCCACACCGTGCCGTCCGCCGCGTCGGAGAAGGACTTCGCCCGGGCATCACGCGCGAGGCCGCGCTGGCGGCTGAACTCCACGAACGCTTCGGGGGTCGCCATCACCGCGACACCGCCGACCAGCGCGAGCGAGCACTCGCCCGAACGCAGCGCCTGCACCGCCCAGTGGAGTGCCACCAGTGAGGAGGAGCACGCCGTGTCCACCGTCACCGCCGGCCCCTCCAGGCCGAACACGTAGGAAATCCGACCGGAGGCAATCGCGCCGGTGCCGCTGTTCGCGGCGTAGTCGTGGTACATCATCCCGGCGAACACGCCCGTCGCGCTTCCCCGCAACGACGCCGGGTCGATACCCGCCCGCTCCAGCGCCTCCCACGACACCTCCAGCAACAACCGCTGCTGCGGGTCCATTATCAACGCCTCATTCGGGCTGATCCCGAAGAACGCCGGATCGAACTCCCCCGCGTCGTGCAGGAATCCACCCTCACGGACATAACTCGTGTTCGGCCGCTCACCTGTCGCGTCGTACAACTCCTCGGTATTCCAGCCTCGGTTGGCGGGAAATTCCGAGATCGCGTCCACGCCGTCCGCCACCAGCCGCCACAGATCCTCCGGCGAGGAGACCCCACCCGGATAGCGGCACGCCATCCCGACGATCACGATCGGGTCGTCGTCGTCGGCGGCCGGGGCAGCGGCGGCGGTGGGCGCGGCGGTGTCGGCGGAGTGGTGGCCGGCGAGTTCCTCGCACAGGTAGCGGGCCAGGACGGTGGCGGTGGGGTAGTCGAAGACGAGGGTGGCCGGCAGGCGCAGACCGGTGTCGGTGCCGAGGCCGTTGCGGAGTTCGACCGCGGCCAGCGAGTCGAAACCGAGGTCGCGGAAGGCGCGGTCGGGCTCGACGGCGCCGGTGGAGCCGAAACCGAGGACGAGCGCGACGCGTTGGAGGACGACGTCGAGCAAGGCGGCGGGCCAGTCTGCTGCCGGGAGGGCGGCCAACTGCCGGCGCAGCGCGGCGGCGGCGTCTTGGCCGCCGTCGGCACGGCGTCGCCGAGCCGGCGGGACCAGACCGCGCAGGACCGCCGGAACGTCGTCCGCCTGGCGCCGCATCGCGGCCAGGTCGAACCGGACCGGGACCAGGGCGGGCCGGTCGGTGGCGACGGCGGCGTCGAAGAGGGCGAGGCCGTGGTCGGCGGTGAGCGGCAGGACGCCGCCTCGTGACATGCGGGACCGTTGGCCGGCGTCGAGAGCGGCCGCCATCCCGGCGGGGCCGGCGGCGGACGCGTCGGCCCAGGGGCCCCAGGCGAGGGAGTGCGCCGGCAGGCCCTGGGCGTGGCGGTGCTCGGCGAGGGCGTCGAGGAAGGCGTTGGCGGCGGCGTAGTTGGCCTGACCGGGGGCGCCGAGGACGCCGGCTCCGGAGGAGAACATGACGAACGCGGTGAGGCCGAGTCCGGCGGTGAGCTCATGCAGGTGGAGCGCGGCGTCCGCCTTGGGACGCAGCACGGCGTCGATCCGGTCGGGGGTGAGTTCGGTGACGACGCCGTCGTCGAGCACACCGGCCACGTGGACGACCGCGGTGGGCGCCGTCCGGCGCAGTTGCTCGGCGAGTGCCTGGCGGTCGGCCGCGTCACACGCCACGAGGTCCACATCGGCACCCATGGCGGCGAGTTCGTCGCGCAGCGCGTCGGCGCCGGGAGCGGCGGGGCCGCGGCGGCTGGTGAGCAGCAGGCGGCGCACGCCGTACCGGTGCACGAGGTGGCGGGCGAGCAACCCGCCGAGGGAACCGGTCGCCCCGGTGATCAGGACGGTGCTGTCGGGACCGAACGCGGGCGCGGTGCCGGTCGGTTGGGCGCCCGTCGGTTCAGCGCCCGTCGGTTGGGCGCCCGTCGGCTCGGTGCCGGTCGATCCGGTGCCGGTCGGTTCGGAAGGGGCGGGGGCCTGCGGAAGCCGGGTGAGGCGCGGTACGTGGACGAGGCCGTCACGCATCGCGACCTGCGGCTCGCCGCTGGCGAGGGCGACGGCGAGCCCTTCGTCGTCGGGTTCGCCGGCCAGGTCGACGAGAACGATGCGGTCGGGGTGCTCGGACTGTGCGGCCCGGACCAGGCCCCACACCGCGGCGCCGGCGAGGTCCGTGACCCCCTCCCCGCGAGGTCCGGCCGCACCGCGGGTCACGACGGCCAACCGGCCCGCGCCGCTGACCCGTTCGGCACTGATCCCTTCGGTGCCGATCCCTTCGGTGCCGTCCTCCTCCCGCGCCACGTCCTGGGCAGCGGCTCCCGCCCCCTCCACGTCCACGTCCACGTCCACGTCCACGTCCTGCGTGGAGTGTTGTGCGCCGAGCAGCGTCCTGAGCGCCTTCAGTACGGCGTGGGTGGCCCGTCGTACCGCGTCGGCGTCGTCGCCGGGGACGCTGTGCAGCACCTGGACATCCGGCGGCAGAACGGTCGGAGCGGTCGCGGCGCCCGGGGCCGCCTGCGGGGTCCACTCCAGCCGGAACAGCGCGCCGTCCCCCGCCGAGCGGGCCGCCGCGATGGCGTCGCGGGACGGCGGGCGGACGGTGAGCTGCTGGACGGACGCCACCGGTCGGCCGGCGGTGTCGGCCGCTTCCAGGGAGACGGAGTCGGGTCCGGTGCGCCGCAGCCGGACCCGCAGACCGGACGCGCCGGAAGCGTGCAGCACGACTCCGTTCCATGAGAAGGGCACCGCGGCCTGGCCGTCGGCCGCGCCGGTGAAGGCGATCGCGTGCAGGGCGGCGTCGAGGGCGGCGGGGTGCAGCCCGAGGCGCTCGGCGTCGGCGTGGGCCTGCTGCGGGAGGGTGACCTCCGCGAGCACGGCGCCGTCGTGGCGCCAGGCCGAGGTGAGGCCCTGGAAGACGGGGCCGTACTCCAGCCCGGCGGCCGCGAGGTCCTGGTAGATGTCGTCGAGCGCAAGCTCCTCGGCACCGAGTGGCGGCCACTGCGGCAGGTCCTCGGGGTCGGCGGCCGGCGCGGCGATGGAGAGCGTCCCGGTGGCGTGGCGGTGCCAGGGCGCGTCCGGCGCGGCCTCCTCCGCCCGGGAGTGGACGCCCAACGGCCGTACGCCCGTGGTGTCCGGCGCGCCGACGGTGACCTGAATCTGCACGCCGCCCTGCTCCGGCAGCACCAGCGGAGCTTCGATGACGAGTTCGTCGAGCGTTCCGCAGCCGACCTGTTCGCCTGCGCGCAGGGCGAGTTCGACGAAGCCGGTGCCGGGGAAGAGGATCGCGCCGCCGATCCGGTGGTCGGCGAGCCACGGGTGGGTGGCAAGGGACAGCCGGCCGGTGAGCAGGGTGCCCTCGGAGTCGGCCAGCGTCACGGACGCGCCGAGCAGCGCGTGGTCGGCCGAGCTGAGCCCGGCGGCGGCGACGTCGCCCGCGGTGTGCCGCGGGGCCACCCAGTAGTGCCGGCGCTGGAAGGCATACGTGGGCAGGTCCGCGACCTGGCGCGGCGCGGGGCCGGTGAAGGTCTCGCGCCAGTCCACGGCCACGCCCGAGGTCCACAACCGGCCCACCCCGGCGAGGGCTTCGGCCACCTCGGGGCGATCACGGCGTACCAACGGAACGATGACCGCCGAACTGGCCGCGCTGGTGGCTGTGTTGTCCGCTTCGGCGCCGGCTTCGAGGCAGGGGGTGAGCATCCCGGACAACACGGCATCCGGTCCGATCTCGACCCATCGCGACACCCCCTCACCCGCCAACCAGCTCACGCCGTCGGCGAAGCGCACCGCCTCCCGCACATGCCGCACCCAGTACTCCGGGCTGCACAACTCCTCGGCCGTCGCGAGGCCACCCGTCACGTTCGACACCACCGGAATCGTCGGCGCCGCAAACGACACCCCGTCCAGCACCTCCCCGAACTCCGCCAACATCGGCTCCATCAACGCCGAATGGAACGCGTGACTCACCCGCAGCCGACTCGTACGGCACCCCCGCCCGGCGAACACCTCCGCCAGCGCCAGCACGGCGTCCTCAACCCCGGACACCACCACCGACGACGGACCGTTCACCGCCGCAACCGACACACCCTCCGGCAACACCTCCCGTATCGCCGCCTCGGGTGCTCCGATCGCCACCATCGCGCCGCCCACCGGCAACGCCTGCATCAACCGCCCCCGCGCCGCCACCACCCGCGCGGCATCCTGCACCGACCACACCCCCGCCACACACGCAGCCGCCACCTCACCGATCGAGTGACCCACCACGAAGTCCGGCCGTACTCCCCACGACTCCACCAGCCGGAACAACGCCACCTCGAACGCGAACAACCCCGCCTGAGCAACAACCGTGTCATTCACCCGGTCCGTGTCAGACCCCCACAACACCTCCCGCAACGAGAACCCGAGATGACGGTCCAACTCCGCCACCGCCTCGTCGAACGCCGTCGCGAACACCGGGAACGCCCCGCACAACTCCCGACCCATCCCCAACCGCTGCGCACCCTGCCCCGTGAACACCAACGCGGTCAGGCCGTCGCCGACGACGCCTCGCACGATGCCGGGGGTGCTCCGGCCCTCCGCGAGGGCGGCGAGCGCGGTCCGCGCGGTGGCGCCGTCGGGGGCGACGACGACCGCCCGGTGTTCGAGCGCGGCGCGGCCGGTGGCCAGGGTGTGCGCGGTGCCGAGCGGGTCCGCGGTGCCGACGTGGGCGGCGAGCCGGGCGGCCTGTGCGGCCAGCGCGTCGGCGCCGCGGGCGGAGACGGTGAAGGCGAGCGGCAGCCCGGCCGGGCGGTCCAGGGCCGTGGCCGTGGCCGTGGCTGTGGCTGTGGACGGGGCCGGGGCCGCGGACTCCTCGGCGTGCTCGTCGTCCTGCTCCGGCGCCTGTTCCAGGATGACGTGCGCGTTGGTGCCGCTCAGGCCGAACGCGGAGACGCCGGCGCGGCGCGGGTGCCCGGTCGAGGGCCACGCGACGGGCTCGGTGAGCAGCCTGACGTTGCCGGCGGTCCAGTCGACGTGGTGTGAGGGCTCGGTGACGTGCAGGGTCCTGGGCATGGTGCCGTGCCGCATGGCCATGACGGCCTTGATGATGCCGCCGACGCCGGCGGCGGCCTGGGCGTGCCCGATGTTCGACTTGAGGGAGCCGAGCCACAGCGGCCGGTCCTGGGGGCGCCCGCGGCCGTAGGTGGCCAGCAGGGCCTGGGCCTCGATCGGGTCGCCGAGGGTGGTGCCGGTGCCGTGCGCCTCCACGAGGTCGATGTCGGCGGTGGTGAGTTCGGCGGCCTCCAGGGCCTGCCGGATCACCCGCTGCTGGGAGGGGCCATTGGGCGCCGACATGCCGTTGCTGGCGCCGTCCTGGTTGACCGCGGAGCCGCGGATCAGGCCGAGTACGGGGTGGCCGTTGCGGCGGGCGTCGCTGAGCCGTTCCAGCAGCAGGATTCCGGCGCCCTCGGCCCATCCGGTGCCGTCGGCGCTGTCGGAGAAGGACTTGCAGCGGCCGTCGGCGGCGAGGCCGCCCTGCTTGCTGAAGGCGACGAACGGGCCGGGGGTGGACATGATCATCACACCGCCGGCGAGGGCGAGGGTGCACTCGCGCTGCCGCAGCGCCTTGGCGGCCAGGTGCACGGCGACGAGGGAGGAGGAGCAGGCGGTGTCGACGGTCAGGGCGGGGCCTTCGAGGCCCAGCGTGTAGGAGATGCGGCCGGAGATGACGGCGGCCACGGCGGCGGTGCCGAGGTACGCCTCGGCGACCTCGGGGGCGGCGTCGAGCAGGTCGCCGTAGTCCTGGAAGCCGGAGCCGACGAAGACGCCGACGGGCGCGCCGCGCAGCGCGTCGGGGGCGATGCCGGCGCGCTCCAGGGTCTCCCAGGAGATCTCCAGCATGAGCCGCTGCTGCGGGTCCATGGCCAGCGCCTCGCGGGGGGCGATGCCGAACAGGCCGGGGTCGAAGTCGCCGGCGCCGTCGACGAATCCGCCCTCGTGCACGTAGCTGGTGCCGGCGTCGCCGTCACCGCCGAGGCGCGCCAGGTCCCAGCCGCGGTCGGTGGGGAACGGTGCGATGCCGTCGCCGTCGCCGGCCACCAGCCGCCACAGGTCCTCGGGTGAGGAGACGCTTCCGGGGAAGCGGCAGCCCATGGCGACGATCGCGATCGGCTCGTGGTCGGCCGCCTCCGCGTGGCGCAGCCGCTGCCGGGTCTGGGCGAGGTCGGCGGTGACACGTTTGAGGTAGTCCAGCAGCTTGGCGTCGTCAGCCATCCCTGTTTCACAACACCTTTCGGTCCCGGTGGGGACTGGATTCCGGCTCCGGTCGGGGCGCTTGCGCGGTCGGTCAGGACAGCCCCAGCTCCTGGTCGATGAAGGCGAGGACGTCGTCGGCGGACGCCTCGTCGAGGCGCGCGCCGACGTCCGGCGTGCCGGGCGCGGCCGGGTCGGTGCCGGTGTCCGTGCCGGGCGGGTCGCCGGCCAGCCGGGCCGTCAGCGCGCGCAGCCGGGCGGCGATGCCGTGCTCCTCGACTTCCTGCGGGGTGAGTTCGGCGGCTGCCTGCTCCAGGCGTTCGACCTCGGCGAGGACGGCGGTGGCGCGGGCCTGCTCGTCCAGGCCGAGTCGGGCGAGGAGGTGGTCGGCGAGGGCGGTGGGGGTGGCGTGGTCGAAGACCACGGTGGCCGCGAGCGGGACGCCGCCGGCCGTGGCGAGGCGGGTGCGCAGGTCGGTGGCGGCGACCGAGTCGAATCCGAGGTCGGTGAAGGGCCGGGCGGTGTCGAGTTCGCCCGGGTCGTCGTAGTGGAGCAGGGCCGCGACGTGGTTGCGGACCAGGTCGACCACGGTGTGCCTGCGGCGGGCGGGCGACATCGTGGCGAGCTTGTCCCGCAGGGCCGCGCCGGCGGCAGGGCCCTGCGCGGGTGCCGCGGTGAGGCCGCCTCGGGTCTCCGGCAGGCCGTCGAGCAGCGGCCGGGGCCGGGCCATGGTGTAGACGGGGGCGAAGCGGGCCCAGTCGATGTCGGCGACCACGAGGTGGTGCTCGTCGTGGTCCAGGGCGGTCCGCAGCGCGCCGACGGCGAGATGGGGCGGCATGGGGGGTGCGCCGAGGCGCCGCATGGTGGCGGCGAGTTCGGCGTCGACCATGCCGCCGTCCCACGAGCCCCAGGCGATCGAGGTGGCGGTCCGGCCCTGGGCGCGGCGGCGGTGGGCGAGGGCGTCGAGGAACGCGTTGGCGGCGGCGTAGCCGGCCTGGCCGGTGCTGCCCCAGACGGCGGCGCCGGAGGAGAACAGGACGAACGTCGCCGGCTCGCGGTCGGCGAGCAGTTCGTCGAGCAGGGCGGCGCCGACCACCTTGGCATGGGCGGCCTGGTTCACCTCCTCGACGGTCAACTCCGTGACGGGTGCGAGTCGTTGGAGTTCCCCGGCGGCGTGCACGACGTGCAGGGGCGCGTCGGCGGGCAGGGAGTCCAGCAGCGCGGCGAGGGAGGTGCGGTCGGCGACGTCGCAGGCGACGACGGTGGTGCGGGTGCCGCGGGCGGCGAGTTCCGCGCGCAGGTCGTCGGCGCCCTCGGCCGCCGGGCCGCGGCGGCTGGTGAGCACCAGGTGTGCGGCACCGAGGTCGGCGAGCATCCGGGCGACGTGGGCGCCGAGGCCGCCGGTCCCGCCGGTGATCAGGGTGGTCCCCTCGGGCCGCCAGGTGCGCGGCGCGGTGGCGCCCTCCCGTGGGGCGCGCAGCATGCGGCGGGCCAGGAGGGCGCCGGGGCGTACGGCGAGTTGGTCCTCGCCACCGTCTGCGGCGAGGATGGCGCACAGGGTGCGGGCGGCGGCCGCGTCGACGGTCTCCGGCAGGTCCACCAGGCCGCCCCAGGCGTCGGGGCGGTCCAGGGAGAGGCCGATGCCGAGGCCCCACAGCAGCGCCTGGTAGGGGTCGGCGGTTTCGGTGGCGGTGGCCGCGACGGCCTGCCGGGTGACGCACCACAGGCGGGCGTCGGGCGCGGCGTCCGCGAGTGCCTGGGCGAGCAGGAGCGTTTCCGCGCAGCCGCGGGTGAGGGCGGGGTGGCGCGGATGCCCGGTGGTGTCGAAGGCGAGCAGGGAGACGACGGTGCCGAGCGGGCCGTCGGCGGCCTGCTCGGTCAGCCGTACGGCCAGGCCGGCGCGGTCGTCGTCGGCGTCGACGCGGATCAGGGCGAGGCGGTCGGCGCCGTGCGCGGTGAGAGCGTCCAGGACGGTGCGGACGGCTTCGTCGTCGTCGAGTCCGGCGGGGACGGCGACCGTCCAGGTTCCCTGCGGGCCGGTGGGAGCGGGGGTGGTGACGGGCCGCCAGCCGACCTGGTAGCGCCACGTGTCGGTGGTCGCGCGCTCGCGCCGGCCGCGGCGCCACTCGGTCATCGCCGGCACCACCTGGCCGAGGGCGTCGACGCCGACCTTCAGGTGCGCGGCGAGTTCGGGCAGGCCGGTGCGTTCGAGGCTGTCCCACAGCGCGCTGTCGGTGGGGTCGCCGCCGGTCGCGCCGGGTGCCGTGCCCCCGTCGGTGTCCTGCCACCAGTACCACTTGCGCTGGAAGGCGTACGTGGGCAGGTCGTCCACCGCGCGGGCGTCGCGGCCGGCGTAGAAGGCGGACCAGTCGACGGGGACGCCTCGGACGTGGAGGAGCGCGAGGGCGCTGACCGCCTCCCGTTCCTCGCCGCGGTCGCGGCGCTGGAGCGGTACGCAGGCGTGGTCGCCGTCGTCGGGCAGGCAGTCGGGGACGACCGGGGTGAGCGCGGCGTCGGGGCCGACTTCGAGGAAGGTGGTGACGCCCTTCTGCCCGAGGTGGCGGACGCCGTCGAGGAAGCGGACCGGTTCGTGTACGTGGCGCACCCAGTAGTCGGGGCTGCACAGGTCCTCGGCCGTCGCGAGGGCGCCCGTCACGTTCGACACCACCGGAATCTGCGGCGCCGCGAACGACACCCCGTCCAGCACCTGCCCGAACTCCGCCAACATCGGCTCCATCAAGGCCGAATGGAAGGCGTGGCTCACCCGCAGCCGACTCGTCCGACGGCCCCGCCCCGCGAACGCCTCCGCCACTTCGGCCACGGCGTCCTCGACCCCGGACACCACCACCGACGACGGACCATTCACCGCAGCGATGGACACGCCTTGCGGCAGTTCCGCGCACACCTCGGCCTCGGACGCCCCGATCGCCACCATCGCGCCGCCCGCCGGCAACGCCTGCATCAACCGGCCCCGGGCCGCCACCACCCGCGCCGCGTCCTCGACCGACCACACCCCGGCCACACACGCAGCCGCCACCTCACCGATCGAGTGACCCACCACGAAGTCCGGCCGTACTCCCCACGATTCGACCAGCCGGAACAACGCCACCTCGAACGCGAACAACCCCGCCTGAGCCACAACCGTCTCGTTCACCCGAGCCGCATCCGAACCCCACAACACCTCCCGCAACGAGAACCCGAGATGGTGGTCCAGCTCCGCCACCGCCTCGTCGAACGCCGCCGCGAACACCGGGAACGCCCCACACAACTCCCGACCCATCCCCAACCGCTGCGCACCCTGCCCCGTGAACACGAACGCGGTCAGGCCCTCCGCCACCGCGCCCTGGAAGACATCCGCCCGCACCTCGCCGGTCGCCAACGCCTCCAGGCCGCGCAGGTATTCGGCGCGGTCCTGCGCGACGACCACCGCGCGGTGGCGTAGCGCGGAGCGGGTGGTGGCCAGGGAGTAGCCGAGGTCCATGACGCTGTGGCTGCCGGTGGCGGCGTGGTCGAGCAGCCGGCGGGCCTGGGCGGACAGTGCCGTGCCGCTGTGCGCGGAGAGGGGCAGCGGCACGGCGGGGGCGGACGGTTTCGGGTGCGTGCGGCCGCGCTGGTTGGGGGCCCAGATCTCGTCCATGCTGCGGCCGACGACCGGGATGACGACGGAGGAGGCGAGTTCCTCGACCTGCGAGCGCAGGCGCTGCGCCTGGGTGCGCAGGACGTCCGGGAGCGTGCCCTGCTGGTCGGCCTCGGCCGGGTCGTCGTCGGGGGCCTCCTCGATGATGACGTGCGCGTTGGTGCCGCTCAGGCCGAACGCGGAGACCCCCGCGCGGCGCGGGTGGTCCGCTCGGGTCCAGGGGCGGGCCTCGGTGAGGAGGCGGATGTGGCCGGAGGTCCAGTCGACCTCCGACACGGGTTCCTTGATGTTCAAGGAGCGCGGCAGGGTGTCGTGACGCATCGCCTGGACCATCTTGATGATCCCGGAGACCCCGGCCGCGGCCTGGGCGTGCCCGATGTTGGACTTGATCGAGCCGAGCCACAGCGGCCGGCCGGGGTCGCGCTGCTGCCCGTAGGTGGCCAGCAGGGCCTGGAGTTCGATGGGGTCGCCCAGCCGTGTGCCGGTGCCGTGCCCCTCGACGGCGTCGACGTCCTGCGGGGACAGTTGCGCGTTGGCGAGCGCCTGGAGGATGACCCGTTGCTGGGAGGGGCCGTTGGGCGCCGACATGCCGTTGCTGGCGCCGTCCTGGTTGACCGCGGAGCCGCGGACCAGGGCGAGGACGGGGTGGCCGTTGCGGCGGGCGTCGGTGAGCCGTTCCAGCAGCAGCAGCCCGACTCCCTCGCCCCAGCCGGTGCCGTCGGCGTCGGAGGAGAAGGACTTGCAGCGGCCGTCGGGGGCGAGCCCGCGCTCCTGGCTGAAGCCGACGAAGGACGTCGGGGTGGTCATCACCGTGGCGCCGCCGGCCAGGGCCAGCGAGCACTCGCCGGACCTGAGCGCCTGCATGGCCAGGTGCACGGAGACCAGCGACGCGGAGCAGGCGGTGTCGACGGTGATGGCCGGCCCTTCCAGGCCGAGGCAGTACGAGATACGGCCGGACGCGACGCTGGCGAGGCTGCCGACTCCGGCGGCGGCGTAGTCGTGGTAGACGACGCCCGCGAAGACCCCGGTGGGGCTGCCCTTGAGCGAGTCGGGCGGGATGTTCGCCCGCTCCAGGAGCTCCCAGGCGGCCTCCAGCAGCAGCCGCTGCTGCGGGTCGGTCTCCGCGGCCTCGCGGGGGCTGGTCCGGAAGAAGTCGGCGTCGAACTCGCCGGCGTCGTGCAGGAATCCGCCCTCGCGGGCGTAGGTCTTCCCGGGGGTGGCCGGCTCCGGGTCGTAGAGCGCCGCCAGGTCCCAGCCGCGGTTGTCGGGGAAGGCGGAGATGCCGTCGCGGCCCTCGGCCACCAGCTCCCACAACTGCTCCGGGGTGTGCACGTCGCCGGGGAACCGGCAGCTCATCGACACGATGGCGATGGGCTCGTGCTCCTTCGCCTCGACCTCGCGAAGATGGCGCCGCACCTGGTGCAGGTCGGCCATCGCGCGCTTGAGGTAGTCGCGGAGCTTCTCCTCGTTCGCCATCGCCATCAACCAATCTCGAGGTCGTCGAGTGCCTGGAACAGCTCTTCGTCCGAGGCCGACTCGTAGGCCCCTTCCGCCTCGGCCGCGACGCCGACCCGCCGGTCGCGCCACCTGCGCAGCAGGCTCTCCAGCCGGGCCGTGATCCGGGCCGCCTCCGCGTCGTCCGGGGTCGCCTCGGCCAGGGCGTCCTCCAGCCGCCGGAATTCCGCGAACACCGGCTGCCGGGGGCCGGTCCCGCCGTCGAGGGCCGCGCCGAGCCGCTCGGTGACCGCCCGCGAGGTGGGGTGGTCGAAGACCAGGGTGGCGGGCAGCCACACCCCGGCGGCGGCGCTCAGCCGTTTGCGCAGTTCCACGGCGGCAAGGGAGTCGAATCCCATCTCCTGGAAGGCCCGGTCGGGGTCGACGGCCGCGGCCGAGGCGTGGCCGAGGACGGCGGCGACGTGCTCGCGGACGGCGGCCAGCAGGGTCCGGTCGCGTTCCTCGGGGGCCAGTCCGGCGAGCCGGCGGATCAGCGGCGCGTCCTCCTCGGCGCGGGCGCGGCGGACCGGGGCGTGCACCACCGCCCGCAGCACGTGCGGGAGTTCGCCGGCCCGGGCGCGCAGCGCCGCGTGGTCGAGGCGCGCCAGTACGCAGTGCGTCGCGCCGAGAGCCAGCGCCGCGTCGAACTGCGCGAGCCCTTCCTCGGCGGTGAGGGTCGGGAAACCCGGGCGGTCGGGGTGCTCGGGGTGCTCGGTGCCGGCGGCGTGGTCCGGGGCGCCGGGCCGGTCCGGGGCGGCGGTGCGCCACGGCCCGTGCGCGAGGCAGACCGCGGGCAGTCCGCGCGCGCGGCGGTGCGCGGCCAGCAACTCGAAGGACGCGTGCGCCATGGCCGCGTCCGTGGTGCCGATCTCCCCGAGGAGGGCGTCGGCCGCCGACACCAGGACGAAGGCGGCGGGAGCGGCGTCGCGGACGGCCTCGTGCAGGTGCCACGCGTCGTCGGCCCGCCGGGCCGCGGCGACCTGGGTCCCGGTCGCGGATTCGGTTCCGATCCCGGATTCCGTCCCGGAGTCGAGGCCGCTCACCGTGGTGGCCCGCGGGCCGTCGGCCGCGATGTGCACCACCGCGGTCAGCGGATGCGCCTCGGGAATCGCGTCCAGCAGCGCCGCCAGCGCCGTACGGTCGGCCAGGTCGCAGGTGGTGACGGTCACCGCCGCGTCGGGCACGGCCGTCTGCGGGTCACCGGGTGCGCGGACCAGCGTCAGGCGCCGAAGGCCGTGCGTGGCGGCGAGGTGGCGGGCGAGCAGCGTGCCCGCGGCCGTGTCCCCTGTGACGAGCACGGTGCCGTCCGGGTCCCAGCCGGCCGGACCCCGCGGGGGGAGGCCGGCGCCGTCCGGGGCGGTGAGCCGCGGCAGCAGCACCTCACCGCCACGGACGGCCGTCTCGGGTTCGCCGCAGGCCAGCGCGGCGGCGAGCGCGCGGTCCGGGTCGGCGGACGGGTCGAGGTCCACCACGACCGGCCGGCCCAGGCCCTCCGCGCGGGCGGCCCGCACCAGTCCCCAGGCGCGGGCGCCTTCGGGGTCGGGCGCCGGGTCCTGCCCGGGTTCCGTGCCGGCGGCCACCGCCCCGCTGGTGGCGACGACGAGCCGCACCGCGGCGAGCCGCGGGTCGTCCGCCCAGCGCCGCAGCAGCGCGGGCAGTTCCGGGTCGGGGGCGGCGGTCGCGCACACGTGGACCACGGTGGCCGGGGCCTGCTCGTCGGCGTCGATGGCCGCGAGCAGCGCGTCGAGGTCGGCGTGGCCCGGCGACGCCGGGTCGAACAGCGGCTCGGGGCGGCCGAGGAACGTCCATCCGGCGACCGCCGTCCCGGCGGGAGCGGGCGGGGCCGGTGTCCAGCGCAGGGTGTGGAGCACCGGGTGGTCGGTCCGGTCGGCGGCGGCGAGTTCACCGGGGGTGACCGCGCGGGATACCACCGAGTCGGCGGTGAGCACGACCCGGCCGGCGCTGTCGGTGACCACCAGTGCGCAGCCCTCCGGGCCGGGGGTGATCCGTGCCCGCAGCGCGTCGGCGCCCGCGGCGGCGCGCAGCCGGACACCCCGCCACGTACCCGGGACGACCGGTGCCGCGTCGCCCTCCCCGGCCAGCCGTTCGGCGTGGAACACGGCGTCGAGCAGGGCCGGGTGCACGCTGAAGCCCTCCGCCCGCGGGTCGGCGTCCCGCACCGGCTCGACCTCGGCGCACAGGTCGTCGCCGAGCCGCCAGGCGGCCCGCAGGCACTGGAACGCCGGACCGTAGCCGTATCCGGCGGCCAGCAGGCGCTCGTAGGCGTCGCCGAGGCCGACCGGGACGGCGCCGACGGGCGGCCAGTCCGCCGCCGGGCGCGGCGCGGGCGGCTCCGGAGCCTGCGGTCCCTCGACGACACCGGAGGCGTGCCGGGTCCAGGGGGCGTCCGGGTCGGCGTCGGGACGCGAGTGGACGGAGACGGGGCGGCTGCCGTCGGGCCGCGGGCCGTCCACCACGACGCGCAGCGCGGTGGAGCCGTCGCCGGTGACCGCCAGGGGCAGTTCGACGGTCAGTTCGCGCAGGGTGTCGCAGCCGGCGTGCCCGGCGGCGTGCAGGGCGAGGTCGACCAGAGCGGTGGCGGGCAGGACCGGGGTGCCGAGCAGGTCGTGGTCGGCCAGCCACGGCGCACCCGCGGCGGTGAGCCGGCCGGTGAGCACCAGCGCGCCGGAGTCCGGGACGGTGACCAGCGCGCCCAGCAGCGGGTGCCGGGCCGGCGCCTGACCGACCCGGGCCGGGTCGCCGCCGTGCGAGGCCGACTCCAGCCAGAAGTGCCGGTGCTGGAAGGGGTAGACGGGCAGGTCGACCCGGCGGGCCGCGGTGCCGTCGAAGAACGCCGCCCAGTCCACCGGCACACCGCGGGAGTGCGCCCGCGCGACGGCGGTGACGAGTTCCCGCGCCTCGGGGCGATCGCGGCGCATCGCGGGGACGAAGGCGACGTCGCGCTCACCGGTGAGGCAGTCGGGCCCCATCGTGGCGAGCACCGCGTCGGGGCCGAGTTCGAGGTGCGTGGACACCCCGCGCTCGTCGAGGTGGCGCACCACGTCGTGGAAGCGCACGGTCTCGCGCACGTGCCGGACCCAGTACTCCGGGTCGCACAGCAGCTCCTCCCCCGCCTGCCGGCCGGTCACCGCGGAGACCACCGGGAGCGCGGGCGGCCGGTAGGACAGCGCGGAGGCCACCGCGCGGAACTCCGCCAGCATCGGTTCCATCAGCGGCGAGTGGAAGGCGTGGCTGACCCGCAGCCGGGTCGTACGGCGGCCGTCCGCGGCGAAGCGGGCGGCGATCTCCTCGGCCGCGCCGGCCGCGCCGGAGATGACGACGGAGGTCGGGCCGTTGACCGCGGCGAGGCTCACCCGGTCGGAGAGCAGCGGCAGGACCTCGTCCTCCGCGGCCTGCACGGCGATCATCGCGCCGCCGGCCGGCAGCGCCTGCATCAGCCGCCCGCGGGCGGCCACCAGCGCGGCGGCGTCCGGCAGGCCGAGCACCCCCGCCGCGCGCGCGGCCACCAGCTCGCCGACGGAGTGGCCGGCGAGGAAGTCGGGCCGCACGCCCCACGACTCGACCAGCCGGTAGAGGGAGATCCCGACGGTGAACAGCGCCGGCTGCGCGTAGCAGGTCAGCTCCAGCGCCGCCGGGTCGGTTCCCCACATCACGTCGCGCAGCGGCCGGTCCAGGTGCGGGTCGAACGCCTCCAGCGCGGCGTCGAACGCCCGGCGGAAGTGCGGGTGGGCGTCGTACAGTCCGCGTCCCATGCCGAGGCGCTGCGCGCCCTGGCCGGTGAAGAGGAAGGCGGTGCCGCCGGTGGTGCGCCGCCCGGCCGGCTCGGCGTCGGCGGCGAGCGCCGCCAGTGCCGCGACCAGCTCGTCGCGGTCGTCACCGACGACCAGGGCCCGGTGGTCCAGCGGCGACCGGGCCGTGGCGAGCGTGAACGCCACGTCGGCCGGGCTCGGCCCGGGGTCGTCCGCGAGGTGGGCGGCCAGGCGCCGGGCGTGCTGCCGGAGGGCGTCCGGGCTCGCCGCGGAGACCAGCCAGGGCACCACGGGCCGGGGCGCCGACTCGGACGCCGACTCGGATGCCAGCTCGGACGCCGACTCGGACGCCGCGGCCGACTCCGGTCCGTGCTCCGGGTGTCGCGGCTCCGCGGAACCTCCGGCGGGCTCCGCGGGGGTCTGCCCGGTGGTGGCGTCGGAGGCGGCGTCGGAGGCAGCATCCGCGGGCGCCTGCTCGACGATCACATGCGCGTTGGTGCCGCTGATGCCGAACGAGGAGACGCCGGCCCGCCGCGGCCGGCCGGGCTCGGGCCACGGCTGCGCCTCGGTGAGCAGCCGTACCGCGCCCGAGGCCCAGTCGACCTGCTGCGAGGGCTCGTCGACGTGCAGCGTCCGGGGCAGCACGCCGTGCCGCATGGACTCCACGGCCTTGATCACCCCGGCGACGCCCGCGGCGGCCTGGGCGTGCCCGATGTTCGACTTGATCGAGCCGAGCCACAACGGGCGCTCAGCGGAGCGGTCCTGGCCGTAGGTGGCGAGCAGCGCCTGGGCCTCGATCGGGTCGCCGAGCGTGGTGCCGGTGCCGTGGCCCTCGACCGTGTCGACGTCGCCGGTGCCGAGCCCGGCCGCGGCCAGCGCCTGGCGGATGACCCGCTGCTGCGCCGGGCCGTTGGGCGCCGTCAGTCCGTTGCTGGCACCGTCCTGGTTGACCGCGGAGCCGCGGACCAGGGCGAGGACGGGGTGGCCGTTGCGGCGGGCGTCGGCGAGCCGTTCCACCAGCAGCAGCCCGACGCCCTCGGAGAACCCGGTGCCGTCGGCGGCGTCGGCGTACGACTTGCACCGCCCGTCGGCGGCCAGGCCGCGCTGGGTGCCGAACTCCACGAGCACCCCGGCGGTGGCCATCACCGTGACACCGCCGGCGAGCGCGAGATCGCACTCGCCGGAGCGCAGCGACTGGATCGCCAGGTGGAGGGCGACCAGGGAGGAGGAGCAGGCGGTGTCGACGGTGATCGCCGGGCCCTCGAAGCCGTAGTGGTACGACAGCCGGCCGGAGGCGATGGAGCCGGTGGCGCTGTTGTCGGCGTAGTCGTGGTACATCACGCCGGCGAACACCCCGGTGGGGGTGGCCCGCAGGGTTCCCGGGTCGATCCCGGCCCGCTCGAACAGGTGCCAGGAGGTCTCCAGCAGCAGCCGCTGCTGCGGGTCCATGGCCAGTGCCTCGTTGGGGCTGATCCCGAAGAAGTCCGGGTCGAAGTCGGCGGCGCCGTCGAGGAATCCGCCGGAGCGGGTGTAGGTCCTGCCGGGCTTGCCGGGCTCGGGGTCGTACAGCTCCTCCAGGTCCCAGCCGCGGTCGGCGGGGAACGCCGAGACCGCGTCGGTGCCGTCGGCGACCAGCCGCCACAGGTCCTCCGGGGACTCCACGCCGCCCGGGAAGCGGCAGGCCATCGCCACCAGGGCGACGGGTTCGTCCGGTGCCGCCGCCCGGGTCCGCGCCGACTGGGGGCGCTGCCCGGTGAGTTCGCGGTCCATGTGCCGGACGACAGCCCGGGCCGAGGGGTGGTCGAAGACCAGGGTGGCCGGCAGCCGCAGGCCGGTCGCGGCGGCCAGCCGATTGCGCAGTTCGACGGCGGTCAGCGAGTCGAAGCCCAACTCCTTGAAGGCGCGGTCCGCCTCCACGGCGTCCGGGGAGGCGTGCCCGAGGACATCGGCGACCTGGGTGCGCACCAGTTCCAGCAGGGCGCGTTCGCGCTCGCCGGGGGCCATGGCGGACAGCCGCTCGCCCAGCGGGGCGTCGCCGCCGGAGCGGGCCGCGCGCCGCGGCGGAGTCCGCACCAGGCCGCGGAGCATGGCCGGGAGGGTGCCCTGCGCGGCCTGCGCGCGCAGCGCGGTGGTGTCGAGCTTCAGCAGCAGCCGGTGCGCGGAGGCCGGGTCGCCGGAGGTGACAGGGACGGGTGCGTCGCCAGGTGCGCTGCCGGATGCGCTGCCGGACGGCGAGCCGTGCGGCGCGACGGCGGGCGCGGATACGGGTGCGGGCGCGGGCGCGGATACGGGCGCGGGCGCGGACTCCGGCGGAGATACGGACCCGGGTGCGCGTACGGACGCGAGGGCGGCGTCGAGGAGGTCGAGCGCCTCCGCGGTCTCCAGGGGCGGGAAGCCCTGGCGGCGCAGCCGGGAGATATCGCGCTCGTCGAGCGCGCCGGTCATCCCGCTGCCGTCGGCCCACAGCCCCCAGGCGAGCGCGACCGCGGGAAGGCCGGCGGCCCGGCGGTGGGCGGCCAGGGCGTCGAGGAAGGCGTTGGCGGCGGCGTAGTTGCCCTGTCCGGGCGCGCCGAGGGTGCCCGCCGCGGAGGAGAACAGCACGAAGCCGGCGAGGTCGAACCCGCGGGTGAGTTCGTGCAGGTGCCAGGCCGCGTCGGCCTTGGCGCGCAGCACCTCGTCGAGGCGCTTCGGGGTGAGCGCGTCGATGACGCCGTCGTCCAGGACGCCCGCGGTGTGCACCACGGCGCGCAGCGGGCGGTCGGCGGGGATCGCGGCCAGCACCGCGGCCAGGGCCGACCGATCGGCGACGTCGCAGGCGACGACCTTCGCCTCGGCGCCCGACTCCACCAGTTGCGCGACCAGTTCGGCCGCGCCCGGGGCGGCTTCGCCGCGCCGGCTGAGCAGCAGCAGCCGGCGTACCCCGTGCGCGGACGCGAGGTGGCGGGCGACGTGGGCGCCGAGCACCCCGGTGCCGCCGGTGACCAGGACGGTGCCGTCGGCCGGCCACGCCGGGCGCGGGCCGTCCTGCGGCGCCGCCGCGGCGGCGAGCCGGGGGGTGAGGACGGCTCCCCCGCGCAGCACGGCCTCGGGTTCGCCGTCGGCCAGGACGCGGGCCAGCGCCTCGGGGTCGAGGTCACCGTCGGGGCCGGTGTCCACCAGCACGAAGCGGCCGGGGTGTTCGGCCTGCGCCGACCGCACCAGCCCCCACAGCGGGGCCTGTTCGAGGTCCGGCGACTCCCCGCCGCCGGCCGCGACCGCCGAGGTGGTGACGAGGACCATCACGCTGTCCTGGAAGCGCGGATCGGCCAGGAACGACTGCACCTCGTGGAGGACGTGTCCGGTACGGCGGCGGACGGCGTCGAGGACCGTGGCGCCGCTCCCGCCGCCCGCGCCGGGCGCCTCGGGTTCCGCCGGTTCCGCCGGTTCCGACACTTCCGCCGGTTCCGCCGCGGCGCAGAGCACCACCACACCGGGCGGCGTCCCGGTGCCGAGCCCGGACGCCAGCGCGGCGAGGTCGGCGTGGCGGGCGGTGCCGGTCGCGGCGGCGAGTGCCTTCGCCGCGCGGCCGTCGCCGACGACCGCGCACGCGGGGAGCGCGGCCGCCTCCTCGGCGCGCGGCGCCGCGGTCCACCGGACCGCGTGGGGCACCGGGCCCCGCGTCGCGCCCGCGGAGGCCAACTGCCGGGCGGAGACCGCCTTGGCGACCAGCGACTCCACCGCGAGCACCGGCCGCCCGGTGCCGTCGAACACGTCGATCCGGACCGCGTCGGGGCCGGCCGGCCGCAGTACGGCGCGCGCGGTGGTGGCGCCGGAGGCGTGCAGCGACACCCCGTTCCAGGCGAACGGCAGGACAGCGCCGCGCGAGGCGTCCGGGTCGCCGCCGCCGGCCACCAGGTCGGCGTGGAGCACGGCGTCGAGCAGCGCCGGGTGGACGGCGAAGTGCGCGGCGGCGGCACCCTCCTCCTCGGCGAGGGCGACCTCGGCGTAGATCTCCTCGCCGTGCCGCCAGGCGGACTTCAGGCCCTGGAAGGCCGGCCCGTAGGCGTGGCCGCGCTCCAGCAGCCGCGGATAGGCGCCGTCGAGCGGGATCGGCTCCGCGCCGGGCGGCGGCCATTCGGGGATCGCGGCGAGCGCGGCGGCCGGGCCCGGGTCGAGTACGCCCGCGGCGTGCCGGGTCCAGGGGCCGTCGGCGTCCTCGGCGCGGGAGTGGACGGTGACCGCGCGTTCGCCGTCCGGCCCCTCGGCGCCCACGGTCACCTGGAGCTGGACCCAGCCCTCCTCGGGCAGCACGAGCGGTGCCTGCAGGGTCAGTTCGCGCAGCAGCTCGCAGCCGGTCCGCGCGCCGGCATGCAGCGCGAGGTCCACGAACGCCGCGCCGGGCAGCAGGACGGCGCCGAGGGCCTCGTGGTCGGCAAGCCACGGCTGCGCCGGCAGCGACAGCCGGCCGGTGAAGACGGTCTCGCCGGAGGTGGAGGAGGTGACCACGGCGCCCAGCAGCGGGTGGCCGGCCGGATCGAGGCCCGCGGCGGCGAAGCTCGTCGCGTCCTGGTCCGGCCGCGCCCAGTAGCGCCGGTGCTGGAAGGCGTAGGTGGGCAGGTCCACGACGCGTGCGGCGGTGCCGGTGAAGGACGCGCGCCACTGCACCGGGGCACCGGCCAGCGACGCCTCGGCCAGCGAGGTGGTCAGGCGGAGCAGGCCGCCCTCGCCGCGCCGCAGCGAGCCGACCACGCGGGCCTCGGTGCCGGTCGCGTCCACGGTCTCCTGGAGGCCCAGCCGCAGCACCGGGTGCGGGCTGGACTCCACGAACAGGCCGTGCCCGTCGGCGAGCAGCGCCCGGGTGGCCTCCTCGAAGCGCACCGTGCTGCGCAGGTTGGTGAACCAGTACCCGGCGTCCAGGGCGGCGGTGTCCAGTGCCGCGCCGGTCACGGTGGAGTAGAACGGCACGGCCGAGGAGCGCGGGGCGACCGGCGCCAGCACCGCGAGCAGCTTGTCCTTGAGCTGCTCCACGTAGTGCGAGTGGGAGGCGTAGTCCACCGGAATCCTGCGGACGCGGACGTCCTGCGCGGTGAGCTGGTCGAAGATCTCGTCCAGTGCCGCGGTGTCGCCGCAGACCACGACGGAGCCGGGCCCGTTGACGGCGGCGAGCTGGACGCGGCCCTGCCAGGCGCGCAGCCGCTCCTGTGTCTCGGCGGCGGGCAGCGGGACCGACATCATCCCGCCGAGACCGGCGAGTTCCTCGGCGATCAGGCGGCTGCGCAGGGCGACGATCCGGGCGCCGTCGGACAGCGAGAGCGCCCCCGCCACGCAGGCGGCGGCGATCTCGCCCTGCGAGTGGCCGACGACCGCGTCCGGTTCCACGCCGTAGGAGCGCCACAAGGCCGCGAGCGACACCATCATCGCCCACAGCAGCGGCTGCACCACGTCGACCCGCTCCAGTGACGGGGCGCCGGGCCGCTCGCGCAGCACGTCCATCGGTTCCCAGTCCACGAAGGGCTCCAGCGCCCGCGCGCACTCCGCCATGCGCTCGGCGAACGCCGGTGCGGTGCTGAGGAGTTCACCGGCCATCGCGGGCCACTGCGAGCCCTGTCCGGGGAAGACGAACGCCACCCGGGTGCTGCCCGCGGGCCGCACCGGGCCGCTGACGACGGTGCCGCCCAGCCCGTGGCCGGCCAGGGCGGCCACGCCGGCGAGCAGGTCGGCGCGGTCCGTGCCGACCGCCACCCCGCGGTGGCCGAGCACGGACCGGGTGGTCACCAGCGACAGGCCGATGTCGGGCGCGGACCCGCCGGCCTCCGCCTCGGGCCCGGTGAGCCAGGACAGCAGCCGGCCGGCCTGGGCCCGCAGCGCTTGCTCGTCGCGTCCGTGCAGGACCCAGGGGACGGCCCGGGACGCCTGCGCGTCACCGGACGGCAGGCCGCCGTCCACCGGCTCTGCGGTGGTTCCGGGAAGTCGTTGCTCGCCGCTCATGCGGGGCACCCCCTTGACTGGTACCGAGTGACATGTCGCTCCCCCGAGCGGCGGCCGCTGGTGCTGTGACCGCGAGGGGCTTTCGCCGGTCGGCGCGCGGTGCCCGGCGCGGTGGGACCGCCCGGTGCGGCACCGTCCTGGTGACGGGCTCGCACGGGCGGTCCCGCCGGCGCCGCGGGCACTCCCCCTGGCTTCGCCGCGGGCGCTTCCACCCGCCGAAGGCGGAGGCGGAGCGCCCCTACGGGCACCGCGAGCAGGTGGACCCTCGCGGTCACGGCACTACCGGGGGTCGGTGACGGGTTCCGGTGCGAGCAGGTCGCCGAACTCCGGGAACTGCTCGATCGCCTGCTGCGCGGTGAGCGGCGGACGGCGCGGCCCGCGGATCACCGGCCACATGAAGGCGCGGGAGAACATCCGGCTGGGTGGCGCGCAGAACGTGCCCACGGTGAAGGCGATGTCGGACACCGTCCGGTCGCGGGCCGCCACGTGTGCCACCCGAGCCGCCATCCAGGTCTGGAAGGCGGCGCCGCGCACCGGCACGCTGGAGGTGACGCCGGGGAAGAACAGGTCGTTGCTGACCGCGTTCTGCCAGGCGAACGCGTTCGCCTTGGCGACGCCCCGCTGCACCCGGCGGCCCAGGCCCGGCCCGAGTCCGGTGCGCCGCAGCTCCGCGCGCAGCACCAGGGCGGAGCGGGCGGCCACCGACATGCCGGTGCCGTAGGTCGGGTTGAGCGCCGAGGCGGCGTCGCCGATCACGAAGTACCCCTCGGGCAGGGGCAGCTTCTCGTAGTGGCGCCGCCAGTTGGGCATCCGCCGGTAGGAGCGGATGTCGCTGAGCGGCTTGGCCCGGGACAGCAGCCGCGACACCAGCGGGTCCTCCCAGTCACCGCAGTCGGAGACGAACTCCTTCTCGTCGGTGGGGGGTTCGCCGCCGCGGCTGCCGAACCTGGTGACGATCCAGCGCCCGTTGTCGTTCGGCAGGATCGCGATCCCGCGGCCCGGCTCGCCGGTGCCGGGCTGCACCTGGATCATCACGCCGGGGAAGTCCTCCGTCCCCTCGGGCGCCTGGTACCAGCGGCTGGCGTAGGCGAACCCGGCGTCGACGAAGTCCTCCCGGGGCGCCGCCACGCCGAGCTCCGCCAGCCAGCGCGGGCCGTCGGAGCGGCGGCCGGTGGCGTCGACCACCAGGTCCGCGGCGATCGTCTCCTCCCGCGTGTCCTGGCCGGATTCGAGCGGCTTGATCCGCACGCCGGTGACGCGCTGGGCGTCCCCGGTCAGCGCCACGGCCTTGACGCCCTGCCGCAGCGTCAGGCGGGCGGCGCCCAGCACCTGGCCGCGCACCACGTGGTCGAGCGTGTCGCGCCCGCACAGCAGCAGGTAGGCGTCCGTACGGTGCCGCTGGAACCAGTCGCGCGGACCGCGGGTCAGCGTGCCGCCGGGCAGGCCGCGCCGCTTGGCGCCGGCCGCCATCAGCAACTCGGTGGTGCCCGGCAGCAGTTCGTCGAACGCCTCGGCGCCGCCCCGCATCAGGATGTGGTTGTGCCGGCCCTGCGGCAGCCCGTTGCGGGGGGCCGGCGTCGTGGGCAGCACGTCGCTCTCGACCACCACGACCTCGTCGGCGTGGTCGGCGAGGACGGTCGCGGCGAACAGGCCCGCCAGGCCACCGCCGAGAACGACAGCGGTGGTCACTGCGCTATCCCGTGGGTGGCGAGGTAGGTCTTCATGCGCTGCTCGGCCAGCGCCGGGTCGGCGAACAGGCCCAGGCCGTCGGCGAGCCGGTAGGCGGTGGCCAGGTGGGGCACGGAGCGCGCCGACTGCTCGCCCCACACCATGCGGGTGTGCGCGCTGTGACCGCCCAGCCAGCCGAGGAAGACCAGGCCGGTCTTGAAGAAGAACGTGCTGCGGCCCGGGCCCTCGAAGAGGTGGGCGCACAACGGCACGGTGGAGTCCAGCAGTTGGCGGCCGTGCGCGGTGTCACCGCGGTCCAGGGCGCGCAGCGCCTCGGCCGCCAGCGGCGCGATCGGGTCGAAGACCGGGGTCAGGCCGTCGCTGAAGCCCCGCTCGTCGCCGGCGAACAGCTCCGGGTAGCGGTCGGTGTCGCTGGTGTAGAACCGCACGCCTTCCGGCAGCAGCCGGCGCATCTGCACCTGCTGCTCGGCCGGCAGCAGCGCCACCTTCACACCGTCGACCTTGTCGATGTTGTCGCGGACGATCGACAGCAGCGCACCGTAGGCGCTGTCCACGTCCATCTGGCCCCAGTAGCCGGTGTGGCGCGGGTCCCACACGGAGGTGATCCAGTGCAGGATCGCCGGCTTCGAGCACTGCCGCAGCAGCGCGCCGTACAACTCGGCGTAGTCGGCGGGGTCCTGGGTGGCGGCCGCCAGTTGCGGGCTGCACATGATGATCGCGGTGGCGCCGGCGGCCTCCACGACCTCCAGCTGCTGCTCGTACGCGAGCCGGACGTCCTTGACGCTGGCCGGCGAGAACGGGTCGAGCTGGTCGGTGGTGATCGCGACGGCCATCCGGCCGCCCACCGCGCGGGCTTCGGCGGCGGAGTGGCGGATCAGCTCCACCGACGTCGGCCAGTCCAGGCCCATGCCGCGGTGCGCGGTGTCGAGCGCCTCGGCGAGCGTGTAGCCGTGCGCCCACAGGTGGCGCCGGTAGGCCATGGACGCCTCCCAGTCGATCGGCTGGGGCGGCGGCGGGCCCATCGGCGGCCCGAACGGCTCGTTGGCCGCGAGCGGGTCGCCCAGCACGTGCGCGGTGGCCAGTGGGCTCCGCTTGGCGAACGGCGAGTCGTCGGGCGTGAAGACGCGCGGCGAGGCGTTCGGCTCGTACGACGTCAATGTTCCGTCGGCCTCGGGAAGTTTGATCACTTTCGGCTCCCAGTCTCTGCTCGACCACCACGGGCGCTTCATTGAATCGACTCCGCGAGTGGCCGAACCAGATCAACCGCCCCCTAAAGGACCTGGGTGACCCCCCTACCTGCGAGCGGCCCGGCACCACCCCAACTGCCCTGCCCAGAGCCCTTGTAGGGGCTGCCGGACGGTACTTCTGGGGGTCCCCGCCCTGGAGCGCCGCCGGGCCGCGATGCGTTGATGGCGGGGACGGCGATATCGCGGCCGCGCGGCCGCGGGAACGGAGAGGCTGGACACATGTGGAACTGTGAGTACGGGGTCGAGGTCGGCGTCACCGGTGCGGAGGTCTGGGCCCGGTACACCGATCTCGACACGTGGCCGGAGTGGTACGGCGCGCTGAGCTCGATCCGCCTCGACGGGCCGTTCGCGGCGGGCTCGGAAGGGGTGATCGAGCAGTCCATGGAGTCCGGCAACCGGACGGCCCCGGTGCCGTTCACCCTCACCGACGTCACCGACGGCAGCGGCTTCACGCTGCTGACCCGGATCGGCGGGCAGGTCGAGATGCGGTCGGTGTGCGCGATCGCGCCGGCCGGCGACGGCGTACGGATCACCCACCGGGCGGAGCTGGACGGGCCCGGCAGCGAGCAGATGGGCGCCCAGATCGGCGCGCAGCTGGAAGAGGCGCTCCGCACGGGTGTCGACCGCCTGGCCAAGGTCCTGACGTCCTGACGGACCCCTCCCGGCCGCGGCGCCCCATCCGGGCGCCGCGGCCACCCCACCGCGGCCGCGCCCGCGCCCACCGGCGGTCTGACCGCCGGTCTCCGGCCGCCCCACCGCGGCCGCGCCCTCCCCCGCCGGCCGCACCCACCGGCTACGGCAACCCGCCGCGCCCCGCCCGCCGCGCCGGGCCGCGGCACGGCCGCACCGCGCACGGCGAAGGCTCCCGCCGGCAGGACCGGCGGGAGCCTTCTGGGTGAGCCGTTCGTCCGCGACGGGGGCGCGTGGGCGAACGGCGGTCAAGGGGTCAGCCGTGCGACGGCCGGGGCGCCTGCGACGGCCCGCGGTCCTCCTCCATGGCGGCGGGCGCGCCCGCCGGAGCGGCGCCACGGGACTTCTCGCGCGCCTTCGGCGCGGCGCCGCCCTGTTGCGCCTCCTGGGGCCGGACCCGCCGCAGGAAGAGCGCGGACAGCAGCGCGGACAGGGCCATCAGGACGGCGGCGGTGACGGCCGCGACGTGGATGCCCGCGGTGAAGGAGTCCCGGGCGGCGGCCAGCACCGCGGCGCCGGCCCGGCCGGGAACGGACTGGGCGACGACGGTCGCCCCGCCGAGCGTCTGCCGGGCGGCGTGCACCTTGTCGGCGTCCACGGAGGCGGGCAGCCTGCCGGTGATGTGGCGCCGGTAGACGGCGGTGGTGATGGTGCCCAGGACGGCCATGCCCATCGCGCCGCCGAACTGGGTGCCGGTGGCCAGGATCGCCGAGGCGGTGCCGGCGCGTTCGCGCGGGGCGGCGCCGATCAGCAGTTCGGTGCCGAGCGTCATCACCACGACCATGCCGCCGGCCAGCAGCGTGGAGGCGAGCAGCACGACCCACAGCTGCGAGTCGCTCTGCACCTGGGTCATCACCCCGAAGGCGGCGACCCCGAGCACGAACGCGCCGCTGATCAGGTGGCTGCGATCGACCCCGCGCTTGAGGAGGATGGTGCTCACCGGCGTGGTGACACCCACCCCGATCGACGGCACCAGGCTCCACAGGCCGGCCGCCAGCGGGCTGAGGCCGTGCACCAGTTGGAGGTACTGGGCGGTGAGGATCGCCGTGCCTGACATGGTCAGGTTGGCGATGAACTTGGTGAGGATCGGGCCCTTGACCGCTCGGCTGCGCAGCAGGTTGAGGTCGATCATCGGGTCGGGCCGGCGCTGCCGCAGCACGAACAGCACGCCGAAGACCAGACCGACCACGAGGCTGGCCACCCGCAGCGTGTTCACTCCCGAGGTGGCCATCTCCTTGGCGCCGTAGATGATCGGCAGGATGGCCAGCAGGGACAGGACGGAGCTGACGAAGTCCATCCCGCCGGTCTTCCGCGGCCGCGCCTCCGGGACCAGGAGCGGCGCCGCGACCAGGAGCAGCACCATGAACGGGATGTTGATCAGGAAGACCGAGCCCCACCAGAAGTGCGCGAGCAGCAGGCCGCTGATCACCGGCCCGAACGAGACGCCGGTGGCCAGGCCGCCGGCCCAGATGGCGATGGCCGTCTGCCGCTGCTTCTCGTCGTTGAACATGTTGCGGATCAGCCCGGCCGTGGTCGGCGTCAGCGTGGCGCCGGCGATGCCGAGGATGCCGCGGGCCGCGATCAGCATGCCGGCGCTGGAGGCGTAGGCGGCCATGAACGACGCCGCGCTGAACGCCACCGCGCCGGTCAGCAGCAGCCGCCGCTGACCGATCCGGTCCCCGAGGGAGCCCATCGTGATCAGCATGCCGGCCAGCACGAAGCCGTAGATGTCGAAGATCCACAGCTGCTGGGTGCTGCTCGGCTGGAGTTGGCGGGTGATGTAGGGCACTGCGAAGAACAGCACCGAGACGTCCATGGAGACCAGCAGGAGCGGCAGCAGGAGCACGACGAGGGCGGTCCACTCCCGGCCCCCGGCTCGCGTGCGGGTTTCTGTCATGCCGTCAATCATACGTCCGTGTAAGTCGCTTGTACAGGACGGACGAGCGACCAATACATACGGCCGTCTAGAACGACGCACGGACCTCCCGGCCTGCCGCCCGGCTCCCGACAGGGGAACCGCGGGCGCGCCCGGGAGGTCCGTGGGTGGTTCTGGTGGTTCTGGTGGTTCTGGTGGTGCCGGTAGTGCTGGTACTGCCGGTAGTGCCGGTAGTGCCGGCGGTACCGGTGGTGCGGCGGCAGCCGTCAGGAAGCCGGGTAGATCCTGTCCGCGATCTTCGCCTTGGCCACGCGCAGGCCCTCCAGCTCGGCCGGGGTGAACCCGCCCTGCGTGGGCCGCTCCGGCACTCCCTCCAGCTTCTCCACCAGCGTCCAGCGCGAGCCGCACTCCAGCAGGGAGCGGTGCTTGACCCCCAGGTAGTCCGGCGCGATGCTGACCGCCACGCCCGAGGCGCCCCGTGCCGCGGCGAACAGGTGCGGGTGGAAGCGGGTGGCGATCCAGGTCTGCCCGGGGCTGGCCGGCAGGCCGGACTCCAGCAGCTCGTCCATCGTGTAGCGGCGGGCCACCGGCATGCGCTGCTCGGCGAGCTCCATCACCTCCTTGTCGAAGTCGGGCGAGGACTCGATCAGCCCGACCCGGTCGACTCCCCACGCCTTGACCATGCCGGCCACGTAGTCGACCAGGTCGGAGGTGTCGACCTCGGAGAACTTCGTCTGCAGGCTGACCATCACCTCGGGGGCGTCCGCGTCGGCACGGAACAGGTCCGGCGAGATGTTCAGGAACATGTCGTCCGGGCTCTGCACGGCGGCGTCGATGCCCTTGAGGAAGTCGTAGGTCACCGAGTCGCGCACGTCCGCGATGCCGAACCGGGAGATCAGCCGACGGGCCAGGTCCTCGGTGCCCGGGGCCAGCGGCCACAGGCCCTGGCCGGTGAAGGCGGTGAGCGCCCCGGAGTGGGCGGCGGCCGCGGGCGCGGCGGCGAGCATGCTCAGCAGCCGGGCGAAGTGGCTGTTGATGAAGCCGCCGCCGACGATGTGGATGGTGTCCGCCCGCCGCAGCTCCTCGATGCCCTCGGTCAGGTCGGGGACCGAGGCCGGGTCGGCGACGGAGCGCTCGACGAAGGCGACGGACTCCTCGACGTTCTTGTCCATGCACATGAAGGCGCACAGCCGCCACAGGGTGGCCACGAAGCGGACCCTCGGGTGGATGCCCTGCAACCGTCGGGCGACCACGTCGGGGCCGGCGCAGTCGATGACGACCTCCGCGTCGGGGGCGACCTTGGCGAGGTGGCGCAGCCACATCTTGGCGATCAGCTCGTCGCCGTAGTTCCCGACTCCGGCGGGAGTGACGAGGTAGTGCCGGGTGCGTGCAGTCACGCGGGGCTCCTATGGTTTCGCGCACACCCAGGTGCGCAGCGGTGGTTGACTGGCCGGGCGGGTGGACGAGCCGGCGACATCACTCGGCGACGGTGATGGCGCCCACCGGGCAGCGGAAGGCCGCGTCCCGGACGGACTGCCGGCGGTCGGGGTCCACGTGCGGATCGATCAGAAGGACGACACGGCCGTCCTCGTCGTCCTGGCTGAAGACGGACGGATCGCTGAAGACACAGGACCCGGAGCCGACACAGCGTTCGTGGTCGACGTGCACGCGCATCTGTCGGTCTCCCGTCACCAGGTGACCGGCAGCTCGTAGATGCCGTAGATGTGCGCGTCGTGCTTGAAGGGCAACTGCTCGACGGGCTCGGCCAGCCGCAGGCCGGGGATGCGGGTGAGCAGCGTGTTGAAGACGATCTCCAGCTCGACCCGGGCGAGGTTGGCGCCCAGGCACTGGTGCATGCCGTAGCCGAAGGCGAGGTGGCCCTTGGTCTCGCGGTGGATGTCGAAGGCGCCCGGGTCGGGGAAGACCTTCTCGTCCCAGTTGGCGGCGCCGTTGAGGGCGACCATGCCCTCGCCCTCGCGGATGAGGACGCCGCCGATCTCCAGGTCCCTGGTCGCCACCCGGACGGTGGCCGCGTCCTCGATGCTGAGGAAGCGCAGCAGTTCGTCGATGGCGTTCCAGGTCAGCTCCGGGTTCTCGCGGATCTCGGCGAGCTGCTCGGGGTGCTGCAGGAGCACGACCGTGCCGAGCGAGATCATGTTGGCGGTGGTGTCGAAGCCGCCGTAGACCAGCATCTTCGCCACGGTGACGAGGCTGGAGTGCTTCAGGCGCTTGGCCTCGTCGGGCTCCTCGGCGTTCTTCCGGATCACCCGGCTGAGCAGGTCGTCGCCGGGGTTCTTGGTCTTCTCGGTGACCACGCGTTCCAGGTAGGCGTCCATCTCCAGGTGCAGGGCGCCGGCCTCTTCGGGGGTGGCGTTGCGGTTGGTGGTGGCCTCGGCGAACCGGCGGAAGAAGTCGGCGTCGGTGCCGGGTACGCCGAGCAGTTCGCAGAACAGCCCGCACGGCAGCGGGACCGCCAGCTCGCGGACCAGGTCGACCGGGCCGCCCTTCTCCAGCATCGCGGTGATCCGCTCGTCGACCAGCTGCTGGATGCGCGGGCGCAGCGTCTGTATCCGCTTCGCGGTGAACTCGGGGATCAGCAGCCGGCGCTGCACGGTGTGCCCGGGCGGGTCCATCGCCACCAGCGGGAGTTCGACGATGTCGATGAACTCCTCCGGGATGGGGAAGACGATCGGGTACGCCGGGTGCTTGCCGTTGGAGCTGAGCGTGGCGTCGGCGAGCACCTGCTGCACGTGCTCGTGCTGGGACAGCGCCCACACCTTGCGGCCGCCCTGGCGCATCACCCCCCGTACGGGGCAGCCGCCGCCCACCAGGCCGGCGTACTCGGGCGGCATGGCCAGCGGGTCCTTGCGGGGCAGCGGGAAGAGCAGCGGCTCGGCCGCCGGGTCCACCTCGGGTTCGACGTCGGTCATGGGGCGTTGTCCCTCTCGGATCGCGTGATGCGCGCGGCGATCAGTTCCGTCACCGCGGTCGCGTGGGTGGTCAGGAAGAAGTGGCCGCCGGGGTACACCCGCACCTCGTACGGGCCGGTGGTGTGCTCCCGCCATGCCTCGGCCTCGTCGGCGGTGACGTGCGGGTCGTCCGCGCCGGTGAGGACGAGCAGCGGGCAGCCCAGCGCGGGGCCGGGCCGGTACCGGTAGGTCTCCACGGCCTTGTAGTCGCTGCGGACCGCGGGCAGCAGCGACGCGAGCAGTTCCCGGTCGGCCAGCACCCTGGCGTCGGTGCCGTTCAGCCGGCTGAGCTCGTCGCGCACCTGCGCGTCGGTGCCGAGGTGCACCCGCTCCTCGCGGAAGCGGGACGGGGCGCGGCGGCCGGAGGCGATCAGGCCGTCGACGGGGCGTCCGGCGTCCTGGAGCCGCCGAGCCACCTCGAACGCCACGACGGCGCCCAGGCTGTGGCCGAAGAACGTCAACGGCCGGTCGGTCCACGGGCCCAGGGCGGCCGTGACCCGGTCGGCGAGCTGCTCGGCGTCGTCGATGAGCGGGTCGGTACGGCGGTCCTGCCGGCCCGGGTACTGCACGGCCAGCACCTCGACGCGGGGGGCGAGCGCCCGCGAGACCGGGAAGAAGTACGACGCCGATCCGCCCGCGTGCGGGAAGCACACCAGGCGCGGTGCCGGCTCCGGCACCGGGTGGAACCGGCGAATCCAGGTGCCGCTGTCGACCGGGGTCACGGGCATGTCGGGTCGGCCTCCGTTTCGGGACGAGGCTGGGGCAGGGGGGAGTTGACGTGTCGGCGTCGCGTCAGGACGTGGACAGCTCGTTCCCGATGACGTAGTCGGAGACGTCGACGGAGGCCGGCTCGACCCGGGCGAGGGCCTCCTTGACCGGGACGGACAGCCGCTCGCGCTTGGCCGCCTCGCGCTCCTCGCGGCCCTCGACGAACCGCGGCAGCACCTCGTCGGCGAAGAGCTGCAAGGACTCCATGACGTGCTCGTGCTTGGTCTTGCCGAGCTGTACCTGGAAGACGACCTGGTCCACGCCGGCCGCCTCGTACTCGGTGAGCATGGCGGCGATCTGGTCCGGGGTGCCGATCCCCCGGCGCAGCGCGGTGAGCTGGTCGATCATCTGCTGGGCCATCGGGTCCGGCTCGGCGGAGGGGTCGATCGGCGCCGGGTTGCGGGTGAAGCCCATCGCCTCCTTCGTCTGCTGGAACGTTTGCCAGATGTCGGTGGTGCCGGGGTGGTGCTGGCCGAAGACGAAGTAGTGCATCAGCGTGTAGGCGAAGAAGTGGGCGCCTTCCAGGCCCCGGTCGACGGCCGTCTCCTCGTCGTGGTGGCACATCAGCGGCATGACGACGGCGAAGTTGGGGTTGACGCTCAGTCCGGCCGGCACGCACTCCTCGGAGTTGATGATGGCGTAGTAGGCGTCCGCGCGTTCCTTGGCCTGCTCGGGGGAGGCGAAGGAGAACGACAGCGCGCCGAGCCCGTTGCGGGCGGCCGTCTCGATGGTCTCGCGGACACTACAGGCCACCCACAGCGGCGGGTGCGGCTTCTGCTTGGGCTTGGGCACCAGGTTGCGCGGCGGCATGTCGATCCACTGGCCCTTGTGGCCGGTGAACGGCGTCTCGGTGAGCAGCCTGACGATGACGCCCAGCGCCTCGCGCCACTGCTCGCGCTTGGTCGCCCGCTCGACGTTGAACGCGCCGAGTTCCAGCTGCGAACTGCCCTGTCCCGAGCCGAACTCCACCCGGCCGCCGGAGATCAGGTCCAAGGTGGCCAGCCGCTCCGCGACGCGGGCCGGCGGGTTCACCGCCGGGGGCAGCGAGACGATGCCGTGGCCGAGCCGGATGTTCTTCGTCCGGGCCGCGGCGGCGGCGAGGAACACCTCCGGGGCCGAGCCGTGCGAGTACTCCTCCAGGAAGTGGTGCTCGGTCGCCCAGACGCAGTCGATACCGATCCGGTCGGCCAGTTCGATCTGTTCCAGGGACTCCTTGAGCAGCCGTTCCTCGCTGTCCTCGGCCCAGGGCCTGGGAAGTTGGTGGTGATAGCTGAGACCGAATCGCATGTCCATTCCTCTCGTCGGCGTTGACACGGTAGGGGGGCCCGCACCGGCTCCGGCCGGACCCGGCGGCGCTCTGGGGTGGCCGCGGCCGCATCAGGGGGGTGCCGGGGTGACCCCTGGTCCGCTAGGGGCCATACCGCGGAAGGCGGAGCGGTAGAAGAGCAGGGGTTCCACGGGCGAGTCGGCGATGTCCAGGGCCCGTACCCCGCCCACCACGATGCTGTGGTCGCCGCCCGGGTGGACGGCCTCGATGACGCACTCCACCCAGGCCACCGACCCGGCGATCCGGGGCGAGCCGGTGGCCGGGCCCGGGCTCCACTCGACGCCGGCGAACTTGTCGGCGCCGCTCACGGCGAAGGCCCGGCACAGCGCCTCCTGGTCCCGGCCGAGGACATTGACGCAGAAGGCGCCGGAGGAGCGGATACGCGACCAGGAGGTGGAGTCGCGCGAGGCGGAGAAGACCACCAGGGGCGGGTCGAGGGAGAGCGATCCGAAGGACTGGCAGGTGAACCCGACCGGTTCGACGGCCGTCCGGCCGACCGGGGCCGGCCGGCCGCGGTCGGCGGCGGTGATGACGGTGACGCCGGTGCAGAAGAAGCCCAGGACCTGCCGGAACACGGCGGGGTCCGGCTGCGCCGCGGCGGTCGGCCCGGGGCGCTGCACGGAGGTGCGCGCTGTCGTCACCGCGGCACCTCCGCGCTGCCGGCCGGCGGCTGCTCCTCGGTCAGGTGGGCGTTGTCGGGCGGCGGTTGCTCCACGATCAGGTGCGCGTTGGTGCCGCTGATGCCGAACGAGGAGACGGCGGCGCGGCGCGGCCGGCCGGTCTCGGGCCACGGCTCGGGCCGGGTCAGCAGCCGTACCGCGCCGGCGCCCCAGTCGACCTGCGGGGTGGGCTCGTCGACGTGCAGCGTCATCGGCAGCAGGCCGTGCCGGATCGCCTGGGTCATCTTGATGATGCTGGCGACCCCGGCGGCGGCCTGGGTGTGGCCGATGTTGGACTTGACCGAGCCGAGCCACAGCGGCCGGTCGTCGGGCCGGTCGCGGCCGTAGGTGGCCAGCAGGGCCTGCGCCTCGATCGGGTCGCCCAGCCGGGTGCCGGTGCCGTGCGCCTCGACGGCGTCCACGTCGTCGGGCCGCAGGCCGGCGGCGGCCAGGGTCTGCCGGATCAGGCGCTGCTGCGACGGGCCGTTGGGGACGGTGATGCCGCTGGAGGCGCCGTCCTGGTTGGTCGCCGAGGCGCGGATCACCGACAGTATCCGGCGGTTGTTGCGCAGCGCGTCCGACAGCCGCTCCAGCACCAGGACGCCGGCGCCCTCGCCCCAGCCGGTGCCGTCCGCGGACGCGGCGAAGGACTTGCAGCGCCCGTCCGGGGACAGCCCGCGCTGCTTGCTGAAGTAGACGAACGTCTCCGGCGTCGACATCACCGTCACGCCGCCCGCCAGCGCCAGCGAGCACTCCCCGGTGCGCAGCGCGTGGCCGGCCAGGTGCGCGGTGACCAGCGAGGAGGAGCAGGCGGTGTCCACGGTGACGGCCGGCCCCTCCAGGCCGAGGGTGAACGCGACCCGGCCGCTGACCAGGCTGCCGCTGCCGTCGGCGCCGTCGTAGTCGTGGTACATCAGCCCGGCGAAGACCCCCGTCCGGCTGCCCTTGAGCGACAGCGGGTCGATCCGGGCGTTCTCGACGGCCTCCCAGGTCACTTCCAGCAGCACCCGTTGCTGCGGGTCCATCTCCTGGGCCTCGCGCGGGGAGATGCCGAACAGGTCGGCGTCGAAGTCGCCCGCCTGGTGCAGGAACCCGCCCTCGCGGGTGACGCTCTTGCCCGGCGCCCCGGGCTCGGGGTCGTAGATGCCGGCGGTGTCCCAGCCGCGGTCGCCCGGGAAGAGGGTGACGGCGTCCCGGCCTTCGGCGACCAGCCGCCACAGCCCCTCGGGGGAGTCGGCGCCGCCCGGGTAGCGGCAGGCCATGCCGATGACCGCGATCGGTTCGGCGGCGGCCCTCGCCAGTTCCTCGTTGTGCTCGCGCAGGCGCTCGTTGTCGATCAGCGACTTGCGCAGCGCTTCGACTATCCGGTCCACTTCCATCTGGGTCAGCCTCCGGCTCGGTTCGACTCGGCTGCGGCGAGTGCGGTGCGGACCAGGTCGTCGACCGCCATGGTCTTGAGGGCGTCGGCGTCCGGCGCGGCGCCGGCGCCGTCTCCCGGCGCGGCCTCGGCCGCGGCCCCCGGCTGCGGCGGCCCGGTGAGGGTGAGCAGCCGCTCCAGCAGCCCGGACGCGCGCAGCCGTCCCACCGGGATGGCGAGCAGGGCCGTACGGACCGCCTCGTCGTCGAGGGCGGACTCGGCCGGGGCCTGCGGGATGTCGGGGAGGAGTTCGGCGAGCAGGAACTCGGCCAGCTCCGTCGGTGTCGGGTAGTCGAACATCAAGGTGGCCGGCAGCCGCAGGCCGGTCGCGGTGGCGAGCCGGTTGCGCAGTTCGATCGCGGCGAGCGAGTCCAGGCCCATCTCGGTGAAGCCCTTGCCGGGTTCGACCGCGGCGGGCTCGTCGTGCCGCACCACGGCGACGTGCTCGCGGACCAGGTCCAGCAGGTGGCGCTGCCGCTCCGCGTCGGTGGCGCCGGCCAGCCGCTCCGGCAGCGAGGGCCCCTCGGCGGCCGGTTCGCCCGCCGCCGGCGATGCCGCGGCGGACCGGACGCCGTCCGCGGACGGCAGCGCACGGGCCGGCGCGGGAAGGACGGCACGCAGCGCGCGGGGCACGTCGTCGGGTGAGAGGCCGCTGCCGGCCCGGGCCACCGGCAGGGGCACCAGCACCGGTTCGGCCAGCCGCATCGCCGCGTCGAACAGGGCCAGGCCCTCGGCGGGGCGGATCGGCGGCATGCCCATCCGCAGCAGGCGGCGGCCGACGGACTCGTCCGTGCGGGCCGCCATGCCGCCGCCGTCGGACTCCCACAGGTTCCACACCAGGGACGTCGCCGGGAGCCGTGCGGCCCTGCGGCGCCGGGCCAGCGCGTCGAGGAAGAGGTTGCCGACGGCGTAGTTGCCCTGGCCCGCGGAGTCCAGGAAGCCGGCCGCGGAGGAGAACAGCACGAACGCCGACAGGGGCAGGTCGCGGGTCAGCTCGTGCAGGTTCCAGGCCGCGTCGACCTTCGGCCGCAGCACGGCCGCAAGCTTCCGCGGCGTCATCGAGCCGAGCAGGGCGTCGTCCAGGACGCCGGCCGCGTGGACCACGGCCGTCAGCGGGTGGTCGGCGGGCACCGCCGCCAGCAGCGCCGCGAGCGCGTCGCGGTCGGCGGCGTCGCACGCGGTCACCGTCACGTCGGCTCCCAGCGCGGCCAGTTCGGCGCGCAGGGCGTCCGCGCCGGGGGCGTCGGGCCCGCGCCGGCTGGTCAGCAGCAGGTGCCGCACGCCGTGTTCGGCGACCAGGTGCCGGGCGAAGAGCGGCCCCAGGCCGCCGGTCGCGCCGGTGACCAGCACGGTCCCGTCCTCGTCCCACGGCGACCCGGCTCCCGTCGGGGGCGCCGGCACCGGCTCCAGCCGTGGCACGAACACCCGGCTGCCGCGCACCGCCACCTCCGGTTCGCCGCCGGCGACGGCCCCGACCAGTGCCCGAACCGCCCGGTGCGAGCCGTCGAGGTCGGCGAGGACGACCCGGCCGGGGTGCTCCGCCTGCGCGGCGCGCACCAGGCCGCCCAGCGACGCCTGCGCCGGATCGACGGCGCCGCCGTCGAACGCGGCCGCGTGCCGGGTGGCGACCACCAGGACCGCGTCGGCCAGGACCGCGTGCCCGAACCACTCCTGAAGGAGGGTCAGGGTGCCTTCGGCCGCCTCCCGCACCGCCTGCGGGGTGTCGCCGGCGGACGCGGCACACGGCGCGACCACGGCCCGGGGCAGCGGCGCACCCGCCGTTACGGCGGCGGCCAGCGCGGACACGTCGGCGTACGAGGTCACCGCCGCGCCGAGCGCGTCCGTCCACGTCCCGTCGCCGCCGAGCACCGCCCAGCGGCCGGACGGCTCGGACCCGGCGGCCGGCTCCGTCTCCGCCCAGCCGGGCCGGAAGACCTGGTCGGCCGGGCCGGGTTCGGCCACGCCCGAGGCGGCGGCGACCTGCTCCGCGGTCACCGCGCGGACGGCCAGCGACTCCACCGTGGCCACTGGCCGGCCGGCGCCGTCGGCCAGCCGCAGCGCGACCGACTCCGAGCCGGCCGCCTCGTCCGAGGAGAGCCAGGTCAGGCGGACCCGCAGCCGGTCCGTGCCGTGCGCCCGAAGGCCGACCCCGCTCCAGGCGAAGGGCAGCGGGGAGCCGGCGGTGTCCCACGGGGTGCGTCCGGCGAGGAAGTCCGTGGCGCCCAGCGCGGCGTCCAGCAGCGCCGGGTGCAGGCCGAACCCGGCGGCGTCCGCGGCGGCTTCGGCCGGCAGCGCGACCTCGGCGTAGACCTCCTTGTCCTGCCGCCACACCGCGCGCAGGCAGCGGAACATCGGCCCGTAGCGGTAGCCGCGTTCGGCCAGCGCGGGGTAGAGGCGGGCGATGTCGACCGGTTGGGCGCCGACCGGCGGCCACACCGCGAGGTCCGGATCGCCGGCCGCCGCGTCGCGTGCCGACAGCCGTCCCTGGGCGTGCCGGGTCCAGCCGCTGCCCGGGGCGGCGCTCTCGGCGAGGGAGTGGACCGTCAGCCGGCGCGCGCCGTCCTCCTCGGCCGCGCCGACCGCGACCTGTACGGCCACGCCGCCGCTCGCCGGCAGCGGGAGCAGCCGCTCGACGACGAGTTCGTCCAGCGTCGCGCAGCCCACCGCGCGCCCGGCCCGCAACGCCATCTCCACGAAGGCGGTGCCCGGCATCAGGGGCGTGCCCAGCACGTCGTGGTCGGCGAGCCAGGCGTGCGAGGCGAGCGAGACCCGGCCGGTGAGGACCGCTCCCCCGTCCTCCGGCGTCTCCAGCACCGCGCTGAGCAGCGGATGCCCGCCGGCGGCCTGCCCGAGCCGTGCCGGGTCGGCGGTCGCCGGGCCGCCGGTCGCCGGGGGCCCGTCGACCGCCGACCCGGCGTCGAGCCAGAACCGCCGGGAGTGGAAGGCGTACGTGGGCAGGTCGACCCGGCGGGCGCCGGAACCGGCGTAGAAGGAGCGCCAGTCGACGGGGGTGCCGGCCGCGTGCAGCCGGGCGAGCGCGGCGACGAGACTGTGCGCCTCGTCGGTGTCCTTGCGCAGCGCCGCCACGACGACCGGCTCCGGGTCGGTGCCGGTACGGGTATCGGTGTCCGCGCCGTCCGCGAGGGTGGCCGCGGCCATCGCCGACAGCACCCCGCGCGGGCCCAGTTCGAGGTACCGGTCCACGCCCTGCGCGCGCAGGCAGCGCACCCCGTCGGCGAAGCGCACCGCCTCCCGTACATGGCGCACCCAGTACGCGGGGGTGTCCAGGGAGGTGGCGAGTTCCCCGGTCACGTTCGAGACGACCGGGACGGCCGGGGCGGCATAGGTCAGGCCGGCGGCGACGGCGCCGAACTCGGCCAGCATGGGCTCCATCAGCGGCGAGTGGAAGGCGTGGCTGACGCGCAGGCGGCTCGTCCTGCGCCCGGCGGCCGCGAAGTGGCCGACGACGTCGGCGACCGCCTGCTCCGGCCCGGACACGACCACCGACGCCGGGTCGTTGACGGCGGCGATGCCGGCCGGCCCGGACAGGACCGCCGCCACCTCCTCCTCGGTGGCCTGGATCGCGGCCATCGCCCCGCCGGGCGGCAGCGCCTGCATGAGCCGTCCGCGGGCGGCGACCAGCGTCGCCGCGTCGGCGAGGGACAGCACCCCGGCGACGTGGGCGGCGGCCAGTTCGCCGACGGAGTGGCCGGCCAGGAAGTCCGGGCGCACCCCCCACGACTCCCACAGCCGGGACAGCGCCACCTCGACGGCGAACAGCGCGGGCTGGGCGTGGCCGGTCGCGTTCAGCGCCTCCTCGTCGTCGCCCCACATGACCTCGCGCAGCGGCCGGTCCAGGTGCCGGTCCAGTTCCGCGCAGACCGCGTCGAGCGCCGCCGCGAACACGGGGAACGCCTGGTGGGCGCGGCGGCCCATGCCGAGGTGCTGGGCGCCCTGGCCGGTGAAGACGAAGGCGGTGGCGCCCGCGGTCCGCACCGCGCCGGTGATCGCCTCGGCCGGCGCCTCGCCCGCGGCGACGGCGGCCAGCGCGCGCAGCGCCGCGTCCGGGTCGGTGGCGGGCAGCAGCAGCCGGTGGTCCAGCGCGGCCCTCGACGTGGCAAGGGAGAAGCCCGCGTCCAGCAGCGAGGGGGCGGCGGGGTCCGCGAGGTGCGCGGCGAGGCGGCGGGCCTGGCCCGGCAGGGCGTCGGCGGTCCGGGCGGACAGCAGCAGCGGGACCGGCGCGGTCCACGGCCGCGCGGAGCCCTCGCCGGGCGGCGGGACGTCCCGGTCGGCCGGGTCCTCCGGTGCGATGACGGCGGCCGTGTCGGTGGCGGCGGCCTCTTCGAGGATGACGTGCGCGTTGGTGCCGCTCAGCCCGAAGGAGGAGACGGCGGCGCGGCGCGGGTGGTCCGTCCCGGGCCACGCGCGGGCCTCGGTCAGCAGCTCGACGCCGCCGGCCCAGTCCACCTGCGGGGTGGACCGGTCGACGTGCAGGGTCCTGGGCATCAGGCGGTGCCGCAGCGCCATCACCGACTTGATGACGCCGCTGACGCCGGCGGCGGCCTGGGCGTGCCCGATGTTGGACTTGACGGAGCCGAGCCACGCCGGGCGGTCCGCGGCGCGCTCCTTGCCGTAGGTGGCCAGCAGGGCCTGCGCCTCGATCGGGTCGCCCAGCCGGGTGCCGGTGCCGTGCCCCTCGATCAGGTCCACGTCGGCGGCGGCCACACCGGACGCGGCCAGCGCCTGCCGGATCACCCGCTGCTGCGACGGTCCGCTCGGCGCGGTCAGGCCGTTGCTCGCGCCGTCCTGGTTGACGGCGGAGCCGCGGATCACGGCCAGGACGGGGTGGCCGTGGCGCCGCGCGTCGGAGAGGCGCTCGACCAGCAGCAGGCCGAGGCCCTCGGACCACGCGGTGCCGTCGGCGGCGGCGGCGAAGGGCTTGCAGCGGCCGTCGGCGGCGAGCCCGCGCTGGCGGCTGAACTCCACGAAGACCTCCGGCGTGGGCAGCACGGTGACCCCGCCGACCAGCGCCATGCCCACCTCGCCCTGGCGCAGCGCCTGGCAGGCGGTGTGCAGGGCGACGAGGGAGGAGGAGCACGCCGTGTCGACGGTGACCGCCGGCCCCTCCAGGCCGAGCGCGTAGGCGATCCGGCCGGAGGCGACGCTGCCGGCGCTGCCGTTGCCCAGGTACGGGAAGAGGTCGTCGGGCACGTCGCGCAGCCGGCTGGCGTACTCGTGGTACATCACGCCGACGTAGACCCCGGTGCGGCTGCCGCGGACGGACGACGGGTCGATGCCGGCCCGTTCGAACGCCTCCCACGCGCCGTGCAGCAGCAGGCGCTGCTGCGGGTCCATCGCGACGGCCTCGCGGGGCATGATGCCGAAGAGTTCGGGGTCGAACCCGGTCGCGTCGCGCAGGAAGCCGCCGCGCCGCACGTAGGTCTTCCCGGGCAGCCCGGGTTCGGGGTCGTAGATCGCGTCGGTGTCCCAGCCGCGGTCGGACGGGAAGTCGCCGATCGCGTCCACGCCGTCGGCGACCAGCCGCCACAGGTCCTCCGGGGTCTCCACGCCGCCGGGGAAGCGGCAGGCCATCGAGACGATCGCGATCGGCTCGTCGCCGGGCCGGTCCGCGGTGTCCGCGGCCACGGGTTCGGCGTCGGTGCCGGTGCCGGTCAGCCGGGCGAGCAGGTGGTCCGCGAGGGCCCGCACGTTGGGGTGGTCGAAGACGAGGGTGGCGGGCAGGGCGAGCCCGGTGCGCGTGCCGAGGCGGTTGCGCAGTTCGACCGCGGCCAGCGAGTCGAAGCCCAACTCGGTGAAGGCCCGGGACGGTTCGACCGCCGCCGCGGAGTCGTGCCCGAGCACGTCGGCGACCTCGGCGCGCACCAGGCCGAGCACGAAGCGGGCGCGGGCCTCGGGCGGCATGGCGGCGATCCGGTCGGTGGGCCCCGCGGCGCCCGCCGGGGCGTCGCCGGCGGCGCGCCTCGCCGGTCCCCGGACCAGGCCGCGCAGCAGGTGCGGTACGGAACCGGTGGGCGCCGCGGCGCGGGCCCGCAGCGCGGGCAGGTCCAGGCGCACCAGCAGCGGGGCCGGCTCGCCGGCCCGCAGGGCCCGGTCGAAGAGGTCGAGGCCGTCGGTGTCGGCGAGCGGCGGGAAGCCCTCCCTGCGCATCCGCCGGACCTCGGCCTCGGCCAGCCGCCCGCCCATCCCGGCCGCGTGGGCCCACAGGCCCCACGCCATCGACACGGCGGGCAGTCCCGCGGCGGCGCGCTGCCGGGCGAGCGCGTCCAGGAAGACGTTGGCGGCGGCGTAGTTGGCCTGGCCGGCGGCGCCGAGGGTGCCGGCGGCGGAGGAGAACAGGACGAACGCGCGCAGCGGGGTGTCCCGGGTCAGCTCGTGCAGGTGCCAGGCGGCGTCGGCCTTCGCGGCGAGCACCCGGTCGAGGCGCGCGGGCGTCAGCGTGCCGACCAGGCCGTCGTCGAGCACCCCGGCGGCGTGCACCACGGCGGTCAGCGGGTGCTCGGCGGGGACGGCGGCGAGCAGACCGGCCAGGGCCCGGCGGTCCGACACGTCGCACGCGGCGACGGTGACGTGCGCGCCCAGCCCGGCCAGTTCCTCGTGCAGCGCGGTGGCTCCGGGGGCGGCGGCGCCACGCCGGCCGGCCAGCAGCAGGTGGCGCACGCCGTGTTCGGCGACCAGGTGCCGGGCGACGAGGGCGCCGAGCCCGCCGGTGCCGCCGGTGACCAGGACGGTCCCCCGCGGGTCGAGGACCACGCCGGGGGTCTCGTCGCCCGCGCCGGCCGCGGCCCGGGCGAGCCGCGGCACGTGGACGGCGCCGTCGCGCAGCGCCGTCTCGGGCTCGCCCGAGACGGCCGCGGCGGCGAGCGCCCGGTCCGAGGCCGCCGTGCCGTCGGTGTCCACCAGGACGAACCGGCCCGGGTGTTCGGCCTGCGCGGCCCGCACCAGGCCCCACACCGGGGCCTGGACGAGGTCGCCGGGGGCGTCGCCCGCGCCTATGGTCACCGCCGCAGAGGTCGTCACCGCCAGCCGTGTCGAGGTGAGCCGGTCGTCGGCGAGCCAGGCGTTCACCGCGTCCAGCGCGGTCCCGCAGGTCGCCCGCAGTGCCTCGGTCACCGCCACCGGCCCGGGGCCGGCCGGCACCGGTATCGACGCTTGCGTCGGCAGCACGGCGAGGTCCGGCGCGGGCGCCCCCGCGTCGAGTGCGGCCAGCAGCGCCGCGATGTCGGCGTACCGCTCGGCCGTGGCGGCGAACGGCGCGTCGCCGAGGAGCGCGACGCGGGGGGCGGTCGGGCCCGCCGCGACCGTGAGCGGTGTCCACTCCACGCGCAGCACGGGGTCCGGCGCGTCCGTGCCGCGGGCGCCGAGCCGGTCCGCGGTGACCGGCCGGGCCACCAGGGACTCGACCGTGGCGACCGGCTGCCCGGCGGCGTCCGCGAGGTCCAGGGCCGTGGCGTCCGCGCCGCCGGCCGGGCGCAGCCGCACCCTCAGCGCGCGGGCACCCGAGGCGTGCAGGGTGACGCCGCGCCAGGAGAACGGCATGAGGGTGCCGTCGCCGTCCGCCTCGCCGTCGCGGGGAAGGAAGTCCACGTGCGAGGCGGCGTCCAGCAGCGCCGGGTGGAGGCCGAAGCGGGCGGCGTCGGCCAGCGCGTCCTGGGGCGGTTCCACCTCGGCGTACCACGTGTCGTCCGCGCGCCAGGCGGCCTTGAGCCCCTGGAAGGCCGGGCCGTAGGCGTAACCGCGGTCCACGAGGCGTTCGTAGAGGCCGGCGACGTCCACCGGCACGGCTCCGGCGGGCGGCCACGGCCCGGCCTCGGGGGCCGGGGCGGGCAGCGCCGGTACGACGGTCCCCTCGGCGTGCAGCACCCACGGCGCGTCACCGTCCGGGCCTTCGGGGCGGGCGTGGACCCGCACCGTCCGGCCGCCGGAGTCCTGGCGGGCGCCGACGACCACCTGGACCGCGACGCCGCCGCTTTCCGGCAGGAGCAGCGGGGCGTGCAGCGTCAGTTCCTCGACGCGGCCGCAGCCGAACTCGTCGCCGGCGCGGACCGCCATCTCCACGAAGGCGGTGCCCGGCAGCAGGCAACCGCCCAGCACTCCGTGGTCGGCCAGCCAGGGGTGCGTGGCGGTCGACAGCCGGCCGGTGAGCACCGCGCCGTCCCCGTCGGGGGCGGTGAGCACCGCGCCCAGCAGCGGGTGGTCCACCGTGCCGAGCCCGGCCGACGACACGTCGCCGGCGGGCCGGCCGGCGTCCAGCCAGAAGCGGCGCCGCTGGAAGGCGTAGGTGGGCAGGTCGAGCGGGCGGTCCCGGACCCCGGCGAAGAAGGCGTGCCAGTCGACCGTCGTGCCGCGGGAGTGGAGGCGGCCGACTCCGAGGGCCAGTTCGGCGGCCTCGGGACGGCCGCGGTGCAGGAGCGGCACGAAGTCGGTGTCGGGGTCGTCGCCGGTGTTCTGCGGGCCGAGGACGCTGAGCACCGCGTCCGGGCCGATCTCGACGAACGTCGTCACCCCTCGGGACCGCAGGTGGCGCACCGCGTCGGCGAACCGTACGGTCTCGCGGACGTGGCGCACCCAGTACCCGGGCGTGGCGAGGTCGTCGGTGGGGGCGCCGGTCACGGTGGAGACGATCGGCACCGCGGCGGGGGCGTACGCCAGGCTGCCGGCGATCCGGGCGAACTCCGCCACCACCGGTTCCATCAGCGGCGAGTGGAAGGCGTGGCTGACGTGCAGCCCGGTGATCCTGCGGCCGTCGGCGGCCAGGCGGGCGGTGATGGCCGCGACCTCCTGCTCGACGCCGGAGAGCACCACCGAGGCCGGCGCGTTCACCGCGGCGAGCCCCACGCCCGGCGTGAGCAGCGGGCGCACGTCCCGCTCGCCGGCCTGTACGGCGACCATCACCCCGCCGACCGGCAGGGCCTGCATCAGCCGGCCGCGCGCCGCGACCAGCCGGGCGGCGTCGGCCGGCGTCCACACGCCGGCGACGTAGGCGGCGGCCAGCTCGCCGACGGAGTGCCCGGCGAGGTAGTCCGGCCGCACCCCCCAGGACTCCAGCAGCCGGAAGAGGGCCACCTCGACGGCGAACAGGGCGGGTTGGGCGTACGCGGTCGTGTTCAGGTCGGTGGCGTCGGTGTCCCGGAGGACCTCCGCCAGCGGGCGTTCCAGGTGCTCGTCGAGGGCGGCGGCGATCTCGTCGAAGGCTGCGGCGAAGACGGGGTGGCGTTCGTACAACTCCCGTCCCATGCCCGCGTGTTGGGCGCCCTGGCCGGTGAACAGGAAGGCGACCTTGCCGGTGACGGGTGTGGCGGTGGCCGTGTGCGGCGCCGTGGCGCCGTCGGCCACGGCGCGCAGGCCGCTGACGATCTGCGCGCGGTCCGCGCCGACGACCGCGGCGCGGTGTTCCAGGGCGGCGCGGCCGGTGGCCAGGGTGCGGGCGATCGGGCCGAGCAGGTCGTCGGCCCCGGTGGTCGGGACCTCGCCCGTGGTCGGGTCCGGGACCTCGCCCGCGTTCGTGTCCGGAGTCTCGCCCGGGGTCGGGTCCTCGCCCGGCCCGGTGTTCGCGTCGAGCCAGGAGAGCAGGTGGGCGGCCTGCGCCCGCAGCGCCTGCGGGGTGTGGCCGGACAGCAGCCAGGGAAGCGCGCCGCCCGCGGCACGGGAGGTGCCGTCCGTGTCGCCATCGCCGTCGGGAGCCGCGACGGCCGCGGCCACGTCCTCGGCCGCCGGGACGTGTTCGAGGATCACGTGCGCGTTGGTGCCGCTGATGCCGAAGGAGGAGACGCCGGCCCGGCGGGGCCGGCGGTGTTCCGGCCACGGGCGGGGCTCGGTGAGCAGCTCCACGGTGCCGGCCGACCAGTCGACCTGCGGCGAGGGCGCGTCGACGTGCAGGGTCCTGGGCAGTTCGGCGTGGCGCATCGCCATCACCGTCTTGATGACGCCGGCCACGCCCGCGGCGGCCTGCGTGTGGCCGAGGTTGGACTTCACCGAGCCGACCAGCAGCGGCGTGCCGTCCTCGGGACGCCGCTCGCCGTAGGTGGCGATCAGCGCCTGGGCCTCGATCGGGTCGCCGAGGGTGGTGCCGGTGCCGTGCGCCTCCACGGCGTCGATGTCGGCCGGCGACAGTCCGGCCTTGGCGAGCGCCTGGTGGATGACGCGCTGCTGCGAGGGGCCGTTGGGGGCGGTCAGGCCGTTGCTCGCGCCGTCCTGGTTGACCGCCGAGCCACGGACGACTGCCAGCACCCGGTGCCCGTTGGCCCGCGCGTCCGACAGCCGTTCCAGCAGGAGCAGGCCGGCGCCCTCGCCCCACCCGGTGCCGTCGGCCGCGGCGGCGAAGGACTTGCAGCGGCCGTCGGGCGCCAGGCCGCGCTGCCGGTTCATGTCGACGAAGGTGTCCGGTGTCGACATCACGGTGACCCCGCCGGCCAGGGCGAGGGTGCACTCGCCCTGGTGGAGTGCCTGGGCCGCCCAGTGCAGCGCCACGAGCGAGGAGGAGCAGGCGGTGTCCACGGTCACCGCGGGGCCCTCCAGGCCGAGGGTGTAGGCGACCCGGCCGGAGACGACGCTCGCCAGGCCGCCGTTGCCCAGGTACCCGGCGACGTCCTCGGGCACGTCGCCCATCCGGGCCGCCCAGTCGTGGTACATGACGCCGGCGAAGACCCCGGTCGGCGTGCCGTGCGCGGCGTGCGGGTCGATGCCGGCCCGCTCGAAGACCTCCCAGGACAGCTCCAGCAGCAGCCGCTGCTGCGGGTCCATCGCCTGCGCCTCGCGCGGGCTGACGCCGAAGAAGTCCGGGTCGAAGTCGGCGGCGTCGTAGAGGAACCCGCCCTCGCGGGTGGAGGTCCTGCCGGGCTTGCCCGGCTCGGGGTCGTAGAGCGCCTCGACGTCCCAGCCGCGGTCGTCGGGGAAGGACGACACGGCGTCGGCGCCGTCGGCCACCAGCCGCCACAGCTCCTCAGGGGAGCGGACGCCGCCGGGGTAGCGGCAGCTCATGGCGATGATGGCGATCGGCTCTTCGGGGTCGGCGGGGGCGCCGGGAAGGACGGTGGCCGCGGTGGCGGCGCCGTCGAAGAGCTTGGCCACCATGTGCTCGGCCACGGCCCGCGGTGTCGGGTGGTCGAAGACGAGCGTGGCGGTCAGCCGCAGCCCGGTCGCCGCGTTGAGCCGGTTGCGCAGTTCGACCGCGGCCAGCGAGTCGAAGCCGATCTCGTTGAAGGCCCGCTTGGCGTCGATGTCCTGCGGCCCGCTGTGCCCCAGGACGTCGGCCGCCTGGGCGCGCACCAGGTCCAGCAGGGCGGCGACCCGGTCGGCCTCGGGCAGGGCGGCGATCTGGCGGGCCAGTGACCGCTCGGCGGCGACCGCGCCGCCCTCGCCCGGCCCGCCCTCGCCCGCCGCGCTGCGCCGGGCCGGTGCCCGTACCAGGCCGCGCAGCACGTGCGGCACGCCGTCCGGCCGCTCGCGCAGCGCGCGGGAGTTCACCCGCAGCGGCACGGCGTACGGCTCGCCGGTGCGGACCGCGGTGTCGAGCCGGGCCAGGTTCTCCGCCACCGTCAGGGGTTCGACGCCGAGCCGGGCGATGCGCCGCAGGGCGGCGGCGTCCAGCGCGGCGCCCATGCCGGCGTCGCCGGGCCACAGGCCCCAGGCGATGGCGGTGGCGGGCAGGCCGGCTGCCCGGCGGTGGGCGGCCAGGGCGTCGAGGAAGACGTTGGCGGCCGCGTAGTTGGCCTGTCCGGCGCCGTCGAGGAAACCGGCCGCCGAGGAGTAGAGCACGAAGGCGGACAGGTCGAGGTCACGGGTGAGTTCGTGCAGGTGCCAGGCCGCGTCCGCTTTGGGGCGCAGCACGGTGTCCACGCGCTCGGGGGTCATGGCGGCGAACAGGCCGTCGTCGATGACGCCCGCGGTGTGCAGCACGGCCCTGAGCGGACGGTCCGCCGGGATGGCGGCCAGCAGGTCGGCGAGGGCCCGCCGGTCGCCCACGTCACAGGCGCGGATCGTGACGGTCGCGCCGGCCGCGGTCAGTTCCTCGCGCAACTCCTCTGCGCCGGGGGCCTGTTCGCCGCGGCGGCCGGCGAGCAGCAGGTGGCGCACGCCGTGCTCGGTGACCAGGCTGCGGGCGGCCAGCGCGCCGAGCCCGCCGGTGCCGCCGGTGATGAGCACGGTGCCGTCGGCCGGCCAGGGCGAGGGCGCGTCCGGGTCGGGCCGCGGCCCGGCGGCGAGCCGCGGCGCCAGCAGGAGGTCGCCGCGCAGGGCGAGTTCGGGTTCGCCGGTGGCGACGGCGCCGGGTATGGCCTCGGGCCCGGTGTCCTCGCCGAGGTCGAGCAGCACGATCCGGCCGGGGTGTTCGGCCTGCGCGGAGCGCAGCAGCCCCCACAGCGACGCCTGGGCGAGGTCGGCCTCCTCCCCCGGAACGGCGGCGGTCGCGCCGCGGGTGACCACCACCAGGCGGGACGCGGCGGGGTGATCGGCCGCCAGCCACGGGCCGATCCGCTCCAGCGCCCAGGAGGTGACCGCCCGTACGGCCTTCGGGACCGGACCCTGCGGCGTCGCGGGGGCCGCGAACACCACCGCCCCGGACACCGCCCCGGCCGCCTCGCCAGCCGCCTCGCCGGACAGCCCGTCCGGGCCGTCGGCGGGTCGCGCGCCGAGCGCGGCTACCAGCCCGAGCGGGTCGGGCCCGGCGCACACCCACCCGGCGGTCGCCCGCGACGGGCCGGCGGGGACGGCGGTCCACTCGACGCGCAGCGGCACGTCGGCGCCCGCCCCGGCCAACTGCGCCGAGTCGACGGCCCGTTGGGCGAAGCCCTCGACGGTGGCGACGGGCCGCCCCTGCGCGTCGGAGAGCCGCAGCGACAGCGTGTCGGTGCCGGCGGGCGTGATCCGCACCCGCAGGAAGGACGCGCCGGCGGCGTGCAGCGTCACGCCGGACCAGGCGAACGGCAGCCGGAGCCGCGCCTTCTCCTCCTCCGGCGCGAGCAGGTCGGCGGTGTGCAGGGCCGCGTCGAGCAGGGCCGGGTGCAGCCCGAACACCGCCGCGTCGCCCGCGGCTTCGGGGAGTACGACCTCGGCGAGGATCTCCGCGCCGTGCTGCCAGGCGGCGCGCACCGCCTGGAACGCGGGCCCGTAGGCGTACCCGTGGTCGGCCAGGTCGTCGTAGAGGCCGCTCACGTCGAGCGGTCGCGCGCCCTCGGGGGGCCATGGCGCCGCGGCGGGTGTTCCGGCGGCCGTTGCTGCGGCGGGCGTACGGGAGCTGAGCGCCGCGGAGTCGGGTGCCGAGGAGTCGGTCGCCGACGACTGGGGGGCCAGGACGCCTTCGGCGTGCCGGACCCATGGGGCGTCCGGCGGGGCCTGCTCCGGGCGCGAGTGGACCGCGACCGCGCGGCGGCCGGCCGCGTCGGGTTCGCCGACCACGACCTGCAACGCGGCGGCGCCGCTGTCGGGCAGCACCAGCGGGCTGTGCAGCGTCAGTTCCTCGACCGTCCCGCAGCCGGCCTCGTCGCCGGCCCGGACCGCGAGCTCCACGAAGGCCGTGCCGGGGACGAGGCGGACACCGCCGATCACGTGGTCGGCGAGCCAGGGGTGCGAGTGCGGGGACACCCGTCCGGTCAGTACGGTGCCCGTGCCGCCGGCCAGCCGCAGCACCGCGCCGAGCAGCGGGTGCCCGGCGGGGATCTGGCCCAGGCCCGAGGCGTCGGTGCCGTGCCGGGCGGCATCGGTCAGCCAGTACGGGCGGGTCTGGAACGGGTAGGTCGGCAGGTCCACCCGCCGCGCGTCGCGCCCGGCGTAGCAGGCGGCCCAGTCCACCGGGACGCCGCGGGTGTGGGCCAGCGCGACCGCCGACAGCACCTCGCGCGCCTCGTCGCGGTCACGGCGCAGCACCGGCGCGAAGACCGGCGCGCCACCGTCGCCGTCGCTGCCATCGTCGGCGGCGTCGTCGTCGGCGTCCGCCGCGCGGTCCCGTGCCATCGCCGACAGCACGCCGTCCGGGCCGAGTTCGAGGCAGGTGCGCACCCCGGCGCCGTCGAGGGAGCCGAGCACGTCGTCGAAGCGGACCGTGCGCCGGACGTGCTCGACCCAGTACTCCGGGTCGCACAGCTCCTCGGCGGTGGCCAGGCGGCCGTGGACCGCGGAGACGACGGGCGTGGCCGGCGGGTGGTAGGACAGGACGCCGGCGACGCGCCGGAACTCCGCGAGCACGGGCTCCATGAGCGGCGAGTGGAAGGCGTGGCTGACCCGCAGCCGCCGGGTGCGCCGGCCCTGGTCGGCGAGTTGCCGCACGAGGGCCTCGACGGTGTCCTCCTCGCCGGAAAGCACCACCGCCCGAGGGCCGTTGACGGCGGCCAGGCCCACCCGGTCGGCGGCGCCGGGCAGTTCGGCGACCAGCCGCAGCGCCTCCTCCTCGGTGGCCTCCACCGCGGCCATCGCGCCGCCCGCGGGCAGCGCGCCCATCAGCCGGCCGCGCGCGGCCACCAGGGTGGCGGCGTCCTCCAGCGACAGCACGCCCGCTACGTGGGCGGCGGCCAGTTCGCCGACGGAGTGCCCGGCCAGGTAGTCCGGGCGCATCCCCCAGGACTCCAGCAGCCGGAAGAGCGCCACCTCGACGGCGAACAGGGCCGCCTGGGCGTAGGAGGTGTGGTCGAGGAGCGCGGCGTGCGGGGAGTCCGGCGCGGCGAACAGGACGTCCCACAGCGAGTGTTCGAGCTGGAGGTCGAGGTGGCCGATGGCGTCGGCCAGCGCGTCGGCGAAGACCGGGTACTCCTCGTAGAGCGTGCGGCCCATGGCCGGCCGCTGGCTGCCCTGTCCGGTGAACAGGAAGGCGAGCCGTCCGTGTTGCGGCTGCGCGCGCACCGTGCCGGGGGCGTCCTCGCCGGCGGCGAGCGCCCGCAGGGCGTCGGCCAGGGCGTCGCGGTCCTCGGCGACGACGACCGACCGGTGGGAGAGCGCGGCGCGGCCGGCGGCGAGGGAGAGCCCGATGTCGGCGAGGGTGTCCGCGGGTTGCCGCGCGAGGTGCTCCAGCAGCCGGCCGGCGTGCTCCCGCAGGGCCGGCGTGCTCTTGGCGGACAGCACCACCGGCAGTGGCGGCCGCGCCTCGGTGGCCGGTACGAGCGGCGCGTCCGCGCGGGCGCTGTCGGAGCCGGTCTGCCCGGGGGCGCTGGGCCGTTCCTCCCGCGTGCCGAGGGTCCCGGCGGGCGGCTGCTCGAGGATGACGTGGGCGTTGGTGCCGCTGACGCCGAACGCGGAGACCGCGGCCCGGCGCGGGGCGTCGCCGGTGTCCCACGGCCGGGCCTCGGTGAGCAGGCGGACGCCTCCGGCGGACCAGTCGACGTGCGGGCTGGGCCGGTCCACGTGCAGGGTGGCGGGCAGCCGCCCGTGCCGCATGGCCATCACCATCTTGATGACGCCGGCGGTGCCCGCGGCCGCCTGGGTGTGGCCGAAGTTGGACTTGATCGAGCCGAGCCACGCCGGGCGGTCGGCAGCGCGGTCGCGGCCGTAGGCGGCCAGCAGCGCGTGCGCCTCGATGGGGTCGCCGAGCGTGGTGCCGGTGCCGTGCGCCTCCACGGCGTCGACCTGGCCGGCGTCGAGCCCGGCGGCGGCCAGCGCCTGCCGGATGACGCGCTGCTGCGCCAGGCCGTTGGGGGCGGTCAGGCCGTTGCTCGCGCCGTCCTGGTTGACGGCCGAGCCGCGGATCACGGCACGCACGGGGTGGCCGAGGCGGACGGCGTCGGAAAGCCGCTCCAGCACCAGGATGCCGACGCCCTCGGCCCAGGCGGTGCCGTCGGCCGCGGCGGCGAAGGGCTTGCACACGCCGTCGGGCGCCAGGCCGCGCTGCCGGCTGAAGGCGGTGAAGACGCCGGGGCTGCCCATGACGGCCACCCCGCCGCTCAGCGCCATCGAGCACTCGCCGCGTTGCAGGGCGGACAGTGCGAGGTGGAGGGCGACCAGGGAGCCGGAGCAGGCGGTGTCGACGGTGAGGGTGGGCCCTTGCAGGCCGAGCGCGTACGCGACCCGGCCGGACACGACGCTGGGCGAGTTGCCGGTCAGCAGGTATCCGTCGAGCCCGTCGGGCGCTTCGTGCAGCCGCGTGCCGTACTCCTGCGGTTCGGCCGCGACGAAGACGCCGCAGTCGTCGCCGCGCAGTCCCAGCGCGTCGATGCCGGCGTGCTCCAGCGCCTCCCACGCGGTCTGGAGCACCAGCCGCTGCTGCGGGTCCATCGCCGACGCCTCGCGCGGCCCGATCCCGAAGAACTCCGCGTCGAAGTGGGCGGCGTCGGCGAGGAATCCGCCGTGCCGGACGTAGGTGGTGCCGGGAGCGTCGGGGTCCGGGTCGTACAGGGCCGCCAGGTCCCAGCCGCGGTCCTCGGGGAACGGGGTCAGCACGTGCCGGCCGTCGTCCACCAGCCGCCACAGGTCCTCCGGGGAGCGCACCCCGCCCGGGAAGCGGCAGCCGATGCCGACGATGGCGACGGCCTCCTCCGGCCCCGACGTGACCGGCCCGGTCGCGGCCGAACGGGCCGCGGCCGACGGGCTCGTGGCGGCGGCCGGGTCGTCGCCGAGCCCGAGGAGTTCGCGGCGCAGGTGCGCGGCGAGGGCGTCCGGCGTCGGATGGTCGAAGACGGCGGTCGGCGGCAGGGAGAGACCGGTGGCCGTGTTGACCAGCAGATGGAGTGCGACCAGGCCGAGCGAGTCCAGGCCCTGCTCGCGGAACGGGCGCTGCGCCGCCACGGTGGCCGGCGCCTCGGCGTCGGACCGCCGCAGCACCGTCAGCATCTGCTCGGACACCACGTCGAGCAGCATTCTGGTCTGCTCCGTCGCGGGCAGCCCCTCCAGCGCGCGGGCGAACGCCATTCGTTTCCCCTCAACCAATATGTGCAATGCGGCCGTATTCATGAGCACGGTGGGACCCAAAACGCGCTTGAGCGTACTGCGCCGACCATTGCCGTCCCCACCCCTATTCGGTCCCCCTAGCCGCCCGCCGGGTTCGGCGGACCGCCCGGACGCACCCCTAGCTTTCCGCCGGGCCGGGACGGCTCGGAACCGCCCTGGCCTACGCTGCCGCAATGCTGCTTCATGAATTCATGTTGAGCGCCGCGCGGTCGACTCCGGACCGACCCGCCGTCATGGAATTCGACGGGCCGGACGGCGCGGTTACCACCTCATTTCGCCGACTGGAGTCCCTGGTAAGGGAATACGCGAATTCCCTGGCTGATCTGTCCATCGGTGTCGGGGACCGGGTGGTGCTGGAGTCCGACACCTCCGCCGCCGCCATCGCGGCCTTCCTCGCCTGCTCGACGGTGGGCGCCGCGTTCATCCCGGTGAGCCCGCAGACCCCGCCGGCGCGGCTCGCCGCCATCATCGACACCGCGCGGCCCGCCCTGCACCTGCGGGCGGCGCCCGCTCCGCGCGAGGGACTGCCGGCCGATCTCGGCACCGCCAGGTTCGGGCCCGGCGGGCTGGTCGTCGAGCGGATGCCGGCCCGGCGCCCGCGCCGGCGCCAGGTGGCGGTGGAGACCGACACCGCCTACATGATCTTCACGTCGGGCACCACCGGGCGCCCGAAGGGCGTGGTGATGAGCCACCGCGGCGTCACCTCCTTCTACCGCGGCATGCTGGCGGAGCGGCTGATCACCGCTGACGACCGTGTGGCCACCACCTCGCCGCTGCAGTTCGACTTCTCGCTGCTGGACATCGGTCTGGCGCTCGGCACCGGGGCGACCCTGGTGCCGGTGCCGCGGGCGGTACTGCACTTCCCCCGGCGGTTCCTGGGGCTGCTGCGGGAGGCCGAGGTCACCCACGTCGACGGCGTGCCGTCGATCTGGCGGCCCGTGCTCACCCACGAGCCCGAGGAACTGGCCGCGTTGGAGCACCTGGCGAGCATCCTGTTCTGCGGTGAGATGTTCCCGCTGCCCGAACTGCGCGCGCTCCAGCGGCTGCGGCCCACCATCCGGATCATCAACTGCTACGGCGCCACCGAGTCGATGGCGTCGTCCTTCGCCGACGTGCCCAACCCGCTCCCGGAGGACACGCGGGAGCTGTCGATCGGATTCGCCCACCCCGGTGCCGAGATGCTCGTCCTCGACGAGTCGGGGCAGCCGGTGGACGGGCCCGGCGTGCTGGGCGAGATCCACCTCTACAGCCCGGCGCTGTTCACCGGCTACTGGGATGACCCGCAGGCCACCCGCGCCGCGCTCGTGCCCGACCCGCTCGAACCGGCCTCCGGCAGGCTCGTGTTGCGCACCGGCGACCTGGGCTACCTCGGGCCCGGGGGCGAGGTGCACTTCTGCGGGCGCAAGGACTCGCAGGTGCAGATCCGCGGCAACCGGGTCGAGCTGGACGAGGTCGAGCGCCGGATTCTGGAGTTCCCCGGCATCACCGCGGCCACGGTGCTGGCGCATCCGCTGGACGGCGGGGAACTCGCGCTGCACGCGTTCGTGGTCGCCGCCTCGGACGCGGCGCCGTTCGGCGAGACGGAGGTCGCGGTCTTCTGCAAGCAGGCCCTGCCCGCCTACATGGCCCCCGCGCGCATCCGGATCGTGGACCGGCTGCCGATCACCGCCAACGGCAAGGTCGACAAGGCGGCGCTGGCCGAGCGGTACGCGGCGGCGCCGGTCCGCTGAGCAGAGGACAGAGCAACGCGCCCGGCCCGCCCGATGCGAACATCGGGCGGGCCGGGCTTGTCGGAGAGGGTGGCGGCCGGGGCCTCGCGGGGCGTCAGTCCGGGCGTACGGCCTGACCCGCCAGGTGCCTGCGGTCGATCTTCCGGTTGGCGTTGAGCGGGAACTCCGCCAGGTGGTGGTACTCCCGGGGCAGCATCCCCTTCGGCAGCACCTCCCGCATCCGGCGGGCCAACACGGCCGGCGCGGTGGGCACTCCGGTGTAGAAGACGACCAGTTCGGTGCCGTCCTCGGTGCTCCTCGGCACCACGACCGCGTCCTCCACGCCGTCGCAGGTGCGCGCCGCGGCCTCCACCTCGGCCAGCTCCACCCGCCAGCCCTGCACCTGCACCTGGGCGTCCAGCCGCCCGAGGTACGCCAGTTCGCCGCCGTCCAGCCGCCGCACCCGGTCGCCGGTGCGGTACCAGACGGCTCCGGCGCGTTCCAGGAACCGCCCCTCGCCGTCCCGCGGATCGAGGTAGCCGGGGGTGGTCTGCGGCCCGCAGACGCACAGTTCGCCCTCGGTCGGGTCGACGCCTCCGTCGGGCCCGAGCAGCAGGTGGTCGTGGCCGGCGTGCACCGCTCCGATCGGCACCAGGCCGTTGACGCAGCGGGCCGGCGAGCGCTCGGGGTCCCAGCGGTGGCCGGCAATGGTGATGGTCAGTTCGGTCGGTCCGTAGATGTTCTCCAGCGTCGAACGGGAGGCGGCCCGCTGCCACTCCTCGGCGTCCGCCTGGCGCAGGGCCTCGCCCGCGAACAGGCTCCAGCGCAGCGTCGGCATCGAGTCCGCGACGAGGCCGCTCAGCCGCCGGCTGAGGGCGACCACGCTCGGTGTGGAGAACCAGACGGTCATCCCGCACTCCGTGAGGAAGTCCGGCAGGTCGCGGTAGGCGAGCGGCGGGATGGCCTGCACCCGGGCCCCGGCTCCCCAGGCGCAGAACAGGTCGAACATCGCGCAGTCGAAGTTGAGGTCGAAGGTCTGCGAGAAGACGTCGGTCTCGTTGAAGTCGTAGCGCCGGTCCATCAGCCCGAAGTAGTGGGCGGTGTTGGCGTGGGTGATCGGCACGCCCTTGGGCCGGCCCGTCGACCCCGAGGTGAACAGCACGTACGCGGTGTCGTCCGGGGCGACCGGGCGCGGCGCGGCCAGGCCCGCCGCGCGGCCGGCCGGCCCGCGGGCCGCGGCGGCCGGCACCGCCGGCAGGTCCAGGCCGGTGGCGGCCAGCGTCGCCAAGCCCTGCTCGTCGGCCAGGACCACCGACACCCCGGCGGCGCGCAGCATCTCGCGGGTGCGCTCCACCGGGAACTCCGCGTGCAGCGGTACGACCGCGGCGCCGGTGTAGAGCGCGGCCAGGACGGCGAGGTAGGCGTCGGTGCTGCGGCCGGTGAGCACGCCGACGGCGCGCGGCGGCGGCGTGGCGGCGGCCAGCGCGGCGCCGGACCACCGCAGCGCCGTCTCGTGGGCCTCCTCGTAGCTGACGGTCCGGGTGCCGACCCGCAGCGCGGGGCGCCGCGGAAATGCGCGCAGCCCGCGGAGGAATCGCGCGTACAGGGCGTGCTCGGCGATGGAGTCCATTCTCGCTCCCGGTCACAGGGAATAGGGGGTGGCAAGGGTTGCCCGCAGTCGTCCCGGGCTTTGCATCATGGAACAGGAGAGCCATCGCCCGGTGGCTCGGGTCCACGACAATTCGGAGTCGTCATGTGGGACGATCGGTTCGAGAAAATTCTGCGCACCTATCTTCCGTTCCTCTCGCCGGAGCAGCCGATCGAGAAGAACAGCGATCTGCGCGACCTCGGTCTCGACTCGTTGAGTATGGTCGGCCTGATGGCCGCTCTGGAGAACACGTATAACGTGCGGTTCGTGAACGACATGATGCGGGTCGAGACCTTCGCCACGCCGGACGTCCTGTGGTCCGGGCTGTGCGAGCTGACCCGGTCCACCGCCGGCTGACCTCTCCGACCCCGGCGGCCACCGCCGACGACCGACGTCCGTCCCCGCCGCCCGGCTCACCGGGGGGCGGGGACGGACCGTCGTACCGGCCACTGCCATCAGGCGGCCGGCCGTCCTCCGCGCGGCCGCATGACGTTCCTCGGCAGCACGTTGACCACCTCGAACGCGGCGACGGTGCAGCCGACCCGGCCGAAGAGCGCGTCCGGGCCGCACACGTGCAGCCGGCCCACCCCCAGCCCGCGCAGGCCCTCGATCACGGCCGGCCAGCGCACCGGCCGCACGTAGCCGTCCAGCAGGGTCGCGCGCACCTGCGCGGCCGTGGTCAGCACCGAGCCGTCCTGGTCGGCGACGAAAGGCAGTTCGGGGTCGCGGAACTCCAGCCGCCCGACGACCTCCTCCTCGACCCGGTCGCGCAGCGGGGCGAACACGGCGCAGTGCATGGGCGGGCGCATGGTGTAGATGGGCAGCCCGGAGGCGGCGCGCAGCCGCTCCTCCAGCCAGGCGACCTTCTCCTCGCGCAGCGAGACCATGTAGAAGTCGGCGTCGATGTAGCAGGAGATGTCGTACCACTCCCCCTGTTCCGCCAGGTCCCGCAGGATCGGATCGAGCGTCTCCCACGGGGTGCGGGCGAAGGAGTGGGTGACCACGTCCTGGTGGTGCTCGGCGAAGTACTCGGTCTCGCACCGGGCCATGCGGGCGGTCATCCACACCGCGTCCTCGAAGGCGAGGGCGCCCGCGTGGACGGCGGCGGCCTTCCCGCCGAAGCTCGCCCCGGCGCAGGCGACGGGCGGCGCGTCCATGGTCCGCTCCGACCACTGGGCCAGCGCGAGGCAGTTGACGAGGAAGGCGACCTGGGCGTACTCGGAGTAGTCGTCGTCGGCGTCGCGGTAGCGCTGGAGCAGGTCGTAGTCGAGGACCTTCTCCGCGCGCCCGAGCAGGTCCCTGGCGCAGGGGTTGACCAGCATGAACTTCGCCACGTCGGCGTAGCGCGAGGGCCCCATGCCGGGGAACGCCACGGCGTTCGCGGTCCGTTCGTCGGTTCCCGACACGGCTCGTCCTCCTGACGGTTGGGGGTGTCTGCCGGGGTGTGCGGGCGGGTCCGGCGGGTGCCGGCGTGCGGTTCAGGCGGTGAGTTTCGCGAAGCTCTCGGCCAGCCGGGTCAGTACCGAGTCCACGTGGGGCAGCCGCAGCGGGTCTTCCGCGTCGAGGGCCGCCTGCTGCTCCTCGCGGGTCGGCCCGTACAGCAGGCTGGTCGCCGCCTTGAAACGCAACGCCCCTTCGTCGTCGCCGAGTTGGTGACCGGCCAGCACGGCGATGCCGTACTCGTCGAGCAGGTGCGCGAAGAGCGAGGGCGAGTCGGTCACGCCCCGCCGGGCCAGCGCGTCCCGGACCGGCTCGAAGTCGGGGTAGACGTAGAACGCGCCGGTCGGCGGCCGGCAGGAGGCGCCGGCGTCGGTGAGCAGGGCGTGCACCGCCCGGGCCACCGTCCCGTGCAGACGGGCGGCGCGGCCCAGCCAGGCCCGCAGCTCCGGCGGTTCGGAGAAGGCGTACTCGGCCACCTCCTGCATGGGGGCGGCCAGCGTCGACCACACCTCGCTGCCGACGGCGACCACGTCGTCGCGCAGCCGCCGGCCGAGCGGGTTGTCCGGGAAGCGGGCGCAGCCGATCCGCCACCCGCCCAGGGCGAGGCTCTTGCTCAGGCCGGTGGTCACCACGGTCCGGTGCGGCACCACGTCGGCGGGGCTGAGGAACTCGGTGGCCGGGTCGTGGATCACATCGCGGTAGACCTCGTCGGAGACGACGAGCAGGTCGTACTCCTCCGCCAGGGCGCACACCTCCCGGACCAGCCGGGCGGGGGCGATGGTCCCCGTGGGGTTGTCGGGCAGCGTGAGGATCACCATCCCGGGCGTCGCGCCGCGCGTGCGGGCGGCGCGCAACTCCTCCCGCAGGACGGCCGGGTCCGGTATGCCGCCGCTCTCCGGCGGGATGGGGACCCCGATCGCCCGCTTGCCGGCGAGCGCGGCCTGCGGGGCGTAGGTGTTCCAGGCCGGCTTGGGGAGGTACACCTCGCCGCCGGTCACGTGCTGAAGGCCCATCAGCAGCGGCTTGCTGCCGGGGGCCACCAGTACCTGGTCCGGCCCGGTGGGCAGGCGGCGCCGGGTGAAGTAGCCCGCCACCGCCTCCCGTACCGGCAGGCCGCCCGCCACCGGGCCGTACGCGTTGTACGCCGCCCCGGCGGCGAGCTGCCGCGCGAGGGGGGCGAAGACGGGCAGGCGGGCCTCTCCGAACCCCAGGTGCACGAGTGACTCGCCGACGGCACGCCGCTCGTCCACGATGCGGTTGAGCTCCAGGTTGGGCGAGACTTTCCGACCGGCCATGCTCCGGGCTCCTTAGTCTGTTCGAGGCGGGCCACCCGCGGCCCGTCGGGGCTCGCGCCTAGGCCGTGTTTTGGAAGTAGCGCCGTCCGCCCTTTGGGCGGGGCCCGTGGCGTCTGGTGCGTGCGATCGCAAGGCGGAGGGTTGTCCTCGTAGTGGGCCTACTCGGACAAGCCCGACAACGCAGCGAGCGTGCGTATCAGGCGCCACGGGGCAGGCGGGACTTCCAAAACACGGCCTAGGACCGCACCCGGCCCGCGACGGCGGCGACGATGTCTTCCGGGGTCGAGGGGTCGCACTCCAACTCGTCGATCCAGCAGGCGGTCGGCGAGTACAGGGCCCGGAACGGCCGCCCGACCAGCTGGGGATCGCGGGCCTGCACCATGCGCAGGGCGAAGTACCGCCCCTCGGGGGTGTCCTGGACGCCGTCGACGAGGACCTTCCCCGGGGTCGCCGACATCACCGGGCCGCGCACGGTGCGGGCGAGGCCGGGCAGGGTCCGGTACGCCTCGCGGAAGATGGTGGCGGCACGGGCCAGCGGGACCTTGAAGTAGTCGTGCGGGCCGGTGTCGCGCTCGACGAACATGTAGTACGGCACCGCGTCGGCGGCCAGTTCCCGGCGCCACAGCTCCGCCCAGGTCCGCGGGTCGTCGTTGACGTGCGCGATGAGCGGTGCCTGGCAGTACACCAGGGCCCCGGTGGACCGGATGCGCGACACCGCGCGCCGCGCGATGTCGGTCTCCAGCTCGCGGGGGTGGCTGAAGTGCGCCATCACCGCGAGGTTGCGGCCGGAGGCGACGACCTGCTCGAAGAGCCGGAGCAGGTCGTCCGCGTCCTGGTCGGTGACGAACCGCTGCGGCCAGTAGGCCACGGCCTTGGTGCCGATCCGGATGGTGCGCAGCGTGTCCACCGTCAGCAGCGGTTCGAGGTGGCTGCGCAGCCGGTCGGTGGACATGATCGCGGGGTCGCCGCCGGTGACCAGCACGTCGCTGACGTCCGGGTGGTCGCCGAGGTACGTCAGCAGGTGCCCGGGGTCGGGCGCGGCGAAGCGCAGGTCGGCCTCGCCGACGAACTGCGCCCAGCGGAAGCAGTACGTGCAGTAGGCGTGGCAGCTCTGGCCGTGGCCGGGGAAGTACAGCACCGTCTCGCGGTACTTGTGCTGCATGCCCTTGAGTTCGACGCCGTCCTGCTGTGGCACGTTGAGCTGCATCTGCCCCGACGGGTGCGGGTTGAGCCGCGCGCGGATCGAGTTCACCGTCTCGGTCAGCTCGCGGCGCGAGACGGTGTCGTCGGCGTCCAGCAGCACCGACAGCCGCTTCTCGTCCTCGCTGGAGAGCATCCCCTGCTGGGGGAAGACGAGCTGGTAGATCGGGTCGTCCGGGAGGTTCTGCCAGTCGATGAGGTTCGACAGGACGTACTCGTTCACCCGGAAGGGGAGCACCTGGGAGACCAGCCGCACCGTCTTCCTGAGCTCGTCGGGCAGGCCGTACCGCGCCGCGATCGTGTCGATCTGGCGCGGGCCGTACGCACGGAATCGGGACACCCCCGCGTCCGGCAAGGCCGCGGACACGGTCACCGGCCCTGCTTGACCAGCGCGCCGGCGTCGATCCGCAGATGCAGCCCGGTCACGTACCGCGACTCGTCCGAGGCAAGGTACACCACGGCGTTGGAGACGTCCTCGGCGTGCACGTACGGGACCGGCATGGCCTGGATGGTGGTGAAGATCGGCTCGGCGTCGGCCCGGCCGGGGTTCTCCATGTCGGGCCGGAACGCCTGGTAGACGGCGTCGTTGAGGAGCATGGAGGTGTCCACGTTGGTCGGGTGGACGGCGTTGACCCGGCGGCCGGAGGCGGCGAGCTGGTTGGCGAGCGCGTTCGCGTAGTCCACCATGACGTGCTTGGCGAACTTGTAGCCGCCCATGCCGGGGCCGGCCATGGCGTCCTCGGGGCCGGGCGGCAGGAAGCCCATGATCGAGCCGACGAGGATGATCGAGCCGCCCTCTCCCAGGTGCGGGAGCGCGGCGTGCACGGTGTTGATGGAGCCGACGAGGTTGACGTCGATGGTGCCGGTGAACGAGCCGACCGGAAGCTGGGCGCCCATCGGCAGGATGCCCGCGTTCGGGACGACCACGTCGAGCCGGCCGAGTTCGGCCACTCCCGCGTCGATCGCGGCGCGCAGCGCGGCCGCGTCCCGCACGTCGGCGCGCCTGGCGAAGACGCGGCGGCCGGCCTTCTCGACCAGCCGCGCGGTCTCGTCCAAGTCGGCCTGCGTGGCCATTGGATACGTCGCCGCGTCGTTGTCCTCGCACGCGTCGATCGCGATGATGTCCGCGCCCTCCTCGGCCAGTCGCACTGCGTGACTGCGCCCCTGCCCGCGCGCGGCGCCCGTCACCACGGCGACTTTGCCTTCCACCCGGCCCATCGAGGCCCTCCTTGATGCGTTGTGGACGTGCTTCAACTCCTGGACGTACCAGGGAAGTCGAACCGCGCCCGCCGGCAGGCGGGGCGGCAGCGGCGATCCCGCAGCTTTTCTACCGCCCGGGCCCGGGCGGAACGGCCGCCGATGACCCCTAGCCCACGCCGTCACCGCACCTCAGGGGTCCCCCTATCCTCCGTGGATCGCGGGAAGGGACGGTTTTAGGGGGGTGAGCCGACCGGCACCGGTCCGGCTCCCCTGACGGCGGCCGGCCGCCGCGCTCGCACGCCGCTCCCGGCCCTGGTCCGGTGCCCTGCGGGAGGCCGCGGGGGGCTCGCGCGGTGTTCGCGGGAGGCGGCCCCAGGCGCTGCCGGCCCGGGTCCGGCGGGCCCTGGCGCCTCTTCCGCCCCAGCCGGACCGGGCCATATCATCCGTGCGTCCGGTGCCCACGACGTGGTGCCGTCCGCGCCGGTTCGCGGCTCCCTCCGCGCTCCCGGCGATCCTTCCGCGCACCGCCTGTGCCCCATGAAGGAGCGTCACATGAGCGATCTCGCCACCACCGATCCCGCCACCGCCGATTCGACCACCGCCTCCATCGCCGCTTCCACCGCCGCCTCCACCGCTGCCGGTTCCCCGGCCCCCGGCGGCGCCGAGCAGCCGGTCGAGGAGGACCTGCTCGTCGAGGACGTGTCGATCGACGGCATGTGCGGCGTGTACTGACCGGCGACGAGGAGTGAGGACCGTATGCCCGTGGAGTTCGACATCGAGCGCGCCTGGACGCTGCATCCGCAGGTCTCGGTACGCCCCGAGCCGTTCGGCGCGCTGCTGTACCACTTCGGCACGCGGCGGCTGTCATTCCTCAAGGACCCCGAACTTCTGAGCGTGGTACGGGAGTTGGACGCGCAGCCCAGTGCTCGCCGGGCGTGCGAGGTGGTCGCGGGCGACCGCCTGCCCGCCTTCACGGCCGCGCTGTCCACGCTCGCCCGCACCCGGATGATCGTCGAGCGGCACGCCGCGAGCACCGAAACCGCCGGGGACGCGCCGAGGGTGCCCTCTGCCGCGCCCGGCCGAGAGGACAGGAGGCTTCCGTGACCCGCCTGGTGGAACACTTCCAGCGGGGGCTGGACGCCCCCATCTGCCTGACGTGGGAGCTGACGTACGCCTGCAACCTCGCCTGCGTGCACTGCCTGTCCAGCTCCGGGCGGCGCGACCCGCGCGAGCTGTCCACCGCCGAATGCCGTTCGGTGATCGACGAGTTGCAGCGCATGCAGGTCTTCTACGTGAACATCGGCGGCGGCGAGCCCACCGTGCGCCCGGACTTCTGGGAACTCGTCGACTACGCCACCGCGCACCAGGTCGGCGTCAAGTTCTCGACCAACGGGGTACGCATCACCGAGGAGGTCGCGGCCCGGCTCGCCGGGAGCGACTACGTGGACGTGCAGATCTCGCTGGACGGCGCCACCGCCGAGGTCAACGACCGGGTGCGCGGGCCGGGTTCGTACGACACGGCGGTCCGGGCGATGCGCAACCTGGCGGCGGCCGGGTTCCGCGGCTTCAAACTCTCGGTCGTCGCGACCCGGCACAACATCGGCCAGCTCGACGACTTCGCGGCACTCGCCGACCGCTACGGCGCCCAACTGCGGCTGACCCGGCTGCGCCCCTCCGGGCGCGGAGCCGACACCTGGGACGAGCTGCACCCGCGGCCCGAACAGCAACGCGAGCTGTACGACTGGCTGGTGGCGCACGGGGAGAAGGTGCTCACCGGCGACTCGTTCTTCCACCTGTCGGCCTTCGGGCAGTCGATGCCCGGGCTCAACCTGTGCGGAGCCGGCAGGGTGGTCTGCCTGATCGACCCGGTCGGCGACGTCTACGCGTGCCCGTTCGCCATCCACGACGCCTTCCGGGCCGGGAACGTCCGCGAGCCGGGCGGCTTCACCTCGGTGTGGCGGTCCTCCGAGCTGTTCGAGCAGCTGCGTGAACCGCAGTCCGCGGGCGCCTGCGCGTCCTGCGGCCACTTCGACGCCTGCCAGGGCGGTTGCATGGCGGCCAAGTTCTTCACCGGACTGCCGCTCGACGGCCCCGACCCCGAGTGCGTGCGGGGGTTCGGCGAACGCGCCCTGGAGGGGGTGGCGGCGGGACACGCGCCGCGCCCCTCCCAGGACCACTCGCGGCCCGTACGCGCGGGCGTCGGGCCGGTCCCGGTGACCATCGGGCGGCGGATGCCGGCCAAGCCCTGCGACGAGAGCCCGTTGTGAACCCGGAGGGCACCGGCGGCCGTTCGGGCGCCGGTGCCCTCGGATCTCGGGTGGCCCGGGGGGATCGCGGCGGGCGTCGCGGTCCCCCCGGGGCGTTCACGGTGCGTTGCGCGGGAACGGCCGGTCGCCCCGGGTCCCGGCCCCCGGACGCGCTGCAGCAGGGGCCGAAGCACCAGCAGCGGCCGAAGTACCCGCGGCACCCGCGGCAGAACGCGCACGCACACCCGCCCCCGCCCCCGCCCCCGCCCCTGAGCGGCGGATCTCGGGAAGCAGGCAGCGGATCGACCGCCCCCTGACCGCCCCCGCCCACAGCCCCGAGCCGTACGCGAGGTCGTCCAGCCGGCGGGCCAGCGCGAAACGCACCGGGTCCAGGTCGGGGGCGCGCAGGCGGTACTCCAGCAGCCCGTCGGCGACCGCGGCCAGCGCCACCGCCCGGCGGGCCCGGGACGACACCACGCAGCCGGCGAGGCTCAGCGGCCACCAGTGCCGCAGCAGCAGCGCGGCCGCCTGCTCGGCGGTGGCCGCCACCCCCAGGCCGGTCAGGGAAACGGCGATCCGGTGCCGTCCGGCGCTCCCGGCCGGCACCTTGCGCAGGTTCCGGCGGGTCACCGCGGTGAGCACCACCGCGGCCGCCGGCAGCGACCAGCGCCGCTGCGCCAGCGCCGCTACGCCGACGGCCGCGGCCCACGGCGTGAGGACCGCCGGGGCCACCGCCGGGCCGTGCCGCGCGGAGAGCGTGTGCGCCCCCGTGCCGTAGTACGCCTTGCGGCCCAGCCAGTCGGCGAGGCCGCTGCGGTGGTCGTGCCGGACCGCGACGGACGGCTCGTAGCGGACCCGGTGCCCCTCGGCGGCCAGCCGCCAGACCAGGTCGACGTCCTCGCCGACCCGCATGGACTCGGTGAACCCCGGCCCGAGCGCGTCGACGCGCGCCACCAGGCAGGCGCTGGGCACCCACGACACGCGCGAGCGCGGATGGACCAGGGCCGGGTGCGCCTGGAGGTCGAGCGAGGAACGGGCCCCCTCGTAGCGGACGATCCAGTTGCCCCGCTCCGGCGTGCCCGGCCCGTGCAGGCCGAGGACCCGGGGGGCGACGACGGCGAGTTCGGGGTCGTGGAAGTGGCGCAGCAGCATCGGCAGGGTGTCGGGCTCGACGGTGATGTCGCTGTCGATGAACGCCACGAAGGGGGTGCGGACCTGCCGCAGCCCGGTGTTGCGGGCGGCGGCCGGCCCGCGGTTGCCGGGGTGGCGGATCAGGCGAGCGCCGTGCCGGTGGGCGACGCGGGCCACCGGGTCCGGGTCGGGGGAGGCGTCGTCCACGACGATCACCTCGACCCGTCCGGCCACGCCGGCCAGCAGCCGCTCCAGCGCGTCGGGCCGGCCGTGGGCCGGCACGACCACGGTGAGCTGCCCGAGGTCGGCCGGCGGGAGCGCGGTGACGACCGGGTGCGCCATCCCCAGCGCCACCAGCCGGGTCGCGAGCCGCAGCGAGGTCGGACCGTCGATCCGTATCCGCCGGCCCGCCAGGAGCGCCACGGCGGGCGCGGACAGGCGCAGCAGGCGGGGCGGCGCTCCCCCGACGAGGACGCGTCCGCGGTCGTACCGCCTGACCCTGGAGCCGAGTTCCACCACGGAACCGACCGGAAGCGTCATCCGCGGAACCCGCCCTCGGCGCTGACGACCGTCCCGTTGGCGACGCCGCCGGGCCGGGAGCAGCAGAAGGCGACGACGTCGGCGACCTCCTCGGGCTCGATCAGCCGGCCGTCGAGTTGCGAGCCGGCGAACGTCTCGGTGCCGACGTCGTAGAGCGCGGCGGTGGCGTCCAGCATGGCCGTCCGGGTCGAGCCGGGGGACACCGCGACGGCGGTCACCCCGGTGTTCACGAGGTCGGCGGCCAGCCCGCGGACCAGGCCGACGACGGCGTGCTTGGCGGCGCCGTACCCGGCCAGGTGGAACAGGCCGCGGGTGCCCGCGGCAGAGGCCACGGCGACGAACCGGCAGCCGGCCGGGTCGGGCCCGCTCAGCATGTGCGGCACGCAGGCCGCCGCGGTGTTCCACACCCCCATGACGTCGACCTCCCACAGGGTCCGCACCTGCTCCGGCGGGGTCTCCCACACCGGCAGGCCGCCGCAGATGACGGCCGCGGCCGCCACCGCCGCGTCGAGCCGGCCGAACTCCTCGACCGCGGCGGCCGCGGCGGCCCGCAGCGCGTCGGCGTCGCGGACGTCGGCGACCCGGGTGACGACCTGGCCGGGGCACCGCGCGCCGAGCGCCTCCAACTCCGCACGGCTCGCCAGCGGGTAGTCCACGCCGGGGCCGCGCCCGGGACCGTCGCCCGCGCAGCCGTCGAGGGCGACGACCGCGTACCCGTCCGCGCACAGCGCCCGTACGGTCGCGGCGCCGATGCCGCGCGCGGCGCCCGTGACCAGCGCGACCCGCCGGGTGCCGGTCATGCCCGGGCCCCGGCGCGGCTCAGCCGGCCGCGGGCGTCAGGGCTGCCGCCGATCCGCTCGGCCGCGTCCGCCACCAGGGCGTCGAGGAGGCGGGCGCCCTCCTGCGCGGTCGCGCCGGTCGGGTCGCCGAGCACGCCGGACGGCGAGACCGCGGCCACGCCCCCGGCGATGATCGTCGGCAGCAACTCCGCGAGCGGCGCGGGGTTTCCGGGCTCGGCCCGGAGCATGTCGACCCGCTCCGGGGCCAGATGGAGCATCAGCGAGGTCTCGCAGCGGCCGGCGTGCGCGTCGCCGCCCTCCGGTACGCAGGCCACCCAGCCCACGTCGTGCCCCTCGTCGACCAGTTGGCCGACCGCGCCGGTCAGGCAGGCGAGGTTGCCGCCGTGGCCGTTGACGAACACGACCCGGCCGGACCAGAGGGACAGGGAGCGGACGAGTTCGACGAGCATGAACCGCAGCGCCTCGTTGCCGATCGACATCGTGCCCGGAAAGGACTGGTGTTCGCCGCTGGCCGCGTAGACGATCGGCGGCGCCAGCAGTATCCGGTCCGCGGGGCCGGTGCCGGCCAGGCGCCGGGCCGCACCCTCGGCCACGGCGGTGGCGACCGTGGTGTCGGTGTCCAGCGGCAGGTGGGGGCCGTGCTGCTCGATCGAGCCGACCGGCACCAGGACCACCGGGCGGTGCGGCAGCGAGGTCCAGGTGCGGTGGGCCAGGTTCGCGGGCTGCGCGCCCGGCTTCACTTCCGCCCCGTGCGGTCGGTGTCACCGAGCGTGCGGGTGAAGCCGGCCGGCACGATCACGTCGTCGGGCACCAACTCCCCGACGCCGGCCCGGCCGAGGCCGAGCAGCGCGGAGCGGATGCCGCCGGCCATGACGTCCAGGACGTTCTCCACGCCGCCCTGTCCCGCGGCGGCGAGCCCCCACAGGTAGGCGCGGCCGATCATCACGGCGCGCGCGCCGAGGGCGAGGGCCTTGACGACGTCGCTGCCGCGCCGGATGCCCCCGTCCATCAGCACCTCCACCTCTCCGCCCACCGCCTCGGCCACCGCGGGCAGCATGCGGATGGGGGCGGGGGTGCCGTCGAGGTTGTTGCCGCCGTGGTTGGAGACGGAGATCGCGGTGACCCCGCAGTCCACGGCCCGGCGGGCGTCGTCCAGCCGCGAGACGCCCTTGAGCATGAAGGGGCCGCGCCATTCGTCCCGCAGCCAGCGGATGTCGTCCCAACTGGGCGGCGGGGTCTGCATCCACGCGCCGTAGGCGCCGAAGAACGTCGGCGTGACGCCGTCCGGGCCGGTGAGGTTGGGAGTCGTGAGGTCGGGGAGCTTGCCGGAGCGGGCGTAGTCCAGCAGCCAGGAGGGCCGGGTCAGGGCCTGCGGGGCGAGCTTCGCCATGGCCCGCAGGTCCAGCCGCTCCGGTATCCAGGGGCTGCCCCAGTCGCGGCCGTGCGAGAAGGACCAGTCGAGGGTGACGATCAGGCCCACCGCCCCGGCGGTACGGGCCCGGTCCATCATGCGGACCATCGCGTCCTTCGACCCCATCCAGTACATCTGGAAGAACGTCTTCGGGTTGGCCGCCACCACCTCCTCGACCGGTTTGCTCGCGAAGGAGCTGAGCCCCATCGCGGTGCCCCGCGCCGCGGCGGCGCGGGCGACGGCCACCTCGCCGTCGGGGTGGACGGCCTGGACCCCGGTCGGGGAGATGACCACCGGCAGCGCGATCGGCTGCCCCATGACCGTGGTCGCCAGATCCTGTTCCGGGGGCTGGCCGGCCACGTGCGGGGCCATTCCCAGCTCCCGGAACGCCGCGGTGTTGTCCCGGTAGGACACCCCCGCCTCGGACCCGGCGAGCAGCGCGCCGTAGACGGATTTCGGAAGGCGCTTCTCGGCTCGTCGCTGGGCGTGTGCGACGGTCTCGAACCAATTGCTGCCCACGACATACCCCTTCACTCGGTGGAGGCCGCGCTCGCCGCCGATGGGGACTCGGGCACGGGAGCTCACGGCGTGTGGCCCATGAGAGGCTGCCCCCACGGCTCCGGGGGGAGGCGGTCGTCCGCCGTGCATCTGGACGATAGTGGCGCCGGGTGGGGAAAAGAAGGGCACATGCCGAAGTCGCCGATCACTGCCCCGGCTCGCCGGGCCGGCCCAACTCCCTTGCCCGCGGCCGCACTCAGCGCGTACGGCCGGGCCGGCACGGTTCGGAGCCGGCAGGGCTTCGCCGGGACCGCGGATTCGTCGGGCCCGCAGCTCCGTCCGGCCCGCGGCTTCGTCCGGACCGCGGCTTCGTCCGGACCGCGGCTTCGTCCGGACCGCGGTTCGCTCAGCCCAGGAAGCTCAGGCGGACCTGGCGGTCGGTGTTGGAGACGTTGGTGTCCACCAGCACGACGGACTGCCAGGTGCCCAGCTCCAGCCGGCCGCCGATCACCGGCAGCGTCGCGTGCGGCGGCACCAGCGCGGGCAGCACGTGGTCGCGGCCGTGGCCGCGCGGGCCGTGCCGGTGCCGCCACCGGTCGTCGGCCGGCAGCAGGTCGCCGAGCAGGGCGAGCAGGTCCTCGTCGCTGCCCGCGCCGGTCTCGATGACCGCGATGCCCGCCGTGGCGTGCGGTACGAAGACGTTGAGCAGCCCGTCCCGCCCCTGCGCCGTCCCCCGCAGGAAGCCGGTGCAGGCGTCGGTCAGGTCGTGGACGATCTCACGGTCGCCGGTGTGGATGTCGAGGACACGGGTTCCAAAGCGTTCGGCCATGCCTTCCATGGTGGCCCATGGTGGCCCGCCCGTCCGGATGCCGCGTCCGGCGTCGGGAGCCGACCGGCGGTCCGCGGCCCGGGGCGGAACGTTGCGGGTGAACGTCGTGGGCGAGCGTCGTGGGCGAGCGTCGCGGGTGATGGGGATCATTGCCCCGGCCGCAGATTGGTCTGTACCATTCGGGGGGTTCGCCGACTGCCGCGCCCCGGAGGGGGACCCCAGACGTGAAGACGCTGCACCGGCTCGCCGTGCTGGTCGACTCCTGCCTGCTGCCGTCCGTGAACGGCGGCGGCTCCGCTCTGCCGGAGTGGATTCTGCGCGGGCTGGAACGGGGCACGCCGGGCGCCGCCGTCCACGCGTACGAGCCCGCCGCCGCCCGGGCCGCCGCCGACGCGGTACGGGCCGCCCTGCCGGACGCGCTGACCGCCCACTGCGGACCGGTAGACGCCGCCGTGGGAGGTGGCGCCGCCGCCGCGGCGTCGATGGCCACCGGGGCGAATCTCCACCTCGGGGTGCGGCCGGGCGCGCGGCCCGGCGAGACCCGAACGTTCGTGACGGACCTTCAGACACACGGCGTGGCGGCGGCGTTGGGGCCCTTCACCGGCGCCGGGAACCTGCTTCCCTTCGCGGAGGGCACGGCCGCGGGGGTACGGGCGATCTCGGCCGCCGTGCCCGCGGCGCTCCACAGCCACGCGATCACCGGGGTGCTGCGCGGCGAACTCGGCTACACCGGCGTCGTGCTGAGCGACACCCTCGACGCGCCGTCCATCGTCGACGGGTGGGGGGTGCCGGGCGCCGCCGTCCTCGCCTGGATCGCCGGGGTCGACCTCATCAGGCTCGGCCCGGCCAGCGGGCCCGGGGTGCGCGACGCGATCCACGCGGCCACCGCCCGTGCGGTCTCCGACGGCGACCTCCCGCTTTCCCGCCTGGAAGAAGCGGCGGAACGCGTCGCCCGCTTGCGGCGGTGGGCCTCCAACCCGCTCGCCCAGCCCTGCGGGGCCTGAGCCGCCCGCCCCGACCCGCCCGACACGACCCGGGGCCCAGGGCACCCCGCCTCCTCCGCCGGCCTCTACGCGTGCCGTCACGGCGCCCCCGCCCCCTCGCCGCCGGGCGCGACGGGAGAAGCGGGGGCGGCGGGGGAACCTGGCGCGGCGGGGGAAGCAATGGGCGGCGGCGCTGGTTGGCAGAGGCATGAAGGACTCGGGTGCGGGGCGACGGCCGGAAGCAGGCGAATCCGCGGTGGTGGACGCGGACGTCGCCGTGGTGGGTGCGGGGCAGGCGGGGCTGTCGGCGGCGTACTTCCTGGGCCGGGCGGGGCTGCGGGCCGGCACGGACTTCGTGGTGCTCGACCACTCCCCCGGCCCCGGGGGCGCCTGGCAGTTCAGGTGGCCCTCGCTGACGTACGGGAAGGCGCACCGGGTCCACGCGCTGCCGGGGATGGAGCTGGAGGGCGGCGACCCGCAGCAGCCGTCGTCGCAGGTCGTCGGGGAGTACTTCCGCCGGTACGAGGAGGCGTTCGACCTGCGGGTGCTGCGCCCGGTGGACGTGTCGGCGGTACGCGAGGGGGCCGGCGGGCGGCTGCGGGTGGAGACGGACCGGGGCACGTGGTCGGTGCGGGCGCTGCTGAACGCGACGGGCACGTGGGACCGGCCCTTCCTGCCGTACTACCCGGGTCAGGAGAGCTTCCTGGGGCGGCAGCTGCACACCGCGGGCTACCGGGGGGCGGCGGAGTTCGCGGGACTGCACGTCGTGGTGGTGGGCGGTGGCACGTCTGCGGTGCAGCTGCTGATGGAGCTGCACGAGGCGGGCGGCGCGGCGCGCACCACGTGGGTGACCCGTCGGCCGCCGGTCTTCCGCGACATGGCGTTCGACGAGGAGTGGGGCCGCTCGGTGGTGGCCCGGGTGGAGGACAGGGTACGGCGGGGGCTGCCGCCGCAGAGCGTGGTGAGCGTGACCGGTCTCGCGGCGACCGAGGCGGTCCGGGACGCGCGGGCCCGCGGCATCCTGCGGCGCGAGCCGATGTTCGACCGGATCACTCCGCACGGCGTCGCCTGGGCCGACGGCCGCACGCTGGACGCCGACGTCATCCTGTGGGCGACCGGGTTCCGGGCGGCCCTGGACCACCTCGCCCCGCTGCGGCTGCGCGAACCGGGCGGCGGGGTCCGGCTGGAGGGCACCCGCGTGGTGAAGGACCCGCGGGTGCACCTGCTCGGCTACGGGCCCTCGGCGAGCACGATCGGCGCGAACCGGGCCGGGCGCAGCGCGGTCCGCGAGATCCGCGCGCTGCTCGCGGGCACCGGCGCCGCGCCCGACACCGAGTCCTCCGACGGCACGCCGTCCGGAGCCGAGTCCGCCGACGCCACGTCGCCCGAAGCTGCCTCGCCCGCCCCCGCACCGATGCCCGTGGCCGCCCGCTGACGCGGCCCGCCGGCGTCACCCGCAACCGCGTCCGGGCGCAGCTCACAGGCCAGTTCAGCGCCAACTCGCCCAACAGACATCGGATGTATACTTCCCCTGCTGTGCACGCTTGGGGCAGTATGAGCGCATGCGTGATCGACAGCCGAGCGGCGGCGGGGTGCGGCACGAAGGCGCCCTGCGGGTCGCCCTCTTCGTGACCTGTGTCAACGACCTCCTTTACCCGGACACCGGCCGGGCCGTGGTGACCCTGCTGGAGCGGTTGGGCGTGGAGGTGGACTTCCCCGCCGCCCAGACCTGTTGCGGGCAGCCCCAGTTCAACACCGGCTACCGCCACGAGACCGAGCCCCTGGTCCGCCGGTACGCCGACGCCTTCGACGGCTACGACTACGTGGTCACCCCGTCGGGCTCGTGCGCGGCGATGGTGCGCGACAACTACCCGCGGATCGCGGAGCGGGCCGCCGCCGAGGGCCGGGACGACGGGCTGGCCGCCGCGGCGGCCGCGGCCGTTCCGAAGACCTACGAACTGACCGAGTTCCTGGTGGACGTGCTCGAAGTGACCGACGTGGGCGCCTACTTCCCGCACACTGTCACCTACCACCCCTCCTGCCACGGCCTGCGCATGCTCGGCCTCGGCGAACGCCCCCGCAAACTCCTCCAAGCCGTCAAAGGCCTGGAACTCAGGGAGCTGGAAGGCGCCGAGGAATGCTGCGGCTTCGGCGGCACCTTCGCCGTCAAAAACCCCGACGTCTCCGTCGCCATGGGCCAGGACAAAGTCCGCCACGCCCTCGACACCGGCGCCCGCGTCCTGTGCGGCGCCGACAACTCCTGCCTCCTCCACCTCGACGGCATCCTCCGCCGCGACCACGCCCCCCTCCACACCCTCCACCTCGCCGAAATCCTCGCCTCCACCGAACAACACCCCTACCGGCGAACCGACACAGGAGTCGTCCGATGAGCGGCACCTACCTGGGACTCCCCTCCTTCCCCGAAGCCGCACACACCTCGACGAAGGACACCCAACTCCGCGCCAACCTCACCCACGCCACCCACACCATCCGCACCAAACGCGCCACCGCCATCAACGAACTCCCCGACTGGCCCCAACTCCGCACCGCCGGCGCCGCCATCAAAGACCACACCCTCCACCACCTCGACCACTACCTCCAACAACTCGAAACCGCCGTCACCAACGCCGGCGGCACCGTCCACTGGGCCACCGACGCCGACGAAGCCAACCGCATCACCACCCACATCATCCAAACCACCGGCGAAACCGAAGTCGTCAAAGTCAAATCCATGGCCACCCAGGAAACCGGCCTCAACGAAGCCCTCCACACCGCCGGCATCCACGCCTACGAAACCGACCTCGCCGAACTCATCGTCCAACTCGCCCACGACAAGCCCTCCCACATCCTCGTCCCCGCCATCCACAAAAACCGCACCGAAATCCGCGACATCTTCCACCACGAAATGACCCACTGGGGCCGCCCCGCCCCCGACCACCTCACCGACAACCCCACCGACCTCGCCGAAGCCGCCCGCCTCCACCTCCGCGAAAAATTCCTCCGCACCAAAATCGCCATCTCCGGCGCCAACTTCATGATCGCCGAAACCGGCACCCTCGTCGTCGTCGAATCCGAAGGCAACGGCCGCATGTGCCTCACCCTCCCCGACACCCTCATCTCCATCGTCGGCATCGAAAAAACCATCCCCACCTTCCAAGACCTCGAAGTCTTCCTCCAAACACTCCCCCGCTCCTCCACCGCCGAACGCATGAACCCCTACACCACCATGTGGACCGGCACCACCACCCACGACGGCCCCAAAAACTTCCACCTCATCCTCCTCGACAACGGCCGCACCGACACCCTCGCCGACACCACCGGCCGCCAAGCCCTCCGCTGCATCCGCTGCTCCGCCTGCCTCAACGTCTGCCCCGTCTACGAACGCGCCGGCGGCCACGCCTACGGCTCCCCCTACCCCGGCCCCATCGGCGCCATCCTCACCCCCCAACTCCGCGGCACCACCACCCCCCTCGACGCCTCCCTCCCCTACGCCTCCACCCTCTGCGGCGCCTGCTACGACGTCTGCCCCGTCGCCATCGACATCCCCGAAATCCTCGTCCACCTCCGCGAACGCGTGGTCCAAGGCGGCCCGGTCACCGTGCGCGGCACCCGCACCACCATCAAGCCCGCCAAGGGCCACGCCGCCGAGCGAGCCGCCATGCGCGCCGCCCGGTGGACGCTGGACCGTCCGGCGGTGTGGGGCACGACCCAGCGGATGGCCGGCGCGACCCGCCGCCTGCACCCGAGGCGGCTGCCGCTGCCCGGCCCGGCACAGGCGTGGAGCGGCAGCCGGGACCTCCCCGAGGTGCCCGCACAGGGGTTCCGCGCCTGGTGGCAGCAGCGGGAGAAGGACGCGAAGCGCGGAAAGGGCGAGCAGAAGTGACCGACGACAACAGCAGCCGTACCGAGATCCTGCGCCGTATCCGCGCCGCGTTGACCGACGTGCCCGGCACCCCCGACGAGCGGCCGATCCTCCGGGACTACGCCGTCGTCCACGCCGAGCGCACCCCGGAGCAGAGCACCGACCTGCTCGCCGAGCACCTGTCGGACTACCGCGCCCACGTCCACCGCTGCACCGCCGCCGACCTGCCCCGTACGATCGCGGAACTGCTCACCGCACACGGCAGCCGCAGCGTCGTGGTGCCACCCGCGCTGCCCGACGGATGGCTGCGGGACGCGGCGGACATCGAGATCACCGTCGGCGGTGACGACCTCGGCACGCACGAACTCGACCGCATCGACAGCGTCGTCACCTGCTGCGCACTCGCCATCGCCGAGACCGGCACCATCGTCCTGGACGCGAGCCCGGACCAGGGCCGGCGCCGGATCACGCTGGTGCCGGACCACCACGTGTGCGTCGTACGGGTACCGGAGCAGGTGGTGGACTCGGTGCCGCAGGCGCTGCCCAGGCTCGACCCGGTCCGCCCGCTGACCTGGATCTCCGGCCCCTCGGCCACCAGCGACATCGAACTCGACCGCGTGGAAGGCGTACACGGCCCGCGCACCCTGGACGTCGTGCTGGTGTCGGGGGCCGAGCCGCCCGTGTCCGGGTCCGCGCCGGACTCGGTGCCGGGCTCAGCGCCGGGCTCAGTGTGAGCCGGACGCCGCCGAGCGGCTGACCTTCACGGCCCAGATGACCAGCGGCACTTGGAGCGGCAGCCGGGCGTAGGCGGCGGCCCTGAGCGGGGCGGGGCGGTGCCGCCAGTCGTAGGCCATCTTGACGTTGGCCGGGAAGACCGCGGCGAAGAGGCCGGCGGCGAGCAGGCCGCCGGTCCTGCGGGTGGCCGGCAGCGCGACGGCGGCCGCGAGCGCGACCTCGGCGACGCCGCTGGCCCGGGTCCAGTCGCGGGGGCGGCCCGGCAGGGCGGTGGGCACGATGGAGTCGAAGGGCTCGGGCCGCAGGAAGTGCAGGGCGCCGGCGGTCGCGAGCAGTCCGGCGAGCAGCGGTGCGGGGCGTATGAGCACGTGGACGGCCTCCTCGAACGGGCGGGCGATTCCCGCCGGAAGCCCACCTTACCCACGGGTAATGTCGTGTCGGCAAGCCCGCGCACCGGATTCTCAGGGCGCGATGACCGCCGGTTCGAGCGCGGCCGGGGCTCCGGCGGCCTCGTCGGCGTGCTGCTCGCCGCGCCGGCTGAGGGCCGCGTACCGCCCGTCGAGGGCGAGGAGTTCGTCGTGGGTGCCGCGTTCGACGATGCGTCCGGCGTCGAGGACGGCGATCTGGTCCGCGTCGCGGATCGTGGACAGCCGGTGGGCGATGGTGATGGTGGTGCGGCCCGCCGAGAGGGCGTCGATCGCGTCCTGGACGGCGGCCTCGGTGCGGGTGTCGAGCGCGCTGGTGGCCTCGTCCAGGATCAGCACCGGCGGGTCGCGCAGGATCGTACGGGCGATGGCCAGGCGCTGCTTCTCGCCGCCGGAGAAGCGGTAGCCGCGCTCGCCGACGAGGGTGTCGTAGCCGTCGGGCAGGCCCGCGATGTGGTCGTGGATCTGCGCGGCCCTGGCGGCGGCCTCGATCTCGGCGTCGGTGGCCTCGGGCTTGGCGAAGCGCAGGTTGTCGGCGACGGAGGCGTGGAAGAGGTAGGTCTCCTGGGAGACGACGCCGACGGCGGCCGCGAGCGTGTCGAAGCTGAGGTCGCGCACGTCGGTGCCGTCGAGGGTGACCCGGCCGCCGGTCACGTCGTACAGGCGCGGCACGAGGTAGCTGAGGGTGCTCTTGCCGGAGCCGGTCGCGCCGACCACGGCCAGGCTGCCGCCCGCGGGCAGGGTGAGGTCGATGCCGCGCAGGGTCGGCGCGGCGTGCTTGCCGCCCTCCGCCTCGTAGGCGAAGTCCACGTCCTCGAAGCGGATGTCGCCGCGGACCCGGTCGATGCGCACCGGGTCGGGGCGCTCGGTGATGTCCACCGGCAGGTCGAGGTACTCGAAGATGCGCTGGAAGAGCGCGAGCGAGGTCTGCACCTCCACGCCGGTGGCGAGCAGCTGCACGGTCGGCCGGAACAGGCCCTGCTGGAGGGTGACGAACGCGACCAGGGTGCCGATGGAGATCGCCGAGCCGGGACCGCCGCCGCCGGTGAGGCCGGCCGCCCAGTACAGCAGCGCGGGCATCGCGGACATCACGATGCCGATCACGGCCATCCGCCAGCGGCCCTGCATGTTCGAGCGGACTTCGAGGTCGACCAGGCTCTCGGACTCGGTCGAGAAGTCGCGGGTCAGGGAGTCGGCCCGGCCCATGGTGCGGCCGAGCAGGATGCCGCTGACCGACAGCGACTCGGTGACGATCGCGGACAGCGTGGCCATCTGCTTCTGCCGCTTGGTGGCGATCTTCTTGCGCTCGCGGCCGACCTTGCGGGCGATCCAGACGAACACCGGCAGCAGGAGGAGCGAGACGATCGTCAGCTCCCAGTCCAGGGCGACCATGGCCACCACCGCGGCGACCACCGAGGTGAGGTTCGAGACCAGGGAGGTGGCGGTGGACGTGACGGTGGCCTGCATGCCGCCGATGTCGTTGGCGATCCTGGACTGCACCTCGCCGGTGCGGGTGCGGGTGAAGAAGGCGAGCGACATCCGCTGGAGCCGCTCGTAGACGGACGTGCGCAGGTCGTGCATGACGCGCTGGCCGACGGTGGTGGAGATCAGGGTCTGCATCACGCCGAACACGCCGTTGGCGACGGCGGTGGCGATCATGCCCAGGGCCAGCACGGCGAGCAGGCCGGTGCGGCCCTGCGGGATGGCGGTGTCGAGGATCGCGCGCAGCAGGAACGGCGAGGCGACCGACACCAGCGAGGACAGGGCGACCAGCAGGCCGACGAAGACCAGCCGGGCGCGGTACGGGCGGAACAGGCGCATGATGCGGCGGACGTCGACGTCCGCGCGGGTGCCGGGTGTGCTCTTCGGTGGCGTCCACCGGCTGACGAGGTCGTTCTCGGGGCGCAAAGGGCTCCTCCGGGTTCGGGTACGGATACGGGCCAGGGTCCGCGTTCGGGATACGCGGACATAGGGAGTGTAGGTCATTGTTACCTATACTCACAATGGAGTGTGTCCTGATAGCCTGAGGACATGGACCCCCGCACCACCGCGACCGCCGAGGAGAGCGCGGCCGGACAGGCTTCGCGTCCGGCGGACAGCGAGGCAGCAGCTCCGGATTCCGGCCAGGTCGCCACGGCCGCCGGCCAGGCACGCGACGAAGCCGCCGCCCGGGCGCTCGCGTCCGGCGCCGACGAGGTCACCGGCCGACTCGCCGACCAGTTGCTGACGCTGAGCCGGCGGCTGCACCGCTCGCAGCGCCGGCTGATGGAGCCGCTGGGCATCACACCCGCCCAGTCCCGGCTGCTGCGCACCCTCGCGCACTGCGAGGCGCCGCCGCGGATGGCCGACCTCGCACAGCGCCTCGACGTGGTGCCGCGCGCGGTCACCACGCTCGTGGACGCGCTGGAGGAGCTGGAACTGGTCCGCAGGGTCCCCGATCCGCACAACCGGCGGGTGATCAGGATCGAGCTGCGGGAGGACGGCGCGCGGGCGCTGTCCGCGCTGCGCGGGGCGCGCCGGGCCGCCGCGGCCGAACTGCTGGCGCCGCTGGACGGCGAGCAGCGCGCCGCGCTGTCGGCGCTGCTGGACGTGCTCGGCGAGGGCGAGCCGTCAGGACACGGGCACGGGCACGAGCGCGGGCACGGTCGCCAGTAGGGAGGGACGGCGAACGGCGCGCCGCGGTGGAGACGCGGCGCGCCGTTTCGTCGGCAGCGCGTGGCTGCCTGTGCCGCTACTTCGTGATGTCGACCCCGGCGGCGTCGCTCACACCGGCGCCGTCCTTCTCACCGCCCTGGGCCGGCACCGTCGGCGTGAGCACCGCGGTGCAGGCGCTGCACCGCTTGGCCGCGGCGGGGATCGCGCTCAGGCACTCCGGGCACTCGCGGGTCGGGGCGCTCGCGGCCTTCGGGAAGAACTTCTCCTGCATGCGGTTCATCGGCAGCACGACCAGGAAGTAGATCACCGCAGCCACGATGACGAAGCTGATCGCCGCGTTGATGAACACGCCGTACGGGAAGGTGACGCCCGAGGCGTGGAAGTTCCGGTGGCTGAAATCTCCGGTGGCACCGCTCACCAGGCCGACGATCGGTGTCAGGAACGCCCCGACGAAACCGTTCACCAGCGCGGTGAAGGCCGCACCGACGACGATGCCGACCGCGAGGTCGACGACGTTGCCGCGCAGCAGAAATGCCCGAAAGCCCTTCATGTGGGGGGTCTCCTCTGGTGACCATGGTGTGGAGCCACACAGTGTGCCGTTTCCGGCCGCGGACCTGCAAAGTCGGTGTGGTTCAGGTCACTCGCACGGGTGGCGGCCGAGTTCGAAAACCGTTTGACCCGACGGCGGGGGCGCGGCGAGTCTTGCACGGCTCACGGTTGTTTCCGGCCCGATTGCGGGGGATCGCCCGGAAGACCCGGAGCGCCGTACCTCGTCCGCCGCCGCCCGGGCCGCAGTTCCGTCCGGGCTCCGACTCCTGCCCGCACGCCCGCATCCACCTCAGGACATCATGCCGTCCCTCAGCAGCATCCCCTTCGCCGACCCGGGTCGGCCCGACACCCGTTCCGGCCGACGGCTCCTGATCTGGCTGGAGTTGGGCCAGTGGCGCGGTCAGGTGGCCGCGGCCGCGTGGGGCACCCTCCACATGGCCTCGCTGGCGTGTTTCCCCGCGGTGGTCGGGGTGGCCGTGCAGGCCGTCGTGGACCGCTCGGGCACCCGGCTGGTACTGGCCGGTGTCGTGCTGCTCGTGCTCGGCCTGCTGACCGCGCTCGGCGACACCATGCTGCACCGCACCGCGGTCACCAACTGGATCAGCGCCGCCACCAGGGTGCAGCAGCTCCTCGCCGCCAAGGCGGTCGAGCTGGGCGCGATCCTGACCCGGCGGGTGGCGGCAGGAGAAGTCGTGGCGGTGAGTACCGGCGACGTCGAGAAGATCGGATGGTTCGTCGAGGCGCTGGCCCGCTTCACCTCGGCGCTGCTGGCCACCGTGGGCGTGGCCGTGGCGCTGCTGGTGTACGAACCGAAGCTCGGTGTCATGGTCGCCGCGGCCGTACCGGTGCTGGCGCTGTCCGTGCTGCCGCTGCTGCCCGCGGCCACCCGCCGCGCCGACCTCCAGCGGGAGAAGGGCGGCCGGGCCACGGAGCTGGCCGCCGACACGGTGGCGGGGCTGCGGGTGCTGCGCGGGATCGGCGGCGAGCAGCTCTTCCTCGACCGCTACCGCCGCGTGTCGCAGGAGGTGCGCCGGGCCGCCGTGCACAGCGCCCGGATGTGGGCCACCATCGCGGCCGTCCAGGTCGCGCTGCCGGGACTGCTGCTGGTCGGCGTGGCCTGGTACGGGGCGCGGCTGGCGCTGGACGGGCAGATCTCGGTCGGCCAACTGGTCACGGTCTACGGCTCGGTGTCGTTCCTGATGTTCCCGCTGCAGAACTTCGAGGAGATCGCCATGGCCTGGTCGTTCTCCAGGCCGTCGGCGAAGCGCGCCGCGCGGGTGCTGGCGCTGCGGCGGAGCGACGTCGACGGGGCGCCCGCAGAGGTGGCCGGAGAGGTCGCCGGCGGAGTGGGCGGCGGGGCGCTCGACGGCGCGGCCGGCGACCCGCTCGCGCTCAGCGGCGAACTGTACGACCCCGCGACGGGGCTGCGCGCGCCGTCCGGGCTGCTCACGGCCGTGGTGTGCGGGGACCCGGACGCCGCGGGCCGGCTCGCCGACCGGCTGGGCGGGCACAGCCCGGTCGCCGTCGAGGGCGAGCCGTCGGCGCTGATCGGCGGCAGGGCGCTGGACGCCGTACCCCTGGCGGTGGCCCGCTCCGCCGTACTCGTGCACGACAAGGACCCGGTGCTGCTGTCCGGCACCCTGGCCGACCTGCTCGACGTGCCCGCGTCCGGGCGCGTCACCGCCCCGGCGGCGCTGGCCGCCGCGCAGTGCGCCGACGTGCTCGACGCGCTGGTGCGGTCCCTGGACGGGGCTGACGCGGACTCCGGCGACGCGATGCGGGCCCGGATCATCGAGCGCGGCCGGTCGTTGTCGGGCGGGCAGCGGCAGCGGCTCGCGCTGGCCCGTTCGCTGGTGGCCGACCCGGAGGTGCTGGTGCTCGACGAGCCGACGTCGGCGGTCGACGCGCACACCGAGGCGCGGATCGCGCACGGTCTGCGGGAGATCCGCGCCGGCCGTACCACCGTGGTGTTCACGTCGAGCCCGCTGGTGCTCGACCGTGCCGACCAGGTGGTGTTCGTCCACGACGGCACCGCGGTCGCCGCCGGTGTCCACCACGAACTGCTGCGCGCCACCCCGCTGTACCGGGCCGTGGTCACCCGTGAGGACGAGGCCCAGGGGGACGCCGCGACCGCGACCGGAGCGGAGACCGGAGCGGCGGCTCGCGCGGCGGGCGAAACCGGAACAGACGAAACAGCCGGAACAGCCGGAACCGCCAGAACCGCCGGAACCGCCGGAACCGCCGATGTCCGTGACGACATGTCGATGGAGGAGTCCGCATGATCGGCGTACGACCGCCGGAGCACGACCCCTCGATGCCGACCCGGAACAGCATCACGCTGCCGGTCGGTTCGCCCGCCACGGTGCGCGGTTACGTCCGCGAGCTGGCCCGGCGGCACCGGGGCGCGTTCGCCGTGCTGCTCGGTGTCAACACGGTCGCGGTCGTCGCGTCGATGATCGGGCCGTTCCTGCTGGGTGACCTGGTGCAGGACCTGGCCGACGGCCATCGCGACATCCATCTGACCCGTACCGTCTGCCTGTTCCTGGCCGCGCTGGCGGTGCAGGCGTGCTTCGTGCGGATGGTCCGGCTGCGCGGGGCGGTGCTGGGCGAGCGCATGCTCGCCGACCTGCGCGAGGACTTCCTGGTGCGCTCGGTCTCGCTGCCGCCGGGCGTACTGGAGCGGGCCGGCACCGGCGACCTGCTGTCGCGGATCACCACCGACATCGACCGGCTGTCGGAGGCGATGCGGGAGGCGGTGCCGCAACTCGCGATCGCCGTGGTGTGGGCGCTGCTGCTGCTCGGAGCCCTCGCGGTGACCGCGCCGCCGCTGGCGCTGGCCGTGCTGGTGGGGCTGCCGCTGCTGATCGCCGGCTGCCGCTGGTACTTCCGGCGGGCACCGGCCGCCTACCGCGCGGAGGTGGCGAGTTACGCGGCCGTCGCCGCCGCGCTCGCCGAGACCGTCGACGCCGGCCGCACCATCGAGGCGCACGGCCTGGGCGAGCGCCGGGAGGAGCTGTCCCGGACCCGGCTGCGGAACTGGGTCGGCTGGAGCCGCTACACGCTGTGGCTGCGCAGCGTGCTCTTCCCGGCGATCACCATGACCCACGTGCTGATCCTCACCTCGGTGCTGATGATCGGCGGTGGATTCGCGCTGCACGGCTGGCTGGCCGTGGGCGCGCTGACCACGGGCGCGATGTACGCGCAGATGCTGGTCGACCCGATCGGCCTGATGCTGCGCTGGTACGACGAGTTGCAGACGGCGCAGGCGTCGCTGGCCCGGCTGGTCGGGGTGCGCGAGGTCGCGGTCGACGAGGGCGACGGCGCGCTGACGCCGGACGGCCGGACCATGACCGCGGACCGGGTGCGGTTCGGCTACGTCGAGGGCACCGATGTGCTGCACGACGTGTCGCTGAACGTGCCGCCCGGCACCCGGCTGGCGCTGGTCGGGCCGTCGGGCGCGGGCAAGTCCACGCTCGGGCGGCTGCTGGCCGGGCTGTACGCGCCGCGGACCGGCGAGGTCACCCTCGGCGGGGCCGCGCTGGCCCGGATGCCCGCCGAGCGCGTGCGGGAGCACGTCGCCCTGGTCAACCAGGAGCACCACGTCTTCGTCGGCACCCTCCGCGACAACCTGCGGCTGGCCCGTCCGACGGCCGGCGACGGCGAACTGTGGGAGGCGCTGGCCGCCGTCGACGCGCAGGAGTGGGCGCGCGCGCTGGACGACGGCCTGGACACCGAGGTCGGCTCCGGCGGCTCCGTCCTGACCCCGGCGCAGGCGCAGCAACTCGCGCTCGCCCGGCTGGTGCTGGCGGACCCGCACACCCTGGTGCTCGACGAGGCGACCTCCCTGCTCGACCCGCGCGCCGCCCGCCACCTCGAACGGTCCCTGTCCCGGGTGCTGGACGGACGTACCGTCGTGGCCATCGCCCACCGCCTGCACACCGCGCACGACGCCGATGTGATCGCCGTGGTCGAGGACGGCCGGATCAGCGAGTTGGGCAGCCACCACCAACTGGTCGAGGCGGAGGGCGCGTACGCGGCGCTGTGGCGCTCCTGGCACGGGTGAGCCGTCCACGGCGGGACGGGTGAGCCTTCCGCGGCGGGTGGAGGGTGAATGTCGGCAGTGCGCGGCGCGGATGTCGCAGCGTCACGTGTCGCGGCCCGTGGAGCCAGGAGGAGGTCGGTCCCTGCGGTCGTAGGCTTCCTGCGAGGCTGATACGTCGCCGAGGTGCGCGATCGACCATTCCTCCAGCGCGCGCAGCGGCCCGCGCAGGGTGCGGCCCGCCTCGGTGAGCGCGTACTCGACGCGGACCGGGACTTCGGGGTGGACGGTGCGGCGCACCAGCCCGTCCCGTTCGAGCCCGCGGAGGGTCTGGGTGAGCATCTTCTGCGAGATGCCCTCGATGCGCCGGCGCAACTCCGAGAAGCGGGCGCTGCCGTCCCAGAGGGCGCCCACGATGAGCACCGTCCAACGGTCGCCGATCCGATCCAGGATGCGGCGAGTCGGGCAGTCCGCGCGGTAGGGGCTGTCGCGGAGCATCGACTCGGCCCGGGTGGTTACCACAAAGTGCCTTCTTCCCATGGGAGAGCTGCTTTCTTACGGTAATCGCATCGCGTCGCCCGACGTCACCCGTCCCGGAGAAGGGCACTTCGTGTGTCGGCGCCGTATCCGCGCCCGGCCCTCCCGGGCCACCTGACAACGTACGGAGAAACATGTCGCGCCCAGCCCGCCCGGAGGACTTCCCCCTGCCGGCCACCCGAAGCGACCTGCCGATCGTCGACTCCCACCTCTTCGACGACCTGATCCCGCCGGAGGCGGCCTTCGAGCTGACCACACCCTTACGCCGGCATCGCGAGCCCTACGTCGGCATCACCGAGAACGGCACCCCGCGCCGGGGCCTCTACCGTCTCCACCACCCGGCGGCATCCCCGAAGACCACCGTCACGGCCGCCCGGGCCTACCTCGACGGGCTGGCGCCCCACCAGAGGGCGGTCGCCGCGCTGCCGATGGACGCCCCGGAATGGCGGTTGTGGACGAACGCGATCCCGACCTGGCACCCGAAGGGCATGCGCCTGGAGCGGCTCACCGACCGTGACCGCGATCGCGCGCTCGCCGTCGTCGAGGCGAGCCTCAGCCCTGCCGGCTACGCCCAGGTACGAGCCGCGATGGCACTCAACGAGCACCTGGGCGAGCTCATCGACGACTACCGGGACACCCTCACCGAATTCGCCTACTGGTTCACCGTCTTCGGGACTCCTTCGGGCGACTCCCCGTGGGGGTGGCAGCTGATGGGGCATCACGTGGACCTGCACTGCGTCTTCGTCGGAGGGCAGGTGGTTCTCGCCCCCGTGTTCCTCGGCGCCGAGCCGACGTCCGGGACGGGACGGTTCGCGGGCGTCACGGCTTTCGGCGACGAGACCGAGGTCGCCCTTTCCTTCCGCCGCGCCCTGGACCCCGACCGGGAGGGCGAGTTCCTGATGGGTCCCTCGCTTCGCGCGGAGGACCTTCCGCCCGAACTCGCCGGCCCGTGGAAGGGCCGGCACCTCGCCGGCGCGGGCAGTGACAACCTCATCCTGGCTCCCGAGGGGATCGTCGCCGCAAGCCTGCCGGCCGACCAGCGTGACGCTCTGGTGGAGCTGATCCGGGTCTATCTCGACCGTCTCCCGCAGGTCCAGGCCGAGCGCACCCTGGCGCTCGTCCGTGAGCACTTCGACGAGACGCGGTTCGCCTGGCGCGGCGGCCACGACGACGAGTGCGCCTTCTACTACCGGATTCACTCACCCGTGCTCCTGGTCGAGTACGACAACCATCCCGGTGTCTTCCTCGCCAACCCCGAGCCCGCCCGCTTCCACGTCCACACCATCGTGCGAGCCCCCAACGGCAACGACTACGGACGTGATCTCCTCGCCCAGCACTACCGGCTCCACCACGGCGGTTGACCGGGGCGGAACGGAGACCAGTCCCTGGCGGCCGGGCTACCGCCGTTCCCCGGCCGCCAACCGGCGAAGCGTCCACCCGCGCCCCCGCGGATCGAGCGGCCGGGTGGCGGCGGTGAAGACCTCCGCGGCGCGGCGGTAGGACAACCGGCCCCGGGCGGTCGTGAACAGCGGTCCGTCCACGCGCCCGAGAGTGAGCAGCGGAAGCAGCCCGGCCGATCCGTCGCCCCAGCGCAGGGCGCCGCGCCCACGAGTGCGCCGGCCGGGCAGGTCCAGGTCGTCGACGTCGAGAGCGAGGACGCGCTCGATCGTCGCCCCGGTCTCGTGCAGCAGGTGCCAGAAGGTCGTCTCCCGCAGCGGGACCGGCAGGTCGAGAACGGCTCCGACCTGGGCGGCGTCCAGCCGGATTCCGGCCGCCGGCGCGGCCGACACCGGCAGGCGCCGCACGCCGGCGAGGGGGTCTCCCGCCAACCAGCCCTGCCCGCGCCACCAGTTGACCGCGGCGGCCAGCACCGACAACTCGCGATTGGCCGTACGGGCACCGACCACCGCGGCTCGCGCGGCGAAGGCGTCCCGCAGCCGCCCCGGGGTGTGCGGGGCGTCCAGCAGGGCCAACGGCACGGCCGGCGGCAGGGCGTTGCGCCGCTGCTCCCCCACCGGCGGGACCTTGTCCACCAGCGCCCAGGCCCACGTGGTGAGGGCGATCCGGTAGACCCGGCGCGAGCCCGCTCCCAACGCGGCGGCGGCAACAAATCCGTCCACGGCCACGGCGTACTCGACGGGTCGACTCATACCTCCCCCTTATCAACTCACCGCAGTAAACGCACCCTTGAATGCCTCGAACAGGAGCTTAACTTGATTCGATCCGACTCACGTTATCTCGACCGCGTATCTGGCGTGTCGTCAACGGCCCCTTGCACGCTGCGCTCATGCCCCTCCCCAACGGCCTGGCGGTACTGCGCGAGCGCGACTTCCGCCGCTTCTTCATCGGCTACGGCACCTCGCTGCTCGGCTCCTCCATGGCCTCCGTCGCGGTCGCCTTCGCGATCCTCGACACCGGTGGCGGTGGGACCGAACTGGGCGGCGTCCTCGCCGCCCGGACCCTGCCGCTCGTCCTCGTCCTGCTCGCCGGCGGCGTCGTCACCGACCGGCTCGGCAGCCGGCGGGTAATGCTGGCCGCCGACACGGTGCGCTGCCTCACCCAGGGCGCCCTCGCCCTGGTCCTGCTCGGGGCGCGTCCCGGGCTGTGGGCGCTGGTCTCCCTCGTCGCCCTCTGGGGCGCGGCCGAAGCCCTGTTCAACCCGGCCCTCAACGCCCTGGTCCCGCACCTCACCCGCGGTGCGGCGCTGTCCGACGCCAACGCCCTGCTCGGCATGGCCGCGTCCGCGACGTCCATCGCGGGCCCGATGCTCGCCGGCGTCCTGACCGCGGTCAGCGGCCCGTCCTGCGTACTCGCCCTGGACGCGGCCGGCTACGCCGTCAGCGTCGTCGTGCTCCTCCTGCTGCCGCGTGCGGCCCCGCTGCCCGCACGCGCTGCGTCCTTCACGGCGGACCTGAAAGGAGGCTGGACCGCGTTCCGCTCCCGCACCTGGCTGTGGGTGACCACGGCGCACATCGGCCTGATGAACCTCTTCGTCTGGGGGCCGTTCCTCGTCCTCGGTCCCGTCGTCTCCCAGCGGCGGCTCGGCGGGGCGTCGTCGTGGGGCCTGGTGATGGCCGTCGACGGTGCGGGCGCGGTGGCCGGCGGCATCGCCATGCTCCTCCGGCGGCCCCGACGGCCGCTGTTCGTGGCGATCGCCGCCTCGCTGGGCTGGTCACTGCCCTCCGCCGCGCTCGCCACCGGCCTGCCGCTGGCGGGGGTCTGTGGCGCCGCCTTCCTGGCGGGCATCGGCTCGGCGGTCTGCGGCACCCTCTACCCGGCCGCCGTGCAGCGTCATGTGCCGCGCGAGGTGCTGGCCCGGGTGAGCGCCTACAGCTCCTTCGGGGCCTTCGTCCTCGGCCCCGTCGGACTGGCCGCCGCCGGGCCGGTCGCCCTGCTCGTCGGCACCTCAGGGGTGCTCGGCTTCGGCGTGCTGTGGCAGACCTCCGCGGTGATCGCGGTGCTCGCCCATCCCGCGATACGTGCCGTCGGCCCGCAGCGCCCCCTCCACGGCGGCCCCGCGGAGCCGCCGGCCGATGAGGAGGCGGCTGGCCGAACTAGCCGAACAGCCCGAGGGCGCCGACGGCGCAGGCGCCGCCCGCCACGAAGAACACCGGGGTGAGGATCTTGATCTCCACCCAGCTTCCGGCCCGAAAGCGCATGAACTTCGGCGGCCCCAGCGGGTGCCAGCGCCTGCGGCCGACGGGTATCGGCCACAGAATCGGGCAGCCGGAGACGGTCAGCGCGTCGCCGAGGCAGTGCACCAGCGCGCCGAGCACGATCGGCATGCCGATCCACATGTAGTGCTGGCCGGGCTCGGTGAACAGCCACGCCTTGCCGTTGCCCGGGTCGTCCAGCACGTCGGCGAGCATCCACGCGCTCGTCGCACCCAGCAGCCACACCAGGACGTGGCTGGAGGCGCGTGCCTGCCGCCACAGCAGGCCGTCCACCGCGAGCACCATGTGCACGAAGAGGATCGCCAGCACCGCCCACCGGCCACCGTAGACGGCCAGCGCCGAGAAACCGACGCCGAGCAGCGCCGCCCACAGCCAGGTGTGGGTCAAGGTCCGGTGGCCGCCGGCCCGGCGGGGGTCGCCACTCTTCCGGGTCGCCTTGTAGGTGACGTGGGAGAGCGAGTCGATGAACTTGCAGGCCAGGTGGGACAGCGGACCGAAGGCCCGGGAGATGGTCGCCGCCTGGTGGTCCAGGTCGGGCGCGAGGGCCGCACCCGCACAGATCAGCGCACCCACCACGAGAGTCGGCCACGGCATCGGATCGCCGAGGCCGGCCGCGATGGCGCCGACACCCAACCAGGCCGTCGCTCCCGACAGCGAGTGTGCTGGTCCCATCATGGTCTGGCGATACCCCCGATTCGGCCGCCCACAGGCGGAGTTGACACGTGGCCGACGCCACACCCTACCCGTGGTGATCATCGGCTTCACCGCCGGTTCCGCCCTTGGGCGTCCGGACGGGCAAGATGGAGGGGTGACCCTTATCGATCAGCTCCCTTCCGAAGCCGACCCCGATGCCCTCTTCGAAGCGTTCTCGACGTGGGCCGAGGGCCAGGGCATCGCCCTCTACCCGGCCCAGGAGGAGGCGCTGATCGAGGTGGTCTCGGGGGCGAACGTGATCCTCTCCACCCCCACCGGCTCCGGAAAGAGCCTGGTGGCGGCGGGTGCGCACTTCGCCGCGCTGGCCCGCGACGAGGTCACCTTCTACACCGCGCCGATCAAGGCGCTGGTCTCCGAGAAGTTCTTCGACCTGTGCAAGATGTTCGGCACCGAGAACGTCGGCATGCTCACCGGCGACGCCTCGGTCAACCCGGACGCCCCGGTGATCTGCTGCACCGCCGAGGTGCTCGCCTCGATCGCGCTGCGCGACGGGCGGACCGCCGACGTCGGCCAGGTCGTCATGGACGAGTTCCACTTCTACGCCGAACCGGACCGTGGCTGGGCGTGGCAGATCCCGCTGCTGGAGCTGCCGCAGGCGCAGTTCGTGCTGATGTCGGCGACACTCGGCGACGTGGCCCGGTTCGAGGAGGACCTGACCCGGCGCACCGGGCGTCCCACCGCGGTGGTCAGGTCCGCGACCCGGCCGGTGCCGCTGAGCTACGAGTACCGCACCACGCCGCTGACCGAGACCCTCACCGAGTTGCTGGAGACCCGCCAGTCGCCGGTGTACATCGTGCACTTCACGCAGGCCGCCGCGGTGGAACGGGCGCAGGCGCTGATGAGCATCAACATGTGCACCCGCGCCGAGAAGGACGCCATCGCCGAGCTGATCGGCAACTTCCGCTTCACCACCGCCTTCGGCCGCAACCTCTCCCGCTACGTGCGGCACGGCATCGGGGTGCACCACGCGGGGATGCTGCCGAAGTACCGCCGGCTGGTGGAGAAGCTGGCGCAGGCCGGGCTGCTGAAGGTGATCTGCGGCACCGACACCCTCGGCGTCGGCGTCAACGTGCCGATCCGCACGGTGCTGTTCACCGCGCTGACGAAGTACGACGGGCAGCGGGTGCGGGTGCTGCGGGCCCGGGAGTTCCACCAGATCGCGGGGCGGGCCGGGCGGGCCGGCTTCGACACCGCCGGGTTCGTGGTGGCGCAGGCTCCCGAGTACGTGATCGAGAACGAGAAGGCGCTGGCCAAGGCCGGCGACGACCCGAAGAAGCGCCGCAAGGTGGTGCGCAAGAAGGCACCGGAGGGGTTCGTCGGCTGGGGGCAGAACACCTTCGAGAAGCTGATCGCCTCCGAGCCTGAGGCGCTGACCTCCCGCTTCCGGGTCACCCACGCGATGCTGCTGTCGGTGATCGCCCGGCCGGGCAACGCCTTCGACGCGATGCGGCACCTGCTGGAGGACAACCACGAGGACCGCAGGTCCCAGCTCCGGCACATCCGGCGGGCCATCGCGATCTACCGCTCGCTGCTCGACGGCGGTGTGGTGGAACGCCTCGACGAGCCGGACGCCGAGGGCAGGATCGTCCGGCTCACCGTCGACCTCCAGCAGGACTTCGCGCTCAACCAGCCGCTGTCCACCTTCGCGCTCGCCTCCTTCGAGCTCCTCGACCCCGACTCCCCCTCCTACGCCCTGGACATGGTCTCCGTGGTGGAGTCCACCCTCGACGACCCCCGCCAGATCCTCGCCGCCCAGCAGAACAAGGCGCGCGGCGAGGCGATCGCGGAGATGAAGGCCGACGGGGTGGAGTACGAGGAGAGGATGGAGCGGATTCAGGACGTCTCCTACCCCAAGCCGCTGGAGGAGCTGCTCCTGCACGCCTACGGCGTGTACCGCAAGAGCCACCCGTGGGTCGGCGACCACCCGCTGTCGCCGAAGTCCGTCATCCGCGACATGTACGAGCGGGCCATGACCTTCTCGGAGTTCGTCTCCAACTACGAGCTGGCCAGGACCGAGGGCATCGTGCTGCGCTACCTGGCCGGCGCCTACAAGGCGCTGGACCACACCGTGCCCGACGACCTGAAGTCGGAGGACTTCCAGGACCTCACGGCCTGGCTCGGCGAGCTGGTGCGGCAGGTCGACTCCAGCCTGCTCGACGAGTGGGAGCAACTGGCCAACCCCGAGGTGGAGAGCGCCGAGGAGGCCGCCGAGCGCGCCGACCAGGTCAAGCCGGTGACCGCCAATGCCCGTGCCTTCCGGGTGCTGGTCCGCAACGCCCTCTTCCGCCGGGTCGAGCTGGCGGCGCTGGAGAAGTACCACCAGCTCGGCGAGCTGGACGCCGAGTCCGGGTGGGACGCCGACGCCTGGGCCGACGCCATGGACGCCTACTGGGACGAGTACGACGACCTCGGTACCGGGCCGGACGCCCGTGGGCCGAAGCTGCTGCTCATCGAGGAACAGCCGGAGCACGGCCTGTGGCGGGTCCGGCAGACCTTCGCCGACCCCAACGGCGATCATGGCTGGGGCATTTCGGCGGAGGTGGACCTGGCGGCCTCCGACGAGGAGAGCCGCGCGGTGGTCCGGGTCACCGACGTCGGCGAACTGTGAGGGCCGCCGCGCACCCCACCACCAGCCGCACCCGCAGTACCCGCACCCGCATCCGCTGACCGGTTTCTGCGCCCCAGCAGCCGCAGCAGCCCCCGCAGGCCCGGCCGGCCGTCGTCGCCAGAACCGTCCGGCCGGGCCGGGCCGGCGGCGCCGTCGACACCGGCGCGTTCCGCGCCATCCGCGCCTTCCCCGACCTCAGCGGCAAGCTCGTCCGGCAGCGGAAGCGGGCGCGGAACCAGCGGCGCCGTGGCAGACAGTGGCACGGGCCATGACGCAGGCTCCGCAGCGAGTTCCGCGGCGGCGCCGACGGCCCGGCCCGGTGCCGGCCGCAGTTCCCTTGCCCGGCCGAGCGCGTCGGCCAGGGCCACGAGGGCCAGCGCGATCTCGTCCGGATGGTCGGCGGTGCTGATCACCTTGATCTGCTCGGGCGTGGCCAGACCGGGACGGCCAGGTGGCAGGGCCGCCCGCAGTTTGCGCAGATGCGCCCGTTCGTAAGGGTCGGGCAGCGCGCTGTCGATGAGCTCCGGCCCGAGCAGCGCCGACCACACGGCGGCTTCGTCCCACGCGTCGTAGGTGTCGCGCACGAGTTGGGCGACACGGCGGGAACGCCAACCGCGGGCCCGCTCGTCCTCACCGTCGGCCACCGCCGCCCGCAGCCCCTCGGGCAGGGGGCCGCTCAACAGCGCCGGGCAGTGCTCGGCGAGCACCGGAAGGTCCCGGGCCAGGTACATCCACACCAGCGCGTGATATCGGTTCACATACCAGCGGACCGGGCGGATGTGCCCCACCCTGGCCAGCCGGACGAACCGCTCCCGGCCCACACCGAGTTCCTTCGCCGCCTCGGCGCTGCCGACCAGCCTGATCCGGTCGAGCAGGGGCAGCGGGTGGCCGTCCTCCGCGACGAGCCGGTCCACCTCGTCCGATCTGACCTTCCAACTGCGCGAGCCGCAGGCGACCGTGGGGACCTCCCCGATCTGCACGGCGAGGTCGAACTCGTCGTAGTCGAGGCCGAGCGCGTCCCGGGCCCGGGCGAGCGTCATCAAGGGGCCGTCAGGCACCGCCGGGGGCGGGCCGTCCGCCACGAGCCGGTCCTGCCGCACCCGCTCCGGCCCACCGCGGTCCGGCCCGACGCTCTCCGGCCCCGCCCCGCCCGGTCCACCCGGTCCATCCGGTCCACCCGGTCCACCGCGAACCGGACCACCGTGGCCCGGAAGTCCGCGGTCCACACGGCGCCGATCCTGCTTCGACCGCGCGACCCGCGCCCGGTCCGCGCCCGCCCGTCCGACCCGTTCCTGCCGCTGCTGCCGCTGCTGCGTCGCACCCATGTCCATCACCTTCCGCGAAGCTCGATCACTGACAGTGACCAAACTAGCGCGAAACGCCGACACCCCGCGGAGAGCCTGTGGATAACTCCGAAAACAGGACGAACCCGCAGGTCAGGCGCGTGTCGTTCCGGACTGCCGCGGTGCGACACCGAGATGTTCGCCGACCCGCCGCACCAGCCGGGTCATCTCGTACGCGACCTGGCCGATGTCCGCGTCCATCCCGCTGAGCACCGACAGGCAACTGCCGTCGCCCGCCGCCGTGACGAAGAGGAAACCCTCCTCGAACTCGATCATGGTCTGCCGCACCCCGCCGGTGCCGAACTGCCGGCCGGCGCCCTTGGCGAGGCTGTGGAAACCCGATGACACAGCGGCCAGGTGCTCGGCGGTCGGCCGGTCGAGATCACCGCTGGCACCCGTGACCAGGCCGTCGTTGGACAGCACGAGCGCGTGCTGCACGTGCGGCACCCGCTTGGTCAGGTCATCGAGCAGCCATGCGAGCCCGTTGCCCACCGTCATGGCCTACCTCCCGTCTCCGCTGCGCTACGCAGCCTGGTACGCCGGGCGCGCGAGGGCAAGCCCCTCCCGGTGGCGAGCACGATCGGACGGGAGTTCGCCCGGCCGCGGACGGACGGAATCAGCCACCGCGCGGGGCGTACATGATCACGCCGACCCCGACGAGGCAGACCACCGCGCCGATCACGTCGAAGCGGTCCGGCCGGTAGCCGTCGAGGATCATGCCCCACACCAGCGATCCCGCGACGAACACCCCGCCGTACGCCGCCAGGATGCGCCCGAAGTCCCCGCTCGGCTGGAGCGTCGCGACGAATCCGTAGCAGCCGAGGGAGACGACACCCGCGGCGATCCAGCCGATTCCGCGGTGCTCGCGCAAGCCCTGCCAGATCAGCCACGCGCCGCCGATCTCCAGAACGGCGGCCAGCAGGAACAATGCGACGGAGCGCAGCGTGATCATGCAACCATGATGCATGGCCGGAATGGAGCGCGGAAACGAGCAGGTGCGGGAGTTCTTCGCGGCACGGGCCGCCGGCTGGGAAGGTCGTTTTCCCGGCGACGGCCCGGCGTTCGCGGCCGTGGTCGCCGAGTTGGAACCGCGGCAGGGCGACACGGTGCTCGACGCGGGATGCGGTACGGCGCGTGCGCTGCCGCAGTTGCGGACCGCGGTCGGCCCCGAGGGCGTCGTCGTCGGCGTGGACCTGACCTCCGAGATGCTGCGGGAGGCCGTGGCGCTCGGCCGCCGGGCGCATGGGGTGCTGGTCGAAGCCGACTGCGGGCGCCTGCCGTTGGCGGCGGGCACGTTCGACGCCGTGCTCGCCTCGGGGCTGGTGCACCACCTCCCCGACCCCGCCGCCGGCCTGCGCGAACTCGCCCGCGTGACCAAGCCGGGCGGCCGTCTCGCGCTCTTCCACCCGCTCGGCCGCGCCGCCCTCGCCGCCCGCCACGGCCGCCCGCTCGCGCCCGATGACATGCGCGCCCAGCCCCGACTCGGCCGGCTGCTTGCCAGCACCGGGTGGGAACTGCTGCTCCTCGACGACTCCGACGCGCGCTATCTGGCGCTGGCGGTCAGGAAGCCCTGAACGACCCGGCGGAACCTGCCGCGGCGAAGCCGCTGTTCACCGCCGCCGCACCCCCGACCGCACCGCATGCCCCGACCGCGCGGAACGCCCCGACCCTGGCGCCCGGCGAACATCGGTATGGGTGGGGTCCTCGCAGGCGAGCGCCCTCTCGACCGGGACGCCCGTGGCCGCCGCGTGTACGAGCCGTTCCCGGACCTCGCGCGGGGTGCGCGGACGGTATCCGGGCCCGTCCAGGCAGCACATGCAGGTGGGGGCGAACCGGAGCCCCGCGGCCAGCACGGCGGCCAGGGCGCGCCAACCGGCGGTGTCCCGCTTGGGCGGCACGGCGAGTTGCGCGCCCGCGTCCACGAGCGCGCCGCCGCAGCGCGGACAGACGTCCCCGCGAACGCCGTTGCCCTGCTTCTTCCACGAAGCGCGGCACGGCACGCAGACGAAGTGGGAGCGCATGATCCGGGCCATGGCCGCGATCGTAGGCGCCAACTCCCCCCTGCTGCCAACGATTTGCGTCGAGCACGCGCCTTCCTGCGCGGCACCGGAACGCCGCACGCACGTTTTCCTCACTTCCAGGCCCCTCGACGCGGAGGTTACCCGCTGGTTAGGGTGCGGCGGACCGGGCGGTGACAGGGAGGCAGGGATGGACGGCAACGCGCAGGACACGCCGGAGGAGGACGCGCTGCTCGTGCTGACCGCGGCGATGCTGACGCCGGGCGGTTTCCCTGGGGTGCTGGGCGACGACTACCCCGCGGCGTGCTCGCGGTTGGGGCTCGAACCGCTGGCCGGCGGCTACGGGTGGTGTTCGGTCAGGACTCCGCCGGGGCGCGCTGGACCGTGGCCACGACCGACGCCGCGATGGTCGCGTGCGCGCTCGCCGCGTGGGACTGCGGACTTGAGTACGACCTGTCGCCGGACGAGAGCACCATGGTCGCGTCCCTCCCGGGTTGGCCGCTGCCGGTCGCCGTCGCGGCGCCGGGCGTCCCCGCGCCGCACGACCCCGACGAGACGGCCGGCGCGGGGCCCGCCCTCGCCCCGCCCGACACATCGGTGTGGGGGCCGCAGCAACGGCGGTTGGGCGCCGACGAGATAGCGATCCGTTGGCGCGAATGGCGCGACCAGATCGGCTCCGCCGCCGAGGACACCGCGGACGCGGACACCAGCGGCGACGCCCCCGCCACGAAGGCACCCGACGCACCCGCCGCACCCGCCGCACCCGAGAGCAGCCACGCGCCCGCCGCGCGTACCGGCACAGCCACCGACACCGACGTGGAGACCCCCGTCCCCGCCCTCTCCCACGACGGGGTCCGGCGCGCCCTGGAAAGCGCCGAGGCGTACACCCGCGAGCCCCCTCCGCCCGGCCGGGTCCGCACCACGTACGGGGCGGTGCGCGCCGACGGGCCCGGCTGGAGCCTGGTGGCCAGGACGGACGACATGGCGTTCGTGCTGCTGGACGACGCGCCCGGCGAGGTCCTGCCGGTGGGGCGCGGTCCGGCGTTGCCGCCGCTGCTCGAAGCCCTCGGCCGGCTCGCCACCGCCGAGGTCAGGTCGGGCTGACGCCCCGGGTGTCGGAGCCGCCCGCCGTGCGCGCGATGTCGGCGGCCACCGTGTCCGCCGCCTTGCGTGCGGCGACCAGCACGGGGTCCCACACCGGCGAGAACGGCGGGGCGTAGCCGAGGTCGAGATCGACCATCCGCCCGACGGTCATCCCCGCGGTGAGCGCGACCGCACCGACGTCCACGCGCTTGGCGGCGCCCTCCCCGCCGACGATCTGGAGGCCGAGCAGCCGTCCTGTGCCGCGCTCGGCGAGCATCTTGACGGTCATCAAGGCCGCCTGGGGGTAGTACCCGGCACGGCTGGTGGACTCGATGACCGCGCTGACGAAGTCGAGGCCCGCGGCCCTGGCCTGGGACTCCTTGAGGCCGGTCCTGGCGATCTCCACGTCGCACACCTTGCTGACGGCGGTGCCGACCACACCGGGGAACGTGGCGTAGCCACCGCCGATGTTGGTGCCGATGATCCGGCCGTGCTTGTTGGCGTGGGTGCCCAGCGCGATGTGCTGCCAGGCGCCGGAGACGAGGTTGAGCACTTCGACGCAGTCCCCGCCGGCCCAGATCCGCTCGGTGTCGCGCACCCGCATCGAACGGTCGGTGAGCAGCCCGCCATGCGTTCCCAGCGGGAGTCCCGCGTCGCGGGCGAGCGCGGTGTTCGGCCGGACGCCGAGGCCGAGGACGACCAGGTCGGCGGGGTACTCCGCGTCGTCGGTGGCGACGGCGCGGGCGCGCCCGTCGGAGTCGGTGAGCACCTCGCGGGCGGCGGCGCCGGAGACGACGGTGACGCCGAGTCCTTCGAGGGCCTTGCGCACCAGGCGTCCCATGTCGGGGTCCAGTGTGGTCATCGGCTGCGGGTTGCGGTCGACGAGGGTGACGTCGAGGCCGTGCCGCAGCATCGCCTCGGCCATCTCGACGCCGATGTAGCCGCCGCCGACCACCACGGCCCGCCGCACCCCGTCGCGGTCCAGGCCGCGCAGTACGGCCTCGCCGTCGTCCAGGGTCTGCACCCCGAAGACACCGGGCGCGTCGATGCCCGGGATCGGCGGCCGTACGGGCAGCGCACCGGTGGCGATCACCAGATGGTCGTAGCCCGTCCACCGCTCGCGGCCGTCGGCGTCCCGCGCCAGGACACGGGCGCCGTCGCGGTCGATCTCCGTCACCTCGGTGCCCAGGCGTACGTCGATACCGCGGTCGCGGTGCTCGGCGGCGGTGCGGGCGACCAGCGCGTCGGGGCCGGTGGTGTCGCCGGCGATCCAGTACGGGATGCCGCAGGCGCTGTAGGAGACGTGCCGGCCGCGCTCGAAGGCGACGATCTCCAGGTCGTCGGCCGGCCTGCGGCGACGGGCCTGGGAGGCGGCGGACATGCCGGTGGCGTCGCCACCGACGACCACGAGGCGTTCGGTCATGGGGCGAAGGGTGCCTCTCGTCCGAGGGCCTGCGCGTCGAGGACCTGTCCGTCGGGGACCTGTCCGCCGAGGACCGGCCCGCCGAGAGTCCGCGCTCCGGGCGCCTGACCCTCCAGGGCAGCTCCTTCGGGGGCGGCGAGCTCGTCCCTGGCCGCCATGAGGGCGAAGCCGAGCAGGTTCAGGCCGCGCCAGGCGTCGGGGCGCTCGGCGCGGTCGTCGTCGGCGGCCAGGCCGATACCCCAGACCCGGTCCAGCGGGCTGGCCTCGACCAGCACCCGGCGGGCCGTACCGAGCAGGTAGGCCCGCAGGTCGGGGTGCTGGCCGAACTTGTGCACGCTGCCCGCGACGACCAGAGCGAAGCGCTCCCGCTCCCACACCGCCTCGTCGAAGCCGCGGACGCTTCGGCCCACGGACTTCGCGGCCTTCGGGTGGCCGGCGACGAGGACGCGGCGCGCCGCGTCCTCGTCGCCGAACAGCCGGGCCTTGCCCGCCATCATCCAGTGCTCGGCGGTGGCATAGGTGACGCCGTCCACCGTGAAGGGGGCCGGCCACCACTGGCTGAGGCAGCCCGGGCCGACGCTGCCGTCGCGCTGCGGGCGGTGGCCCCAGAAGTGCAGGTACTTCACCCGGGTGCCGGATGCCACAAGGGCGGCCAGTTCGGGGACGGAGCGCACGGCGCCGGCCTTGGACACCGGGGGGCGCCCCGGAGCGGCTGCGGGGGTATCGGCCGTCATGGGCGGGTTCAGACCTTTTCCAGTGGGCGGTGCGGTGCGGCGGGCAGCTCGACGGCGATCGGGTCGCCTGGGTGTACGACGCCGCCCTCGAGGACGACGCTCATCACACCGCCCTTGCGGATGATCGCCCCTGCCTCGTCACGGCCGACGACCTGCTTGAGCAGGCCGCTGCGGAACGTCTCGATCTGAGCGCAGGGATTGCGCAGGCCGGTCAGCTCGATCACGGCGGCGGACCCGAGCCGAAGCCGGGTGCCCGCGGGCAGGTCGAGGATCGCGAGGCCGCTGGTGGTGATGTTCTCGCCGAGTTCGCCGGGCCCTACGTGGTACCCGGCCGCGCGCAGTTCGTCGAAGAGTTCGGCATGGATGAGATGCACCTGCCGAAGGTTCGGCTGGGTGGGGTCCCGGGCCACCCGCGACAGGTGCTGGACGGTGACGCCGAGGTGCGCGTCGCCCTCGATACCGAGCCCGGCGAGCAGCCGGACGCTGTCCTGGTTGACCTTGCTGAACCGGTGCGTGGCGTCACGGCTGACCGCGACGACGGAACCGCTGAGCATGAGGTTTTTTCCCCTCGATCGGATTCCCTGACCCGACGCTTCATCCTATCGAGGGGACCGCGCGGTCAGCGACCGATTTGCCGGCGGCTCACCCGGCGCAGCCGGCGCCGCTGGGAGGAGTCGAGCGTGAAATACGCGACGGCCGGCACGCCGATCACGACCAGGAAGAACACCCACCAGGGAATCCAGGCGAGCAGGATCAGCCCCACCACCACGCCGCCGATGGCGACCTTCGTACGATTCGTCATGCTCCCCAGCCTCCGTCTCACGGCGGCCCGCGCCGCGCGCTCACCGTACCTATCCAGTGGAACGCGCCGCGAGCCCTCCTGGTTCCCCGGGCCCCGCGACGCAAGACCCGGCGGGTAAAAACCGGGCAAGGCATCACGGGTGTCGCCCGGGATGTAAGGGGTGCCCCTCCTGGGTCGTGGAGCTTACTTGCCGCCGGTCAGGCCGGCCCGGCGCAGGGCGTCGGCCATCGCACCGCTCGGCGCGGGCTGACCGGAGCCACCGCGCCGCCCGCCGCCCTGGCCGCCGTTGCCGCCCCGACCGGCGCCCTGACCGCCCTGACCGCCATTGCCGCCGTTGCCACCGCGACCGCCGCCCTGACCGCCGCGACCGCCCTGGCGCGGCGGCCCACCGCGCCGCTCGCCGCCCTGCCGTTCACCACCGCGCTGATCGCCGCCGCGCGGGCGCGCCTCGTCCTGGAGCCGCAGCGTCAGCGAGATCCGCTTGCGCGGCAGGTCCACGTCGAGGACCTTGACGCGCACGATGTCACCGGACTTGACGACGTCGTGCGGGTCGGACACGTAGGAGTCGGACAGCGCGGAGACGTGCACCAGGCCGTCCTGGTGGACGCCGACGTCGACGAACGCGCCGAACGCCGCCACGTTGGTGACCACGCCCTCCAGCAGCATCCCCGGCCGCAGGTCCTTCATCTCCTCCACGCCCTCCTTGAAGGTCGCGGTCTTGAAGGCGGGGCGGGGGTCGCGGCCGGGCTTCTCCAGCTCGGCGAGGATGTCCGTGACGGTCGGCAGGCCGAACGAGTCGTCCACGAACTCCTGCGGCCGAAGGGCCCGCAGCACCGCGCCGTTGCCGATCAGCGCCGGGATCTCGGTCCCCGCGCTCGCGCTGATCCGCCGCACCACCGGATACGACTCCGGGTGCACGCTGGAGGCGTCCAGCGGGTCGTCGCCGCCCTGGATGCGCAGGAAGCCCGCGCACTGCTCGTACGCCTTCGGGCCGAGCCTGGCGACGTCCTTGAGGTCCTTGCGGGTACGGAACGGGCCGTTGCTGTCACGGTGCGCGACGATGTTGCCGGCCAGGCCTTCGGTGATGCCCGACACCCGGCGCAGTAGCGGCACGGACGCGGTGTTCACATCGACACCGACGCCGTTGACGCAGTCCTCGACGACCGCGTCCAGGGAGCGCGACAGCTTCACCTCGGACAGGTCGTGCTGGTACTGGCCGACGCCGATGGAGCGCGGGTCGATCTTGACCAGTTCGGCGAGCGGGTCCTGGAGGCGGCGGGCGATGGAGACCGCGCCGCGCAACGAGACGTCCATCTCGGGCAGTTCGGCCGAGGCGTACGCCGAGGCGGAGTAGACCGAGGCGCCGGCCTCGGAGACGACCGCCTTGGTGAGCTTCAGATCCGGGTGCGCCTTGATCAGGTCGGCGGCGAGCTTGTCGGTCTCGCGGGAGGCGGTGCCGTTGCCGATCGCGATCAGGTCCACCCGGTGGGCGGCGGCGAGCCGGGCGAGTGCGGCCAGGGACTCGTCCCAGCGGTTGCGGGGGGCGTGCGGATAGATCGTGTCGGTGGCGACGACCTTGCCGGTGCCGTCGACCACCGCGACCTTGACGCCGGTGCGCAGGCCCGGGTCGAGACCCATGGTGGCGCGGGTGCCGGCGGGGGCGGCGAGCAGCAGGTCGCGCAGGTTGGCGGCGAAGACCCGGACGGCCTCGTCCTCGGCCTGCTGCCGGAGCTGGACCCGCAGGTCGATGCCCAGCCGGACCAGGAAGCGGGTGCGCCAGGCCCACCGGACGGTGTCGGCGAGCCACTGGTCGGCGGGCCGGCCGCGGTCGGTGATCCCGAACTGCTGGGAGATGCGCCGCTCGAAACTGGTCGGGCCCTCGGCGGGCTCCTCGGGCTCCAGGGTGAGGTCGAGGACCTCCTCCTTCTCGCCGCGCAGCATCGCCAGCACCCGGTGGGAGGGCAGCTTGGTGAACGGCTCGCCGAAGTCGAAGTAGTCGGCGAACTTCGCGCCGGACTCCTCCTTGCCGTCGCGCACCTTGGCGACCAGCCGGCCGCGGTTCCACATCCGGGTGCGCAGTTCTCCGACGAGGTCGGCGTCCTCCGAGAAGCGCTCGGTCAGCACGGCCCGGGCGCCCTCCAGTGCCGCCGCCGCGTCCTCGACGCCCTTGTCGGCGGACACGTATCCGGCCGCCTCGGCCTGCGGGTCGAGGCCGGGGTCGGCAAGCAGAGCGTCGGCAAGCGGTTCGAGACCGGCCTCGCGGGCGATCTGGGCCTTGGTGCGCCGCTTGGGCTTGTAGGGCAGGTAGATGTCCTCGAGGCGCGCCTTGGAGTCGGCGGCCATGATCTGGGCGCGCAGCGCGTCGTCGAGCTTGCCCTGCGCGTCGATGGACTCCAGGACGGCGGTGCGGCGCTCGTCCAACTCCCGCAGGTAGCGCAGCCGCTCCTCCAGGGTGCGCAACTGCGCGTCGTCCAGGGTGCCGGTCGCCTCCTTGCGGTAGCGGGCGATGAACGGCACGGTCGCACCGCCGTCCAGCAGGTCGACCGCCGACCTGACCTGTCCTTCGCGTACGCCAAGCTCCTCGGCGATCCTGGCTTCCACCGACACGTTGCCGCTGATGATCTCGCTCCTAAGCTCGCCTGCCGGGCGGCGCATCCCGCGCACCGCCCCGCGTGTGTCTTGCATCGTAGACGCCGGGCGGCGGTGGACGTCGTTGGCCGCACCAGGAGCGGTAGGTGCACCCGAACGCCCGCGCGGTCCGGCCGCGCCACGGCACCCGGGCCGGCCGGTGCGGGCAGGACGCGCGGCTCAGGTCGGCTTCTTCTCGAACCAGTGGTCCGCGTAAGGGCTTTCGGTGTACGCCTCGATCTCGCGGTAGCCGAGCCGGGCGCACAACGCGCGGGCCTCGACCAGGTCCTTGCGGGCGCCCAGGAGGACGATCGCGGCAACGGGATGGGTGCCCGCGGTACTGCTCCGGTCGGGGTGGTCGGGCGAGGTCACGGCGCCGTCCTGGCAGTAGCGGGGTGGGGTTATCCCCCGGTTCTCCGTGGGGCCGCCCCAGGGGAAGCCGGGTGATGGCGCCATGGCCGCGGGCCGCGCCGGTTCCTAGCGTCAGGAGTGCGGCCGACGAAGGCCGCCCACCGACTTTTCCGGCCCGCGGCACACACGCGGTGCGGAACCATGCCCGAGGAGCGCCCATGCCGCCTGCCAGCCGCACTCTCGCCGTCGCGCCGCCCGTGCCGCCGCCTGCCGCGCCCGTCGCGCCTGCCGCAGCGCCGACCGCCACGCCAGCCGTCCCACGCGCGCAGGAACGGGCCCCGGGCAGCGAGTTCGCCCCGCTGCTGCGGCAGATCAAGGACGCCGGCCTGCTGCGGCGCAGGCGCGGGCACTACGCGCTGTCGCTGACGGTGAACCTGCTGGCCTTCGCCGCGGTGTGGGCGGCGGTCTTCCTGGTCGGCGGAACCGGGTCGTGGTGGGTGCTCGCGCTGGCGCTGCCGGTAGCGGTGCTGTCGGCCCGCACCGGCTTCGTCGGGCATGACGCCGGGCACCAGCAGATCGCGGCGGGCCGGCGGGCGAACCGGGTGATCGCGCTGCTGCACGGCAACCTGCTGCTGGGGATGGGCGCCGCCTGGTGGTCCGACAAGCACAACAAGCACCACGCCAACCCCAATCACGTCGGCAAGGACCCGGACGTCGAGGTGGGCGCCTTGGTGTGGACACGGGCGCAGGCGATCGAACGGAAGGGCTTCGCACGGTTCCTGACGAAGTACCAGGCGTGGCTGTTCTTTCCGATGCTGCTGCTCGAAGGGCTGGCGCTGAAGGTCGCCAGCTTCCAGGACCTGCGCCGGCTGGACCGCCGGGAGCGGCTGGTGGAGGGCGGCCTGCTGGTCGCGCACCTGGCGGGATACGCGGCACTGCTGCTGACCGCGCTGTCCCCGGCGCAGGCGATCGCGTTCGCGGCCCTGCACCACGCGCTGTTCGGGGTGCACCTGGGGTGCGCGTTCGCGCCCAACCACAAGGGGATGGCGATGCCCGAGGAGGGCTCGCGCTGGGGCCACCTGCGCCGCCAGGTACTCACCTCGCGCAACGTACGCGGAAACCCGGTGACCGACTTCTTCCTCGGCGGCCTCAACTACCAGGTGGAGCACCACCTCGTGCCGAGCCTGCCGCGGCCGCACCTGCGGCTGGCGCAGCCCCTGGTCCGCGCGCACTGCGCCCGCCTCGGCATCCCGTACACCGAGACCGGGCTGATCGACTCCTACCGGCAGGCGCTGAGCCACATGCACGCGGTCGGCGAGCCGCTGCGCTGAGCGGGCCGGGACCGCGCCGGGAGCTGCGCCCTGACCGGTCGTCGGTGGCCGGGCCGATTGTCGGTGGCCGGTTGTCGGTGGCCGGGGCTAGCGTGGAGGCATGGGGGAGATCGTGTACGTGCGGGGGGACGCCACCGCACCACAGGGCAAGGGCGTCAAGGTGATCGCGCACGTCTGCAACGACCAGGGCGGCTGGGGCAAGGGGTTCGTGCTGGCGGTCTCGCGCCGCTGGCCGGAGCCCGAGACGGCCTACCGGCGCTGGCACCGCGAGCGGGCGCGCAACGACTTCGGTCTGGGCGGGGTCCAGCTCGTCCGGGTCGGCACGTACACATGGGTGGCCAACATGGTCGGCCAGCGCGGCATACGCACCGGCAGCAAGGGCGTGCCGGTGCGGTACGAGGCGATCGGCACCGCGCTCGGGTCCCTGGCCGAACGGGCCCTGGAGCTGGGCGCGTCGGTGCACATGCCGCGGATCGGGTGCGGCCTGGCCGGCGGGAAGTGGGAGCGGGTCGAGCCGCTGGTCACCGCCCGGCTGGTGGAGCGCGGAATCGCTGTCACGGTCTACGACCACGACTGACGGGCCGGGCCGTGGATCGCCCGTTGCCGACGGGGCGGGGGGCGCGCCTCACAGGTGCGCGGGCCGCTCCGCGCCGTACAGCCAGGTGGCGAAGAGCGGTCGCAGGTCCCGGGAGGTGAAACGTGCGCAGAACGCGGTGAAGTCGGCGGTGGACGCGTTGCCGTGGCGGTGCGCGGCCGGCCACGCCTTGAGCAGCCGGTCGAAGGCGGACGCCCCGAGCGTGCGGCGCAGTTCGTACAGCACCAGGGCGCCGCGGCCGTAGACAGGGGCGGCGGAGACCGCGGCCGCGTCGGGCGGGGAGGCGGGCGGGAAGGCCCAGTTGGCGCTGTCGGCGAAGGCGTCCGCGGCGCTCGCGTCGAGGGACGGGCCGCCCTCGTGCTCCTGCCACAGCCACTCGGTGAGGGTGGCGAAGCCCTCGTTGAGCCACATGTCCTGCCAGGCGGCGGGGGTGACGGAGTCGCCGAACCACTGGTGCGACAGCTCGTGCACGAGCGTGACGGGGTCGACCGCGGGCGGCGGGCCGTCGCCGGGGAAGACCGGGCGGTTCTGCGCCTCCAGCGCGTAGCCGACCCGCCCGCGCGGCAGGTGGTCGACGATCGCGCCCGCCGACGCGAAGGGGTAGGGCCCGAACAGGCCCTCCTCCCAGCGCAGTATCTCGGGGATGCGGGCCAGCGTCGCGGCGGTCTCGGCGTCGTCGGAGCGCGGGTCGACCGCGACGTACAGCGGCAGCCCGTCCGGTGTCGTCGAACGGGTGACGTCGAAGTGCCCGATGGCGACGGTCGCGAGGTAGGTGGCCATTGGCGCGGCGCTGCGCCAGTGGTAGGCGGTGCGGCCGCCGGAGGCGGGTCGGGTGGTGAGGAGTTCGCCGTTGGAGACCGCGGTGAGGTTGTGCGGGACCGTGACGGTGATGTCGTAGGCGGCCTTGTCGGAGGGGTAGTCGTCGCCGGGGAACCAGGCCATGGAGCCGACGGGTTCGCCCAGCGCGAGGGCGCCGTCGTCGGTGCGGAACCAGCCCTCGTGGGAGCCGTCCGGGTCGGTCAGCAGCCGGGGCACGCCCTGGTACTCGACGGTCGTGGTGAAGTGCGCGCCGCGCCGCGGGGGGTGGGCGGGGCTGATCCGGAGTTCGGTGCCGGCGCGGGAGGTGCGGGCCTTCGTGCCGTCGACGGTGACGCGCCGGACGTCGAGCCCTGCCAGGTCGAGGTCGAAGCGGGACAGGTCCTGGTCGGCGGTGGCGGTGAGGGTGGCGGTGCCGCGCAGCCGGCCGGAGGCGGGGTCGTAGTCGAGGTCGAGCGTGTAGTGGCCGACGTGGTAGCCGCCGTTGCCCGCGTCGGGGAAGAGCCGGTCGCCGACCCCCGGCGCGCCGGCGTCGGGGCCGCCCGCCCGGTCGCCGCCGGTGCAGGACAGGCAGCAGGCGAGCAGGCAGCCCGCGAGCAGCGGCAGCGGGACCGCGCGCGGCGGCGGGCGTAGGCGCACGCCGGCCAGCGTACGAGGTGTCCGGCCGGTAGCCGTGCCCAGGCGGCCGGTGGCGCGCCGCCGGCCTGACGACCTGGGTCCAGGCAGGCCGTAAGGCCCGTGCACCAGGAGAGCGGGGCTTACCGCGACCCTCCCGGTGCCATGGGTGCCGCCCGGTGCCCCGGGACACCGGGCGTTCGCGGACGCGTCAGTCCGCGAACCGCTCGCCGAGCTCGGCCTTGGCCACCAGCAGCGCGGGCGGCTCGAACTGCTCCCCGTACGCGGCGGCCAACTCCCGGGCGCGGGCGGTGAACCCGGCGACGCCGCCGTCGTACCCGTTGATGTACTGGAGCACTCCCCCGGTCCAGGCCGGGAAGCCGATGCCCAGCACCGAGCCGATGTTGGCGTCGGCGACGGAGGTCAGGACGCCCTCCTCGAGCAGCCGTACGGTGTCCAGGGACTCCGCGAAGAGCATGCGCTCCTGCATGTCGCGCAGCGACGACCCGGCCGCCGTCGCGGGCTCCGCCGCCCCGAAGTGCTCGGCGAGGCCCGGCCACAGCCGTGTCCTGCGGCCGTCCTCGTAGTCGTAGAAGCCCGCGCCGCCGGCGCGCCCGGTGCGGTCGAACTCGTCGACCATGCGGTCGATCACCTGCTCCGCCGGGTGCACGCGCCAGGTGCCGCCGGCCGCCTCGACCGCCGCGCGGGCCTCGGCCCGGATCTTGCGCGGCAGCGTCAGCGTCAGCTCGTCCACCAGGGAGAGCACCTTCGCGGGGTAGCCGGCCTGCGCGGCGGCCTGCTCCACGGAGGCGGCCGGGATGCCCTCGCCGACCATGGCGACGCCCTCGTTGAGGAAGTGGCCGATCACCCGGGAGGTGAAGAAGCCGCGCGAGTCGTTGACGACGATCGGCGTCTTGCGGATCTGCCGGACCAGGTCGAACGCGCGGGCCAGCGCCTCGTCGCCGGTGTCCCGGCCGCGGATGATCTCGACCAGCGGCATCTTGTCGACCGGGGAGAAGAAGTGCAGCCCGACGAAGTCGGACTGCCGCCGGACTCCTTCGGCGAGCGCGGTGATCGGCAGGGTGGAGGTGTTGGAGCACAGCAGCGCGTCCGGGGCGACCACGTCCTGGATCTCCTGGAACACCTTGTGCTTCAAGGCGGCGTCCTCGAAGACCGCCTCGATGACGGCGTCGCAGCCCGCGAGGTCGGCCGGGTCGGCGGTCGGGGTGATCCGGGCGAGCAGCGCCGCCCGCTTCTCCGGCGTGGTGCGGCCCTTGGCGAGCGCCTTGTCCAGCAGCCCGGCGGAGTACGCCTTGCCGCGCTCGGCGGCCTCCTGGGTGACGTCCTTGAGGACGACGTCGATGCCGGCGCGCGCGCAGGAGTAGGCGATGCCGGCGCCCATCATGCCGGCGCCCAGCACCGCGACCTTGGCGACCTGGCGGGCAGGCACGTCCTTGGGGCGGCTGGCACCGGAGTTGACGGCCTGCATGTCGAAGAAGAACGCCTGGATCATGTTCTTCGAGACGGGGCCGCAGGCGAGTTCGGTGAAGTAGCGCGCCTCGATGGTGAAGGCGGTGTCGATGTCGACCTGGGAGCTCTCGACGGCGGCCGCCAGGATGGCGCGCGGCGCCGGGAACGGGGCGCCGGCGAGCTGCTTGCTCAGGTTCGCCGGGAAGGCGGGCAGGTTCGCGGCGAACGCGGGGCTCTTGGGGGTGCCGCCGGGGATCTTGTAGCCGGGCACGTCCCAGGGCTGCCGGGCCTCGGGGTTGGCGAGGATGAAGGCGCGGGCGCGGGCGAGCAGGTCGTCGCGGTCGGTGGCCACCTCGTGGATCAGACCGGCCGCCAGGGCGCGCTCCGGCGTGTACTGGCGGCCCTGGAGCAGCACCTTGAGCAGGGCGTCGGCGATGCCGAGCAGCCGGACGGTGCGCACCACGCCCCCGCCGCCGGGCAGCAGCCCGAGGGTGACCTCCGGGCAGCCGATCTTGCTGCCGGGCGCGTCCAGGGCGACCCGGTGGTGGCAGGCGAGCGCGATCTCGTAACCGCCGCCGAGCGCCGCGCCGTTGATCGCGGCGACGACGGGCTTGCCGAGGGTCTCCAGGCGGCGCAGGCGGCGCTTGATGCGCAGGGACCCGGCGAAGACGTTCTCGGCGGTCTCGGGGGTGGCGCGGATGAGGTCGCGCAGGTCGCCGCCGGCGAAGAAGGTCTTCTTGGCGGAGGTGACGATCACGCCGCGGATGCCGTCGAGTTCGGCCTCCAGGCGGTCGAGGGTGGCGTCGAGGGAGTCGGCGAAGGCCGCGTTCATGGTGTTCGCGGACTGCGCCGGGTCGTCGAGGACGAGGGTGACGACGCCCTCGGCGTCCTGCTCCCAGCGGATGTTGGTGGACTCGCTCATGGTCTTCGAAGCTCCGTTGGTCCGGTTGGTCCGGCGAGGTGCGGGCGAGGGGTGGAACGGCCGTGCGCGGTGGTGCGGGGCACGGGCGGCCGCGGGGTGCGGGAGCGCGGCCGGGTCAGAGGCGTTCGACGACGGTGGCGACGCCCATGCCGCCGCCCACGCACAAGGTGGCGAGGCCGTAGCGCTGGTCGCGGCGCTCCAGTTCGTCGATGAGGGTGCCCAGGATCATCGCGCCGGTCGCGCCGAGCGGGTGGCCGAGCGCGATGGCGCCGCCGTTGACGTTGACCTTGTCGATGCTGACGCCGAGGTCGGCGGCGAAGCGCAGCACGACCGCCGCGAACGCCTCGTTCATCTCGATCAGGTCGATGTCGCCGACGCTCAGCCCGGCCTTGGCCAGCGCCTTGCGGGAGGCGGGCGCGGGGCCGGTGAGCATGATGGTCGGCTCGGAACCGGAGACGGCCGCGGACAGGATGCGGGCGCGCGGGGTGAGGCCGTAGCGCTCGCCGACCTCGCGGTTCCCGATGGCGACCAGCGCCGCGCCGTCCACGATGCCGGAGGAGTTGCCGGCGTGGTGGACGTGGTCGATCCGCTCCACCCAGTGGTACTTCTGGAGCGCGACCGCGTCGAAGCCGCCGGCGTCGCCGATGGTGGCGAAGGACGGCTTGAGGGCGGCCAGCGACTCGGGGGTGGTGCCCGGCCGCATGTGCTCGTCGCGGTCCAGGACGGTCAGGCCCGCGCGGTCCACGACCGGGACGACGGAGCGGTCGAAGCGACCCTCCTTCCACGCCTCGGCGGCGCGCTCCTGCGACAAGGACGCGTACGTGTCGACGTCGTGCCTGCTCCAGCCGCCGATGGTGGCGATCAGGTCGGCACCGATGCCCTGGGGCACGAACCCGGTCTCGAACGACGTCATCGGGTCCATGGCCCAGGCGCCGCCGTCGGAGCCCATGGCAACGCGGGACATCGACTCCACGCCGCCGGCCAGCACCAGGTCCTCCCAGCCCGAACGGACCTTGGCCGCCGCGAGGTTGACCGCTTCGAGGCCGGAGGCGCAGAAGCGGTTCTCCTGCACGCCGGCGACGGTGTCGGGCAGGCCCGCGGCAATGGCGGCGATCCGGGCGATGTCCGAACCCTGGTCGCCGATCGGGCTGACCACGCCGAGCACGATGTCGTCGATGGCCGCGGGGTCCAGGTTCGGGAAGCGGCGGCGCAGTTCGTGGATGAGGCCGACGACGAGGTCGATCGGCTTGGTGCCGTGCAGGGAGCCGTTGGCCTTTCCGCGCCCGCGCGGGGTGCGTACGGCGTCGTAGACGTAGGCGTCGGTGCTCAACGTCGTGCCTTTCGGTGAGGGTTCGCGGGTGGGGTGGCGCTGGGTGCGTCGGACCTGGTCAGCCGGAGGGATCGCCGGCTGGTCCGGAGTCGTCGGAAGCGGGCGCGGTGTTGACGGCGGGTACGGAGCCGGCGGCAGCTACGGAGCCTGCGGCGGGCGCGGGGTCGGCGGCTATCAGGGCGGGGGATTCCCAGTCCCGGGCCACCTCCGCGGTGTGCGCGCCCGGAAGCGCGGGCGGGCGGCGCAGCGCGGCCGGGGTGGCGGAGAAGCGCGGCGCGGGAGCGGGTTGCACCACGCCCTCGTACGCCGCCAGGGTGCCCCGGGCCGCGAGGTGCGGGTGGTCGTGGGCCTCGCCGAGCGGCAGTACGGGCGCGACGCAGGCGTCGGTGCCGTCGAAGACGCCGGCCCACTGCTCGCGGGTGCGGGTACGGAACCGGGCGGCGACGGCCTCGCGCAGTTCCGGCCAGCGGGCGGGGTCGGTGCGCAGGGCCGCGGCCTCGGCGGGCAGGCCGAGCAGCGCGGTGAACTCGTCGTAGAAGCGCTGCTCCAAGGCGCCGACCGCCATGTGGCCGCCGTCCGCCGTGGCGTAGACGCCGTAGAAGGGGGCGCTGCCGTCCAGCAGGTTGGAGCCGCGCCGGTCCTGCCAGGCGCCGGCGGAGCGCATGCCGTGGAGCATCGCGGTCAGGTGTGCGGTGCCGTCCACGATGGCCGCGTCCACGACCTGGCCGCGGCCGTGGGCGCGGGCGTGGTGGAGGGCGGCGAGCACCCCGGTGACGAGGTAGAGGGAGCCGCCCGCGTAGTCGCCGAGGAGGTTGGCGGTGGGGGCGGGTGGTCGGTCGGGGGCGCCTGCCAGGTCGAGGGCGCCGGTCACCGCGATGTAGGCGATGTCGTGGCCCGCGGTGTGCGCGAGCGGGCCGTCCTGGCCCCAGCCGGTCATCCGGCCGTAGACCAGACGGGGGTTGCGGGCCAGGCAGGGCTCCGGGCCGACGCCCAGGCGCTCGGCGACGCCGGGGCGGTAGCCCTCGATGAGGATGTCGGCCCGGGCGACGAGGTCGAGGACGGCGGGCGGGCCGGTGGCGGCCTTGAGGTCCACCAGGACGGAGCGCTTGTTGCGGTTGGTGACGTCGTGGGCGGGGTCGACGCCCAGGCCCTGGCCGCCGGGGCGGTCGACGCGCACGACGTCGGCGCCCAGGTCGGCGAGGAGCATGGCGGCGAACGGACCGGGCCCGATGCCGGCGAGTTCGACGACGCGCACTCCCGCCAGCGGGCCGGGTGGGGAGCCGGCGGCCGGGTTCGACGGTTCTCGTGTCACTTCCGCGATGGTAGGAACGTGTTCCAGTTTTGGCAAGGGCTGACTGAGCGCTCGCTCAGCGGGTCGCGTGGCGACCCGGTGGGCAGATGTACCTACGCTTGAACGTCACTTCCACGACCCTTTGCGATGGAGCGTTGCCGATGAGCGCGTACGACCCGAACAACGTGAAGATCAGCCCGTCGACGTGGGTGGCCGAACAGGCCGAGCGGTACGAGTCCTCCAACGGCACGGAGGGCACCGACATGAACGGCTCGCCCTGCCTGCTCATCGACTACCTCGGGCGCCGCAGCGGCGTCTGGCACCGGACGGTGCTGATCTACGGGCGCGATGGGGAGGACTATCTGATCGTCGCGTCGAAGGGCGGTTCCGACGAGCACCCGGTGTGGTTCCTGAGCGTGCGGGACAACCCCGAGGTGCACTTGCGGGTGGGCACCGAGCGCTTCGCCGCGCGGGCCGAGGTGCTCTCGCCGCAGGAGAAGGCGCGGGTGTGGCCGCATCTGGTGGAGGTCTACCCGCCGTACCAGGAGTACCAGGAGAAGACCGAGCGGGACATCCCGGTGGTCCGCCTGCGCCGGGTCTGACCGGGCCGCCTCCGCGCGACAAGTAACGCGCCGAGTAGGACGAGTAAGGGGCACCCTCCCTGGAGGATGCCCCTTACTCCTTTGCTCCCCGACCCCGTACGGACGGCCCGGCCCCGCGCGCCCCGGCGACTACTTCCCGTGCTTCCTGCCGCGGGCGGCGAGCGACGCGGTCAGTGCCGCGAGCACCACTTCGAGCGCCAGCAGGAACATCAGGCCGAGCCCGAAGGCGTGCGGGTAGCGGGCCGGAGCCCCGTCGCCGGTCGCGCCGTAGAAGATGATGCCGATCAGCGCGATGCCGAGGGCGCCGCCGATCTGCTGGATGGTCGCCACCACTCCGGACGCCGACCCGACCAGGTCCTCCCGGACCGTGCCCAGCGCCGTGTGGGTGAGCGGCGCGATCACCATGCCCATCCCGATACCGTCCACGGCCAGGCCCGGCACCAGCTCCCACAGGCTGCCGGTGGTGCCCGAGGCGTGCACCGCGTCCCACAGCCCGCCCAGCCCGACGGCCATCAGCAGCGCGCCGACCGGAACCGTGGCGGCGCCCATGCGGGCCGCGATGCGGTGCGCGGTGGTGGAGGTGATCAGATAACCGCCGCCGATGGACAGGAACACGGTGCCGGACTCCAGCGCGCCGAGGCCGCGGCCGGCCTGGAGGTAGAGGGCGAGGACGAGGAAGAACGAGCCCTGCCCGGTCCAGAAGACCAACTGCGCCAGGGCGCCCCACGCGAACCCGCGCTCGCGGAACAGCGCGGTGTTCAGTACCGGGTCGCCGCCCGCCCGGCCCAGCCGGCTCTGGTGCGCGACGAACGCGGCGCCGAGTATCGCCGAGCCGGCCAGGCTGAGCCAGGTCCACAGCGGCCAGCCCTGCGCGCGGCCCTGGATCAGCGGCAGGACCAGGGCGACCACGGCCGCGGTCGACAGCGCCACACCGGTGTTGTCCAGCCGCGGCCGGCGTGCAGCGCGCGACTCGGCCAGCGCCCTGGGCGCGAGCACCAGGGCGGCCAGCCCGACCGGCACGTTGATCAGGAAGCAGGCGCGCCAGCCCAGGCCGAGCACGTCCGCCTTGATCAGCAGACCCCCGATGAGCTGCCCGAAGACGGCGCCGACGCCCATCGTCATGCCGTACATGCCGAACGCGCGGGCCTGCGCCTTGCCGGTGTAGGCGGACTGGAGGATCGCGAGCACCTGGGGGCCCATCAGCGCCGCCGACAAGCCTTGCAGGACGCGGGCGGTGATCAGGGTGTCGGCGGTCGGCGCCACACCGCACGCCGCCGAGGTGACGGTGAACAAGGCCAGCCCGACAGCGAACACCCGGCGGCGGCCGAAGATGTCGCCCAGCCGGCCGGCCGTGATCAGGCCGGTCGCGACGGCCAGCCCGAAGCCCGCGACCACCCACTGGATCGAGGCGGCTCCGGCGTGCAGGTCGCTCTGCATGGCGGGGATCGCCACGTTGACGATGAAGATGTCCAGGGCCGCCATGAAGGTCGCGGCCAGCAGGACCATGAGGCCCAGCCCGGACCGGCCCGAGTCCGCGGCGGGGCGGTGGGGCACGGAGGGGCTGAGGGTGGAGGAGGCCGAGGCCATGACGGTGCTCCTGTTCTTGTCTGCGGGACCGCCGGACCGTGGGGGACCACGGACCGGCCGGATCGCGGGACGCGTCCCCGGCTCCTGGGAGCCGAGTCGCTTGCGCGTTGTCCTTGCAGGTCAAGACGGTACGGAGCGAGCCGGTCGGCCGAATCAGTCACGGTTAGGTACTTGCGACGGCCGGTATCGGACACGCCGTCATGACCCGCGCGGCACGACCGGGGCGACGCACCGAGGCGACGCGGCCGGACGACGTCGGGAACGGGCCGTACACCGGCACGACACGGCCGGACGACGTCGGGAACGGGCCGTACACCGGCACAACGCGGCCGCGCCGCGCCCGATGGGGTGCCCGCGCCTCGACCGCTTGGCCATGACGCGGCCGGCCGCGCCGTCAGCGAGCCGGCCGAACCGTCAGCCGGGCGGACGCACCGTCAGCGCGGGCTGGTGAGCAGGGGCGTGAGCGCGTCGAGCGCCTGCGTGAGCCTCGGGGTCGTGCAGTGGCGGGCGAGCCGGGCCGCGTCGCGGGCGAGGGAGCGCGCGGCGTCGTGGTCACCGGTCAGGGCGCGGGCCTGGGCGGTGCGCGCCGAGTACAGCGCGCGGTCGCGGACGAAGCAGGGGTCCTGCATCGCCAGGGCCTGCTCCAGCAGCGGGCGGGCCTCGTAGGGCAGGCCGAGGTCGAGCAGCGCCAGGCCCTGCTGGGCGGCGAGTTCGGCGGTGTCGAACCCGTACAGCCAGGGCGGGGCGGACTCGCTCTCGGCGGCGTCCAGGCGGCGTTCGGCCTCGGCGGCGGCCCGCCGGAAGGCGCCCTCGGCGCCGAGCGCGGCGTGCGCGCGGGCCAGCCGGATCGCGGCCAGCGCGCGGACCGCCGAAGGGGTGCCGCCCGCGGCGCGGACCGCCGCCTCGGACGCGGCGACCGCGTCCTGCGGATGCCCGGTGATGACGGCCTGGAGCGCGAGGCCGCCCCACAGGGCGACCGCGAGCGGGCGGTCCCCTGCGGCGTGGGCGAGCCGCAGCCCGGTCAGGTAGTGGCGCTGGGCGGCGCCGTACCGGCCCCCGTCGGTGGCCGCCCAGCCGCCGAGCTGGGCGAGGTCGGCGGCGACCCGCAGCAGGCGCCGCTCGATGGCGGGGCTCTGCGGCTGCCGCTCCAACAGCCCGCGGACCAGCCGCAGATCGGCCTCGACCCGATGCCGTACGGCCGAGCCGCCGAGCCGGTCGTCCAGCCGCCGCAGCCCGAGCGCACCGGCTTCCAGCCAGTCCAGCACCCCGCTGTCGACGGTCCCGGGGGCTCCCACCTGCTCGGGCACCCGCGCGCGCCGGGCAGATCCGGGCGCCGGGCCCGGGGGCGCCGGCTGAGCGCCGCGTCCCGGCCCGACCGGCCATACGGCCACCCGGCTCGCGGGGCCGGCGGAGCGAGGACCGGTCCGCGCACCGGGAACGGCCCGTACGTCGGGACCGGGCCACGCACCGGGAACCGCCCGCGTGTCAGGGCCGGTTCGTCCCCCGCGAAGGGCGGAGCCGCGCGGCCCCGCGCTCCGCATGGGCGCGCCCGGCCCGCCGGCAGCGGGAAATGCTTTGTCCGGGACGGGATCTGACGGTGATGAGGGGGGTACGCAGGGCGCGGCGACGGCCGTGTCCCAGTCGGCGATCGCGTTCCGCAGCCCGATGCCCTCCGCGATCGGGAAGCCGCGGGAGTCGTCCGCCGCGTCGTCCAGGAGCGCGTCGAGGGCGGCGCAACTGCCGTCCACGTCCCAGGGCAGGCCGTCCGGCATCCCGGTGTGCGCGGGCAACCAGCGCGGCCACGGGTGCAGTTCGAGCTCGCGCGGGGCGATGCCCAGCGCGCGGGCGAGGGCGCGCTGGCTGTCGGCCTCGGGCACCACGCCCCAGTGCTCCCACCGCCACACCTTCTCGCGCCGCGCGGCCATCGGTACGCCGAGCACCCGCGCGTGGTCCGCGATCACCCGCGCCAGGTCCTGGTAGCTCCAGCCGTGCCGGCGTCGCACATAGGCCAGTGGATGCGTGGACGCGGCGGGCGTACCCTCTCTTGCCACGTTACTTTCGTCCATTCACCTGGTCCCCACTGGACTCACCCGTCTCATCGCGCGGCGCCCGCGCGCGACGATCAGGTTTTCGAATGTCAACTATGCCGTGTCCCACACCTGTCGGCGACCGGCCTACCCGGACGTCCCGGGTCCGAATCCGGTTCCCAAACCCCGGCAACAATACGGGACTACACCGAGACAACAGGTCCGGTCTTGTCCTGAACCGGCGCATACCGATTGGCTGTTCGCGATCACTGGACGTCACGTGCGCCGTGGAGGGCTGCCCGCGGATGACCCCACCGCCCCCACCCTTCCGCTTCAGGCGAGGCAAGGACGACGTCACCTTCGATCCCGCTTTCGGCGACGAGGAGCTGGTCGCCGCCCGCGCCGCTCTCACCCAGGGCCGCTGGACAGACGTCCGCGCGCTGCTGGCTTCCACCGGTGACGACTGGGACTCGCGCGGGCACCGCCTGGTGGTCCTCGGCGAGGGCAAGTCCTCCGCCGCGTGGGCCGAGGAGTGGCGGCTCGCCGAGCCGGAGAGCGCGGACGCCGCGGCACTGGCCGCCGCCGCGGCCGTCTTCCGGGCCATCAGAGGCAAGCAGAAGCCCGAGGACGCACGGGAGTTGTGCCTGCGCGTGGCGCGGATGGCGCCGACCGACCCGACGCCCTGGCTGTTCCTGCTGGTCCTGGCCCGGCGCACCGGCAGCGACGACGAGCAGGTGCGCGCCTTCGACCAGGTGCGCGGCCGGCACCGCGGCCACCACCACGCGCACCACCTGATGACGCAGTGCCTCGCCGAGCGCCAGAAGACCGACGGGGACGACCCGTTCCACGAGGTGTACGAGTTCGCGGAGTGGGCGGCCGGCGAGGCCGGGCGCACCTCGCCGCTGTCCGCGTTGCCGCTGGTCGCGCTCGTGGAGCGGTACCGCGCGCTGGCGGCGTCCGGCGCGCTGCCGTCCGACCCGGCCCGGCTGCCGTACTGGACCAGCGCGCGGGCCCGCAACAGCGTGCGGGCGGGCTTCGACTGGTGGCTGGACTGGGACCGCGTGCCGTACCCGCGGCTGCCGGTCGACCTCAACCACCTGGCGTACGGCAAGTTCCACTCCGGCGACACGGTGGCCGCGGCAGCGCTGTTCAACCGGATCGGCGCGGACGCGACCCGCGTGCCCTGGTCGTATCCGGACCGCGACCCGAAGAAGGCGTTCCGCGCCGCGCGCAACTACGCGCTCGGTTTCGGTTCGTCGTGACTCCCCCCGAACTCCCCACCAACTCCCCCCCGAACTCCCCCCGACAGACCCTGCTCCACCCGTACCTCCCGTACCTCCCACCTTGCACCGGAAGGAACCGCGGCCATGCTGACGGGTAGTACCAACGAGATCAGCACGTTCAAGGGCGAGCAACGCGCGTTGCGCGCGGACCGGATCGGCGCACCCGCACTGCTGCTGTCGGTGCTCGCCGCGACCGCGCCGCTGATGGTGGTGGCGGGTGTCATTCCGACCACCTTCGGCACCATGGGCATCATCGGGGTGCCGCTGCTGTTCGTGATCGTCGGTGTCGTGCTGGCCCTGTTCAGCTTCGGCTACGCGGAGATGAGCCGCCACGTGCACAACGCGGGCGCCCTGTACGCGTACATCTCGCGCGGCCTGGGCAGCACCATGGGCGCGGGTGCCTCCTACGTGGCGCTGTTCGCGTACAGCATCATGCAGGTCGGCACCTACGGGATCTTCGGCTTCGAGATATCCGGGCAGATCTTCCAGCACTGGCACCACAACGTGTCCTGGTGGATACCGGCGTTGTGCGGCGTGGTGATCACCGCGGTCTTCGGCGCGCTGAAGATCGACCTGAACGCCAGGACGCTGGGCGTGCTGCTGATCGTGGAGACCCTGCTGACGCTGGTCTTCGACTTCAGCTTCCTGGGCGACCCGGGGCCGCAGGGCGTGTCGATGCACGCGTTCAACCCCAGCACGCTGAGCGGGGCCGGGCTCGGCACCGCGCTGTGCTTCGTGATCGCCGGCTTCGTCGGCTTCGAGCAGGCGCCGGTCTACGCCGAGGAGACCAGCGAGCCGCAGCGCGTGGTGTCGAAGGTGATGTTCCTGGCGATCGGCTTCGCCACTCTCTTCTTCGCGTTCAGCTCCTGGGCGATCACCGTGGCGACCGGCCCCTCGCACGTGGTCGGGCAGTCGCAGGAGCAGTCGGCGAACCTGATCTTCGCGCTCAACCAGGGCCGGCTCGGCGGGGCGTTCACCGACACGCTGAACGTCTTCTTCATCACCGGCATCTTCGCGTCGATGCTGAGCTTCCACAACGTGGTGGCCCGCTACGCGTTCGCGATGGGCCGCGACGGCCTGCTGCCCCCGGCGGTCGGCCGGACCTCGAAGTCCAGCGGCGCCCCCGCGGTCGGGTCGTTCCTCCAGTCGGTGGTGGCGCTGGTCGTCGTGGTGCTCTTCGCGGTGACCGACCACGGCAAGTTCGGGCCGCAGGGCCCGGACCCGACGGCGCCGGTGCTGCGGCTGTTCACCTGGGCGGGCAACGTCGGCGCGCTGGGCGTGGTGCTGCTGATGGCGACGGCGGCCGTCGCCGTGATCGTCTTCTTCGTGAAGCGCGGCGCGGCCGCGGTGCAGGGCTGGCGGCTGGTGACCTCGGGCCTCGCCGCGATCGGGCTGCTGGTCATCTTCGTCTACTCGGTGAAGGACTTCGCGGTGCTGCTCGGCGCCAACCCGGGCCACGGGCTGCGCTGGATTCTGCCGGGCATCATCGCGCTGGCCGCGGTGATCGGCCTGGTCTACGGCGCGGTGCTGCGGGCCCGGCGGCCGGAGGTGCACGCCAGGATCGGCAAGGGCAACGAGGCGTTCCAGCTGGAGAAGGCGGCCGCGGCCGCGGGTTCGGCGGAAGGCACCGCCTGACCCTTCCCCGACGCTGGTCCTGGCCCGCCACGGCCTCGGCCCGGACCCGGTTCCGCCCGGCGGCACGCGCCGGGGCTCAGTCCGCGAGCCCCGGCGCGCCCCATACCGGGAACCAGCGCGACAGGTCCTCCTCCAGCCGCAGGTCGTTCGCCACGAGCGCCTTGACCTGGAGTTCCAGGGCGCTGTCGCGCTTCTCGCCGGGAAGCGGGCAGAACGGGTAGAAGCTGCCGCGCTTGTAGAGGTACACCAGCGCGAGGGTGCGGCCGGCCGGGTCCTTGAAGCTGACCAGCGAGCACAGCAGCTGGGGTCCGAAGCCCTGCTGTTCGAGCGCCGAGTTGATGGCGTGCAGGTCGGTGACGAGGTCGGTGGTCTCCTCCGGACCGTGCCGGGACAGCAGCCAGGTGTAGCCGTAGCCGTCCTGGCTGGTCTCGACCGTCGGCAGCAGGGCGCGCAGGTCCTGCTGGATCTCGGCGAACGCGCCGCCCTCGACCGCGGCGAAGCAGACCGCGCCCATGCCGGTGGGGCGCAGGTCGCTCGCCGCCTGGAGGGTGATCGCGGCGGAGGTGAGGCCGAAGAGCTGGTCGAGGTCGGGGCGGACCGGCTTGCTGCGGCCGAGCAGCACATCGAGCAGGCCCATCAGCGGCGGTCCAGTTCGCGGGTGATCTGGCTGAGCTGCTCCAGCCGCCGCTCCAGCGTCGGGTGGGTGGAGAGCAGCTTGGAGGCGGTGGAGCCGGCGCTCAGCGCGGGGGCGAAGAAGAACGCGTTGAACGGCTGGGACCTGCGCAGGTCCTCGGTGGGGATGGCGGCGATCTGGCCGCTGACCTTGGTGAGCGCGGAGGCCAGCGAGGAGGGGCGGCCGGTGAGCAGCGCGGCGCTGCGGTCGGCGGACATCTCGCGGTAGCGCGACAGCATCCGGGTGAGCAGGAAGCTGATCGCGTAGACGACGGCGCTGACCAGCGGGATGAGGATGATGAGCGCGCTGCTGTTGGGATCGCGGCTGCGCCGGAAACCGCCGAAGAGGGCGACGCGGGTCATCATGCCGGCCAGCACCCCGAGGAACGACGCGATCGTCATGACGGCGACGTCCTTGTGGGCGACGTGCGACATCTCGTGCGCGATGACGCCTTCCAGCTCGTCGGGCTCCAGGCGGCGCAGCAGGCCGGTGGTGGCGCACACCATCGTGTTCTTCTTGTTCCGCCCGGTGGCGAACGCGTTCGGCACGTCGGAGTCGGCGATCGCGACCTTGGGCTTGGGCATGTCGCCCAGGGCGCAGATGCGGTCGACGACGCCGTGCAGCTCGGGGGCCTGCTCGGGGGTGACCTCACGGGCGCCCATGCTGAAGGCGGCGATCTTGTCGCTGAACCAGAACTGCGCGATGAACAGTCCGCCCGCGATGAGGAGGATCATCGGCCAGGCGCCGCGCAGCAGAGCGAGCAGCACGCCGACGAAGACGACGTAGAGCAGTCCGATCAGGAACATCGTGACGACCATGCGGGTCGTCAGTCCCCGGTCGGGGGCGAAGCGGTTACGTGGCATGGCCCCTCCCGAGTCGTACGGGGCGCGCGGGTCGCTAGGCCGCGGCCCGTCGTACTCCCGAGGTTGGTGAACAGGTGCGCCTGTCGGCTACCTACCCAACGATGCAACGTCTCGGACGTCCCGCCCGGTTCCACTTCCACCACGGCATTCGGGTGGTCTTGCCCACAGCGGTGCTCCGGACGGGCTACGACCCACGCCCCAGGGGTCAGGCGCGCACGTCGAGGACGAGCTTGCCGGTGGTGCGGCGGGCCCGCAGGTCCTCGTGGGCGCGGGCGGCGTCGGCCAGCGGGTGGACCGCGCCGATCAGGGGGCGCAGCCGGCCCTCGGCGGTCATGGCGAGCAGCTCGTCGAGCGGCTCGTGGTACATGCCGGGGCGGCCGAGGCAGTGCGCGAGCCAGAAGCCGATGACGGCCCGCGAGCGGCCCATCAGCCGGGCGGGCTCGATCGGGGTCGGCGGGACGCGCGAGGCCATGCCGTAGGTCACCAGGCGGCCGAAGGGGGCGAGCGCCGCCAGCGAGGCGTCGAAGACCGGGCCGCCGGTCATCTCCAGGACGGCGTCGACCTTGTGGCCGCCGTTCGCCTCGACCAGGCGCTCCTTGAGGTCCCGCGGGTCGGCGTCGACGGCCGTGTCGGCGCCCAGTTCCAGGGCGAGCGCCCGCTTCTCCTCGGTGGACGCGGTGGCGATCACCCGGCCGGCGCCGAACTCCTTGGCGAGCTGCACCGCCAGTGAACCGGTGCCGCCGGCCGCCGCGTGCACCACGACGCTCTCGCCGGGGGCGAGCCGCGCGCAGGTGCGCAGCAGGTGCCAGGCGGTCACGCCCTGGATGACCAGGGCGAGGGCCTGCCCGTCGCCGACGCCGTCGGGCACGTCGTGGGCGAGGCGGTCGGCCACGAGCGCCTTCTCCGCGTAGCCGCCGTTGTCGGTGAGGGCGACGACCCGCCGGCCGTCGGCGGTACGGCCGACCACCTCCGCGCCGGGCACCATCGGCAGCGAGGAGGCCGCCAGGTAGCTGTTCTCGACGGTGTGGGTGTCGGCGTAGTTGACGCCCGCGGAGTCGACCTCGATCAGGAGCTGTCCGGGCTGCGGGACGGGGTCGGGCAGTTCGGTGAGGCGCAGCACCTCGGGGCCGCCGAACTCGGTGATCTGGATCGCGCGCACGGTCGCCACTCCTCCGGGTGGGGCGGTGCCCGCCGGGTGACGGGAACCTCGACCCCAGAGACTACCGACTGGTCGGTATGTGCCGCACCCGGGGCGCCCGGGTGTCGCCCGGATGTCGCCGCCCGGCCCCGCGATCCGGGCGCCCCGGGGCGCCCCGGGCGCCCCGGGCCGATCGGCGGATGGGCGGCTCGGCCGATCGGCCGGCGGTCTGCTGGGCGGACCGCTCAGGCGGCCGGCACCGGGCGCGCGGGCGGCGGACCCACATAGCGGGCCAGCGGGCGGATGATCTTGCTGTCCTCCGCCTGCTCCAGCACGTTGGCGCTCCAGCCGACCATCCGGGCGGCCGCGAAGGTCGGAGTGAACATCTCCCGGGGAAGTCCGCACAGCTCCATGACCACACCGGCGTAGAACTCGACGTTGATGTGCAGGTCGCGGCCCGGCTTCAGCTCGGCGAGTATCGCCTCGGCCCGCTCCTCCACCTGGAGGGCGAAGTCGACCAGGTCGCCGCCGAATTCGCGCGCGATGGCCTTGAGCATCCGCGAACGCGGGTCCTCGGTGGTGTACACGGGGTGGCCGAAGCCCATGATCCGGTCGCCGGCGAGCACCCGCTCGCGCAGCCAGTCGTCGATCCGGTCCGGGGTGCCGATCGCGTCCAGGGTGTCGAGCGCCCTGCTCGGCGCGCCGCCGTGCAGCGGCCCCGACAGCGCGCCCAGGGCTCCGACCAGGCAGGCGGCCAGGTCCGCACCGGTGGAGGCGATCACCCGCGCGGTGAACGTGGACGCGTTGAAGCCGTGGTCGACCGTGGAGATCAGATAGCTCTCCACCGCCCGCGCCTGGGCCGCCTCCGGCTCCCGCCCGGTCAGCATGTACAGGTAGTTCGCCGCGTACGGCAGGTCGTCGCGCGGCTCGACCGGCGCCAGGCCCTGCCCGAGCCGGTGCAAGGCCGTCACCAGCGTGGGTACGGCGGCGCACGCGGCCAGGGCGTCGGCCCGGCGGCGTTCGGGGTCGATGTCGTACACCGGGCGGAACCCGGCGGACGCCCCCGCCAGCGACAGCGCGGTGCGCAGTCCCGCGAGCGGCCCTGACAGCGCCGTGGAGCGGGCGATCGCGGGCAGCGCGTCCGCGACGTCGGCGGGCAGGTGCCGCAGCTCCGCCGTGCGGGCCCGGAACGCGGCCAGCTCCGCCGCGTCCGGCAGCGCGCCGTGGAACATCAGGTGCCACACGTCCTCGAAGGTGCGGGTGCGCGCCAGCTCCACCGCCGAGTACTCGCGGTAGTGGTAGAAGCCTTCGGCCCCTCGCACGTCGCCGATGGATGTCTCGGTGACGACGACGCCCTTGAGACCGCGGGGTACGTCGATCGGGGCGCTGGGCTCGGTGGTCGGCATGGTCTTCCTCCTTGGGTATGTACGTGACTGTCCATGATTGATTCAGGAGTGTCAATGTTGATTGAATCAATATGATGGGTGGTCGAGTACAGATACGGTGGGTCCATGACGAGGGAGCAGCCGGAGCAGGCAGGACGGCCGGGACCGCGGGACGCGGGCACGGACAGCGCGGAGAGCGTCGACAGGACGGGCGGGGGCACCGCCCCGGACCCGGCCGGCGCGCCGGCCGACGCGGTGAGCGGCCTCCTGGGCGGTCCGGCCACGGAGGAGCGGATCGGCACCCGGGAGGCGGCACGGCGGCTCGGGGTGAAGCCGGAGACGCTGTACGCGTACGTCAGCCGCGGGCTGCTGGACAGCCGCCGCGCGCAGGGCGGCCGGGGCAGCACCTTCGACCCGGAGCAGGTCGCGGCGCTGGCCAGGCGCGGGCGACCCGCGGCGCAGCCGGACCCGGCGGGATCGGGCCCCGGCGCGGCTGCGGGCGGCGGCATCACCGAAGGCTGGGGCCGGCTGCGCACCGGGATCACCCTGATCGACTCCGACCGGTACTTCTTCCGGGGCGTCGACGCGGTCGGCCTCGCCGGGACGTACGGCTACGAGGAGGTCGCGGAGTGGCTGTGGACGGGGGTGCTGCGGCCCGGCACACGCTTCACCGCCGCCCCGGCGCCGCTCGCCGCGGCCCGTACGGTGGCCGGCGCGCTGCCCGCCGGGAGCGGTCCGATGGACCGGCTGCGGGTGGCCGTCGCGGCGGCGGCGAGCGCGGACCCGTTGCGCTTCGACCTGTCCGGGCCGGCCGTCCTGGGCACCGCGCGCAGCCTGATCGCGACGCTGGTGGACGCGCTGCCGCCGGTCGGCCGCCCCCACGAAGGCGACGGCCCGCTGGCCCTGCGGCTGTGGCCGAAGCTGACCGCGGCCCCCGCGGGCGAGGCGGCGCTGCGCGTCCTGGACACCGCGCTCTCGCTGCTCATTGACCACGACCTGGCCGCGTCCACCCTCGCGGCACGGGTCGCCGCCTCGGCCCGCGCGCACCCGTACGCCGTCGTCTCGGCGGGGCTCGGCGCCCTCGACGGGCCGCTGCACGGGCAGGCCAGCGCGCTCGCCCACCGGATGCTCGCCGAGGTCGCGGCGCAGGGCGGCGCGGGTCCGGTCGTCGCGGAGTACCTGCGGGCCGGGCAGCGCGTTCCCGGCCTCGGCCACCGGCTCTACCGGGGCGAGGACCCCCGGGCCCGTACCCTGTTCGCGCTGCTCGACGAGGTGCCCGCCGCCGCGTCCGCGCTCGGCGCGGCCCGCGATGTGGTCGCGACGACCGCGGCCCGCCACCGCGACCTGCACGCCAACGTGGACCTGGCGTTGGGCGTGCTCTCCGTCTCCCACGGGATGCCGGCGCAGGCGGGCGAGACCGTGTTCGCGGTCGCCCGTACCGCCGGATGGATCGCCCACGCCTTGGAGGAGTACGCCGAGCCCCCGCTGCGCATGCGCCTGATCGGCGCCTACACCGGCCCGCGGCCCGGACGCCCCCTCCCCCGGGCCGGCCAGGACTGACGGGGCCGGGACTGACCGGGGCAGGACGACCGGGCCGGGAGGGCATGAGGGTCGGCCGTGTCGCCCGGTTCAGACGCCGGTGAGGCGGGGGACGCGGCCGACGAGTTCGGCCCACTCCGAGTCCGTCTGGCCGGGCACCATGCGGCCGGCGGACTGCCATTGGGCGACCAGGGCGGCGAAGAGGGGCGCGTCGCGCGCCTGCAGAACCGTTACGCCAGCGGGGGCGGGAGCGTTCCCCGACCGCCAGGCCGCCGGCGCCCCGGTGGGCGGGGCCGCGGCGGTGCCGCTGACCGTGAGATCCTGGCGAATCCACTTCGTTGCTGCCATACGCCGATCAACGAGGACAAGTCAGGTGCGCCACTGCGGCGGCGGGCGCGGCACACGAACGAGTGACAACGGCACCGCGCGGACCCGGAATTTCCGGCGGGCACCGCCCGTTCTCCTGCCATGAGCACTGTAGAGCTGACCAAGGAGAACTTCGACGAGGTCGTGTCCGACAACGACTTCGTCCTCATCGACTTCTGGGCCGCCTGGTGCGGACCGTGCCGGATGTTCGCGCCTGTGTACGACCAGGCGTCGGAGAAGCACGGCGACCTGATCTTCGCGAAGGTCGACACGGAGGCGCAGCCGGAGCTGGCCGCCGCCTTCCAGATCCAGTCGATCCCCACGCTGATGATCGTGCGCGACAAGGTGGCGGTCTTCGCCCAGCCCGGCGCGCTGCCCGAGCCGGCGCTCGAGGACGTCATCGCGCAGGCCCGCGCGCTGGACATGGGCGAGGTGCACAAAGCGGTCGCCGACGCGCAGGCCGGCGAGGCCGGCGACGCGGCGGGCGGCGCTTCCGCGTAGCCCGCGGCCGCGGCGGAAGCCGTCGGTGCGGCCGGACCGGTCGGCAGGGTGCCGAGCGGGTGCCGAGCCGATGCGGACGGAATGACGCCGACCGGGACGGCGCTTCGGCGCCTTCCGCCCTGCCCGAGCCGTGCTCCCCATCGACCCCGGGTGCCCCTCTCCCCTCCGTGGGGGAGGGGCACCGTTCGCTGTCCGGCCGCGGCGGCCGGAGCCGCCGCCCGCGCGGGCGGCGGGAATTGTCAGAGGTCGCACCTAGGGTCGGGGTATGGAAAGCGTGGTGGCGGTGGTGCCGGACCCGGTGGGGTCCGGTGGTCGGCTGTGCCCGCTCGGCCCGGACGGGCGGCCGGTCGGGGCCGGCGAGACGGCCCCCGATCTGGCCGCCGCGGTGGCGCGGCGCGAGGCGGCCGAGCGGCCGCGCTGGGTGTGGGCGGCCACCGACGAGATGTACCCGCGGCTGCTGGAGCGCGCCGCGGTGCGGCCGGCGCGGTGCCATGACGTGAAGCTCGTCGAGTCGCTGCTGCTGGGGATGGCGGGGCGGCACGGCCGGCCGCGGTCGCTCGGCGCCGCGTGGGCGCGGCTGCGGGACCTGCCCGAGCCGCCGGACGCGCCCGAGCCGGGCGCCGACGACCAGCCGGTGCTGTTCGCGGCCGACCGGCACCATCTGCCGCAGGACACCGACCCGTTGACGGCCCTGACCGCCGTCTACGCCGACCAGCGGCGCCGGATCGCGGCGAGCGAGCACCCGGACCGCACCCTGCTGCTGTGCGCCGCGGAGTCCGCGGGCGCGCTGGCCGCGGTGGAGATGGGCCAGGACGGCCTGCCGTGGAGCGCGGCCGTCCACGACGAACTCCTCACCGGCCTGCTCGGCCCGCGCCCGGCCGGCGGCGCCCGCCCCGCGATCCTCGGTGACCTCGCGCTGCGCATCCAGCAGGAGCTGGGCCGCCCGGTCAACCCCGACTCCCCCGCCCAGGTGCTGCCCGCCTTCGCCCGGGTCGGCGTCCAGTTGCGCACCACCCGCTCGCACGAACTGCGCGAGGTCGGCCACCCCGCCGCCGCCCTGCTGCTGCGCTACAAGGAGCTGTCCCGTATCCACGCCGCGCACGGCTGGGCGTGGCGCGAGGCGTGGGTGCGGGCGGGCAGGTTCCGGGCGGAGTACGTGGTCGGCGGGGTGGTGTCGGGGCGGTGGGCGACACGCGGCGGCGGCGCGCTGCAGATCCCGCGGCTGCTGCGGGGCGCGGTGGTCGCCGACCCGGGGTACCGGCTGATCGTGGCGGACGCCGGCCAGCTCGAACCGCGGGTGCTGGCCGCGATGTCCGGCGACCCGGGGCTCGCCAGGGCCTCCGCCGCCGGCGACCTCTACGCGGCGCTCGCCCTGGACGCCTTCGCCGGTGACCGGCCACGCGCCAAGATCGCCCTGCTCGCGGCGATGTACGGGCAGACCAGTGGCGAGGCCGGGCAGCTCCTCGCGGTGATGCGGCGCCGTTTCCCCGCCGCGCTCGCCCTGGTGGAGGCCGCGGCCCGCACCGGCGAGGCGGGCGGCGTCGTACGCTCCCAGCTCGGCCGTACCTCGCCCACGCCCTCGGCAAGTCGCTTCATCGACACGGAAGGCGGCTTCGCCGGGGAGGCCGCCGACCCGGGTGACGCCTCCGCCCTCGATCAACGCGCCGCCCGCTCCTGGGGGCGCTTCACCCGCAACTTCGTGATCCAGGCCAGCGCTTCGGACTGGGCGCTGGCCATGCTCGCCGCGCTCCGCCGCCGGCTCACCGCGATCGGCCCCGAGCCGCGTCTGGTCTTCTTCCAGCACGACGAGGTGATCGTCCACGCCCCCACCGAACTCGCCCCCGCCGTCGAGTCGGCCGTCGCCGCTGCCGGCGACGAGGCCCGCCGCCTGGTGTTCGGCCCGACCCCGGTGCCGTTCCCGCTGGAGACCCTCGCGGTCGAGTGCTACGCGGACGCGAAGTAGCGCCCCGGAGCAGCGGGTTCGCGTCCCGCCACCCCCAGCGCCCGACCCCGACGCCAGGGGTCAGGCGGTAGGGGCGGCGGGGACCGTGCGGACGGTCACGCCGGCCGTGGTCAGGGCCGACAGTTCGTCCTGCGGGGCGCGGTCGTCGGTGACGACGGTGTGCAGCGCGGTGACCGGCACGACGAAGGCGAGGGCGGTACGGGAGAACTTGGCGGCGTCGGCGACCGCGATCACCCGGCGGGCGGAGGCGATCGCGGCACGCTTCACGGCGGCCTCGGCGAGGTCGTAGGCAGTGAGCCCGTCGGCGGCGCTCAGCCCGCAGCAGCCGAGCACGGCGGTGTCGAAGCGGAGTGCGGCCAGGGCCGACTCGGTGAGCGGGCCGGTCAGGGCGAGTTCGCCGGGGCGGGGCTCGCCCCCGGGGATGATCAGCCGGAGCCGCGCCGCGCCGGTCAGCGCGTTGGCCGCGTGCAGGGACAGCGGCATCACGGTGAGCCGCCGCTGCTGAAGGACCCGCGCCACCTCCAGGCAGGTGGTGCCGCTGTCGAGCACGACGGTCTCGCCGTCGGCGACGAGCGCGGCGACCTCGGCCGCGATCCGCTGCTTGACCGCGCGGCTCTCGGTCTCCCGGAGCGCGAACGGCGGTTCCTCGCCGCGCAGCAGCAGGCTGCGGGCACCTCCCCGGTAGCGCTCCAGGACGCCTTGCCCCGCGAGGATCTCCAGGTCCCGGCGGACGGTCATCTCCGAGGCGCCGGTCAGGGCGGCCAGTTCGGCGACGCCCAGCCGGCCCTCCGCTCGTACCGCCTCGACGATCTGCCGGTGTCGCTCGCTGCTTGCCATGCCCCCATTGAACACCACGAACAAAATTGGTGTGCGATATCGGCAGTGACGAACACCAAGAATGTTTGTTATGTTCGCGGCCATGCAGCGAACCCTTCGTGCCGCCCGGGCGGCCACCTTCGCGTACTTCGCCCTGAACGGGTTCGTCCTGGGGATGTGGGTCGTCCACATCCCGGCGATCGAGCAGCGCGCGGGCATCAGCCACGCCGTGCTCGGCTCACTGCTGCTCCTGCTGGGCGCGGGGGCGTTCGCCGGGATGCAGCTGGTCGGCCCGCTCGCCGACCGGTTCGGCGCGCGCCGGGTCGTCCCGGTCAGCGCGGCGCTGTGCGCGGCGGCGGTCGCCCTGCCGGGCACGGCCACCAGCGGATGGGCGCTCGGCGCGGCGCTGCTCGTCCTCGGCTTCGGCAACGGCTGCCTGGACGTCGGCATGAACGCGCACGCCGTCCAGGTGGAGCGCGGCTACGGGCGGCCGGTGATGTCCTCGTTCCACGCGGTGTTCTCGCTCGGCGGGGTGGCCGCGTCGCTGGTCGGCGCCCGCACGCTCGGCTGGGGCTGGAGCGCGCCGGCCACGCTGAGCGGTACCGCCGGGGTGTGCCTGGTCGCCGCCCTGCTGGTCGCGCCCGCGCTGCTGCCCCGGCAGCAGGCCGCGACTGCGGAAGCGCAGGCACCCGACGCGGATACGGGTGCGCCGGCCCCCGACGCGGCCGGGACCGGCACCGTTGCCGCCGCGAAGCGGACCCGGCGCCGGGTGCCCGGGCGGATCTGGCTGCTGGCCGCGCTCGCCTTGATGGTCATGCTCTCCGAGGGCGCCGCCAACGACTGGAGCGTGCTGGCCACCCGGGACGTCCTGCACGCGTCGCCGGCCACCGCCGCCTTCGCCTACGGCTGCTTCGCCACGGCCATGACGGCCGGACGGTTGCTCACCGACCGGGTGGCGGGGCGGTTCGGCCCGGTCGCGGTGGTCCGGTGGGGCGCGGGCACGGCGGCGGTCGGGATGGTCGCGGTCGTCTGCTCGCCCTGGATCGCACTGGCGCTCGTCGGCTGGACGGTGTTCGGCATCGGCCTGTCGGGATGCGTGCCCCAGCTCTTCAGCGTGGCGGGCCACGCGGACCACGAAGCCGCGGGCGCCAACGTCTCCCGGGTGGCCGGGCTCGGCTACCTCGGCATGCTCGCCGGCCCGGCGGCCATCGGCGCGCTGACCCGGATCGTCCCCCTCAACGTGGCGTTCCTGCTGCCCTTGCTGCTGTGCGCGGTGGCCGCGGCCGCGGCCGGCTCGCTGCGCACCCCGCCCGAGGCGGCCACCCCGGACCGGACCGCCCAGGCGCCGGCCGCCCCCGCTACCCGAACGGCGGCCCCGTAGCACCACGCGGCTCACGTCCGCCCGGCTCACGCCCGCCCGGCTCACGTCCACGCGGGTCACGTCCACGCGGCTCGCCTCCGCCCGGCTCACGTCCCCGCAGCTCACCTCCGCCCGGCTCAGCTCCGAACGCCGCGCGGGCCGGCATCGGGAACTCCGCCCGCAGGTGGGCGCCTTGGGCGCGCGGCACCACCACGAGGCTGCCGTCCTGCGCGGTCGCGATGTCCCGTGCGATGGACAGGCCCAGGCCGGAGCCGCCGGTGTCACGCCGGCGGGCGTGATCGAGACGGGCGAACCGGTCGAAGACGGTGGCGTGGTGCTCCGGCGGGATGCCTGGGGCCGTCGTCGGTGACGTCCGGCACGGCCCGGGTCCCGGACCTGCCGAGGGCGACGCCCACCTCCGTGGCCGCGTACCGGACGGCGTTGTCCACGAGGTTCGCCACCAGGCGGCGCACCTGCTCAGGCGAGCCCCGCACGGGGACCTCCGGGGTGAGGTCGAGGGTGACCCGCACGTCCAGCCGCGGGCGGCGGCGCGCGGCCTCCTCCGCGACGAGCTGTGCGAGGTCCACCTCCTGCCTGCGCGGCGGTTCGCGGGCGTCGAGCCGGGCTGGCAACAGCATGTCGGAGGTGAGCGACTGGAGCCGCGCCACGCCCACGCCGCCCGTCCTTTCCCGACGTCGCCGCCGTGCCCTCGGCCGTATCCGGCCCGGCCCACGGAAGGCAGACCGGCGGACCGGCGGAAACTCATCGGGGGCAGTGACGGGGGCCGGCAGCCGGTGGGTTGCCGGCCGGGCCGTCAGTTGTCGCCGGCCGCGTCCTTCTCGGCAGCCGAGGCCGCGGCGTCCGCACCGTCCACGAGCTTGCGCATGTGGGCCAGTTCGGACGCGGACGGCGCGGGCGGAGCCGATGCCGTGCCGGACGCGCCGGGGGCGGCCGCGTGGTCGTGCTGCCCGCACCCCGCCAGCAGAGCGGCTCCCAGAACGACCGCGGGCAGTGCCGACAACGCCCCTTTGCGCGCGGTCACTTCGCTGCCGGCTTCGAGGCGTACCCCTGTGCGCCGCACCAGGTCCGCACGGCGTCGAGGTCGCTGCTGCGCTGGGTCAGGGTCGGCACCAGCGACTTGCGGAACGTCAGCCTGTCGTTGAGGTAGGTCTCCACGGCCGTCTGGCCCTTGCTCTGCGCGGCACTCACCCGCTTCTGCAAGCGGGCGACCGAACCGCGCTTCGTGGCCGGGCCGTTGAGGCGGGCCAGCGCGCGGTCGATCCGGGCGTCGATGGCCGGCACGCGCTTGCAGAGGCGCACCGCCCCGTCCCTGGAACCGCCCGCGCCCTTGGTGGCTCCCGTCCCGGCCGAAGTGCTCGACGTGGCACCGGGCGTCGCCCCGCTTCCGGTGTCCGCCGCCGCGCTTCCCGCCGCCCCGAGCACCGCCGCCATCGCCGCGGTCGCCGTGACCGCGCTGCGGAACCTGCGCATCGTCCTGCTCCCTTCGCTCCGCGGGCCCTTCGCCCGCCGGCGCGGTCACCGTAGGAAGGCTTTTTGTGGAAACCATGTGGCCGTCCGGCGCCCGCTCCCGCGCGGATGTCAGGCGGGCGGCGGGCCGGAGAGCCAGTCCCGGCGGCGGGGCAGGACGAGGGTGTCCGCGTCACCCGCGGCACCGGCGGGCAGGTCGAGGACGATGGCGGTGCCCGGGCGCCCGTCGGGGCGGCCCGCCGCGGCCACGGTGCCGCTGTGCAGCGCCGCCTGCTGGCCGACCAGTGCCAGACCGAGGCCGGAGCCGGGGCTGCCGGGGCGGCGGTGGAAGCGGCGGAAGACGTCGGCACGGGCCGCCGGGGGTATGCCGGGACCGTGGTCGGCGACGGTGAGGCGGACCGTGGCCCGGTCGGCGGACGGCCGCAGCAGGACCTCGACGGCCGCGGTGCCGTCGCCTCCGCGGCCGTGCACGGCCGCGTTGGTGAGGAGGTTGTCGACCGCGGAGCGCAGTCCCTGCGGCCAGCCGTACACCGCGCAGCCGGGCGCGAGGTCGAGGGTGACCCGCGCGGCCGGGTGGGTACGGCGCAGGTCGGCGACGGCGGCGCCGACCACCTCGGCGAGGTCGACGCAGCCGAAGGACCCGGCCTCGACCAGGTCGCCGTCCGCGAGGGCACGCAACATGACGAGCAGCCCGAGCAGCCGTTCGTGCTCGGCACGCAGGTCGGCGACGATCTCGGCGCGCTCGGCCGCACCCGGCGCGGGCGTGCCGTCGAGCACGTCCAGGTTGATGCGCATGCTCATCAGCGGCGTGCGCAACTCGTGCGAGGCGTTGGCAGCGAACGTACGGGCTGTGGCGAGGGCTTCACTGCTGCGGGCGGCCTGCTCGTCGTACCGGGCCAATACGGTCGTGAGGGTGCGGGCGAGGTCGTCGATCTCGGGCACCCGGGTGGGGGTGTGGTCGAGCCGCGCGGTGCGGGCCCGGGGGTCGATCCCGGCGGCGCGGCGCTGGAGGAGCAGCAGCGGGCGGGCGAGCCGGGTGGCGGCGAACCAGGCCGCGGCGCCGGCGACGGGTGCGGTCAGCAGCGCCACGGTGAGGACACGGCGTCGCACCTGACCGATCTGCGCCTGGCCCGCGGTGTCGCTGCTGAAGACCCACAGCGTGCCGGACGCGGCGGCGCGCACTCCGCGCACGGGCACGGCGAGCACCCGCCAACTCTGGCCGCCGGCCCGCACGGTGACGGGGCCGGCGGCGCTCGCGGCGGACGGCAGCGGCGCGGAGCCGGCCGGCTGCGGGCCGCCGGAGACGGTGCCGCCGGAGCCGGTGACCCGGATGCCGACGTCGAGCGCGGAGCTGAACAGCTTGCGGCTGCGGGCCTCCTCGACATCGGGCGGACGGTCGTTGGCCATCGCCCGCAGCAGGTCGCGGGCCTGCGGTTCGACGTCGGCGGCACGCTGCCGCAGGTGCGCGTCGGCCTGCCGGTGGATGTCGCCCGCCACCAGCCGCACCATGATCCAGCCGGAGGAGATCACCAGCACCGGGACGAGGAGGCCGACCGCCACGGCGATCCTCGTGGACAGCCTCACCGGCCGGCGTCCCGCCCGGCACCGGCGACGTCCCCGCCGTGCCCGCCCCCCGGTTCGTCCGGGCCCGCCGCGTCAGCGCGCAGCACGAAGCCGACTCCGCGGACCGTGTGCAGGATGCGCGGCCGCCCGCCGGCCTCCAGCTTGCGCCGCAGATAGCTGACGAAGGTGTCGACGGCGTCGGAGCGGACCGCGAAGTCGTAGCCCCAGACACGGTCGAGGAGTTGGTCGCGGGTGAGCACCAGGCCGTGGTTGCGGGCAAGCACTTCGAGGAGTTCGAACTCCCGGCGGGTCAGGTCGAGCGCGGTACCGTCGCGGCTGGCGGTGCGGGCGGCGGGGTCCAGGACGAGGCCGCAGGCACACACCTGGTCGTCGGGGCGAGGGGGGCGGCGGCGCAGCAACGCGTGCAGCCGCAGCACCAGTTCCTCCAGCGCGAACGGCTTGACCAGGTAGTCGTCGGCGCCGGCCTGGAGCCCGGCGACGCGGTCGGCGACCTCGTCGAGGGCGGACAGCACCAGCACCGGCAGGTCGTTGCCGGCACCGCGCAGCGTGCGGCAGACCTGGATGCCGTCCACGTCGGGCATGGAGATGTCCAGCACCAGCAGGTCCGGTGGCGTGCGTGCGAGCAGTTCGATCGCCTCCGCTCCGCCGCCCGCCTCGGCGACGGTGAAACCGCGCAGCCGCAGCGCGCGGCCGAGCGAGCGGCGGATCGCCGCGTCGTCGTCCACCACCAGGACCCGCCCGGTCGGTGCCCCGCCCTCACCGCCACCCGGGCCCGTCCCGCCGCGGCCCGTACCGTACGCGTCCGCCCCGGACGCGTCCCTGCCGCTTCCGTCTGCCGCTGTCCCGCTCATCCGAACGACCCTCCGCTATCCGGCAGCGGTCATGGTCGCATCGCACGGGCCGGGACCGCACGCCGGGGAGCGGGAAGCCGCGTACCGGGCGTCCGCCGTCGGAGCCCGGTACGCGGGGCCTCACCCCGCGTACTGCGCGAGGATGCGGGTGAAGTCCCAGGCCTGCTGGGACACTCCGGAGCAGGTGTCGTCGTTGGGGTACGCGCCGGGGCACGGCCGGTCGCGGTTGGCGGACCAGAAGGTCAGCCGGGCCAGGTGGTGGGCCTGGGCGTAGCCGAGGATGGTGCGGAAGTCGTCCAGGGTGACCGTCTCGTTGTTGTCGGTGATGCCGTTCATCGACGAGATGCCGCTGTGCCGGTACGCCACGTCGTCGCTGTAGCCGTAGGCGCTCTTCAGGGCGTTCTTCAGCCCGTCCGCGGCCTGCTCGGTGAGGGTGCCCATGTTCTGTCCGGCGCCGCCGAAGTCGAACGGCATGATGGTCCACGCGTCGACGGTCAGGCCGGAGGCGGCGGCCTTGTTGATCAGTCCGGTGTCGGGGCCCGACTGGCCGGTGCCGATGGTGACGTAGACGGTCAGCCCCGGGTTGTCCGCCTTGACGGTCTTGAGCGCGTCGACCACCCGCTGCTGGACGGTGCCGTTGCTGTAGGCGTCGGCCTCGATGTCGATGTCGATCGCCTTCAGGCCGTAGGCGCTGATCACCTTCTGGTAGGCCCCGGCGAGCGCGCTCGCGCTGGTGCAGGACTGCTCCAGCTTGTTGCCGCTGTAGCCGCCGAAGGACGGGACGACGTCGCCGCCGGCCGCGCGCACCTTGTCGATGGTGCTCTGGTCGACCCCGCCGGTGAGTGAACGGCTGCCGTCCCACTGGGGGTTGCAGGTGCCATTGCTGAGCACGAAGGCGAGGGTGAACCACTTCACGCCGGTGGCGTTCATGATCGTGGTCGGGTCGGGCGGGTTGCCCCAGCCGTTGTACAGGTAGGGGGCGACCGCCTGGACGCCGCTCGCGGGCGGTGGGGTGGTGCCGCCGCCGGTGGGCAGCGTCCACTTCTGGTTGGCGGACCCGGCGCAGGTCCAGATCTGCAGCCGGGTGCCGTTGGCGGAACTCGGGCCGGTGGCGTCCAGGCACTTGCCGGAGCCGGTGTTGACGAGTGCGCCGTTGCTCGCGGTCCACTGCTGGGCGGCGGAACCGTTGCAGTCGTAGAGCTGCACCGGCGTGCCGTCGGCGGTGCCCGCGGCGGTGACGTCCATGCACTTGCCCAGCGCCTGGAGGGAGTTGTCGGAGCCGACGGTCCAACTCTGCGCGGTGGTGCCGTTGCAGTCGTAGAGCTGCACCGCGGTGCCGTTGGCCGAACTCGCCGAGGCGACGTCCACGCACTTGCCGCCGTAGCCGGTGATGGCGCCGGTGGCCGCGAACGCGCTCTGGGCCGGGCCGAGGGTGCTCAGCGCGCCGGCGGCGAGCGCCGCGCCGGCGAGGATTCCGGTGGTCTTCCGCATCAGCCCGTGTACGTCCACTTCTGGTTGGCGGCGCCGGTGCAGGTCCAGATCTGCAGCCTGGTGCCGTTGGCGGAGCTGTTCCCGGTGGCGTCCAGGCACTTGTTCGCCGCCGGGTTGACGATGTCGTGGGCGCTGTTGACCACCCATTGCTGGGCCGCGGTGCCGTTGCAGTCGTAGAGCTGCACGGGTGTGCCGTCGGCGGTGCCGGCCGCGGTCACGTCCAGGCACTTGCCGAGCGCCTGGAGGGTGCCGCCGGTGGAGGTCCACTGCTGGGCGCCGGTGCCGTTGCAGTCGTAGAGCTCGACGGGCGTGCCGTTGGCGTTGTTCGCGCCGGTCACGTCGACGCACTTGCCGCCGATGCCGGTGATGGCGCCGCCGGTGCCGCCGCCGGAGGAGTCGCTGGTGGTGACGTGGACGTAGTCCACGACGAGTTGCTGCGGGAAGGAGGTGCTGCCGTCGGGGTCGCCGGGCCAGTACCCGCCGACCGCGAGGTTGAGGATGATGTAGAAGGGGTGGTCGAAGACCCAGCGGTTGCCGCCGAGGTCGGCGGGGGTGCGGGTCTCGTAGACCTGGCCGTCCACCGACCAGGAGATCGAGTTCGGCGCCCAGTCGACGGCGAAGGTGTGGAAGGCGTCGGAGAAGCTCTGGCCGCCGGGCAGCGTGTAGCCGGCGCCGATGCCGTTGGAGCCGGAGTAGCCGGGGCCGTGGATGGTGCCGTGCACGGAGCCGGGCTCGAAGCCGACGTTCTCCATGATGTCGATCTCACCGCTGTTCGGCCAGCCGACCGACCCGATGTCGTCGCCGAGCAGCCAGAACGCGGGCCACATGCCCTGTCCGCGGGGCAGCTTCATCCGGGTCTCGAAGTGGCCGTACGCCTGGGTGAACTTCTGCGGGGTGGACAGCCGCGCCGAGGTGTACTGGCAGGTGCCGTACCAGCACTGGTAGTTGGCCGGGTTCTCCTTGCGGGCGGTGATCACCAGGTCGCCCTGCCCGTCGAGCGCCGCGTTCTGGGTGCCGCTGGTGTAGTACTCGCGCTCGTGGTTGTCGACGTTGTCGCCGGTCTCGTAGCCCCACTTGGAGCTGTCGACGGCGCTTCCGGCCGGGCCGTTGAAGTCGTCGGTGAAGGTGGCCGCGGCGGGGGACGCCGCCGCGGGCGCGGCCGAACTGCTCGCGCTCGTCGCGGCGGCGGCCTGCTGGAGCCAGCCGAACAGCAGCAGCGCGGCCACGGCGAGCAGCGCGAAGGGACGGATACGCCGGGTGCGGGGTGGTGCCGACATGCCGGACTCCTCGGTCGGTGGGGGGCGGGGCAGCGATCGAGCGGGCAGATTTGGTCATGCCCCTGACACGCGGTCGGCCGGGACCGGGAGCGAGGCGAGGGACGCCACTCGCGTGCTGGGGGAAACGCTGTGGGGGGAACATGGGGAACGCTCGGGGCGAACGGGGCCACCGAGACCCCGGAAAGACTTACGCCACGTCTTAGTTCAGGACGTGATTTAAATGGCGAACCTGTGAGTCGTCAAGAGAAACGGCAAAGGTCCGTACCTTAAAGTTCCCCGCGGCGTACCAGCACGGCGAGCACGGCGGCACCGGGAATGAGCGGCAGCCACGTGGTGAGCAGGCGGTATCCCAGCACGGCCGAGGTCGCGGCGACCCCGGAGGCGCCCGCGGTGACCAGCGCCAGCGCGAGGGCCGCGTCCAGCGAACCGATCCCGGCCGGCGTCGGCAGCCAGCCGGCCGCGGTGCTCGCGCACAGGTACGCCACCATCACCCCGCTGACCGGCACCGGCGCGTGCACCGCGCGGATCACGGCGGCCACCACCGCGCCGTGCATCATCGGGAAGGCGAGCGAACCGCCCCACAGGGCCGCCACCCTGGACCGGTCGCGGTGCACCGCCCGCACGTCGTGCGCGACCGAGGCGACGAAGCCGCGCAGCCGCGCGCCGAGCCTGCGGGCGTACCGCAGCAGCAGCACGATCCCGGCCAGCGCGGCGCCGCCGCCGACCGCGAGCAGCACGGGGTGGTCCGGCAGCGCGGGCCGCCCGGAGACCACCCGCCGGATGTGCAGCGCGTCGGGGAAGACCAGCAGCGCCACCAGCAGCAGCACGATCCGCCCGGCCACGGCCGCCGCCGCGCGCACCGCGAGGGCGGCCAGCGCGGCGGTGGGGGTCATCCCGCGCCGGACCAGGAACCGCAGGTTCACCGCGTTGCCGCCGACGCCGGCCGGCAGCACGTGGTTGGCGGCCGAGGCGGCGAACTGCGCGGCCAGCAACCGCCCGGGCGGGACCGGACGCAGCACCGCGCCCTGGAGCGCGACGGCGGAGAAGACCCAGGTCATGACCGCGGCCAGGCAGGCCACCGCGAGCCACTCGCCGTCGGCGGAACCGAGCTGCCCGGCCCCGGAGTTGATGAGCGTCCACTTGCTGGCCAGCAGCACCGCGACGGCGGCGAGCGGCAGCACCATCGCCGTCGAACGCACGGAAGCGCGCTGCCACAAGGCTCCATCGGTGCGTGCGACGGACACGGCGGCTCCTCGGCGCGTGGGGACGGCACGTCCAGGCTAGGACGTCACGGACCCGCTCTCCTACCCGCGCAGGGCCACTTGGGTCAACGCGCCGGGGAACATCAGCCGACGGGACGACTTCGCCGCCCCGCAATGGACGACTATGCGGCCGCCGGCGCCCCCGAACGGCCCGGACGCGGAGCGCGGATACGGGGGCGGACACGGGCGCGCGCCGGCCGCCGGTCCGCGGGACGCGCGGACCGGCGGCTCTTCCCTCAGCGCGACCGGGCGGTGGTGAGAGGTCCACCACCCGGCCGTTTCGGGCAGCGGATCAGGCGGCGGGCGCCGTCCACTGCTGATTGGCGGCACCGGTGCAGGTCCAGATCTGCAATCGGGTGCCGTTGGCCGAACTCGGCCCGGTGGCGTCCAGGCACTTGCCCGAGCCGGTGTTCACCAGCTCGTTGTCCGGGCCTCTGGTCCACTGCTGGGCCGCGGTGCCGTTGCAGTCGTACAACTGCGTCTGGCTGCCGTCGGCGGTGCCGGCCGAGGTCACGTCCAGGCACTTGCCCAGCGCCTGGAGAGTGTTGCCCGAGGCGGTCCACTGCTGGGCGGCGGAGCCGTTGCAGTCGTAGAGCTGCACCGCGGTGCCGTTGGCGGAGCTGCCGCCGGCCACGTCGGCGCACTTGCCGCCGTAGCCGGTGATCGCGCCGGTGTGGCCGGGGCTGGTGCCGCCGCCGCTGCCCTGGGTGCCGGACCAGGTGAACGTCGCCGAGGCGCCCGCGGGCATGGTGTAAGTGAAGTGCTCGTTGCCCCAGTTGACCGTGACCGGCTGCGCGGAGGTCGACTCGTTGTAGGCGACCAGGGCCTTGGAGCCGTCCGGGTTCTTCCACGCGACGTTGCGGATCGTGGAGTTGTCGTCGGAGCTGATCCGGTGCGCGCCGGCCCGCACGAACTTCGTCAGCTGGCCCATCGTGTAGTACTCGATGGTGTAGTCGACCTGCCCGCTGCGGCTGTCGCCGTTGTGCACGGTGACCAGGCCGGTGCAGGTGCCGCAACCGCCGTTGTGCGGGCCCATGTTCTGATCGACCGCCAGGCTCCACTTGACCCAGCTCTGGCCCCAGTTGCGGGTGTAGTCGATCAGGTTCTCCATGTCCTCCTTCTGCTGGTTGCCGATCCAGGTGCCGCCGGAGTGCTCGGTGTCGAAGTCCGGCACGTTCGGGTACTGGTTGTGGATCGTGGTCTGCTCGCTGGTGCTGCCCTCGTAGCCGTGCCAGGCGATCCCGCCGAAGTTGGGGTCGTCGCGGATGGATTCGTCGTCCACGGTGGGCGCGGCGAAGCTGTCGTACGAGTCGGGGTTCCAGTCCAGCGCGAGCACCTTCGTGGACAGGCCGGCGGTGTGCAGCGCGGGCAGCAGGTCGTTCTTGGTGAAGTACGCCAGCCCGGAGCCGTTCCAGTTCGCGCCCGGGTAGTCGCCGCCGACCGTCGGCTCGTTCTGCACCGACACGTAGTCGATCGGCACGCCCGCGGCCTGGTACGCCTGGATGTACTTCACGAAGTACTGCGCGTAGGCCGCGTAGTACTGCGACTGGAGCCAGCCCTGCACGTAGCTGCCGTTGTCCTTCATCCACGGCGGCGGGGTCCACGGGGTGGCCATCACCGTGACGTCCGGGTTGATCTGCTCGGCCTGCTTGGTCAGCGGCAGGACGTCCGTCTGGTCGTGGGCGATGGAGAAGTGGGCGAGCGTCGGGTCGGTCTGGCCGGCCGGCATGTCGTCGTACGTGTAGTTGTTGCGGGCCAGGTCGGAGGCGCCCATCGGGTTGCGCAGGAAGTCCAGGCCGATCCCGTTGACCGGGTCGAAGAGCTTCTGCATCACCGAGTCGCGGGTGGAGGCCGACAGGGCGCCGCTGGAGTTGAGCAGATAGGCGGCGGTGTCGGTGAAGGACGCGCCACCGCCGGTGAACTGCTGGTACTGCGTGCCCTCGTCCACCGTGACCTGCTGGCCGGAGCCGCCGGTCCCGGCGGCGAAGGTCAGCGGGGCCTGCTGCTCCAGGCCCTTCGTGACGTTGCGGCCACCGGAGTCGTTGGTGGTGGTGAGGTACACCTGGACGCTCTCACCGGCCGCGTGCGCGGTGGCCGGCATCGCGAGCATGGGGGCGACGGCCGCCGCGGCCGCCGTCACCACCCCGACGAGGGTGCGCCGCATACGGGTTCTGCCCGCGCGGGGGCGCGTTGCTGCGCTCATGGTTCGTTGCCTTTCTCGGCAATGATGGCATGGGCCTGACATTTCGTCCTACGGGCCGTGCACCATCTGTCCGGGGCAACCGTGCAGCGAGGGGGCCCACACGCTTGTTCCCGTACTTGTTTCACGGCTTATATCGCGACGTGATTTAACTCGCGCTCCACAAGGCCGTCAAGGTGTCGAACGCGGTTCAGATGTCTGAAACACGGTGAAACAACGGTGCGTTGACCGGGTGCAGGGCGATGACCTGCGGGAGGTTGGTCTGGACCGCGGAAAACGCGCGGCGTGCGCCAAGCGGCGCGTCCGGGCCTGGCGGAGGGACAGGGCTGGGCATGTCCGGGCCGGGCGGAGGGACTGGGCCGGGCGGGCCGAGCGACTGGGGCCGGGCGGCGTCTATGCCGGGCGGCGCGCCCGCAGCGGGCGTTCGGCGGGGCGGGCCGGGGCGGTGCTCCCGCGCGGGACCAGCACCGGCGGTTCGAGCAGGACGTCCGCCACCCGCTCCCCCCGTACGTGTGCGAGCAGGACCTGCGCGGCGCGGTGGCCGTACTCCGGCACGCGGCGGCTCACTGCGGTCAGCGCGGGGTGCACCAGGCGGCACAACTCGCTGTCGTCCCAGGCGACGAGGGACAGCTCGCCCGGCACCGACACCCCCATCTCCTGGGTGACGCCGAGCGCGGCGACGGCCATCACGTCGTTGTCGTAGACGATGGCGGTGGGCCGTTCCGCGGCCGACAGCAGCCGCCGGGTCGCCCGCGCGCCGTCCTCCCCGGAGTAGTCGGTGTAGACGCAGGTGACGCCGCCGAGTCCCAGTTCCTCCGCGGCGGCCTCGAACGCCTCGCCGCGCTCGCGGGTGTGCACGAAGTGCGGCGGCCCGGCCACCCGGGCGATCTCGCGGTGCCCCAGCGCCGCGAGGTAGGCGAGGGTCTCCCGGACGGCGACGGCGTCGTCGATCCAGACCGACGGCACCCCCGGCACCCGGCCCGCGTGGCCCACCGCCAGGGCGGGCAGGCCGAGTTCGGCGAGCAGCGCGGGGCGCGGATCGGGTTCGCGCAGGTCCACCAGGAGCACGCCGTCCACCCGCCGCTCGCCCCACCAGCGCCGGTACGCCTCCTCCTCGGCGCCGGCGTCCTCGGTGACCTGGAGCAGCAGCGCCGTGCCGGTGGCGGCCAGGCCGGCCTCGACACCGGAGATCAGCCGCATGAAGAACGGTTCGATGCCCAGTACCCACGCGGGCCGGTCCACCACCAGGCCGATCGCGCCGGCCCGGCCGTCGGACAGCGCGCGGGCGGCGCTGCTGGGGTGCCAGCCCATCCGGGCGGCGATCTCCAGGATGCGTGCGCGGGTTCCCTCCGAGACGCCCGGTTTGCCGTTGAGCGCGTAGGACACCGCGCCCTTCGAAACACCTGCCGCCTCGGCGATGTCGGCGATGGTGGGGCGCTTCTTGGGGGACACGGGGGACATGCGGCCTCGGGTGGTGCGGGGCCCGCGGGCGGGCCGTGTGCGGCGATACGGCCCGCCCACCTTAACAACGCTGAACCGGGGCAGTGGCGTTGGCACCGTGGCCGCGGGATCTCCGCGACGGCGCCGCCGGCTCAACCGGTTGAGCGCCGCGGTCCCGCCCCGGTCCCGCCCCGGTTCAGCCGCGTACGGCCGAGATCTCCAACCGGACGTAGTCCGCGACGGGTTCGGCCAGCCGCGCGGCGACCGCCTGGACGAAGGGCTCGTGGTCGGCGTCGGCCATGGCGTCCAGCCGGGGGCCGAGGATGACGGTCGCGAGGAAGGACTCCAACTGCTCGCCGCGCTCGAACCTGGCCGGGTCGGGGCGCAGCCGGACGTCGATGTCGGTGAACCCGGCGGCGGCCAGCCGTTCGCGGGTGTCCTCCACGCCCGCGAACTCCCAGGTGTCGGAGGCGGTGCCGGTGACGTCGGCGACGGCCGCGTTCACCGCGGCGATGTTGCCGCGGCCGCCGCAGTCGCTGACCAGGCGGGCTCCGGGCCGCATCCGCTCGGCGAGCGACGCGAAGAGCGCGGAGTGGTCCTCGACCCAGTGGAAGGTCGCGACGCTGAAGACCGCGTCCACCTCGCCGTCGAAGGGCAGCGGCTTCGTCAGGTCGGCGAGCACGACCTCCACCCGGTCCAGGCGTCCGGCCAGCCGCTCGCGCAACTGGTCCAGCATGCGGGCGGAACCGTCCATGGCGACCACCCGGCCGTCCGGCAGCCGGTCCAGCAGCCCTTCCGTGTCGCGCCCGGTACCGCACCCCGCGTCCAGCACCCGCTCGTCGCCGCGCAGCGGCAGCCGGGCGAGCGTGCGCCGCCCCCAGCCGAGGTGCGGCAGCGGCAGGGAGTCGTACGTCCTGGCATCCCATTCCCGGGGCATGGCGCTCCAATCATCACGCGACCACGGCCGGCCGCCCGACGGCGGCGGTCCGGTGATCACCTCGACCGCCACAGTACGCCGTGGTGACCGCATGGTGATACCGGCGTCTCATATAATGGTCAGCTCTCGGGGCGCGCCGACCCCCGGAACGGCGTGCGGGCGGGGTGCGGGATACGGGCGCAGGGCGCCGGGCGCGGGGTGCCGTTTGTGCGTGGTACCGGGTACGGGCGCGGGTTCCGCCCGGCTACGGGCGCGGCGCCCAGACGGGGCTACGGTCCTTGTCCACCAGCGCGGCGCGCACCCCTTCGTGGAAGTCGGGCTCGCGGGCGGTGCGGCAGGCGCTCTCCAGCTCCAGGGCCAGGCACTCCGCCAGGCTCGCGCCGGCGCCCGCGCGCAGCAGCCCGAAGGTCAGCTCCAGGCTCATCGGGCTGGCCCGGTCCAGCACCGCGAGGGTGTCCTCGGCCCACGCCCGGTCCGCGGCGTCCCCGGCACCGGTCTGCGCGGCGAGCCGGTCCCGCAGTTCCGCCAGGTCCGGGGCGGAGAAGCAGCGCTCGATCGCCGCGCGGTGCCCGGCGAGTTCGGAGGGCGGCGCGGCCACGGCGAACCGTTCCAGCACCGCGTCCGGGGCGCCGCCGTCCGCGCCCGTCAGCGCCTCCTCCAGCGCGGGCAGGTCCGCGGCGGGAACGTAGTGCGTGGCCAGGCCGCACTCGACCGCGGCGGCGCCCGAGATCCGTACGCCCGTCAACCCGAGGTACCAGCCGACGGCGCCCGGCAGCCGGGGCAGGAAGTAGGTCGCGCCGATGTCCGGGAAGAACCCGATCGCCGTCTCCGGCATCGCCAGCACCGCCCGCTCGGTGACCACCATCGCCGAGCCGTGCACCGAGATGCCCAGCCCGCCGCCCATCGCGTACCCGTCGACCAGCGCGGTGTACGGCTTCGGGAACCGGGCGACCAGCGCGTTCAGGGTGTACTCCGTGCTGAAGTACGTGCGGACCGCCGCGTCGTCGCCGCGCAGGCCCGCGGCGCGCATCGCCAGGATGTCGCCGCCGGCGCAGAACGCCTTCGGGGAGGTGCTGCGCACCAGCACCGAACGGACCGCGGGGTCCTGCCGCCATCCGCGCAGCGTCGTGTCGATCGCGCGGGCCATCTCCAGGTCCAGCGCGTTCAGCGCACCCGGGCGGTCCAGTTCCAGGACCCCCACACCTGAGGCGGTGACCGCGCCGCGCACCGTAGCCGAGGTCTCTGCCCTGCCCATGTACCGCTCCCAACGTCGTGCCTACGGCGCCCCTGGCCGGCGCGGGCTCCCGCGCGGCTCCCCGCGGAAGGACCGGCACGCACCCGGGCCCGGCCCGCGGGTGATCCCGGAACCGACAGTACGCGGCGGGTCGGGCGGGTTGATACGCTGCCCGGGAGCCGTGACTGGCGTGCTGGGATGGGTGCAACCATCGGGAAGCGGCTCGCGCGAAACAGAAGTGCCGTGCGCCTGGGCCACCCCGTTGCCGAATCTCCGGAGGACCCCGCCATGGCCGAACCGTCTGTCACCCAGCAGTCCCCGCACACTCCGCAGTCCCGCCAGTCCGTCGAGTCCACCGCGTTCCGCAGCGCCCTTGAGGTGATCCGGGGCGTCGAGCCGCGGGTCGCGGACGCGATCGCCGCGGAGGTCGCCGACCAGCGCGAGATGCTCAAGCTGATCGCGAGCGAGAACTACGCCTCGCCCGCGGTGCTGCTGGCGATGGGCAACTGGTTCAGCGACAAGTACGCGGAGGGCACCGTCGGCCGCCGCTTCTACGCGGGCTGCCGCAACGTGGACACCGTCGAGGCGCTCGCCGCCGAGCACGCCCGCAACGTCTTCGGCGCCGCGCACGCCTACGTGCAGCCGCACTCCGGGATCGACGCGAACCTCGTCGCGTTCTGGGCGGTGCTCTCGCAGCGGGTGGAGCGCCCGGCGCTGGACAAGGCCGGCGTCCGCCAGGTCAACGACCTGACCGAGCAGGACTGGGCCCGGCTGCGCGCCGACTTCGGCAACCAGCGGATGCTCGGCATGTCCCTGGACGCGGGCGGCCACCTCACGCACGGCTTCCGCCCGAACATCTCGGGCAAGATGTTCGAGCAGCGCAGCTACGGCACCGACCCGCGGACCGGCCTGGTGGACTACGACGCGCTGCGCGCCGCGGCCCGCGAGTTCCGGCCGCTGATCCTGGTCGCGGGCTACTCCGCCTACCCGCGGCTGGTCAACTTCCGCATCATGCGCGAGATCGCCGACGAGGTCGGCGCCACGCTGATGGTGGACATGGCGCACTTCGCCGGCCTGGTCGCGGGCAAGGTGCTGACCGGCGACTTCGACCCGGTGCCGCACGCGAACATCGTCACCACCACCACCCACAAGTCGCTGCGCGGCCCGCGCGGCGGCATGGTGCTGTGCGACGACGCGCTCGCCGAGCACGTGGACCGGGGCTGCCCGATGGTGCTCGGCGGCCCGCTGCCGCACGTGATGGCGGCCAAGGCGGTGGCGCTGGCGGAGGCCGCCCGGCCGGAGTTCGGCACGTACGCGCACGCCGTGGTGGACAACGCCCGCTCCCTCGCCGAGGGCCTGATGCGGCGCGGCGCGACGCTGGTCACCGGCGGCACCGACAACCACCTGGCGCTGATCGACGTCTCCTCCTACGGCCTGACGGGCCGTCAGGCGGAGGCGGCACTGCTGGACGCGGGCATCGTCACCAACCGCAACTCAGTGCCGCAGGACCCGAACGGCGCCTGGTACACCTCCGGCATCCGCATCGGCACCCCCGCGCTGACCACTCGGGGCCTGGGCGCGCCGGAGATGGACGAGATCGCCGGCCTCATCGACACGGTGCTGGCGGCCACGACCCCCGCCGCGGCGGCGAAGGGCGGGACGTCGAAGGCCAACTACGTGCTGGACCCGGCCGTCGCCGAGCAGGTCGCCGCCCGCTCCGCCGACCTGCTCGCCGGTTTCCCGCTCTACCCGGGCATCGACCTGAGCTGACCGGCCCGCCGGACCGGAACGGCCCGCCCCTCGTACGTCGTCGCGCGTACGAGGGGCGGGCCGATCCATGTGCCCGGGCAGATCGGGCGAACCCGAGCGCCGGACCGGCCGGACGGGCCGGACTGCCCGGGTGCCCGGGTGCCCGGGTGCCCGGGTGACGGATCAGGTGAAGGACCAGATCACGCCGTGGTTGGCGATGGTGACCGCGACCATGACGGCCAGGTCGGCCACGCCGAGCGCCAGGCCGAGGGCCGCGCGGCCGCGGCGGCGGGTGCCGCGGGCGAACGCGACGAGCGCGAGGACGACGGCGGCCGGGCCGAGCACGACGTTCATCACCAGCAGGCCGGGCAGGCCGAGCAGGAAGGACGCGACGGCCATCCCGTCGGCGTCACGGACGTTGCGGGAGACGGCGGAGGGCTCGGAGGCCGCGGAGGCCGCCGGGGCGGTGCGGATCGCGGTGGTCGTGCGCGCGGCCGAGGAGCCGGCGTCGACCGGGTGCGCTGCGGTGTTCACGGTGTTCCTCTCGGAAACGGTGGGTTCTTCCGGTCCGCCGATCGGGCGGCGCCGGACGGGCGGCCCGCTCAGCGGTGGCGGCGGGCGACACCCTCGCGGACGGCGAAACCGAGCAGCCAGGCCGCGATGGCGGCGGCGAGCACGGTGAAGACCGTGAGCGAGGTGTGGGCGGCGGCACCCATCAGGATGCCCATCCCCAGCAGGAGGACGACGAGGCTCATGTCTGCTGCACCTCCAGCGAGTCGAGATTTCAGATGACAGTTGTTCACTGACTTCTCCAGTGTACGGTGGCCAAAGTCGGAGAACGGTTGTTTACTGAATGACATGAGTCACACTTCCGACGCCCCCGGGACCGGGGCGGCCCGGGCAACTCGGGCGGAGCAGGCGGGCGTTGCCGCGCAGCCGTCCGCCGAGGGGCACCAACCGGGCATCCGCCAGGCCCAGAAGCAGCAGACCCGGCAGGCGCTGCTCGACGCGGGCCTGCGCCTGCTGGAGCACCAGAACCTCAGCAGCCTCGGACTGCGCGAGCTGACCCGGGAGGTGGGCGTCTCCCCCGCCGCGTTCTACCGCCACTTCCCCGACATGGCCGGCCTCGGGGTCGCCCTGGTCGACGAGGCGCTGGGCAGCCTGCACGACATGGTCCGCGCGGTGCTCGCCGACGGCGCCGACGGTTCGGTGCCCGACGTCCTGATCGAGCGCACCGTCGCGATCACCGCGGCCTACGTCGACGAGCACCGCCCGCACATCCGCTTCATCGCGCGCGAGCGGCACGGCGGCGTGCGGACCGTACGGGAGGCCATCGCGGCCGAACTCGGCCGGTTCACCGACGAGGTGGCCGCGGGCCTGGCCGCGCAGCCCTCGTCGGCCGGCTGGTCCCGGGCCGAACTGCACGTGCTCGCCGGGCTCTACGTCGACCACATGGTGATGACCGCCGCGGAACTCCTGGAGGCGCCGCGCGACGACACCGCCGTGCGGCGGCGGATCATGCACGCGGCCCGGCTGCGGATGCGGATCATCAGCGTGGGCCGGCGGCACTGGCTCGACCCAGAACCGGACTGACCCGGGGGACGGCGTCGCGCGCGGACGCGGGAGGCCGGCGGGCCCGTCAGTGGAGTACGGGACCGTGCGACAGGACAGCACGGCCCCGAGCCTCACGGGGCGGGCGCGAGGGGGGGCGGACAGGGCCTTTTGGAGTCGGTACGGACACGGTCCGCACCCGCACCGGCTCTCCCCCGCGGGCCTGCGCCCCCCTCGGGCACACACGGCATCCCGGGACGCCGTCCACCGATCATGGGTCGGACCCCCGTCCCGGCGGGAGGACGGAACGCGCCACCTGATGGTCGAAACGCGCCAGATCGCGCGTAGGCTGCTGACACGTCCCCGACGGACCGCCGCGGGACGCCCAGGACGACCGCCGACCGCCGGAGTTCCGGTATGCCGCCAGCAGCGCCCATAACCGACCTGCCCACCTCGCACCTGCACCCGCACCCGCACCCCGGCGTGACCCCGTGCCCGTGCCCGCCCGTACACCAGGGGCCCGCACACCAGAAGTACGACGGACGACGCGGCGGGCAGGGCGAAGGCGGTGGGGACAACGCGCAGGGCCCGTACGGCGGTACGGCCCGCACGTCCGTCCCCGCCTCGCTGGCGGGGGCCCCGCTCACCGACTCCGTCGTGGTGCCCCGCCTGATCGCGACGGCCACCGCGAACAACCCGCGCGAGGCCGAACAGTTGGTACGCGCCGCCGGGCTGCCGCACATACTCGGCCAGCCGGAGACCACGCGTGCCCCGTCCACCCGCACCTACCGGCTGTGGGGCGCGGTGCTGGCGCGCACCGGGCGGGTCGACGCCGGGCTGCTGGCCGCGGCCGGCTACCGGCCCGGCCTGCTCGACGTGTTCGACTACCTGATGACCTCCGCGCCGACCGTCGGCGAGGGCCTGGCCCGCGGCGCGGCCCACATCCATCTGATCAGCAGCAACTCCCTGCTGACCATCGACGAGTCCGACGACGAGGTGACCATCGGCTACGCCGCACGGCACGGCGACGACGAACTGCGCTGGGTGGTCGCGGAGTTCGCGCTCGCGGTGCTGACCAGGCAGCTGCGGCACTCGACCGGTCGTGAACTCTCCCCGGTCCGGGTGGAGTTCGCCCATCGGGCGCCCCTCAGGCAGGCCCCGCACCAGGAGGCTTTCGGGAACGCCCGGTTGGAGTTCGGCGCGACGGCCGACGCGATCACGCTGCACCGGCAGGACCTGGAACGGCGGTTGGACACCGCCGATCCCGCGCTGGCCGCGATCATGCTGCGCGCCGCGGCCGAGATGCCGGCGCCGCGGATACCGCGATCGGTCGCCGTACCCGGACTGCGCGAGGTGATCGCCGAGCAACTGCCCAATGGACGGCCCTCGTTGGCGGATGCCGCGCGACGCCTCGCGATCAGCACGCGTACCCTGCAACGCAGGCTCGGCGACTCCGGCACCACCTGGCGGGCCGAACTGGACGCGGTACGGCGCGAGCAGTCACTCCGGCACGGGAGCGCGGGCTCCGCTCAGCGCGCGGTGCGGCTGGGCTTCGCCGAGTCGCGCTCGCTCCGGCGCGCGATGAACCGCTGGGACGCGGACAACCGCGGCGAGGGCGCACGCACCGACGGCAGCACCGGCCGCGGCGGCGACCACGACACCGGCGGCCACAGCACCGACGGCGACGGGACCGGCGAGCGGTCCGGCACACCACAGGAGGCGGGCACGGCGTGACCGACGGAACCGAGCGAGCCCAGTACAGCGAAGGCGGCGACCCGGTCTGCTGGTCGGACCGGGCGTGCGAGGAGTGCGGGGCCTTCCGGGAGACCGCGGACCCGACGTGCGCGCGCTGCGGCAGCCCGTACCCTGGCGCCGGCCCGTCAAGTCCGGCGGGACCGCGCCCGCTCCCCTCGGAACACGTCCCGTCCGACCGGCAGAACGCGCCTCCACCACCGTCAGCGCTCCGACCGCCCGGCCGGCGAGCCGAGCAGTGACCGTCGGCACCGGCGCCGTACTGGTCTTCAGTGCGACCGCCGGATACCGGCACGCCTCGATCACGGCGGGCGCCGCCGCGCTCGCGGAACTCGCCGGCCGGCACGGCATGCCCGCCCGCCACACCGAGGACCCGGACGACCTGCGGCCCGACGCGCTCGCGGGCTGCGCGGCGGTGGTGTTCCTCTCCCCCACCGGCGAGGTCCTGCACGACCGGGCCCGGGCCGCGCTGCGCGACTTCGTGACGGGCGGCGGAGGCTTCCTCGGCATCCACGCGGCGACCTGCGCGGAGTACGACTGGCCGTACTACGGCGAGTTGCTGGGCGCGCGCTTCGACGGGCATCCGCGGGTCCAGCCGGCCGACGTGCTCGTGCACGACCGTACGCACCCCGCGACCGCGCACCTCCCGGCCACCTGGCGCTGGACCGACGAGTGGTACGACTTCCGCGCGGGACCGGCCGGTCGGGGCGTGCGGGTGCTCGCGTCCGCCGACGAGGACAGCTACGAGGGCGGCACGATGGGCGCCGTCCATCCGCTGGTGTGGTGCCACCGGGTGGGCGAGGGAAGGGTGCTCTACACCGCGCTCGGCCACCTCGAATCCGCCTACGCCGACCCGGACTTCCGCCGCCATCTCGACGGCGCGCTGCTGTGGTGCGCGGGAACGGCGGAGTGAGTCTCATCCCGATCGCCCACCGGGGGCGCGCGTTCTGGCGTACACGCCCGTAATTACGGCCTTTCGTATCCGCCACGGGCGACGGCGCTACTACGCTGAGTGGCGGCAGGAGAGTGACGGCGCCGGGGAGTCGGGAGGGCCGTATGGACGCTGAACCTGCGAGGGCGGTGGAGACGGACATCGAACGGGTGGGCGGCCGGCCCACCGAGCAGCTCGCACGGTTACTGGCCCGCGCCGAGAACGGCGCGCAGGCCGCGCGGCACCTGGCCGAGGTGCACAGCGCGCTGATGCACTACTGCGGTCTCCAGTCGTGCCGCCACGCCAAGGGGCCGCCGCGGCCGATCGACCGGCGCACCTACCGGCACAGCTTCCTGCTGCCGGACGGCGGGGTGCGGCTGGTGTGGGAACTGGAGCACAACACCGGGCCGGGCGGCGAACTCCGGTACGCCGTCTTCACCGACCGGGGCGAACTCGCACTCGCCGAGTGGGAGGCCGACACGGCGTTCGGCCGGCCGCCGCCGTGGACCGGCCCGGACGACGGCAGCGATCCGGCAGCGGCCGACCTCGGCGGCGTCGCCGGAGTCGCCGGAATCGCCGGAATCGGCGGGCTCGCGGACCTGGACGGGCTCGCGGACCTGGACAGTGAGGCGGGCGGGGCCGGTCCGGGCGGCGCGGCGGGTCCGGGCGGGCTCGACGACGTGGACGTCCTGGGCGACCCGGCGCGGTCGGCGCCGCTCCCCCTGCCGCCGCTGCCCGAGCCGCACGGCTGCCACCGCGCCTACACCGAGGCCGACTCACCCGAGCACGCCCGCCGCCTGCTGCGCCGCGCGTCGAACGCCAACCCGCCGGGCGAGGAGGTCCATCGGCGGCTGCACGCGGCCATCGCCCACACCATCGGCATCGTGACCCGCCGCAGCACGCTCGTCGCCGGCCGCACGGTGACCTGGTCGCTGTACGAGCACGCGTTCCTCCTGCTCGACGGCACCGAGTTGAGCCTGTGGGAGATCGACCACACCCGCACCCCGAACGGGAGCCCGGTGTGCGAGGTCTACGCCTCGCGCGACGCGGCACTGGACACGGCGGTCCGCCGGATCGAGGCGGGCTGACCTGACCGGTTCGGCCGGGTGGCAGGAGCCGTACGCCTCCTGCCGCCCGCCGTGGCGGCCCGTGCCTGCCTCAGCCGTCGCCGCCGCGCTCGGGATGGCTGTCCGGTTCGGGGTGGGCGGCGGCCTCCGGGGACGTGTGGTCGTGGCCGTACTCGCAGATCCGGTCGTGCTCGTCCTCGGCGGCGAACCTGACCAGGGTCAGCCGGGAGAGCGGAGGCACGTTGCCGGTGCGGCCGGCCCGGCGCCAGGCGACGAGCACGGTCAGCCGGATCATCTTCCGGGCGACGTACACCAGCAGGGCGGCGAGCGGGAGTTCGGCGACCACCGCCGTGATGATCGCGCCGGTCAGCTCGTCGCTGTTCCAGTCCAGCACGATGTCGAACCAGGCGTCGCAGCACAGCAGCGCGGCGGTGACCAGCGCCCACGGGATGAAGATCTGCAACCGCCGCCACGCGCACAGCGCGGTGATGCCGATCGCCACGATCAGCGCGCCGTCGAAGCCGACCCAGGCGAAGCGCCACTGGTCGACCTCGTGGTGGGTGGGCAGGCTGGCCGAGAGGTAGCCGATCCACGGGATCAGGAAGAGGAAGCTGCCGGTGACGACGGCGAGGAACATCCGGCGCAGGTGACGCACGTGGTGGTCGTGCAGGGACGGGACCTCGTGAACCATGTCGTCCACTGTGCCCGACGCGTGTGCCCGACGGGGCCCCGCCGCGAACGGCGACGAGCGGATCACGGGCAGGACGGGACCGCGGGTGATCCGTTCGGCGGCGTGCCCGGCGCCGTACCGAACGGGTCGAGGGAGCCCACGGCCTCCGACAGCGCCTGGAAGACGTCCTCGCCGAGCGGCGCGACGACCCGGGCCCGCAGGGTCCGCGCGAGCGAGCGGGAGGCGGCGAGCACGGACTCGGCGCCGGCCGAGGTCAGCGCGGTGTAGACCACCCGGCGGTCGGCGTCGGAGGGGCGGCGCTCGACGAGTCCGGCGTCGGCGAGCCGGTCGACGAGCTTGGTGGTGCCGGCGGTGGAGAAGCCGAGCGCGGCGGAGAGCTGGTTCATGGGCGCGGCCTGACCGGGCGCGGTGACCAGGAACATCAGCGCCTGGAAGGAGCTCGGCGCCAGTCCCTGCTCGGCCTCGACGTCGGCGAGCATGTCGTCGGTCAGCCGTCGCACGCCCGACTGGAGGGCGTGCCACCGCTTCAGCAGGGCCAGTTCGTCGGCGTCGGGGCACGCTTGCGCCGCGTTGCTCCGTACGGGTTCCACCACCATGGCTCCAGGATAGCCTTCGAGCTATCATCTCGCTGGTTAGCTAATTACTGGTAACGTATTGAGCGTTCCACCAGCCCGAGGGGCCGATCCGGCCCGCCCGCGCCCGGAGAGGACGACATCCATGTCGCAGACCACCGCCGAAGCCGGACGCTGGGTGCTGGACCCCGCGCGCTCCTCCGTCGGCTTCCGCAGCAAGACGTTCTGGGGGCTGCTGACGGTGAAGGGCACCTTCGGCACCGTCAGCGGCGAGGGCGAGGTCGCGCCCGACGGCACCGGGCGCGGCACCCTCACCATCGACGCCGCCTCCCTCGACACCGGCAACGGCAAGCGCGACACCCACCTGCGCTCCGCCGACTTCTTCGCCGTCGACGAGCACCCGACGATCGTCTTCACCGCGAGCTCCGTCACGGCCCCCGCGGACGGCTCCGGCGAGGTCCAGGTCACCGGCGACCTCGCGGTCCGCGGCGTCTCCCGCCCGATCGCCTTCCCCGCCCGGGTCACCCTCGCCTCTCCCCAGGAGGCCACCCTGGAAGCCGATCTCCCCGTGGACCGGGCGGAGTTCGGCATCACGTGGAACCAACTCGGCATGCTGCTCAGCCCGTCCACGGTCGTCGTCACCGCGCACTACCGCCGCGAGAGCTGAGCGCGCGCCCTCGGGCGGTCCCCCGTACGGTGCGCCCGGTCCGCCCGGCTGGCTCTCGCGCGCGCCCTCGGGTCAACTCCCGCCGGTGGTGAGGAGTTCGTGCACCGGGAGGGTGGCCGCGCCGAGGGCGACCGCCTCCTGACCGAGCCGGCCGAGTTCGACCACGGTCCCACCGGCGAGGTAGCCGAGCACATGACGGTCCATCACCTCCCGCACCGCGGGCAGCATCGCGGGGCCCATCGCGGCGCTCACCCAGCCGGAGAGGATCACCCGGTCAGGACCGAGCAGGTTCACCAGGTTGGCGATGCCCACGCCGAGGTACTCCGCGGCCCGGCGCACCGTGTCCGCGGCGGCACCGGGCGTGCGGGCGGCGGCGATCAGCGCGGCCACCCGCCCCTCGGTGTCGCCCCCTCCCAACTCCACTGCCCCGGGCCGCTGTTCGTAGTACGCGAGGATCGCCTCGGCGCCGACGTACGCCTCCAGACAGCCGCGCGACCCGCACCGGCAGGCCGCGCCGTCCTTCTCCACCACGGTGTGGCCCCACTCGCTGGTCACGCTGGTGACGCCACCGGGTGAGCCCGTCGCCACCGCGGCACCGACGCCGACCGCGAGCAGCGCGACGATCGCCCGCTCCGCGCCCCGGCCCGCGCCGCGCCACATCTCGGCCTGGCCGAGGGTGCGGGCGCAGTTGTCCAGGTGCAGCGGGGCGGCGAGGTGCGGGCCGAGCAGGTCGCCGAAAGGCACGCCGGACCAGCCGAGGGTCGGCGCGTGCACGAGCCCGCCGGGCAGTACCGCGCCGGGCACGCCGACGCCGACACCGAGCAGCCCGGCCGGATCGACCCCTGCCTCGGCGGTGACATCCGCGATGCCCGCGAGCACCGACGCGGCGAGCAGCACGGGGTCCGAACGGCCGCCGTCCATCGGGTGGGTGGCGGTCGCCAGCGTGTCGAGGGTCCAGTCGAAGAGACCGACCTCGACATGCGTCTCGCCGATGTCCACGCCGACCACCTGCGCGTATCCCGGCTCGACCGCCAGCAGAGCGGCCGGGCGGCCGCCGTCGGAGTCCAGCAGCCCGGCCTCCGCCACCAGGCCGTCGCCGAGCAGGTCGGTGACCACGTTGCTCACCGTCGCCGCGCTGAGCCCGGTGACCCGCGCCAGGTCGAACCGGCTGGCCGGGCCGTTCAGGTAGAGCCTGGTCAGGACGGACGTGCGGTTGTGCCGGCGCAGATCCCTCGTCGTCCGCCCCACATCGCGCTTCACCGGGCCCCCTGTCGCCGTACCCGGCACATCGTGCCAGATCGGGGGTCGGCCGCCACCAGGGGGGAAGCGCTCTCCCGGTCCCCCGGTGAGCGCTCTCCACCGGGCCGGCGGGGAGCGGCCGGCAGCCGTCACCGCGCCTGCGGCCCGGCAGACATCGGATGCCTCACCCCCGTCCCGGCGGCAGGCGGCGAACCCGGGGTTCAGTCCCGGCCGGTCCCCCGGTACAGTTCGAGCTCGCCGTCCAACTCCAGCGCCAGCACCGTCGCGTACGGGTCGACGTCACCCGGCGCGGGAGCGTCGATCCACAGCACGCCGGGCACGTCGTGCAGCCCGCCGGTGACGTGGTGGCCCAGCTCGGTCCCGGTGCCCAGCACGGTGGCCCGGCGCACCGCGTTGCGCAGGCCGCGCACGGACACCGTCTCGCGCGGCGGGTCGAAACAGGTCAGGTAGAGGGTCCGGCGGTCGGCGGAAAGGGTGCTGGGGCCGTAGTGGTGGCCCGGCGGCAGTCCGGCCACCGTGCCGTACACCGCGTCCGCGTGCCGCGAGACCCACTCGCCCAGGCCCTCCAGGCGGGCGATCTGCTCGGGGGTGATCGTGCCGTCCTCACGCGGGCCGACGTCGAGCAGCAGGTTGCCGCCGGCACCGACCGTCTCGGCGAGGTAGCGGACGAGCTGGCCGACCGACTTCTGCCGGTGGTCGTGCGGCTGGTAGCCCCAGGAGTCGTTGACCGTCAGGCACAACTCCCAGGGGCCGTCCGGCGCTTGCAGCGGGACACCCTGCTCGGGCGTGGCGTAGTCGCCGCGGTGCAGCATGCGGGAGTTGAGCACCACATCCGGGGTGGCCGCGAGGATCTCGTCGGCGAGCGCGTCGATGCCCCACTGCTCGGCGGACCGCTCCCACTCGCCGTCGAACCAGAGCAGGTCGGGGCGGTAGCGGGTGGTCAACTCCGCTACCTGCGCGTTGCGGTAGGCCAGGTAGCGGCGCCACGCGGCGGGGTCCTCCGCGCCCGGTGCGGGGGCGCTGAAGCGGTTGTCGTTGACCGGGATCTCGGCCGGCGGCGACGGGTGGCGAACGGTCGGGTAGTCCGGGTGCGACCAGTCGGAGTGCGAGTAGTAGAGCCCGACGCGCAGGCCGTGCGCGCGCAGCGCGTCGGCGTATCCGCCGATCAGGTCGCGGCCGGCCGGGGTGTCGCGCGCCACCGACAGGCCCCGCTGCCCGGTGTCCCACAGCGCGACACCGTCGTGGTGGCGGGCGGTGAGCACCGCGTACCGCGCGCCCGCGCGGGCGAACAGCCGTGCCCAGGTGTCCGGTTCGTACCGGGACGCGGTGAACCTGCCGAGCTGGCCCAGGTACTGCTCGTGGCTGACCCGGCCGTCGTAGAACGCCCATGACTCGGGGACGCCGTCGACCGCGTAGACGCCGTAGTGCACGAAGATGCCGAGCTTGGCGTCGGGGAACCAGGGCTGCATGGGCATGAGCCGCAACCGCTCCAATACATCGGAGGTGTGACCGGACGGCCTCGACCCTAAGTCCGCCGGCGCCGCCGATCAATCCCCGCAGGTGCGAGGCCGCAGGAAGGCGGCATCGGAGGCCGCAGAAAGGCAGCAGGAAGGCGGCGGAAAGGAGGCAGGAAGACCGCAAGAACGCGGCACGACAGCAGCACGAATACGGCACCGCTGGCCCAGGGCCCGCGGCCCGGAGCGGGGCTCAGCAGTCGGCGGGGGGCCGCCGCACCCCGTCCCATCTGCGGGTTGTCGCCGCCCAGGGGCAACGGGAGAGCGCTCTCCCGTCGTGGTATAAAGGCAGGTATGACCACCAGCCGTCCGGGCCGTCCGCGCCTGCCCACCCTCGAAGACGTCGCGCGGTCCGCGGGGGTGTCGCGGGCGACGGTGTCCCGGGTGGTCAACGGCACGCGGAACGTCGACCCGGAGATCCAGAAGGTGGTCCAGGAGGCGGTGGCCCAGACCGGCTACGTGCCGAACCGCGCGGCCCGCACCCTGGTGACCCGTCGCACCGACTCGGTCGCACTGGTCTTCTCGGTGCCCGAGCACCCGGCCGACGACCCTTTCATGGCACGGGTGTTCAGCGACGCGTTCTTCGGCCGGATCGTCGGCGGCCTGCTGACGGTGCTGCGGCCGCGCGGCGTGCACCCGGTGCTGATGCTCGCCGACTCCGACGACGTGCGGCGCGAACTCGTCGACAACCTGCGCCAGCAGCACATCGACGGCGTGGTGCTGGTGTCGATAGCGCCCGAGGACCCGCTGCCGTTCCTGCTCACCGAGGCGGGGCTGCCGACGGTGCTGTTCGCCCGCCCCACCACCCGGGTGCCGATCAGCTTCGTGGACATCGCGCAGCAGGCGGGCGTCAAACTGGCCGTCGAGCACCTGGTGTCCCTGGGCCGCACCCGGATCGCCACCATCGCCGGCCCGTACGACTCACCGGCCGGCCGGGACCGGCTGGCCGGGTTCCGCGACGCGATGGCCGAGCACGGCCACCCGTACGCGCCCGACATCGAGGGCGACTTCACGCAGGAGGGCGGCGAGGCGGCGATGCGCACGCTGCTGTCCGAACACCCCGACACCGACGGCGTGTTCGTCGCCAACGACCTGATGGCGCAGGGCGCGCTGCTCGCCCTGCGCGAGCTGGGCCGCCGGGTGCCGGAGGACATCGCCGTCGTCGGCTTCGACGACAGCAGCGCGGCGACAGCCTCCCGCCCGCTGCTGACCACCGTGCGGCAGCCGGTGGAGGACATGGCCGCGGAGATGGCCCGGTTGCTGCTCGCACTGATCGACGACCCGGCCCAGCAGCTCCGTTCGGTGATCTTCAAGACCACCCTGGTCCGCCGCCACTCCGCCTGATGCCTGACGCCTGACCCCCACCCCTCCGCCCGAACGTCCGCGCCGGCGCCGCTCAGCTCTCCGAGGGGGCCGGGATCGCGATGACGGTGGCGACGAGGCCGGCGTGGGCGATCCAGCGGCCGGTGAAGAGGGCCGGGCCGACCCCGTCGGCGAGGAGCGGGCCGGGCACGAGGACGCGGGCGGTGAAGGTGCCGCGGGCCGGACCGGACGCGGACTGGTCCTGGGCCAGCAGGAGTTCGGCCTCCTCGAAGCCGAGCATGCGGTGGTGGTACGGATACCACGCCTTGTAGACGGTCTCCTTGGCGCTGAACAGCAGCCGCCCCCAGTGCATTTCGGGCTTCGCGGCGGTCAACTCCGCGAGCGCCGCACGCTCTTCGGGGGTGGAGTGGATGACGTCGAGGACGCCGTCGGGCAGCGGGCCGTCGGGCTCGGCGTCGATGCCGAGCGCGAGGATGTCGGCGGCGTGGGCCACGGCGGCGGCCCGGTATCCCTCGCAGTGCGTGATGCTGCCGACGACGCCCTTGGGCCAGACGGGGGCGCCGCGGTCGGCGTTGTCGCGCGGGATCGGGCCGGCGGGCAGGCCGAGCGCGGCGAGCGCCTCCCGCGCGCAGGCGCGCCCGGCGGCGTGTTCGGCCCGGCGTTTGGGCACGGCCCGGGCGACGGCGGGCTCCTCCTCGGGGTGGAGCGGGACGCGGTCGAGTTCGTCGCCATAGGCGGCCCGGGTGCGGACCGCGGCGGGGAGCAGGTGCTCGATCATCGCCCGACCCCCGGGCGGCCGGCGAGGATGCGGCGCGGACCGAGCGGGCCGGCGTCGCGCGCGCCCCATTCGCGCGGGTACCCGAGCGACGCCTCGGTGAAGCGGATGCCGTCGCGGTAGGTGATGCGCGGGATGTGCAGGTGGCCGTAGACGACCTCGGTGGCGCGGAAGCGGACGTGCCAGTCCTCGGTGAGTTCGGTGCCGCACCACAGCGCGAACGACGGGTAGCGCAGCACCCTGGTGGGATCGCGGTGCAGCGGCCAGTGGTTGGCGAGGACCGTGGGCAGTTCGGGGTCGAGGGCCGACAGGCGGTCGGCGGTCGTGGCGACGCGGGCACGGCACCAGTCGTCGATGCCGGGCAACGGGTCGGGGTGCAGCAGCATCTCGTCGGTGCAGACCACGCCCAGCTCGCTGGAGTGGTCGAGCGCGGCCTTCTTGGTGGTGGCGCCGGGGGTGCCGTCGCGCCAGGTGTAGTCGTAGAGCAGGAACATCGGGCAGACCGCGACGGGGCCCGTGGCGCTCTCCCAGACCGGGTACGGGTCTTCGGGCGTGACGATGCCCAGCCGGCGGATCTCCTCGACCAGGTGCCGGTAGCGGGCCTCGCCGCGCAGGGTCACCGGGTCCTTGGGCGGGGTCCACAACTCGTGGTTGCCGGGCAGCCAGATGACGGTGCCGAAGTTCTCCTTGAGGGTGCGCAGCGCCCACAGGATGTCCTCGACCTGCTCGGCGACGTCACCGGCCACGATCAGCCAGTCGTCCTCGCCGCCGGGCCGCATCTTCTCCACGATGTCGCGGTTGGCTTCGTAGCCGACGTGCAGGTCGCTGATCGCGAGGAGGTGCGGGGCGCCGGCGGTCGATGTCTGCACGGTTCCGATCCTCCCAGACGGTTCCCGCCCGCGGGCCGACTTCGCCCGTGTGCCGGTGTTTTCCGGTCCGCGCCGCCGCGGTGGTGACGGGGCCCGTGCCCGTACGGGTGACGGGCCGCCACCTCCGCGCGCTCGCCCGCTCACACGCCGTACAGCATGATCGGTCACCAGGTCGAAACTTTCGCTGATATCGACCCGCGAACCGCATCGAAGATTCTGGATCACCTCGGATCACGGCCGAACAAGCCTCGCCCGCAAGGGCAGTTGACCTGGGGCCAACTCCCTTTCCGGTAGCGCGAATCGGCGGCGACTCTTTCGCCGGTCGTGCCGAAAGTGTTGACAGCCCGACCGGCCCGACCAACACTGTTCGCCGTCGACAGGTCTCCACCGACGTCGACCCGGGCCACCCCCACGGCCCGGTCCTCCGGTCGCCGTCCCTACGACGGCGACCGGTCGGTCCCGGCCGCGTCGTACGAGCCGACGCGCGGTCGCCGTCACGCCCGAACACCGACAGCCCGCAAGGTCGTTCCACGCTGCCCGGCCCCCCACCCGCCTTCACCAGGAGGAAGCACGCACATGAACGACACACCCGCACGCCCCGCGAGCCGCGCCCGCGCGCGGCTCGACCTGCCCGGCCGCCTCAGACTGCTCATCGGCGGCGCCTGCGCCGTCGTCCTGGTCGCCGTTGCGGCGCTGATCCTGCCGGGCACCGCCAACGCCGACACGATCATCACGACCAGCCAGACCGGCACCAACAACGGCTACTACTACTCGTTCTGGACCGACGGCGGCGGGTCGGTCTCGATGGACCTGGGCTCCGGCGGCAACTACAGCACCTCGTGGAGCAACGTCGGGAACTTCGTCGCCGGCAAGGGCTGGAGCACCGGCTCCCGGCAGAACGTGAGCTACTCGGGCAGCTTCAACCCGTCCGGCAACGCCTACCTGTCGCTGTACGGCTGGACCACGAACCCGCTCGTCGAGTACTACATCGTGGACAACTGGGGCACCTACCGGCCCACCGGCACCTACAAGGGCACGGTCACCAGCGACGGCGGCACGTACGACATCTACGAGACGACACGCACCAACGCCCCCTCCATCGAGGGCACCGCGACCTTCAACCAGTACTGGAGCGTCCGGCAGTCCAAGCGGACCGGCGGCACCATCACCGCGGGCAACCACTTCGACGCGTGGGCCCGCGACGGCATGAACCTCGGCACCTTCAACTACCAGATCCTCGCGACCGAGGGCTACCAGAGCAGCGGGAACTCCAACATCACGGTGGGCGGCAGCGGCGGCGGCACCACGGGCAGCACCACGGGGGGCACCACCGGCGGCTCCACGACGGGCGGTTCGACCACCGGCGGCACCACGGGCGGCGGCGGGGGCACCGGTTGCACCGCGACCCTGTCCGCGGGCGAGCAGTGGAGCGACCGGTACAACCTCAATGTCACGGTGAGCGGCGCCGCCAACTGGACGGTCACCATGAACGTCCCCTCCCCCGAGAAGATCATCGCGACCTGGAACATCTCGGCCGCCTACCCCAGCAGCCAGGTACTCACCGCCACCCCCAACGGCAACGGCAGCAACTGGGGCGTCACGATCCAGACCAACGGGACATGGACCTGGCCGTCCGTCTCGTGCAGCGCGTCCTGACCGCCCCGACCCGAACTCCCCAGCAGCGCACCGCGCCACACCCCTGTGGCGCGGTGCGCCCGCTCGCGGGTGGCGTGCGTCAGGCCCGGTCGACCAGGACGGCGGAGCCCTGGCCGACGCCCACGCACATCGTGGCGAGACCGCGCGCCGCGCCGGTACGGCGCATCCGGTGCAGGAGGGTGGTGAGGATACGGGCGCCGGAACAGCCGAGCGGGTGGCCGAGCGCGATGGCGCCGCCGGTGGGGTTGACCAGGTCGGGGTCGATGCCGAGTTCCCGTACCGAGGCGAGCGCCTGGGCGGCGAACGCCTCGTTGAACTCGGCCTCTTCGACGGAGTCGATACCGCGGCCGAGCCGGGCCAGCGCGCGCCGGGTGGCCGGGACGGGGCCGATCCCCATGACGTCGGGGTGCACTCCGGCGCTCGCGCCCGCGGCGTAGCGGCCCAGGGACTCCACTCCGAGGTCGGCGAGCGCGTCCTCGCTGACCAGCAGGAGCGCGGCGGCGCCGTCGTTCATCGGCGAGGCGTTGCCCGCGGTGACGGTGCCGTCGGCGCGGAAGACGGGCTTGAGGGCGGCGAGGCGTTCGGCCGTGGTGTCCTCGCGGATGCTCTCGTCCTGGCTGACGACCACGCCGTCGGGGCGGGCGACGGGCAGGATCTCCGCGTCGAACAGGCCGTTCTTTCGGGCCTCGGCCGCGTTGCGGTGGCTGCGCAGCGCGAAGGCGTCCTGGTCGGCGCGGCTGACGCCGTACCGCTCCGCGACCTCCTCGGCGGTCTCGCCCATCGCCAGCACGCCGTGCAGTTCCGGCATCCGCGGGTTGGTCAGGCGCCAGCCGAGGCGGGTGTCGTGGGTCTGGAGAGCGCGGGGCAGGGCCTCGTCGGGGCGGGCCAGGACGAAGGGCGCGCGGCTCATGGACTCCGAGCCGCCGGCCAGCACGATGTCCGCCTCGCCGGCGGCGATCATGCGGGCGGCGGAGGTGACGGCCTCCATGCCGGAGGCGCACAGCCGGTTGACGGTCGCGCCGGGCACGGTGTCGGGCAGGCCGGCGAGCAGCACGGCCATCCGGGCCACGTTGCGGTTGTCCTCGCCGGCCTGGTTGGCGGCGCCCCAGTACACGTCGTCGATCCGGGCCGGGTCGAGCGCGGGAACGCCGTCCAGCAGGCCGCGGATCGCGGTGGCCGCGAGGTCGTCCGGCCGGACCGTGGCGAGCGCACCGCGGAGCCGTCCGATCGGGGTGCGGCGGGCGGCGGCGAAGTGGACTGGGCGCATCGCGGACTCCTCGGGCGAGAAACTAGCAGTGTGAGTTTATGCCGAGTCACAGCCCGTCGTACACCCGGCTGAGCAGCGCGTGCAGCTGATCGCACTCGTCGCCGTCCAGCGGGGCGAGGATCTCGTCCTGCACGACGGCGGCCTTCAGGCGCAGCCGCTTCAGGGCGGTGCGGCCCTTGGGGGTGATGGCGACGTTCACCCGGCGGCGGTCGACGGAGTCGCGGGCCCGCTCCGCGTAGCCGGCCTCGGCCAGGTCGTCGACGACCTTCACGATGTCGCTGGCGTCGATGGCCACGCGGGCGGCGAGGTCGCGCTGGGCGTGCGGGCCGAAGTCGGCGAGGGCGGCGAGGACCGCCATGTGCCACAGCCGCAGCCCTTCCTCGGCGAGGCGTTCGGCGAGGCGGGAGCGGGCCTCCTTGCCGGTTTTCGACAGGAGGTAGGTGGTGAGTTCGGCGAGGCTGGGGGGCGTGCGGGGGTCCATTCCGGCAGTGTAGGCGGTGACCCATGATGGGTGGGGCCATTGATGGGGCGAGCCGTTGATGGGTGCACACCCATGAAAGGCGGGCCCCACGATGGGTGGCGCCCCTTCACCTGCGCTAGGCTCGCCCCATCATGGGTGCGCACCCACTAATCGGCTCGCGCCGCCCGTCACCCACCGCCCTTCACCCGTCACCCGTCACCCCGGAGCCCACCATGGACGCCCTCCACCCGCGCCTGCTCGTCGGCGACTTCGGAGCCACGTTCCGCTTCTACGACCACGTGCTGCCCGCCCTGCTCGGCGCGACCCTCACCCGGGGTGGCCCGGACGGGCCGTACGCGAGTTGGGACGTCGGCACCGAGGGGCTGCTGATGCTCTTCGACCGCGCCGCCATGGCCGAGGTCGCCGGCACCGGTTCCCTGCCCGCCTCGCCCCCCGCCGCCCAGGACCGGGCGATGCTGGTCAGCCGCGTGCCCGATGTGACGGCCGCGTACGACTTGGCGCTGCGCCACGGCGGCACCCCGGTCGCTCCCCCGACCGCCCGCCCCGAGTGGGGCCCCACCACGCGCACCGCCCACCTGCGCGACCCGGACGGCAACCTGCTGGAGTTCCAGTCCTACTGACCCCTCGACGGAGGTCGCCGCCGGCCGGGCCGTCGATGCGTGGGACGGTCAGTCGCGGGGGCGGCGGCCGTGCAGGCGTTCCAGTTCGCGGCGGTCGCGCTTGGTGGGGCGGCCGGCGCCGCGGTCGCGTACGCCGAGGGCGAGCGCGTCGGTGCGCGGCGGCGGGGGCGGGCTGTTGTCGACGTACGCCTCGACGGCGACGGGGGCGCCGACCCGCTTGGCGAGCAGGCGGGAGATGACCACGACGCGCTCGCGGCCGGCGTGCACCAGCCGCACCTCGTCGCCGACCTTGACCGCCTGCGCGGGTTTGACCCGCTCGCCGTTGACCTTGACGTGGCCGGCCCGGCAGGCGGTGGCCGCCTGCGACCGGCTCTTGGTGAGCCGTACGCACCAGATCCAGGAGTCGACGCGGACGGTGCCGCCGAGCTGCTCGTGTTCTGCCGCCATGGGATGAAGCCTACGGCGGGCGTCCAGCGGTTTTCACGGCATCGGCCGGATGGGTGGCGACGTTGCGCCAGGTGGGCGCGGTCCGGCCGGCGCCGGGCGGGGCGTGTGAGGGTGGCCGGATGAGTGCGGACGCGGTGGGGCCGGTGGACGCGGCGGACGACCCGACGGGCGAGGGAGCAGCGGGCCCGGGCCCGCGGGGGTCGGGCACACCAGGTGCGGGGGCACCCGGCGCCGGTGGTCCCGGGCCGGACTCGGGCGCACCGGTGCTGCCGGTGCGGCAGCGCAACGTCGTGTTCGCCACGATCGTGCTCGGAATGCTGCTGGCCGCGCTCGACCAGACGATCGTGGGCACCGCGCTCCCGACCATCGTGGCCGATCTGGGCGGGGCCTCGCACATGTCGTGGGTGGTGACGTCGTACCTGCTGGCGGAGACCGTCGCGACCGCGCTGGTGGGCAAGTTCGGCGACCTGTTCGGCCGGAAGCTGGTCTTCCAGGTGTCCGCGGTGGTGTTCGTCGCGGGGTCGTTCCTGTGCGGGCTGGCGACGAACATGACGCTGCTGATCGTGTGGCGCGCGGTGCAGGGGGTGGGCGCGGGCGGGCTGATGGTGACCGCGATGGCGCTGATCGCCGATGTGATCCCGTTGCGCGAGCGCGGCAAGTACCAGGGCGCGATCGGCGCGGTGTTCGGGGTGGCGACGGTGATCGGGCCGCTGCTGGGCGGGCTGTTCACGGATCACCTGACCTGGCGGTGGGCGTTCTACGTCAACGTGCCGATCGCCGTCGTCGTGGTGCTGGCGGCGGCGCGGACCATTCCGTCGGTGCGGGCGGCGGGCCGGCCGGTGATCGACTACCTGGGCATCGGGCTGGTCGCGGTGGGCGCGAGCGCGCTGATCCTGGCCACCAGCCTGGGCGGCAACGCGTACGGGTGGGGCTCGCCGGTCATCCTGGGGCTGTTCGTGGCGGGGGTCGTGGGGCTGGCGCTGTTCTGCGTGGCGGAGACGCGAGCGGTCGAACCGATGCTGCCGATGCGGCTGTTCCGCACCCCGGTGTTCGCGGTCTGCTCGGTGCTGAGCTTCGTGGTGGGGTTCGCGATGCTGGGCGCGATGACGTTCCTGCCGACGTATCTGCAGTACGTGGACGGGGACTCGGCGACGCTGTCGGGGGTGCGGACGCTGCCGATGGTGGTGGGGCTGCTGATCGCGTCGGTGGCGAGCGGGAACGTGATCAGCAAGACCGGCAGATACCGGTGGTTCCCGGTGGCGGGGTCGCTGGTGATGGGGGTGGGGCTGTTCCTGATGTCGCGGATGGGGGCCGGTTCGGGGGCGGCGGCGGAGTCGGTCTACATGTTCGTGCTGGGGGTCGGCATCGGGCTGTGCATGCAGGTGCTGACGATCGCGGTGCAGAACACGGTGGCGTACGCGGATCTGGGTACGGCGACGTCGGGGGTGACGTTCTTCCGGACGCTGGGCAGCGCGTTCGGCACCGCGGTGTTCGGCACGATCTACGCCAACGCGCTGGGGCCGAACCTGGCGCGGGGGGTGGCCCGGGCGGCGCGGGCGACGGGGGCGTCGCCGGCGGTGCTGGCGCGGGCGGCGGGCAGCCCGGAGGGGTTGCACCGGTTGCCGGCCGCGCAGGCCGCGCCGCTGGTGCGGGCGTACCAGGACTCGCTGCACACGGTGTTCCTGTGGACGGTGCCGGTCGCGGCGGTGGGTTTCGTGGTGGCGCTGTTCCTGAAGCAGGTGCCGCTGCGGGACTCGGCGCGGGCGGCCTCGACGGACATGGGCGAGGGTTTCGCGCAGCCGAGCACCGGCGACTCCGAGAAGCTGCTGGAGTCGGCGGTGGCGAAGATCATGCACGGGTCGGGTCCGGCGGCCGCGCGGCAGATCCTCAGCGGGGCCGACACCCGGCTGGACGTGCTGGGCGCGTGGACGGTGATGCAGGTGGTGGTGCTGACGCGGGTGGTGGGGCACGCGAACGTGAACATGATCGCGGCGCGGCGCCGGCTGCCGCCGGAGGTGCTGCTGCCGGCGTTCGAACGGGCCGCCGCGGACGGGTGGTTGACGCTCGACGGGACGTTCGTGTCCACGACGGCGGCCGGGGAGCGGGAGGCGTCGGCGCTGACGGAGGCGTGGGCGCGGTGGCTGAACGAGCGGCTGGAGAGCGACTGGGGCCGGCCGTCGACGGCGGACCTGCGGGCCGCCTCCGACGCGATCGCGAAACGGCTGCTCGCCGAGGACCTGGGTGGGGACCGTCCGGAGCTGGGCGGGGACCGCCCGGCGCCGGCCCTGGGCTGAGCGGACCGCCCGGCAACGCGCGGATCAGCCGAAGACGGCGCCCGGGTCGCCGCTGTACCAGATGTTGTCGATCCGAAGGGTGCGGATCAGCCAGCGCCCGGCCCCGCCCCCGGCCGCGTTCCCGCCCCCGGACCCGGACCCGTCATCGCCCGCGGACCCGAACCCGGAGCCGTCCCCGGCAGGGACGAGCGCGACCGCGTAGAGGTTCTTCAGCAGCGCGTACGTCGTACGGTCGGCGGTGAGGAGGTGCTGGGCCTCGACCAGCGCGGTGAGTTCGGCGCTGCCGCGGTCGGCCGCGACGGCGACGCGCGGGTTGCTGACGGTGTGACTGGTGCCGACGCGGCCGTCGAAGCCGGTGAGGATCGTGTCCACGATGGTGTCGGCGCCGGTCATCACGGGGCTGTGGCCGCCCCATGCCGCCGCGGCCGGGCCGAAGTCGAGCGTGGCGTCGTCGGCGAACGCGGAGCGGAACAGGGCGCGGTCGTGCAGGTCCTGGCCGAGGCCGAAGCGGTACAGGGCGTCGGTGATCTCGGCGCGGTCGGCGAGTTCGCGGACCGCGTCCTCGGTGCGGCGCGCGTCGAGGGCGTACGGCCGGGTGCGGGTGGCGGCCGCGGCGTCGGTGCCGAGCGGGGTGCGGGAGAGGTGCATGCGTCCAGGCTGCGGGCCCGGACCCGGCCGATCAATCGCCGTTGGCTCAACGATCGTTAAGTGGGATTTAATACTTGTCGGTGGATCAAGGACATCCCCGCGGCGCGGTTGCGGCCGGGGCGGTCGGAGTCTGGGCGGGGCCGGCACGGGGGAACGGAGGCCAGGCGTGGAGCGGTACGAGATCGAGGCGTTCCTGACGCTGGCCGAGGAGTTGCACTTCGGGCGGACCGCGGTCCGGCTGCGGGTGACGACGGCCCGGGTCAGCCAGGTGATCGGGAAGCTGGAACGGCGGGTGGGCGCGCCGCTGTTCGAGCGGACCAGCCGCAGCGTGGCGCTGACCCCGGTCGGGCGGCGGCTCCACGACGACCTGCGCCCGGCGTTCGAGCGGCTGGAGGCGGCGCTGGCCACGGCGGTCGCGGCCGGGCGCGGGGTGAGCGGCCGGCTGGGGGTCGGCTTCGTGGGGGCGGCGGCCGGGCAGTTGATGATCCGCGCCACGGAGGCGTTCCGGACCCGGTACCCGGAGTGCGAGGTGGAGATCCGCGAGGTGCAGATGGGCGAGGCGCTGGAGCGGCTGCGGGCCGACGGGCTGGACGTGCTGATCGCGTGCCTGCCGCTGACCGGTCCCGATCTGGCCAACGGCCCGGTGCTGCTGTCGGAGCCGCGGATGCTGGCGGTGCCGGCCGGGCACGCGCTCGCCCAGCGCGGCTCGGTGTCGGTGGAGGACCTGGCCCGGGTGGAGGTGCTCCAGGCGCCGTGCTCGCTGCCGGATCACTGGCGGGAGCCGGGTTCGCCGCGGTTGACGCCGGGCGGCCGCGCGATCACGGCGGGGCGTTCGGCGGCGACCTTCCAGGAGATCCTCACGCTGGTGGGGGCGGGCCTCGGGGTCTTCCCGGTCGGGGCGCACGCCACGCGCTTCCACGCCCGGCCCGACGTCGCCTACGTGCCGTTCCACGACACGCCGTCCCTGGAGTGGGGTCCGGTCTGGCGCACGTCGCGCGTCAACGCGCGTATCCGGGCGTTTGTCGCTGCCGCGGGCTGAGCCGTGTCCCCCCGGGGTGGCCGGTTCTGTCGGTTCCGGGATCACCTGCCGGTGGAGGGTTACGCGCGCCGTTCCCCGCGCCCCTTGGCGGTTGCGGCCCCTTCCGCGGAAGGAGCGGCACCTACCAGGGGGCGGGGAACCGTGGGGACGGGACCGGCCGGACCGGAGGGTCTGCTCGGCTAGCGCGCGTACACCGCCACGAAGTCGCGGGTGGCCTGGACGTAGTAGCGGTCCGGCGGGTCCTCGAAGTCGAGAATGTTCGTGGGCTTGGGGTTCGCCGGGTCGTGGCTGCTGTCGTAGGACATGAAGGAGGGCCACGCGCGGTTCATGTCCAGCGGCATGGCGCGGACGGCGCCGGCGCGCTGCATGAGGTCGGCGAGGCTCTGCGCGTTCAGCGCCTGCCCGACGACCATGATGATGTCGCCCTGGGCGGTGACGCCGACGCCGGAGCGGGGCACGAACATGCCGCCCTGGTCGCTGACCCCCCAGTTGGAGTCGTCGTCGATGTCGGGGACGACCTTGCCGCCGTCGACCATGAGTTGCAGGCACTGGCGTACGCCGACCACGTCGGGGGTCATGCGCACGTCGCGGCCCCAGACGCCGACCTTGATGGAGCCGTCCTTGTAGAAGACCTCGGAGGCGGCGCCGTCGCGCAGTTCGCCGTCGGTCTTGCCGTCGAGGTAGAAGCCGCCGCGGGAACCGCCGTCGGTGATCCGGAACCCGCCGTTCCAGGTGGCGACGAGGCCGGTGCGACGGCCCTTGGGGATGGTGGGCGGCACGTCGAAGGTGCCACCGGGTTCCATGAAGCCCGGGTGGAGCTGGAAGCGGGCGTACTTGCCGCTGATCCACGCGACGGCGGCCTCGTAGGAGGTGTGGTCGCCGTCGGGGCGGACATAGGTGCCCTGGACGATGGGCATGCCGTGGGCGCTGCTGAGCGTGCGGTAGACGCCCTCGCCGGGCAGCGCCGGGCTGACCGGCGGCTTCATGGGGGCGCGCAGCGCGACCAGGGGCTGGCCGTGGGCGGCGCCCTTGCTCCCGGGCACCGCCCCCGAAGCCGCGCCGGCCGCGGCGGTGGCGCCCGCGGTGGCCTTCATCCGGGCCAGCGCGTCGGCGGACAGGGTGCCGCCGACCTTCGGCGGGTGCATCCGGTACTGGACGTTCTCCAGCTTGTCGACCACGAAGCCGAGTTCGTGGTCGCGGGCCCACTCCGCCAGGCGGGCCTCGGTGCTGTCGCTGCCGGGGTAGGTCAGCGCCCTGCCGACCGACCAGCCGATGGTGCCGGCGCACACCAGGCAGACGCCGAGCGCGCCGCGGGTGACGATGCGGCGGCGGCGCAGTTGCGCGGGGGTCAGGTCGCGGCGGTGCTTCCAGGGCAGCAGCCGCCTGCGCGGTCTGCGTCCGGGGCCGCCGCCCGCCGGGTCGGCGGTGTCACCGTCGGGCTGCTGTTCCGCGATCGTCATGCCGCTCCTTCCATGTGCCCGCGCGCACATCGATCCGCTTTTCATATGTAATGACCCTTGTGGGTGCCGGTGTATCGCGCGGGCGCCCAGAAACACCCACCCGCCGCACGCCGCCCGGGCGCGCCGGCGCCGTAGGGTGGCCGGGCCTCGCACGGGGCACTGACGACGAGGGGGCCGCGGGCATGGCAGCACACGACGAGGTGGCGGCGGTGATGGCGCGGGCCGGGGTGCCCGCCGACCGGATCGCCGCCGCCACCGCGCTGACCGGCGGCACGTACAACGCGCTGCACGCGGTGGACCTCACCGACGGCACCCGCCTGGTGCTGAAGGTCCCGCCGCCCGCGCACCTGCCGCGGCTGCGCTACGAGGCCGGGCTGCTGCACGGCGAGGAGCGGTTCTACGTGGCCGCCGAGGCGGCGGACGTGCCCGCGCCGCGGGTGGTGCGGGCCGAACCGGACGAGGGCACCGGGCAGCCGCCGTACCTGCTGATGACGCACAGCCCGGGCCGGCCCTGGCACCTGGTGGCGGCGGAGGACGGCATGGGTGAGGACGAGAACGCCCGGCTGCGGGGCGAGTTGGGCACCTTGATGGCGCGGCTGCACGCGGTGCGCGGCCCGGCTTTCGGCTACCCGTCCGGCAGCACCGGCCCGCTCACCGACCGGTGGGCGACGGCCTTCGCCGCGATGACCGACGCCATCCTGGACGACGCCGAGCGGTACGGCGCGTGGCTGCCGGTCACGGTGGCCGAGGCGCGCGCGGCGTTCGCGGCGGCCGGTCCGCTGCTGGAGCGGGTGGAGACGCCGGCGCTGGTGCACTTCGACCTGTGGCCGGGGAACGTGCTGCTGGTCGGAGCGCCCGGTGCCCGGAGCGTCGGCGGACTGATCGACGGGGAGCGGATGTTCTGGGGCGACCCGCTGGCCGACTTCGCGTCGCTGGAGCTGACCGACAGCGTCCCGGAGGACGACCCGGCCTTCCGCGCCGGATACGCGGCCGGTGGCGGTTGCACCACGTGGGACGAGGCGGCCCGGCGGCGGATCGCGCTGTACCGCGCGTATCTGCACCTGATCATGCTGGTCGAGGTGGTGCCGCGCGGGTACGGCGGGGAGCACCTGGCCTGGGCGCGGGAGTTCGCCGGGTCCCGGCTGCCCGGGGAACTGGCCGCCGCGGCCGGCTGACGCGGGCGAGGAACGCGGCGGGGGACGCGGCGCGCGCCCGGCGACGGCTGTGACAGAAGTGGCCGAATCCTTTCGGAGGACCGGGGTGCTCTGAGAGGATGCCCCTGCGGCTCGCGGCCGCCCTGACACGGCCGTAGGCTGCGCATTTCGCTCAGGCGGGGTGCCGGACGAGGAGGCGGTGATCCACGGATCACCGCCTCCTCGTGCTGCGGCGCGCCGTCGGCCGCTGGCCGGTACGGCGCTCTTGACGCCGTTACGGCAGGGTCGCGACCACGGCCGCGTACGACAGGCCGGAGCCGTAGCCGAGCAGCAGAGCGGTGTCCCCCGAGGCGGCGTCGCCGGCCGCCAGCACCGCGTCCATCGCCATCGGGATCGACGCCCCCGAGGTGTTGCCGCTGGTCACGATGTCCTTCGCGACGGTCACCCGGGCGGGCAGCCCCATGGACTTGGTCATGCTGTCGATGATCCGCTCGTTGGCCTGGTGCGGGATGAACGCGTCGAGGTCCTCGGGCCGGAGCCCGGCCGCCTCGACCGCCTGCACGGCGACCTTCGCCATCTCGTACACCGCCCAGCGGAAGACCCGCTGGCCGTCCTGGCGCAGCGCGGGGAAGGGGTGCTGCGGGTCGTCCCTGAGCGTGTTCCACGGCACGCTCTGCCGGATCGCGTCGGCCTGCGAGCCGTCCGCGCCCCACACCGCGGGGCCGATGCCGGGGGTCTGCGACGGGCCGACCACGACCGCGCCCGCTCCGTCGCCGAAGATGAAAGCGGTCGAACGGTCCGTCAGATCTATGATGTCCGACATCCGTTCGACCCCGACCACCAGGACGTGGCCGCCACGGGCCCGCACCGCGTCCGAGGCGAGCACCACGCCGTGCACGAACCCGGCGCAGCCCGCGGAGATGTCGAAGCCGGCCGCGCGGTCGGCGCCCACCCGGTGGGCGATCTCGGTGGCGATCGCCGGCGTCTGCATCAGGTGGGTGAAGGTCGCGGCGATCACGCAGGTCACGTCGCTCGGGGTGATTCCCGCGGCGGCGATCGCCTTGAGGGCGGCGGCCTCGGCCATCACGCCCAGCGTCTCGTCCGGGTCGGCCCAGCGGCGGGTCACGATGCCGGTCCGCGCGCGAATCCACTCGTCGGAGGAGTCGATATGGCGGCACGCCTCCGCGTTGTCCACGATCCGCCGGGGGCGGTACGCGCCCACTCCGAGAATTCGGCTGTGCGGTGCCCCCATGGGCACAGCGATCTCAGCTTTCATGGGAGCCTTTCAGGCCATCGACCGGCCGGGAGGTCCACACCCCCGGCCGCGGCACCCCCGATGGGTGCCTCCCCGATTCTCCCGCGCACGCCGGGGCCCGGCGCACAGCCACCCCGGCACCCGCGCCCGCGTCGCCCGGCGCCGGCGTCCGGGCGCGCGGCACGGCGGCGGCACGCGACGGCCGTACGGCGGCTTCCCGCTGCCCCGCGGCCCGCTCCCGCCGCTCACCGGGGCCGCGCGAACCGCCGTACGGCCCAGGCGCGTCGCACGGGTGATCTAGCTCACAGGCATGGTCGGGGAGGCGGCGCCGGACGCGTAGGCCCGCGCGTAGCGGGTGTCGCCGAGGGCGCCGCGGGCGGTGCGCTCGTACTCCTCGCGGACGGCGCGCAGTTCGGGCGTGCCGCGCTGCGGGTGGCCGACGCTGCGCCAGACCGCCTCGCCGTGGCCGTACACCCGGGCGGCGTGCTCGACCGATCCGTCGGCGGCCAGCGCCGCGGCCAGCACGTCGAGGCCGAGCGCGGTGCCGAAGGCGTCGCCCAGTTGCCGCTTGGCGTCGAGCATGGCGCGGGCGCGGTCGGCCGCCTCGTCGGGGTGGCCCTGGAACAGGGCGATCAGGGAGAGCTGGTAGTCGAGGTAGGAGCGGGTCCAGCGCTCGCCGATCTCCTCGCAGTGGGCGCGCAGTTCGATCGCGTCGCGGCGGGCCCGGTCCAGGTCGCCGAGGCCGGTGTGGGCGAAGATCTCCACCAGGTGGCAGCGCAGGCGCGCCGGTGAGTCGAAGGCGAAGCCGGGAGCCGCCGCGAGGACGTCGCGGACCGTGCGGCGGGCGTCCTCGCCGCGGCCGGTGAGCAGGGCCAGTAACCCGGCGAGGTAGGCGGCGCCGAAGACGCCCTCCTTGTCGCCGTCGGCGTCGGCGGCGCGCACCGCCTCGTCGCTGACGCGTAACGCCTCGTCGTACTCGCCCTGGAGGGTGAGCGTGACGCCGAGTCCGGCCAGTGCGCGGGTCCGGGCCGGGCCGGGCGGGACCGGGCCGGCCAGCGCGCCCTCCAGGGCCGCGCGGGCCTCCTTCAGCCGGCCGCAGCAGGTCCAGAAGAAGACCAGCAGCCCGGCGAGTTCGGCGCCGCGCTCCGGGTCGTCACCGGACAGGTGGTCCAGCGCGGTGCGCAGGTCGGTGTGGGCGTCCTCCACGATGCGGTAGCAGTGGATCTGGTCGCTGCCGGGCCAGCTGTGCTCCGCCCAGCGGGCCAGCGCGACGAAGTGGTCGGCGTGGCGGGCGGTCAGCGACTCCTCCTCGCCGAGCTCGCGCAGCCACTCGCGGCCGTACTCGCGGATGGTGTCGAGCATGCGGTAGCGCTCGCCGTCGCGGCGCACCACGCTCTGGGCGACCAGCCGCTCCACGCCGGCCGCGACCGCGTCGGCGTCCAGCGGGGCGCCGGCGGTGACCGCGCGGGCGGAGGCGAGGTCGAAGGAGCCGCGGAAGACCGTCAGCCGCGCCCACAGCAGGCGCTCCGGCGGGTCGCACAGCTCGTGGCTCCAGCCGATGGCGGTGCGCAGCGTCAGGTGGCGGCGCGGCCAGACGAAGCCGGTGCGGCGGGCGAGCACGTCGAAGCGGGAGCCGAGGCGGGCGGCGACATCGGCGACGGACACGGTCGGGCCGACCTGCGCGGCGGCCAACTCGACGGCCAGCGGGATGCCTTCGAGCCGCCGGCAGATCGACTCGGCGGCCTCGGCGGCTCCTTCGGCGGACAGCGCGTGCGGGTCCTGGTCGGCGACGCGCTGGGTGAACAGCTCCAGCGCGTCGGGGCCGGCCGGCAACGGGGCCACCTCGATGACCTGTTCGGCCGCGCACTCCAACGGGCGGCGGCTGGTGGCCAGCACGCTCAGCCCAGGGACCTTCGCCAGCACCTCGCCGACCAGGCGCGCGACCGGGTCGACCAGGTGCTCGCAGGAGTCGAGCACCAGCAACAGCCGCTTGCCGTCGAGCCATTCGCACAGCGCGTCGACCGGCATCCGCGGCGAGTGGTCGGACAGGTCGACCGCGTCGCTGACGGTGGCGAGCAGCAGGTCGTCGCCGTCGAGCGTGGCCAGATCCGCCCACCACACGCCGTCGGGGAAGAGTTCGGGCGCGTACGTGGCCATCCGGGTGGCCGCGCGCTGCGCCAGCCGGGTCTTGCCGACCCCGCCCGCGCCGGTGAGCGTGAGCAGCCGACGTGACGCCAGCAGGCCGTCCAACCTGGCCAGTTCGGGCCCGCGGCCCACGAAACCCGTTGTCTCCTGCGGAATGAAGCCCTTCATGACGACAGCGTGGCATCGAACAGGCGCCGAAGGCAGCCGGTAGGCACGATCAGGCCGAACAGCGCGTTACGGGCAGACCGCGTCCGCCCTCGGCGGGCAACCGGCCGCGGCCTGGCGCACCGGCGCGCACGGCCGGTTCGGCCTACCCCGTTATCGAGTTGACGGAAGCGAACACGATTAAACACGGTGTGCGCATCACGGTCCGGCAACGCATCGACAGCAGGGCGTTGACGGTCTTCTGCATGTGGCGTAGAACTACCCTGCGATTGCGATGGCGTTTCATCTTGGTGACTTCTGTTGGAAACGGATCGGCGGGAAGCGTCGCCGAGAGGTTCCGACACCCGGGTTTTCGCCAGCTGTTCCACCAGATACGCCCACACACACATGGAGGCACCATGTCGGAGGTCGAGTCGTCGGGTACCACGGGCAGCCCGCTGTCCGCGACCCGCAGGAACCTGCTCAAGGGCGTCGGGGTCGCCGGCCTGACCGCCGCCGGCGGCGGCCTGCTCGCGGCGTGCGGTGGTTCCGGCGACAAGAAGAAGGACTCGGGCAGCAAGAAGCCCGTCGCGGGGAGCACGGTGACCTTCGGGTCGAACTACTCCGACGCGGCGCCCAAGGCCGCCTTCGCCGCGCTGACGACCGCCGCGACGGCGTCCAGCAAGGTGAAGGTGAAGATCAACACGGTCGACCACAACACCTTCCAGAACAACATCACCAGCTACCTGCAAGGCACCCCGGACGACCTGTTCACCTGGTTCGCCGGATACCGCATGCAGTACTTCGCTGCTCAGGGCCTGGTCGAGCCGATCGACGATGTGTGGGAGAAGATAGGCGGCAGCTTCAGCCCCGCGGCGAAGAAGCTTTCCACCGGTCTTGACGGCCACCAGTACCTGGTGCCGATCTACAACTACCCGTGGGTGGTCTTCTACAACAAGAGCGAGTTCGCCAAGCGGCACTACACCATTCCCACCACATGGGACGAATACATCGCGCTGGCGAAGCAGATGAAGAAGGACGGGCTGATCCCGATCGCCTTCGCCGACAAGGACGGCTGGCCCGCGCTCGGCACCTTCGACATCCTCAACATGCGGATCAACGGGTACGACTACCACAACAAGTTGATGACCCACAAGATCCCGTGGACCGACCAGGGCGTGCACACGGTCTTCCAGCACTGGGCCGAGCTCATGCCCTACATGCAGACCGGCGCCAACGGCCGGCTGTGGCAGGACGCCGCCAAGTCCCTGGAGGCCAAGCAGGCCGGGATGATGTTCCAGGGCACCAACCAGGTCGCCGCGCAGTACGTGACCGACAAGGCCGACCTGGCCGACCTGGACTTCTTCACCTTCCCCGCGGTCAACCCGCAGTGGGGACAGGACTACATGGACGCGCCCACCGACGGGTTCATGCTCAGCAAGAAGGCCAAGAACTCCGACGCCGCCAAGGCGATCCTGGAGTACATCGGCACCGGCCCGGCCGAGTCGACGTACCTCAAGACCGACCAGTGGGACGTCGGCCTGGTCAACGGCCTCCAGGTGCCGACGTACAACGCGATCCAGAAGAAGTCGGTGGAAGAGATCGCCAAGTGCAAGGCGGTCGCGCAGTTCATGGACCGCGACTCCGACCCGGCCATGGCCAACGCGATGATCGCGATCTGCCAGAAGTTCATCGACGACCCGAGCACCTCCAACATCACCAAGCTCCAGCAGAGCGCGGAGAAGCAGGCGAAGGCGATCTACTCCTGATGAGCGCTACGTCCCAGGGGCGTACCCCGGCGGCGGTGTCGGACAAGCCCGAGGACCTCAAGTCCCCGGTCCGGCGCCGCCGTCGGCGGTTGCGCACGATGACCGCCCGCGACCGCATCGTGGTCGCGCTGCTGCTCGGCATACCTCTGCTGCTCGACCTGGCCTTCGTGTGGTTCCCGGCGATCGGCACGGTCCTGCTGTCGTTCACCAAGTGGAACGGCGTGGGCAGCCTGCACGAGAAGACGTGCAAGCCGAACATGCCGTCGATCCTCAACAACGGCTGCTGGTACGGCGTCCAGAACTACCACCAGGCCGCCACCATCTACCCCGAGTTCTGGCCCGCGGTCCGCCACAACCTGATCTGGCTGGCGGTCTTCGTGGTGATCGCCACCCCGCTGGGCATGCTCTTCGCGGTGCTGCTCGACCGCGGCCTGCGCGGCACCCGGATCTACCAGAGCCTGCTCTTCCTGCCGGTGATGCTGTCGCTGGCGCTGATCGGCATCATCTGGGAGTTCGTCTACTCCCAGAACTACGGTCTGATCAACACGGTGATCGGCAGGAACGGGAACGACAACGCGATCGACTGGCTCGGCAATCCCCATCTGAACCTGTGGGCGGTGCTGCTGGAGGCGACCTGGCGGCAGGCCGGGTACGTGATGATCCTCTACCTGGCCGGGCTCAAGGCCGTCGACCCGACGCTGCGGGAGGCCGCGCTGATGGACGGCGCGAACCCCTGGCAGACCTTCTGGCGGGTGATCTTCCCGGTGATGAAGCCGATCAACATCGTCATCATGGTGGTCACCGTCATCGAGAGCCTGCGCGCCTTCGACCTGGTCTACATCACCAACAAGGGCATCAACGGCCTCGAACTGCTGTCGGTGCTGGTGACCTCCAACATCGTCGGCGAGACCCAGCGGGTCGGCTTCGGCTCCGCACTGGGCGTGGTGCTCCTGGTGATCTCCCTGGTGCCGATCACGATCTTCCTTTATCAGACGTTCCGCCGGGAGGACACCCCGTGAGCGACGCATGCGAGGCAGGCGACGTGCAGGTAAGCGACCGCCCGCGGCTTCGCCGAGCAGGCGGAGAAGCGAACAAGGAGGACGCGTGAGCTCCGAGACCCTTACCCGGCCGCGGACCGAGGCGCCGCGGGTCGGCGGCCCCGGTGCCAAGCCGCGGCTGCGCGGGCAGATCGCCTCGCAGGCGTTCCTGATCGTCGCGTCGGTGCTGTGGATTTTGCCGATCCTCTTCGCCCTCTACGTGGCAGTACGCCCCTACTCCGACACCAGCAAGTACGGCTACGTGTCGCTGCCGCACCACCTGACGTTCCAGAACTTCCGGGACGCCTGGTCGCAGTCGGACATGCCGCACTTCTTCTGGAACTCGGTGCTGATCACGGTGCCGGCGGTGGTGATCGTGCTGGCGCTGGCCGCCGGCGTCGCCTTCGTCCTGGTCCGGGTCAACGTGAAGATCAACGTGGCGCTGCTGATCGTCTTCACCGCCGGCAACCTGCTGCCGCAGCAGGTCATCATCACCCCGCTCTACCGGATCTACCTGAAGATCCCGCTGCCGCACTTCCTCGCGGACAGCGGCCTGATGTACAACTCGATCTTCGGTCTGATCGTCATCAACGTCTCCTTCCAGCTCGGCTTCTGCGTGTTCGTGCTGAGCAACTACATGAAGTCGATCCCCGGTGAGATGTACGAGGCCGCGCTCGTGGACGGCGCCAGCCTGTGGACCCGGTTCTGGCGGCTGACCGTGCCGCTGTGCCGCCCGGCGCTGGCCGCGCTCGCGACGCTGCTGACCACCTGGATCTACAACGACTTCTTCTGGGCGATCACCCTGATGTCGTCGGGCGACAAACGGCCGGTGACCTCGGCGCTCGCCAACCTCCAGGGGCAGTTCGTGAGCAACCAGAACCTCATCGCCGCGGCCGCGATGATCGCCGCGATCCCGACGCTGGTGGTGTACCTGTGCCTCCAGCGGCAGTTCATCGCGGGTCTGTCCCTCGGGTCGAGCAAGGGCTGAGTCCCGCGCTTCACGCGCCGTACGCCGCCAGCGCGGCCTGGAGCCTGGGCAGGTCCGGGCCGTGCGCGGCGTTCAGCCCGGTCAGCGCGCTGGTCCGGCGCAGCCGGTAGTCCACCGTGTTCGGGTGGATGTGCAACCGCTCGGCGGTGCGCCGCCGGTCCAACCCGCAGGCCAGGAACGTACGCAACGTCTCCAGCAGGTCCGCGCGGCCCTCCAGCGGGCGCAGCAGCGAGGCGAGCCGGTCGCGGGCCGGGCTGGGCAGGGTGAGCTGGTACTCCAGCAGCACGTCGTCCAGCCGGTACAGGCCCGGGCCGCGCCCGCAGCTCTCGGCGACCTGCCGTATCCGGGCGGCCAGCCGGGCCGCCCCGGCGACGTCCTGCGGGGGCGCCGCGACCGCCGCAGCGGTCAGCTCGGCGCCGCAGGCCCGCGCCATGTCCCGCACGAGTCCGGCAAGCCGGTCGAAGTCGGCGGCGCAGTCAGCCGCGGAGTCAGCGGCGGGGGCGTGGCAGCCGGCGCCCGTGAGGCCGTGGACGCCGGTGGTGTCGGGGGTGGCCCCGGGGGCCGGCGCCGTGTCCCGGGTGGTGTCGCGGGCCGTGTCGTGTGCCGGGGCGGCCGGGACCAGCGCCACTCCGCCGTCGGGCGACAGTGCCGACAGCGCCTCGCCGTGCGCCCAGCGGTCCAGCTCCGCCCGCATCCGGCGCAGTTTGCGGCCCGCGGCGATGCCCGGGTCGACGCCGGGCGTGTGCTCGTCCGGGTGCGGGGCGGCGGCCACGCTCACCACCCAGTAGCGCTCCGGCAGCCGCATCCCGGCGCGCTCGGCCGCCTGCCGCGCCGCGCCTCCGTCCAGCAGGGCCGACAGCAGCGCCTGACGCGCGCTCTGCCGCTCGCCGAGCGCCGCCTGGCTCTCGGCGATGTACCCGGCGAACACCGACGCGGTGACCGCGTCGAGGTAGCGCAGCAGAAGCTTCTGCGCGGCCAGCACGTCCGCCAGGTCCTCCGGGCCGGCGTCCGCCAGCACCTCGTCCAGGCACTCGTACGCACCCAGGAAGTACGCCCCGACCACCGCGTCCAGCGGGATGTGCTCCTGCGCGCGGCGCGCCGCCGAGCGGTGCGTCAGCGCCAACTGGGCGGCGGTGGGCGGCTGCCCGGTCCGCAGCACCTGCGCGAAGGAGCGGATGGCGCGGACCACCACCGCGGTGATGTCGCCCCGCAGCTGCTCGGCGGGCAGGGACGCGTACACCGGAATCCGCTCGGTCAGCCGGGTGACCACGCGCGCGGCCAGCTCGTGCACGGCGGTGACCAGGCGCTTGTCCAGCGGGGTGCCGCCGATGGTGATCGGGGCGGCGGGGCGTGGCACCGCCGCGGGCTGCGTCGTCACAGGGCACCTCGCGGGTTGCGGGCGCGCGCGGGTCGGATCGCGGGGCCCTACGCGCCCGGATACGGGACCTTCCACTATTACCTACGGGTAACCCCGGTGTGAAGTGCCGCTCCCGGCTTTGTGCCCGGTCACAACCGGGCGGGTGAAAGTCTGCGCCACCACCCCAGGCTCATCGCGTACCGGCCCGGCACATGATGGCGTGACCCCGTGAGACCCGCTGAGCCCGATGTTCCCGTCGATCCCGTCCTTCCCGTCATTCCCGTACGGCTGATCCGTCCCACGCACCCCGCGTGCGCCGTGTCACCCGTCCGGCCTGCCGCCGCGGCGGACACCCGCCCGCCCCACCACCACTCCCCCACCCCCGAGGACTCGAGGAGAGCCGTGCGCAAGCCCTACGCCCTGGCCGTGACCGCCGCTCTGGCCTGCACCTGCATGTTCCTGCCCGCCGCCGCGAGCGCGTCGGCCGCGGCACCGTCCGCCACCACCGCACCCGGTTCCACCGTGCCGGACCAGGACCCCTTCTACGCGGCCCCGGCCGACATCGCCTCGTACGCGCCCGGCTCCGTCGTCGACAGCCGCCCGGTGCCGGGCGTCAACCTCTTCGGCATCTCCGTCCCGGTGAACGCCTGGCAGATCTCCTACCGCACCAACGACTCGCACGGGCAGGCCGAGCTGGCCGTGACCACCCTGGTGGTGCCCAAGACCGCCTGGACCGGGTCCGGGCCGCGGCCGGTGGTCTCGCTCCAGACTCCCGAGGACAGCGTCGGCACCAGTTGCGCCCCCTCGTACCAGATCGCCACCGGCAAGGACGTGCAGGACGCCGCGCTGGGCGCCCAGCTCCTCGCGGCCAACTGGGCAGTGGCGGTGCCCGACTTCGAGGGACCCAAGTCGGTGTTCCTCGCCGGGCCGCAGGCCGGGCACGCCGTGCTCGACGGCATCCGCGCGGTGAAGGCGTTCGACACCGCGGGCATCGGTCCTGCCAACCCCTGGGCGCTGGACGGCTATTCGGGCGGCGCCGAGGCGACCGGCTGGGCCGCGCAGCTCCAGCCGTCCTACGCGCCCGAGGTGAAGCTGGCCGGTGCCGCGATCGGCGGGCTGCCCTCCGACCCGTCCTCGGTCGCGAGCTACATCGACGGCACCGCTTTCGCCGGCTTCGAGTTCGCCGCCGCGTACGGCCTCGCCACCGAGTTCCCGGAGTCCGGCATCAACGGACTGCTCAACTCCCGCGGGCAGCAGGACTTCGCGTCCATCAAGGGCACCTGCGAGCTGAACATCCTGCCGGCCTACGCCTTCCGGAAGCTCAACGAGGACACCTCCGTGTCCGACCCGCTCGCCGTCCCCTCGGTCGCGGCCGTCCTGCGCGCCAACACCCTCGGCTCCGCCGCCCCCACCACTCCCGTCTACGACTACCACGCCAACACCGACGAGATCGTGCCCGTCGGCCAGGACAACACCGCCGTCAGCGGCTGGTGCGCGGCCGGCGGCACCGTCGAGAAGGTCCGCGACCTGCTCGGCGAGCACGCCGAGGAGGCCGCCGCCCGCGCCGTGTCGGTCGAGGTCTTCCTGGCGAACCGCTTCGCGAACAAGCCGCCGAACAGCTCCTGCTGACGGCACGTCTGCCGGCACATCGACCGACTCGACCGACACTTCGACCGACACCTGGACCGACATCTGGACCGACGCCTCGACCGACACCTCGCGCCGGCCTGATCCGGCCGAGCCCTCCAGGCGCCTGCCCGGCCGCACCGGGCAGGCGCCTCGGGCATTTCGCTTCGGGCAGCGAACGGCCCCTGGGCACGGGCGGGTTCAGGGAGTGATCAGCACCGCCCCGACGTTGGCGCGGCCCTCGACGGCGGCGTGGGCGTCGGCGGCGCGCTCCAGCGGGAAGGAGGCGTGCACCCGGGGCACCAGCCGGCCCGCCGCGGCCTCGGCGAGGGCCAGGGCGACATCGGCGCGCTGCTCCGCGGCGGGCTTGGCGAAGACGATGCCGAGCACTCCGATCACGGCCAGACCGCGCCCGGCGATCGCGAGGGGGTCCAGCTCGGCCCAGCGCCCGGACGTGAACCCGTACAGGCCGAACCGGCCGCCGCCGTCGGCGGTCGCGGCGAGCGCCTGCACGGCGGTGTCACCGCCGACCGCGTCGAGGACGACGTCCGCGCCGCGCCCGGCGGTCGCCTCGCGGACCTGCGCGGCCCAGTCCGCGTCGGTGTAGTCCACGACCACGTCGGCGCCGAACTCGCGTGCGGCGGCGGCCTTTTCACCGCCGCCGACCGCACCGATCACCGTGCCCGCGCCCAGCACCCCGGCCCGCTGCACCAGCAGCGAGCCGATCCGGCCCGCGGCGGCCGTGACCAGCACGCTCTCGCCCGGCCGCGGCGCGATCGCGGCGAGCATCCCGATCGCGAGGGCGCCGGACTGGGCGACGGCGACGGCCGTGTCCAGCCCCAGCGCCTCGGGCACGCGATGGGCGTTGACGGCCTCGGCGACGGCGAACTCGGCGTACCCGCCGCTCATTCCGACGGTGGCGGCCACCACCCGGGCACCGACCAGCGCCGGATCGGTACCCGGGCCCGCCGCCACGACCCGCCCGCCGACCTCCAGGCCGGGCACGTACGGCAGCGGGAACGGGTAGCGGCCGGACCTGACGATCACATCGCCGTACGACAGTCCCGCCACCTCCACGGCGACGAGCACTTCGCCCTCGGCGGGGGCGGGGATCTCGACGTCCTCGACCCGCAGGACGTCCGGCGGGCCGAACTCGCGGACTCGGATGGCTTTCACGGGTGGCTCCTCGGAAGGCGGACGGGCGGACGGGCGGACGGAGCGGGCGCGGACGAGGTACGTGAACGCGGAGTGCGCGCGCCGGCGTCTGCGTTGACAGTCGCTCCCGATCGAGACAGCATGTCCCGATCCGGGCAGAGAGTGTCCGACCGGTCGGCACGTCTCGTTCGGGGCAGTGGTTCCGTGACCAGCCTCGCGTTCCGCCGGCGGCAGCGGCAAGCAACAGATCGACCGACGTGTCCCGTTGTGGACAAGGAGCGCGAAGTGTCCCAGCCCACCGAGAACGTCCGGGTCCGGCGCACCCGCAAACTGCTGCGGGACGCGCTGATCGAGCTGATCGACGAGCGCGGCTTCGACCGCGTCACCGTCGGCGGGATCACCGAGCGGGCGATGGTCAGCCGGGCCGCCTTCTACCGGAACTACCGCGACAAGTTCCACCTGGTCGAGCAGATCTTCGACGACGCGATGGCCGACCTGCACGGCTCCATGGCCGATGCCCCGCCCGGCTCCTCCGCCACCGCCCCGACCGACCACGGCACCCCACCCGACCGCGCCGCCGCCCCCGCCGGCACCCGGACCGACGCCGAGCGGTGGGTCTCGTTCTTCGAGCACATCGCCCAGTACCACCGCTTCTACGGCGCGTTGCTCGGCAAGCGCGGCAGCACGTGGTTCGCGGCGAGGATGCAGGCGTCGCTGGCGGACATGACCCGGCCGCACCTTCCGGCCACGGGCACCGCCGACGGCCTCGCGGCCTCCGTGCTCGGCGCCCTGTTCACCCAGTCGATCACCTGGTGGCTGGACCAGGGGATGCCCTCGCCCCCGCAGGAGATCGCCCGCCGGTCCGCCCAACTCGCCGGCGCCGTCATCTCCGTGGCCAACGGCTGGTCCGCGCCCGCCCCGAAGTGAGCCCGCCCGGAACCGCAGGGGCCCCACCGGTCGGTTCCCCCACACTGGGGACCGTGCACCGCCACCGGATCGACACCCCGCACCCCGACGAGGCCGCCGCCCTCGCGGACGTCCACCTGCGGACCTGGCTGGAGACGTACCCGAACGCCGAGGCGGGCATCGACGCGGCCTGGATCACCGAGCACATCGGCCCGGTGACGGCCCCGCCGGGTGTCGCCCGCTGGCGGGCGGTGATCGCGGACGCGCGGGACCGCCCGGATCGGACGTTCTGCCGGGCGGTACGACCGGTGGACGGCGACGGCGTGGCGGGCTTCCTGTGCGGGCTGCGCGAGCCGGCCGTGGAAGGGACGCCGGGCGGCACCCGGCGCCCAACGCCCGGCTCCCACGTGGTCACCCTCGGACCGATGTATCTGCTGCCCGAGGCGCGCGACCACGGTGTCGGCGGCCGCCTGATGACCGACTTCCTCGGCTGGACCGGCGCCGACCCCGCCCGGCTGTGGGTGACGTCGTACAACGAAGCCGCGATCCGCTTCTACGCCCGCCACGGCTTCCGGCCCACCGGCGAGCGCGAGTTGTGGCACGGGCGCCTCCCGAACCTGCGGATGGCACGGGCGCCGCGCGTCCCGACCGTAGGACCCGCGGGGGCCGTAAACCGGTTGCCGGGAGGGTCGGGGGTGGCCGAGGATCGCGGACCGTGACGACTTCCGCCGACAGCTCCCGTGCCGTCTCCGCGTCCCGCCCGCTCGCGCTGGTCACCGGTGTGGGGCGGACGGTCGGGATCGGCGCGGGGATCGCCGCGCAACTGGCCGACTCCGGCTGGGACATCGCGTTCAGCTACTGGAACCCGTACGACGCGCGGATGGCGTGGGGGGTGGAGGACGGCGCGGTCGAGGCGGTCTCGGCCGACCTGGCCGGGCGCGGCGCGGCCACTGCCGCGATCGAGGCCGACCTGGCCGAAGTGGACGCGGCGGCACGGGTGTTCGACGCGGTCGAGCGGCGGCTCGGGCCGGTGACCGCGCTGGTGATGTGCCACTGCGAGTCGGTCGACTCGGGCCTGCTGGACACGAGCGTCGAGAGCTTCGACCGCCACTTCGCGGTCAACGCCCGCGCGAGCTGGCTGCTGGTACGGGAGTTCGGCCGCCGGTTCACCGGGGCCCACGGCACCGGGCGGATCATCGCGCTGACCAGCGACCACACCGTCGGCAACCTGCCCTACGGCGCCAGCAAGGGCGCGCTGGACCGGATCACCCAGGCCGCCGCCAGGGAACTCGCCCACCTGGGCGTCACCGCCAACGTCATCAACCCCGGCCCGGTGGACACCGGTTGGATGACGGACGGACTCCGCGACGACCTCGTGGCGCAGACCCCGCTCGGCCGCCTCGGCACCCCGCGCGACACCGCGCACCTGGTGGACTTCCTCTGCTCGCCGCGCGGCCAGTGGATCAACGGGCAGCTCCTGTACAGCAACGGCGGCCTCGCGTAGGGCGCGTCGCGCCCACCCGCCCGGTTCAGGACGGGTAGGTGCTCAACTCCACGAGGTTGCCGTCCGGGTCGCGGACGTACACGCTCGTGATCGCTCCGGTCGCCCCGGTCCGCTCGACCGGCCCCTCCTCCACCGCGACACCGTGCCCGGCGAGTTCGGCGACGACCTCGTCCAGCGGCTGCTCCACCACCAGGCACAGGTCGGCGCTGCCCGGTGTCGGCCGCGCGGCCTTCGGCTCGAACTCGTGCCCCGCCCGGTGCAGGTTGATCTTGCTGTGCCCGAAGGTGAGCGCCTTCCGCCCGCCCCGGAAGGTCACCTCGGTCATCCCGAGCACCCCCGCGTAGAAGGCGATGGCGGCGTCGATGTCCCGGACGGTCAGGACGAGGTGGTCGAGGCGGTCGACACGCATGGCGGCTGCACGGTTCCTTCCGGCACGGGGGTACGGGGTACGGAGGTTCGGGCGCAGCAGGTACGGGCCGTACCTGCTACCCGGCGAGCGTACCGAGCCGGTCGGGCGGACCCGGCCGGCGCCGCGTACGTCGGGCGTCCGGCGCGCGCCATGCCTGCTCGCTACGGCCGAATGGTGGGAATTGCCGCGCATTCCGGCTAACCGTGGTGCGAGGAGCGCCGACGGCGGGCAGGAGCTAGCCGATCCCACCGACCGCACCGACACCGCCGACACCGCCGACACCACCGACCCCACCGCACATCTCCAGCCCATCGAGATCCAGATGACCGTCACCACCGTCGCCAATCCGCGCGGCCGCCCCGGCTACGAGGCGACGCTGCCCTGCGCGCCGCAGAGCGCGCGGTCCGCGCGGAACCTCGTCACGATCGTGCTGAGCGTGTGGGCGCTGGACGACCTGGCCGAGGACACCGCCGCGGTGGTCGGTGAGCTGGTCGCCAACGCGGCCCGGCACACCTCCGGTTCGCGGTTGCGGGTGTCGATCACCCGGCCGGGCGGGCAGCTCGTCCGGGTCGCCGTGACCGACCACTCCCCCGAACTCCCGGTGCTGCGCATCCCCGACCCCCAGGACGAGCGCGGCCGCGGCCTCGTCCTGGTCACGGCCCTCGCCGAGACCTGGGGCGCCACCCCGCTGCGCCGCGGCAAGCGGGTGTGGGCCGAGTTGCGCAGCACCCGGGCCTGACAGGCGAGTTCGGGCCGGCCGGCGCCCGGACGAACCCGTACCCGCAACCCCGCGCGTCTCCCTCGCGTCTCCCACCGGCGCACCGCTCCGCGCATCTGGCACGCTGGCCGTCGTGGACGTGAGAACGTACGGCATGGAAGGTGCGGCGTCGGTGACGGCCGACGAGCTGTGCGACCGGATCGACCTGCGGGACCGGGCCGTTCACGCGTTCGTCGCCGGGTCGGAGACAAGTGCCGCCCGGCGGGAGCGCGTTCACCAGGAGCTGGCGGCCTTGCACGCGTGCCCGCCGGTGGACGGGGCGCGGCCGCCGCTGTTCGGTGTGCCGGTCGCGGTCAAGGACATCGTGCGCGTGGACGGGCTGCCGACGCGCGCCGGATCACGGCTGCCCGCCGAGGTGTTCGAGGGCGCGCAGGCGTCCGTCGTGGACCGGCTCCGCGCGGCCGGGGCCGTGGTCGCGGGGAAGACCGTGACGGCCGAGTTCGCGATGTCCGCACCGGGCCCCACCCGCAATCCGCACGCGCTGGACCACACGCCCGGCGGCTCCAGCAGCGGGTCCGCGGCAGCGGTCGCGGCCGGCATGGTGCCCCTGGCGATCGGCACGCAGACGGGCGGATCGCTGATCCGGCCGGCGGCGTACTGCGGTGTCGTCGGGTTCAAGCCGACCGTCTCCCGCATCCCGATCGACGGTGTCGTCCCCAACGCGCCGACCTTCGACACCCTCGGGATCTTCGCCGCGACCCCCGCCGCGGTGGAGGTGGCGGCCGCCGCGCTGTGCGACGGCTGGCAGCCGGTGGTACGCGACGCCGGGCGGCGCCCTCCGGTGTTCGGCGTGCCCGACGGGCCCTACCTGGACCGGGCCGGGGCGCAGGCGCGTACGGCGCTCGAACGGCAGGTGGCGGCCCTCACGCGGGCCGGGTGCGCGGTGCGCAGGGTGCCGATGTTCGCGGACTTCGCCCGCACCGCCGACGACGTGTTCGCCGTGAACCGCCACGAGGCCGCGCGCAGCCACGCCGAGTGGTTCCCCCGCCACGGCGGCCTCTACCGGGAGCAGTCCGCGGCCACCGTCCGCCAGGGGCTCGCGATCTCCCGCACCCGCTACGAGGAGGCGCTGGCGGCGCGCGACGATTTCCGCGCCGGGCTGCTCGCGGCGACCGACCGGGCCGGGGTCGACCTCTGGATCTGCCCGGCCGCCACCGGCCCCGCGCCCCACGGCCTGTCCGACACGGGCGACCCCGTCATGTGCCTGCCCTGGAGCCACGCGGGCTGGCCGTCGCTCGCCCTGCCCGCCGACCGGACCCCCGACGGGCTCCCGCTCGGCTCGCAGTGGGTCGCTCGCGCGGGAGCCGACGAGCAGCTCCTCGCCTGGGCCCGCGCCGTCGCCCCGCTGCTCCTTCCGCCGGCTCGGCCAACAGCTCGGCTGACCGCTCAGCCGACGGCTCAGCTGGCCGCCCCGCCGGCCGCTCAGCCGCCGACGTAATCCGCCAGGTGCTCGCCGGTGAGGGTGGAGCGGGCGGCGACCAGGTCGGCGGGGGTGCCCTCGAAGACGATCCGCCCGCCGTCGTGGCCGGCGCCGGGGCCCAGGTCGATGATCCAGTCGGCGTGCGCCATGACCGCCTGGTGGTGCTCGACCACGATCACCGACTTGCCGGCGTCGACGAGGCGGTCGAGCAGGCCGAGCAGTTGCTCGACGTCGGCGAGGTGGAGGCCGGTGGTCGGCTCGTCGAGGACGTAGACGCCGCCCTTGTCGGCCATGTGCGTGGCCAGCTTGAGCCGCTGCCGCTCGCCGCCGGACAGCGTGGTGAGCGGCTGGCCGAGGCTGAGGTAGCCGAGGCCGACGTCGGCGAGCCGGCCGAGGACGGCGTGCGCGGCCGGGGTCCGCGCGTCCCCCGCGCCGAAGAACTCCGCCGCCTCCGCCACCGGCATCGCCAGCACCTCGCTGATGTCGCGCCCGCCCAGGTGGTAGTCGAGCACGGACGCCTCGAACCGCTTCCCCTCGCACACCTCGCAGACGCTCGCGACGCCCGCCATCATGGCCAGGTCGGTGTAGATGACGCCGGTGCCGTTGCAATGCGGGCAGGCGCCCTCGGAGTTGGCGCTGAACAGCGCCGGCTTCACACCGTTCGCCTTCGCGAACGCCTTCCGGATCGGGTCCAGCAGGCCGCTGTACGTCGCCGGGTTGCTGCGCCGCGAGCCGCGGATCGGGCTCTGGTCGATCGACACCACCCCCGCGTCGGCGCCGGCCCGGCCGCTGCCGAGCGATCCGTGCACGAGCGAGCTCTTGCCCGAGCCGGCGACGCCGGTGACCACGACCAGCACCCCGAGCGGGATGTCGACGTCCACGTCCCGCAGGTTGTGCGTCGTCGCCCCGCGGATCGGCAGCACGCCGGTGGGCTCGCGCACGGTCTCCTTCAGCACGGCCCGGTCGTCGAAGTGCCGGCCGGTGACGGTGTCGGCGGCCCGCAGCCCCTCGACGGTGCCCTCGAAGCAGACGGAGCCGCCGCCCGGGCCGGCGCCGGGGCCGAGGTCCACCACGTGGTCGGCAATCCGGATCGTCTCCGGCTTGTGCTCCACCACCAGCAGCGTGTTGCCCTTGTCGCGCAGCCGCAGCAGCAGGTCGTTCATCCGCTGGATGTCGTGGGGGTGCAGGCCGACGGTCGGCTCGTCGAAGACGTAGGTCACGTCGGTGAGCGAGGAGCCGAGCTGGCGGATCATCTTCACCCGCTGCGCCTCGCCGCCCGACAGCGTGCCCGACGGCCGGTCGAGCGAGAGGTAGCCGAGGCCGATCTCGGAGAACGAGTCGAGGGTGTCGCCGAGCGCGGTGAGCAGCGGCGCCACCGAGGGCTCGGCCAGGCCGCGCACCCAGTCGGCCAGGTCGCTGATCTGCATCGCGCAGGCGTCGGCGATGCTGATCCGGCCGATCCGCGACGAGCGCGCGCCCTCGCTGAGCCGGGTCCCCCCGCACTCGGGACAGGCGGTGAACGTGACCGCCCGGTCCACGAACTCCCGCACGTGCGGCTGGAGGGATTCCCGGTCCTTGGAGAGCATCGACTTCTCGACGCGCGGGATCAGACCCTCGTAGGTCATGTTGATGCCCGCGATCTTCATCCGGACCGGCTCGTGGTGCAGGAAGTCGTGCAGTTCCTTCTTGCTGAACCGGCCGACCGGCTTGTCCGGGTCGTAGAAACCCGACTCGATGTAGAGCCGCGAGTTCCAGCCGCCGCCCTTGTAGCCGGGCACGGTGATCGCGCCGTCGTTGAGGGACCTGGACTCGTCGTAGAGCTGTTCGAGGTCGATGTCGGAGACGGTGCCGCGGCCCTCGCAGCGCGGGCACATGCCGCCGGTGCGCTGGTAGGTGACCTTCTGCGCCTTCTTGGCGCCGCGCTCGACGGTCATCGCGCCGCTGGCCCGGACCGAGGGGACGTTGAAGGCGTAGGCGCTCGGCGGGCCGATGTGCGGGGTGCCGAGCCGGCTGAACAGGATGCGCAGCATCGCGTTGGCGTCGGTGGCGGTGCCGACCGTGGAGCGCGCGTCGGTGCCCATCCGCTGCTGGTCGACGATGATCGCGGTGGTCAGCCCCTCCAGCACGTCGACCTCGGGCCTGGACAGCGTCGGCATGAAGCCCTGGACGAAGGCGCTGTACGTCTCGTTGATCAGCCGCTGCGACTCCGCGGCGATGGTGCCGAAGACCAGGGAGCTCTTGCCCGAGCCGGACACGCCGGTGAACACCGTCAGCCGGCGCTTCGGGATCTCGACGCTGACGTCCTTGAGGTTGTTCACGCGGGCGCCGTGCACCCGGATCAGGTCGTGGTCGTCGGCGAGCCGCGGCTCGGGCGCGCGGCCGGCGGCCTTGGCGCCGCTCTTCGCGGCGGTCTTCCTGGCCGTGCTCATGCTCTCTCCATCTGCTCCGCGGGGCCGCCCGCACGGGTCCGGTCCTCGGTCGGCGTCTCCTGCACCCGATCCAACCAGCTCGGCGCGGTATGTCCACAGATCACCGGGTGCCCGGGATCACCGCTGCCCGCGATCACCGCTTGCTGGGCTGGTGGAAGCGCAGCATGTTGCCGGCCGGGTCGCGGAAGGCGCAGTCGCGCACCCCGTACGGCTGGTCGATCGGCTCCTGGAGCACCTCGGCGCCCGCGACGCGGATGCGCTCGAAGGTCGCGTCGCAGTCGTCGGTGGCGAAGATCACGGCGCGCAGCATGCCCTTGGCGAGCAGTTCGGCCATGGCCTCCTTGTCGGCGGGCGAGGCGTTCGGGTTCGCGAGCGGCGGTTCGAGCACGATGTCGACGCCGGGCTGCGACGGCGAGCCGACGGTGACCCACCGCATGCCCTCGAACCCGACATCGTTGCGCACTTCGAGACCGAGCACGTCGCGGTAGAAGGCGAGCGCCTTGTCGTGGTCGTCGACGGCGATGAAGCACTGGGAGAGTGTGAGGTCCATGCGCTTCACGCTACGGGCGGGGCCGCGCGGCCCGCTTCTCCATTCCTGACCGGTCCGCGCCGACCGGTCCACGACCGGTTCGCGACCAGTGCACGCCGACCGTGCTGCGACCGGTCCGCGCCGACCGTGCCGCGGGCGACATGGCGGGTGTCCCCCCAGGTCGCGCGGGGCGCAGGAGGACAATGGCGGGAACGTACAGCGATCGTAGGGAACGGAGTGGTCCCCCCATGTCCCCTGTTTCACCCGCCGCCACGGCACCGGTGCGCGAGCTCAACGACGGCACGCGGCTGCCGGGGCTCGGCCTGGGCACGTATCCGATGGACGACACCGAGGCGGAGCGGGCGGTCGCCGAGGCGGTCCGGCTCGGCTACCGGCTGATCGACACCGCGGTGAACTACGGCAACGAGACCGGCACCGGCCGCGGCGTGCGGCACAGCGGGCTGCCGCGCGAGCAGATCGTGGTCACCACGAAGCTGCCCGGCCGCCACCACGGCTACGACGAGACGCTCGCGTCGTTCGAGGAGTCCCGCAAGCGGCTCGGCCTGGAGTACGTCGACCTCTACCTGATCCACTGGCCGCTGCCGAGGGTGGACAAGTACGTCGACTCCTGGCGGGCGATGGTCAAGCTGCGCGAGGAGGGCGCGGTGCGGTCGATCGGGGTCTCGAACTTCACCGCCGCGCACATCGACCGGCTGGAGCGCGAGACGGGCGTGCTGCCGTCGGTGAACCAGATCGAGATGCACCCGCTGTTCCCGCAGGAGGAGTTGCGCGGTCAGCTCGCCGGCAAGGGCGTGGCGGTGGAGAGTTGGAGCCCGCTCGGCCGTGGCAGCGACCTGCTGGCCGACCCCGCGGTGAAGGCGGTCGCCGAGGCGCACGACCGCACGCCCGGCCAGGCGGTGCTGCGCTGGCACACCCAGCTCGGCGCGGTGCCGATCCCCAAGTCGGGTGACCCGCAGCGGCAGCGCGACAACCTGGACATCTTCGGATTCGAGCTGTCCGAGGAGGAGTTGGCGACGATCACGGCCGGCGAGCGGCGGCGGCTGGGCGGCGACCCGGAGCAGCACGAGGAGTTCTGAGCGGCGGGCCCGCGCGCGCGACGGGTGCTCGACACGTGGGGCGCCTGACCGCGTGGGGCACCCGGCCGCGTGGGGCGCCTGACTACGTGGGCCCCTGCCTACGTGGCGCCCCCGGCCGCGTGGGGCTCGACGTGTGCGCTTACGGTCCGGGGCACGGCCGGCGCGCTACGGGGTGCGCGGCGGCGGGCGCAGCGGGCGGCCCGCGACGCGCGGATCGCCGTCCCAGCAAGGGCCGGGAGCACGACACGCCCGGGGACAAATGTCGCATTTGCGGGCTATTGAACCGAATGCCATCCTGAAGATCCAAGCCGATCAAGAGGAGATGGTCCCATGGCTTCGGAGCTGACAGCCCCGGTCGAGACGGCAGCCCTTGCCGCTGAGGTCGAAGGACTGCTGGATTCCGCAGAACCGGAAGGCATCTACCGCGACACCCGTGAGTGCGGCGCAGGACTCCTGCTCGCGGGCCTGCTTCTGATCTCACCGCCTACCCCGCGTCCGAAGACGGACACCCGCTGACGCGGAAGGCGACACGTTGGCCGAGCAGCCGCAAGGGAACACCTCGCTGAGCGCTGTGGTCGCCGACATCGCCACGGGAGTCGTGCTCGCCCTCGACGGCGGGCACGACTCCTACGCGCTGTCGGGTGTCCTCGCGCAGGACGACCCGGTCGCACTCGCCGCGATCAGGGTCCTGGGGGCGGATGTGCTGGCGCCGTACGCGCCGGCCGCCGACACGACGAGCAGCCGGGCCGCGGGGCGCGGCGACGCGACGCGCCCGGGCGGAGCCGGCCTCGCGGACGAGGCGATCGTGCGGAAGGCGCTCGCCGCCTATCCGCCGGCCGCCGACGCCTCCGACGTGTCCGTGTGGAGCTACCGGGGGCTGGTGGAGGCGTCCCGCGCCTTCCTGCCCGGGAGTTCCGGCGCGGGCGGATACGGCGCGGGTCACAGCGTGGGCGGTTCCGGCGACGGCGGACAGGACGGCCGGCCGGCCGAGCCGCAGGCGGGCACCGACTGGCTGTACTCCGACCCGTGGCCCAAGCTCGCCCACCGGGCCTCCCAGCTCGGCGCCCTGTCGCTGCCCGGCCTGGCACCCGCCATCGCCGACGGGCTGACCGCGCGCACCGAGGACCTGGCCCGCGGCTTCGTCCGGGCGGTCCGCCGCCGCGACTGGCTCCAGGCCGCGGGCATCGGGCGCTGGCTGGCCCGGGTACCGGACGTACCGGACTCCCTCGGGCTGGACACGGGGCTGGTCTACGTCCTGCGGATGAGCGGCGGCGACCCCCGGGTGGCCCTGCACGCCGCGGTCGCCCGGCGCTTCTACGGGCGCGGGGCGCGGTGAGCGCGGGCGGGGGCGGGGCCACGGGACCGGGCGCGGGTGCGGCCGCGTCCGGTCCGGCTCGGCCGGGGGCGGGGGCAGGGGCAGGGGCGGCGGAAGCGCCGGGCGTGTCGGACCGGGTCGGCGCCACGCGGGCCGCGCCGGGCCGAGACCGCCAAGTCCCCCCGGGCTCACCGGACTTCCCCGCCCGACCCGGCGCCCAGGGCGAAGTACCCCACCCGGACGCCGAGTTGCTGGACCGGATCGCGGCCGGCGCGCTCGCCCGGATCGACGCGATGCGGCCGTCCTTCCGGCTGCCGGCCGACGTGGCCACCGACGCCGACCCGAACCTCACGCTCAAACCGCTGGGCGAGCTGGCCGAGTTGACCGACGTGGTGCGCGGCTGCCACCCCCAGCCGGAGGTGCGCGCCCTGGCCGACGACCTGTTCGCCTTCGCCTGGAAGGAGACCCGCGGCGGCGAGCTCTTCGCCGACCTGGTCCGCGGCGAACCGCAGGCGACCTACCCGGTCGAGTTGTACGGGGTGTTCGCCCGGGCCGGCCTGCGCAACCCGGCCGCCGAGGAGCTGATGGCGGCCACCACCGGGCTGCGGCTGTGGCAGCTCGCCCGCGAGGACCACACCCGCACGCTCAACGTCCTCAACGCCGAGCGGCGGATCGGCCTGCCGCCGCACGCCGACTTCGCCGCCGTGCTCGCGCGGACCGGCCTGGGCTGCCGACCCGAGCCGTGGGCGCTGGACCTGCGCACCGCGTACGGCGTCACCCACGACGTCTACCACGTCACCGACTGGGGCCGCGCCCCGCACCGGATGGCCGAACCCGTCGCCGGCTACCTGCGGTTGTGGCTGCCGGCGTGGACCACGAGCTGGCTGGAGGAGCGGCAGTGGGACCTGGCCGGCGAACTCCTCGCCGTTGCCGCGTGCACGCCGGGCGCGCCGTACGACCCGGCGGCCTGGCGGGTGCTGGCGGCGGCGCAGCGCCCGGACGGCGCCGTGCCCGAGACCGGTGACGGGCCGCCCGAAGGCGCCCCGCCCGAGGAGGAGTTCACCGGCTGCTACCACTCCACGCTGGTGATCGCCTTCGCCGCGACCCTGGCGCGTACCGCTCCTGCCGCGCTCGCGGAGAACGCCGCCCCCGCCGCTTCCGCCGCACCCGCGTCCCCGTCCGCACCCGCACCCGCACCCGCACCCGCCGAGAGCGAGGTCCTGCCGTGACCGCCGCATCCCCCGCGCTCCTGCACCGTGTCGGCGACCAGGCACTCGCCTGGCTGCACGCCAACCGCGAGTACTTCCGGCTCACCGACGACGACCGCGAAACGGGCCGCGGTCTGGTCGAACGCCTCAAGCCCATCGGCGAGTTGGCGATCAACATGCGGGTCCTGGCCCGCGAGGGCATCGCCGGCTCGCGGCAGCACGACATCTCCGTGCGGCTGCTCGACTACGCCTGGCGGGACCTGCTCGACGGCGGCAACGTGCTGGCCGAGCTCCAGGCCCAGGAACCGCTCTCCCCGGTGCCGCTGGAGATCTACGGCAGCCTGCACGAACTCGGCCACCGCCACCCGGGATTGGAGGCAGCGATCGACCTCGCCCGCACCACCGCGAGCTGGCAGGCGGTCGAGATGCTGCCGAACCGGCGGCTCGGCCTGCTCAACGCGGAACGCAAGCTCGGGCTGGTCCCCAGCGGCGACTTCGAACAGGCCGTCGCCGCCACCTGGCTGGGCCGCACGCCGGAGCCGTGGACGGCGCAGTTCCACATCGCGTACGACGTCACGCACACCGTCTTCCACCTCACCGACTGGGGCGCGGAGCCGGACCGGCTGCCGCCGCGGATCGCCTCCTACCTGGCGCTGTACCTGCCCGCATGGGCCACGGACTGGGCCGAGTTGGAGCACTGGGACCTGCTGGGCGAGCTGCTCGTGGTCGACGCGTGCCTGCCCCGGCCGACGCTCGACGCGCAGCTGTGGGAGCGGTACGCGGCCGCGCAGTCCGCCGACGGCGCGATGCCCGTACAGCACGAGATGCCCACCGGGAGCCCGGCCGCGGTCTTCGACATCGTCCACCACCCCACGCTGGTCGCGGCGTTCGCCTCCGCGATGGCCACCTCCCGGGCGCTGTCGTCGGACGTCGCCGCGTGAGCGGGCCCGCGGCAAGGCGGCCCGCTTCCGCCCCGCACCCGGCCGCCCCCGGCTCCCGCCCCGGCCACGGAACCGACACGGAGGCCGGCGACGACACCGGCACCGGCACCGGCAGCCGCAGCTCGCGTGCCGAAACCGGAGGCGCAACCGGGGCCGACCCCGAAGCCGATGTCGCCGCCCGGCTGGAGGAGGCGCTGACGCAGGTCCGCGCGCCCGACCTGGTGCTGGCCGTCAGCCGCGCCGGCCGCCGGACCGTCGCCACCGGCGGCACCGCCGACCCCCGGCTGCCGCGCACGTCGCTCAGTTACGAACTGGGCTCGCTCTCCAAGACGTTCACGGTCCTGCTGCTCGCCGAACTGGCCCGGGAGGGGGCGCTCGGCCTGGACGACCGGCTCGCCGCACACCTGCCGGGGCTGGAACTTCCGCACCCCGACTCCCGCGCCATCACCCTGCGGCACCTGGCCACCCACACCTCCGGGCTGCCCCGGGTGCCGCGCGACCTGATCCCCGGCGCGCTGCTGCGGCCGTACACCAACGGCTACGCCGGCTACGACCGCGAGCGGCTGCTGCGCGCCTTCGCCCGTACCCGCACCCGGCACGCCCCCGGCAGCCACTGGCACTACTCCAACCTCGGCCTCGCCCTGCTCGGCCCGGCCCTGGAGGGCGCCGTGGGCAGCGACTACGCCACCCTCCTGACCGAGCGCGTGCTGCGCCCGCTCGGCCTGGCGCGGACCACCATCGGCCCCGCCCCCGCGGGCAGCCCCGCCGCCACCGCGGCGATCGGCCACCGCCCCGACGGCCGTACCCCGCTGCCCCCCACCGACATGGCGGCGTTCACCTCGGCCGGTGCGATCCGTGCCACCCCCGGCGACCTGCTGCGCTACGCCGAAGCCCTCCTCTCCCCCGACGCGCCCAGCACCCCCGCGCCCCTGCGCGACGCCCTGCGCGACGTCCAGGTCCCCCAGCTCCGGCGCGGCCTGGGCCACCGCCACACCCACACCCTCACCTGGTACCTGCACCCGGCCTCCGGCGGCCCGATCCTCTTCCACGCCGGCGCGACCTTCGGCCACCAGTCCTTCCTCGGCTTCCATCCGGCCACCGCGACCGCCGTCATCGGCACCGCCACCCGCCACGACCGCACCTGCGCCCTGATCAACACCTGCTACACCCTCCTCCACTCCCTCACCACGCCCACCTAGAGCGCGGGGCCGCACCCAGGCCGGGTGAACGGCGAGGACCCGGGAGGTGGGCCGACCCGTCGTGCCCTAGAGTCCCGATAAAAGGGAAGAAAGACCACAGAACCTCCTCATTCATCCGTGCAGAGATCAGGAAGGTCCGGCGATGGCGGAGACCCGAGCGGCGAGGGCGAAAGGCGGGCGCGCGGCGGACCGGACCGGCTCCCGGTCGGGGTCCGGGCGGGCCGGGATCGTCACCGTGAGCGGCACCCACATGCCCTCCCCCGAGGAACGGGCCCGGCTGGGCAAGGCGGCGCGAGCGCACGCGCCGCGCTCCGCGCACGCGGAGTTCGCCCCGCCCCGGAACCGTACCGACCCGGTGGACACCGTCGAACGGCAGTCGGCGACCCGGCTGCCGGAGCTGGTTCCGCTCCGCTACGGCCGGATGCTCGAGTCGCCGTTCCGCTTCTACCGAGGCGCGGCCGCCATCATGGCCGAGGACCTCTCCCGCACCCCCGTGTCCGGTTTCCGCACCCAACTGTGCGGCGACGCACACCTGATGAACTTCCGGCTGCTCGCCTCCGCCGAGCGCAACCTGCTCTTCGACCTCAACGACTTCGACGAGACGCTGCCGGGCCCGTGGGAGTGGGATGTCAAGCGGCTGGCCGCCAGCATGGTGATCGCCGCGCGCGAGAACGGCTTCGACGACGCGGAGCGCCGTACGATCGTGCGCGCCACCGTCAGGTCGTACCGCGAGCAGATGTGGCGCTTCGCCGGGATGCGCGACCTGGACGTCTGGTACGCCAGGGCCGACGCCGACATGCTCAAGGAACTGGCCGGGGGCCGGCTGCGGGCGCGCGGGCGCAGGAAGCTCTCCGCGCAACTCGCCAAGGCGCGCGGCCGCGACAGCCTCCAGGCCGCCCGCAAGCTCACCGAGGTCGTCGGAGGCCGGCCGCGGATCATCTCCGACCCGCCCATGCTCTCCCGCCTCGACGACCTGCTGCCCGGCGCGGAGAGCGTCCAGGTCGAGGAGTTGCTGCGCGGCCTGCTCACCGGTTACCAGCGGTCCCTGGAACCCGATCGGCAGCATCTGCTGGAGCAGTTCGGGGTGGTGGACATGGCGCGCAAGGTGGTCGGCGTCGGCAGCGTCGGCACTCGCTGCTGGGTCGTGCTCCTGCTCGGCCGCGACAGCGGGGACCCCCTGTTCCTCCAGGCCAAGGAGGCGTCCGAGTCCGTGCTCGCGCCCTACGCGGGCGCGAGCCGCTACGGCATCCAGGGCAAGCGGGTGGTGGCCGGCCAGCGGCTGATGCAGTCGGCGGGCGACATCTTCCTCGGCTGGGAGCGGGCGCAGGGCATGGACGGGGTCCAACGCGACTTCTACGTACGCCAGTTGCGCGACTGGAAGGGCGTCATCGACCCCTCCCAGATGGTGCCCCTCGGCTTGCGCGTCTTCGGGGAGCTGTGCGGGGCCACTCTTGCCCGCGCCCATGCCCGGTCCGGCGACCGGATCGCGATCTCCGCGTATCTCGGCCGCGGCGACGTCTTCGACCGCGCGATCTCCACGTTCGCGGAGGCGTATGCCGACCAGAACGAACGGGACCACGCCGCGCTGGCGAAAGCCGCCAGCTCCGGCCGGGTCAAGGCCACGCGGGAGTAAGGAAGCCCGCCGGTCCGGTCACCGATACGCCCAGGTCAGGGCGGTGGAGGGGCCTCCCGGCGGCGCAACGTAGCGGTTCAGGAGCGGCCCTCGGTCGGTGGCGGCGAGAGCCGGCCGGCCTGCCGGGTAGTACGGGTGCCCCCTGGGGGCATCGGGTCGGGGGCGCGGGTGTGCTTATGCTCGGACAATGACGACGCGTGAACCTGAAGAGCCCGCCGCCGCGGGGACGGAGAGCCGGCCGACGGCGAACGCGATGCGCCGTGCGCTGCACCGCGCGGAGGAGGGGGTAGCGCTGGACGCCGCGGAGGCGGCCGTGCTGCTCCAGGCGCGAGGCGCGGACCTGGAACGGCTGTCGGCGGTGGCCGGGCGGGTGCGGGACGCCGGACTGGCCGCGGCGGGCCGGCCGGGCGTGATCACGTACTCGCGGAAGGTCTTCATCCCGCTGACCCGGCTGTGCCGGGACAAGTGCCACTACTGCACCTTCGTCACGGTGCCCGGGAAGCTGCGGCGGGCCGGCGAGGGGATGTTCCTGTCGCCGGACGAGGTGCTGGACATCGCCCGGCGCGGCGCCGAAATGGGCTGCAAGGAGGCGCTGTTCACGCTCGGCGACCGCCCGGAGGACCGCTGGCCGGAGGCCCGGGAGTGGCTGGACGCGCACGGCTACGACGACACGCTCGCGTATGTGCGGGCGATGGCGGTGCGGGTGCTGGAGGAGACCGGGCTGCTGCCGCACCTGAACCCGGGGGTGCTCGGCTGGACCGACCTCCAGCGGCTGAAGCCGGTCGCGCCGTCGATGGGCATGATGCTGGAGACGACCGCGACCCGGCTGTGGTCGGAGCCCGGCGGCCCGCACCACGGCTCGCCGGACAAGGAGCCCGCGGTCCGGCTGCGGGTGCTGGAGGACGCCGGCCGCTCCAACGTGCCGTTCACCACCGGCATCCTGATCGGGATCGGGGAGACGTACACCGAGCGGGCCGAGTCGCTCTTCGCGATCCGCCGCACCTCCCGGCAGTACCACGGCATCCAGGAAGTCATCGTGCAGAACTTCCGGGCCAAGCCGGACACCGCGATGCGCGGCATGCCCGACGCGGAACTCGGCGAGCTGGCCGCGGCGATCGCGGTGGCCCGGATCGTGCTCGGCCCGGCGGCCCGCATCCAGGCGCCGCCGAACCTGGTGGACGGCGAGTACGGCAGCTTCGTCGCCGCCGGCATCGACGACTGGGGCGGGGTGTCGCCGCTGACCCCCGACCACGTCAACCCCGAACGCCCGTGGCCGCAGATCGAGGAGCTGGCCGCGCGCACCGCGGACGCCGGCTTCACGCTCAAGGAGCGGCTGACGATCTACCCGGAGTACGTACGCCGTGGCGAGCCCTGGCTCGACCCGCGGCTGCTGCCCCACGTCACCGCGCTCGCCGACCCCGACACCGGCCTGGCCCGCGAGGGCGTACGGCCGCGGGGGCTGCCCTGGCAGGAGCCGGAGGACGCCTTCCCGGCGGCGGGCGGGCGCACCGACCTGCACCGGACCATCGACACGCAGGGGCGCAGCGCCGACCGGCGCGACGACTTCGACGACGTGTACGGCGACTGGGCGGAGTTGCGCGAGCAGGCCGCCCCCGGACTGGTGCCCGACAAGGTGGACGCCGACGTCAAGCAGGCCCTGTCGGTGGCCGCCGACGACCCGACCCGGCTCACCGACGCGCAGGCGCTGGCGCTGCTGCACGCCGACGGCCCGGCCCTGGACGCGCTGTGCCGGATCGCGGACGACGTGCGCAGGGACACCGTCGGCGACGAGGTGACGTACATCGTCACGCGGAACATCAACTTCACCAACGTCTGCTACACCGGCTGCCGCTTCTGCGCCTTCGCCCAGCGCCGTACCGACGCCGACGCGTACACGCTCTCCCTCGACCAGGTCGCCGACCGGGCCGAACAGGCCTGGCAGCTGGGGGCGGTGGAGGTGTGCATGCAGGGCGGCATCCACCCGGACCTGCCCGGCTCGGCGTACTTCGACATCGCCCGCGCGGTCAAGGCCCGGGTGCCGGGCATGCACGTCCACGCCTTCTCCCCGATGGAGGTGGTCAACGGCGCGACCAGGACCGGCATGTCGATCCGGGACTGGCTGTCGGCGGCGAAGGAGGCCGGCCTGGACACCATCCCGGGCACGGCGGCCGAGATCCTGGACGACGAGGTCCGCTGGGTGCTCACCAAGGGCAAGCTGCCCGCCGCGACCTGGGTCGAAGTGGTCTCCACCGCCCACGAGTTGGGCATCCGCTCGTCGTCCACGATGATGTACGGCCACGTGGACCAGCCGCACCACTGGCTCGGGCACCTGCGGTTGCTCGCGGAGATCCAGCAACGCACCGGCGGTTTCACGGAGTTCGTGACCCTGCCGTTCATCCACACCAACGCGCCGGTCTACCTCGCGGGCATCGCGCGGCCCGGCCCCACGATGCGGGACAACCGGGCGGTCACCGCGATGGCGCGGCTGCTGCTGCACCCGCACATCCCCAACATCCAGACCAGCTGGGTGAAGCTCGGTGCGGAGGGCGCGGCGGAGATGCTGCGCTCGGGCGCGAACGACCTCGGCGGCACCCTGATGGAGGAGACCATCTCCCGGATGGCGGGCTCGCGTTACGGGTCGTACCGCTCGGTGCGCGACCTCGTCGCGATCGCCGACGCGGCCGGCCGGCCCTCCCGCCCGCGCACCACCCTGTACGGGGAGGTGCCGGAGGAGCGGACCGCCGCGGCGCTCGCCTCTGACGGGCACCTGCCGGAGCTGCTGCCGGTGCTCGGCGACTGAGCCGGCGGTCACCGGCCGGCCGGCGCGGATACGGACGGGCGGGCGGCGCGGACACGGACGGGCGGGCGCCCCGGAGCGGCGCCCGCCCGGTCGGTCGAGCCGGTCACGGTCGGACCAGTCGGTCGAGCCGGTCGCGGACGGGACGGTCGGTTGAGCCGGTTCGCGGTCGAGCCGGGCTCAGTTGAGCCGGTCGCGCCAGTCGGTCGGCACGCGTTCGGCCGGGCCGGGCACCGGCTGGTCGGCCGGGTGGCTCTGCGGCGCGGCGAGTCGGGGGCCGTCCTCGACGTACTGCTCCTTGGCGTAGTTCCAGAACCACTCCTCGCCCGGCTCGAAGCTGCGGATCACCTGGTGGCCGGTGGCGGCCGCATGGGCGCCGGCGTGCTGCGCGGGTGAGGAGTCGCAGCAGCCGATGTGGCCGCAGGCCGCGCAGCGGCGCAGGTGGAACCACCAGCCGCCGCCGGCCTCGCACTCCATGCAGCCGGTGCCGCTGGGCGGCACCGAGGGGTCGATGGTCCCGGAGGTCCCGGGCGTGCCCTGGTCGTCGGACGGGGTCATACGGCTTCCTCCTCGCTGTCCTGGCCGGTCTCGGACGTGCTCAGCGGCAGGCAGACCCGGAAGCGGGTGTCGCCCGGCTCGGACTCGACCGTCAGGTCGCCGTGGTGCTTGTTGACCACGATCCGCCAGGAGATGTCGAGGCCGAGGCCGGTGCCCTGGCCGACCGGTTTGGTGGTGAAGAACGGCTCGAAGATCCGCTGCCGGATCTCCGGCGGAATCCCCGGACCGGTGTCGCGGAACTCCACTACCAGGTTGCCGTGCTCCCGCCAGGTCCGCACGGTGAGCGTGCCCTCGCCGTCCATCGCGGCGACCGCGTTGTCGACGAGGTTCGTCCACACCTGGTTCAGCTCGCCCGGGTAGGCGGGGATGGGCGGCAGGGCGGGGTCGAACTCCTTGACCACCCGCACCTTGGCGCCGATCTTCCCGGCGAGCATCTGCAGGGTGCTGTCGAGGAGTTCGTGCACGTCGACCACCTGGTAGGGGGCGCGGTCGAGCTGGGAGTACTGCCGGGCAGCGTCGACCAGGCCGGAGATACGGGTGGTGGAGTCCTCGATCTCGTTCATCAGCAGCTCGGTCTCGACGGTGTAGTTCAGCCACCGCACCGCGCTCTCCAGCACCGCGCCGTCGACGGCCGCGGCGACCTGGTCCAGCCACTCCTCGTCGAGCCCGGCCTGGACGAAGGCCGGCGCCAGGTCCCAGCCGCCCGCGATGTCGTGCGCGTCCATCCAGTCCGCGATCGCGTCCTCCCGGTCGGAGGCGTCCATCGGGCTGAGCTGCTCGGCCTTCGCGACCCGCTCGGCGGCCCGCTCCTGGACGCTGACGAGGGTGTCCAGGTCGGCCTGCCGGTAGGGGCCGCCGGCGAGGATCTTCAGCTTGTGCCGCATCCCGGCCACCCGCTCGCGCAGCGAGGCGGTGGCCCGCAGCGCCGCGGCGGCCGGGTTGTTCAACTCGTGGGTCAGACCGGCCGACAGGGAGCCCAGCGCGAGCAGCCGCTCCCGCTGGCTGACCACCTGCTGGAACGACTTGTTGCCGAAGAACAGGCCCTCCAGCAGGTGCACCGCCATCGGGAACCACTCGGTGACGATCCGCGAGAAGTCGTCGGCCGCCAGCACGAAGAAGCGCGAAGGCGCGGTCACCCGCATGGAGTTGGTGTACCGCTGGGGCACCCGGTCGCCCAGGTACGCCTGGAAGGCGCCGGAGTACACGCCGCGCTGCGAGGTCCTGGCCACCTCCACGTCGTCGTCGCCGACCCGCCGGGAGGTCACCAGGGCGCCGTCCAGCAGCACGTAGAAGCAGGTCGCCGGGTCGCCCTCGGCGAAGACCGGGCCCGGCTCGATCGTCTCCACCCGGCCGATCCGGCACAGCTCGGCGAGCTGCTCGGGCGAGAGCTTCTCGAACAGGAAGAGCGTGCGCAGCTCTGCCGGGTCGCAGGGGTCCAGCGGGCGCTGCGGGGCCTGCGGGGCCTGCGGGGAGTTCTTCGGCGGGTTCTGCGGCGAGTTCTGCGCCGGGTTCTCGGTCACAGCCCCTCCAGGTAGCGGTGTACGAGCATGACGGCCATCGCGCCCTCGCCGACCGCGGACGCCACCCGCTTCGCGGACTCGGCCCGCACGTCGCCGGCCGCGAAGACGCCCGGCACGCTGGTCTCCAGGTGGTACGGCAGCCGGTCCGGCTGCCAGCCGGGCGGACGGCGGCCGTCCTCGGTGACGAGGTCCGGGCCGGTCAGCACGAAGCCGTGCCGGTCGCGGTGGACGGTGCCGTCCAGCCAGTCGGTGCGCGGCGCGGCGCCGATGAAGACGAACATCCGGTGCGCGTCGACCAGTTCGGTGCCGCCGGTGTCGGCGTCGCGCAGCGCCAGGCCCTCCAGGTGCTCCTCGCCGTGCACGGCGGTGACCGAGGTCCGGGTGCGTACCCGGATGGTGGGGATGTCGGCGATCTGCTGGATCAGGTAGTGCGACATGGACGCTTCCAGGGACGCGCCGCGCACCAGCAGCGTCACCGACTTGGCGTGCCGGGACAGGTAGACGGCGGCCTGGCCGGCGGAGTTGGCACCGCCCACGATGTACACGTCCTGGCCCTCGCAGCCGGCCGCCTCGGTCAGCGCGGAGCCGTAGTACACGCCGCGGCCGGTGAGTTCGGCCAGGCCCGGCACGTCGAGCTGCCGGTAGGCGACGCCGGTGGTGAGGATCACGCTCTGCGCGGCGATCGCCGAGCCGTCGGAGAACCGTACGGTGCGGGCCGGGCCGCTGGTCTCAAGTGCGTTGACCTCGCAGGCGGTCAGCAGCTCCGCGCCGAAGCGGGTGGCCTGGCGGCGGGCGCGGTCGGTGAGTTGGGCGCCGGAGATCCCGTCGGGGAACCCAAGGTAGTTCTCGATCCGCGCGCTCTGACCGGCCTGCCCGCCGGTCGCGGTCCGCTCCACCAGGACGGTGCGCAGCCCCTCGGAGGCGCCGTAGACCGCGGCGCCGAGCCCGGCCGGGCCGCCGCCGATCACCACCAGGTCGTAGAACTCCTCGGCCGGCGAGGTGGACAGGCCGACCTGCGCGGCCAGGTCCTGGTCGGACGGCTCCAGCAGCGCCTCGCCGCCCGGCGCGATCACCAGCGGCAGCCGCAGCCCGTCCTGCCCGGCGGCCTCCAGCAGCCGCCGGCCCTCCGCCTGGTCGGACTGATACCAGCGGTAGGGCACCTGGTTGCGGGCCAGGAACTCCCGCACGTCGGAGGAGCGCGCCGACCAGCGGTGCCCGACCACCTTCGTCTCGGGCACCGGGCGGTGGTCGGAGCACAGCCAGCTCTCCAGCAGGTCGTCAACCACCGGGTAGAGCTTCTCCTCCGGCGGGTCCCACGGCTTGAGCAGGTAGTGGTCGAGGTCGACCACGTTGATCGCGTCGATCGCGGCGCCGGTGTCCGCGTAGGCGGTGAGCAGCACCCGGCGGGCGCCGGGGTAGATGTCCATCGCCTGTTCGAGGAACTCGATACCGGTCATGTTCGGCATCCGGTAGTCGGCCAGGATCACCGCGACCAGGTCGCCGCGCAGCTTCATCTGCCGCAGCGCGTCCAGCCCGTCCTGCCCGGACTCCGCCCGCACCACGCGGTACCGCTCGCCGTAGCGGCGCCGCAGGTCGCGGGCGACCGCCCGGGACACCCCGGGATCGTCGTCAACGGTGAGGAGCGCGGCGCGGCGCGTGCCGGCGTCCGGCTCAGTCATGGGCATCCCGTCCCCGTGTTGTCGTCCATGTGTTCGGCCGTCTATGTCGTTCAGCGTAGTGGCACCGCCGGTCCGGCGCGCGAGGGAAAATCGGCGCGCGGACCCGGGGCCCGGCCGTAGGCGAGCGAGAGGCGGTACGGCGGAGTGCGGGGGTACGGGGCGGTACCGCGCGGTACGGCGCGGCGCGGGCGGATGCGCCGGTGGCGGGGCGGGCCGCCGTAGGCTGGCGGTATGCAGTCCTACACGATCGGGCAGGCGGCCCGGCTGCTGGGCGTCAGCCCGGACACCGCGCGCCGCTGGGCCGACGCGGGCCGGGTCACCACGCACCGCGACGACGCCGGCCGCCGGCTCATCGACGGCCGCGACCTCGCCGCGTTCTCCGTCGAACTGGCCCAGAACCCCGACACGGAGTCGGACACCTCGCACACCTCGGTCCGGAACGCGTTCCCGGGCATCGTCACGGCCGTCAAGATCGGCGACGTGGCGGCGCAGGTGGAGATCCAGGCGGGCCCGCACCGGCTGGTCTCCCTGGTCACGCGCGAGGCGGTGGAGGAGCTGGGCCTGGAGGTCGGCGCGGAGGCGGTGGCCCGGGTGAAGTCGACAAACGTCCATATCGATCGCCCGTAAGGGCCAGGAACCGCAGGTCAGACCCCGGGGCGGGGCGGGATGCCGCCGCAGGTGAGGCCCCGAGGTCGCGGGCGGGATGCCGCCGCGGCTCAGGGCGCCGCGCGGTCCGGCACCGCCCGGATCAGCACCAGCGACCCGTCCAGATACGGGCGGCGGCGCAACTCCCCGTACTTCGCGTCCCACGCGCCCGAGCCGATCGCCGCGCGCAGTGCGCCGGTGTACTCCTCGCACACCTCCGGCGGCACGAAGCTCCACGCCGAGCACGCCTGCCGGGCGCCGGGGTCGAGCAGGCGCTCCGGGCGGGCGTAGTACGCCTCGTTGAACCCGTCGGTGCAGTCGGCCGGGATCGGCACCGAGGTCACCGTGCAACTCCCGCCCAGCGCGGCCGTGATGGCCTCGACCGCCGGGTAGCGGCGCGCCTCGGTGTCGATCACCAGCGGCGCGTACTCGTAGAGCCAGAAGTCCCGTACCAGCGCGGGGTCGCAGGTCACGACGACGACCGGGCCGCGCGCCACCCGCCGCATCTCGCGCAGCCCGGCGACGGTGTCGCTCCATTGGTGCACGCTGAACGTGGTCATCGCGGCGTCGAACCGGTCGTCGGCGAAGGGCAGTTGCTCCGCGGTGCCGGCCACCGCGGGCGGCAGGTGGGCGGGCCGCTGGGCGCGCATCGCCGCCGACGGCTCCACCGCGACCACCTCGGCGCCGGCCGGCTCGTACGACCCCGCGCCGGCACCGACGTTGACCACGGTGCGGGCACCGCCCAACGCGTCCGCCACCACGCGCGCGATCCGCGGGTCGGGCTGCCGGTACGCGCTGTACCCGCCGCCGATCACCCCGTAGTCCGCGTCTCCCGCGCTTCCGTCCGTCACGCCTTCCCGCACGTCTCCCATGCCTCCGAACCTACCCGCCCGCACCGCCCGGGTGGCCGAGCCCCCGCCGGGCGGGGCGGGCGGGCGGGGTTGGCCGGTTCTCCCCCGTCGCACCGGACTTCGGGCGGCTCTCGCGCCCCGTGGCGGCGCCGCACCGTCGGCTTCGGGACAGATTCCGCTCAGCGCCCGAGGCGCCCTTCCCTCCGCACGGAGCGTGAACTAACGTGACGTTTGGGTTAGTTGCCCCAAGCATCTAGTGGTATGGGCAACTACCCCGCGCGCCACAGCAGTTGCACCCCGCATCAGACATCTCACCCTCACCCCCGGAGGAGAGAGCCCGCCATGGCCGCAGCAGGACCGCACCCCGCCGCCCGCACCAGCCCGCCCACGACCACGCACCCGAGCCCCTCGACGACCCTGGACGCCGGCAGCGGCGCATGCCCCGTCACCGGCGCCGGACCGTACACCGCGCTCCCCGACCCCTTCGACGCCCCCGCGCCGCACGGGGCCTGCCCCTTCGACCCGCCGCCCGCCTACCAGCAGGCCCGGCGCGAGCGCCCGGTCGCCCGTACCACGCTGTGGGACGGCTCGTCCTGTTGGATGATCACCCGCCACGAGGACGTCCGCCGCACGCTGCGCGACGACCGCTTCAGCGCCGAGGCGCACCGGCCGGGCTTCCCGTTCCAGAACCCCGGCCGCAGGGCGCTCGCCACCGGCCGGCCGACCTTCATCCGGATGGACGACCCCGACCACGCGCGGCTGCGCCGGATGCTCACCGCGGACTTCATGATCCGCAAGGTCGAGTCGTTACGGCCGCAGGTCCAGGAACTGGCCGACGAGTTGCTGGACTCGATGACCAAAGGCCGCCACGAGGCCGACTTCGTCGCCGACTTCGCACTGCCGCTGCCGTCGGTGGTGATCTGCCTGCTGCTCGGCGTGCCGTACTCCGAGCACGCCTTCTTCCAGCGGTGCAGCAGCACCATGCTCCGCGCCGATGCCACCGAGGCCGAGGTGACCACCGCGCAGGACGAACTGCTCGGCTACCTCGCCGAGTTGACCCGCACCAAGCGGCACTCCCCGGACGACGGCATCCTCAGCCGGCTCGCCGAGCAGGGCGAGCTGTCCGACGACGAGATCGCCCGGATGGGGCGGCTGCTGCTGGTCGCCGGTCACGAGACGACCGCGAACATGACCTCGCTGTCCACCCTCGCGATGCTGCGCAACCCGCGCGAACTGGAGCGGATGCGCGCCGCCGGACCCGACGAAGTCAAGTCGGCCGTCGAGGAGTTGCTGCGCTACCTGACCGTCATCCAGGGCGGGGTGACCCGGGTCGCCACCGAGGACGTCGTCATCGGGGACACCGTGATACGCGCCGGCGAGGGCGTGTTGTGCATGATCAGTGCCGCCAACCGCGACGAGGACGTCTTCGCCGACGCCGACCGGCTCGACCTGGCCCGCCCGGGCAGCCGCCGCCACATCGCCTTCGGGTTCGGCGTGCACCAGTGCCTCGGCCAGCCGCTGGCGCGGCTCGAACTCCAGGTCGCGCTGCCCACCGTGCTGCGCCGGCTGCCCAATCTGCGGCTGGCGATCCCCTTCGAGGACGTCCGCTTCCGCCACGACATGCTCGTCTACGGCGTGCACTCCCTCCCCGTGGCCTGGTGACCGCGCCCCCGATCCCCCAGCCACCGCCCCGCCCCACGGGAAGGACCCCGCCCATGCGCATCCACGTCGACCAGGACAAGTGCTGCGGTTCCGGCATGTGCGTGCTGGCCGCGCCCGAGGTGTTCGACCAGCGCGACGCCGACGGCATCGTCGAACTGCTCGACCCCAAGCCCCCGCAGACGATGTGGGCCGACGTCCGCGACGCCGCCGCCGGCTGCCCCTCCTGGGCCATCGAGGTCGACGAGACCTGAGATTCCTCCCCCGGGAACCCGCGGGAGCCCGTGGGAACCCGTGGGGACCCGCGGGAGAGCGCTCTTCTGGTACGACGAACGGCCAGGAGAGCGCTCTCCCATGCCCGCTCCCCCGCGACACCGCCGCCTCGCCGCAGAAAATCCTCGTGGGCGCGCTCCCACGCCCCCGCCCCGCTGCCAGCGGGTTCGTCCCGCCGGCGACCGTCCGACCGATGCGTCGCTGGTCCGGACCATTGACACCCGCTTCCTGGATCTGACTTCATGGCTGGCGGTACGGCAAGCGCCCCCACGCGCGAGACCGGCAGCCGGCGAACGGTCGGCCGCCGCCCGGCCGCACCGTTCGATACCGAACCCAAGCCCTCCTTCCGCTGCGCGGGGCGGGTGCGGCGCCCCGCGCCATGGGAGCGCTCTCACCACCTCGCGGAGCCGGACCCCCACCCGAAAGGATCGGCTCATGACGCGACCAACAGGCCGGATACGGGCCGCCGCGGTGATCGCGGCCGTCTGTGCGGCGCTGTTCGTGCCCGCCGCCGGCGCCCACGCGACGGGCACGGCCGCCCCGGCGGACACCACCAACTGCCAGCCGCAGGGCTCGGTGAGCCTGGCCGGCGGCGAGTACACGTTGCAGAACAACGAGTGGAACTCCTCCGCGCCCCAGTGCGTGACCGCCACCACCGGCACCGCCTGGTCGGTGAGCACCGCGAACTTCGACCTCTCCGGCGGCGCGCCGGCCACGTATCCGTCGATCTACAAGGGCTGCCACTGGGGTGCGTGCACCACCGGCAGCAACCTGCCGATCCAGGTGAGCAAGCTGGCGAGCGCGACCTCGTCCTGGTCGACGGTCCAGCCCGCGACGGGCGCGTACGACGTGGCGTACGACCTGTGGACCAACTCCGCGGCCACCACCGGCGGCCAGCCGGACGACAGCGAGATCATGATCTGGCTCAACAGCCGTGGCGGGGTCTCCCCGTTCGGCAGCAAGACCGCCACCGCGACCATCGGCGGCCTGAACTGGGACGTGTACACCGGCCGCCAGACGTCATGGAACATCGTGTCGTACGTGCTCCAGGGTGGCGGAACGTCGGTCAACGGCCTGGACGTCAAGGCGCTGATCGACGACTCGGTGAGCCGGGGCACCACCGGCGCCGACTCCTATCTCATCGACGCGGAGGCCGGTTTCGAGATCTGGCAGGGCGGTCAGGGCCTGGGGACGAACTCGTTCTCGTTCGACGCGACGCAGGGCACCGGCACCGGGACCGGCGGCGGTACGACCGGGGCGATCCAGGGGTACGGCGGCAAGTGCGTCGACATCGCGGGGGCGAATCCCGCCGACGGCACGGCAGTTCAGCTCTACGACTGCAACGGCACCGCCGCGCAGCAGTGGACGGTGGGCGCCGACTCCACGCTGCGGGCGCTCGGCAAGTGCCTCGACGTCAAGGCGGCGGGCACCGCGAACGGCACTCCGGTGCAGCTCTACGGCTGCAACGGCACCGGTTCGCAGGTGTGGCGAGCGGGAACCGGCGGCACCCTGGTCAACCCGCAGTCGGGCCGCTGCCTCGACGCCACCGGCCCGAGTTCCGCCAACGGCACACCCCTCCAGATCTGGGACTGCGGGGGCGCCGCCAACCAGCAGTGGACGCTGCCGAGTTGACCGGGCGCGGCTGAACGGGCCGACCGGCCGGGCCGGTTGACCGCCTCCGGTCGACCGGGCCCGGGCCCGGCTGAACGGGCCAGGGCGCGGCTACTCCGTCGCGTCGCGCTCTGGCCCACCGTCCACCGGCCGGGCCGCCACCATGGCCAGCAGCGCCTTCTTGTCGGGCTTGCCGCTGGGCGCGACCGGGACGGCGGCGAGCACGGTGAGCGTGGCGGGGACGGCGCCGTCGCCGAGTACGGCCCGTACGGTGGCACGCAGTTCGGCGGGGTCGGGGACCCGGTCGGGCGAGGCCGGCACGATGAAGGCGTGGGCCGCCTCGCCGGTCGACTCGTCGGGGGCGGCGACGACGTAGGACTGGTCGACGTCCGGGTGGGTGGTCAGGGCGGACTCGATGGCGGCGGTGTAGTGGAGGATCGCGTTGACGAAGACGACGTCGCGGGCGCGGCCGGCCAGCCGCAGGAAGCCGTCGTCGCCCAGGGTGCCGAGGTCGCGGGTCCTGATCCAGCCGTCGTGGACGACCTCGCGGGTCTGCTCCTGGTCGTTCCAGTAGCCGGACATGGCCCCGCCGGCCTGGACCCAGACCTCGCCGGCGGCTCCGGTGGGCACGGGCCGCCCGGCGGGGTCGCGTACGGATATGCCGACGCCGGGCATCGGGCGGCCGACGGAGTCCCGTACCCGGTCTCCGTACCGGTCCTGGTCGGCGGGGGTGAGCAGCGCGAGCATGCCGGTCTCGGTCTGGCCGTAGCCCTGGTAGACGACCGGGCCCAGCCGGTCGGCCGCCTCGGCGAGGCGGTGCGGGGGCAGCGGTGAACCGGCGACGAGCAGGGCGCGCATGCTGCTGGTGTCGACGTCCTCGGTGCGCAGCGTGTCGAGCACCTGGTACAGGCGCGGGACCGTGCACAGGCACGCGGTGACGCGGTGGCGCTGCCAGGTGTGCGGGAAGGAGACCGGGGGTTCGGGGATGATCGCGGTGCCGCCGCCGAGCAGGCACAGCGCGAGGTGTTCGAGCATCACCGCGCTGGTGAGGGTGCCGAAGACGAGGAACCTGCGGTAGCCGTCGACGAGTTGGCGGGTGGTGGCGCTCCACCGCGTCGGCTGCCAGGACCAGTGGTCGCCGAGCGCGCGGTAGGTCTGGGCGCAGCCCTTGGGGTTGCCGGTGCTGCCGCTGGTGAGGGTGATCAGGGCGATGTCGTCGGGGCGGCCGCGCGCGGTCAGTCCGGCGCGGGGCGCCGTGCCGCCGGCCTCGGCGTCGCGGGGGCCGTCGCCGGTCGTGGAGCCGCGGGGGCCGTCGCCGGTCGCGGAGCCGCGCGGGCCGATGCCGCCGTCGCCGCCGGTGCCGCCGAGCAGGTCGCGTTCGACGTCCAGCACGGCGCTGCCCGCCGCCTTGGCCGCGTCGGTGAGCGCGTCGGTGCGGGTGGTGTCGTCGGTGAGGACCGTGTCGATGTCCTGGGCCAGCACGTGGCGGAGTTGAGCGGGCGTCAGGCCGGGCCGCAGTCCGACGACGCGGCAGCCGAGCAGGTGGGCGGCGATCTGGGCGGCGAATCCGGCGGGGGTCACATCGGTGGTGAGGGCGACCGCGCGGCCGGGTCCGAGGCCGGCGGCGGCGAGGCCGGCGGCGCAGTCGCGGACCAGGTCGAGGACCCGGCCGCGGCTGACCGGCCGGGTCCGGAACTCGAAGGCGGCGGTGTCCGGGTCGCGGGCGAACGCGTCGATCAGGGGTTGCGGAAACACCGATTCGGCCGGATTGCTCATCTTTCCCTCCGATCCACGCGATCGGCCGCGGGCGCGTTTCGACCACGGCAAACCGCCTCGGGCGGCGTCCGGACATAGCGGAGGCGCGGGCCGGCAAGCGCTCCGAGTCGAGGGCGAAGTTATCCGGCCGGGGCCATTTCCAATCACCGAAAGATATGTGACATGGATCACATTACGCACCCTGGATGGCTCTTTGAACCCTCAACTAGGGTGTTGCATCTCCATCGGGGGAACGATCGGGAGGGCATATGTCGGGAGAAGAGCGGATCGACTACCTGGTGGTAGGCGCCGGACCCGCTGGAATCCAGGCCGGGTATTTCCTGGAACGCGCCGGCCGCGACTATCTGGTGGTGGAGGAGGGCGCGGCACCGGGGACGTTCTTCACGAGGTTTCCCCGGCATCGCACGCTGATCTCGATCAACAAGGTGCACACCGGCTGGGACGACCCGGAGTTGCGGCTGCGCACCGACTGGAACTCGCTGCTGTCCGACGAGCGCGGCCCGCTCTTCACCGCGGTCACCCCCCGCTATTTCCCCTCCGCCGACGACATGGTCGGCTACCTCGCGGACTTCGCCGCCACCCACCGGCTGCGCATCCGCTACAACACCCGCATCGCCCACATCAGCCGTCCCGCGCACCTGCACGGGGACTTCCTGGCCCAGGCCGCCGACGGCACCGCGCTGCGGGCGAAGCGCCTGATCGTGGCCACCGGCGTGACCCGCCCGCACATCCCGCCGATCGACGGCGTGGAGCTCGCCGAGCCGTACGGCGAGGTGTCGGTCGACCCGGCCGAATTCACCGGCAAGCGGGTGCTGATCATCGGCCGCGGGAATTCCGCCTTCGAGACCGCGGACAATCTCGTGGAGACCGCTTCGGTGATTCACATGGTGGGCCCCGGATCGCTGCGACTGGCCTGGCAGACCCATTTTGTCGGCCATCTCAGGGCGGTGAACAACAACTTCCTCGACACTTATCAGCTCAAGTCGCAGAACGCCCTGCTGGACGGCGAGGTCGTCTCGATCAGGCGATCGGACGAGGACGGCCGATATCGGGTCGCGGTGAAATTCGTCCGGGTCGCGGAAGTGGTCAAGGAGATAGACTACGACCGGGTTATCCTGGCCACCGGATTCAGATTCGACGCGTCCTTGTTCGCCGAGGAGTGCCGTCCCGAGCTGACGATCAAGGACCGGTTCCCGGCGCAGACCGACGCGTGGGAGTCTCCCAACGTGCCCGACCTGTATTTCGCCGGCACGATCACCCAGGTCCGCGACTTCAAGAAGTCCACCAGCGGCTTCATCCACGGCTTCCGCTACGGCGTGCGCGCCCTGCACCGCATCCTGGCCCGGCGCTACCACGGCGAGGCATGGCCGCACACGGAGCTGCCGGCCACCCCGGAGGCGGTCGCGGACGCGGTGCTGACCCGGGTCAACCGCACCTCGGCGCTGTGGCAGTTGTTCGGCTTCCTCGGTGACGCGATCCTCGTCGGCGCCGGATCGGTCGGCCACTACGAGGAGGTGCCGGTCGACCACCTCCACCGTTCGCTCGCCGACGGCGAGTTCGGCCCGGTCGACCGCTACCTGACGGTCACCCTCGAATACGGCGCCGACCACGACAAGGTGAACCCGTTCGACATCTCGGTGAACCGGCTCTCGCAGCAGGACACCGGCGGCCTCGACAGCCGCTACCTGCATCCGGTGGTCCGGCTGTGGCAGGACGGGAAGGAGCTGGCCGACCACCACATCACGGAGAACCTGGAGAACGAGTGGGACAGCGAGGAGGTACACCGCACCCCCCTCGTCCGCTTCCTCGCCACGCACCTCTTCCCGGCCGGGCGGCCCGCACCTGACCCCGCTGCGCCGGCGGCCACCCCGGAACCGTCGTGACCGCCCTGTCCACCGGAGCCCTCGACCCGCCCAGCGGTGCCCCCGCCCTGCCGTTCGACGTCCTCGACGAGCTGCGCGACCAGGCCCGGGCCCGACTCGACCCCGTGCACTGGGACTTCTACGAGGGCGGCGCCGGCCGGGAGACCGCCGTGGCCGAGAACGTCAGCGCCTTCGGCCGCCTCGCCCTGCTGCCCCGGATACTGCGCGGCGCCGGCCCGCCGGACACCGCGGTCGAGCTGCCCGGGGCCCGCGCGGCGACACCCGTCCTGGTCGCGCCGACCGCCTTCCACCGCCTCGCCCACCCCGACGGCGAGCGGGCCACGGCCCGTGCCGCGGCGGCGGCCGGCACCGTACTGATCACCTCGATGGCCGCGACCACCGCCGTCGCCGACGTCGTGGCGGCCGCCCGGGAGGTACGCGCGGACGCGGCCGTGTGGTTCCAGCTCTACCTCCAGCCGCGGGCCGACGTCACCGACGCGCTGGTGCGGCGGGCCGAGGACGCGGGCTGCACCGCGCTGGTGGTGACCGCGGACTCCCCCGTCTTCGGCCGCCGCGCCCGCGACGACCGCAACGGCTTCCACGACCTGCCGCCCGGCTACGCGGCGGAGAACATGCGCGGCCTGCCCGGCGGCCCCCCGGACGCGCCGCTCGACATCGCGATGAGCCCCGCACTGTCCTGGGACGACCTGCGCAGGCTGCGGGAGCGCACCGAACTGCCCGTGCTGGTCAAGGGAGTTCTGTACCCGGACGACGCCCGCCACGCGATCGGCGACGGCGCGGACGGGCTGATCGTCTCCAACCACGGCGGCCGGCAGCTCGACGCCGCGCCCGCCACCATCGAGGCGCTGCCCCGGATCGCCGAGGCCGTCGCCGGCCGCGTCCCGGTGCTGCTCGACGGCGGGATACGGTCCGGGGCCGACGTGGTGGCCGCGCTGGCGCTCGGCGCCACGGCGGTCGGCATCGGCCGGCCCGTGCTGTGGGGGCTGGCCGCCGAGGGCGAGGCCGGGGTGGCGCGGGTGCTGGCGGAGCTGACCGAACAGACCGCGCACGTGCTGACGCTGTGCGGCGCCCGGGACTGCGCCGACCTCAACCGCGACCAGGTGGTCGTCCGCGGCGGGCAGGGGGTGGCGGGCGCATGACGCCGAACGCCGCGCGGGGTTTGTCCCGGGGCGCCGCCGTGGCCGCGGTCGCGCTGTCCAGTCCGTACTGGCTGCCGAAGGCTCTGGTCGCCTTACGCGTCAAGGTGTTCGCGAAGGTCAACGGGCCCGAGGGCGTGATCGTCCCGAACGAGCGGGTCGGCCCGGAGCGGTTCGCCGAGTTGTACGCGCACCCCGCCGCGAGCGGCCGCAGCAAGGGCGCGGGGCTGTCGGACCTGTTCTGGTACTGGCTGTCGCCGGGGCCCGAGGTGCACCAGGAGCACCTGGAGCCGGGGCCGCGCTACGACGCGGTGGCGCGGACCACCAGCTCGATCCTCGCCGGGACCAGCGCCGAGCTGTCCGCCGCCGCGGGCCGGTGCGCGGCACGCGTGCTGGACGAGCGGATACCCGGCCGGGCCGCGCTGGTGCGGCTGCGCGACCTGATGATGCCGATCTGGGCGGAGTTCTTCCACGAGTTGGTGTTCCGCGAGCCGTGCCCGCCGGACGTACGGCGGCTGATCGTGGACAACGCCGAGGACGTGGTCAACTCGCTGAAGAACACCCGGCTGCGGCACATGGACCGGCGGGCCCGGCTGACCCGCTACCTGCTGCGCCGGCTGGCCGCGAACGAGGTGCCGCACGACCTGCCCGCGGAGCTGGCCACCCCGCGCGACCGCGCCCACTACCTCCAAGGCACCTTCTTCAACACCGCCGTGGTGCAGATGTCGGAGGCGATGGCACACCTGCTGCTGGTGCTCGCCCAGCACCAGGACGTCCAGCGCCGGCTGGCCGAACACCCCGACGACGACCACGACTTGGGCAACGTCATGAACGAGACGCTGCGCATGTACCCGCTGTTCGGCATCGCGCACCGGATCACCGGCGCCGACATCGACCTCGGCCCGGGCGCCGCCTACCCGGCCGGCACGGTGCTGTGCTTCGACTACGCCGCCTACCACTCCACCGGTTACCAGGACCCGGAGGTCTTCGACCCGGGCCGCTGGGACCGGCTGTCGGCGAAGGACGCGCACCACATCCCGTTCGGGGTCGCGGCGAACCGGCCGTGCCCGGCGTGGCGGCTGTCGCCACTGGTGATGCGGGCCGTCACCCGCGAGGTGCTGAGCCGTTTCACCCTGCACTCGTCGGTGTCCCACACCCGCTCCATCCCGCACCGCGCGCCCTGCCTGCTGGTCGCCCGCGACCGGCCGCTGCCCCGCTACCGGATCGGCGCCGTGCTGGCCGCGCTGAGGGTGCGGGACCGCTGGGAGGACCTGGGGCGCAGCGTGCTCCAGGCGGTGTTCGGCACCTGGATGGTGGTGGACGCGCGGCGGCTGCGGCTCACGGAGACGTGGTTCGCCGCGCACGACACGCAGGGCCGCCCGCTGCCGTCCGCCACGTCGACGGACACCGTCCCACCGACCGCCGGGTCACCGGCCACCGCGCCGCCGACCGCTGCCCCGCCGACCTGCCCGTACCACCGCGACTGAGCCGCACGCCTTTCCCCCACGCCGTCCCCGCCGAAGGGCTGCTCCCCATGTCCTCCACCGAACTGGGCACCGCTTTCCTGCTGGCCGTCGCCGTCATCCTGGTGCTGTGCCGGCTGGTCGCGCTGCTGCTGCGACCGCTCGGGCAACCGCCGGTCGTCGCCGAGATGATCGCCGGGGTGCTGCTCGGCCCGTCGGTGCTCGGGCTGGTGCTGCCGTCCGTCGAGCACCACCTGTTCCCGGCCGCCTTGCACCCGATGCTCTACGTCGCCGGCCAACTCGGCCTGGTGTTCTTCATGTTCCAGTCGGGGTACGACTTCCGGCTGGAGCGGATCAAGCCGGTGGCGAGGTCGGCGGCGCTGATCTCGGCGGCCGGCAGCGCCACGCCGCTGCTGCTGGGCGCCGGGCTGACCTGGGCCGTGCACGGCTCCGTGGACACCTCGCCGCCCGGGGTGCCGCTGCACGTGACGGCGCTGTTCGTCGGCGTCACGCTGGCGATCACCGCGTTCCCGATGCTGGCCCGGATCATCACCGAGAACGGGCTGTCCGGCACCGCGTTCGGCACCATCTCGCTGGCGGCCGGCGCGATGGACGACGTCGCCGCGTGGATCATGCTCGCGGGCGTGGTCAGCCTGGCGCGCGGCAGCGCGCACACGGTGGTGCTCGCCGCCGCCGGCGCGGCCGGGCTGGTCGTGCTGCTGACCGCGCTGATCCGGCTGCGCGGGCCGGCGCTGCGGGTCACCGAGCGGCTCAGCGACGAGCAACTGCTGCTCGCCACCGTGCTGTTCCTGTGCACGGCCGCCTGGTACACCGACCGGATCGGCCTGTACGCGGTGTTCGGCGCGTTCAGCCTGGGCGCCGCGTTCCCGCGCTCGCCGCGCATCGACCGCACGATCGAGGCGACCGCGCCCCTCAGCCGGATCTTGCTGCTGCCGCTGTTCTTCACCTACTCCGGGCTGAACACCGACGCGGGGCTGCTCAGCGACCCGAAACTGCTCCTGTTCGCGGTGGGGTGCACGGTCGCGGCCGTGGTCGGCAAGTTCGGCGCGTGCTGGGCCGCGGCGCAGTTGGGCGGGCAGCCGCCCGCGGTGGCGCTGCGGATCGGCACCCTGATGAACGCGCGCGGCCTGATGCAGCTCATCGCGATCAACGTCGGCCTGTCCGAGGGGATCGTGTCGCCGTCGATGTTCACGGTGCTGGTGGTGGTCGCGGTGGTCACCACGGTGATGGCGACGCCGCTGCTGCGGCTGTGGGACCGGCTGGACGGCGGGGTGCCGGCCGAGCCGGACGCGACCGGTGCGGCCGGCGCCTCGACGCCGCCGCCCGCGCCGAGGTCGCCCCTCGCCGTGTCCACCGCGCCGGAGGGCCGTGGCGGGTCGCGCAGTTCCTCCCCCTGAGCTTCGCCAGGGTGGTGCCCCCAGCCCCCTGAGGAGATGCGGCTCTCCTCCGCGAAGGAACGACGGTTTGCCTCAGAGGCAAGTCTTTTGCCTCTGAGGCACATCATGTTGTTCCATGGGGTCATGGACGACGCGACCGCCACCCCGGACACCGCCGACGCGGTCGGCGCCGATGCCTCGGCCCTGGCCCCGCGGCTGCGGGACCGGCGGCGCGCGAGCGGCCTCACCCTGGAGGCCGCGGCCCGCCGCGCGGACCTCTCGGCCGCGCACCTGTCCCGGCTGGAGTCCGGCCTGCGCCAGCCATCCCTGCCGGTGCTCCTCGGCCTCGCCCGCCTGTACGGCACCACCGTCTCCGATCTGCTGGGCGAGACGGCGGCCGAGCCCGATCCCATCGTACGCGGCGCCTCGATGGCCGCGGTGCCCGCCGGCGGCTGGACGTACCGGCGGGCCGGCGGCACCGGGCGGGCCATGCAGGCGCTGCGCGTGCACGTGCCCGCCCATGCCCAGGGCGGCCTGGTCCGGGTGCACCCCGGCGAGGAGTGGCTCTACGTCACCGCCGGGGTGCTCGAACTCTCACTCGGCGACCGTTCCCACACCCTGGCCGCCGGGGACTCCGCGCACTTCGACTCGCTCGTACCGCACCGGCTGGCGGCCGGCGGCCCGGACGGGGTCGACCTGCTCTTCGTCCACACCCTCATGCAGAGCGAGACGTCGGCACTGTGCGTCGTGCCGCGCGAGCCCGCCGACCCCCGAGGAGGCCGTTCATGACCACGAACCCCGCCGAGCCGCGTGCCCACCCCGCGCCGGAGCCCACCGCGGAGCCCGCGCCGACCCCGCGGCCCGGTCCCGGCCCGGCCGGTCCCGAGGCGGAGTCCGTGCCCGTCGTCGTGGTCGTGCCGGCCCTCGACAGCACCGAGAAGCACAAGGAGCGCGCGGTGATCCTGCGCGTCCTGGTGTACGTCGCGGTGGCGCACTTCATGGCGTTCTTCCTGTGGCTGATGTTCGCGGTGATCGGCAAGAGCTGAGCCGTACGGCTCGGGCGCCCGGAACCGGCTCGGGCGCTCAGAACCGCAGGGTGACGCTGCGGCCCGGCGCCGTCCGCACCGTGTGGACCGTGCCGCCCGCCACCACTTCGGTGCTGCGGCCGCCCACGCTGCGGATCACGGCCTGCCGCACCCGCCCGTCGCGCCAGGTCAGGTCAACGGTGAAGCCGCCGCGGGCGCCGACGCCGGTGATGTGGCCGCTGCCCGCCCACGCCTTCGGCAGCGCGGGCAGCAACTCGATCCGGCCGGGCCGGGAGTACACCAGCATCTCCACCATCGCCGACGGCGTGCCGAAGTTGGCGTCGATCTGGAAGACGCTGCTGTCCTGCCCGAGCTGGTAGATGTCGAAGAAGTTCAGCGCGGAGCCGTTGCTGTCCGCGGTGGAGGGCCGCAGGTTGGTGGTGACCAGCTGGTACGCCTTCTCCGCGTCGTGCAGCCGGGCCCAGCACAGGGCGCGCCAGGCGTTGGCCCAGCCGTAGCTGTCCATGCCGCGGGCGGTGAGCAGCGCGCGGACGGCGGCGACGAGGTCGGCGGGCGAGGAGTCGAGGGTGATGCGGTCACCGGGGAAGAACCCGATCAGCGGGGAGAGGTGGCGGTGCTGGTCCTCGCCGAGGTTGTCCGGCGACATCCACTCCTCCAGCCAGCCGTTGGCCGGGCTGATCCGCGGCAGGTAGAGCCGGTCGCGCAGGCCGCCGATGGTGCGGGCGAAGCCGGCGTCCTTGCCGAGGAGCTGGGCGGCGGTGCGGTAGTTGCCGAACAGTGCCCAGACCAGTTCCTGGGAGTAGGTGTTGCCGATGCCGTCCTGCGGGCCCTGCTCGGGCGACCAGTCCTTGTCGTCGACGAGCACCTCGCGGTCCTCGCCGGTGGCGGGGTCGGTGACGGTCATGGACACCAGCCGGGCCTGCCAGAACTCGCAGGCGCCCTTGAGCAGCGGGTAGATCCGGGCCAGGGTGCGGGCGTCCTGGGTGTACTCGTAGTGATCGAAGAGGGAGTTGGCGATCCAGGCGTTTGCCGCGGGGTGCCACCACCAGCCGGAGCCGCCGTGGATGTTGGTGGAGAACGCGACCGTCCAACCCGCCACCGTGCCGGAGGAGTTGCGGAAGCGGTTGCGGGGGTCGTTGAAGAGCTTGCCGGTGTTCTGCGTCCAGGAGGGGAGTTGGGCGAGGCAGTAGTCGGTGAAGGCGTCGAAGCAGCCGGGCAGCGCGGTGCGGTCGGCCATCCAGTAGTTCATCTGGACGTTGATGTCGGTGTGGTAGTCGCCCATCCAGGCCGGGTCGTTGACGTCCAGCCACAGCGCCTGAAGGCCCATCGGGACGCTGTCGCGGGAGCCGCAGATCATCAGGTAGCGGCCGAACTGGAGGTAGGACGCTTCGAGTTCCGGGTCGGGCGCGGCGCCGTCCGCGGCGCGGGCCTGCAGCCGGGTCCAGGTGTCGGCCTGCTTCTGCTGGTCGGTGGAGGTGCCCAGCGACAGCGTCATCGCGTCGAACAGGCGGCGGTAGTCGGCGACATGGGTGCCGCGCAGGACGGCGGGGCTGTGCCGGAGCGCGGCCCGGGCCTTGGTACGGGCGAGGGCGCGCGGGTCGAGACCGGGGGCGCGGTAGCCGCGGGCGGCGTCGGGGGCGTAGTCGGTACCGCCGCTGAACACCACGGTGAGGTCGGCGCAGCCGGTGAACTCGATGGCGGTGGCGGTGACCTCGACGGTGCCGGTGCCGCTGGAGGCGGTGACGGCGGCGGCGTAGCGCAGGTCGTTGTCGAAGGCGGCGGCGAAGGACAGGGTGCGGTCGCCCGGGTCGCCGGCCGGGGTCTCGCCATGGGTGCCGGCCAGGGCGATCCGGCCGGTGTGGCTGCCGCCCGCGCTGCTGGACAGGTGGAGCACGATCACGTCGTCGGGGTGGCTGGCGTAGACCTCGCGGGTGTAGGTGGCGCCGCCCTGCCGGTAGGTGGCGGTGACCAGGCCGTTGCTCAGGTCCAGGGTGCGGCGGTAGTCCGTGACGGAGTCCGCGGTGTGGGCGGGTATCTGCACGGAGAGGTGGGCGAGTTGGGTGAGGGAGCCGAACTCGACCTGCTCGTAGGGGAACTGGCCGTCGTCGTCGAGGACGTCGTTGCGGGTGCCGGTCCACAGGGTGCTGTCGGTGATGTAGAGCGCCTCGCCGGCGGGGTCGCCGCCGACGAGCGCGCCGATCCGCCCGTTGCCGACCGGCAGGCCCTGCTGGATCATCGCGTCGGCAGATGCCGGGGCGGTGTACCACAGGCGCACGGCGGCGGCGTCGTCCGTACGGGGGTCGGCGGTGGGCCGCTGGGGCTCCGCGGCGGCCGCGGTGAAGGCCGGCAGCCCGGCGAACGCGGCCAGCGAGCCGGCGGTCCCGGCACCGGCCAGGGCGAGAAAGCTCCGACGACTGGGCCGCTGAGCGGGTGCGGGCTGAGGGGCGGTCATGAGGGGTGGTCCTCCTGTGATGTTCTGCGGCACGCGGGGGGTCCTGGCAGAAACGCAGGAGCAACATAAAACTACTAATTAATGGATTCAAGGGTTTTGACAGCAGTCCTTCGGACGACCTCCCCGGACAGGACATCCGATGTCTGGGCGGAGCATGCCCATGGCCGAGCGGAGTGATGCGTGCGGCGGGCGGATCTTTCCGACCGCCGGGCACGTCGTCGAAACGTGGGCGCCCCCGGCCGGGTACCGACTCGGCCCCGGCCGGGGGCAGTCCGGGCGGCCGCGCGGGGAAGGGTCGGCGACCGCCCGGACGGCTCGATCGGTTCAGCTCGCGAAGACCTGGACCTCCGAGAGCTGCGCGGCCGGCCAGCCGGTGTTCGCGGTGAAGTTCAACCGCACGTAGCGCGTGGTGACCGAGGCCGGCAGGGTGACGGTCGCGGCGTTGCCGGTGGCCGGGTCGAACGTGTGGCCGGCGGAGGCGGCGAGCTGGGTGAAGCTGCTGCCGTCGGCGCTGCCCTGCACGGAGAGCGTCTGGGTGCGGGTGGCCCAGGCGGTGGCCGGCGGCAGGTTGAGCACGAGCCGCTTCACCGTGGTGGCCGCGCCCAGGTCGACCTGGAGCCACTGCGGGAAGGCGTTGTTGGCCGACTCCCAGTAGGAGTTGGCGTCACCGTCGGTGGCGTTGCCGGAGCCGTAGGACTGGGTGTGGCTGCTCTCCGACGTGGAACGGTGCAGGGCGAGGTTCCCGGTGGGCGGGGGCGTGGTGCTCCCGCCCACCACCGGCTGGGTGGGGCGGGTGGCGGTGAGGGCGATCTGGCCCTTGAGCATCCGGCCGCCGTCGCCGGTCAGCCGCAGGTAGTAGTCCGACGAGCAGGCCGTGCCGTCCTCGTCGAGCGCCAGGAACCCGGAGTTCGTCGGCACCTGCGCCTGGGTCTCGGCGGTCTTGGCGATCTGGTTGCCCTCGTTGAACTCGTCGAACATCGAGATGTAGACGCTCTGCACGCCGGCCCGGACCATGTTGTAGAACTGCCGCCACATGAAGTCGCCGTGCGCGCGCTGACGGAGCGTCACCGCACCGGGCAGCACGCACGGTTGGTAGTCGATGCCGTAGGTGGCGCACTCCGCCAGGTCCGGCACCGTCGCCACGTTGTAGAAGTTGTCGGCGTCCGAGACGTTGCCGATCCGGCCCACCATCCACGGCGAGAGCATGTCGAACGCGTGGTACACGTCCGAGAAGCCCGCACGCGAGTCGCGGTCCCCGGTACGCCACCAGGTCGGCACCCCGCCGATCACGTAACAGCCCTGGCTCTTGAACCAGTTGACGACGTCCAGGCACGCGTCAGCGGCGAACGGCCGCTGGTTGTCGGCGAACCCGAAGCCCCACACGCACACCACCGGCTTGCCGTTCTGCACCGCGTACGCCGAACTCGCGGTGTGGGCGTGCATCTTGCTGGTCCAGTCGGTCTTGATCTCCGACTGCATGTTCGTCCAGTCGGAGACGTCGTACATGATGTAGAACTTCCGCCCGTACTTCTCGGCGGAGCTGCGCACCTTCGCCGCCATGTCGTCGCGGGTCGGGCCCTCGCTGCCGTTGGGGTTGAAGCGCTGCAGCGCCGCGACGTCGATGCCGTTCTCCTGCAGCCACAGGAAGTGCGTGTCGACGGTCTGCTGGTCGTACGACGAGAACAGCGTGGCCGGCTGGCCGTTGCCGAGCGCCGCGTAGCCGGTCTGGTACGTGTGCGCGTAGTCGCTGACGTCGGGCCACGCCACGATCCCGGTGTTCGACGGCGAGGGCGCCGTCGCGTCGTTCGCGCTCCAGTGCCACCAGGCGTTGATCGGCGCGCCGTCGCCGATACAGGCGAACCAGCCCTGGTAGCCGACGGTCACCTTCCCGACCACGTCGCCGGGACCGCTGGCCGCCGACGCGGACCCCGCGGCCGCGGTCTGCGTGAGGACGGCGGTTCCTGTCGCGGTGGCGGCCACCGCGGCCTGCAGGAAGACCCTGCGTGTGACACCCATCTGGACTCCTCCGATCGGTCGTCAACTCCGGCAACCGCGGGGCTGGTGGGCGGAGATGGACCGGCCCGGCGGCTGGTGCGGGGATCGTAACGACGCGAACACACAGACGCAATAGATCGCGCATCAGGCGAAATATTTGACAGAAGATGTGCAAGAAAGTCGATGTCAATCTCTCTCCTGCATCCCGTATCCCTGCGGGCACAGCCGTGACCGCCATGCGGGTGTGACCGGCGCGGAACCCCGGCCCCCGGTTGCCCGTCCCAGGTCAGCGGGTGCAAGACTGCGCCCGCGAACACGGATCAGGAGGACACGTGGCGGAAGCGACGATCATCGGCAGCGAACGCAGCGAGGCGGGTCTGGCGACCGGGATGGAGGTGCTGCGCCGCGGCGGTTCGGCGCTGGACGCCGTGGAGGCCGCGATGCGGCGCTGCGAGGACAACCCGGCCGACCACTACGTCGGCACCGCGGGTCTGCCCAACGCCCGGGGCGAGGTCGAGCTGGACGCCTCCTTGATGCTCGGCTCCGGCCGCCGGTTCGGCGCGGTGGGCGCGCTGAAGGGCTACCCGAACCCGATCTCGGTGGCCCGCGCGGTCCTGGAGAAGCTGCCCCAGCACAGCCTGCTGGTCGGCGAGGGCGCCGCGCTCTTCGCCGAGGAGTGCGGGTTCACCACCGCCGACCTGATCACCGACGAGTCCCGCGAGCTGTGGCGCAAGCAGGTCGCCGACTCCCGCGAGTCGGTCGAGGGCGAGAACACCGCCGCCACCGACGGCGACGCCCGCTACCGGGAGAGCGCCCTCGCACTGATCCGCCGGCTCGCCCCGCACGACGGCCCCTGGGGCACCATCAACATCATCGCCCTCGACGCCACCGGCGAGATGTGCGTGGGCGTGTCCACCTCCGGCTACCCCTACAAGTACCCCGGCCGGGTGGGCGACTCGGCGCTGCCCGGCGCCGGCAACTGGTGCGACCTGCGGGCCGGCGGCGCCGCCTGCACCGGCCGCGGCGAGCTGAGCATGCGCGGCGGCACCGCCCGCACCATCGTGGAACTGCTCTCCGACGGGCAGGAGCCGGCCGACGCGTGCCGGGCCGCGCTCGCCGACGCCGCCACCTTGCCGGACGACTTCCGCGCGGAGTTGCGCGCCCTGGCGATGACCCCCGACGGGCGCCACGGCGGCGCGGCCGGCCAGCAGGGCAGCGTCTACGGTCTGATGACCGACGCGTCCACCGAGCCGGAGTTCCGCCCGAGAATCGTGCTGTGAGCGCGGTGGGTGCCGCGCGCACCGTGAACGACGTGAGTGCCGTACGCACTGTGAGTGCCGTGAGTGCCGTGAGGAGCCTGCTGTGAAGATCTTCCTGTCCTCCGACATGGAGGGCACCGCCGGAGTCGTCGACTGGTCGCAGTGCCGGCACGGCCAGCCCGAGTACGCGTACTACCGCACCCTCCTGCAGGAGGAGGTCAACGCCGCGATCGAGGGCGCCGCGGCCGGCGGCGCGACCGCGTTCCTCGTCAACGACTCGCACTCCACGATGTCCAACCTGCGCCCCGACGCGCTAGCCGGCCGGGCCCGTTACCTGTCCGGTCGGCACAAGCCGCTCTACATGATGCAGGGCCTGGACGACTCGTTCGACGCGGTCTTCTTCGTCTCGTACCACGGCTCCATGTCCAGCGCGCCCGCCACCTTGTCGCACACCTACAACCCGGCCGCGATCGCCGAGGTCCGGCTCAACGGCGTGGTCGCCGGCGAGAGCGGCATCAACGCGCTGGTCGCTCTCGGCCACGGCGTCCCGGTGGTCCTGATCACCGGCGACGACACCACCGCGGCCGAACTGCGCCCCTTCTGCCCGGACGCGGTCGGCGCCGTCGTGAAGTCGTCCGTGTCCCGGTTCGCCGCCGACAGCATGCATCCCGAAGAGGCCCGCGAGGTGATCCGCTCGGCGGCCCGCCGCGCCGTGCAGACCCTCCCCTCGGCGTCCCTCCCGGCGATCGAACTGCCCGCCACGCTCACCGTCCGCATGCGCAACCCCGACCTCGCGGAGATGGCCACCTGGATCACCGGCGTCGAACCGGACCCGGCCGACCCGCTCACGGTCACCCTCACCGACCAGGACCCGGTGCGGCTGTACCGGACGTTCGTGACGGTCGTGCTGCTGACCCGGGGCATCGCGGAGTGACGGCGTAGCCGATCCGCGGCCTTCGTACGATTCGCGGGCGTTCGTGAATGTTCGCGGAGGTTCGCGCCGTTCACGGCATACACGGCTTCCGTCGCGTTGTCAGTGGGATGCGTCATGCTGGCGGGAAAGGAAGCGGGCAGGCGTGGCAGCGGAGGTGGCGGCATGGGAGCGGAGCACCAGGACACGGGTGCCGGAGTGGGCGTGCTGGACCGGCGGTTCAGCGAACCGGCGGCGGAGCCGAGCACCTGGGCGGAGGTCGGCGAGGTGCTCTCCGCCGCGGGCACGTACTGGCTGACGACCGTACGGGCCGACGGACGCCCGCATCTCACGCCGCTGATCGCGGTCTGGCACCGCGAGGCGATGTACTTCTGCACGGGCGAGGGCGAGCAGAAGGCACGCAACCTCGCGGTGCACCCCGAGGTGGTCCTCGCCACCGGCGGCAGCGCGCTCAAGGACGGGCTCGACGTGGCGGTGGAGGGCAGCGCCGTGCGCGTCACCGGGCAGCGGCGCCTGGCGGAGCTGGCGGCGGCATGGGTGGCGAAGTACGGCGAGGAATGGCGGTTCGAGCCGCTGGACGACGGCTTCCGGCACGCGGGGCCGAACGGCGGGGCGCAGGGCACGGTGCCGGTGTTCGAGGTGGCGCCGACCACGGTCTTCGCCTTCCGCAAGGGCGGGACCTACGCCCAGACCCGCTTCCGGCCCCAGCACTAGCGCGGCCGGTCGCCCCGGCGACCGCCCGCGCTTCTGCTCCGCCCCGCGCCCCGTACCCGGCCTCGCCCGAGTAGGTTGGAGGGCCGCCGACCTGCACGGTCGGCCGAAAGGGGTGCGCAGGTGCTGGAGGGGGCGGAGCCGGGCGACGCGTGGATACGCGTCCCCGTCGGCGAGGAGGCGGCCCGCTGGGCGACCCGCGGTAGCTGCCGCCGGGTGCTGCTCGTCGTGCACAACGTCACCTCGGCGACCCGGCTGCTCGACGTGCTCCCGCTCTTCCGCGACGACCTGCGGGTCCAACTCCTCGCCACCTGTACGGGTTCCTCGCCGTTCGGCGCGGGGGTGCGCGAACTCCTCGACGCGGTGGGCGTCCCGGTGCTGCCCTGGGACCAGGCGCTCCGCACCCCGGTGGACCTGGCGGTGTCGGCGAGCTTCGGCGGCGAACTGGAGCGCCTTGAGGGCAAATTGGTCATACTTTCACATGGAATCGGCTACAATAAGACCCTTTCCGGAAAGCCGGAAAGCCGGAAAGCCGGAAAGCCGGAAAGCCGGAAAGCCGGAAAGCCGGAAAGCCGGAATCGGTCTTCGGGCTGTCACGGGAGTGGCTGCTCGCCCGCGGCGAACCGATCGCGGACGCGATGGTGCTGTCCCACCCCGAGCAGGTGGACCGCCTCGCCGCCGCCTGCCCCGAGGCCGTACCGACCGCGGTGCTCGGCGGGGACCCCTGCTACGACCGGATGCTCGCCGCCGAACACCACCGGCCGCGCTACCGGAGGGCGCTGGGCGTGCGCCCCGGCCAGCGGCTGGTCCTGCTCAACTCCACCTGGAACCCGACCTCCCTGTTCGGCGACGGCGGCCCGGATGACGTACTGCCGCTGCTGCTGCCGCGGTTGACCTCGGAGCTGCCCGCGGACGAGTACCGGGTGGCGGCCGTGCTGCACCCGAACATCTGGGCCGGGCACGGCCCCGGGCAGGTGCGGCTGTGGCTCGACCGGGCCCGCCGCGCGGGCCTGACGCTGATCGACCCGCTCGCCGGCTGGCGGCAGGCGCTGATCGCCGCGGACCTGGTGATCGGCGACTTCGGGTCGGTGAGCTACTACGCCGCCGCCCGCGGCACACCCGTGCTGCTCGGTTCCGCCTCCCTCGCCGCCCTCGGGCCCGGCACTCCGGTGGCCGCCTTCGTCCGCGCCGCGCCCCGCCTTGACCCGTACGCGGCGCTCCTTCCGCAACTGGAGCGGGCGATCACCGAGCACCGACCGCTGCGCGGCCCGGCCGAGTTGACGACCTCCTCGCCCGGCGGGTCGGCGCGGCTGCTGCGCGAGCTGTTCTACCGGCTGATCGGCATCCCCGAGCCCGCCGCCCCCGCGCGGCTCGACCCGCTGCCGCTGCCACCGTACGAACCGGCCGAGCCCACCGCGCCGCTCCGGGTGATCGTCCACCGCGACGCCGACGGCGTCCTCGCGGTACGCCGCCACGCCGACCCTCGGCACGAACCCGACGGGCCGGGCGACGGGCATCTGGCCGTCCACGAGGACACCCTCGACCCCGGCGTGCTCGACCTCGCCGACCTGATCCTGCGCCACGCCGACCCGGACGACCCGCGGCTCGGCCCACCGCGGCGCTGGACCGCGGAGGTACTGGCGCGGTACCCGTCCTGCTCGCTCGCCGCGTACGTCACCGGCCGGCACGCGTGCGTCGTACGCCACCGCGGCGGGTTGCTGGCCGAACTCACCGCGCGGCCACGTCCCGAGGCGCCGGGCGAGACTCCGGCGGAGGACCCGGTGGAGGACCCGGTGGAGGGTCCGGACCCGGCGCTGTACGCGTCCGCGCTGCTCGCCCTGCTCGGGCCGCACGGCGAAGGCGCCGAGCCGCTGCTCACCCGCGGGTTCACGGTGCGGACCGGGACGGCCGTGCACGCGGTGGCGTCACGGCTGCTCGGGCCGGCAGCGCAGCCGCAGGGCGGCGAGGTAGTCGAGGTGGACGGTGGCGTGCTGCGCGCCGAGGAGGGTGGCGGCGCGGTCGATCAGGGGTAGCGCGGCCGGGGCGTCGCCGGCCATGAGGTCGGTCTCGGCGAGGTCGGTCAGGACCCGGGCCGCGTTGTAGGGCTCGTCGGTGGTCTGCTCGAAGTAGGCGAGCGCGGTGTCCAGGCGCTGCCTCGCCTCCTCGAAGCGGCCGAGGCCGCGCAGCGCCCGGCCCTGGTGGCGTTCGACCAGCGCCGTGGCGCGCGGCACGTCCTCGCGGCCGTCGTCGTCCGGGCCGATCCGGGCGAGCAGCAGCCCGGCCTGTTCGAAGCAGCTCAGCGCCTCGGCGAAGCGCCACTCCCGCAGCCGGAGCAGGCCCAGCGTCTCGACGGCGGTGGCCCGGCCGCGCAGATGCCCGGCGGCCTCCTCCGCCCGTGCGGCGGCGGCCAGTTCGCGGCCCGCCTCCTCGTATCCGGCCGACTCGATGAGCGCGAGGGCCAGTTGGGTGTGCATGCGGCCCGCCATCCGCGGGTCGCCGTGGTAGGCGGGAGCGGCGCGGACGCCCGCGCGCAGGGCGGGCAGCACCGTGTCGTGGCAGCCCGCCTTGAGTTGGAGGGCCCACAGCGCCTCGGCACCCTCGCAGACGGCGGCGGGGTCGTCGAACTCCTCGGCGGCCAGGACGGCTTCCACGATGTTGTCGGCCTCAGCGGTCAACGCGGCGATGGCGGCGCCCTCGTCCTCGTACCGGCCCGCCAAGGCCCCGCCGTCCGCGCCGCTCACACCGTCCGCGCCGAGCCGGTCGTAGCGGTCGTAGCGGGGGCCGATGTGCCAGCGCTGCGGCAGCGCCGCGTGGTCCGCGCGGACCGCGAACGACACGTACCACTCGACGGCGCGGCGCAGGGCGGCCGCGCACGCGGCGACGCCGTCCTCGCGGGCGGCGGCGTCGGCCGCGTGCGCGCGGACCGCGGGGCGGAAGCGGTACCGGCCGTCGGGGGCCGGCTCCAGCAGGCCGTGCTGGGCGAGTTCGGCGAGCAGGTCGCGTGCCTCCGGCTCGCCGATCCCGGCCGCGGCGGCCACCGGTCCCGGGTCCAGCGCCGGCCAGGCCCGCAGCGCGGCGAGCCGGTACACCCGGGCGGCCGGCGCCGCGAGCCGGCGGTAGAGGCCGTCGACCACGGTCCGCACCGGGTCCCCGCCGGCGGCCGGCGGCGCGGTGGCGGCCCCGGCCAGGTCGGTCGCCGCGGCCCGCAGCGCGAACGGCGAACCGGCGCAACGCTCCAGCACCGAGGGCAGCGTGGCGCGGGCCGCCGCCACGGCCTGCTTGCCGACGAGGTCGACCAGCAGCCGTTTGGCGTCCTTGTCCCCCAGCGGGTCGACGAGCACCGGACGCGCGTCCAGGCCGGTGAGCGGGCGACGCGCGACGACCAGCGTGAACACGCCGGGCGCGGCGGTGACCAGGGGCACGACCTGGGCGGCGGTCCGCGCGTGGTCCAGCACGACCAGCAGGCGGCGGTCGGCGAGCAGTGCGCGGAACAGTTCGGCGCGGTCCTGGGCGGCGGGCGGAACGCGCTCCTGCGGGACGTGCAGCTTGAGCAGGAAGTGCCGCAGCAGCGCGGTGGCCGTGGGGGCGGTGCTGGTGGAGCCGGCCCGCAGGTCGGCGTAGAGGGTGCCGTCGGGGTAGCGGTGTGCCTGGAGACCGCCCCAGTGGAGGGCCAGCGCGCTGGTGCCGACGCCCTCCGGACCGTAGAGCACGGCGATCCGCGGACGGCCGTCGGGCTTGCGGAACGCCTCCCGGTCCAGTGCGGCGAGCGGGCCCTTGCGGTCGGTGAAGAAGCGTACGGAGGCGGGCAGCGTGTGCGGCACGTGCCGGCGGTCGGGGCGCGGGTCGGCGGGGGCGCCGCTCATCCAGGTGCCGAGGGCACGGGCCCGTTCAGGGTCGCTGCGGGCCTGGTCGACCAGGACCGCCGCCAGTGCTTCGCGGGCGGCCGCGTCGGCGGGAGCGGTGACCTCGCGGCCGGCGACGCGCGCCACGACACCGCCGACCGCCTCGCACAGCCGGCGGCCCGACTCGCCGGCCGCACCGGCGCCGACCGAACCGAGGAACGTGGTGACCGCCGACACCGACAGCGGATCAAGCACGGCACAACCCCCCGGAGCCCAGGCGTAGTCACGCGGAGTGCGCCGCTACGCCTACGTTACGTCTCGGGACCCACGGTAGTGCCTGCGGGGCTCGGGACGGCACGGTTCCGGCGTGTTCCGGAGATGCCGCCCGGCGGGGGGCCGGCGGGTGCCGCCGGTCCTCGATCAGCCCTCGATCAACCCTCGATCAGTCCTCGACCCAGCCGTGGCTCTTGCCGAAGCGGAGCAGCTGCTGGCGAATCTGGATGATCTGCTCGCCGGTCATCCAGGGTGCCGTCTTGAGCAGGAGTTCGGTGCACTCGCGGGTGTACTCGTACTCGCTCAGCACGTCGCACATGGGGTCGTCGAGGTCGATGCCACCCGAGGAGCGGGGGGCGGAGGAGACCGCGGAACCGCGCGAGGCGGTGACACCGGCGGGCACACCGTCCGCACCGTGGGCGAGGCGGACGGAGGACGCCTTGAGCCCCCGGTCACCGTCCTCGACCTCGAACTCGACCGCGACACCGGAGCGCACGAACGACTCCGGGATCAACAGGTCATTGACGTGCAGGAACACGTCCTCACCACCGGTCTCCGGCGCAATGAACCCATAACCGCGAGCACCGTCGAACCTGACAACCCGACCGGCAACCATGCCAAACCCCCAGCAACCACTCCCGGGCCCCTTGCCCGAATGACCTGCGACGCATCGTAGCGCTCCGCCGGCGGGATCGGGTACAGGCCGTTCCCGGCGCGTCCGGCGGGTGGTCCGCGTACCTCGGCCGGCGATCCGCGTGCTCGCGCCGGCGATCCGCGTGCCGGCGCCGGTCCTCGCGGCCGGTGGTACGGCGGTTGACACCGCTGACGGCCTGACGCGGCTGACGCCGCTGGCACGGCGGACACGTCGGCCCCCTTCCGCACCGGGTGTGTCGAAGCAGTCGGTACCGATCGCGAATGAACAATGCCCATCTGGTAATGCATGGCAGGCTGCGTAACCGAACCCGTCCAGGCCAGAAGGGACCAAGATGAGTCAGTCTGCGCAACCTGTGGGTGTCGTAGGGGTCGTGTCGGAGTCGCAACCCGGGGAGACGAGGGTGGCCGCCACCCCCGCGACCGTGAAGCAACTCCGCGGGCTCGGCTACGAGGTCGTCGTGGCGGCCGGGGCGGGACACGGCGCGAGCCTGTCGGACGAGGCGTACGAGGAGGCCGGCGCGACGATCGGCGACCGGGCCGGCGCGTGGGGCGCGGACGTGGTGCTGGCGGTGAACGCGCCGTCGACGGAGGAGATCGGGCTGCTCCGCGACGGTGCCGTGCTGGTCGCGCTGCTCGCCCCGGCCACCCACCCCGACCTGGTCGACGCGCTCGCCGAGCGGCCGGTCACCGCGCTGTCCATGGACGCGGTGCCGCGCATCTCCCGGGCCCAGTCGCTCGACGTGCTCAGCTCGATGGCGAACATCGCCGGGTACCGGGCGGTGGTGGAGGCGGCCCACCTCTTCGGGCGGTTCTTCACCGGCCAGGTCACCGCGGCCGGCAAGGTGCCGCCGGCGAAGGTGCTCATCGCGGGCGCGGGCGTGGCCGGTCTCGCGGCGATCGGCGCCGCCGGCAGCCTGGGCGCGGTGGTGCGCGCCACCGACCCGCGGCCGGAGGTCGCCGACCAGGTCAAGTCGCTGGGCGGCGAGTACCTCTCGGTCGAGTCGGCGGAGGCCGAGGTGAGCGCCACCGGCTATGCGAAGGAGATGTCGGACGACTACAACACCCGCGCCGCCGCGCTCTACGCCCAGCAGGCCGCGGACGTGGACATCATCATCACCACCGCGCTGATCCCCGGCCGCCCGGCGCCGCTGCTGATCACCGAGGAGATGGTGGCGAGCATGCGGCCGGGCAGCGTCGTGGTGGACATGGCGGCCGCGCAGGGCGGCAACGTGGCGGGCACCGTCGCCGGGGAGGTGGTCGTCACCCCGAACCAAGTGTCGATCGTCGGCTACACCGATCTGGCCGGGCGGCTGCCCACCCAGGCGTCGCAGCTGTACGGCACCAACCTGGTGAACCTGCTGAAGCTGCTCACCCCCGGCAAGGACGGGCGGGTCGTGCTCGACTTCGACGACGTGGTGCAGCGCTCGGTGACGGTGGTGCGCGACGGCGAGAAGACCTGGCCGCCACCGCCGGTGCAGGTCTCGGCGGCGCCCGCGCCGGCGGCCGGCGGCGCGCCACCGCCGACGCCGCCCGCGGGCAAGGCGGCGAAGCGGCCGGCCACCGCGAGCCGCCGCTACACCGTGGTCGGCGCCGCCGCGGCCGTGCTGTTCGTGCTCGCCGGCTTCGCCCCCGCCCAACTCATCGGCAACCTCACGGTGTTCGTGCTGGCCATCGTGATCGGCTACTACGTGATCGGGCATGTGCACCACGCCCTGCACACCCCGCTGATGTCGGTGACCAACGCGATCTCCGGCATCATCGTGGTCGGCGCGCTGCTCCAGATCGGGCACGCGCACACGGCCGTCACGGTGCTGTCGTTCGTGGCGATCCTGCTGGCGTCCATCAACATCTTCGGCGGATTCGCCGTGACCCGCCGCATGCTCGGCATGTTCTCCAAGGACTGAGGCCGCGATGACTGCATCGACCGCCGCGCAGGCGGCCTACATCGTCGCGGCTCTGCTGTTCATCCTCAGCCTGGCCGGACTGTCCAAGCACGAGACGTCCCGTTCCGGCGTGGTGTTCGGCATCTCCGGCATGGCGATCGCGCTGGCCGCGACCATCGGCCTGGCCTCCCGCAGCATCGCCGCCACCGGGATCGGCCTGCTGGTCGTCGCGATGGTGATCGGCGCGGGGATCGGCCTGTGGCGGGCCCGCCGGGTCGAGATGACCGGGATGCCGGAACTCATCGCGATACTGCACAGCTTCGTCGGCCTGGCCGCGGTTCTCGTCGGCTGGGACGGCTATCTCGAAGTGGAGGCCAAGGGCAGCGGCCAGACCACCATCGCGCACGACCTGCTGGGCATCCACCACGCCGAGGTGTTCATCGGCATCTTCATCGGAGCGGTCACCTTCACCGGCTCGATCATCGCGTTCCTGAAGCTGTCCGCGCGGATCAAGTCGAGCCCGCTGATGCTGCCGGGCCGCAACTACCTCAACGTCGGCGCCCTCGTGGCGTTCGTCGGGCTGACCGCCGCGTTCGTGGCGTCGCCGAACATCGGCCTGCTGATCGCGGTCACCGTCGTCGCCCTCGCGCTCGGGCTGCACCTGGTCGCGTCCATCGGCGGCGGTGACATGCCGGTGGTGGTCTCCATGCTCAACAGCTACTCCGGTTGGGCCGCGGCGGCGTCCGGCTTCCTCCTCGACAACAACCTGCTGATCGTCACCGGCGCGCTGGTCGGCTCCTCCGGTGCGTACCTGTCGTACATCATGTGCACCGCGATGAACCGGTCCTTCCTGTCGGTGATCGCCGGCGGCTTCGGTATGGAGGCGGCCCCCTCGGACGACAGGGAGTACGGCGAGCACCGCGAGATCAACGCCGAGGAGACCGCGGAACTGCTGCGCTCCGCCTCGTCGGTGGTGATCACCCCGGGGTACGGCATGGCGGTCGCGCAGGCGCAGTACCCGGTCGCCGACCTCACCCGGCGGCTGCGCGAGCGCGGGGTGGAGGTCCGCTTCGGCATCCACCCGGTGGCGGGGCGACTGCCCGGGCATATGAACGTCCTGCTCGCCGAGGCCAAGGTGCCGTACGACATCGTGCTGGAGATGGACGAGATCAACGACGATCTCGCGGCGACCACCGTGGTGCTGGTGATCGGCGCGAACGACACCGTCAACCCGGCCGCGGCCGAGGACCCGGCCAGCCCGATCGCGGGCATGCCGGTGCTGCGGGTGTGGGAGGCGGAGAACGTGGTGGTCTTCAAGCGCTCGATGAACACCGGCTACGCGGGCGTGCAGAACCCGCTGTTCTTCCGGGAGAACACCCAGATGCTGTTCGGCGACGCGAAGGAGCGGGTGGAGGACATCCTCAAGGTGCTGTGAACCCCACGGGCACCGTGCCGGCCGGTTTCTACGCCACGGACCCGCGCCCCGGCGGTACGAACCGGGGCGCGGGCCCCGTCCGCCGGGCCCCGTCCGCTGGGATGCGTCCGCCGGGCGCGGGCCGAGCCGATAGGGTCCGTGCAGCGGACGCAACCGGGGGATGCATGCGGATCACGTGGTCCACCGTGCTGTGCGCAGCGGCCGTCTTCGTCCTGCTGCTGTCGGGCGACGAACCCGGCGACGGGGTGCCGGCCGGGCCGCACCTGAGCAAGTCCGTGGTGGAGGCCGACCTCTCGGGCGTGGTGACGGCGGTGCGGGCGCCGCAGGTCACCGGGCTCATCACCGTCGGGCTCAAGGTCTCCGTCAAGCGCACGGGCAAGCCGCTGCCAGCGGAGTGCTTCGCCGACAGCGGCTACAGCACGGTCACCAACACTCCCGGCAACTACACCGCGGTCGTGCGCGCCCTCGTGGCCGACGGCTGGCACGTCTACCGGCGCACCACCGCGCACGGCCTGGTCGACACGGGTCTGTCCAAGGGCGGCTGGGACCTGTCGGTGTCCCGTTCCCTCGTTCGCGGCATCCTCGATGCGATCGTCCTCTACGCCACCGACACCACCTGCTAGCCCCGCCGGCTTGATCGCCTACGCTCGGTCACTGAACGGGAATCGCGAGGCGGAGGAGTTGCCGGGCATGGCCGACGAGGACGCGAGCAAGGCCGCTGGGACGGAGGGCCGGGCCACCGTGTTCGGTTCGATCGCCGCGGAGTACGGGCGGTTGCGGCCGGCGCCGTGCGACGCGGCCGTGGACTGGCTGGTGCCCGAGGGCGCCGCGCGGGTGCTCGACCTGGCTGCCGGGGCCGGCACGTTGACCGGGCTGCTCACCGCGCGGGGGCCCGAGGTGGTCGCGGTCGAACCGGACGGCCGGATGCGGGCGGTGCTCGCGGAGCGGAACCCGGGGGTGACCGTGCTCGAGGGCACCGCGGAGGCCATTCCGCTGCCGGACGGCACCCTTGACGCGGTCGTGGTCTCCTCGGCGTGGCACTGGTTCGACACCGAGCGGGCGGTGCCGGAGATCGCCCGGGTGCTGCGGCCCGGCGGCCGGCTGAGCGTCGTGTGGAACGGGCTCGACGACACCGTGCCCTGGGTGCACGAGTGGCGCACCGGGTTGCGCGCCGCCCGTACGGCCGAACGTGACCGCCCGCCACGGGAGCACTTCCGGCGCGGCGAGCGGCTGCGGGAGACCCTCGCCGGCCCCGGCTCCCCCTTCGCGGAGCCCGCGCACGCCACCTTCACCTGCGCCCGTCGTACCACCCCCGCCGACGCGGCTGCCCTCCTCGGCACCTACAGCCGCCTCCTCATCCTCCCCGCCGACCAGCGCGCCGCCCTCATCTCCCAGGCGGAGCAGGCCCTTCGCGCCCGCCCCGGCCTCCTCGACCCCGACGGCACGATCGACCTCCCCTTCCGCTCCATGTGCTGGCGGACCGACCGCGTCCCCTCGGACCGCCCGTCTGCGTGAGCCCGTCCGCCTGAGCGAGTCCGCGTGAGCGCCCGCCCGTCCGCGTCACGCCGGGACCCAACTTCCGTGGAAGCCGAGGGGGACCGGCCCGGGCAGATGGATACGGGCCAGCGGCGCCCCGCTGAAGTCCTGCGCGGCGAGGATCACCAGATCCGCGGCGCCCCGCACGGGATCGTGGACGTAGGCGAGGGCATAGCCGTCGTCCTCGGCGCGGGCGCCGCCGCCGGCCGGCACGAACACCGCCTCGCTCGCGGGCGAGTCCTTCGGGAAGCGGTGCACCTCGGTGCTCCCCCGCAACAGGTCGTGCTTGAGCAGCGCGTTGCCGAAGACGCGGTCGGGCGCCACCCCGTCCACCGTCTCGTAGGCCCGCCACATCTCTCCGGCCGTGGCCGCGTAGCCGTACCGGTGGCGGCGGGAGACCAGCGACTCGCGGACCCGGGGGAACTCCTGCGGCCGGTCGTCGATCCGCCGGGAGCGCAACCGCCCGTGCGCCAGGTCGATCGTCCAGCGGTCCAGGCGGGGCGTGCCGAGCGCCGAGGGCCCGTCGCAGCCGCGCCCGGCCGCGAAGAACGGCGTCGGGAAGCTGGTGAAGTCGACGGTGACGGTGGTCCCGTCGTCGTAGGCGTTGAGCGTGTGCGAGTAGTACGCCGACGGGTCGGTCTCGAACCAGCGGATCGGCCCGCCGGCCCGCGGCAGCACCCCGACCCGGGCCGGATGCCTGTCGTTCCAGGTGTACGGCACCAGCGCGCCGGCCTGCGCGGCGGCGGCGTCGAACGTCACCGGGGTGTCGAACACCACCACATAGCGCTCGGTCAGGGCGAAGTCGTGCATCATCGGGCTGTCCGCGACCGGGATGCGGGTGGTGCGCGCCACCCGCCCGGTGCGGTCGACGACCAGGTGCCGTACGTGGTCCCAGGTCGGGTAGTACGTGATCGCGTGCAGCTCGTCGGCCTGTTCGTCGTACTTGGTGTGCGCGGTGAACGCACCGCTGAGCGTCCCGCCGAAGTCGTACGGCCCGAGGGTGTCCAGTTCCTCGCCGAGTTCGTACGGCGTCGGGCCGCTCTCCTGGAGGGCCATCACCCGGCCCTTGTAGGGGATGACGTGGGTGTTGTTGGCGAAGTCGTCGGCGGGGGCCTGCCACGGGTAGGGCTCGCCGAGCTTCGCGGCGACGGCCGCGGACCTGACCCAGCGGTTGCGGTACCACTCGGCGCGCCCGTCACGCAGCCGCACGCCGTGCACCATGCCCTCGCCGAGCATCCAGTGGTGGGCGCGGGGGTCCTCAAGCCCCAGCACATTGGGGCCCGTTCGCAGATAGCGGCCGTCCAGCTCGCGTGGGACGCGGCCGGTGACCGGCAGGTCGAAGGCGGTCACCTCCTCGGTGGCCGGGGCGAACGCGCCGTGCAGGAAGGGGTAGGGGTCGCGGCGCGCGGTGGGCGACGCCGCCTGTGCCCGCGGGGCGCCGGGCAGACCGGGCAGACCCGGTGCGCCGAGCGCGGTGAACCCGCCGAGCGCCGCCGCGCCCGAGCCGCGCAGCACATTCCGTCGTGTGAGATCCGTCATGATCCGAACTCCCCGTCGCAGCCGTTCCGAAAGGGGTACCGCACGGCGCGGCGCCCTCTACGACTGTGCCGTCCACGGGCCTCTGACCTCACTACTGTTGCCTTGCCGACTGGGGTGGGGCCAGCATGCCCAAGCTTTCCCCCGTCCCGCACCGGCGGCACCGTCCGTGAGCACGGCGGCCATCTCGTCACGTTCCGGGGTCGGTTCGAAAGCTTGGCATCCGCTTTACCGGCGACCGGAACCGCGCTGATCGCCGGGGAGTCTTAAGTTTGGTAGTCGCAGCCGATGCAGTGATATGAGCGGAGTACAGGTACATGGGTCGGGTCAGGACCAGCATGGGGATCGCACTGGTGGCAGGTGCGGTACTCGCGGGCACGAGCGCGTGCGGTGGGAATTCGTCCGCTTCGACGCCGCCGAAGGACGACGCGAAGGCGTCGTCGTCAGGCTCGGCGGTGACCGCGAGCCCGAAGCCGACCACGCCGAAGCCGCTGGGTCCGCCGATGCTTCTCGACACGATAACGCCGCAGACGGGCACCACCGTCGGCGTGGCGATGCCGATCTCCGTGGTCTTCACCAACCCGGTGGCGACCTCGGCGCGGGCCGGCGTCGAGAAGGCGATGAAGATATCGACGTCGGTGCCCACCACCGGTGCCTGGCACTGGTTCAGCAGCACCCGGGCGGACTTCCGCCCGCAGGACTACTGGAAGCCGGGCACCAAGGTCACCATCGACGCGGACCTGAAGAACGTGCCGAACGGCAACGGGCGTTACGGCACCCACAGCTACACGCACACCTTCACCATCGGCGACGACAACCGCGCCAGCGTGTCGGTCACCGGTCACAGCATGAAGGTGACGCACAACGACACCGTGGTGAAGACGATGCCGATCGACGCCGGCAGCCCGTCGTTCCCGTCGTGGGACGGCACGATGGCCGTCATCGACAAGCAGAAGGAGGTCCGGATGACCTCTTGCAGCGTCGGCATCAGCTGCAACAAGTCCAGCCCGGACTACTACGACCTGACCCTGCCGTGGGACGTGCACCTGACCACCTCGGGCACCTACGTGCACTACTCCACCGGCGACCCGTACCCCGGGCACAGCTACGGCTCGCACGGCTGCGTGCACCTGTCGCTCGCGAACGCGAAGTGGTTCTACAACTTCATCAAGCCGGGCGACCCGATCACCATCACCGGTTCGCCGCGCGGCAAGGCCAAGGGTGACAACGGCTACGCGGACTTCAACCTGAGCTGGTCGACCTGGCTGGCGCAGAGCGGCGAGGGCCAGATCACGACCAACCCGGCCGCCTGACACCGCCGGGTTCCTGGGAGGGGCGGGCTCACCGGATCGTCAGGTGAGCCCGCCCCCGTCTGTGCCCCCGTGTCTGTGCCCCCGTCTCCGCCGCCTTCTGCACTCCCGCCCCTGCCCCGGTCCGCGAGCCGTCCGCGCCGGCCGGACGTCAGTCGGGCAGCGCGGGCAGCCGGCAGCGGACCAGGTGATGGACCTGCTCCGCGGTCCGCAATACCAGCGCCTCGGCCGCGGCCTCCCGGCAGGAGGTGTGGTCGAGCCGGCGGACCGCGGCCCGGACCTCGTCGAGCGCGGACGGGGCCACCGACAGGGTGTCGCAGCCGAGCCCGACCAGCAGCGGCAGCACCAGCGGGTGCGCGGCGGCGTCGCCGCAGACGGACACCGGCCGCCGGTGCGTCCGTGCGGCCGCGACCACCGCGGCGATCGCGCGCAGGACCGCAGGGTGTGCGGTGGACGCCGGTCCCGCGGCCGGGTCCCGGCGGTCCAGTTCCAGCAGTTGGCAGGTCAGGTCGTTGGTGCCCAGCGACAGGAACGCGGCCTCGCGGGCGAGCTCGTCGATCCGCCGGACTGCTTCCGGCAGCTCCACCATGATCCCCAACGGGGGTGCCGGCAGGTCGAGTTCCGCCGCCGCCCGGTCCAGCAGGGCGCGGCAGGCCCGCAGTTCGCCGACGTCCGCGACCATCGGGATCATGATCCGCAGTTCGGCGCGCGCACCGGCCGCCGCCGCCAGCAGTGCGGTGAACTGCTCGCCGAACGCGTGCGGTCGGGCCAGCATCAGCGGCAGCCCGCGCCCGATCCCGCGGCCGGCGGGCCGGTCCGCGGACAGGAACGGCGGCAGCTTGTCGTCGGCGAAGTCCAGCGTCCTGACGGTGGCGATCCGCCCGGCCAGCGGGGCGAGCACCGGCCCGAGCGCGATGGTGTGCCGGGCCCGGGAGGGCCAGCGCACCGCGTCGAGGAAGGGCAGTTCGGTACGGAGCAGGCCGACGCCGTCCGCGCCCGCCAGCAGGCCGGCCCGCACGTCGGCGGGCGTGGCCACGTTGGCCCGCAGGGTCACCGGGTGGCCGTCGACGGTCCGGGCCGGCAGGTGCCGCTCGGCGGCGAGCCGGGCCCGCCGCTCCCGTACGGCCGCGATCGCGGCGAGCGCGCTCTCGCGTTCCCCGGCCGCGGGGTGGACGACGGCCGCGGCCCCGTCGACCAGGGTCTCCACTCCGTCGGGCAGGTCGAGCACCAGCGGGTCGACGCCGAGCAGCAGCGGGATGCCCAACGAGCGGGCCACGATGGCGGCATGCGAGTTCGGCCCGCCCGTCACCGACAGCGCGGCCGTCACCGTACGGCCCGGCTCCAGCAGGTCGGCGGCGCCGATCTCGCGGGCGGCCAGCACCACCGGCCGGTCGGGCGGGGGCTCCTGGACACCGTGCAGCACCGCCAGCACCCGGCGGCCCACCTGCCGGACGTCCGCGGCCCGTTCGGCGAGCACCGGGTCGCCGAGCGCGGCGATGGCCCGGGCCTGCGCGTCCACGGCCTCGTGCACCGCGTCCGCCGGGTCCGCTCCCCCGGCGACCAATCGGAGGGCGTGCTGCCGCAGATCGGGATCGCGCGCGATGAGCCCGCCGATCTCGATGATGTCGGCCTGCTCCTCGTCCCCCCGCGCCCGCAGCCCGGCGGCCACGGCGTGCAGGCGGTCGGCGGCCGTGTCGAACGCGTCCGCGACCAGCCCGCCGGCCTCGGGTGCGACGGCCGTCTCGCCGGCGTCGGCGGGCGCGGGCAGCGCGGCGAGCCGGCGCGGACCGGACGGGCCTGCGGGGGCGGAAGCGGAGGCGGGGGTACCGGAACTCGCGTCGGCGCGGCCGGAGATGGCGGGTTCGCCGCTCCCCTCGGCGGCGGGATCGCCGGGCCCGCACCCGCACTCCGCGCCCTCGGCGGCGGTATTCGCGGCCGTTCCACCGGGGCCGTACGCCGTGCCCGTGCCCGTGCCTGCGTCGGCGGGTTGACGGGGAACGCGGGTGAGGGTCGGGGTGGGCGTGGGGAAGGGGCGGTCGGTGCGGTGGAGTTCGCCGAGTGCGGTGCCGGGCGAGGCGGGCTGTCCCGGATAGCGGAGGCGGGTGCTCATGCCGCCGCCTTGGCCGCGGCGGCGGTGTCGGCGAGGGCGCGGAAGATCAGCGCGGTGGAGGTGGCGCCCGGGTCCTGGTGGCCGACGCTGCGCGGGCCGAGGTAGGAGGCCCGCCCCTTCCTGGCCTGCATGGGGGTGGTGGCCCGCATGCCCTCCTCGGCGGCGTCGGCCGCGGCGGCGGCCGCCTCCGCCAGGTCACCGCCGGCCGCGGCGGACGCGCGGAACGCCGCGAGGGCGGGTGCGTACGCGTCGATCATCGTCTTGTCGCCCTCGGTGGCGGCGCCGAGCCGCCGTACCCCGGCCAGTCCCGCGGCGAGCGCGTCGGCCACCCGCTCGGGACCGGCCGTACCCGCCTGGGGCCCGGACCCGCCCGGCTCGTCGGGCGCGTCCGGCGCTTCTGGCGCGTCCAGCGCCTTGCCGACGGAGCGGAAGGCACTTCCGTACAGCGGCCCGGACGCGCCGCCGACCACGGAGATCAGCAGCGAGCCGGTCTTGACGAGTATCAGCCCGGGGGTCGCCGCGTCGTACTCCGGCAGGGCCGCGGCGACCGCCGCGAAGCCCCGGTGCATGTTGGCGCCGTGGTCGGCGTCGCCGATGGCGGAATCCAGTTGGGTCAGCCGGTCCTTGTGCGTGTCCATGGCCGCGGCGATGGCCTGCACCCAAGTGCGGGCGAGGGCGGTGTCCACGGGATCTCCGTTCGTCAGTGCGGTGATGTGCGTGCGGTGCGGGCAGTCGGGTGGGGCGATCGGATGGCGCGCGGTACGCCTTGGCACGGCACCCGCGGGCGGCAAGTGATGTGCGGGCAGTGCGCGCAGTCGGATAGGGCGATCGGATGGCGCGCGGTACGCCTTGGCACGGCACCCGCGGGCGGTGGGCCGGGTCAGACGCCCCAGCGCAGCGCCGCCGTGCGCACCGGCGCGCGCCACAGGTCGAGCAGTTCGGGCGTGACCCGGCAGACGGTGACCGACGCGCCGGCCATGTCGAGGCTGGTGACGTAGTTCCCGACCAGGTTCCCGGCGATCCGCACGCCGCGTGCGGCCAGCAGCGCGGCGACCTCGCCGTAGACGACGTACAGCTCGATCAGCGGGGTGCCGCCGAGGCCGTTGACCATGACGAGCACCTCGTCGCCGGTCGCGAGCGGCTGGTCGGTGAGGACGGCGGCCAGCATGTCGGCGACGATCTCCCGTGCCGGGCGCAGCTTCTCGCGGCGGCGGCCGGGCTCGCCGTGGATGCCGACGCCGACCTCGATCTCGTCGTCGGGCAGCTCGAACCCGGGCTTGCCGGCGGCCGGCGCGGTGCAGGCGGTGAGGGCGACGGCGAAGGAGCGGGTGGCGGCGTTGACCCGGCGGGCGGTGTCGGCGACCTCGGCGAGCGGGGCGCCGCGTTCGGCGAGCGCGCCGGCGATCTTCTCCACGAAGACCGTGCCGCCGGTGCCGCGGCGCCCGGCGGTCCAGGTGGAGTCCTGGACGGCGACGTCGTCGTCGACCAGCACCGAGGCGACGGACAGGCCGTCCTCCGCGGCGAGTTCGGCGGCCATCTCGAAGTTCAGCACGTCGCCGGTGTAGTTCTTCACCACGAACAGGGTGCCCGCGCCGGCGTCGACGGCCTTCGCGGCGGCGACCATCTGGCCGGGCACGGGCGAGGTGAACACCTCGCCCGGACAGGCCGCGTCGAGCATGCCGGCGCCCACGAACCCGCCGTGCAGCGGCTCGTGGCCGGAGCCGCCGCCGGAGACCAGCGCGACCTTGCCGGGTCTGGGGCCGGCGGCCCGGGTGATGACGCGCTGGACGGTGTCGACGGTCAGGAGGTCGGGGTGGGCGGCCGCGATACCGGCGAGAGCGTCGTCGAGCACGGTCTCGGGCGCGTTGATCAGCTTCTTCACGACAGGGCTCCTTCGGGGGCGGCGGCCGGCGCCGGCCGGCCGGCGGTGCCCGCGGTACGGGCGGCGGGGGTACGGCGGGTGGCGAACGCGGTGTGCACCAGGCCGGCGAGCAGCGCGCCGACCACCTCGGCGCCGACGTAGACCGGCAGTTGGCCCCAGTGCACGGTGCCGCCGTAGAGCGCGCCGATGACCATCGGGCCGAACGCGCGGGCGGGGTTGACGGCCGCGCCGGTGGCCGGGCCGATCGGGATGATCACCGCGAACACCGCGAGGCCGATGGCGAGGCCGGCGAAGCCGCCGGGCGCGCGGCGGTCGATCGCGCCGAAGATCACGAAGACCAGGATGAACGTGCCGATCGCCTCGGCGGCGAAGGCGTGTCCCGCGCCGGTCGGTGCGGCGTAGGAGGCGATGCCGAGTCCGGCGCCGACGGCTCTGCGGCCGAGTACGGCGACGATGGCGAGCGCGCCGAGCAGCGCGCCGGCCGCCTGCGCGGCGAGGTAGCCGGGGACGTCGCGCCAGGGCATCCGGCGGGTGGCGGCCAGCGCGAGGGTGACCGCGGGGTTGATGTGGCAGCCGGATATGTGGCCGATCGCGTACACCATCGCGATCACGACCATCGCGAACGCGAAGGCGATCATGCCGAGTTCGGCCATCGTGAAGGGCGCGGCGCCGCCGAGCAGGGTCGTGGCGGGCACGGAGCCGACGCCGACGAACACCAGCATCGCGGTGCCCAGCAGCTCGGCGAGAAGTTTCTGCGGGTAGGTCGGGAGTGCGGTGTCTTCCATCCTGAGCGCCCGGCCGCCGGTGGCGGTCGCGGGCTCTCACCTCCTGCGCGTGCGGGGCGGGTGGTGTGGGCGTGGCGGGGAGAGGCGTGCCGGGGAGACCGGACGGGTGGCCGCCAGGCAGGTCAGGGCAGGGTCCATGCCTGGCGGCCGGTCGGGCAACGGGAGAGGGGAGCCAATCCTCCCTATTACCGAATGACGTTCATTAATGATGAACGTAGTGGGAAGTTAAGCGGGCGTTTCGCCGGTGTCAAGGGGTTCGGCGCCGCGCGGGGGCCCAACTCCCCGCGGCCCAGCGTGTGTTGCCGGAGCCCGCAGGGCGGACGGAAGCACGTCCCGGCGCATGGCGGCATACGGGGGCATGCGGGGGCGCGAGTCGGCCCCCGGGCGCACGGTCGGGCATGCGGAAGGGCCGGCGCTTCCGCGCTCGGCCCCGGTACGGCGCCGCGCCCGCCGCTCAAGGCGCGCGGGCGCGGGGAGGGTTCAGCCGGCCGCGCCTCGCGCCGTACCCCGTGCCGCCCCGCGCGGCGCGCCGAGGTCCCGGGACAGGTTGCGGGCGGTCTCCCGTACCGCGACGGCGAGTTCCTGCCGGGCGGGCTCCGCGAGCAGCCGCTCGACCGGCCCCACCACGCCGATCGCCCCCACCACGGCGCCGGAACGGTCGAAGACGGGCGCCGCGACCCCCGCGTCGCCGATCGCCGACTCCTGGTCCTCCAGCGCGTAGCCCTGCGCCCTGACCTGCGCCAACTGGGCGGCGAGCGGCTCGCGTCCGGTGATGCTCGCGCCGGTGAGCACGGTCAGCTCGCCGGCCAGCAGCCGCTCGCGCTCCTCGTCGGGGGCGAAGGCCGCCACCGCCTTGCCGAGCGCGCAGGTGTTCCAGGGGATGGACGCGCCGACCTCCAGGATCTGGACGGCCCCCTCGGGACGGAAGGCGTGGTGCACCACCAGCATGTGGTCTCCGGTGGGCACCGCGACCCACACCGCCTCACCGGCCCGGCGGGCCAGCAGGTCCGCCCAGGTGAGCGAGCGGGACCGCAACTCCTGGGTGTCCAGGTAGGAGTTGCCCAGGTGCACCAGATAGGGCCCGAGCTGGTACTTCGAGCTGTCCCGGTCCTGCACCACCATGCCCTCGGCCTCCAGGGTGCGCAGCAGCGCGTGCACGGTCGGCTTGGCCACGCCGAGCCGCTCGGCCAGCTCGGTGACCCCCAGCCGGGGGCCGGTGACGGCCAGCTCCCGGAGGATCTGGACGGCACGCTGCACCGCTTGCACCATGGGAAAACCTCTTCGTTCGGTATTGCTGAATGCTGTTCCGAGATCTAGCATCGCTGTTCATGACTGAACTTGTCGGCATCGTACTCGTGTCCCACAGCCCCGAAGTGGCCGCAGGGCTACGCCGGCTGCTCGGCCAGATCGGCTCCGACGCCGTTCCGGTGGCCGTCGCGGGCGGCACGGACGACGGCCGGATCGGCACCAGCTACGCGCGTGTCGCCGCCGCGGTCAAGGAGGCCGACCGCGGCGCAGGCGTGCTCATCCTGCCGGACCTGGGCAGTTCCGTGCTCACCGCCCGGGCCGTCCTGGAAGACCAGCCCCGCGACGGCGCAGTGATCGCCGACGCCCCCTTCGTCGAGGGCGCCGTGGCCGCCGCGGTCACCGCCGCGGCCGGCGCGGACCTCGCCGCCGTACTCACCGCCGCCACGGAGGCCCGCCATGTCAGCAAACTCTGAACCGTCCGTCCGCACCGCGCCCGCCGGCGAGCCCACCGCGGAGATCTCCGTGGTGCTGCCGGCCGACCTGCACGCCCGCCCGGCCGGCCGGATCGCCCAGGCCGCCGCGCGGTTCACCAGCGACCTGTTGCTCCAGTTCGGGGAACGCAGCGCCAACGCGGCCGGCGTGCTGGCCGTCATGGGCCTGGGCGCGACCGCCGGGCGTACGGTGACCGTGCGGGCGCAGGGGCCGGACGCGCAGGCGGCGGCCGCCGCGCTCGCGGAGATCCTGGCGACGGCGACATAGCGGCCGGCCGGAGCGCCGGCGTCCCCGCGGGCGCCGGCGCCCCCACGGGCGCCGGCACCGGTACGGCCGCAGGTCCGCCGGGGTCTTCGCGGCCGCCCGCGCCCGCCGTCCGTACGTGCCCGCACCACCGCAGGAGCCGCCCCCGTGGCCACACCGCCGCACGCCCCCGCCGACCCGCCCGCGTCCACACCCGCGCCCGAGCCCACGGCCCGGATCGGGTTCGGCCTGGCCGCGGTCGGCCGCCCCGGCTACATCAACCTCGGCCGCGACCGGGACCTGCCGCCCGACCGCACCGTGGACGCGATGCGCCGCCGCACCCACGAACTGCTCGACCTCGCCTACGCGGACGGCGTGCGCGACTTCGACGCGGCCCGGTCGTACGGCCGTTCCGAGGAGTTCCTGGCGCAGTGGCTCGACCAGCGGGAGCCGCCCGGGGTGGTGGTGTCCAGCAAGTGGGGCTACACCTACACCGCGGGCTGGCGGGTGGACGCGGAGGCGCACGAGATCAAGGACCACAGCCTGGCCACGTACGAGCGGCAGCTCGCCGAGACCCGCGCGCTGCTCGGCGACCGGCTCGACGTGTACCAGGTGCACTCCGTCACCCCGGACAGCCCCGCGCTCACCGACCCCGCGCTGCACCGCGCGCTGGCCGAACTGGCCGCGCACGGCGTCCTCGTGGGCCTGAGCACCAGCGGCCCCGCGCAGGCCGACGCGATCCGCGCGGCGCTGGCGGTCACCGTCGACGGCGCGCCCCTCTTCCGCAGCGTGCAGTCCACCTGGAACCCGCTCGAACCCTCCGCGGGACCGGCCCTCGCCGAGGCACACGCCGCCGGCTGCCGGGTGATGGTCAAGGAGGCCCTCGCCAACGGGCGGCTCGCCGCGCCCGATTCCCGCCTCGCCCCCGTACTCGGCCCGCTCTCCGCGGCCCTGGGCACCACGCCGGACGCGGTCGCCCTCGCCGCCGCCCTCCACCAGCCGTGGGCCGACGTGGTCCTGTCCGGCGCCGCGACCGCCGCCCAGCTCACCTCCAACCTCCGTGCCCGGCAGGTCGTGTTCACCCCGACCCAGCTGGCCACGCTCGCGGAACTGGCCGAACCGCCGTCCGCCTACTGGCGGCACCGCGCCGGACTGCCCTGGAACTAGGGCCTCGTCGCAAGGCGGCGCGTCCCCGGCGGAGGAGATCGGACTCCCCCGCCGGGGACGCGTGACCGCCGTGCGGCGCTTGCTCCTTGGTGATGCCTGCTCCTTGGGAGGACGTGCTACTTGACGGACATCGCGAAGACGTGGATCGCGGCCTGGTTCGGCAGGGTCACCGACCGCACCGTCTTGCCCGCGTCGAGGCTCACGGTGTTGGAGAACACCTGGTAGCTGGTGCCGAAGTTGGCCGGCCCGGACGGGGTGTCCCGGTGGTCGGTGGTCAAAGCGACCTGGGAGCCGTAGTCGTTCGTGGTCGAGCAGCACCAGTTGGGGAAGCCGAGGGTGCCCGTGCTGGTGGTGCCGTCGGTGTAGGTGACCGTGACGGTTCCGGAGGTGAAGCCCGCTTCGGCGCCGAGGAAGGCCAGTTGGCTGCCGGAACCGGCGAGGGTGATCTCCTGTCCGGCGGCCGTGGCGTTGTCCGGGGTGCCGGGCGCGGACGCGGGCCAGGTGAAGGTCTGCCCGTTGGCCTGGATCGTGGCACCGGGGGTGGCGCCCACCTTCGCGAGGGCGTCGGCGGAGTAGCTGTCACCGGACCCGTCGAAGTCGCCCTTGGAGGTGTCACTCTCCGGCGTCGTGCCGATGTTGTTGAACGCGGCGGCCAGCGACGGGTAGGGCACCACCGAGGTGATGGTCAGCGGCCCGCTCACCGTGCCGCTGCCGGCGAGGCCCGCACGGTAGCTCGCGGTCGCGGTGACCGTGGAGACCGTGGTGCCCGGCTGGGCGGTGGGCGCGGTGACCTGGACGGTCGCCGAGGCGGTCCGGCCCGGGTTCACCACCAGCCCGAGCAGCGCCTTCGACGGCGAGACCTTCCAGCCGGACGGGGCGCTCAGCGCGACCGTGGCGCCCAGCAGCGGGGTGGCGCCGTGGTTGGTGAGGCTGACCTGGTACCGGTCCGGGTGCGCGGTGGTGCTGACGTCCTTCCAGCTCACCGCGGTGGCGGGCTGCTGGAGCGGGCTGCCGCCCGGGGCGACCCGGTACAGCACGGTGCCGTGCGGGGGCACGTCCGCGGAGATGGTGCCGGTGGTGACCGTGGTCTTCTTCGTCACCAGGTCCTTGAGCGTGAACGAGGAGCCGTGCGCGAAGCCGGCCTTGGCCGCGGTGGTGGTGATCGTCTGCGCGGTGTCGGAGCTGTTGAACAGTGCCACCGCCCGCTGCCCGCCCGCGAGTTGCTTGGAGAGCACGTCATAGCCGTCGCCCTGCTGGACGATCCGGCCCTGCAGCCCGGTGCGGTCCTGGTCGACCGCGATGACGTCCTTGTTGCCGAGCACCGCCAGCGCGTCGGCGGACAGGTGGGTGAGGTCGGTGCTGGAGATCAGCGGCGCGGCCATCATCGACCACAGCGACATCTGGCTCTGGATCTCGTCCCGGCTCAGCCCGGAGTCGCCGGCCAGCAGGAAGTCGGGGTCGTTCCAGCGCCCGGGGCTCTGCAGGTCGGCCAGGCCCACGTTGTACTCGTAGTTGTAGAGCAGCGAGGACCACTTGGCCGCGCCGCTCTCCTGGCCGAGCGCGATGTCCGCGCCCTCCCGCCACAGGTTGCCGACCTGCGCCGACCAGCCGATGACCTTGTCCCAGTCGGCCCCGCCCTGGAAGTACGCGGGCGCGGAGACCGAGAAGACCATCGGGCGACCGGTGTCGAGCATCGCCTGGCTCCACGCGGAGTACGTGTCGTGGTAGCTCTGCTCGTCCGTCTCGCCGGGCTTCGTCGGCACGTTGCAGCCGTCGAGCTTGACGTAGTCGACCTTCCACTTCGCGAACAGGTCGGCGTCCTGCTGCCAGTGGTCGAGCGAGCCGGGGTAGCCGCCGCAGGTGGCCGTGCCGGCGTCCTCGTAGATGCCGAACTTCAGTCCCAGCTTGTGCAGTTGGTCGCCCACGTAGGCCATGCCGTCGGGGAACTTCACCGGGTCGGGTACCAACGCACCGGAGCTGTCACGGGACTTGGCCATCCAGCAGTCGTCGGTGGTGACCGTGTCGTACCCCTTGGCGGCAAGTCCGCTGCTGACCAGGGCCTTGGCGTTGTCGAGGATGGTCTGCTCGTCCATGTTGCACTGGTAGTACGACCAGTCGTTCCAGCCCATGGGCGGGGTGGGGGCGTAGTTCGGGTACGGCGCCGACGACGCGTCCGCGGGGGTGCCCGCGGACGCGCCGGGGGCGGTGAACAGGAGTCCGGTGAACGCCAGCGCGAGACAGCCGCTGCCGGCCAGGGCGGCGCGCGTGCGCCGGGCGAGAGGTGATGTCACAGGGGCAACCTCACTGATCGGTCGGGCCGCCGCGGGGCGGCCGCTCCAGAACCATGCGAGGACTATCTAGGCAGGCTTGCGCGAAATTGACAAGAGCATGCCCCTTATGAACATCTCGAATCAGCTTCACGCAGGGGGACTTGTGCGGGCCGGGCGAACCGGGCGGGCTCCTGGAGGGACCCCGCGGGTGCGGGCGCCACGAGGACGGCCCGGCGCGGACTCCCGCGCACGGGCCGGCCGTTCAGACGCAGGACACCTCGACGCCTTGGGCCACGAACTGCTCCACCAGTTCCTCCGGCGCGCCCTTGTCCGTGATCAGCACGGAGATCGCCGACACGTCGCAGACCTGGGCGAACGCCCGCTTGCCCAGCTTGGTGGAGTCGGCGACCACGACCACCTTCTGCGCCCGCTCGGCCATCGCGCGGTTCGCGCTGGCCTCGCCCTCGTCGTGGGTGGCCGCGCCGAACCGCGGATCGACCGTGTTCACCCCGAGGATCGCGTAGTCCAGCGAGATCGCCTGGAGCACCATCGTGGCCAGCGGCCCGGTCAGCTCGTAGGAACTCGGCCGCGCCACCCCGCCGGTGACGACCGTCTTCACATACGGCCGCACCGCCAGCTCGTTGGCGATGTTGATCGCGTTGGTCACGATGGTCAGCGCGGTGGCGTTGCCGCGCTCGGCCAGGTCCGCCCGCATCGCCAGTTCCCTGGCCACGTCGGAGGTGGTCGTGCCGCCGTTGACGCCGACCACCGCGCCCGGCGGGATCAGCGCGGCCGCGGCCTTGGCGATGCGCTGCTTCTCGTCGGCCTGGCGCCCGGCCTTGTAGCGCAGCGGCAGGTCGTACGCGACACCGCTGAGCACGGCACCGCCCCTGGTCCTGGTCAGCAGCTGCTGCCTGGCCAGTTCCTCCATGTCCCGGCGCACCGTGGCGGCGGAGACGTCCAGCAGTTCGGCCGCCTCGGCCACGCTGATCCGGCCCCGGTCGCCCAGGACCTCCAGCAGCCGCGTCCAGCGCTCGTGCGTCCCCATCGACTCCGCCCTCCGTTTCGGCCGATCGGAGAGCGAGCGTATCGCGCCGCGATCGGCCCCGACCTGCGCAAGGCGCTCTGCGCGGTTCTGGCGTTTACGGCGTGAACCGATCACATCCACGCAGCGCGGGGCCTGCGGAAACCCGCCCTCACGGTACCGGCCGCATTTCCGGCGCCCGCCCGGCGGGTGGGTCTCGCGGGGTTCCCCGCGCCGCCAGGAGGATGCGGCTCCTTCCGCCGGGCGGGCGCCAAGTCGGGGGCGGGGAACGGCGGGTACGCGGGCTGGGGGCAGGCTCGCGACCCCGCGGGGAAGGCTCCCGCGGGGCCGCGAGGTCAAGGGGCGGGGAGGGCGCGGCATGCCCTCCCCGCGGGCGCCCGCCGACGGCTGAACCGTCAGCGGTGGCACGGCCGTCGGCGGCGGAACCGCCAACCGCGCCGAGACCGTCAACCGGAACCGCCGGCCGAGGCGCGACCGTCAACCGGAACCGCCGGCCGGAACCGTCAGCCGAGGCGCGACCGTCAGCCGCGGCCCCGGATGTCGCGGCCCCGCTGGTTGACGCCGGGAACGCCGTAGGGGTAATCCGCGGCGCCCGGGTCACTCGCGGTGTCCAGCCGCTCGACCTGCTCGGCGGTGAGGCGCAGGTCCACCGAGCCGAGGTTGTCCTCCAGCTGCTCCAGGGTGCGGGCGCCGAGGATCACGGAGGTGACGGCGGGGCGGCCGAGCAGCCAGGCGAGGGCGACCTGGGCCATCGTGGCGCTCTGCTCGTCGGCGACGGCGCGGACCGCGTCCACGACGTCCCAGGTCCGGGCGATCGCGCTGCGCCGGTGGTACGACTCGACACCGCGATCGGGGTTCTCGCCGAGCCGGGTGGCGCCGGTGGGCAGCTCGTCACGGCGGTACTTGCCGGTCAGCCAGCCGCCGCCGAGCGGGCTCCACGGCAGCAGGCCGAGGCCCTCGGACTCGCAGGCGGGGGTGATCTCCCACTCGATCTCCCGGGCCAGCAGGCTGTACTGCGGCTGGAGGGTGACCGGGCGGGTCAGCCCGCGGAAGTCCGCGACGTCCACGGCCTTCTGCAGTTGCCAGCCGGTGAAGTTGGACAGGCCCACGTAGTGGATACGGCCCTGCCGCACCGCGTCGTCGAGGAAGCGCAGGGTCTCCTCCACGGGGGTGTACGGGTCCCAGGCGTGCACCTGGTAGAGGTCGATGCAGTCGACGCCGAGCCGGCGCAGCGACGCGTTGAGCGCGCGGTCGAGGTGGCGCCGGGACAGCCCGGCGTCGTTGGGGCCGTCGCCCATCGGGAAGCGGCCCTTGCTGGCGATCTCCACCCGGCCGGTGATGTCGGCGGGGCGGGCGGCCAGCCAGCGGCCGATGATCTCCTCCGAGACGCCGGAGCTGTAGACGTCCGCGGTGTCGATGAGGGTCCCGCCGGCCGCCACGAACCGGTCGAGCTGCGCGAACGCGCCCTTCTCGTCGGTCTCGGCGCCGAACGTCATGGTGCCGAGCGCCAGCGTCGACACGCTTGCGCCGCTGCTGCCGAGGGTGCGGTACTCCATGCGGGTTCTCCGGTTCTGCCGGCGGTCCGCCGGCGACGGGTGATGCGGGTGATGCGGGTGGTGCGGCCCGCGACGGGTGCGGGGCCACGTGCACCATGCTGTCCCCGACCCGGAAGACTCGTCCAATAGAAGAAAGAGAACGGATTCATCGACTAGATTTCTCAATCGTGGAACTGCGTCAGCTGGAGTACTTCGTCGCCGTCGCCGAGGAACGGCACTTCACCAAGGCCGCGCAACGGCTGCTGGTCTCGCAGTCGGGACTGTCTGCGTCGGTGCGCGCGCTGGAGCGGGAACTCGGCTCCCCGCTGTTCATCCGGACCACCCGCAGCGTCGAACTCACCGGCGCGGGACGGGCGTTGCTCGGCGAGGCGACCCGCACGCTGGCCGGCGCCCGCGCCGCGAAGGAGGCGGTGGCGGCGGTGCAGGGCCTGCTGCGCGGCAGCCTCGCGGTGGGCACCGAGCAGTGCGTGACGGTCGACGTCGGCGCGCTGCTGGCCCGGTTCCGGGCCCGGCACGGAAGCGTCGAGGTGCGGATGCGGCAGGCGGGTTCCGCCGTACTCGCCCAGGACGTGGCGGACGGCCGGCTGGACCTGGCGTTCGTCTCGCTGCCGGGGCCGCCGCCCGAGGGCGTACGGCTGCTGCCGCTGACCCGCGAGCCGATGGTGCTGCTGTGCGATCCGCACCACCCGCTGGCGGGCGAGCCGCGGGTGGAGTGGGCGCGGCTGGCGGGCGAGACCTTCGTGGACTGGCACCAGGACTGGGGCGCGCGGCAGTTGACCGACCAGGCGTTCGCGGCGAGCGGCGCGGTGCGCCGGGTGGCGCTGGAGGTGTACGACGTCCACACGCTGATCGACCTGGTCCGGCACGGGCTGGGCGTCGCGGTGGTGCCCCGGCCGATCTCCCGCAAGGAGCAGGCCGCGACGCTGGCGGTGGTGCCGCTGGCCGGCCCGGGCGGATCGGACTGGGAGGTGTCGGTCGCGCTGCCGAAGGGCGACCGCCCGAGCCCGGCCGCCCGCGAACTGCTGTCGTACCTGGACCTGGCGCAGGTGAAAGGCCCGCGCCGCGCACCGGACACCGAGGAAGGGACCCACCGGTGAACCCCGAACCGACGCCGAACACGACGCCGAACACGACGCCCCCGCCCGGGTCCGGCGCCCCGCCCGCACCCCAGGCCGACGCCGCACCCGAATCCGGCTCCGCACCCGATGCCGCGTACGGGCCCGCGGTCGGGCTGGACCTCGAAACGGCCCGCAAGACGCTCGACAGCCAGCCGTTCAGCCGGCTGGTCGGCGCCGAGCTGACTGCGTTCGGCGCCGGCGGCGCGGTCCTGGAGGTCGCCGTCCGCGAGGAGCTGCGGCAGCAGAACGGCTTCCTGCACGGCGGCGTGCTGGCGTACGCCGCCGACAACGCGATCACCTTCGCCGCCGGTTCGGTGCTGGGCGCGTCGGTACTGACCGGCGGGTTCACCATCCAGTACGTCCGGCCGGGCACCGGGGTGCGGCTGGTGGCCCGGGCGCAGACCGTGCAGGCCGGGCGGCGTCAGGCGGTGTGCCGGTGCGACCTGTACGCGGTCGCGGCCGATGGCGCCGAGACGCTGTGCGCGGTGGCGCAGGGCACGGTGCTGCGGGTGAGCGCGCAGGCCGGGCCGCGGGCCGACTGAGCGGGACCGCCGGGACGGCGACGGGGGCGGGAGCGGCGACGGCTCGCCGCCCCGGCGGATTCAGTGTCCGGAGTGCGCGGGCTCGCCCTCGCGGCGCCCGGCGTGGTGGGCGATCAGCCGGCCGAGCAGCGAGGTCAGCTCGGCGCGCTCCTTCGCGGTGAGCGGCGCGAGCAGGTCCTCCTGGGCGGTGTCGAGGATCGCGTCGAGGCGGCGCAGGTGGGCGCGGCCGGCGGAGGTCAGCGTGATGACGTTGCGCCGCCGGTCGTCGGGGTCGGGTGCGCGCTTGACCGCGCCCTGGGCCTCCAGTTCGTTGATCACGGCCACCAGGTCGCTGCGGTAGATGCCGGTGCGCCGGCTCAACGTGGCCTGGCTGGCGGGGCCGTACTCCTCCAGGGCGGCGAGGGCCGCGTAGTGCCACTTGCGGGCGTCGACCGCGGCCAACCGGCCGCTGATCATGCGCTCGCCCTGGGCCGCGGCGAGGTTGAGCAGACGGCTGGGCAGGGCCGCGAGCCGCTGCGGGGTGCCCGCCTGATCGTCCGGGAGCGGCATGTCGTGCGCGGTGTCCATGGCCGCATCGTACTCCGTTGTGTTTGTCGCACTAACGATGTACCTTCGTTAGTGCCACGAACGTTAGTCACACAAACGGAAGGCGTTCTCATGCCCACCCTCGACGTACTCGACTCGTTCCTGCACTACGAGCAGGCCGGCCCCGGCGCGGCGGAGGCCGTCGGCGCGCCGCTGGTCTTCCTGCACGGCAACCCCACCTCCTCGCACCTGTGGCGGCACGTCCTGCCGAAGGCCGCGGCGGCCGGGCGGCGCTGCCTGGCTCCCGACCTGATCGGCATGGGCCGCTCCGGCAAGCCCGACATCCCCTACGCGTTCGACGACCACGCCCGCTATCTGGACGCCTGGTTCGACGCGCTCGGCCTGGAGCGGGCGGTGCTGGTCGGGCAGGACTGGGGCGGCGCGCTCGCCTTCGACCGCGCCGCCCGCAACCCCGCCTCGGTCGCCGGGCTGGCCGTCATGGAGACGATCGTCCGGCCGATGACCTGGGAGGACTACCCTGCCGCCGCCCGCTCCCGGTTCAAGGCGTTCCGCACCCCCGGCACCGGCGAGGAACTGGTCCTGGACAAGAACGTCTTCATCGAGGACAGCTTCGAGCAGACCGTGCTCGGCGAGCTGCCGGCCGCCGACCACGACGTCTACCGGGCCCCGTACCCGACCCGCGAGTCCCGCCGGCCGCTGCTGCGCTGGGCCCGCTCGATGCCGCTGGAGGGCGAACCCGCCGACGTGGTCGCCCGGGTCTCCGCGTACGACGAGTGGCTCGCGGCCAGCCCCGGCACCCCGAAGCTGCTGCTGACCTTCGACTCCTCGCCCACCTTGGGCATCGGCGAGGCGCTGACCGCCTGGTGCGCCGAGCACATCTCCGCGCTGGAGATCGAGCACTGCGGTCCGGCCGGCCACCTCGCCCCCGAGGACCAGCCGGACGCGATCGCCGCGGCGGTCACCTCGTGGGCAGAGCGGCACAGCCTGTAGCCTGCGGTCCTACGAGAGGACCCCAAGCGCCATGCCGTTGCAGATCAGGGCCACCGACGCCGGCCACCCCGCCGACCTCCTCGACCTGCCGTGGGGCCTGCCGCTGGAGCAGTGGCCCGACGAGACGCTGGTCGCGCTGCCGCGCGGCATCTCCCGGCACGTGGTGCGCTTCGCCCGCGCCGGCGACGAGGTCGTGGCGGTCAAGGAGGTCAGCGAGTGGGCGGCGGCCCGCGAGTACGAACTGCTGCGCGACCTGGACCGGTTGGCGATCCCCGCGGTCGACCCGATCGCGGTGGTCACCGGCCGGGTGGCGGCCGACGGCACCGCGCTGGAGCCCGCGCTGATCACCCGGCACCTGGGCGGCTCGCTGCCGTACCGGTCGATGTTCGAGACCACGATGCGGCCCGGCACCGTCAGCCGGCTGCTCGACGCGCTGGCGGTGCTGCTGGTCCGGCTGCACCTGGTCGGCTTCGCGTGGGGCGACTGCTCGCTGTCCAACACCCTCTTCCGCCGCGACGCCGGCGCGTACGCCGCCTACCTGGTCGACGCCGAGACCGGCCAGATCCAGCCCAGGCTCAGCGCCGGCCAGCGCGACTACGACATCGAGCTGGCCCGGGTGAACATCGCCGGCGAGCTGATGGACCTGGAGGCGGGCGGCTCGCTGCACCCGTCGGTGGACCCGGTCACCTTCGCGGAGGCCATCTGCTCCCGCTACGGCGACCTGTGGCACGAGCTGACCCGCGAGTCCGTCTACCCGGCGGGCAAGCGGCACTACATCGACCGCCGAATACGCCGGCTCAACGGCCTCGGCTTCGACGTCGCCGAGATGCAGATCCAGCGCTCGCCGGGCGGCGACACCGTCACCTTCCTCCCGAAGGTCGTGGACGCCGGCCACCACCAGCGCCAGCTGCTGCGGCTGACCGGCCTGGACACCGAGGAGAACCAGGCCCGCAGCCTGCTCAACGACCTCGAACAGTGGATGACCACGCAGGACGACTACGCCCCCGGCGATCCCCTGGGCGCCCGGCCCGAGGTGCTGGCGCACCGCTGGGTCCGCCAGGTCTTCCGCCCCACCGTCCGCATGGTGCCGCGCGACCAGCGCGGGAAGATGGACCCCGCGCAGCTCTACCACGAGCTCCTCGAACACCGCTGGTACCTGTCGGAGCAGGCCGAGGGCGACGTCGGCCTGGAGGCCACCGTGGCGAGCTACCTCGCGGACGTGCTCCCGCACGTGCCCGACCCGTCGGCGGTCACGCCCGGCGAGGAGTGACGCGAGGCCGCCGGAGTCCGGCGGCACCTGACACGTCGGCGGCCTCAGGTTCCGTACCGGCTGGTGCCGTGGCTGGTGAGGTTCGCCTGGTTCGCGGTGTCCGGTGCGGTGATCCTCAAGGCGGAGGATCGTCCTCGTACCGGGCGTACGCGGAGGACTCCGGCAACGCGGCGAGGTGCCGTGCCGGGCGCCGCGAACCGGTGAACCTTTCGGGCCACGGCACCAGCGCCGCCACCGTGCAGCCGTACCCCACGACGGCGAAGACGCACGCCATCCCCAGGGGGTCCGGCGCGGGCGGGTTCCCCAGGCCCGGCCGGTCGTGGAAGGCGGACCGCGCCACCATCGTCGGCACGCACAGGACGAACCAGGCCACCCCGGTCGCCATCCGGCTCATGAACCGTCTGAAGCGCGGATCGACGGTCGTCATCGGCAACTCCCCCGTTGCGTCAAGCCGTTGAGCAGCCCGGCGCCTGCTGCTTCCTCGTGTGGCGTCGGACGCCGTGGACCCGCGAACGACACCGGACCACCCGGACGTCCGCAAGAAGGCCCCGCTCCCGATGGTGCCCGGCACGGGAAGCGGCGCGGGGAGCGGCGCGGGGTCCGGTCGTACGGCGAAGGCCCCGGGAACAAGCGGTGGGCGGCGTTGATTGACGCTGGGGCACAGCGACACCGCAGGGACCGAAAGGGACGCACCGTGGATCTCGAACTGACCGGCCGCCGCGCCGTCGTCACCGGCGGCAGCCGGGGCATCGGGCTGGCCACCGCCAAGGCGCTGGCCGCCGAAGGCGCCGACGTGGCACTCGTCGCGCGCGGCGCCGACGCGCTCGCCACCGCCGTCGAGGCGGTCCGCGCGCACGCCGGCCCGGACCGTACGGTGGTCGGCCTGCCCGCCGACACCGGCGACGACGCCTCGGTGGCGGCGCTCGCCGCGGAGGCGGTCCGCGCGCTCGGCGGCGTGGACATCCTCGTCAACGCCGCCGCCACGCCCAGCCCGGGCAGCTTCCCCGAGGACGCCCTGGAGGAGGAGTTCAACGTGAAGGTGCGCGGCTACCTGCGCACCGCGCGGGCCTTCGCGCCGGCCATGGCCGAGCGCGGCTGGGGCCGGATCATCAACGTCAGCGGGCTGGCGGCGCGTCAGACCGGTTCGGTGGTCGGCTCGGTGCGCAACGTGGCGGTGGCCGCGCTGAGCAAGAACCTCGCGGACGAACTCGGCCCGCAGGGCGTGAACGTGGTCGTGGTGCACCCCGGCCTGACTCGCACCGAGAAGACCCCGCAGACCCTCGCCACCATGGCGGCGAACCGGGGCGTGAGCGTCGAGGACGTGGAGCGCGCCGCCGCCGCGGGCATCTCGATCGGCCGGCTCGTGACGGCGGAGGAGGTCGCGGACGTCATCACGTTCCTGGCGAGCCCGAAGAGCGTCGCGCTCAACGGCGACCCGGTGGTGGCCGGCGGCGGGGCGCTCGGCCCGATCTTCTACTGACCCTTCGCACGTTCGGGTGATGATCTGATGATCTGTTAGTTCTGATGGCCGATCAGCACGCGCGGGGCCGGCGGGGCCGTTCCTACGGTGGAGCGTGCCTTCGTCTGCCCCGCTGCCCGAGTCCCGTCCTCCCGCCGCCTCCCGCCTGCACGGGCCGGCGGACCCGCCCGCGCCCCGCGAGGACACCGGCCCGGGGCCCCGTAAGGACACCGGCCCGGGAACCGGCCAAGTGGCTGACCGGAACGCCGACCGGAACGCCGACCGGAACGCCTCCCGGAGATCCGGGCCGCCGGCCCGAGGGCCGCGACTCGCCGGCCTGGACGGGCTGCGCGCGCTCGCCGTCGCGGCCGTCGTCGCGTACCACGTGGACCCGGACTGGCTGCCCGGTGGCTACCTCGGCGTGGACGTCTTCTTCGGTATCAGCGGCTTCCTGATCACCCATCTGCTCCTGGCCGAGCACCGGCGGGACGGCCGGATCGGGCTCGGCGGGTTCTGGCGGCGCCGCGCGGTCCGGCTGCTGCCCGAGCTGCTGCTGGTGCTGACCGCCTGCGCGGTGGCCGCGCGGCTCACGGCAGGACGCGGCACCGGCATCGGCGACGGCCTGCGCGGCGACACCCTGGCGTCGCTGGCGTTCGTCAACAACTGGTGGCAGATCCACCAAGGCGCCGACTACTTCCACCACTTCGGCAGCCCGCCGCTGCTCCAGCACCTGTGGTCGCTGAGCGTGGAGGAGCAGTTCTACCTGGTCTGGCCGCTGCTGCTGGCCGTCCTCCTGCCGTTCGCGCGCGGCCGCCGCCGGCCGCTGCTGACCGGGGCGCTCGCGGTGCTCGCCGCCGGCGGCGCGGCGACGTCGCTGTGGCGGATGCACGCGCTCGGCCCCGGCGCCGCCGGCGGCTCCCGGGCGTACTTCGGCACCGACTCGCACTGCGGCGCGCTCCTCGCGGGCTGCGCCGCCGCGCTGGCCCTGCCCGCGCTGACCCGCTACGCCGCCCGGCTGCCGCACCGCGGCCGGGCCGCGGTGCGCACCGCGCTCGCGGCGCTGGCCGGCTTCGCCGTACTCGGCCCGGGCAACGGCGTGATGTACGGGTGGGGCTTCGCGGTGGTCGCGCTGGCCACCACGGTGGTGTGCGCGGGCTGCGCGCTCGACGCGCAGCCGCGGCTGCTGGACACCGCACCGCTGCGGCTGCTCGGCCGGCACTCCTACGGGCTCTACCTGTGGCACTGGCCGGTCGTCGTGACCGCGAACGCCCTGTGGCCCGACACCTCCACGGCCGTACGCGCGGTGGAACTCCTCGCGCCGCTGCTCCTCGCCGTCGCCGGCCAGCGGCTGGTGCAGCGGCCGATCGCCGCGGCCCTGCGCCGCCGGCCGGACCGTACGGCGACGCGCGGCGAGACGGCGACGCGCGGCGACACGGCGACGCGCGGCGAGACGGCGACGCGCGGCGGGACGGCCGGGCACGGCGAGACCGCAACGCACGGCGACACGGCCGGGCACGGCGGGACGGCCAGGCACGGCGAGACAGCCGGACATGGCGGGACAGGCGGGCACGGCGGGACGGCCGGGCACGGCGAGACCGCGACGCACGGCGGGACGGCCGGGCGGGACACGACGGTTCCGCGGGTCGGCGGGGCGCTTCCGCGGGACGAGAAGGCGCGGCGAGGGCAGGCAGCGGCCGGACCGCTCCCGGCACCGGCCACCTTGCTGCGACGCGCGCACCGTACGGTTCCGTGGGCCCGGGTGGTCAGGCGGCACCCGGCACTGGCGGTGGTGGTCGGCGCGGTCGCGCTCGCGGCGGCCGCGGTGCTGGTCAGTCCGGCGTCGGCGCCCAGCGCCCTGCAGAGCCAGTTGCAGGCGGGGGCGAAGTACGAGGCGACACTCGCCGGGAAGGGCGGCGGGGACGCCCACTTCGCCGCGCCCCACGGCTCGTCCGGTACGGCGGCGGACCCGGCGTCTCCCCCGGCCCCGGTGCCCGCGCCTCCCGCCGACCCGGGCTCGTCGGCGCCGGCCGAGCGGTCCCCCTCCGCGGCTCCCTCCCTCGCGCCCGGCACGGTCGACGGCAGCGACATCACCATGATCGGCGACTCGATCACGCTGGGCTCCGCGCAGGATCTGCACCGGGTGCTGCCCGGCATCCAGCTCTACGCCCAGGTCGGGCGGATGATGGAGGACGCCCCCGACATCTGTGCGCAGCTCCTGGCCCAGCACCGGCTGCGCGGCACCGTCGTGCTGGCACTCGGCACCAACGCGACGTTCAGCACGCAGGACGTGGACCACGTCCGCGCCGTGGTCGGCGACCGCCGGATCGTACTGACCACCGTACGCGGGCCGTTCCCGTGGCAGGACAGCGTCAACAGCGCGGTGCGCGATTACCACGCCGACCACCCCGAAGTGCTCCTGGACGACTGGTACTCCACCGTCGCCACCCATCTGGGCCTGCTGTGGATCGACCACGTCCACCCGCGCGGCGGCGCCGGCACCACGCTGTTCGCGACCAGCCTCGCCGACACCCTGACCGCCGGCGACTCCTGACGGCGACATGCTGGGGCGGGTGCGGGCGCGGGTCAGTGCAGGCAGATGCCCAGCACGCAGGGCGGCTTGCCGGACGGGGTGGTGGGGGGCGCGGAAGTCGGGGTGCCGGTGGGCGACGCGGACTGCGGTGCGGACGTCCCGGTGCTGGGGGTGGTGACGCTGCCGGAGGCCGTGGTGCCCGCTGCCCGGGGTGTGGCGGGGGCGGAGGAGGCGGAGGTGCCGGGGCCTGCGGCGGGCGGGCGGCCGGCCGAGGTGCGGGGGTGCCCGGTGGAGGGGCTGCGGGGCGGCGCGCTGGAGGCGGGCGCGGCGGCGCCCGGCGCCGAAGTGCCGTGCGGCGAGGGGTCGTCCGGGACGGACGCGGCGGGCGGGGTCGAGGAGGAGCCGGCGGATATGACCGCCGCGGCTATGCCGCCCCCGACCAGTGCGAACGCGGCGACGACCGCGGCGCGGCGGCGGTTCCTGCGGCGCCGCTCGTCGAGCGGTTCCGGGCCGGTGCCCGGGGTCGGCCGCGGGCCGGCGCCGGGCGTGCGGGCCGGGGAGGTCGCGGAGACCTCGGGCGCTCCGGCCGGGTCGGGCCGCTCCGGGGGCAGCGCCACCTTGGCCGAGGGCGGGCCCGCCGGGGAGGCGTCGGCGGAAGGCGCGTCCGGGCGCGGCGCCGTCGGCTCCCCGGCGGCGGACCCGCGTGACGCCGGGGGCCGTTGGCGGTCGCGGTCGTACGGCGTCTCGGGCGCTGACGTCTCGGGCGCCTCGGGGACGGCCGGGATCGACACCGTCGGCGCCTCGGGGGCGGGCGCGCCGTCCGGCTCCGCCGCGAGGTCGTCCACGGGTTCGCCGTCCTCGGGCGGCAGGTCGGCCGGTGCCCGCCCGGCCGGGCCGCGCGGGTCGATGTCGGGCGCGTAGGCACCGCAACCCGGGCACATGAAGGCGCCGTTGAGGGTACGCCGGCAGGTCGAGCAGTAGTCCATCCGCGGGTCGTCCGCGTCGTCCGCCGCACGACCCGGACGAGTCGCCGGTGTGCTCATTGGCCCCGCTCCTCTCTCCGGGCTCCCGTTTCCCATGGGCCGCAAGGCTAGTTCACCGCGAGCCGTGCTCCGGGGGCGGGGCGGATGCCCGCCCCCGGCACTTCCCGTCCAGTTGGGGCGGCGCGGCCCGAACACCGAGCGGGGTGCGGAGAGTTGGCGCCGTCGCCGCGCGGTCACGGGGAGGCGTCGCCGGCCCGCGTCGGGCTCGTCCGGTCGCCGGTCTCCGCCGTACGGAGGGCGTCCGGCGCCTGGTCCGGGAGGTCCGGCTCGTCCTGGTCGTCCGGCGGGTCCGGGAGGTTCCGGCCGAGGCGGGCGAGCGGGGAGCAGGCGAAGTACAGCGGGGAGAGGGTCATCGCGGCGGCGGTCGCCAGCAGCGCGGCGCGCAGCCCGTAGCGGGCGGCGAGACCGCCACCGGTCAGGGAGCCGAACGGGCCCAGGCCCATGCCGACGACGTTGATGGTCGCGACCACGCGGCCCTGGAGCCGTAGCGGTGTGACGGCCTGCCGGACGGCGGTGGTGGTCACGTTGACGAGCTGGCTGAAGGCGCCGTAGACGAAGTTGATCGCCATGAGGGCGCCGAGGGTGGCGGCGCCGGAGCCGTGGAGCGCGGGCACGCAGAGCATCGCGCCGTCGGCGAGCGCGGCCGCGCCGACGAGCACCACGCCGTATCCGATCCTGGCCGGCAGCCGGGCGGACAGTGCGGAGCCCACCAGCGCGCCCGGGCCGGTCGCCGCGAGCACCAGGCCGACCGCGCCGCCCGACAGGTGCAGTGCGCGCGGCAGGAACAGCAGGTACACGGTCATCAGGGCGGCGAAGGAGAACTGGAAGAGGCCCGACGCCGTGCCCACGGCCCGCAGCGCGGGGTCGCCGGCGACGAGCCGCAGTCCGTCGCGGATCTGCCACCACAGGCCGGCCGCGGGCCCGGGCACCGGCTCGGACGTCGGTTCGGACGTCGGTTCGGACGTCGGTTCGGACGTCGGTTCGGACGTCGGTTCGGACGTCGGTTCGGACGTCGGTTCGGACGTCGGTTCGGACGTCGGTTCGGACGCGAGTACGGGCACGGACGCGGGCACGGATACGGGCTTGGCCCGCGCTGGTCGCGGCTCGGGGCGCCGGATGCGGCGGATCGACAGGGCGGACAGCGCGAAGAAGAACACGCAGCCCGCGACCGCGACCGGAGCGGACAGCAGCGACACCAGCCCGCCGCCGAGCGCGGGCCCGCCGATCTGGGCGGCGGACCGGCTGCCCTCCAGCGCGCTGTTGCCCTCGGTGAGCCGGTCGCGCGGCACCAGCCGTACGAGCGTGGCCTGGTACGCCACGTCGAAGCACGCCGACAGGGACCCGGTGAGGAACCCGACGACGAGCAGCAGCGGAAGGCCGAGGCCCCCGAAGAGGTACGCCAGCGGGACCGCGGCCAGCACCGCGGCGCGGCCGAGGTCGGCGAGGACCATGAACCGGCGGGACCGCCGGCGGTCCACCCACACGCCGATCAGCAGCGAGAAGAGCAGGATCGGCGCCTGCTCGACGGCACGCAGGGCGCCGAGCCGGCCGGGGCCCGAGTGGAGTGCCACCACGGCGAGGAGCGGCAGGATCGTCCGGCCGGCCTGCTCGCCGAGTTGGGAGGCGGTCTCGCCCGCCCAGAACCTGCGGAAGTCGGCGTCCCGCCAGAGGGAGGAACGCGAAGAGCGGGAGGAACGGGGAGAGGGTGTCCCAACTGCGGTCGGCACGAGTGCCCCTTGGGTAGCGGAGAGCGGCGCCGGCTCCGGGGCGCGCGGGTGCGGCCCGCCGGGAACCGGGCAGGGAAAGGCTCGCTGTGCCGCTCTTCGACTTCAGGGGCAGCACGCGATGACGGGTCGGATACGACCTACGGCGTCAGCGCGCGCTTCGGTGACCGGGCACCTCAACTCTCCTTCGTGGACGACCGGCTCATCGTAGCGGCGGGCCTTCCGCCCGGCGCGGGCATTTTCTGCTCCGCCCGGGCACGTCCGCTCGGCGCGGGCTTTTTCCGCCCCGGGCGGGTCGGTCCGCCGCGGCCGGGCGCGGCGGACCGAGGATGCGCCCCATGGTCACCAAGAACTTCGCCGCCGCGTTCATCACGTTCTTCTCCGTCGTGGGGCCGCCCAAGGTGCTGCTGTCGTTCGCGCACCTGGCGCGGGTGCACGACCGGAGGCGGCTGCGGCTGATCGCACTGCTGTCGTCGGCGGTGGCGGTCGCGGTGGGCGCGCTCGCCGGGTTCACCGCGCCCTGGCTGCTGGAGCTGTTCCACATCTCCCCGCCCGCGCTCCAGTTGGCCGGCGGCGCGATCTTCTTCATCTACGCGATCAGCCTCGTGCTCGGCGTGCAACTCGGGCCCGACGGGCCGCAGGAGGACCACCCCGACGTGGTGAGCGGGCTCAGGGCGCTGCTGATGCCGTTCGTGGTGAGCCCGCTGGCGCTCACCGCGATCCTCATCGAGGCGTCCGAGCGCGACTCGTGGACCTGGCGCGGCACCGTCGTCGGCGCGTACGACACCGTGATCGTGCTCGACCTCGCCTGCGTGATCGTGCTCGCGCCGCTCCTGCGCCGGACCCACCACACCATCACCGAACTGCTCAGCCGCCTGCTCGGCCTGCTGCTCGCCGCGGTCGGCGTCGACGTGATGCTCGACGGCCTGTCGGCGCTCGGCGTCCCCGGGTTGGGCCGCGGCGGACACTGATCCCGGGGGTCCGCGGGGGTCCGTGGGCGTCGGCGTCGGCGTCGGCGTCGGCGTCGGCGGGGACCCTGCCCAGCCGCTCGACGGCGCCCTGCCTCACTCGATGGAGTCAAGCGCCGGGACGATGGTGGCGAACGCCTGGGCGGTCAGTTCGGCGGGGTCCTGAGCGCCGTCGCTGTCGCTCCACCGCCGCAGCACGGTGTCGAAGGCGGTGAGCGCCATCCCGGCAGCCAGCCGCGGGTACAGATCGGTGTCGGGATCGAGCCCCAGGCGCTGCGCCAACTCCGCCGCCAAGTCGTCGCGCCACTGGTCCTGGCGCTCCAGGAAGCGTGCGCGCAGGGCGGGGGTGCGCAGGATCAGCTGAACCACGCGCAGTGCCCTGTCGAAATGGTCGGCGCAGGCGGCCACGGGGACCCAGACCGTGTGCCGCAGGGCCACGGAGGGCCGCTCGTCGATGGGGCGAGACGCCAGCTCCGCGCGCATGCCGCTGCCCATGTCGGCCAGGAACCGGACGACCACGTCTTCCTTGGAGGCGAAGTACCGGAAGAACGTTCGCTTGGACACGCCGGCGGTGGCCGCGATCTCGTCGATGGTGACCGCGTCGAACCCCTTCAACGCCAGTAGTCGCAGCGCCGCTTCGCTCAGCTCGTCGGAGACGAGCTGGCGCTTGCGCTGGGCCATGGTGACTTCAGGGCGGGAGTTCACCGTCCGATCCTATCGCCACGCCATCCATGACACCCGGTACCTTCTTGACACCGAGTGCCATAGAAGGCAGCGTGTGCCGCATGAGGAAGAACCAGCGCTGGACCGCCCACCAGATCCCGGACCAGGCCAAGCGGGTGTTCGTCGTCACCGGTGCCAACAGCGGCCTCGGCCTGGCGACCGCCCGGGCACTCGCCCGCAAGGGCGGGCACGTGATCCTCGCGGTGCGCGACGAGGCGAAAGGCCGCCTGGCCGCCGCGGAGATCACCGCTGAGCAGCCTGACGCCACCCTTGAGGTGCGCCGCCTCGACCTGGCCGATCTCGATTCGGTCCGAGCATTCGCCGATCGGTTACGCGGCGATCACCCGCGGCTGGACGTGCTCGTCAACAACGCCGGAGTGATGGCGCCGCCCCGCTCACTGAGCGCCCAAGGCCACGAGTTGCAGTTCGCCTGCAACCACCTCGGCCACTTCGCGCTCACCGGTCTGCTGCTCGACCTGCTGACCGGGGGCGACGACCCCCGCGTGGTCACGGTGAGTTCGACCAACCACCGGCAGGGGCACCTCCACGTCGACGACCTCTCCGGCGAGCGCACGTACTCGCCCATGGGGTTCTACAACCAGTCGAAGTTCGCCAACGCCGTCTTCGGACGGGAACTCCACCGGAGGCTCGCCGCGGCCGACAGCCCGGTGCGCAGCCTGCTCGCCCACCCCGGCTACACCTCCACCAACCTCCAGACGAGTGCGCCCGTCAACAGGGTGAAGGTGTTGTTCGGCCACGTCCTCGCCCCGCTTGCCCAGCCCCCGGACCAGGGTGCGCTGCCCCAGCTGTACGCGGCCACCGCCCCGGACGTGAAAGGCGGCGAGTTCATCGGGCCGGACGGCTTCGCCGAGTTGCGCGGCGGCCCGACACGAGTGCGGTTGTCCCCCGCGGCAGCCGATCCCCGGACCGGCCGCCGTCTGTGGGAACTGTCGGAGCGGCTCACCGACGTACGGTTCCTGTTTCCGACCGCTGACTGACGATCGCGTCGGCGAGATCGAAGAAGGCGTCGACGACGATGTCCCGGCGCTCGTATCGGGTGACGGCTCCCCCCTTGCTCCCGCAGCCGCTCGTGCTACTCCTGCTACCCCTGTCGTTCCTGCTGTTCCTGCTGTTCCTGCTGTTCCTGGGCGAGCAGGTCGAAGGCTTGCGCGCCGTCGAGGGATTCGCGGATGAGGTCGGCGTGGCCGGCGTGGCGGGCCTGCTCCTCGATCAGGTGGAGCAGAATCCAACGGGCGCTGCGCTTGCCGTCCTTGGGGAACCAGGGGGCCTCGGGCAGCGCGACGAGCACGTCGAGGGTGGGGAGTTCGGCGATGGCCGCGCGGGTCGCGCGGCCCACCGCGTCGAGCTCGGCGAGGACGCCGGCCAGGGTCTCGCCGGGCAGCAGCTGGAACTCCGCCTGCCAGTCGGCGGCCGGGCCGGGGCCGGCCTGCGGGCGGCCCATCAGGATGACCTGGACCCAGTTGTGCTCGCAGTGTGCCGCGTGTTTGACCAGGCCGCCGAGCGCCATCGCGCTCGCGCTGGGGTGCGCGGCGGCCTGCTCGTCGGTCAGCCCGCGGACCGCGCGGCGCAGCCCGCCGCGCTGCGCGTCCAGGAAGGCCAGCAGTGCGTCCCGCTCGTCGGTCTCCGCGTTCACCAGGCTCGGCATGGGGTTCCCTTCGGTCCGTCTCCGCTGCCGTTCGTCTTGACACTCTCGACCCTAGGAGCCGATGCGGTCAGGTTCGGTCCGCGATCGCCCGCGGGTCAGCGGGGGCGACGCGGGCGGGGGAAGTCGCCGTCGAGGACGCGGGGGGCGATGCCGCCAAGACCCGTATCCCGGTCGACGGACCGGTCACAGTCGCCGACGTCAACCGCATCGGCAGCAGCCCGGGCTACAGGAGCCGGTGGCGAGACGAGCGAGCCGTAACCAGTGGCGGCCCAGACGCTCTCCCCCGCGGGTCAGCGGGGGCGACGCGGGCGGGGGAAGTCGCCGTCGAGGACGCGGGGGGCGATGCCGCCAAGACCCGTATCCCGATCGGCGCACCGGTCGCCGTCCCCGGCGTCAGCCGCATCGGCGGCAGCCCGGGCTACAGGAGCCGGTGGCGGGACGAGCGAGCCGTAACCGGTGGCGGCCCAGACGCTCTCCCCCGCGGCTCAGCGCGGGCGGCGCGGGCGGGGAAAGTCGCCGTCGAGGACGCGGGGGGCGATGCCGCCAAGACCCGTATCCCGATCGGCGCACCGGTCGCCGTCCCCGGCGTCAGCCGCATCGGCGGCAGCCCGGGCTACAGGAGCCGGTGGCGGGACGAGCGAGCCGTAACCGGTGGCGGCCCAGACGCTTTCGCCCGCGGGCACCTCGAAGTACGGGACGCGGCGGCCGTCGGTGGCGGTGTCGGTGAGCACCTCCGGGGCGCGGTGCTGCTCGACGGCCGTGGCGCACTCCGCGCAGGCGGCGACCCGCAGCGTGTCGCGGCGGCCGAGCGGCCGCCAGACGAGGCGGCGGGCGGCCCGGCCGTGCAGCGGGTCGAAGAAGCAGAGCGGTAGTGCGTCGAAGCGGCCGTCGAACGCGTCGCGGCCCTCGGCTACCAGGGCGAGCACGCCCGCGAGGTCGGGGATGCCACGGGCGCCGTCCAGCACCTTGCCGGCGGCCGCGTAGGCGTCGAGCGCACGGCCGAGGCCGGGCCGGGAACCGGCGTCGGCGTCCTCGACCGCCTCGCCGAGCGCGATCACCTCGGCCTCGGCGCGGCGCCGGAGCGCGGCCTCGTCGGCGACCTCCTCGGCCGCGAACACCTCCCGCGGGAAGGCGAACGGCGAGGCGCGGCGGGCCATGGAGCGGCGCCGCAGCAGCCAACCGGCTCCGCCGCCCAGCACCACGACGGCGGCCACGACGAGCAGCCACACCACCGCGCCCGGCCCGGAACCGGCCGAACCACCCTTGCCGTGCTCGGCCTTCGCCGTGGTCGGGGGGCCACCGATGTCGGCGGTGGCCTGGTCGTACGCCTTCTTGCCGTCGCCGCTCGCGATCAGGTCGATGGCCTTCGCGACACGGTCGGCGAGGCCCGCGCTCTTCATGTCGTCCATCAGGCCGACCGCACTGGCCGCGTCCATGACCTGATGCGTATCGTCGGGCCACTCCTGGCCGGTGAGCGTGTCGCCGAACTCGCCGTCCATGGTGATCAGGATGAGGTTGCCCATCCCCAGCCGGTCGTGCAGCACCCCCTGGAGCACCGTGGAGTCGCCGTCGAACGCGTCGCCCTTCACCAGGGGTACCAGCGCCACCTTGATCGGCAGGTGCGTCCTGCCGATCCGAGCGACCAGTTGCTTCTGCCGCGCGGGCGGCACCGCGCCCGCGTACGCCGGGTCGACGTACACCGGGGAGGCTTTCAGCGCGTCCGCGATCCGCTGCCCCGCCGTGCCCCCGGTGGCGGGCGCGCCGAGCCGGACCGGCGCGTGGACCTGTGATCGCGCCTGTGCCTGCGCCTGAGTCCGGGCCGGCGCCTGCGCGGCACCGGCGGGCGCCGCGGCCACGAACAGCCCGCACAGGGTCAATAGCCCTGCCAGCAGGGCGAGTACGGCGCCCCGAACCGTCCCGTGGAGTGCGGGCGACGGCAGCACGGGGGGATGGTGGCTACTGGACATGGGTGTACTCCCTCGTGCCGGCGATCAGCCGGGCGATCCCGTCGCGTGCGGTGGGCAACGGACCCGAGGCTTCCTCGTACGGCCGCCAACTCCCGTGCGGGCCGGGCAGGAAGAGCCGTCGGCGGTCGAGCGCGTCCGGCCCGCGGGCCGCGGCGGCGCGGCAGCCGTCGCAGCGGTGGCCGGCGCGGGCGGCGGCGCGCCGGGCGGACGGGACGCGGTCGCTCGGCCCGGCGGCGTCGGTGGCCGCGCCGCCGGTGGCCGCGGCGCCGTGCAGCGGGTTGACGGTGCAGCAGTGCAAGTACGGCCGTCCGGCGAGCGCCGCCAGGCCCGCCTGCGCGAGCACCGTCGCGGCGGCCGACTCCGCGGCCCGCGCGCCCGCGTCGCGTCCGTCGCCGTCATGACCCTCGCCCTCACGACCGTCGCCGTCACCGTCGTGGTCGCCGAGGAGCAGCATCGCCGTGTCGAGGCAGTCCCAGGCGGTGTCGCGGTGCGGGGCGTCCGGGGCGGCGGCCGCGAACCGCGTTGCCAGGGCGTCCGTTTCGCGCCGGGCGGCCTGCGCGAGGTAGGCGGTCGAGGCCCGCGAGGGCGGCTCGGCGACCGCCGCACGACGGGGCCCGCGCCCCGCGCGCCGTCGGAGCGCGGCGCCCGTGCCGGTGCCCGCGGCGGTGAGGCCGACCAGGACGGCCGCGCCGAACGCGCCGACGAACAGCCCCGGGAAGAAGTCGCCGTGGAAGAGCCCCGGCAGCTTGTGGGCGGAGACCGCCTCGGGGGGCTGGTCCGGGCCGGAGGACGGATCGGCGGCGGCGTGCGGGACCTTGGCGATGTACGCCATGAGCTGGTCCAGGCGGTCGCCGAGGTGGTTGTCGTCGGAGGCGTCGTCCGAGCGGTCGTAGGCGATGGCCATCGGCAGGTCGAGGGTGAGGCGGAGGTCGTCGAGCGGGAGGCCGTAGTCGTAGACGTCGATGTCGCCGCTGAGCGGGTCCGCGACGACGTAGAGTCCGCCGCTGCCCTTGCCGGCGTCGGTGCCAGGGGCGCCGCCGCCGTCGGCCGCGAGGCGGGCGTGCACCGCGGTCACGAACGCCTCGGATTCGCCGGCCGACTCGTCGTCCGGCAGTTGGGGCACCACGGCGAGCCGGATCGGCCCGGTGCGGAACGCGGCGATCTTGCGGCGGAGTTCGGCGAGCCGGGCCGCGTCGAGCACCTGCGGACTCTCGGGGTCGGTGTAGACGGCGCCCTGCCGCAGGCCGGCCGCGACCCGGTCCACCCGGGCGGTGAGGTCGGCGCGGGTCGGCGGCGAGGCGGCGCTGTCGGTGGTCTGGTCGAAGAGCTGGGGCGCCAGGAGCACGATGCCGAGGACCAGCAGCAGCGCGGCGGCCGACTCAGGCAGCAGCGCCCGGACGCGCCCGCCGCGCACCGTACGGTCCTCTGCGCCGCGGCCGTCCTTGGCGCCCTGGGCGCCCTGGGCGCCCTTGCGCGTGGACCGGCCGTCGGGCTTGCCGGGGGGACGGCCGCCCTTGGCGAGGGTGACGCCCGCGCCACCGCCACCACCTGCGCCACCGCCTGCGCCACCGCCACCGACCGCTCCCCTGGCACGCGTACGATGCCGGCGGGCCCGTAGGAACCAGCCGATCAGCAGCACGGACAGCGGGAGGCAGGTCAGCGCGATGCCGGTGAGGAAGGACTGGTTGGCGCGGTCGGTGCTGTCGATGTAGTCGGGGGCGACCTCGCGGCCGGTGTTGCCGTACTTCTTCTCCAACTGGTCGGCGCGGTGCGCGGCCCGCGCCGGGCCGGAGGCGATCGCCTCGGTGAACACGCGGAAGGAGCGCAGCGGCCCCGCGTCGTACGGCAGCGCGTACAGCGCGATGGTCCGTGCGTCGTCGGCGGGGGCGCGGACGCCGAACGCCTTGGCGGCGGCGACGCCCATGTCGTCCACCTCGACGTAGAGCCCGTCGCGGCCGAGCCGGTCGTGGACGGTGCCCAGCAGGGCGTCGCCGGAGCCGCCGTGGTCGGGCAGGACCAGGACGTACGTCGGCACGCCGGTCGTCTTCGCCAGCGCCGCGAAGGCGGGGGCGGTGGACCGCGGGACGACGCGCGGCAGTTGGTCGGTGACGTACACCGGGTCGGCGCGCAGCGCGTCGGCGAGCCGGACGGACTGCGACACGGGCGGCGCCGCGCCGCCCTCGTCCGATCCCGTGCCGGGCCCGGAACCGCTGTCCGGTGCCGCGCTCGCGCCGCCGGCACCGCACAGGAGCAGCAGCACGCCGAGGACGGCCAGGATCAGCGCGGCTGCCCGCGTCGGCGCGCCCCCGCGCGGCGGTCGGCGCGCGTCCGCTCCGCTCGTGTCCCCCATGGCCGTCTCCCCGTCGTGCCTGTACCCACCCACGACTGTAGTTCCCGGCACCGACAACGCCCCGCCGGCCCGCCACCCCTCCCCGACGCCCCGCCGCCACCCGGCTCGCGGCCCGCCGCGCCGCCCCCAGCCCGCACTCGCCATGCACCCGCCAATCCTCGGACGTTCAGGGCGAGTTGGCCGACGCGTGCTGGTGCGGGTGATACCGGTGGGGCTAGGGTCATGGCTGCCCGAGCCCGCCACAGGACTGCGCACGTGGCCGGGGTCGGTCCGCCGAGCCGCGCTCCGACCACCTTGGGGGTTCCTGTGACCGCAACCGCACTGCGCCGCCGCGCGACCGCGCTGCTGATCGCCACCGCCGCAGCCACCGCGCTGGGTTCCGCGACCGCGCACGCCGACGACTCGCCCGGCGGGTGGGTGGCGGCGGGCAGTTCGACGGTGAACTCGCTCACCGGCGGCGAGGGCATCGCCAGCCGGGCGGACGGCTCGCTGCTCACCCGGGGCCTCGGCTCGGTGCCGCTGCGGCTGCGGGTCCAGGGCTGGAACCACGTCGGCGACCCGGACATCGCGAACGGCTACGTCTTCGACGCCTACCAGGGCGGCGACGACGCCACCTCCAAGCTCTTCGAGGTCACCACGCCGGGCGGCCAGTCGTACGACTACACCCACCCGCTGGACTCCGGCGAGGCGCTCAACAACTCCTTCGCCGCGGTCTCCCCCGACGCCCAGTGGCTGGTGGAGGGCGAGTGGAACACCGAGACCCGGTTGCAGGTCTTCCCCGCGCCGCTGACCAACCCGTCCACGCCGAGCACCGGCGGCACCCTCGCCCAGGCCGGGCAGATCACCCTCGACCGCAGCGTCTCGGACATCCAGGGCTGCGACTTCGTCTCCGCGACCCGGCTGGTCTGCGCCTCCGACGACGCCACGAAGGACGTCCTCCAGGTCGACCTGCCGCACGCGCTGGACGGCACCCCGGTCACCGGGCAGGTCAGCACGCTCTTCCAGATCCCGCAGAGCAGCATCTGCTCGGGCACCTTCGAGGCCGAGGGCGTCGACTACGACCCGTCCGCCAAGCTGCTGCGGGTGGAGATCGTGCCGCCGAGCGTGTGCGAGGTCGCCACCACGATCTACGCCTACCGGCCGACGACCGGCTGACCTGATCATCGGCTGACCGGCGGGCGATCCGGCCGACCCGCGGGCCGTTCGCCCCTACCCGAGCCGCAGGTGCCGGGCCGGATCGAGGAGTACGCGGCCGCCGATCTCGATGGTTCCGTCGGCGCCGGGCGCGCAGAGGATCTGGGCGCCCGGCGCCTCGCTGACGTTCAGGGCCCGTTGCAGGTGGTGGGCGAGGAGGAGGGCGCCGGCGCCGGTGGGACCCGGGCGGGGGGACGCGGTGCCGTGGTGTTCGGCGCCGACCACCCGTCCGGCCGCCTCGTCGGACCACGCCCAGGCGTAGTGGCGCTCCTCGGCGTCACCGGCCGACAGCGCCTCGACCAGCGCCGGAGCGGCGTACTGCCGCAGGGCGCACGGCGCCGCCCAGCCGGCCAGCGCGGTGACCCAGCCGAACTCCCCGTCGTGCCGGGCGAACACGTCGCCGAACGAGGGGATCTCCAGGATCTCCAGGTCGAGCAGCCAGGCCGCGCCGATCAGCGCGTGCGGGGCCAACTCGCGGCCCGGTACGGAGCCCGGCCCCGCGCCCGGCGCGGCGGGCCGGCCGGGCCGGTGCACCTCGACGGCGCCGCGCTCCGGGTCGTCCACGAACACGGTGTGCGGGCAGCCCAGCCGCGCGGCCAGTTCCTGGCGCGAGCGGCGGTCGGGATACGGCCGCCCGTCGCGTACGACCGCGACCTCGCTGCCGTGGCGGCGGTCGGGGCCGCACAGCACGGTCAGCACGTCGACACTGGTACGGGTGGCTGGCACGGGAGCATTCAACCAGCCCGGACCGTAGCGCGGTCACCGGTCGTGTCGCGTTGCGGGCGGCGGGCCGGGCCGGGACAGTGGGCCCATGACACGGACGGCGGCAACGGACCCGGCGGCCATGCTCGCGGTGGCCCTCCAGGAGGCGCGGGCGGGGCTGGCCGAGGGCGGGGTCCCGATCGGCGCGGCCCTGTTCGGCCCGGACGGCGACCTGCTCGGCCGCGGCCGCAACCGCCGGGTGCAGGACGGCGATCCGTCGGCGCACGCCGAGACCTCGGCGTTCCGCGCGGCGGGGCGGCTGCGCGGGTACCGGCTCACCACCATGGTCACCACCTTGTCGCCGTGCTGGTACTGCTCCGGCCTGGTGCGGCAGTTCGGCATCGGCCACGTGCTGATCGGCGAGGCGCGCACCTTCCACGGCGGCCACGACTGGCTCGCCGAGCACGGCGTGCGGGTGACGGTGCTGGACGACGACGCGTGCGTCACCCTGATGCGGGACTTCATCGCGACACGGCCGGAGTTGTGGGCCGAGGACATCGGGGAATAGCCCGGCGGGAGGTCCTCGGCGGCACGGGCGCCGGACCGCCCGGATACGTCGCGGGGCGGTCCGGCGGCCCGACCGGGCCACCAGCGACGGCAGTTGACCATCCGTCAGGTGCAACGCGTCTGTCAGGCGAAGGCGTTCACGCCGGTGAGTTCGGCCGACAGGGTCCACAGCCGGGCCGCCTGCTCGGGGTCGACGGCATACTCCTTGACGCCGGTGCGGGGACCGTCGGGCACCGCGACGTCCGCGATGTCGCAGTCCTCCAGGTAGACCCCGCCCTTGCCGTCGAGTTGGGGTGAGGTGGCGGCGAAGACCTGGGTGGCGGCGCCCTGTTCGGGTGTCTTGAAACCCTCCGGGTTCAGCGGGTTGCCGTCCTCGTCGATCCAGCCGCGGTCCACCATCTCCTGCTGGGGAAGGTGGCGTTGGAGCGGGGTGAGGATACCGCCGGGGTGCAGCGCGAAGGCCCGCACGCCGCGGTCGCGGGCGAGGGCGTCGAGCTGGACGGCGAACAGCACGTTGGCGGTCTTGGCCTGGCCGTACGCCTCCCACTTGTCGTAGTCGCCCTGCTCGAACCCGAGGTCGTCCCAGCGGATCGCGGAGTAGTGGTGACCGGCGGAGGAGACCGCGACGACCCGGCCGCGGCCCCGCTCGATCGCCGGCCACAAACGGTTGACCAGGGCGTAGTGGCCGAGGTGGTTGGTGGCGAACTGCGCCTCCCAGCCCGGGCCGACCCGGGTCTCCGGGCAGGCCATGACGGCGGCGCTGTTGATGACGAGGTGGATGTCGCGGCCGGTGGCGAGGAACCGCTCGGCGAACTTCTCGACGCTGCCGAGGTCGGCCAGATCCAGCTCCTCCAGCTCGACGCCGTCGACGCCGGCCAGCGCCTCCCGCGCGGTGTCGGGGCGGCGGGCCGGCACGACGACGTGCGCGCCGGCCGAGGTCAGCGCGCGGGTGGTCTCCAGGCCGAGCCCGGAGTAGCCGCCGGTGACGACCGCGAGCTTCCCCGTCAGGTCGATTCCGCGCAGGACCTCGGCCGCGGTGCTCTCGGCGCCGAATCCGGATGCGATGGGCTGCTGTGGTGTGGTCATGGCTTCGAGGCTAGGAGCTGGAGTGCTCTCCAAGGCAAATGGCTGCGCGGCATTCGAGCCGAACGGCGGCGGGTTTCACCTCTTCCGCCGCGTTCAGCCGCTGCCGGCCCCGGTGTCGGGCGCGGTTCCGTGCCCGGGTACGGAACCGGAAGCGGGCGCGGTTCCGTGCCCGGGCGCGGCGCCCGGACCAGGTGCGGCGCCCGGACCAGGTGCGGCTCCGGGATCAGGTGCGGCTCCGGCAGGGGGCCGGGACAGCACGGCCGTGGCCACGTACGACACCACGACCGCCACGATCACCAGCGGCATCACGGTCAGGCCGTCCTTGCCGATCAGGAGGGTGGCCAGCAGCACCGACGTGAGCGGCAGCCGCAGCATGGCCACGCTCATCGCCCCCATCCCGGTGGCGAAGGCGGCGACCAGCGGCAGGCCGGGCAGGTGCGACATGAGCACGCCGCCGGCCGCGCCGACGAACAGGGCCGGGAAGATCGGGCCGCCGCGGAAGGCGCTCAACGACGCGGAGTACGCCAGGACCTTGCACACGACCAGCAGCGCGAGCGTGCCGATCGAGAACGTGGCGGCGTCGCTGAGCAGCGGACCCATAGCGGTCTGCCCGGAGTAGAGCACATCGGTGGCGGGCTTGCCCGAGCCCTCCGCGTAGGCGATGGCCAGGCCCGCGACGACCAGGCCGAGCAGCACGGTGAGCGGCAGCCGGTGGCCCTCGACGTGCCGGCGCAGCCGCCTCGCGAGCCACCGGAGTCCGGCCGCGATCAGTGCCGCGGCCAGCCCGATCAGCAGCGCCCAGCCGAACTCGGCCGCGGTGGGGTCGGCCGCCTTCGGCACGTGCGGCAGCTTCAGGGAGTACGTCCCGAGGCCCGTCCACGAGCCCATGCCGACGAAGATGAGCGCGCCGATCCCGGACGCGAGCAGGCCGGGCACCAGCACCGGGCCGAGCATCGGACCGCCCAGCCCGGCCGCCTCCATCAGCAGGAACGCGCCCAGCAGCGGCGAGCCGAGCAGTGAACTGACCGCGGCGAAGCTGCCGGTGGCGCCGACCACCGCGTACGTCCGCTCGGGCAGGCCGGGCCGCAGCAGCCGGATCGACCCGGCGGCCAGCCCGCCGCCCAGCGCGAGCAGCGGCGCCTCCGGGCCGAGCACCGCGCCGAAGGAGAGGGTGGCGAGGGCGGCGAGGAAGACGCCGGGCAGCGCGCTCAGCCCGAACGTGCCGGTCGCGGAGAACCCGTCGGTCGGCTCGTGGCCGCCTGCACCGGGCAGGAAGCGTACGCACAGCGCGGTCAGCACCCCGCCGACCGCGAGCATCGGCACCGGCCACCACGGCGGGGTCCCGTCGAAGCCGAGCGAGCGGGGCAGGTCGTGGTAGATCAGCGGTTCGAGCTTCGCGGTCAGCGCGAGGAAGCCGAACGCCGCCGCGGAGATCGGGACGCCGAGCAGGACCGCGAATCCCAGCAGGGCGAGGTAGGCGCGGCTGCGCAGCAGCGCGTCCGCCTCGGCCGCCACGCCGTTCCCGCCCGAACCGGCCCCGGGCGCGCCGCCCGTGCCCGGCCCGCCACCCGTGCCACCGCCCGTTCCGCCGGGTGTGCCCGCCGCCCCTTCCGCCCCGGCTGCCCCGCCCGCCATGACCCACCGCCTCACCGCCGACCGCGTTCGCGTACCCCGACCCGCCGACCCAAGCACCAGGCGCCGCCCGCCCGGCCGCCGACACCGGTCAGGTCACCCGGCGGAGCGGCGGGAGCGGGCCGAATGCCGCACGGACCGCGGCGCGCCCCGCGGTTCACGGACGCCTTCCGCGACGTACCCGGCACCGGACCCGCCCCGCGGTCATCCACGCGCCCGCCCGCCCCCCGACCACCCCGCCACGCACACGCACGGTGACGGCTCCAGCACGTCCCGTCCGCTACGGTGAGGCACGTGACAGCTCAGCCCGGACCCCGGTGCCTGGTGACCGGGGCGACCGGGTACATCGGCGGCCGGCTCGTCCCGCAACTCCTCGACGCCGGACACGAGGTGCGGTGCCTGGCCCGCACCCCGGAGAAACTGCGCGACCACCCGTGGGTGGGCCGGGTCGAGGTCGCGGCCGGCGACGTGCTGGACCGCGAGGCGGTGGGCGCGGCGCTGCGGGACGTCGAGGTGGCGTACTACCTGGTGCACGCGCTCGGCACCGGCGCCGAGTTCGAGCACACCGACCGCAGGGCGGCGCGGATCTTCGCCGAGCAGGCCAGGGCCGCGGGCGTGCGGCGGATCGTCTACCTCGGCGGGCTCACCCCGCGGGACGTGCCGACCGGCCGGCTCTCCCCGCACCTGCGCTCGCGCACCGAGGTCGGCGAGATCCTGCTGGCGTCGGGCGTGCCGACCACGGTGCTGCGGGCCGCGGTGATCATCGGCTCGGGCTCCGCGTCGTTCGAGATGCTGCGCTACCTCACCGAGCGGCTGCCGGCGATGGTGACGCCGAGTTGGGTACGCACCCGGCTTCAGCCGATCGCCGTCCGCGACGTGCTGCGCTACCTGGTGGGCAGCGCCGCCATGCCGTCCGACGTGAACCGGGCGTTCGACATCGGCGGCACCGGCGTGGTCACGTACCGGGACATGATGCGGCGGTACGCGACGGTGGCCGGGCTGCCGCGGCGGGTGATCGTGCCGGTGCCGGTGCTCACGCCCCGGCTGTCCAGCCACTGGGTCGGGCTGGTCACGCCGGTCCCGGCGAGCGTGGCGCGCCCGCTCGCCGAGTCGCTGCGGCACGAAGTGGTCTGCCACGAGCACGACATCGCCGACCACGTGCCCGACCCGCCCGGCGGTCCGCTCGACGTGGACACCGCGCTGCGGCTGGCGCTGCAACGGGTGCGGGACGCGCAGGTCACCACCCGCTGGTCGTCGGCGTCGGTGCCCGGCGCGCCGAGCGACCCGCTGCCGACCGACCCCGACTGGACCGGCGGCAGCCTCTACACCGACGAGCGGGAGGCGGTGGTCGACGCCTCACCGGCCGATCTGTGGCGAGTGATCGAGGGCATCGGCGGCGAACACGGCTGGTACTCCTTCCCGTTGGCGTGGGCGGTGCGCGGCTGGCTGGACCGGCTGGTGGGCGGGGTCGGGCTGCGGCGCGGCCGGCGCGACGCGGAACGGCTGCGGATCGGCGACTCGTTGGACTTCTGGCGGGTGGAGGAGATCGAACGGGGCCGGCTGCTGCGGTTGCGCGCCGAGATGCGGCTGCCCGGCCCGGCGTGGCTGGAGATGCGCGCGGACACCGACGGCTCCGGCCGCACCCGCTACCGCCAGCGCGCCGTCTTCCAGCCCCGCGGTCTGCTCGGGCACGCCTACTGGTGGTCCATCTCCCCTTTCCACGCTGCCGTGTTCGGCGGGATGGCGCGCAACATCGCGCGGGCGGCGAGCCGTGTGGACGCCTCGGAGGGCCGCGCCTCCGCCGCGAGCGCGTCGGGCCGGCTCACGAAAGGCGGCCGCACGCGATGAGCGGGTCCGCCAAGTCCGCGACGTCCGCCAAGTCCGCCGACTCCGCTACGGCCGGGGCGCGTTCGGCGACGACGCGGCGTGCGGTCGTGCTGTTCACCTCCGACCTGCGGGTGCACGACCATCCGCCGCTGCGGGCCGCGCTGGCCGGCGCGGAGGAGGTGGTGCCGCTGTTCGTCCGCGATCCCGCGGTGGACGGCGCCGGGTTCGCCGCGCCCAACCGGCGGGCGTTCCTCGCCGACTGCCTGGGGGCGCTGGACGCCGGGCTGCGCGAGCGCGGCGGGCGGCTGGTGCTGCGGGCCGGGGAGACGGTCGCGGAGGTGTGCGCGGTCGCGCGGGAGGCGGACGCGGCCGAGGTGCATGTGGCCGCCGGGTGCAGCGGGTTCGCGCAGCGCCGTGAGGAGCGGCTGCGGCGCTCCCTCACCGCGGAGGGGCGGCGGCTGCACGTCCACGACGCGGTGGTCACGGCGGTGCCGCCGGGCCGGATCACCCCGCAGAACTCCGGCCACTTCGCGGTGTTCACCCCGTACTTCCGGCGCTGGCGGCAGGAGGGGCTGCGCGATCCGCTGCCCGCGCCGAGAGCCGTGCGGGTGCCGGAGTCGGTGCGCTCGGCCGCGATCGAGCCGCGCGCGGCGGTCGGCGCGGTGTCACCCGAACTGGCCGCGGGCGGTGAGGACGTGGCCCGGCGGCTGCTCGCCGCGTGGCTGCGGCGCGGTGTCGGGGAGTACGACGCGCGCCATGACGACATGCCGGGGGACGCGACGTCGCGGCTCTCCCCGCACCTGCACTTCGGCACGCTCTCGCCGGTCGAGGCGGTGCGGCGGGCGCTGGCGAAGGGCGGGCCGGGCGCGGAGGCGTTCGCCCGGCAGGTGTGCTGGCGCGACTTCAACCACCAGTTGCTGGCCGCCCGTCCGGCGGTGTCGGCGGCCGACTACCGTACCCGGCACGACCGTTGGCGTACCGGGGCTTCGGCGGAGGCCGACGCGGAGGCGTGGCGGCAGGGCCGGACCGGCTACCCGGTGGTCGACGCGGCGATGCGGCAGCTGCGTACGGAGGGCTGGATGCACAACCGGGGCCGGCTGCTGACCGCGAGCTTCCTGACCAAGACCCTCTACCTGGACTGGCGGGTGGGCGCCCGGCACTTCCTGGAGCTGCTGGTCGACGGCGACATCGCCAACAACCAGCTCAACTGGCAGTGGGTGGCCGGCACCGGCACCGACTCCCGCCCCAACCGGGTGCTCAACCCGCTGCTCCAGGCGAAGCGGTACGACCCGGACGGCAGTTACGTGCGCCGCTGGGTGCCGGAGCTGGCCGGCGTGGCGGGTGCGGCGGTGCACGAGCCGTGGAAGCTGCCGGCGCGGGAGCGCGCGGGGTGCGGCGACTATCCCGAGCCGATCGTCGAACTGGCCGAGGGGCTGGCCCGGTTCAGGCAGGCGCGGGGGCTCGGGTAGCGAAGCGGCCGGAAGCGGACCGCGGCCGGGCATGGCGGTGCCGCCGGACGGGATGCGTCCGGCGGCACCGTGGAGCGGTGAAGCGTTCAGAGCGGTGGAGCCGTAGTGCGGTGGAGCCGTGGTGCGGTGGTGCGGTGACGCCGTGGTGCGTTCAGAGCCGTGGTGCGTTCAGAGCCGTGGAACGTTCAGAGCAGTGGAGCCGCGGGTCAGATGTTCCAGACCTGGAACTCCGAGAGCTGCCCGGCCGGCCAGCCGGTGTTCGCCGTGACGTTCAGCCGGAAGTAGCGCTGGCTGGTCGCGGGGAACGACAGGGTGACGGTGTTGGACGAGGTCGGGCTGAAGCTGTAACTCGCCGACGCCTTCAGGGTGGTGAAGGTGGAGCCGTCGGTGCTCGCGGACAGCGCCAGCGTCTCGTTGCGGGCACCCCAGCTCGCGGGGAGCTGGAGCACGACCCGGCTGGCGCTCTGCGCGGAGCCGAGGTCCACCTGGACCCACTGCGGGAAGGCGCTGTTGGCGCTCTCCCAGTAGCTGTCCTGGTTGCCGTCCGTCACGTTGGACGAGGGGTAGACGTCGGTGTGGCTGGACTCGCTGGTGGCCGCGTGCAGGGCCAGGTTGGCGCTCACCGTGCCGGTGCCGGTGCCGGTCAGCGGGACCGTGGTCGGGCTGTTCGACGCGTTGCCGGTGACGGTGAGAGTGCCGGTGCGGGCGCCGGTCGCGGTGGGCTTGAAGGTGACGCTCACCGTGCAGGTGCCGCCTGCCGCGATCGAGCTGCCGCAGGTGTTGGTCTGCGCGAAGTCACCGGAGGCGGCGATCGAGGAGACCGAGGCGGCAACGGAACCGCTGTTGGTGAGGGTGACGGTCTTCGGGTCGCTGCTGATGCCTGGTGCCACGCTGCCGAAGCTCAGCGACGACGGGCTGGCCGCGAGGGTCGCCGAGGACGGCGGGGTGCTGCCGCCGCTCCCGCTGGGGAAGACCTCCAGGTCCGACAACTGGGCCTGGGACCAGCCGGAGTTGGCGGTGATGTTCACCCGGACGTACCGCGCGTCGGCGGCGTTGAAGGTGATGGTGACGGTGTTGCCGGTGGACGGGTCGAAGGTGCGGTCGGCGGAGGCCGCCAGCGTGGAGAAGCTGGAGCCGTCCGTGGAGCCCTGCACCGACAGGGTCTGGGTGCGGGTGGACCACGCCGTGGCCGGCGGGAGCTTGAGCACGACCTTGCCGACGCTGTAGCTCGCGCCGAGGTCGACCTGCGCCCACTGCGGGAACGCGCCGGAGCTCTCCCAGTACGTCGACGCGTCCGGGTCGGTGATGTTCGTCGCCGGGTAGAGGCTGTTGCTGCTGCTCGCGGTGGCGGGCTTGCCGGCCGCGATGTCGGTGCTGCTGTCGATGCCGCTGCCGGTCAGGCCGACCGTGGTCGGGCTGTTGTTGGCGTTGCTGGTGACGGTGAGGGTGCCGCTGCGGGCGCCGCCGGTGGTCGGTTTGAAGGTGACGTTGACGGTGCAGGAGGCGCCGACCGCGATGGTGGAGCAGTTGTTGGTCTGGGCGAAGTCACCGGTCACCGCGACGCCGGAGACGGTCGCGGAGGTGGTGCCGGAGTTGGTGACGGTGACCGCCTGCGCGGCGGTGGTGGCGCCGACCACGGTGCCGGCGAAGGACAGGCCGCCCGGGTTGGTGTTGAGGATCGGGCCGGGTGCGGTGCCGGTGCCGGACAGGGTGACGGTGTTGGTGACGCCGCCGGCGTTGACGGTCAGTGCACCGGTGCGCGCACCGGTCGCGGTCGGGCTGAACTTGACGCTGACCGTGCACGACCCGTTCGCCGCGATGGAGCTGCCGCAGGTGTTGGTCTGCGCGAAGTCACCGGAGGCGGCGATCGAGGAGACCGACGCGGCCGCGTTGGTCGGGTTGGAGACGGTCACGCTCTGCGCGGCGCTGGTGGTGCCGGTGGCGACCGAACCGAAGGACAGCGCGCTGGGGCTGGCGGTGACGCCGGACGGCGGGTACGGCGGGAAGACCGGGGTCGGCCACGGCCCGCAGACCGGGGTGCCGTCGATCCCGGAGTTGCCGCCGCCGTCGGTGACCGCGAAGTTGCCGCCCTCGCAGCTGTAGACCGGCGAGGGGGCGCCCACGCCGGTGGCGGTGACGTTGGTGAACTTCGCGGCGCCGCCGGTCTGTTCCTGCAGCGCGAAGGTGCCGGTGCCGGCGATGGTGACGTTGCTGAGGTTGACCCCGCTGACCGTGCCCTCGACCCACTGCACGGCCTCGTACGGGCTCTGCTCGATCAGGGCGTTGGAGACGTTGATCGGGCCGGTGATGGCGCCCTGGCTGCCGTCGAACCACAGCGCGCCCACGCCGAACTGCCAGTTCGGGTCGAGGCTGCCGTCGCGGATCATGGTGTTGTTGCTGATGGTGGTGGTGCCGACCGGCGTGGAGGTGAAGCGCTGGCCGACCTGGATGCCGCCGCCCTGCGCGAGGCCGGTGTCCTGGACCAGGTTGCCGGTCACGGTGTTGTCGTGGCCGCCGTAGATCGCGATGCCGTTGGCGAGGGTCTGCACCGAGACGGTGTTGTCGGAGATGGTGTCGTTGGCGTCGGCGCCGAGCGAGGAGTCCGCCCAGGTGGCGATGCCGTCGTCACCGGTGTTGCGGATGTCGCTGTTGGTGACCGTCGAATTGGTCACCCCGCCGTGGAAGTTGATGCCGTCGGCGGTGGTGTCGCGGATGCGCATCCCGCTGAAGGTCAGCTTGTCCATCGGGCCGTCCATCCAGGCCCCGACCTTCATGTGGTCGATCCACAGGTTGGAGACGGACGAGTTGCTCATCGCGCCGCCGATCCCGTTCACCTGCGCGTTGTCGTCGCGCTCCTGGACGTTGCCGAAGATCGCGAAGTTCTGCAGGTGGACGTTGGTGCTCGCCGGGCCGCCGGTGCCGTAGGTCCCGTAGAAGCCGGGGGCGGTGCCGGTGACGGTGGAGTACCACATGCCGGCGCCCGCGACCGTGACGTTGTTGACGCTGATGTGGCCGGGGATGTTGTACGTGCCCGGCGGAATCCACACGGTGCCGCCCGACCCGGCCGCGCTGATCGCGGCGTTGAACGCGGCGGTGGAGTCGGCCGCGCCGCTGGAGTCGGCGCCCTCGCTGGTCACCGAGACCGAGCCGGCCGGCTGCGGGAGCGCGGCGCCGACCTGTTCGAAGTCGGCGAAGTCGAGGGTGTAGGAGGACGCGCTGTCGCCCGCGTCGACCTGGAACTTGAAGGTGGTGCCGGCCGGATACGTCGTGTCGAAGAGCCGGTGCGCCTCGTCGTAGAAGTGATGCGGGTTGCTGCCCGGCGAGTTGGTGAACGGGTAGCTGCCGTAGTACCAGGAGTACGCGTTCGTCAGCGTGAAGTCCGGCTGCTTGGTGCCGTTGACGTACAGCGACAGCGGCGCCGTGTACACCGAGCCGCCCGCGGTGTCCGGGATGCTGTACCGGAAGTCGATCGAGTTCGTGGCGACCGGCGTGGTGAACGTGACGTACTTGCCCGAGCCCTGCAGCGTCACCGCCTTGCGGTAGGACGCCTCGTCGGCGAGGTTGCCGGCCGCGTAACTCGGGCCGATCACGGTGCCGTTGGTGGCGGAGTTCTCCGCTTGCACCTCGACGTAGGGAAGGTTCGCGCCGCTGCCGCCGGTGGCGACCGCCGCCGTGGCCGCGACCGCGGGCTGGAACGCGAGGCCGAGCACGCCGCCCGCGGCGAGCACCGCGGTGGTGCCTCCGACCGCGACCGCACGTCTGAGACTTCGCAGGTGTCTGAACACGTCTTGCTCCTTTCGACACGAACAGCCGGACCGGCACCGCGGCGCCGAGCGCGACCGGGTGCGGGCCGAGGAGTGCACGAGCTGGGAGGAGGGGTGGGGAAAGGGGGGAAACGCCGGTGCACCACCGGGGTTCGGGTGGCGACGCAGGGGGACCGTAACCCCTCCGACACATCGCTGCAATATCCAGATCCGTTTTCGTTGAATCTCGACTTTTACTTGCAAGATTGAGTGTGATCACTTGAGTAACCGGCCGCCGTGGCACGGGAGTCGGCGGGGTTCGCACCGACCGCGCGGCAGCGGCGCGGGGCGGCGGCGGGCGGCCGGCGGACACCACGACGCACCCCGCCCCGCACACCGCGACGGCATCGGACGTGCCGGGGCCGTTTCCTCCGCTTGCGCGAGGTCACAATCACGTGAAAACGGCCTGGCCGGAGCGCCTCGCGCCATTGACAGGCGGCTTTGCAGTGATTGTCATGGACATCAATCGAGACCGTGCCCGAGTGGCCCGTTCCGCGCGGTCCCGGACGAGGAGGTCAGCCCGCACCGTGGCACACGAAGCCGCCGGCGCAGCACCGGCCTACCGGCCGTACGCACCCCTGCCCGCGCCCGCGCGCACGGGCGGCGGCGCCGTGCGGCGCCCGCGCACCGCCCCCACCGGACGCGAGGCGCTGCTGGAGGCGGGGTGGGAACACCTCGCGCGCAGCGGCGGGTTGCTGCTGCACGGCCCGGCCGGGATCGGCAAGTCCGTGGTGCTCGACGCGCTCGCCGCGCGCGCCGCCGACGAGGGCGCCACGGTGCTGTGCTGCTCCCCCACCGCCGCGGACACCCCGCTGCCCTACCTGGGAGTCATCGACCTCTTCGCCCGGGTGCCCGAGGACGTGGTGCGGGCGCTGCCGTCCGGGCCGCGTACCGCGCTGCGCACCGCGCTGCTGCGCGGGCACGGACCGGTCGGGCCGTACGGCGGGCTCGCGGTGCGGCTGGCCGTGCTGGAGGCGCTGCGGCTGCTGGCCGCGCGGGCACCGGTCGTGCTGGTGGTGGACGGCTTGCAGTGGCTGGACGAACCGAGCGCGGAGGTACTGGCGTTCGTCGCGCGCCGGCTGGAGAGCACCGACGTGCGGATGGCCGCGACCGAGCGGGTGGCCGAGGACGGCCGGCCCGCCCGCGCCCGCTGCTGCCCGGCCGGCAGCGCCGAAGTCACCGTGCCCGCACTGGGGGACGACGACATCGCGCTGCTGCTGCTCGCCTCCGGCGTGACCCTGCCGCCGTCCGCGCTGCGCGCGGTGCTGCACGCGGCGGCCGGAAACCCGCTGTACGCGCTGGCGTTGGGCCGGGACGCGCTGCGGGCCGGCACGCCCTCACTCCCCGACGGCCACCAGCCGGTGCCGCCGGAGCTGCGCGCGCTCGTGCTGGACCGGGTCCGCGCGCTGCCCGGGCCGGTCCAGGAGGTGCTGCTGCTGGCCGCGGCCGCCACCCGGCCGACCCTCACCCTGCTGCGGTCGGCGGCCGGCACCGAGCCCACCGCGGCCGCGCTGGACGCCGCGGAGCGGCTCGGGGTGGCGGCCTGCGACGCGTCGGGCGCGGTGCGTTTCAGCCATCCGCTGCTGCCCGTCGCGCTGAGCGCGGACGCCTCGGGACCGGCCCGCCGCCGCGCGCACGCGCTGCTGGCCGCCGCGGTCGGCGAACCCGTCGACGCGGCACGGCACCTGGCGCTGGCGCACCCGCAGGAGGACGAGGCGACCGCCGGTACGGTGATGGCCGCCGCGCACCTGGCCCGGGAGCGCGGTGAGGCCGCCACCGCGGCGGAGCTGGCCGCGCTCGCCGCCGGCCGGACCCCCGCCGACCGCACCGAGCTGCACGACCAGCGCCTGCTGGCCGCCGCCGGGTTCGCCTGCGACGCCGGCCACCGCGAGGAGTCCGAGCGGATCGCGCAGAGCGTGCTGGACTGCTCCACCTCCGCGCCCGGCCGGGTCGCGGCCCGGCTGGTGCTGCTGCGCAACGCCGGGCAGGCGCTGCGCGACAAGGCCGCGCTGATCACGGACGGGCTGCGGGAGGCGGCCGGGGACCAGGCGCTGGAAGCGAAGTTGTACGACTGGGCGGCGCTGCGCGGCCTGCTGTGCGGGGAGTTGGCGCAGGCGGCCGAGCACGCGCTGCGCGCCGCCCGCCGCGCGGCTGCCGTCGGGGACACCGGCACGGAGGTGGACGCGCTGTCCACGCTCGCCCGGGTGCGCTCGCTGGCCGGTGAACCGGCCGCCGCCGAGGCCGCGTTGGACCAGGCGCTGGCCCGGGCCGACCACGGGCCGCGCAGTTGGGGCATCCAGCGGATGCGGGCGATCCTCACCCTCGACTCCGACCGGGTCGGGTCCGCGCGGGCCCAGGTGCTCGCGCTGCTGGGCGCCACCGGCGCGGCGGCCGACGTCGAGCAGGACGTGGCGTCGCTGGTGGCGCTCACCCGGGTCCAGGTGCGGGCCGGCGAGTGCCGGGAGGCGCTGCGGACCGCGGCGCACTGCGCCCGCGTGGTCGCCGACGCCGGTCTGACCTCCGCGCCCGCGCTCTACGCGGCGGCCCTGGCGCGGACGTTCGGCGGTGACACGGACGAGGCGTGCCGGCTCGCGGTGGAGGCGGTGGCCGCCTCGGAGGCCGACGGCGACCAGCTCTTCCTGCTGCGCGCGCTCGCGGCGCTGGGGCAGGCCGCGCTCTTCGCGGGCGACCGGCGGCGCGCGGCCCAGTCCGTCGAGTCGCTGCGCCGCGCGCTGGAGATCGGTGCCGCGATGGGCGCCGCCGACCCGCCGCTGCTGTGCTGGCACGCCGACCTCGCCGAGGCGCTGGTCACCGCGGGCGAGACGGACGCGGCCGCCACGGTGCTCGGCCTGGCCCGCGCCCGGGTCACCGGTCCCGTGCCCGGCAGCGTGCTGGCGGCGCTGGAGCGCACCGAGGGGCTGCGGGAGGCGGCGGCCGGGAGGGCGAAGGAGGGCGCGGTGCTCCTGCGCTCGTCGGCGCAGCGGCTGCGCCCGCTGGAGCTGCCGGTGGAGCTGGTCCGTACGCTCACCGCGCTCGGTGCGGTGGAGCGCCGGGCCCGGCACCGTACGGCGGCGCGGGCCGCGCTCACCGAGGCGCTGGAGCTGGCCGAGCGGACCGGCGCGGCGCCGCTCGCCGCGCGGGCCCGGGACGAACTCGCCCGGGTGGACGCGGTGGTGCGCGGCACGGCGAGCGCGGCGCACCTGACGCCGGCGGAGACGCGGGTCGCCGATCTCGTCCGCGGCGGGGCCACCAACCGGGAGGTGGCCGCGGAGCTGTTCATCAGCGTCAAGACGGTCGAGGGGACGCTGTCGCGGCTGTACCGGAAGTTCGGTGTGCGGTCCAGGACGGAACTGGCCCATGTGATGGCGTCCGCGGGGCTCCGGCCGGCGTAGGGGCCGCGCCACCCGGCACCGCCACCCGCACCCCGGGCCCGCCGCCCGCGCACGTACCCGGACCGCGAGCGCCCGTCACCCGCACCCGCACCCCGGGCCCGCCCCCTGCGCACGTACCCGGACCGCGAGCGCCCGGGCCCGCCGCCCCACCCCCGTATCCCCGGCGAGCCCCCGCCCGCCGCTCGCCGCTCCTCCCCCTGGATCTCTGCCGGACCTCCGCGCACACCATTCCCCCACATACGGCCCACCAACTCCCCACACCTGCCACGGGAAACACATCGTTAACAGTCGTCGCAAGGGTTCCCACGCTTATGTCCGGCCCCAACCGTCCCTAGCGTGGTGGTCGTCCCGATCCGGGCACCATCCCCTCATGGAGGACCTTCGTGACGCTCCGTCTGAAACTGCTGGTCGCCGCCGCGACTCCAGCGTTGCTGGCCGCGGCCATCCCCGCCGCGTACGCCTCCGCCCCCCACGCGGACTCGGCCCGTACCTCCCTGTCCGGCGACGTCGTGCCGGGCCTCACCTCGCACGCCGTCCGCACCGGTGACGTCGCGGCCGGAAAGCAGATATCCGTCGCGGTGAGCCTCACGGCCCGGAACGAGGGCGCGCTGGACACCTTCATCGCCAACGTCAGCGACCCCCACTCCTCCTCCTACGGCCACTACCTGACGAAGGCGCAGTACGCCGCCGAGTTCGGCCGCAGCGACGCCGACGTCAAGAAGGTCACCGACTACCTGCGCTCCCAGGGGCTCAAGGTCGGCAAGGTGCACTCCGGCAACCAGCTGATCGACGCCACCGGCACCGCCACGCAGCTGAAGAAGGCGTTCGGCACCACGCTGGCGAACTACAAGGACGGCGCCACCGGCCGCACCTTCTACGCCAACACCGCCGCGCCGTCGGTGCCCTCCTCGATCGCCTCGATCGTCGGCAGCGTCTCCGGCCTCAACAACCGTTCGCTGCTGCACCACACGGACGCGAAGGTCACCCCGCACAACGGCCCGGGCGGCGGCTACACCCCGGCGCAGATCAAGGGCGGCTACAACGTCTCCGGCGCCACCGGCAGCGGCCAGAAGGTCGCGCTGCTGGAGTTCGACGGCTTCCAGCAGTCCAACATCACCAAGTACGACAGCAACTACGGCCTCAGCTCCACCGCGCCCACCGTCAGCAAGGTGGACGGCGGCTCCGGCTCGCTCGGCGACGGGCAGGTCGAGGTCGAGCTGGACATCGAGGTGCTGAACGCGGTCGCGCCGGCCGCGCAGATCACGGTCTTCGAGGGCCCCAACTCCGACGCGGGCGAGGTCGACACCTACCAGGCGATCGTGGACAGCGGCATCCCCGTCACCTCGATCAGCTGGGGCGCCGCCGAGTCGGAGCGCACCAGCGCCAACATCACCGCCGTGGACGCCGTCTTCAAGCAGGGTGCGGCCGAGGGCCTGGGCTTCTTCGCGGCCTCCGGTGACGACGGCTCCGACGACGCCGGCAACGGCGGCAAGTCGGTCGACTACCCGGCGAGCGACCCGTACGTCACGGGCGTCGGCGGCACCACGCTGACGGTCACCTCCGGGAACGCCTGGAGCAAGGAGACCGCCTGGTCCGGCGGCGGCGGTGGCGTGTCCACCAAGTTCGCCATCCCGAGCTGGCAGACCTCGGTCCAGCAGAGCGCGGGCGGCGGCAAGCGCCAGGTGCCGGACGTCTCGGCGCTGGCCAACCCGAGCCCGGGTGTGTCCATCTACTCGCAGGGCAGTTGGGGCCAGGTCGGCGGCACCAGCGCCGCGGCGCCCGAGTGGGCCGCCTTCGCCGCCCTCTACAACCAGCAGGCCACCGCGGCCGGCAAGGCCAAGCTCGGCTTCGCCAACCCGGCGCTGTACACGGCGGCCGGCACCGGCTTCCACGACATCACCAGTGGCAACAACGGCGCCTACTCGGCCGCCAAGGGCTGGGACTTCGTGACGGGTTGGGGCTCGTACAACGCCGCCACCCTCTCGTCCACGCTGCTCGGCCAGTGAGGTGACGGCCTTCGGGCCGTGAGCACGACCCGGCCCGGACGGGGAGTCCCCGTCCGGGCCGCGGGCTGTCCGGACGTACGGCTCACCGCTGCCGGTTCAGCGTTGCCGGTTCAGCACTGACGGTTCAGCGCTGCCGGCTTGCCGCCTCGCGGTTCACGGCTTGCCCGCCCTACGGCTTGCGGCCGATGGCCGCGTAGACCGGGGTGCGGTCGCCGCCTTCGGGTTCGGGCCAGGGCATCGGCACCGCGAGCTCCGGGTGCCATCGGGGCGCGACGACCAGCCCGGGCTCGACGAGTTCGAAGCCGTCGAAGAACCGCGCCACCTCCGCGTGCGAGCGGACCTGCGCCGGGGTGCCGCCGGCCCGGTAGACCTTCGCCACCCCTTCGCCGGCCTCCGCGTCGAAGTCGCCGGTGACCTGGCTGATGGCGAGGTAACTGCCGGGCACCAGCTGGTCGGTGAGCGTCTTCACGATGCCGTGCGGGTCGAACTCGTCGGAGATGAAGTGCAGCAGCGCGACCATCGTCATCGCGACCGGACGGCTCAGGTCGAGGTGGGCCCGGGCCGCCTCCAGGATCTTCTCCGGTTCCCGGACGTCCGCGTGCACGTAGGAGATCCGGCCCTCGGGGTCCTGCTGGGACAGGTTCTCGGTGTAGCGCAGCACCGTCTTGCTGAAGTCCGTGCACAGGATGCGGGCTTCGGGCCGGGCGGCACGGATGACCTGGTGGTAGTTGGGCTCGGTCGGGATGCCGGTGCCCACGTCGATGAACTGGTCGACCTCCGTCGACTCGCCGAAGTAGCGGGCCATCCGCAGCAGCAGCATCCGGTTGATCCGGGCCGCGTCCTTGATGCCCGGGTAGGCGCGCTCGGCCGCGTCCACCCGCTCCCGGTCGATCGCGTAGTTGTCCTTTCCACCGAGGATGTAGTCGTACATACGCGCCGAACTCGGCACGCTCTCGGCGTCGTCCACGGTGGTGCCGCCGGTCGCCGGATCGTTCACTGCTGTCTCCCGGGTGGGTGTCGGTACGGACGGGGGCAGGTCAGGGGAGGTCGGGACGGGCCAGGAAGTCCGCCCGGCCGTCCTTGGCGGCGGCCACGAACATCGCCATCGCCTCCGCGGGGAAGATCAGCGCGGGACCGCCGGGGTCGGTCGACTGCCGGACCGCGACCAGGCCGCCGACGAGCACCTTGACCTCCACGCACGCTTCGCCGTTGGTGCCGCTCCACGGGCGGGACCAGCCCTCGGCGCCGAGTGCGGCGGGGGCGTGCGGAACGTGCGGAACATGCGGAACATGCGGGGCGTACAGCGCGGGCGGCGGGTTCATCGCAGGTACTCCTTGCGCAGGCCGTCCAGAAAGCCCTTGGTGCGTCGCCGCGCCAGCGCGCCGGTCATCAGATGCTCGAACGTCTGCCGGTAGAGCTCGACTTCGGCGCTCTCGTCCCGGTACGCGGTGCCCAGGAGGCTGTCGACGCACGCGATGTCCGGGAAGTCCGGGATCGGGAAGCGGAAGAGCGTGAACGGCCCGAACGCGCCCCGGTGCAGGCCGGCTTCGAACGGATGCAGCTGGAGCGCCACGTTCGGCAGGTCGGCGGTCTCCATCAGCCGCTCGATCTGCTCGGCCATCACCGCGCGGTCGCCGGCCGGCCGCCGGATCGCGGTCTCGTCGATCACCGCCCACAGGAACGGCGGGCTGTCGGCGCGGGTCAGCACGTTCTGCCGCTGGAGCCGCAGCGCGACCCTGCGGCGCACCTCGTCGTCGGAATCCCGGGGGAAGCCGAGCCGGATGACCGCCTCGCAGTAGGCCGGGGTCTGGAGCAGCCCGGGCACCACCTGGGGTTCGTAGCTGCGGATCTGGGAGGCGGCGCTCTCCAGGCTGACGTACACCCCGAACCTGCCCGGCAGCACGTCGCGGTAACTCTGCCACCAGCCCGACTCGTTGGCCTTGTCGACCAGGGTCAGGAAGTCCGCGGCCTCGGGCCCGGTGACGCCGTACAGCTCCAACAGGGCTTTGACGGTGGCGTAGTTGAGCGAGGTCCTGGCGCCTTCGAGCCGGGTGACGGTGGACTGCGCCACGCGGATGCGCTCACCTGCCTGCGCCGCGGACAACCCGGCCGACTCGCGCAGGTCCCGCAGCCGCCGGCCGAGCGAGATCTGCAACACCGTGGGAGCAGCACGCCGTTCACTCACGCCGATGCGCCTTCCTCTTCGCACGTGCGCCGACCGTGGTGGCAGTCTGCCACGCGTTCGGGCATCAGGCACCCTGCATCATGCACATTGCCCCTTGCGTAGTGATCGGATGCCCGCGCATAGTGAAGCCGTGACACCTGCTGTGACGCCCACTCAGCTCGCCTCGCGCGGCGGCTCGTACGACCCGCGCGGCATGCGGCGTCCGCACGACTCGTGTATCGGGACCGGCGTCCGCGGCCGGGGCGGTGCGGCCGCAGGAGGTGCGGCGACGGCGGGGCACGACTCCCCCAGCGATCCGGAGACACCATGATCCCCACCGTCCACCCCGAAGTGCAGAAGACCGTCGAGGAGTACCTCGCACCGGTCGCGGGGGTGCGCGGCGCCCTGGTGGTCGCGGCGGACGGGCTGCCGCTGTGCGGGTACGAACTGGACGACGAACGCGTCGAGCACTGGGCGGCGTTGGGCGCCACCATGATGGGCGTCGCGCGGCGGGCCGCGGAGCGGGCCGAGGGCGGGGGCATCCGGACGCTGGTGGTCGACATGCACGACGGGCGGATCGTGCTCGCCGAGGCGGGCTCGGACAGCGTGCTGGTGGTGATAGCCGCGGCGGACGCGGAACTCGACCCGGCCGGACCCGAACTCGCCGCACTCGCGAAGCAGTTGGTGGGCATTCTCGGTGCGGGTGCGCCGGGCGCCGAGGGGGACGGCCCGTCATGACGGACCCGCGCCCGGCGCGCGTCCCCGGCCCGCGGTCCCTGCGCGCCTTAGCCGAAGGAGGGTGCGACGCGCACGCCCGCCCCGCCGCACCCGACCCGTACGGCCCGCGCGACGCGTACGACCGGTTCGGCCCGCACACCACACGCCCCCGGCCCGAGCCGTCGCCCCTGCCGCCCGGCCGCCCCGCTCCCGCCCAACCCCCGGTCGGCGCGGTCGTGTTCGGGCTGGCCCTCCAGTCGCTGCGCCGCGGCTCCGCGTCCGGCGCGAACCCGGTACGCGGCCGGGCCGACGCGGCCCGGTCCATCGGCGCAGGCACCCGGGCGATCACCCGCCTGGAAGGCGCGCTCGGCGGCCACGGCATCGGCCCGGACGCCCGCCACGCGCTGCTCGCGCGCTACGGCATGACCGACCCCGAAACCCGCGACGCGACCGCGCGGCTCCTCCACGCGCCCGACCCGGCGGCGCTGCACGACAGCGGCGCCGGCTGGCCGCAGCGGCTCGCGGCCTGCGTCGGCCGGGCCGGCCGGGTCCGCACCTACGCCCTGACGGTCTTCCCGCGCGTGCTGTGGACGGCCGGCTACGCCCACGCGCTGTGCACCGCCCACCGGATGCCGCCCGGCCGGTTCACGCCACCGGCCCGGGTGCCCGAGGGGGTGCCGATCACCGCGCTCCTGGACGAGATGGTCCTGTGCCACCTGTGGAACGTCGACCTCGACCCGGCCGTGACCGCCGCCCAACTCGACCACGTGCTCGGCCTCGTGGCCGGCGGCGCCCTCACCGTCCGGGTGATCGGGATGCACGCCCAGCCCACCGGCGCCGCCATGATCACCGAACTCGCCCGCGCCGGCGGCCGCCACCACCTCTTCGCCGAGGAGTACGACGACTTCTCCGGCGTCCACTACCGCACCGCACCCTCCCCCGGCCCCTACCCCGGCCTCCTCGACACCGCGGAGAGCCGCGCCATGTCCCCCACCGACAGCCTCGCCGTCCTCAAGGCCGCCCGCCGCCACGCCACCTGCTCGCCCAGCGGCGGCCGTTGACCCCCGCCGCGTCTCCGGCCACCGGTGCCGGGTGGCCCGCCGGCCCGCCGCGGTCCGCCGTGGCCCGCCGCGGTCCGCGAACCCGCTCAGGACCGGCGCGAGCGTCGCCGTACACGTCCGCCGGACATCGTCGCGGGGCAACGCTCAGAGCAGCGGCTTGCGTTCGGGCCACCACCGCTCGACAGCCTCGACGGTGGTGAACGGGCTCACGTTGAAACAGAGCTTCGCACCGGGTGCCAGCTCGTGGGTGGTGTTGACCAGCACCTCCAGCAGCGGGGTGAGCGCCGGGTCCAGCCGGACACCGGCGCCGATCATCACGAGGTCGTAGTCCTTCGCGGCCAGCGCGGCGCGGTACACCGCCTCGGCCGTGCGACCGTAGTCCAGCAGGCAGAGGTCGACGGTGAAGCCGAGCTCCTCCAGCCGGGCCCGGCCGGCGGCCACACCGGCCCGGACCGTTTCGGCGTCGATCTCGGGGAACGCCGCCCGTGACGAGGGCGCGTCGTCCACCAGCGCGGGGTCCAGTCCGACGGTGAGCATGGTCGGGGACATGCCTCGATACCTCCTGTGCCTCGGGATTTCCGGCTCAAGGGTAGGCAGCGGGGGCGCCGCACGGCCCTCCCCCACTTCTGGGATACCGTTCGGCCGGTGAGTTCCCCGGTGGCCCGGCGCGAGGCCGTGCGTGACATCGAGGCGATCTGCCGTCTCGACCTCGGCTCCCGGGAGCTGCGACGCCGGATCGCCGACCGGCTGACGCGGCTCGTCCCGGCCGACTCCTACTGTTTCGGCACGATCGACCCGACGACGATGCTGATCACCGACGACGTGAGCGTCGGCCTCACGTCGGCCGCGGCCGCGGCGGCCGTGCGCAACGAGTACCTGGTGGACGACGTCCTGAAGTTCTCGGTGCTCGCCCGCTCCAAGGTGCCCGCGGGCACGCTCGGCGCGGCCACCGGCGGCGACCCGGAGTCCAGCCACCGGTACCGGTCCGTGCTGCCGATGATCGACGCGCGGCACGAGCTGCGGGCGAGCTTCGTGAGCGACCGCCGGTGCTGGGGCGCCATCGCCCTGTTCCGCGGCGGTGGGCGGCCCGACTTCACCCCGGCCGACGTCGACGTGCTGCGGCGGCTGTCCGCTCCGGTGGCCACGGCCCTGCGCCGGACCGTTCACCGGGCACCGGGCGGCGACCCCGCTCCGGGCCCGGCCGAGGCGGGCGTGTTCCTGCTCGACCAGGACCTGCGGCTGCTCTCGGAGAATCCGGCCGCGAAACTCTGGCGCGACGAGCTGGTCTCGTCGGGCACTGAGCTGCCCGTCGCGGTCCTGGAGGTCGCCGCGCTGGGGAAGCGCACGACGCTGCCGGCGCACGGGCGGCTCCGCGGTGGTTCGGGCCGGTGGCTGTCGGTCCACGCCTCGCCGCTGAGCGGCGGCCCGCACCCGGCGGCCCTCGCCGTCACGATGCACCCGGCACCGGCCGCCGACGTGGCCGAGGTGCTGCTGCTCGCGTACGGGCTCACCCCGCGCGAGCGGGACGTCCTGGCGCGGGTCGTCGCCGGCCTGCCGTCCCGGGCCATCGCCGCGGAACTGCACATCACCGCGGCCACCGTGCAGGACCACCTGAAGAGCGTCTTCGCGAAGACCGGTGTCCGCAGCCGCCGCGAACTGGTGGCCACGATCCTGGACTTGTGAGCGAGCGCTTCCCTCACCTGTCCACTGTCCACAAGCGCTGACGGTTCCGCCCGGCCGAGCGGCATCATGTCGCGATGACCCTCGCGACGCGCGCGACCGCCGCGCACCCGTCCGGTGCCACGCCCGGCGCCACGCCCGGCGCCGACCCGGCCGCGTACGCGCGCGAGTTGCTGGTGGAACGGCTCAACCGCGCGCTGCGCCGTCCCGCGGACCTCGGTGGCCTGCCCGCCGTACGTTCCCTGCTCGACCGGCTCGCCGCGGACGCCGGGGACGCCGGAGACGCCGCGGACGCCGGGGCCGCGGCCGGCACCGTGTGGCTGGCCGACACGAACGCGCGGCTGAGCGACGCGGCCCTGCTGCGCCACTGCCTGACGGACCCCGAGGTGCACGTGGCCGCCGCGCAGTACGCCGAGGACGCGCACCGCCTCGGCTGGCTGCGGCCGGACCGTACGCTGCCGGCCGCCGGGCACGCCGCGCTGGTCGAGGGCGTCCTGGAGTGGGCGCGGGCCGACCGGGACGGGGCGGACGTGGTCGCGGCGTACGGGCCGCCCTCGGTGACCTTCGGGGACCCGGACCCGCGGCGGCCGAAGACCCTCGGCTACGTCGGCGCGGACGGGCGCGGCCCGCTCGTCTCCTTCCACCTCGGGCACGCGCCCGGCCGCTCGGGCCCGGTGCTGCTCGCGGCCAGGATCGGCGAGCCGGGCGATTCCTTCTTCCGCTCGGACGGCGGCAGCGAGTTCACCCCGAGCGGGGACGCGCTGCTGGACGCCGAGGGGCAGTGAGGACGGCCGTGCGCGGGGTGGGGGCGGGGGTGCGGGTCAGGTCGGGGTCCACTCGCGGAGGGTGCGGGCCAGGGCGGCGGGCTGGTCGAGCGGGAGGAGGGTGTAGCTGTCCGGGATGGTCACGAGGGTGGCGTGGGGCAGGAGTTCGGCCAGGCGGCGGCCGTGCTCCGGCGGCATGACCTTGTCCTGCTCGGCCCAGACCACCAGGGCGGGCCGGTCGTAGCCGGCCAGTTCGGCCGCGGCCTCGGTGAGCGCGCCGCGGTGCGCGGAGATGCCGCGCAGTATCCGTACGGTGTCGCGCCGGATGGCGGGCCGGGCGAGCAGCGACTTGATCCAGCGGGCGGTGGCGGCGTCACCGCGCTTGGTCAGCCGGCCGAACGAGACCGGCAGCCGGCGCAGCGGCTTGATCCGCATCTGCTGCATGAACAGGCCGAAGAGGGCGGGCGGGAGCTTGCCGGTGGCGACGACGGTCCGGCCGGTGAGGCCGGGCGGGAAGTTGTCGAACGCGTCGCAGGAGGCGAGCACCACCCGGCCCACCTGCGGCGCGCCCGCGGCGAGCAGGAGCTGGACCAGCGCGCCGCCGGTGTCGTTGCCGACGAGGGTGACGTCGTCGAGTTCCAGCCGTTCCAGGAACTCGCCGAGCAGCCGCGCGAGGCCCCGCGGCGACAGGTCGGCGTCCTCCCGCATCGGCAGCGTGTGCGCGCCCAGCGGCAGCGTCGGCACCACGCAGCGGTGGTCCGCCCGCAGGTCGGCCACGACGTCGTCCCAGAGCGAACCGTCCATCAGCAGCCCGTGCACCAGCACCACGACAGGGCCGTCCCCGCCGGTGTCCTCGTACGCGACGGGTCCGGCCGAAAGGTCGAGCTGTTCCATGGTCGGCCGCCACGTAGGGCTCCGGGTGGACCGCGACGGGTTCGGCCTGGGGCGGTGCCGGGCGTTGCGGCGGCGACACGGCCTGCCGGGGCCCGGGCCGTGCTCGTGGCGTGCCCGCCGGTACGGCGCGCGGCGGTCCGATGCGTCCGGTGCGCGGCGGCGTCCGGGTCCGGTCGGGCTCTGGCCTCCCAACGTCCGTCCTCCGTCACTCAGTTGGTGGTCCGGCGGGACGGCCCGCGGCGCCGCTGCGCCGGCAGGGCGGCGGCGCCCCTGCCACCCGGGAGCGCCCGCAGCGCCGCGAGTCCCGCGAGGCTCGCGTACCGGCCCGGGCGGGCCGCGCGCAGCCACAGGGCGTAGCCGCTGCCGCCCGCGCCCGCCACGACCAGCAGCCAGGGCAAGGACGTCACGAGCGGGTTCGACGTACCGGTCAGGACGCGGAAGTTGCATACGACCAGCACCGTGGCGGCGAGCAGCCCGGCGGCGCCCAGCGCGGGGGCGAGCCCGGTGCGCCACCAGTGGCCGGGCCGGCGCCGGTAGTAGCCGAGCACCGCGATCGAGGCGAGGGCCTGGAGCGCGATGACCCCGAGGGTGCCCAGGCCGAGCAGGGTGGTGGACATGTTCAGGTACGGGTCGAGGCCGGCCACGGCGAACACCGTCGACACGACGGCGGCCAGCGCGGTCTGCACGGCGCTCGCCCGGTGCGGGGCGTGGTGCCGCGGGTGCACCGCGTCGAGCCGGCCGGGCAGCAGCCGGTCCCGCCCGAGCACCAGCAGGTAGCGGTTGGCGGCGTTGTGCAGGGCCAGCCAGCTCGCGAACAGGCTGGTGCAGAGCAGGAGTTGCATGGCAGTGGAGGCGGCGCCACCCAGGTAGCGGTCGCCGAGGACGAAGAAGAGGTCGCCGAGGTGCGCGGCGGCAGTGGTACGGACCCGGTCCGGCCCGACCGCGCCCACCGCGACCCAGCTGGTGAGCGCGTAGAACGAGGTGACCAGCAGCACCGCGACGAGCGTCGCGCGCGGCACGCTCCGGCCCGGGTCGCGCGCCTCCTCGCCGTAGAGCGCGGCGGACTCGAAGCCGATGAACGACGCGAAGGCGAACATCACGGAGACCCCGGCGCCCGGGACCAGGACCTGGTGCGGGGCGAACGACACGGCGGGCAGAGCCGCCGGGCCGTGCTCGACCAGCACCGCGACGTCCAGCGCGAGCAGGATCGCGATCTCCCCGACCATGCACGCCGCCAGCGCGCGGGCGCTCAACTCGACGTGGCGGTAGCCGAGTACGCCGACCGCCGTGAGCCCCAGTGCGGCCCACACCTCCCACGCGAGGTGCAACCCGTGGGCGGCGGCGACGCCTTGGGCGAAGTACCCGAACGCGCCCAGCAGCGACACCGCGACCGCGTTGTACGCCACGACCGCGACCATCCCGGCGCCGACCGCCACCGGCCGGCCCAGGCCGCGCGCGATGTACCCGTAGAAGCCGCCGCCTTGGCCGATGTGGCGGCTGATCGCGGCGTACCCGCAGGAGAAGCAGAGCAGGGTCAGCCCGGCGAGGAGCAGGAGCGCCGGGACCCCGGGGCCGGCGCCCAGCGCGAAGGAGAGCGGCACCGTGAAGACCATCGCGGCCAGCGGGGCCGCTGCGGCGACGACGATGAAGACGATCTTCGGGGTGGTGAGGGTGCGGGTCAACCGCCCCTGGCGCGCGGCGAGTCGGCCGGGAAGGTCAGCGGCGGCGGATACGGCGTCGGGTGGCGGCAACGGCGACATACCCGGATCTTCCCGGCCCGCCCCACCGCCCGCCGCTCCTTCGCCCCGCCGTCCCACGACGGAGTGACCCCCGACCACCCCAACGCCACACCACCCGGGGCAACTCCGCGTACGCACGGTGCCGTTCGGCCCCGCGCGGCGGCCCGCTCGGCGGCCCGCTCGGTGACCCCTTCAGTGGCCCGCCACGGCGACCAGCACGGCAGAGGCCGTGAACAGGCACCCCCAGACGATCGGGAACCGCGGCACGACCCCGGCCCGGACCCGCCGCCCGAACCGCGGCTCGTGCCATACGGTCCCCCGGCTCGGCCCGCCCGTCGCCCGACCGTAAACCCAAGGCGGGATTCCGGAGGAGGCCGCTACCGTGAGCCCATGCCACACGCTTCCGCGCTCCTCGTCATCGACATGCAGAACGATCCGATGGAGATCGCCTATCGGGCCGCGGAGACCGTCGCCGTGATCGCCGGGCTGCGCGAGCGCGCCGGGGTCGCCGGGGTTCCGGTCGTGACGATCCAGGACCAGGGCGGCGGGATGACGGCCGGGACGGAGGGCTGGCGGGTGGTGGCCCGACTGGCTCCGGGCGAGGGCGAGTCGGTGGTGCACAAGACGAGCCCGGACAGCTTTCTCGGCACCGATCTCGACAGGGTGCTGAAGGAGCGGGGCGTCACCGAGGTGGTCGTCACCGGGTTCGCCACCGAGATCTGCGTGGACACCACGGCGCGGCAGGCGCTCAGCCACGGCTACGACCTGGTGGTGGTCGCCGACGGGCACACGACGTCGGTACGGCCCGACGGCGGCGCGTTCGCCTCGCCGGCGCGGTCGATCGCGCACCACAACGAGATCTTCCGGCACCTCGGGTTCCCCGGACGGAGCATCCGGGTGCTGCCCGCGTCCGAAGTGGACTTCGCCCCGCCCCGATAGGCCGCCCTGCTGCCTGCGCGGGGCGGCGGGCACCGGCACGGGTTGTCGGTGGCTGCTGGCAGCATCGGCGCATGAGTATCGAGACGGTGGAGAAGGAAGACGGCGAGAAGACGTCGTTGCTGGGGTTCCTCGCGGCGCAGCGCGCCTGCGTGCTCGCGGTGGTCGACGGCCTCGACGCCGAGGCCCTGACCGCATCGCTGCTGCCCTCCGGGTGGACCCCGCTCGGGCTCGTGGAGCACCTGGGGTACGCGGAGCGGCACTGGTTCCAGGAGGTCGCCACCGGCGCGGCCGAGCCGCTGGACTGGCCCGACGACCCCGCTCCGTTGACGACACCCCGGCCGCCGGACGTGGTCTTCGCCTTCTACCGTGAGCAGTGCCGGCGCTCCGACGCCGTCCTCGCCGCCGCCCCGCTCTCGACGCCGCCGCGGGGCCGGCACCCCGGCGCTCAGGAGGACGAGGTCACCGACCTGCGCTGGATCGTCCTGCACATGATCGAGGAGACCGCGCGCCACGCCGGCCATCTCGACGTCGTGCGCGAGCTGCTCGACGGGCGGACAGGGCTCGGGCCCCGGTAGCCGCCACGCCCGGGCGCCGGACGGAAGGCGCGAGCGGCACGCGGCAAGGGGCAACGGGCAAGCGGCAAGGGGCAAGCGGCGGGTCAGGCGACCCAGTGCGGGCGGCGGGTCGCGGCGGAGGGCGGGAGCCCGTCGGCGAGCGCGGTCGCCATCCGCTGCACCGCTTCCCGCAGGGTGTCGGGCTCCGCGGTGTAGGGAATCCGCAGCCGCTGCTCGAAGATGCCGGGGTCGGTGGCGAAGTACGCGCCGCCCTCGATCCGTACGCCGTAGTCGAGGACGCGTTCGGCCAGGGCGGAGGCGACGGGTTCGCCGAGGTCGACCCACAACGACAGCCCGCCGGGCGGCAGTTGCCAGGTCCACCGCGGCAGGTGTTCGGCCAGGGCGGCGGTGAGGGCGGCGCGCTGCCCGCGCAGCCGGGTCAGCCGGTCCGGCGGCGGTCCGCCGTCCGCGCCGGACAGCAGGTCGAGCGCGAGGAGCTGGTCGAGCACCGAGCCACCCATGTCGGAGGCGACGCGCTGCGCGGCGAGTTCGGTGACCAGCCGCGAGGGCGCGCGCAGCCAGCCGACCCGCAGCCCGGCCCAGTGCGTCTTGCTCATCGACCCGACGGTGATGACCTGCCCGGTGCCGCCGGGCGGCGCGTGCGAGGCGAACGGCGCGGGCGCGGGGACGTCCAGGGCGAGTTCGGTGAGCGTCTCGTCGACGACCAGCCAGGTGCCGGCGTGCTGGGCGGCGCGCAGGATACGGGCCCGCTCGCCGTCGGGCATGAGGCATCCGGTCGGGTTGTGGAAGTCGGGGATCAGGTAGGCCAGTTGGGGCACCGCCTGGCGCAGCGTGGACTCCACGATGCCGGCGTCCCAGCCGGTGTCGGCCACCGGCACGGGGACGGTGCGCAGCCGGGCGCGGCGCATCGCCTCCAGGGCGTTGGGGTAGGAGGGGTTCTCGACCGCGATCCGGTCGCCGGGCGCGGACAGCAGGCCGAGCACCAGGGTGAGGGCGTGCTGGGCGCCGGAGGTCACCAGGATCTGGTCCGGCACGGTCGCCAGTCCCCGCCGGGTGAAGCGTTCGGCGACGGCGACGCGCAACTCCGGCAGGCCGTAGGGATGGTAGCCGGGGGTACGGGCGTGCTCGGCCACCCGCGGGGCGACCCGGGCGAGTGCGTCCGCGAGGGTCCGCTCGGGCAGCCCGAGGGAGGCCCTGGCCAGGTCGATCGCGGTGTCGGGGAGCCCGAGCGCGCGGGTGACGCCGCGGGGGGTGCGGCCCTCGGGCAGCGCGGTCCAGGTGCCCGCGCCCTGCCGGCTGTGCGCGTGGCCGCTCGCGCGCAGCAGGTCGTACACGGCGGTGACGGTGGCGCGGCTGGTGCCGAGGGCGGCGGCCAGTTCGCGTTCGGCCGGGAGCCTGACGTGCAGGGCGATCCGCCCGTCGAGGATCAACGTGCCGATGGCGCGGGCGAGGTGGCGGTAGGCGGGCCGGGCGCCGGACGGGTCGGGCAGCATCGCGGCGAGTTGCCGGCTGCCCAGGGTCCGGCCGCCGTGCGGCGCGCCCTCCACGGGTCGGGACGGCTGCGGGCCGGCCATACCATTTCCTCCCGATTGGCCATGTGATCCAGGCCAATCACTGTACAGAATCGCCTGCGGTGGCCTCGCCGGCGGACCGGGCGGGGCCCGTGAGGTCCGGCGCTCCCCCGCGGCCACCGTCCAGCGAGGGCGAGGCCGTCTCGTGGCGGGCCCACGCGGACCGACCCGATCCCGCTCGACCCGACCGGACCCCCAGGAGGCGACCGCATGCAGGACCCCGACGACCTCGGCACGGCACAGGACGCCGTCCCCGGCACCGCGAAGGTGACGGTGACGTCGACCGCGACGGCGACCACGACGGCAACCGCGACCAACGGACCCCCGCCCGAAGGGCATACGGCCGCCCGCCGCACCCCGGCGCCCGCGGACCGCGCCGACCACGCCGACCCCGCCGACCGCCCGGTGCGGATCGCCCTCATGGACGCCGGGATCGGGCTGCTCGCCGCCGCGGCCGCCATGCGCCGGCTTCGTCCCGACGCCGACCTCGTGCTGGCCTCGGACCCCGACGGCATGCCGTGGGGGCCGCGTACCCCCGCCGACCTCGCGGAGCGCGCGCTGGCCGTCGCCGGGGCCGCGGCCGCGTACGGCCCGGACGCGCTGATCGTGGCCTGCAACACCGCCACCGTGCACGCCCTGCCCGCGCTGCGCGCCCGGTTCGAGCCCCGGCTGCCGGTGATCGGCACCGTCCCCGCGGTCAAGCCGGCCGCCGCGGGCGGCGGGCCGGTCGCGGTGTGGGCCACCCCCGCGACCACCGGCAGCCGCTACCAGCGCGCGCTGATCGACGAGTTCGCGGCCGGGGTGCGCGTCACCGAAGTGCCGTGCGCCGGGCTGTCCGACGCGGTGGAACGGGCGGACGGGGAAGCCGTCGAGCGGGCGATCGCCGCTGCCGCCGCGCGCACCCCGACCAATGTAAGGGCTGTCGTCCTGGGGTGCACCCATTACGAACTGGTCGCCGAACAGGTTGGTGCGGCCCTACGGCACCCCGGCCGGCCGCCCGTCGTCCTGTACGGCACCGCGGACGCGGTCGCCGCCCAGGCGATGCGCAGGATCGGCGCCCGCCCCGCACCCGGCTCCCCCGCCGCCGGCACCCTGCGCGTCGTCCACAGCGGCCGCCCTGCCGCCCTCCCCGCCGCCGCGCTCACCTACCCCGAGGGCCGCCTGCTGCACGCGGCTCCCGGCGGCCCCGCGCCCGTACCCGACCGGCGGTCCGCTCGTGCACGGTGACGTCCCGGGCCCCGGCGTCGGCACCCCGCGCCACCCCGCCCCACCGACCCCCGTACCCGCGACCACACCGGCACCGGCACCGGTACCGGCACCCGCGCCCCGGACCCGCGCCCCGCTGCCGCCGCTCGGCTACCTCCCCCTCCGCCTGGCCCCCCGCCGCCGCCTGCCCCAACTGCTGGTCGGCCTGGCCCTGTACGGGTTCGGGCTGTCCGCCATGGTCCGGGCCTCGCTCGGCGTCAATCCGTGGAGCGTGCTCTACGAGGGGGTGCAGCGGCACACCTCGCTGAGCTTCGGCACGGTCAACGGGCTGGTCGGGGCGTTCGTGCTGCTGCTGTGGATTCCGCTGCGGCAGCGGCCGACGTTCGGCACGGTCGCGAACATCGTGGTCCTGTCGTTCTCCTCCGACCTCGGCCTCGCGCTCCTGCCCCCGCACCCCGGGCTGCCGGCCCGGGTCGGCCTGCTGCTCGGGGGCGTGCTGCTCAACGGGCTCTCCGTCGCGATCTACGTCGGCGCACGGCTCGGGCCGGGCCCGCGGGACGGGCTGATGACCGGCACCTCGGCCGCCACCAGCCGCTCGATCCGCTTCGTCCGCACCCTGATGGAGGTCACCGTCCTCGCCGTGGGCGTGCTGCTCGGCGGGAGCGTCGGGCCGGGCACCGTGCTGTACGCGGTGGCGATCGGCCCGACCGCCCAGTCGCTGCTGCCGCGCTTCGCCTACCGGACGGCTGCGGACCGCCGCCGCGACGACGAGAAGGACGCGCGGGCCGCGCCGGTCAGCTCCGGGTGGCGGCTTCGGACCCCGCGTCGGCCGTGACGTCCGCCTCGGCCTTGACGTCCGCGCCGGCCGTGCCCTCGGGCTCGGGCCCGCGCGGCGCGGGGGGCGCCGCCGCGGCCGGGGCGGCGGCCTTCTTGCGCCGCTCCTTCAGCTCCTGGCGCAGCAGAATCCACCAGCCGACCGGCACCATGAGGGCGAACAGCCACCACTGGATCGCGTAGGGCAGGTGGACGCCCTGGCCGACGACCGCCATGTCGGTGCCCGAGCTGTCGCTGCCCGGCGCGCCGATCTGCTCGGCGGACTGGCCCTTGGTGAGCGGCGGGCTGGTCTTCACGAGTTCCAGGTAGCCGCTGAGCACCGACTTGGACAGCTTCTTCGTCTGCTCGGTGCTGTTGATCAGCATGAACTGGCGGGGCGGCAGACCACCGACGTTCCGAATACCACTGATACGGGTGGTTTCGTCCAGTTGGAGCCGCCCGGTGAGGGTGACCGTCCCGGTGGGCGTCCTCGGCACCGCGGGGAACGCCGCGGTGTCGTCGGCGGGCGCGACCCAGCCCCGGTTGACCAGCACCGCGTCACCGTTGGAGATGATCAGCGGGGTGATCAGGAAGAAGCCCTGGTCGCCGTCGGCGTTGGTGCGGCGCCGGACCACGAACTGGTGCGCGGGGTCGTACTGCCCGGTGGCGGTCACCGGCCGGTAGCGCTCGCTGCCGGGCAGGTTCGCGCCCGGACGGGACAGCGTCTGGATCGGGACCGGCTTGGCGTGCTGGGCCAGCGAGATCTTGTGGTTGCTGCGCTTGGTCTGCTCGTAGCGGTGGTACTGCCACAGGCCCAACCGGCCCATGACCAGTATCAGGGCCACGAACAGGATGGTCAGCAGAATCCAGCGGCGGGTGAACACGACGCGAAGCACGAAATGACGTTACCTCCCGCCCCGCGACCACCCGCACACCGGGTGTGCCCTGCGCGGTGCCCGGGCGGGCGAGCCGAGGCCGCGGGGGTCGGGGCCGCGGCGGTCGGGGCCGCGGGGGTCGGGGCCGCGGGGGTCGGCGACCGGGACGGCGCCGCAGCGGTCGGGGACGGGGGACGGGAAACGAGGAACGGGGGTCACCACTCCGCGTCGTCCACGGCCACCTCCGGGCGGCGCGCGGTGTCGCTGATCCGGATCAGGATGCCGACCAGCGCCCAGTTCGCGGTCACGGACGACCCGCCGTACGCGACGAACGGCAGCGTCATGCCGGTCAGCGGGATGAGGCCCATGACGCCGCCCGCCACGACGAAGACCTGGAGCGCGAACGCGGCCGACAGCCCGCCGGCGAGCAGCTTGCCGAACGGGTCGCGGGTGGCGAGCGCGGTCCGCATGCCGCGCTCGACGATCAGCGCGTAGAGCAGCAGCAGCGCCACCACGCCGGCCAGGCCCAGTTCCTCGCCCACGGTGGCCAGGATGAAGTCGGAGTTCGCGGCGAAGCCGATCAGGTCGGAGTTGCCCTGCCCCAGGCCGGTGCCGATCAGGCCGCCCGAGCCGAACGCCCACAGCGCCTGCATGGACTGCTCGGAGTGGCCGGCCAGGCCCTGCCGGCTCTTCAGGTACTCGCCCATGGGGTGCAGCCACGCCTGCACCCGCTGCTGGACGTGCGGCTCGAAGGAGTCGACGCCCACCGCGCCGCCCGCCGCCATCAGCAGGCCGAAGACGATCCAGCTGGTGCGCTCGGTGGCGATGTAGAGCATCACCACGAACATGCCGAAGAACAGCAGCGAGGTGCCCAGGTCCGTCTCGAAGACCAGGATCAGGATCGACACCGCCCACACCGCGAGGATCGGCCCCAGGTCCCGGCCGCGCGGCAGCGCAAGTCCGGCGAAGCGGCGGCCCGCCAGCGCCAGCGCGTCCCGTTTCAGCACCAGGTAGCCGGCGAAGAAGACCGCGATCACGATCTTCGCGAACTCCGCGGGCTGGAAGCTGAACCCGGCCACCGCGACCCAGATCCGCGCCCCGTACACGTCGACCCCGAGCCCGGGCACCAGCGGCAGGAGCAGCAGCGCCAGCGCGCCGGCCATCGAGATGTACGTGTACCGCTGGAGCTTGCGGTGGTCTCTCAGGACCACCAGCACCGTGCCGAACAGCGCCAGCCCCATCGCGGAGTAGAGCAGTTGACGGGGCGTGTCCGCCACGAAACCGGGGTCGGCCCGCAGCCGCTTCGACTGGTCGAGCCGCCAGATGATCACCAGGCCGAGGCCGTTGAGCAGCGTCGCGATCGGCAGCAGCAACGGGTCCGCGTACCGGGCGAACCTGCGCACCACCAGATGCCCGAGGCCCGCCAGCAGTCCGAGGCCGAGACCGTAGCTCAGCAGCCCGGAGGGCACCTCGCCGTGCAGGGCCAGTCCGGTGTCGACGTAGGCGAAGAGCGGGATCGCGACGGCGAGGAGCAGCAGCGCCAGCTCGGTGTTGCGGCGATCGGGCACGCCCGAGGCGTAGTTCGTCACCATGTGTCCCCCGCGGTCTTCCGTCCCCCGGGCGCCGCCCGCGCGCGACCCGCGCCCGGCGTCCCGCCGCCCCTCCATGATCACGGACTCCGCGGGGCCGCACGCAGTTCCCCGGGTACGTCCCCGGGCCGTCAGCCGGGGTCGGCCTCCACGAGTGCGGCGAGGTTCGCCAGCGCCATCCGCGTGCCGGTCTCGTTGTCGGTGGCGGGCACACCGTCGGGGATGCCCTCGTGCACGACCAGCACCTCGGTGCCGCCGCGCCCGTCGGCGCCCGCACCCGCGTCGGTCAGCGTGGTCGTCATCCTCATCACACCGTGGAAGCGGGCCTCGCCCGTCTCGAACTCGAACTCCTCCACCACTTCCTCGCCGGGCACGAGCCGCACGAACCGGCCGTGGTACGTGTCCGTGCGCGCCTCGGACTTGCCGCTCGCGGCGGGCGCGTCATAGGTGAGCGAGATCCGGAACGCGCCCCCCTCGCGGGCGTCGAACGCGTGCACCTCGCTGCGCATGCCGTCCGGCACCCGCCACTTCGCCAGCGCCTCCGCGTCGACCAGCGCCGCGTAGACGTCCGCGCGCGGCGCGTTCACATGACCGGCCACCCGAGTGGTGTACATGCCCGCACTCTACGGCCGCGCGCGCTGCGGACGGCAGTACGCGCCCCGCGTGCCGCGCCGCGGACCGGACGGCGGCGCGGCCACCGGCGGGACCACGGCGGGATCACGGCGGGATCACGACACGACCGGCGCCCCGGCTCCTCAGCGCAACTCCTCAGCGCAGCTTGAGCTTCTTCATGAACCCGGCGTCCACCGCGCCGGCATGGCGGCGGAACGCCGGCAGCGGGACGTCCCGCAGCTCGCCGGTCTCCAAGTAGCTCTGCCGGCCCGCCGCGTCGTCCACCGTGCCCGCGGGCAGCGCCAGCACGCCGGGGAGTTCGCCGTGCCGCTTCGTGGTGATCTTGGCGACCCGCGCGGAGGTCCCCCGCACCGTCAGTACCAGGCAGGGCCGGTCCTTGGACCCGGGCCCGTCCTCGAAGGGCACCTCCGCCCACCACACCTCGCCCCTGCGCGGCACCCGGTCGGCGCCCCGACTCCCTTGCCCGGAAGGCGACTTGGGGCCCGTACCGGCGCGCGGCTGCGGGCCCCGCGGCGGGCGCCGCCGGGTGCGCCGCGGCGGACGCCGCGACCTCGCCCGGCCGTCGATCAGCGCGGCGACCAGCGCCAGCGCCGCCACCGCGGCCACAGCCGCCCACATCCCGCCGCTCATCCCTCGCCCGCCTTCTCTTCACCCGGTTCTCTGCACCCGGTTCTCCGCACCCGACCCTGCCGACGAGTCTGCCCCACGCCCGCCGCACGCCCCGAACCCGCACCCGGGAGCCCTCCGCGCGCCCCCTCCGTCGCGGCCGTTTCGCGGACACGGCGGCCCCCACGATGCCACGATCGCCCGTATGCGGCCCTCTTCGGCGAACGACTCGCACGGTCCGGAGCGCTACGGTCCGGAGCGCTCGGAGCACCAGGACGGCTCCTGGCAGGCCCTGCTCCGGCAAGGAACCGGCCCCGTGCAGGAGAGTTTCCTCGACCTGGTCAGGAACACCCGGGACTACGTCGGGTACTCCCCCGACGTCGTCTGGGGGAACCTCCAGACGCCCGCCTACGCCACCGCGATGCTCCGGTTGGTCGTCGACTTCCACGAGATCCCCGACGACATCGAGGCCGGGGTCGCCGCACGGACCGCCCGCGCGGCGTACATCGGACGCGACGGCCGCACCTTCCATGTCCTGCTCGGCGAGCAGGCTCTGCTGACGAACATCGGCGGAGCCGGCGTGATGCGCGAGCAGTTGGAACACCTCGCGGGAGCCACCGTGCTTCCCGGGCTCACGCTCGGGGTCATCCCCGCCCGCGCCCGCCGCCACGTCCACCCCGGTGACGGCTTCGCCCTCTTCGACGACCGCCGCGCGGAGGTGGAGGGTTTCCGGGGCTCCGAGACGATCACCGATCCGGCCCGGCTCGCGGTGTTCCGCAAGGCGTTCGGCCTGCTGCGGCGGTCGGCGGTCTACGGGGCGGAGGCACGCGACCTGATCGCGCAGGCGGCGGAGGCGTTCGACCGCGACGGGTACGGCCCGCCCGACAGCTGACCGCTCCTCCGGCGGCGGCTCACCCCGACCAGGCAGGGCCCACCACGCAAGGCAGGGCCCACCCCCGGCAAGGCTCAGGCCGACAGCGCCGACAGCGCCGACCGGGCCGCCGTCAGGGCCTGTTCGCCGTAGCCGCGGCCGAAGAGCACCGTGTGGACCAGGAGCGGGAAGAGCTGGTGGAGGGGGACCCGGGAGCGCCAGCCGGCGGACAGCGGCGCGGCCTCGTCGTAGGCGGCCAGCACGCGTTCCAGGTGCGGGCAGCCGAAGAGCCGCAGCATCGCCAGGTCCGTCTCGCGGTGGCCGCCGTGCGCGGCGGGATCGATCAGCCAGGTGTCGCCGTCGGCGCCCCACAGGACGTTGCCGCTCCACAGGTCGCCGTGCAGCCGGGCGGGCGACTCGGCGGGCCCCGCGAGGTCGGGCAGCCGGTCGCAGACGCGTTCCACGACGGCCGCTTCGGCAGGCCGCAGCGTGCCGCGGTCGACGGCGAGCCGCAGGTAGGGCAGCACGCGGTGCTCGGCGTACCAGCGCGGCCAGTCGGGACCGGTCACGTCGCGCATCGGCGCGGTGCCGATGTACGCGTCCTCGGGGCCGCCGGGCGGCGGGGCGCCGAACGCGGGGGCGCCGGCGGCGTGCAGGGCCGCGAGGTCGCGGCCGAACCGGTCCGCGGCCCCGGCACCGGGCGGGCCGGTCGGGACCAGGTCGATGACCAGCCACGCGTCGTCGGCGCCCCGGACGGCCGGCACGCGCACCGTGCCCGTGTCGGCGAGCCAGCGCAGCCCGGCCGCTTCCGCGCGGGCCGCCCCGGGGCCGGCACCGCGTTTGGCCAGCACCACGGTGCCGTCGCCGAGCAGCAGTTCGGTGAGCGCGCCGGAACCGCCGCGCCCGCCGGTCACCGGCTGCCCGGTCAGCCGTGCCGCCGCGGCCCGGGCGGACTCGGGGTCGTCCCGGCTCACGCGCCGCGCCTCACGCCGGCCCTCGCTTTTTGCGCCTCACGCGCCGGCCCTCACGCGTCGAGGCGCTCGCGCACCCACGCGAGCAGGCCGGGGGTCGACGCCTCGATCATGTCCAGCACCTCTTCGAAGCCGTCGGGGCCGCCGTAGTACGGGTCCGGCACGTCCAGCCCGTCCGGGCCACCGGTCGCCGCCGGGTCGAACGACCGCAGCATCCGCACCCGCGACGGGTCGTCGACCAGCTTGCGCAGCGCCCTCTCGTGGCCGCAGTCCATCGCCAGGAACAGGTCCGCGTCCAGGTGTTCCGCGCCCACCTGCGCGGCGACGTGGTCCACGGGGTAGCCGTGCCGCTCCAGCACCTCCCCGGCGCGCGGGTCGATCGGGTCGCCGGCGTGCCAGGGCCCGATGCCCGCGCTCGTGACCCGAACCCGGTCCTCCAGGCCCTCCCGGCGCAGGTGTTCGGCGACCACCAGCGCGGCGGACGGCGACCGGCAGATGTTCCCGCTGCAGACGAAGCACAGATGCACGGCACCAGCGTACGGCCCCGCCCTCCCTCGTCCGGGCCCGGAACCGGCTCCGGAACCGACTCTGGAACCCTGGAAACCGGCTCCGGGAACCGGCTGCGGAACTGGCCGGATCTGGACGGTTGTTTCATATGGCGGTCACAGGACGGCTTTCTAGCCTCGCGCAATGACCAAACGAAGCCACGACGAACCCGACAACGCCGTCGTCTCCCAGGCACTGACCCGCCGCCGTGCGCTCGCTCTCGGTGGCGCGGGTGCCGTCGCGCTCACCGGCCTCGGTGCCACCGCGTACGCCGCCGACCGGTCCGCGTCCGGCGGTTCGGCGGCCGTGGCGGCCGCGAAGGCGAAGGCGCTGGCCACCACCGCGTGCATGCAGTTGACCAGCGAGCAGATCGAGGGGCCCTACTACCTCGACTACGAACTCTTCCGGAAGAACGTCGTCGAGGACCGCACCGGCATCCCCCTGCTGCTGGTCCTGCGCGCAGTGGACGCGTCGACCTGCGAGCCGCTGCGCGACTCGGCCGTGGAGATCTGGCACTGCGACGCCTCCGGGGTCTACTCCGGCTACACCCGGACCGGCAACGGCGGGGGTGGCGGCGGGGGCACGCCTCCGACCGACCCGCCGCCCACCGGCACGCCTCCGCCCGGCGGTGGTGGCGGTGGGCACGCCACCCCGACGGACGACCTCACCTGGCTGCGCGGCATCCAGATGACCGACCACCAGGGCTTCGTCACCTTCCGGACGGTCTTCCCGGGCTGGTACTCCGGTCGTGCCGTCCACGTCCACACCAAGGTGCACACCGGCGGCACCCGCACGTCCACCGCGTACACCGGTGGCCGCACCTGCCACACCGGGCAGTTCTACTTCGCCGAGAGCGCGGTCACCGCGACCACGGGTGTGACCCCCTACTCGGCGAACACCGTCACGCGGGTCACTCTCGACCAGGACAGCATCTACCCGGGCACCGGCACCGAGGGCGGACTGCTCAAGCTCGTCTACGACCCCCGGCACATCCAGCGCGGCGTCGTCGGCTACCTCACCATGGCCGTGGACCCCGCCGCCACCAACGACGGCGAGGGCGCTCCCGGCGGCGGCCCCACCCCCACCGCCTCCCCGACCGACACCGCCTGACAGCGCCCGACCGTCCCGCGCCCGGGACCGCGGTTCCCCGCATGGCGTGGCGGACCGCCCCCGGTGCGTCGGGGCCGATGTCGAGAACGGGGGATCAGTACCGTCCCTGGTACGAGCGCGGCGAGTGGCGCCGCGTCTGACCGGAAGGACGCCGTGATGGATCAGCACGCCATCGACACCGAACTGGCCGACGCGGCGGAACTGCTCGACGCGGCCTCCTCGGGCCACCTCGCCTACACCGCGAAGGACGGCACGCCTCGGGTGGTCCTGGTCGGCATCTACTGGACCGGCGAGCAGTTCGTGATCTCCACGGCCGCCTCGGCGCCCAAGGTCGCGGCGCTGCAAGCCCATCCGACCGTCGCCCTGGCCGTCGACGCGGGCGGCACCCCGGACCAGGCCCGGGCCCTGTCGGTACGCGGACGGGTGGACGTCCGTATCGTCGACGGCGTGGTCGAGGAGTACCTCGCCGCGGCCCGCAAGAGCATGGACGCCGAGGCCGCCGCGCAGTTCGAGCAGAACTGCCGTGACCTGTACGACCGGATGGCGCGCATCGCGATCACCCCGACCTGGGCCCGCTACTACGACTTCGGCGCCGGCCGGGTGCCGAAGTTCCTCCAGGACCTCGCCGAGCGCGGCGGTCAGTAGGCGCGCGGTGCGGCGTGGGTCGGGAGGGCACGCCCGGTCCTCAGCGTGGTCACCGCCGACCGCACCACCGGGTCCGGCTCCCTGATCGACGCGATCGTGCGCCTGGTGATTCACCCCGCAATTGACTAGGTTGCCCTCACCTCGTCGGATTCTCCCAGGGGAGCGGCAGCCGTGCGGCAACAGCACAAGACCTTCCAGGCGATAGCGGTCGGCGACGGCGGCGACGGGCGGTGGGCCGCCCACGCCCGGGCCCTGTGGCGGGAGATGGCGGGCCTGCTGACCGCGGAGGGCCGGACTCCGCAGGGCGCGGACCGCGTTGGGACGCTCTTCCGTGCGCACATGCCGGAACTGGTCCCGGTGCTGGACCGCCTGGCCGGCCAACTCGACCGGCCCGACGCGGAAGCCTTCCTCACCCACGCGGCGCTGCGGCCGTTCACCCAGTCCTGCACCCAGATCGGCCGGAACGGCACTCTGCTGCGCAACTACGACCTGCCGCCCGACCAGTGCGAGGGGACCATCGTCTCCTCCTGCTTCCTGCGCCCCGTGATCGGGATGCAGGACGTGCTGTGGGGCTTGCTGGACGGGATGAACGACGCCGGTCTCGCGGTCTCGCTCACTTGGGGCGGACGTTCCGTCTACGGACGCGGCTTCGCCGTTCTCATCGTGGTGCGCTACCTGCTGGAGACGTGCGACACCGTCGATGAGGCGGTCGACAGGCTGCGGTCCTTGCCGATCGCCGTCCCGCAGAACCTCACCCTCCTCGATGCCGTGAAGGCGGTGACGGTGTTCGTGGGGCCGGACATGTCACCGATGGTGGCGCCCGACGCCTGCGCCGCCAATCACCAGCACCTGCCGGTGACCGACGAACAGGAGCGGGCCTTGCGGACGCAGGAGCGGCTGCGCGCCATTCGCGCCGCGGGTGCGGACGTGGCCGCGATGCTGAAGCCGCCGCTGTACCGATCCGTCGACGACCAAGGGTCCAGAACGCTCTACACCGCCCACTACCGGCCCGCCGAAGGCCGCGTGACGTACCACTGGCCCGGCGAGTCCTGGCAGCAGTCCTTCGGCAACTTCACACCCGGGTCCCGCACCGTGACCCTGGGCCGGTCCGGCTGAGAGGCTTTCCGGCCCCCGCTCACCCCGGCACGGACAAGGTCAACTCCGGGTGGGGACGGGGCATCCCCGCTGCCTCGGGCCGGGCCGATGCCGACGCGCGGGCGGGGGTGAGCGGGCGGGGGTGAGGGGCACCGGGCCGCGACCCCGACTCGCCGCCCTTGAGGACCGAAACTGACCTGGTTCGCCCCTACGGTCGCTGTCGGCAGCAACCATCAGCGAGAGGACAGCGATGCCCGAGCAGACCAGCAACGCCCCGGAGGGCTACACCACCGTCGCGCCTTGGGTCGTCACCGACGACACGGGGGCCTTCCTCGACTTCGTGACCCAGGCGTTCGGAGGCGAGGAGCTGGGGCGGGTGTCGACCGAGGACGGATTGATCGGTCACGCCGAGATCCGGGTCGGCGACACCGTCGTGCTGGCCTTCGACCGGCACGCGGACTGGCCCGCCATGCCGAGCCTGTTGCGCGTGTTCGTCGCCGACGCGGACCAGGCGTTCTCACGAGCCCTCGCGGCCGGCGGCCAGGTCGTCACTTCCCTGGCCGACGACGCCTTCGGCCAGCGCGGCGGGCGGATCAAGGACCCGTTCGGCAACATCTGGTGGGTGGTCGGCCTCGTCGAGGACGTCGCGGAAAGCGAGATGTGGGAGCGCCTGGCGGACCCCGTGTACGCCGAAGTGATGCGCGTGGCTCAGGAGACGCTCGACGCGGAGCTCGGTGGCCGGCGCCAGGGAAGCAGCAGTGCGCCCGTGAGGACGACCGACTGACCGTTGTGACCGGCTCGTTCGGCTCCCTCGGCTCGTTCGGCTCCCTCGGCTGGTTCGGCTCCCTCGGCTGGTTCGGCTCCCTCGGCTGGTTCGGCTCGTTCAGCGGGCGAACCCGTAGCCGAAGGTGTTCGACTGGCTCGCCGGTCGGCCGATGTCGTCCGCGGTGATCGTTTGCGGGTGGGCGGTCCGCACGCCGCGTGCGCTGCCGCGCAGCACCGTCACGACCTGCTCGACGACGGTGGAGGCGGGTTGGCCGATGACGAGGTCGCCGTGGCCGTCGTGGTCCAGGTCGATGATGCGGAGGGCGGTGGCGTGACCGGGGATGGTCTGGGCGTGGCTGACGGTGAGGCCGTTCGGGCCGCCGTAGAGCACGACGACGGCCGGTTGCGCCTGACCGGACCCGCCGGACCCGCCGGACTGACCGGACTGACCGGACTCGCCGGAACCGCCCGGAGTGGTGGTGAAGGCGAGGTCGGCGTACCGGTCGTCGTTGATGTCGCCGACGGCCGCCGCGCGGCCCAGCTCGGCGTCCGGGCCGGTGCCGGCCTCGGGCAGACCGCGGGTGCTGACGTCGAACGCCTGCGGTGCGCGCGCGGGGATGCCGTGGGGGCCGCCGTAGTTGACGGTGACGCGGGAGCGGGGCGGCACTCCGCCGGTGTCCCCCTGGGTTTCGGGGAGCACGCAGTCGACGACGTCGGCGTGGCCGTCGCCGTTGAGGTCGGCGGTGTAGGTGGTGAGCGAGCCGTAGGTGCTGTGCACGTCCTTGCCGTCGGGCCCGGTCAGACGCGGGCCGCGGACGAGGCCGGACGCGGAGCCGTAGTAGATCACGGTGGCCTTCGGGGGGACGTCGTCGCCGTCGTCCTCCAACCACTGGGTGACGACGTCGTCGCGGCCGTCGCCGTTGAAGTCGCCGACCGCCAGCGGGATGCCGAGGTTGGGGTAGCTGGGCGGGCGCTTCGGTAGCTGGGGGGTGAAGGACACGGCCGCGGTACGGGCGGGCTTGCCGGTGCGGGAGAACGGGCCGTAGTCGATGGTGCCCCCGGCCGGGCCGTCGTCGGCCAGGAGCAGGTCGGGGTGGCCGTCGCCGTCGAAGTCCCCGGTGAGGGGTGCGCGGCCCTGCAACCGGGCGGCCGGCGCGGAGGCGGTGGCGCCGCCCCAGACGACGAAGACGGTGGAGCGGCCGGCCTGGGCGATGAGGTCGGCGCGACCGTCGCCGTCGAGGTCGGCCGAGACGGTCACCGCGCCGAATTCGCCGCCCGTCCCGGCGGGCCCCTGACCGATGCCGTTCTGCGTGAACACGGTGGCGTGGGCGGGGTCGGCGCCGGTGGCGGAGCCGGGGACGACGGCGAGGTATCCGGCGGAGGCGACACCGTCGATGGTGGCGTTGGCGGCGGCCACGACCAGGTCGGGACGTCCGTCGCCGGTGAAGTCCTCCGGCACGCCCGGGCCTTTGGCCGGGGGCTTGGCCGGTGACGTGGCCGGTGTCTTGGCGGTGGTCGCGGTCGGGGACGTCGCCGAGTGGGGCCGGCCCGTGCAGCCGAGCAGGCTCAGCAGGGCGGCTGCGGTGCCCGCGACCGCCACGGTGAACGCTGCTCTGCTTCTTCCCATGCCCCTCAGACCTCCGGCACGGCGGGAAGGTTGCCCCCGGTGTGCGGGCGCACCGCAGGCGACGCCCGCCCGCGTTCCGGGCGACCTCCGTCCCGGCCCGTCCGATCTCTCCCGCGAGAGCGGCCACATGCGCGGATACGGCCCGGATGCGGCCCGGATGCGTCCCACCCGTCAACACCCGGGATCGGGCGGCTCCTTCTGCCGCCCAGGGTCCGAACTCACCTGCTGGCGGCCGACATAGTGCGGCTTGCCCGGATGCCGCCTACGAACCTCCAGCCGGTTGTCGCCAACCCTCTTGACCCCTCAGAGGCGTCCCACTAGCGTCCTCCGCGAGCCGATACATCCGATGTATCAGCCGGGTTGCCGCGAGGCCGCTCCCACGTGATCACCGTATCGACCGAGACACCGGCCGACCTCTTCGGCCCACCGCACGCGCCTCTATCCAAGGAGCCGCACATGTTGCCTCGCACGTTACGCACCCATGCCCGGAGCAGCCGGATCGCGGGGGTCCTGGGCCTGGCCGCAGCCCTCCTGCTCGGCGGCGGACTGGTCCCGGCCGCGGTGGCGGCGTCGCCGACGAAGTCCCTCACGCTGTACGCCGCACCGTCGGGATCAGAGCCGGGTTCGGGGCCGGGGACGACATGCGAGAAGGCGTCCGCGCCCTGCTCGCTGACCGCGGCGAAAGCGGCCGTCCGCAAGGAAGTCGCCAAGCCGCACCCGGCGGACATCACCGTCGTCCTCGCCGACGGCACCTACCGCCTGGCGCACGGCATCGACTTCGGCCCGGCCGATTCGGGCAAGCCCGGCCACCCGGTCACCTGGCGGGCGGCCCCCGGGGCCCACCCGGTGATCTCCGGCGGCACCCGGGTCACGCGGTGGACGCACGCCAAGGGTTCCGACATATGGTCCGCCCCGGTGCCGGCCGGGACCCGTACGCGGCAGCTGTACGTCGACGGGGTGGAGGCGCCGGTCGCCCAGAAGACCCCGGCGCAGCTCGGCCTGAGCCTGACCTCGTGGGACAGGACGGCGTTCACCACGACCGGTTCCACCGCCACCTGGTTCTCGGATCTGGCCGCGCGGCTCAACGCGACGCAGCTGCACGAGATGCAGTTCGTCTACACGCCCGCACCGCCGATGGACTGGGCGACCGTGGAGTGCCCGGTGGCGTCGGTCGGCGCGGGCGCGAAGCCCGGCACCACCACGGTCGGCATGGCTCAGCCGTGCTGGAACAACGTCACGAACAAGCAGACCACCGTGTGGGGCGGCAACTCCTCGAACATCACCCCGTACAGCCTCGCCGCCGGAACTCCGCCCACGATGATCGAGAACGCCTACGCGCTGCTGAGCCCCGGGCAGTGGTACCTGGACGACTCCGCGGACCGGTTGTACTTCGAGCCCGCGTCCGGGCAGCGCGTGTCCGCCCTCGACGTGGAGATCCCGCGGCTCGAATCGCTCGTGAACGTCGCCGGGACGCTGGCCCACCCCGTGCACGACCTCACGTTCCGCGGCATCACGTTCAGCACGGCGACCTGGAACCAGCCCTCGACCCCGACCGGGTTCGCCCAGGTGCAGGACAACCTCATGGTCACCCAGCCGATCGCCAGGGACGCCGGCGGCGACGTGCTGCCGGCGAGCCAGGGCGAATGCCACTTCGGCGCACCGGCGGAGGGCAGTTGCCCGTGGGCCGCGTTCGATCAGCCGCTCGCGAACGTGCAGTTGACCGCGGCCCGGCACGTGACCTTCGACGGCGACCGGTTCAGCGACCTCGGGGGCATCGGGCTGGGAGTGAGGTACGGCAGCGACGACAACCTCGTGCGCGGCAGCGAGTTCCGCCAGATCGCGTCGAGCGCGATCTGGCTCGGCTGCTCCGGGGACCCGACCCCCGGCTCGGCCGACGATCCGGCCGCCACGGTGATCGCGGACTGCTCCGACAACCCGAGCGCGTCGGCCCACGACGACATCGGCGCCCACGGCGAGGGCGAGATCATGACCGGGAACGTGGTCGACGACAACGTCATCCACGACGCGGGCCTGGACTACATCGGGGCCGCGGGCGTGACGATGCTGTTCACCCGGCACACCACCATCTCCCACAACGACATCTTCGACATGCCCTACGACGGCATCACCTCCGGCGCGTGGCAGGGCCACCCGGACGCGGAGTCCCTGCCGGGCGCCAACCCGCCCGAGACCCTCGACCAGTACTGGAACCACACCACCAACATCAACGCCCACAACGCGATCACCGCCAACTGGTTCCACCGGAACATGCAGATGTTCGGCGACGGCGGCGACGTCTACACCGAAGGCCAGCAGGGCCCGACCGTCTACCGCGCGGACGGCTCGATCGACCAGCAGGCGTCGTACGCGCAGGGCCTGACGATCAGCGGCAACGTCGGTGACACCGACACCGTCCACAGTTCGTACTTCGTCGCGCCCGACGTCGGCTCGCAGTGGATCACGGTCACCGGCAACGTCGAGTGGAACTCGCACTACTCCATGTCGAGTCACTGGCCCACGAACAGCGCGTGCCGCAACGCGACCGTGGGCAACTGGCAGGCGGACCCCGACGACAGCCCCGACGCGGTGTGCATCGGCGCGAACACGGCGTTCCCCAGCCGGCCCGGCCCCGCCGACCTGGCGAGCACCATCAGCGGTCGGAGCGCCCGGGCCGTGCTCGGCGCGGCCGGGCCGCAGGGCGCCTACCAGGCCGTGGACGCCGCGCTGCCGGCCCGCATCACCTACTCCGGCACCTCCCCCGCGACGGCCGGCACCCCCGAGCAGGTGCTCGTCGCCGGCTCCGGGTTCTCGCCGTCCAAGGCGGTCTACGTCGGCGGGGTCCGGGTCTCGGGGACCGATCTGACCGTGCTCTCCAGCGGTTTCCTGATCGCGAACGTGCCCGCCGGCGCGGACCCGACGGACCTCTCGATCGGCCGCCCGCCGGCACCGGTCATCACCGACCCGGCACCGTTCGCCGCCCTGCCGAACTCGCCGACCCGCATCGCCGGTACGGGGCTGGCCGGAGCCACCGTCACGGTGACCGATCCGGACGCGGCACGCCAGGTGTGCACCGCCACCGTGGCGCCGAACGGCACGTGGGCGTGCGCTCCGGCGACCGCGTTCGGCAACGGCCTGCGGACCATCTCGGCGGTCCAGGCCGACCGGACCGGTACCTCGGCGCCGAGGACCGTCTCGGTGGTCATCGGGCCGCGCACGCTGAGCCTGACCGCCGAGGTCGGCTTCGGCGGCTCGTTCACGGACCACGCCTACGCTCCCGGCGCCGGCGAGGTCGCCCTCGGCACCATCGACCGCCGGGCCGGCACGGAGACGGTCCAGCCCGGTCAGGGCGTCGTGCTCAAGGGCGGCGACAACGCCGTGGGCTTCGCACCGGCCACCTCCTGGGGCGACGCCCGGCTGACGCGGAACTTCGTCGCCGACGTGAGGTTCACCCCGGCCGCCGGGACCGAACAGCCCTCGCTGGCCACGCTGTTCGCCGTGGGCGGCAACCTGTGGGTCCGCTACGGCGGCGGCCGGCTGACCTACGGCTTCGCTCCCGCCGGCGAGAGCAACCACACCGCGAGCGCTCCGCTGCCGGCGACCGGGCAGCAGCACGACCTCCGGATCGGCTGGGACGGCTTCGGCACCGTAGCGACCCTGCACGTCTTTCTCGACGGCGTCGAACTGCCCGCGGTCACCGGAGACGCCCCGCCCTCGACCCAGGTCCTCAACGACACGGTGGGCATCGGCAACGACGTCCACCCGGCGGCGCAGAGCCGCGGATTCGTCGGAACGATCGCCGGCTTCCGCATCGGAACCTACGACGGCCCGTTCGACCCGGCCCTCCTCACCGAACTGGGAGGCTAGGCCCAATACCGGTGATTTAGGTTATTTTCCGGCGGGTTGGGTTGGCTTTGGTCGGGCCGACCAGTTGGACGGTGGGGGTGTTGGGGCGGGGCGGGTGGTTGTGCTCGGCTCGTTTCAGTGCCCAGTTCGACATCTTGCGTTTGATGACGCGGGGGTTGGAGCGTGGCCGCCGTGCGGGTAGGGGCCGTTCGGTGATTTCACGCAGACTCTGTCTGAGTGTGTGGGTCAGGCGGGAGGGGGGAAAGTGCCGCCTGCCCGGTGACGTGGCGGCGGACGATGCGCAGGGTGCGGGTGAAGGAGATCCGGTCGGGGTCGTGTCCGGCGTGTATGGCGGCTTGATGCATGAGGTCCCGTAGGGCGTGGTGGACCAGCAGGAACGCGAAGATCTCCTGTTCGACCCCGCGGGGGTGCTGGGAGCGCAATACGATCCCGGGGCTGCCCTGATGGTTCTTGATCTCATCGAGTGTGTTCTCGATCTCCCAGCGCTGGGCGTAGAGGGCGGCGAGTTCGCCCGCCGGGGCGTCGGCGGGGTCGAGGATGGTGGTGATCAGCCGGTAGACGTCCCCGTCAGCCCCGCCCGGACCGAGCGTGTACTCGATCACTCGAACCTGTTCGGGGTCGGCTCGGCGGTGTTTGTCTCGGGTGGCGACGATCTGCGAGAGATAAGAGCCGTCCTCCAACGCGGCCAGGACCGGCAGCACGATGACGCTCCGCACCCGCCACAGCAGGTCAGCGCCTCCGGCCTTGGCCGCCCGCCACAGGTCCAAGCCGCAAAAACCCCGGTCGGCCAGTACGAGCATGTCCCCGGTCAAAGCAGGGAAGATCCGCCGGGCCAGGGCGGTCTCATGCACCGACAACGGGCCGGCCTCGGCCGCGAACACGGCATGGGTGCCGCACTCGGCCAAGGCCGCTACTCTCACCTGTGGATACGCGCTCCTGCCCTGCCCGCGGCTGCTGCCCGGACGCCCGAAGAACTCCGCGTTCGCGGCCGTGTCCGGCACGTCGAAGACGGTGCCGTCCACCGCGACCAGCCGCCACCGGCCATACCAGGCACCCGGGGTCCGCGGGACCGCCACCGGTCGGCAGACCCGGTCGAACAAGACCCGCAACGGCTCCGGCCCCAGCCGCAGACGCGCACGGCCGATCGCCCCGGTGGTCGGCACCCGCCAGGCCTTCACCCAACGGCCCTCACGCTCCAGCCCCTGCACCAACAACCGGGCCACCTCCTCGTAGCCCTGCCCGAAGAACAGGCACATCGCCAGGACGAAATACATCACCACCCGAGCCGGCAACAGCCGGTTCCGCTGCTCGACCCGACCACACTCGGCGACGACCTCGTCGATCAACTCGGGCGGGAAAGCCCGCGTGAGCACCCCCAACGCGATCCGATCCGAGAACCGCTCAACCCCCGACGACTTCACCTGTCCAGGCCTTGGCACACACCGACCAACGACCAGACACCACCAAAGTCACCAGTATTGGGCCTAGGCCGTGTTTTGGAAGTAGCGCCGTCCGCCCAAAGGGCGGGGCCCGTGGCGTCTGGTGCGTGCGATCGCAAGGCGGAGGGTTGTCCTCGTAGTGGGCCTACTCGGACAAGCCCGACAACGAAGCGAGCGTGCGTGCCAGGCGCCACGGGCCAGGCGGGACTTCCAAAACACGGCCTAGCCAACACCGGCAGCGACTGATCGGGCCGCCGAGGCGTGCGCGGGCGGGAGGCTGCCCGCGGTCGGGGCTTCGGCGGGTGTCCGTTTCCCGCCTCCCCGGGCGTATCGCGGCGGCACCGGCCCTGTCGGGGGACCTCCGCGTGGGGGCACAGTAGGACGATGGAATTTCGCGGTGACATCCAACTGGCCCTGCGGCTGCGGGAGAAGCACTACCGCCAGATCGAGAGCGCGTTCGACGCCGGCCGGCTCTCGGTCTACATGCTCGCCGAACCGGTGCCCGCACCAGCCCTCCTCGCGGAGTTCCACCTGATCGCGGAGGCGTACTACTCCATCGAGATCCGCTACAGCCCGTCGGCGCCCGGCGAGAACCCGTTACGAGTGATCACCTGGTACGACATCCCGGGGCAGCAGGAGATCACCCCGGAGAACGCCTTCGGGTTCCGGGCCGCGGAAGTCACCGCAGCGGATGCCGAGGTGGACGGCCGGAGCGTCACCGGCACCCTGGGCACCGCCGGTGAGTCCTGGGTCTGGTGGGCCACCGTGCGGGAGTCCCACCTCCTCGTCACCGGCCTCGGCGAGATGGGGCACCTCTCCCTCACCTCGACGGGCGACTTCGCCGCAGCCGTCGCCGGCGGAAAAGCCTTCACCGAACGGAATTTCCGGTGACCCGGTGCGCCACCGAGCGCGAACACGGCGCTGATCGCATGACCGCGCCCCGGCCGGCCGGGGCCGGACACGGGGCGCGGGTCGATCCGTCAGGTCGGTCCGTCAGGTCGGTCCGTCAGGTCGGTCCGTCGGTTCAGGTCCAGATGTCCCAGCCCTGGAAACCGTTGTCCTGGGAGGTGCCGTTGCAGGTGTAACCCCGCAGGAGGTCACCGTTGTTGGGTCCCGCGTTGGAGTCGTCCAGGCAGCGGCCGGTGGCGGCGTTCTGGAGCACCTGCTCGTAGAAGCCCTTCGCGGTCGTGCGGTTGACGATCCGCCAGCCCTGCCAACCAGCGGTGAAGCTTGGGGTGAGGCAGGGGAACCCGCGCAGGTAGTCCTTGCCGTCCGAGTGGGAGGAGTCGTCCAGGCACAGTCCGGTGGCGCCGTTCTGGAGCTGGGCGTAGCCGTTGGCCAGGGCGACCACCTTCCATTTCTGCCAGCCCCCGTCGTAGTTGCCCTGACCGCAGGGGAACCCGCGCAGCAGGTTGCCGTCCGCGACGCTGGCGTCGGACGAGTCGTCCACGCAGCGGCCGGTGTTGTCGTTGCCGCCGAGCTGGTAGCCCGGGCTGTTGAGGTCCCACCGGTCGATGTCCCCGTACGCCTGCGCGGTGCCGCCGGTGACGGCGATCCCCCCGAGGACGATCGTCGCGGCGAGAACGCCTTGCACGGTGCGTTTGGTGATGGTCCGCATGCCGGTTGAGCCCCCCGTGTGCGTGCGGAGGGCAGCTCTGTTGCTTCCCCCCGTCCACGGCGAGCCTACGGTCGTCCGCCGGCGGGCCGCAGAGACGAAATCCAGCCAACATGTCGCCTTTGCGAGGATTTCAAGGATCGGCCGCGCCGCGGGGCGGCCGCGCGACCGCATCGTCGCACCGCCAGGCTCCCCCGGCGCGGCCGCGACAGCGAGGACGGCGGCCGGCCGCCGGCCTCACCGCCGGGACGTACGAAGGTCAACGGGGAGTCGCCTGGGGGGAGTTGCTACGCACCACACGGCAGTCGTTCGGGTGAAGGACGCTCACGGCATAGACCTGCCTCTTGCCGAGCCGGATGCGCAGCACCTGGACCGTGTCGCCGCGGTGCAGATACTGCTTGGCGGACACACCGGCCACGGCTCCGTCCACCACGGCGCCGGCCTTGGACTTCTGCACGTCCGGGGCCGCCGCGAACGGCACGAACGAAGCACAGCCCACGCGACCGGCCTTGCCCTGCGGCTGGTAGATCTTGATCCCCGCCGCGCGAAGCTCGGACGTCAGCTTCGCAAGCTCCTCGGTGGTGTTCATGGGCTTGGCCTTGGCGTCGTAACTGATCTCCACCACGCCGTTCTTCTGCACATCGACCGCGTACGCGGGTGCCGCGCCGCCGCCGGGCAGCGCAACCAGGGCGGCGCCCGCGATCGCGGCGGCCGCCAGGCCGAACCCGGCGCAACGCGCGGTCACGGCGCGGCGCGCCGGGCGGACACGGAGGCGGTCGGCGGGCAACTCGTCCGTGGGGCGCCCCGCTTCACGGACGAGGGCGTCCCACAGCCGGTCCTCAAAACTTGTCGAGTCGTTCATGCTCTGCTCCTGGAGAGGTCGATCGACGCGGCCGAGGCGTCGAGTACGGCGGCCGTGCTACGGGTGAGCGGGGCGGCGGACGAACTCTCGTCCGACCGGGCCCCGGCGGCTTTGCGCAGTCGCGCGCGGGCGCGGTGCAGGGTGACGCGCGCGCTGACCGAGCTGATGCCGAGCGCACGGGCGGCCTCGGCCACGGTGAGCTGGTCGACGGCGACGAGCTCCAGCACGGCCCGTTGCTGCTCCGGCAGCCCTTCCATGGCCTCGACCATCGCGCGCCCCTCGTTCTCGGCGACGATCCGGTCCTCAACCCGCGCGATGTCGTCCGCGCCCAGCAACCGCCGCCCCGCGACACGGGAGTTGAGCACGTCCACCCGGTTCTTGCGGCGGTACTCCGCGGAGACGACGTGCCGCGCGACCCCGTACAGCCACGCTCGCTCATTGCGTGCGGCCGACCGGTAGGCGTCGCCGGAGTCGACGACGGCGAGGAAGATGTCGGCGACGACATCGGCGACGGTGTGCGGGTCGTCGAACCGCCGGCCCACGAACCGCGTCACGTCATCGACATGCCTGCGGTAGAAGCCCTCCAGGTCCTCCAGATCCCGTACACGCCCGCGTGCGGAGCTGCCCGCCGGATCACCCCGACGGCGTGCGGATATGTCCACTGAATCGCTTCCCCCTCTCGACGGCAGCCCGTCCGGCTCCCTCACCCCCTACGTGCGCATCCGGCCCGAAAGCGTTACAGCGGCACGAACCCGGGCTTGTCCCGCCGACGTACTGGCACGCGCAGATCCGCGGACACCCGCATGACGGACCTCCACCACCGGCCGCTCCGGCGACGGTCACCGCCGCCCACGGGCCCCGAGTGGCGGGGCCGTCATCCCGACTGGACGCGGTTCCTTGAGCTTCGGCTGCCCGGGCGGTGTTCGGCGCGACGCCGCCCGGGTCGTTCGGCTTCTTACAGGCCGCCGCGCTTGCTGGGGAACGTCTTCAGGACCGCCTCGACGTTGTCCGGGTGCTCGGGGTCGACCAGGTCGACGGGCTTGTCCAAGCGGTACAGATCCCCCCTGGCCGGGTACTGGGTGAGGGCCGCGGTGAGGACCATCGGCTCCTTGGTCACCAGGACGAGAGGCTCGCCGCCGTCCTTGGGCTCGAACACCGCCGAGAAGGAGAGCTCGTCGCGCTCCACGTACCTCGGGGGGAACTGCTGCGTGAGGGTGAGGGTGCTCCTCACGTCGACGTCGACGTCGTTCTGCTCGAACACGACGTAGTTGTACTTCCCGCTGTCGATCTCCGCGCTGACCTTGAAGCCGACCGTGCGCAGCCGGACGCTGTAGAGGGGGTCGTTCGGGTTGACGTCGACGCGCTGTTTGATACCCCCGCGGAAGTCCACGTGGTAGGTCGCGCCCTTGACCTCGAGTTCGCTGTTGATCGCGAGCATGGAGGAGGGGATCTCCGCGCCGATGGGCGGCAGCAATCCGCCGGCGCGGGCGGAGGCGCCGTCGGCCGGAGCGGTGGCGGGGGCCGCCGTGGCGGAGGCGCCGGCCAGCATCGGGCAAGCGGCGAGGGCGAGCACGGCCGCGACAGTGGCGAGGGCCGGGCGTTGACGTGAGGACATGAGGTGCGCTCCAAGATCCACTTGATCGGTCGCGAGTAGTGGACCCCAAGTGGCACGTCCAGGACGGGGATTCGTCCGCCGGTGGGCGAGTCCGGCGCCGCGACCGCGGCCAGAGCCGCGCCCCGAACCACCTCGCCCGCCGCGTCGCCCGCCGTCACCACGCCGCGTGGGTTCACGTCACCGCCGAGAAGTACCGGTGCGCGCAGGAGCTCAGGCGCGGGGGGAGGCTGAAGTGTCGGACTGGGCGCGGTTAGCGCGGATCTCGTCGTGGTGGTCGGCGACCCAGCCGATCAGCCGCATGACGATCTCGTGCAGGCCGCGGCCGAGCGGGGCGAGGGCGTACTCCACCCGCGGCGGCACCTCCGCGTAGGCGGTGCGCGTGATCAGGCCGTCGTCCCGGAGCTGGCGCAGCGTGTGGGTGAGCATGCGCTGGGAGATGCCGGGGATCTGACGCTGGAGGTCGGTGTAGCGCAGCGGGCCGTCCTCCAGGGCCGCGGTGATCAGCATGCTCCACTTGTCGCCGACCCGGTCGAGGACCTGCCGGATGAACGGCATGTGGTCGGCGGGGATGCTCGCGCACGGCCCGATCGCCGCCGCCATCTCCCCATCAGTGCTGTCCTGCATGGCGCCCATCCCTCTCCGTCGCGCACACCGGTGTGCCTTTTGTACCGGCCTCCATACTGGCGCATCATGGCGCTACGAACAAATGAGAGGAATTGGAGCTCGGGCCGTGAAGGCAGCGATCGAGGCAGAGGTCTGGGCCGAGATCACCTGCCCCCGGTACGGGCCGAGGTCACCTGCCCCCGGTACGGGCCGGGCGGCCACCGTGCCCCCCGGCCCGCCCCCGGCCCGCCCCCGACCGCCCTCCGATCCGGACATCCCGCTGAAAGGCGCCCACGCCATGTCGTACCTGCTGCACATCGACTCCTCCTCGCTCGGCGAGGCTTCCGTCTCCCGCCAGGTCGCCCGGTCCTTCCGCGACCAGTGGCAGGGCCCGGTCGTCCACCGCGACCTCGCCGCCTCGCCGGTACCGCACCTGACCGCCGCGGGAATCACCGCCGGCACCACCGACCCGGCCCGGCGCACTCCCGAGCAGGCCGCGGCCGCCGCGCTCCAGGACGAGCTGATCGAGGAGTTCCTCGGCGCCGGCGCGTACCTGTTCACCGTGCCGATGTACAACCTCTCGATGCCGTCGGTGTTCAAGGCGTGGCTGGACCAGGTCATCGTCCTGGACCGCACGATGAGCCACACCGGCACCTCCCCGGCGGCGGGCCGTCCCGCCGTGCTGATCTCCGCCCGCGGCGGCGGCTACGGACCCGGCTCCCCCAAGGAGGGCCTCGACTACGTGGTGCCCACGCTGGAGGCCGTTCTGGGGCACGACGACCTCCTCGGCCTGGACGTCACCACGGTGATACCCGAGCTGACCATGGCCCCGGTGGCACCGGCCCTCGCCCCGCTGCTTCCGCTGCACGAGGCGTCCATGGCCGCCGCCCACGACCAGGCCCGCCGCCTCGCCACGACCATCGCCACGACCATCAGCACGGCGCGTGCCGCATGACGTAACCGGCCCGCCTCAACCCGACGATGACCAGAACCCCCTGGCGTGGAACTCCCCGGGTTGACCCGCCCCCTCTCCCCCGTCATTCACCCTCATTCACCGCCGCTACCTACCGCAGTAGTTGGAGGAACACCCCCATGTCCAAAGTGATCGCGATCTTCGGCGCCGGCCCCGGTCTCGGCGCCTCCCTCGCCCGACGCTTCTCCGCCGAGGGCTTCCGCGTCGCCCTGGTGGCGCGTCGCAAGGACCGCCTCGACGCCCTCGTCGACCAACTCAGCGCCGAGGGCGTCGACGCCACCGGCTTCACCGCCGACCTCTCCGAACCCAAGGAGATCCCCGCCCTGATCGAGGCCATCCGCGAGCGGTTCGGCCGGATCGACGTGGTCGAGTACGGCCCGATCCCCAGCGTCCACTTCACCCCGGCCGCCGAACTCGACCCGGACACCCTCGTCCAGGGCATCCCACTGCTCCTGCTCACACCGCTGGCCGTCGTCCAAGCCGTGCTGCCGGAGTGGCAGAAACGCGGCGACGGCGCGTTCCTGATGACCACCGGCGCCACCGCGGTCCACCCCATGCCGAACGCGAGCGGGGTCGGCCCGCTGATGGCCGCCGCCCGCAACTGGCTCTACTCCCTCCACGGGGAACTCACCGAGTCGGGCATCTACGCGGGCACCCTCTCGGTCGCCGCGTTCATCGGAGGCAGCGAGGCGGCAGAGGCCGCCGGCGCGTCGGAGTTGGCGGCCTCGTTCCCGGTCGTCGACCCGGCCGAACTCGCCGCGCTCTACTGGGACATGTACACCGAGCGCGACCGCGTCGAGGAAGTCCACCCCGCGTTCAAGGCCGACGGCTGACGGGCCGCGTGACCGGCCGGTCTTCTCAGCGGTGCGGACTACGTGTACGGTCCGCACCGCCGCTCCACCGGATACGCCGGAGGCCCCGCCGGATCAGGCGAGGGGGAACTCCCCGGCCTTCACACCCGCCACGAAGGAGGCGAACGCATCAGCCGGAAAGGCCAGCACCGGACCGCCCGGGTCCTTGGAATCACGAACGGGGACGATGCCACGGGAGGCGGCAAGGTTGGCGGCCACCTCTACGCACTGGCCGCCGTTGGCGCTGTACGAGGACGTGAACCAACGGGGGGATTCGGTCGTCACGGGGTGCCCCTTTCGTAGCTGGTCGATCACGACCACATCCGCACCACATCCGCCACCTACAACAGCGTCTCCGCCTGTCGACGAATGGCGAGCGTCGCGAGAGTGGGTCAGGCGAGGGGGAACTCGCCGGCCTTCACACCCGCCACGAACAAAGCAAACGCATCAGCCGGGAAAGCCAACACTGGGCCACCCGGGTCCTTGGAATCACGGACAGGGACGATGCCACGCGAGGTGGCGAGGTTGGCAGCCACCTCAATGCACTCACCGCCGTTGCTGCTGTACGAAGACGTGAACCAACGCGGGGTCTCGGTCATCACGCAGCCGATGGTAGGCCCCCAGCATCGGCTCAACAGAGACGATTTCACGCTGGATTCGCCCCTGTTCCCGCCGCTCGGCGTAGGTGGCCCCAGCGCGTACGGCCCTGCTACCCGTGAGGGGTAGCAGGGCCGTTGATGCGTGATGCGCGAACGGGTCAGACGAGGGGGAACTCCCCGGCCTTCACACCCGCCACGAACGAAGCGAACGCGTCGGCGGAGAAGGCCAGCACCGGGCCACCCGGGTCCTTGGAATCACGGACCGGAACCACGCTACGCGAAGCGGCAAGGTTGGCGGCGACCTCGACGCAGGCGCCGCCGTTGTTGCTGTACGAGGACGTGAACCAACGGGGAGATGCGGTCGTCACGACGTGCCCTTTCGTAGCTGCTTGATCATGGCCACCGGCACCGCCTGCCACGGCGGTTCGGCGAACAGTCGATGGGTACGGGGTACGGGAACAGGTCACACGACGGGGAACTCGCCGGCCTTCACACCCGCCACGAACGAAGCAAACGCATCAGCCGGGAAAGCCAGCACCGGGCCACCCGGGTCCTTGGAATCACGGACGGGGACCACGCCACGCGAGGCGGCGAGGTTGGCGGCAACCTCGACGCACGCGCCACCGTTGCTGCTGTACGAGGACTTGAACCAACGCGGGGTCTCGGTCATCACGCAGCCGATGGTAGGCCCCCAGCATCGGCTCAACAGAGACGATTTCACGCTGGATTCGCCCCTGTTCCCGCCGCTCGGCGTACGTGGCTCCAGCGCATACGGCTCTGCTACCCGTGAGGGGTAGCAGGGCCGTTGATGCGTGGCGCGGGAACGGGTCAGACGAGGGGGAACTCGCCGGCCTTCACACCCGCCACGAACGAAGCGAACGCGTCGGCGGAGAAGGCCAACGCCGGGCCGCTCGGGTCCTTGGAGTCACGGACGGGGACCACACCGCGCGAGGCGGCGAGGTTGGCGGCGACCTCGATGCACTGGCCGCCGTTGGCGCTGTAGGAAGACGTGAACCAGCGGGGGGTTTCGGTCGTCATGGGGTGCCCTTTCGCAACTGGTTAATCATGGCCACCGACGCCGCCTGCGACAGCGCTTCGGCCTGGAGTTGATGGTAGGCCGTCAACATGGGGAGCACGAACGTACTTTCTCGATCAAGGTGCCCCTGTACCTGTGACTCGGCGTACGCAAGAACGGAGCGGTCGGCAAGCGTCAGCAGCGTAACCGGCCGGTTGAACGAGCGGCCTGCGCCTACGGAGAAGGGCGAGACGTGGATGATCCAGTTGGGGAGGGCAGCAACCTCGACTAGCCGTTGGAGCTGGGCTCGCATGTTCTCCGCGCCGCCAACAGCGTGGTGGAGGCAGCTCTCATCCATCACGACGATCACCAGGGGCGGGCGGGTCCTCACCAGCGCGGCCTGCCGGTCCATGAGGACGGAGACTCGCTCGGCGGCCTGACCTGTCGTGATGGAGCCGCGCTGAACCTCACCGTCCGCCAATGCCTTGGCGTATTCAGGCGTCTGCAACAGGCCCGGGATGATGCCGATTTCGAACAGCCGAAGCTCCACGGCCCGGCTCTCATAGCCGACGAACTCCGGGAAGCCCTCCAGCAGCGAGCCGTGCCGCATCTCGTGCCACTGGCGTTCGAACGAATCCGGTGATTCGGCGGTTCCCAAGGCAACGTCAGCCTTGCATGAGAAGGAGAGGGTTGGCGGCTTGCGACCAGTTTCAACCGCAGAAATATGCTGGCTGGAATATGCCAACGCTTCCGCCAGGTCTTCCTGCTTCCAGCCGCGGGCTTCCCGCACCCTGCGCAATCGGGCGCCGTAGGCCGCTCTTGGACTGCTCTCGGGGTTCAGCTCTTTGCGGTTGACCATGGGGCGCCCCAACCCTTCCTTCACATCCGATTACTTGAAGGTCTTCTGACTGTACGTCACTCTGACCGAGTTCGGTAGTGGAACCACTACGGAGAGGAACGGGCCATGGGTATGACCATCGCCGTGTATCGGGTCAATCCGATGTCCGGAGAGCGCACCACCGTCCGGGACCGTTACGACGTGCAGCCGGCAACCCTGCCGACACCGTTGAGCAGCGCCCTGCCGCCGTGCGGCTGCAAGCGCTGCCGGCGGAGCCGGCACACCGAGCCGGCCACCCCACCCGACCACCGTTGAAGCACCTCCCCTTGTAGCTCAGTCAGGAAGAGCCCGGGCCTCCGCACTACCTCCGTTCATGCGTGCGGGTCGGCCCGATGACTCCGGTTCGAGTCCGGACAAGGGGACTTGGCGAGCACGAACGACACCGTAGAGAGGACATCCGTATGGCCAGCACCAGCGGCGAGAAGGGCACCACCAGGATGCTCATCGACTGGGAGTGGTTGTCGGCACGGGAGTTGTACGCCAGTGAACTGGCCTATCGGCGCCAGCAGGCGGGGTTGACGCTGATGGAACTCGCGGGGCTGTGCATGTACGAGCAGTCGTATCTGCACCGGCTGGAGCGGGGGCAGCGACTCGGGACTCTGGAGGCGGCCACCGCGCTGGACAAGGTGTACGGCACCGGGACCCTCCTGGTGAAGCTGTGGCACCTGGCCAAACGCGAGGCGAAGGACAAGCCGTTCCTGGGACTTGCACCGTTGGAGGCGGACGCGGTGAGCGTGCAGGAGTACGCGGTCAGCGCGGTGCCGTACCTCCTCCAGACCCGCGCCTACGCCGAAGAACAGCTCCGCACCGCCCGCCCGCACAGCATCAAGCAGTTGAGCGCGCAGGTCACCGAGCGGCTCAAGCGGCAGGACCGTCTCACCGGACCCAATCCGGTTCATTACCGCGCGCTGATCGACGAAGCCGTACTACGGCGCGGGGCGCGCGACCCCCAGACGTGGACCGGCCAGTTGGAGCACCTCATCGACGTTGCCCAGCAGCCCGATGTCTCGCTGCACGTAGTGCCGTTCGGGACCGGGCCGCACCACATCCGCAGCTGCCTGGAGCTGATCTTCTTCCAGGACGGCCACGTCGTGGCGTACACGCAGAGCAGTTGGAGCGGCCACCTCGTCGAGGAACCCGAGGACGTCGAACCGCTGCGCCTCGCCTACGACTTGCTCCGCGACACCGCTCTCACGCCGACGGACTCGCTGGCTTTCCTGCGTACCGTACTGGCCGAACACACCGCGCACACCCGGTCGTAGCGGCAACCCGAGTCCGCATGGTGGACGTGTTGACCAATATACGGACGCCGCCGCCGTCGCGAACTCCCTGCGGGCACTATGCCTGGCATGACGACCACCGAGATCCGCACCGCGTACCTGCTGGCCGCCGAGCGGGCCACGCGCCTCCTGGCGGAAGGGGAGGTGGCGCTCCGCTGGCAGCAGGAGTCCGTGCTGCCGGGGATGTCCGTGGGCGGACTGGCCGGCCACCTTGCCCGCAGCGTCCTCCAGGTCGAGTGGTTCCTCGACGGTCCGGTGTTCGGCGCGGAACCGGTGACGCCTGTGCACTACTACGCCAGGCTGGAGGGCACCTCGACTCCCGGCTCCGCGCTCAACGTCGGCGTGCGTGCGCGGAGCGAGGAGACCGCCGCGGCCGGTCCCGCCGCCGTGGCCGAGCAGGCGCGGGCCGCGTGGCAGCGGCTGGCCGAGCGGCTGCCAGGGGAGCCGGCCGACCGGCGGGTGTCCGTCCTCCACCGGCCCGGGGAGGAAATGCTCCTCGACGGGTACCTCCAGACCCGATGCGTCGAACTGACCGTCCATCTTGAGGACTTGGCGCTGAGCGTGGGCGCCCCCAACCCCGCTCCCGGGGCCGCGCTCGCCCTCGCGATCGACGTACTCACCGCCGCGGCCCGCGAACGCCACGGCGACCAGGCCGTGTTGCACGCCCTGACCCGACGCGAACGCGACACCCATGACGCCTTGCGCGTGCTGTAGTCGGTCCTCGTCCGGCCGGGCACGGGCCGGGGCGTGGGGACTCAACGGGCTCAACTGACCCAGCGGGCTCAGCGGGCTCAACGGGCGGGAGCCGGTTCGGACGACGGCCGCCACTCCCGCCTGATCAGCCCGTAGACCCACGAGTCGGAGACCTCGCCGTTGACGACGCAGTCCTCCCGCAACGTCCCTTCGCGCACGAACCCGAGCTTCTCCAGCACGCGGGCACAGGCCACGTTGCGCGTGTCGGCCTCGGCTTGCACGCGATTGAGGTCCAGGGTGTCGAAGGCCCACCGCAGCAGAGCGCGCGCGGCCTCGGTCGCGTAGCCGTGGCCCCACGCCGTATCGACGAAGCAGTAGCCCAGCGACGCGCTGCGGTAGTCCGGATTCCACCTGGTCAGGCCGCACCATCCGATGAACGCCCCGTCGGAGACCCGATCGACGGCCAGCCTCGCCCCGGTGCCCTCCCGAGCCATCTGCCCGCAAGCCGCGATGAACCGCTCGGCGCGCGCGCGTTCGGTCCACGGCGGCGAGTCCCAGTAGCGCAGCACGTAGGCGCTGCTGTGCAGGGCGAAGAGGTCGTTCGCGTCCGCGTCCTCGAAGGCACGCAGGCGGAGGCGAGCGGTGGGCAACGAGGGGGCCGGCAGCGACGTGCTCATGTTCCATCCCGTGGTCGGCGGCCGATCAATCAGACCTCCGCTGCCGGGCACCCGCAAGGGGTTTTCCCGGCGGGCCCCCACAACGACGTGAGTTGGCCCCTCGCCCGGGCGGGATGCCGTGGCCTGGTCTGCTGCGAGTTTACCGAGGCGGATGCGGGTGATCCGGGAGAGCCGTCGTGCCGTCAGCGCCACCGGGGCACGGGGAGCAGGTCGTGGTGAGGGGCCGAGTCCCCGTCACGCGAGTTCCACCGGGGACGGCCGAGGCCGCCACGGACGATGTCACGATGGGGCCGAGCGACATCGGCAGCCGCGTACTCGATGGAGCCGCGGCCGGACGGCGGGCGGGACACATGGTGAACCAGGCAGGCGAGAAACGGGAACCCGACGCTGTCGACACGACGACGCCGGACGTCAGCCGCGTCTACGGCTACTTCCTCGGCGAGAAGGAGAACCATCCCGCGGACCGCGCCGCCGCCGACCAGCTCTCCCGGGTCTGGTCGGACGTCGGGATGTCGTGCCGGGCCAGCCGCGCCTTCGTGCTGCGCGCCACCGAGTACGCGACGAGCAAGGGCGTCCGCCAGATCATCGACATGGGCTGCGGCATCCCGACGAAACTCTCCGACAACGTGCACGAGGTCGCCCAACGCGTCCTCCCTGCCGCCCGGGTGGTGTACGCGGACAAGAACCCGCTCGTCCGCCGCCACTGCGCCCGCGATCTCGCCGGCGTCGACGGCTGCACCTACGTTCACCACGACTTCCTCGACGGCGCGGCGCTGTACGAACAGCCGCGGGTCCGCGATCACCTCGACCTCACGGAGCCCGTGACCCTCCTGCTGGGGAACCTGCTGCACTTCGTGCCCGGTGAGATCGCCTACACGGTGGTGGCCGACCTGGTCCGGCCCCTGGCGCCGGGGAGCCGCCTGGTGATCGCCAGTATCGCCTCCGACCTTCGGCCGGCCCTGATGGAAGAGGCCATGGCTCACTACAGCGGGCGCGTGACCACGAGCTTCGCGCGAAGCCGCACCGAGATCGAGCGGTTCTTCGACGGGCTGACGCTGGAGGAGCCGGGCGTCGTGACGCCACCGCAGTGGCACAGCGACCCGGGCGACGTCATTCCCCCGCCGCAACAGGTGTGCACGTGGGCGGCCGTCGGCGTGGTGGGCTAGCGCCCCCGACGAACCCGCGACCCCGCGAACACACGTCGGCGGGGCCGGTGAGGCGAGCACGTCCTCCCCTGTGCGCAGCCGCACCCCGGCGCGCTGCGGCACCGCGAAATCGCGGGCAAATCCAGGTGTCCCTTTCCAGGCCGCACCGGTAGCGTGCGCCGGCATGGCATCGGAACTGAAACGCCCCCCACTCCAAGCGGACGAACGCACCGCGCTCATCGGCTGGCTGGACCTGCAACGGCAGATCCTGCGCTGGAAGTGTGAGGGGCTGAGCGACGAGGACGCGCACCGCTCGGTCGTCCCGACCTCGCCGGCCATGACCATGGCCGGCCTCGTCTCCCATATGCGCTGGACCGAGCACATGTGGCTGGAGGTGGTGTTCCTCGGCGGCGACAAGCAGCAGAACCCGGCGTTCGACGAGTCGAGCCAGGACGCCGACTGGCACACCGGCGGCCGCCCCCTCACCGAACTCCTCGCGGAATACGAGGCGCAGTGCGCCCGCGGCAACGAGATCGTCGCCGCGGCCTCCCTGGACGACGTCGGCCGCCACCCCGACTTCCGCGACGCCGGCGCCAACCTCCGCTGGATGCTGATCCACCTCGTCGAGGAGACGGGACGGCACGCGGGCCACGCGGACATCGTCCGTGAGTTGCTCGACGGCACGAAGGGTTACTACTAGGTCGCGTATCGAGTTGTCATCAGCGGAGCCGTGACGAACCGCTACGACGCAACGGCGGCTCGCGGCCGGGCACGGCCAAGAAGCGATGTTGCTCCCGCCTGTGATGGTCACTAAGGTCCATCGGGTGACTGCCGGGTCGGCCATGGGCCACGCACGAGTGAGGTTCCCGGCCTCGGCGTGAGCCCGAGGCGGGCAAGAGGCCCGCCCACTTCTCCGCGTCTTGGCTCCCGGCGCCCGCATACGGCGCCGCATTCCAGCGGAAGATCCCAAAGCGGAGACACACCACTGATGTCCTATGACCAGCATGACCCGCATGAATCCGCGCCGCCGACGGCCGGCGTCCAGCTGAACCACACTGCCATCTACGCAAGCGACCGGCACCTGTCTGCCGAGTTCCTCGCCGCGATCCTGGGCCTGAAGGTCGGCGCCCCGTTTGGACCGTTCCTCCCCGTCGACCTCGGCAACGGCGTGACGCTCGACTACTACGAGAAGAGGGACGAGCCGATCCAGTCGCAGCACTACGCCTTCCTTGTCCCTGACGAACAGTTCGACGCCGTGATCACCCGTCTGACGGCGGTCGGGGTCACCTACTACGCCGACCCCAGCCACACCGAACCCGGCCAGATCAACCGTCTATTCGGTGGTCGCGGCGCCTACTTCGACGACCCGGACGGTCACAACATGGAGGTCATGACTCGGCCTTACATCCGCCCTTAGGGCGCGACAGGGCCGCCTCGATGCGGCGTTTGCGCAGGTAGGCTCGGTTGCCGCGGGACGAGTAGACCTTGTCCCCCGGCGACCGCGTCCGGCCGGGTGCGGGGGCGGCGAACGGTCCGGCGCGGGGGGCCGGCGGGGCGCCGACGGGGCGCGGGTGGGGCGGGTCAGCGGAGGGTGACCTCCAGGGTGGCGCCGTAGGTGTGGCGGGTGGTGGCCTCGACGCGGGTGGCGCCGCGGGAGCGGGTGACGCGGATGCCGTCGGCGGCGGAGAGCGACCGCAGCCGGCGCCCGCGCAGCAGCACCGTGACGGTGTCGCGGGTGGTCGTGGGGTCGGCGACGGAGACCGTGGTGGTGCCGTCGTGCCGCTCGCGGACGAGTACGGAGGCGGGGCCGTCGACCTCCAACTCCCCCGCGCGGTGCGGCCCGGCGGCGAAGGCGTTGGCGGCGGTGATGCCCAGACCCGCGTGGCGTACGGCCTGGAAGGCGGTGGAGTTGGCCAGCACCGACAGCGGACCGGGCCGCCCATGCTCACCATGCGCACCGTGCGCACCGCCAGATCCGTACGCCCGCAGCGCGCTCTCCGTCGCGCCCGGCACCAGCGCGTACGCGAACGAGGTCGGCGCCGCGCCGGCCGGCTGGTCGCGGCCGACCGAGAAGACCTGCTTGGTGACGGCGGTGTCGGGATTGGACGTGCGGATCGCCCGCCGGCTGCGGGTCACGGTCTCCAGGCCCACCCGCACCCGCGCGTGCGGGTCCTGGCCGGGGCCGTCGAGCAGGACGTAGCCGATCGCGGTGCCCTGCCCGCCGTCGGCGTAACGCAGCCACGCCAGCGGGGCCGTGCCGGGGCCGGTGAACGGCGTGCCGTCGCGCAGTCGGCCGGTGACGCTCACCGGGTCCGCGGGTGCGGCGATGCGGGTGTCGAAGGTCGTCGTCACCGCGCGGCCCGCGCCGGCGCCCGTACCGTCGCCGACCCCCGCCGCGAGCACCACCACCTCGTCGTCGAAGAGGTACCAGGACTTGGTGGCCCGCGCGTCGCGGTAGGCGACGAAGTCGGCGGGGAGCAGGCCGGCTCGGGCGGCGGCGTACGCCGCGTCATCGGACAGCACCAGGCCGCAGGTGCCGTACGTACCCGAACGCGCGCCCCCGGAATGGGAGTTGGTGGACAGCGGGAAGTAGACGTAGGTGTTCTGCGACTCCGACGAGGAGGTGAACCCGGCCGCCGGGTTGTCGTACCACGCGGTGCCGTACAACTCCGGTACGGTCTCGCGGGTTTCGACGGGCGCGGTCACCCCGCCGAGCGCGTAGGGCGAGACGGCGGTGAAGTAGTCGACGCCGAACGCCTGCGTCTGGTCCTGGCCGGACAGGTAGAGGTAGTGCGCGCCCGCGCCCTGGAACCAGGGCATCAGGTTCTCGCCGCTCATGTACTCGTAGCCGCTGATCCGGGTGGAGCTGCGGGCGAGGGTGAACGCCCAGCCGGGGCGGCGGTGCACGACGCGGTCCATCGCGTTGAACGCCGAGTGCTGCGCGGGTGCGTTGAGGTCGGCGGCGGGTACGGAGGTGTCGGCGAGGATGTCGGCGTAGCGGGCCACGCTGACCGGGGAGACGAACGACGCCGGGTTCACCGGTGTGCGCGACTCCTGCCGGACGAACTTGGCGTACCCGGCGAGCGCGGTCGCGTCCGCGCCGGTGGTGTACGCCGACAGGTCCACCACGGACTCCACGACGGTGCCGACGTCGGCGTAACCGGTGCCGGTGCGCGAGACCGCGCGGCCCTTGACCGCCTCCATCATCCAGCCCTCGAAGATCAGCGGCGCGAAGCTGTTCGCGACCCAGCCGCGCGCCGCCCCGACCAGGTCGGCGCCCGCCAGGTAGTCGGTGCCGTCGAGGAGTTTGACGGTCTGCACGATCCGGGTGAGCAGCCCGGTGCCGTACGAGCCGGTGTAGGCGACGGACGCGTGCTGGAGGTAGGACCCGTCGGCGTAGAACCCGTCGGTGACGCCGTGCTGGAGGGCGTACGGGTCGATCGTGGCGAGCACCGTCTCCTGGTCCGCGACGGCCTTGGTGATCCGGGCGTCGTCGTCGAGCAGCGCGCCCTGCATGATCCGGTCGGTGGTGATGTCGGCGAGGTTGGCGCCGGTGTGGAAGCGGGAGTCGAGGTCGACGTCGCCGTCCTTGCCGTTGCGCAGGTAGGCGTCCATCGCGGCGACGTAGGTCGCGGGGAGGTCCGGCCGGGAGGCGGCGACGGTGTCCTTGAGCAGGATCAGGGTCTTGGTGGCGTACTGCGAGATGCCGATCTCCCAGTTGAACCAGTTGCCGTAGTAACCGGTCGCCTGGTCGCCGTAGTAGTGGTCGTAGAGCCACTGCAACCCGTCGACCACGCGCTGCTGTACGGCCGCGTCGCCCGCGAGGTCGGCGGCGCCGCCCGGCACGCGGGTGGCCAGCGCGATCTCGTACAGGTACTGGAAGGAGGAGGTGAGGTTGGTGTCGCTGGTGCCGAGGGCGAGCCCGCCGAACAGCTGGTCGCCGCCCGCCGCCGCGTCCATCGCGGTCAGCCGGGTGCGGGCGGTCGCCGCGATCGCGGCGAGCTTGGCGGCGACGTCCGGCCGGGCGTTGGACTGGGCGGTGCCCGCGAACACGTCCACGGTGTTGGCCAGGATCTGCGCGCGGTCGGCGGGGGTGCCGGCGGCGGCCTTGGCGGCGGTGGCGGTGCGGTCGCCGGTGCGGGGGGCGGCGCCGGTGCCGGTGGCGTCGGCCCACGCGCGGGACGGCTGCGCCGCGGCCAGCAGGGCGGTCGCGGGCACCGCGGCGATCAGGGCACGGCGGGAGATCTGCACGGCGGGACCCTCCAAGGGCGGACGACAGAAAGCGCTTGCCGCATTCAAGCAACACCCTTTCCGCGTGTCACTAGGTTTCACACGATCACGGGAGCGCGGCATCTTCCGCCAGGCGGGGGCCGCCTGCGACGGGGCCATGCGGGCCACGCGGGCTACGCGGGCCACGCGGGCCACGGGGACTACGGTGGGGCCACGTCCACCGGGCGGGTGCGGGGGCGCGCGTCCACCCGGGTGGGCGCGGGGCGGGTCCGGAACCGGCGATCGCGGCCCAACGTGCCCTGCGCACCGGCGCCGTGAGAGAGGGGCAGCAATGGATCGAGGTACCCGCGGCGAACTCATGGGCCAACTGGCCGGGGCGATCGGGGCCGTCACGACCGCGCACCCGGTGCGGGTCGCCGTCGACGGGCCGCCCGCCGCCGGCAAGACCACGCTGGCCGACGAACTCGCCGTCGTCCTGCGGGCGCAGGGCCGCGAGGTCATCCGCGCGACCGTCGACGACTTCCTCTTCCCCCGCGCACAGCGCTACCGACGCGGCCGGTACTCGGCCGAAGCCTGCTACTTCGACGCCCACGACCACGTAGCGCTGCGCCGGGTCCTGCTCGACCCGCTGGGCCCGGGCGGGCACCGGAGGTTCCAGCACTCCGTCTACGACAAGGACACCGACCGCGCGCTGTCGCTGCCGCCCACGACCGCCCCCGCGAACGCCGTACTCCTCTTCGACGGCGTCTTCCTCCTGCGCCCGGAACTCGTCGACCGGTGGGAGCTGCGCATCCTCGTATCCGTCCCCTTCGAGCAGACGGTGGGCCGCGCCCGGGACCGGGACTCGGCCCAGGCCGGGCCCTCCGCCGATGCCGCCGACGTCGAACGGTCCTGGCGCGAGCGCTACATCCCCGCCCAGCGGCTCTACGCCGCCACGGCCCACCCGGCCGACCACGCCGACTTCATCGTGGACAACGCCCAACTCCGGCGCCCGGCCTGGGAAGCCCGACCACGCTGACCGACACGGCAGGAGACACGGCAGGAGACGACGACGGCTCGCCGGCGATTCAGCGTCGCGCGGAGTCGAGAGGGGAGGACTCGTCGAGATGGCGGGACTCGTCGAGAGGGCAGGTCTCGCCGAGGCTGACGACCTGGCGGTTGTGGTAGAAGTCGTCCTCGCGCAGCGTGGTGATGCTGCCGGAGGGGGCCCGGAAGCCGACGTAACCGGCCGACTCGATCGGCATCCTGATCCAGGACGCCACGACGAAGGTCAGCGAGCCGCCGTGCGTCACGACGATCTGGTGTGCGCACGGACGTCGCAGGATGTCGTCCATGGCCGCGTAGACGCGCCGCGCCAACTCCGCCCTCGTCTCGGCGCCTTCCACGCCCTCGTCGTGGTCCATCCGTTCCCCGACCGCCGGCGGCGGGACGAAGCGCCGGTCCAGCCACTCCTGCGGCCTTCCCCCCGCCTGACCGTAGGACTTCTCCCGCAGCCGGCGATCGAGGACCGGCCGCACGCCGAACACGTCGGCCACCTCCTCGGCGGTCCGCCGGGTGCGCCGCAGATCCGAGGAGAACAGCTCCACCTCGGCGCCGTCCGGCACCCGGGCCCGGAGCGTTCGGGCGATGGAGACCGCCGCGCGGACTCCGGCGGGCGTCAGGCGCGAGTCGTGCCACCCGCCGACGACCCCCTCGACGTGGTGCGTCGCCTCGGGATGCGTGACGACGTGGACTGTGCGCACGAGAGTCCGCCCTTCGGGTCGATGACGTCCTGCTGACCGGCACCCACCCTGGCACGCGCGACCGGCCCTTCTCAGGGTGTCAGTAGGCGCGGCGATACTGCGGCGGGATGCGTACCTCGGCTCCCAGTGCCTTGGCGGCGTCGAGGGGCCAGGTCGGGTGGCGCAGGAGTTCGCGGCCGATCAGGATCGCGTCGGCCTCGGAGTTGGCGAGGATCTTGGCGGCCTGGTCGGGCTCGGTGATCATGCCGACGGCGGCGACCGGCACTCCGGTCTCCGCCTTCACCCGCGCGGCGAAGGGCACCTGGTAGCCCGGCCCGACCGTGATCTTCGCGTCGGGGACGATGCCGCCGCTCGACACGTTCAGCAGGTCAACGCCGTGGTCGGCCAGCAGTGTCGCGAGGCGGACGGTGTCGTCCACAGTCCAGCCCTCGCGGTGGTCCGAAGGGTTCTCGGTGAGCCAGTCCGTCGCGGAGACGCGGGCGAAGAGCGGCAGGTCGTCGGGCCAGACGGCACGCACGGCGTCCACGACACGGAGGGCGAACCGGGTCCGGCTCTCGAAGGAGCCGCCGTAGGCATCCGTGCGGTGGTTGGTGACCGGCGACAGGAACTGGTGGATCAGATACCCGTGTCCGGCGAGCAGTTCGACCACCTGGTACCCGGCCGCGGCCGCCCGACGCGCCGCCGCCGCGAACTCCTCGACGATCCGGTCGATGTCGGCGAGGGTCAGTTCGCCGGGGCCGGCCGGCCGCCAGCCGCCCTGCTCCGGACCGAGCCGCTTGCCGCCCAGCCACTGACGGTCGGTCGACCCCTTGCTGCCGGAGTGCGACAGCTGGATGCCGGGCACGGCACCCAGCGAGGTGACCAGAGCGGTGATCCGCTGGAACCCGGGAAGCTGCGCGTCGGTCCAGATGCCCAGGTCGTAGGGGGTGGTCCGGCCGGTGGGGCTCACCCCCGTGCCCTCGGTCAGGATCAGGCCGGCGCCACCGGCCGCGCGGGCGCCCTGGTGCGCGAGGTGCCAGTCGGTGGGGACGCCGACGGCGGGCCCCTCCGACCCCGCGCTGTACTGGCCCATCGGCGGCATCCACACGCGGTTGGGGATGGTCAACGCTCGCAAGCGGAAGGGCTCGAACAACTGGCTCATGGAGATGTCTCCTCAGGGCACACGGCCGGGGCGGCACGCCTTAGTTCGATGATTACCGTATTACGATATTCATCGAACATCAAAGTTCGAGATTTGTCGAACTACGAGATCCGTCGCAGTAGACTCGCCGTATGCCTCCTCACAGCGCCGGCGCGGCAACTCCGAGCCGGCAACTGGACCATCCCGAGCCCGCCGACATCCGGCTGGAGGCGGTGCTGCACGCCTGCGCCGACCCGATGCGGCTCCGCATCATCCAGGCGCTGGCCGCCGACGCCGCGTCGGCTTGCGGGGAGATCGGGCTCGTGTGCAGCAAGTCCACCGCCACCTACCACTTCCGCGTGCTACGCGAAGCGGGCGTGATCACCCAGCGCTATCAGGGCACCGCGAAGATCAACGAACTGCGCCGCGCCGATCTGGACGCGGTCTTCCCCGGGCTGCTGGACACGCTGCTCGCGTCGGCGGCCGCGCAGTCCGGCAGGTCCAGCGAGACCTGAGGGGCGGAGCGCGGTCCACCGGGTCTGCCACCGGGTGAGCCGGTGGGTGCGGCGGGAGGAGAGCGCGGGCACGGACCTCGCGTCCATGGACCGCGGGCGCGGGGGTCAGGTCAGGATGATCGGGTTGGTGAGTGCGGCGGCGGCTCCGTCGGGGTGGCGGACCTCGACGCGTACGAACGCCGAGTCCTCCGCCGTCGTCTCCCACCGCACCACGCCTGGCCCGTCATCGGGGAGCGACGCACGGTGCACCTTTCCCCGGTCGGTATGGAAACTGACGGTCGCCGTCGGCACACCGCGTACGGCTGCCCGCACTTCGACCGGCCGGCCCTGGGTGGCGAGCCGTTCTCCCACCCCGGCGACGCGACCATCGGCGCCGGCGGTGAAGGACACGTCCACGTCCGCCGACCCGGCGATCCAGCTGCGGCCCGCGCGGATCGCGGCCAGGACCGCCTGCGTACTCAGCTCCTCGGCGAAGACCACGGTGTGGGGGATGCCGATCTGCCCCTCCAGGTGCGTGTCGCTGTTGCCCATCGCCGGCCGCCACGAGCCCGTCCGGAGGTCCGCCGCCAGGCCGCGTCCCCACTCCGCCAGGGCGGCCTCGTTGTCGGCGTTCCAGGGCTGGTCCGACGTCCACAGCCCGTTCCACACCTCCACGACGTCGAAGCCCCGGAAGGGGAACATGAAGTCGCCCGACGGGTAGGGCGCGTGCGGGTGCGCGGCCACGCACAGGCCCCCGACGCGATGGACCTGGTCCAGGCACCGGTCGACCAGTCCGTCCCTGACCTGGTGGTTCCAGTCGACGACCTGGCCGGGGTCGATGCCGAGCGCGAGCCAGTGCCCGGTCTTCGTGACCACTTCCTCACCGAGGACGATCAGGAAGTCGTCGGCGGCCAGATGCCCCCACACCCCGGGCGCGGCAGCCGAGTTGTGCTCCGTCGTCGCGATGAAGTCGAGCCCGGCGGCGCGTGCCCGGACGGCCAGCTCCTCGGGCGTGAGTTCCCCGCCGCCCGACCGGACGGAGTGGACATGGCAGTCCCCGCGGTACCAGGCCGCCCCGCGTCCGACCGCCCGCACCGGCGGGAAACCCGCACTGGACAAGTGTTCTCCCTCCGAGGTCCTGCCGAGGCAACGCGCGGGCCGAGCAGCCGGTTCCTGCCACCTCGGCACCACCGCCACCCCAAGGCACGGCACGCCACGCCACGGCACGGCCCCCCGGGCGTACACCCAGGGGGCCGACGGTGCCGGGCGGCGCTCAGTAGGCGACGTCCCCCACGCTGGCGCGGTCGAAGTGCAGGTAGAACTTCGTGCCGTCAAGGACTCCGGTGGCGGCCGTGCCCCAGGTCACGGCACTGATCCAGGTGGCCTTGTTGCAGGAGTTCGTCGCCTGGAAGCATGTCTGGACCCACAGGCTGTTGTTGGGCCTGACATTGATGTCCGCGCAGACCGACGACGTGGTGACCCAGCCGCTCGACGGCCACCTGTTGTTGCCGCTGGTGGAGTAGATGTTCGAGCTTCCGTAGCAGTCCAAGGGCGCCGCCGCGCTGGCCGACGAGCCGGCCGCGACCGTCAGCCCGCTCGCTGCGAGCGCGACGGCCGCCAGCGCGGTGATGCCTCGTGAACGGATACGCATGTTCCCTCCCGTCTGTGGAACGGCAGGCCAGGACACCGGGCGGTGCCGAGCCGGCCGATCCCTCGTGTGGTTGCTTGCGGGGTGCCGCCGGGTCGTCAGTCCGTGGTGGGTACGTAGAGGTAGCAGCCGGCACCGACGTAGCCGAGCATCTGGTCCCCGGTCGCCGGTCCGACGACGCCGTCCACGCTCAGGTGCGGGTTCATGCCCGTCTGGTTCCACCACTGCTGGAAGGACTTGACACCCGAGTAGGTCCGGGGGCCGAACACGCCGTCGACGGTGACGTGGGCGGGGGCCGGCGAGTTGTCGATGGCCTCCTGGACGCACTCCACCCCGTTGTGCGTGTTCGCGTAGCCGTATCCGATCCAGCCGGCACCGGTCGTCGCGCCGGCGGTCCCGACGAACCCGCCCACGGCGCACACCAGGGCGGTGGCCGTGATCGCCGCTCCGCGGGCACCCGCTCTCATCCGCTTCATTCCCCGTCCTCCCCGTCCTCCGCGGCGCGCGGCCACACCGTGGGACCGCGCACCCCGTGATCCGATGTTCGGGTCCCACGGTGCGGCAGGAGCCGCGCCGGGTCATTGACGGTGCGCGCACCGCCCTTGGCACTCCGCGCAGGAACGACGACCAGGACCCGGACACGTTCATCCCCCGGACCGGCGGCGCTCCTTGCCTCCGCACCCCCGCTCGGGCCGGCCGGCACGCGGGAGCGCGAGGTCAGACGTGCGGGGTCCGGGCGACGGCGTGCGCGGCCGTCCACCGGTCGACGCGTTCCCACTGGGTGAGCAGCCAGTCGCTGCGGGCCTCCTCGCCCGGCGGAATCGCGGCGGCCGGTATCCGCCACCAGTGGGCCCGCACCCCGCGCGTGAACGGAAGGACGGACCAGGCGGTCCGGACCGAGTCGATGACGTCGAGCCCGGCATGGGTGACGAAGACGACGTCCGCGGTGGGCGCGGCGGCCAGCGCGGCCAACGCCCCGCCGTCGCGCGGCGGCAGTACGTAATGCAGCCGGGACGCGCGGGCGGCGCGGCGGTAGAGGCCGCGGCGGCGCAGCATGGCGATCACGCGGCGGTGGCGGCGCGGGGTGAAGTTGCCGCCCTCGGGGAAGAGCACGAGCGCGTCGCCGGGGCGCAGTCCTGCCGCGAGATCGGCGATGCCGTCGACGGCGGTGCCCGAGGCGGGCGGCACGAAGCAGTGCGGCACCCGGCCGAGGAGCACGTCCAGGCAGGGGTCGGCGCGCAGCGCGCCCTTGAGCACGGTGTGCGGGCGCAACCCGGCCTCGGTGAGCAGGATCTGGAGCAGCAGGAAGGAGTCGCCGAGACCGGCGTGCCGGACGAGTACGAGCAGGGGCGCGCGACGCGGATCGCTCCCGGGCGCGACGCGTTCGTACGGTCTGCCACCCATCGGGACGCTTGCCCGCGGGGCGCTTCCACCCGAGCCGTCGCCACCCGAGCCGTCGCCACCCGAGGAGTCACCGTGCGAGGCGTCTCCACCCGAGCCGTCGCCACCCGAGCCGTCACCATGCGAGGCGTCACCGTGCGAGCCGTCGCCACCCGAGCCGCTTCCGCGCCGGACGGCCGGAGTGACCTCGACCCTGAGCCGGAAGACGTGCTCCGCGGCCCGGCGCAGGACAGCCAGCAGCCGGGCGAGCGTACGGAACGCGGTGTCCTCCCGCCGGCGTCGGGCGGCCGGGCGCGGGGACGGGTCGCGCAGGAACACCACGGTCGCCGTGACCAGCCCGGCCAGGTCCGCCAGCAGGTAGAGCAGCGCGAACCCGGCCACCCGGGTCTGCCGCCACGGCCCCCGGGTGGCGAGGGAGACCGGCGCGCCGAGCACGGTCACGGCCACCAACAGGGCCGCCGTCAAAGGGATCAGGGCCAGGAGCAGCGCGGTGGTGGCCGCCCGCCGCCCGAGGGTCACCGCGAGGGACACGGCCGAGGCTGCGGAAGCGGAGACGGAGGCGGACACGGAGGCGGGTGCGTCCGACGGCACGGACGCGGCCGCGGACGCGGACGGGTGGGGCGGGGGTGTCGTCATGCGGGGGCGCCGCCTTTCGGGGCGAGGGCGGTGTCGAGGTAGCGCGAGGACGCCGCGTAGGCGCGCTCGATGCGTTCCGCGGTCGCCCCGAACGCGGCGCGCCTGCGGAGTTGGCGCAGCGTCCCGCCGGTCTCGTCACGGGTGGAGGCGCTGGGCAGCACATGCACGGTGACGTCCGGCGGCAGGTCGGCCATGTCCCGGGCGAAACGGTGCCTGCGGGCGATCTCGAAGGCGACGGTGGCGACTTCCCACGGCAGCCGGGGCGGGGTGAGCGCGTGCTCGACCCGGCCGACCTGGAGCACGTAGATCTCGCGGGCGCCGAGCGCCACCGCCCGGCCGACCGGGATGCTGTTGACCAGCCCGCCGTCCACGAAGTGCGCGTCGCCCAGCCGGACCGGCGGCAGCAGCCCCGGCACCGAGCAGGACGCGAGCACCGCGTCGGCCAGCGGTCCGCCGTCGAACCAGTGCTCGGCCGCGTCCTCGATCCGCGCCGCGACGCACTGGAACGGTACGGCCAGGTCCTCGATCCGGGTGACCGGCAGATGGGTGCGCAGCAACGTACGCAGGGGCGCCGCCGCGTAGAGGTGGGTGCCGCTGCGCAGCGCCGTGGACAACCGCGCCGCCAGCGAGCCGGTGAAGACCCCGGCCCGGCCCAGCCCCGTCCACAGCTCCTCCAGTCGGGCCACCGCGGACTGCGACGGGTCCGCCGCGACCGCCGCGCCGTTGATCGCCCCCACCGACGTGCCCAGCACCAGGCCGGGCCGCACCCCCGCGGCGAACAGCGCCTTCAGCATCCCCACTTCGTGCGCTCCCAGCGCCCCGCCGCCGCCGAGTACGAACGCCCGCCCGCCCTCGTCTCCCGCGCCGCTGTCCATGCCACCCCGCGTGCCCCGCCCCACCGGCCGCAATCCCGCCGGGCGCCCGGCCCTACCGGCACCCGGGCACCGAGCCACCCGCGCGCCCGGGCTCCCCCGGGCACCCGGCGACCGGGTCCGCCCCCCTGACGCGGTGTCAGCCCCGGCCGCCGCGCACCCGCCCGTGCAGGTGCATGTCGTGCCAGCCGTCCGCGTGCCGCGCCGCCCCGCGGCGTACGCCCTCCTGCGCGAAGCCGGTCGCGACCGCCACCCGGCAGGACGCCGGATTGGCGGCGGAGTGCGCCAGTTCGAGCCGGTGGAAGCCGCCGTCGCCCAGCGCCCAGGCCGCGAGCGCGCGGACCGCGCCGGAGCAGACGCCGGTGCCGCGCGCCGCCGGGACCGTCCAGTAGGCCACCTCCGCCTGCCCGTCGGCGAGGTCGAACGCCTTCAGCGCCACCCGGCCCAGCAGCGCGTCGGTCGCCGCGTCCGCCACCGCCCAGTGCCCGCCGGTCTCGGCGGGCCAGGCGCCGCGCCACTGCTCGATCCACTCCCCCGCCTCGGCGACGGAGTCGGCGCGGCGCACGTGCCAGCGCTGGATCTGCGGGTCCTGGTAGGCGGCGTGGACGGCGCCGGCGTCGTCCGGCCGCCAGGGCCGCAACTGCCGCCCGCCCTCGACCGGGAGGACCGGCTGCCCGGTCGAACGAAGTGCGCCGGCGGGTATCGCGGGGGTGGCCAGAGAGGGCATGCTCGTATTGTCTCCACCCGGCCGGGCCGCCGCGGGCCCTCCCGGACGGGCTCCCCGTGCTCCTCGCGGGCTCCTCCCGTGCTCCCTCCCGGGCGAGCCGCGGGCCGGACGGCTCCCCCGGGCCACCCGGGCGCCGCGCACCGGCAACTCCGGTTCCCCAGATCCCCCTTGAGGACCTGAGACGTTTCAAAAGTGCATAGAATAACCGCGCCGAGCAGGCTCCGCAATGGGGCGTACCGGCACGATTCGGAGACGATGCCCACCGCCCGGCTCCACCCGCCACCGAACCCCCGCGGACCATGATCGTATCCGCGACCGTACACAAGACCCGGGTCCCGACTCCGACGACCGCCGCGACCAGGGCGGTTGGCCGTCCGGAGGGAACCCGTCAGGCCCGGGCGCACGCGCGGGCACCCCGGCCGGACACCCCCGCCGCGCCCGCCGGCGAGCACCCTGGGAGCCCGCGCCGCCGGCCCGTACGGCGGCCCCCGCGGGCCGACGCGCCCACCAGCGCTCTTCCCCGCCAACGGATATTACGTGCGGGACCCTAGACGTCACGTGACGCAGGACATAGTCTCGCGTCCGTCAACTTTTGTGAAACGTTCCAATTTACCGGTGGCCCGACGTTCGGACGGAGGGCACGACGAGTCCCGGACGACGTTCCGGGGAGGGGGTGGGCACACATGTGGCGAGCCCGCCGCGCAAGCGCACCACACCAAGACGAGGACCTGGCACGATGAAAGATCCCGTAGGCAAGGACCCGCTCCTCGTCCTGGAGCAGGCGGCAAAGCGCTTCGGCGCGGTGCGCGCGCTCGAGGACGGGTCGGTCACCCTGTACCCAGGCGAGGCACACGCCCTGTTGGGCGAGAACGGCGCGGGCAAGTCCACGCTGGTGAAGATCCTCGCCGGCGTGCACCAGCCCGACAGCGGCCGGCTGCTGATCGGCGGCACCCCGGTCGTCCTGTCCGGGCCCGCGGCCTCCCGCGCCGCCGGGGTGTCGATCATCTACCAGGAGCCCACCCTCTTCCCCGACCTCACCGTCGCGGAGAACATCTTCATGGGCCGCCAGCCGCGCCGCGCCGGCCGCCGGATCGACCGGACCGCCATGAACAAGGCGGCCGTCGCGGTCTTCGAGCGGCTGGGCGTCCAGTTGGACCCGCAGCGCCAGGCCCGCGGCCTGTCCGTCGCCGACCAGCAGATCGTCGAGATCGCCAAGGCGCTGTCCCTGGACGCCAAGGTGCTGGTGATGGACGAGCCGACCGCCGCGCTGACCTCGGTGGAGGTGGAACGCCTCTTCGACGTGATGCGCACGCTGCGCGAGCAGGGCGCGGCGGTGCTGTTCATCTCGCACCGGATCGAGGAGGTGCTGGCGAGCTGCCAGCGCGTCACCATCATGCGCGACGGGCGCTTCGTGAGCACCGCGCCGATCGAGGACGTGACCGCCGACTCGATCATCCGCTCGATGGTCGGCCGCGAGCTGGGCACGCTCTTCCCGAAGACGCAGACCGACCCGGGCGCCACCGTGCTGGAGGTCGAACACCTCACCCGGGAGGGCGTCTTCCACGACATCAGCTTCACCGTGCGCAGGGGCGAGATCGTCGGCCTGGCCGGGCTGGTCGGGGCCGGCCGCAGCGAGGTCGCCCGCGCCGTCTTCGGCATCGACCGGTGGACGTCGGGCACGGTCAAGGTGGGCGGCAGGAAGTTGCGCAACGGCATCCCGGCCGACGCGATGGCCGCCGGCGTGGCGCTGGTCCCCGAGGACCGCCGCCAGCAGGGCCTGGTGATGGACATGGGCATCGACCGCAACGTCGCGCTCGCCTCGCTGGAGCGGCTGGGCCGGTTCGGGCTGATCCAGCGCGGCTCGGAGCGCGAGCTGGCACTGACCTGGGCGGAGCGCCTGCAGTTGAAGTTCGGCCGGATGAGGAACCCGGTCGCCACCCTGTCGGGCGGCAACCAGCAGAAGGTCGTGCTCGGCAAGTGGCTGGCCCGCGGCCCCTCCCTGCTGATCATCGACGAACCGACCCGAGGTATCGACGTCGGGACCAAGGCCGAGGTGCACCGCATCCTCGACGGACTGGTGGCCGACGGGATGGCGGTGCTGATGATCTCCTCCGAACTGCCCGAAGTGCTGGGCATGGCCGACCGGGTGCTGGTCCTGCACGAGGGCCGGATCACCGCCGAACTCAGCCGCGCCGAGGCCGACGAGGACTCGATCATGCGCGCCGCCACCGGATACGCGGCGGTGGCGTCATGACCGCACAGCTCACCGCGCCGGCCCCGGCGCCCGACACCCAGCGCTTCGCCCGCGGCGCCGCCCTGCTGCGGGCCCGGGAACTGGGCATCGGGGTCGTCATCGTGCTGGTCTTCGTCGCCACAACGATCAGCAACCACGCCTTCGCCAACCCGCACAGCATCCAGCAACTGCTCACCGGCGCCTCGCTGATCGCGCTGCTCGGCGTCGGCGAGACGATGGTCATCGTCACCCGCAACGTGGACCTGTCGGTCGGCTCGGTGGTCGGCCTGTCCGCGTACGTCGTCGGCGACGTCTTCAAGCACCACTCTGGCTTCCCGGTGCTGCTGGGCTACGTGCTCGGCATCCTGGTCGGCGCCCTGGTCGGCTCGATCAACGGCCTGATCACGGTCGTGACCCGGGTGCCGAGCCTGGTGGTGACGCTCGCGATGCTCTACATCGTCCGCGGGGTGGACGGGGTGATCGTCGACGGCAAGACCATCGACCCGGGGGCGATCCCCAAGTCCTTCACCGAGGTGGGGTACCGGACCTTCCTCGGCGTGCCGTGGCTGGCCATCATCGTGGCGGTCGTGGTCGCGGTCGTCGGGTACGCGATGCGCTCCTTCCGGGCCAGCCGCGACCTGTACGCGATCGGCTCCAACCCGGAGGCCGCCGCACTGGCCGGCATCCCCGCCGGGCGACGGGTGTTCACCGCCTTCCTGATCAGCGGCGCGCTCGCCGGCCTGGCCGGGTCGCTGTTCCTCGCGCTGCACGCCCAGATCGACGTCACCGGCGGCAACGGCTACGAGCTGACGGTCGTCGCCGCGGTGGTCGTCGGCGGGGTGGCCATCTTCGGCGGCAGCGGCACCGTGCTGGGCGCCGCCCTCGGCGCTCTGCTGCTCAACACGATCAACCAGGCGCTGGTCGCCGCGAAGATCTCGTCCTTCTGGAACGAGGCGATCGCCGGCGGGCTGCTGCTGGCGGCCATCGCCTTCGACCGCTGGCTGGGCCTGCGGGTGGCCCGCAGCCTCCAGTCCGCACAGGGAGCCCACCGTGACGCCTGACATCACCACCACGAAACCGGCCACCCCCTCCTACCAGGGTGCCGACGACGCCGGGCAGCCGTTCTGGCGCGGGCTGGTGCGCTGGGAGACCGCGCTGGTGTTCGTCCTGATCGCGGTGCTGATCTTCGGGTCGGCGCAGTCGTCGGACTTCCTGGACGGCACCAACTTCTTCTACATCAGCCTGAACATGGGCGAGATCGCCATCATGGCGCTGCCGTTGACGCTGATCGTGATGACCGGCGAGATGGACCTGTCGGTGGCCTCGATGCTGGGGCTGTCCGGCACCGTGATGGGCTCGCTCTTCCACGACGGCTGGTCGGTGTGGGCCGCGATGGCGGCGGCGCTGGCGGTCGGCGCGGCCGGCGGCGCGCTCAACGGCCTGCTGGTGTCGAAGATGGGGCTGCCGTCGATCGCGGTGACGATCGGCACGCTGACCCTCTTCCGCGGCCTCTCCGAGATCGTGCTGGCGCCGCGCACCATCACCGGGTTCCCGATGTCGCTCACCAAGATCGGCGTGATGCCGGTGCAGGGCACGAAGATCGCCTGGTCCGCGCTGATCTTCCTGGTGCTGGCGGTGATCTTCGGGGTGATCCTGCACGCGACCTCGCTGGGCCGCTCCATCGTGGCGATCGGCCTGCAACCGGAGGCCGCCCGCTTCTCCGGGGTGCGGGTCGACCGGGTCAAGTTCGGGCTCTACGTGGCCTCCGGCCTCTTCTGCGCGCTCGCCGGCATCCTGTTCACCCTGAAGAACTCCTCGGTCAGCTACGACGCCGGCACCGGGCTCGAACTCAACGTGGTGGCGATCGTGCTGCTCGGCGGGGTGTCGATCTTCGGCGGCCGGGGCACCGTGATCGGCGTGGTGCTCGCGGTGGTCATCGTCGGCTGCCTCCAGCAGGCGCTGACCCAGATGGGCGTCCAGCCGGAGGTGCAGAACATCGTCACCGGCGCGCTGCTGCTGGTGAGCGTCGTCGTGCCCAACGGCGGCGAGCTGGTGCGCCGGATCAGAGCCCGCGCCAAGCGGGGCCCGCTGCCCGCCGCCTGACCCGCCGCCACCCGGAGCCCGCGGCTCCACCCGGCCACCCCGTCCGGAGCCGCGGCTCCCCTCCGCTTCCTCACCGGCCGGCACCCGGCGGCGCCGGCCGTTCCGTCCGACCCTCTGAAGAAAGACAGTCACGTGACCATCAGCAGAACCGTGCGCCGCAGGGCGACCGCACTCCTCTCCCTCTCCGTTGCCGGCCTCATGCTCGCGGCCTGCGGCTCCTCCTCCAACGCCGGCGCCGACCCGACCGGCAAGCCGACCGCGACCGGCGTCAAGAAGGGCCTGACGGTCTACTTCATCCCCAAGGACACCCAGAACCCGTACGAGGTGCTGGCCGACGCCGGCGGCAAGAAGGCGCTGGAGGAGCTCGGCGGCAAGGTCGTGGTCTCCAGCGGCACCGCCGACACCGCGGCCGCGCAGATCCCGTCGATCCAGACCGCGATCCAGAAGCACGCCGACGCCATAGTGATCGCCGGCAACGACCCGTCGGCGCTGTGCCCGTCGCTCAACCAGGCCGCTGCCGCCGGGATCAAGATCGTCTCGTTCGACTCGGACATCTCCTGCGGCACCACCCCGAACCACCTGTTCATCAACCAGGCGGACACCGAGACCATCGGCACCTCCGAGGTCGACCTGCTCGCCAAGCAGATCGGCAGCAGCGGCCAGGTCGCGATCCTGTCCGCGGCGGCCAGCGCGACCAACCAGAACGCCTGGATCAAGTACATGAAGCAGCAGCTGACCAAGTACCCGAAGATGAAGCTGGTCAGCACGGTGTACGGCAACGACGACCCGGCCACGTCGCTGACTGTGCTGCAGGGCCTGCTGTCGGCGTACCCGAACCTCAAGGGCATCATCTCGCCGACCACCGTGGGCATCTCGACCGCGGCGCAGTACCTGTCCAACCACAAGGACGTGGCGAAGAAGGTCACGCTCACCGGACTCGGGCTGCCCTCGCAGATGAAGTCCTACGTCAAGGACGGCACCGTGAAGTCCTTCGAGCTGTGGGACCCCAACCAGCTGGGCTACCTGGCCGGTTACGCGGCCGCGTCGCTCGCGTCCGGCAGCGCCAGCCTGCAGACCGGGTCCAGCTTCAAGGCGGGCACGCTCGGCACGTACAAGGTGCTCGCCCCCACGAGCGGGGTCGGCCCGTCGGTGGTGCTCGGGCCGCCGACCGTCTTCGACGCCTCCAACGTCGACAAGTTCGACTTCTGATGCCGCGGGGCGCCCGGCCGGTCCCGTCCTGGGGCCGGCCGGCGCCGGCGGCAACCGGGGCGCCCCGGCGCCCCGGAGAGCACAAGGGAACGACGATCGGATGAACCGCTACTGCTTCCTGCTACGGGTCAGGCCCGACCGGCTCGACGAGTACCGCGAGCGGCACGCGCGGGTCTGGCCGGACATGCTGCGCGCGCTCGACGCGGCCGGCTGGCGCAACTACTCGATCTTCGCCGCCGACGACGGGCTGATCGTCGGATACGTCGAGGCCGACGACCTCGCCGCCGCGCAGGCCGCGATGGCCCGCACCGACGTCAACGCCCGCTGGCAGGCCGAGATGGCCCCCTACTTCACCGGCCTGGACGGGCAGCCGCCGGACGAGGGGTTCGTGCTGCTGCGGCAGATCTTCAACCTCGACGACCAACTGCACGCCAGTGGAGAAGGACCCGGCCGATGACCACGACTTTCGACTCCCCCCAGCCCGATGGCCCCGCGCGGCAGCCGGGTTCCGCGCCGCCCTCCGCCGCGCCGCCTTCCGCCCTGCCGGCCGGGCTGCGGCGCATCACCGCCCGGCGCACCAAGGTCGGCCTGGTGGCCGGCGGACTCGGCGCCTACTGGCCGCAGTTCCCCGACCTGCTGCCCCAACTCCAGCGCTCCGCGGACCGGGTGGCGGAGCGGATGCGGGCGCTGGACTGCGACGTGGTGGACGCCGGGTTCGTCTCCGACGCCTCCGACGCCGCGCGCGCCGCCGAGACGCTGCGGGTGGCCGGCTGCGACATCATCGTCGGCTTCCTCACCACCTACATGACCGCGTCGATGCTGGTGCCGATCGCGCAGCGCAGCGGCGCTCCGGTGCTGCTGATCAACCTCCAGCCCACCGAGGCGATGGACCACGCGACCTTCGACACCGGTCAGTGGCTGGCGTACTGCGGCGCCTGCCCGCTGCCGGAGATGGCCAACGCCTTCCTGCGCTGCGGCATCGACTTCCGCTCGGTGTCGGGGTACCTGGAGGACGAGCGGGCCTGGGCCCGGATCGGCCGCTGGATCAAGGCGGCCGGGGTGCGCGGCGCGCTGCGGCACGGCCGGCACGGCCTGATGGGGCACCTCTACCCGGGCATGCTCGACGTGTCGACCGACCTCACGCTGGTCCCGGCGAACTTCGGCGGCCACATGGAGGTGCTGGAGTTCGACGACCTGCGGGTGCGGGTCGCCGCGGTCAGCGACGCGCAGGTCGAGGAGCGGATCGCGCTGGCCCGGGAGGTGTTCGACCTGGACCCGACGGTCCAGGAGGAGGACTTCCGCTGGGCGGCGAAGGTGTCGGTGGGGCTGGACCGGCTGGCGGACGACTTCGCGCTGGACAGCCTCGCCTACTACCACCGCGGCCTGGAGGGCGAGCAGCACGAACGGCTCGGCGCCGGCATGATCCTCGGCGCCTCCCTGCTCACCGCGCGCGGCGTGCCCACCACCGGCGAGTACGAACTGCGCACCTCGCTGGCCATGCTCATCGTGGACCGGCTCGGCGGCGGCGGCTCGTTCACCGAGCTCCAGGCGCTGAACTTCCGCGACAACGTGGTGGAGATGGGCCACGACGGCCCGGCCCACCTGGCGATCAGCCAACGGCGGCCGCTGCTGCGCGGCCTGGGCGTCTACCACGGCAAGCGCGGCTGGGGCGTGTCCGTGGAGTTCGACGTGGCGCACGGCCCGGTCACCACCTTCGGGATCGCCCAGCAGCGCGACGGCGCCTTCAGGTTCGTCGCCTCCACCGGCGAGGTGGTCCCCGGGCCGCTGCTGGAGATCGGCAACACCACCTCGCGGGTCGACTTCGGCTGCGACCCTGGCGAGTGGACCGACGCGTGGAGTGCCACCGGCATCTCGCACCACTGGGCGCTGGGTGTCGGCGACCTGCTCCCCCAACTGCGGGCGACCGCCGACCTGCTGGGCGTGGACCTGGTGGAGGTCGCCCTGTGAGCACCGATCCGAACTGTCAGCAAGAACCGTCCGCACTGGAAAGCAGGTCCGCCCATGGCCGGTCGTGAGGCAGCCAAGAACGTACTGCGCGCGCAGCGCATCGAGTTGCCGTCGTGGGCGTTCGGCAACTCCGGCACCAGGTTCAAGGTCTTCGCCCAACAGGGCGTGCCCCGGGACCCGTTCGAGAAGATCGCCGACGCGGCCCAGGTGCACGCCTTCACCGGGGTCGCGCCGACCGTCGCCCTGCACATCCCCTGGGACGAGGTCGCGGACTACGCGGAGCTCGGCCGCGCCGCGGCGGACGCCGGCATCACGCTGGGCACCGTCAACGCCAACGTCTTCCAGGACGACGACTACCGGCTCGGCAGCGTCACCAACCCCGACCCGGCCGTCCGGCGCAAGGCGCTCGACCACCTCTTCGCCTGCGTGGACGTGATGGACCGGACCGGCTCGCGGGATCTGAAGCTGTGGTTCTCCGACGGCACCAACTACCCCGGCCAGGACGACATCAGGGCCCGGCAGGACCGGCTGGCCGAGGCGCTCGACGCGGTGTACGCGCGGCTGTCGGCCGACCAGCGGCTGATCCTGGAGTACAAGCTCTTCGAGCCGGCCTTCTACACCACCGACGTGCCGGACTGGGGCACCGCCTACGCGCACTGCCTGCGGCTGGGCGAGCGGGCGCAGGTGTGCGTCGACACCGGGCACCACGCGCCGGGCACCAACATCGAGTTCATCGTGGCGTTCCTGCTGCGCGAGGGGAAACTCGGCGCGTTCGACTTCAACTCCCGCTTCTACGCCGACGACGACCTCATGGTCGGTGCCGCCGACCCCTTCCAGCTCTTCCGCATCCTCTTCGAGGTCAAGCAGGCGGGCGGGCTGGCGGAGGACTCCGGGATCGCGTTCATGCTCGACCAGTGCCACAACATCGAGCCCAAGATCCCCGGCCAGATCCGTTCGGTGATGAACGTGCAGGAGGCCACCGCGAAGGCGCTGCTGGTCGACACCGAGGCACTCGCCGCGGCGCAGGCGGCCGGTGACGTGCTGGGCGCCAACGGCGTCCTGATGGACGCCTTCAACACCGATGTGCGCCCGCTGCTGGCCGAGTTGCGCGCGGAGTCGGGGATCGACCCGGACCCGATGGCGGCGTACGCGCGGTCCGGCTACGCCGAGCGGATCGTCGCCGACCGGGTCGGCGGCACCCAGGCCGGCTGGGGCGCCTGAGCGCGCGTCCGTCCCCGCGTCGGCGGTACGGCCCGGGGCGGGTCCGGCGGTTCGCCGGTCCCGCCCCGGGCCGTTGACCGTCACCTGTCCCGGGATCTCAGCGGACGGTGACGGTGGTGGCGCTGTGCACGCTGCGGGCCGGGAGGGTGACGGTCAGCGTGTGGTCCGCCGCGCTGTAGTGCCAGGCCGTCCTGGGCAGCCGGACGCCGGTGGCGGCCACCGCGCCGGGCGCGGAGATCCCGCGGAAGGTCACCGTCCACTGCCGGCTGGTGACCTGGCCGGGGAAGGAACCGTCGGCCGCGCCGATCCGCAGGGTGTGCACTCCCTTGCGCTCGCTGTAGTGGACGGCCGTGGTCGCGGAGCGGGCCGGCACCGCGGAGGTGCCGTCGTCCTCGTAGAGCTGGAACGAGCCCGACGCGCCGCCGGTGACGGTGAGCGTGACCTTCTTCAGCGGGCTCTTCGCGTCGCTGCTGACGTGGTCGGTCCTGGTCGGCACGACCGCGCCGGCCCGGACGAACACCGGCATCGTGTCGAGCCCGGTGGTGATGGTCTGCGTGGTGCCGCCGGGGTAGGTCTGTCCGGTGAAGTAGTCGGTCCAGGTGGTGCCCGGCGGCAGCCACACCGAGGTGGTGGCGGTGGTGCCGGGCGTGGTGACCGGCGCGACCAGCACGTCGGGCCCGTACATGTACTCGCTGCCCGCCGTGGTGTAGGCGCTGTCCTCCTCCGGGTACTGGAGGTACATCGGCCGGACCACCGGGACGCCGGTGGCGTTGGCCTGCTGGGCGAGGGTGTAGGTGTACGGCAGCAGGTCCTCGCGCAGGTTGAGGAACTTGTCCGCGGAGGCGCGCGCGTCCGTGCCGTACTGCCAGGGCAGCCGGTCGCTGTGGTTGCCGTGCAGCCGGTCCACCGGCTGGAAGGTGCCGAGCTGGACCCAGCGGGCGTACAGGTCGTCGGGGAGCTTGGTGGTGGACTTCTGCTGCCCGCCGTCGGAGTACGTCTCGGAGCCGGTCAGCCCGGTCGCGTCGTTGAAGCCGCCGATGTCGTGGCTGACCGCGGACAGGCCGGTGGAGGCGGACTCGCCCGGGGTGTAGCCGACCTCGAACTTCAGGGTGCCCCAGGTGGAGGAGGTGTCCCCGGTGAAGTGGACGGTGGTGCGCTTGTCCGCCCACGGTCCGGTCGGCAGGCCGGTCGGGCTGCTGTAGCCGCCGGACTGGAGTGACCCGAAGGCCCGGGAGAGCACGAACCCGCGCCCGACGGTCTTGTCCGCGTCGGTGGCGTACTGCTGGTTGATCCAGGCGTCGGGGGTGACACCGGCCAGCGTGGACTGCGAGTTGTCGCAGCACCAGTCCAGCCACCAGAAGTCCGCGCCGGCCTGCTCCATCGTCTGGTGCAGCCCCAGGTACGCCTTGAGCTGGTCAGGGTCGCCGAAGTCGAAGGTGTACGTGCACACGTCGCCGTCGCAGCCGCTCTTGGCGAGCTTGTTCTTCGCGGTGGACTCGGCCTGCGCGAACTGCGGGTCGGTGCTGACGATGCTCGGGTGGATGTTGAGCGTGTTGTGCAGCCCCTGGCCGGCCGCCCAGTCGAAGAACGCCTTCGGGTCGGGGAACTTGGCCGGGTCCATCTCCCAACCGTCCCAGGTCGCTGGTGACTTGAAGTCGGTGTCGGTGACCAGGACGTCCAGCGGGTCGCCCTCGGAACGGAACGCGGGCAGGATGGTGTTCTCGTAGTCGGCCGCGGTGCGGTCCAGGTACTCCGAGTACCAGACCCCGTAGGCCCATTCGGGCAGCAGCTCGGAGGGGCCGGTGAGGGTGGCCAGGTCCGTCAGCGCCTGCTGGTAGTCGTGCCCGTAGCCGAAGAGGTAGCCGTCCTGGTAGGGCGCGCCGCCGTGGCCGGGCCGCGCGGAGGCCGTCCCGGTCGCGGTGGAGTACAGCGCCGAGGAGGTGTCGTCCAGCAGGTACCAGCCGTCCCGGTAGAGCAGGCCGGGCGTGATGGACGGGTCGCCGTTGTCGCCGTTGACCCCGTCCAGGCCGCGGCGGTAGCCGCCCAGGGCGATGTGCGGCGCGGGCGCCGGCGCGCTCTGGTCGCTGACGGACACCGTGTCGGCGTTGACGTGGCAGCTGGTCGCGTCCGGGCAGCCCAGGGTGATGTCGTCGGTGCCCGCGGTCAGGGTGACCGGGACCGACGCGGTGCCCCAGGTGTCCCAGTCGGCGGTGGCCGGCAGGCTGAGCGTCGTGTCGTCGCCGCCGGCCGTGACCGTCATGGTGCGGGTCTGGTGCAGGCCGTCGCCGCCGACGCCGTTGGCGTAGCGCACCCGCAGCAGGTAGGTGCCGTCGGCCGGCACCCCGACGATCCGGTGGGTCAGCCCGGCGCCCTGGTTCAGCTCCGCGACGAAGCCCGCCCCGGAGTAGCCCTGGTGGTTCGTGGCGACCACCGCCGAGCCCGTGGCGCGGCCCGCCTCGGACTCGCAGCTCACCCCGAACCGGCAGTCCGTGATCGCGGTGGCCGACGTCCCCGGGTAGGACGCGCCGGGCGTGACCACCGCGACGCTGTCGAGGTTGACGTTGCCGGAGTCCGCGGCGGCGTGCGCCAGCGTCACCGTGTGGTGGCCCGCGGTCAGGTCGATCGGCACCCGCGCGACGGCCCAGGTGTCCCAGTCCGCGGTCACCGGCAGGCTCACCGTCCGCGCCGTGCCGCCGTCCACCGTCAACGACAGCGTGCGGGTGGTGTTCTTGCCGTCGCCGCCCAGCGCGTTGGCGTACCGGGCGTCGAACTCGTAGGAGCCCGCCGACGTGGCGTCCACGTCGGCGGAGACCGAGTCGCCCTGCGCGGTGAAGCCGGCCAGGAAGCCGGTGCCGGTGGCCCCGGTGTGGTCCGACGCGGTGCTGACGCCCGCGGCCGAGAGGTCCTCCGCCTCGCACAGCGCGCCGACCGTGCAGGTCAGCCCGTTCCACGGGGTGGCGGTGACCGGGGTGGTGCCCGCGTTCTGGTCCACCGTGAGGTTCTGCGCGGTGAAGGCCCCCGAGTCCACCTTGTACCGCAGGGTCACCTTGCTGGTGGTGAGGGTGAGCCAGCCGTCGGAGGTGCTGGAGGTGTACGGCGTGCTGGTGAAGGAGTCCCGGCCGATGGCGTTGAAGGTCGGGCTGTCGGTGAACTGCCCGTCGCCGGCGTACTCGGTACGGATCAGCGTCGGCGACAGCACCTCGAACCGGGCGTCGCCGGACGTCACGGTCGGGATGCGGGGGTGGGCCGTGCCGTGCGCGGACGCCGCCTGTCCGGTGCCGGTGAGCACCGTGGCGGCGGCCGCCGCCGCGGCCACGACCGCGATCCGCCGCCGTACGCCGATCGCCCGGCGGCGCGACCTCGCCGCGCTCATCGGGTCACGCTCAGCAGGGCGAAGACGCCGCCGATCACCGGGCGCGCCTGGAAGCCGCCGGCCGGCCGGTCGTTGACGGTGTCGTACCAGTCGGTGAACGGCACCCGGGACGGCGTGGTGTGCGCGAACGCGTAGTACGAGTCGATGAGGTAGGCGCTCACGGGGTGGTCACGCAGCCAGGCGGCGGTCCACATCTCCCAGTCTCCCTTGGTGTAGGCGTGCCGGACGTCCAGCGGGATGCCGTAGGGGTTGACCTGGGTGAGGTACCACGCCGCCTCCTCGGCGGCGACCGAGGACGGCACCAGGCCGAGGCCGAGCAGCGCGTCCGGGTAGCCGTTGTACTTCAGGCTCCAGGTGCCCGGCTGGTCGTAGGCGAGCTTGAGGTGGTCGGGGGTGGTGTCCTGCGCCTTGCCGGTCCACTGCCCGATGTAGTCCTTGGCGACGCCGAGGTAGCGGGTGCGGTCGGCGGCGTTGCCGGCCGCGGCGGCCACCTGGCTCATCGCGCCCAGGCCGAGGATGCCCTTCAGGGCGAGGTTGGCGCTGTGCCCGATGAAGCCGGTGAAGTCGTCGGTCTGGTTCTGGAATCCCGGGTCGAGGGCGTTGTCGACCAGGTAGTCCGCCCACTGCTTGAGGATCGGGTAGTGCCCGGTGGCGAAGGCCCGCCCGGCCGAGGCGGACGCCCCCTTCAGGTAGGCCGCCGACATCAGCAGCATGTTCGCGGACTCCTCGACGGGCATGTCCTCCTCGTTGCCGTCGTTGTGGCCGGCGGCGTTCGGGTAGGAGGAGCCCAGGTCGTGCTCGGCGAACTCCTTGGGCCAGCCGCCGTGTTCGGCGTACTCCAGCACCGGCGCCAGCAGCAGCCCGAGGTAGGCCGGGTCCGCCCAGGCGAAGACCGGCATCGCCGGGTAGAGCAGGTCCACGGTGGAGACGTTGCCGGAGGAGGAGATCTCCTTCAGCATCGCCCACGGCTTGCCGTCCTTGCTGACCAGTTCGGTGCCGCCGTACGCCTGCCGCAGCGCCAGCGCGCACAGCGCCGCGTACTTCGGGCCGCCGGCCGCCGTCGCCTCCTGGCGCACCTTGCGGTCGAGCGCGGCCGTACGGGTGGCGGCGGTGGCGAGGTCGCCGTGGAAGAAGGCCGCCATCTGCTGCCAGGTCGGCCAGTACGACTTCCACAGCGGCGGCAGCGGCGTGCCGAGGTAGCTCACCGCGGGCTCGCGCACATGGCCGACGGACAGCACCGCCTGCTGCGCGGTGCGGTGGACGCTGCCGAGGTCGAAATGGAAGGCGAAGACCGGCCAGGCGTCGTTGATCGCGCGCGGCTGGCGGGTGTCGGCGCTGCCGGCGAGCTTGCCGTCGGTCAGGGCGGCCGGGCGCACCACCGTGTCGGCGCCGATCTGCCAGGTCAGCCCGGGACGGTTGGTGGCGCTCCACACCACGGTGCCCCAGGTCGCCATGTCCCCGTTCTCCGCGAGGGACTTGGTGCCGTCGGGGGTGAACGACAGCGAGGTGAGCGAGCCGCTGCCGGCGCCGGCCACCTGCTCCCCCGACCAGCCGATCTTCGTGCCGGAGTCGCCGTGCGCCCACTCGCCGGAGATGTCGAGGTACAGCTTCACGTCGTGCGCCGCGCCGTCACCGCTGCGCACCTCCGCCGTCAGGTACGACAGCGGCACCGACTGCCGGCGCAGGTCGCCCGGCTCCACCGGGGACAGGAAGGTCAGCGTCAACTCCACGCCGGCCGCCTCGTACTGGAACACCGAACGGGTCGCGGTGGTGGTCAGCGAGCGCTGCGCCATGCCGCGCAGCACCTGCCCGTCGATGTTCGGCGCGCCCAGGAACAGGTACGGCACGCCGTCGATCTGCGCGATGCCGGTCATCGCGGTGGTGCGGCCGGTCCAGAACGTCGGCCAGGTGCCGGCGGTGTTGCTCGCCGGCAGCCAGGCGCTCAGATACGGCGAGCGCACCGCCAGCGGCACCGCCGGCGGCCGGATCGGGTCGAAGACGGTGTCCACCGCGGTGGTGCCGCCCGGCTTCCCGGACGCGCCGCTCCGCGTGGCGGAAAAGGAGGCGGTGGAAGCGGTGGAAGCGGAGGAGGAGGGGGCCGCCGTGTCCGCGGCCCGCGCGCTGCCCGCGACACCCGGCAGCAGCCCGGTGCCCGCCGCGCCGAGCCCGACGACGCCGGCCGCTCCCGTCCAGCGGATCAGGCCGCGCCGGCTCATCCCCTGCCCCGGCCCGGCGGCGGCAACGGTGGTGTCGGCGTCGGCGGCGTCGGCGGCGTCGGCGGCTTCCACGGGCGGCGGGCCGTCCGGCGGCCCGGTGACGGGTGGGGCCACGTCGTTGCTTCTGTATGTCATCGGTTTCCTCCAGGAACCGCTCCCGTGCGGAGCGGGATGGCAGGGGCGCGCGCTCCGGCCCGGGTGGGGCAGACCGAAGCCGCGGCTTGGGGCGTGCCCGTCGGAAGAGATTCCTACAACGATGTAAAGCGAGGCGAGATGATGACAGCACAGCCCAGATGTCATGTCCATCCCCTGTACCGGACAGATTTCCGCCGCGTTTCGCGATGTCCGGCCATGGCCCACCGCACCCCGTGAATATCCGAACACCCTTGCCCATCAGCAGGTTTGAAGCCGACTCCAGGAGGAGCGGGCCGGTCGGGGAGAGCGCCGCCGGCGCCTCGCGCAGCCGCGCACGAAGGAGCCCGCACGCCTGGCACGCGCCAGGAGAGCCTCACGGCGACCGCACACGTTCGGCGCCGTGGCGACCGGGTTTCTCCATCGTTGTAAAGGCGCCCGCCGGACCCGGCGCACCGGCCGCGACCTGCGATCGGCGACCGCGAAAGCCGTGCCGCACCCCTTGACCGGCGACAGTACGGCGATGCGAGAATCCGTGAGTTCCTGGTTGGTTCTGTTCAATGCTGGTCAGTTATGACGCCTCTTCAGGGCGCCATCGGTGCACGCGTCGACGAGAAGGGTCCCACCATGCCGGTCGACCGCAGGTCTTTTCTGATCGCAGGAGCGGCCGGAGCCGCGGCCCCCGCGCTGCCCGGGCTCGCCGCGACCGCGAGCGCCCACACCGACCCGGCGCGGCCGGCCGGCTCGCACTCCGCCCTCCCCCGCACCGTCGACCTCGCGGACGGCTGGCGCTTCGCGCTGGTGAACCCGGCCGGCATCACCGACCCCACCGGCTCCTACGCCGACGCCGCCGACCCCGGCTACGACGACTCCCGCTGGCGGGCCGTCCGCGTCCCGCACGACTGGAGCATCGAGCAGACCCCCACCACCGCCGACAACACCTCCGGCGGCACCGGCTTCCTGCCCGGCGGACTCGGCTGGTACCGCAGGTCGTTCACCCTGCCGGCCGCCGTCAAGGGCCGCCGCGTCTCGGTCGAGTTCGACGGCGTCTACATGGACAGCTCCGTCTACTGCAACGGCACCCTGGTCGGCACCCACCCTTACGGCTACACCGGGTTCGCCTACGACCTCACCGACCTGCTGCACACCGACGGCCGCACGGCCAACGTGATCGCGGTCCAGGTCCGCAACCAACTGCCCAGCAGCCGCTGGTACTCGGGCAGCGGCATCTACCGCAACGCCCGGCTGGTCGTCACCGACCCGGTGCACGTCGCCCGGCACGGCACCTACGTCACCACGCCCGACCTCGCCGACACGCTGAACCCGCGGCAGGGAAGCGGCTACGCCACCGTGCGCGCCCAGGTCGGCGTCGTCAACGAGACCGGCGGCACCGTCGCCGCCACCGTGGTCAACACCGTCCGGGACCGCCAGGGCCGCCAGGTCGCGCGGGCCAGCTCGCCGCTAACGCTCGCGGCGGCCACCGGCGCGCAGGACGTCACCACGCAACTGCGCGTGGAGTGGCCGCAGTTGTGGTCGTACGCCACTCCGGAGAACCGGTACACCCTGGAGACGGACATCCAGGTGCACGGCGAGACCGTGGACACCGTCACCACCACCTTCGGCGTACGCCACTTCACCCTCGACCCGGACCACGGCCTGTCCGTCAACGGCGAGCCCACCAAGATCCGCGGCGTGGACCTCCACCACGACCAGGGCGCGCTCGGCGCCGCGATCCACTACGACGCGGTGCTGCGCCAGATGACGATCATGAAGTCCATGGGCGTCAACGCCTTCCGCACCTCCCACAACCCGCCGTCGCCGGAGATGATCCGGGTCTGCGAGGAGCTGGGCATCGTGATGATGGTCGAGGCGTTCGACTGCTGGCGCACCGGCAAGAACACCTACGACTACGGCCGGTTCTTCGACGCCAACAGCGCCGCCGACATCGCGGAGATGGTGTCCGCCGCCCGCAACTCGCCCGCGGTGATGATGTGGTCGATCGGCAACGAGATCCCCGACTCCACCTCCACCGCGGGCCTGGCCATGGCCGACGGGCTGATCGCCGCGATCCGCGCGCTCGACACCACCCGCCCGATCGTCATCGGCTCCGACAAGTACCGCGGCCTGCCGGCGGTCGGCTCCCCCGCCGACCTGATGCTCGCCAAGCTCGACGGCCTCGGCCTCAACTACAACACCGCCGCCTCCGTGGACGCGCTGCACGCCCGCTACCCGCACCTGTTCCTCTTCGAGTCCGAGTCGTCCTCGGAGACCTCGACCCGCGGCACCTACCAGGAGCCGCAGCACCTCAACACCGGCGAGAACCACACCCCCGGCCGGCGGGCCACCTCCTCGTTCGACAACAACCTCGCCTCATGGACCATGAGCGGCGAGTACGGCCTGAAGAAGGACCGCGACCGGGCCTTCTTCGCCGGCGAGTTCCTCTGGTCCGGCACCGACTACATCGGCGAGCCGACGCCGTACGGCGTCTTCCCGGTGAAGGCGTCGTTCTTCGGCGCGGTCGACACGGCCGGCTTCCCGAAGGACATGTACCACCTCTTCCACAGCCAGTGGACGTCCGAGCCGATGGTGCACCTGCTGCCGATGGACTGGACGGACCACCGGCCGGGCGAGACCGTCGAGGTGTGGGCGTACTCGACCGTAGACACCGTCGAGCTCTACCTCAACGGCCGCTCGCTGGGGGTGCGCCGCTTCGACACCAAGAAGACGGTGGACGGGCGTACCTACCTGGAGACCACCGAGCCGACCGGCGACGACAAGACCGTCACCACCGGCGCCTACCCCGGCAGCTACACCAGCCCGAACGGCAGCGCGGGCAAGCTCCACCTGACCTGGCAGGTGCCGTTCGCCGCCGGCGAGCTGAAGGCGGTCGCCCGCAGGAACGGCAAGGTGGTGGCCACCGACGTGCTGCGCACCGCCGGCGAGCCGCACGCCGTCCGGCTCACCCCGGACCGCGCCTCCGCGGTGGCCGACGGCGACTCGCTGGTCTACGTCACCGCCGAAGTGATCGACTCCCACGGCGTGGTGGTGCCCGGCGCCGACCACCTGCTCACCTTCACCGTCTCCGGCGGCTCCCTGGCCGGCCTGGACAACGGGCAGCAGGAGAGCGCCGAGCGCTACCAGGCCACCACCCGCACCGCCTTCCACGGCAAGGCCCTCGCCATCGTGCGCTCCGGCACGAGCGCGGGACACCTCGACGTGACCGCGAGCGCCCCCGGCCTGCACCGCGGCACCACCTCGGTGCGCACCACGCGCGCGCCCGGCGCGGTGGCCGCCACTCCCCCGGTCCGCTTCGTCCCGGACCCCGGCCCCGGCACCCCGTCCTACCCGCTGGCCGACGCGAGCTACTCCGGCTCGCCCTCCTCGCTGCCGGCCGCGATGCTCGACGGCGACCCGGCCACCGGCTGGTCCAACGCCTTCGCCAAGAGCGCCACCGCGCTGCTGCCCGCGTTCAACGGCGCCCGCCCCGCGGACTGGGTCTCGGTCACCTGGGCCACCGCCCGCCGCGTCGACACCGTCTCCGTCTCCTTCACCGTGGACGCGACGCACACACTGCCGGCCACGGTCACGGTGTCGTACTGGGACGGCGACCGCTGGACCCCGGTGAAGCACCCGGCCGTCTCCTGGGCGAGCGCGAGCGACAGCCCCACGGTCGTCTCCTTCACCGCCGTCCACACCGCGCGGCTGCGGCTGGACCTGACCAGCGCGGCCCCCGGCACGCCCGCCGGCGCGCAGCGCGTCAGCGCGCTGACCGCCACGGCGGCCGGGTGAGCGGATGAGCGGATGACCCGGTGGAGCGGCGCTGCTCGGAGTACCCCACGTCATAGTGGAGAGCGCGCCGCTCCACGTACGATCACGCAATGGCTGACATGACCGACACCACGCCCGGCTGGCTGGCTCCCGAGGAACTGGAGCTGGCCCGCGCTCGTATGCCGATCCTCTACGTCGACGCCGTGCCGGTGCGGGTCGACGACAACGGAGAAGTCACCCACATCGGGCTGCTGCTGCGCATCGGACCGGACGGGACGGTCAGCCGCAGCCTCGTCTCCGGGCGGGTGCTGCACCACGAACGGGTGCGGGACGCGCTCGTCCGGCACCTGGAGAAGGACCTCGGGCCGGTCGCGCTGCCGCGGGTGCCCGCCTCGCTCCAGCCGTTCACCGTCGCGGAGTTCTTCCCGACCGAGGGCGTCACGGCCTACCACGACCCGCGGCAGCACGCGGTCTCGCTCGCGTACGTCGTGCCGGTGGCGGGTGACTGCCGGCCGCGGCAGGACGCGCTGGACCTGGTCTGGTTCACCCCGGAGGAGGCGTCCTCGGCGCAGCTCCAGGAGGAGATGCCAGGCGGCCGCGGCATCCTGCTCAAGCAGGCACTGGCGCACGTCGGCCGCCTGGGCTGACCCTGTCCGGCCGCCTGGGCCGGACGGCACGGTCACCGGGTGGAGAAGGTCACCCGGTGAACCCGGTCACCCGGTCACCCGGTCACCCGGTCACCCGGTGAAGGTGTCCCCGGTCACGGTGACCTGGCGGCCCTGGGGCGTGCTGGTGGACGTGGTGCTGAGGCAGCTGCCCGAGCTCGGGTCGGTGTCGGCCGGGAGGCCGCCGGTGTAGTCGGTGCCGCCCTCCGAGCCGACCGGGGCGCCGTAGGTCACGGTGACCTGCTGGCCGCATCCGGCGGTCAGGTAGGGCTCGATGAAGCCGGAGTCGGCGGGCTTGAAGCGGCCCGAGTCGGACGGCAGGCTGAAGCTGCCGATGTGGGTCACGGTCGCGCCGGTCGCCTCGTCCACCACGTCCCCGGTCATGAGCTGGGTGTCCCCGGTGACGCTCGCCCGCTGCAGCACCAGCGCGTACATCGTGCCCTTGGTGTAGGCGAAGCGTGCTGCGCAGCTCACACCGGCCCCGCCGTCCGCGCCGTAGGAGCAGTTGGCGTCGGTCGTGGTGGCCGCGGCGTTGAAGGAGCTGAACACCGCCTGGAGGGTGGGGCGGCCGTCGGCGTCCACCTCCTTCGGCTGGAAGCCGGCGTACGGGCGGGTGCCGCTCTCCAGCGTCGTGTAGTAGGCGAAGTAGATGCCGCCGGCGTCGGGCGCGGACTCGAAGGACATCGGGAGCGTGAGCCGGCTGACCGGGGTCGGCGCGCCCGTGCTCCAGGAAGAGGTGGGCGTCGAGGCCCACGACTGCCCGGTCATGGCGACGCCGAGCAGCGCGGCCGCCCCGGCGACGGTCGCCGAGCGCAGCAGCGTACGGCGCCGGGAGCGGATACGGGTGCGGATACGGGTGGGGGTGGAGGTGCGGGACGCGGCGGGAGCGGGGCGGGAGGAGCCGGGGGAACGCGGGTCGGGTCGCATGTCATCTCCGGTGTGGGGCGGGCCAATGGATGCGGAACGGTGGTTCGGGGTGGGACGGTTGGGGGCCGCGTCGGTGGGCGAGGGCTCACGTCGGCTGCGGGCGGGGCCGGTCGGGGTGCGCGGGGCCGGGCCGGGTATCCGGGGTGGGGCGAGGGTGCGGCCGGGCCGGTTCGGAGCCGCCGGCCGGGTCGCGGCAGCGGGTGTTCCCGAACCGGCCGCGGCCGTCGGCGAGTCGGGCGGTCAGGCGGTCAGGCGGTCAGGCGGTCAGGCGGTCAGGAGTGGACGCGCACCTCGGCCAGGCCGATCCGGGCCGGGCCGGTGCCGGTCGCGGTGATCCGCACGTAGCGGCCGCGGGCGTGCAGGTGGTCCAGGATGCTGGGCCGCAGCGCCTTGCCGCCGAGGTGCACCGTGGTGGCCCGGGCGAAGTCGGGCGTGGCGCTGATCGACACGTCGACGTCGGCGGTGGCCATGGTGGCGTCGTTCCAGATCTCGATCCGGTCGATCGGGCGGACCGCGCCGAGGTCGGTCTGCCACCAGGAGCCGGCGCCGGAGAGCGTGAGCGCGTCGGTGGTGGTGTCGCCGTCGATCGCGTTCGCGGCCGTGGCCGTGCCGTCGGTGGCGGACTGGGTGGCCGTGCCGGCCCGGGCCAGGTCGGCGGGCAGCGGTTCGACGTGCGGGCCGTCGGCGCCCGCCCGGGCGGCGATCGCGGTGGCCTGGGCCGGCAGCGTGTCGAGCCGGGTGTGGTTGCCGGTCGCGACCGAGCCGGTGCCGGCCAGGGCGGGGGCGTCGGTGTCCGTCCAGTTGCCGGTGGCGGTGTTCTGGATGCCGTAGTCCGCCCAGTTGGAGATCCACTTGTAGCCGAGGCGGGTCAGGACGTTGTCCGCCACGGTGATGTGGGAGGACTGCTCGTCCAGGTAGATGCCGTTGCCGTCCCGCTCGGTGTTGCCGTACGCGGAGCGGTTGATGTAGTTGCCGGAGATCACCGTGCCCGGCTGGTCGCCTTGGGTGTAGATCGCGCCGCCGTCGTGCTGGCCGTCCTTGACCGCCATGACGTCGGTGATCCGGTTGTCCGTGATGTGGTTGTCGCGCAGCACCGACTGCTGCGCGCCGGGCTGGTTCCAGCCCCATCCGACGGAGACACCGGAGTACGGCAGGTGCTCCAGCGTGTTGTGGTCGACGGTCAGGCCGGCTTCGTAACCGGCCCAGATCCCGGCGGCGTCGGTGTACTCGACTCCGGCGTGGTCGATGGTGTCGTACGCCACCGTGTTGTCGGTGCCGGCGAGTTGAGGCGCCGGGTTCGGGTCGGTGTCGCCGATGTAGAGGGCGCCGGAGGACAGGTCGGTGAAGCGGGAGCGGGTGACCGAGGAGTGCTGGGTGCCGTCCTGGAGCACCGCCCCCGCGCCGCCGAGATGGGTGAAGTCGGCGCCCTGGACGTGTACGTCGCGGCCGCCGTCGACGGTGAGCGCGGCCGATGGCTTGGTGTAGTAGCGGCCGGACTGGTCGGCGGGGCCGCTCGCTCCGGTGAGGGTGAGGCCGGCCTGGGTGCCCGCGTACCCGTCCGCGGTGTCGGGCTGGTGGTAGGCGGCATAGGCGAAGCCGATGCCGGTCAGGTCCAGGTCGTGCGCGTGGTCGAGGACCGCGAGCTGCTCGGTGGCGGGGGTGACGGCCTGGTCGCGGCGCATGTCCTGCCCGGGCAGCGGCAGGTAGGTGACCGTGCGGGCCGCCGAGTTCCAGACGAACTCGCCCGGCGTGTCGAGGAGTTCGGGCGCGTTCTGGAACCAGGCGACGCCCGTGTAGCGGGTGGAGTCCACCGTGGTGGTGTCCCAGGAGGGGCCGGTGCGGCCGGTGCCGCTGGAGGAGTCGGCCCAGCACGGCTGCGCGAAGGTCAGCACGTCGCCGCTGACGCCGGTGACCCGGCACTGGTAGTTGCGCCAGCGGACCTTGATGACGGCGGTCACGTCGGTCGGACGGGCCCACCGCGCGATGCCGGTCGCGACGGCTCCGGTCAGGCCGTCCTTCGTCGCGTGGCAGACGCTCGCGGCGCAGGCGGCGCCCCGGGCCGGTGTGGCGCGCCGGCCGCCGACGAAGAGCTGACGGGCCGTCACTCCGGCGGGCACGGCGGCGGTCCAGGTGCCGTCGTGGTTCCTCGTCCAGCCGGTCAGGGTGCGGCCGCCGGACAGCACGGGGTGCGCGCCGGGTGCGGCGGCCCAGGTGACGGTGTGCCCGTCGCGGCCGGAGTCGTCCGGGCCGAGCGCCAGGGGCGCGGTCAACGGGTAGGTGCCGCCGCGCAGTTCGACCCGCACGTCCCGGTCCATGCCGCCGGCGATGTCGGCGCGGACCTTGGCCCGCGCGCCGTCCAGGGAGCAAGGGCGCGCACGGTCGCAGACGTCGCCGCTGCCGGTGGGCGCGGCCTGGTAGACGGTCGGGCCGGGCCGCGCGGCCGACGCGGCCGAGGTGGCGGACGCGGCGCCGGCGGGCAGCACGGTGGCGGCCAGCGCGGCGGCGGCGAGTACGGCGGTGCGGATGGTCGGCTTCACGCGCTCACGCTCCAGTCGGGGTGGCCCGGCATCGGGGGGTTGACGGCGCCGAAGAGCCAGTCACGCAGGAAGGGGTCGAGGGAGGAGTCCCCGGTGACCTGCACGGCGTGCCGGATGAAGTCCTCGCTCGACGCGTTGGAGTTCCTGAAGCGCTCCGGCCACAGCCGCATGATCCGGTCGAACCGCGCCTGGCCGGCCCGCATCCGCAGGGCGTAGAGCACGAGCGCGCCGCCGTCGTAGATGTTGGTGCCGCCGAGCGCGTTCGGCAGCCCGGGCGGGCCGTCGGCGGCACGGACGGCGTTCAGCGAGCCGTAGGTCTTCCGCATCGCGTCCGCCAGCACCGACCAGCCGCGCTCCTCGCTGTAGAGGGCCGCGTAGTACGTCGCCGGGCCCTCGTTGAGCCATGCCTGCTGCCAGTCGCGCGGCGTGACCGAGTCGCCCCACCACTGGTGGGTCAGCTCGTGCACCATCGTGTTCTCCCACGTCGGGTTGCCGTCCGCGTTGGGCTTGAACCAGTTGGTGCCGAACAGGCTCAGCGTCTGGTTCTCCAGGGCGTCGGTGTAGCCGCCGTAGATGTGCAGGCCGTACAGCGAGAACGGGAAGCGCCCGAACTTCGCCTCCAGCCAGGCGAGATGGTCCGCCGTCCGCGCCACCACCGGGGCGTAGGTGTCCTCCTCGCCCTGCGGGACGACGTGGCGCAGCGGCAGCCCGGTGTGGCTCGCGCCGTACAGGTAGGTGCCCTTGACGACGGCGATCCCGCACAGTTCGGTGGGCATCGGCTCGCGCAGCGCGAAGTGCCAGACCGCCGAGCCGTCCGAGCGTGGCGTCCTGCGCAGCAACTCGCCGTTGGCGGTGGCGACATAGCCCTCGGGGGCGCTGAGGTGGAAGGTCCACGCGGCCTTGTCGGAGGGGGTGTCGTTGCAGGGGAAGAAGGTGTCGGCGCGTGACGCCTGGGCGGCGCAGGCGAAGCCGCCGTCGGCGCCGAACACCCAGCCGCTGAGGCCGGACCGGTGGTCCTTGCCGTTGCCGTGGTAGCGGACCTCGACGGTGAACGGGGCCCCGTCGTGCAGCGGCCGGGCGGGGGTGACGGTCAGCTCCTGGCCGCTCTGCCCGAGCGAGAGCGCCCATGCCGCGTCCCGCCCGTCCACGGTCACCCGGTCGATGGTGTGCCCGTCGGTGTCGAGGTTGAACGCCGACAGGTCCTGGGTGGCCAGCGCGCGCATCGCCACGACGCCGGTGAAGTCGTAGCTGACCGGGGTGAAGTCGAAGGTCAGGTCGTAGTGCGTGACCCGGTAGCCGCCGTTGCCGAGGGTCGGGAAGAGCGGGTCGCCGACACCGGGCGCGCCCGGCTCGGGATCGAAGCGGTGGGTGGCGGACGCGGCCGACGCGGGGGCGGCGCCGGCCACGGCGACCGTCCCGGCGGCGACGGCGCCGACCGCGCCGGCCCGCAGGACGGTCCGGCGGCCGGGGGCGGTCGGGGCGGTCGCGGCGGCGGGGGCGGGGGCGGTTCGAGTACGGCGGGGGGCGGGCTCGTCGCTGGGCACTCTCACTTCTTCGCCCCCGTCTGCGCGGCCTCCTGGAACTCGGTCCTGGCCTTCTCGCCGCCCGCGGCGAGGTAGTTCTTCGTCAGCGTTCCGTACCAGGACATCGGCTTGCGGCCGGTGATCAGGTCCGCGACACCGTCGCCGAGCAGCGTGAGCAGGCTGCCGTAGCCCTTGGAGTCCCAGGTCGGCGAGGAGTAGCCGAGGGTGGGGTCGGGCGCCATCATCGGGATGAGGGTCGCGTACGCGTCGTGGCTGTAGCGCACGCCCTGCTCGGAGGTCGCGCTGAAGACCGCGGGCACCGCCGAGCCGAAGAACTTCCAGGGCACCGCGACGTCGGAGGTGCCCTTCGTGGTGAGCACGGGGTTGCCGCGGGCGTCCCTGGTGAAGTCGGTGCCCTCGACGCCGTAGTTGATGAGCGTGTACTCCACGCTGCCGAACGGCGAGGCGGCGAAGTCGGCGAAGGCCAGCAGCTGCCGCACCCGGTCACCGGACGCCTTCTTCAGGTGCACGTTCTGCAGCGAGACGTTGTCCATCCAGGAGACCGCGGTCTTGCCGAACGGCACCATCGGCCGCGGGTCGAAGCTCTTGTCGACGGCCTTCATGGCGTCGACGTAGCCGGTGCTGGGGGTGAGGTAGGAGGGCATGCCGTCGTAGACGTAGGCGGCCTTGCCGTTCATGAACATGTCGGTGTACTTGGCCTTCTGGGAGCCCGACATGCCGATCGAGCCCGGGTAGAAGCAGCCCGCCTTGTACAGCGTGCGCAGCGTCTCGACCGCCGTACGGAACTCGTCGGTCTCCAGCTGGTGAATGAACTTCCCCGTCCCGGCGTCCATCCGCCAGTCCTTCGGCGAACCGGTGCTCATCGCCACCAGGTTGGTGGCGCCGGCCATGATGGCGTACTGGTCCTTCGAGGGGCGGGTCAGCTCCTTGCACACCTTCACGAACGCGTCCGGGTCGGCGATCTCGCGCGGGTCGGTGACGCCGACCTCGGCGAACAGGTCGTGCCGGTAGAAGCCGGCGCCGCCGGTGCCCATCCGGGAGATCGGCACGCCGTACAGCCGGCCGCCGAAGATGGCGCCCTGCCACGCGGCCTTGGGGATCGCCGCGAGGTTCGGGTAGGCGCTGACCTTGTCGCCGGCCAGGTACGGGGTGAGGTCCGCGCAGGTGGCGGCGAGGAAGGCGGCCTTGTCGTCCACCCCGCCGGTCTCCGGGTACTCGAAGATGTCCGGCAGGCTGCCGCCGGCCACCATGGTCGAGAACTTCGTCGGGTAGTCGTCGGTGGGCACCGCGGTGACGTCGACCTCGGCGCCGAGCAGCTTCTCGATCTGCTGCCAGGCCGCGTTCTTCCCCCGGCCGGGCGGCGGCGGCATGAACGTCTCCGAGGTGGCCCGCACCGACTTGGCGCCCGCCAGCGGGGCGCCCTTGGTGGCGCGCAGCGGGGTGGCCGGATAGCGGTAGAAGCCCTGCGGGACGCCGGCCGCGGTGCCCGGCAGGTCGGGCTTGAGGCCGATGTCGCGGACGGTGGTGGCGGGCAGCAGGTCGGCGGCCTTCGCCGACGCCTTCGCGGTGCTCCCGCCGTCACCGCACGCGCTGAGCACGGGGGACGCGGCGAGGCCCAGGCCGACGCCGATGGCGGAGCGCAGCAGCGCTCTGCGGCCGAGGGAGGGGATGGCGGAACGGGACATGGCTCTCCTTGCCAGGAGTGGGGCAGGGTGCTGCAGGACGAGGCGGGCGGGGCTCAGCCCTTGACGGCGCCGGTGAGCACGCCCTTGGTGAAGTAGCGCTGGAGGAAGGGGTAGACGAGCAGGATCGGCACCACCGCGATGACGAGCACCGCCATCTGCACGGCCTCCTGCGGTGCCACGGTCTCGCCGGCCGCGGCGCCGCTCAGGCTCTGGCCCTGGAGCACATAGCTGCGCAGCACCATCGGCAGCGGCCACTTCGTGGAGTCGTCGAGGTAGAGCAGGGCGTTGAAGAACGCGTTCCAGTACGTCACCGCGTAGAAGAGGCTGACCACCGCGATGACGGCCTTGGACAGCGGGAGCACGATGCTGACCAGGATGCGCAGGTCGCCGGCGCCGTCGATGCGGGCCGCGTCGAGCAGTTCGGCCGGCAGGTTCATGAAGAAGGCCCGCAGCACCACCAGGTTGAAGGCGCTCATCAGCGTCGGCATCACCAGCGAGGCGTAGGTGTTGTACAGCCCGAGGTTCTTCACCAGCAGGAAGTTCGGGATGATGCCGGCGTTGAACAACATCGTGACCAGCGCCGTCATCAGGATGAGCCGGGAGCCGGTCACCTCGCGCCGGGACAGGCCGTACGCCATGCCGATGGTGAAGAGCAGGCTGACGAAGGTGCCGACGACGGTGACGCCGATGCTGACGAACAGGGCGCGCAGCACCACGCCGCCGGTGAAGACGGTGCGGTAGGCGGCCAGCGTCGGGTGGGCGGGCCACAGCACCAGTCCGGAGCTCTTGATGATGTCGGACTGGGAGGCGAAGCTGGTCGCGATGATGCCGATCATCGGGTAGGCGACGGCGGCCACCACCAGGACCAGGATCAGCGCCTTGCCCCAGCGCCCGATCAGGCTCGGCCGTTCCATCCACGGCGGCCGCCCCTCGGGCGCGGCGGCCCGGCGGCGGGCGTCGCGGCGGGCCTTGCGCAGCGCCTTCGCCCCGCTCCCGGCCGTGCCGGACTCCTCCCGGCCGGGGAGGGATCGCGTGACGTCGGTGGAATCAGCGGTCAGCACCGCGGTACACCCCCTCATGGCCCAGCCGGTGGGCGAACTTGTTGGCGCCGACCACCAGAACGGTGCCGACGACGGCCTTGACCAGGCCGACCGCGGCCGCGACGCCCCAGTCGTTGTCCTGGATGCCGTGGTAATAGACGTAGGTGTCGAGCACCTCGCCCGCGTCCGGTCCCACCGCGTCGCGCTGGAGCAGGATCTGCTCGAACCCGACGGACAGCAGGTTGCCGAGGTTGAGGATCAGCAGCAGCACGATCACCGACGAGATGCCCGGCAGCGTGACGTGCCACAGCCGCCGCCAGGGCCCGGCGCCGTCGATGGCCGCCGACTCGTACAGCCCGCGGTCGATGCTGAGCAGCGCGGCGAGGATGATGATCGTGCCCCAGCCGGCGTCCTTCCAGATCGACTCCAAGGTGAGCAGCCACGGGAAGGCGTGCGGGTCGGACATCATGTCGTAGCGCGGCAGGCCCACCTTGCCGAGCAGGTGCGGCAGCAACCCCGCGCCGCCGAGCACCTGCTGGAAGATCGAGACGATGATGATCCAGCCGATGAAGTGCGGCAGGTAGACCACGCTCTGCACGAACCGGCGCACCTTGCTGCTCATCACGCTGTTGAGCAGCAGCGCGAGCGCGATCGGCACCGGGAAGAAGAACACCAGCTGGATGACCGCGATCTCCACGGTGTTGCGGGTCGCGGACCAGAACGCCGGCTGGGAGAAGGCCGTCGAGAAGTTGGCCAGTCCCGTCCAGGTGCTGTGCATGTAGCCCAGGTAGGGCTCGTAGTGCTGGAACGCCACGACGTAGCCGAGCAGCGGCACGTAGTGGAAGACCACGAAGTACAGCAGGCCCGGCAGGGTCAGCAGCAGCATCACCTTGTCCCGCTTGAGCCGTTGCCACAGGGACGGCCGGTACACCGGCGGGCCGGCGGACGCGGCGCGCTCGCGCCGTCCGCTGCGCGGTGGACCTGTTGCGGTGTCAGCCATACGACGGGGTTCCTCTTCGACGGGGTGGCGCAGGGGTCGCCTCGGGCGGCGCCGGGGGTGTGATCGGATGTCTTCTGCTGCGAGAAAGTAGTAAGCGATTACGTCCAGCGTCAATAGTCTTCGTGAAAAGTCTGTGTTTCACGGCCGTGCGGCAGCCGGTTTGGCGAGCCACGAAACCCGTGGTCAGGCCGTATGTGCGGGCGTGACCAGCGGCGTTGGGCACCAGGAGGTTTCTTGACGGCCGCCCGGCCGAGTGCCTAGCGTGCTCTCGTCCGTAGTACACGTTTACTGTCCGGAGGCAGGGTGCGTAGCATCGATGAAGCGTCGGCTGGTCCCGCAGCGGAGGCCGGCGATCCACCGAGGCGGCCGCGCGCGCTGTTGACGATGAGCCCCGGCGCGGTCGACAACGTCTTCCCGCCGGCCGTGCGGCGCCGCCTGGCGGAGGTCGCCGACCTGCGCCGCCCGCACCCGGTGGACGACTTCTCCTCCGCCGCCGTGGCGGCCGAACTGGCCGACGTCGAGGTGCTGGTGACCGGCTGGGGCTGCCCCCCGGTGGACGCGGCGGTGCTGCGACGGGCGCCCCGGCTGCGCGCGGTCATCCACGCCGCCGGCACGGTGCGCACCTTCCTGTCACCCGAGGTCTTCGACCGCGACATCGTCGTCTCCTCGGCCGCGGCCGCCAACGCCGTACCGGTCGCCGAGTTCACGCTGGCGGCGATCATCCTGGGCGCCAAGCGGGTCATGCCGCTCGCCCGGCTCTTCCAGCACCGCCGCACCCACCGCACCGCGGCCGACCTCGACGGCCAGCACTGGCTCGGCACCCACGGCCTGACCATCGGGGTGATCGGCGCCTCGCGCACCGGCCGCCGGGTGATCGAACTGCTGCTGCGCACCCTGGACGCCCAGGTGCTGCTCTACGACCCGTACCTGCGCGACGGCGAGGCCGAACTGCTGGGCGCGCGGCGGACCGACCTGGACACCCTGGTGGCCGGCAGCGACGTGGTGACCGTGCACGCGCCCCAGACGCCGGCCACCCGCCACCTGCTCGACGCCCGGCGGCTGGCCCTGATGCGGCCGGGCGCCCTGCTGGTGAACACCGCGCGCGGCGCGCTGGTCGACATCGACGCGCTCACCGAACACCTGGTCAGCGGCCGGCTGGACGCGGTCCTGGACGTCACCGAGCCCGAACCGCTCCCCCCGCAGCACCCGTTGTGGACCCTGCCGAACGTCTTCCTGACGCCCCATCTGGCCGGCGCCCAGGGCAACGAGGCGGCCCGGCTCGGATCGCTGGCCGTGGACGAACTCGTCCGCTACACACGGCGCGAGCCGCTGCTGCACCAGGTGCGGCAGGCCAGCTGGGAGTATCTGGCATGACGGCGGCCGACCCGGTCGGGGAGAGGTGGCGCGAGGCCGCACCGCCAGACCATAGGCTCAGCGGAACGAGACGGCGGGCAGAGGGCGGCACGATGCGTCGGGCAGGTACGACATCCCAGGACGCGCGACGGCGCGCGACAGTCACCGACGTGGCACGGCACGCAGGTGTCTCCACGGCCACGGTGTCACGGGTCATGAACCGCAACTACCCGGTGGCCGCGGCCACCCGGGAACGGGTCGAGGCGTCCATGCGCGAACTCGGCTACGTCGTCAACGCCCACGCCCGCGCGCTCGCCGGGGTCTCGGCCCGCACCGTCGGCATCGTGGTCAACGAGGTGATCGACCCGTTCTACGCCTACATCGCGCGCGGCGTGGAGCGGGAGGCGGCCAGTGGCGACCGGCTGTGCCTGGTCTGCTGCACGCAGGGCGACCCGCAGCGCGAGCTGGCCTTCATCGAACTGCTCCACCAGCGCCGCGCGGACGCGGTGATCCTGGTCGGCGGCAGCGTGCAGGACCGCGGCTACGTCGCCGAACTGGAGCGCCGGGCGAGCGCGTTGCACGCCGACGGCAGCAAACTGGTGCTGTGCGGGCGGCCGGGCATCGGCGAGCGGGCCCCGACCGCGCAGGTGGAGTACGACAACGAGGGCGGCGCCTTCGCCATCACCGACCACCTGCTCACCCAGGGCCACCGGCGGATTCTCTACCTCGGCGGCCCACCGAGGCTGTCCACCAGCCGCGACCGGCTGGCCGGCCACCGCCGGGCGCTGAAGGCCCGGGGCGTCGAAGCCGACCCCGAGCTGGTCCAGCACGGCCCGTTCAGCCGCTCCTTCGGCCACCACCGGATGGCCGAACTGCTCGACGGGGGACCGGACTTCACCGCCGTCTTCGCGGCCAACGACATCGTGGCGGCCGGCGCCGCCCAGGCGCTCGAAGAGGCGGGCGTGCGGGTGCCGAAGGACGTCTCGCTGGTCGGCTACGACGACATCCCGGTCGCCCAGGAGCTGCGTCCGCGGCTCACCACCGTGCACGTCCCGCTGGAGGAGATGGGCCGCCAGGCGGTCCGGCTCGCCCTCGCCGACGGCGACGAGGACGACTGGCGCGAGCAGCCGAGCGGCGTCGTGCGGCTCGGCACGCACATCGTGGTCCGCGACTCGGTGGCACCGCCCGGCGGCGGCAGCCGGGCCCGCCGGGTGTGAGCGTTTACTAGCCCTCTCAGCCCGCTTGCCATAGTAAAAGACAGTAACTTCCCGGGCGTTCTTGCGCTCACATAGCAATCGCTTACATGCTGTCCGGCATCCGCTGAACGCTTCCACGCCTCATCTCAGCAGAGGAGTTCGCATGCGCTCGGACCTCCCCCCCTCGCGATCGCACGCAAGCCGGCGCACCGTCCTCGCCGGGCTCGCCGGCGCCGGCGCGGCCGCGGTGCTCGGCCCGCTCACCCCCGCACCCGCCGTCGCCGCCGACGACCCCTTCGAGAGCCTGCTCGCCCGTGCCGAGACCCTGATCACCGGCGGGGACATCGACCCGGACGACCCCGACTTCGCCACCGCGCTGCGCACGCTGGACAGTTCGGCCGGCGGACTGTGGAGCACGCTCGACCGCTCGGCGGACCGGACCGTGCTGTGGCCGGACTTCGCCCCCGTCACCGACCCCGACATGTTCGCGCAGTGCTACACGGCCCTGCGGACCCTCGCCGTCGCCTGGGCCACCCCGGGCACCTCGCTGACCGGCAGCCAGGACGTCGCGGACGCCCTGCTCGCCGCACTGCGGTTCCTGCGCGAGCGGGCGTACGACCCGGCCCGCGCGGAGACCGGCAACTGGTACCAGTGGGAGATCGGCTCGCCGCGCGCACTGCTCGACACGTGCGTGCTGCTGCGTGCGCGGCTCACCCCGGACGACCTCGCGGCCCATCTGGCGGCCGTCGACCACTTCGTCCCGAACCCCGACCGCCGCACCAACAGCCCCACGCTCTCCGAGACCGGCGCGAACCGGGCGGACAAGTCCGTCATCGTCGCGCTGAGCGGCCTGCTGAGCCGCGACGCGGACCGGCTGGTCCTCGCCCGCGACGGCCTGTCCGACGTCCGGGACGCGGGGAAGGACAGCCTGTTCCAGTACGTGGCCGCGGGCGACGGCTTCTACCAGGACGGGTCGTTCGTCCAGCACGACGTCTTCGCCTACACCGGGTCCTACGGCAGCGTGCTCCTGAACAGCGCGTCCTACCTGCTCGCCCTGCTCGGCGACTCCGACTGGCAGATCACCGACCGGGCCGTCTCGGTGCTCTACGACGCGGTGGAACGGACCTTCGCGCCGTTCGTCCTGGACGGCCTGATGATGGACCCGGTGCGCGGCCGGGCCATCTCCCGTGAGTACTCCCAGGACTTCAACGCCGGCGCCGACGCCGTGTCCGGCATCCTGCTGCTGGCCGAGCGGGCGCCCGCGGACCGCGCCGCGACCTGGCGCGCGCTGGTGAAGGGGTGGATCAGCCGCGGCCAGGACCACCCGTTCCCCCGGTCGGCGACGATCCCGGCGATCGTACGGGCCAAGGCGCTGACCGCCGACCGCGGCCTCGTGCCGACCGGCCCGGCCGCCGCCCACACGGTCATGGCCGACATGGACCGCGTGGTGCACCGCCGCCCGACCTGGTCCTTCGCGCTCGCCCTGTCCTCGCGCCGGATCGCCCGCTACGAGGCGGGCAACGGCGAGAACCTGCACGGCTGGTACACCGGCGACGGCATGGCCTACCTCTACACCGACGGCGACCGCGGCCAGTTCGCGGACGGCTTCTGGCCGACCGTGAACTCCTACCGCCTGCCGGGCACCACGGTGGACACCCGGCCCCGCGCCGACCTGCAAAGCAGCGGCACCTCCGGCGACCTTCCGGCCAACGCGGTCGCGGGCGGCGCCGTCCTCGCCGGCCGCTACGGCGCCGCCGCCATGGAACTGGCCGCCGAGGGCAGCACCCTGCGGGCCAGGAAGGCGTGGTTCTGCCTCGACGACGCGGTCGTCGCGCTGGGCACCGGCATCACCGCGAGCGACGGCCGGAGGATCGAGACCGTGCTGGAGAACCGCCGGCTCCCGTCCGGCGCCTCCCACCGGCTGCTGGTCGACGGGGTGCCGCAGCCGGAACGGGACGGCTGGCAGCGTGACTTCGACCACGTCCGCTGGGCGCACCTGGAGGGGGTGGGCGGCTACGTCCTGCCATCGGGGGCGGCCCTGCGCGCGCTGCGCGAGGAACGTACCGGCACCTGGCACGACCTGGACGTCGGCGGCACCACCTACGGAAGCACCACTCCCGTCACCAACCGCTACGCCACCTTGTGGTTCGACCACGGCGTGTCACCCGCGGGCGCGACCTACGCGTACGTGCTGCTGCCGGGGGCCGACGCCGCACGGACGGCCGCCTGGTCACTGGCCCGGCCGGTGCGGGTGCTGTCCAACCTCCCCGCGCTGCAGGCGATCGAGGATCGCACGGCCGGGCTGCTGTCGGCCCACTTCTGGTCGGCCGGCGAGGTCGCCGGGCTGGCCTGCGACGGGCCCGGCAGCGTACTGGTGCGGCGCCGGGGGACGCGGGTGTCCGTGGCGGTGGCGGACAGTGGCCGCTCCGCCGAGTCGCTGGCCATCACGCTGCCGTTCCCGGTCGGCGACGTGCTGCGGGCGGACGACACGGTGACCGTCACCACGGGACGGCGCCCGGTGCTCCACGTGCGGGTGGGAGGGTCACGGGGGCACACCCACAGCGCAGAACTGACCTGAGCACCACCGCGACGCGCCGCGCCGTGCGCGCCGGACGGCGGACACGGCGCGGCGTACGACAAGACCACCCGGCGCAGCAGACAGAGAAGAAGAGAAGACAGGACCCCCGCATGCCCGCTCCGTTCCTCCCGCTCCCGCCGACCGACCGGGTGCTGTCGCCCCGCACCGGCTGGACCCGCGCCCACTGGGAAGCGGTCGCCGACCATCTGCTGGACTCCGTCGTGCCGTTCGCCACCCCGGACTTCGCGCAGTACCGGCTGCCGGGGCGCAACTCCTGGTCGGGCGTGGTCTGCGACGGCCTCGAAGGGTACGCCCGGACCTTCCTGCTGGCCGCCTTCCGGATCGCCGGGGCGGGCGGCGCGGTGGACGGGCACCTGATCGAGCGGTACGCGCGGGGACTCGCGGCCGGCACGGACCCCTCCTCCGGCGAGGCGTGGCCGGTGCTCACCGACTGCTCGCAGCAGATGGTGGAGGCGGCCTCGATCGCGGTCGGCCTGCACGAGACCCGGCCCTGGATCTGGGACCGGCTGGACACCGCGGTCCAGCAGCGGGTGGTCGACTGGTTCTCCGGGTTCGTCGGCGGCCGCACCTGGGACAACAACTGGCGGCTGTTCCAGGTCGTCTCCGAGCAGTTCCTCGCCTCGGTCGGCGCGCCGTTCAGCCAGAGCGACATCGACGGCGGGCTGGACCGTATCGAGGACTGGTACCTGGGCGACGGCTGGTACACCGACGGCGACGGCCGCAACTTCGACTACTACGGCGGCTGGGCGATGCACCTGTACCCGCTGCTGTGGGCGCGCATCGCCGGCGCGGAGGACGGCGGGCGGGCCCGGGAGTACCGCGAGCGGCTGGGCCGGTTCCTCGCGGACTACCCGCACTTCTTCGGCGGCGACGGCGCCCCGGTCCACCAGGGGCGGTCCCTCGCCTACCGGTTCGCGGCGACCGCGCCGGTGTGGATGGGGGCGCTCGCGGACTGCTCGCCACTGGCCCCCGGGCTCACCCGGCGGCTCGCGTCGGGCGCGGTGCGGCACTTCGTGGAGCGCGGCGCGCCGGACGAGCGCGGCCTGCTCACCCTCGGCTGGCACCGCACGTTCCTGCCCGCCACCCAGCCGTACTCCGGGCCTGCCTCGCCGTACTGGGCGAGCAAGGGCTTCCTCGGGCTGCTGCTGCCCGCCGACCACCCGGTGTGGACCGCGCGCGAGGCTGCGCTGCCGGTCGAGGAGTCCGACCACTGCACGGCGCTGCCGGTCCCCGGCTGGCTGCTGCACGGCACCCGGCACGACGGCATCGTCCGGCTGGTCAACCACGGCAGCGACCACAACCCGCTCACCGGCCCGGCCCAGGACGACCCGCACTACGCCAAGTTCGGCTACTCCACCGCGACCGCGCCCGAGTCGGCGCAGCACGCGTGGGAGCGCGCCGTGGACGGCCACCTGGCCCTCCTCGCGCCCGACGGCACGGCGTCCCGCCGGCTGCGCATCCACCCGCTGCACTGCGACGGGCGGACCGCCGCCTCCCGCCACGACGCCCTGCTCCCCGGCAGCGACGAGGCGGTGCCGATCGAGTCGGCCAGTGTCCTGCACGGCCCGTGGGAGGTCCGCGTGCACCGCGTCGGCGGCGCGCGGCACGCGGCCGTACGGGAAGGCGGCTACGCGGTCGCCGACGCCGAGCCGCCTTACGTCGAGACCGGTCCGGGCTGGGCGCTCGCCCGCACCGCGAACGGCCTCACCAGCGCGGTGATCGCCCTGCACGGCTGGGACGAGCAGGCCGCGGTCGCCCGCGAGGTCGCCGCGAACGCGTTCGGCTCGCACTCGGCGACGCCGTATCTCTCGCGCGCGGCACGCCCTGAGGGCGCGGGCGCGGACGAGGGCGCGGGTGCGGACGCGGGTGCGGGTGCGGGTGCGGGTGCGGGTACGGACGCGGGTGCGGGGGTCCACGTCACCCTGGTCGTCCTCTCGCAGGACACCGTCGACCCCGGGGCACTGCGGCAGGCGATCCGCTGCGAGGTGCGGGGGGACCGGGTCCGGCTGAGCTTCCCCGGCGCCGACCCCGTCGAGGTCCCCACGCGGTCGTGACGGTCCCCTGCCGTCACGCAAGACGCGCGGGCCGCACCGGAGTTGGCGGCGGGCCGGGGTCGGGAGACGGCCGGGGCCAGGTGGCGGCCGGACCCGGTCAGGTGGCGGAGTGCGGTGTCCGGAGGGCCGGGGGCGGTCCTGCGGCGGTGTCGCGGTCCGCGACCCACCGCACCAGCCCGGCCGCGTCGATGCCGTAGGGCGCCCGGTCCCCGTACGGGGCGAGCCCCTTCGCGGCGCGCTCCAGGAGGGCTGCGGCGCCACGGCTGTTGCCCCGGGCGGCATGGGTGAGGCCGACCGCCAGTTGGGCCAGGGCCCGCCACAGGGCGCGCTCGTCGGTCGGCGCGGCCTTCCACATGTCCTCCAGCACCTCGTGGGCGTGGAAGGGCATGCCGTCGTCGAGAAGGCGCTGGGCTTCGTCCAGGGTCTGCCGGGGCGTGCGGAGGATTCCCTCCGGCTGGCGCTCCACGCCCTGCGCGCCGTAGGGCAGCGGGCGCCCGAGGCCGTCGCGCGGCCGGCTGTTGCGCGCCCGGCCGTCGACGTCCCGGTCACGCCCGGAACGCCCTTGCGCCGCGCCTGAGTCGGTGGCCTGCTCCCGGCGGTCGGGCCTGCCGTGCGGCGCCTCGTCCACCGGCTCGGGGACCGCGCCGCAGCGCTCGCAAGGCGCGGCGGCCGGCGTGGTGCGGACGGCTCCGCACCGGTCGCAGACGCCGTGCGTCCGGTCGGCCGGGGCTCCGTCCTGCGGCGTGTGGTCCATCCGGCAATTGTGCCGCGCGGTGGCGCGCGGGTGGGTCAGCGGCCCGCCGTCCGGAGCGACCGGCTCGGTGGGTGCCGCGGAAGCGGTGCGGGAGGGGCGGTACGGGAAGGGCGGTGCCGGAGGGGGCGCCGGAGAGGCGGTGCCTCGGAGCCGGGGAGATCCGCCGACGCGTACCCGGTCCGCGCTGCTCACCGGCCCCGTCTGTTGAGGGCCTGCACACGGGCGATGAGCCCGGCGAAGGTGAACGGCCCGTCCGCGTGGCCGTCGGTGCCGAGTCCGGGTCCGGTACCGAAGCCGAGGCCCGGGCCGCCGGCGCGCTCGTCGCACGCGACCGTCGCGAGAGGTCTGTGGTCGTGTCTGTGGTCCTCCGCAGTTCTTACGCTCATGGCCACACCCTGACATCCGTCAGGTCACGATGGCATAAAGGTCCGGGCGAAGTGGCCGCTCTCCCCTTATGTGGGGCTCATCCCCGCACCCTGGCGAGGAGTTGGCCGTGCTCGGGGTAGGGGCGCTCCGCCGGCAGCAGGTGCCGGGCGGCTTCCAGTTCCCCGTTCCGCACGTGGGCGTGGACCTCGTGCGCGAGCGCGGTGACGTCGGTGACGGCGACCGTCCACTCGTCGGCGTAGCGGCGCGCGGCGTCGCCCGCGAGGCCGAGTTGCAGCGAACGGTGCGGCAACGGCCGCAGGTGCAGGTCGCGTTCGGGGTCCCACTGGACCCGGGCCGGGGCCCGCTTGAGCTCGCGCTTCCAGGCGTCGTGGTCGGGGTGGAGCGCGGGGTCGTAGTGGGCCAGGCAGGCGTGCTCCAGGGCCCATTCGAAGCCGTCGCGGGTGATCTCGACCGCGAGCACGGTCTCCTGGCCCTCCTTGGTGCCCCACCCGCAGCGGTACATCATCCACAGGAAGGACGGCTTGATCCACGTCATACGGTCCCGCTTCCAGGCCGCGGGGAATCGCCCGTGCCGGACGGCCGGTCCGCCGATCTCCGGCGCGTACGCCTGGTAGACGGTCACCGTCGAGGCCGTGTGCACGGCGCGGATCTGCTGTCGGGGTATGTCCACGCTGCCCAGCCTCGGCGTTCGGAATCGCGGGCGCCACCCTTTTACGTACGGGGTACGGGGTACGGGGTACGGGTACGGAGCAACGGACGAGGTCCGCACGCGTCGCGTAGGGGGTCCGCGCGAGGTCCGGACGAAGCGGTCAACTCCCGCGCGCCCGCAGGCGGCGCAGCATGCGGGGGTCGTCGAAGCCGACCGCGCGGGCGGCGGCCTCGACCGTGGCGCCGTGGCCGATGAGGTGCTCGGCGCGTTCGAGGCGGAGGGCCTGCTGGTAGCGCAGCGGGGTGAGCCCGCCGGTGGCGCGGGTGAACAGTCGGGTGAGGGTGCGCTCGCTCACCCCCACGGCCCCGGCCAGGACCGGCAGCGGCAACGGCTCGGCGAACCTCGCGTCGAGCACGTCCTGGGCGCGGTGCACGGCGTCGTCGAGGTGGGAGCGGTATCTGAACATGGCGCTGGCCTGCGGTTCGTGGCCGTTGCGCCGCGTGTGCAGCACCATGTCCCGCGCCACTTGGGCGGCGACGGCGGGCCCGTGCCGGCCGGCGACCAGGTGCAGGGCCAGGTCGATGCCGCTGGCGATGCCCGCCGAGGTGACCACCCGGTCGTCGGCGGTGTAGAGGACGTCGCGGACCACCACGGCCGCGGGGTGCCGGCGGGCCAGCTCGTCCTGCACCTCGTGGTGGGTGGTGCAGCGGCGCCCGTCGAGCAGCCCGGCCCGGCCGAGCGCCTCCGCGCCCACGCACACGCCGGCCACCGTCCCGCCCCCGGCGTGGTGGTCCCGCAGCGCGCGCAGGGCGGCCGCGCCGATGGCGGGGCCGCCCACCCCGACGCCGGTACGGGGCCCCGCCGCCGGGACGGACACCCGCCAGCCGGGCACCACGATCAGGTCCTCCGGGCCGAGGCGGGGCCACTCGGTGCCGGCCACCACCGGCAGCCCCTGAGCGGTCGGGACCACCGGCCGCTCGGCGACGTAGACGAGCGTGCTGGGGTGCCCGAAGTCCGCGGCCGTGGAGAAGACCTGCGCGGGTCCGGCCAGGTCGAGCAGATGGACCCCGGGCACCAGGAAGAAGACGACGCGGCTCACGATCAGGCCATCATGCCGAACGCCCGCCCACCGCCGCACCCGCGGGTGTGCCCGCCGCCGCGCCCGAGGACGTAGCCGCACCCGCGGGTGTGCCCGCCGCCGCGCCCGAGGACGTAGCCGCACCCGCGGGTGTGCCCGCCGCCGGGTCCGAGCGCTCGGCCCCCGTGCCCGAGCGTTCGGCCGCTTCCTCCAACTGCTCGACGGTCGCGATGGTGGCGAAGCGTCCGGCGAGCGCGTACTCGGTGCGCCTGATGACCTCCTCGGCGCTCAACGTCCGCGGGTCCGCGAGCAGTTCGGCGACGCTCTGCCCCGCGGGCGCGTCGCGGTGCGGGATGGGGTTGGTGGCGGTGGCGTCGACGACGAAGGTGACCTGGTAGCCGAGGTCGCTCGCGACCCGGGTGGTGGTCTCCACGCACTGCTCGGTGCGGATGCCGCAGACGGTCAGCTCGCGCACGCCGTGCCGGGTGAGGAGCTGTTGCAGGTTGGTGGTGGTGAAGGCGTTGTGCGAGGTCTTGTGGAGCAGCGGTTCGGCGTCCAGGCGCCGCAGCTCCTCCATCAGCCGGACGTGTCCCAGCGCCGGGTCGAACGTGTCGCCGCTGCCGGGCTCGGTGTGCAGCACCCACACCACCAGGTCCCCGGCCCGCCGGGCGAGCCGGACCAGCCGGTCCACCCGCTCGGCGATCCTCGGGTCGGAGATGGACTGCCACAGCGGGCGGGCGCGGAAGGACTCCTGGACGTCGATGACGATCAGTGCTCGGGTCATGCCCCGAGCCTGACGGCCGCGCCGCGGACGGCGACAGGCCCCATCGGGTCCGGATGCGGACGGATCAGGTCACCGGGTCCGGGCGGTCCGGTCCTCGGCGGCTCCCGGTGCACGGCCCCAGGGCGGGCTGCGGCACGGGGGCGGTGCCGTGCGGGCTGCGGTGCCGTGCGGGTTGCGGTGCCGTGCGGGTGCGGGTGCGCTACGGTCCGCCGCGGTGCGGCCCGCTTCGGTGCGCTACGGCCGGAGGAACCCGTCGATCCGTTCGCGCAGCCCGGCCGCGTCCAGCCCGTGCGCGGCGATGTGGTCCCGCGGGGACCCGTAGCGGCGCAACTCCTCGCGCCGCGTGCCCAGCGACAGCACCCGGTGCGGCACGTCCGCCAGCGCCCGGCCGGCGAAGTCCGCCGAGGTGCCCGCGAGGTACGGCTCGACCAGCACCAGGTCGGGCGCCGACGCACGCGCCACCGCCTCGCGCACCGTGGCCGCGTCGAACGGCCGTACCGTCGAGGCGTACAGCACGGTCACGTCGCGGCCGCTGGTCGCCTCCAGCACCGCGTCCAGCATCGGCCCGACCGCCAGCACCACGCCGGCGCGGCCCTCGCGCACCACCTGGAACCGTCCCGGGGAGACCGGCTGCGGCGCGAGGTTCGCCTGGTCGCTGAGCCGGACGTACACGAGGTTGTCCCCGTCGGCCGCGGCGTGCCGCAGCAGCGCCTCAGCCTCGTCCGGATGCCCGGGCACGTGCACCGTCCACCCGTCGAGAGTGTCCAGCAGCGCGACGTCGCCCGGGCTCTGGTGGGTGCGTCCGCCGGCCGCGATGTCGTACGAGGCGCCCGCGCTCACCAGCACCGCGCCGACGCCCTGGTGGTTGAGGTCCAGTTTCACCTGCTCGAAGGGGCGCTCCACCAGGAAGCTCGCGAAGGTGTGCACGAGGGGGCGCAGGCCGGTCAGCGCCATGCCGCCGGCCACGCTGACCAGGAGCTGCTCCCGGATGCCGACGTCGATCACGCGGTCCGGGTGCGCCTTGGCGGCGTCCTTGAAGCGGTCGCCGGAGATCACGGCGAGCACGACCGCGAGGCGCGGGTCCTCGTCGAGAAGGCGGCCGGCGACCGTGCCGAAACGGTCACGCATGGTGTCCATGGGGTGCTCCGAGAAGTGGGGTGGGGTGGGGAAGGGGGTTGCGGCTGTCCGGCCGGCGGACCGGGTGGCGGACCGTTTTTACGGGCGGCGGACCGTACGGGCGGCGGACCGTTTTTACGGGCGGCGGGCTCAGTCCTTGGGCTCCACCCGGGCGACCACCGCGTGCGGGCGGCCCGGGTGCGGCGCGGTGAACGCCTCGTACAGCGCGTCGTGGTCCCGCCCGTCCACGGTCAGCGCGGACCAGCCCTCCATGGTGAAGCGGGCGGCGAGCCCGCCCGGCCAGCCGTAGGTCGCGGACTGGTTGTCCACGGCGACCACGTGCAGTTGCTCCAGGCCCATCGCCCCGGCGAACTGCAGCGCCTCGTGGTTGCTGCCCTCGTCCATCTCCGCGTCGCCGACCAGCGCCCACACCGCCGGATCGGTCAGCCCCTGCGCCCGCAGGCCCAGCGCGCTGCCCACCGCCAGCGGCAGCCCGTGCCCGAGCGAGCCCGAGCCGATCTCCACGCCCGGCACCAGGGTCCGGTCCGGGTGGTGGCCGAGCGGCGAGTCGTATCCCCCGAAGCCGGTCAGCCACGCGCGCGGCACGAAGCCCTTCGCGGCGAGCACCGCGTAGTACGCCATCGGGCCGTGGCCCTTCGACAGCAGGAAACGGTCCCGCTCGGGGTCGTCGGCGCTCTCCGGGGAGACCCGCAGCACCCGGTCGTACAGCACCCACAGCGCATCGAGGGTGGAGGTGGCCGCGGGGCCGTGCTTCTCGTCGCCGCTCATCAGCGACATCAGCGGGTGGAGGTCCTGGTAGCCGTACGGCCGCCCGTCCGGGTGGCCGGCGACCGCCTGTGCGGCGGCTCTCGTCGTCGTCATACCCCGACTGTGCAACTTCAAGTCCGCTTGAAGTCAAGCGCTACCCTGGACGCCGTGAGCCTCTCCACCCGCGACCGCCTGACCATCGGCGAACTGGCCGCCCGCAGCGGCAACGCCACCTCCGCGCTGCGCTACTACGAGGAGATCGGCCTCATCCAGGCCGAGCGCACCTCCGGCGGCCAGCGCCGCTACCGCCGCGCCACTCTGCGCCGGCTGGCCTTCGTCCGCGCCGCCCAGCGGATCGGGCTGAGCCTGGAGGAGGTCCGCGACGCCCTCGCGCACCTGCCCGTCGACCACGTGCCCACCTCCGCCGACTGGAGCCGGGTGGCCCGCACCTGGCAGCGCCGGATCGACGCGCAGATCGCCGAGCTCCAGCGGCTCAAGGAGCAGCTCACCGGTTGCGTCGGCTGCGGCTGCCTGTCCCTGACCCGCTGCGGGCTGTACAACCCGGACGACACGGCAGCGCACCAGGGGCCCGGCGCCCGCTACCTGCTGGGCGACAGTCCCCCGGCGCGCTGAACCCCCGCTCGCCCCGGCCCCCTCCCCCGGGGCGCGTCCTCGTATCCGCTCCCCCGGTTCCCCCGGTTTCCCCGGTTCCCCCGGGCTACATCCCCTCGACCTTGTACGGGTCGTGCTCGGCGAGCAGCTTGTCCAACCGGGCCTGGTCCACCCGGCTGGTCACCTGCCCCTCCTGCTGACGGTCCCGGACCACCTTCGACAGGGTGAACGTCGCCGTCACCACATAGAGCAGCCCCACTGCCAGGAACGCCCTCACCCACGCGTCCACCGGCAGGTACGCCACCCCCACCACCATCGCCCCCAGCGCCAGCCCGAACGAGATCGCGGCCTGCGCGGCATACGCGGCAGTCGTCTGCTGCTGCGGAATCACCTTGGTCATGCCTCCACCCTCCCCGCCCGTGACCCGCCCCACATGAGTACGCCTACTCAACCCTCCCCCTGCCCCGTCCCCACGGTGCGAGCGACCACCTCCCCAAGTGCGGTATTGTTTCCCTGCGCGATCAACCCGGGGCCCGCCCCGGAAGATCAAGCACCGGGACGTGGCGCAGCTTGGTAGCGCACCTGACTGGGGGTCAGGGGGTCGCAGGTTCAAATCCTGTCGTCCCGACAGACGGGGAAGCCCGCTGGCGGAGCACATCGCTCCAGCCCAGCGGGCTTCTTCGCGTCCACGGGCACGCCACCGCGCGATCCGCAGACGCCGCGGGGCTCCAGTGGCGAACGGAGTTCGCCGGTTCAGTGGCGGGCCGGGGCGGAGATGCCGGTCCCGCCCGGGAGGTCGGCTCCGAACTGTGCGATGACCGCGTCCAGGTCGAGCGGCGTGAAGGCCTCGCGGTCCACCTCGTCGATCCTTTCGGCGGGCACCAGCCAGCACACTTCGAACTCCAAGTCGTCCGGGTCTTTGACGTAGAGCGACTTGGTGGTGCCGTGGTCGATCTCGTAGGCCAGCGCACCTGCCCGCAGCAGCTTGTCGCGGATCTGCCGGAGTTCGGCCAGGGTGTCCACCTCCCACGCCAGGTGCGCGAGCCCGGGGTGTCGGCCCGGGCTCTGCGGGGAGGCCGGGTCCGCTATCTGGAGGAAGGCGAGGTCGTGGTCGTTGGAAGACCCCTCGGCCTGCACGAACGCGCCCTCGGGCACCTTGCCGCCGTCGGCGTGGAGGCGGAAGACGGTGCGGAACTTCAGCAGGTCGGAGTAGAAGGCGACGCTGCGTTCGACGTCGCGGACATAGAGCACGGCATGGTTGAGACGCTGGACTGGCATGTCGCTCCTCGCTTGGTTACGACTAGTGCGTAGCCCCACCATAGGGAAGCAACGAGGCGTCACAAAAGGCACATTGATGTGCGCAAAGCACATCAATGACCCTGACCGTCCCGCTGTCCCGCCCCGTCTACGCCGCCGAGGTGCCCCGCATCGAGTACGCGCCGAGTACGCGTCGAGTACCCAATTGACGCCACCGGGCGGGCGGATCAGGCCGCGGAGACGGCGCCGGGTCCGCGTTCGTCGCTGTCCGCCGTGAGTTGGGCGCGCGCCCCCGCGCGGACCCGCACGAGCCCGCTCGTGAAAGCCCGAGGCCAACCGGACTTGGGACGGGGAAGCGGGGGCGATGGCGGAGGCGATGGCGGGCCGGGCGGCCTCCTCGGAGAGGCTTCCTGAGGCGACGTCTGGTGCTGGCAGGGGCTCCCCGTCGATGGGTCCCGGTTCTGTGCGCCCGGGAGCGCCCGGGGGCGGCCGGGGGAGGCCGGGGAGTTCGCCGTCAGGGGGTGGTGTCCGGCCCGGCGCTACGGGGCACCGTCGCCTCCCCGTTCGTCACGGGGGGTCTCGTCCGCGCCGGTCTCGTCCGTGCCGGCCACCGGCGCCGTGAGGTGTTCGAGGGTACCGGTGACAGCCAGGAGGCGGTCCAGCCGCGTGCCGCGCTCGTCCAGGTGGAGGCGGACGCCGGCTTCGCCGGTGCGGCGGCGGATCATCAGCAGGGCGGACAGCCCCATGGTGTCGACGGTGCCGAGTTCGGCGCAGTGCAGGTGCAGGTCGTCCAGGTGCGGGTGTTCGGCGAGCTTCTCCGTCACGGCGGCCACGAGGCGGTCGGCGTTGTCGTAGTCGAGGTCGCCGTGGAGTTCGATCCGGACGGTGTCCTCGGTGTCGACCGTGGTCAGACGCAGATGGGCGGGGGGTGTCATCGTCATAGGGGCTTCCCGGCGATGGTGCGAGGGGCGGTGGCGAACGTGTCGAGGGCCTGTTCGAGGATGTTGACGGCCCGCGGGAAGTCCTTGAGCTCGCGGGCCAGAATGCCCAGGGCCGGCGGCAGGCTGTGCGCGGGGACGCCGCGAGCGGTGAGTATCCCGGCGGTCCAGGTGACGAACCCGGTGAAGAGCGCCGCGTCGCCCAGGTAGAGGGCGGTGGCGAGGAACTCCACGATGTGCGCGAGGTCTTCCGCCGTACGCTCCCGCTGTGCCGCGCTGTATCCGCGCATGGCGGGGAACGCCTCCTCCAGGGAGGCGAGGACGGCGCGCACGAGCGAGGCGCTGTTGCGGGTGACCATGGTGTATTCCTGGTCGGCCAGGTGCGGCAGGTCGTCGGCCGGCTGGTGGTCGGGCTGCGGGCGGGGCAGCGGGCCGCGGGCGAGCCGGTCGGCCGCGGCGCGGGCGTCGGGCGCCCAGGCGTCGGCGCCGAGCAGGCGGGCGTAGCGGCCCCCGGGTCCGAAGGCGGCTCCTCCGACCAGCACGGGTACGCCGATGGCCTGGCAGGCGGTGATCGCGGCGTGCGCGGTGGGCAGCCGGACCGCGATCGAGCCGGACAGGGCGACCGCGTCGGCGTCGGTGCGGTGCAGGTGGCCGACCAGGTGCGGGGTGGGGACCTGGGCGCCGAGGTAGTCGACCTGCCAGCCGCGCAGGGTCAGCACCTCGGCGAGCAGGCGGGCGGGCAGGGCGTGCCATTCCCCGTCGACGCAGGACACCGTGATCCGGCCCTGGTCGGGCGCGGTGTCCGGGGCGGCGTGCAGCGTGAGCGCGGTGACGACCCGCTCGTTGATGGCTGTCGCCGCGTGCTCCTGGGCCACGCTGAGGCGGTTGGCGGCCCACTCCTCGCCCACCTTGCCCTGCACCGGGGCGATCACGTCCAGCAGGAGGGTCTCGGGGTGCACGCCGTCCGCGAGCGCGCGCAGCACCACGTCGGTGGCCCTCCGCTCGTGGGTCGCCACGACGGCCTCCCACAGCTCGTCGACCAACCGCTCGACCACACCGCTGTCCGGAAGGCGGTCCCGTGTACTGGTTCTCATGCAACGCATCTGCCCTGAATGCGCGCGTTCACCGCACCCCGCGGCCCGGCGCGCGGCCGCCGGGCCCGTGCCGCCGCCTCCCGCCGGGCGCACGCGCGGCCCGGCGGGCCGGAGCCCGGCGGTCAGGAGGTGCGGTGTTCACCAGGTGCGGCGTTCACGAGATGCGGCGTTCACCAGGCGCGGTGTTCACCAGGCGCGGCATCACGCGGTGAAGCGGCCCCGGGTGTGGCCGTTCACCGCGATGAGATGGTGGCTGCGGGGCGCGGAGATCACCACGACAGCCATGTCGTCGTGGGAGCCCTTCCCCACCCACTCCGAAGCGAGCATCTGGACCCGTTCGACGACGCTCTCGGCCGGCATGCCCGCGCACTCCGACAGGGCCCGCTGGAGGCGTTCCTCGCCGAACTGCGTGCCGCCCATCGGTCCTCCCTTGGCCTCGGTGATCCCGTCGGTGTACAGGACGCAGGACTCGCCGGGCGCGAGGGTGATGCTCGCGGTGCGGGCGGGCGCGCTGGGCAGGGCGCCCACCAGGGTGCCCCGGGTCCTGGCCTCCTCCACCGCGCCGGTCGCGCGGACGATCAGCGGGCTCGGGTGACCGGCGCTGGTCAGCCGCAGGCCCACCCCGCTGCCCTCCCGTACCGCGGAGGCCAGCACCAGGGTGGCGAACCGGCTGTGGCGGGAGTTGAGCAGCGCGGTGTTGAGCAGGCCGATCATCCGCTGGTGGTCGTCGGCCATGGGCAGCAGCGCGTGCAGCGTGTTGCGGATCTTCCCGGTCAGCACGGCGGCTTCCAGCCCCTTGCCGCACACGTCCCCGAGCGCGACCAGCGACGGCTCGCCGTCGACGACGGCGGGGTGCACGTCGTAGAAGTCCCCGCCGATCCGCTCGTGGTCCGCCGACGGCCGGTAGCCGCCGGCGAAGTCCACGCCGGAGACCTCGTGCAGCGACGGGGGCAGCAGCTCCTGCATCAGCGTCTCGGTGATCGACGACTGCTCCGCGTACAGGCGGGCGGCCGACATCGCGACGCCCGCGCGGGCGGCGAACAGCCGGGCGAAGACCTCCTCGTTGTCGGTGAACGGCGCATCACCCGAACGGCGCAGCAGGACGAGCGCGCCGGCGGGTACGCCGTGGCCGGGCAGCGGGGTGACCACGATCGAACCGGCCGGGCCGAACCCGTCAGGCACCAGCCAGTCGGGCGCGGCCGACGGGTCGATCCACCGCGAGGGCATCGGCGGGAAGCCGCGCAACGCCTCGCCCAGGCCGGGCACTTCGTCCGGGTCGACCGGCGCGTGGGTCCGTACGGTGTCTCCGCCGCGCAGGCAGGTCACCATCGGCAGTCGGGTCCCGCGGGCCGGCGCGACGACCAGCGCCGCGTCGGCGAGGTGCTCCGAGGCCAGGTGCGCGATCACCTCCATGCAGCGGACCATGTTGAGCGAGGACAGCAGGGTGCTCGACGCCCTGGTCAGGAACGCGGTCTGCTCACGCTCCAGCCGCAACGCCTCCCGCACCAGCCGGAGTTCGGTGTCGTCGACCAGCCACCACACCACCGTGCCGTCGCCCTGCGCCCGCGGGTACGCCTCGAAGCTCCGCTCGCCGATCAGGCCCGAGAGCGGTTCGGCCGCCGCGGAGCCGGCCGGGCGGGGGCGGGGCGCCCGCACGGCGTTGTGCGCGGCGGACAGCCAGTCCGGCGCCCAGTCCGCGAAGCGCGTCCCGGGGCGGGCCCCTGGCAGCAGCGCCTCGGCGGAGTCGTTCCGCACGACGATCGTGTCCCGGCCGTCAACGACCAGGACGGGATAGGGGGCACGGCGCCACGGAGAACCGTGTTCCGGTCCGGCGCCGGTCTGCGCTCTGGTGGAGACCATATGCTGAGGACCCGCTGTGCGAATCCCTCACCTCATCGACTCGACGAAATCGTTGCCACCCGGCAACCATCCTGCATGTCCCGCCCCGATGGCAACCGGCCCCCGTCCCAACGGCGCGCCGCACCGGAGGCTTTCGGCACCGCGCGGGCGCGCTCCGGGCCGGCTCCGGACCACGCCCGGGTCAGGCACGACGGCGCCGCCCGCCTGCGGGACGAGGGCCGAGGGGCCGGGGCGGAAGGGGCCTGGCGGAAGGGCCCGGCACCCGCCCCGGACCGGCCGTGCCGGCTACACCAGAGGGAGCACGGCCGAGATCGTCTTGCCCGCGCGGTGGGTGACGACTGTCACCTCGTGGGCCAGCCGGCAGACCATCTGCCAGCCGTACCCGCCGATCCTCGGCATGTTCTCGGCCGCGTCCGGTCCGGACGGGCTGACCGGGGGCTCGGGGCTGGCGTCTCCGACGTACAACCGCAGCGCGTCCCCGTCGATCTCCGCGGAGAACCGGGTCAGGCCGCCGCCGTGCCGGTTGGCGTTCGTGACCAGCTCCGACGTGACCAGCAGCACATCCGCCACCACCACGGTCTCCCTCCAGTCGGCCGCCGGAGCGCAGAAGCGCCGCTCCAGCAGAGCGAGGACCGCCGCCCGCGCGTCCGCGCTGGACCGGGGAAGCGCGCTCGGCGATCCCGCGGCGCCGCCGGACCCGATGCCCGTACCCGCGCCGTGCTGATCACCTGCTGCTTCCCCGCTCACTGGGGGCCTGTCTACCCGGTGCGCGCAACGGCACGCCACCGGGTTCCCCGCCGTCACCGAGCGCGCGCCGTCAATACGCCATCGCCTCCCGCAGGCTGTCCGCCAGGACGAACGCCGAGGCCGTGTTGGTCACGTCGAGCAGCCGGCGTACCGCCAGGCTGGGCCCCGCGATCACCAACTCGACCTCCGTGGCGACGTATGCGGCTCTGGCCTGGAGGAGGGTGTGCAGCACCGAGGAGTCCGCGAACTCCACGTCCGAGGCGTCCACCACGGTGCGCCGTCCACCGGTGTCCAGGCCCCGCCGTAGCGCGTCCGACATCGCCGCCGTGCGGGACTCGTCCAGATCGCCCGCGATCCTCACCATCCACACCCCGCCGCCTGCGGCCCAGGCGGACACCTCCGCGCCCTGCCCCGCCATACCTGCCTCCCCAACCTGTCGCGGTCTCTTCGCACGGTGCTCGGGACGATACCCCGGGCCGATCATCCGATGCTTCGCGGGGAACGGGTGTTTGAAAGTCCAGCGCCGGTAAAGACGGTCGCTGTCAGGGATCGTCGGAAACGGAGAAAGAGCGCGTCATGGGTATTGTTGCCTGGATCATCATCGGACTGCTGGCGGGCGCCATCGCCAAGGCGCTCATGCCGGGCCGCGACCCGGGCGGCATCATCATCACGATGGTCATCGGAATTCTCGGTGGACTGCTCGGCGGATGGCTCGGGAAGGTCATCTTCCACGTGCACTCCATCAACGGGTTCTTCCACCTGTCCACCTGGATCGCGGCGATCGCCGGGTCGATGATCCTGCTCGCGATCCACCGGGCCGTCACCAACGGCCGACGCGCCTGACCGGCGCACCCCGGCGGGTCCGGCCCGCGCCCTGACACCCGGCTCCGCCCGTGTCCGCGCGCCTGACCGGTCCGGCACACCCCCCGCGTCGTCGACGTCCCGGGGACGCCGGGAACCGAGGTTCCCGCCTCAGGGGCTCATCGCATTTCCCGACCGCCCGGTAGCGCGGGCGTCGGCGTACCACTTGTCCGCACCACGGGTACTGCCTCGCCTGAGTTGTCACAGGAATCCCCTGAATCGGCCGGCGACTCCCGGGCACACCAATTCTCGGAGGTTCACCATCATGGCACCGTTGCTCATTGTTCTCCTGCTGGCACTGATTCTCATCGGTGCGGGTTTCGCGGTGAAACTGCTGCTGTGGATCGGCATCGTGGTGCTGGTCCTTTGGGCGCTGGGATTCCTCCTGCGCTCGACCGGATCGGGCGGCAACCGCGGGCGCTGGTACCGCTGGTAGACGAAGCGTCACCGCGCTCGCGGTGACCGAACCCGCGGCCCCGCGCGTGCCCGCCCCGAGGAACATCTCGGGGCGGGCACGCGCGCGTGTGCGAGGGTGAGGGCCGCCGCACGGGCGCTCAGGCATCCTGACGCCCCGTCACCCCGGCCGGTGCCAGGCGGTGCCCCGACGCCCCCGCTGCCCTTGCTGCCCCCGGTGTCCCCAACACCCCCGACGCCCCACCGCGCGGGTGTTCGGTGTCGAGGAGAGCTGCGAGGTCGGGGCACCCTCCACGAGTACCAGGTCCGCCGCGGCGCCAGGCTCCATTCGCCCGCGGTCGGTGGGGCCGGACCGGTCGGTGGGGCCGGACCGGTCGGCGGTACGCCGCGCCACCGAGCTGAGCGCCCCGACCGGACTCAGAGCGCCGGCCCGAGCGGGCGCGGCTCGTCGTGCGGGCCGGCGCCGTGAGCGAGGCCCGGGGCACCGAGGTGGGGACACCGAGGTGGGGTGCGCCGGTACCGGGGAGAACCTCGACGCCCGTGGCGTGCAACGGCCCGACCGAGCGCAGGCCGTCGGACAGGTGGACGTTCCAGTCGAACCGGCAGCGCGCCGGGCGACTGCCCCGTGTCGATGAGGCGCCGGCGTCGCCGGGCATGGATCGCCCGGTCGCCGATGCCCAGGAGCCGGGCGACCTCGGCGACCTCGGCGACCTCGCTCCCGGGTGCGACGAGAGCGACGAGAGCGAGAACCCTCGTGGAGGGACCCGGGAGTGACGTCAAGCCGCGCCACACGCAGGCATCGGGCCGGCCGCCCGTCATCCGGTGAGGTGCGGCCGAGCGCAGTAACACACGAGTAACGCCCTTCGACCGTACCTTCGGTGAGCCCTGGTACCCCACGTCCGAGGACCGCTCAGTGCCCGATCCCTGTCCACCCGACCCGACTTCCGCTCCCGCCGACCCACCCGGCGGCGCCGACCAGCCGCTCGCCGTGGTGGACGGCGGTGAGGAGCCGTGGTCCCGACTGCGCGCCGCTCTGGAGCGGCGCCGCGCGGCGCTCCCACCGGGCGCGCTGCTCGAGGTCTCGACCTCCCACCCCGAGGCCGTTTGTGCCGTCCCGGCCTGGTGCGCCCGCAACGGTGACCGGCTGACCCGCACTCACGACGGCGACGCCGTCGCCCGCTTCGTCATCCGGATCGGCGCGCACCCGGAACCCGGTTCCGCGGGACAGGCCCTGTCCCGCGACCCCCATGAGTAAGCCCACTCCGCCATCAGCAGGGAGACACCGCATGTTCCGTCGAAAGTCGGCCGACCCGCCGCGGGCCGGCCGTCAGCCGCAGTGGCGCGGCTTCGCCCGCAGACTGCTGCCGCCCCTCGTGGCACTGGCGATAGCCGCGGGGCTCGCCGTGGCCGCCCCGGCCGTCGCTTCGGCTGCCCCGACCGCCGCCCCGGCCGCCGCCCCGGCCTCGGCTCCTGCCGCCCACCCCACGCACGAGCTGTGCGCCAAGCCCACCAAGCCGCGCCAGATGGCCTGTCTGGCCGTGGTGCGCGACGACGTCGCGCCGCTGCGCGGCGTGCAGCGGCCCAACGCCGCCGGTACGGACACCGCCCCCTCGGGCCTGTCGCCCAACGACATCGACAGTGCCTACGACCTGCCCACCGACACCGGCGCGGGGGCCACGGTCGCGGTCGTCGACGCCTACGACGACCCCGACGCCGAAGCGGACCTGGCCGTCTACCGCAGCCAGTACGGCCTGCCGCCCTGCACCACCGCCAACGGCTGCTTCCGCAAGTCCGACCAGCGCGGCGGCGTCACCTACCCGGTCAGCGACAGCGGTTGGGCCGGCGAGATCTCGCTGGACGTGGACATGGTCAGTGCGGCCTGCCCGCAGTGCCACATCCTGCTGATGGAGGCGGACTCGCCGACCACCGAGAACCTGGGCAGCGCGGTGAACGAGGCGGTGGCGCTGGGCGCCGACTACGTCTCCAACAGCTACGGCGGCGCGGAGTACGCCGGTGAGGCCGCGGACGCCGCGAAGTACTACGACCACCCGGGAGTTGCGGTCACCGTCAGCTCCGGCGACAACGGATACGGCAACGAATTCCCCGCCGCTGCCTCCCAGGTGACCGCGGTCGGCGGTACCTCGCTGGTCAAGGACGCGAGCGACCCGCGGGGCTGGCGCGAGAGCGCGTGGAACGGCGCCGGCAGCGGCTGCGCGGCCTACGCTCCCAAGCCCTCCTACCAGTCCGACACCGGTTGCGCGCAGCGCACCATCGCCGACGTGTCCGCGGTCGCGGACCCGGCGACCGGTGTCGCCGTCTACAACACCTGGGCCGGCGCCGGCTGGGCGGTCTACGGCGGCACCAGCGCCGCCGCGCCGATCATCGCCGCCGTGTACGCGCTGGCCGGCACCCCGGCCACGGGCGACCACCCGGCCGCCTACCCGTACGCCGACCGCAGCGGCCTGAACGACGTGGTCGACGGCAGCAACGGAGGCTGCGGCAGCTACCTGTGCACCGCGGGCACCGGTTACGACGGGCCGACCGGCCTCGGCACCCCGCACGGCACGGCCGCCTTCGGGATTCCCGGCGCGCACGGCGAGATCACCGGCACGGTGACCGACGCGGCAACCGGCAAGCCGGTGCCGGGAGCGACGGTCGCCACGTCCGCGGGCACGGTCTCCACGGGGAAGGACGGCACGTACCGGCTCGGCCTGCCGGTGGGCCGGTACGACCTGAAGGTGACCGCCTACGGATACGCCGCTCGCACCCTGGACGGGGTGTCCGTCACCGACGGCGGTACCACCGCCGAGGACGTCGCCCTGACGTCGGAGCCGATGGCCACGCTCAGCGGCAAGGTCACCGACGGCAGCGGGCACGGCTGGCCGCTCTACGCCACGGTGGCCGTCGGGGGCCGCCCGGGCGCACCGGTGTACACCGACCCGAAGACCGGCGCGTACAGCGTGCGGGTGCCGCAGGGCTCGGACTACACGCTGCACGTGAGCGCGGTCGCGGCCGGCTACACCGCGGCGGACGACACCGTGACCGTCGGCACCGCGGACACCGTCCACGACACCGCGCTCGCCGTGGACGCGACGGCATGCGTCGCCCCCGGCTACGCCGCCGCCTACACCGGGTTGAGCCAGACCTTCGACACCGGCTCGACACCCACCGGCTGGACCGTGGACACACCGCGGACCAGCGTCGCCGGCTGGACCTTCGACGACCCCGCCACCCGCGGCAACCAGACCGGCGGCCGGGGCGGCTTCGCCATCGTCGACGGCCAGTACGCGGGCCTCGGCCTGTCCCTGACCACCACGCTGACCAGCCCGTCCACCGACCTCAGCGGCCAGGACGCTCCGGTGCTCGGCTTCCGCTCCGACTACAACGAGGCCTACGGGGGCTCCGCCTACGTGGACCTGAGCCTGGACGGCGGCACCACCTGGAGCACCGTCTGGCACCAGAGCCACGTCGGCGGCCAGATGGAGACCGTTCCGCTGCCGCAGGCCGCCCACCAGCCCAAGGCCCAGATCCGGTTCCGCTACGCCAACTCCTACGACTACGACCGGTGGTGGCAGGTGGACGACGCCTACCTGGGCACCCGGGCGTGCGCGCCGGTCACGGGCGGCCTGGTCATCGGCCGGGTCACCGACAGCAACACCGGCAAGTCCGTGGACGGCGCGAAGGTCACCAGCGCCGACCAGCCGCTGGACTCCGCCACGACCGCGCCGACCGGCGCGGACACCGCGCTCGGCGACGGCTTCTTCCAGATGTTCTCCTCGCTGACCGGCAAGCACGCGCTGAAGGTCGCCGCCGCCGGCTACACGACGGCGTCGGTCCCGGTGACCGTCAAGGCCGACGCCGTGGTCAGGGCCGGCACCGCGCTGGCGGCGGGCCGGCTCACCGTTGGCGGCCCGGTGACGCGGAGCGTCGCCCTGGGCAAGGCCGGCACCGGCACGTTCACCGTCACCAACACCGGGACCGCCCCGGCGAGCGTGCAACTCGGCGAGCGGGACGGCACCTTCACCTCGCTCACCGGTACGGTCAGCAGCCCCGCCTCGACCACCGCCCCGGCCGGACCCGCGACCCAGCGGATCAAGGGCCACTACGCCGGGACACCGCTCGCCCGGCGCGCGGCGGGCCCGGCCGCCACCCCGAGGACCGCCTCGCCGTCCGCCGCGCCCTGGCAGACCCTTCCCGACCTGCCCAGGGCGGTCCAGGACAACCTGGCCGCCTCCCTCAACGGCGTGATCTACTCCGTCGGCGGCACCCGGGGCGTGGACGCGGTGCCGGACGGCTACGCCTACGACCCGGCCACCGCCACCTGGTCATCGATCGCCGACCTGCCCGTCCCGAGCGAGCGCCCGGTCGGCGGCTTCATCGGCGGCACGCTCTACGCGGCAGGCGGCTGGGACAGCACCGGCCGGCCGATCACCAATCTCCAGGCGTACGACCCGGTGACCGACACCTGGTCGCAGAAGGCCGCGATGCCGCACCCGTACGCGGCCGCCGGCGCCGCCGTGCTGGACGGAAAGCTGTACGTGGTCGGCGGCTGCGACCAGAGCAACTGCGGCCACACCGATGTGCAGGTCTACGACCCGGTCTCGAACACCTGGTCCGTGGCGGCGTCCTACCCCGCCCCCACCTCGTGGCTGTCCTGCGGCGGTCTGGACGGCGCGGTCTACTGCGCGGGGGGCCTGGACCTGAGCAGCGTCAGCACCACCAAGGGCTGGGTGTACGAACCGGGCTCCGACTCCTGGACCCCGCTGCCCGACCTGCCGATCGACCTGTGGGGCAGCGCCTACGCCACCGCTGACGACCGGCTGGTCGTCTCCGGGGGTGTCACCTCGGGCAGCACCGTCCTGACCAACCAGGGCTTCGCTCTCGACCCGCAGACCCGCACCTGGACGCCGCTGCCCAACTCGAACGCGGCCACCTACCGCGGCGGGGCGGCCTGCGGCTTCTACAAGGTCGGCGGCTCGGTGGGGCCGTCCCAGATCGCGCCGGTCGCGGAGGTCCTGCCGGGCTGGGACCAGTGCGGCTCGGCGGACGTCGACTGGCTCGGCGAGACACCCGCGAGCGCGAACCTCGCGCCGGGCGCGTCGGTGAAGATCGCCGTCACGGTCAACTCCGCCGTGGTGAGCCAACCGGGCACCTACGGCGCGCAGCTGACACTCCGCCAGAACACCCCGTACACCGTCGGCCCGGTCGACGTGACCATGGACGTGACCCCGCCCAAGAGCTGGGGCGAGGTCACCGGACTGGTGTCGACCGCGCAGTGCGACGGCACCACGACCCCGCTGCCCGGCGCACTGGTGCAGATCGACGGGGCGGCCGGCAGTTGGACGCTGGCCACCGGTGCCGACGGCCGCTACGCACTGTGGGCGGACCGGAAGAACAACCCGCTCACCGTCATCGCGACCGCCGGCGGGCGGCAGCCCCAGACGGCGAAGGTGAAGATCACCGCGAGAGGTGTGAAAACCGCGGACTTCGCCCTCAAGCCCGTCAACTCCTGCGGCTGAGACCGCGGGTGGCCGGGTGCGGCGGGAACGTCCCGCCGCACCCGGCGCCTCGGCCGGCACGAGACACCGCCGGTGAAACTCATTACAGTGCCCAACCATGGACCACGACCTGCGGCTCCACGTCCTGGGCGGCTTTCGCGCCGAGTTGGCGGAGGCGGGAGGCGACGCGACGGCGGTCGTCGTGGACGAGGAGCGCTGGACCCGCTCCAGCGCCCGGCACCTGGTCAAGCTGCTGGCCCTGAGTGAAGGAACGTCACTGCACCGCGATCGGGTGCAGCGCCTGCTGTGGCCGAGCGCCGGCCGGCAGGCCGCCCAGGTCAGCCTGCGCGTCGCCCTGCACGCCGCCCGCCGTGCCCTCGAACCGGGCCTGCCGCCCCGCGCCGCCTCCTCCTACCTCGTCGTCCAGGACGGCATGGTCCAGCTGGTCCCGGAACGGACCCGGGTCGACCTGCACGAGGTCCGTGCGGCGGCCAACGCGGCCCTGGCCGGGCCGCCCACCACGACGGCCCTGGCCGCCGCGCTGGCCGCGCTCGACCGGCCGTTGCTGCCCGAAGACCGCGACACCCCCTGGACGGCCCCGGCCCGCAGGGACCAGCAGGAGCTGCTGCGCCGGCTCGCGACCGCGCTGGCCGACCTCTTCCGCGACGGCGGGGAGCCGGCCCGCGGGGTCGAGCCGCTGGCGGCGGCCCTGGCCGCCGACCCCCTGGACGAAGGGCTGCACCGCCGGCTCATCCGGCTCCACCTCGACCTCGGGCGGCGCCGCGAGGCCATCCGCCAGTACCACGCCTGCCGCGCCGCGTTGCGCGCCGAACTGGGCGTCGACCCCGACGTCTCGACCCGCGCACTCTTCCAGGAGGCGGTCTCCGCACCGCAGGACAGCGTCTTCCAGGGGCTTGCCGCCGCCCTGCCGTCCGCCCTGGAATCGCCGCCGCCGACCCCGCTGTTCGGGAGGGTCCGCGCGCTGCGGCTGCTCACCGCCGACCCCGCGGGCACGGTCGGGCGACTCACCCTGGTCAGTGGCGAGACCGGCGTCGGCAAGACCAGGCTGGTCGCCGAGGCGGCCAGGGCCGCCGCCGCGAAGGGCTCGGTCGTGCTGTGGGCGGCCGGCGAGGAGGGCGCGCGCGACGAGCCGTACCGCACGGTGGCCGCCGCGCTCGACGACTTCGTGACCGGATGCCCGCCGCGCGTCCGCGAAGCCCTCGCCGTGCAGTACCCCGACCTGGCGGAACTGCTGCCGGGCTTCGGGGGCGGTGTCCCGCCGCTGACCCGGGGCCCCGACGACCCGCACGTCGGCACCCCGCAGGAGCGCAGGGACAGGCTGCGCGCCGACACGGCGGCGCTCCTCACCGACCTGGCCGCGAACCGCCCGGTGCTGGTCGTCCTCGACGACCTGCACACCGCGGACGGGCCCTCACTGGAGCTCGTGGCCCATCTGCTGCGCCGGACCGCGGGGCGCCCGGTGCGCTTCCTCGGCACCTACCAGGAGCCCGAGGCGGGCGGCGACCTGGAGCGGTTCGTCCGGGCCACCAGCGCCGCGGGCACGCTGCGCCAGCTGGAACTGATGAGGCTCAGCCGCGCCGACTGCGACGGGTACGCGACCGCGCTGCTCGGCGCGGCAGCGCCCGGGGCCGGGCCGGACCTGGTCGAGCGGGTCTTCCGGGCCTCGCTCGGCAACCCGCTCTTCGCCCACGAGCTGATCGGCGCCTGGGCGGCGGAGCCGTCGGGATCGGCGGGCGGTTCCACCCACCAGGTGCCCAGCGGCCTGCGTGAACTCGTGGTCGCCCGGGTCGACCGGATCTCGGTCGACGTCCGCCGGGTGCTGGAACTGCTCGCCGCGCTTGGCGGCCACGGCCCGCTGGCCGAACTCCGCGCCAGTGCCGCGCTCCTCGTACCTCCGCTGACCGAGGAGGTACTGCTGACCGCGTTGGACCGCGCTGTCACCACCCGCCTCGTGGAGGACCGCCCGGTCGGCACCGCCGCCGGCTACGCCTTCCGCCACCCGCTGGTCCGCAGGGCCCTGTACCAGCGGCTCTCGGCGGCCCAGCGGCTCCGGTTGCACCGCGCCCTGGCCCTCGCCCTGGAGCGCACCCGCCCGCGGGACGTGGACGCCCTTGCCCGGCACTTCGACCGAGCCGAGCACCCCCGGGCCGCCGACCACCTGCGCAGGGCCGGCGATCGGGCGGCCGCGCTCTACGCGAACGACGCCGCCGAGCAGTACTACGGGCGCCTCGCCGAGCGCCTCGACCAGTCCGGCGACCCTTCAGGAGCAGCGGCGGCCCGGGTGGCCCGGGCCGCGGTGCTGCGCACCGCCGCCCGGTGGGCCGACTCCGCGGCGGCGCTGGCCGCGGCCGAGGGCTGGTACCGCGACGCGGACGACACCGAAGGGCTGGTGCGCACCATCACCGAGGGCGGCCACCTGCACGCGGGCGCCGGCACCCCGGCCCTGGGGCTGGCCGCGCTGCTGGCGGTGAACGACTCGACGGCCTCTGCCGCGGTGCGCGCGGCCCGCCAACTGGTCCTGGGCCGGCTCTACTTCCCGCTCGGCCGGTATCCGGAGCAGCTGGCCGCCGGCGACGCCGCGGTCGCCCTGGGCCGGGAACTGATCGCAACCGGCCATCCAGCCGGGCCCCGGACAGTGATCGACGGGCTGGTCTGCCGGTCGGTGGCTCAACTCGCCGTCGGACAGGCGGCGGACGGTCGGCGCAGCCTCCAGGAGGCCGCCACGCAGGCCGAACCCCTCGGTGACGCCGTGCTGCTGGCCACGGTGCTGGGCAACCTGTCCGAGGCGTGCCGGCGCGACGGAGACCTCACCGGCGCGCTGGTGCACCGTGCCCGCGCGGTCACGCTGGCCGAGCGGATCGGTGCCCCCTCCCGGCTCGCCTTCCAGTTGGCGAACCTCGCCAACCTGCGCCTGCTGACCGGTGACCCCGACGCGGCGGCCGAACACGCGCAAGAGGCCGTCGCCCAGGCCCGCTCCGTCGGTACGTCCTGGTCGCTCGCCTACGCCATGCTCAACCTCGGCGAGGTGCACCTCCGCACGGGCCGTACGGACCAGGCCGAGCAGTACCTGGCCGAGGCCGCGGAGGCCGCCGCGGCCAGTGGCGACGCGCAGGCGGGACTGCGGACCGTCGTCCTGCGCGCGGAAGCGGCGCTTGCCGCCGGCGACCCGGCGCGGGCGGCGGTGCTGCTCGGCCCGTACACCGAAGGGGACGCGGCCGAGCGCGTCAGCCCGCTCGTCGGATGGGCCCGCTTGGAGACCGGGGCGGTGGACGACGCCCTGGCCGCCGCCGCGAAGGGAGTACGGCGCGCCGGCGAACTCCCCGACCGCCCGGCCGAGGTCGACGGCCTGTGGGTGCTGGGGCGCGCCCTACTCGCGGCCGGGCGCCCCGCTGACGCGGCGGCGGAACTGCGCCGGGCCGTCGCCCTCGCCGATGCCATGCCGTACCCGGCGGGCGCGGCCCGCGCACGAACGGAGCTGGCAGCGCTTCAGCGACCGTAGCGACCGTGCACCGCTGGAGTCGTCGCCCCGCGCTGCTCCGTCGGCTGGACGGACCCCGATCCGCCGTCCGGAACCGTGGCGCGGACGCGGCAGCGGCCGGCAGGGCCTGGGGCCGGTCGACGGCGGCGTCCAGGTGGCGGGTCGTCCGGAGTACGGCGGCGGTCAGGAGCAGGCCGGGAGCGCCGGGTCGGTCCTCCCGATACACGGGGGTGGCCGAGTGGAAGACGCGCGCGGGAAACAGTTCCGAAGGACGCCGGCATCGCGGGATTCCGGCCGCCGCACTTCGGCGTCCACCAAGGGAGTGGACCTCCAAATCGGCCGGGACGCCACGGACTTGCGCGGTCTTCGTCATTCTCGTGCAATGTTCTCTTCACGAATGTCTGCTACCAGCGGTGGGCGTTCACATTTTCCTCACCCTCTCACTCCGCCACCCTCGGCAGATCTTCTCCACTTCGCTCCGGCCGCCACCGCGAGTCCCGATTGGCCGGAAATAAAAGAAGGCCGAAATTCGCCACGGCACAGAATCGGCCACCTCGGCGTCCCGCGGCGCGGAAGAAAGCGAAACGCCGGGCGAACCCCCTCGCGACCAGCGGATGACAACGATGCCCAGGTCCGGGAATCGGCCACCCGAAAGCGCCCCCGTCCAGCGCCCGCACCGCGCTGACGTGCGCCGGAGCCGCCGTGGCGGATACGGCAGCGGGGCTGGGACTCATGGGTTCACGCACATGGCTTCCGTAGTACTGTCCCCTGTGCCCAGGCCACCCCGCCGATTTTCTCGGAGGAGAACATGGCCACCACAGGTTCGTTTTCCCCGTGGCATCGCCAAGCCCCTGAGCTCCTGCACGAGTTCCTGCTCGGTGCGAGCGATACCCTCCCCACCAGACCGGCGGTGATCGAAAGCGCCCCCGACGGGGGCCTTCACACGGTCACCTATCGGGAGTTGGCGGCACGCACCGCCGCCAGGACCGAAGAACTCGCCGGCCTCGGAATCGGAGTCGGCGACCGCGTGGCGCTGGAGTCCGACAGCAGTGCCGCCGTCCTCACGTTGCTGATGGCGTGTTCCGCACTCGGCGCGACCTTTCTCCCGCTGAGCCCGCAGTCGCCCGTGGGCCGCCGGCTGACGATCGTCGGCATGACCGGACCGGCGCTGTACCTGCGGTCCGGCGGCGAGGAACCGGCGGGCCTGCCGGCGTCCACCGGCAGCGGCCGCTTCGGCCCGGAGGGGCTGGTCATCGAGCGCGCGCCGGCCCGGCGCGCCCACCACCGCACCGGCGCCGTCTCCACCGACCCCGCCTACGTCGTCTTCACCTCCGGCTCCACCGGCACCCCCAAGGGCGTGGTGATGAGCCACCGCGGGTATCTGGCCTTCTGCCGGGGGATGTTGCGGCACGACATCGTCACCGCCGAGGACCGGGTCGCCAGCACCTCGCCCTTCCAGTTCGACTTCTCCCTGCTGGACGCCGGGCTCGCGCTGGGCAACGGGGCCACGCTGGTGCCGGTACCGCGCGGACTGCTGCGCTGGCCGCGGCGCTTCGCCCGCTTCCTGCGCGAGGCCGGGGCCACCCAGGTCAACGGCGTCCCCTCGATCTGGCGGCCGCTGCTGCGGCACGAGCCGGCGCGGCTGTCCGAACTCGGCGCGGTGCGGGGCATCCTCTTCTCCGGCGAGCGCTTCCCGCTGGAGGATCTGCGGCTGCTGCGCCGCGAGTTGCCCGGGGTGCGGATCGTCAACTGCTTCGGCAGCACCGAGTCCATCGCCTGCACGTTCGCCGACATCCCCGACCCGCTCCCGGCGGACCAGGCGGACATCTCCATCGGTCGGCCGCACGCGGGAGCCGAGATCCTGCTGATCGACGGCGAGGGCCGGCCGGTGGACGAGCCGGGGGCCGTCGGTGAGATCCACCTGCGCAGTCCCGCGCTGTTCACCGGCTACTGGAACGACCCGGCGGCCACCCGCGCCGTCCTGGTGGCCGATCCGCTCGAACCGCGGTCCGGCCAGCTCGTCTACCGCTCGGGTGATCTCGCCTCCCGCGGAGCCGACGGCGAACTGTACTTCCACGGCCGGGCCGACTCGATGGTGAAGATCCGTGGCAACCGCGTGGAGCTGGGGGCGGTGGAGCACCGGCTGCGCGCGTTCCCCTCGGTGGAGGCCGCCGCCGTGCTGGTGGTGCCGCGCGCCGGGGACGCGGCCGATCCCGTGCTGACCGCCTTCGTCGTACCGGAGCCCGCCGCCGGCTGGGACCCCGATCAGCTACGGGAGTTCTGCGGGAAGGAACTGCCCGACTACATGGTCCCCGACGAGCTGAGAGCCATCGACCGCCTGCCGCTCAACCCCAACGGCAAGGTCGACCGGGCCCGGTTGCTGGCACTGGCGCTGCCCGGGAAGGAGCGGACGGTGTGACGCGGATCGAACTGACCGGCGCGCGCGGGATATCGCCCAACCTGGCGCTGGACGAGCAGGTCCGGGAGCGCCGGCGGCGCGGCGACACCGTGGTGCACCTGGGATTCGGCGAGTCGCGGCTGCCGGTGTTCCCGCCGCTGGTCGAGCGGCTGGCCGCGGGCGCGGGCCGCAACGCCTACGGCCCGGTCCGCGGCGACCTCGCGGCCCGGCGGGCCGTGGCCGGGTACTTCACCCGCCGCCGCGTGCCGACCGAACCGGACCAGGTGGTGCTCGCTCCCGGCAGCAAGCCCCTGCTCGCGGCGGTGCAGATGACCGTCCGGGGCGACACCCTGCTGCCGCGCCCCTGCTGGAACACGTATCCCCCGCAGGCGCTGCTGGCCGGGAAGGCGGTCTTCCAGGTGCCGATCCCCGCCGGCTGCGGCGGGGTGCCGGAACCGTCGGCCCTGACGCGGACCATCGCGCGGGCGCGGGAGGACGGCCGGGACCCGCGCATCCTGGTGCTGGCACTGCCGGACAACCCCACCGGGACGGCGGCGCCCGCCGCGCTGGTCCGCGAACTGTGCGCGATCGCCCGGGAGGAGGACCTGCTGATCGTCTCGGACGAGATCTACCGCGACCTCCTGCACGATCCGCGGCAGCCCTTCCTCAGCCCGGCCGAGGTCGCTCCGGAGCGCACGGTGGTGACCACCGGGCTGAGCAAGAACCTGGCCCTGGGCGGCTGGCGGATCGGCGCGGCCCGGTTCCCCGAGAGCACCTGGGGGACGGCGCTGCGCGACGCGGTGGCCTCCTTCGCCAGCGAGGTCTGGTCCACCCTGGCCGGTCCGATGCAGGAGGTGGCCGCCTACGCGTTCGCCGAACCCCCCGAACTGCGCGCCCACCTGGCCGAGGCCGCCCGGCTGCACGGAGCGCTGGCCGGTGCCGTCCACCGGATCGTCCGCGCGGCCGGCGCCGAGTGCCGCAGACCCGACGCCGGCTTCTACGTCTACCCGGACTTCGAACCGCGCCGGGAGGCCCTGGCCGCCCGGGGCGTCACCGACTCCGCCACCCTGCAGGACCGCCTGCTCGACGCGCACGGCATCGCCGTCCTCGGCGGCCACCACCACGGCGACGAACCGGGAGCGCTCCGCTTCCGGGCGGCCACCAGCATGCTCTACGGCGAGACCCCCGAGGAGCAGTCCGCGGCCCTGCACAGCCCCGATCCGCTCGTACTGCCCCATGTCTCGCGGCTCCTGGCCGCGATCGAAGAGGGGTTCGGCAAGCTCTGCGGCTGAGCCGCCCCCGACCGGAAGGAATGACCGCACGGTGCCCCCGAGCAACGCAAGCGTTCCGCCGACCACGGACAGCCCGCCCCGGTTCCATGCCGTCACCTCCAGACACCTGGACGACCTGACCGCCCGCGCCGGCCTGAGCCCCGACCAGCGCCTGGGCGTGCGGGCGGTGGCCGAGGTGCTGCCCTTCCGGGCCAACAGCCATGTCGTGGACGAGCTGATCGACTGGTCCGCGGCCCCCGACGACCCGATCTACCGCCTGGTCTTCCCGCAGGAGGACATGCTGCCGGCCGAGGACGTGGCCAGGATCGCGGACCTGCTGCGCAGCGGGGCGCCACGCCGGCAGATCCAGACGATCGCCCACCAGGTGCGGATGCGGCTGAACCCCCACCCCGCCGGCCAGTTGGAGCTCAACCACCCGGTGGTGGACGGTCGGCAACTGGCCGGAATCCAGCACAAGTACCGCGAGACGCTGCTGTTCTTCCCCCGCCAGGGCCAGACCTGCCATGCCTACTGCACCTACTGCTTCCGCTGGGCGCAGTTCGTCGGCGAGCCGGAGCTGCGGATGGCGGCCGACAGCGACGAACTGGTCCTGGTGGACTACCTGCGCGCGCACCCGGACATCACCAACGTGCTCTTCACCGGCGGCGATTCGATGATCCCCAGCGCGGCGGTGCTGAGACGCTACGTCGAGCCGCTGCTCGCGCTGGACCAGATAGAGTCCATCCGGCTGGGCACCAAGGCGCTGTCGTTCTGGCCGCGGAAGTTCCTCACCGATCCGGACGCCGAGGATCTGCTGCGGCTGTTCGAGGAGGTCGTGGCGGCCGGCAAGAACCTGGCGCTGATGGCCCACTTCTCCCACCCGCGCGAGCTGGAACCGCCGGTGGTGGCGCAGGCGGTGGCCCGGTTGCGCGGCACGGGGGCGGTGATCCGCACCCAGGCGCCGCTGATCCGCTCGATCAACGACGACCCGCGGGTGTGGGAGTCGATGTGGCGCGCCCAGGTGCGGCTCGGGATGATTCCGTACTACATGTTCGTGGAGCGGGACACCGGTCCGGTGGACTACTTCGCGGTGCCGCTGGCCCGGGCCTACGACATCTTCCGGGACGCCTACGCCTCGGTCTCCGGCCTCGCCCGGACCGTACGGGGGCCGTCCATGTCGGCCACCGCGGGCAAGGTCTGCGTGGACGGGGTGGTCGATCTCCTCGGCCAGAAGGTCTTCGCCCTACACATGATCCAGGCCCGCGATCCGGCCCTGGTCGGCCGGCCGTTCTACGCCGCGTACGACCCCGCGGCGATCTGGCTCGCCGACCTCAAGCCCGCCTTCGCCGACCGGTTCCCCTTCGACGCCGACGACGCGGCGGAGGAGTCGCTGTGACCGCGCCCCCGGAGATCCGAGCCGAACTGCTGGACTGCTTCCAGAGCAACCTCGCGGTGCTGGCCGACAGGTACCACGGCGCCGGGACCCACCTGCGGCTGGGCGCCGCGCTGCGCCTGCGCACCCGCCCCGGTCCGCACGGCCTGCCCACCGTCGAGCCCTCCCTGGACGAGGCGTTGGCCGACGCCGCGGACCTCCTCGGCCTCGCCCTCGCCCAGAAGTGGCCCGGCGCCGACGGCGACTGGGCGCGATCGCTACGGGAGACGGCGTGGGTGGTCGCGGACGCCTACCACCTGCCCTGGGTGCCCTACCACGGGCAGCGCCACATCGAGCACAGCTTTCTGGCCGAACCCGACGGCGACGGCACCCTGGCGGTGACCGACGCCTACCACAACGACACTCCGTGGGGCGCGGCGCGCCCGACGCGACTGCGCCTCGAACGGGAGGAGCTGGCCGCGGTCCTGGACGCCGGCCCAGGCCGGGCCTTCCAGTTCGCCCCCACGCCCCTCGATCCCGCTCGTCTCGATCCGCCGGAGGAAGAGGTACGGATATCGTCCGCCGGGGCCGACGACTACCTGCGTTCCTACGCCGAGCATCCGGACCGGAAGCTGACGCTGGATCAGTTCACCATGGAGACCTGGCTGCTGGCCCGGTCACGCCGGCTGCGTGCGGCGTATCTGGCCCAGGGGGACGCGGGGACCCCGCAGCACGTGGCGGAGCACCTCGCCCGCTGGGACGGGTTGGTCGAGTACACGTATCTGACCTCCCGCCGCGTCGCCCGGGGCCGGGCGGAGCCACCCGATCTGCTGCCGCGGGCGGCCGAACTCCTGCACGCCGACCGGGAAGTGCTCTCCGGTGGCGACCGGGGGGCGGGCGGCATCGAGGCGGCCGGTGCTGCCGGGGCGGCCGGCGGTGGTCCACCTTCCCCCGAGCAGGTCGCCTCGACGGTGGCCGGGATCGTCGGGCGGGTCCTCGGCATACGGGACGTGCCCGCGCCCGACGCCGACCTGACCGGACTGCCCGCCTTCAACTCCCTGCGCATGCTGGAGATCGTCGACGGCCTGGAGGAGGGCTTCGCCATCGAGTTCGGCCCGGGGGACCTCCTCCCCGAACGACTGCACCGCATCGTCGACCTGTGCGAACTGGTCGAGCGACGGCTCAATGGCGGCGCCGGGTGAGCCCGGCGTCCACACCGACCGAGAAGGGTGCCCGCGCCGTGATGGACGAACGCTTCACCGGGATACTCCGGCCTTTCCTCCCCCACCTGGCCGACCGGCCGATCACCCCGGACACCCGGCTGCGGGAGGCCGGGCTGACCTCCATGCAGTCGATCGAGCTGCTGCTCGCCCTGGAGGACGAGCTGGGCGTCGAACTGCCCGACGAGGCGCTGGTCGAGAAGACCTTCAGCACGGCCGGCGCGCTGTGGTCGGCGGTCGCGGCACAGGAGGGCGGCGCCGATGTCTGAGTCCGCGCGTCCCCGCCCGGCGGCCGGCGGCCGCTTCGCCCGGCAGACCGATCAGGCCCGCGCGGTGGCCGAGAAGTACGCCCAGCAGACCGACGCGGCGGCCGAGTTCCCGGTCGCGGTGCTCGACGAGCTGCGGGCCGGCGGGCTGCTCGGGCTGATGGTCCCCACCGAGTACGGCGGCCTGGGCGGCACCCTGGACGAACTGCTGGACGTGAGCATCGCGCTGGGCCGCACCGACCTGTCCGCGGCTCTGATCTTCGCGATGCACTGCCAGCAGGTGGCCTGCGTGGTCACCCACGCCGCCCCGCCGCTCGCCGAGGAGTTGCTGCCGCAGATCGCGGCCGGGCGGATGTACCTGGCGTCGGTGACCACGGAACCGGGCAAGGGCGGCCATCTGCTCACCGCGGGCGCCCAACTCTCCGCGGACGAAGGGCGGTCCGGGCACCTGGAACTCGACCGGTTCGCGCCGATCGTGACCGGCGGGGCGTACGCCGACGGCTTCCTGATCAGCATGCGCGCTCCCGAGGCGCCCTCCGCCGACGCGGTCTCCCTGGTCTTCGCCCGCCGCGACCAGCTGGAGATCACCGCCTCCGGAGAGTGGGACCCGCTCGGGATGCGGGCCAGCCACAGCGTGGCCCTGCGGCTGACCGGCAGCATCCCGGGACACCAAGTCGTCGGCGAGCACGGCGAGTTCCGCGCGGTGGTGCTCCAGACCCTCGGTCCGCTGGCGCACCTGGGCTGGTCGGCCTGCTGGCTCGGCACGGCCGCGGGGGCGCTGTCCCGGGTGCTGCGGATGCTGCGGGAGTCCGCCCGGGGCAAGGACGGCAAGGACGGCCGGCTCGAGTCGGAGCTGCTGCTGAGCCGGCTCTCCCGGGCCCGGCAGCGGCTGGACACCGTCCACGCGCTGCTGCGCCACACCGCCGCCGTGGTCACCGCCGCCGCCGAGGGCGGCACCGATGTCTCGCTGCCCCGCAACCAGTTGCTGATCAACAGCCTCAAGCTGACCGCCTCCGAGGAGTGCCATCGCGCCGTGGAGGACCTGATCGACGCCGTCGGTCTGCGGCACGGCTATCTCAGGAACTCGCCCACCCGCCTGGAGAAGGCGTTGCGCGATCTGCGCTCCGCACCGCTCAACTACAGCAACGACCGTCTCCACCAGGCGGACGGCGTCCTCGCCCTGCTCGACGCGGGGGTGTCCTTTGCCTGACGTGCCTGACGCCCGCGCCGCCGCTGTTCCCCCGGGCGCCGCGCCCCCGGCCCCCGATCTCCCCGTCCCCGATACCCCAACCGCCGTTCCCCCAAAGGCCGTTACCCCGGCCCGCGTCCACCGGCTCCTCAAGGAGTTCGCAGACGCCGGGGAGTTCCGGCGGCTCTACCCGCACCCCGCACCTGGCCGGCTCGACCCGGTCGTGCTCAGGGAACTGCTGGCCGCCGCCGACGCCGAGGGGGCGCTGGGCCCGGTGCTCTCGCTCTGCGTCCACCTGGCGTCGGCGGTGCCGCTGCTCGCCGCGGGCTCCCGCTCGAAGACGACCGCCGCGTGCCTGGAGGCGGCGCTGCGCGGCGAGCGGCTGGTCGCCCTGGCCGCCACGGACGAGGGCGCGGGCTCCGACCTGGCGGCGCTCACCACCACGGTCCGCACGCGTCCCGACGGGCTGGTGGTCGACGGCACCAAGCGCTGGGTGACCTCGGCGACCACCGCCGGCGACGCCCTGGTCCTGGCCCGCCGGTCGCCCGGGCGGCACTTCACCAACTTCACCTGGGTCCTGGTGCCCCTGGACGCTCCGGGGGTCACGGCCGAGCCCGCGGACACCGAGCTGTTCGCCGGCTCCGGGGTCGGCCATCTCCGCTTCTCCGACGTCCGGTTGACGACGGACCACCTGGTGGGGCGGCAGGGCCGCGGCATGGCGGCCTTCGCCCAGCACATCGCGGTGGAGCGGCTGGCCTCCGCGGGCTGGGCGATCGACCTGTGCCGCAGGATCATCGCCGACACCGACCGGCGGCTGGGCAGCCGCATCGTCGAGGACACGGCGCTGCGCCGGCGGTCCGGCGTCCGCCAGCGCCTGGCCGAGTGCGCGGTCCGCGTCGCCGGGCTGCACGCCCTGTGGACGCAGCTGCGGGACCGGATCGCCGACGAGCGGGACGGCACCGCGGCCGCCCTCCTCAAGGCCGCGTCGGGGGCGACGGTGGACCATGTGCTCGCGGAGTGCGCGCGGTTGCAGGGCGCCGACGGCTTCGCACGGGGCGGGGCGCAGGCGCTGCGCGCCGAGGCGGCGATCTTCGGCATCGGCGGCGGCACCACCGAGGTGACCCTGGACATCGTCGCCGAGCGTCTGGACGCCGTGTTGGACGGGCTGACGCCATGACCGTACCGCCGCCGGCCACGGGGCCGGGCCTGCGGCTCGAAGCCGCCCCGGGCATCTGGGTCGCCCTCCACGAGAGGCGGGGCGCCTGCCACGACGAGGAGCGGTTCGACCGCCACCAGGAGCCCGCGCCGCACGTGCCTCCGACCCGGGAGGATCTGGCCGCGGCCGACGGCCTTCCGCCGTGGCGGGCCGCCGAACTGCTCGCGGGCCGAGGGCTGTTGCGTGCCCTGCTCCGGGCGCGGTACCCGGAGGCCGCCGGCGCGCCCGTCGTCTACGAGCCGGGTGGCCGCCCCGCCCTGGCCGGCCGGCCCCGGATCGGCATCAGCATCAGCCACGACCGGGGGGCCGTCGCCGTCTGCGCGGCACTGGACCGCGCGGTCGGCGTCGACGTCCAGCACGTCCCGGCGGAGGTCCGGCCCGCCCTGCTGCGGCGCTGCACCCAGGGCCGCGCCGAGGAGTGGGCCCGGCTGCCGGCCGAGCGCCGGACCACCGAGTTCGCCTGGCTGTGGACGGTCCAGGAGGCGTGCGTCAAGGCCGAGGGCAGCGGCTTCGCCGGGCGGCCCTGGCGGGTCCGGGTCCGCCCGGCGGCGCGGGCCGGCAGCTGGGGCCGCTACTGCTGGGTGTCGCTGCGCGACCGGACATCCCTCCCCCTGAGCGTCGCCTACGGCGCACCGGCCCCGTTCCCCATCGAGCCCGCGGAGCAGCAGCCATGACCCCACAGCGCGGCATGTACGGGTGGTTCGCCGACACCGCGCGCCGCCATCCCGCCGCGGTGGCCCTGGAAGTCGGCGGCCGGCCCTGGAGTTACGCCGAACTCGGCGACCTGGCAGGCCGGTTGGCCGAAGCGCTGCACGCGGCGGACCCCGGCCGGCCGCTGCGGCGGATCGGGCTGCTGGCCTCCCGTACCCCGCACGCCTACGCGGGCTATCTGGCCGTCCAGCGGCTGGGCGCGAGCGTGGTGCCGCTCAACCCGGCCTTCCCGGCGGCCCGCAACGCGGCCATCGCCAAGGCGGCCGGGCTCGATCTGGTCCTCGCCCAACCCGACTACGGCACAGCGGAGTTGGGCGCCCGGCTGCTCTCGCCCGACCTCGGTTCCCTCCCGCCCGCGCGCGCGTTGCCGGCCCTCCCGGCGGGCGCCCGGGGACCGCGGGACATCGGCTACGTCCTGTTCACCTCGGGATCGACCGGCTCCCCCAAGGGCGTCCCGATCCAGCACCGTTCCGTCGACGCCTATCTGAGCCATGTCATCAACCGCTACCAACTGGACGTCGGCGCACGGCTGTCGCAGACCTTCGAGCTCACCTTCGACCTCTCGGTCTTCGACCTCTTCGCGGCCTGGGGATCGGGCGCGACGCTGGTGGTGCCGGGCCCCGACGACGTCCTGGCACCCGCCCGCTTCGTCGCCCGCGAACGGCTGACCCACTGGTTCTCCGTGCCCTCGGTCATCTCCTTCGCCCGGCGGCTGCGGGCGCTGGCCCCGGACAGCATGCCGTCACTGCGCTGGAGCCTGTTCTGCGGCGAGACGCTCACCCTCGCCCAGGCGAGCGCGTGGCAGCGGGCCGCGCCGAACAGCGTGCTGGAGAACCTCTACGGCCCCACCGAACTCACCCTCAGCTGCACCGAGTTCCGGATGCCCGCACCGGGCACTCCCGCCGCCGGCACCGGCACTCCCGCCGGCAGCACGCCCGCCGCCGGGCCGGGCGGCGCCGTACCGATCGGCACCCTCTACCCCGGCCTGGAGCACCTGGTCGTCGACGAGGACGGCCGCGAGGCCGACGAGGGAGAGCTGTGCGTACGAGGCGTCCAGCGCTTCCCGGGCTATCTCGACCCCCAGGACAACATCGGGCGCTTCCTGCGCCGGGAGCAGGGGTGTACCACCGTGGTCGAACGGGCCGATCCCCCCTCCGACGACCTCTGGTACCGCACCGGGGACCGGGTGCGCCGGAGCCCGGACGGGCTGGTCCACCTGGGCCGGCTCGACCACCAGATCAAGATCCGCGGCTACCGCGTCGAACTCGGCGAGATCGAGGCGGCGTTGCGCGCGCTACCGGGCGTCAACGAGGCGGTCGTGCTGTCACTCGACGGCGCCGCCGGACAGGAGCGGCTCGCAGCCGCCTGCACCGCGCAGTCCGGCGCCCGGCTCGACCCGGACACCCTGCTGGCGGGGCTACGGGAGCGGTTGCCCGCCTATATGGTGCCGGTGACCGTCAGCGTCCGTCGTTCCTTCCCCTACAACACCAACGGAAAGATCGACCGTACGGCGCTACGCGAGGCGCTGGCGCGGAACCCCTGATGAGCGCGATGAGGAAAGGCCCCGCCATGAACGTGGAGCCCGGCGCGACCACCCGGCGAGCCGCCGCACCGGCGGACGTAGCGGAGGGCGCCGATCGAGCGAGAGTGCCGGGGAGCGTGTCGGCCGTGGCGGGGGTGGTGGTCTTCTCGCTGACCTTCCCGACCACCGCCTGGGCCCTGGAGGGCATGGGCCCCTGGACGGTGACCACCGTGCGCGCCGTGCTGGCCGCGCTGATCGCGGGCGGCTGCCTGCTGGCCCGGCGCGTCCCCCTCCCCCGGCGCGCGCACTGGGCCGGACTGGCCACCGTGGCGGGCGGGTTGATCGTCGGATACCCGCTGCTGACCACGCTGGCGCTACAGACCACCACCTCCACCCACGCCGCGGTGATCGCCGGGCTCCTGCCGCTGACCACGGCCGTCTACGGCACCGCGCGGACCGGGGTCAGGCCGCCGCCGGTGTTCTGGGCCGCCGCGCTGACCGGGGCGGCGGTGGTCGTCGGGTTCGCGTTCCAGCAGGGCGGCGGGACGTTCTCGGCGGCGGACCTGTACCTGTTCGCGTCACTGCTGGTCGCCGCGGCGGCGTACACCGAGGGCGGGCTGCTGGCCCGGGCCATGCCGGGCTGGCAGGTGATCGCCTGGGCCCTGGTGATCTGCCTGCCGCTCACGGCCGCCGGCTCGGTGGCCGCCCTGCTCGTCGACCATCCGCACCCCACCGCGCGCTCGCTGATCGGCCTGATCTGGCTGGGCGCCGGGGCGCAGTTCCTCGGCCCGCTGGTCTGGTACCGCGGGATCGCGGCCATCGGCATCACCCGGGCCAGCCAGATCCTGCTCTCCCAGCCGCTGCTCACCCTGATCTGGTCGGTTCCGATGCTGGGCGAGCGCCCGCCGGTGATCGCGGCCGTCGCCGCGGTCGCGGTGCTGGTGTGCATCGCCGTCACCCAGCGGGCCGGCCGATGAGCGAAGAACCCGGGCTGCTCATGACCCTGGGCCGGCGCAGCGGCCCGCTGGACACCGTGCTGATCCACCCCGCCGGCGGCGGGCTCGGCCAGTACCTCCGCCTGGCCCGGCGACTGGCCCGGCACGGCACGGTCTACGGCATCCGCGCCGCGGGCCTGCTGCCCGGCGAGCGCCCGGAGCGGAGCGTCCCACGGATGGCGGCCGCCTACCGGGAACTCCTCGACCGGCTGCCCCGACCACCCGCCCTGCTCGCCGGCTGGTCGCTCGGCGGCATCCTCGCCTGGGAGCTGGCCGCACAGGCCGCTGCCGCGGGGAACGCCGGGGACACTCCGCCGCCCGCCGTCGTCATGATCGACAGCCACCCCGAACTGGAACCGGACAACGCGCTGCTGCGCTCCCACCCACTCGACAGCATCGAACACTCCGTCAGCGGGCTGTCCTCGGGCTTCGAACCGGCGCTGCTGCGCTCCACCGCCGCCGCCCATCTCACCGCCGCACGAACCCATCGCGTCCGACAGCCCAGCGACACCCCCACACTCCTGCTCGCTTGCGCGAGCCCCGACCGCGAGGCGCAGATCGCCCGCTGGCGCTCGCTCGCCACCCGCCTCACCGTCCGGGACCTGAACTGCGGCCACTTCGAGATCTTCACCCCACCCCACCAGGACGAACTGCTGGGCCACGTCCAGCCGTTCGTCGACGGTCTCATCGCGGCACGCTGAGCCGCCCGTCCCTTTTGGGGCGGCTCCCGCGCGCTTGACCTCCGGCAGCCGTGAAGCCGTGACAGGCGCCGGGGAACTCGCGGGGCCCGGCATCCCCAACCCCTTCCGCCGGGCGTAGGTCACAGGGTGCGCAGGGCGCCGCCATCGATGTGGATCATGGTGCCGGTGACGTAGGACGCAATCGGCGACAGGATGACCGCGGCAAGGCGGCCGAACTCCTCAGGTGTGCCGTAGCGTCGCAACGGGATTTCGGCGGTCCGTTCGGCGCGGGCCCGCGCCGGATCGTCGTTGGCCGACTCCAGGCTTTTGAGCCGGTCGGTGGCGATCGAGCCGACAACGAAGCCGTTGACCCTGATGCCGCGTGGACCCAGCTCGTCGGCGAGTGTTTTGGCGGCCATAGCGAGCCCCGGGCGCAAGCCGTTGGAGACGCTTATGTTCGGCCAGGGGGATTTCACGGACAACGACAGGACGAATCCGATCGATCCGTCGGACGGGAGTACGGGTGCGGCGGCACGGGCGAGGCGCAACGCACCGAGGAATACCGACTCGAAGGAATCCCGCCACTGCTCATCGGTGATCGTGGTGATCGGGCCGGTGGGCGGCCCGCCCACGCTGATCAGCACGCCGTCCAACCGGCCGAAGTGGCGCAGGGCGGAGGCCACCATCTGCTCCGCCGCCAGGGCGTCCGCGTTGTCAGCGGCCAGGCCCAGCACGTTCTCCGGGCCGCCCAACGCCGCCGCGGCCTCGTCGACCGCGGCCTGGTTGCGTGAGGAGACCACCACCCGAGCGCCCTCACCGACGAGGGCATGGGCGGCGGCGAGGCCGAGTCCCTTGGTCCCACCGGTGATCAGGAAGACTTTGCCGTCAATTCCCAGGTCCATATGACTCCGCCGGCTCCACTGAATCCGCTGTGTTCAGACGCGAGGAGCGCTGGTATTTCCTTCAACGCACCACCGCAGGCCCGGCCCTGACTCTATCCGAGATCCAACACAGCGCGTGCCACCGCTGGATGGCCCCGATCGGCGCCGTCTCGCCTTTGCCGGCCGGTCGGCTCTTCGAGTCGGCGAGCCGTTCGATTTCTTGGTCACGGTGAATGCGGAACGGAGTAGCGCGCCGAGCAGGCCACCGGGTCGAGGGAGCGGTCGGCCGTGTCCATGAGGCGCAGGCACCCCGCGGCGATGCGATCGGCGTCCCGGAACGCCTCACCGACAATGCCCGACACGTCGAGGGAGGTGACCCAGGGCACGAGTTCGGTCGGCGGGCCGTAGCCGAAGCGCCGCGGGTGGGGCGTCCCGTCGGCACGGACGACCGCCACCGTCGCGGTGTCGACGTCGAGCGCTCCGGTGGCGTAGTCCCCCCGGCCGTCCGGGAGGGAGCGCTGGCGGATCTGGCCGGTAGCGGCGAGATGGCGCAGCAGCGGGTCGCTGGTGCGGCGGATGTCGGGCGCCGGCAGGTGGGCCTCGATCAGGCAGCGCGCGACGACCCGGCTGCCGCTCACCGCCGGTGAGTACGCGGCGAACCGCCCGGCGTCCTCGTCGGCCTCGATCAGCATGTGCGGGCCGACCAGGCAGACGGCAGCACTGTCCATCAGGGCCGACAGCTCCTCCAGCCGGGCGCTCTGCGGTCCCTCCGCGCCCACGTTGTCCAGGGAGGCGAAGGTCCCCAGGACGTGGTCGCGGAAGGACCTGCCGCTGATGCGGCCCTCGCGCGCGAGGTCGCGGACCTGCCGCCGCACCGAGCTCAGCGCGCGGCCGACCGCTTCGGGGCGCGCGCCCTCGGGCCGCAGGTCCGTACGCATCAACCGGGCGGCCCACTCGCGGTATTCGCCGGGGCTGCGGAAGGTCAGCCCCGAGGCCGGCCGGACCAGCGCGTCGACGTCGCGCTGGGAGGCGGAGGTGTCGTCGACCGGCACGGGCGCCGCCGGGGCGTTGCGCAGCCGTCCGATCTCGTGCAGGGCCAGCGGCCAGATGTGGCGGCGGAAGTCGATCGGGCCGCTGCCCGCGCTCTCCCGCAGCCGGGCGGCGAGGTCGACGCCCGGCGCGGAGGGCGGCTCGGAGGCCGGCAGGGAGGGCTGCGGGACGCCGCGGCCCGACCCCGCGAACAGCACGGGCTCGCGCCCGGATGCCAGGTAGCGCAGCCGTCCGTTCGCCGCGCGCTCGTAGCGGCCGCCGCGTCCCGTGGTCAGCATCGCCACGTAGTCGAAGAAGTTGAGGCCGAGGCCGCGGATCAGGACCGGCTCGCCGGCGGCGATGCCGTCAAGGTTCACGTCGGCCGGATTCGACGCGGGTACGTGGACCAGGCCCCGGGCCCGGGCCCAGCCGGCGAACCAGTCCTCGCCGGCGTCGGGGAGCATGTCGACGTGGCCCTGGGCGAGGACGACCGCGTCCACGGTCAGCGTCAGCTCCCGGCCGTCGGCCGCGGCGATCCGGACCGCCTGGCAGCCGTTCGGGGCGTCGTCCAGCGCGCGGGCGGTGGCGCGGTGGTCGAAGATCTGCACCCGTGCGGGTGCGCTGCGGCGCACGTGGTCGAAGGCCCAGCGGAGGTAACTGCCGTGGAAGGCGCGGGTGGTGCAGGCCGCGGGGGTCAGCGAACGGGCCTCCGCCGCCGCCTGGGGGTCGGCGGGGACGCTGCCGTCGGCCACGGCGCGGGCCCAGTCCCACAGCGTCGGTCCCGCGGTGGGCCGTGCGGCACGCTCGCCCGGCAGGGGCGGTTCGCCGAACACCGTCACGCGTGCGCAGGGGCTGTTCATCAGCAGCGACCTGCTCTGGTCGCCGCGCCACACCCGCCCCGCGCCCGGCTCGTACGGGTCGATCACATGGAGGTGGACCGGCCGGTCGGACGCGGACGCGGCGAGGCCCGAGCACAGCCGTTGCAGAGCGATCAGGCCCCTCGGTCCCGCCCCCACCAAACCGATGCCGAACGGTTCAACCCGCGTCACGTAGGCTCCTTCGCAACGTCCTCACCCGATGGGGAAGCGTGCTCGGCCGGAGCAGTGTCCGGCAGGCCGGGCGCAGCTCCGGGCCCAGCCCTGGGGGCGGCCTCAGGCCGGCCGCGAAGTGCCCCCTGGTCAATATAATTGACGCCCCGTCATCTCTCCAGCGAGCCTCGCCCCCGCGAGGGCCGGGGGCCCGGGTTTTGGCCACGTCCGGTGACGGGGAATCCGGTTCGCACTTTATAGTGAGCAGCGGTCCGGTTGACTACGACTTCGGGGGCACCGTGGAGGGGGAGGTCTCGCGCCTTTTCGGCGACGGCGCCAAGCGCTATGACGAGGCCCGCTCGCGGCTGGTCCCCCACCTCAACGACTTCTACGGCCTGGCGATCGACGTGGCCGTGCGCGGGCACGGCCCCGCGCCGCGGGTCCTCGACCTCGGCGCCGGTACCGGCCTGTTCAGCGGGGAACTGGCCCTCCCGCTGCCGAACGCCTCCGTCGACCTGGTCGACTCCTCGGCCGCCATGCTGGCCGTCGCCGACCAGATGCTCGACCTCTACGCGGTGGAACGGACGATCTACGAGCAGGATCTGCGGGCGCCGCTGCCGCAGGGGCCGTACGACATCGTGATCTCCGCCCTGGCCATCCACCACCTTCCGCACCCCGACCAGCGCGACCTCTACCGGCGGGTGCGCGAGGTGATGAGGCCGGGCGGCGTGTTCGTCAACGCGGAGCAGGTGGCCGGCGGCACCCCCGCCCTGGACGCGCTGTACGAGGAGACCTGGCACCGCGAGGTGGTCGCGCTCGGCGCGAGCCCGCGGGAGATCGACGAGGCCGTTAAGCGGATGGCCTACGACCTTCCCGCGCCCGTCTCCACGCACCTGAGCTGGCTGGCGGAAGCGGGATTCAGCCAGGTGGACTGCCTCTACAAGAGGTACCGCTTCGCGGTGGTGGCCGGGTGGGTGTGAACGGGACCGGGGACCGGCCGGCGCGCGGGGCCCGGTCGCGGGTGCGCTGACCGGCGGTCAGGCGGTTTCGTCGCGCGCGTCCTCGGTCTCCGTCCCGGGCGCGAGCGGGTCCCCCGGCGGGAAGTCGCCGTCCTCCCAGGAGGCGGTGAGGCAGCGGGCGGCGCGGGCGGCCTGAAGGCGCAGCCGCTCGATGTTGGGCACGATCCGCTGCATGGGGCCGCTCACCGACAGGGCGCCGAGTATCCGTTTGGGGCCGGTCATCACGGCCGCGCTGACACTGGCGACGCCGACTTCGCGTTCGGCGATGCTGTAGGCGGTGCCTTCCAGGCGGATACGGTCGAGTTCCGCTTTGTCGATGTCGCCGAACTGCTGCCAGTCGTCGGACCAGGCGAGCAGGATCTTCGCCCCGGACCCGGCGTTCAGCGCGAGGCGCTCGCCGACGGCGACGGTCTCCCGCAGCCCGGTGGGGCGGTCGACGGCCGCGACGCAGAGGCGCTCGCGGCCCTCGCGCACGTAGAACTGCACGCTCTCGCCGGTCTCCTTGTGGAGGGTGCCCAGCACGTCGCGGACCGTGGTCAGCCACGGCAGGGCGGCGACGGCCGCGGTGCCCCAGGACAGGACGCGGGTGCCGAGCAGGTACTCCCCGGCGCTGGTCCGCTGGACCACGTCGTGCGACTGGAGGGCGGCGGCGATGCGGTAGATCGTGGAACGCGCTATGCCCGTCTCCTGGGCGAGTTCGGCAGGCGAGGAGCCGCCGCCGGCCAGGGCGTCGAGGACCGCGATGACACGGTCCACCATGACGATCCCTGACTCTGTGCTTCGCTGCGTCAATCTGCTCTCCACGAGGACCGTCCGTCGCCTGTCAGTCCTCGGACGCTATCAGGCACTTTACCGGGTGCCTTCGCGGTCGTGCCAGGTCCGGTGGCCGGTGCGGACGCCCCGGGTGGTCCGGGTGGCCCGGTCCCGGGCACCGGTTCCCCCCGGGGCGGCCGCTCGCCGGCCGTGCGCGGCCTACCCCGAGACGGGGTTGCGGAGCACTCCGACTCCGGCGATCCCCACCTCCACCACGTCGCCGTCGTGGAGGGCCGCGCTGCCCTCCGGGGTGCCGGTGAGCAGAACGTCCCCCGGCAGCAGCGTCATCAGGGCGCTGAGGTCCGCGACCAGCTGGTGGACGCTTCGCACCAGGCCGGCGGTCGAACCCGACTGCCGGACTTCGCCGTTGACCCGGGTGGTGATCTCCGCGTGGAGCGGGTCGAGGTCCGTGGTGATCGACGGGCCGAGCGGGCAGAAGCTGTCGAAGCCCTTGGCCGTGGTCCACTGGCCGCCGTCGCTCCCCACGTCCCACGCCGTGACGTCGTTGGCGCAGGTGTAGCCGAAGACGGCCCCGTCGGCCTGCTCAGGGGCGATGTCCCGGCAGACCCGCCCGATGACGACGGCGAGTTCGCCCTCGAAGCGGGTGTCGCGGGAGATCCGCGGCAGGACGACCGGGTCGTTGGGCCCGATCACGGCGGTCGGCGGCTTGAGGTGGACCACGAGGCGGCCGGCCTCCTCGGCGCGGCCGCCGTAGTTCCGGCCGATGACGATGATCTTCCCCGGCTCGGCCGGGGCGAGCAGCAGTTCCTCCTCGAACAGGACCAGTTGTCCCGACTCGGCCGCCACCCCTTCGTGGAGATCGCGCACGATCTCCACGAAGGTCTCCCCCTTCAGCAGGTGGACGGTCCCGGAGGCACGGTCCACCCGCCCGTAGGAGGCGCCCCGCTCGGTGCGCACGCGCACGATCTCCATCAGTGCACCCCCTTCGCGGCCCAGATGCCGGTCGTCGGGTTCCAGTCCAGCACCCGCACCGAGGCAACCAGGCCGGCCTGGGTGAAGGGGTCGGCCGCCAGGACGTCGTCCAGGTCGGACCGGTCGGCGGCGCGGTAGACCAGCAGGCCGCCGTTGACACCGGCCACCGGTCCCGCCGCCAGCAGGACGCCGCGCTCGATCAGTTCCTCCAGGTACGCGCGGTGCTGCGGGACCCAGCCGGCCCGGGCGCCGCGGTCCCCCACGTAGGTGCGCTCCACGACAAAGGTTCCCATCGGTGCTCTCCTTCCACGGTGTGTCGCCCCCCTGGTGAGGGGAGCCGGTCAGATGAGCAGTCCGCCGTTGACGTCGATGACGGTGCCGGTGGTGTACCCGGCCTCCTCGGAGCAGAGGTAGAGCACGCTGCCCACCGCCTCGGCGACGGTGCCGAGCCTCCCCACCGGGATCTTGGACAGGACCTGCTCGCGCTCGGCCGCGGGGCGCCGCTCCCACGCCGTCGCGATCCGCTCGGTGGCGATCGGGCCGTGCGCGACGGCGTTCACCGTCACCCGGAACGGCGCGAGTTCGTAGGCGACCTGCTTGGTCAGCCCGACGACGGCCGCCTTCGCGGCCACGTACGCGGCGTTGCTGAAGTGGCTGTACGTACGCCCGCCGGCGGAGCTGAAGTTGACGACGCGGCCGTAGCCGGCCCGCCGCATCGCGGGGACACACAGCCGGATCGCGGTGAGCACCGGGACGACGTTGCGGGCCAGCGACTCGGTCAGGAACGCCTCGTCGAGGTCGGTGACCGGAGCCACCCGGGTGTCGCCGCCCACGCCGTTGACCAGGATCTGCGGCGCCCAGCCGCCGCTGAGGGTGGCGAGCTGCTCCTCGGTGCTGCGCACGTCCGTGATGTCCACGTTCAGGGTGCGGACCTCCGTGAGCTCGGCGACCTCGCCGGCCAGCTCCTTCAGGGCCGCGCCGTCGCTGTCGAGGAGCACCAGCCGGTCGCCGCGGCGGGCGAGGGCGCGGGAGAGTTCCGCGCAGATGCCGCCCGCGGCTCCGACGACCAGGGCGGTTCGCGGGGTCGCGGTCACAGGTCTTCCGTCCTCTCCGGAGAGGTGCGCAGGTACGGCGTGAGGGCCGCGGACGGGGCGAGGCCGTGGCCGTGGCCGGCGACCGGCGGGGCCAGCCCCCGGTCGCGGTCGATGGCGAAGGCGGGCTCGGTCAGCGGGGTGGGGAACCACTCGTCCTGGCGCCCGGCCTCGACGGTCACCGGGTCGTACAGCCGGGCGGCGAGGGTCCGGCCGACCGACCACAGCGGCCCCACCTCGCCCACCTGGACGCCGAGTTGGACCCGCATGCCGTGGTCGGCCGCCCGCGCCGCGGTGCGCAGCGCGGGCAGCAGCCCGCCGCATTTGGAGACGCGCACGTTCACCAGGGACGCGGCGCCGGCGGCGGCGGCCAGGTCGACGTCCACCGGGTCCACGGCCGACTCGTCGAGCATGACCGGGACGCCGAGTTCCTGGATACGGCGCATCGTCGCCCAGTCCCGCGGGGTGGTGGGCTCCTCCAGCCAGTCCGGCCGGGCCTGGTCACGCAGCAGGCCGGCGCCCTTGAGCGCGTCCTGCGGGTCCCACGCGCCGTTCGCGTCGACCGACAGGCCCACCTCGTCGCCGAGGGTCCTGCGCACCTCGACCGCCCGCCGGGCGGTCTCCTCCGGGTCGCCCAGCGCCTTGAGCTTGACGTGGGCGAGGTGGGAGCGCGCCGAGGCGCCGAGGGCGCCGAACTGCTCGGCGGGTGAGCGGCTGAGGTCCACCACCTGGCTGACCGGCCGCGGGGGCACCCGGCGTTCGGCCAGGGCGCCGTCGACGCCGGGGCAGGCGTCGATGACGGCCTCCATGGGCAGTCCGTGCCGGCGGCACAGCGCGTCGAGCAGGGCGGTCTCCAGTGCGGCGGCCGCGGCCGGTGCCCGTCGCAGGCCGCCCAGCAGCCGTGGCAGGTCCAGGTCGGCCAGTACCGCTACGGCGGGGCCGAAGTCGAGGCCGGACAGCAGCACGTCCAGCACCGCGGTGTCCAGACCGGTCAGCGCGGTGTGCGCGCTGACCAGCGTCTCGCCGGTGACGTAGGGCCGGGGTGCGCCCTCGCCCCAGCCCTGGACACCGTCCCAGCGCAGGTGGAGCAGGACGGACCGGGTGCGGCTGTGGGAGTGGGTGGCGTGGGCGAAGGGGCGGTGCAGCGGGACCTGTGCGATGCGGACGTCCAGGTCGGTGATCACGCCTGGGTCCTCTCCCGGCAGACGGTGTGGAGCACCGCCGTGTCGGCCAGCCAGTCCCACAGTTGCCGGCGCACCGCCGAGAACTCCAGGTAGTGGGTGTCCGCGGCGAAGTGCACCTCGACCGCCTCCGGCTGGAGGCGGGCGAGTTCGCGGCGCGCCACGTCCAGGTCGATGATCGCGTCCCGTTCGGGCCTGGCGAAGTACACCGGGCCGCGTACCGCGAACGGGCACCAGGGTCCGGCCGCGGTGTAGGCGAGTTCGAGCTCGGCCATGACCGAGCGGAACCGGTCGCTGACCTGACGGAGCATCAGATGGTCGTTGGCCATGACCGCCAGGTAGCGCGGGTCGTCGGTGTAGTCGGTGTCGGACAGGGCGACCGGGGTGCGGCAGGTCCCCTCCAGCTTCAGCTGCTCCGCCATGCCGTCCCTGCCGAGCCGGGCATGCTGCTGGCCGAGGGCAGGCGCGCAGAACACGGCGGCGTCGGGGGTGATGCGCGTGGTGGACAGCAGCGCGGCGAGCAGGCTGCCGCCGAAGCTCTGGCCGACGACGGTGAGCGGCAGCCCGGGCGTGCGGTCGCGGACCGCGTCGAACAGCGCCGCGTAGTCGTCCAGCACGCTCGCGGCGGAGGGGAGGTGGCCGCGCAGGCCGCCGCTGGCACCGGAGCCGCGGCGGTCCGGCGCGTAGACCGCGATCCCCCGTCCGGCGAGTTCGGCGCCGGTCTCGAAGAGCCAGCCGGCGTGGCTCTGCAGGCCGTGGATGTAGAAGAGGGCCGCTTCGGGGGCTCGGTCGGTCGGGAGCCACCGGTGGAGGCTGAGCGGGGTGCCGTCCGCAGCGGGGAACTCCTCGGTGCTGCGAGCGACCGGTAACGTTGCGTCATGGTCCATGGGCATGGCGAGGCGATGACCTCTCATGGCAGAAGGGCTGGGGTGCCGCGGCCGGTGGCCCGGCGCGGTGGTCACCGGCGGACGGTCAGGCCCATCTCGGTGACGATGTCCAGCAGCGCGTCGTTGCGCTGTATCCAGTGGTGCTTGATCTGCATGGCCGCGGCTCCGCGCCGGCGCTGCTCCTCGGCGATCAGGCCGAAGCTTCCGGCGACGAGCGGCAGGACCCGCAGCGGGGTGAGCCGGTCGGTACGGCGCTTCTCCGCGTACTCGGAGTTGAGCCGTTGCAGCGCGCGCTCGGCGCCGACGGCGAGCTCGGCCTCGGCGACGGCGCCCAGGCCCTCGGGCCACTCCACGGCGATGACGTATCCGGGCGGGGTCCCCCACGAGGGGATGCAGGTGAACAGGGGCAGCGCGCCCCAGGCGGGGGCGAAGGCCAGCCGCAGGGCGTCGTGGATGTGGGTCTCGGTGAGCTTCTCGCCGGTGAACGAGCTGGCGAAGCCGGCCCGGCCGGAGAACTCCAGCCGGGGCACGGCGCCCACCTTGCCGACGACCTTGTAGACGTCCCCGATGTCGTACCGGTAGAGGCCGTTGGCCTGGCTCATCACCAGGCGGTAGGAGCGGCCGACCTCCACCTCGTGGAAGTCCAGGGTCTCGGCGTCGGACGCGAGCGGGCCGCCGTCGTCGCCGTCCTCGTACGGGGCGAACTCGTACCACCCCTGGTCGACGGCGAGCGGGCCGGCCGACGGGTGGTCGTCGACGGGGAGGGTGACGATGCCCTCGGTGCCCGTCGTGCTGAAGGGCAGCTTCGGGATGCCGGGCGTGACGTTCTCCAGCCAGTCCCGGTACAGGCCGGCGGAGGCGGAGTTCCAGCACACCACCAGGGAGAGGTTGGGCCACAGGTCGGTGAGGCGCAGGCCCGCGTCGCCGCGGTCGAGCATCAGCTGGATGCGCCGGGCGAGTTCGGGATCGGCGGACGCGCCCTGGAAGGGGCGTCCGGCCACGGTGCCCTCGTGCACGTCCCGGACGAGTTCCGTTCCGCGCGCGGCGAGTTGCTCGGCCAGGCCGACGATCTTGGAGGGGTTGAGGGTGACCAGCAGCCGGACGTCGCCGCCCACCAGCAGCCGCAGCTTGCGGTAGAGGCTGTCGCCGTACTCCTCGTCGTCGTCACCGGTGAACCAGGGGGTGTCGTACCACGGCGGCACCCAGTCCTCGGCTCCGACCGCGCCGGGCCGGCGGGAGATGCTGTAGACGGGGAAGCCCTGGTGCTCGACGGCGACGGGAGCGCGCTCCCAGGACAGGTCGAGCAGGCCGGAGCTGAACGGGCGCGGCCGGCCGACCTTCTCGAAGTAGAGCCCCCACTGGGCATAGAGGCCGCGGCCGCGGTAGTGGTCGCGCCAGTGCCGGGTGCTGGGAACGTACTTGGGCAGCCCGGAGGAGCCGGACGTCTTGAGGAATGCGTAGGGCGCGCTGCGGGTGAGGACCTGCGGCTCGCCCGCCAACTGGCGTTCCACGTAGGGGCGGAAGCCCTCGTAGTTGCGGATCGGCAGGGCCCGCTTCCACTGCGCGGAGGTGGCGACGGAGCCCAGGTGGTGCTGGCGGCCGAAAGCGGTGCTCCTGGCCTGGTCGAGCAGGTCCTGGAGTACGTCGTCCGCCACCTGCCCGGGGTTGAGGCACAGCGCTCGCTGCCAGCTGAGCGCGCTTTGCGTGCGGGCGAAGAAGTCGCCGCCGCCATGGAGTTTCGGCAGCGCGGGAGAGGATGTATGAAGATTCATTCTACTTCCCTCGGATGATGAAGCCGGAGAAATGGATCTCATTTCTCCGGCTTCAATCATGTCGCATATCCGTGCGAACGAAAAGGGAAACCGTCAGGCGTTGTTGCGGTTTTAACGTGCCCGCAACCGAGCGCTCGCGGCGGCCTTCAGACGTTCACCGTGGACGCCGCATTGGCGCCGGCGATGCGGCCGAAAACCAGGCATTCGGTGATGTTGCTCGCCCCCTGGTAAAGGTATCCCCACACCGAGCCGAATTCTCCGGCCGAGAACAGCCGCGGAATCGGGTTCCCGTCGGTGCCGATGACCCGCCCCTGCTCGTCCCGCCTGGCGCCGCCCTGGGTGTTGAGGACCACCGGGTGCAGCGGGATCGCGTAGAACGGGGGCGCCAGCGGCTTCAGGGTGGCCGCCGAGCGGCCGAACTCGGTGTCCTGCCCGTCGGCACAGGCCGCGTTGTAGCGGGTGAGAGTGGCGGTGACCACTGACGCGTCCATGTCGAGCCGTTCGGCCAGCTCCTCCACCGAGCCGGCCTCGACGATCCAGCCGCGCTCGACCTCCGCCGCGTTGTCGGGGCTCCAGCGGTACAGGTCGCGGTTGTAGCCGCTCGTGTTCCAGGTGAGCGGCCCGGCCAGCCGGGTCTGCTCGTTGAAAATCGCCCAACTCGGTATCCGCGGGAACTCCACGTTCTCGGCGTCGAAGTGGGAGAACACCCGGTAGAACTCGTGCAGCTCGATTCCGGTCTCGTCGACGTAGCGGTTCCCGGCCCGGTCGGTGTAGATAAATCCGTCGGACGGGAAGAAGATGCCGAACGCCGCCTCGAACTCCGGTGCCTGAAAACCGACGATGGTGGAGGTGCGGGTCATGTGCCACAGGTCGGCGCCGACGCGTTGCGCCATACGTATACCGTCCCCGGTGTTGCCGGGGTTCCCGGCGAACTTCAGCGGCTTGGGCGGCGCGTAGTCCCATTTCAGTTCCGGGTCGTTCTCGAAGCCGCCGCAGGTCAGCACGACGCCCTTGCGGGCCCCGATCGTGATCTGCCGGCCGCCGGCCGTCGCCACGACGCCGACCACCCCGCCCGACGCGTCGGTGAGCAGGTCGCGCGCCGCGGTGCCCAGCCGGACCTGGACCGACCGCTCGGCCACGTTGCGGGACAGCAGGTTCCACAGCCGCAGGGACGGCGGGACGTCGGCGTCGCCGCGGATGCAGTACTTGTCGAAGTTCCCGCTGCCGCCGGGCACCTTGGGGAAGCCGGGGCCCTTGATGGTGCGCGGGTAGGTGCCGGAGACGATGAGCTGCTCGGGGATGTGCAGGTCGCCGCCGAGGTCGGCGGCCCATTTGACCAGCGAGCGCGCCTCGGTGACCAGCGCTTCGAGCACCGGGCGCGGGGTCGTCCCGAAGCAGAGCCGGTCGAGGTAGTCGGTGAAGCCCCGCACGGCCTCGTCGCTGTCCCGGGGGATCACGCAGTTGCCGCCGCTGACACGGGAGTTGCCGCCGGGCTGGGCCATCTTCTCCAGGATCACCACCTCGGCCCCGGCGTCGTGGGCGGTGATGGCGGTGGCGGCTCCCGCGTAGCCGTAACCGATGACGACGACGTCGGTCTCCACGTCGAAGGACTGCTGCTCTGCCATCCGCATGTGTGCTCTCCTGACTGGTGAGTCTGGTGCGATGCGATTGCGTGCGCTCGACCGATCCGCTGATCCGCCGGTCCGGCGGTCCGCGGTCAGGCGCGCGAGGGCTGCCCGATGCGCGAAGGTCTCCGCAGGACGCCCGGGTTGGCCAGGTACTGCGGCGGCCGCCCGTCGAGCAGGGCGGTGACGTTGCGGATCGCGGTGGGGGCCAGCGAGTCGAAGAGCTCTCGGGTGTGCCCCACGATGTGCTCGGTGAGGATGACGTTGTCGAGCCGGCGCAGCGGGTGGTCCGCGGGCACCGGTTCCACCGCGAAGGTGTCGATCGCCGCGCCGCGCAGCCGGCCGGAGGTGAGGGCGCGGGCGAGCGCCGCCTCGTCGACCAGCCCGCCGCGCGCGGTGTTGAGCAGGACGGCGCCGGGCTTCATCCGGGCGAGCTCGTCGGCGCCGATCAGGCCGCGGGTGGTGGCGGTCAGCGGCAGGTGAAGGCTGACCACGTCGCTCCGGCCCAGCAGGGTGTCGACGTCGGTGAACTCGACGTCCGCGGCGTCCTCGGTGCCCGCGTAGTGCTCGGGACGCCGGGTGGCGACCAGTATCCGGCCGACCCGCCAGCCGCGCAGCCGGGCGACCACCTCGCGGGCGATCCGCCCGTAGCCCAACAGGCCGACCGTGGAGCCGGCCAGCATCCGGCCGGTCTGCTCGTAGGGTGCGGGCCTGGCCAAGGAGCGCGCCAACTGGGCTTGTTTGGCGGGGAGTTCGAGCATGAGGGCGGACATCAGCATGACCGTGGACTCGGCCATGCTCTCCATGTTCTGCGGGGTGGCCCCGTTGGCGACCAGGACGCCGTGGGCGGTGGCCGCGTTCAGGTCGCAGGACGCGGTGCTGCTGGAGGCGAAGACCACGCCCCGCAGGTTCTCCGCCCAGCCCATCAACTCCGGTCCGATCAGCGTCCGCGAGCTGATCACGGCCACGGCCGCCCGGGCGAAGTAGCGCGGCCACTGGTGCGGCGGGTAGTCGGTCCTGGCCGGCGCGGGCTCCGCGGGCCCTCGAACGACCCGCACCCCCGCCCGCTCGAAGTGCTCCGCCACCTGCGCGAGTACGTCACCGAGCACGTGGTCGTCGCCGACGAATATCTCCGGAACCCGCGGCGTGGTGGTCATCGTCCCTCCCCGTGGTGGTGCGGCGGCCCGGCCCCTTCATGTGACGCGCCGGACCGACCGGTTGTCGTTGTCCATGCCGAACGCCGCGGCCGCGGCCAGGAAACGCCCGACCGCGTCGTCGGTCATCCAGGCCATGTGCGGCGTGACCAGCACCCGCGGGTGCGCGGCCAACGGGTCCCGCGCCGGCAGCGGCTCCACGTCCAGGACGTCCAGGGCCGCACCGCCCAGCAGGTCCGCCCGCAGCCGGCGGCGCAGTTCTGCCATGTCCAGCAGGGCGGCGCGGGCGGTGTTCACCAGCAGGGCGTCGGGCCGCAGCAGCGCCAGCCTGCGCGCGTCGAGAATGCCGCGGGTCTCGGGTACCGCCCGCAGGTGCAGGCTGACGACCTCCGACTCGGCCAGCAGCGTGTCGAGTTCGCGGCGCCGGACGCCGACGGCGCGCGCGGCCTCCTCCCCCAGCGACGGCGACCACGCCGCCACGTCCATGCCGATGGCCTGGGCCAGCCGGGCCAGCCGGGCGCCGATCCGGCCCCAGCCGACGATGCCGAGGGTGCGCCCGGCCAGATCCCGGCCGGCCACGGAGCGCCAGTCGCCCGGCGCACCGACCGCCGACGGCAGGCGGTGGGCCAGCGCGAGCATCACGGTGAGCGTGAACTCGGCGACCGTATCGGCCGCCAGGCCCGGCGTGTCGTAGACCTCGACGCCGGCCGCGCGCATCGCCGCCGTGTCCACCACGCCGGCGGCCGGCCCGGCGATCACGACCCGGCGGGGCCGCTCGGCCACCAGCGCCTCGGTGTCCACTGCGCCCGAGTCGAAGAAGTGCAGGACGCTGTCGGCGCCGCGGATACGGTCCGCCCACGCCGCGGGTGACCCGGGCGCGCCCGGGTGCACCTCGATCCGCAAGCCCGCGTCGGGGTGGGAGCGCCGCACCAGGTCGGCGAGGCCGGGGTAGCCGTGGCAGGCGGGCATGACGAGCGTGCCCGCCGCCGCGCCCGCCCTCGTCGGCCCGGCCGCTGTGCGCTCAGGCCGCGACATGCCAGTTGTGCAGGTACGGAAGGCGCTGGGCAACCTCGGAGATGGCTGCGCCGGCTTCTGACAGGGTGGTCAGGGTGTCCCAGTTCCCGGCCACGAAGCGCCGGCGCTGCGACTCGTTGATGGTCACCGGCCAGCGCAGGGAGCCGGCCCGCAACTCGCTCCGCTCCAGGTCGACGACGACTTCGAGGGCCGGGTCCGCGTCCACCGCGGCCCGCGCCGCGGCGGCGTCGACGGGCGTCAGCAGCACGCACGGCAGGCCGATGGTCGCCGAGTTGCCGCTGAAGATCTCGCCGAAGCTCACTCCGGCGATCGCCCGGATGCCCCAGCGGTGGAGCGCCTGCGGGGCGTGCTCGCGCGACGAGCCGCAGCCGAAGTTCTCCGCGGTCAGCAGGACGGACGCGGTGGCGTGCTCGGGCGCGTCGAACGGGTGCGCCCCGCCCGCCGCGGTGGCGATGCGGCGGTCGCCCTCGAAGACGTGGTCGCCGAGCGCGTCAAAGGTGAGCGACTTCAGGTACCTGGCGGGGATGATCCGGTCGGTGTCGATGTCGTCGCCGTGCAGCGCGATGGCTGTGCCGCGCACGGAGACCAGGGGTTGAACGGGGATCGCCATGGAGTGCCTTTCTCGGATTTTCGGTGTGGCGGGCGGGTCACGCGGCGCGGGAGCCCGATGCGTCGGCCCGGCGGGGCCGTGCGGGTCCCGCGGGACGGTCGGGCTACGCGAGCCGCGCGAGCTGTGCGGGTCACGCGGGCCGTGCAGGTCACGCAGGCCGTGCGGGCTGTGCGGGTCGTGCGGGTCACGCGAGCCGTGCAAGTCGTACGGGTCACGCAGGCCGGTCGGGCTACGCGAGCCGTGCAAGCCGTTCAGGGGTCACGCAGGCCTTGCGAGCCGGTCGGGCCCGGTCGGGCCGGTCGGGCCCGGTCGCATTCTCTGGCCGGCCGGTTGAACGCCCCGGCCGGCCGGTTGGATCGCTCCGGCGGCCGGTCGGCCGGATTCGGTCAGACCGGTCAGACCGGTCGAGCTGAGTCGGGACCGGCCGGGACCAGTCGAGACCCGTCGGCGAGGCCGAACACCTCGCGCGGGTCGGCGACCGCGCCGCGCACCGCTGCCGCGGCGACCGCCAGCGGCGACATGATCAGGGTCCGGCCGGTCGCCGCCCCCTGCCGCCCCTTGAAGTTCCGGTTGGAGGACGAGGCCGCCGTCTCCCCGTCCGCGAGCCGGTCCTGGTTCATCGCGATGCACATGGAGCAGCCCGGCTGCCGGAACTCGAAGCCGGCCCGTTCGAACACCACGTCCAGCCCTCGCTCCACCATCTGGGCCCGCACCTCGTGGGAGCCGGGGACGGCCAGGGCCCGTACCCCCTCGGCCACCTTGGCGCCGGTGCGCACCAACTCCTCGGCCACCGCCTCGAAGTCCGAGAGCCGCCCGTTCGTGCAGGAGCCGAGGAAGGCCACGTCGATGCGGATGCCGGCGACCGGTTGGCCCGGTTCGACCCCCATGAACGCGCGGGCGTCCGCCAGGGCCGCCTCCTCGTCGCCGGAGGCCCGCTCCGGCACCAGTCCGTCGACCGGGACCGACTGCGCGAGGTTGACGCCCCAGGTGATCATGTGGCCGATGGCGGCGCCGTCGAAGACGACCTTGTCGTCGTACACGGCGTCGTCGTCCGACCGCAGCGAGCGCCACCAGGCGACCGCGCGGTCCCAGTCCTCGCCCTGCGGCGCGCTGGGCCGGCCCTCGAGGTAGGCGAAGGTCGTCTCGTCGGGGTTGCAGTAGCCGACGAGCGCGCCGCCCTCCACCACCATGTTGCACACGGTCATGCGCTCGTCCATGGACATGGCGTCGACCACGGGGCCGCCGAACTCGTACGCGTAGCCGACGCCGGCCTTGGAGCCGAGGTGGTGGATGACGTGGAGGATGACGTCCTTGGCGGTGATGCCGGGGGCCAGCGCGCCGGTGATCTCGATGCGCCGCACCTTGAGCCGCTTGGTGACCACGGTCTGGGTGCCGAGCACGTCGCGCACCTGGGAGGTGCCGATACCGAAGGCCAGGGCGCCGAAGGCACCGTGTGTGGCGGTGTGCGAGTCGCCGCACACGATCGTCAACCCGGGCTGCGTCAGACCGCGTTCGGGGCCGACGACGTGCACGATGCCGTTCTCCCGGCGCTCGGGCGACAGGAAGCGCAGCCCGGCGGAGGAGGTGTTCGCCTCCAGCGCGCTGATCATCGCCTCGCTCAGCGGGTCGGCGAAGGGGCGGGCGACGTCGTCGGTGGGGATGACGTGGTCGACGGTGGCCACGTTCCGCTCCGGGTAGGCCACCTTCATCCCGCGCTCGGCCAGCATCGAGAACGCCTGCGGGCTGGTGGCCTCGTGGATCAGGTGCAGGCCGATGAACAGCTGGTACTGGTCCTCACCCAGTTCACGCACCACATGCAGGTCGAAGACCTTGTCGTACAGAGTCGAGGTCATGGTCGTTCTTCTCCTTGTGCAAGGGCGTGGACTGTGGTGGTGGAAGATCAGGAGTGGCCGGCGGTGACGCCGCCGTCGACCAGTACGGTCTGGCCGGTGACGTAGCTGCTCAGCGGACTGGCCAGCCAGAGGGCGGCGTTGGCCACCTCTTCGGGCGCTCCGAGCCGCTTGAGGGGGGCCCGGCTGCTGCGGGTGGCGAGCGCGCCGGCGTCCGCGTAGAGGGAGCGCAGGAGTTCGGTGTCGGTGGACCCCGGGCTCACCACGTTGACCCGGACCCCGGAAGCGGCGTACTGCAGCGCGGCGGACTTGCTCAGGCCGATCACCGCGTGCTTGGTCGCCGAGTACAGCGGGCTCTTGGCGTGGCCCAGGTGCCCTGCCACCGAGGCGCAGTTGACGATGGAGCCGCCGCCCGACGCCAGCATCCGGGCCACCTGGTGCTTCATGCAGCTCCACAGGCCGTGCAGATTGGTGCCGACGACGAGGTCGAAGTTCTCCTCGTCGTCCTCGTGCAGCGGACCGAACCGGCCGAAGGTGCCGGCGTTGTTGAACGCCGCGTCGAGGCCGCCGAAGCGGCCGACGGTCTGCTCGACCAGATCGGCGACCTCGTCCTCCCGCGCGACGTCGGTGCGGACGGCGAGGGCGTCGTCCGGGTGCGGCAGCAGGAGGCGGGTCTCCTCCAACTGGTCGGCGCGGCGGCCCGCGACGACGACGTGCGCCCCGGCCCGCGAGAACGCGACCGCTGCCGCGCGTCCGATGCCGCTGCTCGCGCCGGTGACGAGCACCACCTTGCCGCTGAGCCCGAACGCGTCGCTCAACGCCTGGTCTTCCGAGGGTGATTCGACGATCGAGGTGGAGGGTGCCACAACTACTCCCATCAGAGCCTGCGGTCGTGCCCGGGGACTTGCCCCCCGACGCCAGCGGCGGAGTGCTGTCCACCGTACGGGAATCGATTCTTGCACGGCAAGAGAAGAAATCCGGGCGCCGCCGTGACAAAGGCGGGCGAAGCGCCTCCCCTCGGCGCGTCAAATGGCCTGATCTCGTGGCAACATGACGCGAAGTCAAGGAACGCCGTCAGCTGATCAGCTTTCAGGACTGTCCATTGGGTGAGGTGCTAGTCTCATTATTCGCAGTGGAGACCCTCGACCTGAAGGAACTGTCCGATGGCAGACGAGTCGATCGCGGGCGGGTACACGGGCACCAGGCCACCCCGGACGGCGGAGCCCGCAGAGATCCCCTCAAGCACGCCGGGCGGCGACCGGCTCCGCGTGACCATGGCCTACGCCGGCGGCGTCCTCGGTCCGCTCGGCGGCGGCGTCGTCTCGCCGATGATGTTGCAGATCGGCCTCTCGCTGCACGCGTCGACGAGCGAGGTGGCCACCTCGCTCACCACCTACTTCGTCGCCTTCGCCGCCGCCCAACTGGTCTCAGGGACACTGGGCGAGCGCTGGGGCCGCAAGCGGACCGTACGCACCGCGTACCTGGTCTACGCGGTGGGGTCGGTGGCCTGCGCCCTGGCACCGAACCTCTCCGTCCTGCTGGTCATGCGGGCGGTGCTGGGCGTGGCGAACGCCTTCACCTCCCCGCTGCTGCTGGCGGGGCTGGCGGACATCGTCCCGAAGGAGCGGCTGAGCCGTTCGGTCGGGATCTACGCCAGCTGCCTCGCCGCCGGCCAGTCCTTCGCGCCGCTGGTCGGCGGCCTGGCGGCCGGCTCGTCCTGGCGGCTGGGCTTCGTCGTCGTCGCCGTCGCCGCGGCCGTGCTCGCCCTCTTCCCGCCCCCCGGCGAGCCCCGGCCCGGCGCGTCGGCGCCGCCGTGGCGACCGCTGATCAGCCGGCGGATGGCCTGGCTGTCGGCCGCGGCCTTCGCCTCCTACATGGGCGCCTCGGCGCTGCCGTTCCTGGTCTCGGTCTACGCCGAGGAGCACTTGGGCCTGGGCTCGGGCGTCACCGGTGTGGTCGTCCTCGGCTTCGGCCTCGCCGGCCTGCTCCTCGGCGCCTCGTGGGGCTCGCTCACCGACCGCTACGGCGCCAAGCTCTGCGGGACCGTCGCGGCCGTGGTCAGCGCGGTCTTCGTCACGCTGTGCGGCATCACCGGCTCCGGCGTCACCCTGGCGCTCGCCTGGCTGGGGGCCGGCGTGAGCGCGTCCATGGTCACCGTGGCGCTCCAGAACCTCACCGTCCGGGCGGTCCCCGGCAACCGCAGCGGCTCCCTCTCGGCGGTCTCGGCCTTCCGCTACAGCGGATCGGCCATCGCCCCGCTGTGCTGGCTGCCGATCTACAACTCCTCGCCGTCCGCGTCCTTCGTGGCCGCCGGAGCGACCGCGCTCCTCGCCGCGGTGGCCCTCCCCCTGGTCCGTACCGGCCCCGAGCAGCCGGCCCGCGCGGGCGCCTGACCGCGCTCCCCCGACTCCCCCGACTCCTCCAACTCCTCCAACTCCCCCGCACCATCGGTATCCGTCAAGTTTCGGCCTCGTCGAGCAACGTGACGTCGGAAAGGAACTCCTGTGAGTGATCCCTCTGGTCTCCGCATCCTGGTGCTGAACGGCCCCAACCTCAACCTCCTCGCCGAGCGCGACCCGTCCCTCTACGGGCGGACGACGCTCAAGGAGATCGAGCATCAAGTCACCGCACTCGGCGAGGAGTTGGGCGTCTCGGTCACCTGCGACCAGCGCAACTCCGAAGGGGAGATCGTCACCCTTCTCCAGGACAGCCGTACGGCCTACGACGGCGTGGTCCTGAATCCCGGCCCCCTGTCGCACTACAGCTACGCGCTGCGCGATGTCGTGGACGTGATCAGCACCCCGGTGGTCGAGGTGCACATCTCCAACATCCTCGCCCGGGAGGCGTTCCGGCAGACCAGCGTCACCTCACCGGCCGCGCAGGGGGTCATCTGCGGCTGCGGCGCGTTCGGTTACGAGCTGGCGCTGCGCGCGGTGCTGCACCGCATCGCACAGAAGCAGGACCCCGCCGTCCGGTAGTGCCGCGACCGGCAAGGTTCACCGGTGCGCGGCACCCGGCACAGCGCTGGCAGGAGGGCCGCTCCTCCTCCCGCGTCGGCCGCGCCGGCACCCGACCGGACGGGCACGACGTGCGAAGGGCCCCAAGCCCCAAGCCCCAACCCATCCGCCACCCCGGGCGGTGGGGCCCGCGGTTCGCGGTGGTTGCGGTGACGGCCCGGGGCGGAAGCGGCGGTGTCCGCCGCGGGCGCCGGGGAATCCGAGGTCGCCGGGGAACGGCCCGTCAGGTGGGTGAGGAGGCGACGGCAGACCGGCCGCGGCATCCGGACCTCACCCTCCTCCCCCGCCGCCACCAGCCGCTTCGCCGCAGCCGCCGGCGCCGACACGTCGTCCCGGCCGGCGCCGGCCGTCCGCGCCGGGACGGCCGACGCCTGCTCCGCTGCGGACCGTGGGGTGGCCGCTGGGTTCGGTCAGACGGACGCGACCGGCCGGGACCGCGGAGCCGAGCGGCCGATCCGCCCCGCTCGGGTTCGCGGTCTGTCCGGCCCGACCGTCGACGCGGCCCCGCGCCGCACCCTCCACCGTCGACCGGGCCGGCCTCGTCGAGTACCGCCTCCGCGGCGCCGGGCCACGGCCGCGGCGCCCGGGGCGACGACGGCGTCGAGCAGCGTCAGCATTCGCAGGATGCACCCAACCCGCCCTGTATATAGTCCGTTTGACGGCTGACGAAGGGGCAGGACCGAGATGCGCTACTACCTCTACGTGTCCCGTGCCAAGGTCGACATGCTCTTCGGACAGATCCCGCGGAAACTGCTTCCCCAGCTGGTCACCGAGGCCCGCGCCGACCTGAAAGTGCTCAGCGTCTCGGTGCGGCAGCCGCGCGAGGAACCCACGCTCTACGACCGCCTCAGCGTGGTCGAGACGCACCTGGACCGCGAGTACGACATCGGCTGGATGACCGAGCCCGCCCGATGGTTCCGCGGCGAGTCGGGACTGCGGACCGCGGTGACCGGCATGCCGGGCAGCCCGGTCCTCATGACCTGCGTGGACGAGGACATCGTGGTCGCGCTGATCGGCTCCTCGCACCACCTCGTGGGCCGCGAGGAGCCGCCCGCCGAACTGGGACGGGTGGGCCACTCCTGGCTCCCCGCGCTGCACGCACTGCTTGAGGAATCCCGGGCCGGCCGCGAAACGCCGGACACCGAAGCCCTCGACTCCGACGGGACGCTGCGCGACGTCATCGCCTTCGCCCAGCACGCGACCGGACCCGCCACCTGGTGCGAGTTCCTGGCCCGGCAACTGCTGCGCGGCAGGGCCACCGGTCCTGACGGCCGCGAGCGGGACGTGGTCGTCGCGACCCCGCTCTACGTGGCCATGTCCGACGAGATCCAGGAAGCCTGAGTGCGCGGCGCTCCCCCGAGCAGCCCGGCCAGGCTACGTCTCGTCGGCGACGTCGACGGCCTCGCCCGGATCGCGCTGGGCCGGGAGGCCACACCGGCTGCCCAAGCCGCCGCCCTGCTCTCCGACATGGGCGGCCTGGACGCGGCGAACGCCCTCTTGATGTGCGTGCGCCGGCACGGCAGACGCTGCCGCGTCGAAAGCTACGACGACGAACAGCTCTGGCCGCTGCTGGAGGCCGTACGCGGGCTCGGCCGGCTGCGGGAGCACCGCGCCGTCCCGCTGCTGCTGCCGCTGCTGGACCCGGGCACCATGATCCCGGACTACCTCACCTACCGGCTGGAGACGGCGGTCATACGAACCCTGCTCGCCATCGGAGCGCCCGAGGGCACCGACCTGCTCCTGGCCCGGCTGGCCGGGGCTCCGGACAGCGCGGACATCGACCTCGTGCACGAACTGCGCGACCCTGAGGCCGTCGTACCCCTGCTGGCCCTCCTGTGGAACATGCTGCCCGGCTACCCCGTCCAGGCCGTACGGGCGCTCGGCTCGTTCCGCGACGCACGCACCGGGCCGGCCATGCTCTACCTCGCCTCCTCCACCGGCTCCACGCGCGAACTCCGCCGGGCGGCGCTCCAAGCGCTTGTCGACCTCCCCGACGTGCCGTGGGCCACGACCCGCAACAATCTCGGGATCAGCGCCTTGCTGTGGCGCCTCACCCAGGACCCCGACCGCGAGACGGTCTGGCTCGCCGCGGTACTGCATTCCCGCACGGAAGACGGCCGGCAGACGCTCGTCAGCCGCCTGCGCCACCCGCACAGCGCCCACGACCGTGCGGTGCCCGAGTCGCTGCCGTCCGAGACCGCGTGCATGATGGCGTGCGCCGTCATCCGCGAGAAGCCGGACCTCTTCGACGCCGCGGAAGTCGGCCCGCTGTTGAGCAGGCTGCTGCTCGCCCGCGAGGAGCCCCGCCCGCTGCGGCAGGCCGCGGCCGAGGCCCTGGGCTCGCTCGGCGGGCAGGCCGCGACCGCCGCCCTCCTGGATGCCCTGGGCCACGACCGGATCGCCGACTCTGCCGCCGACGTACTCGCCCGCCTCCCGGCCCCGCCCGAACAGCGGCTGCTGGAACTGCTCGCCGGCAGCGGCGACCCCGTCCGGCGGCGAGGAGCGGCTGTGGCTCTCGGACTTGCCCGAAGCACGGCCGCCGCGCCACTCCTGCTGGCCGCCCTGGACCGGGCGGGACCGCGCCCGCTGCGCGCCGCCGCCACCGACGCCCTGGGCCTGCTCGGCCACCGGCCCGCAGCCGAACCCCTCGGCGCGATACTCACCGACCCGGCGGAAGCCCCCGGTCTCCAGGCCCGCGCCGTACGGGCACTGGGCAGGATCGGGGTACCGGAATCGCTGACCGCGGTGTCCGCGGCGGCCCGCGCCCCCTCCGAAGCGGTACGGCTGCGGGCCGCCGAAGCGCTGGGCGGATTCCCCACCGACGAGGCCGTCCGACTGCTCGGCCACCTCGCGGGCGACCCCGACGCCGACATCGCGTGCGCGGCGCTCAGCGCGCTGGGCCGTATCGGCACCCCCGCCGTGCGGGAGCTGACCGCCCTGGTCGAACGCGCACCCGGACAACGGGCGCCCGCACAGCGGGAACTGGTCCAGGCGCTCAGCCGCTGCGCGGGAGCCGAGGCCGTCACCGCGCTCGGACGTGTGGCGACCGGACCGTTCGAAGCCGCGGCCCGCGCCGCAGCGGTCGACGCGCTCGCCGACCGGCCGGAACCGGAGCGGCTGGGGCCCCTGCTCCGGTTTCTCGACGGCAACGGGCCCGCCCGGATGCCCAGGCATGTCGACGTGGTGGGGGCACTGGCCCGCATCGATGACGACTTGGCCGTCGAATCGGTGGTCGCCTACTTCGAGAGCCAGAGCTTCTTCACCGCCCAGCACTCTTGGGACGAGGCCCGTAAGAGCCTCACCACCCTCGCAACCCGCCGCCTCCGGGACTCCACCCTCTAGGCCCCCGCCGTGGGGATTGCGCCCCTTTCCCGAGCCGCCGGATACTTCCGCCGCTTCCCGCCCCCGTTGGCGTGTCAGTCCGAGAGGCGCAGTGCGGGCACCAGCGCCGGGATGATCAGTATGAGGAGGGACGGCAGGAGCAGGGCGACGCGGAGGCTGGTCGCGCCGCTGACGAAGCCGATGAGCGCCGGGCCGACCAGGAAACCGATGTAGCCCATGCCGACGATGAGCGAGAGCGCACGACCGGCGCTGCCGTGGGCCACGTCGCCGGCGATCGTGTAGATCTGCGGGGTGAGCCCGGCGAGGCCCAGGCCGAGTCCCGCGAAGCCGGCCACCGCGAGCCATGGCGCGGTCGACAGCACCCCGGCACCGAGGCTGACCGCCCCGAGGACCGCGCTGTACTGGAGGAACCGCCGGGTGCCCAGGGAGGTGACCACGCGGTCGCCCGCCACTCGCGAGATGAACATCGCGATCGAGAACACCACGAAGGCGGAGCTCGCGAACGCGACGCCGGCACCGAGGTTCTCGTGCAGGTAGACGCTGCTCCAGTCGCCGACGGCGCCCTCGGCGACCATGGCGAACATGGCGAAGAGCCCCAGCAGGACGGTCGCGAGCCGCAGGCTCGTGCCCCTCGCTGTGACGTGCGCACGAGCCGACCGGACGTCCGCGTCCACGTCCGCGTCCACGTCGATGTCAGCGTCCACGTCCACGTCCGCGGTGCCGGGGCCCCCGGGCAGCCGCCACGCGTGCGCCAGCACCGCGGGCACGGCCGCCACGCAGAGCACCGCCAGGAAATGGTGCCGGACGGAGATCCCCGCACCCGCGGCCAGGCCCCCGCTCGCCGCCCCTGCCAGCCCGCCGACGCTGAACAGGGCATGGAAGGACGACATCATCCGCCGGTGGTAGGCCCGTTGGACATCCACCGCGGCGGAGTTCATCGTCACGTTCAAGGTGCCCTGGACGGCGCCGAAGAAGGCGAGGACGCAGCAGAGCGCCGGCAGGTTCGGGGCCATGGCGGCCAGCACGAGGGCGATCGCCTGGGTCAACGCGAGGGTGCCCAGCGCCCGTGCCGGTCCCAGGGCGTCGATCACCCGGGCCAGCAGCAGCATTCCCAGCACCGACCCGGCGGCGAAACAGACCAGTGCGGTGCCGAGTTGGGTGTCGGTCAGCCCGAGCCGGTTCTTGAGGGTCGGCAGCCTGCTGGTCCACGTGCCCACGACGACACCGAAGTACCCGAACACCAGCGAGACGGCGACACGGGCCCGCACCAGATGACGGGAAGGGCGCGCCGCCGGGGCGTCCCTGCGGCCGGCAGTGCGGGGCGACGCCGCCGATCCCCTCACCTGACCGCCAGCGGTCGGTCGACCCGGGTGAACAGGTCCGACACCCGTTCCGCGATCTGCTCCGGGGCCCACCGGCGGGATCGTCGTTCGGCCGCGGCTCCCTTGCGTACGGCGTACGCCGAGTCCGCGATCAACTTCAGTGCCCGGTCGAGGAATTGAGCCCGGTCGGCGAACAACAGGTCGTCGTCACCGATGATTTCGGGGATGGCGCCGCGCCGGACGCCGAGCACCGGGCGCCCGGACGCCATGACGTCGACCACGGCCATGCTCCACAGCGCACCGGCGCGCAGCGGCGCGACACCTATGTCGGTGCGCGCGATGACCGCCTCGTACGCGGACCGGGTCGGCGCGTCCACCGTGCTCACGAAGGGCAGTTGCGAGATCCGCGCCAGCACGGCGTCCACGCTGCTGTCCAGCTTCCGCCGGCGTGCCGACCGTCGCCCGGTCGGGTTGGTGACCACCACGCGGAACGGGGTCGGCGAGATCTCGGCCAGCTCCTCGAACCAGTCGAAGAGTTCCGTGGTGCCGTAGTGGGCGTAGAGCCGGTGGTTGTAGAGGAAGGTGGGGATCGGCGGCGAGTCACCGGTGCCGGCCCGCGGGTCCGTACCGCGTACGGTCGTCGCGGGCACCACCTCAACGTCCGTACCGCGTACGGTCGTCGGCGGGGGCACCACGGCGAGCTTGTCCGCCAGCGCCTCCGAGCCGGGGGCCGCCGACAGGAACAGCCGTCTCCCCCACTCGCTGCCGATCATCAGCAGGTCGGCGAAGTGCGCCGCCTCGACCTGGCGCGCCCAGATGCTGCCGGCGAGGCCGTTGGCGTTCAGGCTGGGGTCGAAGTGAACGTCGCCGGAGGCGTCGACCGACTCGATGGGCAGGTAGTGGTAGTAGACCCCGGTGGGAACCTTACGGCCCGACTGCTCGGCGATCAGAGCGGACAGCGGGACGGCCAACTCCGGCTGGTTCACGAGCAGTGCGTCCGGCGTGGAACCGCACGAGGCGAGCGCGTTCTCCAGGTGGGACCACGGAAAGCTGTACCGGACGGCGTACTTCGAATCGGGCATCTCCACTTCGACGGCACGCGACGAGGTGACCGCTCGCACGCCGGGCGGCCCGATCAGGACCGTCTCCCATCCGAGGTCCCGCAGGCCGCGCAGCAGCGACTCCTGGAACACGAACCCGCTGTCCGCCAGGAGATTCGAACCGTTGCTCAGGTTCAGGTACGAGTAGAGAACCGGCATTTCGTGTGCCTTCCTCTCGGCGCGGACTAGTTCGGGTTCGGGCCGTCGGTCCATGCCCCTCGACTGCGAAGCGCCGCCCCGATCACCCGGAACGCGTCGTCCAGCGACGCGCTGAGCGTGAAGTTCGCGCGCACCTGGGCGGAGACGAACCCTTCGGCCTGCATGTGGTCGACCAGTGCGCGCAACGGGCCCCAGTACCCGTCGATGTCGGCGAACACGATCGGCTTCTCGTGCAGCCCGATCTGCCGCCAGGTGATCGCCTCGAACGCCTCGTCCAGGCTCCCCACGCCGCCGGGCAGCACCAGCACCGCGTCGGAGCGCTCCATCATCCGGCGTTTGCGCTCGTGCATGTCCTCGACGAGTACGAGTTCGCCGACGCTCGCCGACGGCGGTTCGATGTCCGCCAGGTGCTGCGGGGTGATGCCGATCGTCCGCACCCCGAGAGCTGCGGCCTCGTCGCACATCACCCCCATCAACCCGACGGCCGATCCACCGAATACGAGGTCGGCCTTCGCCTCGGCGCAGTACGCCGCGACCTGCCGGGCCGCGGCGGCGTACGAGGGTCTGCTGCCGAGCGACGAACCGCAGAACACGGCGACAGCCGGTGAGTCCATGGGGGCCACCTCACAAAGGGCGTTCATACGGACCGCGTGTCGTCGATTCCGCTCGTTCTCCCCATTCTCGTTCACGGCTCGGGAACGGAATTGGTATTCCTCGCGGGAGAGGCGCGCATAAAGGAATGCGGGGAGCCGACAGGGCGGTGTGGGAATCCTTCGTGGACCCAGTGACGGTAGATCAAGAAACAATCCGGCGTCAACACCCCTTCCGCACCCGGCTGATCATCACCCGCACCTGGCCGGAATCCGTTCGCCGCCCGTGCGAGGGAACGGTGCGGGCCGGCGCGCCCGGCCTCCGTGCCGGATGCGGAATCCGGCGGAAACGGGTCGGCGGGCGGGCGACGTCGCGCGGAGTTCAGCCCGCGAGGGCGACCGGAAGTTCGTCGAGGGAGCGGATGACGCGGATACTCCCGCCGACGTCCATGCCCGCACCGGAGTTCGCCCGGTCGAGCCAGTACGCGTGCAGTCCCGCGTCACGGGCACCCACCGCGTCGATCTCGTACTTGTCGCCGACGTAGGCCACTTCGTGCGGTCGCAGGCCCAGCGAGGCACAGCCGGCGAGGAAGATGCTGCGCGCGGGTTTGGCCGCGCCGTGCTGGTCGGAACAGACCAGCACGGTGCCGAAGTAGGACAGAAGGCCGATGGCTTCGAGCTTGCGACGCTGGTGGTCGGCGGAGGAGTTGGAGACGATCCCGAGGCGGTAGGCGGGTGCGAGCCTTCTCAGCGCGGGCTCGGCGTCGGCGAACCCGGCCCAGGCGGCGTTGCGATGGGCCTCGTACCCGGCGAACCAGGCGGAGACCATCCGGTCCGACAGCTCGGCGCGCGTGGCCCGTCCGATGCGGAGCAGGAATTCCCGGGCACGTTCGCGCTGCTGCCCGGGGAAGGTGAGTTCGCCCTTGACGAAGCGGGCGTACTGCTGCTCCATGATGGTCCGCCAGAGCGCGACGGCGGTGGCAGGGTCGGGAAACCGTTCGAGCAGTCCCTCGGCCCGCAGGTGGGAGAGCACGCCGACTTCTTCCGAGGACGAGTAGTCGAACAGCGTGTCGTCGACGTCGAAGAGCACGCCCCGGATCGGCACGTGTCGTCCCTTCCGGCCCTTCCGCCGGGCAGGTGCCGGCGCGCGGGCGTCCCGTGGGTGCGCGGTGGGGTGTCGGGCCAGGACCTCCCAAGGGGAGAACCCGCCCCGCCCGTCGGTGAATCGGCCGCCCGGGATTTCCGGTCGGAGGAATTCGCCCCGTGGCGAACGCAGCCCTCCCCCATGGGCCTTGAGGCGGCGGTATGACCGTAGAGCCGGCATGGTGCGAAGTCAACACCCGCCAAATTCCTCGCACTCGGGCCGGAGTCCGGCCCAAGGGGCCAGAAGTGGGCCGATCGGCAGGTGCTTGACATCGGCGGGAAGGGCATTGAACACTCGCTGACGCGGCAGGCATTTCCCCTTCACCGGCCGCCTCGACAGTTCGATCCTTTTGTTTCACGGCACCCTCACCGCGAACGGTTCTGCTTTCGAAGAGGAGCCTTCATGCAGGAGAATTACTCTGCCGAGAACATATGGGCCGCCTGCTCCGTCCGGCCCGCCGGCCCCGGCCCCGGCCCCGGCGGCGGACGCCGGGCCCAGGGCCGCTCCTGATGACCACCGGGCCAGCCGCTCGCGAGGACACCGGGAAGCGCACCCCGGCACTGCCGCACATCACCGCGGTCGGCACGGCGCTGCCACCGGTCTCGTACACCCAGCGGGAACTGCTCGACCTGTTCCGGATCACCGATCCGCGCATCAGGTCGGTCTTCACCAACAGTGCCATCGACCGGCGCTACCTCGACCTGCCCCCGGCCGAGCCCGGCTGTCCCCCTCCCGCCGAAACCCAGGGCGAACTGCGGAACCGGCACCTGTCGACCGGGCTCGACATCGGCGCCGACGCGATGCGCGCGTGCCTGAAGCAGGCGGGCGCCCAGCTGTCGGATGTCCGCTACGTGTGCGCCGTCACCTCGACCGGACTCCTCACGCCCGGCTTCAGCGCCCTGCTGATCGGGGAACTCGGGCTGTCCGACCGGTGCTCCCGCATCGACGTGGTCGGAATGGGCTGCAACGCCGGCCTCAACGCCCTTTCCGCCGTGACCGGTTGGGCCAGCGGCCACCCCGGGGAGCTGGCGCTGATGGTGTGCATCGAGGTGTGCTCGGCGGCATACGTCATCGACGGCGGCATGCCCAACGCCGTGGTGAACAGCCTGTTCGGAGACGGTGCGGCGGCCGTCGCGGTGGTCGCGGGCCCCGGTGCCGGGAACTCGCCGGCCGTCCTGGACTACGCCAGCAGCACCATCCCCGGCACGGCCGACGCCATGCGTTTCGCCTGGGACGACCGCCTCGGGAAGCTGAGTTTCCTGCTCGCTCCCGACGTGCCCTACGTGGTGGGAGCCCACGTCGAGGAGACGGTGGACCGGTTGTTCTCCGCCCACCGGCTCCGGCGGGCCGACATCGCGCACTGGGTGGTGCACTCCGGGGGCAAGAAGGTCATCGACTCGCTGCGGGTCAACCTCGGCCTGACCCGGCACGAACTCCGCCACACCACAGGGGTGCTCAGGGAGCACGGCAACCTGTCCAGCGGGTCCTTCCTCTTCTCCTACCAGCGTCTGCTCGACGAGGGCACCCCACGGCCCGGGGACCACGGAGTGCTGATGACCATGGGCCCGGGTGCGGCGATCGAGACGGCGTTGCTGCGCTGGTGAGCGCCTACCGGCTCCTGGAAGGGACGGACATGTACGAACACGACACGAGCAGCCGCCACGAGCATGCCGAGCGGGTACTGCGGATCGGCGCCGGGCACCCGCTCCCCGTACTGACCGATGCCGTACGGGAGGTCTGCGAGCAGGCCGAGGCGGACCGCCGGTGCCTGGTGCTGAGGCTCGTCGACGGTGGCACGCCGGGGGAAGGGTGGCCCGGTGACGTCACCATCCAGGAGGTGAACCGCTGGGAGCGTGCCGTGCGCCGGCTCGAACGGCTCCCCGCGGTCACCATCGCCGTTGCCGAAGGGACCTGCGCGGGGGCCGCCTTCGACCTCCTCCTGGCGACCGACTACCGGATAGCCGGCGCCGACCTGCGGCTGCGCCTGCCCGTCAACGCCGGTCAACTCTGGCCGGGGACAGCCGTGTTCCGGCTGGCCCAGCAGGTGTCCCCCGCGCACGTCCGCCAGTTGGTGCTGTGGCGGCACGAACTGTCCGCCCGCCAGGCACTCGAGGCGGGAGTCGTCGACGAGTGCCGCGCGGACACGGACGCGGCGGTACGGGCGGCGGTCGTCCTCCTCGGCGAACTGGCCGGCGCCGAGGTCGCGGTGCGCCGCCAGCTGATCCGGGAGGCCGCCTCCTCCCCCTACGAGGACGCGCTCGGTGCCCATCTCAGCGCCTGCGACCGCGAGTTGCGCCGCCTCGGGCGGCGCCGGCCGGTGACGCCGCTGCCGCCCACGGGCGGCGGCCGATGACCGGCACCGAGACCGTACGGTACCGGCGAACCGCGGACTGGCTCGCCGGCGCACCGGAGTTCACCGCCGGCCTCGCGAAGGACGCGGAAGCGCTGCGCGCCCACATCGCCGCCGCGGCCGAACTGCCCCCACCACGACCGAAGGCCGCGCACGGGAGCGGCGAGGGCAAGGGCGAAGGCAACGGCGAGGGGGCAGGCGAGGTCGCGCAGTGCGCGCCGTCCGTCCAGGACGCATGCCGCGCACTGCGCGCACGCTTCATCGGCCGCCACGCCGACGCGGTGTACGACGAGCTGACTGACCGCCGTACCGCCCGTCCACGGCTGGCGGAACTCCTGCACCGCGCCGCCGACCGCTACCCGGGCCTGGTACCCACCCGTGCGCACATGGCCGAGCAGGCCGCCTTGGCGCAGGCGGACAAGGACGGGTCGGAGATCGACCAGGGGATCTTCGTACGCGGAGTGCTGCGCGCGCCCACGGCCGGCCGCCACCTGCTGGCCTCGATGCTCCAGCCGTCGCCGCGCGCCCTCGACCTGCTGCCCCGTTTCCGCCGTACCGACCGCATGGACCTGGGGTCCGTGCGGGTGGAACGGCGGGGCACGGCGGCGCACCTGACCGTGACGAACGGCTACTGCCTCAATGCCGAGGACAACGCGCTCGGCGACGCCATGGAGACGGCCGTCGACCTGGCGCTGTGCGACGACCGGATCAAGGTCGGGGTGCTCCGCGGCGGGGTGATGGACCATCCCCGGCACCGGGGGCGGCGCGTCTTCAGCGCCGGCATCAACCTGCGCCACCTCCACCGCGGGCAGATCTCCTTCGTGGACTTCCTGCTCGGCCGGGAGTTGGGCTACGTCAGCAAGATCCTCCGCGGCGTGCTGGACGAGCCCCCCGCCGGGTCCCCCGCCGATCCTTTCGCCAGGTCCTCCGGCGGCACCTTCGCCGGCCACTCCGCCGACTCCTCCGCCGACCCCTTCGCCCCGCCCCGGTTCGCGCAGAAGCCGTGGATCGCGGCCGTGGACAGCTTCGCGATCGGCGGCGGCATGCAACTCCTGCTCGTCTTCGACGTGGTGATCGCCGCCGCCGACGCCTACTTCAGCCTGCCCGCGGCCCAGGAGGGCATCATCCCCGGAGCCGCCGATCTGCGGCTGCCGCGGCTGGTCGGCGGCCGGCTGGCGCGGCAGGTCGTCCTGTCCGGCAGACGCATCGCCGCGACCGAACCGGAAGCCCGCGCGCTGTGCGACGAGGTGGTGCCGCCGGAACAGGTGACAGCCGCGGTCGAGGCGGCGGCGGCGCGGTTGGCCGACCCCGCCGTGGTCGCGAACAAGCACGCTCTGGTGGCGGCCGAGGAACCCCTGGACCTGTTCCGCACCTACATGGCGGAGTTCGCCTACGCCCAGGCCGTACGCGTCAACAGCCCGGACGTGATCGACAAGCTGACCCGGTCGCTGCCGGGCCGTCCCGCCGCGGAACGAGGTCGGGGCCCGTGCGCGTGAGTGCCCGTGAGCTGCATCCCGCCGTGTCGGACCCGGCGCTGTCCGCGGTCGGCGACCTCAACGAGGTGATGGCGCGCCATCCGACGGCGATCTCGTTCGCCCCCGGAGCGCCGCACCCCGACTTCTTCGCCGACCTCGACATCCCCGCGCTGCTCGACCGCTACGTCGGCCACCTCGCCCGTGAACGGGGTCTCGACCGAGCCGCCGCCCGGCTGCTGCTCTACGAGTACGGGCCTGCCCGCGGGCTGATCAACGATCTGGTCGCCGAGGCGCTGCGCACGGACCTGGGCATCGCCTGCGGGCCCGACAGCGTGGTGATCACCGCCGGCGCCCAGGAGGCCATGCTCCTGACCCTCCGTGCGCTGTGCCGATCGGCCGAGGACGTCCTGGCGGTGGTCGATCCCGCCTACGTCGGGATCACCGGCGCGGCCCGGTTCCTGGACATCCCGGTCGTACCGGTCGAGGACATGGGCGCCGGCCCGGACCTCGGCCGGCTCGAACAGGTCTGCGCGGACGAGCGTCGCCGCGGCCGGCGCGTCCGGGCCCTGTACGTGGCACCGGACTTCGCCAACCCCTCGGGTACCCGGATGGACCTGCCCTCCCGGCGGCGCCTGCTGGAGACCGCCGCCCGTGAGGGGTTCCTCGTCATCGAGGACAGCGCGTACGGCTTCACCGCGGCCGGCGGCGACGTCCTGCCGCCGCTGAAGGCCCTGGACCAGGACGAGTCGGTGATCCATCTCGGGACCTTCTCCAAGGTGTGCCTGCCCGGCACCCGGGTGGGATACGTGCTGGCCGACCAGCGGACCCGCGGGCCGGAGGGCAGCCGGCCGCTGGCCCACCACCTCGCGGCGCTCAAGGGGGCCGTCACGGTGAACACCTCGCCGCTGTGCCAGGCCGTGATCGGCGGCATGCTGCTGGAACACGGCGGGTCGCTGGCCCCGTTCACCGCCCGGCGGTCCGCCTTCTACCGCGGCAACCTGCGAGCGCTGCTGGCCGCCCTGGAACGCCACGTCGGACCCGCGGGGCGGTTCGACACCCGCGAGGCGTCCGCGGAACCCCCCGGTCCGGTGTGGCAGCGGCCGGCCGGGGGCTTCTTCGTCCGCATGCGGCTGCCGGTTCCGGTGGACACCGCCCTGCTGGAACTGTCCGCGGCCCGCTACGGAGTGCTGTGGACCCCGATGTCCCCCTTCTGGATCGGCGGCGGCGGGGACAACGAACTGCGCCTGTCGTGCAGCTATCTCACCCCCGAGCGCATCCGGGAGGGAGCGACCCGGCTGGCCCGCTTCCTCGCCGGCCTGCCGGCGCCCGGGGGCGCAACACCACGTGTCACGCCATGACGGAGGTATCACGATGGACGCGGAACGCAGGCTGGTGCTCCGGTTCTCCGGCCTCGACCGGCGCAGCGGCCCCATGACCTGGTCGCAGTACGCGATCTGGTCCGTCATCCGCTGGGAGGGCGAGACCGCGTACCGGCGGAACCTGCCGTGCGTGTGGTCGGTGCCGCCGGGCGTCCGCGTCGACGATGTGCTCGCCGCCTTCGAGGAGTTGCTGACCGCGTGCGAGACGTTGCGCACGACCTTTCGCAGTGACGGCGACTGGCCGCGGCAGGAGGTCCACGGCTCGGGGGAGGTCCCGGTCGTGCTCAGCGACGCCGGCTCCGATGCGCCGGCCGAGCACACCAAGCTCCTGCTCGCGCGGCTTCTGGGTACTTCCTTCGACCTCGCGACGGATGTCCCGCTGCGTCTGGGCATCGTGACGTCGGGCGGACAGGTGGTGAAGGTGGCCGCGGCGTTCTCGCACGTCGCCGTCGACGGCTGGAGCGTGGAGATCGTCCGGCGCATGGTGGACGAGCTCCTCACGAAGGGTCCCGGCGCGCTGCGCTCTTACGCCGGGCAGTCCGAACAGCCCCTGGAGCGGGCGGAGTTCGAACGATCGGAAGCCGGCGTGTTGGCCGCACGGCGGACGTTGCGCTTCTGGCAGCGGGCCTTCGACGAGGTCCCGTCGGTCATGTTCGCCGGCGGCCCCGAGAGCAAGGCGCTGGCGGAGCGCGGAAGCGTGCACTCGCACCACATCGCCCGCGCCGTACGGGACATCGTGGTGCGCGACAAGGTGAGCAGTCCCGCCGTGCTCGCCGGGGCGGTGTCCCTGGTGCTGTCGGCCGCACTGGGCGAGTCCGATCTCGCTCTGCGCAGCCTGGTGGTGACGAGGTTCCGGCGCCAGGCGCGGTACTCGGTGGCGACGCTGAACCTGAACGGACTGTTCCGGCTGAAGGTGGAGCCCGGACCGATCCGAGCCCACTTCCTGCGGGCGGCCGCGGCCTCGCTCCAGGCCGTCCAGTACAGCCAGTGCAACCCGGACGAGATGGAGGGCGTGATCGACTCCGCGCTTCGGGACCGGGGGGAGGAGTTCAAGCAGTGCGTGTTCCTGAACGACGTCAGCCAGCCGATCGGCCCGGTGCCGGACCATGAGACGGGAGCCGTGGCGGCGGCACGGGGCCTGACCGCGCGCGGCGGCCCGGACCACGACGCGGCCTGCTGCGACGGCGGTTCGGTATACCGCCGGATGCCGGACGGCGAACCGGACAGGGAATCGAAGTTTCTCTTCACGGTGGCACGGGTCGCACCCGTGGCGGAGGTCTTTCTCTATCTGGACCGGCGTTTCTTCCCGGTGGGTCCGACACAGATCCTGCGGGCGGTGGAGTCGGTGCTGACGGAAGCGGCCCGCGACCCTCATGTCGATACGCTTTCTCTCGCCCGCCGGTGCCTTGCTCTCGCATAAGATTCCCGTCATGCCGAACCACCCTGTTTTCACCGACCTTCTGCTGTACTCGGACGACGAACTGGAGCGGCTGCTCGGCGCTCGCCCCGCGGAACGCCGCGTGATCCAGGCGTGGCCCCTTTCCTGCGTCGAGGAAGTGCGCCTCGCGGACGGCAGGAGACTCGTCTACAAGGCCCAGTTGCCGCCCTCCGTCGAGCCGGAGTTCTACGCGGCGGCGGATTCCGTGCTCCTGCCGGCCCACCGCGACCTCGGACGGCTCGGCCGGGTGCGGATGATGGCCCTCGACTGGATCGCGGCGCCCCTGCTGTCGCAGACCGAGCACGACGCGGACGGGCTCGTCGCGCACGCCCGGAAGGTCATCGCCCTGATCGGCGAGATCGGCGGTGAACCGCCGTCGTACCTGGACGTCGGCTCGCCCGGGGCCTGGTCGGAGGCGGTCGACCGGCTGCTGGGCCGATGGTCGGGGCTGCTGGCCCGGGGGCGGCTCGCCGGCACCGGACCGGACGACCTGGACCACGTGCGGGCGTGGGCGGCGTCGGCCCCGGTCCAGGCGCTGCTCGAGGACGGCTCCCGCCTGGCGCACGGGGACCTGAAGGCGGACCAGATCTTCGTCACCCCGGACGGCTACCGGCTGATCGACTGGCAGCGGCCGATCCTCGCCCCTCCGGAGGTCGACCTGGTCTCCCTGCTGGTCGCGGCGGGGATCGATCCGCACCCGTTCGTCGACCCGACGACGGTCGCGGTGCACTGGCTGCTGCGCCTCAACTGGGCGGTCGAGGCGCAGAGCGAGCTCTTCCCCGACCAGGTCCTGCCCCTGCTCGGGGCCTGGGCCCACGAGGCGGTGGGTCATATTCGGGACATATCCGCATCGCCGGGCCGGCCGCGGTGAAGTGCAAAGGTCGGCAATTCGACAGAAAGGGAAACTGGAAACAAAGTGAGCTGACAAGGGATTTGACAACCCGTCGCTAAAATCGACATCCGCAGGGTTGTGCGAACATGATCCGGGCATCTATTTTCAGCAGACCAGGAGGGCGCGGAACCCAGGGCGGATTATCACTCTCCGTAGGTCTTTCTCGGACAGGCGATCTTCGGCCCTTCGAATCATGGAGGTACGGCTTGCTGGGCGGGGAGGATCGCGGAATTGTCGGGGCAGAATCGGGGAACGTCACCCGTGTACGCCTCGACGAAATAACTGTCGGTGAACCTATCAGAGCGGCCGGGGTCGACGAAGCACACGTCAGAATTCTGTCGGAATCCACGGAAAAACTGCCTCCCATCCTGGTGCAGGCGAGTTCGATGCGCGTCATCGACGGTATGCACCGGCTGAGGGCCGCACAGCTCCAAGGGCGCACGGAGATCGAGGCCCGGCTGCTGGACATCTCGGACGCGGAGGCGTTCCTGCGCGGCGTGGCGGCCAACGTCTCCCACGGCCTCCCCCTGACCCTGGCGGACCGCAAGTCCGCGGCACTGCGGATCATCGAGTTGCACCCCGAGTGGTCCGACCGCGCGATCGGCGGCGCGGCGGGTGTGTCGGACAAGACCGTCCGGGCACTGAGGCACCGTCACGCCGAGGACCTGCCGGCGCAGACCCGGCGGATCGGCCTGGACGGAAGGGTCCGGCCGGTGGACGGTGCCGCCAGACGGCAGACCACCTCCGAACTCCTCAGCGCGCACCCCCAGGCGGCGCTGCGCCAGATCGCGAAGTGGGCGGGGGTCTCGCCCGGGACCGTCCGCCGGGTCCGCGACAGCATGGACCGCGGCAAGCCCGCGACGGTGCGCGGCCTCGTCCCGCTCCAGCCGCGCACACCGGCGCTCGCCGAGACGGGCAAGGAGACCGGTGGGCCGCGCACGGCGGCGCGCGCCGGTGCGGCGTCGGCCGATGTGCCGGCGAAGGACGCCGAGTCGATCCTTCAGGAGCTGCGGCAGGACCCGACGCTCAGGTACCGCGCCAGCGGCCGCGACCTGCTGCGGCTGCTCGGCCTGCGGCCCGCGCTCGCGCTGCGCCGCAAGGTGATCGAGACCATTCCCGAGCACCGTGTGACGGCCGTTGCCACGCTCTTCAGGATCTACGCGCAGGACTGGCTGGATCTCGCGGGCCTGCTGGAGACGTCGGTCCGGACCGAGCGCGAGCCCGTACAGCGGCCGGCGCGGTGATGCGGGCGTCCTGCGGTGTGCAGCCGCGGAAAAGCCGCACTTGCACACCGCATACTCCAACGCGCGGCACCGGCAGGGCATTTCAGGTCCTTCGTGCACTTCGGGCCCGCCGGCCGGACGTCTCAGCTGATCTCGATGGCCATCGTCGGACACTCGTCGGCGGCGCTGCGGGCGGCCGCCTCCTGGTCCGGGGTGGGCCGCTGCGCCAGCAGCAGCACCCGCCCCTCGGCCGGGTCCTGGTCGAAGAGTTCGGGTGCGGCCGCGGCGCAGTAGCCGGAGCCGCAGCAGCGCTCCCGGAAGACCTCGATGCGCATGGGTCACCTCCTGGGTCGGACGGATGTCGGGTCGGGCCGTTCAGGACCGCTGCGGTGCCGTCTCGGTGACCGAGACCAGTCGCCGGATCGGCGAGAAGACCACCAGCAGGAGCGGCAGCGGCATCAGCAGGGTCACGCCGAGGATCGTGCGGTGCGCGCCGATCGCCGAGCCGAGCACACCCGCGAGGATCGCGCCGAGCGGTGTCACTCCCGCGATGAGCGTGATGATCGCCGCGTTGGCCCGGCCGCGCAGCTCGTCGGGAACGGCCACCTGCCGCAGGGCGGCCAGGCAGATGTTCGACCCGACAAGCCCGAGCAGCGAGACGAACCAGAGGACCGTCAGCCCGGCGATCAGCAGCGGCTGCGGGCCGTGCACGAGGCCGACGCACAGCAGCCCGGCCCGCAGGCACACCATGAAGCCGAGGAACGCCCGCCCGTACCCGAACCGTTCGACCAGCCGCGGCAGCAGGAGGCTGCCCACCACCCCGCCGACGCTTCCCCCGGCGAAGACCAGGCCGATCCATCCGCCGCTCAGCCCCAGGTCCCGCGTCGCGTACAGGACGAAGAGCGTCAGCACGACCTGGGTCAGGAAGTTGGACAGTGCGGCGTTCACCGTCACCGGACGCAGATAGCGGTTGCCGAACACCGCCGTGACGCCCTCCCTGATCTCGCGTATCACCTGCCGGGGCGCCGGCCTGGCGGGGCTCGGCGATCCGGACGGGTCGGCGGACCTGCGGCGGATCAGCACGAGGCTGAGCGCCGAGCAGAAGTACGACAGCGCGTCGGCGGCCACGACGAACGGGATGCGCATCACGGCGATGGCCGCGCCGGCCACGCCCTTGCCGGTCAGGCTCAGCACGTTACGGGTCAGTTCCATCCGGCTGTTGGCCGCGATCAGCAGCGACTGCGGCAGCAGGCGCGGCAGGTACGCCCCGTAGGAGATGTCGAAGACGGTGCTGAGCACCCCGATGACGAACATGCAGACGTACATCACCTCCACGCGGAGCAGGCCGGCGTAGGCCAGCACCGGGATGGCGCCGACGGCCACACCGCGCCCGAGGTCCGAGACGATCAGCAGTCTGAGCGGGTTGACCCGGTCGACCAGCACCCCGACGAAGAGCGACAGCGGGAGGGCGGGCAGCGTCTGCAGGAACGTCAGCACGCTGATCTGCATGGTCGAGGCGCCGAGCGTGACCACCGCCACCAGGGGCAGCGCGACGCTGGAGATGCTGCTGCCCAGCGTGGAGATCGACTGCCCCGTCCAGAGCCTGAGGAAGTCGCTCTGCCCGCGCAGCGATTCGACCGCCGGCTTCTCCCGCTGGGCTTCCCCGGTGGCCATCACGCGGCCTGGTCGTCGGCGGCCAGGCGGATGGGAAGGCGCTTGAGGCCCTGCTGGAAGTAGGACGTGATGCGGGTCGGCTCCGCTGTCGGGTACGGGCGCAGGCCGCGGTCGATGAGCGAGTTGAGCAAGGTGCCCATCTCCAGCCGGGCCACGTTCGTGCCCACGCAGTAGTGCGAGCCGTTCCCGAAGCTCAGGTGCCGGTTCGGGTGCCGCGTGACGGTGAACAGGTGCGGGTCCTCGAACATGCTCTCGTCGCGGTTGGCCGAGTACAGCCAGACGCTGACCCGGTCGCCCTTCTTGATCGGCACCCCCGCGACCTCCGTGTCGGCGAGCGCGACCCGGGCGAGGTTCAGGGTCGGGGTCGTCCAGCGGAGGATCTCGTCGATCGCCGTCGGCATGATCGACCGGTCGTCGACCAACTGCCGGTACTGGTCGGGGTGTTCCATCAGCGCGAGCAGACCGCCGCCCATCGCGTTGCGGTCGGCCTGGAACCCGCCGAGCGTCAGCGCGAAGCAGTTGACCGCGATCTCCTCGTCGGAGAGCCCGCCGCCGGCGGCCTCGCCCTGCGCGACCCTGGTCACCAGGTCGTCGCGGGGGCTGCGCCGCCGCTGGAGGACGAGGTCGCCGAAGTACGCGAGCAGTTCGAGGTTCGCCTCCGAGGAACCCTTCCTGCTGGTGGTCGGAGCGACCAGGTTGAGGTCCTTGACGCCGTGCGAGACGTGCGTGAGGTTCGTGACGAGCCGCCAGTCCTCCCGCGGCACCCCCATGAGCCCGCAGGACACGGCGATCGGCAGCCGCTCGGCGACCTGCGCCATGAAGTCGAAGGACTCACCCGTCGCGACCTCGTCCACGATCTCCTCGACGATGTCGTGGATCATCGGGCGGATGCTCTCGACCGAACGGGCGGTCAGCGAGGGGGTGAACACCGACCGCAGCCGGGTGTGGACCGGCGGGTCGGTGGTGAACGTCATCAGTCCCGCGGTGGGGTCACGGGTCACCCGGGTCGGCAGGATGTTGCCGAATTCGGAACTGAAGATCTCCGGGTGCCGCAGCACGTGGACCACGTCGTGATAACGGGAGATCACCCAGAATCCGGTTCCGCCGTCAGGCGCCCGGTGCCAGTGCACCGGTGCTTTTCTGCGCAGTGTCGCGAATACTTGCAGCGCACGGGGAGTGGTGAACATGGTCGAATCCATGAGATCGATGTCCTTGACGTCCATCGTCGGCCCTCCGGTCCGTAGCGGCAGTCGGACATGGCGGTCTTCCGATCGGGTCCACGCAGCTCAACAGGTGCCGGGGACCGGGGCGGAGTGCCTCGCCGATGCCGAACAATGCCACGAACACCGCCGGGTTGTCGTGCTCGGAACGGACACCGGGCGGGCCCGCCCGGATTCCACCGCGCGCCGGCGGCACGACGGTTGACCCGGCGATCCGGTGCCACGAACATGGCTGAAGTTGTTTTCCGGGGTCGATGATTTCTGGAGGCGATTCATGTTCGATGCGAAGACCACAGAGTTCTATCTCGTGGTACGCAACGACGAGGAGCAGTATTCGATCTGGTGGAGTGATCGCGAATTGCCCGCGGGATGGCACCCCGTGGGCGATCCGGCTCCACGCGAGGAATGCCTGGCCCGCATCGACGAGCTGTGGACCGACATGCGGCCGCTCAGTCTGCGCCGCTGGATGAGCGAGCACCCCGACGACTGACCGCCCACGGGGCGACGAACGCGACGGAGCACCCGGTGAGCACCGGTTCCCGGTGCCGCCGCCCGCAGCCGACTGGAACCGTGAGACGGGAAGACCATGCGAAGCGCTGACGCGACCGACCGGTACGACACCCCCGATACGTCCGTCCTGTCCTGGGCGGTCGAACTGACCGGCCCGCTGGACTCCCAGGCCCTGCAACGCACCCTGCGGGTGACGTTGCGGAACCCGCCCGTGGGGCAGCCGGCCATGACCCGCACGCTGGACCTGAGGCACCTGCCGGCCGCCGAGCAGGACGACGCGGTCGACCGGGTCCGGCGCGAGGAGAGCGGCGCGCTCGCGGGAGTGGCCGCCGAGGCCCCGGCGCGGACGGCCGTGTGCGTCCTCGCGCCGGATCGCCACGTGCTCGTCGTGGCCGCGCCCGGGGCCTGGGCACCGCGCCGCGCGAGCGTGCTGCGGGACCTGTCGCGCCACTACCGCGGAGAGCCCGCGGCAGGCGGCCCCGGCCAGCCCGGCGTCTCCCCGAAGCGGCCGACCGGCCCCGGGACGCCGCGCTCCGCGGAGTCCAGCGCCCGGACGCCGCGCTCCGCGGAGCCGGGCGGTGACAGCGGCGCCGAACAGGTGCGCCGGTGGGCGGAGGCGTTCAAGGGCGCCGAACGGCTCGGCCTTCCGGCCGAGCACGCCGGCACGAACGCCGGACGCACGGACACCCGCATCGCGACCCTCCCTCTGGCGCCGGACGTCTCCGCCTCGCTCGGCCGGGTCGCGGCCCGGCTCGGTGTCGGCGAACCGGCCCTGGTGCAGGCCGCGTTCGCGGCCTGGCTGCACCGGCACAGCGGGCAGCGCGACCTGCTGTTCGGTACCGGCCCGTACCGCTGCGACGCCGGTTCACCGCGGGCGGACGGGCCGCGCGGCGGGGCCCCGCTCGTCGTCGTGCCGGTCCGGCTCGCGCTGACCGCCTCCGCGACGCCCGCCCAACTCGCCGACCGGTGCCGGAACGCCGTCGAGGAAGGCGCGGCCCTCGCCTCGCACGCCGGCACGCCGTCGGCGGCCTACCGGGACGCCGTCGGCGACCTCGCCCCGCGGGCCGTCGTCTCCGTCGTGCCCGGCCACGACAAAGACCCCTGGGTCCCGGGCGTGGCGGTCACCACCCGGCTGCCCGAGTACCACGACATCGGCGCCGACCTCACCCTCACCGTGGAGCTGGGTGCGCGGGACGAGGTGGCCGGGCGGTCCGGCCCGCTCCTCGCCCTGGCGTACCGCCCCGGGTCCCTGCGGCCCGGACTCGCGGAGCTGCTGCTGGAACGCTTCGAGCAGGTGCTGCGCCAGTCGTCGGCCGACCCGGCAGGGGTCCGGGTGGGCGAGTTGAGCATCGTCACCGCGCGGGAGTCGGCGCTGCCGGAGGTGGCCAGAGGTCCGCTCCGGGACTACCGGAGAGGCACCGTGCCGGAACGGTTCGCCGAAGCGGCCGGGCGGTACGGCGACCGGATCGCCGTGGCGGACGACCACGGCGGGACGTTGACGTACGCGGAGCTGGACCGGCGCACGAACGCGCTCGCCGCGCACCTGGTCGCCATCGGTGTCCGCCCGGAGCACCGGTGCGCCATCGTGTACGAGCGGGGGGTCAACGCGATCGTGGCCGTGCTGGCGACGATCAAGGCGGGTGCCGCGTACCTGCCGGTGGACCCGGCCATGCCGGTCAACCGGATGGAGGCGCTCTTCCAGGACGCGGACGTGCGCACGGTCCTGACCCACTCGCGGCTCGCGGAGCGGCTGCCCGGCCGGGCCGCGCGGGTCGTCGCCCTCGACCTCGTCGGGCCCGACCTGCCCGCGGGGGCGGGCGCCGGCCCCCGGGTCCCGCTGTCCGCCGCCAACCTGGCCTATGTCATTCCGACTTCGGGCAGCACCGGCCGGCCCAAGGCGGTGATGATCGAGCACGCCGCCCTGACCCATTTCGTCGACATGGTGCAGGACTTCTTCGAGCTGTCCGCCGACGACCGCATCGCCCAGTGCGCGGCGCTGTGGTTCGACGTGTCGGTCTTCGAGATCTTCGCCGCCCTGCTGATCGGGGCGAGCGTGCACATCGCGGGTGACGACACCAAGCTCACGCCCGGCGCCCTCCAGACCGTGCTGCGCGAACGCCGGGCGACGGTGCTGATGACCACTCCCTCGCTGCTGGAGACCCTGGACCCGGACGGCCTGCCCGACCTGCGGGTGATGTCGGTGGGCGGCGAGCCGTTCTCGGCGGAGCTGACCGCGAGGTGGGCGCCCGGGCGGCGGTTCGTGAACGGCTACGGTCCGGCCGAGGCGACGGTCGAGGTCGTGGCGAAGGTCTGCGCGGGCACCGGGCAGGACGACCCGCCCATCGGCCGCCCGCTGGCCAACCACAGTGCGTACGTCCTCGACGAACGCATGCGTCCGGTACCGGTCGGTGTGGCGGGCGAGTTGTACCTCGGCGGCGCGGGCCTGGCCCGCGGCTATCTCGCCCAGCCGGGGCCGACCGCCGCGGCGTTCCTGCCCGACCCGTTCGGCGCGGCCGGTGGCGGGCGGCTGTACCGGACCGGGGACCTCGTCCGCCGCCTGCCCGACGGCGACCTGCTGTACGTCGGGCGCACCGACCGGCAGGTGAAGGTCCGCGGCATGCGGGTGGAGCTGGGCGAGGTCGAGCAGGCCATGTGCCGGCACCCGGAGGTCAGCCGTGCCTGTGCCGTCACGGTGACCACCCCCGACGGGGACACCGAGATCGTCGGCTACGCCGAGGTGCGCGGCGGCGGCGCGGCGGCCGACGGCATCCGCGCCTTCACCGCGGACTGGCTTCCCCCGTACATGGTGCCGGGCACGCTCGTGGTGATGGACAGCCTCCCGGCGAACAGCAGCGGGAAGGTCGACATGGCCGCGCTGTCCGCGCTGCCGTTCCCGCCCGCCGGCACGGTGCCGGGGCAGCCCGAGGCGGCGCCGCTGCCGACGGCGACCCAGAAGGCGGTGGGCGAGATCGTCCGGGAGGTGCTGCGGGTGGAGGACGCGCCCGTGGACGAGGACCTCTTCGCGCTCGGCGGCAACAGCCTCCAGGTGCTCCGCATCCTGTCCCGGGTGCAGTCGGCGTTCGGTGTCACCCTCACGCCGCAGGAGTTCTTCGAGGAACCCACGGTGCTCGGTATCGCGGCGGCGGTGGACGGCCGGCCGGCCCATGCGTGACGAGGGCGGCGGGCGGGCGCCCGGCTCCCGTCCCCTCGACACCGTCCCCGTCGACGCCGGCCCCCTCGACTCCCACCCCCTCGACGCCGGACCCGTCGACACCGGCCCGCTGTCCCCGCAGCAGCGCCAGATCTGGCTCGCCGACCAGAACGCCCCGCCGACCGGCCTGTACAACGAGGGCTGCCTGCTGCGGCTGAGCGGCACTCTGCGGCCCGAGCACCTGCACCGGGCCCTGGTCGCGCTCGTCGGACGCCACCAGGCGCTGCGCACCACCTTCCCGCTCCAGGACGGCGAACCGGTCCAGGCGGTCTGGCCGGCGCCCGCGGCGGCCCGGTACGCCGACCCCTGGGGCGACGACCTGGTCGATCTGAGCCATGTGCCGCCCGACGTACGGCTGGAGCGGGTGCTCGGACTCGCCCGACAGCGCACCGAGGCCGCCTTCGACACCGCGCGCGGACCGCTGCTGCGCTGGACGCTGGTCCGGCTCGGCCCCGACGACCACGCCCTCGTGCTCGCGGTCCACCATCTCGTCTGCGACGGCTGGTCGCTGCGCCTGCTGCTGCGCGAACTGGTGGAGTGGTACGCCGCTTCGGCCCGGGGCGCGGTCCCGCCCCCGCTGCCCGACGCGCCGTCCTACCTCGCGTACGCCCGCCGGCAGCACCTGCTCGGGGCGACCGCCTGGCAGGACGAGCTGGACCGCCGCGCGGACGCGCTCGCCGGGGCGCCGACCCTCGCCGAACTGCCCGCCGACCGGCTGCGCCCCGCCGTCAAGGACTTCCGCGGCCGGCGCGACGCCTTCCCGATGAACGAGGAGACCCGTCAGGCGCTGACCCGGCTGGCAGCCGGCTGCGGGGGAAGCCGGCTGGCGGTACTCGCCGCGATGTCCGGCGCGCTGGTCTACCGCTGTACCGGCCGCGGCGACCTGCTGCTGGGCACCGCCACCGATCCGCGGCCGGAGCGGTTCTCCCGCACCGTCGGGCTGTTCGCCAACCTCGTCCCGGTACGGCTGCGGCCCGACGGCGGCAGCACGGTCGACCGCCTCCTCGACGCCGCCTGCGACGCCGTCTTCGACGCCATCGACGCCGGCGCGGTCCCGCTGGAGGCGCTGGCGGCGGCCCTGCGGCCGGCCTACGACCCGAGCCATCCCCCGCTGGTCCAGCTCGTCTGCACCATCTGGGACCGCGACTACGCCCACCTGTCCTGCGCGGACCTCGACTGGGACGTGCTGGAGGTCCCCAGGACGCGGGCCCGCTTCGACCTGATGATGGAACACGTCTTCGACGCCGGCGCGTGGACGGTGCACGTCGAGTACGACACCGGCCTGTTCGGTCCTGACACCGTCGCCCGGTTCGTCGCGCACCTCGCGCGCCTGATCCGCGGCGCCGCGAGCGCCCCCGGCCAGCCGCTCGCCTCGGTGGCGATGCTCCCTCCGCCGGAGGTGTCCACCGCCCTGGCCGCGGACGAGGTGGTCCTCGACCGCGACGGCAACGTGCTGCCCGTCGGCGCGTGCGGTGAGCTGCACCGGCTGGTCGCGGGCCCCGACGGCCGGCCGGCGCCGACCCCCGCCGGACGCACCGCACGACGCCTGCCCGACGGGCGCGTCGAGACGCTCGGACCGCTCAGGCGCCGGATCAGGCTGGGCCAACTCGACGTTCAGCTGGACCAGTTGGAGGACGTGCTGCGCGGCCTGCCGGCGGTCCGGGACGCGGCGCTCACCGCGCCCCACGGCGAGGACCCGCGACCGGTCGCGTACGTGGTGACCGAGACGACGGCCGGCGCCGCGGACCTGGCCGGCCTCCGGCGGGACCTCGCGGCGGCGCTGCCGCGGATGTGGGGTCCCTCCGAGGTGACCGTGCTGGCGCAGATCCCCCGCCGGCCGGACGGAACCGTCGACGAGGCCCGGCTGCCGGCCACGCCGCGCGGGACGGCCGGCCCGCCGCCGTACACCGGACTCGAACGCACCCTCACCGACGTGTGGAGCCTGCTCCTGCCCGGCAGGACGGTCGGGCCGCACGACGACTTCTTCGCCCTGGGCGGCGGGTCGATGGCGGCCGCGCAACTGGCCGTACGGCTCACCGAGGCGCTCGGCGTTCCCGTCGGCGTACGGGACGTCTTCCTCCACCCGACGGTGCACGACCTCGCCGCCGCCCTCACCGCGCGGCTGCGCGACCGCACCCAGGACGTGGCGGGCGCCGCCCCCACCGCGCCTGCCGGGCAACGACCGGACCGCGAGCCGGCGTTGTCCGCCGCCCAGCAGCAGATCTGGGTCAACGAACGCCTTATGCTCGGCGCCGCCGACGACTTCAACAGCGCGTTCGCGCACCGGATACGCGGCCCGCTGGACGCCGTCGCACTGCACCGCGCCCTCCAGCGGACGATCGACCGGCACCCCGGTCTGCGCGCCAGGTTCGAGGCGGTCGACGACATCCCCCGCCAGCACTTCTGCGACACCGCCACGGTGGCGATGCCGCTGCTGTCGGTGGAGGACCTGCCCGCGGCGGAGCGCGCCGCGCAGGCGGTCCGGCTGGCCCGCATCGACGCCGGCACGAGGTTCGAGACGGGGACCGCTCCGCTGGTCCGCGCCACGCTGATCCGGCTCGGCGCCGAGGACCACCTGCTGTCCTGCACGCTGCACCACCTCGTCACCGACGGCACGTCGATGGGCGTCGTCCACCACGACCTGGGCGAGTTCTACGCCGCCCAGCTCACCGGCCGCGAGCCCGTACCGGCCCCGGTCGGCGCCCACTACGCCGACTACGTACGGTGGGAGCGGGCCTGGCTGGCCGGCGAACGCGGCGCGGCGGCCACCGCGTTCTGGCGGCGCAACCTCGCCGGTGCCGCCGAGCTCCGCCTTCCCATCGCGCCGGGCCGCAAGCGGGCCACGCTGTCGGTCGCCTCCTGCCGCCGCACGGTTCCCGCGCCGGTGGTGCGGCGCCTGGCCGGCCTCGCGCGGCGCTGCCGCGCCACGGTGTTCATGGCGGTCACCGCCGCGCTGACGACCGTGCTCGCCCGCTGGAGCGGGCAGCGGGACATCGTGCTGGGCACCCTGGTCGACAACCGCCCGACCGCGGAGGTGCAAGGGACGGTGGGCTGCTTCGCCGGGTTCGTTCCGCTGCGCGTCGACCACGACCCGGAGTTGGCCTTCCCGGACCTGCTGGCACGGACCCGCGATGTCTGCCTGGACGCCTACCAGCACCAGCACCTGCCCCTCGCCGACATCGTGCGGGCGGCCGGGGCCAGGCGCAGTTTCGACCGCATGCCCCTCTTCCAGGCCACGGTGCAGCAGGTCCGGCCGGAGCTCCAGGCGCTGTCCCTGGCCGGCTGCCGGACGGAGCCGGCGAAGGTCACGGCGGACGTGAGCCGCTTCGAACTCACGCTCTTCGTGCAGGAGACGGCCGGGGGGCTGGTCCTCGACCTGGAGTACGCCACCGACCTGTGGGACGAGGACACCGTCAGGGCCCGGCTCGACCGTCTCGTCACCGTCCTGGACGCCGGCAGCCGCTCAGACCGCTGAGGACACGGACCGGTCCTGGGCCATCCGGTACCGGGGCGGCGCCATCCGCACCGAGCGGAACCACTCCTCCAGCTTCCGCCGGTGGCGCGCCTGCTCGGCCGGCGCGGTCGACGGCGAGGCGTTGAACGCCATCAGGCGGCTCATGGTGGTGTGGAGATCGACCAGTTGCGCCATCGTCAGGCCCTTGCCGAGCAGGTACGGCACGGCCCAGAAGTCGTAGTTGTAGCCGGGCATCCACACCGAGCCGGTGACCTCCCGGAACACGGCGTCCGCCGCGTCCGCTGCGCGCCCGGAGTCCATCGTGGCGTGCGACCAGTCGTAGCCCTGACCGGTGATGCCGAAGGTCTCCGCCTGCTGGTGGATCGGCGAACGGTGGTTGTAGAACCACAATTCGGACCGGTAGAAGGTCGGCTGCGTCTCGTTGATGAAATCCACGGTGTTCCGGACCGTCTGCTCGGTCTCCCCGGGAAATCCGCAGATGAACGACGCGAACGTCGCTATCCCCCGCGCGTGCAACTGCTCCATGGCGAATCGGTACTGGTCGCCGCTGCTCGACTTGACCATGTTGCGCAGTACCGAGTCGTCACCGGTCTCGATACCGAGGAAGACCGCCCGGCAGCCGCTGCGCCACATCAGATCGAATATCTCGGTGTCGCGGGCGGCCGAGCAGCGGAAGAACGAATACCACTCGAACGGGAAGTCGTTCCTGATCATCATCCGGCACAGTTCCTTGAACCGGCCGATCGGCACGTTGAAGGTGTCGTCCACGAAGACCAGATGCCGGGTGCCCAGATCCGCGAGCTGCCGCAGTTCCCGCTCGACGGTCTCCACGGAGGCGACGCTCAAGGCGCCGGCCCGCACCGGGAAGTCGCAGAAACTGCACTTGAACGCGCAGCTGCGGGCGGTGCGGGTCTGCACGGTCGCGCCCAGCTCGCTCCGGTCGCACAGACCCCAGTCGATCGCGCACGCGTCGAGGCTGTTGGCCTCCGGCCGCGTGCGGGTGAACCGGAAGCCGGTGTCGGCCCGGGTGTACAGGTTGGGGACGTCCGACGGCTCCGTGCCCTGCCGCACCGCGCTGACCAGGCGTCCCAGGGACTCCTCTCCCTGGGACTCCCTGATGTACGAGTCCGCGCCGACCCACTCGAAGACGGTCGTGAGGGCTTCGGCCGACAGATCGTTGGCCAGGTTGTCCACCAGCGGGCCGCCCACGACGACATGGGCCTCGGGGTACCGCTCCCGGACGAACCGGCAGATCTCGTGCACCGGCCACGGCATGAGGTAGAACGTCGTGGTGATGGCCACCACCTTCGGCCGGCGATGCTCCAGCACCTCCTCCAGCCGGGAGGTCTCCGGCCGGAACAGGCTGATGTACTCGGCGTCGAATCCCTGCCGGCGAAGGTAGCTGGTGAGATACACGGCGGCGAGATTGGGAACTTCGCCCACGTGGTAGTACGGGTCGGCGCCGACCGGTTGGAAACGTTCCGCGTAGTGGTTGATGACATCCATCGGAGCCAGCCGCGCTCCGTCCACCAGGAGGTGCTCACGCATGAACACCCGGCGTTCCGGGGATTTCGGTTCCTGAGCCATCAACCGGTGCTCGTGGAACGAGAGCGGCGGGTCGTTGTAGCCGATCACCATGCAGTCGAGACTTGAGTTCATCGTCAACCTCACTCACATGCGTCCGGGTGCGCCGGGAAACAAGGGAACATGCCGACGGACAAGGCGGATGCCGAAGAGACCCATCCCGAAAATCGGTCACAGGCAGGAATCATCATGACGCCTCAACCCACCATCGCCGAGTCGGACGAAATGAAACAGAGCAGGACTCCGGTGCACCGGCTGATCGAGACGCAGGCGCGGCGGACCCCCGACCGCCTCGCCTTCACCGACGCCTCGTCGGAGCTGACGTACCGCCAACTCGACCTGCGCGCCGACGCGCTCGCCCGCGTGCTGCGCGCGGGCGGCGTCCGCCGCGAGACACCGGTCGGGCTGTACCTGGACCGCTCGGCGGACCTGCTGGTCGCGCTCCTGGCGGTGTTCAAGTCCGCCGGCACCGCGCATCTGCTGGACCCCCGGTGGCCGCACCAGCGCACCACGGCACTCCTGGCGGCGACCCCGCCCCGGGTCCTGCTGGCCCGTCCCGCCGCGCTCCCCCCGGCCGCCGCGACCGCCCGCTGCGAGGTCCTGCCGGTCGATCAGGCGGCCTCGGCCATCGGCGGGCCGGAGGACCGGGCCGTTCGCGTCCCGGTGCACCCGGACAATCTCGCCTACGTCGTGCACACGTCCGGATCGACCGGCGAGGCCAAGCCCACCGGGATCACCCATCGATCCGTCAGCCACTGCGTCGCGACCCACGCGGCCGGGCACCGCGTGCACGGCTCGGACCGGGCGAGCTGGCTGGCCTCCCCGGGCTCGTCCGCGGGCGTCGGCGAGTTGTGGCCCTACCTCGCGCACGGAGCGAGCGTGCACACCACCGACGCCGCCGTCGTCGCCTCCCCCGCGGAGCTGCGCGACTGGCTCGTCACGACGGGGATCACCAAAGCGTTCCTCAACTCCCTGACCGCACAGGAGCTCATGGCGCTGCCCTGGCCGTCGGACACCCCGCTGAGCCTGGTGACGGTCGGCGGGGACCGGGTGGCGCGCTGGGCACCGCCGCACCTGCCGTACGAGACCGCGGTGTCCTACGGGTCGGCCGAGGCGAACGGCGTCACCAGCGGCCTCGTCCCCTGGACGCGCAGATGCACCTCCCACACCGCCGGCCACGCCCGCAGGTCCGCGCCGCCGCCGGTCGGCCGGAGCTGGCCGGACGTGCGGGTGATGGTGCTGGACGACTCGATGCGGCCGATGCCGGCCGGCGGGGTCGGTGAACTGTTCGTGGCCGGACCCGAACTCACCCGGGGCTATCTGGACCGCCCCGCGCTCACCGCCGAGCGGTTGCTGCCGCATCCCCGGCCCGCCGTCCCCGGCGAGCGCGTCTACCGGACCGGGGACCTGGCCGTCCTGGACCGCGACGGCATGCTGCATCACCACGGCCGGACCGGGGACCTGGTCAAGGTGCGCGGCCACCGGGTGGAGCCGGGCCAGGTGCAGGCGGCCGTCCTGGAACACCCGGACGTCCTGGCCGCGGAGGTCGTCGGCGTCCCGGATCACGACGGCCGGACCCAGTTGGTGGCCTACGTGGTGGCCGGCACGGACGGGCCCGGCGCGACGGTGCCCGCCGGACTGCGGCGCTTCCTGCTGCGACGGCTGCCCGAACACGAGGTGCCCGCGGTGGTGATCGGCCTGGAGCGGCTGCCGCGCAACGCGAACGGCAAGGTGGACCGGCGGGCGCTGCCGGTTCCGGTCCTCCCCCCGGCCGGCCCGCCGGTGCCGGATGCCGGGCGGCCGGACGGCGCCGGGAGCGGCCTCCCCGCCGGCGACCCGGAGGAGGACGACGCGGCCGCACAGGTGCGGCGGATGTGGACGGCGCTGCTGCGGGTCGACAGCGCCTCGGCGTCCGACGACTTCATGCTGTCCGGGGGGACTTCCCTGCTCGCGGGGCGGCTCGTCGCCGCCGTCCGCGACGACCTCGGCGTACGACTGCGGCTGCGCGACTTCCTGCGGCGCCCCACGCTCGGAGCCCTCATCGACCAGGTACGCGCCGGACGGGCCGTCCGCTGAACGACGGCGGTGCCCGATGCCCTGGAGGGCATCGGGCACCGCCGTCGTGGCTCCGCTGGGTACGCGGTGTTCAGTCGAAGAGCGCGTCCATGGTCTCGTGCGAGTCCGCGCTCTCCAGGTCGGCGGCGTTCGCCCAGGCCGTGTTGAGAATGATGCGGGTCGCGTCACGGTTGAGCGGGACCGTCCGGTGCAAGGTGGTGTCGGTCCGCAGAAAGTAGATGTCCCCGCTGCTGTGGTAATAGGTCTTCACCGGGTACTTGACGAGATAGTCGTGCACGCGCGGGTCGGACTTGTTCCAGTCGGTGTGCGGAACGCACTGGAGCATTCCGCCCGCCTCGATCTCGGGCGCCTCCACGATCCAGATGAGCGCGAAGGAGAAGTCGCCCCAGTGCCACCCGTGGGTGTCACCGACCTTCTCCTGCTTCGTCATGACGAAGCGCTCCGGCTCGTAGGGACACGGCAGCACCCTTTCCCCGGCCAGCCGGGACAGGAATTCCAGCAGCGCGGGCGACTCGTAGACCGCCGGCACCAGTTCGCTGTTGTCGGCGATGTGGCGGAAGCCGACCGTACTCATCCTGCGGGGCGTGTTCGACGTCTCCTTGAGTGTGGTGTCGATGCGTTTTGCCTGGTCCAGCAGCCGACGGGCGTCGTCGCCGATCGCGCGCTTGAGATCCGGCGGCACGATCCCGGACACCTTGACGTAGCCCTCGCGGCGGAAGTGCTGGGAGAGCCCGCGGACGGTCCAGTCGTCGTGGAATTCTTTGGCCAGGTGATTCCGCAGCTGTTCCTCGATGTCGTTCGCCAGCGCGTCGTTCTCGCCCACAGCACAACTCCCGTCGATCGGCCGGCTGAATGAGTCCGGGCAACATAACCCGCGCCGATTGCGGTCGACAACGGTGTACCGGACGCAAAGCGGCGGGACCGGAAAAGCGCGGCCCGGCCGCCTTCCGGCGTTACGCGCGGACCACCCCGAGCGGGGCTTGCGCACATTGCCGACGCACTGCACTGTGGTCTGCGAGTCCGGTTCGACGACCTTCGTGAGCGCCTTCCACCTCCCGCGGCGCGAGGAGGTTCTTCGGCGTGCGGAAAGGCAGCGGCGATGACAGCAGTTGGCGCGCGTCCGGCGGATGCGGGCGGCGGTGCGGCGACCGGAGCGAAGCTCGCCCATCCACCGGAGTGGCCCGTCTACCGGGACGACACCATCGAGTCGGTGGCCCGAATGCTGCGCGCCGGCCGGTCGTTCGACTACGGGCACGGGCCGGAGATCGCCGCGCTGGAGGAGGCGTTCGCGCGCTACCACGGCCGCCGGCACGCCCTCGCGCTCAACTCGGGCACCTCCGCGCTGTTCGCCGCCTACTTCGCGCTCGGCCTCGGCGAGGGCGACGAAGTCGCCACGCAGGTCTACACGTTCTTCAGCGCGGTCAGTCCCCTGCTGCTGCTCGGTGCCGTCCCGGTGCTCACCGATGTCGCGCCCGCCACCGGCCAGGCCACCGCCGAAGGGCTCGCCGCGGCATTCACCCCCCGGACCAGGGCGATCGCCATCACCCACCTGTGGGGGAACCCCGGCCCGATGGACGCAATCATCGCCCTTGCCCGGGAGCGGGGGGTCCCGCTCGTCGAGGACTGCTCCCACGCCCACGGCGCGCGGTACCGCGGCCGGCCGGTCGGGTCGCTCGCGGACATCTCCGTCTTCAGTATCGGCGGGCACAAGGCCGTCTCCGGCGGCCTCGGCGGCATGCTGCTCACCGACGACCCGGACCTCTACGCCCGCGCCTGCCTGCTCGCGAACTTCCGCCACCGGACGGACCTCACCATCCACGACGAGCGGTACGCGGCGCTGCTGCCGACCGGACTCGGCGGAAACCTCCGGATCAGCCCGACGGCCGCGGTGCTGGCCCTGGAACACCTGGAGAGCCTGGACGTCATGGTGTCCCGCCGGCAGGCGAACATGGGCGCGCTGGTCGACGGCCTCACCGCCCTGCCCGGCATCCGGGCCGTACCGGTGGAGCCGGGCAGCAGCACGGGCGCGTGGTACGACGGCGTGGTGGAGGTGGGCGACGACGCCCGCCTCGACCGGGACACCCTGGTCCGGCTGCTCCAGAGCCGCGGGCTGAACGTGCGGGCGCCCTCGACCCGCCCCCTGCACCACTACCCGCTCTTCCGCGGCAGCGCGCCGGACTGGTCGCCCCGCACCGCGCGGGCCGCCCGCGCGGCGGCCCGGTCCGGTGCCCGTGCCTTCCCGCGCGCCGACCACCTCTTCGCCCACTGGCTCCGGCTGCCCGTCAGCTTCCTGTACGAGCAGGACAGTCCGCTGCCCGGACGCTACGTCGAGGAGTTCGCGGAGCTCCTCGCATGACGCCTCAGGCGCGCGCCACCTGGCGGAGCCCGGCGGAGCCCGGGCCCGCGGCGCCCTCGGCACTGTCGGCGCTGCACGTGGTGGCCCCCGGCTCGCTGCTCGCCTGGCTGCCGTACTTCGTGGCCGACCCCGGTGGCCTTGACCAGGTCGTGCACGCCGGCACCGGCCCGGACCTGGCGTCCGAGGAGGCCCGGGACGCGCTGCGGGGCACGGACGCGGACCTGGTGGTGTTCCACTCCAGTCACGAGACGCTCCTGCGCGACAGCGCGCTCGCCGACGAGCTGCGCGCCCAGGGACGCACCGTGCTCGCGCAGTCGGCACGCGCGGCACGGCTCGGCGTCGACAAGTTCGCGATGCGCGGGCTCCTCGACGAGGAAGGGCTGAGCACGCTTCCCTGGTGGCCGGGCGACCGGCCGCGGCCGGCGCCGGCCGGCGACACGCCGGTCGTGGTGAAGTCGCGCTTCGGCACCCAGAGCGAGGGCATCCGACTCGACCTGGCGGGCGCGGCCGCGGCCGGACCGGACGAGTTCTGCGAGAGCTATGCCGACGGCACCGAGTACTCCGTGCTGGTCTACCGGGACGCCGCGGGCGCCGCGGTGCTGCCGCCGGTGTGGAAGGGCGCCACCAGCCGCCACCTGGTCCCGCCCTGGCGGCGGTTGCGGCTGTGTCCCGACCCGTTCGGCGGCCCCGCCCTCGACCGGGTGCTGCGGGAGTTCGGCCTGCGCACCGCGGCGGCCGCCGGCTCGATCGGCTGGGCGGAGGCCGAACTCCTGGTCACGGCGGAGGGAACCGTGCACGTCCTGGAGATCAACCCACGGGTGTCGGGCACGCTGCGGATCGCCGCGCTGGCCGCCGGGCTGCCGGTCTTCGACATGCACCGCAGACCGGGCGCCCGCGGAGACCTCCCGGCCCACGGGGTCGCTGCCGAACTGCCCTACTCCGGGCCCTCCTTCGCCGATCCGGAGCGCGGGGTCTTCGCCACGTCCCGGCTGACGGCGGTGGCACCGACCTACGGCGAGCTGGCGACGGTCGTCCAGCAGCGGGCGGGTGACTGCCCGGTGGTGGAGGGCACCGCGCGGTTCGGCCCGGTACTGGCGGGACTGGCGGGCGCCGAGCGGTCCGGACCCGGTACCCCCCACGCGGTCACCACCCCACGGAGGAAGCCAGTGCGCGATCGGACACGTGCGCGGAACCCGGCGCCCAGGACGGGCTTCTCGGGCTGGCCCGAGCTCACCGCCGAGCGCACCAATCTCGCCGTCGGGATCGCCCCGTCCCCGAAGTGGCTGTCCGCATGGGGGCTGCGGGACGACCCGGCCGGCGTGGAGGAGTTCTGCAAGCGCCTGCTGGACGCCGTGGAGAGCGTCGCCGCGGTCAAGGTGCAGACGCCGTTCTTCGAGCGGTTCGGCCCGGAAGGGCTGGAGCTGATGGCGGCGTTCCTGGCCGGTTGCGCCCAGCGCCGCACCCTGACCGTGGCCGACGCGAAGCGCTGCGACACCGCGGACACCATGGCCGCGTACGCCGATCTCTATCTGGGCCCGCAGAGCGTCCTGGGCGCGGACGCTGTGACGGTGGCGCCCTTCCTCGGTCTCGATGCCACCGCCGCGCTCTTCGACCTGGCCGCCGGCCGGCGGTGCACGGCGTTCCTGCTGGTGCGCACCAGCAACCATGAAGCGGGAGCCCAACTCGCCCGGAGCGCGGACGGGGTGACGGTCAGCGAGCAGCTCGCCGACGGGATCGCCGGCCACAACCGCCGTTTCGCCGCCGACGGTGCCCCCGGTCCCGCGGCGGCGGTGGTGGGCGCTCCCCCGCACGAGGCGGTGGCCCTGCTGCGGCGGATGCCCGGCACCCTGGTCTCGCTGCCCGGGCTCGGCAGACCGGGCCGCACCGTCGAGGAGTTCCGCGAGGTCGTCGGGGCGGCGGGGCCGTCCCGAGCGATGCTGCCGATCACCTCAGGAGTGCTCGAGGCGGGACCCGCCGCCGTGCTGGACCGGGTCCGCCACTGGCAGGAGGTGCTGCGGCCACTGCGCGGGTGAGCGAGGCCCTCGCCCGCTCGCGCACACGACCGGTCCCGCCGTCCAGATTCCGCTTTCCGGTGCCGCAGGAGGAGCCGATGAACGATCTGCCCCGGCCTTTCGCCCGAAACGGCCCCGAGCCGTCCGATCGCACGGTGATCGCCCGTACCCCGGTGTGGACGTTCCTGCCGCCGGCCGAGCCGGTGGGTGCCGTGCTCTTCCTGCACCACCGCACCGGGCTGGACGACTTCACCGCCGACATCACCGCCCGCCTGCTGGGGCTGGGATGTGCCGTCACCGTGCCGGAACTCTTCGCCGGGCAGCCGCCCGGCCTCGCTCCCGAGGAGCGCAAGAGCCTGCTGCGCGACGAGGAGTTGCTGGAGGTGATGGCCGGGGGGACGCGGCTCCTGCGCCGGACCGGCCGTGACGTGGCGGCGCTCGGCTTCTGCATGGGCGGCCGGCTGGCCTTCCTCGCGGCGGTCGCGGGGACCGGCGTCGACCGCTCCTGCTGCTTCTACGGCGGCGCCCTGGACCAGGGCTGGCACCACGCCGTCAGTCCGCTGGAGCGGACGAGCGCGGGGGCCGCACCCGTCCAGTTCCACCGCGGATCGCGGGACACCAACCCGGACGCGGGGCGACTGGCCCGCGCGGTGCAGGCGTTCGACGAGGTCGGCGGCTACCTGGAGGCCTGCACCTACGCGGGCGCCGGGCACGCCTTCGCCAACCGCTTCGCGGCGGACCGCCACCACCCGGTCGTGGCCGCGCGCGCCTGGGACCGTGCCACCGCCTTCCTGGGGCTCGCCGCGCCGGTGGAGCCGCGGCGGCACCCCGCGGGCGCCGCGGCCGGCCGGCCGGAGGACCCGCGATGAGCGTGGAGGGCATCTCGCGCCCCGGCGGCGGCTCCGGCGCCGAGGGTCCGCTGACCTACGCGCAGGAGGGCATCTGGCTGACCGAGCGGATGTTCCCGGAGTTCGCCACCTACACCGGGGTGCGGTGCTTCGCGCTGCGCGGCGACCTCGACCCCGGAGCACTGTCCCGGGCCGCGGCCCGGCTGGGCGAACGCCATGTGGCGCTGCGCACGGTCATCGACGTGGTGGGGGGCGTTCCGCGCCAACGGGTGTGTGTCGACCGGGAGCTGGCACCGGAGGAGGTCGATCTGCGGGGCGACCCGGACCCCGCCGGCGCCGCCGCGCGCCATGTCGACGCCGCCGCGGCCGGCAGCTTCGACCTGTCGCGGGGCCCGCTGTTCCGGATCGTCGTCCTGCGCACCGGCGAGGACCGGTGGACCCTGCTGCTGGTGGCCCACCACGTGGTCATCGACCTGCTGTCCTGGCCCATCCTGCTCGCCGACCTCGGCGCCCTGTACGGCGCCGAGACCGGCGGCGGCGACGCCGGGGAGGCCGCCGAGGCGGCTCCTCCTCTCCGGCCGGCCGACTACGCCGCCTGGCAGCGCGCCCGCGAGGACCTGCCGGAGGTGCAGCGGCAGGTCGCCTACTGGTGCCGCCGGCTCGCCGACTGCCCGCCCGTGCTGGACCTGCCGACGGACCGCCGGCGCGACAGCGACCGCGAGCGCGGAGGAGGCGTGCACCAGGTCACGCTGCCGGCGTCGGTGACCGGCGAACTGGCGGCGCTGACCCGCTCGGAGCGCACCACTCTGGTGGTGGCGTCCCTGTCCGCGCTCGGCGTCCTCCTGCACCGGTACACCGGGCAGGAGCACCTGAGCATCGGCCTTCCGGTCGCGGGCGAACGCTTCCGTCCCGAGGTCGAGCGCCTGGTCGGGATGTTCGCCGGGTCGTTCCCGGTGCCCCTGGACCTGAGCGGCGACCCCTCCTTCCGCGAGTTGCTCACGCGGACGAAGGCCACCGTCTTCGGTGTAATGGGCAACCAGGACGCCCCGTACGAGTTGCTGCTGCGCACCCTGCGGCCCGACCAGGGCGTCAGCACCGTCGCCTACCAGCAGGTGAGCCTGAACATCAGGTATCCGGAGCAGGGTTCCTTCGCGCTGGGCGACCTGGCGACCGTCGCGGTGCCGCACCAGCGGTGGTTCCCGCTGGGCGACCTGACGCTCACCGTCGACGCGAGCACCGATCCGACCATCCTGTACTGGATCTACGACAGCGCGCTGTTCGACGCCGGGACCGTGGCCGCGATGGCCGACCAGTTCACCCGTCTCCTGGCCGACGCCGCCCGCCACCCCGATCTCCCCGCCAGCCGGCTGTCGTTGGCCGAGCCCCCGGCCGCCCTTCCGGCCGGCGCCGCCCCGAGCGGGACCGTGCACGCCCGCTTCGCCGCGCAGGCCCGGCGCCGCCCCGACGCGGTCGCCGTCGTCCACGGCACGCGGCAGATCGGCTACGGCGACCTCGACCGGCGTGCCGACGCCGTCGCGGGGTACCTGCGCCGGCACGGCGTCCGCCGCGAGGACACCGTCGGGGTGTGCCTGCCGCGCTCGGTGGACCTCGTCGTCGCCTACCTCGGCATCCTCAAGGCCGGCGGCGCCTACGTGCCGCTGGACCCCGACCACCCGGACCCCAGGCTCGGCGAGGTGCTGCGGCAGTCGGGTGCGCGGTGCGTGGTGACGGACGCCGCTGCCGCGGGCCGCGACTGGCCGCGGGGCCTCGGCGTCCTGCGCGTCGAGGAGGCGGCCACCGGCCACCGGGAGGCCGGCCCGCTCGCTGACGACGGGCACCCGGACGCCCTCGCCTACGTCATGTCCACCTCCGGGTCGACCGGCGTCCCCAAGGGCGTGGCGATCACCCACCGCGGTGTCGTCGGTCTGGTGGTCGACGCCAACCACGTGAGCATCGAACCCGGCGACAGGGTCGCGCAGACGGCCAACCCCTGCTCGGACAACACCACCTTCGAGATCTGGGCTCCCCTGCTCAACGGCGGCTGCGTGCACATCCTCGACCGCGACGTGATCATGTCGCCGCAGGCGCTGCGACGGGCCCTCACCGACGCGCGGATCGACGTGCTGTCGGTGCCCAGCGCACTCGTCAACCACGGGGCGTACACCGGGCACCTCGGCGGCGCACCGCTCAGGGCGCTGTACTTCGGTGGCGAGGCCGGCAGTCCGCACGCGGTGCGCGCGCTGCTGTCCACCGGCTTCGGCGGGCAGGTCGTGCACACCTACGGCCCGACGGAGACGACCATGCTCGCCACCTACGAGCCCGTCAGCCATGTCCCCGACCGGGCGGTGCGCCTGCCGGTGGGCCGTCCGGTGTCCGCGACGGACGTCCACGTCATGGACGACCGGATGCGGCCGCTGCCGGTCGGCGTGCCCGGGGAGCTCTGCGTCGGCGGGGACCGGATCGCCCGGGGCTACACCGGGGCCGCGGCCTCGACGGCGGAGCGCTTCGTCCCGCACCCGCTCGCCGGCCGTGAGGGCTCCCGGCTGTACCGCACCGGTGATCTCGCCCGCCGGCTGCCGGACGGCAGGTTCGAGATCCTCGGGCGGATGGACCGCCAGGTCAGCGTCCGTGGATTCCGGGTCGAGCCCGGCGAGATCGAGAGCGCGCTGGCGGCGATACCAGGGGTCGGCGAGGCGGTGGTCGTCGCGGCTCGCGCGCGGGACGGCGGCGCGGATGGCGGCGCGGACGGCGGCGGCCTGGTCGGCTACGTGTCGCCGGGCGAGTCCGCGTCCCTCTCCCCCGCCGTGCTCCTGCGCACCCTGCGGGAACGCCTTCCCGAACACATGGTCCCCGCGCACCTCGTGGTGCTGCCCCGCATTCCGCTCACGCCGAACGGCAAGGTCGACCACCAGGCCCTGCCGGCGGTCACCCCCGGGGCCCGCGTGTCGGGCACCCCGATCACCGACGCCACCGAGAAGGTCGTCGCGGACCTCGTGACCGACCTGCTGGGCCTGGAATCCGTCGGCCGGCACGACCAGTTCCCCGTGCTGGGCGGCAACTCGCTGTTCCTCGTCCAGTTGCTCACCGAGCTGGAGGCCCGGGGCCACGAGGTTCCGGTGCAGGTCCTGCTCGCCCGCCAGAGCGTCGCCGAACTCGCCGAGTGGATGGGCTCGCAGGCGGTGCCGGCCGACGTCACGTCCGGCGCACCGACCCTGGTCCTGGTGGGCGTCGAAGGCGCCGGCCTGGGATACGGCCCCTGGCTGAGCGCGATCGGCGACCGCTACCCGCGCCGGCTGGTGGACGTCGTCGGCACCCGCGGCAGCCACCTGACGGCCCTGGCGGCGGCGCAGGTGACGGCACTGCGGGAGACGCTGGCGGCGACCCCGGTGGTGTTCGCCGGATGGTCGGCGGGCGGCGTGCTGGCACACGAGATGGCCCGGCTGTGGCACGAGAGCGTGGGCGGGCTTCCGCCGGTGCTGCTGATCGACTCGCCGGTACGCCCCGCACCGGCCGCACCGGGCTCGTCCGGCGTGCTGGCCGCCTTCCTGCACGATCTCGCGTTGCGCGCGGACATCGCGCTCCCGCTGCCGGACCACGTCGACGAGCGCTTCCCCGACCGCGTGCTCAAGGACGTGGCGGCCGGGGGCCTGCTGGACGTCGACGAACTACTGGCGCGGTACGAGGCGTTCAGCGCCACCGTCGAGCTGGTACTCGCGCACACCCCGACGTACTACCCGGGCCCGGTGAGCCTGGTCCAGGCGGCGCGGTCGCGGTCGCTCGCGACGGACTGGCGCCCGCTGTGCGGGGCGCTGGAGGTCGTGGACCTGCCCGGCGACCACTACTCGGTGCTGCGAACGCAGCCGCGGCGTCTCGTGGAGCTGGGGGCCGCGCTGCTGCGGCGGGCCCGGGCCGAAGCGAGCGACCGCGAGGCACGTCCCAGGATGAGGTGATCACGTGGCGGCACTGCACAACACCGGTACCGAACCGGCTACGGGCATTCACGAACGGGTTCGGCAGTGGGCCGAACGGCAGCCCGACCAGATCGCGATCAGCGCGGAGGGCACCAGCCTCACCTACCGTCAACTGGTCACCCGGGCCGAGCTGCTGGCCGAACAGCTGAGCCGGTCCGGGGTCGGCCACGAGACGGCGGTCGGCGTCACGGCCCTGCGCTCACCGGAGTTCGCCGTCGGAGCCCTGGGCATCCTGATGGCGGGCGCCTACTACGTGCCCGTCGACCCCGGTCACCCGCAGGCGCGGCAGGAGGCGACGATCGCGGAGGCGGGGGTGCGCCGGATGGTCACCCGCCCCGCCGACGTCGGCCGCTGGAACGCGCCGGGGCCGGCCGGCGTCGCCATACCCGGCGACACCGGCGCTTCACCGGCGCCCGCCGGCCCGCGCCGGGCGACCCACCCGGAGAACCTCGCCTACGCCATCTACACCTCGGGGTCCACCGGGCGGCCCAAGGGCGTCGCGGTCAGCCACCGCAACGTGCTCGACCTGATCGACGGCGACCCCCGGTTGCGCATCGCCCCGGGCGACGTCGTCGCGCAGTTCGCGCCCACCTCCTTCGACGCCTCGGTCTTCGAGCTGTGGTGCGCGCTGGGCAGCGGTGCGCGCGTGGAGGTCATCGCGCGCGACGACCTGACCATCCACGCGATGGCCGGAGGCATCCGCGCCGCGGCGCCGGACTGGCTCTTCCTGACCACCGGCCTCTTCCACGCGCTGATGGAGCAGGCCCCGGACGCGCTGGAGGGCGTCACCCGGGTCATCACCGGCGGCGACGTCCTGTCCGCCCGGCACGTCCGCGCCGCCACCGGGCGCTGCGCGCGGGTGTACGCGGCCTACGGACCGACCGAGACGACCGTCTTCAGCTCCCTGCACCGGGTCGACCCGGCCGGCACCGGTGAACGGGTCCCGCTGGGTACCCCGTTGGCCGGCCGGAGCATGGAAGTGCTCGACGCCGACCTGCGGCCGCTCCCGGACGGGGAGACCGGCGAGATCTACGTCGGCGGCGGCGGAGTCGCGCGCGGCTATCTGCACCGCCCACGCGAGTCCGCGGAGCGCTTCGTGCCCGATCCCTTCGCGGCGGCCCCCGGCCGGCGGATCTACCGCACCGGCGACCTCGGCCGCCGTCTCCCGGACGGCGCGGTCGAGTTCGTGGGCCGGATCGACCGGCAGGTGAAGATCCGCGGCTTCCGTGTCGAGCCCGCGGAGGTCGAGGCGTTCCTCACCACGTGCGAGGGGGTCTCCGCCGCGGCCGTCACCGTCGTGGGCGCCGCCGAGGAGGAACGGCGCCTGGTCGCCTACGTGGCGGCGGAGCCCGGGGCCACCCTCAGCCAGGCGGACCTGCGGTACCTCGCCGACGAGGGACTGCCCGGCTACGCCCGCCCGTCGTACTACGCCCTGCTCGACGAACTCCCCCTCGACCGGAACGGGAAGGTCGACCGGCGGGCGCTGCCCGCGCCCTGGCGCTCGCGGGAACTGATGGGACTCGACGACTACGTCCCGGCGTGGACCGCGACCGAGAAGGCCGTCGCCACGACGCTCCAGGAACTGCTCGGCCTGGACCTGGTGGGGAGGGATGACGGCTTCTTCGCGCTCGGCGGCACCTCGCTGCAGAGCGTGCAGGTCCTGGAACGGCTCCGGTTGATGGGCTACCGGCTGTCGTCACGCGAGTTCTTCGCGCACCCCACCGTCGCGCTCCTGGCGGAGTTGCTGGACGGCCGCAGTGGCAGCACCTCCGGGGGTGCCGCCGAGTCCGCCGGTGCCGCCGGCGTCGTCGAGGCCGTCGAGGCCGAGACGGGACGGTCATGAAGATCACCTCGTCGACACCTGACGACGACGTCGACCTCGCCACGGTCGACCTCTTCGACCCCGGCCGCTACCGGGACGGCTGCCAGCACGCCGCGTGGCGGACGCTGCGCCGGCACGCCCCGGTGTGGCGTCAGCACGCGGCCGGCGGCACCCCGTTCTGGTCGGTCACCCGGCACGCGGACTGCGGCAGGGTACTGCGGGACACGGAGACCTTCAGCTCCGAACACGGCACGATCCTCGCGTCGGTGGGGGTCGGCGACCCGGCCGGCGGCCAGACCATCACCCTCATGGACCCGCCGGAGCACGGCGAGGTGCGGATGCCCGCGATGCGGCTGCTGAGCCGGTCGGGCGTCGAGCGGCGGACCGCCCGGATACGCGAGCGGATCGACGACCTGACCGCCTCCTTCGTGGCCGCGGGCGGCGGGGACTTCGCGGAGGTCGGCCGGCGGCTGCCGATGGCGATGTTCGGCGACCTCATGGGCGTGCCGGAACCCCTGTGGGAGGAGATCGGGCGCTGGGCGGCGGTGAGCATCGCGCCGGAGGAGCCGGAGTACGCCGTCGGCGCCACCGTGCAGGAGACCATGCTCAACGCCCACCACGAGTTGTTCGACCTGTTCACCGAGGCGCTGCGGCACCGCCGCCGCGACCCGGGCGACGACCTGCTCACGGTCCTGTCCTCCCTCACCGTGCGCGGGCGGCACCTGACGATGCGGGAGATCGTGCTCAACTGCTACAGCTACGTCCTCGGCGCCCACTCCACCACGCCGCACGTCGCCGGGCACGTCCTCCACATCCTCACCCAGCAACCGGAGTTGAGCGCCGCGGTGCGCGCCGACCACCGCCTGCTGCCCGCGCTCGTCGAGGAGGGCACCCGGTGGACGTCACCGACGCACCATCTGATCCGGCGCGCCACCCGCGACACCGAGCTGGCCGGCGTCCGGGTCCGCGCCGGCGACTGGGTCTGCGCGTGGGTCGCGTCGGCGAACCGGGACGAGGACGTCTTCGAGGACCCCTACCGGTTCCGGATCGACCGGCGCTCCCACGGCCACCTCGGATTCGGCGCCGGCCCGCACTTCTGCGTCGGCACGCACCTGTCGCGCGCCGCGCTCGTCATGCTCCTCACCCGGCTGCTGCGACCGTCGGCGGTCGTCGAGGCGGTCGGCGAGCCGACCCATCTGTACTCGAACTGGATCAACGGCCTGACTCACCTACCGATCGGCTTCCGGGGCTAGGACTATGCGGAACGCACTCACCACTGACGACCTGACCGTGCCGCTGGACACCATCGACCTCTTCGACCCCGAACGCTACGCGGGTGGCACCCAGCACCCCGCCTGGCAGACCCTGCGCGAGCGGGCACCGGTATGGCCGCAGACCGGTCCGGGAGGCGCCCGCTACTGGTCGGTGACCCGCTACGACGACGTCCTGCGGGTCATCAAGGACCACCGGACCTTCAGCTCGGAGCACGGCACGATCCTCGCCGTGCTCGACGGCGACCTGGCCGGCGGGCGCACCATCAACCTGATGGACCCGCCGCGTCACACCGCCGTGCGGGTGCCGACGATGCGGCTGCTGTCCACCGGCGCGATGCTCCGCCACGAGGACCGCGTCCGGGCCAACGTGCGGGCCCTGCTCGCGCCGTTGAGCGGCGGCGGGGTCGTCGACCTGGCACCGCTGGTGCTGCCGCTGCCGCTCGCGGCCGTCGGTGACGTGATCGGCATCCCGAGCGAGCACTGGGCCGACGTCGCCCGTTGGACCATGGCCGGAGTCGCGCCGGCCGACCCGGCGTTCCACGACGGAAGCGTGCAGGAGACCCTGCGGACCGCGCACCACGAGCTCTTCGCGCTCTTCCACAGCCTTGTCCGTGCGCGCAGGTCGCGACCGCGGGACGACATCATCACCAGCCTCCTCGCGGTCGAGGCCGACGGGCGCCGGTTCACCACCGAGGAGGTCGTCCTCAACTGCTACAGCTTCATCATGGGCGCCAACACCACCACCCCCCACGTGGCCGCCCACCTGCTGCTCGCCTTCGCCGAGCAGCCGGAGCTCTGGCACGCGCTGCGCGCCGAACCGCACCGGGTCGAAGCGGCGGTCGAGGAGGGACTGCGCTGGGCCACCCCCACCAACCACCTGGTGCGCCGCGCCAAGCACCGCACCACCATCGCCGGTACCGAGATCGCGCCCGCCGAACTGGTCTGCGCGTGGGTGGCGTCGGCCAACCGGGACCCGTCCCGCTTCACCGACCCCCACCGTTTCGATCCGCGGCGCACGCCGAACCCGCATCTCGCCTTCGGAAACGGCATCCACTTCTGCAACGGCGGTCCCGCCGCCCGCCTGGTCCTTCGCGTGCTGCTGGAGGAACTGCTCCCGGCGGTCGAGCGGTGGGAGCCGGCCGGCGAGGTACGGCACCTGCACTCGAACTTCATCAACGGGATCACCGGCCTCCCCCTGCGCGTGCACCTCGCGGGACGGGAGAAGGGCTCTCGCGGCCGGCAGGACCCGCGGGTGAGCGCATGACCGGCGGCCCGCGGTCCACCCGACCGGACGACGTGCCCCCGACCGACCGCTGGTTCATCCGGCCGGTCCCCGACGGTGAGGCGCTGCTGTTCTGCCTGCCCTACACCGGCATGGGCGCCTCGACCTACCACGACTGGCCCGCCTCGGGTCTCGGTGCCTTCCAGGTCGTGCCGCTGCAACCGCCGGGCCGGGAGGGCCGGTTCCGGGAGGAGGCGCACCCGACGCACGCGGCGTTCGCCGCGGACCTGGTGACGGCCATCGAACCCCACGTCCGCGGCCGGCGCTACGCCTTCACCGCGCACTGCGGCGCCGTCCCGTACGCCCTGGAGACGATCCGGCTGACCCGCGAGCGGGGACTGGCGCCGCCGGTACGGCTGTTCGCGTCGTCGTGGGGCGCCCCGCACCGCGGCCTGTACGGCCGGCTCAACCATGTCGACCTGGCCGCGTTCGACGCGGTCGCCGAGGTCAGGAGCATGGCGCGGCAGGTGGGCCGCCCCCTGCCCGACGACCTGGCGGAGCTGGCCGCCGAGGTGCTGGCGGCGGAACTCGCCGTCCAGCGCGGCTACTCCTACCGGCCGGCCGAGCCGCTGCCCTGCCCGGTGAGCGTCATCGGGTGGAGCCGGGACGACGTCGTCCCCGACCGTGAGGTGCATGACGGGTGGGACGAGTGCGCGCCGGTGAGCCACCACACGCTGGACGGTGGGCACCGCGACTACCTGCGCTGCCCACCCGCCCTGCGTGACCTGATCGCGCGCGCGGCCGGCCGGTGAGCGCGGCGGCGCCGCTGCTACCGGGTGGGCGGCTGGTCGAGGTGGTCACCCTGGCCGACGGCGTACGCCTCACCGACCCAGCCGGCGAACTCGTCGTCCAGCTCCTCCAGCGAGGTGACCCGGAAGTGCAGCACGAACAGCCGCTTGGTGTACGGCGCCGACCGGCGAATCCGCGGATCGGTGACGCTGCGCTGGAGGTCCAGGTAGCCGTCGAGCCGGTCCCGGCCCGGGCTCGCGCCGGCGAACCCCCGGCGCTCGCCCTTGAGGGTGATCGCCGACTTCGCCACGGAATAGGTGAACGACCCGCACGCTTCGGCCAGTTCGATGAAGCGGTGGTAGAGCGCGACGACTTCCGGCGGTTTGCCGACCAGGTGCCGCTCGACAGTCCATTCGTCGATTGCCATGCCGGCGATGGTAGCGACACTCCTGCACGCGTCCCAGCCCTCGCATGACCCACACCGACGAGAGGAACCACCGATGGACGGCGGATCAGACCACGCCTACGCCACCAGTGCCTGCGTGTGGGGCACCGACCCCGAACCCCTCCTGACGGAAACGGCCAGGGCCGCGCCGGTCTCCGGATGGCGCGTCCTCGACGCCGGCTGCGGGGAGGGCCGCAACACCGCCCACCTCGCGCGTCTCGGGGCCACGGTGCGCGCACTGGACATCTCCGCGCTGGCCATCGAGCACGCCGTGCGGACCTCCGGCGAGCTGCCCGGTGTCAGCTGGGAGCAGGCGGACCTCCGCGACGTCGAACTGCCCGTCGCCCACTACGACCTGGTCGTCGTCGACAGCGTCGTGCACTGGCTCGCCGACGCCGACGACGCCGTGCGCGTCATCACCCGGCTGCGGGAGGCGACGAAGCCCGGCGGCCGCCACCTCATGTGCTGCTTCAACGACCGGCACCAGGAACTGGACGGGCACCGGGCGCCGCCGCGCTTCATCCCCACCCATTCCTGGTGCCTCTCGCTCTACGACGGCTGGAGCGTCGAAGCGGTCCGCGACGAGACCTTCGTGTCGTCCCACGCCGGCGTACCGCGCGAGCACGGCCACTCCGTGACGAAGGTGGTGGCGCGCCGGCCCACGACGCCCGCGCCGCCGGAGGGGGCGTCATGACCACCGTGCAGAGTCCCGGGTCCGCCGCGGCCGCGTCGCGGCGGGTGGACCCGGACCCCTGGTGGAGCGACCCGCTGCGCGAACGGCTCACGGAGCTACGCGACATACTCGACCACAGCCGGTTCGGCTTCCCCGGTCAGCGCTGGGACATCACCGAGGGACCGGACCGGGGCCGGAAGGCCGTACAGACCTCCGGCGGGCACTTCGTCGGCCCCGAACTGCCCCCGGGCCGCACCGTGCGCATGCGCACCCGGCTGAAGGCGCCGCGGCGGGTGGGCCGGATCGAACTCGCCGGGGAGCGCCTGGACTGCCACGTGTTCAGCCGGTTCCCCTTCCGGCTGCGGTGCGACGGACGCGAGGTCGCGCGGTGCGACGACCCGCCGATCATCCGCGGCCGGATACTGACCGGCGTGCTGCCCGAGCTCGTGCCGGGCCGCGTCCACGAGCTGGACCTCACCATCGACGTCCCGGACAACCTGGTCGCCTACGGATTCCGGCTGGCGTTCTCCACGCCGCTGCTGCGCGAACGCTGGCACGACGCCGACCGCGCCTGGGCCCGGCTGCTGCTGGCGACGGAGCAGCGCCCGGACCTGCGCCCCGCCGTCCTGGCCGCCATCAACGAGCGCGCCGAGGAGTTTCCGGCCGCCACCGTCGACACGCTTCCCGACCTGCTCTCCGAGGTGCTCCCGCCGGTCCGTGCGGACCTGGAGCCCTTCCCCGAAGTCCACCTCGTCGGGCACGCCCACCTCGACCTGGAGTGGCTGTGGAACTGGGACCAGGCCGGACGGGCCGCCAAGGCGGTCTGCGCCCGGGCCGTCGAGCTGCTGGACTCGCACCCCGACCTGTGCTTCAGCCTGAGCCAGCCCGTGGTGTACGAGATGCTCCGCGCGGAGGAGCCCGCCCTGATGGACTCCGTCCAGCGCCTGATCGACGGCGGGCGATGGGAACCGCTCACGGCCACCTGGGTGGAGCACGACATGAACGTGCCGTCGGCCGAGTCCGTCGCCCGCCAGCTCACCGAGGGGCTGCGCTACAGCGAGCAGGTGCTGGGGGTGCGCCCCCGGGTCTGCGTCGCCGCCGACACCTTCGGCCACCCCGCCACCCTTCCCGGTCTGCTGGCCCGGGCCGGCTGCACGGCGTACTTCCACACCCGCTGCCACCCGCTGCCGCGACACGGCGGACCCGCCTACCGGTGGACCGGACCGGACGGTTCGAGCGTGATCGGCGTGGTGACCGACGCCTACGACGGGGAGCTGCTCCACAGCCGGGTCGCCGAAGCGGCCGTGCAGGCACGCCGAGCGGGCCTGGACGTGGGGGTGCTGTTCTTCGACATCGACGGGCACACCGGGCAGGAGGTGCGAGAAGGGCTGGCCCGCCTGGCCCGGCACGCGTCCGGCAGCGGGCTCCCGGCAGCCCGTCCCTCCCGGTTGGACACCTTCGTCGACGCGGTGGCACGCGGGCCGCTGCCCGACTTCCAGGCGCTTCCCCCGACCATCTCGGAAGGCGCGTACACCACCCAGGCGGTGGCCAAGCAGAGCATCCGGCAGGCGGAGAGCGCCCTGTTGGAGGCGGAGGCGCTGTCCTGCATGGCGGGCCTGGACCAGCGCCGCGAGCTGCGCCAGGCCTGGCGCGCCCTGCTCTTCCGGCAGAACCACGACACGGCGGCGGGTACCGCGATGGCCGACGTCTACACCCGGCTCGCCGCCGACTCCGCCGCCTGGAGCCGGACCGTCGCCCGGCTGCGCGACGCCTCGCTGGCGCGGCTGCCCCTCCCGCCGGACGCCGACCTCGTGGTGGCCAACCCGACGCCCTGGCAGCGCGAGGAGTGGATTCGCGCCGACGACGCCGTGCTTCGCTCCCACCGCGCCCCGACCGTGGCCGTCTCCGCCGGCGGGGAGCGGTTCGCGCTGCAACGCACCGGCACCGGCACGGGGTTCCTGGCGCCCGTCGGGCCCTGGGAGGTCGGCGCGTTCCGCCTCGAGGAAGGCGAGCAGCCCCCCGCGCCGCCGGACGCGATCCTGGAGTGCGGCAGCCACGGCGCCCCCGAGGTCTTCGTCGGCGAGGAGAACCGCAAGGAGTTCTTCGCGGTGCGCAACCGGTTCTTCTCCTTGCTGGTCAGGGGAGACGCCGGCGCCATCGTCTCGCTGACCATGCGCGAGGGGCACCGCGAACTCGTGGCGTACGGCACCCGACGCAGGACCACGTTCCCCAACACGGCGCGCCCCGAACTGGGGCTCAACGTCCTGCAGATCGCCCGCGAGCGACCGCACGCGATGTCCGCCTGGCACCTGCACGAGGTCCACCAGGAGGTGTCGCTGATCCACACCGGCCGTACCTCCTGGCGCGAGCAGGGCCCGCTGCGGGCCGTGCTGCGCACCGAGCACACGGTCGGAGCCACCTCCGTCGTGCAGGACCTGACGGTCTATCGGGATCTGCCCCGCATCGACGTGACCCTGCACGTCGACTGGCACGAACCCGTCGGCGACGCGCACGGCGCCGCGGCGTTGAAAGTGGCGTGCACGCCCGATCTGCCAGCTGCCCGCGTGCACGCGGCGGCCGCCGCAGGTGTGGTCGAGGTGTCCGCCAACGGCCAGGAGCGCCCGATGCAGCGCTGGGTGGACGTCGGCGACGGCGCGCACGGCGTCGCGCTGGTGTCGGAGGACCGCTTCGGCTACGACGCGCTGGGGCCGCGCGTGCGCATGACCGTGCTGCGCAGCGCCTACGATCCGGCCGCCGGATCGGACCTCGGCTCGCACACCTTCCGCTACAGCATCGTGCCGCACCCCGGCACCTGGCAGGACGCCCGCCTTCCGTTGCTGGCCGAGCGGTTGGTCCGGCCGGTCGTCGTCGGCGCGCCGGGCCGGCCGGCCGCGCAGGCGCAGGGCCGGCGCCCGGTGCCGGTGCCACTGCCTGTGCCGCTGCCGGTGCCGACCGCGGACAGCAGCGGGCTGGTCGGCGCGGTCAAACGGGCCGACGGCGGCGACGGGCTGATCTACCGCGTCGCCGACTGGTCCGGCCGCGGCGGCCGCACCACCCTCGAAGGGCTGCCGCCCGACGTGGAGTGCCGGCGGACGACGCTCACCGAGCAGCCCGGGGAGCGCCTGCCGGTCGACGCGGGCCGGCTCACCGTGACGTTGGCACCGTGGGCGTTCGAGACGTTCCTCCTCCGCTCGCCCTCGTTCTCGCCCGCGGCACCGCCCCGTCCCGACCCGCGTGACGCACCCCGAGGGTGACCGCGCCACCAGAAGGAGTCCCACCGATGACGCCTATGCCGATCGTGCTGGACAGCGATCCCGGTCTCGACGACACGGTCGCGCTGCACTACCTGCTCACCCGACCGGAGTGGGATCTCCGGGCCTACACGGCGGTCGGCGGAAACCTCCCGGTGGACGGCACGTTCCGCAACGCGCGGGCGATCGCGGCCGCGTTCGGGATCGACGCGGACGTGCCCGTCCACCGCGGCGCCGGACGGCCGATCAGCCGGGTCACCGTGCGATCGGACTTCCACGGTCCCGAGGGCCTGGGCCGGCAGACGCTTCCCGACTCGCGCGTCCGGCCGCCCGCCGAGGACGCGGTGTCGGCCCTGCTGCGCCTCAGCCGCCGCTTCGAGGGCGAGTTGACGGTCGTGGCCACCGGACCGCTGACGAACGTGGCCGCCGCGCTGGTCCTGGACCCGGGGTTCGCCCGGCGGGTGCGGGCCCTGGTGTTCATGGGCGGCGCGGCCCGGGTGCCCGGGAACATCACCCCCGTCGCGGAGTTCAACATCTGGGCCGATCCGGACGCCGCCGACATCGTCGTGTCCAGCGGGATCGAGTTCACCATGGTGGGGCTGGACGCCACCCAGCTGGCCGTCTTCGACCGGTCCGACCTGGCGGTCATGGAGGAGCACGGCGGCGCCGGAACGGAACTGTCCGCACGCGTCCTGCGCGACTACCTCGCCGCGTACGCACGGTTCACCGGTCAGGAGCACTGCTTCCTGCACGACCCGCTCGCGGTCGCGGTCGCCACCGATCCCCGCTTCGCGGCGCTGGAACACGGTGCCGTCGTCGTCGGCTGCGACCTCGGGCTGGGCCGGGGCCGCACGGTCTTCGTGCCGGAGGTCGAGACGAACAACCCCAACCTCCCGCCGGGCATCAGCGAACGCCTCGACATGTGCGGCCGGGTGGCCATCGGCGCCGGCACCCGCGACTTCGTCCCCGACTTCCTCGCCCGGCTCACCGGCGGCGCCCACCCCTCCTGATCCCGGTACCGGCCCCTCCCGATCCCGGAGCCCGGCCACGTGCCCGCCGTGCACACCGCGGACGTTCCCACGCCTCCCTCGATCCGACGACCCCGCGAGGTAACCAGTGGCTCAGAACCCGACCCAACTCCTGGCCGAGGCCATGGCCGACGTCTCGGTGGTCCTGCTCGTCAGTGCCGCCCTGACCCCGCTCTTCCGGCGGCTCCGGCAGCCCCAGGTGATCGCCGAGATCATCACCGGCATCGCCCTGGGCCCGAGCCTGCTCGGGCTGCTGCCCGGGAACCTGCCGCACCGGCTGTTCCCCCCGGCCGTACGACCGGACCTGGCAGCCATCGCCCAGGTGGGCATCCTGCTGTTCATGTTCCTCGTCGGCTGGCAGATGAACGCCGCGGAGATCCGGCGCAGCAAGAACGCCGTACTCGGCCTCTCGCTCGCGTCCATCACGCTGCCGTTCGTCACCGGACTGCTGCTGGCGACATGGCTGTTCCACGACCACGCCGAAGTCGCCGGCCACCGTGTCGGCGAGTCGGCCTTCGTGCTCTTCGTGGGCACGGCCATGGCCATCACCGCGTTCCCGGTACTGGCCCGGATCATCCTCGAACACCGTCTGCAGATGACCAGGGCGGGCGTGCTCGCTCTGGGCAGTGCGGCGATCGGCGACGTCCTCGCGTGGTGCATGCTCGCCGTCGTCTCCGCCGTCGCGGTGTCGGACGGCCCCGGGAAGCTCCTCGGCATCGTCGGGTACTCCGCGCTGTACGTCGTGGTGCTGGTCGTTGCCGTCCGGCCGCTGGTCAGGCTGCTGGTCGTCCGCGCCACCCGCAACGGCGACGTCTCCCCGCTCCTCCTCGGCGTGTTCGCCAGCGGCGCGTTCCTCGCCGGCTACGTCACCAACCAGATCGGCCTCGACGCCATCTTCGGGGCGTTCTCCTTCGGCCTGATCATGCCGCGCGAGGCGCACCGCTCCCTGCAACTGCGGGTCCGGATACCGATGGAGCACGTGACCGCGCTGCTCCTGCCGGTGTTCTTCGTCAGCACCGGCCTCGCTGTCGACGTCACCCGGCTCGGGGGCGGCGGAGTGCTCGAACTGCTGGCCATCTGCGGGGTCGCCAGCCTCGGGAAGCTGCTCGGCGGGACCGGCGCGGCCCGCCTGTCGGGCCTTTCCTGGCGGGAGTCCCGCACGGTCGGGTTCCTGATGAACACCCGCGGTCTGACCGAGCTGATCGTCCTCAACGCGGGCGTCACCATGGGTGTGCTGGACGGCCGCATGTTCACGATGATGGTCATCATGGCGCTGGTGACCACGGCGATGGCCGGCCCCTTCGTCCCGCACCTGCCCTACGCCCGCGCGGACGAGGCCGTCACCGCCGAGCCGACCGAGCCCGCCGAGCCGTTGGAAAGGAGCGAGCGGTGACCGCCGCCCGGGACGTGCCCGGCGAACCGTGACCGGCTGCCGCTGACCTCCGGTCAGCTGGTGCCGGGTACGATCCGCGAGTGATCCGGTCCCTTGCGCGCCGTCCCCGCCTGCTCGTCCTCGGCGTCTGCGCCGTCGTGGCCGTCACGACGGTGGGGTGGTACGCCACGCAGTCCGTGCGCCCGCGCTGCGGTGTCGTCATCTTCTCCGGCCCGTACACCTCTGTCGGCGGGCCCGACTCGTCCAGCGACAACGGGAAGGTCCGGACGGACCAGCGGTTGGCGGACCGCGCCTATCGGCAGGCCGCTGCCGCGGCGGGGTGCCGTCCCCCGCATGCCCGCTGGCACGGATGGTTCGCCTGACCGATCCTCAGGTGTCGGTCCCGCCCGTCCGCGGAGTGCCGTCGTCCGGGGGCGGGTTCGGGGGGCCCGCCGGTCGCTGGTCGTGGTCCTGCTGCGCCCGTACGAAGTCCTCGGCGACCATCGCGGAGAGGTCGAAGTACGCCTCGCGGGTCTTGGGTCGCAACCTGTCGAGGTCGATCTCGGCGCCGGTGGCGAGGTGTTCGTCGAAGGGGACGACCTGGACTCCGCGGCAGCGGGTCCGGAAGTGCGCCACGATGTCGTCGACCCTGATCATCTTGCCGGTCTCGCGCACCCCGGAGATGACGGTGATGCTGCGGGCGACGAGTTCGGCGTAGCCGTGGGCGGACAGCCAGTCGAGGGTGGTGCTGGCGCTGGAGGCGCCGTCCACGGACGGCGTCGAGACGACGATCAGCTGGTCGGCCAGGTCCAGCACCCCGCGCATCGCGCTGTAGAGCAGCCCGGTGCCCGAGTCGGTGAGAACCAACGGGTACTGGCGGCCCAGCACGCCCATGACCCGGCGGTAGTCCTCGTCGTTCAACGCCGACGAGACCGCCGGGTCCACGTCGTTGGCGAGGACCTCCAGACCGGACGGCGCCTGCGAGGTGAACCGCCGGATGTCCATGTAGCTGGTGAGGTACGGGATGGCCTGGACCAGGTCGCTGGTCGTCGCACCGGTCTCCCGGCGCACCCGGCGCCCCAGCGTGCCCCCGTCCGGGTTGGCGTCGAACGCCAGGACCTTGTCCTGCCGCTCACTGGCGAGCGTGGCACCCAGCCCGACGGTGGTCGTCGTCTTGCCGACACCACCCTTCAAGCTGATGACCGCGATCCGACAACACGCCAGCACCGGAGTGCGGATCAGCTCCAGCTTCCGCCTCCGCTCCGCCTCCTGCTCCTTCCTGCCGCCGATCCTGAACCGGGACGGCTGCGTGTTGGCACCGGGTCTCGGCCTCGGCTGGTCGCGCAGCAGCCGGTCGGAGGACAGCTCCACCGCCGCCGTACGACCCAGCGGCGCGGCGCCGCCGAGGGGGGACAGGGCCGGCTCGGGGCGCCCCCACCCCGCCGGCGCGGGATGAGCCTCCAGGGATGCCGCGAAGGCGTCGGCGAGCGCGCGGGCGGTGGGCCGTTCCCGCGGGTCCTCGTGGACGCAGCGGTCCAGCATCCGGCGCAGCTCCTGGGGCAGGCTCGCCATCTCGACGAGATCGATCGCGACACGGCCCTGGAACTGGCGCAGCGCCCGGCCGGCGCACACCTCCTTCAGCAGGAGTCCGAGCACGTAGACGTCGGTCGCGGAGCCGTACACCGTGCCCAGGTCGCCGAATTCGGGGGCACGGTACCGGGGCGGCCCGCGATGCGCGGACAGCGGTCCGGGCGGCCGGCCGTCGATCTGCGTGCGTGCCCAGCTGGTGATGTACGCCGTGCCCCGCGCGACGGTGATCGACCTCGGGTTCAGGCCCAGGTGCACCATGCCCTTGAGGTGACAGATGCTCAGCGCCTCCGCCAGATGCCAGCCGAGGGTCCGGAAGCGCCGGCCGCCCCCCATGGGGCCCTCGGCGGCGACCAGCGCGGTGAGCGAGGGCGCGGGGTCCATGGCGTCGTCGGTGATCAGCTCGGTCGCCAGCCACGGTGGCCGCTCGTCGATCCCCTGGGCGAGGATGCGGGGGGCGTACCGCCCGTTCATCCGTCGCAGTGCCTCGGTCTCGACGGACATGAGTTCGCGGGCGAGGGCGACTTCCGGGGTACGCGGCACGCGGACCAGGGCCGACCCGCCCCGGACGTCCCGGCCCAGGTAGTTCACCGCGAAGCTGCCCCGGTCGTTGCGCCGCAGCAGCCGGTACGGCCCCAACTGCCGCAGATCCTGGGCCCGCAGCTCCTCCCAGTCACCGCTCGCGGCAGGGGCCCCCACGGTGGGGGCCGGGTCGAGCCGTGAGGGCACCGGCGCCTCCGGCCCGCCGGGTCCGGCCGCCTCTCCTTCGGGTTCCCGCGCGTCCGGGAGGCTCGCGCCCATCGTCCGCAGCAGGCCCGGGCCGAGTGCGGTGAACGGGCGCGCGCCGGCGGACAGCCGCGCGCTGCCGCCAGGATGCGGCAGCCACGCGGGGAACCGGTCGGGTCGCGGGTCGAGGGCGGCGAGCTGTTCGGCCACCGCACGGCTGGTGGCGGCGAGTTCGGCGGTGGGCACGGTGTCGAGGAGGATCTGCCGGGCGGCCGGGTCGAAGCGGAAGCTCTGCCGGTGCGGTGGCTGCCCGTCGGCGACCGGGCGCATGAGCCCGCCGAGGAAGACCTCCACGAGGTGCGCCGTCTCGCACGTCCACGGCACGGCCTGCTGGATCAGCCGCATGACCGGCACCGAGACCGTGCCCACCACGGCCAGGTGGGCGGCGAGGCGGTACGCCTCGGACGACGCGGCGTCCCGGAAGCGGAGTACCGCCTCGGCGGGATCGGTGCTCCGGGTGGGCGCCGGGTTCCGCCGCTGCGGGGCGTACTGCGGTGCCAGCAGCGGCAGGACCGCCGTGGCGCCGCCGGAGCCGACCAGCCGTGCCCACGCGGCGACCGACGCCGGCTCGGGCCGGAGCACCGGCACCGGCACGTCGTCGAAGTCCACGGTGCCGGGCGGCAGGAGCGGATCGTCGACGGTCCACGTCCCGTTGGCGGCGGCGGCCTGACGGGACGTCACCCGCCACGGGTCCGCGCGGATGCCGGAGCCCTGCCACAGGCGCGGCGGCAGCACGTGCATCACGGCTGTCGGCCCCACTCCCGCCCAATGGTCGAGGACGCCGCGCATCCGGCCGTCCCGCCACGCCTCGCCGACCCCGTCGCTCACGACCAGGACGAGGCTGCGCCCCGACGGGTCGGCGGCCACCGCGGCCGGCAGCCGGGCGCCCGGCGTGAAGGGACGGGACGACAGGTACGGCGCGTCGGCGCCCCGGCTGCCCAGGCCGTGGACGCGCACGGCGCGGAACGCCCCCAGGCGCTCCAGCAGCATGCGCAGTTCGGCGCCGAGCCGACGCCACAGGAGCATCGACAGGCCGTCGTCCACCACGAGCACCAGGTCCAGCCCGCGCTCCCGCGCGGGCCGCAGCACCACGTCGGGCAGCCCGGTCTCCGCGTACGCGGCGGCCGTCGCCGGCTCGTCCAGCTCGGTGCGGCGCGCGGCCGGCCGGCTGACCCGCAGCGGCCTGAGGGCTCGTCCCAGCGGGAGCGTGCCGGCGCCCAGCGCCCGCTCCCCGGGCAGGCCGACCGGCAGGGCCCGGGTCCCGGGCGCGGTCGCCTCGGCGTCGGGCCGCCGGCCGCCGGCGTGCACCGGCACGGTCGCCGGCTCCGGAACGGGCGCCGGGGAGTCCGCCGCCTCGGGGTCCGCCGCCGCCTGCTCCGGCTGCACGGCCGGTGCCGGGACCGCGCCCACCGCCTCGGCCAGCGGGGCACCTGCGCCGCGCGGCACCCGGCTGGCCAGCCACAGGACGTCCAGCAACTCCTCCGGGTCCAGGGTGACTCCGCAGGTGTCGAGGACGCTCAGCAGCCGCTCCACCGGGCCGTCACACCGTCCGGCCCAGGCGGTGGAGCACCGCGTCCAGGAGGCCGTCCGCGTCGGTGTCCACGCCGCCGACGCGCAGGAAGACCGCGTTCAGCAGCTGGTCGGTGGCCAGTTCGCCCGCCACCCGGCGGTTCTCGAAGACCTCCAGCAGGTCCTCGGCCTGGGCCAGTCCCTCCGCACCGAGGTGGGCGGCGACGATGTCCCGGAGCCGGTCGCGGTCCGGCTCGGGCAGGTCCAGCCGTACGCAGCGGCGCAGGAACGCGGGCGGGAAGTCGCGCTCACCGTTGCTGGTGATGACCACCACGGGGAACTCGCGGCAGAACGCACGTCCCCGTTCGACCCGCACGTGCTCGCCGTTGTCCTCGGTCAGCACGTCCACGGCGGACTGCTCCTCGGGCAGCCGGGCCAGTTCCGGGATCTCGAACTCGCCGTCCTCGAAGGCGGCCAGCAGGTCGTTGGGGAGGTCCACGTCCCCCTTGTCGAGCTCGTCGACGAGCAGGACGCGTGGCCGTCCCCGGTGGGCGAGTGCCGTCCCGAGCGGCCCCAGCCGTATGTACGTGCCGATGCCCGGCTCCGCCTCGCCCCGGTCGCGGCTCAGCGTGGTCTCCCTCAGCCGTCCGATCGCGTCGTAGCGGTAGAGCGCGTCCTGAAGGGTGGAGCGGCTGTTGATCGGCCAGCGCAGCACGCGCCCCAGGCCGAGTTCATGGGCGAGGGCGTGCGCCAGCGAGGACTTGCCGCTGCCCGGATGGCCGGTGACCAGCAGCGGGCGGCGCAGGTGGAGCGCCGCGTTGACGATGTGCGTCTCCCGCGCGCCGATCAGGTACGGCCGGCCGCGCGCACCCTGCTCGCCGCTGAACCGGCGCCAGGGCGGGGCGGTCGGCAGGTCCGGCCGCCGGGCCTGCCCGTCGCCCTTGAACAGTTGCCAGTCGTGGTCATGGATGTCGGTCATCGGTCCTCACGCCTCGGTGCCTTCGGGGTCGGCGAGCCAGAGCCCGTCGGGCAGTTGCCGCTCCGGGTCCTCCCAGACGAGCGCGGGACGGGCCGGGTACTTCGCCGGGTCCGCGTAGGCGTCGACCCGGAAGCGCCGCACCCTTTCGTGCAGGCCGTCGAGCGGCCCGGCGGGGCCGACCGGATCGAGCCTCGGCGCGTGGTCGTACCCGTCCGCGTTCCGGTCCCACAGCACCACCGGCACGCCCAGTACCAGGCAGGCGCGCAGCACCGTGTCGCGGTGGCCGCGGGGGCCGTGGATCACCACCCGTCCGCAGTCCCGGTCCTGCTTCAGCCGGACGATCGCCGACTTCGGGTCGGTGGCGCGCCCGTCGACCACCAGGGGTTCGGCGAGCGCGCGGTCGGCCCAACGGCGGGCGAGCGCCGAGGCGTTGCGGCGTACGGCCTTGCAGCGCAGCACCACGTGGTGCTCCTCCCCCAGCGGTGCGGCCAGGCCGTCGCCGGGGTCGGCGCCGTCCCACTCGTCCACGGGCAACTGGAGCTGCGCGTCGTCCACCCAGACCTCGACCAGTGCCGTGTCGCCCTCGCCGCCGTCCGCCGCCTGCCGGACGAGCCGGGCGATCACCGCGGCGGGCAGGGCCCGGTCGGGGCCGGTCTCCACCCGCGCCGGGGTGCCGTCCGCCCGGGTCCGCCACAGCGCGCAGCGGAAGTGGTGGTCCGGGTCGCCCTCGCGCCGGTCCAGTTCCACCACGACGGTCCGCTGGTGCCCTTCACGCTGCCGGGCCGCCCACTCGGCGGCGTCCTGCCGGCGTTCGGCCAGCGCCGCGCCGGGGATGCCCAGCCGGCGCGCGACCCGGTCGTTCCAGGCGCGCAGCGCCGGCAGGTCCGCGCCGTTCGTATGGAGCGCCGCCACGTACTCGACCACGCGCAGCAGCGCCGGGACCCGGGGCGTGTCGTACGGGACGCGGGCGCTGTCCCCGCCGAAGGACTCCAGCGCCCGGACGGCCTCGTCGAGTGCACCGGACGGCAGCCGGGAGGCGCGCAGGACCGCGGGCAGGCGCGCGTACGGCAGGGCTCCCTGCGTGGCGCGGGGCAGCAGCGTCCGATCCGCGTCGCAGCGCCCGCCGAGGTGTTCCAGCAGTTCGTGGTGCTCGCCGGCCGACAGCAGCAGTGCGGCCCCTTCGCCGTGGGCGAGGCCGACCAGTTCGTCCAGCGCGGCCCGCCCGGCCCGCGTGGTCAGGGTCGGCGCGTGGATCTCCGCGAAGTCGGCGGTGCCTCGGGGGTGCCGCAGCAGGAAGGCGGCCAGTTCCTGGTAGGCGGGCGCCGATCCGTCTCGCGGGCGGTCCAGCCCGTGGAGTTCGGCGAGTTGGCCGGCGCGGTCGGCGCGGAGCACGGGGTCGCCCAGCAGGACGGCCAGCGGCTGCGCCATGCGCGCCACCAGGTGGCCGTACGGTGCCGGCGGCGCCGCGGTCAGCGCGCTCATCACGCGATCGGGCACTCCGGCCGCGGCCAGTTCGGCGCGTACGGCCTGCCACGGGATCGCGATGCCCCGGCGGATGACGTCGCCCGGCGAGAACGGTCCCGCGGGCGCCGGAAGGTGCGCCACCACCAGGCCGACGGCGGTCCCGTCCGGCAGGCACAGCGGGCCGCCGCTGTAGCCGGGGCCGAGGGCCGCGCCCGCCAGGGTGCCGTCGAGGTAGCCGAGCGGGCCGTCGCAGGAGCCGACGTCCACCTTGGCGTAGCTGTACTCCTGACCGGTGCCGTACCAGGCCACCAGGTGCTGCCCCGCCACCATGTTCCGCCAGGCGGGCGGCCGGGCTCCCGAGGGCGGGTCATCCCGCAGTTCCAGCACCGCGAGGTCCGCGAGCCAGCCCAACGCGCCGGGCTCCGCGGCACGCCGCGGTATCCAGTGCCGTACCCGTGCCCGCCGCCGCCCCGTCCCGGGCAGCGCGGCGAACGCCACGTCGACCCACGCGTCCGCGGGTTCGGCCACGGACTCCAGCGGCAGGCCCAGGGCTTCGTTGACCACGTGCGCGCACGTCAGCAGCCAGCGGCCCGACATCTGCACGGCGGCGCCCGCGGTCCGCCCGCTCTTCGCGGCGAGGACCGTGATCACCGCTTCCCGACCGTGCCCGCCGCCACCGTCCACGGGCGGCCCGAACCACCCCATGGGCTACCGCGCCCCCGGGCCGGGCGCCGCGGGCGGGGTCTCCGCTCCGGACGCGGCGGGGGCGGAAGCGGGTGCGGGCACAGGTCCGGGTGCGGGCGCGGGTCCGGGTACGGCCGCGGGCACGGCGGCGGGGGCCGGGACCGGCCGCCACGTGGCGCACACCTTCATACTCGCCTGACCGTTCGCTCCGACGATGCCCAGCTTGAGGTCCTGCCCGATCTGGACGCCGAGTTCGACGCTCACCTCCTGCGGAGGGTGGTCCAGCGCACTCAGGCTGTCCTGGACTTCCTGGAGCACCAACCCGATCGGCCGCAGCACCCCTCGCAGCGTGCCGGCGGCCAGCCTGGCGGCGCCGGCCCCCCGTCCGACCGGGACGGGAGCGCTGAAACCGTCGGGCAGGTCGTCCGGCTCCCCCTCGCCCGAAGGGGGCTGCCCGACCGGGGCAAGCTCCACCCGGACCAAGGAGTCGTCGGCGAGGCGGAGTTCGGCGAAGTCAGGCACTCCCCCATTGTGCCGCTCGCCGCACCGCCGCGCTCCGGAACCGGCGCGCAAGCGGTCAGCCGCCCTGGCCGGCGCTGCCGATCGGGCCGACCTCCACGCCGTGGCCACCGCTGTCCGTGCCGGTGGGCAGCGAGGCCTGGCCCGGCCAGCGCAGGGTGACCGACTTCGTGTCGTCAGGCGCGGTCACCCGCAGCCCGGTGATCCGGGCCCCGGTGCCGCCCGTCTTGTTGAGCGGGTAGTTGACGTTGAAGTCCACCTCCTGCCCGTTCTTGAGGCTCATCGTGGTGGCCGGCGCACCGACGCGCTTCGCGGACACCGTCCCCACGTTGGTCGTCAGGTCGACGCCGGCGAACCCGGCGAGCGTGCAGGTCCGGCCGCTGTCGTTCTTCAGCCCCACCGCGACGCTGCCGGCCGCGTCGCCGTCGATGAAGGTGTCCGTCGCCGTGATCTTCAGGTCGCCGGTGCGGCACTTGCCGACCTTGCCGCTCGCGTCGGACCCGGACCCGCCGGACGTGCTCTGCCCGCCGGAGCCGGTCGTGGCCTTGCCCGAACCGCCCGAGCCCGAGCCGCCGCCCGAGGACGACGTGCCGGTGGCCGTGCTCTGCCCGCCGGAGCCCGTCGCGGTCTGGTCGGAACCGCCCGAGCCCGAGCCGTCCGAGTCCGAACCGCCGCCCGTGGACGTCACCGTGGACGAGGACGTCGGGTCACTGTGCGCCGAGCTGTCGTCGTTGTTGCAGGCGGTGAGCGAGAGTCCCGCGGCGACGATCACGGCGGCGAAGGTGAGCTTGTGGACGCGCATCTTTTCTTCCTCGGTGTCGGTTGGAGGCTCCGGTTGCCCGGTACGAGTCGATACGGACCGGTGCGAGTCCGTACGAGTCGGTACGAGCGAGCGTTCCTGATCACCAGGACTCGGCCGGCCCGGCCGGCCGTTCCACCCAACTGCCGGCTAGGACACCCCTGTTACACACCCATCCCGGGCGCCCCACGCGCCACCACCGGCGACATCCCGCCCGCGCCGCCCCTCCCGCACCCCTCCCCCGCCCCCGTCCGGCGCGGAAAACCTGTCCGCACGCTGTGTGCCGCGACGCTCCGGCACGCGGCCGTCGACGGCCCGAGTCGGCGGTTCCCGGCCGGAGTTCCGCACCTGCCCGCGGCCGCCCCCGCTGGGACAGACCCGTGACCTGACGAATCTTGACCTCGACGACGCGGAATGCCCGCCGGGCGAAGCGCACCACCCCCGCGCCGGGCGACGAGCGCTGCGGCTACGGCTACGGCTACGGCTACGGCTACGGCTACGGCTACGAGTGCGGCTGCCAGTCCGCGCCGTCGGCCGACAGCCGCCGGGTGATCCGGTCGAACAGCTCCGTCAGCGGCTCGCCGACGTCACGGCCGAACTCGGTGAGCCCGTAGGTGACCTGGGGCGGCGTCGTCGGCTCGACCTCCCGCCAGACCAGGCCGTCCCGGACCAGCACGCGCAGCGTCTGGGCGAGCATCTTCTCGCTGATGCCCTGGATGCTCTCGCGCAGCTCGTAGAACCGAAGGGCGTTGCTCCGCAAGGAGATCAGCACCCAGATGCCCCACCTGCTGGTCACGTGGTCGACCATGTCGCGCGCGGGGCAGTCGGTGTGAAACACGTCATACGGCTTCCCCGCCCCGGCCTGCCTGAACTGCGCGCCTCCCGCCATGTATTGAGCTTACCTCAAGGTATGTCCTTACCAAAAGTTAGCCCAGGCTCCTAGCGTGAAGGCCACACAGGACATCCGACAAGGAGCTCGAAATGATCGTGGTGACCGGGGCCACCGGCAACATCGGCAGGCCGTTGACGCGGGAACTGGCCCAGGCGGGCCGGCAGGTGACGGCGGTGTCACGGCACGCGGCGGCGGTGCCGGACGGCGTCCGCCACGTGGTGGCCGACCTCGCCGAGCCGGCCGGCCTCAAGCCCGCGCTGGACGGCGCGAAGGCACTGTTCCTGCTGCTCTCCGGCGACCTGCACGCCGGCGGAGCCCAACCCGCCGACATCATCGGCGAAGCCGCGGCCGCCGGGGTCCGCCGGGTCGTGCTGCTCTCCACGCAGGGCGTGGTGACCAGGCCCTCCGGCCCCACCCGGGTCGCGATGCGCGCGCTGGAGGACACGCTGCGGGAGTCCGGGCTGGAGTGGGCGATCCTGCGGCCGGGCGGCTTCGCCTCCAACGCGCTGTGGTGGGCCGATTCCGTCCGCACCGGGCAGGTCGTCGCCGCGCCCTTCGGCGACATCGGGGTACCGATCATCGACCCGGCGGACATCGCCGCGGTCGCGGCGGCCTGCCTGCTGGAGGACCGGCACGCCGGCGGCGTCTACGAGTTGACCGGCCCGGAGGTGATCACCCCGCGCCGGCAGACCGAGGCCATCGCCGCCGCGCTCGGCTCGCCGGTACGGTTCCACGAACTCACCCGCGACGAGGCCAAGGCCGCCATGGCCCGGAGCATGCCGGCCGAACTCGCCGACGACACGCTGGACATCCTCGGTTCCCCGAGCCCGGCCGAGCTGCGCGTCAGCCCGGACGTCGAGCGGGTGCTCGGCCGCGCCCCGCGCCCCTTCGCCGACTGGGCCGCCCGCCACGTCGACGCGTTCCGCTGAGCCCGGTCGGCGGCGCCGAACCGCCCTTCGTGCACGGCGACCCACGGCGACCCCCGGCGACCCCCGGCCGCGGGTCTACCGGCCCTCCCAGCAGACGGAGTGGTGCGCGGGACGTCCAAGGAGGAGATCCCCGATCTCGTCGGGACGCTGTGGCGGCGGACCAGGCACGGGCCATGATCACTTGCGTATGCGGGCGGAGCTGCCGCTGATCATGTCGTGCGGGTCGGTCCTGCACGGTGGGTTCCGGTCAGCAGAGCTTCGGCATGCTTGCGGAAAGCGGTGACCAGACGGCTGCGGTCGCCGGTGCGCGTGGCGAGTACGACCTGGCTCGGTTCGACCCCGTGCAACGGGACGGTGGTGAGGCTGGGATGCAGGCCGGTCGCGTGGTCGAGGGGCGGCCCGATGGCCACGGCCTGCCCGGCGGCGATGAGTTCGTGTTTGTCCTCAAGGGCTTCGACCAGGGGGCCGTCGGGCGCGGGCCGCCCGTCGGGCCGGGGATCGAGCCGCCAGTAGGCGTTCAGCAACGGGTCGGACTGGCGTACGTGGGGGATCGGCTCGTCGGCGATGTCGCCGAGGGTGACCGACTCCTTGCCGGCCAGACGGTGGTCCCGGGGCACGACCAGTACCCGCGGTTCGTCGTAGAGGACGGTGACGCGCAGCTGGTCGGTGGGGAACGGCAGGCGCGTCACCACCGCGTCGACGCGGTGCTCCAGCAGCGCGCCGCGCGAGTCGTTCCAGGCGAGCAGGCGGGTGTGGACCTCGGCATCGGGATTGCGGTCGAGCAGGGCGCGCACGGCCGCAGTGATGACCAGCCCCTTGGTGTAGCCGATGGTGATGCTGCTGGGCCGGGCCGCGGCCCGGGTGCGGGCCATCGCCTCGACCGCGGCGCGCAGCACCCCCTGGGCCCGGGGCAGGAAGACCTCGCCGGCCTCGCTGAGCCGGGTGCCGCGCGTGGTGCGGTCGAGCAGGCGGACGCCCACTTGCTGTTCGAGGCGGCGGATCTGCCGGCTCAGCGACGGCTGGGTGGTGTGCAGCGCTTCGGCGGCACGGCCGAAGTGCTGGTACTCGGCGACCACCGTGAAGCACTGCACCAGCCGGAGGTCGAGGTCCACGGGTGCGGGGAAGCGTTCGGACACCACCCCACTCTAGCTGGCCTTATACGCAGTCCGTATGACATGTGTCGGAACAATCATTGGACTGCGCGCTCGTCGCGGCCGCACCGTGGTGACCATGACATCGGACCGCGTGACACCGTTTCGTATCGACATTCCGGACAGTGCCCTGGAGGATCTGAAGGACCGGCTCCACCGGGTACGCCTTGCCGGCCGGGAGACAGCGCCGGACAGCAGCCAGGGGGTGCAGCGGGAGCGCCTTGAGGGGTTGCTGGAGTACTGGGCCACCGGGTACGACTGGCGCGATCTGGAGCGGCGGCTCAACGAGCTGGGCCAGTTCCGCACAACCGTCGACGGTCTCGGCCTCCACTTCATGCACGTACGCTCACCCCGCCCCGACGCCACCCCCCTGTTGCTGCTGCACGGATGGCCGGGCTCGTTCCTGGAGTTCCTCAAGACCGTCGGCCCGCTCACCGAGCACGGCTTCCACCTCGTCGTCCCCTCGATGCCCGGCTACGGCTTCTCCGACCAACCCGCCTCGACAGGCTGGGACCCGGACCGGATCGCCCGCGCGTACGGCGTGCTCATGTGGCGCCTCGGTTATGACTCCTACCTGGCCCAGGGCGGCGACTGGGGCGGTGTCGTCGCGACCCGCATGGGGGCGCAGCGCCTGACGGGCCTGCGTGCGATCCACGTCAACTTCCCTGAGTTCCTCGCCGCACCACCGGTCGGCGACGCCCCGACCCCCGAGGAGAAGGCCGCACTCGACCAGGGCAGCCGCTTCTTCGCCGTCCATTCCGGATACCACGTCGTGCAGCGCACCCGGCCGCAGACCATCGGCTACGCCCTGACCGACTCCCCGGCCGGGCAGGCCGCCTGGATCTACGAGAAGTTCCTCGACTGGGCCCGGCCCGACGCCCTCACCCCCGACGAGATCCTCGACCACATCTCCCTGTACTGGTTCACCGGCACCGCCGCTTCCTCCGCCCGCCTGTACTGGGAGTACGCCCGGCAGCCGCTCGCGCTGACCGAGCTGGACCTTCCCGTTGGGGTCAGCGTCTTCCCGGACGAACTGACGCGTACCCCGCGCGTCTGGGCCGAGCGCGCCTATCACGACCTGCGCTACTTCAACGACGACATCCCCGCGGGCGGCCACTTCGCCGCCCTGGAGCAGCCTGGGCTGTTCGTCGAGGAGATCGTCAAGTTCGCGCGGACGGTGGCCGCATGAAGACGGTCGTGATCACCGGAGGCACGGACGGCATCGGGCGCGGCCTCGCCCGTATCCACCTCGGGCGTGGGGACCAGGTCGTGGTCGTCGGGACGGACAAGGCCAAGGCCGAGCCCGGCGCCGTGCGCGAGGGAAGCGCCGTCCCCCTGGACCCTCAGGCATCCTCCCTCGCCGACGCGCGGCGGCTCGACGACCACACCCGGGAGGTGCTTGCCCGATGAAGTGGGTCAGCTACCGCTCCGCCGACGGCTCCACGCGCTGCGGCGTGGTGCACGACAACAAGATCCACGCCGTGGGCTCGGGCCTGTTGACGCTGCTGCGCGCCGAAGGCGGGCTGGAGGCCGCGGCAACCAGAGAACCGTCTGAGATCGTCGAGTTGGCTACGGCCGACCTGCTGCCGCCGATACCGGTGCCCCCGGCGATCCGGGACTTCGCCGCGTTCGAACGTCACATCAGCAACGCGGGTAAGGCAGCCGTCGGCGACGGCAGGGTCAGCCCGGTCTGGTACGAGTATCCGCTCTTCTACTTCTCCAACCCGGCGGCGATCAAGGGACCGCACGACGAGGTCCCCATCGCCCCGGGCGCTCAGTTGTGGGACTACGAGGTCGAGGTCGCCGCGGTGATCGCCGGGGACTGCTCGAACCTTGACGCCGCCACCGCGGAGAATCACATAGCCGGCTACCTGGTCTACTGCGACTGGAGCGCACGCGATATCTCCGCGAGCGAGATGGGGTTCGTGTACGGCCCGTCCAAGAGCAAGGACGCCTCGACCAGTCTCGGCCCGTTCCTCGTCACCCCCGACGAACTGGAGCCCTACCGCTCGGGCAAAGGCTATGCCCTGCGGATGGACGGGTACGTCAACGATGAGCATTACGGCGGCGGCAGCTGGGACGAGATCCACTGGTCGTTCGGCGAGATGCTGGCGCACGCGTCGCGCGGTACCTCGCTGCGAGCCGGTGACATCCTCGCCAGCGGCCCCGTGGGCACCGGCTGCATCCAGGAGTTGTCCGGCCGCCGCCGCTACCTGGCACCGGGAGACACGGTCCGGATCGAAGTGCAGGAGCTCGGCGCGATCTCCGCACGGATCACCGCGCCAGAGCCGTCCTGACGTACCGGACGAACCGGACGCACCACAAACGATCTTGCCCCTTCCACTTGTCGGGAGACCACCGAGATGCGTCTCGCCAGCACCTTCGCTCGCGCTGACATGGATCTGAACGCCGTCCGCGAGGTCAGCCTCACCATCAACGCGACCCACCTGTTCGTCTACTTCATCCCCGAGGCACCGGAAGAGGCCGCCAAGCTGGGCGTAACCGAGTACGCACCGGCGTACTTCGCGTTCCGGTCAGCCCCGATGGGCGCGGTCCCATGGCAGGTCACACTCGCGGCCTTCTACAACTTCAGCCCGCGGTCGGTGCGGGTCATGGCAGGCGTGTGGGACACGGCGACGCCAGAGGAGTGGCAGGCCGCCCGCTTCGCAGCCGTCGATCGTGCGTTGCGGCGCGTCGACGTGAGCCTCACCGCCGATCAGATCGCCGAGGCACGATCGCTGATCGCCCCGGTCGTCGCGAGCGCCGACTACGCCGGGAAGACGATGGCTGCCGCCAACGCCTCGGTCCCCCTCCCAGCCGATCCGCTCGTCGCGCTATGGCAGCAGATCACGGTGCTGCGCGAGTGGCGCGGCGACGCGCATGTCACCGTGCTCGCCGCCAACGACCTCGGGCCGTGTGACTGCAACGTTCTGCAAACCGCGACAGGTCACTTCCCGGAAGCGATCGCGCGCGCCACCCGGCTGTGGGAGGACGAGGAGGTGGCCGCGGCGACAACACGCCTCGTAGCTCGCGGCTGGCTCAACGCCGACGGCACCGCTACCGATGCCGGCATCGCGGCGCGCGAGCAGATCGAGGTCGAGACCGACGAGCACTGCGCGGCGCTGTGGACGCCGATCGGCGACGCCGACATCCGTCGTCTCACCTCGCTCATCATGCCGATCCACGACGCGTTCACCGCAGCCAGGACATACCCCTTCCGCGTGGAGAGGGGAGACACGCAGTCCGCCGATCCGGAGGCCGCCAGGTAGGCCCCGTTCTCGTGCAACCGCACCGACCGCAAGGCGCGGCCGGAACACCGACGCTCGACGTGTGCCCGGAGACCGGCCGGGCCCGGCTCTCCCACCGCCGCGCTGAGGAGGTCTTCGCGGAGAACACCCGACTGCTGGCCCGCTCCCGCCACGCCCCGGTCCGCTCTCTGGAGCGATACGCACGGCCCGGCGTGGACTCGGTCGCTCGGCAATTCGCCGAACGCGACCCCGCTGCACGTCGCCGCACGTAGATCCGAGCGGATCAGGGCTTCACGATCATCCCGTTGCCTCTTTGGCGCGTATCTCGGTCACACCCCGGCTGACGGCCCAGCACCCGGCCCGTTGGCCGGCGCCGGCAAGGCCCCCGCCGGAACGGAACCCGCGCCGCAGCCGCACCGCGCCGCGCTCCGCACGTCACACGGCCGTACGCCCAGCGCTCGGGGCCAACCGGACGGGAGGCGGGGCGGAAGGCGGGCGGGCGGCGGGGCGGGAGGCGGGCGGGCGCGGGGGCGTACAACCGTTCGCGGCGGTGGCCGGTCTGACGGGGCGGCGGGCGATCCGGGGTCTCCGGAGGCCGTCAGGCTGAAGGGGAGTGCGTATGTCCAGACCCAGACGTTTGTCCAGACCCGGACGTTTCCGTGTCCACTCGATGACGCTGGCGGCCGCGGTCGCCGTGGTGAGCGCCGTCGTCGCCCCCGGCACCGCGGCCCACGCGTCCGCCCCGAGCACCCGGGTCCCCCCGGTGGTGGACTTCAACGGCGACGGCCACGCCGACCTGGCGGTCGGCGCCCCCGGCGGCACGGTCGGCGGGGGCGCCGGCGCCGGATACGTCTCGGTGGTCTACGGCGCCACCGGTGGCCTCGACGCCGCCACGCACGCGAGCTTCAGCCAGAACACCGCGGGCGTGCCCGGAGGAGCCGAGGCGGGCGACCACTTCGGCGCCAAGGTCCTCCCGGTGGACCTGAATCGGGACGGATACACGGATCTGCTGGTGGGCGCCCCCGGCGAGGACGTCGGCAGCGCGGTCGACGCCGGCATGGTCACCGTGCTGTGGGGCGGCACGAAGGGCCTGGCCGGCGGGACCGCGGTCGACACCGGCGCCGTCGCCGGCCGGCATACGGGTCAGACCCTCGCGGCCGGCGACTTCGACGGGGATGGCGGCGTCGACATCGCGTATCTCACCGGCACCGACATCCAAGTCCTCTCCGGCGTCGGCACGGACGGGCGCCCGGACCACCACGGCACCATCGTGACCTGGGAGGCGATGGGCAACGCCGGGATCATCACGGACGACCTGGCCGCGGGTGACGTCAACGGGGACGGCGTCAGCGACCTGGCCGTGATCGGCAGGGACGTGGAGACCCTGGACGACGGGCAGGCCCCGCTCTTCCTCGGCGGCTCGCACACCGGCGACAGCGTCGGCGGCCTCGCCTACCGGAGCAACCTCGTGGACGCCAAGGGCCACTGGCTGGAGGGCGACTCCGTGGCCATCGGCGACCTCAACGGCGACGGCTACGGCGACGTGGTCATCGGCCACACCCACGAGGGCTACTACACCGACTCGCTGATCCCGTCCAAGGGCGGTGCGATCGGGGTGGCCTACGGCGGGCCCGACGGCGAGAGCACCACCGTCGCGCCGGTCTGGCTCAACCAGGACAGCGCAGGCGTGCCCGGCGTCGCGGAACCCGCCGACGCGCTCGGCGCGGACGTCGCGGTCGGCGACGTCAACGGCGACGGCTACGCGGACGTGGTGGCCGGCGCGCCGGGCGAGGACCTCGACGGCGTCACCGACGCCGGCGACTTCCTCCTGTTCAAGGGCTCGGCCCAGGGTCTGACCGGCACCGGCTCGCAGGCGTTCAGCCAGGACTCCGCGGGCGTACCGGGCGCCGCGGAGGCACACGACCGGTTCGGCCGGACCGTCGCCGTCCTCGCCGCCACCGGCACCGACCGCGCCCAGGCAGCCGCCGGCGACCCGAGCGAGAACGCCGGGAACGGCGCGGTGTGGGTCCTGCACGGCACCGCGGCCGGCCTGACCGGCAGTCACCCCGCCAACTTCGGCGCGGCGACCATGCACACACCCGTCACCGGGTCCGCCTTCGGCAGCACCCTCGGCTGACCGCCCGCCCCGTCCCGGCCCGTCCCGGCGGGTGGAAGGGGGTGTGCGGGGGCGGGGGCATCCCTGGCGGCAGCGCGGCCGGGCGGGCGGGCCGTCCCTCGCACGTGTCACCCCGCCGGATGCCGTGACCGTGTCGGGCGCGCGCTTGGAAAGCGCGTCGGGGCCAACCCCTCACGAGTTCGAATCCCGCATCCCCCGCCGGCGCCTCACCGGGCACGACATCGTTGGCCCCCGCCCCCGCCCCGCTGCTCGCAGCGGGGGGCCAACGGCGTTGCATAGGTGCCCTGGTGGCGCTGGGCGGCTCCGGGTGGCCGGGTCAGGCGTCGTCGCCGGGTAGAACCATGCGAGCGCCGCTTCCTAGCGGAGCCCAGGCGTTGCTTGCGCCGGACCGCCTCGGCGGCCACGAGCCGGCGGCGGTCCCGCGTTCGTGCTTGCCAGGGCGCGCAGGACGTGGGCGATGAGGGTGTCGAGGTAGTCGGGGTCCGGCATGCCGAGGTGGAGGGCCATGCGGTGGTAGAGCGGGCCGTACAGCAGGTCCAGTGCCACGTCGAGGTCCGCGTCCGCCGGGAGTTCGCCTGCGTCCTGCGCGCGGCGGATGCGTTGTTTGAACGTGGCGATGCGCGGCCGGATCAGGCGTTCGCGGAGGTCGTTGGCGAGGTCGGCGTCCTGCAGTGCCTCGGCGATCAGTCCGGTGGCGGGTGAGGTGAACGGCGGGGTGAGGATGCTGATGACCTCGGCAAGCAGGGCGTGCAGGTCGGCGGCCAGGTCGCCGCTGTCCGGCGGGTCGGCTGCGACGTTCGCGGTCTGGTCGAGGAGGTCCAGCACAATGGCACCTCTGGACGGCCACCACCGGTAGATGGTCATCTTGCCCACTCCGGCACGCGTGGCGATTGCCTCGATGGTCAGCCGCCCGTAGCCGTTCTCCCGGCAGATCTCCTCAGTGGCGGCGAGGATCGCCTGGCGACTGCGCTCGCTGCGGCGCGCCGCGTCCGGCTCCTTGGGCATGCCCTCAGCATAGACGAACGAGACGGAACGTCTCGTCTTGACACTGCGTCGGTTCCTCGGCCATGCTCCGGCGAGACGAAACGTATCGTCTTATCCGTGCATCGAGCCGGACCAAGGAGGACGGCGTGACCGCCGGAACAGCCGCTCTCGACCAGGTCACACCAGCGCCCCTCCGTTCACACGCATGTGGCTGCGATCTTCGGTCAGGGTCCACGTCCTTGGAGGTTTCGTGCCCGTCGGCTATCTGATCACCGTGGCGCTCATCGCCTGGTGCACCTTCTTCGCCGTTGTCTCCCCGCGTCGGCCCGGCCCGGTGGCGAGCATGAGCTTCGTCTTCGGTCTGCTCCCCAACGAGTTGCCGTTCGTGGCCATATACGCCCTCGTGGCCTCCACCGCACTCGCCGCGGCCCAGGGTGACCTGGGGTCGACGGGCGCCCGGGCGGTGGTCGGGGTGGCCGCCGCCACCGTCGTCGGGCTGGCCGTCGCCGCGTGGCGCGGCGTGCGGTCGGACCGGGCCGTCGGGCAGGCCCTCCGGGAAGGGCTGGGGGCCGGCTGGCGGGAGCACGTGCAGGCGCCGCCGCGCCGCCACCGGGCCTGGGCCCGCATCCTGCTGCTGCCACCACCGGGCCTCCTGCGACCGCGCGGCGTGCAGCGGATCGCCAACATCCGCTACGGGGACGCCGGGCGTCGCAATCTGCTCGACCTCTACCGCCGCCGCGACGCTCCGGACGACGCTCCGGTCCTGATCTACTTCCACGGCGGCCACTACTCCAGCGGCGCGAAGAGCCGCGAGGGGCGTCCCCTGCTGCACCGGCTCGCCGGACAGGGATGGGTGTGCATCAGCGCCAACTACCGGCTGCGGCCCCAGACCACCTTCCCCGGCCAGCAGATCGACGCCAAGAAGGTCATCGCCTGGGTCCGCGAGTACGGCTCCGGGTACGGCGCCGATCCGTCGAGGGTGTTCGTGGCGGGCGGCTCGGCCGGCGCCAACATGGCGGCTCATTGCGCGCTCACCCCGAACGACCCGGCGTTCCAGCCCGGCTTCGAGGACGCCGACACCTCGGTGAGCGCAGCGATCTGCTTCTACGGCTACTACGGCCACTTCTTCGGCGAGCAGCCCGACGAGACGCCGCCGCAGGAGCAGCCCTACCGGTACCTCAACGCCGGCGCGCCGCCGTTCCTGGTCGTCCACGGCACCAGGGACCCGCTGGGCACCGTCGAGGGCGCCCGGAGCTTCGTCGGCCGGCTGCGCGACGTATCGCACAACGCCGTGGTCCTCGCCGAACTGCCCGGCGGACAGCACGTGATGGACCTCTACCACTCGCCGCGCTCCGAGGCGATCGTGGACGGCGCCGAAGCCTTCGCCGGCTGGGTCCTGTCCTCGCCCAGGTCGCCGGGCCCCACCCCGCACACCGCCACCGCCGATGCCGCCACCGCGACCGGCCCGCACGCCCGGAAGCCGGCCGGCTCCTCCTGAAAGGCGCAACACCCATGTACGCAGTCAGGCTCCACGAGTACGGGCCCGCCGAGAACCTCCGGTACGAGCAGATCACCCCACCGTCCCCCGGCGAGGGGCAGGTCCGCATAGACGTCCGGGCCAGCGGCGTCCACGTCATCGAGACGAGGCTGCGGTCGGGCCGCGGAATCGGACCTCATCCCGCCCCCGCGCTGCCCGTCGTGCTGGGCGGCGAGGTCGCCGGCGTCGTGGGCGCGCTGGGCCCGGGCGTAGACGAGAGCTGGTTGGGCCGCCCGGTGGTCGGCACCCTTGATGCCCACGGCGGCTACGCCGAGCAGGCGGTGGCCGCAGTCGAGGCTCTGCACCGCATCCCCGACCGGATGGCAGCGGACACCGCGGTGGCGATGATCACCACCGGCTCGACCGCGCTCGGACTCCTCGACGTCGCCGAGGCCGAGCCCGGGGACGTCGCGCTGGTCACGTCGGCGGCCGGCGGCGTCGGAGCCCTGCTCATCCAGGCGCTGCACCGCCAGGGCGTCACCGTCGTCGGCGTGGCCGGCGGCCCGGAGAAGGCGCGGCAGGCCATGTCACTTGGTGCCGACATTGCCGCCGACTACCGTGACCCGGACTGGCCGCACGCGGTCCACGATGCCCTCAGCGGCAAAGAGATCGGCATCGTGTTCGACGGCGTCGGAGGGACCACCGGCCGCCAGGCGTTCGACCTTCTCGGCCCCGGGGGGAAGTTCCTCCTGCACGGCTGGTCATCGGGCACGGCCACCCAGCTCACCACCGACGACATCATCGGGCACGCGAGCACCGTGATCTGGGCGATCGGCCCCCAGTTGCTGCGACGCGCCGGCACCATGAGGGAACTGCAGGCCCGCGCGATCCAGGCGGCCGCCGACGGCGGACTCGAACCACTGGTCAAGCGCTACCCGCTCGATCGCGCCGCTGACGCCCACGCCGATCTGGAGGGCCGCCGCGCGGTGGGCAAGATCGTCCTCGTCCCCGCCGCAACAGCCGCCGACTCCCCGGCCGACGCGCAGGCCCTCAGCCGCCCCGGTCGCTAGAACGAGCACTGTTGGAGACGCTGCGCGCGCCGCCCGGGCGACGGCACGCGCCGAGCCCATCCGGCGCGATCGCGGTGACGGCCGACGAACGACCCGCACGGTGCGCGCGTTGACCGTCATCGACTGGGCCTGGACTTCCCGCACTTGGCTGAGGCCGCGCGGGTGCACCGAAGCCGGCGGGAAGGTCACCCGCGAAACCGGCTACGTGATCTCGCCCCGTTCACCGGCGTTCAGCACGGCCCGGCCCACGGCCGTGCGCCCCTTCCATCGCGGGTCAGGATGCCCACGAACGCTTCTGAACCCACGGACGAAGAGTTGGAAAGCGTGTTGGGGGCAACCCCTCACGAGTTCGAATCTCGTATCCTCCGCCAGTGCCTCACCGGGCACGACGTCGAAGGGCCCCACTGCAAGGTGGGGCCCTTCGACGTTCGGGGTGGTGCCAGCGGCGCGGCCCGGTTCGGGCTGGCGGCCGTCGGTCTGCTTCCGGGTCTCCCCGTGTTGCCCCTACCGTGCAGGTGTGATCGTTTCCCGCACGCGTCTTCTCCTCTTCCTTGACGTGGACGGACCGCTCATCCCGTTCGGGGGAGACGCGGGAGCAGTACCCGGACGGTTGTCCGACGTACGTGCCACAGGAAACCGGAGCGAATCCGCTGCTGGGCAGGGTCGACCCGAGGTTCGGCCCCAACCTGCTGGCTCTTCAGTGCGCGCTGGTGTGGGCCACCACGTGGGAGGCCGAGGCCAACGAGTAACTCCGGCGCCCCTGGGGCCTCCGCAACTCCCCGTGGTCACGTGGCCGGAGCCGTCCGACGAGGCCCGCATTGGCCGGCCTCCACTGGAAGGCTCGTGCCCTTCTCAACCGGTCCGCTGGCCGCCCCTTCTCCTGGCTCGACGACGAGATCACCGACAACGACCGTGCCTGGATCGAAGCACGTCACCCCGCTCGAACATTCCTCCACCGCGTCGACCCCCGCCACAGCATCACCGATGCTGACCTCACCGCTCTCGACAGGTGGCTTCAGGCGGGGGAGCCGTCCTCCTCATGGGATTCCGCATCGTCGGTGAGGCGAGTCGGTCGCCTCCCCTCGCTTTCGCAGCCGCACGGCAACCGGGCACGTCCTGCACGGGGTGCCCCGGCATCCGTACTCCTAGACCACGTGCAGGCGGTCCTTCGCGAGATACACCACGTCGGCAGCCGGCGACACCGGGCGCGCTGCCGGAACCACGACGCCTCGCTCGTTCCCCTTGTCACCCGCGTGGGTTCGGTGGGGACGTCCGTCCGGAATCCCGAGTTCGCCACGCCAGCGACAACGATCATGGCTACGGTGAAAGACCGACGGTCACATCCTCGGGTGCCGACTCCTGTGGGGGGATGTCATGGGGAAACGCCGCGGCTTTTTCGCGGAACTGAACTACCAGGCGCAGCAAGCGGAGAAGCGCCGACGCCAGCAGGACGCCGTCGCCCATCGCGCTCATCTTGCAGCGCAGCGCCAAGCAGAGCGCGCCACGAAGGCGTACGAGCGCGCGCAGATGGCAGCTGCGAGATCTTCTGCCGCGGAGAGGAAGGCCGCGGAGCGTGAAGCCGCGCGGCTCCACGTTGAGTCCAGGCTTGCCGAGGTCGAGTCGATGAACGCCAGCCTGGCTGGCGACCTCTCCGACATCGACGGTCTGCTCGCGTGGGCGCTGGAGATGGACGACTACGTCGATCTCGATTCCCTGAAGGTCTCGGTAGTCGAGCATCCTCCGTTCGCACCCGGTCAACTGGCCGTTCCGGCCGCCGCGGTTCCGAAACCGGACGACGTGCCTGAACCCGTGTACGAAGAGCCGCCCGCGCCCGGCGGGCTCTCCGCCATACTCGGCGGCAAGAAGCGGCACCAGCAGGCTGTCGAGAAGGCCCGAACCGCTTTTGCGGACGCCCATCACCACTGGGAGCGTGCCAGGGACGCCGCTCACAGCAGCTATGTCAAAAAGGCGGCCCAGCGTGATAAGTCCGAAGAGAAGCGTGTGGCGGAACTGTCAGCGGCCGAGGAGAAGTACAGGCAGGAGTGCGAGAAGCGCGAGGCCAAGGCGTCGGCTCACAACGCTGAGGTCGCCAAACTGATCAACGATCTTGCCTTCGATGTCGAATCCGCTATCCAGGAATACGTCGGCATCGTGCTGTCCAACTCGCTCTACCCCGAGGTCTTCCCGGTCGAGCACAACCACGTGTTCAGCCTCGCGTCCCGCGAACTCTCGCTCGAAGTCAGTGTTCCGGAGCCTTCGTCCATGTCTTCGGTGAAGGCATACCGGTACGTGAAAGCGAAGGACGAGATCACTTCGACCAACCTGCCCGTTCGCGAGAAGAAGGAGCGGTACGCGAACGCGGTCTGGCAGGTCGCGGTCCGCTGCCTGCACGAGGTCTTCGAGGCCGACCGCGCCGGCAAGGTCCATTCGATCGCGCTGGCGGTCGGCGTCGACACGGTCGACACGGCGACCGGCCGCCCGACCACCGTTCCGCTGGTCTTCGTGGCGGCGGAACGTGAGACCTTCAACAGCTTCGACCTGACCAAAGTAGTGCCCCAGGACACATTGCGGCACCTCGGTGCCGCAATGTCAAAATCGCCGTTCGACCTGGTCCCGGCGGACACCAGTCGCGGCGTCCGCGTTCGGGGACATTGACGATGCGCTTCAACCCACCCCCAGGGTGGCCCACGCCGCCCGAAGGCTGGACGCCCCCGCCAGGATGGAACCCTAACCCGGCCTGGCCAGCCCCGCCACACGGCTGGCGCCTCTTCCTGCCCGACGACAGGGATGCGGACGTCGATGCCAGCAAGCCCGGGACCGGCCAGGCCACCGGGGTGCCCACGCAATCGGCGCAGGGCGCGCCGGAAGCGCGGCAGGAGCCCGCCCCGGCCGACCCACCGACTCCGCAACCACCCCACGGAGTCGATCCCGCGCCGCTGCTGGCCCGCATCGCCGACCTCGAAGCAGCGCTCGGCGCCGCGCAAGGTGGCGCCGACCTCGTCGATCTCAGTGATCAGCGCGCCCTGCAGGATGTCGGCATCTATCACTACCACCATCCCTTGGAGAACGCGGCGGCCTACAAGGACCGTTTGCGGAGTCTCGAAGGCAAGATCGACGAAGCTGTCAGGAGCGGTCGCGCGATCCTCGCAGCCGACATGTTCACCTTCGACGGTTCTCTGGCCCGAGGGCGGAAGCTGGTTGGCGACCTGTCGAAGCTGATGCTGCGGGCCTACAACGCCGAGGCCGACAACTGCGTCCGCTCGCTGCGGTCGGGGAACGTGCGCACTGCGCTGAAGCGGATGGAGTCGGCGGTCACCGCGATCGAGAGGCTCGGGGCGATCATGGAGATGCGGATCAACCCCGAATACCACGCGCTGCGCGTCACCGAGCTCGAACTGACCGCCGACTTCCAGATGAAAATTCAGGAAGAGCGCGAACACGCCCGCCAGGAACGCCGGCTCCTCCGCGAACAGCGCAGAGCGGAGCAAGAGTTGGCCGTCGAGAAGGAACGACTCGAGAAGGAAAGAGCCCACTACATCAGCGCCCTGGCATCCCTCCGTGCCAAGGGCGACGACGCCTCCGTCACGGAACTCTCCAGCCGCCTCGCCGACATCGAGAAGGCCATCGAGGCCAACGACTACCGCATCGCGAACATCCGTGCCGGCTACGTGTACGTGATCTCAAACATCGGCGCGTTCGGTCCGAACATGGTCAAGATCGGCATGACCCGCCGCGTCGATCCAATGGACCGAGTCCGGGAACTCGGTGACGCTTCCGTGCCGTTCCGGTACGACGTCCATGCCTTGTTCTTCTCCGAGGACGCCGTGACTCTGGAGGCACAACTCCACAAGGCGTTCGCCGACCGGCGCGTCAACTTCGTCAACCAGCGGCGCGAGTTCTTCTTCGCCACCCCCTCCGAGGTCCGGGAACTCCTGGCGGACAAGGTGGGCGGCCTGCTCGAGTTCACGGAGGAACCCACAGCGCTTGAGTATTTCCAGAGCCGCAACCGCTGGCCGCAGCAGAACTGAACGCGGGTCCCGGTGAACGACCCCTGTCAGGGTGTGTGGAAGATGCTTCCCTGGACGTGGGCGGCCTCGGTCTCACAGTCCACGGTTACGAGCCTCCGAGGCGGAACGGACAAGGCATGGGCGGGCGTACGCTCCCGATCGACGCGCGGCCGGACGGGGGACCGGAAGGTTGCAGTTCGGGTTGCGTTCACCCCTGTTCGGAGGGGTCCGAAGTGCATCCGCCGGCCCCTTCCCGCCCTAGTCAGGACGTTGGCGTACCAACGTGAACACCGGTAGTCGCAGTTGGAAAGCGCGTCGGGGCCAACCCCTCACGAGTTCGATTCCCGTATCCCCCGCCGGCGCCTCACCGGGTACGGCCTCGCGACCCGTCGGTGGACGACGTCAGCCGACGCGGTCCGGGGCCGCCGCGGCAGCCACCCGTGGCCGGTTCGCCTCGATCACCCGGATCGCTCCTGCCGATCACGCTCCCGAGCGGCTCCCCGAACCGGTCAATACGGTCACCGTGTGGTGACGCGGACACGCGGCGCCGGCCCGCCGCGTGTCCCAGGACGCCCGCTCCCGCACGGCCCGCCCCCCGCACGACCGGGCACCGGCTGTGCGGACTCCGTTTATCCGCCGTACGCCTTCTCCGTGTCTGATGACTGACGTCCACGAACGCAGCGGGGTACCGTACCCCGCATATCCACTGCCATCTCGTTCCGCATGAACCGGAGTTGGCGGCCGACAACGTTGTCAGCCGTCCTTTTGAGCATGAGCTCGGACCGGGACATGCGTGCGTGCCGCACCGCCGGAGAGGCGCCATGCCCGTCAGATCTCATCCCCCCTTGCCACCCACGACGTTGACGAGAACCGAGCGCCGGCGGCGACGGCCCCTGCGCGCGGCGGTCGCCGCGCTGGTCGCCGGCACCCTCGGCCTCGCCGCACTCGCGGGTGCCGGAACCGCCGCCGCGTCGCCCGCGACGTCCGCCACGTCCTCCGGCACGTCCGGCGGCACGTCCGGCGGCACGGACTACACGAAGCTCGTCGACCCGTTCGTGTCGACGGCCGGCGACGACGGCAACGACCTGCCGGGCGCCGAGGCGCCGCACAGCCTCGCCAAGGTCAACCCGATGACCACGCCGGACCGCAACCACTCCGGTTATGACTACAACGAGGACCACATCGCGGGGTTCACCGCCACGGACCTCGACGGTGTCGGCGGCTCGGGCGGCGGCGGCGACCTGCTGGTCGTCCCGACGTCCGTGCGGTACGGCAAGCGCCCCGCGCCCGGCACGTACGCGCACCCCTACCGGCATGACGACGAGAGCGCGTCGCCCGGCTCCTACCAGGTCGGGCTCGGGTCCGTCTCGGGGACCGACACGTCGGTGACGCAGGACGCCGGGACGATCGACGCCGAGATGACCGCGACGACGCGCACGGCGCTCGAACGGTACGACTTCCCCGCCGGGTCGGCCCCCGAACTCGTCCTCGACCTCGCGAACAACTACACCAGCCGCACGCGCGCGACGATGAAGGCGACCACCCTCGCGGACGGGACCACCCGGATCACCGGGCTCATCGCGGGTTCCTTCAACGGCGCCGCGTACCGGATGTACTACGCCGCCACCACGAACGCCCCCGTCACCTCGCTGAAGAGCTGGGGCGACGACGGCACGCTGGGCGACGCGACGGCGCAGGACGGCACCGACACCGGCGCCGTCCTCGGCTTCGACCCGTCGGCGGGCCACGACGTCGAGTTGCGCATCACGCTCTCGCCGATCAGCGCGGACCAGGCCGTCACCGACCAGCAGAACGAGGTGGGCGGCCTCACCTTCGACCAGGCGCGGGCCCGGACCAAGGCCGACTGGAACAGCACCCTCGGCGCCGTGGCCGTGCACTCCTCCGCGACGTCCGACCCCAAGTCGACGCTCACCAAGGAGTTCTACACGCACCTGTACCGGATGTACGGGCTGCCGGTGAACGCCACCAGCACCAGCGGGACGTACCGCGGTGTCGACGGCGCGGTGCACCGGACGAACGGGTTCACGTACTACGACGGCTGGTCCACCTGGGACGACTTCCGCAAGTACTCCGTCGAGGCGTACGTCGACCCGACCACCTACCGGGACATGGTGCAGTCGCTCATCGAGCTCTTCGCCGACGCGCACACCTCCGGCAAGAGCCTCGGCAGCCTCACCCAGTCGGTCCCGACCGTGCGCTGGGAGCGCTCGGCGGTGGTGATCGCCGACGCGCTGTCGAAGGGGTACAAGAACTTCGACCGGCTCGACGAGGCGTACCCGGCGCTGCTGTCGTACGCCGGCTACTACACGGGAGCGCAACTGCGCCAGGGGTACGTCAGCGGTGACCCCGGTACGACCGTGCAGCGCGGCTACGACCAGTGGGCGCTGTCCATCATCGCCGGCGCGCTCGGCAAGGACGCGGACGCGAAGAAGCTGCGTACCCAGTCGACCATGGCCATCGACCACCTGGTGAAGTCCGGCGCCTGGACCGCGGCCGACGGCACCCAGGTCGGCCTGCTCACCCCGCGCGCGTCCGGCGGCGACTGGCAGAGCGCGGACTACGAGAAGTTCGAGGCGGCCGGCCTCTACCAGGGCACGCTCTGGCAGTACAACTGGTACGACGCCTACGACATGGGCGGCCTGATCAAGGCCATGGGCGGCGCGAAGGCGGGGAAGGCCGCCGTGGAGCACATGTTCGGCGTGGACTCCGCCGCCGACGACGGCTCGACGATGCTGCACTCCAACGCCAACGAGATCGACCTGCAGGCCCCGTACCTGTTCAACTACGTCGGCGAGCCCAGCCAGACGCAGAAGTGGGTCCGCTCCATCTACACCGGCACCACCTGGAACCGCTACATCGCGACCGGCTCCACCAACGAAGCCCCCAGCTCGGGCGGCGAGTTCACCCCGCCGATCGACACCCAGGTCTACAAGCTCGCCCCGGACGGCTTCCTGCCGACCATGGACAACGACGCGGGCACCATGTCGACGATGTTCGTGGCCGCGGCACTGGGCCTGTTCCCGGTGACGGCCGGCTCCAGCCAGTTCCAGATCGGCAGCCCGTTCTTCGACTCCACGACGATCACCTACGCGAACGGCAGCACGTTCACGGTGAAGGCCGACGGGGTGTCGCCGAGCAACTACTACGTGCAGAGCGCGACCCTCAACGGCTCGCGGTTCAACGACACCTGGCTCGACTACGCGCAGATCATCGCCGGCGGCACCCTGGACTTCACCATGGGCGCCAAGCCCTCCCGGTGGGGCGCCGACACGAAGCCCGCGTACTCGCTGGACACCGACACCGGCGCCACGGGAGGCGGCGGAACCGACCGGGGCACCACCGTGGTCTCCGCCCGTCCGGGCACCGTGGCCACCGCCGCGGACGGCACCGTCAAGGGCAGCGTGCAGCTCACCCTGTCCGGTCCGGCGTCGTTCGCCGCCCGCAAGGGAACCAGCCTCACCCGCGGCAAGGCGGCGACGGTGACCGGCCTGCCGGCCGGTGTCAGCGCCGATCTGAAGGTCAGCGGCGCGCACACGGCGACGCTGTCGCTCACCGGCACCACGAAGGTCGACGCGCGCTTCGGCATCACCTTCACCGACGCGGCCTTCGCCCGCGGCGCGCACGCCTCCACGGTGACCGGCACCGGGGTCTCCGCGACCGACCCGCTCGTCATCTCCGCCGCCGCGGTGTACCGCGCGTCCCTGGGCACGCTCATCGACCAGGCGTCCGAGGTCCGCAGCGCCAACTACTCCGACGGCTCCTGGACCCTGTTCCAGTCGGCGCTCCAGCGCGCCAGGACCGTCCTCGCGGACACCGCGTCGGGGACCGGCACCCTCATGGCGGCGCAGGACGCGCTGGCGTCCGCGGCCGGCGCGCTCACCATCGACGAGGGCGGCTACGCCGTCCTTCAGGCCGAGAGCCCCGACCAGAAGGACGGCCCCAGCCTGGTGAGCGAGGCGTACTACTCCGACGGCGACCTCGGTGGCGTCACCGACGGGGCCTGGGAGCAGTACGGCAAGCTCGACTTCGGCGGGGTCGCGCCGCGCAGCGTGTCGGTGCGCTACGCCAACGCGCAGGCCGCGAACGCGAAGCCGAGCAGCGTCGACATCCACGCCGGCCCCGCCGACGGGCCGATCGTCGGCACCGTCACGCTGCCCGGAACCGGCGGCTGGCAGTACTACACCACGGTGCAGGCCGACATCACCGACCCCGACCTGCTGCTGAGCGCGTCGGCCGCGACGTTCGTCTTCCACGCCCCGTCCGGGCAGCAGTGGGTGTCGAACTTCGACTGGTACCAGTTCTCGCCGAACGCGGTCACGTCGTCGCCGACGACCACGCTCGCCACGCTGACCGCGCCGAGCGCCACCTCCACCGGTGCCGGCTCGCTCCCGCTCAGCCTCGGCAACGGCATCTTCGAGAACGTGACGAACGGCGCGTGGGCCGAGTGGCACGGCACGGACCTCGGCGACGGCGCCGACACCGTGACCGTCAGCTACGACAAGCCCCGGTCGAGGGCCGCGTCGGACTCCCACATCGAGCTGCACCTCGCCGCGAAGGACGGCGACCGGAGCGTCGACATCCCGCTGGACTACACCGGTTCGGGCTGGGGCACCGTCTCCACCACCTCCGTGCGGCTCGACCCGAGCGTCTTCACCGGCGTCCAGGACGTGTACGCGGACTTCGTCTCCGGCACCCAGACCTCCGACCAGCCGTACGTGGCCAACGTCTACGCGCTGACCCTGACGCGGACCGCCGACGCCCCGGTGGGCTTCGACGCCACGGCGTTCACCACCAGCAGCGGCGGCACCCTCAAGAGCGAGCCGGCCGGCTGGAGCGACGCGGGCTCGGCCACCGACCTCGGCGGCACCTACGACGGCGCCTGGCTGGCATACGGGGACATCGACTTCGGTGCCTCCGCGAAGACCACCGCCACGATCACCTACGCCAACAACTCCGCGCGCTGCGGCACCGGTTCGGCCGTCGAGCTCTACCTCGACGCCTTCGACCCGGCCGCCCCGGGCACGCCGTACGCGACCATCCCGCTGCCGGTCACCGGAAGCGCGTGGTCGTCAGGGGGGACGACGAGCCTCACGCTCCCCACCTCGATCACCGGCACGCACGCCGTCCACCTGCGGCTGACCACGACCGCGGACGCCGCGCACCCGTACGTCGCGAACCTGGGCCGGGTCACCTTCAGCCACGTGGACGCGCCCGCCGCCACGGACACCTCCGCGCTGCGGAAGGCGATCGACCAGTACGCGGGGCTCGCCGGCGACGCGGCGCGCTACGACCCGATCGACTTCGCCGTGTTCACCCGTGAACTCGCCGCCGCCCGCGACCTGGTGGCCGCCGACGGCGCGACCCAGCTCGAAGTCGACACCCAGACCCGCACGTTGACCCTCGCCGCCGACCAGCTGGTCCCGCTGCCGCGGCTGAAACTGGAGGACCTGGTCACGACCGCGTCGGCGCTCACCGACGCGCGCTACACCGACTCGTCGTGGCAGGCGTTCGGCACGGCGCTCGCCGCGGCGAAGACCGCGGTCGCGGACACCGAGGCCACCGACGCGACGCTCACCGCGCGCTACACGGCCCTGCGGAAGGCCCAGGCCGCGCTCACCACGAAGCCCAGGACGGTGCCCGCCGCGCCCGCCGCGGTGTCGGCGACGTCGTCCGGCACGAGCGTGACCGTCGTCTGGTCCGCGCCCGGGGACACCGGCGGCTCGCCGGTCACCGGGTACCGGGTCAGCCTCGACGACGGGCACCAGATCGCGATCAAGGACCCGGACAGCCGGAGCACCACCTTCACCTGGCTGACGGGCGACCGCTCCTACCGGGCGCGGGTCCAGGCGGTGAACGCGGTCGGCGCCTCGGCCAAGAGCCCCGCCACGGCACCCGTGGTGACCGGCGGCGGCAAGCCGCGGCAGCCGACCGTGACGAGCGTGGTCACCGACGGCAGGCAGGTCCGCGTGACCTGGCTGCCGGCCGGCGACAGCGGGTTCCCGGTCATCGGCTACACCGTGACCCTCGACGACGGCACCACGGCGCACGTGCCCGGCACGGCGACCACGGCGCTGCTGACCGCCAGGAAGAAGGCGAAGGCGCACACGGCGACGGTGACCGCGGTCACCCTGGCCGGGACCTCGGACGACGCCACGGCGCCGTCGGCCGGCCCCTCCGCCACGGACGCCGCGGCCACGGACGGCGACGGCTCCGACCCGTCGTCGTACACGCCCTCCCCCTTCCCCTCCGACACCCTCAACGCCGACTACTCCTCCGACGCGTGGCCGAGCACCGACGACGGGAGCGACTACTTCAACGACCTGCTCGGCGGCATCAAGGACCTGCACTCCGACATCCTCGCCGCCAACTCCAAGGTGGCCGACGGCAGTTCGCTGACCGCCGAGAACGACACGATCGCGGTGGGCATCAACAACGCCGCCACGCAGGCCCAGGTGGACCGGGCCGAGATCGACGCGAACAACAGCCCCACCGTCACGATGGCCGACGGCCTCGGGTCGCGGCTCGGCAAGATCTACAGCGACGCCCTGAGCAGCGGCAACCTGCCGAAGACCAACGCCCTGTTCGGCCGGGTGACCCAGGACATCGACACCCACGACGCGGCGAAGAACTACTACGACTACCTGCGCCCGTACGTGCGGCTCGGGTTCGTCGGCGACGGCGGGGACATCTACGAGTCGCAGGACGGTTCGTACAGCAGCCTCGCCACCAGCGGCTCCTACCCGAGCGGCCACACCTACGGCGGCTACGAGGCGGGCACCATCCTCGCCACGCTGCTGCCGGAGCTGGCACCGTCGATCCTGGCGCGCACCTCGGAGTACGGGAACAACCGCATCGTCCTCGGGTTCCACTACCCGCTCGACGTCATGGGCGGCCGCATCACCGGGCAGGCCACCGTCGCGCACCGGTGGGCGGACCCCGACTTCGCGAAGCTGCTGACGCAGGCGCACACCGAGATCGAGAACGTGCTGCTCGCGCAGTGCGAGAAGGAGGGGTACGGCGACACGCTCGCGGCCTGCGAGGGCGACACGTACGACGGGCTGAGCACGGCGCAGGACGTCAACGTGTACACGCAGCGCCTGAGTTACGGGTTCTCGCGGACGGGCAAGGCCGGGCAGCCGCTGAAGGTGCCGTCCGACGCGGCGGCCCTGCTGGTGACGGCCTTCCCGCAGCTCGACACCGAGCAGCGCACCGAGATCCTGGAGCAGACCGCGACGGACTCCGGGAACCCGCTCGACCTCACCGCCGACGGCGGGGCGAGCTGGGAGCGGATCAACCTGGCGGCGGCGATGACGGCGCACGTCGTCGTCAACGCCGACGGGTCGGTCACGGTGACGAACATCGCGGACGCCACCAAGGCCGCCGTCGCGGACGCCGGCGCCATCACGGTGGGCGGGGTCGCGATCGACGGGTTCGACCCGGAGGTCTCCACGTACCTGGTCGACTGGCCGAAGAACGTGAAGCTCCCGTCCGTCACGGCCGTACCGGCCCAGTCCGGTGCCCGGGTGAAGGTCACCGACGGCAGCCCGGTCCTCACCTCGACCGGTTCCCGGATCACCACCCGCACCATCGAGGTCACCTCGGCCGACGGCACGGTCACCCGGACCTACACGGTCGGCTTCCAGCCGACGGCCCGGGATCACCGCCCCTCCGCCGCGGGCGGCAAGGGGTAAGGCCAGGGAGCGAGGACCACGGGGTACGGCACAGCGTCACCGCGGCCCCTCCGGGCGACCGTCACGGTCCCCGGAGGGGCCGCCCGTATTCCCGGGCGGGCGGCGGCGGTCGGGCGGGGTCGGGCGGTGCCGGCCGAGACCGGGGCGGGGTGAAGGATCTGGGGAGACAGTGTCGGTGCGACCACATATCCTGCACCGGACGATCACGCGGGACCAGGGGAGGGCGCGGCATGTTCGGCAAGCTGTGGGGTCGGGGTGGCCGGGAGAGACCGGAGGCGGACCCGTACGCCCTGCCGGTCCCGCGCCGGCAGAAGGACGGGACGTACACGCTGCGCGCGCTGGGGGACGCGCGGGTGCTCGCCCTGACCGACGCGGTGCGGGCGGACGACTGGGCGGCGTTCACCACGGCGCTCGCCCCCTTCGACCTCGGTCGCGACCACCATGTCCTCAGCGAACTCGCGGAGTTGGGGGGCGTGCAGAACTGGATCGTCGAAGCCGCCGAGGGCAAGGAGGAGTACCGCGCCACGGCCCTGCTGGTGGCCGGGGCGCGCAACATCGCCTGGGGCTGGGAGGCCCGCACCCGCGCGTCGGCCAAGAACGTCACGCGGGAGCAGTGGCGGCTCTTCCACGAGCGGCTCGAAGTCGCCGAGGAGCAGTTGCTCGAAGCCGCCGAACTGCGGCCGGAATGGAGCACGCCGTGGTCCCGTCTGCTCACCTCCGGGCGCGGCATGTCGCTGGGCGACACCGTCAACGAGACCCGGCTGGCCGCGGCGCTGCGCCGTGACCCGCTGGACCTGGCGGCGCACCACGAGTGGGTGTCATACCTCCAGCCCCGGTGGAGCGGTGAGCCGGGGCAGGCGCTGGCCTTCGCCCGGGAGAGCCTCACGCGCGCGCCGCAGGGACACCGGCTCGGCTGCGTGATCGCCTGCGCGCACATCGAGGACTGGGTCGAGTCGGACGACGGGAAGTGCCTCGAAACACCCGGTATCCAGGCCGAGTTGAGGGCGGCGGCCGAGCACAGCATCCTCCACCCCGACTACGTGCGGGTGCCGGGCTGGCAGCACGACTTCAGCCTGTTCGCGATGGCCCTGGCCCTGGCGGGTGAACGCCGTACGGCCCGGCGCGTCTTCGGCGCGCTCGACGGCGCCTTCACCGGGCGGCCCTGGTCGTATCTCTCCCAGCCCGAGAAGCAGTTCGCCCGCTTCCGCAGCCGCGTCTGAGCCGGCAGCCGTCCGAGCCGGCAGCGGGTCCGAGCGCGACCGGCACCCCGCCGGGCCCGCACCCGCCGCCGGCCTTCCACGGCCCGGCCCGCGCGGACCCGACCCCGGCCCGCCGCTCACCCGCCGCTCAGCCGGCACCCAACTGCCGTTCACCCGGCGCCCCTCCGCCGCTCCCCCGCCGCCCATCCGCCACCCCTTCGCACCCCGGACTGCCCGATGACTGCGCACGACGACAACACCGCGCCCACCACCGCGCCCGCCTCCGCCGACCGCACCTTCCAGGTGGACCTGCGCGGACTGGTCGACCTCCTCTCCCACCACCTCTACTCCAGCCCCCGCGTCTACCTGCGTGAACTCCTGCAGAACGCGGTGGACGCGCTGACCGCCCGGCAGCTCCTCGAACCCGACGCGTTCTCCGCGGACTTCGGCATCCGCCTGTACGCCGACGGCTCGTCGGTGCGCGTGGAGGACGACGGTGTCGGACTCACCGAAGCCGACGTCCACGCCTTCCTCTCCACCATCGGCCGCAGCAGCAAGCGCGCCGAGCGGATCGCCGAGCAACGCGCCGACTTCATCGGCCAGTTCGGCATCGGCCTGCTCTCCTGCTTCCTGGTCGCCGACGAGATCCACGTCCTCAGCCGCTCCGCCCGCACCCCCGACGCGCCCGCGGTGGAATGGCGGGGACACGGCGACGGCAGCTACACCGTCCGCACCCTGCCCGCCTCCGCCCGTCCCCGGCCCGGCACCACCGTCCGGCTGACGCCGCGCGCCGACGCCGGCGAGTGGACCCGGCCGTCCCAAGTACACGTGCTGGCACGGCACTTCGGCTCGCTGCTGCGGCACCCGGTGACCTTCGACGACGGCACCGGCGGCCCGGGCGCCCCCGTCAATCGCGAGCCCGCGCCCTGGGCGGCCACGTACCCCACCCCGGGCGCCCGTTCGCGCGCACTCGCCGCCTACGGAGAGCAGGTCTTCGGCTTCACGCCCCTGGACACCATCGAGCTGGACCTGCCGGCCGTGGGCCTGAAGGGCATCGCGTGCGTGCTGCCCGACGCGGTGCCGGCCGGGCGCCGCCACGGCCACCGGGTACACGTCAAGGGCATGCTGCTGTCGGACCAGGCCGAGGAGATCCTGCCCGACTGGGCGTTCTTCGTCCGCTGCGTCGTCGACGCCGAGAGCCTGCGCCCGACCGCCTCCCGCGAGTCGCTGTACGAGGACGAGACCCTCGCCGCCGTCCGCGACGCCCTCGCGGAGCGGCTGCGCGCGTGGATCGCCCGGGCCGCCGCGAGCGACCCGGACCTGCTGGCCCGCTTCCTCCAGGCGCACCACCTGGCCGTGAAGTCGCTCGCGGTGCACGACGACGAGATCCTGCGGATGCTGCTGCCGTGGCTGCCCTTCGAGACCACCGACGGGCACACCACCCTCGACGAGTTCGCCCGCACCCACCCGACCGTGCTGGTCACCTCCAGCGTGGAGGAGTTCCGGCAGGTCGCCGCGATCGCCTCGGCTGCCGGCCTCGGCGTCGTCAACGGCGGTTACACCTACGACCGCCAACTCGTCCACCGGCTGCCCGAGGTCAGGCCAGGGACCAGCGTCGCCGATCTCGACCCGGCCACGCTCACCGCCCACCTCGACCCGGTGGACCGGGAGACGGAACTGGCCGCCTCGGCCTATCTCGCGCTGGCCCGCGACGCCCTCGCCGTCTTCGACTGCGACGTCGCGCTGCGCACGTTCCAGCCCGCCTCCGCCCCCGCGCTCCTCGTCGACAGCCGGGAGGCCCGGCACGAGCGCACCCGCTCCCAGCTCGCCCGCGAGCAGGAGGGCTGCCTGTGGGGCGACATCCTCGGCGCGCTGCGCCACGAGGCGCCACGGGCCCAGCTGATCCTCAACCAGCTCAACCCGCTGGTCCGCACCGCCGTCGCCATCGACGAGCCCGAGCTCGCCCGCACCAGCGCCGAGGCCCTCTACGGGCAGGCCGCACTGCTGTCCCGGCGCCCGCTCAGGCCCGCCGAGTCGAGCCTGATCAACCGCTCCTTCCTCGACCTTCTCGCCCACGCCCTGCGCAAGGACAGCTGACGATGCCGACCGCACCCCTGACCACCGACGAGCTGTACCAGGCGCTGAGCGACAACGAGCAGCGCCCGTTCGGACGGGACCGCACCGTCGTCGCGGAGGAACTCGCCGAGGTCGCCGAGCAGTTCGACGACCCCACCACGCTCATCCACGCCCTGCTCGAACTCCACAAGGCGTACACCTACGGCTCGGAACCGCGGAAGTCGCCCGTGGTCTTCGCCCGCCTGCTCACCCTCTTCGACGAGCAGCCCGACCTCTTCGACGAGCGGCTGCGCCAGCAGCTGTTCTGGCGGTTCAAGTGGGTGGCCAACGCCCTGCTCCAGCTCCCCGAGATCCCGCTGGCGAGCCTCCGGCAGTGGCTGACCGAGATGCGCGACCGGTACCAGAAGGCCGGTCTCGGCCTCCAGCCGTACTACGGGCAGGCGTACCAGCTCGCCCACCACGTCGGCGAGGGCACCGCCCCGGCCTACGAGCTGTGGGCCGCCCGCGCCCGCACCCGGCTCAGCGACTGCGAGGCGTGCGAGATCTGCGCACGTGCCCTGTACCGCCTCACCGCGGGCGACGACGAGCAGGCACTGGACCTCTGGGAGCCGGTGCTGGCCGGCAAGTCGTCCTGCCAGGAGGAGCCGGCCCGCTCCATCTCGTACGCGCTGGCGGCCCTGGTCCGTACCGGCCGCGCCGACCGCGCCCGGGAGCTGCACCTGACCGGGTACCGGGGCTGCCGCCGCAACGCCTCGATGGCCGCGGAGGTGGGCCGGCACCTGGAGTTCTGCGCGCTGACCGGCAACGAGGCGCGCGGCCTGGAACTGCTCGCCGAGAACCGCCGGCTGTTCGACGAGGTGGAGTCGCCGCTGGAGACCTACGACTTCCTCACCGGCGTCGAGGTCCTCCTCCAGCGGGTCGAACGGCTCGGCCACGGCGACCTGCCCGCGGCCGGGTACGCGGGCCGCACCTGGTCGGTCACCGACCTGCGTGCCGAGATACGGGACCGCGCCGACGACCTCGCGAGCCGTTTCGACGCCCGCAACGGGACCACGGCGCACACCGATCGCCGTCGCGCCCGCCTGGACCAGGCGCCCCTGCTGGACGCGCTGGAGCTCACCCTGCGCAGCCGCCGCCTCGACGACGCGGTGGCGCCGGCCGCCCCGGTCACCGCCACCCCCGCCACGGCGGCGCCCCTCCCCGAGTCCCTGACCGAACTCATCCTGCGGGCAAGGGACTTGGAGCAGCAGGGGCACCCGGACGGGGACGCCTGCTGGGCCCGGCTGCGGACGCTCACCGCCGCCCCGGACTACGCCCACCCCGACGACCCGGCCGTGGGCCCGTTCGCGCGGCTGCGCGCCGACCTTCTCGCCGACGAGGCGAGCCGGGCCCACCAGAAGGACGAGCACAGCACCGCCGTCCCCCTCTACACGCAGGCGGCGGCCCTCTACGACGAGGCCGGGGAGCGGGGCTACGCGGTGCTCGCCCGCGGCTGTGCCCTGCTCGCCGAGGCCGAGAAGCCCGCGGACGCGGAGCGCGGCGGCGGCGCCGAAGCCACTGACGCGGCAGACGCGGCGGACAGCGCGGACGACACGAGCGACGCGGATGCAGCGGACACGGCGGACGGTGCGGACGACACGAGCGGCGCGGATGCAGCGGACACGGCGGACGGCGGGGACGACGCGCGGAAGGCGGAGGCCGCCGAGGCCAAGGCGGCCGCGCTGGGCGAGGTCCACGCCGCGCTGGTCCGTATGCAGGAGGACACGCCCGACCTCGCCCCGTACCTGGCGGCCCGCCTGCTGCGGCTTCGGGCCACCGCGCTGGGCCTGCGGTTCCAGGAGTCGCGGAGCCAGGAGCACGCCGAACCGGTCCTCGCCGCGACGGACCTGCTGCAGGAGTTCGCCACCCGGCACGACCTGGCCGGCCAGATCTCCGGCGCCCGCCTGCTGCGGACCAGTACCCACGCCATCCGCGGCGACCTGCCCGCCGCCCTTACCGAGATCGACGGCCTCCTCGACCTCCTGGCGGAGCACGGCCCCGCCTGGCACCTGCCCCGCACCCTCGGGCTCCGCGCCCGCCTCCACCTCGGCCTGCGGGACGCGAAGGCCGCGCACGCCGACCTGACCGAGGCCCTGCGGCTGGCCGCCGGCTGGCCCGCCGGAGCGGCACCCACCGCCCGCCTGCACGCGGACCTCGCCGAAGCGTGCATGCGGCTGGACCGGCCCGACGAGGCGCTGCGCCACCTGACCCGCTCGGCGGAGCTGGACCTGCGCGCGGGCAGCCGGGTCGACGCCTTCTGCGCCTACAGCAACGCCGCCCAGCTGAGCCTGGAACTCGGCCGCGTCGAGGACAGCATCGCCCTGCTCGACTCCGTGCTGGCCGAACCGGACGCCGCCGCCGGGGAACTCGACGACCGGCTGCTCGCACAACTGCGGCTGACCCGCGCCCGCGCGCTGCACGCGGGGGAAGACCTCAAGGCCGCCACGGCGGAGTTCGTCGCGCTCGCCGCCGAGTCGGCCGGATGGGACGACGACCGCGGCAGCCACGCCATGATCGCCGCCGAGACGGCCGTGCTCCTCGCCGAGGCGGGCGAGTTCGGCCCGGCCCGCCGGGCGGTGGACCAGGCGATCGCCGCCCACGCCCGAGCCCCCCGCTACGAGCAGCTCAGCAACGCCCTGCGGGAGGTCGCCCGCCTCCGGGGCGAGCAGGACGGCCCCGACGGCCTCCAGGACGCCCTCGCCTTCCTCGCCGACGCCGGCCTGGTCGCCGACGAGGCCCGCGAGGCCGGCTTCGCGCCGCGCGGCCGCTCCCTGGACACCGCGCTCGCCTACGAGTACGGCCGGGTCAACGCGTACGCGGGTGCGTACGACGACGCCGTGGCCGCGCTGGACCGGGCGCTCGACCTGCTCGGCGAGGCGGCGGCCGGGGACCACCGCGTCGACGAGTGGACCGAGTGCGTCCGGCTGGCGGGCGTCGTGGAGGGTATCCACCTCAAGCGCACCGCCGCCGCCCTCGCCCGGCTGGACGCGGCGGTCGCCCACCTGACCTCCTTGGACCGCCCCAAGGAGGCCGACAAGCTCGCCTCGCTGGCGTCCCGGCTGCGCGACGGCAGGTAGCAGGGTACGGGCGGTTGCCGGGGCCGCGGCCCGGACCGGGCAGCGCGGGGTCACTCCACGCGGGCGCGTATCCAACGCGCTTGTCCAGGGCGGGTGTCCAAGGGGGTCGGCCGCTGCCGGCGCCGCTCGATCTGTACGGTGGGAACGGACGTGTCCGGCGGCACCACCTGATCGGTCCTGCTCGGCGTACCTGACAGTCGCCGAGCAGGACTCCCCCGGAACCGGGCTGGCGACGAAGCACGCCCCCGGGCTCCCCGTGCGTCACCCGCTTTGGCCTGCCGCACCACACTGCGGCTAGTTTGTGTGCAGGACAGGTACGCGGGCCCGTGATGGCGGAGACACACGGGGACAGGAGGACGGGAAGAGTGTCGCTGCGCGGAGGGGACCCAGCCGAGATCGGCGGCTATCCGCTTGAGGCACGCCTCGGCTCGGGTGGCATGGGCACGGTCTTCCTGGCCCGGACGAGTTCGGGGCGGGCCGTGGCGATCAAGCTGATCCACCAGCAGTTCGCCGGGGACGAGGAGTTCCGCATCCGGTTCCGGCAGGAGGTGGCGGCGGCGCGGCGGGTCAGCGGCGCGTTCACCGCCGCCGTGGTCGACGCCGACACCGAGGACGAGCAGCCGTGGATGGCGACGACCTACATCGAGGGGCACACGCTCGCCCAGCACATCACCGCGAAGGGCCCGCTGGACGGTGCGGAGCTGAGAAGGCTCGCCATCGGGCTGGCGGAGGCGCTGCGCGACATCCACCGGGTGGGTGTCGTCCACCGTGACCTCAAGCCCTCGAACGTCGTGCTCTCCCCCGAGGGCCCGCGCGTCATCGACTTCGGCATCTCGCGCGCCGTCGACCAGCAGACGCTGACCATGACCGGGCGGGTCATCGGCACGCCGCCGTTCATGTCGCCGGAGCAGCTCCAGGCGCCGCGTGGCGTGGGACCGCGGTCCGACGTCTTCTCGCTGGGGACGCTGCTGGTGTACGCGGCCACGGGCCACGGTCCCTTCGACGCGGACAGCCCCTACATGACGGCGTACCAGGTGGTGCACGAGGAGCCGTCGCTGGATGCCGTACCGGCGGCCCTGCGCGCGGTCGTCGAGTCGTGCCTGGACAAGGAGCCCGAGGGGCGCCCCTCGGCGGACGAACTCCTCGTGCTGCTCCGGGATCTGCCGGTCGACCTCGGCGGGACCGAGCCGAGCGGCATCGGCGCGGGCCACACCCGCGACGTGATCACCCAGCATCACCTCGCGACACCGCCCACCCCGGCACCGAGCGCCTCGACTCCGAACGTCTCGGCGCCGAACTCCCCGACGCCGAACGCCTCAGTGCCGAACCCCCCGGCCGGTTCCGGCACCGAGGACACCGAAGCCCCCACCGGCCGCCGTCTGCGCGGCCGTTGGCGTCCGGTGCTCGCGGCCGCGGTCGCGGTGGCGGCGATCGGCGGGGGGATCGCCGCGCTCCAGGCGGGCGGCCTCGGCGGGAACAGCGGCGGCGACCAGGGCAAGAACGTCGGCGACAAGGTCACCGGCGTCGCGGCGCCGGTCGGCTCGCTTCCGGACGGCTTCGCGCCGTGGCACATGACCGTGCGGGGCGGCGCGGGCATCCCCGACGAGCTGCGGTGCGTCACGCACGGCGACGCGGTGTACTGCGGGGGCGGCGGTGTGCTCGCGACCCGGATCAGGGCCGCGGACGGCTCGCGGGTGTGGACGGTGAAGAGCCCGGGCGTGCCCTCCCAGGGCATGCACATGGTCGGCGCCACCGACGACACGGTGATCGGTTACCGCCTCGCCGCCGAGGACGCCCCGCAGGACCCGCCCACCGAGGTGGTGGCCGTCGACGCGGACAGCGGCCGGGAGCTGTGGTCCGTCGCGTCGGGCGACCAGTCGGCGGCCGTCACGTCGCGGACCGAGGAGGCCCTCGTGTTCGGCTCGGCCGTGGTGACGGTCAACGCGGCCGACACCCGCCTGGAAGCCCGGGACGCGCACAGCGGTCACGTGCTGTGGAGGACCCCGTTCCCCGCGGACCGGCAGTGCTCTCCCGTCCTGGCGGGCGCGCGGCTCCTCGCGATGTGCGCGACGCGTGCGGAGGTGGACGACCTGGACGTGCGTCACCCCACCCTCTACACGGTCGACCGCGTTTCGGGGAAGCTGGGCAGGCCCCTCGCGATCGACGTGAAGGCCCCCGCCGTGCCGGTAGGCGTCGCCGACGGCAAGCTCGTACTCCTCCAGGAGCACATGTCGGGACCGGCGCCGGCCGGCTACGACAGGGTGGTGCGGGTGGACCCTGTCGCGCGGACGGTCACCTACACCCCGCTGGCCAAGGTGTACGAGGGGACGCCCGGCATGGCGGGCGGCACCGTCTATGTGAGCGGGCAGACCGGTCTCGTCACCGCGCTCGACCCCCTGACCGGCCGGAAGAAGTGGTCGCGGCAGACTGCCGTGGAGGGCGCGTCGGGGCCGGTCGCCGGAGCCGGTGCGCTGTACTTCAGCTCGGCCACCGGCCGGGTGGTCGCGCTGTCCCCGGCCGACGGCAGGACCCTCTGGACCACGGACCCGCGGGCCGACGGTCTGACCGGCGAGCAGGGCGCGAGCCCGCGCGTGGCCCTCGCCGGGCGTGAGGTGATCGTGGCCGCGGCCGACAACACCCTCTTCGCCTTCGACGCGCAGAAGCCGCCGAAGTCGGACTGACGGTCCCGCCGACGGCCGACCGCCACCCGCCACCGCCGACCTCCTTCCGCCGACCGCCATCGCCGGCCTCGACGGGCCCGCTCCTTGCCCTGCCCGGCACCGAACGGGGGACGGAGGGGCACGATCAGCGTGACAGCCGGGCTCGGGCCACGCCCGCCGGTTACCGTTGGGGAGAGCTTCACCGAAATCGCTCGCCGTGAGCGGCGAACGTACCCCGTGGTGAGCCGAGTTGGGGGGAAACAGGCATGCTCGCGTCCAGGGACGCCCAGGTGGTGGTGGTCGGTGCCGGACCCGCGGGGCTGGTGCTCGGCAACCTGCTGCGGGCGGCGGGCGTCACGTGCGTGATCGTGGAGCGGCAGAGCCGCGCGCACGTGGAACGGCGGGCCCGGGCGGGGTTCCTGGCGCCCCACAGCGTCCGCGTCCTGGAGGAGAACGGGCTCGCCGCGGGGTTGCGGGCCCGCGGGGAGCGCCATGACACGTGTGCCTTCCGCGGCGAGCACGGGCAGTTCGAGCTGAACTACGGAGCGCTGGGGCACCGTCAGCCGCTGACGGTCTACCCGCAGCAGGACCTGGTCGCCGACCTGATCACCGCGTTCCTGGACCGCGGCGGCGAGATCCGCTTCGACACGGCGGTGACCGGGCTGCACGGCATCGACACCGACCGGCCGTCGGTGGACTGCGCCGGTCCCGACGGGACGGCCTACCGGCTGTCCGGGGCGTACCTGGCCGGGTGCGACGGCCGGCACGGCGTCGCCCGGCGTGCGCTGCCCGCCGTCGCGGCCCGCGAGTACCGGCGGTATCACGGCGTGACCTGGCTGGCGATCCTGGCGCAGGCGCCGCCGAGCATGGCCGCGGTGACCTACGCCGTGCACGACCGCGGGTTCGCCGGCCACATGGCACGCAGCTCCACGGTCACCCGCTACTACCTCCAGGTGCCGCGCGGCGAGGACCCCGAGGAGTGGGGCGAGCGGCGGATCTGGGACGAACTGGCCGTCAGGATGCGCACCGCGCAGTACGAGCCCCTGCACGAGGGGCCGATCCTGGAGCGGACCACCGTGGACCTGAGCTCCGAGGTGCGTGAACCCCTCCAGCACGGGCGGCTGTTCCTGGCCGGCGACGCCGCCGCCCTGATCAGCCCGTCCGCCGCCAAGGGCGCCAACCTCGCCATCATGGCAGCGGACACGCTGGCCAGGGCGCTCGTCGACGCGCTGGTCAGGGACGACCCGCGCGGGCTCGCCCGGTACTCGCGGGACTGCCTGCCGCGCCTGTGGCACGCCCAGGAGTTCTCGCACTGGATGATCAACCTTCTGCACAGCCCTGCCGGCGACGACGACGAAGCCGTCTTCCAGCGCGCGCTGCAACGCGCGCGGCTGACGAGCCTGCGGGATCTGCGCAGCCACCAGGACTACTTCGCCGAGAACTACGTCGGCATCTGAACCTCCCGCCCCGACCCTTCCTCCGCCAACCGGCTCCCGGCCCGCAGCGGAACCTCCAAAACCCAAGATCGGCCGTAAAATTGGCACATTCCTGAGAGACCTGGGGCGGGGGGTGTGCCGGCTGATGGAACTCGAACTCCGACACCTGCGGATGCTGTGCACGATCGCCGACACGATGAGTCTCGGCAGGACCGCCACCGTCCTGGGGTGCTCGCAGCCCGCGGTCAGCAACCAGCTGAAGCGCATCGAGCGGCTGATGGGCGAGGACCTGTTCGTCAGGGGCAGTTCCGGGGTGACCCCGACGGGCTTCGGGGTCGAGGTGGTGGTGCAGGCGCGCGAGGTGGTGGCGCTGGCCGACGCGATCGGGCGGCGGTCCACCGCCGGCCGGCCCGGGGCCGGCCGGGTGCTGCGGCTGGCCGCGACGAACACGCCCGTCCTGCCCGGCATGCTGCAACGGGCGCGCGCCGTCCTGCCGACCCTCGCCGCGCAGGTGAGCAGCGTGTACTCCTCGGCCGAGATCGTCGAGCTGATCGAGGACGGCAAGGTGGACGTCGGCGTCGCGGTCGACTACCCGGGACGCGAGTTGGCGCACTCCGCGGCCCTGGCCCGCCGAGGGATCGTCACCGAGCCCAGCTTCGTGGCCCTGCCCACCACGCACCCGGCCCGCGGCCGGCTGGACGTGCCGCTGCTCGAACTCGCCGGGGACGCCTGGTTCCTGACCCCCGACGACGGTGCCGGCTGGCCCGGTGTCTGCTACGACGCCTTCCGGGCGGCCGGCTTCACCCCGCCCACGGTGCATGAATTCCTCGGCGACCGGGACGAGTTGCAGCGGATGATCGCGGACGGGCTGGGGATCTCCATCGTCCAGGCGACGTGCCGGCCGATTCCCGGGGTGATCGTCAAGCCCCTGGTCGGCACGCCCCTGTGGTGCCGCTACGTACTGGTGTGGCATCGCGAGCGGGTGTCCGGCGAGGTCGCGGAGACCCTCTTCCGCGCGGCCCTGGCCGCCTACGAGGAACTCATCGCCCGGGCACCGCACTTCCAGGCGTGGGCCGCCCGCCACTACCGGACCCCGCGGACGTGAGGCGGCCCCGGCGCGTGCCGGAGCCCCGTCGTGCGGTCAGCTCGCGCCGCGGTCCGGCCCGGCGGACGGGGCCCCTTCCGGGGTGTCGGCCCACAGGGAGCGGACGTTGCCGAGGTGGCGCCGCATGCACGCCTGGGCGCCCTCGACGTCCCCGGCGAGCATGAGGTCGAGCAGTTCGAGGTGCTCCTCGGCGGACTCCACCAGGCGGCCCCTCGCGTCCAGCGCGGTGAGCCCGTACAGCCGCGAGCGCTTGCGGAGGTCGCCCACCACCTGGACGAGGTGGGCGTTGCCGGCAAGGCCCAGCAGCCCGAGGTGGAAGCGCCGGTCCGCCTCCAGGTACGCGATCAGGTCATGCCGCCGGGCACCCTGGACGACCTCCTCGGCCAGCGGGCGCAGCGCCTCCAACTGCTCGGCGCCGGCCACGGCCGTGACACGTCCGATCGTCGGAACCTCGATCAGCTCGCGGATCTCGGTGTACTCGTCCAGTTCCCGCTCGGTGACCTCGGTGATCCGGAAACCCTTGTTCCGCACCGCCTCGACCAGCCCCTCCCGGGCCAGATCGAGCATCGCCTCCCGCACCGGCGTGGCCGACACCCCGAGATCGACGGCAAGGGTCGGCGCGGAATACACCACACCGGGCCGCAGCTCCCCCGCGACGAGCGCGGCACGCAGAGCGTTGGCCACCTGGTCCCGTAGGTTCTCCCGCACCGGAATGGCACTGCGAGACGACAGATGACCCATGACCGACCCTCCCACGCACGTGACCGCCAGAATACAATGTCACGTTGCCCTCAGCCCACTGCCATCCCGGGCGGCCACTCCCGCCGCGGCCACTCCCGCCGCGGGTGCCCAGGACAGGGCGCGCAGGCATCCCGAGCGGATGTCGTCGAGGTGTGCGGAGAGTTCTCCCGGGTTCTCGCTGTGGAAGCCCTGGCGTACCGCCGTCAGGCCGGGGCCGAGACGGAGGTGCAGTCCCCAGGTGAGGTGGGCGGTGGCGAAGCCCAGGGCGGCGGGGTGGCGCAGTTCGGTGCCGGCCAGGTCGCTGAGGGCTCGGCCGTACTCCTCAAGGAGGGCCTGCTCGTCCAGCTCGCCGTGGCCGCCGAAGACGCGGTAGAGGGAGACGAAGGTGCCCAGGTCGAAGCCCACCGGCCCGACGCCGACGTGTTCCCAGTCGATGAGGACGAGGGCACCGTCCGTGTCCAGGCCGGCGTTGCGTGGCGTGAGATCGCCGTGCACGAGAGTGCTGGGCAGCGTGGCGGCGCGCGAGTTCAGCTCCGCGGCCGCGTCCAGGCAGGTGTGCAGGGCGCGAACCTGCCTGCGGGTGAACAGCGCCTTGAGCCGCGGCTCGTGGGCAAGGGCGTCGAGGTTGTCGTGACCGGCCGGAACGTGGTGGGTGTACGCGGCGTGGCCGTCGCGCTCCAGCCAGGGGGCGTCGAGGAGGCCGGGGTCCGAGGCCCCTGGGACGTACAGCAGCGCGGTGCGCAGCGCGGCCGTCGTGGCGGCGGCGGGAGTCCAGGGCCGGTGCAAGGCGGCACCGATGTCGCGCATCACCATCCACACGCGCCCGTCGTGCCGCACCACGGTCGCGTCCGGCGGTGTGGCCAGGCCGCGGGGCAGCGCAGCGGGAATGCCGCTGCCGAAGAAGCGGGCTTCTCGGCGGTCCAGTCGGCCATCACGCGAGTCGAGCAGGGACCGGTGGCCCCCACCCGGGATCTTGACGATCCACCGGGACGGGTGACCCTCCGGAGCCGCGGTGCTCACCCCGAGGACCGCTGCCTGTCCCAGCCCCGGCGACAGGTCCCGCACCGAGAGCACCCGCGTTCCGGCTGCCCACGCGCCCTCATGGGATGCCAGGACGGCCTCGATCGTGCCGGCGTCGGGCAGGCCACGGTCGGTCATCCGCTTCCTTCCCGCCGGACGCCGAGTGCCGTGCGGACGCCGAGTGCGGTGCGAACGCCGAGTGCCGTGCGGACGACAGCCGCCTGCGTCCGATCCGACGGCGGCGTCACGCACCGAGGCCGGCGGCGCGGGAAGGCGAAGACCGGCCGGTCACGTCCGTCGCTCGACCGGTACCTCCTCGATCGGTTCATCGGACCGGTTCGGTTCGCATCGCCTGCGTGCCCACGACGGTCAGCAGCGCGAGCTTCTCGGCGGTGTCGGTCCCGGCGCGCGGGGTGAACCAGAGCAACCGCTGGCGGCTGTCCTCACTGAAGAGGCTGAGGCAGTCGAGGTCGAGCATGCCGACGGTGGGGTGGACGATCCGCTTGCGCTCGTCTCTGCGCACCTCCACGTCCTGGTCGGCCCAAAGCGCCTGGAACTCCGGCGACTGCTGCAGCAGCTCGTCCACCAGGTCGGTCGCCTCGGCGTCGCCCGGGCTGCGTCGCCCGACTGCCGCGCGCAGGTCGGCGACGAACGAGCGTGACTGCGGGGCGAGGTCCTCCTGCGGGTAGATCCGCCGCGCGGCCGGGTCGGTGAACCACCGGTAGATGAAGCTCGCCGCGCGGCCGTGGTGCGCGGACAGGTCGCCGAGCATCGCGAGGGCGAGCGGGTTCTGGACCAGGACGGTGTGCAGGTCGGTGCTCACCATCGCCGGGGTCCCGTCGATTCGGGTCAGCAGGTCGAGCATCGCGGGGTGGACGTGCGACGCCGTCCCGCCCTGGGGCGGGATCGGGCGGTTCGCCAACCGGTACAGATGGTCGCGCTCGTCGCGGCTGAGGCGCAGGGCGCGGGCGAGCGCGGCGAGCATCTGGTCGGAGGGCTGCGACCCGGCGCCGCGCTCGAGCTCGGTGTAGTACTCCACCGAGGCACCGGCCAGCACGGCGACCTCGTCGCGACGCAGACCGGGGACGCGGCGCCGCGGGCCGGGCGCGAGCCCGACCTCCTCGGGGCGAATCCGCTCGCGTCGGGAACGCAGGAAGCCGCCGAGTTCGGAGTACCTCGTGTTCGACATGGGCCCAGCCTCCCTGAGCTGCGCCGCCGGCGCCAGGGGATGCCGTCCCCACCTTCGGAAGCAACTGTCACGGGCCCGCGCCGCGCCACACAGTGGACGCCATGAACGCCTCACTCACTGACACACCCACCGGCTCCGGCGCCGCGCCGGTCGCTGGAAAGACGGTCCTGATCACCGGTGGCACGAGCGGGATCGGCGCCGCGACCGCTCGGCTCCTGCTCGCGCGTGGCCACCGGGTCGCCGTCACCGGGCGCGACCCTGGTCGGCTCAAGACCTTCCTCGACGAGGTCGGCCACGCGGACCGCGTCTTGGGCCTGGTGGCAGATGCCTCCGACTGGGACGCCACGAACACGGTGGTCACCAGCACGGTGGAGCACTTCGGGTCGCTCGACGCGGCGATCGCGAACGCGGGCGGCGCGTCCGCGGATCACTTCCGGACGGGCAGTGCCGGCGTGGTCGACGACGGCGATCCGGAGCTGTGGGCTCCGATGGTGCTCGCCAACGTGCTCGGCCCGGCTCTGCTGGCCAGGGCGGCCCTGCCCCACCTCGAACGGTCCCGCGGCCGGCTGGTGCTCCTCGGCAGCGTGGCCGGGATCAAGAACAGCCCGGGGAACCTCTACTCCGCCACGAAGTGGGCAGTGGTCGGCTTCGCCGAGAACCTCCGCCTGCACGCCACGACCCGCGGCATCGGAGTCACGGTCGTGAACCCAGGCATGATCGACACCGCGTTCTGGCACGGCCAGGCTCCCCCCATCGCGATGAGCCCGGATTCCGTGGCCGAGGCGATCGGCTTCGCGCTCGACCAGCCGGCCGGCGTCGACCTCAACACGGTGACGCTCCGTCCGATCGGCCAGCCCGTCTGACACCGGGCGCGCAGCGTGCCCGCGGGTGCACCATCCTCGTGTCAGCGATCTTCGACGGACCGCTGACGCACCCGAGGCGCTGCCGGGCCATCGCCCCGCTCGCTCGCCCCCTCTGCCGCGCCCTCTCCACGGGGGCCCGGCAGAGGGGGGCGCGCCGGTGGCCGGAAAAAGATCGAGGCCGCCCGATGCCATCGATCAAGCATGTCCTTTCCTCCCGAAAGCCCTCCATGCGAAGGGAGCGAAGGGCGGACGACCTGTGCGGCCCCGGACGAGGTCGCCGGGGCCCTCGTGACCCACACGCCACGCACGGTCACGGGCGACGCCCCACACCCGTACGGGCTTCCCGCGCCGTTCCCCCCGCACAACGCCGCGCGCGGCCCCTCGCCCACCTCGCCCCAGTCCCGTGGAGGCGGTCGCCACAGCCGCGGCCCCCTCCCCCGGCTCACACCGACGCATTCCGCCGCACCCCCCGCCCACCCCCGTACGGGCTTCCCGCACCGTTCACCCCCGCACAGCGCCGCGCGCACCCCCCACCGGACCCGCGGCGCGGCAACACCGGCCGCACGCGCGCCCCCTCGCCCGGCCCACCCCGGCCCCGTGGAGGCGGTCGCCACAGCCGCGACCCCTCCCCCGGCTCACGCACCGGGGCCCCCTCCCCCCGGCTCACCCCGCCGCACCCCCCGCCCGCACCGCCGCCGCCGTCGCCATCGCCCCCAGCAACTCCGCACGCTGCCCCAGCAACCCGCTCCGCACGCTGACCGCCTGCGCGCTGGCGGGCTGCGCGTAGCGGTCGACGGACTCGCGGACGCCCGCCACCAACGGGGCCCCCGCCGTGCCCAGTTCACCGCCGAGCACGATCGCCGCCGGGTTGAGGCAGTTGACCAGGTCGGCCAGCACCCGCCCGATGGTGCGCCCGGCGTCCGTGACCACGCGGGCCGCCGCCGAGTTGGGAGCCAGCTCGGCCAGCGGCGGGAGTACCGTCGAGACGTCCCCCGCGCCGGTCTTGAGCACGTGCGTGAGCTGGCGCCGCACCTCGGTGATGGACACCACCGTCTCCAGGCAGCCGCGGCTGCCGCACCGGCACCAACTCGTCGCGCCCGGCAACTGGGTGTGGCCGATCTCCCCCGCGATGCCCGTCGATCCCCGGTAGGTGCGGCCGGCCAGCACGATGCCGGCGCCGATGCCGTGCGACGCCTTGATGTAGAGGAAGTCGTCGAGCCCCCGCCCCGCGCCGAAGGCCCGCTCCCCCCGCGCGCCCATGTCCGCGTCGTTGCCCACGCTGACCGGATGCCCGAGCCTGCGGCCGAGCTCGTCGGCGGGATCGAGGCCGACCCAGTCCGAGAGGATCGTGGGCGCCCGGACCACCTGGGTCCGTACGTCGAGCGGCCCGGGGATGCCCGCGGCGATGCCCAGCACCCGGTCCAGCCGCTGGCCGGCCGCTTCCAGGGCCTGGTGGACCAGGCCGGCCGCGGAGTCGAGCGCGTCGTTGGGCCGCCCGTCCACGTCGAGTTCGTCGGTGCGCTCGGCCAGGATCTCCCCGGCCGCGGTGGCCACCGCGGCCGTGATGTGCGCGTGCCCGAAGTCGATGCCGACCACCACCCCCGCGGCCGGCCGCAGACTCACCAGCCCGGCCCGCCGGCCGCGGCCGGCGGCGGCCGGCGACCCGGCGCCCTCGGTGGCCAGCCCCTCCGCGAGCAGCGCGGCCACGCCCGCGCCGACCGCGCTGCGGGACAGCCCGGTCAGCCGGCTGAGTTCCGCGCGGCTGACCGTGTCGCGCTCGGCGAGGGCCCCGAGGAGCAGTTCGCGCGTCCGCATCCGGCGCGCCGAGACCGGCCCGGTCGCATCTGTCATGCCGTCACCCCAGCTCAAATTTCTGCCGTTGAACGGCCGAATTGAGGCCCGACTCTACCTCTTGAAAGTCGAGTTGGGTGAGCCTAGGGTCCATCCGCACGCCACTTCCCGGGCCGGTCCCCGGATCGCCTCGGGCCAACAGAGGAGCCGTGTTGATCGTGAAACGATTCAGAACGTCCCGCAGACGGCGGGCCGCGGCCGTGGCAACCGCCGCCGCCGCCCTGGTCGCCGGGCTCGCACTCTCCCCCACCGGGGTCTCCCCCGCCGCCGCGGCCGGCACCGACGGCCCCAACCCGGCCTGCCCGTGGGTGGGTTCGACCGCGCCGGTGAACACGCGTACGGCGCAGGTGCTGTCGAAGATGACCCTCGACGACAAGATCGCGATGGTGCACGGCTCCGCCGCGGGCCCGTACACCGGACTGGTCCCCGGCAACAGCCGGCTGTGCATCCCCGCGCTGAAGATGCAGGACGGCCCGACCGGCGTCCGGATGAGCGACACCACGCAGTTGCCGGCCGCGGCGAACGTGGCCGCGTCGTTCGACCCGTCGGTGGCGAGGTCCTACGGCTCGGTGATCGGCGCCGAGGACAAGGCCAAGGGCGTCGACGTCGACCTCGGTCCGACGATCAACATCGTCCGCGACCCGCGCTGGGGCCGGGCGTTCGAGTCGTACAGCGAGGACCCGTACCTGACCGGGCAGATGGGCGCCGCGGACATCGAGGGCATCCAGGGGCAGGACGTGATGGCCCAGGTCAAGCACTGGGCGGTGTACAACCAGGAGACCAACAGGAACACGCCGTCTGACAACGTTATCATCGACGACCGCACCGTCCGGGAGATCTACACCAGCGCGTTCGGCGCGGTGGTGGCGCAGTCCGACCCGGCGTCGGCGATGTGCTCGTACTCCACGGTCAACGGCACCGACGCGTGCGCGAGCGCCTACCTGGACTCGATCCTCAAGGACGACTTCGGCCTCAAGGGGTTCATCACCTCCGACTGGGGCGGCACCCACAGCACGGTCGCCACGGCCAACGCCGGTATGGACATGCAGATGCCGGACGCCTCGTACTTCGGCGCCGCGCTCAAGACCGCCGTGCAGAACGGCCAGGTGGCGCAGAGCCGGCTGGACGACATGGTCACCCGCATCCTGCGCGAGCAGTTCCGCTTCGGGTTCTTCGAGCACCCGTCCAAGGACACCCCGGACGCCGACGCGTCCACGGCCGCGCACGTCGACACCGCGAGGAAGGCCGCCGAGGCCGGCACCGTCCTGCTGAAGAACTCCGGTGGCGTGCTGCCGCTGAACTCCCGCAAGGTGAAGTCGATCGCGGTGCTCGGCGACGGCGCCGGCGTGGACACCATGACCGCGGGCGGCGGCAGCGCGTCCGTCGGCGGCACCGGCACCGTCACCCCGTACGACGGGATCAAGGCGCGGGCCGGCGCCGGGACCACCGTGTCCTACGCCCAGGGCGGCAGCGGCCCCGGCGGTGAGCTGCCGGCCATCGACAGCTCTTACCTGACGCCGGCGTCCGGCAGCGGCCACGGGCTGCAGGGCGACTACTACACCAACACCACGCTGGCCGGGGACCCGGCGGCGACCACGACCGACCCGCAGGTCGACTTCAAGTGGAACGGCCAGGCGCCCGCCGCGGGCGTGTCCGGTGGTTCGTTCTCCGCCAAGTGGACCGGCACGATCACCCCGCCGGCCACCGGCACGTACACGTTCGGGATCACCAGTGACGACGGCAGCCGGCTGTTCATCGACGGCAAGCAGCTCATCGACAACTGGCGGGACCAGGGCAGCACCACGCAGACCGCGCAGGTGGACCTGACCGCGGGCAAGCCGGTGCAGGTCGAGATGGACTACTACCAGTCCGGCGGCGACGCCGTCGCCGAGCTGGGCTGGACGCCGCCGGGTGCGGGCAGCCCGCTGGACCAGGCGGTCGCGCTCGCGGCCAAGTCCGACGTGGCGGTCGTCTACGCCAACGACTTCGAGAGCGAGGGCAGCGACCTGCAGAACATCGACCTGCCCGCCGACCAGAACAAGCTGATCTCCGCGGTCGCGGCGGTCAACCCGAACACCGTGGTCGTGCTGAACACCGGCTCGGCCGTGACCATGCCCTGGCTGGACCAGGTCAAGGGCGTGCTGGAGGCGTGGTACCCGGGCCAGCAGGCGGGCAACGCGATCGCGTCGCTGCTCTTCGGCGACGTGAACCCGTCGGGCAAGCTGCCGGTCACCTTCCCCACGTCGCTGGACCAGGTGCCGGCCTCGACCGCGGCGCAGTTCCCGGGCGTGAACGGCACGGTGGAGTACTCCGAGGGCCTGAACGTCGGCTACCGGTGGTACGACACGAACAAGCTGACGCCGCTCTTCCCGTTCGGCTACGGCCTGTCCTACACGTCGTTCGGCTTCTCCGACCTGCGGGTGGGCCACGCGCTCAGCGAGAAGGGCACCGTGCCGGCGAGCGTGGAGGTGACCAACACCGGCAGCCGCGAGGGCGCCGAGGTCGCGCAGCTCTACCTGACCGACCCGTCCTCGACCGGTGAACCGGCCCGCCAGCTCAAGGGGTTCCAGAAGGTCGACCTCAAGCCGCACCAGAGCAAGCGGGTGACCTTCGAGATCAGCGCGCAGGACGCGTCGTACTGGAGCACCGACGCGCAGGCGTGGGAGCTGGCCACCGGCAGGTACACCGTGCAGGTCGGCGACTCCTCGCGGGCCCTGCCGCTGTCGGGCGCCTTCCAGGTGACCAGGAACTCGGGGCCGCGCTTCACCAAGGTCTCGGCGCCGGCCACCGCTGACGGCGGCGGCACCCTGTCGGTGAAGACCACGTTCACCAACGCCTCGACGCAGAGCGTGAGCCAGGCCGCCACCCAGCTCACCGTGCCGGCCGGCTGGACGAAGAAGGCGGTCACCGCCGCCACCTTCCGCAAGGTGCCCGCGGGCGCCTCGGCCACCACCACCTGGCAGGTGACGGTGCCGGCCGGGACCGGGGGCGGTGCGGCCACCCTCGCCGCCACCACCGCCTACAGCGGCTCCCGCGGCCTGCCGCCGGGCACCGGCAAGGCGACCGTGCAGATCGCCTACGCCGACCTCGCCGCGGCCCGCGACACGGTGGGCGTCACCGACGACGCCGACCAGACCCCCGGCAACCTCGACGGAAAGGGCTACAGCTTCTCCGCGCAGGCGCTGGCGTCGGTCGGCGTCACGCCCGGCGGCCAGGTGACCGCCGGCGGCGCGACGTTCACCTGGCCCGACGTGCCGGCCGGCCAGGCCGACGCGGTCACCACCGGCGGCCAGCTCGTCAGCCAGTCCGGCTCCGGCTCGGCGCTGTCGCTCCTGACCGTCGGCACCAACGGCACCCAGACCGGCAAGGTGACCGTCACCTACACCGACGGCACCACCTCCACGTCGACCCTGAACGTCTCCGACTGGTACAGCAACGCCGCGGGCAGCGGCTGCACGCTGGTCGTCACCACCCCGCACTGGAACCGGCCGGCCGGCAGCACCAACCCCGCCGACCAGAAGGTCAGCCTGTACGCGGCGTCCGTGCCGCTCAGCAGCGGGAAGCAGGTGCGGTACGTGACCCTGCCGAGCAACCCCGAGTTGCACGTCTTCGCCACCGCCATCAGCTGACCTCCGGTCGGCAGCGGCGCCGTGGGCGGGCGGTCGACCGGCCGCCCACGGCGCCCGCGCGGGCGAGAACCCGCCACCGCGAACTCGGTCCTGAGGCTTGACGCGCATGTGGGAGTCCGGTGACATGTGCGGGAATTGCTTGGAAAAAGTTCGTTGTTGTTCAACTGTCGACCGCCGAGCCCGTGCTGACGATCGGTCCGTGACCGGTCGTTCAGGGGCGTGCGGTGGTCCAAGGCAAAGGACATGCATGCGACCACGGCACGAAAGACTCCGGCGAACGGTGACCGGCGTGGCCCTTTCGGCACTGCTGGGCAGCGGACTGGTCGTGGCGGCAGCCGCACCGTCCACCGCCGCACCGTCCACCGCGGCCCGGCACTCCGCCACACAGAACCCCACCACCGCACAGAACTCCAACGGCAGCTGGACGGTGGACGACCCCGGCCGCTCGACGCTCACCGCGCAACTCGACCTGGACTCCGCGGGCGAGCTGCACCTCGCGGTCGACCGCGGCAGCGCGCCGGTGCTGCTGCCGGGCCGGCTCGGCATCCGCACCGACCAGCACGACCTGACGACGGGTCTGCGGCTGGTCAGGCGGCAGGACCGCACGGTCCACGAGTCCTACCGGATGACCACCGGCAAGCAGCTGCGGACCTCGGCCACGATGCGGGAGGCGACCTTCACCTTCAGCGGCGCCGACGGTGCCCGACTGGGCGTCGCGGTACGGGTGTCCGACGACGGCGTCGCCTACCGGTACCTGCTGGACGGCAAGGGCCCGGTGACCGTGACCGGGGAGTCCTCGACGTTCGAGCTGCCGACGGACGCCGACGCCTGGGTCCAGCCGTACTCGCCCAGCTACGAGACCGAGCGGACCCAGACCACCGCCGGCGCGGCCAACGCGGCGCAGCCCACGTCCTGCACCGGCGACACCTGCGCGTTCGGCTACCCGACGCTCTTCGAGGTCGGGAGCACCTACGTGCTGCTGACGGAGGCGGACGTCGACGGCCGGTACTCCGGCAGCCACCTCGACCACGTGGCCGGCAGCGGGGCGTACTCCGTCGCGCTGGCGGACGACGCGCCCGTCACCTCGAACGGACCGCTGGCGACGCCGTGGCGCACCGCGATCGTGGGCAGCCTGGACACGCTGGTCGGCTCCACGCTCGTGAACGACCTCGCGCCGCCGGCGAAGTTCCAGGACACCTCCTGGATACGGCCGGGCGTGGACGACTGGTCCTGGCTGAGCGACGGGTCGAGCCCCGGTGACTTCGACCGGCAGAAGGACTTCGTGGACTACGCGGCCGCCCACGGCCTGCCGTACACGCTGGTGGACGCCGGCTGGCAGGCCAGCTGGGTCCCCGAACTGGTCCGCTACGCGCGGGCCAAGGGCGTCGACGTGATCCTGTGGTTCGCCTGGACCGACCTGAAGACCCAGCAGCAGCGCGACACCTGGTTCGCGAAGCTCAAGGAGTGGGGCGTCGCGGGCGTCAAGGTCGACTACATGGACTCCGACGCGCAGTCCACCTTCCAGTGGTACGACGCGATCCTGCACGACACCGCCAAGGACAAGTTGATGATCGACTTCCACGGCGCGACGATTCCCCGCGGCCTGCAACGCACCTGGCCGCAGGTGATGAGCGTCGAGGCGGTCCGCGGTGAGGAGAACGGGCAGAACCCGACCCGCGACATCTTCCTCGCCTTCACCCGCAACATCGTCGGCTCGATGGACTACACCCCGACGTGGTTCTCCCGCCCGAACCGGCAGGACTCCCTGGCGCACGAACTGGCGCTGCCGGTGGTCTACGAGTCCGGCTGGACGTCGCTGGGCGACAACCCCGAGGGCTTCGCCGCCCAACCGGTGGCCGAGAGCTACCTGGAGCAACTCCCCACCACCTGGGACGAGACGCACCTGGTCTCCGGCGGGCCCGGTCCGCAGCCGGCCGGCGACCGGCAGGCCGTCATCGCCCGCCGCAGCGGCGACCGCTGGTTCGTCGGCGGCATCCTGGCCGGCGCGAGCGACACCATGACGGCGCCGCTCGGCTTCCTCGGCAAGGGCACCTGGCTGGTCGAGACGATCGGCGACAGCGACGGCCGGTTGCAGCGCACCGTGCGGACGGCCACCGCCAAGGACACCCTGTCGGTGCCCGGCGCGGCCAACGGCGGCTTCGTCGCCCTGGCCTGCCCCGCCACCAAGGGCCGCACCGACTGCGAGAACCCGGTGGTCACCGCGCCCGCCACGTCCCTGACCCTCGACCCGTCGACCGCCACCGCGGGCCCCGGCGCGAAGGTCGGGATCGACGCGGCGTTCGAGCTTCCGCAGGGCACGGCCCTGCGCCAGGTGCGCCTGACGGTGGACCGCGACCGGCTCCCCGCGGGCTGGAGCGCCACCGGCCGGGACGTCACCGCCGGCTCGCTGCGGGCCGGCCGGGCGCTCGACGGCCACTGGACCGTGACGGTCGGCAAGGACCAGCCGGGCGGCGAGGTCGACGTGCCCGTGGTGGCCACGTACGCCGACCCGGCCGGCGGGAAGGCCCCGCCGGTCCACGTCGAGCAGGTCGTGCGGGTCTCCATCCCGCTGCACGGCACCGTCTACGCCAGCGATCAGCCGTTCCTCACCGAGACCAACGGCTACGGGCCGGTCGAGCGCGACCAGTCCAACGGCGAGGCCGGCGGGCAGGACGGCCACCCCCTGACGATCGACGGCACCGTGTATCCGAAGGGCCTGGGCATGAACGCGCCGGCCCAGGTGCAGATCGACCTCCAGGGCCGCTGCACCCGCTTCGAGGCCCACGTCGGCGTCGACGACGAGACCGGCGGGCAGGGCAGCGTCACGTTCACCGTGCTCGGCGACGACGGCAGGCAACTCGCGTCCACCGACGTGGTGCGCGGCGGCCAGAGCGCGGTCGACCTGAGCGTCGACACCACCGGCGTGCACACCCTGAGCCTGGCCGTCGGCGACGGCGGCGACGGCAAGAACTACGACCACGCGGACTGGGGGCTGGCCCGGCTCACCTGCGTGAACTGACCACCGCGGCAGCACCGAGCGGACACCCGCCCGCCGCCCCCGTCACCCGTACGAGGTGCCGGGGGCGGCGGGCGGACCGGTTTCCCGCGGCGAACTCTCCGTGGCTGACAGGGTATTGACAGATCGTCGAGCGGTGCACAAGGTAGTTGACAACGATGTCAGAACCCCATCCCCGGTCGGAGGGTCGCGTGGACGCGTCAGCTCAACCCGGTATCGGTCGCCGGCGGTTCCTCACCATCGCGGTGGTCGGGGCCGGTGCGGTCGCCGTTCCGGTCGGAGTCGCCGATGCCCGGCCGGCCGGCGCGGAACCGGCCGGCGCTCAGCCGGCGCGCAGCGGATCGCCGGCCGCCGGCCAACCGGTCGCGACCGTGACCGACCTCGCCGTCGAGTCGGTGACCTCGGCGGGGATCACCCTGAGCTGGACCGCGCCGGCCGGCGCGGTGCGGTACGAACTCCGGTCGGCCGACCGCCCGATCGACGCCTCGACATGGCCGACCGCGCGACGCCTCGGCGGCCCCCGCCCGATCGGCTCCGCCGGCGCCGGCCACCAGCTGGACGTCTCCGGGCTGGACCCGGGCACCCGGCACTGGTTCGCGCTGGCGACCCACGACGGCCGGCACTGGTCGGCGCCGTCCAACGCGCCGGCCACCCCGCCGAGCCGCCTCGACCAGGTCGAGGTGTGGCTCTTCGAGCAGAACGCGTCCGACGCCCGCAACCGCCGGCTCACCCGGGTCATCGCCCCGGACTTCGTGCACCGGTCCGCGTACGAGTGGGTGGGCACCGAGTACGAGGACCGCGGCTTCCCCGCGGTCCGGCAGAGCCTGGTCCGGCTCGCACAGGACGGCGCGCTGCTCGGCGCCGGCGTGTCGGCGAGCTACTGGGAACCGGAGCTGGAGACGCTCGCGCCGGGGGTGGACCCCGCCGAGGCGTCCGGCGACCCGCTCGGGAACGGCCCGGTGTACCACCTGGTCAGTGACACCCCGAGCGCCGTCAGGCAACTGGTCTTCAAGGCCGAGCGGCAGATCGCGGCCGGGTTCGACGGCGTCGAGTTCGACGAGTGGTACCCCACCGACACCTCCGTGATCGCCCCGGCGATGCGCGCGATCAGGCAGCAGGCACGGCAGACGCACGGCCGTACGGTCTACCTGTCGGCCAACTCGACCTACGGCGGCGCGGACTTCCCCGCGCTCGACGGCGACACCAACACCGGCGCCGAGGCGGTCGACTACTACCTGCGCAACTACCCGTTCCGGCTCCAGGGGCTCGACGTGCCCGCCGCCGAGAGCACGGCCCCGTTCGACGGCACCGCGAACCTCATCCCGCAACTGCGGTCCGCGATCGCCAAGGTCGCGCCCAAGCCGTTCGTGTTCTTCATCGACTACGCGACGCCGACCATCTTCTGGGGGCCGCACGACTTCGGCTCCTGGCCGGCGTTCGTGCGGATCGCCTCCGCCCAGATCCTCGCCGCGGGCGGCTTCCCGGCGGCCGGCCGCAGCATGTACAACGTGCTCGACGGGCTGGTGCGCGGGGTGTTCACGCTGGAGTCCAATCTGGCCGCGTTCCAGCGGGACACCCACGAACTGCGGCGCGAGCTGCGGGCGATCACCCCGGCCACGCTGGACGTCAGCGCGCCGAACGTGCACCTGTCCGCGTTCGACCAGCCGGGCCGGCGGATCGTGCACGTGGTGAACGGCGACTTCGACAACGACACCGGCAGCATGCGCACCCAGACCGACCTGACCGTGACGGTGTCCACCGACCGCCGCCCGGCCGGCGTCACGCTGGTGACCCCGGACACCGTCGGTCCGGCCCGACGGCAGGCGCCGTCCTGGCAGTACGCCTCCGGCCGGGTCACCGTACGGGTGCCGCGGCTGGAGTACCACGACGTGCTGGTGATCGGCCTCGACCGGCCCTACCGGCCGCACCTGACGCCGAGCCGGGTGGTGTTCCCGTTCCCCGGCCCGTCCGCCGTCCCGGCCGGCAACAGCGTGCACCTGGTGGCCGTACCGACGCAGGGCACCGGCCAGCAGGTCCGCTGGTCGGTCGACGGCCGGCCCGGCGGCGACAGCCGCGTCGGCACGGTGACGGCCGACGGCACCTATACCGCCCCGGCCCGGGTCCCGGCCGGCGGATCGGTGACGATCACCGCCGCGAGCGCCGCCGAACCCGACGTCACCGCCGCCGTCGAGGTGGCGATCAGCGATCCGGTCCGCCTGCCGTGGACGGCGCCGATCCGGGCCGGAGCGACCACCGACCTGGGCCATCGGCTGCCCACCGGGTGGCGCATCGTCGAGGGCCGCGGGGACTGGGACGTCACCGACGGCGCCCACGGGCCGGTGATCGCCAACACCAACCTGTCCGAGGGCGAGTCCCAGGGCGACACCATCGGCGAGCCGGCCCTGCTCGTCGCGGGCGATCAGACCTGGACCGACTACCGGTTCACGGTCACCGTCAGCCCGACGGTGGCACCGGTGGTGTGGTACTCCGACCCCTCCTACCGTCAGGACACCTTCGTCGGGGTGGTCGCGCGCTTCCAGGACGACGCGAACTACTACGAGTACCGGCTGTGCGCCGACGGCAACGCCCGGCTGTTCACCAAGCACGACGGCACCCTGACGCAGGTCGGCGCCGCGGCGCCGGCGCCCTTCCCGCAGGTCGGCGCCGCCGCCACGTTCCTCGTCCACGCGGCCGCGGACGTCCTCGAGTTGTGGCTGGACGGCACGCTGGTCCGCCGGGACAGCGGCATCGCGCTGCGTCGCGGCGGCATCGGCCTGGTGTCGAGCCTGACGCAGAACACCTTCGGCTCGATCCGGGTGGACCCGGCCTGACCCGGCGGCGCTCAGCCGCCCGGTCCGGTCACCGCGGGCGGGCGTGCCGCCGGTTGGAGCCGCGGCAGCGGCGACAGGCTCCGCTGCCGCGCGTCGCGGGCGACTCGGATGCCGACCGGCATCGGCGGGATCGGTCCCGGCCGTGCGACCTCGACCAGGACGCACGGCCGCCCCTCTCCTCCTGAACGGCACCGCGTCGTCGAACCGTTCGGGCGGCAGCGCGTCACGCCCGCCGGCACGATGCGGTTGGCCACCCCGCCGATCAGCCGGCCTCGGGGGCGACCGGCCGGCCGGCACTCCCACGACGGGGTGGCCGGCGGCGCACCGATCGGCTCCGTGCCGGTCGGCAGCGTCGAGTGGAGCCTTCGGAGTTCCGCTCGGCGTGGCCGCGGGCGCGGAGTGCCAGGGCCCGCCGAGCCGGGGTTGGCCAGGTCGGCGTGGAACCCGACCAGGCCCCGTGCGCGCGTCAAATTCCGGACGCGGCAGCCGGATTGCGCGGTGGCCGACGATCGGCTCGGGGGCGGCGGCGCTTCGTGCGCCCGCCCGGACGGCAGGCAGCAGACGCGCCGCCGGTCCTCGGCGGCCCGCGCCGGGGGATATCCCCCGGTCCGATCATGGGACTGGCCCGATCGTGCCCCGCCGGCGCGCGACGTAGCGTCCGGGCATGACCCGGACTTTACGCAAGCACCTCGCCGTGGCGGTCGGCGTCGCCGCGCTGCTCGCCGCCGAGGTGGCCACCGCCTCCGCGCAGACCGCCGGCGCCTCCCCCGCCGAGCGGCTCCGGCAGGACACCGAGGCGATCCACGCCCTCGGCATCAGCGGTGTGCAGGCCCGCGTGGTCGCGCCCGACGGCCGGCAGACGGTCGCCACCAGCGGCACCGCCGACCTGGACACCGGCCGCCCGGTGCCCTCCGACGGCTACTTCCGCATGGCCAGCACCTCCAAGACGCTGGTCGCCACCGTGGTCCTCCAGCTGGAGGCCGAGCACAGGATCTCCCTGGACGACACGGTGGACCACTGGCTGCCGGGCGTGGTGCGGGGCAACGGCAACGACGGCAGCCGGATCACCGTCCGCCAACTGCTCCAGCACACCAGCGGCATCCACGACGACCTGCCCGGCTACACCACGCCGGAGGAGTACGTCCAGCAGCGGGACGACGTCTACAGCTCGGCGCAGTTGGTGGCGCGCGCCATGGCCCACCCGCCGGACTTCCCGCCCGGTGGGGGCTGGCAGTACTCCAACACCGGCTACGTCCTGCTCGGCATGATCATCCAGAAGGTCACCGGCCAACCCGCCCATCGGCAGATCGAGGACCGCGTCCTGCGCCCGCTCGGCCTCGACCGGACCCGGTGGACGGGCGTCTCGCCGACGCTGCCCGAGCCGCACGCCCGGGCCTACCAGTTCTTCGGGCCCGGTTCCCGGGTGGACGTCACCCACCAGGTACCGGTGGAGCACGAGATCCTCGCGTTCGTCTCGACCACGCGGGACGAGAACACCTTCTTCCGCGCGCTGCTCTCGGGCCGGCTGCTCCCGGCGCGGCAGTTGGCCGAGATGAAGCGGACCGTCCCGGTCAGCGCGGACCTGCGATCGATGTGGCCCGGCGGACGGTACGGGCTGGGGCTGGTGGAGCGACCCCTGAGCTGCGGGGGAACGTACTGGAGCCATGAGGGCGGGGACGGCGGTTACATCACCCTCAACGGCGTCACCGGCGACGGCCGGCGCAGCGCGGTGGTCTCCATGTCCGAGGCGCTCGGCGACTCCCAGGAGCACATCTCCCAGCAGGAGAACGCGGGGAGCGCGCTGATCGACCACGCGTTGTGCGCCGGGGGCCGCGCCACCCCCTGACACGGGACCGGTTCGGGACGGGACGGCACCGCACGGCACTGCACGGCACGGCACTGCACGACCGGACCGACGATCCGACGATCCGACGATCAGCAAGAACCGTGCTACGCGAAGTGGCGGGTGGACAGGGCCCGTTGGAGTTCGGCGTCGGCGTCGGCCACGCAGCGTTCGAAGGTGGCGCGGGCGCCGGGCTCCATCCACTGGGTGAACGCCTGCTCGTAGACGGTCAGGGCGAGCCGCACCAGGTAGGCCGCCTGCCGCGGGGGGACGCCGCGTTCGGCGAGCAGGTCCCTGAGCACGTCCTCAAGGACCGCCACCTTGAGGACTTCCCGCTCCCGCAGTTCGGGGTTGGCGGCGATGACGCTCTGCCGCCGGTGGGCGAGGGAGCGGTCCGCCGGGAAGAGGGAGGCGGAGCCGGCGAGGGCGCCGAGGAGCACCTGCCACGGCGGGTCGCCGGCCGGGGCGTCGCCCACTCCCGCCCGTAGCCGGGCGACCAGCCCGTCGGTGCCGCCGAAGAGGACTTCCCGCTTGTCGCGGAAGTAGCGGAAGAACGACCGCTTCATCAGGCCCGCGCGCTCCGCGATGTCCGCGACGGTCGTGCCGTCGTAGCCGCGCTCGGCGAACAGCTCCAGCGCGGCTGTCTCCAGGCGCTGCCGGGCGTCCGGCTCCCATCTCGGCATGCCTTCACCCTACCCGATGACACTTGGTGTTATCGTTGTGATGACATCAAGTGTCATCACGTCATCGGAGTGGAGTGCCCATGCGAGCGGTACAGATCGACGAGTTCGGCGGACCCGAGGTGCTGCGGTTCGTGGAGACCGAGACGCCCGTCCCCGGCCCCGGCCAGGTCCTGATCGAGGTGCGCGCGTGCGGCACCAACCCCGCCGACTGGTTCGTCCGCGAGGGCGCCCTGGGCGGGTCCCTGCCGCAGGGGACCGGCTTCGAGGCCGCCGGCGTCGTCACGCGGGCCGGCGAGGGCGTCGCGGGCACCGCCGTCGGCGACCGGGTCTTCGGGAACCTGATGTTCGGCGGCGCCACCGCCGGCGCGGCGCAGTTCGCGGTGCTGGACCACTGGGCCAACATCCCGGACACCATGTCCTTCGAGCAGGCGGCGGCCATCCCGATGCTCGCCGAGACCGCGATCCGCACCCTCGACGAACTCGGCGTGGCCGAGGGGCACACCCTGTTCGTCAACGGGGGCAGCGGCGCCGTCGGGCGGCTCGCCGCGCAGATCGCGGTGGGCCGCGGCGCGGAGGTCATCGTGACATCGGGCGCCGAGAAGGCCGCGGCGATGCGCGAACTCGGCGCGAAGGTCACCGGGTACGGCGACGGCCTCGCGGACCGCGTGCGCGCCCTGGCCCCCGGCGGCGTCGACCGGGTCCTGGACATCGGCCCCGGCGGCCAACTCCCCGAGCTGATCGCGATCGCGGGCGGCGATCCCTCGCACGTGGTGACGGTCACCGACTTCGGCAACGCCGCGGAGTTCGGCGTCCGGGCCAGCGGCCGCGAGGGCACCGTCTTCCGCCTGGACGCCCCGCAGACGGTCGCCGACGCCGTCGCCGCGGGCACGTTGACCGTGCCGGTCTGGCGCGTCGAGTCGTGGGAGAACATCGCGAAGGTGCACGAGGACATCAAGTCCGGTGCCGCGAAGGGGAAGACGGTGCTGCGCGTGGAGGCGTGAGCCGAGCCGTGCGCGGGTGCTTGAGCCGCGCGCGGGTGCTTGAGCCGTGCGCGGGTATGCCCGAGCCGCGCGTGAGTGCGTGAACCGCCTTGCCCCGCCCGTCACTCGTGAATCCCCCGAATCCGTCCGCGTGAGCGCTGGCGCCGCCCCTCCCCGCTGGCGAAGAATCGTCGTCGCAGGCAGGTACATTCGTTCGACGGGACCATGAGGAGCCGCACCATGCACGAGGCGCCGTCCGGGCCGCTTCCGTATTACGAGGACATGGGGCCGGGAACGGGAGCGCTCCCGCCGCGGGCGTGGACGGGGGTGTCCGACGCGCGCCGGGTGAACCTGGGCGGGGCATGGCGGTTCCGGCTGTCGGCGACGGCGGACGGGTCGGACGAATCGTTCGCCCGCCCCGGCTTCGACGCCTCGCGCTGGGACGTGCTGCCGGTGCCCTCGCACTGGCCGCTCCAAGGCCACGGCCAGGACCACGACTACGGCCGGCCCGCGTACACCGACGTCCGCTACCCCTTTCCGATCGACCCGCCGCGGGTGCCCACCGAGAACCCCACCGGGGACCACCTGCGCGGCTTCGACCTGCCGGGCGACTGGCCGGGCGGTGCGGCGGTGCTGCGCTTCGACGGGGTGGACTCCTGCGCCCGGGTCTGGCTCAACGGCGAGGAGCTGGGCACCTTCAAGGGCAGCCGGCTGCCGGTGGAGTTCGAGGTCGGCGAGGTGCTGCGGCCGCGCGGGAACGTCCTGGCGGTGCGGGTGCACCAGTGGTCCTCGGGCAGCTACCTGGAGGACCAGGACATGTGGTGGCTGCCGGGCATCTTCCGCGATGTCACGCTGATCGAACGTCCCGAGGGCGCCGTCACGGACTTCTTCGTGCACTGCGACTACGACCACCTGACCGGCAACGGCTCGCTGCGGGTCGACTGCGATCCCCAGGGGACCGTGACCGTACCGGAGTTGGGCCTGGACATCGCGACCGGCGAGACCGCGGTGGTGCCGGTGGAGCCGTGGTCGGCGGAGGTACCGCGGCTGTACGACGCGGAGTTGGCCACCGAGGGCGAACGGGTGCCGCTGCGGATCGGCTTCCGCACGGTCCGCGTCGAGGACGGCGTGCTGAAGGTGAACGGGCGGCGCGTGCTGTTCCGCGGGGTGAACCGGCACGAGTTCGACCCGGACCACGGCCGGGCGGTGGACCTGGAGACGATGCGCCGGGACCTGCTGCTGATGAAGCGGCACAACGTCAACGCGGTCCGCACCAGCCACTACCCGCCGCACCCGGCGTTCCTCGACCTGTGCGACGAGTTGGGGATGTGGGTGGTCGACGAGTGCGACCTGGAGACGCACGGCTTCTCCGAGGTCGACTGGCGCCGCAACCCGGTGGACGACGAGCGGTGGACCCCGGCCCTGCTGGACCGGGCCGCCCGGATGGTCGAGCGCGACAAGAACCACCCCGCGGTGGTGATGTGGTCGCTGGGCAACGAATGCGGCACCGGGCGCGGGCTGTCCGCGATGGCCGACTGGATCAGGCGGCGCGACCCGGCCCGCCCGATCCACTACGAGGGCGACCAGTCCTGCGCGGACGTCGACGTCTACTCCCGGATGTACGCCAACCACGAGGAGAGCGAGACGATCGGCCGCCGCGCCGAACCCCCGCTCCTGGACGCCGAGTCGGATCAGCGCCGGCGCGCGATGCCGTTCATCCTGTGCGAGTACGCCCACGCGATGGGCAACGGCCCGGGCGGACTCAGCGAGTACCAGCGGATCTTCGAGACGTACGAACGCTGCCAGGGCGGCTTCGTGTGGGAGTGGATCGACCACGGGCTGCGCCGCAGGACCGCGGACGGCGGCGCGTACTTCGCCTACGGCGGGGACTTCGGCGAGGAGTTGCACGACGGCAACTTCGTCTGCGACGGGCTGGTCTTCCCCGACCGCACGCCCTCCCCCGGGCTGGTCGAGTACAAGAAGGTGGTGCAGCCGGTCGGCTTCGCCGCGGATCTGGCGCGCGGCCTGCTGAACGTCACCAACCGCCATGACTTCGCGGACGTTTCGGGACTGGCCTTCCACTGGGCGTACGAGGTGGAGGGCGAACTCGCCGCCGAGGGACGGCTTGAGGTGCCCGCGCTGGCGCCGGGAGCGAGCGCCGAGGTGGCGCTGCCGCGCGCGCCGCGGACCGCGGCGGACGGCGAGGCGTGCTGGACGGTGCGGGCGGTGCTCGCCGAGGACACCGCGTGGGCGCCGTCCGGCCACGAAGTGGCGTGGGCCCAGTTCGAGGTGGCCCGACCGGCCGTGCCGGCCGGCCCGTTGCCCGGCGCGCCGCACGCCCCGCGGCGGGTCGAGGGCGGGCTGATCATGCTCGGCCCCGGCATGTTCGACGCGGCCGACGGCACCCTGCGCTACCTGGACGGTGCGGTGGTGGACGGCCCCCGGCTGGACGTGTGGCGGGCGCCGATCGACAACGACCGCGGCGCGGACTGGTATCCGGAAGGACAGCTCGAACGCCGTTGGCGGGAAGCCGGGTTGGACCGGATGCGGCACCGGATCGACGAAGTGGCCCCCGGCCAGGACGCGTTGACCGTCACCACCCGGGTCGCGCCGGCCGCCTCGGACCTGGGGCTGCGCACCGTCTACCGCTGGACGGCGGCCGGCGACCGGCTCGCCCTGGACGTCGAGGTCACCCCGGAGGGCCCCTGGACGCTGCCGCTGCCCCGGCTCGGCATACGGCTCGGGCTGTGCCCCACGCTCGACACCGTCGAGTGGTACGGCGGTGGGCCCGGCGAGGCGTACCCCGACACCCGCGAGGCGTCCCGGCTGGGCCGGCACCGCTCGACCGTCGACGGCCTCCAGACGCCTTACGTACGGCCGCAGGAGAACGGCGCCCGCGCCGACGTGCGGTGGGCGGAGCTGCGCCGGGCCGACGGCTCGGGGCTGCGGGTGACCGGTGCGCCACCGTTCTGGTTCACCGCCCGGCCGTGGAGCACCGAGGAGCTGGCGGCGGCCGAGCACACGAACGAGCTGAAGCGCGGCGACCTGATCTGGGTGCACCTGGACCACGGGCTGCACGGGGTGGGCAGCGGCGCCTGCGGGCCCGAGGCGCTGCCGGAGTTCCGGCTGGCCGCCGCCCCGGCCGCGTTCTCCTTCACCTTCGGCACGCTGCGGGCCGGCCACCCGGCCGGCCCGCGGCCCCCCTTCTGACCGGCCGGCCGCCCTCTCCCCGACCGGGCCACCGGCCCCGCCATCAAGCCCGACCCCGACCCCGCCACCTACCCCGACACTCACCCCGACATCGACGATCCGGAGCACCCGTGACCGGCACCACCCCCTTCGTCCGCCCGTACCGCCCCGCCGACCTGGCCGCGCTGTACGACATCTGCCTGCGCACCGCCGACGCGGGTCAGGACGCCTCCGCGTCCTACGCCGAGCCCGACCGCGACCTGGTCGGCGCGATCTTCGCGGCGCCGTACGCCGTGCTCGAACCCGACCTCACCTTCGTGGTGGACGACGGCAGCGGGCAGGCGGTCGGCTACATCGTCGGCACCGGCGACACCGCGCGGTTCGTCGAGCGGTTCCGCGCGGAGTGGCTGCCGTCCGTGGCCGGCCGCTGGCCCGCGCCGGCGGGCGAACCCGGCACGCCCGCCGAGTCGATGGCCGTGCTGCTGCACCTCCCCGAGCGGATGGTGGTGCCCGCGCTCGCCTCCTACCCCGCCCACCTGCACATCGACCTGCTCCCCCGGGCGCAGCGGTCCGGGCACGGCCGCGCCCTGATGACCGCGTACCTGGCCGCGCTCGCGGCGAAGGGGGTCCCGGCGGTGCACCTCGGCATGCTCAGCACCAACACCTCCGCCCGCGCGTTCTACGACCGGCTCGGCTTCCACGAGATCCCGGTCCCGGACGCGGGGCCGCTGACGTACCTCGGCCGCGCCACGTCGTAACGCCTCCGGCACGCCTCCACGCCGCCGGGCGCGGCCGCGGCCGATTGTCAGTGCCCGCCCCTACGCTCGGCGGCAGGAGGTGCACCCCATGACCGACGAGTCCCCGTACGAACCCGTGACGGTGTCGCGGGTGGTTCCCGCCCCGCCGGCGGCCGTCTTCCGGGTCCTGGCCAACCCCACCCGGCACACCGACCTCGACGGCTCCGGCATGCTGCGCGGCGCGGTCACCGAGACGCCCGTCTCCCGCGTCGGCGACGTCTTCGTGATGCGCATGTACTACTCGGAGCACGGCCACTACGAGATGAACAACCACGTCGTCGAGTACGAACAGGACCGGCGTATCGCCTGGGAGCCCGAGGCGGGCCGCGGCCACCCCGGACACGGCCTGCCGGGCAGCCGCTGGGGCCACCGCTGGATCTACACCCTGTCCCCCGCCGGCCCCGGGTCCACCCTGGTCACCGAGGCGTACGACTGCTCCCGCGCCCCGGCCGACGAGCGGGACGGGATGCAGGGCGGGCAGGTCTGGGTGAGCGGCATGGAGCGGACGCTGGAACGGCTCGCCGACGCGGTGGACGAGCAGGAGATGGCGGACGGGCAGGAGACGGCGGACGGGGAGGAGTTGGCGGACGAGGAGGCCGGAGCGTAGGCCGGGGCAACGCGGACGCGGCCCCCGGGGGCCCGTGCCTGGCCGCGGACGCGGCACGGGAGCCGGCGAGCCGTACGCCGGCAGCCTGCCCGGTCATCGCGCGGAATTCCCGGTGCGTAAATCCGGCCGGTGGGGACAGGATGGGGCGATGGGATGGACGTTCACACCGTCGGTGGCGGAGTTCACCGCCGCGGCCGGCGGTTTCCTGGACCGGCACCCGCTGGAGACCAACGTGCTGCGGACGGTCTGCGGGACGCTGCGCCGGCGGGGCCCCGACGCGTACGGAGCGCAGCCGCCGGTGTTCGGCTGGTGGCGGGCCGGCGACGAGGGGGCGGTGCAGGCCGCGTTCCTGCGCACCCCGCCGTATCCGCCGCTGCTCGCGCCCGGCACCCAGCAGTCCTCCCGCGAGCTGGCCGCCGGGTGGGAGGGCCCGCTGGACGGGGCGCGCGGGGACGCGGACGCGGTCCGGGCGTTCGGTGAGGCGTGGCGGGAGCGGACCGGCGCGGCGACGCGGGTGGTGCGCGAGCAGCGGCTGCACCGGCTCGGCGCCCTGACCCCGCGCAGCCCCGCGCCGCCCGGCCGGGCCCGGGTCGCCGGGGAGCGGGACCTCGGCCTGCTGCTGCGCTGGCACCAGGAGTTCGCCCGGGACATCGGCGAGCCCATGCCGGGTGCGGAGCGGGTGGTGGCCGACGCCCTCCGGTTCGGCGGCCGCGTCCTGTGGGAGGTGGACGGCGAGCCCGTCGCGATGGCGGGCATGACGTCGCCGGAGGACGGCGCGGTCCGGGTGGTCGCCGTCTACACCCCGGCCGCGCTGCGCGGGCGCGGCTACGCGGGAGCCGTCACCGCGGCGGTGTCGCGGGCCGCGCTGGACACCGGGGCGCGTGACGTCGTGCTCTTCACCGACCTGGCCAACCCGGTGAGCAACCACGTCTACCGGCGGCTGGGCTACGTTCCGGTTCGGGACCAACTGGTGGTCGCCTTCGGGTGATCGAGAGCTCATCGCGTTCACCGGAGCGGTTCCGCGACCGCCCCGCATAATGGAAGCGGCGGATACCCCGCCGCCCGACGATCGCCAGGAGGAGCCGTGACCGGCGCCCGCCGACAGCCGTCCCATCTCGTGAAGCTGCGGCCCGCACCCTTCGGCGCGGACCCCGCGGGCGCGCGGCTGGAGCGCATCCTCGCCTCACCCCACTACGCCGACGGGGCCTTCGTGAACCCGGTCGGCGCCCGCACCACCCCCAGCGGCGGCATGCTGAAGGCGCTGCCGGCCAACCTCCGCAAGGACGCGCGGCTGGCCCGCAAGCCGGCCCGGCCAGTCCCGCTGCACCCCACCACGCTCGCCGACCTCGCCAAGCCGCCGGCCTCGGGCCTGCGGCTGACGTGGATGGGCCACTCCTCGGTGCTCGCCGAGATCGGCGGCCGGCGGGTGCTCTTCGACCCGGTGTGGGGCGAGCGGTGCTCGCCGTTCGCGTTCGCCGGGCCCAAGCGGGTGCACCCCACGCCCGTGCCGGTCGAGTCGCTGACCGGTATCGACGCCGTGGTGATCTCCCACGACCACTACGACCACCTCGACATGCCGACGATCATCGCGCTGATCCGCGGCGGCGCGGTCTTCGTGGTGCCGCTGGGCGTCGGCTCGCACCTGGAGCACTGGGGGGTGCCGGCGGACCGGCTGCGCGAGTTGGACTGGCACGAGTCCACCCAGGTGGCCGGGCTGACCCTGACCGCCACCCCGGCGCGGCACTTCTGCGGGCGCGGCCTGCGCGGCCGGCAGCAGACCCTGTGGGCCTCCTGGGTCGTCACCGACGACATCCACCGGATCTACCACAGCGGCGACACCGGCTACTTCCCCGGTTTCGCCGACATCGCCCAGCTGCACGGCCCGTTCGACGCCACCATGATCCAGATCGGCGCGTACAGCGAGTTCTGGCCGGACATCCACATGACTCCCGCCGAGGGCGTCCGCACCCACCTCGACCTGTCCGGCGGCACCTCGCACGGCGTGATGCTGCCCATCCACTGGGGGACCTTCAACCTCGCCCCGCACGCCTGGTCCGACCCCGGCGAGGGCACCCTCGACGCCGCCCACCGCTCCGGCGTGCAGGCCGTCACCCCGCTCGTCGGGCAGCCCTTCGAACCCGTCACCGCCCCGGCCGCCTTCCCTTGGTGGCGCGAGGTCGCCGTCACCCCCGAGACCGGCTGGACCCCGTGGCCGCCCCCCGCCCCGGCCCAGCGGGACCAGGTCGCGGACGCGTAGGCCGTATTTTTGGAAGTCCCTCCCCCGCCGCAGGCTGCGGGGGAGCACCAGACGCCACGGGCCCCTCCCCTCGGGCGGACGGCGCCACTTCCATCACACGGCCCAGGCGCGGCCCACCGCCCCGACCGCCGGCGGCCGCCCGCCGTGGGCGCCGGCTACCGCAGGCCGCGGCGGGAGAGGAGCGGCTCGACGCGTGGTGCGCGGCCGCGCACCACGGCGAACGCCGCCATCGGGTCCTTGCTCCCTCCCTTCGCGAGCAACTCGCGGCGGAAGATCTCCCCGTTGGCGCGCCGCATGCCGCCGTGGGTCTCGAACCAGTCGACGGTGTCGGCGTCCAGCACCTCGCTCCAGATGTAGGAGTAGTAGCCGGCGCTGTAGTCGCTGCCGAAGATGTGCGTGAAGTAGGTGGTGCGGTAGCGCGGCGGGATCGCCGGCAGGTCGATCCCGGCCGCCGCCAGGGCGCGCGCCTCGAACTCCAGCGGGTCGCCCGGGTCGCTGCCGGCCGGCAGCGAGTGCCACGCCCAGTCCAGCAGCGCCGCCGCGAGGTACTCGACGGTCGCGAAGCCCTCGCCGAACCGTGCGGCCTCCAGCATCCGCGCCACCATGCCGTCGGGCATCGGCTCGCCGGTCTCGTGGTGGCGCGCGTACCGGGCCAGCACCTCGGGCCAGGTCGACCACATCTCGTTGACCTGCGACGGGTACTCCACGAAGTCGCGCGGCACCGCGGTTCCGGAGAAGTAGGGGTACCGCACGTCGGAGAAGAGCCCGTGCAGGGCGTGCCCGAACTCGTGGAAGAGCGTGTCGACCTGGCTGAACGTCAGCAGCGCGGGCTCGCCGGGCGCGGGCTTGGCGATGTTGTGGTTGTTGACGATCACCGGCTGCCGGCCGAGCAGCCGGGACTGCGGGACCAGCGCGTTCATCCAGGCGCCGCCGCGCTTCGTCGGCCGGGCGAAGAAGTCGATCAGGAACAGCCCGAGCCCGCTGCCGTCGGCGTCGAAGACCTCGAAGGTCCGGACGTCGGGGTGGTAGCCGACCAGGTCGGGCCGCTCGGTGACGGTGATCCCGTAGACCTCGTGGGCGGCGTGGAAGACGCCGTCGCGCAGCACCGACTCCAGTTCGAGGTACGGGCGCAGCGCCGCCTGGTCGATAGAGTGGCGCTCCTTGCGGACCTTCTCCGACCAGTACGCCCAGTCCCACGCCTCGATCGGTCCGCCGGCGGTCTCGGCGAGCGCGTCGGCCTCACGGCGCGCGTTGGCCACGGCGGGCGGCACCAGGCGCTCCAGCAGGGCGGTCACGGCCTCGGTGCTGCCGGCGGTGGTGTCGGCGACGGTGTACGCGGCGTGGCTGTCGTAGCCCAGCAGCGCGGCCCGCTCGGCGCGCAGGGTGGCCAGGGTGACCGCGAGCGGGCCGTTGGTGTCCTGCGCGCGGTCCATGGCGGCGGCCAGGAGGCGGCGCCGGACCTCGCGGTCGTCGAGAACGGCGAGTTCGAGCTGGTTGGTGAAGTTCCGCAGGCTCAGCACCCACTTGCCGTCGTGGCCCAGCTCGCGGGCGTTCGCCGCGGCGGCCGCGACCGCGTCCGGCGACAGGCCGGACAGCTGCGCGGGGTCGTCCAGCACCAGGGCGCCGTCCTTGCTGGCGGCCAGCACGTTCTGGCCGAACTCGGTGCTCGCGGCCGCGATCCGCGCGTTCAGCGCGCGCAGCCGCTCCCGGCCCTCCTGCGACAGCTCCGCCCCGGCACGTACGAAGGCGATACGGTACCGCTCCAGCAGCCGCAGCGACTCCGGGTCCAGGCCGAGGGAGTCGCGTGTCTCGTACAGCGCCTTGATCCGCGCGTAGAGCTGCGCGTTCAGGTACACCTCGTCGCGGTGCGCGGACGTCATCGCGCTGACCTCGGACTCGATCTCCCGCAGGCCGTCGGTGACGTGTGCGGACGCCTGGTTGCTGTAGACCGCGCCCACCCGTGCGAGCAGTTCGCCCGAACGCTCCATCGCCTCCAGCGTGTTGGCGAAGGTGGGGGGTTCGGGGTCCGCCGCGATCCGTTCGACCTCGGCGGTGTGCTCCGCGATGGCCCGCTTGAACGCCGGGAGGTAGTGGGCGTCGTCCAACCCGGCGAAGGCGGGCAGGCCGTAGGGCAGCGGGCTCGGGCTCAGCAGCGGGTTCATGGTCACCGTTCGACCCTATACAGCCGCCTGGGCCCCCGCCGTCTCGGTTTCGGTCGCGTTCCGGCCACCAGTCCGGTGGCCTGCCGCGCGCTGGGGTACCCCCTGGCGGGAGTTTCCCCGCGCCCCTGAGTATGTGCGGCTGCTTCCGCGGAAGGAGGGCAACCTCAAGGGGCGCGGGGAACCGCGCGAGGACCCCCCGCCGGCGGGTGGTCCCTCAACCGGCGGACGGGGGCACCCCGGAGGGTCAGGTCACCCCGACTTGCGGCGGAACTCGCGTGCTCCGCCCGCGCGGCCGTGGGCGCCGTGGACCTTGGACTGGTCCGGTCCGGTCCCCGCGGTGCCGCCTCCGCCGCGCCCGCCCTGCTTGCGTGCCAGCGCCTCACGGAACTTGCGCTTCACGTCGTCCTCGGCGGGTGCGGCCGGGTTCTCCCCTTCCGGTTCCGCGGAATCGGCCGGTGCGGCCGCTTCCGCATCCAGCGAACTGCTGTCGGCGGCCGCGTCGGCCGCCTGCTTTGCGTCGGTCATGACCCAAGCCTCGCACGTCGGCCGCCCCCCGCCTACTGAATAGCGGCCTGACGGACCGCGCGTGTACGGTTCCGGTCAGCTCTCGTAGCACCGCCGCGGAAGGATCGCACTCCATGACCTGGCTGTTGTACGGGGCCACCGGGTACACCGGTCGCCTGATCGCCCGCCGTGCCGTCGCGCAGGGCCAGCGCCCCGTGCTGGCCGGTCGCAACGCCGCCAAGCTGGTCCCGTTCGCCGCCGAACTCGGTCTGGAGCACCGGGTGTTCGACCTTTCCGAGCCGACCGCCATCCGCCGCGGGCTGAAGGACGTGACGGCGGTGGCGCACTGCGCGGGGCCGTTCACCCGTACCGCGCTGCCGATGGCGCACGCGTGCGTGGAGACGCGGACGCCCTACCTGGACATCACCGGCGAGATCGACGTGTTCGAGTCACTGCGCGCGCTCGGCACCCGCGCGGAGGCGGCCGGGATCACCCTGCTGCCGGGCGCCGGCTTCGACGTGGTGCCGACCGACTGCGTGGCGGCGCTGCTCGCGGCCAGGCTGCCGGACGCCACCCAGCTCGACCTGGCGTTCCTGCTCGGCGGCGGCCCCAGCCCCGGCACCGCCCGCACCCTGGTGGAGGGCGCGCCCGACGGCGGCCGTATCCGCAGCGGTGGCGAGATCCGTTCGGTGCCGCTGGGCTCCCGCCAGGTGCGCGCCGCCTTCCCCTCGGGCGCCCGCACGGTGGTGTCGATCCCGTGGGGCGATGTGAGCACCGCCTACCACTCGACCGGCATCCCCGACATCACCACGTACACCGCGATGCCGCAGGCCGTGGTGGCCGCCTCCCGTGCGGTGCGGCTCGGGCCGCTGCGCCGCGCGGTCTCGGGTGCGGTGGGGCTGGTGGTGCGGGGGCCGGGCGAGCGGCGGCTGGCCGGCACCCGCAGCGAGGTGTGGGGGCAGGCCACCGACGCGGCGGGCAACAAGGCGACCGCCACGCTGACCGGCCCGAACCCGTACCGGATCACGAGCGACGCGGTGCTGCGGATCGTGCAGCGGCTGCCCGATCTGGCCGCCGGCTTCCAGACGCCGTCCCGCGCGCTGGGCGCGGACTTCGCCGCGTCGCTGGACGACGTGACCGTCTCGATCGAGACGCCGCACTGACGCGGGCGGACATGGCGCACGCGGACCGGCGGGCGGGCGGGCGCGCGCGGATGTGCGGACAGGTATGGGGCCCCGCCGGATGGCGTCCCGGGCGCGTCCTTCCCCTGACACCGGCCGGGCGCCCCGGCAGGGCCCCTGTTCGAGAGCGGCGGTACTCAGCCGCGGTCACTCACCGCTTGCGGGCGACGGCCCCGTAGACGCCGACCGGCGGCTCGTCCTCGGGCACCTCCTGCTTCCAGTGGTTCACCTGGACCAGGCCGGGCTCGACGAGGTCGTACCCGTCGAAGAACTCCAGCACTCCGGCGTGGCTGCGCGGGGTGAGCACGGCGGTGGCGTTCTTGTACACCGCCGTCACCTCGCCGGCCTTCTCGGCGTGGAAGTCGGCGGTGGCGTGGGAGAGCACCAGGTAGCTGCCGTCCGGCAGCGCCTCGCCCAGCGTGGTCACCATGCCGCGCGGGTCCTCCTCGTCGGTGACGAAGTGCAGGACCGACACCAGCATCAGCGCGACCGGCTGGTCGAAGTCGATCAGCTCGCTGATGGTGGGGTGCCCCAGGATCGTCTGCGGGTCGCGCATGTCGGCGAGGAAGAAGCCGGTGTTGCCGGTGCCGAGCAGGCGGGCGCCGGCGTGGGTGGCGACGATCGGATCGTTGTCGATGTAGGCGATCCGCGCGTCGGGGGCGACGGAGTGGGCGATCTCGTGGGTGTTCGGCGAGGTGGGTATCCCGGTGCCGATGTCGATGAACTGGCGCACCCCGCGCTCCGCGAGGAAGCTCACCGCCCGCTGGAGGAAGTCCCGGTTCGCGCGGGCTCCCACGACCACCTCGGGGGCCGCGTCGACGATGCGGTCGGCGGCTTCCCGGTCCACCTCGTAGTTGTCCTTGCCACCGAGGTAGTAGTCGTACATCCGAGCCGGATGCGGGCGGCTGGTGTCGATCTCGCCGGCGGGAAAGCCCTGCTCGGTCACGCGGTCCTCCGCTTGGTCGTTGCCTGGTCGAGGGGTCGGGGCCGGCCGGGCCGGCGGCAGGGCCCGGTCATCCGAGCAGGAAGTCCGCGTCGCCGGACTTGGCGCCCAGGATGAACGTGGTGATCTCGTGGTTGGTGTAGATGAGCGCGGGGCCCTCGGGGTCGGTGGACTGGCGCAGCGCCACCCGGCCGTCGTTGAGTCTCTTCGCCTCCACGCAGGAGCCGCCGTTGCCGCCGCTCCACGGCTTTCGCCAGCCGTCGGCGCCGAGTTCCGTGGCGGGCATTCCGTTGTAGATGGTGTCGTTGGTGACGCGATCCATGGTTCAGATCTCCTTGCGCATGCCATCGAGGATGGCTTTGGTGCTCTGTGCCGGCGCTGCCTGCGCGCACATCCGGTCGAGGGCTTCGAGGAAGGTGGACACGTCGTCCCGGTCGTCGAAGTAGGCGCCGCCCACCAGACTCTCCGTGTAGGCGATGTCCGGGATCTCCTTGAGCTGGAACCGGAAGATGTGGAACGGCCCGTACATGGCCGGGTGCGGCCCCGCGGCGAACGGGATCACCTGCAGCCGCACGTTGGGCAGGTCGGCGGCGTCGATCAGGGCGCCCAGTTGCTCGCGCATCACGCCGCGGCCGCCGATCGGCCGGCGCAGCACCGTCTCGTCCATCACGACCCACAGCAGCGGTGCCTCGTCGCGGCTGAGCAGCGCCTGCCGCTCGACCCGCAGCGTGACCAGCCGGTCGATCTCCTCGGGGGTGGCGTTCGGCAGCCCGGCGCGCAGCACGGCCTGGGCGTAGCTGGGGACCTGGAGCAGTCCGGGGACGTAGTGCGGCTCGTAGGCGCGGATGACCGACGCCTCGCCTTCGAGGCTGACGAAGGCGCTGAACCACTCGGGCAGCACGTCGCGGAAGTTGTGCCACCAGCCCGGCCGGTTGGCTTCGCGGCACAGCGCGAGGAAGCCGCCGATCTCGTCGGGGGCGGTGACGCCGTAGGTGGTGAGCAGCTTCTCGACATACGGGATCTTCAGCCCGACTTCGGCCTTTTCCATCCGCCGGATCGTGGCGTGGGTCACATCAAGGGCACGGCCGGCCTGCTCGAAACTGAGACCGGCCTTCTCGCGGAGGTCCTGGAGGCGTTTTCCGAGCACCATGCGCAGGACCGTCGGGGCACCACCCGGCCGGGGGTCCATCACGTGCCTCATCCTCCAACTCCCTTGACTGACATGCAGTGTGTCATGACGTCAGCGCCAGGAACAGCATGTTCTGTCGATTCTGTAATTTACAGTTCGGACCTTGCCATGTGTCCAGCGCGGGCCCCATAGTTACGGGGTGGTCCTTTCAACTCACGCTCTCCGGCCCGAATGCCGGGCAGACGTCCGCGCCCCCGGGCACCAGGACGTCTTCCGGCTGCCCGCGCTGAGCGCGTCCGTGGCGGCCGCCCGCGCACGGATACGGGCCCGCCTCCGGGAGTGGGGCGCGGACGCCGAGCTGAGGGACGACGCGGGACTGGTGGTGACCGAACTGTTCACCAACGCGGTCCGGCACACCGACAGCGAGAAGATCACGTGCGCACTGCATGACGTCGGCTCGGCAGTGCGACTCGAAGTGACCGATCAGGGGCGCGGCGAGGGGGACCCGATGCCGTGTGCGGCCACTGCCGACGAAGAGGGCGGGCGAGGACTGCTGCTGGTGAGCGTGCTGGCGGCAGCCTGGGGTTCCGATCCCGCAGCGGATGGCATGGGGCGTGTGGTGTGGGCCGAACTGGCCGCACACCGCGCGCCCCATTGACGTATCGGCCGACGCACCGGCCTGCGTTTCGGCCGGCGTACCGACGTTCGCCGGCCGGCCGCCGAGCCCTGACGGCGCGGCTCCTAGCGGCGCGGTTCCTGACCGCGGACTCCCCCGCCGGCTCCTAGCGGCGCGGTTCCAGCGGGAGCAGTTCCGGCCGCTTGGGCAGCACACCGTCGCCTGAGGACGCGCCGCGCAGCCGGCGGCCGATCCACGGCACCAGGTACTCGCGGGCCCAGTGGATGTTGTCCCGGCGGACCTGCGCGGGCAGCCGGCGCGGCTCGGGCGGCCAGGGCAGGTCGGGGTCGGTCGGCGGCTCCAGGCCGAGCACCTGGGCGGCCCGCAGCGCCACCCGGACATGGCCGGCGGACGACAGGTGCAGCCGGTCGTCGCTCCAGGCCCGCCGGTCGTGGATGGCCGCCAGCGACCACAGGTCCAGCACCGGGCAGCCGTAGCGGTCGGCGACCGCGCGGACATGGGCGTTGTACGTCGCGATCTTGCCGCGCAGCAGGCCGAGCACCGGCACCCCGCGGGTGTCGAAGCCGGTGCAGACCATCACCGTGCCGACCACCGCGCGCAACTGCGCGACCGCGCCCTCGAACCGCTCGGCGAGCGCGTCGGGGTCGCTGCCCGGGCGCAGGATGTCGTTGCCGCCGGCGCAGAAGGTGACCAGGTCGGGCGCGAGCGTGACAGCCCGGGGCACCTGCTCGTCGATGATCCGGTCCAGCAGCCGGCCGCGCACCGCGAGGTTGGCGTAGCGGAAGTCGCCGGGCGGGGTCGCGCCGGCCCGGCGCTCGGCGAGCAGCTTCGCCAGCCGGTCGGCCCACCCCACGAACGCCTCGCCGGGCCCTGGGTCGCCGACGCCCTCCGTGAAGCTGTCCCCCACCGCCGCGTAGGACCCGAAGCCGGCCGTGGCCGGCGCGAGCACCCGGCCCGGTCCGCCGCCCGGTCCGGTCGCAGTGCCGGTCGCCAAGCCGGTCGCCGTGCCGGTCGGCGTCCCCTGCGCCGGGCGTCCTTCGTCGGTCTCTCCGTTGTCATCTGTCCGCGTATCGTCAGCCACGTCGGACCATTTTTCTCCTCGGCCTGTGACCTACGCGACCGTAAGGACGGATTGACGGTACGTGATTCATCCCACCCGTCCGGCCCGGAGAAGACCGCCCGCGGACGGAATACGGCCCGACACATACCGCTCGGTACGCCTTCGCCCGCGCTGCCGTATCGTCGGCGGTGGCGCGGTGCGGCCGCGGCAGGCGCAGTTCATGGCATGGCAAGGACGAGGAAAAGGAGCATCGGTGACGCAGGAAGTGCGGCAGTCCGCCGCGACCGGCCCGGAACCCCAGCTGACCGGGGTGCGCAACTTCCGCGACGTGGGCGGGCTGCCCACCGCCGACGGCCGGCGGGTACGGCCGGGGGTGCTCTTCCGCAGCGGCCACCTCGCGCACGCCGACGAGCAGGACGCGGCCTTCCTCGCCTCGCTCGGGCTGCACACCGTCTTCGACTTCCGCAACGGCGACGACATCGCGCTCGAAGGCCCCGACGTCACGCTGCCCGGCACCCGCAACATCAACATCCCGCTCAGCGACCCCGCGCAGAACGCGGACTTCTGGCGGACGGTCCGCAACGGCGACCTCGACGCGCTGCACGCCGCGCTCGGCGACGGCAGGGGCGCGGAGCGGATGGAGGCGTCCTACCGCAAGCTCATCCTCGAACGCACCTCCGAGCACGGCCGGATGCTCGCCCTGCTCGCCGGGCCGTCCGACGACGCGCAGGACGGCCGGCAGCCGGTGACGACCGCGGCGGCCGCGGCGGCCGGGCCGTCGGACCGCGCCGCCGTGCCCGCGCTGCTGCACTGCGCGGCCGGCAAGGACCGGGCCGGCACCTCCATGGCGATCATCCTGCTCGCGCTCGGCGTGGAGCGGTCCGCGATCGAGGCGGACTACCTGGAGAGCAACGCCCGGCACCGCCGCTACAAGGTGGTCCGCGGCGACGGAAGCACCGGCACCGCGATCGATCCGGCCGTCCGCGAGCTGCTGGACCCGCTCTTCGAGGCCCGGATCGAATACCTGCGGGCCGCGTTCGACACGATCGAGCAGCACTGGGGCTCTGTCGACCGCTATCTCGAAGAGGGCCTCGCCCTCGCCCCCGCGGCCCGCGCGCGCCTGCGGGACCGCCTCCTCACGGACTGACCGCCCTCCCGCGAGACCGCCACCCCGCGGCGCCCGACACCGGGCGACGCGGGGTGGAAGAAGCGGTGCGGGTCGTGACGACGCGGGGTCGTGACCTCGCCGGGCCGGGGCAGCCGCCTACCGGTTGGCCACCGCCTGCTTCACCAGGGTCCGGCCGAAGTCCCACATCAGCCCGCCCCCGCCGTGCGCGTCGTCCATCACCTCGGTGAACGCCTGCACGAAGCGGTCCACGTCCGCCTCGTCGACGACGAGCGGCGGGATCAGCTTGATCACCTCGATGTGGTCCCCGGACACCTGCGTGAGGATGCGGTGCCGCTGGAGCAGCGGCACCACCACCATCTGGGCGAACAGCCCCTTGCGCGCGGCCTGGAGCATCGTCCAGCGGCTGCGCAGCTTCAGCGACTTGGGCCGGCCGAACTCGACCGCGACCATCAGCCCGCGGCCACGGACGTCCTTGAGCAGTTCGTACTCGTCGACGAGCGCGGCCAGCCGGGTGCGCAGCAGGTCGCCCATCCGCCGGGAGTTCTCGACCAGTTGCTCGTCCTCGACCACCGACAGCGTGGCCAGGCCGGCCACCATGGCCTGCGCGTTGGAGCCGTAACTGGCCGAGTGCACCAGCACCCGGTCCATCGAGGAGAAGACCTTCTTGAAGATCCAGTCCTTGCCGAGCGTCGCGCCCACCGGGACGTAACCGCCGGAGAGCGTCTTCGCCACCGTGAGCAGGTCGGGCTCGACGCCCTCCTCGTGCTGGTAGGCGTAGAAGCGGCCGGTGCGGCCGATGCCGGTCTGCACCTCGTCGCAGATCAGCAGCGCCTTGTGCGCGCGCAGCAGCGACTGGGCGGAGCGCAGGTAGCCGGCCGGGGGGATGTGCACGCCGTGGCCCTGGATGGGCTCGACGATCATCGCCGCCACGTCGCCGCGCTTGAGCTCGCGGGCCAGCGCGTCGAGGTCGCCGACCTCGACCTCGGTGTCGGGCAGCAGGGGCGCGAAGCCGTCCTGGAAGCCCTCCTCGCCGTTGACCGACAGCGAGCCGGTGGTCAGGCCGTGGAAGGAGTGCTTGCAGTACAGCACCCGGGGCTTGCCGGTGGCGTACCGGGCGAACTTCAGCGCGGTCTCCACCGCCTCGGTGCCGCTGTTGCCGAAGAACACCCGGTCCAGGTGCGGGGTGTGGGCGAGCAGCTTCTCGGCGAGCAGCCCGGGCAGCGGCTGGCAGTCGAACCGGGTCAGGTCCGGCAGCCCCGCGTCCAGCACGTCGTGCAGCGCCTTGCGGACCACCGGGTGGTGGCGGCCGACGCCCATCACGCCGAAGCCGGCGAGCATGTCCAGGTAGTCGTTGCCCTCGGCGTCCCAGAAGTGCGCGCCCTCGGCCCGCTCGTAGTACTTGTCGAAGCCGATGGTGCGCAGCATCCGCGGCAGTTGGTGGTTCAGGTGCTTGGTGTGCAGTTCGTACCGCTCACCGCCCCGCTCCGCGAGCAGGGTGCCCAGGTCGAACCCCTTCGGCTGCGCGACGGGGACCGGGCTGTCCGGGTCCGGCATCGGGTCGGACGATGTCATCGTTCACCTGCTCCTCGCGTGCGTGGGGTGCTGCCACCCGAAGTATGTGCCGGTCTCGCGGTGTCGGAACCGGCCGGGTCGGCCTGCCCGGGGACAGTCCTGCCCGCGTCTTTGGCCGCGGTTCCCGCCGCGCGCACGGGTACGGCGCGGGGGCCCGCCGCGGTTCCGGGTACGGCGCCGGCCGAAGCTGACGCCGCCGTGCCGCCCTCCGCCACCGCCCCGGTGCGCGCGGCCAGCCGCAGGAACGACGCGCCCACCGACCCGGCGATCTCCGCCGGGGTCAGCCCGATGTCCGCCAGCACCTCGCCCCGCTTGGCGTGCGCGAGGAACTGCGGGGGGATGCCGAAGTCGCGTAGCGGCACGTCGACGGACGCGTCGCGCAGCGCCTGGGCGATCGCCGAACCGACGCCCGCGGCACGGCCGTTGTCCTCGACGACGGCCACCATCCGGTGCCCGGCGGCGAGTTCGGCCAGTGCGGGGTCGACCGGCTTGACCCAGCGCGGATCGACCACGGTGACGCCGATGCCGCGCCCGGCGAGCAGTTCGGCGACCGACAGGCAGGTGCCGGCCAGCGCGCCTACGGAGACCAGCAGCACGTCGGGCCGCAGGCCCGCGGCCGGCCGGTGCAGGATGTCCACGCCGCCGATCCGGTCGAGCGCGGGCACCTCCTCCCCCGCGGTCTCCTTCGGGAACCGCACCACGGTGGGCGCGTCGTCCACCGCGACCGCCTCCCGCAACTGCGCGCGCAACTGGTCCGCGTCGCGCGGCGCGGCGATCCGCAGCCCGGGCACCACCTGGAGGATCGACATGTCCCACATGCCGTTGTGCGAGGCGCCGTCCACCCCGGTCACCCCGGCCCGGTCCAGCACGAAGGTGACGCCGCACTTGTGCAGCGCGACGTCCATCAGCACCTGGTCGAAGGCGCGGTTGAGGAAGGTCGCGTAGACCGCGACGACCGGGTGCAGCCCGCCGGTGGCCAGGCCCGCGGCCGAGGTCGCGGCGTGCTGCTCGGCGATCCCGACGTCGAAGACGCGGTGCGGGTAGGCCGCGGCGAACTTCGCCAGGCCCACCGGCTGGAGCATGGCCGCGGTGATGGCGACCACGTCGGGCCGCTCGGCACCGATGGCCACCAGCTCCTCGCCGAACACCGAGGTCCACGACGGGCCCGGGGAGGGGGTCAGCGGCCGGCAGGTGAGCGGGTCCATGGCGCCGACGGTGTGGAAGTGGTCCGCCTCGTCCTGCTCGGCGGCGGCGTACCCGCGGCCCTTCTCGGTGAGGCAGTGCACCAGGACCGGGCCGTGGAAGCGGCGGGCGCGGCGCAGCGCGGACTCCACCGCGTCGATGTCGTGGCCGTCGATCGGGCCGAGGTACTTCAGCCCCAGGTCCTCGAACATGCCCTGCGGCGCGAAGGCGTCCTTGAAGCCCTTCTTCGCGCCGTGCAGCGACTCGTAGAGCGGCTGGCCGATCACCGGCGTCTGCTGCAGGAGCTGCTTGCCCCAGGACAGGAAGCGCTCGTAGCCGTCGGTGGTGCGCAGGGTGGCGAGGTGGTTGGCCAGGCCGCCGATGGTGGGGGCGTAGGAGCGCTCGTTGTCGTTGACGACGATGATCAGGGGGCGGTCCCGGGCGGCGGCGATGTTGTTCAGCGCCTCCCAGGCCATGCCGCCGGTGAGCGCGCCGTCGCCGATGACCGCGACCACGCGGTCGTCGCTGCCGCGCAGCTCGTTGGCCTTCGCCAGGCCGTCGGCCCAGCCGAGCACGGTGGAGGCGTGGCTGTTCTCGATCACGTCGTGCTCGGACTCCGCGCGGGACGGGTAGCCGGACAGGCCGCCCTTGGTGCGGAGCTTGGAGAAGTCCTGCCGGCCGGTGAGCAGCTTGTGCACGTAGGACTGGTGGCCGGTGTCCCACAGGATGCGGTCGGCGGGTGAGTCGAAGACGCGGTGCAGCGCGATCGTCAGCTCCACCACGCCGAGGTTGGGGCCGAGGTGGCCGCCGGTCCTGGCGACCGCGTCGACGAGGAAGTGGCGGATGTCGGCGGCGAGTTCGTCCAGCCGGCCGTCGGGCAGTGCCTTCAGGTCGCGCGGGCCTTTGATGTTCTCCAGCATCGACATGTGTGGACCTCGTTCCTGCCGGGATTGCGGTGGATCGCCGGCCGCTGACCGGCCGGTGGCAGTGCGGGTACGAGCCACCGGCGCGGCCCATGCCGTCGCCGGTGGCTCGTACCCGCTTTCACCAGGAGGTCACTTCGCGCGGTTGGACGCGACGGTCTCCCGGGCGGCGCGGATGGACTCCTTCAGCGAGCCCATGGTGGCCAGCACGGCCGTGGGCTCGTAGCCGCAGTGGGCCATGCAGTTGTCGCAGCGCTCGTCCTTGCCGCGGCCGTACTTGTCCCAGTCGGTCTCGTCGATCAGCTTCTGGTACGTGGCCACGTAGCCGTCGCTCATCAGGTAGCAGGGGCGCTGCCAGCCGAAGAGCGAGTAGTTGGGGATCGCCCACGCGGTGCAGGGGAAGTCCGCCTTGCCCTCCAGGAAGTCCAGGAAGAGCGGGCTGTGGTTGAGCCGCCACTTCTTGCGGTTGCCGTCGCCGAACGCCTTGCGGAACAGCTCACGGGTCTGCTCGACGCCGAGGAAGTGGTCCTGGTCGGGCGCCTTCTCGTACGCGAACGCGGGCGAGAGCATCATCTCGTCGACCTGGAGGTCGTCGTTGAGGAAGTTGAGCACCTCGATGATCGTCTGCGGGGTGTCCGTGTTGAAGAAGGTGGAGTTGGTGGTCACCCGGAAGCCGCGCCGCTTGGCCTCCTTGATCGCCTCCACGGCCTCGTCGAAGGTGCCTTCCTTGGCCACCGATTCGTCGTGCCGCTCGCGCAGGCCGTCAATGTGAACGGTAAACGCGAAGTAAGGGGACGGTGTGAACTTGTCCATCTTCTTGCGCATGAGCAGGGCGTTGGTGCAGAGGAATACATATTTCTTACGGGCGACGAGCTGGCGGACGATCTCGTCGATCTGGGGGTGCATGAGCGGCTCGCCACCCGCGATGGAGACCATCGGCGCACCCGACTCCAGCACCGCCCCGACCGCCTGGGCGACCGGCATGCGCTGCTTCAGCACCCCGGCCGGGTGTTGGATCTTGCCACAGCCCTCGCATTTGAGGTTGCAGGCGAAGAGCGGTTCGAGTTCGACGATCAGCGGGAACTTTTCGCGACGCCTAACCATTTTCTGTTCGAAGAGGTATGACGCGACGCGGACGGTCTGACGGAGCGGCATGGCCATCTAGCTCACCTCCAGGGGAGCGCGGTAGTGCGGTGCCAATCGAGAAAGGCGGGAACAAGATCTCTGAGCACTCGGAATGCGATGATCCCGGTGCGAAGCGTTCCGACACGGACGAGTTCGAACTCGGGCGTGTCGACGACGACGCGGGCCGCCGCGATGCGGTGCGCCCCCTCGGCGAGAGCGGCGCGGCGCATCGCGGCCGACTCCATGTCCACGGCGATGGCACCTGTCGCCGCGAGTGCGGTGCGCTCGGCGCCCCGCACGACATGATCGGATTCCGCCAGTGTGCCGGTGTGCACGGTGTGGCCCCGGTCCGCGAGAACGGCCTTGAGCGCGGCGGCCAGCGTCGCGCTCTCGTGCCCGTCGTCGGAGACGACGACGTCGCCCGGCCGCATGCCGGGGGCGAGCCCCGCGCAGAAGCCGGTGGTCAGGACGGAACCTCCGTGTATCGCCGGGTCTTGCAGGGCCTGGGCGACGACCCGCTCCGCGTTCTTCGGACCCATGCCGGTGCGCAGCACGGTGACCGGGAACTCCGCGGTATTCCTGGCGGTGCCCCTGCGCAGCGCGAAGCGCTCGATCGGCAGGGCGCACACCACCGTCAGCGGGGGTCGGGGACGGCCCACGAACTAGGCCCCCTTTCCGGTGCTCGGGATGGTGGTGCTCGGGATGGTGGAACTGGGCATGCCGGTGCCGGCCGTGCCGCCGCCCGACGTGCTCACGGCGGACGTGCCGGCCGAAGCCGCCGGGTGGCCGGCACCGAAGGGCTCGGAGCGGGCGTAGCGGCCGAGCGCGGTCAGCGGGAAGACCATCCGGTACAGGTGGTAGTTGATCGAGAAGTCGCGCGGGAAGCCGGTGCCGGTGAAGTACGGCTCATCCCACGAGCCGTCCGCCAACTGGGTGTCGGCCAGCCAGCGCACCCCGCGCTCGACCGACTCGGTGTCCCGCTCGCCGGCCGACAGCAGCGCCATCAGCGCCCACGCGGTCTGCGAGGGAGTGGAGTGCCCGCGGCCGACCCACTCCTGCTCGGAGTAGGACCGCAGGTCCTCGCCCCAGCCGCCGTCCGCGTTCTGCACCTCGTGCAGCCAGTCGACGGCCCGGCGGATCGCCGGGTGGTCCGGGGCGAGCCCGGCCGCGGCCAGCGCGGGGACGGCCGATCCGGTGCCGTAGATGTAGTTGACACCCCAGCGGCCGAACCAGGCGCCGCTGTCCTCCTGTTCCCCCAGCAGCCAGTCGATGCCGCGCCGGGTGTGCCCGTCGTGCTCCAGGCCGAGCGCGGCGAGCATCTCCACGACATGCGCGGTCACGTCGGCCGACGGCGGGTCGATCACCTCACCGAAGTCGCAGAACGGCAGCCGGTTCGGGAAGGGGCTGGTGTTGTCGGCGTCGAAGGCGCCCCATGCGCCGTTCCTCGACTGCATGCCGACGTTCCAGCGCACCGCCTTGTCGATCGCGGAGTCCACCCGGGCCTGGTCGGGGTGGGCGATCCGGCGCAGCGCGAGCACCACCTCGGCGGTGTCGTCGATGTCCGGGTAGTTGTCGTTGTGGAACTCGAACGCCCAGCCGCCCGGCGCCAGTTGCGGGCGCTGCACGGACCAGTCGCCGGGGCGGGTGATCTGCTCGCCGAGCATCCAGTCGGCGGCCTTGACCAGCGCCGGGTGGTCGGCGGGGACGCCGGCGTCGGCGAGCGCGATGGTCGCCAGGCAGGTGTCCCAGACCGGGGACTGGCACGCCTCGATCATCCGCACGCCCTCCTCGGGCCATACGGCGAAACGATCCAGCGAGTCGAGTCCGGCCTTGACCACCGGGTGGTCCAGGTCGTACCCGAGCAGGTGGAGGGCCATCACCGAGTAGACGGCGGGCGGCTGAATGCCGCCCCAGCAGCCGTCGGCCTCCTGGCGCTCGATGATCCAGCGGGCACACGCGTTCATCGCGCTGCGGCGCACCACCCGGGGGCTGAACCGGCGGTAGACGTGCAGCACCTGGTCGAGGCGCTGGAAGACGCCGTCCCAGCTGGTGATCGACTTCCGGCGCTTCTTGGGGTAGGGCCGGGCCGGATCGACATGCAGCTCGTCGATGCCGAACGGCGCCGGGCGCACCGGCCGGTGGGCGCCGACCACGGTGAGCGGCACGATGGTCTGCCGGGCCCAGCAGCCGAACGAGTAGATGTTCAGCGGCATCCACTTGGGCAGGAAGATGACCTCGGGCGGCATCTCCGGCAGGTCGTCCCAGCTCCACCAGCCGAACAGGGCGAGCCAGATCCGGGTGAAGACCCGGCTGGCCGCCACCCCTCCCTCGCCGCGCGACCACTTGGCGGCCAGCGCCATGTGCGCCTCGGCCGGGTCGTCCCCGGCCAGCCGCAGCGCGACGTACGCCTCGATGGTGGCCGAGACGTCGCCCGGACCGCCGTGGAAGGTGGCCCAGGCGCCGTCCTCGCGCTGCTGGGAGCGAATCCAGCGGGCCGAGGCCGCGGTGACGCTGTCGTCGCGGATGCCGAGGAACTCCCGCAGCAGCAGGTCCTCGGCATCCATCGTCACGTTTGTTTCGAGGTCGCCTTTCCACCATCCGTCAGGGTGCTGCCGTGCCAGGAGGTGGTCTGCGGCGCGCTGCACGGCACGCTGCGCCGCCGCCTCTGTATCGCCGGCTGGAACAGGCTCCGGCTCCGAGGCGCTACTGGCCGAAGGTGTCCGGTGGGTTGGCGTCCCTGGACTGCCATCGGTCGTCGCTGTCATGGCTTCCCCTTTGCAGTTGAGACTTCTGCGGTGTCGGGGGCGGCCGTCCGCCGTCACGAAAGTGAGACCGGCGACGTCATACGCTCCACGTCTGTCTGTTTACTTTTCGCGGACCACCACAAAATCCGCCAGGCCCACGAGCTTACGTTGGATTTCTTCAGGCATGTCCATTTTGTCCAGTGCGGCGATGGCGGTCGTGTACTGCCTCCGGGCCTCCTGAGACGTCCATTCCCGACCACCCGCCTCCTCGATCAACGCCGCGCGCAGGGCGAACTCTTCCTCACTGAAGGCATCAGTTTCGATCAATCCGGAGTTTTTCGCGTCCGCGGCCAGGAGTTCACCCAGCCGCTCCGACGCGGGACCGTCCGCGGCGAGCGCGGCGACCACCGGCAGCGACTTCTTACGCTGCCTCAGATCGCTCCAGGTCTGCTTGCCGGTGGTGGCCGGATCGCCCCAGATGCCCAGCAGGTCGTCGATCGCCTGGAAGGCCAGCCCCAGGTGGTAGCCGTACTCCTCCAGCGCGTCCGCGTCGGACTCCGACGCGCCGCCGAGCACCGCTCCGATGGAGGAGGCGCAGGCCAGCAGGGCCCCGGTCTTGTTGCCCTCCATCTCCAGGCACTCCGCCACGGTGACCCGCTCGCGGTGCTCGAAGGAGATGTCCTGCGCCTGACCGTCGATCAGTTTGCGGGTCGCCGTGGTCAGCCGGCGGGTGGCCCGGCCGGCGTCGGCGGTGCCCTGCTCCAGCAGGATCTCGTTGGCCAGCGCGAAGAGCGCGTCGCCGACCAGGATCGCCTGGGCCGGGCCGTGCACCTTCCACACCGTGTCGCGGTGCCGGCGCTGCTCGTCCCCGTCCATCAGGTCGTCGTGCAGCAGCGAGAAGTTGTGCACCAGCTCCACCGCGACCGCGCCGGGCACGCCGGTCTCCGCGGGCGCCCCCGCGGCCTGCGCGGACAGCAGGGCCAGCGCGGGACGCACCGCCTTGCCGCCGTCGCCGTCCGCGGGCCGGCCGGCCTGGTCGATCCACCCGAAGTGGTACGAGGCGACGGTGTCCATCGGCGGGGCGAGCCGTGCCACCGCCGCGCGCAGCACGGGGGTGGTCAGGATGCGGCCGTTCTCCAGCAGCGCGATCACGCTGTCAGCGGTCACGTTCTCTCCTCTTGTCGCACCAATTGCACTCATGCCGCCTCCAGTACGCCGTATTCGCAGGGCAGTCCAAGGGCGGACAAAGCTTGTCGGGAGGCGTACAGGCCGCTGCGCACCGCACCCTCCATGGTCGCGGGCCAGCCGGTGGCGGTCCACGCGCCGGCCAGGTACAGGCCGGGGGCGCGCGTGGCGGGCCCGGGCCGCAGGGCGGCCACACCCGGGGTGGGCGCGAAGGTCGCGGTGCGTTCGCGGGTGACGAAGAAGTCACGGACGGCGGCGCCGCGGGACGCGGGCAGCACGCGCTCCAGTTCGGGCAGGTAGCGGCGGCGCAACTCGGCCACCGGCAGGTCGATCTCGTCCTGCACGGCCGACTGGGAGAGCGCGACGTACTGGCCGCCGCCGGTGTGCCCGGAGCTCTTCGTGCGGTCGAAGACCCACTGGACCGGGCTGCCGAGCGCCGCCAGGAACGGCTGCTGGAGCACCTGCCGGTCGTAGATCACATGGACATTGAGGATCGGCGCGGTGCCGATGCGCAAGAGCTTTTCCGGCTCGTCCAGCGCGCCGGCCGGCAGCAGTTCGTGGGTCTCCTGCTGCGGCACGGCCAACACCACGGTGCCGGCGGTCAGTTGCTCGCCGCGGCCGGGGCCGGTCTCGACGTCCACGCGCCACCCGGCGTGTGCGACGTCACGTCCCGCGGCCCCGTCGGCGGCCGCGTCCGGGCCTTCCGGACGGGGCGTCAGACCGACCGCGCGGGTCCGCAGCAGCACCCGCACCCCCGCCGCGTCCAGCGCCGCGCGGGCCCGGCCGTCGTGCAGGTCGCCCAGGGGTGCCGCGGCCCAGCCGATGTCGGCGGCGCCCGGCTCGGACAGCAGGCCGGTCTTGAACACCATCGCGGCCAGGGCCAGCGAGGACTGCCCCGACGTGGCGTTGAGGGTGGCCACCGCGACCAGGTCCCACAGCGCCTCGATGGTGCGGGCGGACTGCCCGCGCCCGGCGAGCCAGCTGCCGAAGTCGACCCGGTCCAGCGCCGGATCGTCGAGGTCCAGGCCGCGCAGCGCGAGCGCCGCCCGCCCGACCGACGCCCGCTCGGCCACCGACAGGTGCGGGTAGCGCACCAGGCTCGGCGCAAGGTGCAGCGGAACCGGCAGCGCCACCCGGCCGATCCGGCCGAGCTTGCCGGTGTCGGCGTCGAAGACCGGGACGTCCAACCGGTCCTGAAGCGTCACCAGGTCGCGGGCCGCGATCCGGTCCAGGAACCACTGGTAGGCGGTGCAGCAGCGCAGGAAGACGTGCTGGCCGTTGTCGACGGTCAACTCGCCGCGCTTGAAGGAGAAGGCGAGGCCGCCCAGCCGGGGCCGGGCCTCGGTCAAGGTCACCTCGACCCCGGCGTCGGCCAGCGCGAGCGCGGCGGTCACCCCGGCCAGGCCGCCGCCGACCACGACGGCGGTGCGCCGCCCGCGGGCGCGCTCGGGGCGGCCGGCCTCGGTGCCGGCCGGACCGGCCTGCGGGCCGGATCGGGTGGTCGTCATGCGCGCTCTCCTCGGGCCGCACCATGCGGGGTGCGGCGGGCCGTCGCGGAAGGTGACGCAGTGCGCGTCAACGAGGTTGCTCGGTCGGACGGCGGGTGCGGGACGAACCGCGGGAACTGCACCTGCCGCGGGGACGGGGCGGGTGTGACGGGCTGAGCGGACGACGTGGCGAACGACGTGGACGGAGCGTACTGCGCGGTGGGACCCGCTGGGTGCACGCGGGTCGGTCTCACGCGTCCCTCCGCGGGGCGGTGACGGGGGCGGGAGTACGCGCGGTACGGCGGGCGTCGAGTCCGGCCAGGCCGCGGACCGCGACGTACGCCTTCTCCCGGCCGGGCAGCGAGACCCGGCCGCGCAGCACCGCCTCGGGGTCGGCGGCGAACCGCTCCAGCAGCCGCCGGTAGATGCCCGCCATCGCGGCGACGCAGGCGCCGCTCCTGCGGTCGAGCATCGGCAGCAGCCGGTAGCCGGTGGCGAACAGCGCGCGGGCCCGGCGTACTTCGAACTCGACCAGCCCGGCGAAGTCGGAGCCGGCCGGCGGGGTGTCACCGTGGAATCCCTCGGCGCAGCCGAACTTCGCGAGGTCCTGCGCGGGCAGGTACGTGCGTCCGTTCCCGGCATCCTCGCGGACGTCGCGCAGGATGTTGGTGAGTTGCAGAGCGAGGCCGAGTGTGTCGGCGTATTCGGCGGCACGTGCATGATCGTGCCCATTCACGGTGCCGAAAACGCCCAATGAGACCCTACCGATAGCTCCCGCCACACAGCGGCAGTAAACGGCCAGGTCGTCCCATGTCTCGTAGCTCTCGCCCCGAACATCCATCTGGACGCCGTCGATGAGTTCGCCCAGGCCCCCCATCGGGATGGGGAAGAGCGCGGCGGCGTCGGCGAGGGCGACGGCGACCGGGTCGGTGTCGTCCTCCTCCACCTCGTGGGCCTCGACCCGGTGCAGCAGGGTGCGGGCGTCCTCCAGTCGGCGCAGTTTCTCGTCGGGCGGCAGCTCGCCGTCCCCGATGTCGTCGACCCGCCGGGAGAAGGCGTAGACCGCCGACATCGCCTGCCGCTTCGCCGTGGGCAGCAGGCGGATTCCGTAGGCGAAGTTGCGGGCCTCGTGGCCGGTCACGGTCTCACAGTACTTGTATGCAGCAAGCACCTGTCCGGACGTGTGCGCGGAACCGTTCACGGTCCGGGTCACCCCTCTCTTCGCAATGTCGACCCCACCTCACGCAGCAGGACGGGTTTGGTGGCCTTGGGGGAACCCGCCAACACGTCGTACCCCGCGTCCTCCACCGCCCGCAATGCCGCGCGGCCGCCGCCGACGAATCCGGCGAGCAGCAGTCTGAGCCGGCCACGGACGCTACGGACCAGGGCACCGCCCTCGCCCAGCAGGTCACGGGCCCGCCCGGCTTCGAACGCGACCAGTTCGCGCACCTTCTCCCCCGCGCTCGGTGCGGCGAGATCGGCCTCGTCCACCGAGAAGCGTTTCATGTCCTCCGCCGGGAGGTACACCCGGTCCCTGCCGAGGTCCTCCACGACGTCCTGGAGGTGCTCCACGATCTGGAGCGCGGTGCACACCGCGTCCGAGCGCCGGACCCGTTCCGGGGTGGAGGTTCCGGTGATGGAGAGCACCAGCCGGCCCACCGGATTGGCGGACAACTCGCAGTAGGCGAGCAGGTCGTCGTAGGTGGCGTACCGGCTGACCTGCTGGTCCTGCCGGTTGGCGGCGATCAGGCCGAGGAAGGGCTCGGGGGTCAGCCGGTGCCGCTGGACGGTGGGGCGCAGGGCGGTCAGCAGCGGGTGGACGGGGGCGCCGTCGAACACCCGGCGCAGGTCGGCCTCGAAGGCGTCGAGCATCGCCAGCCGGTCGCCGGCCGCCTCGGGGGGCAGGCCGAGCCGGACCGCGTCGGGCCGGCCGCCGTCGGCCAGGTCGCCGTCGCCGATGTCGTCCACCAGACGGGCGAACCCGTAAACGGCCATCAGATCCTGTCGCCAGGCACGCGGAAGGAACACCGGTGCCACCGGGAAGTTCTCGCGCGCGGCCTTGTCCAGGACGGCCCGGGAGGTGACGTCCCCGGTCACCGCGGGCTTCCCGGTGCACAGGCGGCGAACGTGCCCCGGAACAGGATGGTCCCGATCTTCATGGCCGCCACATCCCCCGTTCTACACTGCCCCGTCGAAACTTCCCATTTCGGACACGCCGCACTCTCGCTTGCGGACACCCGGACCCGGGTATCGATCATCGGCAGGCTCCCAGCACCGGTACAGCTTACGTCGGGGCCCCACCCGGCGTACGCCGGGGGCGCGCCCCGATCCGCGAGCGACAACACCCCACCACAACAACCGATCCCCACCGGATCATCCGGCGGGGATCGGGTTTTCCGAAAAACTTCCCGCGAAACCTCCCGCGTCCGGCCCCGGCAACGCACCGAGTCGGGCAGAGCGGGACACGGTACGGCGGGTCAGGACGGGGCGGGGTGGCGCGGGATGGGGCAGGTCAGGGCGGACGTCAGGAGACCGGCCGGCGGGCGGCGCGGTTTCCGACGCCACGTCACTTCCCGGTCTTGGCCTCGTAGGCGGTCAGCACGTCCTCGGTCGGACCGTCCATCAGCATCACCCCGTGCTCCAACCAGATCACCCGCTCACAGGTGTCCCGGATCGACGCGTTGCTGTGACTGACCAGGAAGACCGTGCCCGCCTCCTTCCGCAACTCCCGAATACGCGACTCCGACCGCTTCTGGAACGCCCGGTCACCCGTCGCCAGCGCCTCGTCGATCATCAGCACATCGTGATCCTTCGCCGCCGCGATCGAGAACCGCAACCGCGCCGCCATACCCGACGAATACGTCCGCATCGGCAACGAGATGAAATCACCCTTCTCGTTGATCCCCGAGAAGTCCACGATCCCCTTGTACCGCGACCGCACCTCATCCCGCGACATCCCCATCGCCAACCCGCCCAGGATCACATTCGTCCCCCCGGTCAGATCGTTCATCAACGCCGCGTTCACCCCCAGCAACGACGGCTGCCCATCCGTGTAGATCCGCCCCGACTCCGGCGGCAACAACCCCGCGATCGCCCGCAACAACGTCGACTTCCCCGAACCGTTCGACCCGATGATCCCGATCGCCTCACCGCGATACGCCGTGAAACTCACGTTCTTCACCGCATGCACCCGCCGCACGTTCGACGACCGCCGCTTCTTCGACAGCATCCGCCCCAACGCCGCCGAAGCACTCCCCTTGCCCGTCCCCGCCCCGTACACCGTGTAGACGATGTTCACGTCCTCCACGATCACCGTCGGCACCATCGGACGACTCACCTGCACCGGCGGCAGCGCCGGCTGCTCAGCCACGGCCATAGGACTCTTCCGCCTTCCAGAAGTAGATGTACCCGCCCACCCCGACGACCAGCGACCACACCACCGCCATCGCCCACACATGCCGCGGCATCTGCGCCGCCGTCACACTGTCGATCAACGCGAACCGCATCAGATCGATATAGATCGCCGCCGGATTCACATCCAGCAGAATCCGCAGAATATGCGGCGCCGTCGTCGTCAGCTTCGTGATGGAGTACATCACCCCCGACATGTACATCCACGTCCGCAACATGAACGGCATCAACTGCGACAAGTCCGTCATCTTGCTGCCCAACCGCGCCACGATCAACGCCAACCCGGTATTGAACACCCACTGGCACAACAACGCCGGGAACATCAGCAACCACGACATGTCCGGCACCTCGCCGGTCATCAACACGATCGCCAACAACACGAACATCGACATCATCAACTGCTGCAACTGCATCAACGTGAACGCGATCGGCATCGACGCCCGCGGAAAATGCAACGCCCGGATCAACCCCAGATTCCCCGAGATCGACTTCACCCCGCTCAACACCGACGACTGCGTGAACGTGAAGATGAAGACACCCGTCACCAGGAACGCGATGAAGTTGTCGATACCCCGATGCGTACCGATCAGGATGCCGAAGATCAGGTAGTACACCGCCGCATTCAGCAACGGCGTCATCACCTGCCACAGCTGACCCAACCGCGCCTGCGTGTACTGCGCCGCCGTCCGCGCCTTCGCGAACTCGTTGATGAAATGTCGACGACCCCACAACTGACGGGTGTAAGCCACCAGACCAGGCCGAGCACCACTGACCGACAAGCCGTACTTGGCCGCGAGCTCCGCCGGACTGAGGCCGTCGTCAAAGGCCGAGGGCACCGGCGGGGCACCGACGGCGACCGCACCATTGTGCGTGGTATCGCTCACAGTTGACACTTTCGTCCTCAAGGTGCGCGCCGGGTGCAGGGGGTCTCCCGGACTGCGCCTGATGCTCTCAGATCCGAGCTTGTCAGATGATCGGGGGTCGACCCAGCCGGGTCAACCGCCATACCGTACGCCAGCGCATGGCCCGCCGGGGACCGCACGGTGTGGCCCAGCCCTCCCGGAAGCCGCCGAACCACGCGCGCAGCGCGGTGCCCGACGGCCTGCGCACCAAGGTGAGCGCCAGCCATACGCCGAGATACACCGGCACCAGGGGCCAGGGCAAGTTGCGCCGGGCCAGCCACACACGGTTTCTGGCCACCAGCCGGTGGTAGACCGCGTGCCGGGCGGGCGAGGTGGCCGGGTGCAGGAGCACCAGGTCGGAGCGGTAGTCGATCATCCAGCCGGCGTCAAGGGCACGCCAGGCCAGATCCGTCTCCTCGTGCGCGTAGAAGAACTGCTCGGGCAGCGCGCCGACCTGCCGGATGACCTCGGTGCGCACCGCGCAGGCACCGCCGAGGAAGGTGGTCACCCGGGAGTTGCGCATCGGGTCGGACGCGCGCAGCCGGGGCACGTGCCGGCGCTGGGTCTCGCCGGTCTGCGGGTCGGCGATCCGGAAGCTGATGATGCCCAGTTCGGGGTCCCGCGCGAACGCCTGCCGGACCAGTTCACCGGTGTCGTCGCCGGGCAGCAGGCCGTCGTCGTCGAGGAAGAGCACGATGTCGACGTCGCGGCCGCCGGGGCCGAACAGCTCGACGCCGACGTTGCGGCCGCCGGGGATGCCCAGGTTCTCCGGCAGTTCGGCGGTGCGCACGTGCTCGCGCTGCATCACCGGCAGCGGGGAGCCGTTGCCGACCAGCGCCACCTCGATCGGCGCGCCCTGCTGCTTGGCGACGGAGTCCAGCAGGTCCTGCAACTCCGCGGGACGGGTGCCCATGGTGATGATGACGGCGCCGACCGTCAGCGGGGTGCTCACTTCAGCCTGCTCGACGCGAGGACGGAGACGAGGTGGAGCAGGGTCTGCAGCAGCGCGATGCCGGCCAGCACGGCCACGCCGAGCCGGGTGAAGAACAGGTCGCCGCGGATCTGGTCGACGATCGCCAGCAGCAGGATGAGCATCGACGCCTCGATGCCGAGCACCAGCCGGTGGAACTGCAGGGCGGCGGCGGCCCGGCGGGCCAGCGCCATCCCGGAGGAGCGCGGCTCGGACGCCGACTCCTTGACCGGGGGCAGCCCGCCCTGGTGGCGGGCCACGCCGACGAGGTCGGTCTCGGCCTTGATCAGGACCGCGCCGAGCGCGGCGAGCGTGCCCAGGAAGGCCCACAGCCAGTCGATCCGGCCGCTGCCCCAGATGTCGGCGGCGCGCATCCCGAAGCCGACCAGCACGGCGGCGTCGGTCAGGTAGGCGCCGACCCGGTCGAGGTAGACGCCGGAGAGCGAGTACTGCTTCTTCCACCGCGCGATCTCGCCGTCGACGCAGTCGAGCAGCAGGTAGAGCTGGACCGCGACCACGCCGAGCACGGCACCGGCTATGCCCGGCACCAGCAGCGCCGGGGCGGCGAGCACGCCGCAGACGGTCATCAGATAGGTCAGTTGGTTGGGCGTGACACGGGTGTTGACCAGGTGCCGGTCGATGCGCAGCGACACCTCGCGCATGTAGAGCCGACCGGCCCAGTGCTCGCCGCTGCGCCGGTCCTTGACGCCCGCCGGATGAACGACGGGGCGCAGCTCAGCTACTGATGGTTTTGGCATAGTCGGCGTATGCGTCCCTGATCTCGGTGGCGGACAGGTCGAGGTGTTCCAGAATCGTGTAACGCCCGGGGCGGGTCTGCGGCGCGTAGCGCACCACGTCGACGAACTCCTGGGCGGTGAAGCCGATCTGCTCGGGCAGCACCGGCAGTCCGTGCCGGCGCAGGGTGTCGGCGATCAGCGCGGACTGCTCGCGGGCACCGCGCAGGTGCATCGCGAAGGCGGCGCCGAGGCCGGCTCCCTCGCCGTGGGCGGGGGCCCGCTGCGGGAAGAGCAGGTCGAAGGCGTGCAGGATCTCATGGCACGCGCCGGAGGCCGGGCGGCTGTCGCCGCTGACCGACATGGCGAGGCCGGAGAGCACCAGGGCCTCGGCGAGGACGGTGAGGAACTCGTCGTCGCCGATGGTGCCGGGGTGGCGCAGCACCGCCTCGCCGGCGGTGCGGGCCATGGCCGCGGCCAGGCCGTCCACCCGCTCGCCGGTCTCGCGGTGCGACAGTTCCCAGTCGGCGAGCGCGGAGAGGTTGGAGACCGCGTCGCCGATGCCGGCCCGGACGAAGCGGGGCGGCGCCTCCCGGACCACGTCCAGGTCGATCACCAGCGCTATGGGCGTCGGGACACCGTACGATCCGCTGCCGTTGTCGTTGTCGAGGGTGGAGACCGGCGAGCAGATGCCGTCGTGCGAGAGGTTGGTGGCGACCGACACCATCGGCAGCCCGACCCGCGCGGCGGCGTACTTCGTCGCGTCGATGATCTTGCCGCCGCCCAGGCCGACCACGGCGTCGTAGTGGCTGCCGCGCATCGCCTCGGCGAGCTTCACGGCCGCGTCGATGGTGCCGCCGGCCACCGGGAACCAGTCCGCGCCGGGCAGCTCGGGGGCCAGCCGCTCGCGCAGGCGGGCGCCCGAGCCGTCGCTGACCGCGATGGCGATCTTGCCGGCCGCCGAGATCCGCTGGTCGGCCAGGAGCCGGGAGAGGTCGGCGAGCGCGCCCCTGCGGATGTCGACGACGACCGGCGAGGGAACCAGCCGGGTCAGTACTGGCACGCGATCTCCCGTCCACGGGCGAGGTCGGCGTGGTTGTCGATCTCGACCCACGGGATGTCGCCGACCGGCGCCACGTCCAGGGTGTGGCCGCGGTCGACCAGTTCCTGGTAGCCGTCCTCGTAGTACAGGTCCGGGTCGCGCTCGTAGGTGGCCTTCAGCGCGTCGGCGAGGTCGGCGGCCGCGTCGGCCTCGATCAGGGTGACGCCGATGTACTCGCCGGTGGCCGCGGCCGGGTCCATCAGCTTGGTGATCCGGCGCACCCCGCGGCCGGGCTCGGTGACGACCTTCATCTCCTCGTCGGCGAGCTTCTTGACGGTGTCCAGCGCGAGGATGATCCGGCGGCCCTCGCCGCGGGCGGCCAGCAGGGTCTGCTCGACGGAGACCGGGTGCACGGTGTCGCCGTTGGCCAGAATCACCCCCTCCCGGAGCACGTCGCGGGCGCACCACAGGGAGTAGGCGTTGTTCCACTCCTCGGCCTTGTCGTTGTCGACCAGGGTCAGTTCGACGCCGTAGCGGGCCTCCAGGGCCGTCTTGCGCTCGTACACCGCTTCCTTGCGGTAGCCGACCACGACGGCGGCCCGCTTGATGCCGACCGCGGCGAAGTTCCCCAGCGTGAGGTCGAGTACGGTCGGGCCGTCCGCGGCGCCGTCCGGTCCGACCGGCACCAGCGCCTTCGGCAGCGTGTCCGTGTACGGCCGCAGACGCCGTCCTGCGCCTGCCGCCAGCACCAGGCCGATCATGCGGGTTCTCCTGATTCGTCGTGTACGGCGGGCGCCCCGGAGGACACCCAGAAGCGGATGCTCTCGGTGACGACGAGCAGCGCGAGTACGGCGGCGAGCACCGTCAGCGCGACGGTGAAGCCGGTGCGGTGGGCTCCTGTGACCAGGGCCGCCGACAGGACGGCCACCAGCAGCGCCCGGCCCTCGTGTCCGCCCGCCGCCCGCACCAGCGCGCGGGGCGGCGCTCCGGTGCCGCCGCGGATGCGGTACACCGTGTCGTAGTGATGGTAGGCGACCGCGGCCACCAGCCCGAATGCGGCGGGCAACGCCCCGTTCACCTGGGAGACGGCCGCCAGTGCCAGCACCGCGCCGTACTCGCCGGCCCGGAAGAACGGCGGCACCAGCCAGTCCAGCGCGCCCTTCAGCGGCCGGGCGACGGCGATCCCGCTGGTCACGACGTAGAGCGCGGCGGCCGCGACCACCCACCAGGTGCCGCGGGCGGCCAGTGCGGCGGTCGCGGTGAGCGCGCCGGCGCCGATCGCGGCGAGCAGCGGCGGCGCGAAGGCGGGCAGCCGCCGGGCGAGCGGGGCGGTGACGCGTGCCACGGCCTCGGCCAGCGGTCCGCTGTCGGCGAGGTCGGCGAGCGCCTGGGCGGCCCGGTCGGTCCGCTTCGCCTTCCGGGTGAGCGAGCGCAGCACCCGGCCGGCGGTGGTGTAGCAGGCGGCGAGGCCGCAGCCGATCAGCAGGACCACGAAGGTGATCCGGGGCGTGGTGGCGGCGGTCAGCACCGCGATCAGGAACCAGCGCTCGCCGATCGGCAGCACGATCATCCGGCGCACCCACACGGTCCAGCCGACGCTGTCCAGCCGCCCGGACAGGGCGGCGGTGGGGCTGGTGTTGGCGGCGGCGTCGTGGTTGGCCTCGTTGAAGGAGAAGTCCACGACGTGCCGGCAGGTCTGGAGCACCATCGCGCCCAGCGCCAGCGCCCACACGTCGTCATGGCCGCCGCGGGCCGCGCCCAGCGCCAGGCCCGCGTAGTACGCGTACTCCTTGGCGCGGTCGAAGGTCGCGTCCAGCCAGGCGCCGAGCGTGGAGTACTGCAGGGAGTAGCGGGCGAGCTGGCCGTCGGTGCAGTCCAGGACGAACGAGGCGAGCAGCAGCACCCCGGCGGCGACGTAGCCGGCCCGGGTGCCGGTGGCCGCGCAGCCGGCGGCGATCAGCGCGACCAGCAGGGACGCGGTGGTGACCTGGTTGGGGGTCAGGCCGCGCCGGGCGCACCAGCGCGCGATGTAGCGGGAGTAGGGGCTGATGAAGTGCGTGGTGAAGAAGCCGTCGCGGGACTTCACCGCGCTGCGCAGCCGTACCGCCTCCTCGTCCACGCCGGCGATCGCGTCGGCGGCGGCGGCCTGCTCCTGCGGGCCGCGGGCCACCCGGGCCACCAGCACGCCCAGTTCCGGCCGGTACGGTTCGGCGCCCTGCCGGCCCAGTTCCCCGGCGAGCAGGTCGGCGAGCACGTCGCCGTCGGAGACGGTGGCGGTGGGCGCGCCGCCCTGCGCCGCGGCCGGGCCGGCCGCCACCACCGGGGCGGCGGCGTTGCCGGCCAGGTCGGCGAGCGCCCTGGCCAGGGCCGGGCGGGCGGCGGTCTGCACGGCCAGCGCGCCGGGCACGGCGCCGGCGTCGAAGCGGGGGTCGGTCAGCGCCAGCCGCAGGGCGTGGCGGTGGCCGCGGAAGCGGCGGTCGACGACCGCGACGCGCTCGGCGGGCGGCGCGTCGGCGACGCGCTCGGCCACCGCGCGCGGCCCGTCGGCCTCCACGACCTGGAATCCCAGGGCCCGCAGGTCGTCCGCGAGCGGCGACGGCGTCCCGGCGTCGGGCGGGCCGGTGAGAATTGCGGTCGACAGAGGAACCCACTCCCTGAATGCGTACGAAGGCGCACCGGCGAGGCCGCGGCAGGCGGCTCCGGGCCGGACACGACGGCGAGGTTATCGGATGCGGGTCGGCAGTCGTTCACTGCGTGTTCGCCTGAACTTGGCCCGTCCGGTGTGATCATCATCCTCGATTCCGGGCGCCCGTCACAACATTGGGGCATCCATGCCTCCTCACCGGCTCGCGGATCACTGTCGGCGACAACTGAGGGTCACCTCACCACCGCAGGTCACCGCACATGACAACGGTCTCCAGTATCGGCTTGCCCACGGTGGGTAACCGGTGTTGACTGGCCGCCGGGACCACGCGAGCAGACGTTCTGCGGGCGTCATCAGCATGCGGAAGGGGGCCTCGCCGATGGGCGCAGGGATCGGCCACAGCCACGGGAACGGCCATGGCCATCAGCACGGCCCGGTCGCCGCCACCGCCGGCGGCGCGCACCGCGGACGGCTGCGGATCGCCCTGTCGATCACCCTGCTGGTGCTGGCCACCGAGGTGGCGGGCAGCCTGCTCACCGGTTCGCTCGCGCTGCTCGCCGACGCGGGCCACATGGCCACCGACGCGGCGGGCCTGGCGATGGCGCTGCTCGCCGTACACGTCGCCGCCCGGCCGCCGAGCGAGCGCCGCACCTTCGGCTACGCCCGCGCCGAGATCCTGGCCGCGGGGCTCAACGCGCTGCTGCTGCTCGCCGTCGGCGTCTTCATCTTCTACGAGGGCGTGCGCCGCCTGATCACCCCGCACGGCATCGACGGCGGCGCCACGATCGTCTTCGGTGTGATCGGCCTGGTGGCGAACTCGGTGTCGCTGGTGGTGCTGATGGCCGGCCAGAAGGAGAGCCTGAACGTCAGGGCCGCCTTCCTGGAGGTGATGGCCGACGCGTTCGGCTCGCTCGCGGTGGTGGCGGCCGCGGTGACCTACCTCGTCAGCGGCTGGCGGCAGGCCGACGCGGTGGCCTCGCTGCTGATCGGCGTGCTGATCGTGCCGCGCATCTGGCAGCTCCTGCGCGAGGTGCTGGACGTCCTGCTGGAGGCGGCGCCCAAGGGCGTGGACATGCGGCAGGTGCGGCGGCACATCGAGACGCTGCCGGGCGTCGAGGGGCTGCACGACCTGCACGTGTGGACCATCACCTCGGGCCTGCCGGTGCTGTCCGCGCACGTGGTGGTGAGCCAGGACGTGCTCGACGCGGTGGGGTACGAAAAGATGCTGCACGACCTCCAGGGCTGCCTCGGCACGCACTTCGACGTCGAGCACTGCACGTTCCAGCTCGAACCGGCCGGGCACGCGGCCCACGAGCCCGGGCTGTGCCGCTGACGGCGCCCGGTGCCGCCGGGTGACCACCTGTGCGCCTCCGGGCGCCGGTGCGGCGAGGCGGTGCGGGCGCGGAGCAGACGCGGCGGTGAGGCAGACTAAGGGCCTGTCGTTTGGATCTCCGCGGGCTGAAGGAGCGGTGCCCGGATTGCACCGCACAGATCCGAACGACGGGCCCTTAGGGCTTGTCGTCGAACGCGAAGGATGGAAATGCCAACCAGTCCTGCCACCGGCCGACCCGGCTCCCCCGCCACCGTGCCGTCCCCGAACGGGGTAGCAGAACCGATCATGCTCGAACTGGTCGACGAGAACGGCGTCACCATCGGCACGGCGGAGAAGCTGTCGGCGCATCTCGCGCCCGGCCGGCTGCACCGGGCGTTCTCGGTCTTCCTCTTCGACGACGAGGGCCGGCTGCTGCTCCAGCGCAGGGCGCTGAGCAAGTACCACTCCCCCGGCGTGTGGTCCAACACCTGCTGCGGCCACCCGTACCCCGGCGAGCAGCCGTTCGTGGCCGCGGCCCGGCGCACCGCCGAGGAGCTGGGGGTCGCGCCGGTGCTGATGCGCGAGGCGGGCACGGTCCGCTACAACCACCCGGACCCGGCCTCGGGCCTGGTCGAGCAGGAGTACAACCACCTCTACGTCGGCCTGGTCCGCGACCCGCTGCGGCCGGACCCGGAGGAGATCGGCGAGACGCTCTTCGCCACTCCCGACGAGCTGGCGAAGCTGCGCGAGGACGGCCCGTTCTCGGCGTGGTTCCAGACCGTGCTGGACGCGGCGCTGCCCGCGGTACGCGAGGTGACCGGCACCGCGGGTTGGTGACCGGCACCGCGGGTCGGTGACCGCAGGCTCGGGTCGGTGACCGGCCGTACGGGTCGGTGAACGGTTATACGGGCGGGTGTCGCGCCAGGTCGCGGCCCCGCCCGGTCAGGACGTGAGCGGGCGCAGCGGGAGCGCCGCCCAGATCACCTTGCCGCCGCCCGGGGTCTGCGCGATGTCGCAGGAGCCGCCCGCCTCGTCCGTGATCGTCTTGACCAGCACCAGGCCGCGCCCGCCGGTGCGCGCGTGGTCGGTCTCCAGCGCCTTCGGCCGGTACGGGTGGTTGTCCTCCACCGCGATCCTGATCCACTCGGGGCCCACCGCGAGCTCGACCGCGACCTCGGGCGAGAGCACCGCGGCGTGCTTCACCGCGTTGGTGACCAGCTCGGAGACGATCAGCAGCAGGCCGAAGAGCGTGTCGTCGTCGATGGGGACGCCCTGCTCGTGGACGAGCGCGCGCACGCCCCGCCGCACCTGCGGCACCGAGGCGTCGACCGTGGGAGCGGTGAACCGCCACACCCCTTCGTACGGTCGTGGAACCGGAGCCGGTGTCGGGGCCTGACCGAGCGGGACACTCCCGCGGACCTCCATGACCGCACCCACCATCGCTTTCGCGTGACATCGTCCGACAGGGCCTGCCGAGGCGTCCGCCCGGGGAACCGTGGCGACCGGGAGGACCGGGAGAATCAGCCTCACCCGTCGAGTGTCCGCGTCTGTTGCACCTGCACGTGCAGGAGACCGCAACTCCACGACTTTGCGCGTTTCGCGATCGGATCGGACCGGAGGCGATCGGCTGCGCGTCGGATACCGACCGCCGGGTGTGTGGTCGGGGCGGTCGGGGCCGGGGCGGCACGCGTGGTTAGGATCGTCCGGCGGCACCTGGACGGTGCTCGTGCACGCACGAAGGAGCACCTGATGTCCCGGTTCGGCCCCGGTCTGCTGGTGAGCACCGAGGACGGTGCCGCGACCGTCACCCTCAGCAACTCGGCACGGCGCAACGCGATGACGCTCGGCATGTGGCGGGCGCTGCCCAGGGTGCTGGCCGGGCTGGCCGCCGACCCCGGAGTACGGCTGGTGGTGCTCACCGGCGAGGGCGAGGCGTTCAGCGCGGGTGCGGACATCTCGGAGCTGGCCGATCCCGAGGGGCGGCGGGCCGCGCAGGAGGCCGCGCTCGCGGCCGAGGAGGCGCTGGCGGCGTTCCCCAAGCCCACGGTGGCCGCGGTGCGCGGTTTCTGCGTCGGTGGCGGCTGCCAGCTCGCGGTCGCCTGCGATGTGCGGTTCGCCGCGCGGGGGGCGCGGTTCGGGGTGACCCCGGCCCGGCTCGGCATCGTCTACCCAGCTGCCTCCACCCGGCGCCTTGTCGCTCTCGCGGGGTCCGGCACCGCGAAGTACCTGCTGTTCTCCGCGGAGCTGATCGACGAGGAGCGGGCGCTGCGGACCGGTCTGATCGACGAGGTGGTCTCCGACGGGGACGAACTGGACGCGCGGGTGCGCCGGTTCGCGGAGGTCCTCACGAGTAGGTCGAGGCTCACGCAGGCCGCCGCGAAGGAGTTCGCGGCGGGGGAGCCGTCCGCTGAGCGTGTCGCCTACTGGGCCCGGCAGGCCGCGGAGAGTTCTGAGGCGACGGAAGGGGCCGAGGCGTTTCTCGCGGGGGGTTGGGCTTCGGTGACGCCCCGCTCTGCTCCGTAAGGCCGTCGCGCGACCTTCTCGGGGCTCGGGCTCCCCCGGGGCAGCCCACGCCCCACCCTGCCCCGTCAGGCCGTCACGCGACCTTCTCGGCGCTGTGGCTGGTCGCGCCGTTCCCCGCGCCCCTGATATTCGCTCGGGCTCCCCCGGCGCAGCCCCGCTCCACCCGGCCCCGTCGGGCCGTCACGCGACCTTCCGCCCGCTGCGGCTGATCGCGCAGTTCCCCGCGCCCCTGATTTTCGCTCGGCTCCTCCGCGCCTCGGCTGCGCCCCTCCGGCCGCGGATTTCCGCGCGCCACCGGGATTGCTCGGGCTCCCCCGGCGCAGCCCCGCTCCGCCCTGCCCCGTCGGGCCGTCGCGCGACCTTCCGCCCGCTGCGGCTGATCGCGCAGTTCCCCGCGCCCCTGATATCCGCTCGGCTCCTCCGCGCCTCGGCCGCGCTCCTGATATTCGCTCGGCTCCTCCGTGCCTCGGCTGCGCCCCTTGGGGAATGCTCGGCTTTGTCAGGCCACGCGGGTGGCTCCGGGGCGTTCGCGTTTGGTGGGGCCCTGGGGCATCGCGGGGTGGCGGCCGAGGAGGAGGACGCCGGCGACGACGGCGGCGAGGCCGGCTGCTTGGAAGGCGAGGGCGAGGGGGGTGACGCGGATCTGGTCGCCGAGGAAGCCGATTCCGCAGGCGATGCCGGCGAGGGGCTGGGCGGCGGTGAGGGCGGGGAGGGACATGCGGAGGGGGGCGGCCTCGAAGGCGGACTGGACCAGGAGTATGCCGGTGATGCCGATGCCGAGGACGGCGTAGGGCTGCCAGCTCACGAGGAGCTGGTCGAGCCCGTCGTCCTCGACGATGGACCCGCAGATGCGGGTGAGGGCGTCCTGGAGCCCGTAGATCAGGCCGGCGGCGAGCGCGAGGAAGGTGGCCTCGGAGGACGGCTGGAGGCCCTTCGCGTAGAGGGTGACCAGGAGCGCGAGCCCGGCCACGATGCCGAACACCAGCCAGTGCCGCAGCGCGCTCGCGACGTGCCCGCCGCTGTGCGGCTGCCCGGCGACGATGAACGCGGTCACGCCGAGCGCGAGCAGCGCCACCCCGCCCCAGCCGCTCCAGCCCAGCGGTTGGCGGGTGAGCCAGCGCGACAGCGCCATCGCGAACAGCAGGTTCGTGGCGGTGAGCGGCTCGACCAGGGACACCTCGCCGTGGGTGAGCGCGATCGCGCTGAGCACCTGGCCGGCGACCATGAACCCGACGCCCAGCAGCCAGTCCGGCATCCGGATGAGGTCCAGCAGCAGCCGGAACGAGAGGATGTCCGCCCGCGGCGCACGGGCCGCCGCGCGCTGCTGCAGCACGAACCCCAGGCCCAGACAGCAGGCGGCACCTACGCCGAGCAGGAACACGGCCACGCCGTCACTGTAGCTCCCGGACCTGGGCACGTCCGGCGTTGGCGACCTCCGGCCCGGCGCGTGGCGCCGGTCAGGGCAGCGCGCTCGGCACGGTCTGCGCGCCCTCCCACACCGTGAGGAAGGCCAGCCGCAGGCACGCGGCGAGCGCCGGGTGCTCGATGTAGAGCGCGGTGGTCGCGTCGGTGCCGGCCACCGGGTCGGGCATGTCGCACAGGACGAGCGACGCGTCGGCCACCACCAGCTTCAGCGGCAGCTCCGCGGCGAACCGGCTCTCCTCCCCCGCCGCGCCGAACCTCCGCACGTTCTCCAGCACTTCGCCGTCGGCCAGCGCCTCGTTGGTGTAGATCGCCCGGACCGAGCCGCCGGAGCGGCGCAGCCGCCGGACGACCTTGATGCCGGTGGCGTTCAGCGGGGAGGCGACGAAGGGCGGCTTGCAGAAGCTCAGCAGCTCCTGCCGGGCCTGCGCCTGGATGTCGGCGAACGCCTCGGCGATCGACTTCGGGTCGCGCAGGATCTCCACGTAGTCCATCGGCACGGTCTGGGTGCGGCCCTCGGTCCAGACCGGCAGCAGCGCGGCGGTGAGCGCGGAGGACATCCGGTCCAGCCGCTCCAGGGTCTCGCGCTGGTGGGCCATCAGCCGGGCGACGGCGAGTTCGGGCGCGACCGCGGAGAAGGTGGCCACCCGGCCCGGCCGGGTGGTGGCCAACCGCCGCCTGACCAGCGCGTCGAGCACGTCGTAGACCCGCTGCCGCGGCACGTCCGCCTCGCGCGCGACCTCGGCCGCGGTGTAGGACTCGCGGCGGACCAGAGCGAGGTAGACCCGGGCCTCGTAGCGCGCCAGACCCAGTGCGACCAGGTCGCCGACCGGCTCTTCCTCCGTCTCCATGAACGACGACCGTATACGGCGGAGATCGTCCGGCGGAAGCGACCGGGGGGACACTCGGGCACAAGTCGAGGGCAATCCTTTACCAACACCCGGTAGTTCCTTGACGATACTCCTCACTACCTTCATCTCGTCACCACTCAACGGGGTGGCAGTGAACAGAAGTTGGCATCGGCTCCACCTGTTCCACGGGCTCCACACATTCCACCGGCTCCATCAGTGTCGCCCGTTTCCGCCCGCTCCACCCCGTTCACTCGCACCCCCGTTCCACCTCCGCCCCACCAGTGCACGTGCGCCACGCGAAGTCCAGGCGCGCCATGGCATGGCTTGTCATGCTCTTGACATATTCGGCCATGGACGCCCTCGTCAGGATTTCCCCCCATGGAGGGCAGTTCATTGCAGCTCAGTACCGGCCCGGTCAGACGGGTCTTCCGGCGCGCGACCATCGCGGCGGTCGCCGCGGGCGCGCTCCTGACCGGCGGCATGTACGCCGCCACCGCCGCCACCGCGGCTCCCGCCACCAGCACGACCTCCGCCGCCGCCCCCGCGGCGAGCGGCAACGGCACCGCGGCCGTCGGCCCCGCCGCCGGCAAGGACGCCCAGCACCTGTGCGCGACCCCCAGCAAGGGCCAGATGGCCTGTATGGCGCTGGCCCGTACCGACGTCGCGCACCACCTCGGCATCTCCCCGAACGCGACCCCGTCCGGCTACGGCCCCACCGACCTGACGAGCGCCTACGCCCTGCCGAGCGGCGGCTCCGGCCAGACGGTCGGCATCGTGGACGCCCAGGACGACCCGAACGCCGAGGCGGACCTGGCCACTTACCGCTCGCAGTACGGCCTGCCGGCCTGCACCACGGCCAACGGCTGCTTCAAGAAGGTCAACCAGACCGGCGGCACCAGCTACCCGACCGCCGACTCCGGCTGGGCCGGGGAGATCTCCCTCGACCTGGACATGGTCAGCGCGGTCTGCCCGCAGTGCCACATCCTGCTCGTCGAGGCGACCAGCGCGAGCATGAGCGACCTGGGCACCTCGGTCAACGAGGCGGTCACCCTCGGCGCGAAGTACGTCTCCAACAGCTACGGCGGCGGCGAGTCCTCCTCCGACTCCAGCTACGACTCGTCGTACTTCAACCACCCGGGCGTCGCCATCACCGTCAGCGCCGGTGACGAGGGCTACGGCGCGGAGTACCCGGCCGCCTCGAAGTACGTCACCGCGGTCGGCGGCACGGCGCTCAACCGCGCCAGCGGCACCACCCGCGGCTGGACGGAGTCCGTCTGGAACACCTCCAGCTCCGAGGGCACCGGCTCCGGCTGCTCGTCCTACGACGCCAAGCCCACCTGGCAGACCGACACCGGCTGCTCCAAGCGCACCATCTCCGACGTCTCCGCGGTCGCCGACCCGGCCACCGGCGTGGCCGTCTACGACTCCTACGGCGCCAGTGGCTGGCAGCAGTACGGCGGCACCAGCGCCTCGTCGCCGATCATCGCCTCGGTCTACGCCCTGGCCGGCACCCCGGCCGCCGGCACCACCCCGGCGTCCTACCCGTACGCGCACACCGGCTCGCTCAACGACGTGACCAGCGGCTCCAACGGCAGCTGCAGCGGCAGCTACCTGTGCACCGCCGGCCCCGGCTACGACGGCCCGACCGGCCTCGGCACGCCCAACGGCACCGCTGCCTTCACCAACGGCGGCTCGACCGGCGGCAACACCGTGACGGTCACCAACCCGGGCAACCAGTCCACCCAGACCGGCACCGCGGCGAGCCTCCAGATCCAGGCCAGCGACTCCGCCTCCGGCCAGACCCTCAGCTACAGCGCGTCCGGCCTCCCGGCCGGCCTGTCGATCAACGCCTCCACCGGGTTGATCTCCGGCACCCCGACCACCGCGGGCACCTCCAGCGTCACGGTCACCGCCAAGGACGGCACCAACGCGTCCGGCTCGACGTCCTTCAGCTGGACCGTGAGCACCTCCGGCGGGGGCGGCGGCTGCACGGCCTCCCAGCTGCTGAGCAACCCGGGCTTCGAGTCCGGCACCACCGGCTGGACCTCGTCCTCGGGCGTGATCGACAACAGCACCGACGCCCCGGCGCACTCGGGCTCCTACAAGGCGTGGTTCGACGGCTACGGCACGACCCACACCGACACGCTCTCCCAGTCGGTGACGATCCCCGCCACCTGCACCAGCGCGAGCCTGTCCTTCTACCTCTACATCAGCACAAACGAGACGGGTTCGACCGCGTACGACAAGTTCACCGTCGCGGCCGGCTCCAGCACGCTCGCCACGTACTCCAACGTCAACGCGAGCAGCGGCTACGTGCTGAAGACGGTCAACGTCTCCTCCCAGATCGGCAAGACCTTCACCCTCAAGTTCACCGGCTCGGAGGACTCCCTCTACGCCACGTCGTTCCTGCTGGACGACACGGCGGTCAACGTGAGCTGATCCACCGCGCTCCGGCGCACCGAGACCACGTGGTCCGGGCCGCACATGAGGCGGCCCGGGCCACGTGACCATGTCCGGGGAGCCGCGTCCGGGGTGGAGTGCGGGGTGGAGCGCGCCCCGGGCTCCCTCACGTGGCCGCCGTCAGGCGCCGGCGCAGGCGGGTGGCGTCGCGGGCGGGCGGGAGGCCGTAGTGGCGGCGGTACTCGCGGTTGAACTGGGTGGCGCTGGCGTAGCCGACCTCTTCCGCGACCAGGACCGCGGTGGTGCCGCCGGTGATGAGGCGGCGACGGGCCTCCTGGAGCCGCAGGTGCTTCTGGAAGCGCAGCGGGCTCATGCCGGTGGCGGCCTTGAAGTGCCGGTGCAGCGTGGCTGGGCTCATGTGGGCGACGGCGGCGATCGCCTCGACGGTGAGCGGCTCGCGGAAGTGCGCACATATCCAGGCGGCCGCGGCGCGCACCCGGGAGGCGGCCGTGTCGGCCGGGGTCAGCCGGCGCAGCATCGGGCCGAGCGGGCTGCCGAGCAGCCGGTAGAGGATCTCCGCCTCGATCCTGGGGGCGAGCGCGCCGATGTCGTCAGGGGTGTCGAGCAGCCGCACCCAGCGGGTGACCGCGTCCACGATCTCCGGGGTCATCGGCGCGGAGATCTGCCCGTCCTGGCTCGCGGGCGCGAGCGGCCGCCGGTCCGCGCCCTCCAGTTCGAGCAGCAGGTCGGCGAGCACCCCTCCGTCCAGCCGCATCACCGCGGCCCGGTAGGGCAACTGCTCGAAGACGGCGGTGACCGGCAGGATCAGCGAGTTGAAGAACATCTCGCCGCGCCGGGTCCCCCAGCTCCGCTCGCCCGCGGTGGAGTGCTTGGCGCCCTCGGCGATGAAGCAGATCATCGGCACGTAGAGCAGGTCCGCCGGCGGGACGGGTGCGTCGAGGGCGACCACGGTCAGGCGTGGCACCGCGCTGTCGCACCACATGCCGTCGCTGTGCCGGGCGACGGCGGCCGCGAGCTGGTCCACCGTGGCGCTCCTTCCGATCCGGTTGAGAGTATCGGGCAACAATATGCGATCAGCGCCCCATGCCCCGGAGCGGCTGTCTTCCTAGTGTGGAGGCATGGCACACAGCAACGAGACCGGCCAGGACGACACGGCCGGCCGGAACCGGATGAACGGTACGAGCAAGACGAGCGGCACGCGTGCCGGCGGCGGAGGCAGCACGGACGGTACGGGCGGGACCGGCGAGACCGGCGAGACCGGCGGCGGGGCGCTGCCGCAGCGCCGGCTCGGCACCCAGGGCCTGGAGGTCGGCGCGATCGGGCTGGGCACGATGGGCATGACGATGGCGTACGGCTCGGGCGACGAACCCGGCGGCATCGCGACCATCCGGCGGGCCCGGGAACTGGGCGTCACCTTCTTCGACACCGCCGAGCTGTACGGCATGGGCACCGGCAGCAACGAGCGCCTGCTCGGCCGCGCGGTACGGGACTTCCGCGACGAGGTGGTGATCGCCACCAAGTTCGGCTTCGACCTCACCGACCCGGAGCACGTCGGCACCCGGCTCGACAGCCGGCCCGCGCACATCCGCGAGGTGGCCGAGAACAGCCTGCGGCACCTGGGCACCGACCGGATCGACGTGCTGTACCAGCACCGCGTCGACCCCGACGTCCCGATCGAGGACGTGGCCGGCACCGTCGGCGAGCTGATCGCCGAGGGCAAGGTGCGCTTTCTCGGGCTCAGCGAGGCCGGCCCGGACATCATCCGGCGCGCGCACGCGGTGCATCCGGTGTCGGTGCTCCAGACCGAGTACTCGCTCTTCGAGCGCGCCGTGGAGGCCGATGTGCTGCCGGTGGTACGCGAGTTGGGCATCGGCTTCGTGCCGTACTCGCCGCTGGGCCGCGGGTTCCTCACCGGTGCGGGCAAGCCGGCCGCGGAGTACCCGGCGGACGACATGCGCAGTTGGGACGACCGCTGGCAGCCGGGCAACTACGAGCGGAACGTGGCCGCCGTCCGCGAGTTGACCGCGCTCGCGGAGGGCAAGGGCATCACGGTGACGCAACTGGCGCTGGCCTGGCTGCTGGCGCAGGGCGAGGGCATCGTGCCGATCCCGGGCACCCGCAGCCCGCGGCGGCTGGCCGAGAACGTCTCGGCGGCACGGGTCGCCCTGACGCCGCAGGACCTCGCCCGGGTCCGGGAGATCCTGCCGCGCGGCGCGGCCGGGTCGCGGTATCCGGAGGAGATGATGCCGTCCTGGTGAGGCCGCCCCGACGAGTGCGGCCGGCACGCTCGCTGCCCGGGAGGACCGGGTGACCCGCTCCCGCTGACGCGTTCCGCGGCGCCGGACGGCTCCCCCCGCCGGCCGGCGCCCGGTGGCTCGCGTCAGTGCTCGGTGATGCGCCCCTCGGCCACCTCGATACGGCGGGTGGTGTGCACCGCCTCGAGCATCCGGCGGTCGTGGGTGACGAGCAGGAGCGTGCCCTCGTACGAGGCGAGCGCGGACTCCAGTTGCTCGATCGCGGGCAGGTCGAGGTGGTTGGTGGGCTCGTCGAGGACGAGGAGGTTGACGCCCCGGGCCTGGAGCAGGGCGAGCGCGGCGCGGGTGCGCTCGCCCGGGGAGAGGGTGGCGGCGGGGCGCAGCACGTGCGCGGCCTTCAGCCCGAACTTGGCCAGCAGGGTGCGGATGTCGGCGGGTTCGAGGTCGGGCGCGGGCGCCCGGAACGCGTCGAGCAGCGTGTCGTCGCCGCGGAAGAGCCCGCGGGCCTGGTCGATCTCACCGACCACCACGCCCGGGCCGAGGGCCGCGTGCCCCTCGTCCAGGGGCAGCCGGCCGAGGAGGGCGGCGAGCAGCGTGGACTTGCCGGAGCCGTTGGCGCCGGTGATCGCCACCCGGTCCGCCCAGTCGATCTGGAGGTCGACCGGCCCGAACCGGAAGGCGCCGCGCCGCACTTCGGCCTGCCGCAGGGTGGCGACCACGGCGCCGGAGCGGGGCGCGGCGGCGATCTCCATCCGCAGCTCCCACTCCTTGCGTGGCTCCTCGACGGTGTCCAGCCGCTCGATCATCCGGTCGGTCTGGCGGGCCTTGGCGGCCTGCTTCTCGCTGCTCTCCGTCCGGGCCTTGCGGGCGATCTTGTCGTTGTCGGGCTGCTTGCGGACGGCGTTGCGCAGGCCCTTGTCCATCCAGCCGCGCTGCATCCGGGCCCGGGCCTCCAGGCCCGCCTTGGTGTCGGCGTACTCCTCGTACTCCTCCCGGGCGTGCCGCCGGGCGATCTCGCGCTCCTCCAGGTAGGCCGCGTAGCCGCCGCCGTACGTGGTCACCTGCTGCTGGGCGAGGTCGAGTTCGACCACGCGGTTGACGGTGCGGGCCAGGAACTCGCGGTCGTGGCTGACCAGGACGGTGCCGGCGCGCAGGCCCGCGACGAACTTCTCCAGCCGCTCCAGCCCGTCCAGGTCGAGGTCGTTGGTGGGTTCGTCCAGCAGGAACACGTCGTAGCGGCTGAGCAGCAGCGAGGCCAGGCCGGCGCGGGCGGCCTGGCCGCCGGACAGCGCCCGCATCTGCGCGTCGAGGCCCACCCCGAGGCCGAGCGAGCCCGCGGCCTCCTCCGCCCGCTCGTCCAGGTCGGCGCCGCCGAGGTCCAGCCAGCGGTCCAGGCTCTCCGCGTACGCGTCGTCGGCGCCGGGCGCCTCGTCCACCAGGGCCTGGGTGGCCGCGTCCAGCGCGGCCTGCGCGGCCGCGACCCCGGTACGGCGGGCCAGGAAGGCCCGTACGGTCTCGCCTTCCCTGCGGTCCGGCTCCTGCGGCAGGTACCCGACGTTCCCGGTCGACGGCGACAGCCGCACCGAGCCGTCCTCGGGGGTGCCGATCCCGGCGAGCAGCCGCAGCAGCGTGGACTTGCCGGCTCCGTTGGCTCCCACGAGGCCGACCACGTCGCCGCCGGCGACCACCAGGTCGAGCCCGCTGAACAGTGCCCGGTCGCCGTGCCCGGCGGCGAGGTTCTTCGCTACAAGTGTCGCGCTCATCAGGCCGGGGATCTTACCGTCTCCCCCCGGGCTCCCGCCGCTCCATTACCCCCGCCGCGCCCCGCACCCCGGCCCTGCCCGGCCCTGCCCTGCCCTGCCCTGCCCGTCAGGGTCTGGACCCGACCAGGCCGGCGTCGTAGGCGAGCCGTTGCCGATCGCGACGAGGACCTCGCGCTCGCGTTCGCTGAGGTCCTTCAACCGGGGGTCCTGGGCCCCGGCCGGGTCGTTCGGGGCGAGCACCTGGTGGGCGTAGGCGTCCAGCAGGCGGCGGGTCAGGCTCGGCGCCACCACGGCCTCGCCGGTGGCCACCGCCTGGATGCCCGCCACGAGCTCCTCCGGGCGGGCGTTGGACCGTCTGCTCCCAGCAGCCCTCTCCCGCGCGCTACAACGTCTCCACGCGCGTCACCGTGCGCATCGTGAAGACGAAGGAGAAGTGCCCGGGCCGGTAGGGCCGCGTCAGGTGCGGAGCGCGGCCGGCAGGTCGTGGAGGGTGCGCAGGACACGGATGCCGTCGGCGGGCGGGGAGTCCGGGGCGCCGGGGTCGCGCCGCACCCAGTACGCCCGAAGGCCGGCGTCCCGGGCGCCGAGCGCGTCCACGGCGTAGTCGTCGCCGACGTACGCGACCTGGTGGGGCGGCACGTCCAGCTCCGCGCACCCGGCGTGGAAGATGCTCGCCGCGGGCTTGGCGGCGCCGTGCACGTCGCAGCAGACGAACGCGCCGCCGAGGTAGGAGAGCAGCCCGACGCAGGAGAGTTTGTGCCGCTGGGCCTCGGCGCCCGCGTTGGAGACGACCCCGAGGCGGTAGTGCGGTGCGAGCCGGCGGAGCACCGGCGCGGCGTCGTCGAAGGCCACCCCGAGCAGGTCGCGCCGCATCGCGTACCGCCCGTACCACGCCAAGGCGTCCCGGCCGGACAGCCCGGGACGGCCCAGGAACCGCCGCACCCGGACCTGTTGCTGCTCGTGGAAGCTCAACTCGCCGGCCAGAAAACGTCCGTACTCCTCCGCCGTCACCTCCCGCCAGCGCGCCAGCGCGTCCGCGGGCGACCGGAACCCGTCGAGCGGCTCCGCCGCGAGGTGGGCGAGCAACCCGGCCTCCTCCGACGCCGCGTAGTCGAACAGCGTGCCGTCCACGTCGAACAGCACCCCGCGAATCGCCACCCCGCGCCCCCTCTTCCCGGCCCTCGGCCTCGCCGCGGTCCGCCGCTGTCGGTACCTGCCCGTAGATTCCCCGGTGCACGCCGGCCGCGCGCCGCTCTTTCCTCGGAAGAAGCCGCTCCCGAAAAATGCATGCGCGCTTGAATGTTTTGGGTGCCGCTGGCACCCTCATGGAGCACCGTCCTGTCAGTTCCGTGGGCTTCGCTCGTCGAGGAGTGGCCGTGGCCGATCCGCAGGCAGTACGCGCCGTGTTGGAGGATCTCCGCGCGGAGGGTGACGCGCTGGACGGGCTGGTCGCGGGGCTCGGGGCGCGGGAGTGGGGTGCCGGCACGCCCGCGGAGGGGTGGACGGTGGCGCATCAGATCGCGCATCTGGCCTGGACGGACGGGCGGGCGCTGCTGGCGGTGCGGGACCCGGCGCAGTTCACGGCGGAACTGGGGCGCGGCGCGGTGGAGTTGGGCATGGCGGTGGCGGAGGGCGCCGCGGCGGGTGCGGCGGAGCCGTACGGGGAGCTGCTGGCGCGCTGGCGGAACGGGCGGGGGCTGCTGCTGGAGGTGCTGGCCGCGGCGCCGCCGGAGGCGCGGTTCCCCTGGTACGGGCCGCCGATGAGCACCGCGTCGGTGGCGACGGGACGGCTGATGGAGACGTGGGCGCACGGCGAGGACGTGGCGGACACCCTCGGGGTGCGGCGGGAGCCGACCGCGCGGCTGCGGCACGTCGCCCGGATCGCGGTGCGGGCCCGGGACTACGCCTTCTCGGTGCACGGGCTGACGCCGCCCGCGGAGCCGTTCCGCGTCGAACTGGCCGCTCCGGACGGCGAGTTGTGGACGTATGGACCGCCGGACGCGGAGCAGCGGGTGACCGGTCCCGCGCTGGACTTCTGCCTGCTGGCGGTGCGGCGGCGGCACCGCGACGACACGGCGGTGCGCGCGTGGGGCGCGGACGCGGACGCGTGGCTGTCGGTGGCGCAGGCGTTCGCGGGGCCGCCCGGCAAGGGGCGGGCGCCGGCGGCGGACGGCGGTGCGGCATGAACGCGCTGCGGGGCGCCGACTTCGACGAGCGGCGGGCGGTGATGCTGGAGCGGCTGGCGGAGGTCGCGGCGGCGCACGAGGAGGCGCTGGCCGGCGGCGGCCCGAAGTACGTCGAGCGGCATCGCGGGCGGGGCAAGCTGACCGCGCGGGAGCGGATCGAGTCGCTGCTCGACCCGGACACGCCGTTCCTGGAGCTGTCGCCGCTGGCGGGCTGGGGCAGCGACTTCACCACCGGCGCGTCGATCGTCACCGGAATCGGCGTGGTCGAGGGCGTGGAGTGCCTGGTGACCGCGAACGACCCGACGGTGCGCGGCGGTTCGAGCAATCCGTGGACGCTGCGCAAGGCACTGCGGGCCAACGAGATCGCCTTCGCCAACCGGCTGCCGGTGATCAGCCTGGTGGAGTCGGGCGGCGCGGACCTGCCCAGCCAGAAGGAGATCTTCATCCCCGGCGGCGCCCTCTTCCGCGACCTGACCCGGCTGTCCGCGGCCGGCATCCCCACCGTCGCGGTGGTGTTCGGCAACTCCACGGCGGGCGGGGCGTACGTACCGGGCATGTCCGACCACGTGATCATGGTCAAGGAGCGCTCCAAGGTGTTCCTCGGCGGGCCGCCGCTGGTGAAGATGGCCACCGGCGAGGTGAGCGACGACGAGTCGCTGGGCGGCGCCGACATGCATGCCCGCGTCTCCGGCCTCGCCGACTACTTCGCGCTGGACGAGCCGGACGCGCTGCGCACCGCCCGCCGGGTGGTGGCCCGGCTCAACTGGCGCAAGCAGGGCCCCGATCCGCGCCCGGACCCGCGCCCGCCGCTCTTCGACGAGGAGGACCTGCTCGGCATCGTGCCGGGCGATCTGCGCACCCCGTTCGACCCGCGCGAGGTGGTGGTCCGGGTGGTTGACGGCTCGGCGTTCGACGAGTTCAAGCCGCTGTACGGGCCGAGCCTGGCGACCGGTTGGGCCGAGGTGCACGGCTATCCGGTCGGCATCCTCGCCAACACCCAGGGGGTGCTGTTCAGCGCGGAGTCGCAGAAGGCCGCGCAGTTCATCCAGTTGGCGAACCAGCGGGACATCCCGCTGCTCTTCCTGCACAACACCACCGGCTACATGGTCGGCCGCGAATACGAGCAGGGCGGCATCATCAAGCACGGCGCGATGATGATCAACGCGGTCTCCAACTCCCGGGTGCCGCACATCTCGGTGCTGATGGGCGCGAGTTACGGCGCCGGCCACTACGGCATGTGCGGCCGCGCCTACGACCCGCGCTTCCTCTTCTCCTGGCCGAGCGCGAAGTCCGCGGTCATGGGCCCCGCGCAGCTCGCCGGGGTGCTGTCCATCGTCGCCCGCCAGTCCGCCGCCGCCAAGGGCCGGGCGTACGACGAGGACGCCGACGCCGCGCTACGGGCCATGGTCGAGCAGCAGATCGAGGCCGAGTCCCTGCCGATGTTCCTGTCCGGCCGCCTCTACGACGACGGCGTCATCGACCCGCGCGACACCCGCACCGTCCTGGCCCTGTGCCTGTCCGCCATCCACAACGCCCCGGTCGAGGGCGCGCGGGGCGGCTTCGGCGTCTTCCGGATGTGAGGAGCTGGACCCGATGAGCAACGAGCAGGCGCAGGCGCGTACGCAGGAGGGCCCGGCACAGGAGGGCCCGGCACAGGAGGGACGCGGGCCGATCCGGGTCCTCCTCGTGGCGAACCGGGGCGAGATCGCCCGCCGGGTGCTGCGCAGTTGCCGCGTGCTGGGCATCGGCACCGTGGCGGTCCACTCCGACCCGGACGCGGACGCGGCGCACGTACGGGAGGCGGACGGGGCGGTCCGGCTGCCCGGCGAGTCGGCCGCCGAGACCTACCTGCGCGGGGACGCGGTGGTCGCGGCGGCGCTGGCGGCGGGCGCGGACGCGGTGCACCCGGGGTACGGATTCCTGTCGGAGAGCGCGGAGTTCGCGGCGGCCGTGCGGGGCGCGGGGCTGACCTGGATCGGGCCGTCGCCGCGGGCCGTGGCGGCGATGGGCTCGAAGACGCGGGCGAAGCAGCTGATGGCGGCGGCCGGGGTACCGCTGTTCGCGGCGCTCGACCCGGCCCGGGTCACCGCCGCCGACCTGCCGGTGCTGGTGAAGGCCGCGGCGGGCGGCGGCGGGCGCGGCATGCGCGTGGTCCGCGAACTCGGCTCGCTGGAGGAGGAGTTGACGGCCGCCCGGGCGGAGGCGGCGGCGGCCTTCGGCGACGGCGAGGTGTTCGTCGAGCCGTACGCCGAAGGCGCCCGGCACATCGAGGTGCAGGTGCTGGCCGACGCGCACGGCACGGTGTGGGTGCTGGGCGAGCGGGACTGCTCGGTGCAGCGCAGGCACCAGAAGGTGGTCGAGGAGACCCCGGCGCCCGGCCTGCCCGCGACCGTACGCGCCGCCCTGCACGACGCGGCGGCCCGCGCGGCCCGCGCGATCGGCTACGAGGGCGCCGGCACCGTGGAGTTCCTGGTCGGCGCGGACGGACGGCCGTACTTCCTGGAGATGAACACCCGCCTCCAGGTGGAGCACCCGGTCACCGAGTGCGTCTTCGGCCTGGACCTGGTGGCGTGGCAGATCCGGATCGCCGAGGGCGCCGCGCTGCCTCCGCAGCCGCCGCGGCCGCGCGGACACGCCGTCGAGGCGCGGTTGTACGCCGAGGACCCGGCGCGCGGCTGGCAACCGCAGGCGGGCCCGGTGCACCGGCTCGAACTGCCCGACGTGGACGCCGAGTTCACGCTGCCTCCGGGCCGCGACGCGGGGTTGCGACTGGACTCCGGGGTGACCGGCGGGGACACGGTCGGCGTGCACTACGACCCGATGCTCGCCAAGGTCATCGCCTGGGCGCCGACCCGCGCCGAGGCCGTCCGCCGGCTGGCCCACGCCCTCGAACGCGCCCGTATCCACGGGCCTTTGACCAATCGCCACCTGCTGGTGGGCATCCTGCGCCACCCGGACTTCGCCGCCGCCCGGCTCGACACCGGCTTCCTGGAGCGGCGGTTGGCCGAGCTGACCGGGGAGCCCGGACAGGCGGCAGGCGATCCGGAGCGGCTCGCCGCACTGGCCGCCGCGCTCGCCGACGCGGCCGGCCGTACGGCGCCGGCGCCCCCTCCCCCGGCCCGCCCCACCCCGGTCGCCGCCCTCCTCGGCGGCTGGCGCAACCTCCCCTCGCAGCCCCAGCTCAAGCGCTTCCGCGCCGAGCCCGCCGGCACCGAGCACGAGGTCCGCTACCGCCTGACCCGCGACGGCCTGACCGCCGAGGGCCACGACGACGTCGTGCTCGTGTCGGCCGCGCCGGACCGCGTGGTGCTCGAAGTCGCCGGTGTGCGGCGGACGTTCGAGGTGGCCGCCTACGACGACCGGGTCTTCGTCGACTGGCCCGCGGGCGCCGCCGCGCTCACCGCGCTGCCCCGCTTCACCGACCCCGCCGAGCAGGTCGCACCGGGCTCGCTGCGGGCGCCGATGCCCGGCACCGTGGTCCGGCTGGGCCGCTTCACGCCGGGCGACCGGGTGGAGCGCGGGCAGCCGCTGCTGTGGCTGGAGGCGATGAAGATGGAGCACGTGGTCACCGCACCCGCCGCCGGCACGCTCACCGAACTGACCGCCGCGGTGGGCCACCAGGTCGAACCCGGCACCGTACTGGCCGTCGTCAAGGAGGACGGCGGCGCGCCGGAGCAGGCACCGTGAACCGCGCCACCACCCACGTACCGGGAGGAACAGCGACCATGAGCACCGATGCCACCCCCTTCGACCGCGCACTGCTGGAGAGCGACGAGCGGCGCGCGCTGCGCTCGGCGGTGGGCGCGCTCGGCCGCCGCTACGGCCGGACCTACTTCACCGAGACCGTCCGGGCCGGCAGGCAGCCGGACGAGCTGTGGCAGGAGGCGGGCCGGCTCGGCTACCTCGGGGTGAACCTGCCCGAGGAGTACGGCGGCGGCGGCCAGGGGCTGGCCGAACTGTCCATCGTGCTGGAGGAGTTGGGCGCGGCCGGCAGCCCGCTGCTGCTGCTCGTGGTGTCGCCGGCGATCTGCGGCACCGTGATCGCCCGGTTCGGCACGCGGGCGCAGAAGGAGCGCTGGCTGCCCGGCCTGGCCGACGGCTCGCTGCGGATGGCGTTCGGCATCACCGAGCCGGACGCCGGCTCCAACTCGCACCGGATCTCCACCACCGCGCGCCGCGACCCGGACACCGGCGGCTGGCTGCTGACCGGCCGCAAGGTCTTCATCTCCGGGGTGGACATCGCCGACGCCACCCTGATCGTCGGCCGCACCGCCGACGCCCGCACCGGAAAGCTGAAGCCGTGCCTGTTCATCGTCGAACGCGGCACCCCCGGCTTCGAGTTCAAGCAGATCGAGATGGAACTGGCCGCGCCGGAGAAGCAGTTCCAGCTCTTCCTCGACGACGTCGCGCTGCCCGCCGACGCGCTGGTCGGTGACGAGGACGCCGGGCTGCTCCAGCTCTTCGCCGGGCTCAACCCGGAGCGGGTGATGACCGCCGCGTTCTCCATCGGGATGGGCCGCTACGCCCTGTCCCAGGCGGTGGGGTACGCCCGTACCCGGCAGGTCTGGCAGGCCCCGATCGGCGCGCACCAGGCGATCGCCCACCCCCTCGCGCAGGCCCATATCGAGCTGGAACTGGCCCGGTTGATGATGCAGAAGGCCGCCCATCTCTACGACGCGGGCGACGACATGGGCGCCGGCGAGGCCGCCAACATGGCCAAGTACGCTGCTGCCGAAGCTGGCGCGAAAGCCGTCGACCAGGCCGTACACACCCTGGGCGGCAACGGGTTGACGGCCGAGTACGGCCTCGCCACCCTGCTCGCCGCGTCCCGGGTGGGCCGCATCGCCCCGGTCAGCCGCGAGATGATCCTCAACTTCGTCTCGCACCACACGCTGGGCCTGCCCAAGTCCTACTGACAGGAGTCCGTACGTGGCAACAGCACCGCTGGTCCACCGGCACCTCGATCGGGGCATCGCCGTCCTCACCCTCGACTCCCCGCACAACCGCAACGCCCTGTCCGCCGACCTGCTCGACGGGCTGGCCGCGGAGGTGGAGCGGGCCGGCGAGGACGACGGCGTCCGCGCGGTGCTGCTCACCCACACCGGCACCACCTTCTGCTCCGGCGCCGACCTCAAGGACCGCCGGGTCCGGCAGGGACCGCGCCAACTGGCGGACCTGATGCGGCGGATGGCGACCCTGAAGAAGCCGGTGGTGGCCCAGGTGCGCGGGCACGTCAGGGCGGGCGGGCTCGGGCTGCTGGCCGCCTGCGACATCGCGGTGGCGACCGCCGGCGCCGACTACGCCTTCACCGAGTCCCGGCTCGGGCTCGCCCCCGCGGTGGCCTCGATGCCGGTGCTGGCCGCGGGCGACCAGCGCGCCCTGGCCCGCTACTTCCTCACCGGCGAGCGCTTCGACACCGCGGAGGCGATCAGGATCGGGCTGGTCACCGCGTGGGAGGACGCACTCGACGGCATCCTCGCCGGCCTGCGCGCCGCCTCGCCGCAGGGCCTGGCCGCGACCAAGGAGCTGACCGCGGCGGCGCTGCTGAAGCGGCTGGACGCCGACGCGCCGACGATGGCGCACCTCAGCCACCGGCTCTTCGAGTCCGCGGACGCCGCCGAGGGCATGCGGGCGTTCCTCGAACGACGGGACCCGCCATGGGCGTTGTGAGCGACAGGACGGCCGCCGAACGCGAACCCGGCGAACACGAACCCGGCAAGCGCGAGCCGGCCGACCGCGAACCCGGCGACCGCCAACCCGCCGACCGCCAACCCGCCGACCGCGAGCCCAAGCAGGACCGGGCCCGCGCCACCCGGCAGCGCATCCTGTCCGCCGCCGTCGCCTGCCTCGCCGAACACGGCTGGTCCGGCAGCACCGTCGCCGTGGTGTGCGCCCGGGCCGGGGTGACCCGGGGCGCCGCGCAGCACCACTTCCGCACCCGCGAGGAGCTGTTCACCGCGGCGATCGCGCACATGGCCGAGGAGTGGCTGGCGGCCGTACGCGCCCGTGCCCGCGCGCTGCCCGGCAGCGGCCAGGACCGTACCTACGCCGTGGTGGACATGCTCGTCGCCGTACACACCGGGCCGCTCTTCCGCGCGGCGCTGCACCTGTGGGTGGCGGCCACCGACGAACCGGCGCTGCGGACCCGGGTGGCCGCGCTGGAGGCCCGGATCGGCCGGGAGGCGCACCGGCTCGCGGTGGAGTTCCTGGCCGCGGACGAGTCGGTGCCCGGGGTGCGGGAGGCCGTGCAGGCCACCTTGGACATGGCCCGCGGCCTGGGCCTGGCCAACCTGCTCAGCGACGACTCGGCGCGCCGGGCCGGCATCGTCCGGCAGTGGTCGCGGACGCTGGACGCGGTGCTGCGGCCCCCGGCGGCGTGAGGCGGGCCACCCCGGCCGCGGCCCACCCGCCGGCACCCGCCCCGTGCGGTACGGTCCCGCCGCGCTACCGGTCCCGCCGCGCTACGGGTCCCGCCGCGTTACGGGTCCGCGTCAGTGCAGGGACGTGTCAGTGCAGGGACGTGTCAGCGGGGCCGGTGGCCATGCGGGTGAAGCGAACGGTCATCCCGTCCCGTTCCGGCGCGCAGCACAGCAGCCCGGCCCGCGCCTTGGCGTCCGGGTCGAGCCACGCCACCCGGATCGTCCGCCACGGCTCGTGCTCGCAGCGGGCCCGTACCGTCACCGCGTCGCCCGACCTGCTGACCCGGATCGTCACCTCGCGGCCCGCCCACTCCGGGACCGGGGCGAGCGACCAGTCCGAGGTGCCGTGCGTGACGACCGCGCCGAGCTGCGGCAGGCCGTCGGAGATCTCCACGCCCGCCTTGATCCAGGTCGAGGCGTCGACCCTGACCAGGGCGCCCGCCTGGTCGTACAGCTCGGTGAAGTCGGCATGGAAGCCGACCTCAACGGCGGTGCCGGGCGGGAAGTCGGTGAGCAGGGCGTGGCCGTCGTCGTGCACGAAGCCGTAGCTCGTGGTGCGCCAGAAGTCGCTGCCCGAGCGGGCGGTGACCAGCAGGTCGGTGCCGTCGACCGCGACGTCCGCGGGCGGGTTGAGCCATTCTCCTTGCGACCAGGGCAGGTCACGCGGGACGGGGAGGGGCGAGGTCACGTATGTACCGCCGTTCTGAGCCGCAGAGTTGGTAGCCGAGCCAGATGTTGATCGCGAGCATAGGCGCGTTTCCGTCGTCGTTGGCAGTCGTGGCCTCGCGATAGCCCTTCGCGCGGGCCAGGTACAGGGACTGAGCCTTGGCGGCCTTGGCCAGGCCGCGGCCGCGGAAGGGGCGGCGGATTCCGGTGCCGCCGGACGCGTAGTGCCGCGCGCCGTCGGTCTGCGCGATGACCAGCCCGGCGACCTCGCCGTCCACCACCGCGACCGTGCTCAGGTCGGCGTCGAAGTCCGGCCGGTCCCAGTTCAGGGCGCGCCAGTCCGCGTAGCTGAGGCGGTCGGCGGCGACGTCGCCCGGCTCGTCGCCGAAGCACTCCACGTCCGTCCGCCACAGTGGCCGCGGGTCGCGTTCCCACGCGACGGCCGGCAGCAGCAGCACGCCGCGCGGCAGCCGCGGGCGGGCCGGCAGCGGGCCGCGGGGCGACAGGTCCAGGCGCAGGAACCGTGCCTCGCGGCCGGGGCGGTAGCCGTGCGCGGTGGCGAAGCTCTCGCACGCCGGGTCGGGGTGCGCCCACGCAAAGCACGCGGTCGCTCCGATCGCGTCCAGGTGCGTCTCGGCGGCGGCCAGCAGCGCCCGGCCGGTGCCGCGGCCGCGGTCTGCGGCGGCGACGTTGAGGTTCACGAAGGCGGCGCCCGCGTCCTCGGCGTCGGCGAACAGCCCCGCCCGGGCGCACCCGACGATCCGCTCGCCGTCCACCGCGACCAGCAGCCGGCAGCGCTGCCGGGCCGGCATGGCCGTCGCCTGCGCGTGCACGCTCCTGGGCGTGGTGACCTGGTACGGCTCCTCGGCGCGTAAGAGCGCGCACAGAGCGTGGGCGTCGGCGGGGTCGTAGTCCCTGATCGCCACCATGCTGCCGCACCCTACGCGGCCGGTACGGGCCGCCGCCCTGGTTTTCGGCACTCTCGTCGGGCCCGGACGGTCCGGAACGGGCCCGACGGGTGGACCCTGGAAGGTGCGGGGGGGGTGGCACGCGCTTCAGGAGGCGAGCACCGTGCCCAGAAGCGGATACGAACCGATGCAGGCCCGCAGCGCGCTCCGGCTGCGGCTCACGTTCGCGCTGCTCGGGGTGGTGTGGGGCGTGGGCGCGGCCGTGGGCTTCGCGCTGGTGAACCTGCCCGGCTGGGCGGGGCTGTGCGCCTTCGTCGCGCTGGTCGCGGTCGGCGACGTCTTCGTCGTCCGCTACCGGATGCGGCAGGGCGCCCGCTACCAGCCCGGCCGGGACGAGCCGCCCAATCCGCCGGTCGACCCCGAGGAGTCGCCCGATCCGCCGGTCGTGCGGCCGGTCGAGTCCCGCCACTTCCACGGGGCCCCGCGACGGTGAGCCCGGGCGGCGCGGCACCGGATGACCGGGTTCACGGGGCCCGGGGGCGCAACGGGGCGGGGCCGTCCACGCTCGAAGGGCCCGGCACTGAGTGCCGGGCCCTTCGATTCGTAGCGGGGACAGGATTTGAACCTGCGACCTCTGGGTTATGAGCCCAGCGAGCTACCGAGCTGCTCCACCCCGCGTCGGTGAACACCACCTTACGGGGTGGATGCCCGGGCGCCAAATCCATTCCCCCCGGCGCGGTGCGGCGGGCACGTATGGACACGGTGAGTGGTGGACCGGATGCGGCGGGTCGCGTAGGCGGGCAGACGCGCGGAAATGCCGAGGGGATCGCGGAAATGCCGAGGGGATCAGGGAACGAGGAGTTATCCACAGGCCCTTCGGCGGGCGGGAGGGGCCGCGGGTTAATCTCAGGGAGTCGAAGATCAGCGGGCCCGCGGCGCGGTCGCGGGAGTTGGCGAGCGGGATGAAGGAGGGCGTGATGGCCGGGGTGAACGCGAGTGCCGTGGCGGCGACCGGACTGATCGGGGGCTACGGAGTGGCCCGGTGGACCAAGCGGCGCGAGCTGGGCGGTGTGGCGCTGGCCGCGGCCGGCGTGGTGGCGGCGCGCGAGTGGCGTCGGAGCACCGGCGCGGTGCCGGCGGCGGCCCTCACGGGGGCTTATGTGGCGGCGTTCGCGGGTGCGCACCCGCTCGCGAAGAAGGTCGGCGCCTGGCCGGCCGTGTTCGCCGTGGCCGGGGGCATAGCCGCCGCGTCCTGGGCGGTCGCGGGGCGCGGCCGGTAGCAGCCGCGGGCCCCGCACTTCCCTGCGGGCGCGAACTCCTTTGCGGGCCCGAACTCCTCTGCGGGCATGGCGAGTTGCTCGGCGGACCCGCCGGGTCCGGGATGCGGCGGGGCGCGCGACCCGGAATCCGGTACGGGGTGCGGCTCGGGCTTCGGCCGGGGGTGCGGCTCGGGCTTCGGCCGGGGGTGCGGCTCGGGCTTCGGCCGGGGGTGCGGCTCGGCCCTCGGCCGGGGGTGCGGCTCGGCCCTCGGCCGGGGGTGCGGCTCGGCCCTCGGCCGGGGGTGCGGCTCGGGCTTCGGCCGAGGGTGCGGCTCGGCCCTCGGCCGGGGGTGCGGCTCGGGCTTCGGCCTTCTGGAGGTCGGCGGCGCCGACACCGTACGGTGACGGTGTACGGGCAGTCGGTCACGACTGGGCGAACGTTCCGAGGGGGCTGGGCGTGTTGGTGGAACCGGAGATCGCGAAGTTGCTGTCGGCTCTGGCCGGCAAGGTCCTGAGCGATGCCTGGGACGCGGGGGTGAAACCGCGGCTCGCGGCGCTGCTCCGGTTGCGGGGCGGCGGCCAGGACGAGCAGGTGCTCGGCGACCTGGAGCAGGCGCGCGCGGCCGCCGCGACGAGCGCGCCCGACGAGGCACTCGGGCGCGTCGAGGACCTGCTGCGCTCGACACTCGGCACCCTCGCCGCCGAGCAGTCGTCGCTGGCCGCCGAGGTGCGGGAGTTGCTCGCGACGGCGACCACCGCCCGGTCGCAGCCACTCGCCCGTATCGCGGTCTCCGCCGTGGACGACTTCGAGAACCACGAGGAAGAGCTGCGGCAGATGGACGCCGCCTGGGAGGCGGGGCGCGGGAGTCCGGGACCGACGGTGCTGTTCGTGTACGGCCCGCGCGGCATCGGTCTGACCACACTCGTGCGGCAGTGGCTGCTCAGGCACCGCGACACCTTCAGCGCCGGTCCTGAACTGTCCGCGGTGCTGGCCAGGAGCGCCACCGGAGCGCTGCCCGATCCGGCGGCGGTCTTCGACGAGTGGTTCCGGCTGCTGCACGTGCCGAAGCAGGAGGTGCCGTCGGACCTCGCGGCGAAGATGGCCAAGTTCCACCAGGTCACCGCCGAGGGGCCGGTGTTCGTGCTGCTGGAGGATGTCGCGCTGGCCTCCCTGGCCAAGCACTTCCTGCCCGCCTCCTCGGAGGCCGTGGTGGTGGTCACCGGCAGGGAGCTGATGCGCAGCCTCGTCTCCGACGTGCACGCGAAGGCGTTCAGGGTCGGGCCGCTGCTGCCGGAGTACAGCCGGCGGCTGCTGATCAGCTCCGGTCGGCTCGCGCCGTACGCCGCCTCGCACCGGGCGGAGATCGACACAGCGGTGCGCGTCTGCGAGGGCAACCCGCTGCTGGTGCGGATCGCGGGTGCGCAGATGCTCTTCGACCAGCCGTACGGCATCGGCGAGTTCGCCACCGCGCTGTCGGACCACCGTCCCGAGGTCCGGCTGGGGGCTTTCGACGTGGACGAGCGCAGCGGAGCCGAGATCTTCGAGGCCGGCTACCAGGAGTTGGGCCGCCGCTCCCCCGAAGCAGCGCAGGTCTACCGCCTGCTGGGCCTGCACCCGACCGCGGAGTTCGACGAGGACGTGGTGGCGGCGATGGCGCCCGGCCTCGACGGCCGCACCCGCGCCAAGGCGATCCGGACGCTGCGGGACTCCAGCCTGATCGAGCGGATCGACGGCGGGATGTACCGCGTGATCAGCGGCCTGGTGCACACCCACGCGGCCGAGTGCGCCAGGGCCGATCTGCCGGGGCCGGAGCGCGAGGCGGCACGGCGGCGCTGGGTCCGGCACTACGTGGACCTCGCGGAGCGTTTCGACGCCGGCCTGTCGCCGCGGTACCGGCACGATCCTTCGGGCGCGTACGCCGGATACCCGCCGGCCGACGAGGACACCCAGGACATCCTGGTCGAGGAGCTGGTCCGCCGCCGGCACATCCTCAAGGCCGCGGTGCGCGCCGCCTACGACGCGGGGACGTACGACGCGTGGTACTACGACGCGACCTGGCGCCTGGCCCAGGGCCTGTGGACGTTCTACCTGCGCTGCGGGTTCCACGGTGACTGGGTCGAGGTGTACGAACTGGCGTGCGGGGCCGCCCTGGAGGACCCGGTACGCGGTAACCTCCTGGCGCTCGCCCGGATGCGGTACGGCCTCGGGTTCGCCTTCCTCGACCGGTTCGCTCCGGGTGATCCGGCCGCCGCCCGGGGGCAGTTCGAGCAGGCGCTCGAACTCTGCGACCCGGCGCTCGCCCGCCCGGAGACGTCCGCGGCGGACGCCGAGGGGTGGCGGCGCACCCGGTCCAGCGCGCTGGAGGGCCTGGGGAAGCTGGCCGACGGCCTCGGCCGGCCCGAGCAGGCGCTCGCGCACCTGGACGAGGCGCTGGCCGCGCTGGACGGCGTCGACCACCCGCGCGGCCGTGCCCTGATCGCCCTGCACCGCGGACCGGTGCTGACGAAGCTCGGGCGGTACGACGACGCCGCCGCCGTACTGGCCACGGCGGGTGCGCAGTTCCTGGCGCTGTCGCCGCCGGACACCTTCAACGCGGCCAAGGCGAGCGCCCGTCTGGCCGAGGCGCTGCTGGCGGCGGGGCGTCGGGACCAGGCACTCGCCGCGTTCGACGAGGCCGTGGCGGGTCTGGGCCGGCCGCGGCACGGCTACCAGCGCGCCGGGGTCCTGCTCGCCCGGGGCGACCTGCTGCTCGCGCGCGGCGAGGTGCGGCGGGCCCGCGCGGACTGGAGCGACGCGGCAGCGCTGTTGCGCGCGGCCAACAGCGACCGGGTCGAGCAGGCGCGGCGGCGCCTGGCGGAGCACCCGGACCCGGACCCGGAGCCGGAGCCCGATCAGAGCCAGGACGAGGGCGCGGACCCGGATCGGGGTTCCGCGGGAGGCGGTTCAGAGGGCGGTGACCACGAGTAGCGCGGGCTCGGCGTCGGCGCCGATGGTGACCCGCGCCCGCAGCGGCGGGCGGCCGGCGCCGGGGCCGTGCGGCGCACGCGGACCGCTCAGCAGCCGTTCGTGCACGACCGAGGCCGCGATCGCCGGGGAGACCCACCAGGGGCGCAGCCCCGACCACGTCGCGCGCACCCGCGTGCCGCTGCCCGGCAGCAGGGCCACGCACCCGTCGTCCGGTTCCTCCGTGGCGATCAGCGCGCACCCCGGATACCGCGCGACCGCCTCGGCGCCGGCAGCAGCGCGCTCCGCGGGCACCGGACCGCCGCGCGGACGCGCGGGCACCAGCAGGACGTCGGCGGACCGGGGCCACTGCGTGTCGGGGTCGTCGATGTCCGCGACGAGCTGGGCGCCCGCCAAGTGGCCTTCCTGGCTGGGGCGTTGGAGTGCGGCGTGGTAGCGGCGCACGGTGACCGCGTCGCCGTCCGTGCCGTCCGTGCCGACCGTCACGTACATGGGCGCCACGACGGGAGAGCGCCGCGCCTCGGGCGGCCCGGCCGCGGGTTCGCCGGGCGCCGCCGGCACGGGCACGGCGCGGGCGGCGGCCGGCGTGGCGGGCTCGGGCAGCCCGAGCCGCTGGTAGAACAGCGCGCGCAGCAGCGCGGCGGCCTGCCCCGGACGTGAGGTGACCAGGGAGCGCAGGTGCCGTAGTTCGGGGTCCGCGGCCTGCCGGCGGGCGGCGTCGTCGAGTTGGGGCAGGAGCGGGCGGTGCGCGGTGAGCCGGGGCACCGCCCGGGCGAGCAGCGCCATCGGCGAGCCGGGCGCCGCCTTGTCCGTCGCGAAGGAGCCGAGGACGGTGGGCAGGCCGAGCGACACGCCGTACTGCGTCACCGATCCGCCGTCCCCGCACAGCGCGTCCGCGGCGACCAGCGCGGCCTTCCACGTCTGCGTGTCGGGGCGCGGCAGCATCAGCCCGCAGGCGAGCAACGGGGCGAGCCAGGTGTGCAGTTGCCACGCGCCGTGCCCGTAGTACGCGTTCGGGTGGACAGCGGCGAGCACGCGGTACTCGTCGGCCGGCAACTCCGCGAGCGCGCGCCGCAGGGCGTCGCGTTCGGGGTCGGCGGCGTCCAGCACCGAGTCCCTGCCCCACGTGGACGAGACCACGACGAGCTTCTGACCGCGCCGGACGCCCAGCGCGTGGCGGTAGTCCGGCCGGAACGGAGCGCTCGCCGCCAGCTCGTCGAAGCACGGGTCGCCGGCCACCAGGCTCAGGGGCACGGCGTCCGGGCAGCTCACGGCGAGCCGCGCGCGCTGCTCCTCGTGCGACAGCACGATGGCCGACGGCACCACGCGGCCGTCGTGCATCAGCCATTCCTCGGTGAGCCCGAACGCCTCCCGGCTGCCGCCGAGCAGCTTGTTGTAGCCGGCCCCGTGCGGCGTGCCGATCAGGGGCGCGTGCAGGTTGTACAGGTCGCCACCGCGGCTGGTGGCGATCGCCAGGTCGAACTTGCGCTGCTTCGCCTCGCTCCAGGCCAGCACGAGCGCGCCGCGCGCCTGGAGCAGTTCGAGCGTTCCGTTGTCCAGGGCCGAGGAGCCGGTGCAGGTGAAGACGGTCTCGACCCGGCGGTCGCCCTCGAAGAGCGCGAGCAGGTCGAGCAGGCGGGTCGCCGAGGTGACGTTGTGCGCGACGGCGAGGACGGTCCGCTCGGCGAACACGCTCCGCCAGCGCTCGGCGTCCTCGGCCAACGGCAGCGGCACCCGTCGCCCCGCACCCTGCACCGCGCTCGTCCCCTCTCACCTTCTCGCCTCTCGACCGCACGCCGGGCAGCCGCGCCGACCCGCCGCGCACGGCCTGCCGCGCCCGCCGTCGTACGGTACGGCCCGCCGTCGTACCGCGGCCTGCCGTACCGCGCGGCCGCCCAGGCCGACGATACGCGAGCACGGGTTCGGCCAGGGCGGCGCGACGCGACATCGGCGGCGCGATCAGGCCGGGCGCGGGTGCGATCAGGCGGCGCGGGTGAGGACCGCGTCGACGGTGATGAGGGTGCTGCCGCGCACCATCCCCCACCGGTTCCAGGTGATGCCGAAGCGGTGCCGGTCGATCGCCACCTCGAGGGCGACCGCCACCTTGTCACCGCTCACGTCGGTGATCCGGGCATGCAGCCGCTGCCGCTCCCGGATGCCCTTGACGCGGATGTCGGCCCGCAGTTCCACCTCGTCCCCTGACACGGCCGCCGAGTCGATCACGACCAGGATCTCGGGATACCGCGCCACGTCGAGGAAGTCGGCGGATCTGAGATGGAGGTCCCGCTTCCTGTTCCTCGTGTCGATCGAGGCCGAGTCGATCCGCAGCGTGCCGGTGACCGACCCGTCCGGCGATACGGTGACGTCGCCGGTGACGGCGAAACCGCCCCTGACGGTGAGCAGTCCGCCCATCAGCCGGTGCGCGAAACGGACGCTCCCGGCCCGGCTGCCGAGGACCCAGTGCCCGGCTCCGGTCCCGGTGGTGAGCGGGTTGACGGCTGTCGCCCTGGTCATGAGGTCTCCTCCTGCGTACGACGGTGAGGAATCCGCGGGTGGCCGGCGCGACGTCGGCGCCGGGCTCCGGGTACGGCGGGTCGCGCCGGCGGTACGGCTCAACGCGCGACCGTCCGAAGGCCGTCCGCGGCCGGCGGGCGTTTCGGCTGCTCGCCCGTCTCGGAGGTGATGATGTCCCTGCTCCTGATCAGCACGAGCGCGCAGACCGCGCCGACGCACGCCACCACCCCGGTGATGACCAGCAGGTTGTCGAGGCCGGCGGCGAAGCCGTCCCGGATCGCGGCGGCCAGCACTCCGCGCTGCTGGGGAGGGGCGCCCGCGATGACCTTGCCGGTGTCGCCCTGCCTTACGCCGGCGGCGATCTGCCCGCCGTGCCCGCGCAGGCCGGGCACCCCGGCGAGCCGGTGGTCGAGGTCGCGGTGCAGCGACGAGGACAGTACGGAGGCGAGCACGGCGACGCTGGTGGCGATGCCGACCTGCCGGAAGGTCGAGTTCACCCCGGAGGCGGTGCCGGAGCGGTCGGGGGTGACCACGCCGATGGCGGTCGCCGCCAGCGGCGGGTTGACGAGCCCGGCGCCCACACCGGCGACGACGAAGCCGGGGACGAGGTGGGTCCAGGAACTGTCGCCGTGCAGGCCCGCCATGAGGAACAGGCCGATGCCGACCAGCGCGAGACCGGGTCCGATCAGCAGCCGGATCGGGACGCGTTCGCTGAGCCGCCCGGCGACCGCGGCCGCGACCAGCAGCGCGCCGGTGATGATCAGCAGCCGCAGGCCCGCGCCGAGCGAGCTGTAGCCGAGCACGTCCTGGAGGTAGATCACCAGGTACAGGAACATCGCGAACAGCGAGGCGTTCATGGTGAAGGCGGCGATCGAACCGCCGACGAACGTCGGCGTCCGGAACAGCGACAGGTCGAACATCGGGTGCGCGACCCGGCTCTCCACGATCACGAAGGCGACCAGCAGCACCGCGCCGGCGGTGAGGCAGGCGACGACCGCGGTGTCGCCCCAGGAGTTCTCGCTGGCCCGGATCAGCCCGTAGACGAGACCGACCAGGCCGCCGGTGAGCAGGCCGAACCCGGTCCAGTCCGGCCGGGCCACCCGCGGCGCCCGCGACTCCTCGACCTTGCCCAGCGTGACGACCAGGGCGAGCGCGCCGACCGGGATGTTCACCAGGAAGATCCACCGCCAGCTCAGGCCGTTGGTGAGGGCGCCGCCCAGGATCGGGCCCAGCGCGACGGCGGCGCCGGTGACCGCGCCCCACACGCTGAAGGCCACGGCCCGCTCCGAGCGCGGAAAGCCGTGTGCCAGCAGGGCCAGCGAGGTGGAGTACATCATCGCCCCGCCGACGCCCTGGCCGCAGCGGGAGACGATGAGCATCAGCGGCGACTGGGCCAGGCCGCACAGCACCGAGCCGGCGGTGAAGACGCCCAGCCCGAGCGCGAAGAGCCGGCGGCGCCCGTAGCGGTCGGCGAGCGAGCCGGTGGTGAGCAGCAGGGCGGCCAGGGTGAGCGCGTAGGCGTCCACCACCCACTGGACCTCGGCGAAGCCGGCGCCGAGCGAGCCCTGGATCTCGGGCAGCGCGACGACCACGATCGTCACGTCGAGCAGCAGCATGAACGAGCCGGCGCACACGGCCAGCAACGTCCACCATTTCCTGTCCATCACATGTCCTCTCATCGGCGGCGCACCGCGGGGAAAGCGGCTTCCGGCCGGGTGAGGACATGCTCGGCCGACGTGTTCGCGCCGACCAGGAATCCGGCCGTTCGCGACGGATCTCGACAGCGATAGGCTCAGCTCCGTGGAAATCGCCACGCTGGACACCGTGGACCGGCAGATCCTGCACGCGCTGGTGGTGGAGCCGCGGATCGCGTTCCGGACGCTGGCCGAGCTGGTCGGGGTCTCGGACCAGACCGCGGCGCGCCGCTACCGCCGGCTGCGCGAGTCGGCCGGCCTGCGCGTCCTGGGCCGGGTGAACGGCGAGCGGGTCGGCTGGACCGACTGGCTCGTCCGGCTGCGGTGCACCCCGGGCTCGACGGGGGCGATCGCCGCCGCGCTGACCCGGCGGGTGGACACCCGGTGGGTGCAACTGGCCTCGGGCGGCACCGAGGTGGTCTGCGTGGTCCAGGCGCGCACCGCCGAGCAGCGCGACGCGCTCTTCCTCGAAGGCATCCCCAACAGCCGCCGGGTGGTGCACATCTCGGCCCACTCGCTGCTGCGCACCTTCTCCTCGCCCACCTGGCCGGTGTTCACCTCGGCCCTGACCGACGCCCAACTCGACCGGCTGCCCCCGCCGATCGCGCGCGAGCGGGACGACACCGTACTGGCCCTCGACGCCGACGACGAGCAGTTGCTGTCCCACCTCGCGCACGACGGGCGGACCAGCACCGCGCAACTGGCCGCGGCGACCGGCTGGCACGAGTCGTCGGTACGCCGCCGCATCAGCGGCCTGTGCGACTCCGGGGTGCTCTACTTCGACCTCGACCTCGACGAGCACGCCCTCGGCATGACCAGCAACTCGCTGCTGTGGATCTCGGCCCGGCCCGACCGGCTCGACGAGACCGCGCGGGCCGTCGCCCGCCACCCCGAGGCGCCGTTCGTCGCCGCGGTCACCGGCAGCAGCAACCTGGTGGCCAACGTCGTCTGCCGCAACGAACGCCACCTGTACGACTACCTCAGCGGCACCCTCGGCCGGCTGCCGGGTATCCGCGCGATCGAGACCGCTCCGCTGATCCGTACGGTCAAGCGCGCCGGGTCGGTGCTCCGCCCGAACGCCACCTGACCGGCCGCGATTCCGGCTACGGTCACCCGAACCCGCCCGTCACACGCGTCCGGTGGCCATACGCGCCCCTCGCCGTACGCGTCCGGTGGTCGTACGAACCCGGTGGCCGCGCACGACCACCGTTCGCGCACGACCACCGTTCACACGGACCCGGCGGTCACGCTCACCTCGGCGGCGACAGCGGCTTCCGGCTCGACCGGGGTCCAGCGAATCCGGGTGCCGCACACGGAGACGAGCATCGCGGCGGCGGCCACCGCCCCGAGCGCCCAGACCAGCCCGCTCGCGTTCGCGATGAACCCGACCACCGGCGGCCCGGCGAGCAGACCGGTCGTCCCCATGGTGGCCACGACGGTGAGCGCGTCCGAACCGTTCTTCGCGGCGGCCACGTAGACGCACGGCGTGACCGAGGCGATGCCCAGGCCGACGCAGGCGAAGCCGAGCAGCGCAGGCACCACTCCCCCGCTGAGCAGCGCGAGCGCCAGCCCGACGGCCGCCAGCGCGCTGCCGACCCGGACGATACGGCCGTCGCCCCAGCGGCTGCGCCAGGAGTCGGCGAAGACGCGGGCGAGCACCATCATCACCGAGACGACCGCGATCCCCATCGGGGCCAGTTCCGCCGACGCCTTGGCGACGTCCTTCATGTAGAGGGCGGACCAGTCGTTCATGGCGCCCTCGGTCACGGTGCCGAAGACCATCGCGGCGCCCAGCCACAGCGTCACCCGGGACGGCAGCGTCCACCGCCCGCGGCCCTTCTCCGTCTTCTCCTGCGCCTGCCGGTCCTCGGTGAGCAGGCCGCCGCGCGCGAAGCCGAGCAGCAGCAGGATCAGCCCCGCGGCGACCGCGAAGTGCACGATCAGCGTGGACGTCAGCGCGTTCATCCCCGACGCCAGCAGGGCCGCGGCCAGCGAACCGCCGCTGAAGACGGCGTGCAGCCGCGCCATCGCGTTGCGCTCGTGGACCGCCTCCAGGGCCGCGCCCTGCGCGTTCATCGCCACGTTCAGCCCGCCGACCAGGGCGCCGTCGCAGAGCATCACCAGCAGCGCGACCGGGTAGTCCGGCAGCGCGGACATCGCCGGCAGCAGCAGCGCCAGGCCGAGCGCCGAGCCGAGCGCGAGCCGCCGCGAGCCCAGCCGCCGCATCAGCACGGCCACCACCGGGAAGGTGGCCACCGCCCCGATCCCGGTGGCCATCAGCAGCAGGCCGACCTCCGCCGCGGTCAGGTCCAGGTGCGACTTGATCGCGGGGAGCCGCGACGCCCACGTGGCGTACTGGAAGCCCAGCGAGAAGAACAGCGCGGCCGTGGCCAACTGCCCTCTGCGGAAAGGATCGTGAACGCGCAGCATCGGGCTCATCCCACTTCTTCTCGTGACGGCGCCCCGATCGGCAGGCCGCCGACCGCGGTCCGGTCGCCCTCCACCTGGCCGGACGGCAGCGCCATCGTCATGTACACAGAACCCGGCCCGTAGCCGCGGGCCTCGACGCCGTCGCGCGCGGTGAACCCGCTCGCGGACCAGAAGGTGTGGCTGCCGCCGACCGCGATCAGCGAGATCTGCTCGTACCCCTGGGCCCGGGCCGCGGCGGTCAGCCGGCCGAGCAGCCGCTTCCCGAGCCCGCGGCCGCGCACGTCCTCGGCGATCACCAGGTCGTGCAGGTGCAGATTCCGCGACGGGGCGGCCGCCTCCTCGCTGCGGGCCAGACCCGGGTAGGACCGTTCCGGGTACGGCAGCGCCAGCAGGTAGCCCGCCAGCCGCGCCCCGGCGCCCGGATCGGCACCCGGGTCAGCGCCGAGCCCCGGGACCAGCTCCAGCGCGAAACACGTCGCCGGGGAGACCCGGGCCTTGGATTCCAGCGCCGCCCGTCCCTCGGACAGCCCGAGGGCCGCGTAGGCGCGGGTCTCCAGGCCGACGACGTCCTCCCAGTCGTCGTCGGCCATCCGCCGGATACGCGCGTTCCAGGTCATCTACCGCCCGCCTTCCGCCTTGCGCACGCACGTCCACGGCAGCGGGCCGAAGCCGTTGAAGCCCTGCGTCATGTAACTGACCGCGTACGCCCCGCTGGACATCACCCAGACCGGGTCGCCCGACGCGATCGACGCGGGCACCCGGACCGGCCGGTGGCCGCCGGGGTAGGCGTCGTCGCTGTCGCAGGTGGGCCCCGCGACCGTCGCCGGGACGGACGGACCGCCGTGCCGGCCGGGAAAGACCAGCCGGTACTGCAACGCGTCCATCTCGTACAGGCCGTTGAACTTGCCGCAGCTCAGGTAGAGCCAGTGGCGCGGCTCGCCGTCCGCGTCGTGCCGCAGCGACAGCCGGACGACGTGCGCCCGGACCGCGCCGTGGTCGGCCACGAGGTAGCGGCCGGGCTCCACGATGAAGTCCAGCGCGCCGCCCGCGTCCCGGCACATCTGCATGCCCTCCCGGATCACGGCGAACATCTTGTCCAGCGGCGGGTCGAGGGGTTCGCCGCGCTCGTCGAGGTAGCCGAGCGCCGGCAGGCCGCCGCCGAGGTCGACGTACTTCAGCGCCATCCCCCGCCCGCGCAACGTGTCGAGCAGATCGGCGAGTTGCTCGAACGCCCGCCGCCACGCACCGGCGGTCATCTGCTGGGACCCGACGTGCACCGACAGTCCGGCCGGTTCCAGGCCCGCGTCCCGGGCCCGTTCCAGCACGGCCACGGCGTCCTCGGGCGAGCAGCCGAACTTCCGGCTCAGTCCCCACAGCGCGCCGCCGCCGTCGGTCGCCAGCCGGCAGAACACCCGTGCGCCGGGCGCGTGTTCGGCGACGGCGGTGACGTCCGCCAGGCTGTCGGTGGCGAAGTCCCGGATGCCGAGCCGGTATGCCTCGGCGATGTCCGGGTCGGACTTGATGGTGTTGCCGTAGTGGATGCGCTCCGGGGGGACCCCGGCGCGCAGCGCCTGCCCGATCTCCTGCACGCTCGCCGCGTCCACCCCGCTGCCCTGCCGGGCCAGGCAGTCGAGCACCTCGTCCACCGGGCACGCCTTCAGGGCGAACCGGACGGCGACGCCGGGCAGTTCGGCCAGCAGGGAGGCGTAGCGCTCCTCGATGCCGCTGAGATCGAAGACGATCCGGTCGTCGTCGGCCGCCGCCAGTGCGGCGAGCAGCGTGTCGTCATGCCTCACGGACGTCGGTCCGGTTGCCGCTGGAGCAGGCCGGGGCCCGTGGCTCTCGCGCCGCCGACCAGGGCCGGCCAGGCCTCCGTGAGCACCGCGAACTCCTCGATGTCGCGCCGCGCCTCGTCGAGCAGCCGCTCCCGGCTGCCGGCCAGCAGATCGGCGAACTCGGCGTACTTCCCGCCGAGCCGGCGGTAGGCGTCATCGAGGACGTCCAGCCGCTGCACGTTCTCGGCCTGGTCCAACCTGCTGCTCTCCCAGAGCAGTTCGACGATCGCGTCGGTCCTGACCTGGTTCCGCTCGTCCAGCAGCGACGCGCCGGCCCGCTCCATCCGGTCGTAGACGAAGTTCAGGTAGAGCATCGACAGGAAGAACTTGGCGAACCGCAGCTGGTACGCGGTGAATCCGGGGCCGGTCCTGCGCTCCGGGGTGTAGAAGTTCACGATGTTCCGGTTGTGCAGCACCCCGGGCAGCGTCGCGTCGTGCACCAGGTGGATGAGGAAGTAGTCGCTGCCGATGGTGTCGGTCGCCGGCAGCAGCGGCACCGACTCGTGCACGCCGTGGAAGGCGATGTTGCACATGTCGACCCGCATGGGGTCCACGTGCGTCAGCGTGGAGTGGTCGTGGTGGAACGGTTCGGTGCCGGCGCCGCGGAAGGAGTCGTCGGCGAACTCCCTCTTCTGCTCGGCCGACCAGTCGAAGGGCGCCCACAGGCCGACCACGTCGTGGTAGGCGCCGGGGTCGAGCCGGCGCATCTCCTCGATGTCCACGGACATCTCGCCGACGAAGGAACTCCCCACCATCGAGACGGGCTTGCCCGCGTGCTCGGCGTCCAGGTCCGTCTCGGTCACGTCCGCGGCCGCGTCGCCCGCGGGCCGGCCGAGCGCGAGCAGTTCGTGGTGGATCGGGAAGACGGGCCGCGCGGTGTCCCCGGCCGGGGACGTCCCCCCGACCGGTCCGTCCGCGACGGCCTGCCCTGCCGGCCCGGACTGCCCTGCCGGCCCGGACTGCCCGGACGACCCGGCGGCCACGGACGACCCCGCCGGCACGGACTGCCCGGCGGCGACGGCCCGCCCGGCTTCCCCCGCGACGACCTGGTACCGGCTGTCGGAGTCCCGCCGGTGCACCGACTCGCAGCCGAGCGCGGCCGCGACCAGGAACGCGCGGTTGGTGCAGGCACCGTAGGACACGGCCCGCGGAAGCATCAGGTCGAGCACCAACTCGGGCTTCTCCACGCCCGATTCGTCGATCGCCCGGCGCAGGAAGTCCCGCTGCGCCGCCTCGTCGAGGTGGTGCGCGACGACGCCGGGGGTCGCGGGCAGCGCGCGGACGGCGGCCGCGTGCTGCTCGGATACCGCCGGCCCGCAGGAGTCGAGGACCAGCAGGTGCACCTCGACGTCGAAGTGCGAGACGGCGTAGACCGCTTCGTCGTGCAGCGCGGAAATCGCCGGCAGGCATGACCTGTTGGTGGGAAGTGCAAGGCAGATTCGGCGCATCGCTACTCTCCGGCCGCCGGCTGGGCGTCCTGGCGGGCCGCGGTGTCGGTGCCCTGCGGGTGCCAGGACCGCAGGCCGAGCAGCTTCTCGCCGAGTTCGGTGAGCTCGGCGGTGTCGTAGCGCAGCGACTCGTGCCTGGTCGCGTCGCCGACGAGCGTCTTGTTCCACTCCGGCGTGCCGAGCGTGCGCCAGGACTCGACGCGGGAGCGGCGCAGTTCCTCGTGCGACTCCAGCGCGGGCATCATCGACAGGTACTGCGCGGACCGCACCCCGTCGGTGGAGGTGTTGGGCGCGACGCCGTGCGCCAGCGAGCCGTTCCAGATCAGCAGGTCCCCGGCGCGCAGGTCCGGGCGGACGATCGGGAACTCGTCGGTGTCGATGGCGGGGCGGATCGGGTCACGGTCCTCCGGCTGCGTCGCCTTCCACTCCTCGAACCGGTGGAAGAGCTCGGGGCAGCACTGGAAGCCGCCCATGTCCGGCTTGGTGTCGGCGAGCGCGATGATCCCCTGGACCCGCTGCGGCAGCACGTCGAGGGTGCTGTCGATGTCCCAGTGCAGCCGGATGTCGAAGCCGCGCTCGGTGGGTGCGATCAGCGCGCGGTCGCGGTTCTTGATGTTCGGCGGGTTGAGGTTGAGCCGGTCCTGGGTGACCCACAGCTCCTCGCAGTCCCAGACGTCGACGAACGCGTCGTAGACCCGCTGCGCCTGCCGGCTGTTCCAGATGAGCTGGTGGTGGTACGCCTCGACGAAGCCGTAGATGTGCAGCTCGCGTTCGAGGTCGGTGCGGAACTCCCGCTCCTCGTACCAGGTTTCCGGCCGGGTCGGGTCGAGGCCCTGGAAGTCCCAGGCGAAGTCGAGCAGTTCCTGTGCGGCGGTCGCGGGTATCGCCTGCTCGACCACCACATAGCCGTACTTCTGCCAGAAGGCGAAGTCCTCTTCCGACAGCACGCGAAGCTCTTGCGTCTTGCGCAGGTCCCGCAGCGGTACCGGGGTGAGATAGGTCTCGCCGTCCGGGCTGTAGTACGGGAACTCCGATGCGGCCCGGTAAGGGCTCTGAGGCGCCAACAAAACAGTCGCTCCAAGGGTGGAATGTTCTTGAGCGGTCCGCCGCGCGAGGGGGGTTGGGCGTGCGGACCTGTCGACTGTGCGGGCTCAGCGGGTTGGGGGGCGGCAACGGATATCGACGCCCGCTACCGACAGATGCCTGGCCGTCGGGCTCGGGGTCCACCCGATCCACCGGGTGGTCCTGCTGGGCTCCGCCGGTCAACGTGCGCATCTGCCGTCACTCACGCCACGACTGTCGCTCGCTGAACTCGCGCTCTCCTAAGTTGGACTAGACCAACTGGCGCTGTCAAATGACCACTTGGTGAACCACCGTGCCCCACCAGCACTTTCGTCGCGTTCCGCAATTACCTCCGCACCACGAGTAGTTGCAACCGCGGGCGGCAGCCGCCTTGACACCCCTGAGCAGCCTGAGTCAGTATCCGTTGGTCTGTACCAATCACCGCCGGATGCGGTCAGTGCGTCGGCCCCACGGAAAGGCCCCGTTGATGTCCGCCAGCAAGTTGGTGTCCACCAGCAAGCAGAGCAACGAGTTGCGAGCTCTCGCGCTCTCCGTCCTCCAGCCGGGATTCGTCGGCACGGAGGCACCGGACTGGGTGCTGCGGGCCATCGCTGACGGTCTGTCATCCGTCGTGCTCTTCTCCCGCAATATCGCCTCGCCCCAGCAGGTCGCCCGATTGACCGCCCAACTACGCGCGGAGAACCCGTCGTTGATCATCGCGATCGACGAGGAGGCGGGCGACGTCACCCGGATCGAGTCCTCCACCGGCTCCACCCGGCCGGGCAGCTTCGCGCTCGGCGCGGTCGACGACGTCACGCTGACCGAGGCCGTCTCCCGCGACCTGGCCCGCGAGTTGCACGCCGCCGGGGTGAGCCTCGACTACGCGCCCAGCGTGGACGTCAACTCCAACCCGGACAACCCGATCATCGGGGTCAGGTCCTTCGGCGTCGAACCCGACCGGGTGGCCCGGCACGCCGCCGCCTGGGTCCGCGGCCTCCAGTCGGGCGGCGTCGCCGCCTGCGCCAAGCACTTCCCCGGGCACGGCGACGTCGCCGTCGACTCCCACCACGGCCTGCCCAGTTACGACGCGGACCTCGACACCATCGCCGCGCAGGCGCTGCCGCCGTTCCGGGCCGCGATGGAGGCGGGCGTGCGCGCGGTGATGAGCGGGCACCTGCTGGTGCCGGCCTACGACCCGCACGTCCCGGCCACCCTCAGCAGCCGCATCCTGGACGGCCTGCTCCGCAAGGAACTCGGCTTCGACGGCCTGATCGTCACCGACGCGATCGAGATGGGCGCGGTCACCGACCGGTACGGCATCGACGGCGCCACGGTACGGGCGATCGCGGCCGGCGCCGACGCCATCTGCGTCGGCGGGGAGCACGCCGGCGAGGACACCTTCGAACTGCTCGCCGGTGCGCTCACCGGCGCCGTCCGCTCCGGCGGGCTCACCGAGGCCCGGCTGGCCGAAGCGTCGCGCCGGGTAAGGGAGTTCGCCGACTGGTCGAGCGGGCTGGCCCGCGCGGTGCCGGTCGACCCGGTCAGCGGCGACATCGGCTTCACCGCCGCCCGGCGCGCGATACGGGTCAGCGGCCCCGCGGACACCGCGCTGCCGCTGCCCGCCGCGCCGCACGTGGTGGAGCTGGTGCCGTCCACCAACCTGGCGATCGGCAAGGAGACCCCCTGGGGCGTCGCCGTACCGCTGCGCGAGCGCCTGCCCGGAACCACCTTCGTCCGGGTGCACCCGCAGCAGCTGACCGACCACCCGGCGGTCCTCGACGAGCACGCCCTCGCGCCCGCCGCCGGCCGCCCGCTGGTCGTCGTCGTCCGGGACGCGGCGCGCAACAAGTGGATGGGCAAGGCCCTGACCGACCTCACCGAGGCGCGTCCCGACGCGGTCGTGGTCGAGATGGGGCTGCCGGACGACTCCGGGGCCGGTGCGGTCCGGGTCTTCACGCACGGCGCCACCGCGGCGTCCGGCGTGGCCGCGGCCGAGGTACTCGCCGGCGTCCCCACCCGGTAACCGCGCGACAGCCACCCGGCAACCGCCCGGGGACCGCCCGGGCGGCAAGCCCCCGGCCCGCCGGACACGGCAGGGGCCGCGACGTCCACGACGTCGCGGCCCCCTTCGCGCTGCCGTCGGCAAGGTCGGCAAGGTCGGCGAGGGTCGGCGCCGTCCTCTCAGAACCGCGAACCGGACAGCTCGCGGTGACCGGCTGTCACCGCCCCCGAAGGCCGCCGCGTCGCTCTTCGCCCGAGTCCGAGGACCACGGAATGCGCCCGCCAAAACCCTTCACCCGCAAGGGAATTCACACCCTCCACCGTTTCCGCCCGCGTGAATTCCCGCTGAATCAGGGCTGAATGGAATGCGCCGCCCCGCGGATGCCCAGCACAACACCCCAGCTCAACGGATTTTCCCCCACCCGGGCACGGAACCCGCCCGCGTATTCCGGCCCCACCCGCATACAACCAACCCCCGACACCCGGAGTCCTATGCATCCGTAAGTCCCCTACTCCTCAGTGAGGTTGCGACCATGTCCTCCCCCTTCTCCGGCCGCCGGGCCCTCCGCACCGCGTCGGCGCTGACGCTCACGCTCGGTACCGGTCTGGCCGCCCCGCTCCTCGCCGCGGGCCTGGCCGGCGCCGCCACGCCGTCGGCGACCGCCGCGTACAACGCGAGCGACCAGGCAATCGACTACACGGCGGCCCCCGGCCAGACCAACAAGGTGACGATCACCAGCTCGACCACGACCCTGAGCGACATCACCTACGTGATCGACGACGCCGTCCCGATCACGGCCGGCGACGGCTGCACCTATCCCAACGGCACGGACCACACCAAGGTCTCCTGCACGGTCACCACCTACGACACGGAGGACCCGTACCCGACCTTGAAGGTCGACCTCGGCGACGGCGCCGACACCGCCGCGTACGCCAACACCACCAACCAGGCGTACTACTTCGCCTCGTTCGACCTGGGCGCCGGCAAGGACACCTACACCGAGACCGGCCGCGTGGGCGGCGACAGCGTCGACGGCGGCGCCGACGACGACAACCTGACGGTGGGCCCGGACACGGTGGTGCTCGGCGGCGACGGCAACGACACCCTCCACGCCGGCGCGGGCAGCATCGCGCAGGGCGGTGAGGGCAACGACACGATCTACTCCAGCGGCACCGACGCCGCCGCCGACGGCGGTACCGGCAACGATGTCCTTTACGGCGGCGACGGACGGCAGAACCTGTCCGGCGGCGACGGCGACGACAGGATCTACGGCGGGAAGGGCGACGACTTCCTGTACGGCGGCAAGGGCGACGACACCATCTACGGCAACAGCGGTGTCGACACGATCTACGGCAACAGCGGCGACGACGCGCTGTACGGCGGCCCCGGCAAGGACGTCCTCTCCGGCGGCCCCGGCAAGAACACCGTCCACCAGGACTGAGCCACCGGCTCCGCCCGGCGCCCCCGCCGCCACGGAACTCGCCAGGTCAGCCGGTGTCCCGGTCGGTCCGGTCGCCCCGGCCGTCCCGATCCCCCCGCGGATCGACCCGCACCGCCGGGCTCGTGGCGGACGCGCCGCCGCCCGGGCGCAAGGCGCCGCCGGCCTCCGGCGCCGGGGCCGGCGCGGGCACCGACGCCGCCGCACGGGGCGTGCCCAGCGCCTGCCCCGCCGGAGCGGGCGCGCCGCGCGGCACGCCCGCCCTGGGCGCGGTCGGGACCGCCGGGCGCCCGCAGAGGGCCGCGGCCGGCCGCGGCGCGGGACCGATCGGATGCCGCCATGACGCGCCCCGGGCCCTCAACGCCGGCCACCACCGGCCGCGCCCGTGGCACAGGCCCAGGATCATCGCGGTGGCCACGGCGATGAGGTGCTCGCGCCCGGCCAGGTTGGGATCGGCGATCGACTCCCACACCATGGACCCGCCGGTGAGCGCGAAGACGATCGGGGCGCGGCGGATGACGGAGATGTAGGTGAACAGGCCGACCACCGCGGCCGACGGCCCGGTGTCGAGCACCTGCCCGGTCTGCGGCGGCAGCCCCAGCCGCCACCAGCCCGGTCCCATCGCTATCATCACCCGCACGGTGAGGGTGCCGGCCAGCGTCGTCGCGTAGGCGATGAACAGGGTCCTGAGCCGGCCGAGCGCCAACTCGGCCAGCGCGAAGGCGAGGAAGAGCTGGGTGATGCCCGCCCACACCGGCAGGTCGAGCGCCGGGACGTAGAGTGACACCGGCGTGCGCAGCAGCTCCAGCCACAGCGGGAGGCTGCCGTAGACGCCGCCCAGTATCCGTACGGCCACGGCGCCGGCCTGACGCTGCGCCAGGTCGTGGAAGAAGATGACGCCGAACGCGGCGACACAGGCCAGCAGGAGCCCGGACGGGCCTCGCCGGGTCAGTTGCCGCACCGGATCAGCGATGACGCCCTGCCACTCGCGACGCAGCGTGCGCCACAGGAACGTTGCTGCTGCCACGCCTGCGCGGAGCGGGTACACCTGTCTGTCTCGCCGGATCAATGCCCCTCCCAGCAACCGCCGCGTCCGCGATCGTGCCCATCGGAATCTAACCCCCTGGCTACATGGCGCACACACAGGGGTTACATATATGGGCTGGGCGCGGGGGCGTTCGGGGCGGTGACCGCCGGTTTCCGGCCAGGGTGCGCGTCCGGCCGCGCCCGCCGCCCGCGCCACGCCCGGGAGTTGTCGCAGCTCGGCCCGCGACGGCCGCCCGACCTGCTCGTATCCAGGCGGCGCCTGGGCCGAACGGGTGGCTGTCATGGGCGTCGGCACGCCGTACGCTGTGCTCGTGAATGGCTCCGCGGCATCCGGAATCCGCTCCGTCGGGAACAGGATTCGGCTCTTCCGATACGACTGGGTTCCGGCGGTGGCCGGTTACCTGTGCCTGCTGGCAGGGGTGCTGGACGTCCTCGCGGCGATCTTCCCGCACATGCGCCGGGCGCGGGTGCAGACCCTGGCGGTGGCGCTGCCGGGCGTGGTGTCCACGCTGGCGACGGCGGCCTCGCTGATCGTGGGCGTGCTGATGGTGATGCTCGCGCACGCGCTGCGCCGCCGGAAGCGGCGCGCCTGGCGCGCGGTGATGGTCCTGCTGCCGACCGGCGCGGTACTGGAGGCGCTGCGCTGGCACCAGCGGGTTCCGGCCATGGTCACCGTGGTGCTGTTCGTCCTGCTGCTGATCGCGCACCGCGAGTTCCACGCACTGTCCGATCCGCGCACCCGCTGGCGCGCGGTGGTCAACTTCCTCGCGCTGACCGCGTTCAGCTTCGGGGCCGGGCTGCTGATCGTCAGCGCCCACCCGAAGACGGACATCGGCACCCCTCCCCTCACCGACCGGCTCCAGCACGTCGCCTACGGCCTGGTCGGCATCAGCGGCCCGGTCCAGTACGCGAGCACCCGCACCAGTGACCTCGTCTACTACTCGCTCGCCGGGCTCGGCCTGCTGACCGCGGCCACCACCATCTACCTCGCGCTGCGCCCCTCCTCGCCGGTGCCGCTGCTGGAGGAGACCGACGAGCGGCGGGTGCGCGCGCTGCTGGCGCGGCACGGCGGGCGGGACTCGCTCGGCTACTTCGCGCTGCGCCGCGACAAGAACGTCTGCTTCTCCCCGTCGGGGAAGGCGGCCATCGCCTACCGGGTGGTGTCCGGGGTGATGCTCGCCAGCGGCGACCCGATCGGCGACGTGGAGGCGTGGCCCGGCGCGATCAGGGAGTTCATGGACACCGCCACCCGGCACGCGTGGGTGCCGGCGGCGATGGGGTGCAGCGAGACCGGTGGCGAGGTGTGGGCGCGCGAGGCGAACCTGTCCGCGTTGGAGATCGGCGACGAGGCGATCATCGACACCGGCTCCTTCAGCCTGACCGGCCGGTCGATGCGCAACGTCCGGCAGATGGTCAACCGGATCGAGCGCGCCGGGTACACCTGCCGGGTGCGCCGGGTGGGCGACCTGTCCGAGGCGGAGAAGGCGGAGATCCGCGACGCGGCCGCGGCCTGGCGCGGCACCGAGGTCGAGCGCGGCTTCTCGATGGCGCTCGGCCGCTTCGGCGGCAGCGGCGACGGCGACTGCGTGGTGGTCACCGCCCACAAGGAGCCGGAGGCCGGTGCCGCCGCGCCGGGCGGGAACATCCGGGCGATCCTGCACTTCGTGCCCTGGGGCAGGGACGGCATCTCGCTGGAACTGATGCGCCGCGACCGGGAGGCCGACCCGGGGCTCAACGAACTGCTCATCGTCAAGGCCCTCCAGCAGGTCCCCGACCTCGGCATCACCCGGGTGTCGCTGAACTTCGCGATGTTCCGCGCCGCGCTGGCCCGCGGTGAACGCCTGGGCGCGGGGCCGGTGTTGCGCGCCTGGTGCGGTCTGCTGCTCTTCCTGTCCCGCTGGTTCCAGATCGAGTCGCTCTACAGGTTCAACGCCAAGTTCCAGCCGCGGTGGGAGCCGCGCTTCCTGGTCTACCCGACCGGCCGCGACCTGCTCCGGATCAGCGTCGCCGCGCTCCAGGCCGAGGCGTTCCTCAACCTGCCCCGGCCGCGCTTGCGTCGGCGCGGGAAGGCGGACCCGGACGACGCCCGGGGCGCGAGCACCGCCTCCGAGGCGCGCGAGGCCACCGCCCAGCACCGGTAGCCCGCCGGCCCGTGCTCCCCGCGCCTCGCGCGGCCCCCCGCCTCGACGAGAACGACCCGACCCTCCTGCCTCCCGACGGCGAAGCCCGCCGAACGCGGCGGCGCACCGGGGCCGTTCGCCTCGCGCGAGGCGGTACGGCGGCGCGCGAGGCGGTACGGCGGCGCGCGAGGCGGTACGGCGGCGCGCGAGGCGGTACGGCGGCGCGCGAGGCGGTACGGCGGACGTCGGTGCCCGCCCGCCGTCAGTGCCCCAGGCCGGCCCGCGGTATCCGGGCCGGCCGCGCACGGCCGTCCCGTTCCCGCATGGCCGTCCCGTTCCCGCGCAGCGGCGCCCGCAGCCGGCTCCAACGGCTCGGCGCCCCGCCCGTCGCCGGCCTGGACGCTGACCGCTCGCAGCCCGTCGGCCGCCGGGCGCTCGGGTCACCGCATCAGCTCCCGGGCCGCCGCGGCGACGGAGTGCGGGGTGATCCCGAAGTCCTCGAAGAGCTCGGCGCCCCGCCCGTCGCCGGCCTGGACGCTGACCGCTCGCAGCCCGTCGGCCGCCGGGCGCTCGGGTCACCGCATCAGTTCCCGGGCCGCCGCGGCGACGGAGTGCGGGGTGATCCCGAAGTCCTCGAAGAGCTCGGCGGCCGAGGCCGACGCGCCGAAGTCCTCCACCCCGATCGCCCTCCCGTCCAGGCCCAGCAGGTCGTGCCAGCCCTGGCTGACGCCCGCCTCCACCGAGATCCGGCGGCGGACGGCCGGCGGGATGACGCTGTCCTGGTACGACCTGGGCTGCTCGTCGAACCACTCGCGGCAGGGCATCGAGACCACCCGCGCCCGGACGCCCTCGTCGGCGAGCAGGCGGGCCGCGGTGACCGCGACCGCGACCTCGGACCCGGTGGCGATGACGACCACGTCCGGGTCGGCCGCGGCGCCCGGCGACGGCGCCTCGTAGCGGACGTACCCGCCGCGGACCGCGCCGGTGGCCGGGTGGAAGCCCTCCCCGTCGTCGGGGAACACCGGCAGGTCCTGCCTGCTGAGGCTGAATCCGGTCGGCCGGGCCGGGCCGGCGAGGACCTTCCACAGCGTGATCGCCGTCTCGTTGGCGTCGGCCGGCCGCACCACGTCGAGGCCGGGCATGGCGCGCAGCGAGGCGAGGTGCTCGACCGGCTGGTGCGTGGGGCCGTCCTCGCCGAGGCCGATGGAGTCGTGGGTCCAGACGTAGACGGTGGGCAGCCGCATCAGCGCGGCGAGGCGGACCGCCGGACGCATGTAGTCGCTGAACACCAGGAACGTGCCGCCGTAGGGGCGGCTGAGCCCGGACAGCGCGATGCCGTTCATGGCGGCGGCCATGAAGTGCTCGCGGATGCCCCAGTGGATGGTCTGCCCGGCGGGGTCCGCGCCGGGCAGCGGGCTGGAGGCCGGCAGGAACGAGGAACCGCCGTCGACGGTGGTGTTGTTGGAGTCGCCGAGGTCGGCGGAGCCGCCCCACAGTTCCGGCAGTTGCGCCGCGGCGGCCTTCAGCGCGCGGCCGAACGCCTTCCGGGTGGCGACCGGGGTGCCCGCCGCGAACGCCGGTCGCGCGCCGTCGAAGGTGGCCGGCGGCCGGCCGCCGCGCAGCCGCCGCACCAGGTCGTGCCTGTCGGGGTGCCGGTCGGCCCAGGCCGCGAAGTCCTTGTCCCAGGCGCCGTGGGCGCGGGCGCCCGCGTCACGCGCCGCGGACGCGGTCCACGCGTGGACCCCCGCGGGCACGTCGAACGTCGTGTCGGGGTCGACGCCGAGCACCGTCTTGGCCGCGCGCACCGCCTCCGCGCCGAGCGCGGAGCCGTGGGAGGCGGGGGTGTTCTGCGCGCCGGGCACCGGCCAGGCGATGATGCTGCGCATCACGATCAGCGAGGGCCGGGTGGTCTCGGCCGTCGCCGCCTGGAGCGCGCGGGACAGGCCCGGCAGGTCGATGTCGCCGTCGGCGGCGAGGTCGACGCTCTGCACGTGCCACCCGTAGGCGGCGTAGCGGGCGGCGACGTCCTCGCTCGTGGCCAGTTCGGTGCTGCCCTCGATGGAGATGCGGTTGTCGTCGTGGACCACCACGAGGTTGCCGAGTCGCTGGTGGCCGGCGAAGGCGCCCGCTTCGGAGCTGATGCCCTCCTGGATGTCGCCGTCGGAACACAGCACGAAGACCCGGTGGTCGAACGGGCTGGTGCCGGCCGGCGCGTCGGGGTCGAGCAGTCCGCGCTCGCGGCGGGCGCCCATGGCCATGCCCACCGCGGTGGCGATGCCCTGGCCCAGCGGCCCGGTGGTGGTCTCCACGCCCGGCGTGTGTCCCCGCTCGGGGTGCGCCGGGGTGAGGCTGCCCTTCTTCCGGTACCCGCGCAGGTCGTCCAGCGTGAGCGGGTAACCGGTGAGGTGCAGCTGGATGTAGAGGGTGAGGCTGGAGTGCCCGCAGGACAGCACGAAGCGGTCCCGGCCGGGCCACTGCGGGTCGGCGGGGTCGTGGCGCAGGAACCGCTGGAAGATCAGATGGGCGGCCGGGGCGAGGCTGACCGCGGTGCCGGGGTGGCCGTGCCCGGCCTCCTGCACGGCGTCCATGGCCAGCACCCGCGCGGTGGTGACGGCGCGCGCGTCCTGCTCGGTCCACACGAACGGGGTGGTGGGCTGGGGTGTGGCGGTGCCCGTCACGGGGCGCTCCTTCGACGAGGTGAGGCGTGCGGGTGGGCCGGCGCGGCGCACCGGCGGCCGGCGCGGGGTGCGCCGGCCGCTGCGGGGCGGGTTCACCACAGGGTGTAGCCGCCGTCGATCACCAGGACCTCGCCGGTGACGAAGGAGGACGCCGGGCTGGCCAGGTAGAGCGCGGCGGGGGCGATCTCCACGGCCTGCGCGTAGCGCTGCATGGGGACTTCGTCGATCCAGTAGTGCTTGTACTCGGGCAGGTCGATGTCGGAGATCTCGGTCTTGGTGTAGCCGGGGGCGATCGCGTTCACCCGTACCGAGCGGGGCGCCCACTCCGCGGCCAGCGAGCGGGTCATGTGGTGCACCCCCGCCTTCGAGACGGCGTAAGGGGCGTGCCACTGCGGCCGGTTGATGATCATGCCGGACATCGAGCCGACGTTGACGATGGAACCGGTGCCGCGCTCGACCATGGACGCGCCGACCACCTGGCTGGCCTTCCACACCGCGTCGAGGTTGGTGGCCATCACCCGGTCCCAAGCCTCGTCGTCGATGCTCAGGGACTCGCCGTGGATGCCCACGCCGGCGTTGTTGACCAGGATGTCGATCGGGCCGAGTTGCCCGGTGACCGTCTCGCGCATGGCCTCCAGGTCGGCCCGGCTGGTGACGTCGGTCCTCGTCGAGATGACGGCGCCGCCGACTTTCGCGAGGTCGGCGACGGCCTCGCGGTTGCGGTCCTCGTCGCGGCTCGCGATCGCCACCGACGCGCCGGCCTCGGCCAGCGCGGTCGCGATGGCCTTGCCGATGCCGCGGTTGCCGCCGGTGACGACGGCGACCTTCCCGTCCAGACGGAATCGATCCAGGACGCTCATGCGGTTGCCTCTTCTGTGGGTCGGGACGGTGTCCGCACGGCGGGCACCCGGAGTATCCGGTCCGCGTGGGACCGGGTGCTCTCGATGAGTTCGGCGTTGCGCTGGTCCGAGCCGTGCGAGCGTTCGTACGCCTCCTCGGCGGTCCGCCCGTACGACATGTGCCGGGCGATCAGCCGGTCGAAGCGGACGTCCTCGCCCGGCTCCAGGAACCAGCACACGTCGAGCAGTTCGCGCACCGGCTGCCACGGGCCCTGGTCGACGAGCAGGTAGTTGCCCTCGGTGATGATCAGCGGCACCTCGCGCGGCACCGGGACGGCGCAGGCGATGGACTCCTCCAGGCTCCGGTCGAAGAAGGAGGTGTAGACGGTCGCGTCCTCGCGGGCCCGCAGCCGGCGCAGCAGGTGGACGTAGCCGGCGGCGTCGAAGGTGTCGGCGGCCCCCTTGCGGGGCTTGCGCCCCAGCCGGTCCAACTCGGCGCCGGCCAGGTGGAAGCCGTCGAGTCCGACCAGCACCGCCTGGCCGTCGAGTGCGGCCACGAGGGTCTCGCCGAGGGTGGACTTGCCCGATCCCGGCGCGCCGGTGATGCCGAGTATCCGCCGCCCGCCGGGGGTGATCAGGGCGCGGGCCGCCGCGGTCAGCTCCTCGAAGGTGACGGCCTCGCCGCGCGGCGGCTGGGCGTCGCGGCCGGTCGGTGCGGGGTTCATCGTGGTCCGTCCTTCGTCAGTGGCATGGATACGTCCTCGGGCGACTTGGCGCCGGTCATGAGGGCGACGGCTTCCTCCATGGAGGTGTCCTTCGGGTCGACCAGCGCGATCCGGCGGCCCAGCCGGTGGATGTGGATACGGTCGGCGACCTGGAAGACGTTCGGCATGTTGTGGCTGATGAGCACCACCGGCAGGCCGCGCTCGCGCACCCGCAGGATGAGGTCGAGGACCTGGTTGGTCTCGCGGACGCCGAGCGCCGCGGTCGGCTCGTCCATGACCACGACCCGGGTCGCCCACGCGGCGACGCGGGCGACGGCGACGGCCTGCCGCTGGCCGCCGGAGAGCGTCTCGACCTTCTGGCCGATGGACTGGATGCGGATACCGAGGTCGACCATGTGCCGTGCCGAGCCGTGCCGCATCCCGCGCTTGTCCAACTGCCGGAAGACGGTGCCCAGTACGCCTTTGCGGCGCTGCTCCCGGCCGAGGTAGAGGTTCTGCGAGATGTCGAGCGCGGGGGCGACGCCCAGCTCCTGGTAGACGGTCTCGATGCCGGCGTTGCGGGCGTCGAGCGGGTTGCGGAAGTGCACCGGTTCGCCGTCGAGGTGCAAGGTGCCCTCGTCGGGGACGACCGCGCCGGTGAGCGACTTGATCAGGGTGGACTTGCCCGCGCCGTTGTCGCCGATGACGGCGAGGATCTCGCCCGGGCGCAGGTCGAAGTCGCTGTTGTCCATGGCCACCACGTGGCCGTAGCGCTTGGTGAGGCCGCGGGCCTGGAGCACGTTCGGCCGGGCGTCGGAGCCGTTCTCGGAGCCGGTCATCGGGTCTGCCTCCTTCGCACGAGGTGGTCCACGCCGACCGCGATGACCACCAGGACACCGGTGGCGACCTGCTGGTAGAGCGAGTCGATGCCCGCCTGGGTGAGGCCGTTCTGCAGCACCGTCACGATGAGCGCGCCGATGAACGTGCCGACCACGCCGCCCCGGCCGCCGAAGAGGCTGGTGCCGCCGATCACCACGGCGGTGATGCTGTCGAGGTTGCCGTTGGTGTAGCCGCTGGGGTCGGCGGTCGGGGTGCGGCCCAGGGCCTGCCAGGCGGCGAAGAAGTAGATCACCGCGGCCACGATGTAGACGCTCAGCAGGATGCGCTTGACCTTGATGCCGGCCAGCGCGGCCGCCTTGTCGTTGTCGCCGACCGCGTAGACCCGTACGCCCCAGGAGGTCTGGCTGAGCGCGTAGCCGAGCACCGCGGTGAGCGCGATCCACAGCATCACCCCGTAGGTGATGGTCACGCCGCCGACCGTCGGGCCCCGGTTGAGGAAGGTCAGGAAGTCCGAGCTGATCGGGTAGCTCTGCGAGGAGGTGTAGAGCCGGGACGAGGCGGCGACCACCGACATCACGCCGAGCGTGACGATGAACGGTGGCAGCTTCAGCAGCGACACCAGGACGCCGTTGACCGAGCCGACCACGACGCAGACCACCAGGCCGACCAGCGCGGCGGCCACCGGGTCGCCGTGCACGGCCATCTTCCCGATCACGACCGAACCGAGCACCATGATGGCGCCGTTGGCCAGGTCGATCCCGGAGGTCAGGATGATCAGCGTCTGACCGAGCGCCAGGGTGCCCACCACGACGGACTGCTGCGCGATCAGGGCCAGGTTGTCGGAGTTGAAGAAGGTGCTCGTCGACAGGGCGAAGACGATCACCGCGGTGACCAGGGCCGCGAGCGGCCCGGCGATCTGGTGGGACGCGAGGCCGCGCAGGTCCCGGCGGGGACCGACGCCCCGTTCGAGCGCCAGCACGTCGGCGTCCTGGGTGGTCGTGGTCACTTCGGTCCCCAGCAGTGGCTCAGGCCCCAGGCGGAGGTCTGCGAGGCGACGCCGGGCACCGGGTGGTCGGTGATCAGGGCCGTGCCCGAGTCGATGACGCCGCTCTTCGGCTTGGTGCCGTCCTTGATGTACGCGGCGGCGGCGTCGACCGCCATCTCGCCCATCTTGTCCGGGAACTGCATGGCGGTGGCGCCTATCGCACCGCTCTTCACGTCCTCGACGCCGCTGCACGCGCCGTCGACGGAGACCAGGACGGTCTTGCCGGCCAGGCCCTTGTTCTTGATGGCGGTGTAGGCGCCGTGCGCGGTCGGCTCGTTGATGGTGTAGACGACGTTGATGTCGGAGTGCGCCGACAGCAGGTTCTCCATCGCGGACTGGCCGGTGTCCTCGGTGCCCTGGGTCAGCGCGCTGCCGGCCACTTCCGGCGACTTGGACGTGATGCCGTACCCGCTGAGGAACCCCTGGTGGCGGTCTGAGGCGGGCTTGTCCGAGAGGTCGAAGTCGAGCAGGGCGACATGCGGGTCCTTCGGGGCGGACGCCTTGGCCCACTTCCCGATGAGTTCGCCGGCGGCGACGTTGTCGGTGGCGTAGGTGGCGTCCGCGGCGTCGGTCGGGTCGAGCGCCGCGTTCACCGTCAGGACCAGGATGCCCTTGGACTTGGCCTGCTTCAGCACGCCGTTGAGCGCCGTCGCGTTGGCCGGGGTGACCACGATCGCCTTCACCTTGTTGGCGATCATGTTCTCGATCGCGGTCACCTGCGTCGCCGAGTCCCCGGGGGTCTTGGCCTCGGCCTTCATGACCTTCCAGCCCTTGGCCTTCGCGGCCTTCTCGGTGGCGTTCTCCAGCGTGCCGAAGAACGGGTTGCTCAGGTTCAGCGCGACGATCCCGATCTTCGGGGACCCGCCGGAACCGCCGCCGGAACCACCGGGCCCGCACGCCACGGCGGCCACGCCACAGGCGACGGTGAGGGCGGCGACTTTGATCCGCAAGGAGGCGGGAGCACGTCGGACGATCTTCATTGAGTCCTCCTGGACGCAGGGCCGTCAACTCGGCTTCGGTGCGGGAGGAACCCGCCACGGGCGTCGATATGACCGGGTGATTACGTCGATGTTGCGGATCGTTCGATCGGCTGTCAAGCAAAAATAAACTACTTCTGTATGGTTGCCGACATAAATGGCCCTTCACTACAGTGCAGTCCGACGTCCCGAGAGCGGAGCGAGATGAGCGAGACGACACGCACGGCCGCGAGCGGCCCGGCCCCCTGGCGGGCCGAGGAGGGCCCCGGGCGGATCTTGCAGCTGATCACGACCGGAAGGGCCAACACCCGTACCGGGATTGCCCAGTTGACGGGCCTGTCCCGGTCGACGGTCGGTCAGCGGCTGGACGCGCTGTTCGCCGCGGGACTGCTCAAGGAGAGCGACCAGAGCGTGCCCTCGCGCGGTCGCCCGTCGCGCGCGCTCACCCTCGACCACGCCGCCGGGCTCATCATCGGCGTGGACATCGGGGAGCAGCGGACGCGGGTGGCGATCACCGACCTCAACGCGGGCATCCTCGCCGAGCGGGTGGAACGGCTCGCCGTCGGCGACGGCCCTGAAGCGCTGCTGGACACGATCACGGCGACGGTGCGCGGCATGATCAGCCACGCCGACCTCGGTGCCACCCCGGTCGCCGGCATCGGATTCGGGCTGCCCGCGCCGGTCGACTACGAGGCCGGCCGCGTGCTCGGCTGGTCGATCATGTCCGGCTGGGACGACTACGACATCCGCGGGCACCTGCGCCGCACCTGGCAGGTCCCGATCCTCATCGACAACGACGTCAACCTGCTCACCCTCGCCGAGCACCGCCGCTTCTGGCGCGACCAGCCGCACCTGCTCTACATCAAGGCCGGCACCGGGGTCGGCAGCGGGATGGTGATAGACGGCCACGTCAACCGCGGTGCGCAGGGCGCGGCCGGCGACATCGGGCACATCCACATCAGCGGGTTCGGCGACCCGCAGTGCCGGTGCGGGAACCGGGGGTGTCTGGAGTCCCTGGTCGGCGGCTGGGCGCTCGCCCGCGACCTGCGCGACCGCCGCCAGACCAAGGGCCAGGACGCGCGCGACGTCGTCGACCAGGTGCGGCGCGGCGACAGCACCGCGGTCGCCGCGCTCCGGACCGCCGGCCGCGTCCTCGGCGAGGCCGTCGCCTACGCGACCAGCCTGCTCAACCCCGACATCATCGTGCTCGGCGGCCGGCTCAGCACCGTCGGCGACCACCTGATGGCCGGCGTCCGCGAGGTCATCTACCAGCGCTCACTGCCGCTGGCCACCCGCCAGTTGCAGATCGTGCCCACCAAGTACAAGTCCCGCGCCGGCATCGCGGGAGCCGCCTACCTGGTCCGCGACCACGTGCTGGACCCGGCCACCCTCGACGCCACCCTCGCGGTCGGCGCCACCCCCTTCTCGACCTTGTAGGCCGCCCGTTCAGGGCGCGGCGGGGTGCCAGCCGAGGGCGGGGCCGAGGCGGGTGGCGAGGTCGGTGAGGATCTGGACGTAGTCGGCGTGGTCGAAGGTGAAGGGCAGCGCGAAGGCGACCTCGTGGACCTCGCGGAACGCGGCGTGCGCGTGCAGCCGTTCGGCGAGTCGCGCGGACTCGCCGACCAGGTCGGGGGCGAACAGCAACCGCGCCGGTCCCTGCGGGGCGGCCGTGCGCGGCAGCCGCTTGCGGGCGAACTCCTCGTACTTCGCGCGCTGTTCGGGCGTCGCGGAGTCGGTGGGGATGACCACGAGGCCCTGGGAGACCCGGGCCCGGTCGCCCGCCGGGTGGTGCGCGCGGAACTCGCGGATCTGCGCGAGTTGCAGCGCGGCGAAGGTGGCGGTGGCCGCGGCCTCGCCGGAGTCCTCGGAGCCGCCGGGCACCCCGGAGTCGCCGGAGCCGCCGGCCGCCTCTGACCCGTCGGCCGTCCCCGCCCGCTCGGCCGGCCCCGCCTTGACGACGCTGCTGGTCAGGAAGTTCATGCCCTGCTCCCCCGCCCAGCGGGCCGACCGCAGGCTCGCGCCGCCGTACCACATCCGGTCGGCCAGCCCGGCGGCGTGCGGCTGGACCCGTGGCGAGAACACCTCGAAGCCCTCGGTCGCGCCGGACGCGGTCGCCGGCTCGCCGCGGACGAAGGACAGCAGCCGCCGCACCCGTTCGTAGCCGAAGTCCTCGGCGTCGGCCGTGTCCGGGTACAGGGCGTCCTTGACCCGGTCGTACCGCATCGGCGGGCCGACGCTGACGCCGGGGTTGAGCCGGCCGCCGGAGAGGATGTCCACGGTGGCCAGGTCCTCGGCGAGCCGCAGCGGGTTCTCCCAGCCCAACGGGATGACCGCGGTGCCCAGTTCGATCCGGCTGGTGCGCTGCGTGGCCGCGGCGAGCACCGCGACCGGCGAGGAGATGCCGTACTGGAGGTGCCGGTGCCGCACCCAGGCGCTGTCGAAGCCCAGTTGCTCGCCCAGCTCGATGACGCGCAGCGTCGATTCGTGGCCCGCGCGCGGATCGGCCTCGTCGAACAGCCCGATGGTCAGGAAGCCCAGCTTCCGCAGCGGCTCCGAGGCAGGTGGCACGTGCTTCCTCCATGGTCCCGGCGGCGGGGTCCGCCGCGTCGGCGGCGCCGCCCCGATTCTCGCAGAGGGCGCGGGCGGCGGCCTGCGAAGCCCTGACGGAAAGGGGCGGCGGTGTACGGGCATCGGTGTACGGGCATCGGTGTACGGGCGGGCTCGCGTGGCGGCGGGCCCGCCCGCATCGCGGTCCGTCCGCCTACTCGCCGGCGGCGCCCGCCTCCACCAGTCCGGCCGCCCGGCCGTCTGCCGCGGCCTCCGCCTCCACCAGTCCGGCCGCCCGGCCGTCTGCCGCGGCCTCCGCCTCCGCTTCCGCCTCCGCTTCCGCCGCCGCACGGTGGGAGCTTCCGCCGAGCACCCGGTCGAGGACCGCCGCCGCGCCGCCGGCCGGAAGCTCCGCGCCCCGCCACGCGACGTGCTGGTCCGGGCGGACCAGCACGTGCGCGGTGCCGTAGAGCGCGCGGGCCGCCGGGTCGGTCAGGTGGATGACCGTGAACGGCAGCGCCCTGGCCGCGGCCTGCTCGGCGAAGTCCCGCTCGATCGTGCGCGTGTCCGCGCGTACGTCGGTGCGCGCGTCGGTCAGGACGAGGAGCGCGAAGGACGTGCCGATCCGGTCGTAGAGGGTGCCGCCGTAGGGGTCCACGAGTCCGTCCGGCGCCCGGTGGCCCGGGCGGGGGTCGTCCTCGTAGACGTCCGGGCGCCAGGCGGGCTCGGTGTCGAGCTGGCCCGGTTCGTACCAGACCGCGGCCGAGTCGTCGTACCGCTCGTCGAAGGTGACGCCGTTCGCGCCGAGGCGGTCCCGGCGCAGGCGTTCGCCGATCTCGGCGCGGCGGGCGGCGGCGGCCGGGCCGAGGTCGGCGTCGTCGGGGATGCCGCCGGCCCGGATGTCGGCGAGGGTGGCCTGGGCCCGGCGGGCCCGTTGGAGCGCGTGGTCGGCGATCCGCCAGTTGTGCCGGCGGCGCTCCTGGTCGTACGAGTCGAGCAGCGCGGGCGGGGCCTGGCCGCCGAGCACCGCGGCGAGCTTCCAGCCGAGGTTCACCACGTCGCCGATGCCCTCGCCGAGGTTGCCGCCGGGCGTCCGTACGTGGGCCGCGTCGCCGGCCAGCAGCACCCGGCCGTGCCGGAAGGTCCGGGCGATCCGGGTGGCGTGGTAGAAGGTCGTGGCGGAGACGAGTTCCAGGTCGAGGTCGAAGCCGAAGGCGGCCCGCGCGGTGGCCAGCAACTCCTCCTCGGTGGGCTCGTGTTCGAGCGGGAACGGCCCCGCGTACACCCGCCACTCGCGGGTGCTCACGGCGGCGAGGAAGCCGGACGCGTGCGGGTTGAAGACGATGTTGGTGCCGCTGGGCGCGGCGCCGACCCGTTCGGTGATGTCGCCGGTGCGCACGATGAGGCGCAGCCGCTTCTCGGTGGCGTGCTCCCCGTCCCGTTCGATGCCGGCCAGCCGGCGGGTGGTGCTGCGGCCGCCGTCGGTGCCGAGGACGTATCCGGCCCGGATCACGAGCGGTTCGCCGGAGTCGACGTCGACGACCTCGGCGTCCACACCGTCCTCGTCCTGGCGCAGGCCGCGCAGTTCCCAGCCGCCGGCCACGCTCACCCGGCGCTCGGCGAGGTGTTCGAGGAAGACGTGCTGGAAGACGGTCTGCGGCCGGCGCAGCGCCTCGTCGGCCGAGTGGCCGCCGCCGAGCGTGCCGCGGAAGTCGGGGCGGGGCACCGGCACCAGTTCGTGCCCGGCCAGCGAGGTGACCAGTTTGATGCCCTGGTTCCACTCCGGGGGGAAGGTCCACGCGTCGCGGACCCGCTGGAGCAGCCCCCAGCGGCGCAGGTGCTCCACCACGCGCGGGGTGTGGCCCATCGCGCCGGCCCGGACCAGCGTCGCGGTGCGGGCCCGTTCGACGACGGCCACCCGCACGCCGCGGGAGGTCAGTTCGACCGCCGCGGCGAGGCCGGCCGGGCCGGCGCCGACGATCAGCACGTCCACCGACCGCGGCGGCGTGCCGACCGGGAACCGGACGGTGTGCACGTCGCGCCCGCCGGTCGGGGAGAGGGACGGGGAGAGGGCGGAGGGCGAAGAGGAGGAGGCGGGGGCGGACGGGGGCAGGGATCTGGACAGCGGTGCCACGGACGCGGTCATCGGCCGGCCTCTCAGTCGTTCACGAGCTGGCGCTCGCGGGTGTAGCGGTTGGCCGGTACCGGCAGGCCGAGGTTGCCGCGCAGGGTGTCGGCCTCGTACTCGGTGCGGAACAGCCCGCGCCGCTGGAGGATCGGCACCACTCCGTCGACGAAGGCGGCGAGTTCGGCCTCGGTGCGGAAGGCGAGGTTGATGCCGTCGAAGGTGCCGGCGTGGAACCACTCCTCGATGGTGTCGGCGACTCCCTGCGGCGTGCCGACGAAGGGTGAGCGGCGGAACTCCCGTACGGAGTTGGCTACTTGACGAAGCGTCAGATTCTCGGTCCGGGCCCGCTCGATGATCCGGCCCGCGCCGGTCCGGCCGCCCCGCTCGGCCAGGTGCGCGACGTCGGGGAACGGCGCGTCCAGGTCGTGCACGCTGAAGTCGTAGGCTCCGAAGGACCGGCCGAGGAGCGCGAGGTTGCCCTCGAAGTCGTCGTCCTCCTCGAAGATCTCCCGCTCGCGGCGCCGGGCGGCCTCCTCGGTGCCGGCCACGATCGGGCCGCCGTGGATGAAGATCTTGATGTGCTCGGGGTCGCGGCCGTATCCGGCGGTGCGCTTCTTGATGTCGGAGTAGTACTCCCGGGCCTGCTGGAGGCCGCCGCCGGGCGCGTAGATGCCCTCGGCGACCTGCGCGGCCAGGTCGCGGCCCTCCTCCGAGACACCGGCCTGGAAGATCACCGGCTGGCCCTGCGGGGAGCGGGAGAGGTTGAGCGGGCCGGCCACGCTGAGGTGCTCGCCGACGTGGTCGAGCGCGTGCAGCTTGGCCGGGTCGAGGAAGACGTCGCGCTCGACGTCGGCGGGGAACGCGTCGTCCTCGTAGGAGTCCCACAGGCCGCGCGCGACCTGGACGAACTCCAGGGCGCGGCCGTAGCGGGTGGCGTAGTCGAGGTGCTCCTCGAGACCGAAGTTCTTCGACGCGCCGGTGTCGAAGCTGGTCACGACGTTCCAGCCGGCGCGGCCGCCGCTGATGTGGTCGAGGGAGGCGAACCGGCGGGCCAGGTTGAACGGCGAGTTGTACGTCGAACTGGCGGTGCCGACCAGTCCGACGTGCTTGGTGTGGGTGGCGACCGCGGACAGCAGCGTGAGCGGCTCCAGCCGGTTGAGGTAGTGCGCCGGGTAGGTGGAGTTGATGAACTGGCTGTCGACGATGAACAGGGCGTCGAAGAGCGCGTGTTCGGCGGCCTGGGCCTGCCGGATGTAGTAGTTGATGTCGATGCTGGCGTTCTTCGCGACGCTCGGGTCCTTCCACAGGCCGTGCTGGCCGGGGCCGCCGACGCCGTAGGGGTGGAGCGCGAGGTGGATCGTGCGGGACATGGTTCTCCCTCTTCCGTGATGAGACGTGGGTGGCAGGGCTCGGGGCGGGCGCGGGGCGGCGGTTGAGCGGCCGTGGGGTGGCCCGTTCGGGGGTGGCCGCGAAGCGGCGCGGGTTCAGGCGTCGAGCAGCGCGCGCAGGGCGTCGCGCTCGGCCCGTCCGGCCGGGGCGGTGTGCAGGGTGGGCGCGGACCTGACCAGCAGGCGGGTATAGGGGTGTCGCGGCTCCTCGATGACGTCGCGGGCGGCGCCGGCCTCCACGAGTTCGCCCTGGTAGAGCACGGCGATACGGTCGGCGATCCCGGCGACGGACCCCAGGTCGTGGGAGATCAGCACGATGGCCACGCCGGTGCCGCGCAACTCCTTGAGGATCTCCAGGATCTGCACCCGGTTCGCGGAGTCCAGGGCGCTGACCGGCTCGTCGAGGATGATCAGTTCGGGCTCGGTGACCAGGGCCCGGGCGACCGCGACGCGCTGCCGCTGGCCGCCGGAGAGTTCGCCGGGCAGCCGGTCGAGCAGGTCCTCGGGCAGGTGGACCCGGGCGAGGAAGGACCGGGTCCGCGCGGTCGCCTCGGCGTGGGCGACGCCCTTCAGCAGCAGCGGCTCGGCCAGCGAGTCGGCGATGGTGAGGTCCGGGTCGAGGCTGCGCAGCGGGTCCTGGAAGACGTACTGCACCACGCCGCGGCGGCGCAGGGCGCGCCACTTGCCGGCGCCGTAGCCGGTCACCTCCTCGCCGCCGACGACGATCGAGCCCGCCGAGGCGCGGACCAGGCCGAGGACGGCGCGGGCGAGGGTGGACTTGCCCGACCCGGTCTCGCCGATGACGCCCACGGTCTCGCCGGGGGCGACGCTCAGCGTGATCCCGTGCAGGGCGCGCCGCCGGCGCCGGCGCCGGCCGTAGTGGACGTCGAGCCCGTCGATGGCGAGCACCGTACCGGCGGGACCGGCGGACGGACCGGCCGAGGCACCGGCGGACGGCCCGGTGGACGGACTGCCGGACAGCCCGGCGGACGGACCGGCCGAGGCACCGGCGGACGCCCCCGCAGACGGCCCCGCCAACGTCTCTTCGGCGGGCGGGTGTTGCGGGTGCGCGCCGGTCACGACGCCTCCTTCGACGTACGGAACCTGTCCAGGCCGTACTGCTCGTGCTCGGCGACGAGCAGCCGGGTGTACTCGTGGCGCGGGTGGTGCAGCACCTGGCGGGTCGGGCCGTGCTCCACGACCTCGCCCTGCCGCATGACCAGCACCTCGTCGCAGATCTGGGCGACCACGGCCAGGTCGTGGGAGACCACCACCAGCGCCAGGCCGGTGCGTTCGCGCAGGTCGGCCAGGAGGTCGAGGATCTCGGCCTGCACGGTGACGTCGAGCGCGGTGGTGGCCTCGTCGGCGATCAGCACGCGCGGGCCGGCCGCGATCGCCGCGGCGATCAGGACCCGCTGGAGCATCCCGCCGGACAGCTCGTAGGTGTACTGGCCGTAGACCAGTTCCGGCTCGCGCAGGTGGACCGCGCGCAGCAGTTCGAGGGCGCGCTGCCGGGCCGGGCCCCGCTTCAGCCCGTTCTTGGCGCGGACCACCTCGGCGATCTGCGCGCCCACCTTGATCGACGGGTTGAGGTAGGACGCCGGGTCCTGGAAGACCGCGCTGATCGTGGCGCCGCGCAACCGCGTCCACTGCTGCGGGGTGAGGGTGGCGATGTCGGTGCCGGCGATCTCGACCGCGCCCTCGGAGATCTCGAAGTGCGCGGGGAGGATGCCGAGTACGGCACGGCAGGTGAGGGTCTTGCCGCTGCCCGACTCCCCCACCACGCCCACCGCCTTGCCGGGGGTCAGCTCGAAGTCGACGCCGTGCACGATCTCGCGGTCGGTGGCCCGGTCGGTGATGTGCAGGCCGGCGACCTTGAGCACGGTGGCGGGTTCGGCGCTCCCGGCGGGAGCCTCGGCGGGCGCGGTGCCGGGCGTGCCCGCGGTCCCGGCCGTGTCGGCGGCCCCTTGCGTCTGCTCGGCCTCCTCCGTCTCCGCGGTCCGCGTGGACGACGGGCTCTCGGACAGGTTCTCGGACAGTGCCGTCATGACGCGCCTCCGACCGGAGTGGGTGGGGTCCGGTCGGGGCGGCCGGCGCGGACCTTGCGGTTGTCGACCAGCGCGCGGCCCGCCTCGCCCGAGACGTCCCGGATCGCGTCGGCGAGCAGGTTGCCGGCCCAGACGGTGACCATGATCAGCAGTGCGGGGGCCACCGGGGCCCACGGCTGGTAGCTGAGGTATCCCAGGTCCGAGGCGAGCAGGCCGCCCCAGGTCGGCTCGGGCGGCTGGACCCCGATCCCCAGGAAGGTCAGGCTGGAGACGATGACGAACCCGACGCCGACGGTCTGGGCGAGCGCGACCGCGATCGGCGGGAGCACCTTGGTCCAGACGTGGCGGCGGACCACCCAGCCGACGGAGGCACCGGAGATCAGAGCCGCCTCCACGTACTGCGAGCGGGCCACGGTCAAGGTGGCGGCGCGCGAGACACGGTAGAACAGCGGCGAGACCAGCACGCCGGTGACCAGCATGGCCTGGGTGATGCCGTTGCCGAGCAGCGCGATCACCGCGACGGCGAAGAGCAGGAACGGCAGCGCGACCAGCGTGTCGACCACCCGCAGGGTGACCCACTCGAAGACCCGGCCGAGGTACACCGACAGGATGCCGGGGACCACCCCGACCACCAGGGCGGTCACGGCCACTTCGAGGGAGCCGAGCACGCTGACCCGGGAGCCGGCGAGCAGCCGGCTGAACACGTCGCGGCCGAGGTAGTCCGTGCCCAGCCAGTGGGAGCCGGAGCCGGCCGCGAGCGTGTGGGTGCTGGTGCCCAGCGGGTTCTGCGGCGCCAGCAGCGGGCCGAAGACGGCGAGCAGCGCGATGAGGGTGAGGATCGCCACGGCGATCCGGCCGGTGGGAAGCGACAGTACGCGGCGGAACATCCGTCACACCCCCCGCTGGGACGCCGGCGTCACGCGGGCCAGCACCAGGTTGACGATCAGGTTGAAGACGACGACGAGCACGATCGACACCACCAGGACGCCCTGCACCGCCGGCACGTCGCCGGACTGGGCCGAGTCGTTGGCGAACCGGCCGAACCCCTGGAGGCCGAACACCCACTCCGTCACCACGGAGGCGCCGACCAGCGCGGGGAACTTCAGCCCCAGCGTGGCGAGCGCGGGCCCGATCCCGTTGCGCAGCACATGCCCGAAGAAGATCCGCCGCGGGCTGAGCCCGCGGACGATCGCGCCGGTGACGTAGTTCTCCCGGTACGACGCGATGAGGCTGGTGCGCAACTGCCGGGCGACGTCGGCGATCACGTCGAAGCTGAGGGCGAGCGCGGGAAGCGTGATGTGCTCCAGCCAGGGGGTGAGGCCCTGCGCCGCGGGGACGTAGCCCGCCGCCGGGAACAGGTGCAGCCCGACCGCGAAGACCTCCACGAGCACGATGCCGACCACGAACGCCGGCATCACCGAGATCAGGGTGACGAACCCGGTGATCGCCCGGTCCACCCAGGTGGTGTGCCGCAGCGCCGCCGCCGTGCCCAGCAGGAAGCCGGCGCAGACGCCGATGATCAGCGCGAAGGTCGCGATGGAGAGGCTGACGCCCAGGCCGAGGCCGATGAGCGTGGAGATGTCGGCGCCGTTGGTCCAGCTGGTGCCGAGCTGTCCGTGCAGGACACCGCTGAACCAGTGCCCGTACTGGACCAGGAAGGGCTGGTTCAGGCCCCACTGGGCCTCCACCCGGTGGATCGCCGCGGGAGTCGCGTCCTCGCCCAACTGGATGCGCGCGGGGCTGAGTCCGCTCAGCGACCGCAGTGCGAACGTCACGAAGGTCGCGACCAGGAAGACCGGCACGAAGATCGCGGCGGATCGGGCGAGGGCGGCCGTCACCCGGCCCAGCGTGTGCCGGGCCCTGGCCGCGGCGACCCCGCGGTGGCGGGCGGGCCCGGCCGGTGCCGGGCGCTCCTTCACCGGTGGCGCCGTCGTGGTCGTGGTCGTCGTCATGGGGTTGCCCCCTCTCTGTGCTGGGTGGACATCAGTGGCCGAGGGTCACGCCGGTCCAGTCGATGTGGCCGGGGTTCTTCGGCAGGTTCGACAGCGCCTTGCTCTTGGCGAAGAGGTTCGGCGCGGAGTACGTGAAGACCAGCGCCTTGCTCTGCAGGCCCGCGCGGGTCGCCGCCTGGAGGACCTGCGGGTAGTCCGGCGAGTCGATGCTGGTCTGCCGGACCTTCGCCACCGCCGCCTCGAAGCCGGCCGGCTCGTACGGCGTGCTGAGGTTCAGCGGGCCGTCGGGGCCGAAGTGCGCGGTGAGCGTCTGGAGGGCCGAGTCGCGCCCGGTGGTCCCGTACAGGGAGAAGGTCAGGTCCTTGGCGAAGAACGGCGTCGCCCAGTTCTTGTCCACCTTGATGGTGACGGTGATGCCGACCTTGGCGAGTTGCGACTGGACGATCTCGGCCTGCGGGTCCGCGGCCGGGATGACCAGGGTCAGCTTGATGGCGCCGGGCTTGTAGCCCGCCTCGGCGAGCAGTCGCTTCGACTTCGCCGGGTCGTACGGGTAGAGGTCCGCGGACTTCGGGTCGTAGGCCACGTAGCCCTTGGGGAACGGCTGGTCGGTGGCCGATCCGTAGCCGAAGGTCAGCTTGTCCACGAACTCCTGCCGGTTGACGGCGTAGCGGACGGCGTCCACCACCTTGGCATCGGTGAACGGCGCCTTGTTGACGTTGAGGCTGATGTTCTCGGCGTTGAAGCCCGGCTGCACGAACACGTCGAGGCCGGCCTTCTTCGCGGCGTCGGCCTGGCTGGGCGCGATGTCGGCGAAGTTGTAGACGCCGGTCTGCAGGCCGGAGACGACGGTGGAGGCGTCCGGGGCGGAGGTCAGCTCCACGTTGTCGATGTGGATGTCCTTCGCGTCCCAGTAGTCCGGGTTCTTCCTCAGCAGCACCTTGGTGCCCGGCACGAGTTGGGTGACGGTGAACGGCCCGGCGCCGACCGGGCTCTGGTCCAGCTTCTTCGGGTTCGCGGCCGCCTTGGGGCTGGCGACCTGGAGCACGCGCTCGCCGAGCAGTTGCGGGATCTGGTAGTCGACCTGGGAGAGGTGGACGACCACGTCGAGGCCGCTCGCGTCCACGGACCTGATCGACGTCAGGTCGCCGAACAGCGCGGAGTCCTTCTGCGTCTTGGCCCGCTCGATGGCGGCCTTGATCGCGCTGCCGTCCAGTACGCTGCCGTCGCTGAACTTCAGGCCGGGCCGCAGGTGGAAGGTGACCTGGTCGCCCTTGGCGTTGTACTCCCAGGACCTGGCGAGGTCGGGCACGGCCTTGCCGGTGGCGTCGGTACGCGTCAACGAGGCGTAGACCAGGGCGAGTTCGCGGAACTGGGCGCCGCTGCCGCTGACCACCGGGTCCCAGTGGCTCGGGAAGGAGGAGGAGGCCCACTTCAGCGTGTCGCCGCCGCCCGCGGACGCGGACTGCCCGCCGCAGGCGCTGAGCGAGGCGCCCGCGGTGGTGACGAGGACGGCGGAGAGGGCGGCCAGCCGGATACGGCCGAACCGCGGACGGGGGCGGGGGCGGAGGCGGGAGCCCGCCGCGGAACGGCGGGTGGCGATGCGTATGGACATCTCATACTTTCTGTCGACGCACTCCCGACCGGGGCGGGGCAGGAGCGGCAGGGCGGAGGGCGGGCCCGGCGCCCGTACCGGAGCGCACCGGCCCGCGGCGCGGTCGGTACGGGCATGCCGGTACGGCTCACGAGCACGCGTCGGGACACACCTCGGCCAACGCACCGCCTTTCAGGTGCTGTTGGTCAGGGAGCGGGTCGGTGGCGCACAGCGGCGAGCAGGGGCCGGGCGGGCAGGCGAAGCGGGCCGGACGGGGAAAGGGGGCACGCCGATGCGCGGCGTCGGTGACGCGGAACGGCGGGGGCGCCGCTCGGCGGCGCGAAGGGGGCCGGTACCGCCGGGGGCGGTCAGGCGCCGGTGAACCGTGGGTGACGGATGGTCAGCGACAGAGGGCGCTGCACGTGCGCCGCAGGTCCACGTAGCGGCACACCACACCAGGGTGCGTCGAGAGCATGCTGCACATCTTGTGGGCTACGGCGAGCGGCTGTCAATGGACACCTTTTGATGTCTCATTCGGCGGACCGGGGTCTTCCCCGCCCCGGCCGCGGATCGGCCCCGCCCGGCGTGACGAACTACACCTGGGCGGCGGGATGCAGTGCGGCCTCGGCGGGGTGCAGCCACAGCGGGCCGTTGCCGGTCTCCACCCGCACCGCGTGCGGCGGTGGCCACGGCCCCTGCGCCAGCAGCAGCCGCTCCGGGTCGGTCAGGCTCCGGTAGCGCGCGAGTGCCGCCGCCGGGGAGAGCGTTCCGCCCTCCGGCAGCCGGTCGCGGGCCGGCAGCAGGCCCGGGCACAGGTCGTCGAAGGCCGCGGCGTACTCCTCGAACGTCCGCCAGCCGGGCACCACGCGGTAGCCGGCCGCCGTCCGCAGCAGCAGCGTCGGCAGGGCGTAGCGGCGGCTCCCGTCGGCGGTCTCCTTGGCGACGCCGGGGTGCGGCGAGCCGGCGGTGGGGTCGAGCACCTCGGGCACCGGGCGGCGCGCCTCCGCGCGGTCGGCGCGCACCTGCCGGAGCACCCGCGGCGACGCCGCGTCGGCCGCCAGCCGGCGCAGGTCGAGGCCGGGCGCGCCGCGGACCGCGGCGAGCGCCAACTCCGCGGTGTCGGCCGGCTCGCCGAGCACGAAGACCGTCTCCCGCAGCCGGCGCAGCACCGCCTCGGCCGTGTCGCCGCCCTGGAGCTCCGCGGCCTTGGCGACGAGCGAGGACGGCCAGGAACTGGCCGCGACCCGGCTCAGCCGTACCGCGCACGGCGCCCGGGTGTGCTCGGTGATCCCCGCGACGTAGCGCGCGTACCAGGCGGTCTCCGCGGCGGGGTCGGGCGGCGGGTCGTCGTCGTGGTCGAAGAGGATGGCGTACACCCGGCGCCAGCGGACCCGGCCGGCCACCGCGGCCCGCAGCCGGCGCAGCACCGGCTCGGAGCCCCAGGACCACGGGCAGAGCGGATCGGTGTACTCCACCACCTCCACCGCCGGTTCCGGCTGCCGCGCAGCTGTCACGCCGCGCGCTTCCGGGCCGGCCGCTCGCGCTTCGCCGGGGCCAGCAGCGAGTGCAGGGTCACCCCGCCCAGGACCGCCGCGGCCTCCGCCTCGACCTGCCGCCACACCGCGGTCAGCCCGGCCGCCGGGCCGGGGTAGGCCAGCGCGGCCAGCGGCTCGCCGCGCAGCGTGATCAGCTCGCCGTCGACCGCGCGCACGACATCGAGCAGGGTGATCTCGTCGGCCGCCCGGCCCAACCAGTAACCGCCTTCGCAGCCGCGCTGGCTGCGCACCAGTCCGGCTCTTCGCAACTCGGCCACCACGGACTTCAGGAAGCGGAACGGGATCTCCTGTGCCGAGGCGATGGCCTCGCAACTGAGCGGGCGTCCGGGCTCGCTGGCGAGTTCCAGAAGGGCGCGCGTGGCGTAGTCCGCCTTCGCGGAGATATGCATGCTCCCATCATGCCCGATGCCCCTTCCGGGCGGGGATTTCCGCTGTGTACCGACCATTGCGGGAACATTGCCGCAGGTGAAGGCTAATAGACACCTCTTGACATCCTTTTCGGCGGCGCCCTAGCGTCCCGGCCATGAGTACGCCGCCGACGCAGCCTGGTGAAGGCTTCCATCCCCACCTGCACGACACCGACACCCCGACCCCGCCGACGTCGTCCCTGCGGGCCCGCCTGCACCACATCCGCGCCGACGCGCTGGACGGCGACACCGCCCAGAGCGGCGGCATGCGCAGGTTCGCCGCCGTCAGCGGGAAGACCGTCGGTTCGGAGAAGCTGTGGATGGGCCAGACCCACGTGGCTCCCGCGACGGCCTCCTCCGACCACCACCACGGCGAGTCCGAGACCGCGATCCATGTGGTGAGCGGCCACCCGGAGTTCGTCTTCGTCGACGACTCCGGCGACACCCCGCAGGAGGTACGGCTGCGCACCTCCCCCGGCGACTACATCTTCGTCCCGCCCTACGTGCCGCACCGCGAGGAGAACCCGGACCCCGACGACGAGGCCGTGGTCGTCATCGCGCGCAGCACCCAGGAGGCGATCGTGGTCAACCTGCCCCGGCTCTACGCGCTGGGGTCGGAGCCGGGACCCGAGGACGGCTGAGCGAACCGAGCGATCCGAGCAGACCGACGACGCAGAGGAGAGCCCTGGTGACCAGTACCGAATCCCGCCCGGACGTCGCGGCGGACCTGAAGTCCGCGTTCCGGGAGGCCATGGCCGGCGTGGCCACCCCCGTCGCCGTGGTCACCGCCATGGCCGGGCCGTCCCCCTACGGCACCACCGTCAGCGCCTTCACCTCGCTCTCGATGGACCCGCCGATGGTCCTGGTCTCCCTCGACCGCGGCTCGGACCTGCTGGCGGTCATCGGCGGCAGCCGCAGGTTCGGCCTCAACATCCTCGGGGCGCAGCAGCCGGACCTCGCGATGAACTTCGCCCGCAAGGGCGGCCCGGCCAAGTTCGGCGGGGTCGACTGGCGCCTCGGCTCCCAGGTGCCCAGGCTGCCCGGCGCGAGCGGCTTCCTGGCGTGCGAGGTGGCCGACCTGGTGACGGGCGGCGACCACGTCGTCGTCTTCGGCCGGGTCCTGAGCGCCGAGGCCGCGCCGAGGCCGCCGCTGACCTACCACGCGCGGGCGTTCGGCACCCACACCGCGCTGGACGTCGACTCCCGCGCCTGACAGCGGCCTTGCGGCCCACGCGTCAGCACGGGTCGGCACGCGTCAGCACGTCACCACTCGTCACTCGCCACTCGCCACTCGTCACTCGACGAGGACGCTGTCGACGTTGACGCTGCCGGAGTCGCCCGGCCGGACCAGGAGGCGGACCACGTCGTCGCCGGCCGGCAGCGTCACTTCGGCGGTCACCGTGGACCAGGTGTCCCAACTCCCGGTCACCGGCAGCGAGATCTGCTGCGCGCTGCCGCCGGCCACGACGCTGATCGTCCGCGTCACCGACTCGTAGGGCGGCTGCCGGCCGCCGGTGGAGTTGGCGTACCGCACGGTGATCCGGTGCGGGCCGGCCGTCGGGACCGCGACGACGGCGGTGGTCGCGGCCCCCGCGTAGAGGCCGCCGACGAACCCGGTGCCGGTATAGCCCGTGTGGTCGCTCGCCACGGACGCGCCGCCGCTGTTGATCGCGTCCTCGGCCTGGGCGGCGGTCCCGGCCGGGACCGGCGTCGCCACGTAGACCGAGGCTGTGGCCGTGGCCGAGTCGGTGCCGGCCGCGCCCCGCCAGGTGGTCGTCGCGGTGAGCGGCACCCGGGCCGGCGCCTGGTCCGCCGGGGCGGTCAGCGTCCAGGCGCGGGTGACGGTCGCGCCCTGGCGTACGGTCGCCGCCGCCGCTGAGTCAGGCGTGGCCTGGTCGGGCGTGGCCGTCCAGCCGGCGGGCAGCGAGAACGCGGTGCGCACGTCCGTGGCGTCCGCGCCGCCGATCGACCGCAGGGTCTGGGTGACCACGGCCGACGAGCCGGGCGCCATCGCGTCGGGCGCGTCGAGGGTGGTGATCAGGTCGGGCGCCGCCGCGTCGGGCAGGTCGAGTTCGGCGATGCTCGCCGGATCGCCTCCGGCGAAGGCGAGCCGGACGGCGCGGCCGGTGACCGGGCGCCAGGTGGCGTCGAGGTTCCCGGCCGGCGGCACGGCGCCCGCGGCGACCTGCTGCCAGCGCCCGCCGGCCGACCGCACCTGGACGGCGTACGAGGCGGGCCGGGTCGCACCCCAGCGCACGTCCGCGTGACCGGTGCTGACCGGCCGGGCGGGCGTCACCGTGTACGACGAGGTGGTGTCCGCCGCTGTCCAGGTGGTGACGGCGTTGCCGTCGACGGCGGCGGCCGGCTGGTCGACGGCCTGCGCGGAACTGGCCGAAACGGCCTGGCAGCGGGCGGAGTTGTCGGTCGGGCTCAGGTCCGGGCGGGCGGTCGGCAGGACGGCGGTCCGCCCGGTGGCGAGGCGCCTGGTGCCGTCCGGGGAGGCGAGGGTGACCGGCGCGCCCGAGGCGAGGCGGACCGTCGTCGTCGCGGGCCCGACGTGCACGTCCACGCTCCGCCCCTGGTAGCGCAGGCCGGTCAGGGTGATCCCGCCCGGCAGTTGCGGCGGGAGGGTCGGGGCGAGCGTCAGCGCGCCGGTGTCCCACCGCAGGCCGGCGAACCCGTAGCCGAGGGTCTGCAGGAACCCGCCGGCCCCGGTCGCGAAGTCGAACGCCGGGTTGGACTGGCCGCCGGAGGGCGTCAGGTACTGCGTCTCGTTGAACTGGGCGAACGCGCCGCGCAGGAACGGCTGGTAGGAGTTCTGGAAGAGCGTGTAGTCCAGGCAGCCCGGCTGCCGGACCTGCGCCGCGATCACCGCCTCCACCGACGCGGTCATCGCGGGACCGCCGGTGTCCGTGACGGGCATGTAGCGGTCGAGGTCGGCCGCGGCGGCGCCGAGGTCGGTGACATAGCCGAACGGGTACGTCATCAGCACCGTGTCCGCCTGCTTGACCGGCTGCCCGGCGTATCCCGGGTACTCGGGGTGGGTGCCGTCGGGGTCGGTCGCGACGTCGATCCGCGCCGCGACCGCCGACCAGGCCGGGTCCGGGTCCACGTGCAGCGCGTGCGCCGCGGCCACGGCGTCGCGCAGCGCGACGACCGCACCGGCGTTCGTCGCCGACTCGTCGTCGACCCCCGAGGTGTACTCGTCGGGACCGGTGACGTGGTCGATGTGGTCCTTGCCGTCCGGGCCCGGCGTCACGCGGCTGACCCAGAAGTCGGCGACGTCCTTGATCACCGGATAGCCGTCGGCGCGCAGCCAGCCGGTGTCCGCGGTGGCCTGGTAGTACTGCCACTGGGCGAGGGCGATGTCCGACTGGAGGTGGTCCTCGTAGCCGGCGCACGGCGCGAGGCCACCGCACGTACCGCTGGGGCCGTTGTCCCAGGCCCATGAACCGCCTTGGTAGCCGGCGGACTTGGCGTTCGCCTCGGCCGCGCCGATGGTGTCGTGGCGGAACGCGACGATGGACTTGGCGAGTTCGGGGTGCAGGGCGAGCAGCGCGGGGAACATCCACGTGTCGGCGTCCCAGAAGATCTCACCGCCGTAGTTGTCGCTGGACAGTCCGGCCGGCGGGATGCTGAAGTCCACGCCCGCGCGCAGGCTGGAATACAGCAGGTAGAAGGAGCTGTTGACGGCCGTCTGCACGGACGGCTGCCCGTCGACCGTCACGCGCCGCCGCCACAGCGCGGCCCACTGCGCGACGTGTGCGGCGAGCAGCCGCTGCCGGCCGGTCGCGGCCGCCCGGTCCACGGTCTCCCGCGCCACCGCGGCCGGGCTGCCGGGGTCGTCGGACGTCGAGACGCCCACGTACTTGGTGAAGGCGTAGGTGGCCCCGGCGCGTACCGGCACCGCGAGGCGCTCGCCCGCGGTGGCGGCGTCGTCCGCGGGCAGCAGGGCGTCCCGGCGGGCGACCCGCACCCCGTGCTCCGCCACCAGCCGGGCGGTCTCCGCGACGGCCGTCCCGCGTCCTGGCGTGGCGAGTTGAACGGTCGCGGTGTCGGACGAGGTGTCCACCGCGCGCCCGGTCGGGGTGATCCGCTGCGCGCCGGCGCCGTTCAGCAGCGAAGCGACCGACAGGCCGCCGCTCCAGGCCGGCGTGATGCTCGCCCGCACCACGCCGAGGTGCATACGGTCCCGGTCGGCGAGCACTTCGTACCTGACGGTCGCGGACCGGCCCGGCGCGGGCGTCCAGCGGAAGGTGGTGGTGACGGTGGCCGTGCGCAGGTCGAGGGTCTGGCGGTAGTCGCTGACCTGGTCGGCGGGGACGTGCGGGTCCAGTACGTGCCCGTCGACGGTGAAGGAGAGGTCCGACCAGGTCGGCAGGGTGGAGATGTAGTCGGAGTCGCCGTCCTTCCCGTACACCCCCGCGACCAGGGCGGTGGTCGAACGGGGGTTGCCGAGCGGCCAGTTGCCCGTACCGAGGTCGCCGTCGCCCTCGAACCCGGCGCCGATGGCGGCCACCCGCTGGCCGAGGTAGCCGTTGCCGACGAACGGCTCCTGCGTGTAGTCGTCCGGCGCGTAGGAACGGTTGGTGAGCACCCACGAATCCGCGGGCCCGGCCGCGGAGTCGGGCGCCGCCGCCTGGGCCGCCGGCACCGCCACCGTACCCGCCGCGAGCAGCACCGCGACCACCGTCGACGCACCCGCACGCCCGGTCCTTCTCCGCCACATACCGCCCCGCCCCTGTCCGCGCCCGCCCGCTTCCGCCCGCCCGCGACCCGCGCCGGCGGCCACCGGGCACGCTACCGCCGTTGTCAACCAGCGCGGTTGACCCGCGGCCGGCCCCGAAGCGGCGCGCCCGCGGGCGGTCACGCCACGGCGTGGTGGCGCAACTCCGCGTGCGGGTCGGCGCCGTGGGCGACGTGGTCGATGTGCACGGTCGCGGCGGTCAGCCGCGGAACTGCGTGGATCAGGGCGTGTTCGGCGGCGACCGCCAACGCGTGGGCCCGCACCACCGTCAGGTGCGGGTCGACCACGATGTCCGCCTCGGCCCGCAGCGCGTGGCCGATCCACCGCATCCGCACCGCCCCGACGCCGAGCACGCCGGGCACCTGGCGCAGCGCCTCCTCCGCGGCGTCCACCGACGCGGGGTCCACGGAGTCCATCAGCCGCCGGTAGACCTGCCGGGCGGCGTCCTTGAGCACCACCAGGATCGCCGCGGTGATCAGCAGGCCCACCACGGGGTCGGCCCAGCGCCAACCGACCGCGGCGCCCCCGGCGCCCAGCAGCACCGCCAGCGAGGTGAAGCCGTCGGTGCGGGCGTGCAGGCCGTCGGCGACCAGCGCCGCCGACCCGATCCGCCGGCCGACGGCGATCCGGTGGCGCGCCACCCACTCGTTGCCGGCGAACCCGGCCAGCGCGGCGACCGCCACCGCCCACAGGTGCGTCACGTCACGCGGCTCCAGCAGCCGGCGCACCGCCTCGTAGCCGGCCAGCGCGGAGGAGCCGGCGATGGTCAGCACGATCGCGATGCCGGCCAGGTCCTCCGCCCGCCCGTACCCGTAGGTGTAACGGCGGGTCGCCGCGCGCCGGCCGAGCACGAAGGCGATCCCCAGGGGTACCGCGGTCAGCGTGTCGGCCGCGTTGTGGATCGTGTCACCCAGCAGCGCCACCGACCCCGACACCGCGACGACCGTCACCTGGATCACGGTGGTGGCACCGAGGACTCCCAACGACAGCCACAGCGCCCGCAGTCCCTCCCGCGAGGTCGCCAGCGCGGAGTCCACCTTGTCCATCGCCTCGTGGCTGTGCGGGGTGACCATGTGCGCGAGCCGGTGCCGGAACCGGGCCCGCCGCGCACCGCCGTGTCCGTGTTCGCGGCCGTGTTCGTGGCCGTGTTCGTGGCCGTGTTCGTGGCCGCGCTCCCGCGCGTCCGCGCGCCCGTCCGCGCGCTCATGCGTGTGGCCGTGCCCGTGCTCGTGGCCGTGCCCGTGGGTGTGCTCGCCGGCGTCCATGCCCCTACGGTGACAGCTCCGGCCGATTGCAGCCATCACCCTGATACCTGCGCTGAGCTGCTGCGATTCCGTCGCAACAACTCCTCTGTCGCCACTGGAAGGCCGTTGCGTGCCGTTCGTACCGGCCCGGCCCGGACCGCGAAGGTCCTTTCCGTGCACGCCCGTTCGGCGCGGACCCGTTCGGCGCGGTCCCTTTCCCCGCGGACCCCTCCCGTTCAGGCCCGGGCGAGGCGCGGGGCCGGGCTCCGCCGGCGCGCCCCGACGGCGAACGCGGCCGCGTAGACGGTGGCGGCGACCGCCACGATCGCGAAGCTCGGCGGCATCTTCGGGACCGCGTAACTGATGGTCAGGCCGCCCCACATCTCGGCGACCGCGAGCACCGTGGACAGCGCGAACGCCCGCGCGGGGTTGTCGGTCAGCCGCTGGGCGGTGCCCGCCGGGGCGGCGAGCAGTCCGAGCAGCAGCAGCGACCCGACCGCCTGGCTGGCCTCGGCCGCGGTGACGCCGACCAGCGCGAGGAAGCCGAACCCCAGCAGCCGTACCGGCACGCCCCGCGCCGCGGCGACCGCCTCGTCGACGGAGGCGAACAGCAGCGGCCGGAAGACGGCGAGCACCACCGCGCACACCCCCGCCGCCACGGCGGCGGCCGTACCGGCCTGGCCCGCCGACATCCCGAAGATGGAGCCGAAGAGCACCCGCACGCCGGCTCCGGCGTTGTCCGCGCCGCCGGAGGTCGTGTAGAGGGTGAGGAAGAAGGCGCCCAGGCCGGTGATCCAGGCGAAGACGCTGCCGATCGCGACGTCGTCGGCCCGGCCGGACCGGGACAGGGTGCCGAGCAGGACGGCGACGGCGATGGTCGCGGCGTACAACCCCAGCCGCAGGTCGACCCCGGCGGCCAGCGCGGCGAGCGAACCGGTGAACGCCATGTGGCTGAGCGCGTCGCCGGTGAAGACCTGGGCGCGCAGCACCAGGAAGTAGCCGACCATGCCGGACGCGGCGGCGATGGCCGCCCCGGCCAGGACCGCGTGCAGGAAGAAGGGGTGCCCGAGCGCGCCGGGCCACCCGGAGGCGAGGACGGTCACAGCAGGCTCCCCGAGGTCCACGCGGGCGTGCCCGCGGCAGCCACGGCCCTGCGGCCGGGCGCCCGTCCGCGGCGCTCGCGCAGCAGGCGGACTCCCCAACTGGCCGCGTAGGCGGCGAAGGCGAAGGTGGTCACCCAGAATCCGATCGGGTACGGCGAGTAGTAGGCCACGGTCAGGCTGGTCCAGGTCACGGCGAGCGCGATGCCCACCGACGCGGCGATGCCGAGGACCGGCCGGGCGGTCAGGTTCTGCGCGGTGGCGGCGGGCATCACCAGCAGCGCGAACACCAGGAGCGCGCCGGTGATCTGGCTGGTCGCCGCCGTCGCCGCACCCAGCACGACGAGGAAGACGGTGGACAGCAGCCGGACCGGCACGCCGCGGGCGGCGGCGACCGCCGGGTCGACGGAGGCGAACAGCAGCGGCCGCCCGACGACGGCCAGCACCAGCAGCACCGCCGCGCCCACCGCGGCCAGCACCTCCACCTGGGTCGTCGTGATGCCCAGGAAGCTGCCGAACAGCAGGGCGTCGACGCCGCCGAGGAACCCCTTGTAGAGGGCGATGAAGAGGAATCCGGCGCCGAGCAGGAACGCCTGGATGGTTCCGGTCACCGCCGCCTCCTCGCCGCCGCCCGACCCGTGGCCGGACTCGTGCCCCCCGGCCCGCGGGATCGCGGCGATCACCAGCGCCGCGCCGACGCAGAACGTGAAGTAGCCGTAGACCGCGCCGACTCCCAGCAGGGTGGCACCGGCGGCACCCGGGAAGGCCACGGTGGACAGGGTGTGGCCGGCGAAGCTCTGCCGGCGCAGCACCATGTACCAGCCGATCACCCCGGCCAGCACGGCCACGATCGCGCCGGCCCGGAAGGCGTTGACCATGAAGGGGAACGCCCACATCTGCCGGAGGTCGGCGACCGGGTTCCAGGACCAGTCGGTCGCCGCGTCAGCGATCAGCACGGAACTCCCCCTCCCCCGCCGGCGGGTGGCGGTCGCCGTGCACCGCGGGCGCCTCGGGCTGCCCGACGACGACCAGCCGGCCGTCGGAGGTCCGCAGCACCTCGATCGGCGTCCGGTACAGGCGGGTCAGGGTCCGCGAGGTGATGACCTCGTCCGGGGTGCCGGCCACCGCCCCGCCCTCGGCCAGGTACACCACCCGGTCCAGGTGCGCGAGGATCGGGTTGGCGTCATGGGCGACCATCACCACGCTGACCTTCTCCTCGCGGCAGATCCGGCCGATCAGGGCGGCCACCGACGCCTGGTTGGGCAGGTCGAGGCTGTCCAGCGGCTCGTCCAGCAGCAGCAGGCGGGGCTGCCTGACCAGCGCCTGGGCGATCAGCAGCCGCTGCTGCTCGCCGCCGGAGCACTGCCCGATCGGCCGGTGTGCGTACGCCGACGCGCCGACCAGATCGATGACCTGGGCGATCCGTTCCCGGGCGGCACGCGCCGAGCCCGGCCGCCCCAGCCCCCAGCGGTCCCCGTCCCAGCCCATCCGGACGATGTCGACGCCGCGGATGCGCAGGCCGGCGTCGAAGCTGCGCCGCTGCGGCAGGTAGCCGACCTGGTGCGCGAGCCGGCCCGGCGCGCGGCCGAGGACGGTGACGCTGCCGCCGGCCGTCGGGACCAGCCCGAGGATCGCCTTGACCAGGGTCGACTTGCCGACCCCGTTGGGCCCCAGGACGGCGACGAACTCCCCCGGCGCGATGTCGAGTTCGACATGGGACCACAGGGTGCGGCCGCCGACCCGCACGGCCGCGTCCCGCAGGGACACCACCGCGGGACCGTCCGGCGGCGGCGGGCCGCCGGCGGCCGTCCGCAGCGTGTGGTCGGCGGCCGTCACCGCGGGCGGGACGTTTCCCCGCGCGGCAGGCGGGACGTTTCCTCGCCGGCCGGACGCGGCGTCTCCCCGCCGAACAGGCGGGACGTTTCCTCGCGGGCCGGGCGGGCAACCCTCGCACGAACCGGCGGCCTCGCCGTCACGCGGACCGGGCACGCCGTCGCGCAGACCGGGCACGCCCTGGCGGACGGCCTCGCGGAGTCTGGTGAGCGGGCGCACGGCTATTTGCCCGTCGCTTCGGCCAGGGCCCGCTGGAGACCCTTGAGCTCGGTGACCTGCCACTGCTGGAACGACGCCCCCGCCGGGGTGAGGGTCTCGGTGACCGTGGCGACCGGGATGCCTTTCGCCTTGGCCGCCTTGACCTGCGCCTGCACGTCGGGCGTGGCGTTCTGGCTGTTGTAGACGTAGACCTTGATCTGCTTGGCGGCGATCTGGTGGTCGATGGTGTTCTTGTCCCGCGCGGTGGGGTCGGAGCCCTCACTGATCGCGTTGAGGAACGAGTACGGAGTGAGCATCTTCAGGCCGAGGCCGTCCGCGAGCGGGCTGACGATCGACTCCGAGGCACCGATCGGGGTGCCCGCGTACGTCGCCTTGATGCCGGCGACCAGGCTGTTGTACTCCCCGAGCGTCTTGGTCTCGAAGGCGTCCTTCCGGGCGTCGAAGTAGCCGGCGTCCGCGGGGTCGGCCTTCTTGTAGTCGGCGGTGATCCGCTCGATCACTTTGTGCACGTCGTCCGGGGAGTACCAGCGGTGCGGGTTGCCGCCGTCCTTGACCCCGACCAGGTCGCCCACGTCGAGTTCCGTGCGCTGCCCCGAGGGGTTGGACGCCAGCAGCTGGCCGGCCCACGCGTCGTAGCCGATGCCGTTGACGATCGCGTACGTGGCGGTGGCGACGGTGCGCGCGTCGGCGGCGGTCGGCTCGTAGTCGTGCGGGTCGGTGTCGGGGTTCGAGATGATGCTGGTGACCTTCACATGGCTGCCGCCGACCTGCGCGGCGATGCTGCCCCAGAAGTTCTCCGCCGCGACCACCCGGATGACCTTGCCGCCGCCCGAACTTCCGGCGGAGGCGCCGGACTTGCCGTCGCCGGAGGACTTCGAGGAGGTGGAGCACGCGCTGGTCGCCGCCAGGGCGGCGACCAGTATCCCGCCGGCGGCGAACGTGGAGCGGCGGTGCGCCGTACTGCGGGCGACGGGGCTGGTCATGGCGGTTCTCCTCGTGCGGTGCCGGCAAGGACCGCGGCACGATCGGCCGCGGCTCCCTCACCGTAATTGAAAACGAATCTCAATCCCACCTCGGCCAATGCAAGATGAAAATCATTACAGAATCTTGACCTTTGGCTCCGCCGTCCAGGCTCCGGAGCCCACCGTCGGCGCATCGCCGCTGGTCACAGCGGTGCGCGGCGGGAAGGGCCGGGTCGGGCACGGCGGCCGCGGGCTGCTCCGGAGGGACGGAAGGGCGCCCGCGTACGGCGGCACGGCGTCGTCGCACGACGGCCCGGCTCGTATGGCGGCGCGCTCGCGACCTCGATACATGCGCACATTGCCATATGTTAATGTCGCCATAAGAGCGCGATCGCGCCCGCCCGACACCGGAGTCCGACCCGAACTCCGCCACCAGACGAGGAGTGGCAGCATGACCACCTCGACCGAGCACCGGCCGCACACCGATCACGAGCACGTGCACGGCACGGGATGCGGCCATGTCGCCGTGCCGCACGGCGACCACACCGACTACGTGCACGACGGACATCTGCACCGGAGCCACGACGGCCACGCCGACGAGTGCGCGACCGCGCAGCACGCCGAGCACAAGGGGCACACCCACGAGCACGGCCCCGGCTGCGGCCACGTCGCGGTGCCGCACGAGGGGCACACCGACTACGTGCACGACGGGCACCGGCACGCCGCCCACGAAGGGCACTGGGACGAGCACTGAGCGCGGGCCCACCCAGGGCCGCCCACGCCCCGTCCGGACCTCACCCGCGGCCCGCCCCGGCCCCCGTCCGACGCCCTACATGGGACCCATTCTCATATGTTAGGTTTTGCATATGACGGTTCCCGTTCAGCCGGACGACTCGACCCTGGCCCTGCGGGCGGCAAGCGAGCTGCTCCGGGCCCTGGCGTCGCCCGTACGGATGGGCATCGTGCGTGAGCTGTCCACTGGCGGCAAGCGGGTCCACGAACTCGTCGCCGCCCTCGGGGTCAACCAGCCCCTGGTCTCGCAGCACCTGCGCGTTCTGCGCACGTCACGCATCGTGGCGACCCACCGCCAGGCCCGCGAGGTCGAGTACACCCTGGTCGACGAGCACGTCGCGCACATCGTGCTCGACGCGATCCGGCATGTCGAGGAGTGAACGGCCGGCCGGGGTGTCCGCCCCGGCCGCCGCTTCGCCGGCCACCACCGCCACCGAGCCCACCGAACCCACCGAGCACGTCGAACCCACCCCGCATCCACCGGAGGGAAGATCCGTGAGCGCAGCCGGACAGTCCGTCCGCGGCCGCTCGACCCGGCAGCGCACCGCCGTGTCCGCCGCCCTGGACGAGGTCGAGGAGTTCCGCAGCGCGCAGGACCTGCACAACATCCTGAAGCTGCGCGGCGAGTCGGTGGGCCTGACCACCGTCTACCGCACCCTGCAGTCCCTCGCCGAGGCGGGGGAAGTGGACATGCTGCGCACCGGCGACGGCGAGTCCGTCTACCGCCGGTGCTCCGAGGGCGGCCACCACCACCATCTGGTCTGCCGTTCCTGCGGACGAACGGTCGAGGTCGAGGGGCCCGCGGTGGAGCGGTGGGCCGACGCGATCGCCACCGAGCACGGCTTCGTCGACATCGTGCACACGATGGAGATCTTCGGCACCTGCGCCGGGTGCGCTTCGGAGCGGCCCGCCCCGAAGTAGCGCCCACCCAAGGAACGCCGCCGGCGCGCGGTTCGCCGGGCGTACCGCGGGCCCCGGGGAGCACTCGCCCGGGGCCCGCGGCGTACGGGTCGCGGCACGCCGGCGGCTCGCCCGTCCGCTCAGTCGTCACCCTCCGGGTGGCCCCCGCCGAAGAGGACCTCCAGGGCATCGACCGCGCTGCCGTCGTGGTCACTGCCGGCATCGCCGTGACCGGTCTGGACGTTGGCCGTCCGGTCGACCTCAAGGATCGAGTCGGAGTGCGAGTTGTCCAGGACGGTGATCGGGCTTCCGTCGGCCACCGCGGGCGCCGCCCCGCAGGCCAGCGCGGCCGCGGTGAGCAGCAGCACCGCCCGCGCCCGCGAACGCGAACGCGACCCCGGGAGAGCCGCGTGCGCACCCCGGCTCATACGCCGGCCAGCTCGACGTCGGGGTGGTGGCGGGCGATGTTCCGCTCCAGCAGCCGGGTGGACGCCGCGACGCCGATCCCCTCCACCTCGTCGACGACCGGAAGGCGTCCGTCGGCGGCCTTGAGGTCGACGAGCGCCGCACCCACCGCCGCGTGCGCCGCGAACAGGCACGGCGTGCTGTAGATCGCCACGTCCATGCCGAGCTCGGTCAGCTCGCTCAGCGACAGCCGCGGGGACTTGCCGCCGGCGATCTGGTTGAACAGCAGGGGCTTGCTGCCGACCGCCTCGCGAATCCGCCTGATCCACTCCACGCTGCGGACCCCGTCCACCAGGACGACATCGGCGTCGGTCGCCGCGAGGCGCTCGGCGCGGCGCAGGATGTCCTTCTCCTCCGTCGCGTCCGTGCGCGCCACCACGACCAGGTCCCGGCGGGTCGCCAGCACCATCTCCAGCTTCTCCAGGTATTCCTCCAACGGCAGCACCTGCTTGCCGTCGGCGTGCCCGCAGCGGCGCGGGCGCTTCTGGTCCTCCAGGATCACCCCGGAGGCCCCGATCCGCTCCAGTCCCTCCACGACATGGCAGGCCACCTCCGGGTCGACGTAACCGTCGTCGATGTCCACCAGCAGGTGCTGCTGGGGGAAGGCGCCGCGCAGCCGCTGCACGAAGCCGACCATGTCCGGCCAGGCGATGAACCCGATGTCGGGCAGGCCGTAGTACGACGCGGCGAACCCGAAGCCGGAGACGAACATCCCGTCGAAGTGCTCAGCGGCCAGCGACGCCGAGTACATGTCGTAGACGCCGATCAACGGCGTCGTGCCCGGCGCGGCGATCTGCGCACGCAACTTGTTTCCGTAGCTCAAGGTGACTCCCTTGGATGATGGCGCCCTCTGAACGGGCGCGGCCCGGGCCGTCCCGAAACGGGGACTCTTTACCAAAAGAGGATGGTTCCGGTGCCGAGTCTTGATTCATAGATGACTGGGCCTTTAGTCACTCACGCGGGCTAACCCGTTCACCGCAGAAACGTCACGGAAGCGCCGGCCGCGGGCCGTATGGCGGCACCCGCCCCCGCGCACCTCAGGGAGCCGTGTGCAGCGGGAAGTGGCAGGCTGCCGCGTGGGCGACGGCCGGCGTGTCCGGGGCGCGCAGGGGCGGTTCGCGGGTGGCGCACTCGGGGGCCGCGTGCGGGCAGCGGGTGTGGAAGCGGCAGCCCGCGGGCGGATCGAGCGGGCTCGGCACGTCGCCGTGGAGCACCACCCGGGCGGAGGTCCGGGACGGATCGGGGACCGGGTCGGGGACGGCGGACAGCAGCGCGTCGGTGTACGGGTGCCGGGGGCGGTCGTACACCTCCTCGGCCGTGCCCTCCTCGACGATCCTGCCGAGGTACATCACCGCGACCCGGTCCGCGATGTGCTCGACCACGGACAGGTCGTGGGCGATGAAGACGTAGGCGATGCCCAGTTCGCGCTGGAGCGAGGTGAACAGGTTGACGATCTGGGCCTGTACGGAGACGTCGAGGGCGGAGACCGGCTCGTCGCAGACCAGGATCTCCGGGCGCAGCGCCAGCGCGCGGGCGATGGCGATGCGCTGGCGCTGCCCGCCGGAGAACTGGTGCGGGTAGCGGCCTGCGTGGTCGGGGTTGAGGCCGACGAGTTCCAGCAGTTCGCGGACCAGCCGCCGGTGCTCGCCGCGCGGGGCGGCGTCCCGGTGGATCAGGTACGGCTCGCGGACGATCGCCTCGACGGTCATCCGCGGGTCGAGGGACGCGAAGGGGTCCTGGAAGACCAGCCTGATGTGCCGTCGGGCGGCCCGCAGCCGGCTGCCGCGCAACGCGTCGAGCCGCTCGCCCATCAGCCGGATCTCTCCCGAGGACGGCCGGTCGACGGCCGTGAGCAGCCGGGCGAGGCTGGACTTGCCGCACCCGGACTCGCCGACCAGGCCCAGGGTCTCGCCGCGGCGCAGCTCCAGGTTCACCCGGTCGACGGTCCTGACCTGCCCCGTCCCGCGCCGCAGCAGTCCGCCGCCGACCGGCACGTGCTTGACCAGGTCGCGGACTTCGAGGATCAGCGGTGCGCCGGTCATCCGCCGACCACCTCCTTCCAGTGGTGGCAGGCGCTGGTGCGCAGGGGGGCGACGCCGTGGTGCGGCGGGGCGACCGCGCACGCCTCGTCCGCGTACCGGCAGCGGGCCCGGAACGCGCAGCCGTCCGGCATCGCGGCCGGGTCCGGCGGCGCGCCCTCCAGCACGGCGAGCGGGCGGCCGCGCGAGCCGCGCCGCGGGATCGCGTCCAGCAGCGCCCGGGTGTACGGGTGGGCCGGGCCGCGGTAGAGGGCGCCGGCCGGTGCCTGCTCGGCGACCCGGCCCGCGTACATCACCACCACGCGGTCGGCCGCGTTGGCGACGATGCCCATGTCGTGGCTGATCAGCACCAGGCTGATGGCGTGTTCGGCCTGGAGGTCGGCGAGCAGTTCCAGGATCTGCGCCTGCACGGTCACGTCGAGAGCGGTGGTGGGCTCGTCGGCGATCAGGACCTCGGGGGTGAGGGCGAGGGCCATGGCGATCATGACCCGTTGCCGCATACCGCCGGAGAACTGGTGCGGGTAGTGGCCGGCGCGCCGGGCGGCGTCGGCGATGCGCACCCGGTCGAGCATGGCCACCGCCTCCCGGGCCGCCTGACGGCGGGTCAGGCCGCGGTGGGCGCGGAAGACCTCGGCGATCTGGAAGCCGACCGGCAGCACCGGGTTGAGCGCGGACAGCGCGTCCTGGAAGACCATGGCGATGTGCCGGCCGCGGATCTTCCGCAGCGCGCGCCGGTCGAGTCGCAGCAGGTCGATGCCGTGCAGCAGGATCGATCCGCCGGTGACGGCCGCGCCGGGCGGCAGGATGCCCATGACCGCGCGCGCCGTCAGGCTCTTGCCGCAGCCCGACTCGCCGACCACGGCCAGCGTCCGGCCGGGCTCGGTGCGGTAGCCGACACCGTCGACCACGACGCTGCCGGCGCCGGGCCGCCCGGTCCGGCCGGCGAAGGCCACCCGCAGGTCGACGACTTCCAGCGGGGGCGCGGCGGGATCGTATCCGGGGAACCGGGCGAGCGGGTGGGTCCGGGCGGTGGGCGGGTCTTCGATGGTGGTCATCGCAGCCTCGGGTCGAACGCGTCGCGCAGGCAGTCGCCCAGCAGGACGAAGCTGAGCACGGCCAGGGACAGGAACAGGGCGGGGAACAGCAGCAGGCCCGGGTGGGTGGTGAAGTACTGCTGCGCGGTGTTGAGTTGGACGCCCCAGGAGATCGCGGGGGCGGTCAGGCCGACACCGAGGAAGGTCAGCGACGCCTCCGCGGTGATCACCCCGCCGATGTTGATGCTGGTCAGCACCGCCACCGGCATGATCGCGTTGGGAACGGCGTGCCGCAGCACGATCCGCAGCGGTCCCGCGCCCAGTTCACGGGCGGCGGTCACGTAGTCCAGGCCGCGCACGGCGAGCACCGAGGAGCGCATGATCCGGGTGAGCACCGGCCAGGAGAAGAGCGCGAGGACCAGCGAGACGCTCAGGATGCTGTGCACGCTGAAGGTCTCCAGCACCACGATCATCCCGACCAGCATGGGGAAGCCGAAGAAGACGTCCATCAGCCGGCTGACCAGCAGGTCGAGGAGGCCGCCGAAGTATCCGGCGACCGAGCCGAGGACGACGGCGACGACCAGGGTGAGCGCGGTGGTCAGCAGGCCGATGCTGAGGGAGTCGCGGGCGCCGTGGATGACGTTGCTGTAGAGGTCGCAGCCCTGCACGTCGTAGCCGAACGGATGGCCCGCGGTGGGCCCTTGCCCGCTGTGCGCCAGGGAGCACTGGTGCGGATCGCCGTGCCCGAACCAGCCGGCGAAGGCCGACGGCACGGCCGCCATGGCGCACAGCAGCACGACGGCGGACAGCGGGAGGAAGAAGCGCGGGCGGCGCAGCAGGCGCCGCAGGGTGCCGCGGTCGGCAGGTCCGCCGGGGGCGGGGGCGGGGGCGGGGGCGTCGGGGGAAGGGGCGAGGGCGTCGGGCCCGGTGTCGGCGGAGGTCCTCCTCCGCAGGGCGCTAGTCAAGGCGAATCCTCGGGTCGAGCACGCCGTAGAGCAGGTCCACGACCAGGTTGACGAACAGGAAGACCAGCACGAGCAGGGTGCTGATGCCCACGACGGTGGGGCCGTCGTGCTGCTGCACGCTCTGGAAGACCTGGTAGCCCAGGCCCGGCAGGTTGAAGATGCCCTCGATCAGGATCGTCCCCGACAGCAGGTAGCCCAGGTTGGTCCCGAGCATGGACACCACCGGCACCAGCGAGGTGCGCAGCACGTGCCGCAGCAGCACGCGGGTGCCGCTGAGTCCCTTGGCGGTCGCGGTGACGACGAAGTCCGCCCCGAGGTTCTCCAGGATGCTCGCCCGGGTCAGCCGGGAGATCTCTGGCACTCCGAGCAGCGCCAGGCACAGCGCGGGCACCAGGTAACTCAGCGGCCAGCCCGCGTCGGTGCCGGACACCGGGAACCAGCCGAGCTTCACCCCGAGCAGGTTCTGCGCCACGTAGGCGGTGATGAAGTACGGCACGCCGAGGATCAGGCTGGACCCGCCGAGCACCGCCAGGTCGCTGGGCCGGCCGGCCCGCAGCGCGGCCAGGCAGCCCAGCGCGATCCCGGCGACCGCCTCGATGACCCAGGTCAGGGCCGCGAGTTTGACCGTGATCGGCCAGCTCGCGGTGATCACCGCGGAGACCGGCGTGTTGTTCAGGTCGATGCCGAAGTCGCCGTGCGTCAGGCCGGTGACGTAGTGCCAGTACTGCACGAGGAACGGGTCGTCGAGGTGGTAGTGCGCCCTGATCGCCGCGGCTGTCGCGGGGGTCACCACGTGGCCGGGGCCGGCCAGCGACTGGACCGGGTCGCCGGGCAGCGCGTAGACCGCGGCGTAGATGACGAAGGTCGTGCCCACCAGCACCGGGACCATCAGCAGCACGCGGCGCAGCAGGTAGCTACCCACACCGGCCCCCTCGCGGCGCGGCGCGGCCGGCCGCGCTCATCGGACGGTGACCGAGGAGAGGTCGACGTCGCCGAGGTAGCCCAGCCGGACCCCGGAGAGCCGTTTCGCGTGCACGGCGCCGCTGACCGGGTAGTACAGCGGGGCCAGCGGCAGGTCCGCCATCGCGGTGCGGCCGGCCTGCCGGGCGAACCGCAGCCCGTCGGCGGTCGTGGTGGCGCCCGCGGCCTTGTCCATCAGGGCGTCGAAGCCGGCGCTCTTGTAGCCGGTGACGTTGGTGCCGGAACTGCTGCCGAAGAGCTGGTCGTCCTGGGAGTAGATGTTCGGGTAGGCCGCGCCCATGTAGAGCAGGAACGGCCCGGTGGTCTTGTGCGCCAGCAGGTTGGGGTAGATCTGGTCGGTCGGCTGGACCTTCAGCGAGATGGAGGTGATGCCGAGGTTGGTACGCAGCTGGTTGACGATCGCCTCCAGGACGGTCTGGGACTCGGGTTCCTGCTTGGTCCACAGGGTCAGCGAGCCGTGCCAGCCGCCCGCGGCGGCCAGCAACTGCCGTGCCCTGGCGGGGTCGTAGCCGCAGGCGGCGCAGTCGGTGCCGCCCCCACCGGCGATCACGTCGGGGGCGATGCCCTCGGCGGGCTGGGCATGGCCCTGGAGCAGCGAGCCGACGATCGCCTTGCGGTCGATGGCCAGCGAGAACGCCTGCCGCACCCGCAGGTCGGCGAACCGGCGGTCCCACAGCGGGAAGCCGAGGTACTCCACCGCGGCGGTGGGCGAGGTGACGAGCTGCGCGGCGTAGGTCCGGCTCGCCGTCGACAGGTCGTTGCCGCCGGCCGTGGCGATGTCGACGGCGCCGGAGCGGAAGCTGGTGAACGCGGTGGCGTCGGTCTGGTAGGTCTTGACGGTGATCTGCGCCGCGTGGCCCTTGGCACCGGGGTAGCCGTCGAAGCGCTTGAGGGTGATCTGCTGCCCGCCGGGGGCCAGTCCGGGCGCCGCGACCTGGTAGGGGCCGTTGCCGATCGGGAGCCGGTCGTAGCCGGCGAGGTTCTTGAAGGCGGCCTTGGGCATCGGGGCGAAGGCGGTGCCGGCCAGCACGTAGGGGAACGTCGACAGCGGCCGGGTCAGGGTCACTTCAAGGGTGTCGGTGCCGGTCACCCGCACGCCGGAGAGCTTGTCGGTGGTGGGTTTGCCGTCGGGCGGGTTGAGCGCGGCGTAGCCCTCGATGCCGGCGAACAGGTAGCCGTTGGCCATGGTGTTGGGCGCGTAGGCGGCGGCGTTCCAGGAGTCGGCGAAGGACTGAGCGGTGACCGGCTCGCCGTTCTGGAACTTCCACCTGGACTTCAGGGTGATCGTCCAGTGCCGCTGGTCGGTGGAGCGCACCGACCTGGCGACGGCGTCGACGACCTTGCCGCTGCGGTCGACCTGGGTCAGCGGGGTCCAGATGGCGTCCGCGACACCGCTGAACCCGGCCCGGCCGGGGGTGAGATGGGCGATGTACCAGGTCGGAACGCCGATCGAGTAGGAGCCGCCGTCGGCTGTCGCGCCGCCGGCCTGCGTCCCTCCCCCGCCGCAGGCGCTCACGGCGGCCAGCGCGCCGACCGCGCACAGGGCCACCGCGGTTCTGCGGCCGGTGCGTCCCGGCCGGTCGGCACGTCCCGGCCGGCTGAGACGTCCTGACCGGGTGACACGTCCTGGTCGTGGCGGAGTCATCTCGGGTACCTCCAGGCGCGGTCTGGTTTTCGGGTGAGCCGAGACTGGCCCCCTTACCGAGGCGGCAGCTTTATCGGAGCGGGCAAAAACGCCGCGGCCGCTTTGTCTCGGCGCACATGCCCTGCGGCCGAGGGCCGCTCCCGGGGCGACGCCGGCCGCGCCCGGATGCCCGCCGGGTGTGCCCGAATACCCGCCGAATGTGCCCGCGCAGTGCCCCACGCATCCCGCCCGTCCCCCGACGGCGACTGCGTTACGTCACCGGGGCGCGATCCGGCCGGGGCTTGCCAGGGGTGCCTATGATGTGGCGATGCCGAGCACTTCCCGTCCCTCCTCGCAGGTCACCGGCTCGACAGCGCGCGACGAGCCCGCCGGCACGACGCTGCGCCGCCTGCGCGAGCACCTGGGTCCGCTGGTGCTCCAGGTCGAGTGCGCACCGCAGAGTGAGGACGTCCTCATCGGCCGGCAGGTCGTCCACGACCTGTGCGAGCCGGTGCCGGGGCAGGCCGACGGCGTGCTGCTGGTCGTGGGCGGCTCGCCGGAGCGCGAGGACTGCCTCGACGCGATCCGGCAGGCCGGCGCCGCCCGCTACAGCGCGGTCGTCGTCAAGACCCGCGGCGGCGACCTGGCGGCGGCCACCGCGGTGGCGGGCGCGGCGGGTGTCGCTCTGCTGGTGATCCCCGACGACATGCCGTGGCGGCACTTCGACGCGCTGGTCACCGCCGCGACCAGCGCGTCCGGGCCGGCCCAGGACACGTACACCTCGATCGGCATGGGCGACCTGTTCCCGCTGGCCAACGCGATCGCCTACCAGGTCGGCGGGGCGATCACCATCGAGGACCCGCTCGGTCACGTGCTGGCCTACTCCAACCTGCCGCATCAGGAGATCGACGAGATCCGGCGGCAGGGCATCCTGGGCCGGCAGACCCCGGACCGCCCGACCAACCTCGACGAGTACCACCGGGTCATCCGCGCCGACCGGCCCGTGCGCTTCGACATCCCCGACACCAAGCACGTCGACCGGCTGGCGGTCGCGGTGCGCGCCGGGCCGCAACTGCTCGGCCTGCTGTGGGCGCTGGACGGCAACCCGCCGCTCGGCGAGGGCGCGGAGACCGCGCTGGAGGAGGCCGCGAAGGTCACCGCGCTGCATCTGCTGCGGGCCCGCAGCCACCGGGACCCGGACCGGTGGAGCCGCGGCGAGGCGCTGGCGTCGCTGCTGGACGGCGCGGTGTCGGGGCGTACGGCGGCGGCGCAGCTGGGCATCGCCGAGGACACCACCAGCACGGTGGTGGCGTTCGCGCAGGCCGCACCCGAGGAGATGCCCGGCCTCGGCGGCGCCCGGATCGTCGACCTGGTCGGTCTGTACTGCGAGGCGTGGCATCCGCAGGCGCTGTGCACGACGACCGGCGGCCTGGTCTACGCCCTGCTCCCGACCAGGACCGACGCGGGCGCCGAGCGGCGGGTGGTGAAGTTCGCCGAGAACGTGGTCAGCACGGTGCAGCGCAGCGCGGGCCTGGCCCTGCGCGTCGGCATCGGGGTGCCCGCGGCCCGGCTCGGCGAGGTGCCGGCCGGCCGGCGTATCGCGGACCGGGTGCTGCGGGCGCTGGCCGGCAGCGCGCAGGCGCCCACGATCGCCACGGTCACCGACGTCCGCAGCCGGGTGACGCTGATGGAGCTGACCGAGCGCGGCGCCCCGTCGGTCGACCTGCCACCGGGCCCCGTGCAGCGGATCATCGAACACGATGCGCAGCACTCCACCACGTACGCCCAGTCGCTGCTGGCGTACCTGGACGCCTTCGGCGAGGCGATTCCCGCGGCGGCGCGGCTGGCCGTGCACGAGAACACCCTGCGCTACCGGGTCCGCCGCATCCAGGAGCTCTTCGACCTCGATCTGGACGACCCCGACACCCGGCTCGTGGTCTGGCTGCAACTGCGGCTGCACCAGATCTCCGGGTGACACCGGCCGGCGCCCGCCGCGCCGGCGCCCCCGGCGCGCTGCCGCTGTCCGCGCCGACAACGCCCCCCGGCTCAATTGCACGGGCCGCACGATTTCCTGACCCCCTCCCCGCGCATACCGTCGCCCGGACAACGCAGCCGAGCCGATGGGGAACCCATGCTGGAACAACCGATCTACGCCCTGACCGACCCGGTACGACTACATGAACTGGTCGCGGGCCACGGTTGGGCGACCCTGGTCAGCGCCACCGGCCGGGGCGGCCCGGTGGTCTCCCATCTGCCGGTGATCCCCGACCCGGAACCGGACGAGGGCGGGGACGGTGGCGGGGGCGATCTGACGATCGTGGGGCACCTGGCCCGGGCCGACGCCGAACTGCACGAACTGGGCGCGCACGACGTGGTGGTGATCGTCGAGGGACCCGGCGGCTACGTCTCGCCGAGCAGCTACCGCGCCGGACCGTACGTACCGACCTGGAACTTCGTCGTCGCGCACCTGCACGGGCGGCCCACCGTGCTGGAGGGCGCGGCGGGCTACCGGGTGCTGGAGCGCACCGTGGAGCACTTCGAGGCCGACCGGCCGGAGCCGTGGCGGCTGGACACCGTGGCGGACTACGCGCGGGAGATCGCCCCGTACACCACGGCCTTCCGGCTGCGGCCCAGCCGGGTGGTCGGCAAGCACAAGCTCAGCCAGGACAAGCCGTACGAGGTCGCGCGGCGGGTGGTCGAGGCCCTGGAGGACGGCGGCCCGCACGGCAACCCGGCCCTGGCCGCGGCGATGCGTCGGGTGCTGGTGCCCGGTGACTGAACCGCAGACCGCCACCGGGACGGCCGCGGGGCGGGCCACCCGCGTACTGCTGCGCAATGTCCGGCTCGGCTCCGGCGGGCCGCTCGCGCACCTGATGATCGACGGCGGCCGGATCGCCGCCATCACCCCCGAGGCCCCCGACGCCCTGGCGCGGACCGCGGGCGAGGTGGTGGACGCCGGCGGGCGTACGGTGCTGCCGGGGCTGTGGGACGCGCACGTGCACATGGTGCAGTGGGCCAGCGCGCGGCGCCGGGTCGACCTGTCGGGCGCCGGGTCCGCCGCCGAGGCGGCCCGGACGATGGCCGAAGCCGCGGGTGCCGGGCAACGGGCCGCGAGTGTCGGGCAACGAGCCCCGGACGAGCCGCTGATCGGTTTCGGCTTCCGTGACGGGCTGTGGCCCGACCGCCCGGAGCCCGCGCTGCTCGCCTGGTCCGACGGCTCGGGCCAGGCCGTCGCCCTGGTCAGCAACGACCTGCACACCGCGTGGCTCAACCAGGCCGCGCTGCACCGCCTCGGCGTGCACGGCCACCCGACCGGGGTGCTGCGCGAGGCGGACTGCCTGGACGCGGTGGCCCGGCTCAGCGCGGCCGATCCGGCGGTCGTCGACCGCTGGGTCGCCGACGCGCTCCGGGCGGCGGCGGCGCGCGGCGTGGTCGGCCTGCTGGACTTCGAGTACGCCGACAACGTCGCCGACTGGACCCGCAGGGCCGGCCGGCAGCCGCTGGACACCCGGGTCGCCTGCGCTGTCTACCCGGCCTACCTGGACCAGGCCGTATCCCTCGGCCTGCGCACCGGCGACCGGCTGCCGGGCACCGGGGGCATGGTGCGGATGGGACCGCTGAAGCTCTTCGTCGACGGCTCGCTCAACACCCGTACCGCGCTGTGCAACGAGCCCTATCCCGGGGTGACGGCGGCCGGGCAGGAGTACGGCATCCTCCAGACCGAACCGGCCGAGTTGCGGCGGCTGATGGCGTACGCGGCGCGGCACGGCATCCACAGCGCCGTGCACGCCATCGGCGACCGGGCCAACACCATCGCGCTGGACGCCTTCGAGGAGGTCGGCTGCCCGGGCCGGATCGAGCACGCCCAGTTGATCGACCGGGCCGACCTGCCCCGCTTCGCCCGGCCGGGGCTCGTGCTCGGCGTCCAGCCCGCGCACGCCGCGGACGACCGCGACATCGCCGACCGCCACTGGGCCGGCCGTACCGAGCGGTCGTTCGCCTACGCCGACCTCGCGCGGGCCGGCGCGCGGTTGCAGATCGGCTCGGACGCGCCGGTCTCGCCGCTCGACCCGTGGCCGGGCATCGCCGCGGCAGTGCACCGCACCGGCGCGGACGGGCGGCCCGAGTGGCACCCCGAGCAGGCGATCGGGGTGCCCGACGCGCTCGCCGCCGCCGCGGCGGGCCGCCGCGCGCTGCGCGTGGGCGATCCCGCCGACCTCGTGGTCACCGAGTACGACCCGGCCCTGCTGGCCCCGCACGACCTGCCCGCCATGCCGATCTTCTGCACGCTGCTCGCGGGGCGGTTCACCCACCGCGCCGACCAGGAGCCGCAGCCGGCGCCGGCCGGGTAGCAGCGACCGGGCGGGAGAGGGGGCGGGAACAGCGGCCGTCCGGTGGCACCCACCGGACGGCCGTGCGGGCGCGCACCACCGGACGGCCGTCCGGGCTCGCGCGCCACCGGGCGGCCGTCCGCCGCCGCGCACAGCCGGGCGCCGCGCACCGCCAGACATGGCGCGCGCCGCCGGGCATGGCGCGCCACCGGGCACATCGCGCACCGCCAGACATGGCGCGCTCCGCCAGACATGGCGTGTCTACGGGCACATCGCGCACCACCACGCGTCGCGCACCACCAGACACGGCGTGCCGCCGCCCGCATCACGCACCGCCGGGCGTCGTGCACCGCCGGACATGGCGTACCGCCGGACATCGCGCACCACCACGCGTCGCGCGCCACCAGGCATGGCGTGCCGCCGCGCGCATCGCGCACCGCCGGGCATCGTGCACCGCGCGCATCGCGCACCGCCGGGCGTCGTGCACCACCAGACATGGCGCACCGCCGGACATCGCGCACCACCACGCGTCGCGCGCCACCGGACACGGCGTGCCGCCGCGCGCATCGCGCACCCACCGCACATCGTGCACCGCCGGACATGGCGCACCCCCAGACATGGCACGCACCGCCGGCACGGCGGAGGGGCCGCGGGGACATGCGTCCCGCGGCCCCTGGCCCGTTCACCCGCCCGACTCGGCGGGCGGTCAGCCGAGTTGGACCTCGGCGCGGGCGGTGCCCGCTCGGGGGTGCCGGGCGGTGACGGCGACGACGGTCCCCGCGGGGGCCCGGACCGTCCACTCCACCGCGGTCAGGTCGGGGGTGCCCGGGTCATGGCCCCACCAGGTGGTGGACGACAGGGTGCCGCTCCTGCCCTCCAGCTGGCCGAGGCGTTCGACGCGCTCGCCGGTGACCGGTTCCGCGCCGCCGGGCAGCGTGATCTCCGCGGACAGCTCCCCCGCCACCCCGCGGTCGAGCGCGGTCCTGGTGACGTACGTGGGCAGCCAGCCGGTGTTGCCGACGACCAGCCGGACCCGGTGCACGTCCGGCGCGAGCCGGGTCGCGGTCAGCCGGCGGACCTCGATCCGCGGCGAGGCCAGCGCCTGGAAGATCACCCACTCGGTGTGCGGGGCGACTTCGGCCTCGATCCGGTCCATCGGCGGGTTGTACCAGTAGTTGATCATGTCCCAGCCGCCCAGCTCCACCGGTCCGAGCTGCGGGTGCGTGAAGGGGTACCAGGAGACGAAGCCCTTGCCGTCGAGTTCGGCGTCGCTCCACTTGATCATCCGCAGGTCGTCCTCGACCGGGTGGTCGATCAGCCAGCGCGAGGCGTGGTACGACTCGATGCCGGCCGCCCGCTGCGGGCTCCAGAACTCCGTGATCCAGGCGAAGATGCCCAACTGGTGGTAGTACCAGCCCAGTTGGCCGCCGCGGAAGTCGGCGGCCGGGTCGTGCTTCAGGTCCTGGAAGGACATGACGTCGTACCCGGTCAGCTCGGCCGCCTTGGCGCCGAACACGTCGTAGACATGCTGGTCGGGGCCGGGCAGCCGGACGCCGGCGTTCATCGGCGGGCACAGGTGCAGGCCGCCGAAGGTGTGGCAGGTGACCCAACCGGTGATGTTCGGACGGTCGGTGACGGCGCGCAGCACCGCCTGCGTCTCGGGCTCGGAGCCGGGGAACGGCCCGGCGTTGCGCGGCAGCGCGGGCGCCGCCTCCCAGTCGGTCGGCAGGTTCTGGCCCAGGTCCAGGCCCTCGACCGGTTCCGCGACCTCGACGACGTCGCCGCGGTAGCCGGTGACGTCGCCCTCCTGGAAGAGCCGGAAGTAGTCGCCGCCGACCTCGTCGGGTTCGCGCGGCACCAGCAGCCGGGGCTCGTCGGGGTGGGTCTTCCACGGCCCGTCGGCGTCGCGCACCCGCATGAACAGCGCCCGGCCGTCGCCGTCGACGTCCCGCAGTTGCAGGCCCGGATCGGCGTCCGGGCTCGGGTGCGGGCGCACGCTGGAGCGGATGAAACGGCCCTCGGCCATGGCGTGTTCGTGCCCGTCCGGGTTGAGCCGCGGGACGACGTAGACCGCGCGGGTGTCCAGCAGCCTGGTCACCCGCTCGTCGGTCCCGTAGCCGGTCAGCAGCCGGTGCACCAGGTGCAGGGCCGCGAAGCAGGACGACCACTCGGTGCCGTGGATGCCCGCCTCGACGAAGTGGGCCGGCTTCTCGGCGGCCGGGCCGGTCGCGGTATTGGTGAGAGTGACCAGCCAGATGTCGCGGCCCTCCCACGAGCGGCCCACGCTCTCCAGCGCCGCGAGGTCGGGACGGCCGTCGGCCCAGTCCCGCAGCAGCGCGGTCAACTCGTCGTGGACGTAGAACCTGTCGAACTTCAGCGGGCGGATCATGGGGCGAGTCCTCGCAATCGCACGGCGGCAGCCTGGCAAGCGCGGCCAGTCTGCGCGCGGCCCGCGCCCGGTGCTTTGGGCGGGCGGCCAATGTTTCCCGGCCGAGTTCTCGTCCGCCGCCAATCACGGGGGACCGGCCCGGCGGCCACAGTGCTCCATGACCCGAGCACGACCCGAGAACGCGAACGACCGTGGTCGTTCTCCCTGTTTGCCGGCCGGGCCGGGTAGGGCACTCCCCCGGCCGAGATTGGACCCGCGCATGACCGCGACAGCGGACCTCGGCACGGCCGAGATCCACCATCAGCACCGCGATGTGACCGGCGGCTGGCTGCGACCGGCGACCTTCGGCGTGGTGGACGGCCTGGTGTCGAACTTCGCCCTGGTCGCCGGCGTCGTCGGCGGCGGCGCCGGCACCCACACCGTCCTGCTCACCGGTCTGGCCGGCCTCACCGCCGGCGCCTGTTCGATGGCCACGGGCGAGTTCGTCTCGGTGTCGTCCCAGAACGAGCTGGCGCAGGCCGAGATCGCCCGCGAGCAGCACGAACTGGCCACCAACCCGGCCGGGGAACTGCGCGAGCTGACCCTGGCCTACCAGGCGAAGGGCGTACGGCAGGAGCTGGCGGAGGAGGTCGCCCGGGCGCTGACCGCCGAGCCCGACGTCGCCTGGCGCGTGCACGTACGCGAGGAGCTAGGCGTCGACCCGGACGACCTGCCCTCCCCCTGGTCGGCGGCGGGTTCCTCGTTCGCCGCCTTCGCGCTGGGCGCCCTGGTCCCGCTGCTGCCGTTCGTGCTCGGCGCATCCGGCCTGGTGCCCGCGCTGCTCGCCAGTTCCGCGGGGCTGGTCGTCACCGGCGCGCTGACCGCGAAACTCACCGCGCGCTCCGGGTGGTTCGGCGCGAGCCGGCAACTCGTGCTCGGCGGGCTGTCGGCCGCGGTGACCTTCGGGGTCGGGCTGCTGGTCGGCACGGGGGTGTCCTGACCGATGGCGACGACGGACAGCCCGTGGGGCGAGGCCGCGTACCACCGTCCGCTGCACGCGGTGGCGCTGGTCAAGCAGGTGCCGCTCGGCGACCACCCGGGCGACCTGGACGGCAGCGGGCGCCTGCGCAGGGACGGTTTCCCGGTGGAGCTCAACCCGTGGTGCCGCCGTGCGGTGACCCGCGCGGTGCAACTGGGCCGGGGCAGCGGGGGCCGCACCACGGTCGTCACGATGGGGCCGCCCGCCGCCGCCGACGTCCTGCGCGAGGCGCTGGCCTGCGGCGCGGACGAGGGCCTGCACGTGTGCGACCCGGCGCTGGCGGGCGCGGACACCCTGGTCACCGCGAAGGCCCTGGCCGCCGCCGTACGGAGCCTGGGCCCGGTGGACCTGGTGCTGGCGGGGCACAGCACGCTGGACGGCGGCACCGGTGCGGTCGGGCCGATGGTCGCCGCGCTGCTCGGCCTGCCGTTCGCCGGGCCGGCGCTGTCGATCGAGGCGGTCGGCGGTGACGGGCTGCGCGCGGTACTCCAGCTCGACGCGGTCACCGAGACCGCCGAACTGGCGCTGCCCGCCGTGCTCGCGGTGGCGGAGCGCTCCTGCCGGCCGGCGAAGGCCCCGCCGGCCGCCTGGCCCGCCGCGCCGCAGATCCGCGTCCTGACGCTGGATCAGTTGACCGGCGCCCAGCCGGGGGCCGCGAGCCCCACCCGGGTGCACCGGGTGGAGCGCGTCGCGGCGACCCGCCGCCCGGTGCTCGTGTCCGGCAGCCCGGCGGAACAGGCCGCACAGGCGGTCGCGCTGATCACCGCACGGTTGGCGGCGGCCGACTGCTCCGGCCGCTCCTCGGCCGTCGGGGCCGGTACGTACGCGGGAACTTCCGGGCCGGGGAATCCCGTTGCCGACCGGCCCGGCCCGGCGGCGGCAACCGGCGTTGCGGCAGCGGGTGTTGCGGCATCCGACGTCGCGGTTGCCGGCGTCGCTGCGCCCGATCCCGCGGCGCCGTCCGCGACCGCCGGCGAACCCGGGTGTACGGCCATCACCGGCCGGGCGGCGGACCCGTATCCCGCCGGACTCCCCGGGGCCGCCGTCCTCGCGGTGACGGGCGTTACGGCAACGGGTGTTGCGGCATCCGACGTCGCGGTTGCCGGCGTCGCTGCGCCCGATCCCGCGGCGCCGTCCGCGACCGCCGGCGAACCCGGGCGTACGGCCGTCACCCGCCGGGCGGCGGACCCGTATCCCGCCGGACTCCCCGGGCCCGCCGTCCTCGCGGTGACCGGCAGCCCCGAGACGGGCGGGCGGGCCCTGCTCGGCGAGGCCGCGAGGATCGCGCGGCGGATCGGCGGCCACGTGCTGGCCGTCACGCCGGCCGCGGACCCGGAACAACTCCGCGACTGGGGCGCCGACGCGGCACTGCGGCTCACCGGCGGTGACCCCCGCCCCGTCGCGGCGGCGCTCGCCGGCCGGCTGCGCGGCTCCCGCGCCCCCTGGGCCGTGCTGGGCGGCGCCTCCGCCTGGGACCGCGAGGTCCTGGCCCGCCTCGCGGTGCACCAGGACGCCGGGCTGCTCTCCGACCTGACCACCACGTCGGTGCGCCCGGACGCCCGCGGCCGGCTCCGCCTGGTGGGCGGCAAGCCGTCGGGCAACGGCACGCTCGCCGAGGTCGGCAGCGACGGTGTCCCGCAGATCGCCACGTTGCGGACCGGCTCGCTGACCGTGCGCGCCGGGCACGCCGACCCCGTCACGAGCCCCGCCCGGATCGCCGCCCCGATCCCCGTCGAGACGCTGCACGTGCCGGCCGATCCGCTGCTGCGGCGCTCGGACCGGCGCACCGAGGACGACTTCGACGCGGTCGAGCGTGCGGCCACGGTCATCGGCCTGGGCGCGGGCGTCGCTCCGGACCGCTACGCGGAGGTCGAGCCGCTGCGGGCCCTGCTCGGCGCGGAGTTCGCCGCGACCCGCAAGGTGACCGACGCCGGCGCTCTGCCGCACTGCCGCCAACTGGGCGTCACCGGGCGGAACATCGCCCCGCGGCTGTACGTGGCGCTCGGCGTCTCCGGCAGCCCGCACCACCTGGCCGGCGTGGAGCGCGCGCACACCGTCCTCGCGGTCAACAGCGATCCGGACGCGGCGGTGTTCGCCCACTGCGACATCGGCATCGTCGCCGACTGGCGGGACGTCCTGCCCGCGCTGACCGCCGCCTTCCGGCGGGCGCCGACCGCCGCGTCCGCGCCCGAGGCCACCGCCGTCTGAGGCCCGTCGCCGTCAGCAGCGGCCACCGGCCCGATGCCACCTGCTCGTTCCGTCCCACCCGCCCCGTACCGGGGCCCGAACCATGGAGCCAACCGTGATGCCCTGCCCCTTCACCACCCGTGCCCACCCACGCGGCGGTGGTCGTCCATGAGCGGCCTCGTCCTCGTCCTCACCGTCTTCCTGGCGTGTGCCGTCGAAGCGGTCGAGGCGCTGACCATCGTGCTGGCCGCCGGCACCAGCCGGAACTGGCGCTCGGCGCTGCAAGGCAGCGCGGCGGCGCTGGTCACCCTCGCGATCGTGGTCGCCGCGCTCGGCCCCGCGATCGGGATGATCCCCTTCGAGGCGCTGCGGCTGGTGGTGGGCGCCCTGCTGCTGGTCTTCGGGCTCCAGTGGCTCCGCAAGGCCATCCTGCGCGCCTCCGGCCACAAGGCCCTGCACGACGAGGCCGGCGCCTACGCCAAGGAGGTCGCGGCGGCCGACGCCGCGGCGGGCGGAGGACGCGGCATCGTCACCGACTGGTACGCCTTCACCCTGTCCTTCAAGGGGGTCTTCCTCGAAGGGCTCGAAGTCGCCTTCATCGTCGTGACCTTCGGCAACAACCAGGGCAGCGTGCCGCTGGCGGCGCTCGGCGCGGCGGCCGCGGTGGTCGCGGTCACCGGTGTCGGCCTCGCGGTCCGCGCGCCGCTGGCCCGGGTGCCGGAGAACTCGATGAAGTTCGCCGTCGGCATCATGCTCACCGCCTTCGGCGTCTTCTGGTCCGCCGAGGGCGCCGGGGTCGACTGGCCCGGCGCCGACGCGGCCCTGCTGGTCCTCGTGCCGGTCATCGCGCTGCTCGGCCTCGGCACCGCCGCGCTGCTGCGCCGCACCGACACCGCGGTACCCCCTGCCGCGGCCACCACCGTTCCGCCGGCTCCGGCGGCGAAGGGAAGCATGCAGTGAAGTGGATTCGTTCGTTCGCGCTGTTCTGGTACGACTTCGTCGTCGGCGACGACTGGCGGGTCGCGGTCGGAGTGGTGGTGGCGCTGGGCGCGACCGCCGGCCTGGTGCACGGCGCCGGTGTGAACGCCTGGTGGCTGCCGCCCGTCGCGGTCGTGGTCCTGCTCGGCCTGTCGCTGCGCCGCGCGGTGGCGGCGGCCCGCTGACGCGAGGGGGCCGGGGCAGGGATGCGCGTCCCTGCCCCGGCATCCGGCCCCCGGCACCTGAGGCCGCGCGTCCGAGGTGCGGGCCGTCCCGCGTGCGGCCGTACCGTCTGCGGCCGTCCCGTCTGCGGGCGACCCGCGAGGGGCAGCTACTCGCCGCCGCCGACCGCGAGCAGGTACAGCTTGCCGGAGTCGGAGCCCTGGTCGTCGGGGTTCTGGACGGGGACGTTGATGGACGCGCTGACGGTCTTGGAGTGGGTCTCGTTGGGCGGCGTGATGACCATCGTGGTGAACGTGTAGCCGCTGCCACCGCTGTTGTTGAAGGGGTAGTACAGGACGAAGTCGGTCCCCTCGCCGGGGGCCAGCTTGACGGTGGGCACGTCGCCCCCGCTGTGGCGCGGGACGCTGACGGAGTCCGAGCCGTTCTTCAGGTCGACACCCGCGAAGCCGTGCATCGTGCAGGAGCTGGAACCGGTGTTCTTGAGGTGGACCAGCTCCATGCCCTCCCCCGAGATGCCGTGCTCGGCGGAGATGGCGAGGTTCGAGGTCATGCACATGCTGCCCGACCCCGACCCGGAGTTCGAGGAGCCGGAGCCACCGCTCGTGCTGCTGCCGCCGGTGGAACCGCCGTTGGAACCGCTGGACGAACCGCTGGAGGAACCGCCGCTGGAGGAGGTGTCCTGGCCGGGCGCGGAGCTGGGCGCCAACGTCTGGCCGGCGTCGCTGGACGAGGTCGCCCCGGCGGTGTCGGACGACGTCGGTCCGGAGGCGCTGGAGTCGTCGGGGCCGCAAGCCGTCAGGGACAGTCCGGCGGCCACGGCGACCAGAGCGATGACCGAGAGCCTCTTGCTGCTGCGCATTGCCACTCCGTAGATCGATGCCGGCCCACACGGTGCGGACCCTTCTGCGTTCATGGAGTTCCGCCGCACCCGGGCCGGTTGCGCGCGGACATGACCGCGACAACCCCGTGACATGGAGGGATCATGATCGCGACACCCGCCACGCGCCGGCCACATCCCCCATGGGCCCTCCACCCACGGCCGGCATGCTGAGCAATCAGTTCTTCGACGCTGCCCCGTCAGGCGGCGCTGCCGTCCCTAGCTTCTGCCGTATGGGCAGCTACCACGAGATGGATCAGGTATGGCCGCGTACGGCCGGTCGGACGGACGGCGAACTGCGGGTCGGCGGCATCGGGGTCGGCGAACTCGCCGCGCGCTTCGGCACACCGGTCTACGTTCTCGACGAGGACGACTTCCGGGCCCGGTGCGCCGCATGGACGGCCGCGTTCCCCACGGGTGACGTCCACTACGGCGGCAAGGCGTTCCTGGCCCCGGCCCTCGTCGGCTGGTTGCGGGAACTGGGCCTGTCGCTGGACGTGTGCACCGGCGGCGAGCTGGCAGTGGCCCGGCTGGGGGGCATGCCTGCCGAGCGCGTGGTCTTCCACGGCAACAACAAGTCGGTCGCCGAGCTCCGGGCCGCCGTGGAGTGGGGCATCGGGTGCATCGTCGTGGACTCCTTCCACGAACTGGACCGCCTGGCGGACCTGGTGCGGGCCGGCGGCGCCCGGCAGCCGGTCATGATCCGGGTGAAGCCGGGAGTGGACGCGGACACCCACGCGGCGTTGGCGACGGGCGGCGAGAACACCAAGTTCGGGCTGTCCATGGCCTCGGGCGAGGCGGCCGAGGCGGTACGCCGGGTGCTGGCCACGCCGGGCCTGGAACTCGTCGGCCTGCACTCGCACATCGGCTCGCAGATCTTCGACCTCGGCTCCTTCACCACCGCGGCCGAGCGCATGGCGCGCTTCCTCAAGGAGGTCGAGGCCGAGCACGGGGTCCGCATCGCCCGGCTGGACCTCGGCGGCGGCCTCGGCGTCCCCTACCTCCCGGGCGGCGAGCCGGCCCCGACACCGGCCGAACTCGCCGACGCGCTCCGGGTGGCGGTGCCCGACGACGTGCGGCTGGCCGTCGAGCCCGGCCGGTCGATCGCCGCGCCGACGACGGTCGCGGTCTACGAGGTCGGCACGGTGAAGGGACACTACGTCAGCGTCGACGGCGGCATGAGCGACAACCCCCGCCCGGCCACCTACGGTGCCGCGTACACGGCGGTCCTCGCCTCCCGGGCCGGTCAGGCCCCGCCGCGGACGTTCACGATCGTCGGCAAGCACTGCGAGAGCGGGGACGTGCTGGTGCACTCGGTCGAGCTGCCGGGCGACATCCGGCCGGGCGACCTGGTCGCGATCCCCTGCTCCGGCGCCTACCAGCGGTCGGCGGCCGGCAACTACAACCAGGTCCCCCGGCCGCCGGTGGTCGCCGTGCGCGACGGTGCGGCCCGGACCCTGGTCCGCCGCGAGACGCAGGAGGACCTGCTCAGCCTGTTCGTGTGAAGCGCGCTGCGCGCGAGACGCGAACTGTCGCTGCGACGCGCGCTGTTCGTGTGCAGCGCACTGTTCGTGTGAGGCGCACTGTTCGTGTGCAGCGCGCCCGCCATCCGCGCGAAGCGGCCGGCCCGACGGGATCGACTGCCCCGTCGTACCGGCCGCTTCGGCGTGCCGTCACTCCCGCGGGTCGGTCAGCGGCTGGTCGAGGAAGGTCAGCGTCCTGCCGTCGGCGTCCAACCGGGCCCGCACCCCGACCGGGTAGGTCTGCATCTGCGTGTTGTGGCCGATGTTCACCCCGGCCAGCACCGGAACGCCCAGGTCGCCGAAGCGCTCGGCCAGCATCCGGTCGATGTGCTCGGGGTCCCCGCACTCGGTGAACGTGCCGAGGACGATCCCGGCCACGCCGTCGAGGTAGCTGGTGGCGCGGCGGATCTGGGTGATGATCCGGTCCATCCGGAAGGGCAGTTCGTCGACGTCCTCCAGGAACAGGATCGCGTCCCTGGCCGGATACGACGTGTCCGTGCCGAGGCTGGCCGCGATCAAGGTGGCCGTCCCGCCCAGGGTCAGCCCCTCGGCGACGCCGGGCACCAGCGTCCGCGCCCCCGGGAAGGACAGCTCCTTCACCTCGGCCGGCGTGTAGAGCAGCTTCATCAGCTCGGTGAAGTCGTACTCCTGCGGGCCCTCCCAGAAGCCGCCGCAGGCCACCATCGGCCCGAACAGCGACACCCAGCCCAGTTTGACGGCCAGCGCCTCCAGCAGCGCGGTCACGTCCGAGTAACCGACCACGACCTTCGGGCGGTTCGGGTCGATCCGGCTCCAGTCCACCAGCTCCAGCGTGCGCTGCGAGCCGTAGCCGCCGCAGGCGAGGAACACGGCGGCGTACTCGGGGTCGGTCAGTGCGCGGGTCAGGTCGCCGGCCCGCAGCGCGTCGTCACCCGCCAGGTAGTCGTACATGCTCCCGGCGTCGCGGGCCGACCCGAAGACCTCCGGCACCAGGCCCACGGACCGCATGGCCGCCAGCCCCGACTCCAGGTGGTCCTGGTTGTCCACGGGCGAGCTGGCGCAGATCACGGCGACGGTGTCACCGGGCTTCAACCCGGGCGGGCGAAGCAGAGTCATATCTTCTCCAGGGATGTCGAACCGAGCAGATGGCAGGCGGCGCAGGAGGTGTCCGGCGCCAGCACCGGCAGTTCACGGCGGTCGCAGGCGGCCGTGGCGCGGTCGGCCGGCGAGGCGCCGGCCCAGCGGGTGCACCGCGGGTGGAAGCGGCAGCCGGACGGGATCGCGGTCGGGTCCGGCGGCTCACCGGTCAGCAGGGTGGGGCGCCAGTCCTCGGCACCGGTCGGCACCACCGACAGCAGCGCCTTGGTGTAGGGGTGTTGCGGCCGCAGCAGGACCTCCTCGACGGTGCCCTGCTCGACCACCCGGCCCAGGTACATCACGGCCACCCGGTCGGCGATGTTCCAGGCCAGGCCGAGGTCATGGCTGACCACCAGGGCCGACAGGCCGAGGTCGTCGCGCAGCCGCAGCATGAGCGCCAGGATCTCCCCGCGCACCGAGGCGTCCAGCGACGCCACCGGCTCGTCCGCGACGATGACCGACGGGTTCAGCGCCAGCACGCCGGCGATGACGACGCGCTGCTGCTGCCCGCCGGACAGTTCGTGCGGGTAGCGGCCGAAGAAGTCCTCCGGCGGGCGCAATCCGGCCCGGACCATCGCGTCGTGCACGGTGAGCGGCAGCCCGTCGGTGAGCCCGTGCAGCCGCGGGCCCATGGCCACGGCGTCGTAGACGTTCTGCTTCGGGTTGAGGGCGCCGCCCGGGTCCTGGAGGACCAGTTGGGTGTGGCGGCGGTACGCCTTGAGGCCCTTGGCGGTGTAGTCCAGCGGCGTGCCGTCGTAGCGCACCTCGCCGGCGGTCGGCTTCACCAGGCCGACCAGCGAGCGGGCCAGGGTGGACTTGCCGCACCCGGACTCGCCGATGAGCGCGACGATCTCGCCCTTGCCGATCCGCAGGTTGACGCCGTCCACCGCGCGGGCCGGGGCGCGGCCGCGGGCGGCCGGGTAGACCACCGAGAGGTCGCGGACCTCCAGCGCGGGCGTGGACCGGCCGGGGCTGGAGCCGGGTCCCGGGCCGTGGCCGGGTCCCGGGCTGGTGCTGGGGCTGGTGCTGGGGCTGGGGTCACGGGTCACCGCGCACCTCCGTGGTCGGGCCGGACGCGTACGCACGCGGCGGAACGGCCGGGCCCGGCCGGCCACAGCAGCATCTCCTCGGTGCGGCAGGACGGCAGCGCCTCGGGGCAGCGCGCGGCGAAGGCACAGCCCGTGCCGGCCTCCGAGGGCCGGGGCGGGTCGCCCGCGAGGCCGACCGGCGCGCGCCGTGAGGCCGGGTCCCCGATGGTCGGGAAAGCCCGTGACAGCGCCCGGGTGTAGGGGTGTTCCGGCTGCTGGAGCACCTGCTTGGACGGGCCGAGCTCGACGATCCGGCCCGCGTACATGACCGCCAGCCGGTCGCAGGTGTGCGCCAGCAGCGACAGGTCGTGCGTGATCATGATGACGGAGATCCGCGACTCGCGGACCCGCTCGGCCAGCAACTCCAGGATCTGCGCCTGGACCATGACGTCCAGCGCGGTGGTCGGCTCGTCGGCGATGATCAGGTCCGGGCGGCACGCCAGGGCCATGGCGACCATCACGCGCTGCCGCTGGCCGCCGGAGAACTCGTGCGGATAGCTGCGGACGCGCCGGGACGGGATGCCGACGCTGTCGAGCAGTTCGGCGGCGCGGCGCTCGGCGTCCTTCACCCGGGTCCTGTCGTGCAGCACCATCGGTTCGACGATCTGGTCCAGCACGGTGCGCACCGGGTTCAGCGCGCTCATCGCGCCCTGGAACACCACCGACGCACCGGCCCAGCGCACCGCCCGCAGCCGGGCCCAGCTGGTGGTCAGCAGGTTCTCGCCGCGGAACAGCACCTCCCCGCTGACCTTCGCGGAACGGTCCTGGAGGCGCAGCAGGCTCAGCGCCATCGTGGACTTGCCGCAGCCGGACTCCCCGGCGACACCGAGCGTGTCACCGGCGGCGAGGGTGAAGTCGACGCCCCGCACGGCGGGGACGAAACGGTTCCCCTGGCGGTAGGCGACCTGGAGGTCGCGGACCTCCAGCAGGGGCGGGTCGGCGGTGGCGGCGGCACCGGCCGCCGCCGCGGTCTGGGCGGTCACTTGTTCTCCATCCGCGGGTCGAGCACGTGTTCCACGGCGCGGCCGGTGAGCGTGAAGCCCAGCACCACCACGAGGATCGCCAGGCCCGGGGGCAGCAGGTACCACCACGCGTCGGCGGTGAACGCGCCGTTGAAGAAGGCGTCGTTGAGCATCTCGCCCCAGGTGACGCTGGCCGGGTTGCCGAGGCCGAGGAAGGTGAGCGTGGCCTCGGAGAGCAGTGATCCGGCGACCGTCAGGGTGCTGGAGACCAGGATCAGCGGCATCACGTTCGGCAGCACCTGGCGCACCATGATCTGGCGGTCGCCGGCCCCCAGCGCGCGGGCCCGTTCGACGAACGGCCGGGCCTCGACGGCGAGGGTCTGCGCCCGCACCAGCCGCGCGGTGGCGGTCCAGGAGGTGGCCGCGATGGCGATGGTGATCGACGTCTCGCCCTGGCCCAGCACGGCCGCCAGCGAGATCGCCAGCGGCAGGCTGGGCAGCGCGATGAACCAGTCGGTGACGTGCATCAGCGCCCGGCCGACCACGCCACCGTAGTGGCCGGCGACGATGCCCACCCCGGCGCCGATGACGACGGTCAGCGCGGTGGCGATGATGCCGATCCGCAGCGACTCCCGCGAGCCCCAGATCAGCAGCAGCAGCACGTTGCGGCCGGCCAGGTCGGTGCCGAGCGGGTAGTGCGCGCTGGGCGCGGCGAGCAGCGGCCCGTCGACCTTGGTGACGTCCATCTGGTCGGGGCCGATGAACAGCGGTGCGAACAGCGCCAGCAGGCAGAACAGCAGCAGGACCGCGAGCCCGGCCACTCCGGCGGGGCGGCGGATGAAGGCTTTGCCGAAGCGGCGTGCTCCGGCGAACCTGACCGGGACGGCCGAGGCCACGTCCTGCGCGGTGACGATCTGCGCGGCCGTCACTGGGCGCGCACCCGCGGGTCGAGGAACCGGTAGGCGAGGTCCGCCAGCAGATTCATGATGATCACACTCGCACTGAAGACGATGAAGGTGCCCTGGAGCAGCGGCAGGTCGGGAATCTTGAGCGCCTCGTAGGTGAGGTCGCCGAGGCCGGGCCAGGAGAAGACCGCCTCGACCGTGACCGCGCCGCTGATCAGCGTGCCGAGGTGCATGAAGATCATGGTCACCGAGGGCAGCAGGGCGTTGGGCAGCGCGTGCCGGCGGCGTACGGCGTCGTCGGTGAGGCCCTTGGCGCGGGCGGTCAGCAGGTAGGGGCTGCCCTTCTCCTCGATGATCGAGGACCGCATGATCGTCACGTACTGGGCGTAGACGACCAGGATCATGGTCAGCGCCGGCAGCACCAGGTGCTTGGCGACGTCCACGTAGTGCGTCATCCCGGTCTGCGGCAGGGTCGGGTCGCTCATGCCGCCGACCGGCAGGAAGCCGTGGATCGGGCCGATCCCGACGCTGCACACCATCAGCAGGATCATGCCCAGCCAGAAGGTCGGCACCGACCACAGGGTGAGCGCGGTGGAGGAGGTGATCCGGTCGAACCGGCTGCCGGACCGCCAGCCGCTGCGCTGGCCGAGCCACAGCCCGAGCAGCACCGAGATGACGAACGACGTGCCCATCAGCAGCAGGGTCGGGCCCAGGCGGTTCATCGCCAGCGACGCCACCGACTGCCGGTACTCCCAGGAGTAGCCGAGCCGCCCGTGCAGCGTGTCGTTGACGAAGTCCAGGAACCGCTGCCACATCGGCTTGTCCAGGCCCAGCTGGACCCGCAGCTGGGCGAGTTGGGCCTGGCTGACCGGGCGGCCGCGGGTCATGGTGCGCACCGGGTCGGACGGCATCACGTTGAACAGCACGAAGCCGATGACCAGGGTGACCGCGAAACTGACCACCGCGGCCGCGAGCTTGCCGACGAGGTAGCCGCCCCACGCCGTCCGCAGCGAGCGCCGCGGCTTCGGGGCGGACAGCGCGGCTTCGAGGGCCGGTTCGGCCACGGCGTCGGGGCTACTCACGGTCGTCGGCCCCCGCCCGGCGCCGGAGGACGACGGCACCCGCGCCGACCACGATCACGGCGGCGGCGATGCCGAGCCCGATGCCCAGACCGCCCGACGACGAGGAGCCGCCGTGCTCCACCGGTGTCGCCTTCAGGTACGTCCAGAAGGAGTTCTGCGCGGGGTAGAAGCCCTGGGCGTCCGGCTTGCCGACCCTCTCACCGGTGACCTTCGAGGAGGAGGCCGTCTTCTGCGTCTGGTTGTAGAGCATCACGTCCACGTCGGCGTCGTAGAGGATCTGCTGCATCTGCCCGACGACCTTCACCCGCTGCGCCGGATCGAACAGGCTCTGCTGGCGTGCCTGCAGCTTGTCGTAGGCGGGATCGCAGAAGAACGAGTCGGTGTTGCCGCCGTTGCCCTGGTCGTTGGGAAGCGTGGCGCAGCTCTGGATGCCGAGGAGGTAGGTCGGGTCGGGGCCGGTGGTCCACGCGTCCATCAGCATGTCCCAGTCGCCCTTGCCCAGGTCGCTGTTGAGCGCGGACATGCTCATCGGCTCCAGCTTCACCTTGATACCGATCGCCTTGAGCCAGCCGGCCAGGTAGGGGGCGATCGACGCGTCGGTGGCGTCGTCGGAGTGGATGCCCAGCCGCAGGTCCAGCGGCTTGCCGGTCTTCGGATCGATCCGGATGCCGTCGGAGCCGCGCTTGTAGCCGGCCTTGTCCAGCAGCTGGTTGGCCCGGGCCGGGTCGTAGCCCTGCCGCTCGCCGGCCGACGGCTTCCACACCCACTGGGACCAGGCCGGCGGCAGGTAGCCCTCCCCGACGGTGCCGTAGCCGTCGACGACCTTCTTGACCAGCGTCTGCTTGTCGATGCTCAGGGCGATCGCGCGGCGCAGCTGCGGGTCGCTCAGCGCCGGGTTCCCGGTGCCGATCGGCTTGCCGCTGCGGGACTTGGCGCCGGGGTTGATCTCCAGCCCGGTCCAGCCGTTGCCGACCGTCTGCGCGGTGTCGACGCCGCTGACGTGCGTCAGCGACTTGAACTCGGTGGAGTTGATGACGCCGCCGGGGATGTAGTCGAGCTGGCCCGACCGCAGCGCCGCGACGGCACTGTCACTGGTCTTGTAGAGCTGCTCTATCAGGTGGTCGTACTTCGGCGCGCCCAGCACGAAGGACTTGTTCGCGTCGAGCGTGGCGTACTGGCCGGTCTTGTAACCGGTGAGCGTCCAGGGGCCGTAGCCGACCACCGGGTAGGAGTCGTTCTTGTAGTCCTTGAGATCGGCGACGTGCGACTTCCAGATGTGCTCCGGCACGATCGGGATGCCCTCGACCGGGATGCTGACGTAGTTCAGGTTGGACTGGGGCTGCTTGGTCTTGATCACCAGCGTGGTGGGGTCGGGCGCGGTCACCGACTGGAAGCCGGACACCAGCGTGCCGTTGGCGGTGCCGGCGATCTCGTCGGTCATGATCAGGTGGAACGTCCAGGCCGCGTCCTCGGCGGTGAGCGGCTGACCGTCGCTCCACTTCAGGCCGTCGCGGATCTTGAAGGTCCAGGTCAGGTGGTCCGGCGAGACGTTCCAGGACGTGGCGAGGTAGGGGCTCGGCTTGCCGCTCTGGTCGATGGTGGTGAGCGACGGGTAGATGGCGCCGAAGAGGTCGAGCGAGCCGTTGAAGTAGGCCAGGAACGGATTGAGGGTGTCCACCCCCGAGCTGTCCATGGCGACGCTCAGCGTCGTCCCGGACTTGGTGCTCGGGGACGCGGCACCCGCGGAGGTCGTCAGGCCGGCCGGGCCGGCCAGGAGGATGCCGCTGACTGCGGTCACGGCCAGGGCCGCACGCAGTCTGCGGGGTGTGCGCAAAACCATCTCGGGTCTCCGTTGCTGGGGAGGGCAGGGGACGGTGCCGCCTCAGGCGAGTGCTCGGGACCGGTCAGAGGGTGACTGACCGGCACGCCCGCGCTGAAGCCGGGTTTCGTCGGTGCGTACGCGGTCGCCGGCGGCGCCGAACACGTAATGCCGGGGGTCGAGGTCGACGCGGGTGCGGCCGACACGACATCGGACCCGAACTGCCGAGGGATGCGGGCCTCGGCCTTGACCGCCTGGTCGGGCGGGGCGGGCGGACGGGCGTCACGCGCTGCGGGAGCGCCCGCCGCGCCGCCTTCCGTGCCCGGGGTTGCCGGGGATTCCGGGGTCACCGGCACCGCCCGTGCTGCCCGTGCCGCCGGTGTTTCCGGTGCTTCCGGTGCTTCCGGTGCTTCCGGTGCCGGACCTGGTCGGCCGGGAGCGCCGGGTCGTGGCGTCTGCGGCACGCACCCCGGTGTCGGCCGTCGAAAGGACGGGTGGCGCCGAAGCGGCATCCGCTGGCATGGGCAGCACCTCACGTTCGCCTGGAGGTCAAGTGGTTGAAGACTGGCAAGCCCTCGCAGATCGGCAAGGACCCGTGCGCGCTTGCGTCTCTGAGCATCGAAGACTTCGATGCCCGTAGGCCGACGTCATGACCGCGCCGTACCGTCCGCCGAACACGAAGTGGTCCGTGAGCGGCCAGATCTTCAACGCTTCGATGCCGGCGCCGTCCGCGGACCGCACGCTGGGTCCGTCCGTGTCCGCCCCCAGCACACCAGCGAGGAAGCCCATGTCCCTGCCTTCAACTGCCGTACGCAGCCGCCGGATACGTTCCGACACCGGTACGGCCGCCCCGCGCCTCGGCGGTACCGGGCACGGTGCCGCCGGCCGGATCACTCGCGCCGTCCGGACGGGCGCCGGTGCCGCAGCCGGGGACGGTGCCGCAGCCGGGGACGGCTCCGGGGACGGCTTCGCGCCCACCGAGGTGCGGTGAACGTGTCCCACTTCGACCTCCTGGTCCGCGGCGCGGACATCGCGGACGGGACCGGCCGGCCGCTGATCGCCGGGCAGGTCGCCGTCACCGGCGGCCGGGTCCGCGTGCTGCCGCCCCGCGCCCCGGCCACCGCCGACCGGGTACTCGACGTACCCGGGCATGTCGTGGCGCCCGGCTTCATCGACGCGCACACGCACTCCGACCTGACCACGCTGGACGGCTCCGGGACCCTGCCCGCGCACGCCGCCGTGCTCCAGGGCGTGACCGTCGAGATCTGCGGCAACTGCGGCGACAGCGCGTTCCCGGCGCCGTACCCGGACTTCGCGGCGTTCGGCCGCGCGCACGCCGCGGCGGGCCGGGCGAACCACCTGGCCGCCCTGGTCGGCCACGGCACGCTGCGCGGCGCCGTGGTGGGTCACGCCGCCCGCGCCGCCACCCCGGACGAACTCGCCGCCATGTGCCGGGTGCTGGACGAGGCGCTCGGCTCGGGCGCGGCCGGCCTGTCGACGGGCCTGATCTACACGCCCGGCTCCTTCGCCGACACCGCCGAGGTGACCGCGCTCGCGGCGGTGGCGGCCCGCCACGGCAAGCCGTACGTGACGCATCTGCGCGACGAGATGTCCCAGGTCGAGGCCGCGCTCGACGAGGCGGTGCGGATCGCCCGCGACAGCGGCGCCGCGCTGCACGTCTCGCACCACAAGACGGCCGGCCGGCACGGCTGGGGCGGCACCGAGCGAACGCTGCCCCACCTGCGCCGGCTCCGCGCCGACGGCATGGACGTGACCTGCGACGTCTACCCCTACACCGCGGGAAGCACCGCGCTCGCGGCCATGCTGCCGCCTTGGGCACACGACGGCGGGCAGGACCGCCTGTTGGAGCGGCTGCGCGACGCCGGACAGCGCGCCCGGATGCGCGCGGCCATCGCGGACGGCGTGGCCGGCTGGGAGAACACCGTCGGCAACGGCGGCTGGGACCGGATCTCGGTGGCCGGCGCCGCGCGGCATCCGGAACTCCAGGGGCGGACGATCGCGGACATCGCCGCCGAGCGCGGTGCCGACGCCGTCGACGTGGTGGCCGAACTGCTGCTGGCCGAAGCGGGCGACGTGACGATCATCAGCCACTCGATGCGGGAGGACGACGTCCGGCGGGTGCTCGCCGTGCCGTTCTCCATGATCGGCTCGGACGGGGTGCCCAAGCCGGGGCTGCCGCATCCGCGCTGGGCCGGGACGTTCGCGAAGGTCCTCGGGCACTACGTACGCGAGTTGGGCCTGCTGACGCTGCCCGAGGCGGTGCACAAGATGACCGGCGCCACCGCGGCCCGGTTCGGCCTGGCCGGACGGGGCGTGCTGCGCGACGGTGGCCACGCCGACCTGGTCGTCTTCGATCCGGCGGCGGTCGCCGACCGTGCCACCTTCGCCGAACCCCTGCTCGCGCCGAGCGGCGTCCGGCTGGTCGTGGTGGCGGGCGCGGTCGTCGTGGAGGACGGCGAGATGACGTCGGCGCGGCCGGGGCAGGTGCTGGCGTGCTGAGCGCCGTCCCACCGGAGTTGCCCGGCACCTTGCCCGGCATCCCGCCCGACGCCCTGCCCAGCACCCTGTCCGTCATGGTCCCCGGCGTCCTGGAGCACCAGCCGCACCGGGTGCGGCCGCTCGCCAGCGTCGGCAAGCTGCTGCTCCTGGCCGAGGTCGCGCGCGGCCTCACCGGCGGCGATCTGGACCCTGGCGAGCCGTTCGACCTGCTCGACGAGGACTACTGCGGCGGCTCCGGACTGCTGACCGCGCTGTCGGCCCGGCGCTGGACCGTCCCCGACCTGGCGCTGCTCACCGCGGCCGTGAGCGACAACACCGCGACCAACGCCCTGATCCGCCGCGTCGGCCTCGACCGGGTCAACCAGGGTGCGGACGCGCTGGGGCTCGTCCGCACCCGGGTCCTCGACCGCATCCGCGAGCCCCGGTCGTCGGCCCACCCGCCGACCTTCGCGGTCGGCACCGCGGCGGAACTGGCCGGGCTCGCGCAGCGGATCGCCGCCGACGAGCCGTGGGCGCGCCTGCTGCTCGGCTGGATGGCCGGGTGCGGCGACCGCAGCATGGTGCCGGCGCTGATCCCGCACGACCCCGAGGACAGCACGGTCCGCGACGTCCCGAGCGCGTCGCTGTGGGTCGCGAACAAGACCGGCACCGACGTCGGGGTCCGCTGCGACGTCGGCGTGGTGCGCGGCGCCCGGCAGGTCTGCTACGCCGTGCTGGGCTCGTGCCGTCCGGGGAGCGAGTTCGAGACGTTGCAGGCCATGCGGACGGTCGGGGCGCGGATCGCCGCGGCCGCGCGCTGACCCTCCGCCCGGGTCCGGCCCGGACGGCCCGCTGGCCGATCCCCCCGTCACCGGTCCGGCCCGCACGGGCGGGCCGGGCCGGCAGGCGGGGCGGGCGGGGCGGGCCGGGCGGGGTGGGCCGGGCGGGCAGGTCGCCGCGGACCGGCCGATACGGGCCCGCGCCGGTCGGCCGTACGGTCAGCCCGCGCCCGGCGACACGGGCACGCGTCAGCCGGGCCGTACGGTCAACGCGCGCCCGGCGATACAGGCACGCGCCAGCCGGGGCCGTACGGTCGACGCCAGCCGGCCGATTACGGGCCCGCGCCAGCCAGGCCATACGGTCAGCCCGCGCCCGGCGATACAGGCACGCGTCAGCCGGGGCCGTACGGTCAGCGCGAGGTGGGCCGGCCCTGGCGTCCGGCGGCGAGCAGGTTCGACGCGGCGCTGCCCAGGTAGGCGATGAAGCTGCCCAGCAGCGGGTTCGGGTTCTCCGGGCGCCAGGCGACGCCGATCTTCCGGTGCAGCCGCAGTCCGGACACCCGGGTGGTCTGCACCCCGGTGGTGTCGGTGACGCCGAGGCTCGGCACCAGCGCGATCCCCATGCCGGCCCGCACCAGGCCCACGATCACCTCGTAGTGGTCGCTGCGGCAGCGGATGCGGGGGACGAAGCCCGCCAGCGCGCAGGCCCGCTCCAGCACGGACAGCACCGGCATACCCGTACCGAACGACGTGATCCACTGCTCTCCGGACAGCTCCTCCAGCCGGACCTGGCTGCGCCGGCCGGCCGGGTGGCCGTCCGGGACCACCAGCAGTTGCGGCTCGTGGAAGAGCTCCTTCACCTCGACGCCCTCCGGCGGCGTCCACGGGTCGAGCGCGTGCTCGAAGATCACCAGCGCGTCGATCGCGCCCTGCTGGACGCTGAGGGCCAGCTCGTGCGGCTGCCCCTCGACCAGGTCCAGCCCGACCGCGGGGTGGCGGCTGGAGAACCGGGACAGCGACTGCGGCAGCAGGTGGTAGCCGGCCGACGCGAAGAAACCGATCCGCAGGTGCCCGGAATCCGCCCGGGACTGGGCCCGCAGATCCTTCTCGGCCGAGTCGAGCAGGGCCAGGACGTCCTGCCCGCGCAGCGACAGCCGTTGCCCGGCCGAGGTGAGCCGCAGGCTCTGCGCGCTGCGCTCGACCAGGCTGACGCCGGCCTCCTTCTCCAGCTGGGCAAGCTGGTGCGACACGGCGGACGGCGACAGCTTCAGCTCGCGGGCCGCCCCGGCGATGCTCCCGGCCCGGTCGACTTCGGCCAGTATGCGCAGTCGGTGCGTGTTCAACATGGCGGCACCCTACGACGCCGCGCCCCTCTCCGGCCAAGGGGGTATGACCGAATTCCGTTTGTCCCCGCGCCCGCGCCATGGTCCGGACCTGGGCTGGGCATCTTGACGAAGTCGGCACCACACGTGCGGCTCCGCTTCAGCCGTTGCGCCGCGCCGCAGGAGGTCGGCGGGCAACCGGGCGGCCCCGAGACCGACTTGGACCGGTCCTCCGCGCTGTCCCCACGGGGTGCCCAGGACCGCGGGCGCCGACCCACGACGGGGCCGACCCATGACGGGGCCGGACCGCGACGGGGCCGGACCCGCCCGGGCGTCACCGCTTGAGGAACTCCAGCAGGTCGGCGTTGAACTTCTCCTTGTCGCCGGGGACCAGGGCGATGCCGTGCGAGCCGCCCTCGTAGACCTTGAGGGTGGCGTCGGGGATGATCTTCGCGGACTTGCGGCCGGTGGCGTCGATCGGTACGACCTGGTCGTCGTCGCCGTGCACGACCAGGGTGGGGACGTCGAACTTCTTGAGGTCATCGGTGAAGTCGGTGTTCGCGAAGGCGTCGACGCAGGCGACGCCGCCCTGGATGGTCTCCTGCATGGCCATGGACCAGAAGGCGTCCTGGTTGCCCTGGGTGACCTTGTTGCCGGGCCGGTTGGCGCCGAAGAAGCCGACCGCGGTGTCCTTCCAGAACTGCGAGCGCTCCTTGAGGATGCCGGCCTTGATCTGGTCGAAGACCTCCTGCGGCGCACCCTCGGGGTTGCCGGGGCCCTTGAGCATCAGCGGCGGGATGGCGGACAGCAGGACCGCGGACCTGATCCGGGAGGTGCCGTGCCGGCCGATGTAGCGGGCGAGCTCGCCGCCGCCCATGGAGTGCGCGACCAGGGTGACGTCCTGGAGGTCCAGGCCCGTGATGAGGTCGTCGAGGTCGTCGGCGAAGGTGTCCCAGTCGTAGCCGTCCCAGACCGGGGTGGAGCGGCCGTGACCGCGGCGGTCGTGGGCGATGCCGCGGAACCCGGCGTCGGCCACCGCCTTGAGCTGGTCCTGCCACGCGTCGCCGTTCAGCGGCCAGCCGTGGATGAACACCACGGGCCGTCCGCTGCCCCAGTCCTTGTAGAAGATCTCCACACCGTCGCGGGTAGTGCAGTAAGGCATGATCGCCTCCGGTCCGGAGCCGGGCACACCGCTGCCCGGCAATTGGCGGGGCACACGGCCCCCGGGGGAACACGGCACGCTCGCACGCCACTGAGCGGAACCACGGCCGTGCCACCCACCCAAACCCACATCCGCCCCGCGCGACAGCCGAGACCGCCCCCACCAGGGCCACCCGGATGACCCCACCCCCACTTGCCCGCCCGCGCCCCGGACCAGCCAGGGCTTCCCAAGATCGTCCCCCGGCACCACGCACATCGGCGAGACCCCGTAGACCTGGCACCCGGCCCTGCCCTACCGTCCTCCTGACACCAGGAACGATCCCGCGCCCGCGAAGGGGAGCCATGGCACGCCGCGTCTCCCACGCCTTCGCGCACGAGGCGTGACGCATGCTCGGGCAACCGCCCGACCGCGAAGCTTCGGGCGGGCCGTCGGCACGCGTGGGGGGGAACGTGGGGAGGAAGAGGAGAAGGAGATGGCCAATTCCGTCGACGAGATGCTCCGGCAGTTCGACCCGGCAGGTCACCAGAGACCCGCGGCGGTGGGGCCGTCGTCCGCCACCGTAGAGGGCGCCGAGGTCTGAAAGGCGCCCACCGCCCCGCACAAAAATCGTCCGGGTCGAAGTGGATCTCGACCCGGACGATGATGGGACTTCTACTGGTACTACTGGTGTCCGAGGGGGGACTTGAACCCCCACGCCCGATAAAGGGCACTAGCACCTCAAGCTAGCGCGTCTGCCATTCCGCCACCCGGACCGGTGGGCGTCGCCGGACCGGTGGGGTCGCGGTGACGAGTCCACGATACCAAGGAATCGGAGTGCTCCTCACCTGGATTCGGGCCGGTGGGAAGGGGTGGGGCGGGGCGGCCGGTCAGGTCGCGACGCCGAGGGCGTGGTGGACGGTGGCCGGGTCGGTGAGGCAGCTGAGCATGAGGTGGGCGACGTCGGCCCGGGGGACGCTGAAGCCGCCCTTGAGGTTGCGGTCGGTCGCCGTGCGATAGCTGCCCGTGAAGGGCTTGTCGGTGAGGCGGGGCGGGCGCACCACGGTCCAGTCGAGGCCGCTGTCGCGCAGCACGTCCTCCATGACGGCGACGTCGGCGAAGACCTTGCCGAGGAAGAGCTGCCCGAGCGGCGCGGCGACGTAGCGCATGAAGGTGCTGTCGCCCGGGTCGTGCCGGGGCGGGTGCGGGCGGCCCGGCGAGGGCGTGGTGGACACGGGCGCCGCGCTGACCGCGACGATCCGCCGTACGCCGCTGGTCTGCATCGCCTCCACGATCGCGCGGGTGCCGCTCCCGGTGTGGCCGGCGTCCGCCCGCCCGCGCGGGCCGAACCCGGACAGCACCGCGTCCGCGCCCTTGACGGCGCGTGCCAGCACCTCCGGGTCGGGCGCCGACAGGTCGGCGGTGACCACGTGTACGTCCCGGCCCGCCGCGTCCCGGCCCGCGTGATCGCCCAGCTTGGCGGGGTTGCGGACGACCGCGGTCACCGAGTGGCCGCCGGCCAGCGCCTGCGCCAGCAGTTGCGTGCCGATGCCGCCGGTGGCGGCGAAGATCGCGAGTCTCATGGGTGCTCCCGTGCTCGGGATACGGCCCCGCGGATCGAGGCGCGTCCTACCTATGAGTCGTGCCGCGCGACGGAAATGTGACCGCGCCGCACGCAAGCCGTCCGGGCGGGCCCGATCACGCCTCGCCCGCGCCGTCCGGCCGCGGCCGCGCGGCGATCGCCCGGTGGTGGCGGACCACCTCGTCGATGATGAAGTTGAGGAACTTCTCCGCGAACGCGGGGTCGAGCCGGGCGTCGGCGGCGAGCCTCCGCAGCCGGGCGATCTGGTCGGCCTCGCGCGCCGGGTCGGCCGGCGGCAGGTCGTGCGCCGCCTTCAACTCCCCCACTTCCTGGGTGCACTTGAAGCGCTCGGCGAGCAAGTGGACGAGGGCCGCGTCAAGGTTGTCGATGCTGCCGCGCAAGGTGCGCAACTTCGCGAGGGCGCGCTCGTTGTCGCCCAGGGTGTGCTCGGCGGCCGACGTCGGCTGGTCTGTCATCTCGGTCTGCCATCCTGGGGAAGTCCGTGGTGGTCCGCTTTCCTGCCTGGCACACCCTATGACACGGTGCCCGGGCGGCGGGGGCACCGTGGAGGGAACCACCCGACCGTGAACTGACGACGAGAACCGACAAGAACCGACGAGACCACCAGGGCAGGTACGGCATGGGACGGGTCACCGAGCGGCGCCGCGTACTGCGGATCAGGGACGGCGTGGTCGGGCACCGCGCGGACACGCTGGTCGCCGAGGAGCCACTGGAGATCCGGCTGAACGGCCGGCCGCTGGCGATCACCATGCGCACCCCGGGCGACGACTTCGCGCTGGCGGTCGGCTTCCTGGTCAGCGAAGGGGTGCTGGCCGCGGCGGACGAAGTGGCCAATGTCGTGTACTGCGCGGGCGCCACCTCCGACGGCGGGAACACGTACAACGTGGTGGACGTGACCCTCTCCCCCGGCGTCCCGCTCCCCGACATCGCCCTGGAGCGAAACGTGTACACCTCGTCGTCCTGCGGCCTGTGCGGGAAGGCGAGCCTGGACGCGGTGCGCACCGCGACGCGCATGCCGCCGGTCGACCCCGAACTGCCGCTGCTGACCCCGGAGTTGCTCAGCGCGCTGCCGGACCGGTTGCGCGCGGCGCAGGCGGTGTTCGACCGTACCGGCGGCCTGCACGCGGCAGCGCTGTTCGACGGCGACGGCCGGCTGCTCGACGTCCGCGAGGACGTCGGACGGCACAACGCGGTGGACAAGCTGGTCGGCCGGGCACTGCGGGAGGGGCTTCTGCCGCTGGCCGGGCGGGTGTTGATGGTGTCGGGCCGGGCCTCCTTCGAGCTGGTGCAGAAGGCGGTGATGGCCGGAATCCCCGTGCTGGCCGCGGTGTCGGCGCCGTCCTCGCTCGCGGTGGACCTCGCCGCGGAGTCGGGGCTCACCCTCGTCGGGTTCCTGCGCGGCACTTCGATGAACGTCTACGCGGGGGAAAACCGTTTCGCACTGGAGTCCGAGCAGGCACACTGAGCACCGTGCCCGCGGCCGTCCCGGCCGCGCGCACCGCCCCCGCCGTACGCACCGCCCCGCCGCGCACCCCGTCTCCGCCGTACGCACCGGGGCGGCCCACACCGAGACCGGGAGCCCGCCGTGTTCGCGCTCAGCGCCGTACTGACCGCACTTCTGCTGCTCGAAGTGGTGCCCTCCGCGCTCGCCGCACTCGCCCGCTACGGCCCGGGCGTGGAGCGCCTCGACAGCCTCACCCGGCTGGGGCTGCGCGAGGGCCGGCACCGCTGGGTGCCGCCGGCCGCCGGCCTGCTCCACACCGCCTGCGCCGTCCTGCTCCTGATCGGCATCTGGCACCCCGGCTACGGCGTCCTCGGCGCCGCGCTCGAAGTCCTCTACTTCGGCTGGGTCCTCGCCCGCCAGCTCGCCGCCGGTGACCGCGGCCGGCCGCTCTTCGCCTACGCGCTCTTCACCGGCTGGTCCGCCCTGGTCCTGCTGGTCGCGGCGCTGCGCCACTGAACGGTCCCACGCCGCTGAACGGTGCCGGGCCGCCGAACCGTCCTGGGCGGCTGAACGGACCGCGCACACCGGCGAGGCCCGTCCACCCGCCCGTCCACCCGGCCGCCGTGAAGGGAGAGGCCCCCGGTCAGCGGCCCACCGAACCGTCGTACAACTCGCGCAGGATGTCCGCGTGCCCGGCGTGCCGCCCGGTCTCCTCGATCATGTGCACCAGCACCCACCGCATCGACGGCGGAGCCGTCTCCCGCAGCGAGCGCGCACCGGGCCGCTCCAGGTCCGCGCAGCCGAGCACGACCGCGTCGGCCCGGCGCACCGCCTCGCGGTACGCCGCCGCGGCCGCCTCGACGGTGTCGCCGTCGTCCACGGCCGGTTCGTCGTCCAAGGGTTGGCGCCCCTGCCCCGCGTACGCCCACTCGAACCAGTTCAGCTCGACGGCGGCCAAGTGCCGCAGCAGCCCGATCAGGCTGGTGCCGGACGGGACCGCGGGGGTGCGTGCCGCGCTGTCGGGGACGCCCTCGGCCTTGCGGATCAGCGCCTCGCGCAGGTACCCGAGGAACGTCAGCAGGGTGGTCCGCTCATCGGCGTGCGCCTCCGGCGGACGCAGGTCACCGCGCGGGTCGGGGCGGTCCGCGGCCGACGGCGAACTACCCGTTTCCCGCGGGGAGTCCGGGGGCCGAGGGGAGCCCGGAGCCGGACGGGAGTCCGGGTCCAGCCGGGAGTTCGGGCCCTGGGCGGAGTTCGGTGTCTCCTCGATCATCGGGCAACCCTAGCCGCGGCTCCCCCTGCCGCGCCCACCGTTTTGCGATCACCGCGCACACCATGAGCTGCATCTGGTGGAAGAGCATCAGCGGCAGCACCGCGAGCCCGGCCCCCGCGCCGAACAGCACCGAGGCCATCGGCAGCCCCGAGGCCAGGCTCTTCTTGGAGCCGGCGAACACGATGGTGATCCGGTCGGCGCGACCGAAGCCGAGCGCGCGGGCGCCGTAGGCGGTGGCCGACAGCATCAGGGCGAGCAGCGCGGCCTCGGCCACGACGAGTTCCAGCAGCCGCGGCACGGCCACCTGGTGCCAGATCCCCTCCGCCATGCCCTCGCTGAACGCGGTGTAGACGACGAGCAGGATCGAGCCGCGGTCGACGTACCCGAGCACCTTGCGGTACCGCGCGAGCAGCGGCGCGGTCCAGCGGCGCAGCAACTGCCCGGCGAGGAAGGGCGCGAGCAACTGGAGCGCGATGCCGGTGACGGCGTGCCCGCTGATGCCGGCGCTGCCCCCGACCAGCAGGGCGGCCAGCAGCGGGGTGAGCACGATCCCGGCGAGGCTGGAGAAGGAGCCGGCGCAGATCGCGGCGGCCACGTTGCCGCGGGCGATCGAGGTGAAGGCGATCGAGGACTGGATGGTGGACGGCAGCACGCACAGGAACAGGAAGCCTGGGTAGAGCTTCGGCGAGATGACGTACGGGACCAGGCCGTGGGCGGCCAGCCCGAGCAGTGGGAACATCACGAACGTCGCGGCGAGCACGGTCAGGTGCAGCCGCCAGTGCCGCAGTCCGGCCAGCGCCTCCCCGGTGGACAGCCGGCTGCCGTAGAGGAAGAAGAGCAGCCCGACGGCGGCGTCGGAGGCACCGCTCGCCACGTGGGCCCCGCTCCCGGTGGCCGGCAGCAGCGCGGCGAGCAGGACGGTGCAGAGCAGCGCGGCGATGTACGGGTCGACGGGCAGCCGCTTGAGGAGCCTGCCGACGGCGCCCATCGGCCGCCCGCGGGTGGGTCCGCCGACCCCGGTCCCACCGGAACCGGCGGACGCGGAACCGGGGGCCACAGCGGCAGCGGCACCGGCGGACGCGGAACCGGTCGGCCCGGGACCACCGGGCACGGGATCAGCGGTACGTCCCGGCGCGGCATCGGCGGGCACGGCGTCGTCGCTCTCGAAAGGGGTGGGCACGATCCCAGCCTGCCGGTTCGTCCGGTGATCGGGAACCCCGCTCACCGCTCTGACTGTCATCACGAATCGCGATGAGCGGCTATGCTGGCTGCCGTGTTCGAACCGGTGCAACTGCGTACGTTCCTGGCCGTCGCCCAGACGCTGAGCTTCACGCAGGCCGCCAAGCGGCTCGACCTGCGGCAGTCCACCGTCAGCCAGCACGTGCGGCGGCTGGAGGAGGCCGCGGGCTGCCGGCTGTTCCACCGGGACACGCACGGCGTGGACCTCACGGAGGACGGCGAGGCGATGCTCGGCTTCGCCCGCACCATCCTGGCGGCCAACGAGCGGGCGGCCGGCTTCTTCACCGGCACCCGGCTGCGCGGGCGGCTGCGGTTCGGGGTCTCCGAGGACTTCGTGCTGACCCGGCTGCCGGAGATCCTGGCCGCCTTCCGGCACGAACATCCCGAAGTGGACCTGGAGCTGACCGTCGAACTGTCCGGCATCCTGCACCGGATGCTCGACGCGGGGCAGCTGGACCTGTGCCTCGCCAAGCGGCCGGGTCCCGGCGGCCCGGGGCAACTGGTCTTCCAGGACACCCTGGTGTGGATCGGCAGCGAGCGGCTGCGGCTGGACCCGCACCGGCCGGTGCCGCTGATCGCGTTCCCGCCGCCCGGCATCACCCGCGCCCGCGCGCTGGAAGTGCTGGAACGGCACGGCCGCGCCTGGCGGGTCGCCTGCACCAGTGCCTCCCTGAGCGGCCTGGTCGCGGCCGCCCGGGCCGGTCTGGGCGTGATGGCCCACGCCCAGTCGCTGGTGCCCGCCGGGCTGGTGCGGCTGCCGCCGCGTACCGCCGGACTGCCGGAACTGGGCGGCGTGGACTTCGTCCTGCTGCACGGCCGCGCGCCCCGCAGCGACCACCCGCGGACCACCGCCCAGGAGGCGGCCGCCGCGCTGTCCCAGGCGCTGCTCGCGGCCGGCGACACCCTCCACCGCCCGCTGCCCTGACCCTGACCCGAGGCGCGGGCACGAGCACGAGCACCGGCAACGGCACAGGCGCGGGCGGATACCCGCCAGTGACGTGAAAACGCTGGCCAGGCCGCGCCCCGGCGACCCGCGGGTGGAGCGACCGTGGTCGATCCGGGCAGATTTGGTGGAGATCCGTACCGTGTGTCATCGCCGCGATCGGGCCATTCCTGGCCCAGCGGCCCTACTACGTCCGGTAACAGGCGGATGAACTGCATGAACGCCGGCGGAGTGGGTACTCGCTCACCTCTCCCGCGGGTGGCGGGGATCGGGTAGCTTACGGGCTCGCAGAGGCCCCCTAGGAGAACACCAGTTGCGTCAGTTCACTGTCCCCCCACTGGTCACGACACCACAGGCGGGAGGGCTGGCCGATGCCGTCTACGGCAACGGCCAGGACCACCCGGACCAGGTGGTGCTCGGGCGCGCGGACGGACAGGGCGGATGGCGGGACGTGACGGCCGCCGAGTTCCGCGACGAGGTGCTCGCGGTGGCCAAGGGGCTGCTCGCGGAGGGCATACGGTTCGGCGACCGCGTCGCGATCATGTCCAGGACCCGCTACGAGTGGACCCTCTTCGACTTCGCGCTGTGGTCGATCGGCGCCCAGCCGGTCCCGGTGTACCCGACCTCCTCCTCCGAGCAGGTGCGCTGGATGCTGCACGACTCGGAGGCCGTCGCGGCGATCGTGGAGCACGCCGACCACGCGATGACGATCGGCGCCGCCGTCGACGAACTGCCCCAACTGACCAGGCTGTGGCAGCTCGACACCGACTGCGTGGCCGAACTGAGCCAGGCCGGACGTCACTTGGGCGACGAGGTGGTGGAGCGGCACCGGCTCGCGGTCACCCCGGACGCGGTCGCCACGATCATCTACACCTCGGGGACGGTCGGCCGTCCCAAGGGCTGCGTGATCACGCACGCCAACTTCATGGCCGAGACCGACAACGTGGTGGCCCGCTGGGAGCCGGTCTTCGCCAGCAAGCCGGGCGAGGAGCCGTCCACCCTGCTGTTCCTGCCGCTCGCCCACGTCTTCGGGCGCATGGTGGAGGTCGGCTGCATCAGGCACCGGGTCAAGCTCGGGCACCAGCCGAGCATGGCCGCCGCCGACCTCATCCCGGACCTGGCCGCCTTCCGGCCGACGTTCGTGCTCGCGGTGCCGTACGTCTTCGAGAAGGTCTTCCAGGGCGCCCGCCGCAAGGCCGAGGCGAGCGGGCGGCTCGGGCCGTTCGAGAAGGCCGTCGACATCGCGGTGCGGTACGCGGAGGCCGCGGAGGCCAAGGCGTTCGGCACCGGCCCGGGCCCCAGCGCGGGCCTGCGCATGCAGCACCAGCTCTACGACAAGCTGGTCTACAGCAAGGTCCGCGCCGCCCTCGGCGGCCGGGTGCGGCACGGCATCTCCGGCGGCTCGGCGATGGAACGGCAGCTCGGCCTCTTCTTCGCCGGCGCCGGGGTGACCATCTTCGAGGGCTACGGACTGACCGAGACCACCGCCGCGGCCACCGCGAACCCGCCCGAGCAGACCCGGTTCGGCACGGTCGGGCTGCCTGTGCCCGGCACCACCGTGCTGATCGCCGACGACGGCGAGATCTGGCTCGGCGGCGGGCAGGTCTTCGCGGGCTACCTGAACGACGAGAAGGGCACCGCCGAGGTGCTGCGGGACGGCTGGCTGGCCACCGGCGACATCGGCTCCCTCGACGAGGACGGCTATCTGACCATCACCGGCCGGAAGAAGGAGATCCTGGTCACCAGCGGCGGCAAGAGCGTGTCGCCGACCCCGCTGGAGGACCGGGTGCGGGCCCATCCGCTGGTCGCCCAGTGCGTGGCGGTCGGCAACAACCGCCCCTACGTCGCCGCGTTGGTGACCATCGACCCCGAAGCGGTCGAGCACTGGCTGCAGATGCGCGGCAAGCCGCTGATGCCGCTCGGCCGGCTGGTGCGCGACCCGGACCTGGAAGCGGAGATCCGGCGGGCCGTGGTCGCGGCCAACACCCTTGTCTCACAGGCCGAGTCGATCCGCACCTTCCGCATCCTGGGCGGGCAGTTCTCCGAGGAGCGCGGCACCCTGACGCCGTCGATGAAACTGAAGCGGCGGGCGATCGAGACGGCATACGCGACGGAGATCGAAGCGCTGTACCGGGGTTGACGGCCTGCCGGCCGGTATACGAACCAGCCCGCCGGCAGGGGGAGTTCGGCACGGATACGGGTACGGGTACCGGCGCCGCGCGTCACGCGTCACCCGTCACGTGATTCAGGCACCCGGCGCGCGGTCCTGGCCGGGCAACCCGCCCTGCTCGTGGAGTTGACGGGTGGCGGCACTGAACTCGGCCTGCCAGGTGGACGTCTCGTGCTCGACCTGCCCGCGCACGGCCGCGGTGAGCCGTACGATCAGGGCCAACTGCCGCTCGACCTCGGCGGGTTCGACCGGCGTGTCCGGTGAGGCGGGGGCGGTGGGCCCGGCCCTCAGCACGTCGGCGGCCCACTCCAGCCGGACCTCGCCGAGTTCGAAGCGCAGCGCGTGCGCGACGGTGATGTCCCGCATCCAGCTCGCGGACAGCCCGAAGAAGTGGTCGAAGCCCTTGCAGCCGGCCGCGGCCGCGAGCAGGACGTATCCCCAGCCCTGGCCGGGGGAGCCGGTGGCGGCGGCGCCGAGCGGGATCGCGGTGCCGGCCACCGCGAAGACGATCGCCAGGCCCTGGAGCAGCCGCGACGCGGTCCGCTTGCTCCGCTTGTCGCGCAGATACCAGTCGATGGCGTCCTCGGCGCCCTGCTCCGCCCATGCGCGCAGGTCGGCGAGGGCCCGGCGCTGGGCGGCCGGGGTGTCGGCCGCGACGGCGGGAAACGGCCGCAGCACCAGGTCCCGGCGGCCCCACCCGCGCGGTCCGGCCGCCACGCCACCTTCCGTGCCCGCCATGGTCACCGCTCCCCTCCCGCCGCACCCCCGTGCGGGTCCCGGCCGTGAGGGTACCGGCCCGCAGCGCCCGGGCGCAGGCGGGACGAAGGAAGCGTGCGGGAGGAGCGGGACGAAGGCGGCGCGGCGGCGTGAGCACGATGGCGTGTGCGCGACGGCAGGGGGTCACCGAGGGGGCCGTCCGACCCACGCACCCCAGCACACACGCCCGTTGCACAGCGCCCGGTTTGTAACCGGAGCGCAAGACGCGGGGTGGACCGCCGTTCATCCGGCGCCCGTAGATTCGTCGACATGCTGGACTACGACGTGGAGGCGGCGCGCTACGACGCCACCCGCGGGGGCGTCCCACGTGCGGGCTCGGCGGCCCGGGCGGTGCTCGCCCTGGTCCCGGAGCGGGCCCGCACCATGCTGGACGTGGGGTGCGGCACCGGGCTGGTGACCGAGCGGTTGCTGCGGCCGGGGCTGCGGGTGTTCGGGGTGGACGCGTCGACGGGGATGACCCGGCTCGCGGCCGAACGGCTGTGCAGCGGACTGGTGTTGGGCGACTGCCGCAGACTGCCGTTCGCCGACGGCTGCCTGGACGCGGTGAGCGCGGTGTGGCTGCTGCACCTGCTGCCGGACGCGGCCGCGGTGGTCGCCGAGTGCGCGCGGGTGCTGCGGCCGGGCGGGGTGTTCGTGGCCACCGTCGACAAGGACGCGGGGCACGACATGGACAGCGACGTCAGCCGGCTCCTGGCGCCCTTCCGGATCACCCCCGCCCACGACACGGCGCTGCGGGTGCAGACGGTGGGCGCCGAGCACGGGTTGCGCCGCTCGGGCGAGGCCCGCTTCACCGGGCACGGCCAGGGGATGTCCCCCGCGCGGGCCGCGGGGAAGGTGGCGCGCGGCGGCTTCGCGTCGACGCTCGCCCTGGACCCGGAGCAGTCCGGGGCGCTGGTCCGGCGGCTGTCGCTGCTGCCGGACCCCGAAGTGCCGCGCGCCGACCCGGTGTACCGGCTGCTGGCGCTGCGCAAGGAGGAGTGAGCCGGGGGCCGTTCGAGCCGGCCCCTCCCGCTCCCCCTTCCGCGTCCCCTTCTGCCCCGGCCCGCTCGCGCGTCTCCTCCGCGCCGACTCGGTGGAACGTCTCCTCCGCGCCGGCCCGGTGGAACGTCTCCTCCGCGCCGGCCCGGTGGAGTGTCTCCCGCGCGCCGGTCAGTGCGACGACTCGCCGTCCTCGGCGTCGGGCGCCCCGCCGGCCGACGCCTCCGCCGCCTTGTTCGCCTCGACGATCCTGGCGAGTTCCGCGAGCAGCCATCGCTCGGCTGCTTCGTGGCTGACCCCGAGCGCGGTCAACGCCCGTGCGGAGGGGGCCTGTTCGTCGCTGAGCACGCCGAGCAGGATGTGCTCGGTGCCGATGTAGTTGTGGCCGAGCCGCAGCGCCTCGCGCAGCACCAGTTGCAGCGTGCGCTTGGTGGCCGCGCCCACCGGGACATGGCCCATGAGCGGCTGTTCCTCGGTACCCGGAGTGGCGACCGCGCCGCGGATCGCCGCCGGGGTGGTGCCGAGTTCGGCGAACGTGCGGACGGCGAGGGTGTCGGCCTGGTCGAGCAGCCCGAGCACGAGGTGTTCGGGTTCGACCGATGAGTGCCTGGCCATGCGGGCCTCCTTCTCGGCGTCCGCGACGGCCTTGCGGGCCCGCGGGGTGAAGCGGGAGAAGGGCGCCTCGGCGCCCAGGAACTCCAGGTCCGCCGGGGCCTTGGGCACGAACCGCTTCTGCGCGGCCTGCTTGCTGACGCCCATGTGCTGGCCGATGTCGGTCCACGACGCGCCCGCGCGGCGGGCCTGGTCCACGAAGTGGCCGATCAGGTGGTCCGCGACGTCGCCGAGGTGCCCGGCGACGCCCACGGCGTGCTCCAGGTCCTGGAGTGGATCGGCGCCGGGGTGCTGCTGCTTGACGTAGTCGATGAGGTCGTCGAGTCGTACGGGCTGCTGTCCAGTCATGCGTCAACCATAGGTTGACGATCCATGATCGTCAACCACGGGTTGACGATTGAGTCTTTATTGACCGATCGTTCTCGATGAGACTAGGGTCGTCGTCATGGCGAGGACCAAGGAATTCGACCCGGACGCCGTGCTCGACCGCGCCCTGGACCTGTTCTGGCGGCGCGGCTACGAGGCCACCTCCATGGCCGACCTGGTCGAGGCGCTCGGCATCGCGCGGGCGAGCATCTACGGCACGTTCGGCAGCAAGCACGACCTGTACCTGGCCGCGCTCGCCCGCTACCAGCGCGCCCGCGACGACCAGGTGCTCGAAGCGCTCTCCCGGCCCGGCCCCGCGCTGCCCGCCGTGCGCGCCCTCGTCACCGACTTCGCCGAGCAGGCCGCCGGCGACGACCTGCGGCGCGGCTGCTTCGTCACCAACACCGCGGTGGAGCTCGCGCCCCACGACACGGCGGCCGCGCGACGGGTGGAGGTGAGCTGGGACGCGCTGGAGACGGCCCTGACCTCCGCGCTGCTACGGGCGCGCGCTGACGGCGAGTTGGCGGCCGGACGCGACCCGCGCGGGCTGGCCCGGATGCTGCTGGTGCTCCTCCAGGGCATCCGCGTGGTGGGCAAGGCCGGGGGCGACGCGGAGCGGGCACGGGACGCGGCGGCCCAGGCGCTCACCCTGCTGGACTGAGCGGCCGGGCGCCGGATCGTACCGGCCCGGGCCCGCCGCGCACCACTTCCGGACCCTTGGTCCACACCCTTGCTTCGAGCCCTCACTGAGAGCCCTTGCGGGCCTTTTCGAGAACGATCGTTCCAGCCAAGAAACCATGTGGGAGGGACCCGTCATGACCGGGGAGTCCAGGATCTTCGACGGCCGGGCGGTGCTGGTCACCGGTGGCGGCACCGGAATCGGCCGGGCCGTCGCGCGCGCCTTCGCCCGCCACGGCGCCCGGGTGGCCGTCGCGGGCCGCACCGAGCGCACCCTGAAGGAGACCGTCGCGCTCATCGAGGCCGACGGCGGCGAGGCGGCCGCCCTCACCGCGGACGTCACCAGCGCGGCGGAGGTGAGCGCGCTGGTCGCCGGCACCGTGCGGCGCTTCGGCGGGCTCGACGTCGCGGTCAACAACGTCGGGGTCTTCCCGCCGCCCGCGGCCGTCGCGGACATCACCGAGGAGCAGTGGCACCACGCGCTGGACACGAACCTCACCGGGATCTGGCTGTCGATGAAGTACGAGATCGCCCACATGCGGGAGCACGGCGGCGGCGCCGTGGTCAACATCGCCTCGAACATCGGGGCGCACCGCCGCGCGCCCGGCCTCGGCGCCTACGCCGCGAGCAAGGCCGCGGTGAGCGTGCTCACCAGGACCGCGGCGCTGGACCACATCCGCGACGGCGTACGGATCAACGCGGTCAGCCCCGGGCCCGTGGACACCCCGATGTCCAGCCGGCCCGGCGAGACGCCCGAGCAGAAGGCGGCCCGACTGCGCGACGAGCTGCCGCTCGGCCGCGCGTCCTCCCCCGAGGAGATCGCCGCCGCCGTGCTGCACCTGGCCTCCCCCGCGGCGGCGTCCACCGTCGGCGCCGACCTGGTGCTGGACGGAGCCGCGACGGCGTAGCCGGCGGATGCCGGGCGGCCAGGGAACCGCGCGGCCCGCTCCTGGCGGTGGGCGCCGCCCCGTCCCGGCCTACCCGTTGCCGCCGTTGGCCTCGATCATCCGGCCGCCGACCGGGTCGGCGGGGCGGCAGGCGGCGGCCTGGCCGGGCATCGGCGCGGGCACCGGCGGCGCTCCCCCGGTCCCCGGGGAACGCGCGGGCGGGGCGGCCTGGGCAGGCAGCCCCGGGGCGTCCGGCGCGGCGGCGAGCCAGTCGTGGAAGAGGTGGTGCAGGGCTTCCGCGCCGACCAACGGCCCTGCGGGCAGCGGAAGTTCGACCGGGTGGAGCAGGAACGGGTGGGTCTGCGGGCCGCCGAGGCCGCCGTGCGAGCCGGCCTGCTCCTCGAAGGCGTGCACCGTGCCCTTCCGCTGGTCGCACGCGGAGTTGACCATCAGGTCGGCGGTGTGCGGGAAGGCGTCCGCGCGCAGCACGGCCGCGGCGGCACCCGGCCCGAACGGCGCCAGCGGGTCGGTCCCGGTCACCCGCCCGGTGGCCAGCTCGTGCGAGCCGTCACGGCCGAGGACGACCGGGCCGCGCGCGGCGCTGCGCACCAGGACGAAGCCGATCCCGGGGTGCCCGGTGAGCGTCGGCAGCAGGTCGGGGCAGCGCCGCTCCAGCTCCTCCAGCGTGGCCCGGCCGGCGATGTCGGGGAAGGCGACCAGTCCGAGGTTCCCCGAGGCGAGCACCACCGGCTCGGACGGCGGCCCGTCGCACTCCGCCTCCTCCGCCCGCCTGCCGCGCTCCGGGCGCCGCAGCGCGGTCCGCGCCGCCGTACGCGCCTCCGCGCCGCCGCCCCGCCGCGCGCCGCGCCGCCCACCCGCCGCGGCACTGTCCACGAGGCCGCACCCGGCGCGTACCAGCGCGCGCAGGCCCGTTCCGTACGCACCCTCGAAGGTCTCCCCCGCGCTCTGGCCGTGATCGGAGAGCAGCACGATCCGGTACGGGCGCGGGGCGTAGCGGGAGGAGTCGGCGATCAGCCGGACCGAGCGGTCGAGCCGGGCCAGCACCTTGCGGGCGTCGCGGCTGCGCGGCCCGGAGTGGTGGGCGACCTCGTCGTAGGCGACCAGGTCGGCGTAGACCGCGGTGCGCCCGGCGAGCATGTCGCCGATGACGGCCGCGACCGCCACGTCGCGCTCGACGACCGTCGCGAACGCCCGCAGCAGCGGGTAGAGGCCGCCGCGCTTGATCCGCGGCCGGTCGCGCCGCAGCCGGGCCGCGGTGGACTCGCCTATCTCCCGGCCGACTTCGGCGGCGAACGACCAGGCGGTGCGCACGGCGTTCGCCGGGTCGGAGAAGTAGGCGAAGTAACCGGACCGGGACCGGGTGAACTTCGCCCGCTGCGCCGCCACCGACATCACCAGCGCGGACTGCTCGGCGCCGCCGGTGAAGAGGTTGCCGCGGCTGGCCCCGTCGTCGGCGAGCAGCCCGCCGCAGCCGGTGCGCCGCACCGCCCGCCGCTCCAACTCCGCGGCGCTGGAAGGGCGGTTGCAGACCATCACCTGCCCGGTCTCCTTCTCGTACCAGCGGAAGGCGGGGACGTCGTGGTTGCTGCCGTGCAGGATCGCGAGCTGGCTGGCGCCGGTCTGGCTGCTCCAGTCCGTACGCCAGGGGGCGAGCCGGTGGGTGCCGCCGAGCCAGGAGGCGACGGTGGGCATCGCGGGCGGGGTGGAGGTGAGCGCGTCGCGCAGCACGTCGTGGCCGACGCCGTCGAGTTGGAGGAAGACGGTGCCCGGGGTGGTGGGCAGCGGCGGGTCGCCGGCGTGCCGACGCCCGCGGCCGGCCAGCCGGGCCAGCCGGCGCCCGTAGGCGGCGTCGTCGCGTACGGCGAGCGCGGTGCTGGTCGTCGAGGACGCGGCGGACATGACGGCGGCGATCACCACGGCGGTGGCCGGTGTGACCTCGCCGCGGCCGTGCGGGGTCAGGCTCAAGGCGACCAGCAGCAACGAGCCGTTGAGGAAGAAGACCAGCGCGCCCAGCACCAGCGCGGGCACCAGCAGCAGCGCGCGGACCAGCAGCGGCCACACCAGCGCGCTGAGCACGCCGAACGCGCCCGCCCCGAGCCCCGCGGTGACCGCGATCTGGGTGGGACTGTCCCCGCCGGGCGACTCCAGCCGGAAGTCGGGCAGCACCGCGGCCAGTACGGCGAGCGTCGCGGAGGCGACCACCCACACCGCGAGAACGCGGCCGACGGTCCGCACGGCGCTGCGCCTCGCGGCCCGTCTCCGACTCTCTCCCGGCTGAGGCACCTCTCCAGACTGCCATATCCGCAGGTCTGCTCAGGTCCGACGGGTGATCGGCGGCGGAACAGGGCATACGCTCAAGGTCGGCGGCCGAACGGCGGCGCGAGCAGCCGGGCCCGCCGGGTCCGACCGGCCGGATCGGGCGGTCGTCAGGAGTGGCCGGGAAGGGCGTGGCGGCGTGGTGGTGGAGATCACGTGGTGGGGGCACGCCACGGTGACCGTGCAGGACTCGGGCGTACGGGTGCTCACCGACCCGCTGTTCGTACGGCGGTTGGCGCACCTGCGCAGGCGGCGCGGCGCGCTGCCCACCCCGCAGGCCGCCCGGGCGGACGTGGTGCTGGTCTCGCACCTGCACGCCGATCATCTGCACGTCGGTTCGCTGGCGCGGCTCGCGCCGGGCACCACCGTGCTGCTGCCGCGCGGCGCGCAGGACGCGGTGCCGGCGCTGCGGCGGGTACGGGACCGGCTGCGGCTGGTCGAGGTCGCCGCGGGGGACGTGGTGGAGTTCGGCGAGCTGGCGGTGCGGGCGGTGCCGGCCGCGCACGACGGGCGGCGGCTGCCGTACGGGCCGCAGCGGGCCGCGCCGCTCGGGTACGTACTGGCGGGCGAGGCGCGGACGTACTTCGCCGGGGACACCGGGCTCTTCGACGGGATGGCCGAGGCGGTCGGGCCGTGCGACATCGCGCTGCTGCCGGTGGGGGGTTGGGGTCCGTTCCTGGGGCCTGGGCACCTCAACGCCGAGCGGGCGGCGCGGGCGCTGGCCGAACTGGCGCCCAAGGCGGCGGTGCCGGTGCACTACGGCACGTACTGGCCGATCGGGATGGAGGCGGTCCGGCCGCACGAGTTCCACACGCCGGGCCGGGAGTTCGAACGGTTCGCCGCCGAACTGGCCCCGGGCGTGGCGGTGCACCGTCCGGCGCACGGGCACAGCGTGCGGGTCACCGACGTGGGCCGGGCCGGAAAGGGGAGCGGCGGGTGATCGGCTTCCTGGCCGCGGCGGCGGCGCACTCCGCCACGCACCCGGCGGCGTCGCAGGGCACCCAGTCGGCGATCGGCTATCCGTCGCTGTTCTTCCTGGTGGTGCTCGGCTCGCTGGTGCCGGTGATACCGACCGGCGCGCTGGTGTCCGGGGCGGCGGTGGTCGCGTTCCACCAGACCGAGCCGGTCGCGCTGGCCTTCGTCTTCGCGGTGGCGTCGGTGGCGGCGTTCATCGGCGACGTGGCGCTGTACTGGCTGGGGCTGCGCGGGGTGCGCTCGCGGAACGGCTCGCGCTGGCTGCACCGGCTCCAGGAGCGTTCGGAGCAGGGCACGTTGGAGCGGGCGGAGCGGCAACTGGACCGGCACGGGGCGGCGGTGCTGGTGCTGTCCCGGCTGGTGCCGGCCGGCCGCATCCCGGTGATGGTGGCGTGCCTGCTGGCGGAGATGCCGATGCGGCGCTTCGTACGCGGCGACGTTCCCGCGTGCCTGGCGTGGGCGGCGGCGTACCAGCTCATCGGGATACTCGGCGGGTCGCTCTTCGACAAGCCGTGGCAGGGGGTGGCGCTGGCGGTGGCGCTGACCCTCGTGATCGCGGTGGGGCCCGCGATCAGCGGGCGGGTGCGGAAGGTGCGGCAGGCCCGCGGGGAACGCGGAGCACACGGGGACGGGCCGGAGCAGCCGCGTACGGCGCCGTGACGGCGGGGGGGTGCGGGGTGTTCGGGGGGTGCGGGGTGTTCGGGGGGGTGCGGGGTGTTCCGGGCGCCGGTAAGAGGTAGTGGCCGGTAAGGGGTGGTCGCCCCGGTGCGCGGTCCTTACCGGGTGCGGTGCGCGCTCACGCCACCAGCACCCGTGACGCGCCGATCGGCAGGTCCCACAGCGCGTCGCGCGGCAACCCCGCGGCCCTCCACGCCGCGCGCAGCCGGATGAGCGGTTCCAGCGGCGGCTCGCCGGAGAGCAGGAACGTCGCCCAGTGCATCGGCGCCATCGCGGCCGCGCCGAGGTCGAGATACGCCTGCACCGCCTCCTCGGGGTCGGTGTGCACCGGCCGCAGCATCCAGCGGGGCGTGTACGCGCCGATGGGGAGCAGCGCGAGGTCGATGCCGGGGTGTACCCGGGCGATCTCGGCGAAGTAGGCGCCGTAGCCGGTGTCCCCGGCGAAGTAGACGCGGTGCCCGGCGCTGTCGGTGAGCACCCACCCGCCCCACAGCGTCCGGCAGGTGTCGGTGAGGCTGCGGCGGCTCCAGTGGTGCGCGGGCACGAAGTCGAACCGCACCCCGCGCAGCCACGTGCCCTCCCACCAGTCCAGTTCGGCCACCCGGGTGAAGCCGCGGCGCCGGAACCACTCGCCGAGCCCGGCCGGCACGTAGCAGGGCGTGGTGCGCGGCAGCCGTTTGACCGTGGGCGCGTCGAGGTGGTCGTAGTGGTTGTGGCTGATGACCACCGCGTCGATCGGCGGGAGGGTCCGCCAGGGCACGCCGACCGGGGTGACCCGGCGGGGCGTGCCGGGGATGCGGCGGGACCAGACCGGGTCGGTGAGCACCGTCAGCCCGCCGATCCTGACCACCCAGCTCGCGTGTCCGGCCCAGGTCACGCTCACCGTGCCGGGCCCGGCGGCGGGCAGCGGCTCGGGCGCGACCGGCAGCAGCGGCAGGTCCTTGAGGGTGTGCGCGGGCGGGCGTACCGCGCACTCGCGGACCAGCCGGGCGATGTCGCGCACCCCGGGCATCGGCAGCGGGTCGGAGAGCCGGTCCACGAAGCTGGCCGGCCAGCGCCGGGGCCCGGCGGACGGATCGGGCACGTCGGTGGTGCGGGGCGCGTCGAGCCCGCGGCCGGCGGCGGCGCGCGGACCACCGGGCCGCGCATCCGCCGTGGCTGCGGATTCCGTGGCAGCGGGGTCCGTGGCGGCGGATTCCGTGGCGGCGGGGTCCGTCGCCCCGTCGGCGGCTGCGGGGTCCGTGGCTCCGGGCGCGGCCAGGGAGTGCGCGCGCTGGTCGCTCATCTGGGCTCCCTCGCTCCCCCGCCAGGCCGGAACGTCTCCACGAACGTAAGTCAGACCCCTGTCCCCCGCGATCCGGTGTCGGCCGAACCGCTGACCGCCCCCATGCCGGTCAGCGCCGTGAACGCGGCGGTCAGCGCGGCCAGCCCGGCCGCGACGTGCGGCACCGCGACCGGGTCGGCGGCGCTCAGCGCGGCCTGCCGCTCGGCCTCGGTCGTGCCCAGCAGCACACCGGTGGCGATCCGCACCCGCGGCTCCTCCGGGTCGTCGCCGAAGCGATGGCCCCCGGGCACGTGACGGCCGAGCACGGCACCGAGCCGCTCCTCGGCCTGCCGCGCCGCGTGTGGTCCGGACGGCCCGGCGGTCGGGTAGAGCTGGAAGCCAGCCTGCGGTGGCCGGCAGGACGCTCCGGCCTCGGTGATCGCCCGGTACGCGGCCGCCGCCGTCCTCGCGTGCACCCGGTTCGCGGCGGCGCTGCGCTCGGCGACCTCCGGCGGCTCGCCCAGCACGTACGCGGTCGCGGCGGCGACGGGCGCGGGCAGCACCGCGCGCAAGGCGGCCAGCACATCGGCGGCGCGCTGCCGCCACGACGTGCCGTGCACGGTGTCGGGGAAGCGGGCCAGCGCGGCCGGCACCCCGGCGGGCACCAGGGTCGCGCCCAGGTCGGTGAGCACCACCGTGTGCTCGGGCAGCATCTCGGCCGGGCTGAGCAGGACCGTCTCACGGTGGTGCAGCGTGTCGGAGTACGTCTCGTCGGACACGATCAGCAGGCCCGCCTCCGCCGCGGCCTCGCATGTCTCATGCAGCAGCTCGGGCGCGGAGACGGTGCCGCTCGGGTCGTCCGCGGCCGACAGCACCAGCAGCCGCGGGTCAGCGCCCTGCGCCCGGGCCCGCCGTACCGTCTCCAGCAGCGCGACCGGATCGGGTACGCCGCCGCCCTCCGCGGGGGTCGGCACCGTATGCACCCTGCGGCCGAGTATCCGCACCACCGGGTGCTGCCACGCCGCGGCCGGGCGGGCCAGCACCGGGTCCCCCTCGCTCGCCGTCAGCACCGCGAGCAGCAGCTGCTCGGCCCCCGGCGCGGCCAGCACATGGGCCGCGCCCCCGGGCAGCGCCCTCCTCGACCAGTACCCGTCCGCGGCCTCCAGCAGCTCCCGCCCGCCCCCGGCCGGCTCGGTCCCGCCCCTCGCACCCGCCATCCGCGCACCCCAGTACCCGGGCACCGGCAACCCCGGGTCGGGCCTCACCTCGAACGCCCACGGCATTGCGCACCTCCAGGTGCGAAGACAGCCCACTAGCCCCCACTTTCCCCCGTTTCCCCACCCCCCGCCCGTCGAGCGGGGGTACGGCTGCCCGCCGGAGCGCGCCGGCCACGCGGGAACCGTTCTTCCGGCCACGCGGGAACCGCACCGTCCTGGCGCGAGGGTGCCCAGGCTTCAGTACGGCTCTCCTTGCACGGCTCCCCGCCCGCACGGCTCGCCGTGACCGTTTCGACAGGTGCGTGCGGTGGGAGCGGGGGTAGCTGTGCCCCATGACGTATCCGTGGAAGGAATGGGATCGGGCGCTGTTCACGGCGGTGGCCGGGCGGAACTGGCCGGGCGCGGAGCCCGTGCTGCCGCGGCTGAGCCGGATCGCGAACCACGGGCGGTTGTGGTTCGGGATCGCCGCGGGGATGGCGGCGGTGGGCGGCCCGAACGGCCGCAAGGCCGCACTGCGGGGCGTGGGGTCGCTGGCGCTGGCCTCGTTGACGGTGAACACGCTGGGGAAGGGCGCGGTGCGCAGGGCGCGCCCGCTGCTGGACGCGGTCCCGGTGATCAGGCAGTTGCAGCGGCAGCCGGTCACGACGTCGTTCCCGTCCGGCCACGCCGCCTCCGCCGCCGCGTTCGCCGCGGGGGTGGCCGCGCAGTCGGGCGCGTGGGGCGCGGCGGTGGCGCCGGTCGCGGCGAGCGTGGCGTTCTCCCGGGTCTACACCGGTGTGCACTACCCGAGCGACGTGGTGGTGGGTGCCGCGCTGGGCGCCGGCGCGGCGCTGGCGGTCCGGGCGCTGCTCCCGGTCCAGCGCCGCCCGCAATCGGGCCCGCCGGCGCGGGCGCCCCGGCTGCCCGACGGGCGCGGTCTGCACGTGGTGGCGAACACCGCGTCGGGCCCGCCGCCGCTGCTGAGCACGCCGGCCGAGCGGATCGCCGCGGCCCTGCCGGAGGCAGCGGTCGCGGAGTGCACGGAGGACGACGACCTGGGCGAGCTGCTGGAGCGGGCGGCGAGGTCGGCGGCGCGGGAGGGTGGCGCGCTGGGGGTGTGCGGCGGCGACGGCACCGTACGGGAGGCGGCCGCGGTCGCGCTGCGGCACCGTCTGCCGCTCGCGGTCTTCCCCGGTGGCACCCGCAACCACTTCGCCGCGGACCTCGGGTTGCTGTCGGTCGAGCTGACCGCGGCGGCCGTGGCGGCGGGCCAGGCGTCGCGGGTGGACGTGGCCCGCAGTACCGGGGTGGGCGACGGGACCGGCGGGGCGGCGCCGTTTCTGAACACCTTCAGCATCGGCGCCTACCCGGACCTGGTCCGGGTGCGGGAGCGCTGGTCGCGGCGGGTGGGGAGCTGGCCGGCGAGCGTTCTGGCGGCGGTGCACGTGCTGCGCACCTGCGAGCCGGTCGACGTGGTGGTGAACGGGCGGCCGCGCTCGGTGTGGCTGCTCTTCGCGGGAAACTGCCGCTATTCCAGCTGGGGGCCGGCGCCGGTGCGGCGGCGTGACCTGGCCGACGGGCTGCTGGACGTGCGGATGGTGGACGGCGGGCCGTTCGCCAGGACCCGGATGCTGGGCGCCGCCCTGACCGGGGCGCTCACCTCGTCGCCGGTCTACACCACGGCGGCCGTGCCGAGGCTGCGGGTGCGGGTACCGGGCGCGGGGGTGCACCTCGCGTGCGACGGGGAGGTGGCGGCCGCTCCCGGCGAGATGCTGCTCGACAAGGCGCCGGGCGGCCTGGTCGTGTACCGGGCCTGAGCCCGGCGGCCCGACAGCCAGGCGGCTCAGCGGCTCGGCGCGACCGACGCGGACGCGACCCGCACGTAACCGGACGGACGTACGGCACACGTACGTACGCGCAGGTACGGCACCCGCACGTTGCGGCCCCGGCGGTTTTCCGCCGGGGCCGCATGGGGAACGTGCCGCGCGACCGTGCCGCGTGGCCGGGTGGACGGGGTGGTCAGTTGCCGCCGACCAGCCCGGCCAGTGCCCGCACCCCCTCGCCGGAGATGCTCAGCGCGTCCTCGTTGCCGGTGTCGATGGACAGGATCAGGTCGTCCGACGGCCAGGCTCCGCTGAGCACCGCGAGCTGGACCAGCCGGTAGCGGCGGGTGGCGGGCAGCGCCTCGGCCATCCGCGTCTCCGAGGTGAACACGGGGACGAGCTGGCGGCCGTCCTCCTGCTCGTAGACCGGGAGCTGGATCTCGCGCGGCGGCTCGGCGGCGGTCGGGTCGGGCTCCTGCGGGCGCTCCTCGGCGCCGGGCACCGGCAGCAGCACCTCGCTCACGGCGAGGGTGCTCAGCGCGATCACGTTCTCGCTGCCGTGGGAGATCTCGTGGAGGGCACGCTGGGCAGGGGGCAGGGCACCGTTGGGATTGATGTCGGTCATCGTCGTGGTTTCCTCTCGCCGCGTCTGCGCTCGGTGTCTGCAAGTGGCTGAACCCGGCGCGTACCCAGCGAGTGCCGGAGCATGCCGCCCGTTTTCCGGAATCGCTCCCGGGCGGCCGCCCGGCTCACTCGTACTCGGTGCCTCCCTTGCGGGTCAGGTACGCGTCACCGACCACCTTGGCGATGGCCCGGCCGCCGACGGCGGGGCTGTACTTCCCGTCGGCAGTGCGGATCACCACGCCCTCGCGGATGTGCAGCTCGCGGCCGGAGACCGTCTCGTCGCCCGCGGCGAGGGCGAGCACCCGGTCCAGGTCGAACGGGCCGTGGAACAGCCTTGGTACGAGCGGCAGTTCGCCGTCGAGGAGGTCGGCGGGGTCGAACCAGCGCAGTTGCCCGGCGATGTCCGCGCACACGTCGAACGCGGCGAACCCGGGCAGTCCGGTGCCCGCGTTCGTGCCGTAGTCGAGGTCCTGCACGCCCTTGCCGTAGACCTCGCCGAAGATCCCGACCCGGTCCGCGCCCAGCCGCTCGGCGAGCGCGGCGGCCACGGCGGGCAGGCCGTAGCCGTGCACCGCGCGCCAGTAGAGGTTGCCGTCGGACTCCTTCAGCGCGAGCTGCCTGGCGCCCAGCCCCTTGGACGTGACGTCGACGGTGCCGGAGCCGGCGTGGTAGGTGAGGCAGCAGGCGGTGCCGTGCAGCTTCTCGGTGACGGTGACCTGGTCACCGGGCGCGAAGATGTCCGGGTAGCGCTTGAGGTTCTCGATGTCGATCCACGGCAGCAGGTCGGGCGCGGCATCCACGTCACCGCTCATCGAGATCGGCACCGGGGGCACCCACTTGACGATCTGGAGCAGTTCGCTGAAGTCCGCGTCGTCGGCGGCGGCCCGCTCCAGGTCGACACCGTCGAGCGCGCTCGGCCGGCAGACGATGCCCTGGGAGAGCTCGCCGCGCAGCCGTACCGCCCGCACCCGGTCCTTCCGCGACCCGGCCAGCCGTCCGGTCAGGCCGAGTTCGGAGATCAGCGGCTCGGGCAGCACGGACTGCTCGGGTATGTAGACCGCGAACTCCCCGGTGCGGTAAGCCCCTTTGGCCACCACCGCGCGATAGAGCCCGACCTGCGCCAACTCCAGCGCGTCCGCGTTCGGGTGGTCGAGGATCGTGAGCCGCTCGGCGGTGACGCGCAGCGTGGACATGGTGGTGCCCCCCTTGGTGTTCGTGTGTCCGCGGCGCCTTCCCGGCCCGCGCCCCCACTGTGCGACGTGCCCGGGGCGACAGGCCAACGGTTTTAGGGACCAACAGCTTTAGGGGCCAACGGATTTGGGGGCAACGGATCTGGGGCAACGGATTCAGGCGGACCGGGGTGCCGGTCCGGCCCCGCTCCCGCCCGGCGCGGCGAGGTCCTTGGTCAGGAAGACGCGGCTGGTGCCCGGCGGGTCGCAGGGGACCTCCCCCAGCAGTTGCCACCCCTGCTTCCGGTAGAAGTCCGGGGCCTGGAAACTGATCGTGTAGGGCACGGCGGAGCGCCGGCCGCGGGCGCGGGCGTGCCTGGACTGGACCGAGCGCCGTTCCCACCTGGCGGGCGCGGTGGGCGCGGCCCTGTGCGACCACGCGTTCACCGCCGGATGGGTCACGCGGGTCGGCACGTCCCGCGCGCTCGCCGTGACCGCCACCGGCCGCCGGGCGTGGCAGGAGCACCTGGGCGTGTCGACGGACGGCCTGTGAGCGGGGGCTCGGCCGCGGCGGGATCGGCGCGGGCCCCCGGACGCCGGGGCAGGCCCGGGGGGCCGGTCCGGGGCAGGTCCGTGACGGGTCCGCCGGGCTTCGGCGGGGCGGAAGTTGTCATCGGGGCGGCGGCCGACGAGGGTTCGACCATGCGATACATCATCATCGGCGCGGGCGCGGTGGGCGGCGCCATCGGCGGACGGCTCTTCGACAGCGGCCTTGAGGTCGTGCTCGTGGCCCGCGGGACGCATCTGGACGCGCTGCGCGAGCACGGGCTGCGGCTCCAACTTGCGGACCGGGAAGAACAGTTGAGGATTCCGGCGGTCGAGGGTCCGGCGGAGCTGACGGCGCGGGACGACGACGTGCTCGTGCTCGGCGTGAAGACCCAGGACACCCCCGCCGTCCTGGACACGTGGGGCGCGTACGGCTACGGCACCGGCACGGGCGACCGCGCGGGTACCGGGCCCGCGGTGGTGTGCGCGCAGAACGGCGTGGAGAACGAGCGCCTGGCGCTGCGCCGGTTCGCCGACGTGTACGGGATGTGCGTATGGCTGCCGGCGTCCTTCCTCGAACCGGGCGTGGTGAGCGCGCTGGGCGCGCCGCTGACCGGGATGCTCCACCTGGGCCGCTACCCGTCGGGGTCGGACCCGACCGTGCGGGCGATCGCCGCCGATCTGACGGCCGCGGGCTTCGCCGCACCGGTCACCGAGGACGTGATGGCCTGGAAGTACGCCAAGTTGCTGGGGAACCTGGCGAACGCCGCGGACGCGGTGCTCGGCCCCGACGAGGACGCGCGGCGCGAACTGGCCGCGCGGGCAAGGGCCGAGGGCGTGGCGGCTCTGGACGCGGCCGGCATCCCGTACATCGGCGCCGAGCAGCAGGCGCGGATGCGCGGGGACCGGGTGGAGTCCCCGCAGGCGAAGCACAGTTCGACCTGGCAGAGCCTGGCGCGCGGCACCGGATCGATCGAGTCGGACTACCTCAACGGCGAAATCGTGCTGCTCGGCCGCCGGTTCGGGGTGCCGACGCCGGCCAACGAGGCGCTGCGGCACGCCGCGAACCGCGCGGCCCGCGAGCGCCGCGCCCCCGGCGAGCTGACGGCCGAGGAGCGCGCGGAGCTGCTGGGCGCGGGCAACTGACCCGCGCCCAGCCGCACTTCACCGCTTCACCGCTTCACCGTCTCACGTGTGGGCCGACGGCGGCTCCTGCGGGCGCATCCGGAAGTCGTACGCGGCGGGCAGCGGGTGCTCGCGGCGGGCCCGGGCGCGCGCGTCGTCCGACGTGCCGTCGTACGGCTTCGCGTCGCCCGCGGTCTCGGCGCCGTCGGTGAGCAGGGCCTCGGCGACGGCGTACCAGGTGTCGCTGAGCGCTTCGTCGCCCTCGGCCAGGTCGTCGACGACCACGCCCTCGTCGAGCAGCGCGCGGGCCCTGACCGGGTCGCCCTGGGCGAGCGCGGTACGGGCCCGCAGCAGCCTCGCGCGCCCGCCGTCGAGGGGTGAGGTGCCGCCGCCGGGGTCGGGCACGGGGCGGTCGAGGATGCGCGCGGCGGCGTCGGCTCGGCCGGCGGCGAGCAGCGCGGGGACGGCCTCCAGGGCGTAGGCGCGCAGCGCGGTGCGGGCGGACTGCCGTGGGGATTCGGCGGGTTGGGGGTCCACCTGGGCGGCTGGCGAGGCTGCGGACGGGGCCGCGGACGGGTCCTCGGGCAGGTCTGCGGAGGGGTCCGCGGACGGGTCCGCCGGGGCGGCGGGGGCATCGGCCGGGGTGCCGGCGAGCGCCTCGATCAAGGTGTCCGCGAGCGCCTCGTACCCGGCGATGTACCGCTCCGCGGCCCGTTCGGTGCGCTCGGCGGCGGCGTCGGCGACGGCCAGGGCGCGCAGCACCCACGGCGAGGAGTGGGCGGCGAGCGAGCGCTCCCAACTGCGCACCGCCTGGGCCCGGTCGCCGGCCGCCCACTGCGCGACGCCGAGGTGGTAGTCGCGGTACCACTCGTTGCCGGGGTAGGTGTCGGCGGCTTCCAGCAGTTCGCGCCATTCGGGCGAGACCAGGGTGGGCCCGGGCGCGGAGGCGGGGGTGGGGCGGGGGAACACGCCGGCCAGCAGCAGTTCGAGCCAGGGCTTCTGGGCGGCGCCGAGGGTCGCGGGCGGGAAGGGGGTGCCCGGCAGCGGGTAGCGGCCGCGCTCGACTTCCAGCGCGCCCCAGCCGGAGCCGGCGGCGAGCAGGTCCGCGGGCTCGGGGTCGGCGTCGGCCCGGGTGAGCCAGGCGGTGCGGGCCGCGTCGAGGGCGGCCCGGGGCAGCGCCGCTTCCAGGCTCGCCGCGGCCTCCGCGCGGGCCGCGGCCCAGTCGGCGCCGTGCACCAGTGCGGGGTCGGCGTCGAGCGGGCCGTACGCCTCCAGCCAGCACAGCTCCGACTCGGCGGCCATCGGCAGGTGTTCGAGCTGGGTACGGGCCAGGCCGGCCTGGATCTCCAGGTAGCCGCCGGTGCCGGGCTCGGTGAGCCACTCCTGCCAGCGCCGCCCGCCGCGACCGCGGCCCCAGCGGAACAGCTTGCGGCCGCGCAGCCCGTCGGTGGAGGTCTGCACCAGGCCGCGGCCCTGCCCGTCGAGCGCGGCGATCCAGCGGCGGTCGTCGCCCTGGATGTCGAAGAAGTGGTCGGCGGCGTGCTCGAACCGGGTCGGGTAGGTGACGTCGGCGTCGGCCTGCGCGTCCGGGCCGCCGGGGCCGTCCGGGATGCGCGGCACCGCGACATGGGTGAGGGTGCGGTGGTAGTCGAACTGCCAGGCGGCGTCCGCGGGTACCAGCACCCGGGTGTCGGCGGTCTCGGGGACGGCGGTGTTGGACCACCAGTACACGGGCACCGTCCGGTCGTGCGGGTTGCGGACCCGGACCCCGACGTACAGGAAGTCCGAGCCGGCCGGCAGCCACAGGTCGACCTGGAACGGCAGGTCGCGCAGCCGCTCCCACTCCCACAGCCGCAGCATCTCCCCGCCGTCGGGCGCGGTGAGCCGGGCGGCGTGCAGCGGCGCGCAGGTGTGGGCGGCGTGGCCGGTGGCGCCGAGGTTCCACTCGACGCCGCCGGAGAACCAGGCGCCGGCCAGCGCGAAGTCCGCGGGCTGGAACACCGGGTTGCGGTAGAGCAGTTCGCGGCCGGTGGGCTTGTGCAGCAGCGAGTAGAGCCGGCCGCCGAGGCCGGGCAGCACGGTGGCGCGCAGCCGGTCGTTCTCGATGACGACGGCGTCGAGTTCGGCGGGCGCGCGGTCCCGCCCGTAGCCGTCGAGTACGCGGACCGGCAGCACCGTGCGCAGCGGGGCGTAGCCGATCTGCCGGGCCATGTCCGGGGGCAGGCCCTTGCGCTCGTGCGGGTCCAGGCGGTGCTGCTCCAGGCGCTCGTGGAGCGCGGGCAGCGGGTTCTCCGGGCCCAGCGGCGCGGCGGGGATGCGCACGGTGGCGCGCCGCACGGTCGTCGCGGTCGTATCGGTCGTCGCGGTCCTGGCCAAGGCCACCTCATCCGGCACGGGCGGCCGCCTTCCGCACGGCGGCCGTGTGATCACCATGGAACATGCTTCGCGGCCCGCTGAACAGAGCCCGCACCGTACAGGGTTGGGCAAAACTGATGGAAACCAGGTAAAACGTCCCGTCCGCCCGGTCCGCCGACCCGTTGCGCCACCGCTGTCGGCGCCCGCTGCTAGAACGGTGCCCATGACGTCATTCCGCACCCCGCCCGCCGGGGCGTTTCCGGCCCTGCGCTTCCCCGACTGGCTGGAACTGGTGGAGGACCGGTCCGCCGCGCTGCGCAAGGCGGCCGGGACCGCCGACGGGCAGGCCCGGGTGCCGGGTTGCCCGGACTGGACGGTGCGCGATCTGGTGGCGCACCTCGGGCAGGTGCAGCGCTTCTGGGCGGCCGCCGTCGCCGCCGGGCCGGCCTCCCGGCCGCCCGACCCGGACGCGGACGCGGTGGGAGACGCGGCGCCTTCCGGTGAGACGCCTTCCGGTGAGCTGACGGCGTGGTCGGCCCGCTCGACCGCGCTGCTGCTGGACGCGCTGCGGGCGGCCGGCCCGGACCTGGAGTGCTGGACATGGTGGTCGACGTCCGGCAGTCCGGCGACGGCGGGCGCCGTCGCCCGCCACCAGGTGCAGGAGGCGGCGGTGCACGCCCGCGACGCGCAGGACGCGGTGGGCGCCCCCGAACCGCTGCCGCCGGCGCTGGCGGTGGACGCACTCGACGAGTTCCTGCACATCGGCTTCGGCAGCATGGACGGCTGGCCGCACGCCCCCGCCCGGGTCGCCCTGGTCTGCGAGGAGGGCCCGGCCTGGACGCTGATCCTCGACGCGACCGGCGCGTCCGCGATACGCGTCGCCCCGGGCGGCGGCCCCGCCCCGGGCGCCTCGCTCACCGGCCCCGCCGAGGAGTTGCTGCTGGCGCTCTACCGGCGGGTTCCTTACGACCGCGGCACCCTGCGGGTGAGCGGCGACGCGGAGCTGGTCCGGCAATTGGTGGTCTGGTCGCCGCTGGATTGAGCACGTACCGTCCTGACTGAGGAGTGATGCTCATGTCAGGACGAGCGTTGCGAGTGGGCGGAGCCATGGGCGGAGCGCTCATGTTGCTCTCCGGCTGCTCCTTCGGCACACACTCGCATGTGACCGCGACCGCTTCGCCCACCGCGGCGTCCGCACCCCCACCCGTCGGCAGCATCGAGCATCCCCGGCCGGTGGAGTGCGTCGACGGCCTCGTCCAGCGCGACGGCTCCCCGCCCGCGCCGCGCCGCACCACCAACCCGGCCGGCTCACCGACCGGCACCCCCAAGGCACCGTCCTCCTCGTCGACCGGCCACCTCAGCACCGGCAGCAGCCCGTCGGCGGCGCCCGCCGGCTCCGATGTCACCGTCGGCCCGCTGACCTGGCAGGGCCTGGGCGGTCTGGCCGGCGGCGACCAGACCGACCGCGGCCGGCAGAACTCCGGCGGCTGGCACTACCGCATCGACACCGTGGTCCGCCCCGACTCCACCGTCACCGTCACGGTCGGCGCCGAGCAGCGCGCCCGCGCCGGGCTGGAGTTCGGCGGCGAGTACGGCTCCGCGCCCGCGCCCGCGGTCGCCTTCCACTCCTGCCCAGGCAGCCCCACCTCCTTTCGTGGCTCCTTCTTCGTCGCCGGCGACGGCCGCGCCTGCGTCCCGCTGGACGTCAAGGTCGGTGACGCCCCGGCGCGGCACGTGGTGATCTCCTTCTTCAGCGGACGCTGCCCTGCGTAGGGTGGTGGCATGACCGAGTCCAGCCCCGACCCCGCTTCCGCTTCCGGACCCACCGGCGAGCCCGCGCATGACCCGGAGGTCCTCCAACTCGCCTCGCAGGTCTTCGATCTGGCCCGGCACGGCGACACCGACAAGCTCGCCGCGTACGTCGACGCCGGGGTGCCCGCCAACCTGACGAACGACCGCGGCGACAGCCTCGTCATGCTCGCCGCCTACCACGGCCACCCCTCAGCGGTGCACGCCCTCATCCAGCGCGGCGCCGACGTGGACCGAATCAACGACCGCGGCCAGACCCCGCTCGCCGGCGCGGTGTTCAAGGGCGAGCAGGAGGTGATCACGGCCCTGGTGGAAGCCGGCGCCGATCCGGCCGCGGGCACCCCGTCCGCGATCGACACCGCCCGCGTGTTCGGCAGGACCGAACTGCTGGCGCTTTTCGGCGCGGAGTGACCGCGCCGGCCCCGCGCCCCTGACCCCTCCGGGCTGCCCCCGCCCGGCTGAGGGGCCACCCTGCCGACGGGTGGCCGCTCGCGCCGTTCGCCCGCGGGGGTTCGCCAAGGGGCTCCACGCGCCCCGGATTCGTGCGGGTCCTTCCGTGGAAGGCGCGCCCTTCCTTCTCCCGTTGCCCGCCCGGGCGGTCGCTCAGCCGATCGCCTCGGCCCGCTCGGCCAGCCGCGCCACGCCCTGCTCGGTGAGCGAGCCGTACAGCCGCAGCCGGGAGATGCCGCCGTCCGGGAAGATCTCGATCCGGGCATGCGTGGCCGGGGCGGCTTCGTCGACGAGGAAGCGGTGGGCGGTGTCCGGGTGCAGCCGCACCCGGTCGAGCAGCGGCACCCACTCCCCGTCCTCGCCGTTCCGTATGGACAAGGTGGCCCAGCCTGCCGCATTGCCCTTGAGATAGGCGGTGTCGATCTCGATCGCCCGGACGGTGCCCTGTTCGACCAGCCGGTACTCGATCCAGTCGTGTCCCTGATCCCGACGGCGTCGGGTCTCCCAGCCGTCGTCCATCTTCCGGGAGCGGCCCGGCAGGATGGTGTGCTCGGGGGGCGAGTAGAAGCGGTCGGAGGCGTCCTGCACGGTGCCGCCGTTCTCCAGCGCGACCAGGTCGATGGTGCCGAGCGCGGCCAGCCAGGCGGGGTCGGGCGCCACCTGTCCGTACACCCGCAGGCGCGCGACCCCGCCGTCAGGGTGCTGGCGCAGCCGCAGATGGGAGAAGCGCCGCTCGACGCGGATCGCGAAGGCGTTCTCCGCGTGGCCGCCGACCGGGGTGCGGGGTACCAGCTCGGTCCACTCGACCGACGGGTCCGCCACATCCTCGGGCCCGGCGGACGGGGAGAGCGCGGCGGCCTCCACCGAGACGGACTGCGGGTAGTTGCCGCGGAAGTGCGCGGTGTCCACCACGATGCCGCGGACCACGCCGGGCACCGCGAGCCGCACCACCGCCCAGTCGTGGTCTGCCGGCTCCGGATGCGGGGTCTGCGCCGAGCGGCCGCGGCGGCGCCGGGTCTCCCAGCCGTCCATCACCTTGCCCTTGTGCCCGAACCGCTCGGGGTCGAAGACCGCGGGCCCGGGAAGCAACAGATTCTCCCGCTCGGCGAAGAACTCGTCATTGGCCGCTATCACCCCCGCGCCGAGCCGGCGGTCGGTCAGATCCGCCAGCCCGGTGAAGGGCAACTCCGCCCGGCGGTAGTCCGCGAACGGATTCCCCCCTCCGTACGGCAGCGCGTCCCCGGTGAAATCGGTCAGTGCGGTGAAGGCCGCTTCCTGCTCCATGCCCGCTGTCCCCCTCGTCTCCGCGGCCCGCGCCGCATCCATGTCCGCCGCCGCGGCCACTGTCACTGCTTCTGCTCCAGCCGTCCCTCTTCGTCCCTCGCTCCTTTTCATGCCCCCACCCTCCCCCCTCCGACACTTCAGGTCCATCGATAGTTTTTGAACATTCCTTTCAGTTCAACTTCACGAATGGGTCCAACTCAGCGGCGTGCCGCAGCGCCCCCATCACCCGCCGCACCAGCGCCCCTTCCTCCGTGCCCGCGCGGACCGCCGCCACGATCCGGCGCACCGGCCGGTCCGCGTCCAGCGGCCGGACCGCGACCAGGCGCCGCCAGCCGCCCACGGTCGCCATCTGCGGCACCAGCGCGATCCCCATACCCGCCGCCACCAGCGAGAAGATGGCCGGCCAGTCCGCAGCGGCATGCGCCTGCTCCGGTACGAACCCCGCGTCGGCGCAGGCCGCGAGCGTGATGGTGCGCCACGGCCCGCGGCTGCCGAAGATCCACGGCTCCTCGGCGAGCGCGGCCAGCCGCAGTCCCGGCGCGGTGGCCAGCGGGTGGCCGATCGGCAGGGCGATGTCCAGCGGGTCGGTGAGCAGCGGGAACACCGCGAACCGCGGGTCCCGGGCGGTGGGCGCGTCGACCGCGAGGGAGACCGCGACGTCCACCTCGCCCGCGGCCAGCTCCTCGAAGACCGCCGCGGCCTCGATCTCCCGCACCGACACCGTGATCGCGGGCGCGGACCGGCGCAGCAGCTCCGCGGCAGGCACGACGAGCCGGCTGATCGCGGTGGCGATGGTGCCCACCCTGACCAGGCCCGCGTCACCGCGGGCGTACCCCTCCAGCTCGGCGCCCGCCCGCTCCAACTGGGCGAAGACCACCTCGGTGTGGCGCAGCAGGACCTGCGCCGCACCGGTCAGCCGCACCCCGCGGCCGCGGGCCTCGACGACCGGCGTCCCTATCTGTTTCGAGAGCGTGGCCAGTTGCTGCGACACCGCCGACGGCGTCATCCGCAGCGCGGCCGCCGCGGCGGTGACGGTACCCGCGTCGTGCAGGGCACGAAGGATCTGGAGCTTCTTGAGGTCCCACTCTTTCATACGGCCAGACTAAACAGTCAGCTCATGATTGTGCGGGTGGATTGATGGGTACGACGAGTGACGACACCGGTCACGACACCGCTGCCGCGCTCCCCGTCCCGCGCGTTCTGCGGTGTTCCTGCGGGCTGACCCCGCGCACGCGCTTGAACGCCGCGCTGAGGGCGAACGGGCTGCCGTACCCGACCTTGCGCGCCACCGCGGCGATGGTGGCGTCCGGTTCGCGCAGCAGGTCGGCGGCGAGGGCGAGCCGCCAGCTCGTCAGGTAGGCCATCGGCGGTTCGCCGACGAGTTCGGTGAAGCGGCGGCCGAGCGCCGCACGCGACACACCGGTCTCGGCGGCCAATGCGGCGACGGTCCAGCCGTGCGCGGGCCGTTCGTGCAGCAGCCGCAGCGCCGGGCCGACCACCGGGTCGCCCTGCGCGGCGTACCACCCCGGCGCGCCCGCCTCCGGCCGGGCGAACCACGCGCGCAGCACCGCGATGAGCAGCAGGTCCAGCAGGCGGTCGAGGACCACCTCCTGCCCCGGCTCGTCGCGCACCACCTCCGCGAACAGCAGCTCGGGCAGCGGGCTGTGCCAGGCGTCCGCCGGCAGCACCAGCACCTGCGGCAGCGCGGCCAGCAGCCGCCGACTGACCTCGCCGTCCATCTGGTAGGTCCCGCTGATCAGCACCCCCGCGCCCGGTGTGTCCTCGGCAGTGTCGCCCCACGTGCGCACCCCGAGGTCCATCTCCTCGCACAGCTCGTCGCCGTCCGGGGTCTGGGAGACCTGGCCGGGCCGGATCACGATCTGCGGCGGCGTCGCCGGGTCGCCCGCGACGGTGTACGGCTCCGGGCCGCGCACCACCGCGATGTCCCCGGGCCCGATCCGCACCGGCGGCTCCCGGTCGGGCACCACCCACGCGTCCCCGTCGACCGGGTAGAGCAGCGTCAGCGGGGCGCGGTCGGCGATCCGGATCGCCCACGGTGGGGCCAGCACCGAGCGCAGCAGGAACGCACCGCGCGCCCGCGGCCCGTCGAGGAGGTCGGTCAGTGCGTCCATGTCGGCCTCAGACGCACGTCAGGGCGCGGATACCGAAGGTGCCCGTACGAACGGCGCGCGTACGAACGGCGCGCGCACGGAACTGCCCGCACGGACGGTGGGCGTACGGACCGCGTGCGTACGGGAGATGTGCGTACGGCTGCATACGTCCCAGCGTAGGCGGTGGACGCGCGCGTATGCGGGTGAGTTTCTCGGCCATGGCCGGGACCGGTCCGGGGCGGCTGTACTCGAAGGCATGACGACGACCTCCACCTCGCAGTGGCCCGCGGCGCCCGCCCCCGCCGCATCACCCGTCCCCGCCAAGGGAGTTGCCATGTCCGCCGATCTCCGCAGCCTGGTGCTGCTCGCCGCCACGCTCACCACCGGGTTGATGGCCGGCCTGTACTTCGCGTTCTCGTGCGCGGTGATGCCCGGCCTCGGCCGCTCGTCGGACCGCACCTTCGTGGAGTCCATGCAGCGCATCAACGTGGCGATCCTGAACGGCTGGTTCAGCCTGGCGTTCGGCGGCGCCCTGGTGCTCGGCGGCCTCGCGATCGCGCTGCACCGGCGCGGCGCGGCCAGTGCCGCTCTGCCGTGGATCATCGCGGGCGTCGCGCTCTACGCACTGTCGCTGCTGATCACGATGGGCCTGAACGTGCCGCTGAACGACCGGCTGGCGAACGCCGGCGACCCGGGCAAGGTCCATGACCTGGCGGCCGTGCGGGAACGGTTCGAGTCCACCTGGGTGCACTGGAACGTCGCCCGCACCCTCGCCTGTACGGCGTCGCTGGGCTGCCTGGCCTGGGCGATGCGGGTCGCGGCCCGGGCGAGCGGCCAGGCGTGAGGACCGGAAGGTACGCCGAGCACCCGACCCGGCGGCGCCCGCCGGGTCACCCCGCCGCGCTCGCCACCTCGGCCGGGTGCGCCGCGCCCGCCACCCGCGCCGCGATCCGCCGCGCCACGTCCGCCGGCGGCGTCCCCGCCGTGTCGACGACCTCGCCCGCCTCCCGCAGCCACGGCAGGGCCGCCTCGTACGCGGAGACGTGGTCGAGCCGCCACTGCCGGGCCGGCGCCCCTTCGGTGTCCTGCTCGATCCGCCGGACCAGCTCCTCGGGATCGGCGTGCAGCACGAAGTGGTGGACGGGCACGCCGGCTTCGGCCAGTCCGCCGGACAGCTCGGTCCAGTACGCCTCGACCAGCACCGACTGCGGGACGACCAGGGTGCCCCCGACGTAGTCGAGCAGTTGGACGGCGGTCTGCACCACCAGCGACCGCCACGGCGGGTGCTCCTGGAAGTCCCGTACCGGCTTGTCGGTCAGGAACGGCCGGAGCATGTAGCCGACGTACTCCGAGTCGAAGATCCGAGCTCCGGGCAGCATCTCGGTGAGCAGCCGCGACGTGGTCGTCTTCCCCGCGCCGAAGGTGCCGTTGAGCCATACGATCATGGCTCCGAGCCTAGTGCCGGCCGGGCACGTCCACCGGTTCGCGCCACACCCGGCCAACCCCGCCGCCCGGCCACCCCCGCCGCCCGGCGGCCCGCGTCTCCCCCGCCCCACCCGCCGCGGTCACGGAGCATGTTGGGTACGATCGGCGGCGCCGCGACTGGCGAGGGTGGGCCACCACCGGGAAGCGGCACGCACACCTTCGGACGCGTCGACCGCCTGGGCGCCTCGGATCAGCGCACGCGACCGAGGAGGACCCGGATGGAACTGCGGTACGGACTCAACCCCCAGCAGCAGCCGGCACATGCCGTATCCGTGGCGCCGGGGCCCGGCCCGCTGCGGGTGCTCAACGGCGAACCGTCGTACATCAACCTGCTGGACGCGCTGGCCGGTTGGCAGCTCGTACGGGAGGCGGCGGGCGCGCTCGGGCGGCCCGCGGCGGCGTCGTTCAAGCACGTGTCGCCCGCGGGCGCGGCACTGGCCGGCCCGGTGGACGCGGACACCGCCGCACGCTACGGCCTCGGGACGACCGCGCCCGGTCCGCTGGCCGGTGCGTATCTGCGGGCCCGGGACGCCGATCCGCGGTCGTCCTACGGTGACCTGGCCGCGGTGTCGCACCCGGTGGACGAGGAACTCGCCGAGCTGCTGGGCGGGTTGGTCTGCGACGGGATCGTGGCACCCGGTTACGCGCCCGGCGTGCTCGCCACGCTGAGCCGCAAACGGCGCGGCCGCTTCCTGGTGTTGGAGGCCGACCCCGGGTACGTGCCGCCGGCCGCCGACAGCCGCGAGGAGTACGGGCTGCGGCTGAGCCAGGCACGCGACGACGTGCCGATCTGCGCCGGCCTGCTGACCGACGTGGTGTGCGGCGAGCTGCCGCGAGCAGCCGCCGACGACCTGCTGCTCGGCCTGGCCGTGGTCCGCCACACCCAGTCCAACTCGGTCTGCTATGTGCGGGACGGGGTGACGCTCGGCATCGGCGCGGGCCAGCAGTCCCGGCTGGACTGCACCCGCCTGGCGGGCCGCAAGACGCACACCTGGTGGATGCGCCGCCACCCCGCCGTACGCGCCATGGAGTTCAGGCCCGAGGTACGCCGGCAGGACCGGGTGAACTGGCAGGTGCGGTGCGCCGAGGGCGACTTGACGCCGTACGAGGCCGAGGCGCTGCGCGGGGTGCTGGCCGGGCCGCCGCCGAGCGCGGTGCTGCTGCCGGACGGCGGTGAGCGGCAGGCGTGGCGGGAACGGCTGACGGGGGTGGCGTTCGCCTCGGACGGGGCGCTGCCCTTCGCGGACAACGTGGAGCACGCGGCACGCTACGGGGTGCGGTGGATCGCCGAGCCCGGCGGGTCGATCCGCTCGGACAAGGTCGTCGAGGCGTGCGAGCGGCAGGGAATGACCCTGGTGCGGACCGGACTTCGGCTCTTCCGGCACTGATCAGCCCCGGCGGGAGCGGAGTCGGCGACCGGGTCACGGGCCGAAGGCGCCGTGCCGTCCCTCGCCCGCGGTGAACCGGGCGGCGCCCGCGGCCATCTCGGTGAGCGAGACCTGGCCGTGGGCGAACTCGGCGGCCAGCGCCTCGGGTTCGGGCCGGCCCTCCTGCTCCAGCAGGGACAGCCGGTCCTCGCGCAGGCAGGTCTGCGGGAACGCGGCTATCCGCGCGGCCAGTTGCTCGGCCGCGGCGCGGGCGGTGCCGGTCTCGACCAGCCGGTCGGCCAGGCCGATGGCGTGTGCCTCGGCCGCGTCGACGGGACGCCCGGTGAGGACCAGGTCCATCGCCCGCCCGGCGCCGATCAACCGGGGCAGCCGTACGGTCCCGCCGTCGATCAGCGGCACTCCCCAGCGGCGGCAGAACACCCCGAACACGGCGTCCCGTTCGACCACCCGCAGGTCGCACCACAGGGCCAACTCCAGCCCGCCCGCGACCGCGTGGCCCGCGACGGCGGCGATCACCGGCTTGCCCAGCCGCATCCGGGTGGGGCCCATCGGGCCGTCGCCGTCGGGCGCGAGCCGGTTGCCGCGCTCGGTGCCGACCGCCTTGAGGTCGGCGCCCGCGCAGAACGTGCCGCCCTCGCCCCACAGCACCGCGACGGCGGCGTCCGGGTCGGCGTCGAACGCACGGAACGCGTCCGCGAGCGCCTGCGCGGTGTCCCGATCCACGGCGTTGCGCGCGTGCGGCCGGGACAGCACCACGGTGGTGACCGGACCGGAGCGCTCGGTGCGAACGGCCGGCCTTGGCGGCACGGGTGGCACGGGCCCTACGGGTGGTACGGGCGGCAAGGGCACGGCGCGGACTCCTCGTCTACGAGTGCGGGCTCGTTCGGCTGCGCGCGCTCGGCCGTCCCGCCCAGCCGTAACGGACAGTTGCGCTCGGACAGTTGTGTTCGGCTCAGTTGTGCTCGGCTCAGTTGTGCTCGGACAGCAGCACGGCGACCGTGCCGGGTTCGAGCGCGCGGAAGACGTGTGGCACGTCTCCGGGATAGCTGATGTAGTCGCCGGGGTACAGCTCGACCGGGTCGTCGGTGATGCCGACCATGGCGCGGCCGGTGCTGAGCACCACGTGCTCGATCAGTCCGGGCATGTGCGGCTCGGACTCGCGGTCGCTGCCGGGCTGCGCGGAGACGACGTAGATGTCCCGGCGGGCGTGCGGCGGGCAGGACGCCAGGAGCGTGGCGACGTAAGAGGAGTGCTCGGCGGTGAAGGTGGGGCCCTCGCCGGCGCGGATCACCTCGACCCGGGGGCGCGGCGGGTCGACCAGCTGGGCGAAGGGCACGTCGAGAGCCACGCTGAGCGCCCACAGCGTCTCCACGCTCGGGTTGCCGGTGGCGGATTCGAGCTGGGAGAGGGTGGACTTGGCGATGCCCGCACGGCGCGCGGCCTCGGCGAGGGAGAGCCCTGCGCGCCGCCGCTCCTGTTGCAGCGAGGCGGCGATGGCGGCGATCGGGGGGCCGCCGCGTGGTCTGTCCTCCGTCGGCATACCGGATGGCTCCAGATTCGTTCGATGGAAAAGTCATGTCGTTCGGCTTGACGAACGGCAATCTACTATGTTCATTCTATACGGTGATCCGTTCGATTTGGCGAACCCCCGAGAAGGACCTGGCGGACCTGCTCCGCGACATCGCCCTGGTCTGCGTGGCCGACGCGCTCGTCGGAGTGTCCTTCGGCGCGATCGCGGTCGGGCTCGGCCTGCCGCTGTGGCTGCCGATGCTGATGTCGGTGGTGGTGTTCGCGGGCGCCGCGCAGTTCCTCTTCATCGGGATCGTGGGGGCCGGCGGCAATCCGGTGGCCGCGCTCGCGGCGGGCCTGCTGGTCAACGTGCGGCACGTGCCGTTCGGCTTCGCGGTCGGGGACGTGCTCACCGGCACCGGATGGCTGCGCCGGATCGCGGGCAGCCATGTGATGGTCGACGAGACGGTGGCGTTCACGCTCGCCCAGCGCACGCCGGCCCGGCGCCGTACGGCGTACTGGCTGTGCGGGGCCGGGCTGTTCACGGCCTGGAACCTTGGGGTGGTGGCCGGCGCGTTCGGCGGCCGGGCGGTCGGCGACACCGACGCCTTCGGGCTCGACGCGGCGTTCCCCGCGGTGCTGCTCGCCCTGCTGCTCCCCTCCCTCGACCGGGCCGGCAACCGGCGGGCGGCGCTGGCCGGGGTGGCGGTCGCGCTCGTCACGACACCCTTCCTGCCCGCCGGGCTGCCGGTACTGCTCGCGCTCGCCGGCGTCGCGGCCGGGCTGCCGTACGACGCGAAGCCCGCTCCCGCGGCGGCGACCGAGGAGAAAGCGGCCGAGGAGAAGCCGGCCGAGAAACAGCCGAACGAGGGTCAGCCGAACGAGCAGAAGGCGAGCCGATGAACACCGGGCTCCTGATCGCCACGGCGGTCCTGGGCGCGGGCACCTTCGCGTTCCGCTTCGCCGGACCGGTGCTGCGCTCCCGGATCACCCTCTCGGCCCGGGTCGAGCAGTTCATGGCCACCGCCGTGGTCGTCCTGCTGGCCGCGCTCGTGGCCACGTCCGCGCTGACCGAGGGCCACGGTTTCTCCGGTATGGCGCGCACCGCCGGAGTGGCCGTCGGCGTGCTCTTCGCCTGGCGCCGCGCCCCGTTCGCGGTGGTGGTCCTGGCCGCGGCGGTCACGGCCGCGGTCCTGCGCCTGCTCGGCGCGAGTTGAGCACAGCCGAGCCGAACACGGCACGAGACGACCGAGGTACGAGCTGAGCGCGGCACACGAGTTGAGCGCGGCACAAGTGGCGCACAGTACGCATCGAGCGCGGCGCGAGCCGAACGCGGCCGGGGTGTGCGGGTTGCGCGGGGCCAAAGCGTATGGCCGGTAGGGGAGGTGACAGAGGGACGACAGATCGTGTTACCTGTCATGTCTCCGTCGATTCATGGCCGACGGGCACCGTCTGGACGGAGCGACACCCCCACAGGAGGACACGTGACCGGTCGGTTGATCCGCCGAGCTTCCCTACGCATTCGCGCCGCGCTACTGGGCGTTCTGACGCTGTGCCTCGCCTTCACCGTCGCCGGTGCCGGAGGCGGCGCCGCGTCCGCCGCCGACACGGACTCGCTGCCGTTCTCCGGCAGCACCGGCTCCGGGCTGCACAACACCTACGACCCGGGCGCGTTCACGTACCTCGCGCAGTCCCTGGACACCGGGACGTCGATGATCGAGCTGGACGTCTGGGACGACTTCGTCACCCAGGAGTGGAAGGTCAGCCACTCCAACCCGCTGGGCAACAGCAACAACTGCGTGGACGCGTCCTCCCCCGCGGACCTGTACACCGGGGGCGCCAACAAGGACCTGGAGAGCTGCCTGGACGACGTGCGGGTGTGGCTGGGCGCCCACCCGGGACACGGGCCGCTGATCATCAAGCTGGAGATGAAGGCCGGTTTCCAGAGCACGTTCGGGATGGGCCCGGCCAAGCTGGACCAGTCGATCAGCGCGCACCTGGGCAACCTGGTCTACAAGCCGTCGGACCTGCTGGCCAAGCCGGGTGGCGGCCAGTACGCGTCACTCGACGAGGCGGCCGGCGCGGGCAACTGGCCGACCCGTCAGCAACTCGCCGGCAAGGTGCTGCTGGAGGTGATCCCCGGCACCGTCGAGGAGTCCAACCCGACGGACACGCTGTGGACCGACCAGGAGTACGCCGACTACCTCCAGGGGCTGCAGAGCCAGGGCAAGCTGTCGCAGGCCAACGTCTTCCCCGCGGTGCACAACGCCCAGGCCGGCGACCCGCGTTCGCGCTACTCCGACGCCTCGATCCGCCCCTGGTTCGTGGTCTTCGACGGTGACGCCGCGACCTACCTGAACGGCAGCATCGACACGAGCTGGTACGACACCCACCACTACCTGCTCATCATGACCGACGCGCAGAACGTGCCGCCCACCCTGGACGACACCAACCCGACGTCCGCGGACGCGCAGGCCCGGGTCGCCCAACTGGCCAAGGCCCACGCGTCGATCGCGTCCAACGACTGGACCGGCCTCACCGACGTCCAGTCGACGGTGCTGCCGCGCGGCTGACCGTCAGGACTCCAACCGGCGCACGGACGAAGCGCGTTGGGAACCGCCCGGCCCACGCACGGCTCACGCGCCGGTCGGGCTGAGGTGGACGGCCGCGAGTTGCCAGCGGCCGTCCACCTCCACGATGGTCTGGGTGATACGGAACCGGCCGTCCGCGTCGCGCCCGTCGAAGACGCTCTGCTGGCCCTGGACGCCCACCGCGACGGCGGTACGCCCGTACTGACGCAGCGTCACCTCATCCCAGGTGAAGTCGTCGTGCACCAGGGCGCCCGACGCGTAGCGGTCGAGCCACTGCGCCTTGCCCAGCACGAAGCCGCGCGGGCCGACCGCGGTGAAGTCGTCGGTGAGCAGGGCGTCGAGGGCGGCCACGTCGCCCAGCCGCTCAGCCTCGGCCCAGCGGTGGCCGAAGTCGGCGAGCCCGCCGCGGCGTTCCGCCTGCGACTTCGACTCCGACTCCGACTTCCACTCCGGCTCCCGTACCTGCGGTGCCGCCGGCATCCCTGACGTCTCTGGCATTCTGGCCTCCGTTGCACGTGTGCCGCCCCCGCGGGGTCTCACCATGAAGACTCCCGCGGGCGGGGGTTCGTGACATCGGCCGGCGGTAGGCAACCGCGCTACTCCCAGCGGAACCACCGGGCACCGGCCTGCGTACTCCCGCAGGAGTAACGGCCGGAACGGGGCCGGGGCAACGGGCGGGGCCGGGGCAACGGGGGCGCGGCCGTGGGACCCTCGCGCCGGGTCCCGGCGGGCGCGCGGGCCTCAGCGGGCGAGCGACTGGCCGTCGCCCATCACGATCACCGGGTGGTCGGCGGGCAGCAGGGTGCGCAGCAGGGTCACCATGTGGGGCGCGGCGACGCTGACGCAGCCGTGGGTGGGGCCGCCGTGGTCGACGTGCACCCAGATGCCGCCGCCCTTGCTCGAACCGAGCGGCTGGGTGCCGTCGAGCGGGGAGGTACCGGGGACGCGGTTGTAGTCGATCGCGATGACGTAGTCGAACGCCTCGTCCAGCGTCTCGCCGTCGAAGCCGACGCCGCCGGCGTGGAAGCTCGACGAGTGGTCGTAGGGGAGCTTGGTGCCCGGGTCGGCGTCGAAGCCGCCCGCGTCGTGCAGGGTGAACACGCCGATCGGGCTGTGCAGGTCGCCGGCGTGGTGGTCGGTGGTCCAGCCGTCCTTGGCGTTGTGCGCCGCCCAGGTCGCGCCGGGGTGCCAGTGGCCGTCGGACAGCCGGGACCACAGGGTGACCAGGGAGCTGGACGAGTCCTTGGCACGGCCGGACGCCACCAGCACCTGCCGGCTGCTCGCCGGGATCTGCGCGCGGGTCTTGGGCCCGAGCCCGGGGATGGTGGACGGCATCGGGTCGGACGACGGCGAGGCGCTCGACTTGGCGTGCGCGGGCGCGCCGGCGGCGGGGTGGCCGACGGCGGTGTCCCGGTTGTCGGCGGACTCGGTGCCGTAGTGATCGGTCGCCACGTAGCCGGCGCCGAGCAGGGCAAGGCCGACGGCCGTGACCGACACGGCGATCGCCACCCGCTTCGCGGTACGGCGCGGCCGCCGGTGCCGACGGGGGCCACGGTCGTCTTGGCTGGGACGCTGGGCAAGCGCGTCAGGAGGAGCGGCAGTCATCGGCACGATCCTCGCAAACCCGGAGTGGGAGTACATCATCCAACCCCCGCCAACGTCCGTTTCGCCCTACAAGTCACCTTCGTGGCGCACAGATGTGCGGACTTCGCGCGACCTTACTCCGGGTCACATCGGCGGCCCGCGTGGCCAGGTGACGTCGCCGGGTCGGATCATCGGGTCAATTCACCGGAGCCGCCGCGGGTCCGCGACACCGGCCGGTCCCCGTTGCCGAGTCGAGTCGGCGGGCCGCGCCACCGGTCCGGTTCGCGGTCCGCTCGACCGACTCGCTCCGGTTCGCGGTCCGCTCGACCGACTCGCTCCGGTTCGCGGTCCGCTCGACCCGCTCGCGCCGACGGGTACGCGGGAGGCGAGGGCGCCGGCCGCACGTACGCACGCACACACCCGGCAGCCGCCTCGCCCGCCCCAACCCGCCGGGCGGTCAGGCCGAACGCAGCAGCGCGTCCGCCAGTTCACGCGGGCGGCTGAGCGCGACCAGATGGCCGCCGGGCAGTTCCTCGACGTCGATGCCGAGACGTTCGCGGGCCAGCCGGCGCTGGAACTCCAGCGGGAAGAAGCGGTCTCCGCGCCCTTGCAGGAAACGGGTCGGCACGTCCGGCCACGCGGCCAGCGGCCAGGGCTGCGCGAACACCCCGGGCGGCGGCCCGGCCGGCTCCCCCGCGAACGCCTCCTCGGTCAGCGCATCCGGCACGTCGTGGAAGAAGTCGGTGCGCGGGTCGAACTCGGCGTCGGTGCCGGTCCGGCCGAGCACCTCGGCGTACTGCTCGCGCGCCTCGGCCTGGCCGACGTTGCCCCACCACTCCCCCGCGCTCTCGCCGGGCGCCGGCACCATCGCGTTGACCAGCACCAGCCGGTCCACCGGCAGCGGCCCGCAGACCAGCGGCGCGGAGAAGCCGCCGAGCGACTGCCCCACGACCACCAGCGGCGCCTCCGGCCCGGCCGAGCCGTCGGGCACGGCGGCGTGCACGGCCGCGGTGATCGCCTCGGCGAAGTCGTCGAGGCTCGCGGTGTCGTGGGACGGCAGGTCGAGGGTGACCACCGCGTGGCCGCGCTCGCGCAGCAGCGGCGCCACCAGGTGCCAGTACCAGGCGGTGCCGTCCGCACCGGGGACGAGTACGTACGTCGCCATCGATTCCTCTCCCGTGCTCCCACCGCGCGCGGCCGGTCGACCGCGAGCGCCCCTGAGCCGACCACCGCCCGGCCGCCGGCCGATCGGGCGCCGCCGCGCTTCGAACCGGTGTCCGACCCGCGGCTCCCCACTGTGGATCAGCCAACGGGCCGGAGCAAGCACCGGCCTTCGCGGTGTGCCGCGCCGAACGGACCTGCCGCGGCAGCCGGTTGGGCGGGTACGATATGGTGCGTTCCACCCCGAACGGCCCAACTCGCCTGCCCCGGGCGCCGGTCAGCTCACCCCGAACGTGATCCGGTACCCCGCTTCCCCCTTGCTGGTGAACGTGCTCGTCGCGTCGTCGTCCACGTAGGAGTACGCGAACGGCTCTGCCTTCTTGAACAGCGCCGCGTAGTCCACCGGCCATTGATCGGGCCGGCACTTGTCGCGCGGCGCCCACGCCCCGCGGCAGCAGTACTGGTCGGTGCCGAAGACACCGCAGGGCGACTCGCAGCCGACGACCCGGCCGGCGGCCTTCACCCGGAGCGCGGCCGGGCAGTCGACCGGGTGGGTGCAGCCCGCGGCGGAGCACCCGGAGGCGCTGATCGGGTCCTTCGTGGAGCCGCCGACGAGGTTGATGAACATCGGCAGGTTGGAGCCGTCGACCAGGCTCACGTCGTAGAAGTCCAGACCGTCCCACGCGTTGAGGTTGAACTCCGCCAGCGAGGCGGGGATTTCGCCGTAGCCGGGGCACTGGAGGCGGCCGTCGCAGTCGCCGGTCTCGCAGTGGCCGCGGCCGGCCGCGTCGAAGGAGCAGCCGGTGCGGCCCCAGAATCGGCCGTTCCAGTGGTCGGGCACGCGGACGGAGAGGCTACGGCCGGGCGGCAGCACCCAGCCGGTGGTGGCGAGCGCGGGCTGAGCGGTCTGCTGGCCCGCGCCGACCCACACGGTCTGCCGGACGTGGTTGACGAAGGTGAAGACGCGGGTGCCCGCGGTGGGGGCGAGAGCGGAAGGGGCGCCCGAGCCGACCGACGGCGAGGACTTCGGCCGGGCGCCGCGCGACGGTTCGGCGGGCGTCGGCCGCGCGGACGATGCCGGCTTCGACGGCGACGCGGTGTGAGGCGCCGTCGTCGGCACGGCTCCTGCCGGCGTCGAGAAGGTCGAGGAGGCGGACGGGCGCGGCGCGGCGGCCGTACGCCCGTCCGCCGCCGAGGACTGCCGCCCGCCGCCGCCCGCCACGACGTACACCGCGACGCAGACGCCGACGACGGCGATCACCGCCGCCGACCACGCGGCGCCGCGCCGACGGCCACGCCTGCGCCTGCGCCCGCCTCTGCCCCTGCTCCCCATCGGCTTCCTCCCGCTTCACGCTTGCCGCGGCCGGTTCACTCAGGAGACGGCGGGCGCGGACGGCGGATAACGGAAACCGCGGCGCGCAGGGGGGTGCGGGAGGAGGGAGGAGGGCGCGGACGGCGGTCGGCGGTCGCGGGTCGGCGGAACGCGGGACGGAAGGCGTCGGAACGCGGCGGAAGGCATCGGAACGCGGGCGGAGGAAGGCCCACGAGGCCCCGGCAGGCGCGGGACCTGCGCTCATCGACGGGGCCGCCGGATGGCCGGCCGAGCACGGCTGGGAGAATCCTGGGAGAATGCTGTGCACGGCACGGCGCCCGAGAGGGTCGCAGGGCCGATATCCGCCGCATGTATACCCCATGTGTATAGTGCCTGCCGGACCCGCCCGAGCAGGTCCTCCATCACCATGAGGGGGAACTCCGACATGCGCACGACCACGGCGCGCCGAGCCCGCGCGCTGACCACGCTGCTGGCCGCCGCCACCATGGCCTTCACCCTCACCGGGTGCAACGGCTACGACAGCACGTCCCCGGCCGCCGCCCGCAAGCACATGGCGAAGAGCGGCCCCGCGGCGTTCGCGACCGACGCGAAGGGCACGGTGGACTGCCGCAAGGTCAAGTGCATCGCGATCACCTTCGACGCCGGGCCGAGCGTGCGCACGCCCCAGATACTGGGCATCCTCAGCAAGTACCACGTGCACGCGACCTTCTTCACGCTCGGCAAGAACCACGTGATGAAGCACCCGCAGATGGTCAGGGACATGGTCGCGCAGGGCCACGAGGTGGAGACCCTGACCTGGAGCCACCAGATCCTCACCAAGATCAGCTCGTCCGAGGTCCGCAAGGAGATCACCGAGGGCCGGGACGCGGTGCACAAGGTCGCCGGGGTGACGCCGACCCTGCTGCGCCCCCCGCAGGGCCGGACCAGCAGCAAGGTCACCAAGATCGCCAAGGAACTCGGCATGTCGGAGGTGGTCTGGAACTCCAACGGAGCGGACTACAAGACCACCGACTCCAAGCTGATAGCTTCCCGGATACTCAAGTCGGCCAAGCCGGACGGGATAATCCTGCTGCACGACCTGGTCGACAAGACGAACAAGGGCTACAACGGCACCGTCGCATCCATCGCCCCGATCATCTCCACGCTCCAGGCCCGCGGTTACACCTTCGTCACCGTCAAGCAGCTCCTCGCGCCGGGGACGCCGCAGGCGGGCAAGGTCTACAAGTGACCCGGTGATCCTGTGACCCGGCCGCCGCACGGCCCCCAACGGGCGATCGACGTCCGGGCGATCGACGTCGGAGCGATCGACGTCGGAGCGGCCGACCCGCGGCCGGCCGCCACCCGCCGTCAGCCGTAGACCACGGCGAGCCAGCTCTCGGCATCGCGGGTGAGCGCGGCGGAGGCGGCCTCGGAGCCGGCGCCGCGCTCCGCGCCCGGGGCGAAGTCGTGGATGGACAGGCCGACCGTCGCACCGAAGCGGTTGCGGCCGAAGATCCGGTACATCGCGTCCTGGGTGCGCAGCCCGATGAAGTACGGGTTGCGGTAGTCCAGGACCGCGGCGGCCGGAGCGGACGCGCCGGGCAACGTCACCGTCACGGTCTCCCCGACAGCCGTCCCGGGCGCCAGGCCCAGCGCGCGGGCCGCGGTGTCGAGCGCGTCGGGCGCACCGGCCGCGGCCGGGCCGTCGGCGGTCGCGAAGACCGCCTGGCGGCCGGTGAAGTGCGTGACGTACTCGCGCAGGGTGTGCAGGTAGAAGTCGTTGTGCTTGTCCGCGCCGTCGTACTGGTTCGCCCAGTCGTCGACGAAGATGCCGCTGTGCACGTACCGCAGCCGGCAGCCGCCGCCCTCCAGCGGCTCGATCACGTGCTCGAGCTGGTTGAAGGTCTGCTGGGAGATCCCGGCCACGTCCTCGGTGCGCGCGGTGAGGCGGTGCGGCGGCTCCCACACGGTGACGGTGCCGCCGAAGGGGGCGGCGCCGCCTTCCTTCGGTTCGTACTCCATCGGCCACAGCCAGCCTGCGGTGCCGGTGGTGATCGCGTCCCACACCTCCTGCGGGCTCGCCGCGATCTCCAACTCCTTGACGATCTCGAACCGTTCAGACATCTTTGCCACTCTCACCCTTCTGAAGGGGCGTGCCGACCGTGTAGACCACGTGGTGCACACCCGATCCGAACATCCGTGACTCCGCCACCGTCAGCGGGATCACCGGCAGTCCCTCCTGGAACAGCCGTTTGCCGCGGCCGATGACCACGGGGTCGACCAGCAGGTCGAGTTCGTCCACCAGGCCGCGGGCCAGCAGCCACCGCACGAGCGTGGCGCTGCCCATCACGCTGATCGCGGCGCCGTCACGCCGCTTCAACCCGGCGATCTCAGCGGCCAGTTCCTCCTGGTCACCGCCGCCGAGCAGGGTCGAGTTGTTCCACTCCACCGTGTCGAGGGTGCGGGACACGACGTACTTCGCGACGCCGTTCATGTGCTCCGCGCCGGGTGCGTCGGGCATCGCGGGCCAGGCCGCGGCGAAGCCCTCGTACGTCCTCCGGCCGAGCAACAGCGCGTCGGAGCGGGCCATCTGCGCGGCGACGGTACGGGCCATGTCGTCGTCGAAGTACGGCCCGTGCCACTGGTCGGGAGCCTCCATCACGCCGTCGGCGGTCAGGAACTCGGTGACGATCAGCTTTCTCATCGCGACTCCTCAGGGGACTCGGGGCGCTCGCGGCGCTCGGAGCTTTCGGCCGGGGCGGCTGACGGGATCTCGGCCACCGACTCGCCTGCCGGGCGGGCAAGTTCGGCCAGCGTCTCGGGCTTGACGGTCGGATGGAGCGCGACCACGACGCGGTGCGGGCGGCCGCCCTCCGCGTCCGGGTCGTGGTACTTGGCCACCAGGGCGCTGACCCCGCGGGTCAACTCCTCCACGAACGCGGCACGTTCGGCCGCCGAGGCGAAGCGCACCTCCGCGTCGAGCGCGTAGGTGGCCACCCGCTGCCGGGCCCGGCTCGCGCCGGTGATCAGCGCGCCCACGTCCCGCACCAGCCGCGCGGCCACCGCCAGCAGCCACCGCGCCGACAGCTCGTCCCGGGCCCGGGCCGGGTCCGGCTGCACCGCGGCCAGCGCGCTCGGCGAGATCACGTACGAGGCCGCCGTCGCCCGCATCATCCGCTCGGTGACGTTGCCCTTCCTGCGCTCCCCCGCCAGCTCCACCAGTCCGTGCCGCTCCAGCGCCTTCAGGTGGTAGTTCACCTTCTGCCGCGGCAGGTCCACCCGCGCGGCCAGCATCGCCGCCGAGGCCGGCCCCTGCCCCAGCTCGGCCAGCAGCCGGGCCCGTATGGGGTCCAGCGAGGCGGCGGCCGCCGCCGCGTCCTCGATCACCGTCACGTCCAACATGTCCCCACCGTCTCACCGAAAACTTTTTTTGTCCAGCGCGTTTTGGTTGTCGGTGAGTCGGGGGCCGAGGCGGGCGTACGCGCGGGCGTCGCGTGGACGCGGCGCGGGGATCGGCTGGACGCCGAGGCGGGCGTACGCGCGGACATCGCGTGGACGCGGCGCGGGGATTGGCCGGACGCGCGGGCCGGGCGGGGGCGAGGGCGGACGCGCGGGCCGGAGGGAGGCGCGGCGCGGGTCGGCCGGGCCAGACAGAGGCGAAGGCGCACACGCGGGCCGGGGATCGGCTGGACGCGCGGGCCGGGCAGAGCCGGGCCGGGCCGGACAGAGGCGAAGGCGTACACGTGGGCCGGGGGAAGCGGGGCGCGGGGGTTGGCCGGTCGGCGGCGTGATATTCAGTCGTCGGAAAGCTTCGCCGGGGCGGCCGGCCGGGCGCGGCGACGGCATGGACGGAGGTGGCCGCGCATGGCGTGGTGGAGGCTGCTGCGGGCGCGCCGACCCGAGGGGGCGACGTTCCTGCTGCGGCGACGGAACAGCAGTCCCGGCATCGACCGCTCGTACGGCGACGCGCGGCTCGTCGCCATGCGGGCGGCCGCGCTCCAGGGTGGCGCCGAGCGGTGGCCCGACATCCGCGGCCATCTGGCGGCGGCCGAGGGCCACGAGGATCTGACCTTCCTGGTCGAGGGGGTCCAGGACGTCGCCCATGTCGAGCGGTGGATCGCCGAGGTGGTCGCCGCCGACCCCGACGACACGCTGGCGCTGCTGGTCTCCGGCGCCCGCTACGTCGCGTCGGCCTGGCAGGCGCACAGCGGGTACGAACCCTCTTCCGTGTCGGAGGAGCAGCGGGAGGTGTCCCGGGAGCGGCTGCTGGTCGCCGAGACGCAGCTGTCCGAGGTGGCCGAGCGCGAACCGTCGTGGGCGGCGCCCTGGTACTTCCTCCAGGTGAGCGGCCGTGGTCTGCGGGTCGGGCAGGAGGAGGCGGAGCGCCGGTTCGAGGCGACGTGCCACCGGGCGCCGGGCCATGTGGCCGCGCACCGGCAGCAGTTGCGGCAGTTGAGCGTGAGGTGGGGTGGCTCGCGGGACCGGATGCACGCCTTCGCGCGGCAGGCCGTGCTCGCCGCGCCCGACGGCAGCGGGCTGGGTCAACTCGTCGCGCAGGCCCACCTGGAGGACTGGCAGGAGGCCGGCGGCGATCCGGACTCCACCCTGCTGCGGGCCCCGGAGGTGGTGCGCGCCCTGCACGAGGCGGGCGCGCGCTCGGTGCACCATCCGGCGTTCGTCCGGCGCCGGGACTGGGCAGTCGGCGTCAACACCTTCGCGCTGGCGTTCTCGCTGGCAGGTGAGAACGAAGCGGCCCGGGCCATGTTCCGGATGGTGCGCAAGCTGCCCACCGAGATGCCCTGGCGGTATCTCGACGAGCGCTCACCCGTCGCGCCCTTCCTCGCCTGGCGCGCCCGCGTCGGCGCCTGACCGGCCGCCGGCCCGTCGGGCGCGCACGCCGTCGTCGGCGGTCCGCTGGACCCGTTGGCCGCCCCCGCGCGGGTTCGTGGACCCGTCGCGCCGCGCTCAGGCCGCCGGGCCCGGGACGCCCGAAGCCTCGCCCGGGACGCCCGAAGCCTCGCCGGGGACGGTCGGCGCCGGGCCGTACTCCCGCATCGCCCACTCCACGACCGCCTCCAGGTGGGCGTGGTGCGCCCCTTTCCAGTAGACGCGTTCGCAGGCGGTGCAGCGGGCGAAGACGTCGTAGGACTTCTGGGTGCCGTCGCGCAGCCGGTCGCGGACGGTGTCCTTGTCCGCGGCGGCGAGGGTGCCGTTGCAGGCCACGCACCGGGTCCAGGGCGCCAGGGGCGGCGCGAACCGGCCGAGCACGTCGCGCAGTTGCTCCTCCGGACGGTCGCTGTAGACGTACCCGCCGGCGAAGATCTCCCGGCGGCGCAGCAGTCCCCGGTCCCGGGAGAGCATCACGCGCCGCTCCTGCGCGGACCGGCGGGCGAGCGCGGGGTCGCCGATGTCCTCGTTCTCGTACGCGGCGTCGACGCCGAGCAGCCGCAACCGCCGTGCCAGCGTGCCCAGATGGACATCGAGGAGGAACCTCGGCGGCGGGTCGGGGATCTGCTGCGGCCGCCGCACCGCCTCGACGGCGACCTCCTCGCCCGCCACGGGCACGTGCCCGACGGACACCTCCCGGCCGTCCACCCGCAACCGGCCCACCTCGGTGAGCGGGATGCCGAGGGACTCCACCACGTGCCCGAGCGAGGACGCCCCGTCCGTCGCCACTTCCGCGACCGCCCCGCGTCGCTCGGCCGCCACGAACACGTGCAGTTCAGGGGCGATGCGCACGCTGATCCGCGGCAGGCCCTCGGTGTTTCGCCTCACCCCCTCAGCATCCCACCGCCGCGCTCCCGCCTGCCACGCCTTTCCGCCCCACCGCCGGGCGCCGGTAACCAGCAGGGGACGCTTTCGGGGCTGTCGGTGGGTCCGCTTACGATGGCCGGATGGAGATCAGGAAGACGCGCTTCGACCACCCGGACGCGATACGGCTGAACGACCTGGTGCAGTTGGAATACGCGGAGCGGTACGGCGACGGGGACCTGACCCACATGGCCGCGGACCACTTCGACCCGCCGCAGGGCCTCTACCTGCTGGGGTACGACGCGGACGGGAAGCCGGTGGCCAGCGGCGGCTGGCGGGCGCAGGACGCCTCGCCGGAGGGCTTCGAGGACGGCGACGCGGAGATCAAGCGGATGTTCGTGGTGCGGGAGGCCCGCGGCCGTGGCTACGCCCGGGCGCTGCTGGCCGAGCTGGAGGCCACGGCCGCGGCGGCCGGCCGCACCCGGATGGTGCTGGAGACCGGGCAGAAGCAGCCTGAGGCGATCGCGCTGTACGAGTCGTGCGGGTACCTGCCGGTGGCCAAGTTCGGCTACTACCGGTACGAGGCGCTGAGCGTGCACCTGGGGAAGCCGCTCACCGCCTGACGCCCGGGGCCGTCGCTGGGACCACGTGCCGGCGCCCTTCCCGTTGCGTTGCCGTTGCCGTTGCCAGGGCGTCCTCCGGCGCGCGGTCCGCTCACCTCGTACCGAGTGCTCGGCTCAAGCCACGCGGCACCCGCTCACCTCGTGGCGCGCCGCGCGCGCCGCCGGCCGCTCCACCGCCACAGCAGCGTGCACACGCCGCCCACCACGAACGTGATCAGCAGCGCCAGCCACAGCGGCATCTTCACCTCGGGCACGATCAGCCGGATCTTCACCCGCTGGGTGTTCTCGAAGATGAACACGAGAGCCAGCGCGCACAGCACCAGAGCGGCGATCCGGCGCGGCGTCAGCATCTCCCGCACGCGGCCGCCGCCGGCCTTGGCCGCCTTGTCGGTACTCATCGCGCCCACCTGCTTCCGCTCCACGGTCGCCCCCGGTCTCCATGGTCGCCGCAGTGACGGCCGCGGGGGCCGCGGGGCGAGCCGAACGGGTGATCGCGGCCCCGCCGTCAGGCCACCCGCTCGACGTCATGAACGCAGTTCCTCGTACACCGCCATCACGCTGCGGGCCTGCTGCTCCACCTGGTCGTCGACCGGCACCCAGCGCGGCCGGTAGGCGGCCTCGTACGCCTCGCACCAGGAGTCGACCAGGCGGGTCACGGCGGGCAGCGCGGCGATCCGGCGCAGCATCGCGGCGGCGCGCAGCGGGATGCGCTGTGCGTAGACCTGGATGCTGGTGACGCGCGCGGTGGTCATCTCCGGCAGCGGGCCCGCGCTCGCGGGACGGACCGCCGGGTCCCATTCCGCGCTCAACTGGGGTCCTATGCCGACGAGTTCGCGTACGGTGCGGAGCATCGGGCCGTCGGCGCCGATCGTTCGGGGGTCGATCCGCGCCAGCATCCTCGCCACGGTGGGCAGATCGCGGCGCAGCGCGGCCCCGGCGGTACGCAGGGCCCGGTCGGCGTCAGGATGCGGGGTGGTGTCGGCGGCGCGGTCGCAGGCCCACATCGGCACCTCGACGATGGCGGTCACCCCGTCGTACCGCTCGGCGTGCGCCCAGGTGGAGTGGGCGCCGTCGCCGGCGGCGGGGTCGGACGTGGGCGGCATGACGTAGACCCCCGGGCCGGGGCTCGGCCACTGGAAGGCGTCGGAGGAGCCGCTCTCCAGCGGGATGTCGAGTTCGGCCGCGGACTTGCCGATCCGCTCGGCCACGCCGGGCACGTCCCGGGTGAGCTGTACGAAGCTGCCGCCGACGTCGATGCCGTGCAGCGAGCACTGCAGCACCGGTCGCAGCCGGTCGAGGAGCCCGACCAGGGTACGGGTCTCGGGCAGTGCCGCGGAGCGGACGGTGCCGTCGTGCGGCAGCCACTCGGGTTGCTCGGCGGCGCACGGCCGGAAGAAGTGCTCGTAGTGCCGACGCAGCGTGTAAGGCCCAGGTAACCAGGGCTCGTTGAGCGCCGCGCCGTCGGGGTCGATGCACAGCAGGAAGTGCCAGGTGCTGCCGTCGCCCGCACCGGACCTGCATGTCTCGGCGATCCGCTCGGCCAGCCGCAGGACGGTGGCGCCGCCCACCGCGGCCTCGTTGGCGTGCGGTCCGGCCACCACCAGGACGTTGCGCGGCCCTTGACCCACCGTCAGCATCAGCAGCGGACGGCCGGCTCGCGATCTGCCGACCTCCCCCAGCCGGCACAGCCCGCGGTATCTCAAAGTGAGTCGACGAGCACCATGAGTGACGTCGGCTGTCGTCGGATATTGCTCTCCCGTCACCGCAACCCCCTGCCGCGGACCCCCGAGCCCGCACCCCGCATGACGACTTCGAGTTCGGTTCCGTCAGTAGGTCACGCCCCGCGCAAAGGTGTCAACGGTGCTACCGACACCGTTCCCGAGCTGTGCCGCGGGCGCCGCCAGCGCACGCGGCACGGCGCCGTGCCGGCGGGCCGCGGTCGGGCGCGCGCCCCGGCGCGGCGGCGGGCGCGCCGGCGGATGCGGGACGCCGGCGCGGGAACCCGACCGCGACCGCGCCACGCGCCTCGGCCGCGGACAAGGCGCAGCTCAGCAGCAGTGCGTCGCGATGTCCCGCCGGCTCACCACCGGGCCCCTCGCCCGCGCGGCCCGGCGCCGGCGACCGCACCGGAAGCACCCACCAGAGCCTCTTTCCGGCCACCGCGGACACCCGCGCCCGCCCCCCTGACACGGTCGGCCGGGCCCCCGGGCCTTCCTGACGGTGACCGGACGAGCTACGGCAGATACGCCGGTCCGACGACGGCGACCGCCGCAGGCACGATACGCAGCAGACCGGGAACCGGAACGGGAGGGAACGCATCAGGCGGTGGCGGGCCTGGCCCGGTTCGCCCCCGAAACCCGCGGCCGGACCGGGATGCCGCCGGGCGGACCGGACCCGTACCAGGCGGACCGGGACCCGTACCGGAAGGACCAGGATCGGACCGGAACGGATCGGAACCGTACCGGACGGCCGCTGGTGGCCCCGGGCGGGCGCGGGGCCGCCCGGGCGCCGTGGCTTCAGGCCGGTTCGGCCGATCTGGCGGCGGGGAGCGGCGAGTTGAGGAGAGCGGCGAAGCGGCGCCCGGACGCGGACCACTCCTCCGCAACCTGCCAGCCGGCGGCGCGGGCGGCCGCGCGCAGGGCGCCGGGGCCGAGCCGGGCCCACGGGAAGTCGACGCCCTGCCGGCCGCGACCGTCCTCGACGCGTACGGTCAGCCGCTCGTCGACCTCGTGCGGCGCGGCCTCGGCGAGCAGCCGGCCGCCCGGAGCGAGGACCCCGCGCACCCGGCGGAGGAGGGCCACCGGGTCGCCGCCGATGCCGATGTTGCCGTCGGCGAGCAGCGCGGTGTCCCAACGGCCCTCCGCCGGCAGCCGGTCGAAGACGGAACGGCGCAGCACCGCTCCCCCGGCGCCCCTGGTGCGTTCGACGGCCACCGGGTTCACGTCCAGCCCCAGCACCGGCATACCGCGGCGGGCCGCCCCCGCGACCAGGCGCCCAGGGCCGCAGCCGATGTCGAGCACCGGGCCGCGGCAGCGTGCCAGCAGCGTGCGGTCGGCCTCGTCCGGCGGCGCGCACCAGCGTTCGACCTCCAACGGCAGCAGCCAGCCGTCCGCCCGGCGCAGGAACAGCGGACCGCGCCCCTGGGCCAGCGCCCGGGCGTACGGGTCTCCGCCCCACGTGGGCGCGGGCGCCGGCGGCGCGGCGGTGCGGCTCATCGCGGTTCTCCCGTGCGGGAGCCGGCCGAGGCTGCGGCCGGTGCGGCGGGCGGCGGGCAGGCGGCTGCCGGGCGCGTCGCCGGCACGGTGGGGGCGGCAGGGCCGGTCGGCAGGGTGGTCAGGGCCGGCGCGGCGGGCTCCTGGAGCACGGCGGACATGTCCCGGACCGCGTGCCAGGTGCCGCGCCAGGTACCGGTGACCTTGGAGCGGCCCGACCGCGGGGTGTACGGCACGTCGGCCTCGGTGATCCGCCATCCCGCGTCGGCCGCCCGTACGACCATCTGGAGCGGGTAGCCGCTGCGGCGGTCGGTGAGTTCCAGGTCGAGCAGCGCGGCGCGGCGGGCCACGCGCATCGGCCCGAGGTCGTGCAGGCGCAGCCCGGTGCGGCGCCGGACCAGCCGGGCGAGCTGGAGGTTGGCCAATCGCGCGTGCGGCGGCCAGGCGCGCGGCGAGGTGGGCCGGCGGCGCCCGAGCACCAGGTCCGCGCTCCCGGCCAGCACCGGCGCGGCCAGTTCCTTCAGCAGCGCCGGGTCGAGGGAACCGTCGCAGTCGCAGAAGCAGACGAGTTCGGCGGTGGCCGCGCGCAGCCCGGCGTCGCAGGCGGAGCCGAACCCGCGCACCGGCTCGCGTACGACGAGGGCCCCCAGCTCCCCGGCGATCCGCGCGGAGCCGTCGGTGGAGCCGTTGTCGACCACGATCGCCCGCCAGCCGGGCGGGATACGGCCCAGGACCCAGGGCAGGGCGGCGGCCTCATCGAGGCACGGCAGGACGATGTCGGCGGCGGGCGCTGGCTTGGTCACCCGCTTCACCCTAGGGACGCCGAACGGACATACCGGATGCGCGGTCCTTACGAAACGCGGACGGCGGGGCCCTGCGGGCGCCCGGCCGTGGTCACTGTCAGTGGTGGGTGCCAGACTCGGGAACATGAGCAGCGCACCCGTATCCGTATCGCCGACGCCGCCGCGTGACGCGCGGCGGCGGGTCCTGGTCGTGGACGACGACCCGACCGTCGCGGAGGTCGTCGCGAGCTATCTGGACCGGGCCGGGTTCGCGGTCGAGCGGGTCGCGGACGGTCCGTCGGCGGTGGCGCGGGCGGCGGCGATCCGGCCGGATCTGGTGGTGCTCGATCTGATGCTGCCGGGCATGGACGGTCTGGAGGTGTGCCGGCGGCTGCGCGAGCCGGGGCCGCTGCCGGTGGTGATGCTCACCGCGCGTGGCGACGAGGACGACCGCATCCTCGGCCTGGAGGTCGGCGCGGACGACTACGTGACGAAGCCGTTCAGCCCCCGCGAGCTGGTGCTGCGCGTGGAGTCGGTGCTGCGGCGGGCGGGCAGCCCGCCTGCGGCCGGCCCCTGGCTGCGGGCCGGGTCGCTCGCGCTGGACCCCGCGGCCCGGCGCGCGCTGCGGCAGGGCGAGGAACTGGCGCTGACCATACGCGAGTTCGACCTGCTCGCCTTCTTCCTGCGGCACCCCGGCCGCGTGCTGGGCCGCGAGGAGCTGATGCGCCGGGTGTGGGGCTGGGAGTTCGGCGACCTGTCCACGGTCACCGTGCATGTCCGGCGGCTGCGCGAGAAGGTCGAGGACGACCCGGCCCGGCCCCGGCTGATCAGCACGGTGTGGGGGGTGGGCTACCGCTTCGACCCGGCCGACGTCGGTGCTGCCGTCGGTGCTGCTGCCGACGGCACGGGCCCGGCCGCGGGTACGGCCGAGGGCGCGGGTACGGACGAGGGCGCGGGTACGGACGAGGGCGCGGGTACGGACGAGTGCGCGGGTACGGACGAGTGCGCGGGTGCGCACCTGGCAGGCGAGGGGGACGCGGGGCCGGCGCCGGACGGGACCGCGAGCCCCCCGAGCGAGGTGCGCGATGCGTGACGTCCTGCTGATCGCCGCCTATGCGGCGATGGGCGCCGCGGCGGCCGGGCTGCTGGGCGCGCTGGCGCTGCGGCTGCTGCGGAACCGCTCGGTCGCGCTGTCACTCGCCGTGGTCGCCGCGGTGACCGTCGCCGCGATGCTCGCGGGCACCCTGTCGGTGGCGTGGGCGATGTTCCTGTCCGAGCACGACCTCGGAGTGGTGACCACGGTGTGCGCCATAGCGGCGGTGGTCTCGCTCGCGGTCGCCCTGATCCTGGGGCGGCGGGTGGTGGCGGGCAGCCGGGCGCTGACCGAGGCGGCCCGCGCCTTCGGCGACGGCGGCCCCTTCGCCGCCCCCGCCCAGGCACCCACGGCCGAACTGGCCGATCTGGGGCGCGAACTGGCCGCCACCAGCGCCAAGCTGGCGGCTTCCCGGGAGCGGGAGCGCGCCCTGGAGGCGTCCCGGCGCGAGCTGGTCGCGTGGATCTCGCACGACCTGCGCACCCCGCTGGCCGGGCTGCGGGCGATGACCGAGGCCCTGGAGGACGGCATAGCGGAGGACCCCGCGCGCTACCACCGGCAGATCCGCGCCGAGGTGGACCGGCTCAGCGGCATGGTCGGCGATCTCTTCGAACTCTCCCGCATCCAGGCCGGGGTGCTCGCGCTGACGCCCGCCCGTATGTCGGTGTACGACCTGGTGGGCGACGCGATCGCCGGCGCCAACCCGCTCGCCGCCGAGCACGGCGTACGGCTGGTCGGCGACCGGGTGGAGCAGGTGCCGATCGAGGTGGACGGCCGGGAGATGACCAGGGTGCTGGCGAACCTCCTGGCCAACGCGATCCACCGCACCCCCGCAGACGGAACCGTGGCGGTCTCGGCCCGGCACGACTCGGCCTCGCACTCGGTGGTGCTGTCCGTCACCGACGGCTGCGGCGGCATCCCGGCGGACGACCTGCCGCGGGTCTTCGACACCGGCTGGCGCGGCACCGGCGCGCGCACCCCTCCGGCCGGCGCCGGCCTCGGACTGGCCATCGTGCGCGGCATCGTGGAGGCCCACCACGGTCGCGCCTCGGTGCACAACGTGCCGGGCGGCTGCCGCTTCGAGGTCCTGCTCCCGGCAGCGGGATGACCCGAGGCCGCCCGGCCGACGACCGCCCCCGGTCCTGCGCCGCGGCCCGTCCTGCGCCGCCGGCCGTGACCACCGCCGGCCGTGACCGTTACCGCCCATGACCGCTGCCGCCCATGACCGCTGCCGCGCGGGCCGCACCCTGGGCGACGGCCTTGCCGTGAGCACGGCCGGCCCGTGATCCTGGTGCGGTGCCCGGTCAGCGGAAGCGGAGACGTCAGCGGCTCGACGCGAGCCGTCGGGCCGCCGCTCGCACGGCCGCCGGCACGGGCCGCTGGGACGTGGTCTTCGAGACTCAGGACGAGCGGGAGTGGCGCGCCCGGCTGCCCGAACTGCTCGCCGGGGACGAGCCGATCGACCCCGCCATGGCCCGGATCGACACGCTCTGTGGCCGGCTGGCCCAGCCGACCACCTACCGGTTGAGCGTCTTCGTGCCCGACCCCGCCGGTGGCCGGCCTCGTACCGACCCGGCTCGCTGATCCCGAACGGCCCTTGGCCACGTCGGCCGTGCGGCCGACCCCGCGCGCCCGTTACCGGCCGGCGGTACGCGGCACGCGGGCCGGCCGCCCGGCCCGGAACACCCGCGCACCCTCATCACGCCAGCGCGGGCACCTCCATGGTGAGCACGGGCCGGGCCGCCGCCGGGTCGCCGGGCGCGCCGGGCGGAGGCGCGTCGAGGACCGCCGGGACGCCCAGCGGCATCGTCAGCGTGGACGCGCAGTGCCCGAAGCCGAACTCCTCGACCACCGGCACCCCGAGCGGCCCGAGCAGGTCCACCAACAGGTCGCGCACCGCGTCGTAGGGCCCGCAGTCCGCCCAGGAACCGAGCACGACCGCACCGACCCCGTCGAACCAGCCGGCCCGCAGCAGTTGGGTGAGGTAGCGGTCGAGGCGGTACGGCTCCTCGCCGACGTCCTCCAGCAGGAGGATGCCGCCGGCCGCCGACGGGCGCGCGTACGGCGTGCCGAGGTCGGCGGCGAGCAGGGACAGGCAGCCGCCGAGGGTGACGCCCTCGGCCCGGCCGGGGACGAGGGTGCGGGCACCGGCCGGGGCCAGCACCTGCACCGTCTCCGGCTCGAACAGGGTGCGCCGCAATCCGTCGCGGGTCGGGGCGTCGTCGAGGAAGGTGGCGGCCGCGGCCATCGGGCCGTGCACGGTGGCCAGGCCGAGCCGGGTCGCGACGGCCTCGTGCAGGGCGGTGATGTCGCTGTAGCCGATGAGCGCCTTCGGGGGCGCGGCCCGCATCTCGTCCCAGTCCAGCAGGTCGACCATCCGCTGCACGCCGTAGCCGCCGCGGGCGCAGAGCACCGCGGTGGTGGTGGGGTCGCACCAGGCGTCCTGGAAGTCGTCCGCCCTGGCCTGGTCGCTGCCGGCGAGGTAGCCGGAGCGGTGGATGTCCAGGACGTGCGGGGCCACTTCCGGCTCCAGGCCCCAGCCGCGCAGCACCTCGACACCTGCCGCGAGCCGGTCGGCCGGTACCGGTCCGCTGGGGGCCACCACGGAGATCCGGTCGCCCGGGCTGAGCCGGCGCGACCGGATCAGCGCGGGCACGGGGACGCCGACGACATCGGCGACCCGTCGCAGCCGTTCGGTCATGAGGTCGGCTCCTGCCCGGTCATGTGGTCAGCTCCAGCACCGGCACCCCGGCCGGGGTGAAGCCGAACACCTGGCCGTAGAGCGACAGTTCGGCCTCCAGGCAGGTCACCATGGTGTCGAGCAGGCGGAAGCCGTGGCTCTCGCCGGCGAAGGCGCGGTACGCGTGCGGGATGCCGCGCCCTGCGACGGCGGCGAGGAACCGCTCACACTGCACCGGCGGGCAGATCACGTCGTCGAGCCCCTGGAGCAGCAGGAACGGCACCCCGATCCGGTCGCTGCGGTTGATCGGCGAGCGGTCGCGGTAGCGCTCGGGCACCTCGTCGACCGGTCCGACCAGCGACTCCAGGTACTGCGACTCGAAGTCATGGGTCTCACCGCCCTGCTTCGACCAGCCGAGCAGGTCGAGGATCGGGTAGATCACCGTGCCGCAGGCGTAGGTGTCGGTGCTGGTCAGGGCCGCCGCGCTGGTCCAGCCACCGGCGCTGCCGCCCCGGATGGCGAGCCGGTCCGGATCGGCGGCGCCCTCCGCGACCAGCCCCTGGGCGACCGCGGCGCAGTCCTCGACGTCGACCACGCCCCACTGCTCGCGCAGCCGGTTGCGGTACTCGCGGCCGTGGCCGGTGGAGCCGCCGTAGTTGACCTCGGCGACCCCGATGCCGCGCGAGGTGAAGTAGGCGATCTCCAGGTCGAGCACCATCGCCGCGCGGCTGGTCGGCCCGCCGTGCACCCAGATCGCGTACGGCGCGGGGCCGTCGGCGGTGATCTCCGGGTGACGCGGTGGGTAGACGTGGGCGTGCACCTCGCGGCCGTCGGGGCCGGTGAAGGTGCGGGCGACCGGTTCGGGGAGGTACGCGGGGTCGACCGTGTCGTGGTGCGCGTTGCCGATCACGCGGGTGCGGCCGACGGCGGTGTCGAGCTCGACCACCTCGTAGGAGGTGCGGCCGCTCGCGGCGATGCCGATCACCCGGCCGCCGGTGGCGGCGAGGGTCGGGTTCCACTCCGTCCACGGGCCGGGGGCGTCGATGACGTCGCCGGTGGCGGTGTCGAGCAGCCCGAGCCGGGGGGCGCCGACGCCGTGCAGCACCGCGATCAGGCCGTGCTCCAGCGGCTGGAACCAGCGCTGGCCGAGCTTCCACAGCGCCCCGGCGAACTCCTCCTCGCGCGGGCACAGGTTGACCGCGTCGCCGCCCACCGGGTCGACCCGGTGGATGTTCCACCAGCCGGTGCGGTCGGTGGCGGCGAGCAGGGTGCCGTCCGGCGCCCACTCGGCCTGCGAGACGGACTCCTCGGGGCCCCCGATCAGGGTGCGGGCCGGACCGAACACGCCGTCGGCGCCCACGTCGGCGATCCGCAGCTCGGTGCCGTCCCACGGCATGAGCGGGTGGTCCCAGGCGAGCCAGACCGCCCGCGCGCCGTCGGGCGACAGCCGCGGTCCGGTGACGAAGCGGTGGGCGTCGGCGGCCAGTTCGCGTACGGCGCCGCGGTCGTCGGCGGCCGAGCCGTCCAGCGGGACGGCCGCGGGCACCCGGCGCACGTCCGAGGGCCCCTCCCCGGTGAACTCCTCCAGCACGCCCCAGACCTCGCCGCGCTCCGGGCTGATCGTGAGGTCGGCCCAGCGCAGACCGCCGCCGACCGGCGAGACCGGGGTGAGCGGGCGCGGCTCGCTCTCCGGCTGGTCGGGGCGGAAGGCGTACAGCCGCTGGTCGAGGTGGTGCGCGAAGACGATCAGCGCCGAGCCGTCGAGGACCGCGCCCGCCCAGGGGGTGCCGCCGTACTCGATGACGCGGCTGCGGACGTTCCAGGGCGCGGGCAGCGGGCACTGCTCGGTGCCGTCGGGCAGGCGGCGGATCAGCGCGCGCCGGCCACCCTCGGCGGGGCGGGGCGAGGTCCACCACACCTCGTCGCCGACGACGCCCACGAACTCCGGGCTGCCGTCGTGCGAGGCGGCGGTGGTGGCGTCGATCGGTGACGGCCAGGTGCCGTAGGCGACGGCTGTCCGGTCGGTGGTGGTCATCGGGTGCCCTTCCCGGTGGTGGCGGTCGCGGTGCCGGTGGTGTGCGCGGCGGGTGCGCCGGTGCGGCGCAGGAAGCGGTCCAGCACCTCGACCCCGAAGTGCAGCGCCTCGACCGGGACATGCTCGTCCACGCCGTGGAAGAGCGCGTTGTAGTCGAAGCCGGGCGGCAGCTTCAGCGGCGAGAAGCCGTAGCCGGCGATGCCGAGCCGGGAGAACTGCTTGGCGTCGGTGCCGCCGGACATGCAGAACGGCAGCACGTGGGCGCCCGGGTCGAAGTGCTCCAGGGACTCGCGCATCGCGGCGAAGGTGGGTGAGTCGACGGGCGCTTCGAGGGCGACCTCGCGGTGGTGGTACTCCCAGTCGACGTCCGGCCCGGTGAGCCGGTCCATGGTGGTGGTGAACTCCTCCTCGCCGCCGGGCAGCACGCGTCCGTCGATGTGGGCGGTGGCGGAGCCGGGGATGACGTTCACCTTGTAACCGGCCTGGAGCATGGTCGGGTTGGAGCTGTTGCGGACGGTCGAGCGGATGAAGGACGCGGCTGGGCCGAGCTTGGTGAGCAGGGCGTCGATGCTGTCGGGGTCGGTCGCTCCGTCGCCGTCGGTGACGCGGTCGAGGTCGACGTCCACGCCCTGGAGCGCGGACAGTTCGGTGAGTGCGGCGCGCACGGTGTCGCTCAGCCGCAGCGGCCAGCGGTGGTCGCCGATCCGGGCGACGGCGGCGGCGAGCCGGCTGACGGCGTTGTCCGCGTTGACCTTCGAGCCGTGGCCGGCCCGGCCGCGCGCGGTGAGCTTGAGCCAGGCGGTGCCGCGCTCGCCGGCCGCGACCGGATAGAGCCGCAGGCCGTCGCCCGCGTGGAAGGTGTAGGCGCCGGACTCGCTGATGCCCTCGGTGCAGCCCTCGAAGAGCTCGGGGTGCTTGTCGGCGAGGAACCCGGAGCCGTAGTCGGCGCTGTCCTCCTCGTCGGCGGTGAAGGCGAGCACGATGTCGCGGACCGGCCGGTGGCCCGCCCGGGCCCAGTTGCGGACGGTGGCGAGCACCATCGCGTCCATGTTCTTCATGTCGATGGCGCCGCGGCCCCAGACCACGCCGTCGCGGATCTCGCCGGAGAAGGGGTGCACGCTCCACTCGGCGGCCTCGGCGGGCACCACGTCGAGGTGGCCGTGCACGAGGAGCGCGTCGGCGGACGGGTCGGTGCCGGGGATGCGCGCGACCACGTTGGCCCGGCCGGGGGCGGACTCCAGGATCTGCGGCTCGATGCCGGCGTCGGCGAGTTGCCGCGCGACGTATTCGGCTGCGGGGCGTTCGTTGCCGTCGCCACCGCCGCGGTTGGTGGTGTCGATCCGGATCAGGTCGGAGGTGAAGCGGACCACCTCGTCGAGCGCCTGTGCGTCGACAAACTGCTCAGCCATACTGCTCCTCCACGGCCTGCGAAACGAGTGTGGTGACCGCCTTGAAGGCGCGGATTCCTTCGTACATGGTCGGCAGGGTGTAGGCCACCCGCCGCTCTCCGGTGCGCTCGACGCCGGGTACCACGGTGGCGGCCCCGGCCAGGTGGACCGCGTCGAACTCCAGCTCCACCGTGTACGGCCCGGCCTCGGCGGGTGCGTGCTTGACGGCGAGCGCGGCGGCCTGCTTGGCGGCGGACCGGATGTCGGCGGCGGTGCGCGCGGGCGGGCGGCACACCGCGGCGTACCGCGACACGTAGTCCTTGACGGCGACCGTGTGGGCCTCGGGGGCGTATCCCCGCGCGTCCAGCCCGGTCCGGTCGTCGCCGGTGACGAGCACCACCGGGACGCCGTACTCGGCGACGACCAGGGCGTTGAGCCGGCCCTCGCTGGCCGGCTCGCCGTTGACCCACACGCCGGTGATGGAGTTGGCGAGGTAGGTGTGGGCGAGGACGCCCTCGGTGCCGGCGCCGGTGTGGTACCCGACGAAGGCGATGCCGTCGACGTCGCCGTGCTGGACGCCCTCGACCATCGACAGGTCCTTGTGGCGGCCGGTGAGCATCTGGGCGCGCTCGTCCAGCTTCTCCAGCAGGAGGTTGCGCATGGACCAGTGCGCCTCGTTGACAAGGACCTCGTCGGCGCCGCCGTCGAAGAAGCCGGCGATCGCCGCGTTGACGTCGGACGTGAACATATGGCGGCAGCGCTGCCACTGCTCGCTGCCCGGCAGGACGTCGGCCGGCCACGTCACGCCGGTCGCGCCTTCCATGTCCGCCGAGATGAGGATCTTCGTCATGAGCGTCACGTTACGCGGCCCCGTGACGGCCGTGCCAGCCCCTCCTCTTCGCCTGTGGATAACTTCAATGGTCCAGACCTCTCGGGCGGGCCGGTCCGATCCCGCGGGCGGCCCCTCACCTCACCCCTTCCGGCCCGCGACCAGCCACTTCGACGGCACCGCCACCCGCTCCCCGGCCGCGTCGAACTCGACGGTCAGCAGGGGTTGTTCACCTTGCGCGAGTATGTCGAGGCCCGCGTCGGAGAAGTAGCCGGGCACCGCCGCGTCGGCCACCTCGCCCGGCGCGATGCCGTGCGAGAAGATCGCCCGGAGTTTCAGCGAAGGACCGGCCGGCGCCGCGGCGAGCGCGCCGAGCACCCCCTTCGCCGCCTCCGCCAGCTCCAGCGCGAAGACCCGGCCGCGCACGCCGGTCAGCTCGGCGATGCCCGCCACCAGTTCGGCCCGGTCCTGCGGCGCGCACTGGTGCAGCACGCCCCGCATGTACACGTTCGCGTCACCGGTCTCCGCGTGCAGCCGCCGCATCGCCTCGCGGTCGACGGCGTCCAGCACCTCGTAGCCCGCCACGCCGTGCGGGTCCGCCCGCCGGGCCCTGGCCACCGCCTCCCGCGACAGGTCCGCACCCACCACCCGGTCGTACCGGCCGGCGAGGAAGCGCGTCTGCGTGCCGTTGCCGCAGCCCAGGTCGACCAGTGGCAGCCCCGGGTCGAAGTACCCCTCGAAGTGCGGCAGATGCAGCGCCGACGCGAGCGCGGGCTCGACGTCCCAGAGCGCCCCGCCCACCTCGTCCGGCGCGTCCTTCCAGAAGCTCTCCCAGACCTGCTGGTACTCGCCGGTCACCTTCATGGGTACGCACCTCCGCCGTGGAACCGCCGCATGTCCTTGCCCGCTACCCGTGTTCACCCCCGCGCACGCCCGCGCACGCGTAGCCGCCCCGCACCTTCTCCCCCTGCTCCCCCGCACACCCCGCAGGAGCCACCCGGCTCACAGGCCCCGCGGCAGGGCCAGCTCGCACCAGACCGTCTTCCCGTGGGCGGACCGGCTGGTGCCCCACTCGCGGGCCAGCCGGCTGACGATCCGCATGCCGCGCCCGCCCTCGTCCTCGGCGCCGGCGCTCAGCAGGACCGGCACCGCGTGGTCGTCGTCGCCGACCTCGCACAGCAGGGCACCCGCCCGCACCAGCCGCAGGCTCACCCGGTCGGTGCGCGCGTGGCGCAGCGCGTTGGTGACCAGCTCGTCGACCAGCAGCTCCGCGCTCTCGCCGATCGCGTCCAGACCCCAGCCGTGCAGCGCCGCCCGGACCAGGCCGCGGGCCCGGGCCGCCTCGCGCGGGTCGTTCGCCAGCTCCCAGGCCGCCACGTCGCCGCGCGGGATGCCGTTGAGCCGCGCCATCAGCAGCGCCACGTCGTCCTTGCGGCCTCCGCGCGGGTTCAGGGCGCGGATGATCGTGTCGCAGGCGTCGTCCATCGACGCGGCCGGGTGCGCGGCGCTCTCGCACAGCGCGGCGAGCCCGGCGCCGATGTCCTGCCCGCGCACCTCGACCAGGCCGTCGGTGCACAGCACCAGCCGGTCACCGGGCGCGACCGGCACCCGGACCGTCTCGAAGGCGACCCCGCCGACGCCCAACGGCGCGCCGGTGGGCACCTCCAGCAGCTCGCTGCGCCCGTCGGCGGCGCGCACCAGGACCGGCGGGATGTGCCCGGCGTTGCCGATCAGCAGGTCGGACTCGACCGGGTCGTAGACCGCGTAGAGGCAGGTGGCCAGGTACTGCTCGCCGAGCCGCTGGGCGAGGTCGTCGAGGTTGCGCAGCAGGTGCGCGGGCGGCATGTCGAGCCCGGCCATGGTCTGCACGGCGGTACGGAACTGGCCCATCATCGCGGCCGAGTTCAGGCCGTGCCCCATCACGTCGCCGACCACCAGGGCCAGCCGGGAGCCGGGCAGCTTGATGGTGTCGAACCAGTCGCCGCCGACCCGGCCGAGCCGGGTGCCCGGCAGGTAGCGGGTGGCCACGTCGCAGCCGGGCATGCGCGGCGCGATGTGCGGCAGCATGCTGTCCTGGAGGGTGTCGGCGACGTTCTCCTGGTAGGTGTACATCCGGGCGTTGTCGAGCACGAGCCCGGCGCGGGCGGCGAGTTCGGCGCCCGTGACACGGTCCATGTCGTCGAACGCGGGCCGCTCCCGGTGGCGCAGCAGGATCATGAAGCCGAGCACCACGTCGCGCGCCTTGAGCGGCACCACCAGCATCGAGCGGTGGTTGATCAGCGGGCTGATGTCGCGCTTGGGGAACTGCGCGGCGATCGAGTTGCCCATCTCCTCGCTGATCCGCGGCACCAGGACGGGCTCGCCGGTGGTCATGCAGCGGAAGAACGGGGTCTGCGCCGGGAACGGCATGGACTCGCCGACCGGCACCACGTCGTCCCAGCGGCCCGGCTCGTCGGTGTGCTCGACCGCGACGCGGTACCACATGGTGGTGACGTCGGGCGGACCGTCCGGGAAGCCCTCGCCGGCCAGTACCTGCTCGCGCAGGTAGGTGCCCGCGACGTCGGTGAAGCGCGGCACGACCGCCGCGCTGACCTCCTCGATGGTGCGGGCCAGGTCCAGGGAGCTGCCGATCCTGCGGCTGACCTCGTTGAGGAACTCCAGGTGCTCGCGGACCGCCGCGTACTCCAGGTCGGGCGCCAGGTCGTCGTCCGCGGCCGAGGGAGCCGTGCCGCCGGCCACTCCGACGACCGCCGATGCGCCGGCGTGCGCTCTTCGCTCCCCAGCACCCGCGCCCACACCCGCGCCCGCGCCCGCTCCCGCTGCGGCGCCGGCATCCGCATCCGCGCCCGCATCCGCTCCGGCGCGGGCGGCCTCGGCGGCCCGCCGTCTTGCCTCGCGCTCGGCCCGGCGCGGCACGCCCCAGTCCGGGGTGACCGGCACCCGGTCCTGGCGGCTGACCTCAAGCACCGGATACCCCAGCTCCAGCACCTGGGCCACGATCCGGGCGCTGTCCAGCGGGTTCATGCTGGGCAGGATCTCCGGTAACCGCTTGGCGAGCTCGTCGGAGCCCGGGAACTCGGCGAACACCGAGTGCAGCGCGAAGCCCGGCGCGATCCGCTCGAAGACCTCGGCCGGCTCGGGGGCGTCCGACCCGGCCGCGGCGAGCGCCTCGGGGTCCACCACCCCGGCCTGCACGGCGTCCGCGGCGAGCACCAGCAGCCGCTCGGGCCCCGGACCGACCAGCGGATACGCCCACCACAGCAGGTCCAGCGGCCGCGCGTCGTCCGCCCCGCCGCCCTCCTCAGCGAGCAGCACGCCCGCATCGCCGAGCGGCCCGCCCGCATCGCCGGCCACGCGGTGCGCCCGGTCGAAGACCCGGGCCCGCCCCGCGGTGGGATACGCGCCCTCGCCGGCCTGGACCGGCTCCGGGTCATCCTCCACCCAGGCAGCGTCCAGAGCCCCGACCACGGGCAGCACGTCGACCGCCGGGCGGCCGACCGCCTCGTCCCTGGTGGGCCCGAACAGGCGCCTGGCCCCCGTGCTCCAGTGGGAGATCTCACCCGCGACGTCGACGACCACCACCGCGAGCGGCACCCGGCCGGAAATCACTGGCGGATTGCGGCGGTCCATGGTTCGTTGGGCTCCTTCCCGTGGCAGTCACGGGGTCATGCCCGGGCGCGCCTGAGCTTGTCCCCGGCACATGATCCGCGATGCCGATACCACGGTACGGCCGGACCGGACCAGCAGGGGAGGCAAAGCAGGAAACCGGCGTACGCCCGCACGGGAGCAACCGATCCGAGCGTGCTAGCGTCCAAACCCTGTGTTCGAACTCTTGTCACGGTGGAGTTCGTTCCCGCCGGACGGGACCCCGGCCGGGACACTCCGCACCCGCTACCGGAAGAGGCCACGTGACCACCTGGCAGCCCGCGCGCGTCGCTGTCGTCCGCGGACCGAGGGGCCTGCTGCGACGGGTCGATCTGCGCCACCCGGTGGTCATCGCCACACTGCTGGCCGCCGTACTGCACGCGGTGTGGGCGCTGTACCTGGCCAAGGACTCGGGCGACATGGCCGCCCAGTACGCGTGGACGGAGTTCATAAAGGCCCACCCCGCCGCGTCGTACAACCTGTCGTGGTACGGCGGCATGCACCCGGCCTCGTACAGCATCCTGTCGCCGTACATCATGGCCGCGCTCGGGGTGCGGATGACCGGGGTGATCGCCGGCACCCTCACCGCGACGTTCTCCGCGGCGCTGCTGATGCGGGCCCGGGTGAAGCGGCCGCTGGTGCCGGTGCTGTGGACGACGTTCGCTCTTTGGGGTGATGTCGTCTCGGGCCGGGTCACCTTCGCGCTGGGCATGCTCTTCGCGGTGGTCGCCACGATGGTGCTCTACCCCGTGGAGCGGGCCGCACGCGGCCGGTCGCCGCGGCTGGCGCTCGCCACGGTCATGGCGGCGTTCGCCACGATGTGCAGCCCGGTCGCCGGGCTCTTCCTGCTCGTGGTCGCCGCGGCGCTGTTCCTGACCGGCCGGCGCAAGGACGCGTACATACTGGCCGCCGCGCCGCCGCTGGTGGTCGGCGCCACCTCGCTGCTCTTCCCCTTCTACGGGGTGCAGCCCTTCAAGTGGTACTTCGCGATCATCCCGTTCGCGGTGTCGGTCGCGATCGCGCTCGCGGTGCCCAAGGCGTGGAAGGCCATCCACCTGGGCTCGTGGGTCTACGCGGCGGGCGTGGTGCTGACCTTCGTCATCCCCTCGCCGATCGGCAGCAACGTCGAGCGGCTCGCGCTGCTGTACGGCGGCACCATACTGCTGATCGTCGCGATGGCGAGCACCTGGGGCACCAAGCGGACGCTGCTGCTGTGGCTGGCCTTCGCCGGGACCGCGTCCTGGCAGATCACGAAGCCGATAGTGGACCAGGTCACCACCTCCTCGGGGACCTCCTCCGTGCAGGCGTCCTCCCTGATCCACGAGTTGCGCACGCTGCGTGCCGACCGCGGCCGGGTCGAGGTGGTACCGCTGCGCTCGCACTGGGAGGCGTCCGGCCTGTCGCCGTACGTCAACCTCGCGCGCGGCTGGAACCGGCAGGCCGACGTGGAGCGCAACCCGCTCTTCTACGACGGGACCCTGACCCCCGACACCTACCGGGACTGGCTGCGCCGCTGGAGCGTCAACTACGTGGTGCTGCCCGCGGCCCAGCCGGACGGCGCGGGCGTCGCCGAGGCGAAGCTGGTGGCGGCGGGACAGCCCTGGATGACCGAGGTGTGGCACGACCCGGACTGGCAGGTGTATTCCGTGACGGGTGCGGACCCGATGGCGGACCCGCCGGCCGTGGTCGACCAGGCCGGTCCTGCCGATCTGACCGTCACGATGCCGAGCAGCGGGTCGGTGCTGCTGCGCATCCCGTGGTCGCCCGTGCTGGGGATCGAGGGGGCCGCCGACAACGACAGCGGGTGCCTCGCGCCCGACGGTGACTGGACGCGGCTGTACGCGCCCAAGGCCGGGACGTACAAGATCGGCGGGACCTACGCGCTGATCCGCGGGACGCAGTGCGACAAGGCGCAGATCCAGGACGGCACCGGCCGCAACCCCTCCTCCAAAGGAGGGTGACCCACCCACCCGGGCGGCCTGTCCTGTCGGCCCGTCCTGTCGGCCCAGGGACCGTCCCCGTTGGTTGATCGCTGGGGGTACCCCCTCTGAACGCGTCGCCGCGCCCCTTGAGGGTCGGCGTCCTTCCGCGGAAGGAGCCGCACCTGTCTCAAGGGGCGCGGATGGCTGCGCGCTCGGCCGCATGCTCACAGCCGGTCCCTGGACCGACAGGACAGGGCGCTCGGGAGGGTCCGCTCGGGCCGCCCGCGGGGACTAGTCCGCGTGGCCCAGCTGAAGGTCGCGTTCCGTGCGGCCGCCCCCGGCGACCTGGAGCACCGTGGCCACCGGCGGGTACCCCGCCGCGATGACGGTGTACTCGCCGGCCGCGAGGTCGACGAACCGGAAGTGGCCGTCAGGGCCGGTGGTGACGGAGTCGACGACGTTGCCGGCGGCGTCAAGGAGGGTGACGCGGGCGTCCTCCACCAGGCGGCCCCCGGGCGCGCGGACGATGCCGCGCAGGGAGGCGCCGCCGGCGAGCTCGACGTCCTGGCGGGTCTCGCGGGACGCCTGGACGGTGACGGGGAGGGCGGCCGGCCGGTAGGCGGGCGCGCTGGCCGCGAGGGTGTACTCCCCGGCGACGAGTTCGGTGAGCGCGTAGACGCCCTCGCGGCCGCTGCGGGAGGTGGCCACGACGTCGCCGCGTACGTCGGTGAGCGTGACGATCGCGTCCCGGACCGGGGTGCCGTCGGCGGTGTGGACGGTGCCGGCCAGCCGCCCGGCGCCGCCGAGCACGACGTCGAGTTCGACCGGGTGGTCGCCGACGGCGACGGTGACGGCCTGCGGCTGGTGCCCGCCGGCCGCGGCGATCAGGACGTAGCTGCCGGCGCCCGGGGTGCTCAGGGCGTAGCGGCCGTCCTCCGCGGTGGCGCCGCGGCCGACCTGGCGGCCGGAGCCGTCGATGAGGGTGAGGGCGGCGCGGCCCACGGAGGTGCCGTCGGAGTGCTGGACGGTGCCGCACACCGGGACGCCGCCCTGGCCGCGCCGGGCACCGGGCACCACCGAGTCGGGTGCGGGACCGCCGGGGGCGATCGTGGCGGTCACGGCGGCGGGGTTCGCGCCGTAGACGGGGTCGTGGCCGGACTCGTAGGGGGTTTCGTACCCGGGGTCGTAGCCGGGGTCGTAACCGGGTTCGTACGCCGCCTGAGCGGCGGGGCCGTGCTGGGTCACCAGGGGTTTCTCCTTGAGCAGGAAGGTGATGAGGAAGCCGAGGACGAGGACCGGCACCAGGTAGAGGAAGATCCGCGGCATGGCGTCGGCGTACGCGTGTACGTATCCGTCGCGCAGGGACGCGGGCAGGGTGCGGACCAGTTGGGGGGTGACCGACTCGGGGTCGGGCAGTTTGACGCCGCGCGGGAGGTCGTTGGCGAGCTGGTGGCTGAGGCGGTTGGCGAACAGGGTGCCGAAGACCGCGGCGCCGACGGAGCCGCCGATCTGCCGGAAGTAGTTGTTGGCGCTGGTCGCGGAGCCGATGTCGGTGGGCTTCACCGAGTTCTGCACGGCGAGTACCAGGACCGGCAGGATCAAGCCGATGCCGAGGCCGAGCACCGCCATGTAGACGCTGTACTCGGGGCGCGCGGTGTGGGCGTCCAGCCGGGAGAGCAGATACATCCCGATCGCGGACAGGCCGCTGCCGACCAGCGGGAAGACCTTGTAGCGGCCGGTGCGGCTGATGAGCTGCCCGCTGCCGATGGAGGCGACCACGACGCCGAGCATCATCGGGAGCATCAGCAGCCCGGAGCCGGTGGCGCTGGCGCCGTCGACCATCTGGAGAAACGTCGGCAGGTAGCTGGCGGCGCCGAAGAGGGCGACGCCGACCACGGCGCCGATCAGCGCGGAGGTGTTGAACACCCCGTCGCGGAACAGCCGCAGCGGGATGACGGGTTCGGCGGCGAACCGCTCCACGAGGACGAAGAGCAGCACGCACACGACGGTGCCCCCGGCGAGCCCGAGGATCTCCTTGGACCGCCAGGCGTAGGTGGAGCCGCCCCAGGTGGTCAGCAGCACCAGGCAGGTCGAGCCGGCCGCCAGCAGCAGGGCGCCGATCACGTCGAGCCGGGGCCGGGCGGTGGGTTTGGGCAGCTTGAGCACCAGGCTGATCACCACCAGGGTGACCAGGCCGAAGGGCACGTTGATGGAGAAGCACCAGCGCCAGGAGGCGTGGTCGGTGAAGAAGCCGCCCAGCAGCGGTCCCGCGACCGAGGCGACGCCGAACGCGGCGCCGATCAGGCCCATGTACCGGCCGCGTTCGCGGGGCGGCACGATGTCGGCCATGATCGCCTGCACGCCGATCATCAGCCCGCCGCCGCCGATGCCCTGGATCGCGCGGAAGGCGATCAGCTCGTTCATCGTCTGGGACCAGGCGGCGAGCGCCGAGCCGACCACGAAGGTCAGGATCGCGAACTGGAAGACGCTCTTGCGGCCGAAGAGGTCGCCGAGCTTCCCGTAGATCGGCAGGCCGATGGTGGAGGAGAGCAGGTAGGCGGTGACGACCCAGGACATCCGGTCCAGGCCGTGCAGTTCGCCGACGATCTTGGGCAGTGCGGTCGCCACGATCATCTGGTCGAGGGCGGCCAGCAGCAGGGCGAGCATCAGCCCGAGGAAGACCAGCCGCAGCCGGCGCGGGGTGAGGGTGCCCGGCTCCCCCTCGGGGCCGGTGGCGAGCACGTCGGGGGGCGGCTGCGCCGCACCGCCCGCCGCGCCGTCCACCGGCCCGGCCTCGCCCAGGACTTCGTCCGGGTGAGGTTCCCCCAGTCGCTCGATCAGCGTGCCGCCACTCACTGCCACTCCCCTCGTCACACCTGCTCCGCCACCGTCTCCCGCCATGAGGCGACAACGACGGACGGACCCGGCGAGTCTCAGGAAGTTGGCAAAACCACCCTTACTGGTGAATGCTCGCGAAACCGGGCGAGTATCGGGGGAGTTACTGCTCCACCTCGGCGGCGAGCTTGGCGAGCACCTCGTCGTGGATGGCGTTGAGGCCCTTGGGGGCGAACGTCCGCTCGAAGAAGCCGCCGACGCCCGTGGCGCCCTGCCAGGCGGTCGCGTTGACCACCTTGCTGCGGCCCTCGCCGGCCGGGGTGACGGTCCAGGTGGTCACCATCGAGGAGTTGCGGTCGGTCTCGACGAGCTGCCCGGCGACGGGCGCCGTGACGTCGAAGAGGCACTCGCGCACGCGCTTGCTGGTCGCCTGGAGCTTCCAGTGCACGACGGTGCCGGCGCCCTCGCCGCCCTCGCGGACCTCGTACTCGCTGTACTGACCGGGCAGGACCCGGCCGCGGGTGCCGGCGTAGTCGGCCAGGGCGGCGAACACCCGCTCCGGCTCCGCCGCGACGATCCGCTCCGTGGTGGCCTCGACCAGCGCCATGACTTCTCCTCGGGTCCATGCCCCTGCGGGCATCGGGGTGCTTGGTGCGCGCACTTCCTCACGCGACACACCAGCCAACCACACTCGCTTATCGAATCTGTGTTCTATTGTGGGTAGCGGGCGGCCATCGGACCGCCCGTGGGGGCCGGACGACGGAAGGAGGGCACGATGCGCTGGGACGGGCTGAACGCCGAGGACTCCGCGGGTGCGCTCTTCGGGACCTCGGCGGTGACGACGCGGACCTTCGACACCCCTGGATTCCGCGGCATCACCTTCCACGAGGTGCGGGCCCGCTCGATCCTCAACCGGGTGCCCGGCACCTCGCGGATGAGGTTCGAGTGGACGCTCAACCCCTACCGCGGCTGCTCGCACGCCTGCGTCTACTGCTTCGCCCGCAAGACGCACAGCTACCTCGACCTGGACACCGGACTCGGCTTCGACTCGCAGATCGTGGTGAAGGTCAACGCGCCGGAGCTGCTGCGCCGCGAACTGGCCGCGCCGCGCTGGCAGGGCGAGCACGTCGCCATGGGCACCAACGTGGACTGCTACCAGCGGGCCGAGGGCCGCTACCAGCTGATGCCCGGCATCCTCACCGCGCTGCGCGACCGGGCGAACCCGTTCTCGATCCTCACCAAGGGCTCGCTGATCCTGCGCGACCTCGAACTGGTGCGGCAGGCCGCGAGCGTCACCGATGTGTCCATAGCACTGTCGATCGGCTTCCTGGACGGGGAGTTGTGGCGCAGCGTGGAACCGGGCACGCCTTCCCCCGAGACGCGGCTGGCGGTCTGCCGCACCCTGAGCGAGAACGGCATACCCGTGGGGGTGCTGATGGCGCCGGTGCTGCCCTTCCTCAGCGACTCCCCCGCGCAGTTGCGCGCCACAGTCCGGGCGATCGCCGCGGCCGGCGCCACCTCCGTGACGCCCCTGGTGCTGCATCTGCGGCCGGGCGCGCGGGAGTGGTACACCGCGTGGCTCCGGCAGCACCACCCCCACCTGGTGCGGCGGTACGAAGCGCTCTACGCGGGCGGTTCGTACGCGCCGAAGTGGTACCAGCGGCGGATCACCCGGCAGGTGCACGAGTTCGCGGCGGAGTTCGGCTGCGGGCCGGCCCGGCTCGGGGCGATGCGCGGGCGGCCGGCGCCCGGGGAGGACGCCGAGGAGACGGTGGAGGGCGCCGCCGGAGCACCCGGCGCGGGGTCGGGGCCGGGGCGGGAGCCGGAGGGGGAGCCGGGGTCGGGTCCGGGTCCGGGTCCGGAGAACACCCAGCTCACCCTGTTGTGAACTGCCTAGAATGCGGGGCATGGTGCGGATCAGGACGATGACCGAGCCGGACGTGCCGGCCGTGTCGGCGATCCGGGTCCGCGGCTGGCAGCACGCGTACGCCGGGATGGTGCCGCAGAGCCACCTCGACGCGATGGACCCGGCCGACGACGCGGCGCGGCGACGGGAGTGGTTCGTACGCTCGGCGGGGCGGGTGCACAACCTGGTGGCCGAGGAGGCCGCCGCCGACGGCACCGCGCCCGTGATCGGCTGGGCCGCCTTCGGGCCGTACCGGGGCGAGGACACCGGCGCGACGACCGGGGAGTTGTACGCGCTGTACGTACGACCGGACCGGATCGGCACCGGCGCCGGCCGCGCGCTCACCGCGGAGGTGGTCCGCCGCTCGGCCGAACTCGGCCGCACCCGGCTGGCGTTGTGGGTCCTCACCGACAACGTGCGGGCCCGCCGCTTCTACGCCGCCGCCGGCTTCTCACCCGACGGCGCGACCATGACCGAGCTGTACGACGGCGTCCCGGTCGAGGAGACGCGCTACACCCGCTCGCTGCCGTAGGGCGAGCCCGAACCGGCGCAGCGCGCCCTACGGTTCGCCGCGGCCCGTAAGGCCGGTCGCGCCCCGCCTCCTTGCCGCGGCTTGCCTCCTTGCCGTGGCTTGCCCGGGCGGGTCGCCCACGGCCGCTCATCTGTCACGCACCGAAATCACCTGTGCAAAGGACTGGCGGCCAAGTTACCCGCGAGTTACCCTCGGAGGACACGCCAGGCGGCCGGTGAACCGACCGCTCGGCGGATGCCGTTGTCGGTTCGGCACTGTGCGGCGTGGCCCCGGGACAGGGTCCGCCGGCTCGCGCGGGCGCGCACACGCACCGCTTCTGCGGTCAGGCCCGCGACTCCACTCATCCCTCTGCCGTGCGCCCGCGCGCTGCGCGGCGCGGCTCTTGCCACTCCTGGAGTCACGCGATGGACCGTCCCTCCGCTTCTTCCGCGACCGCATCGAACACGCCGACCGACTCGGCCGCCGAGCCCGCCCGGTCCGCCCGGTCCGCGACCGAACCGCCGCTCCTCCCCTCCGTGGTGGCCGTGGTCGGCCTGGGCACCATGGGCACCGGCATCGCCGAAGTGCTGGCCTGCGCCGGCCACGAGGTGGTCGGCGTCGACATCGACGACGCCGCCGCCCGCCGGGCCGTCAGCGCCCTGGAGGCCCGTACCGCCCGCCAGGTCGAGCGCGGCCGGCTGACCCCGGCCGAGCGGGACGACGTGCTCGCACGCTTCCGCACCTTCCCCGAACTGCGGGCGGCCGCCGCGGCCGACCTGGTGATCGAGGTCGTCTCCGAGCGGTACGACGTCAAGCGCGAGGTGTTCACCGCGCTGGACCGTATCGCCAAGCCGGAGGCGATCCTCGCCACCGGCACCAACGCGCTGTCGGTGACCCGGCTGGCGGCGGAGACCGGGCGGCCCGACCGCGTGCTCGGCCTGCACTTCTTCGCTCCCGCGCAGGCGATGAAGCTGGTCGAGGTGGTCTCCACGGTGCTGACGGCGCCCGAGGCGACCCGCACGGTGACCGCGCTGGTGCGCAGCCTGGGCAAGGAGCCGGTGCCGGTCGGCGACCGCGCGGGCTTCATCGCGGACGGCCTGCTCTTCGGGTACCTGAACCAGGCGGCGGCGATGTACGAGGCGCGGTACGCCACCCGGGAGGACATCGACGCGGCGATGAGGCTCGGCTGCGGGCTGCCGATGGGCCCGCTGGCGCTGCTCGACCTGATCGGCGTGGACACCGCCACCACCGTGCTGGAGGCGATGTACGAGGCGAGCAGGGACCGGCTGCACGCACCCGCGCCGGTGCTGCGGCAGCTCACGGCGGCGGGATTGCTGGGCCGCAAGTCGGGGCGCGGCTTCTACAGCTACGAATCCCCCGGCTCGGGCGCGGTCGTGCCGGACGCCGAGACGCCCCGCAAGCGCGGCGGGGGCGCGCGGGGCCGTACGGTCCACACGGTCGGCGTGGCCGGCTCCGGCACCATGGCCACCGGCATCGCGGAGGTCTTCGCGAAGGCCGGGTTCGAGGTGGCGCTGGCGGCCAGGACTCCGGAGAAGGCGGCGCGGGCGCTGGCCCGGCTGACGGCCTCCCTGGACCGATCGGTGGCCAAGGGGCGGCTCACCGCGGAGCAGCGCGACGCGGCGGTGGCGCGGGTGACGCCGGCCGGGTCGTACGACGCCTTCGCGGACGCCGACCTGGTGGTCGAGGCGGTCGCGGAGGACCTGTACGTGAAGCAGGAGCTGTTCCGGGTGCTCGACAAGGTCTGCCGGCCGGGCGCGGTGCTGGCGACCACCACGTCCTCGCTGCCGGTGGTGGCGATCGCGCGGGCCACCGGGCGCCCGCAGGACGTGGTCGGCCTGCACTTCTTCAACCCGGCGCCGGCGATGAAGCTGGTCGAGGTGGTGCGGACCGTGCTGACCTCGGACGACGTGGTGGCGACCGCGCACGAGGTGAGCGGCGCGCTGCGCAAGCACCCGGTGGACTGCGGCGACCGGGCCGGCTTCATCGTCAACGCCCTGCTCTTCCCGTACCTGAACAACGCGGTGAAGATGGTCCAGGACCACTACGCGACCGTCGACGCGATCGACGCCGCGATGAAGCTGGGCGGCGGCTACCCGATGGGCCCGTTCGAACTCCTCGACGTGGTCGGCCTGGACGTCTCGCTGGCGATCGAGCAGGTCCTGCACGACGAGTTCCGCGACCCGGGCCTGGCCCCCGCCCCGCTCCTGGAACACCTGGTCTCAGCGGGCTGCCTCGGCCGCAAAACCGGCCGCGGCTTCCGTGAGTACGCCCGCTGAGCGGCGCGCTCCCCGGCTCGATGGCCACGGACGACGGCTCGGCGGCCGGAGGGCTCGCCGTCGATCATCGGCTGCCGCTCGTGTTACGTTCCCCGCATGCCGCAGCCTGTGAAGTCCGCCACCGACACCGCCAGCGGGCGCCGTGCGGCCGCTCAGCGCCACCGGGTACGGCAGGACCTCGCGTCGGCGGCCATGCGGCTGTTCGCGACGCAGGGGTACGAGGCCACGACCGTCGACGAGATCGCCGCGAGCGCCGGGGTGGCCCGGCGCACCTTCTTCCGGCACTTCCGGTCGAAGGAGGAGGCGATCTTCCCGGACCACGACGACACCCTGGTCCGGGTGCAGGCGGTGCTGGACTCCGCCGACCCGCACGAACACCCGCTGGACACGGTCTGCCGGGGCATCACCGAGGTGCTGCGGATGTACGCGAACGTGCCCGAGGTGTCGGTCGAGCGCTACCGGCTCACCCGCGAGGTGCCCACCCTGCGGGAGCGGGAGATCGCCTCGGTGGCCCGCTACGAGCGGCTGTTCACCCGCTACCTGCTGGGCCACTTCGACGAGGGCGCGCACCGCGACGGCGACGACGACCCGCTGCTCGCCGAGGTCGCCGCCTCCGCGGTGGTCGCCGCCCACAACCACGTGCTGAGGCGCTGGCTGCGGGCGGACGGCAAGGGCGACGTGGAGGCGCAGCTCGACCACGCCTTCGACGTGATCAAGGCGACGTTCGGCACCGGCATCGGGGCGGGGCGGATACCGTCCCGGGCCGGCACCGGCAGCGCCACGGCCGTCTCGCGGCAGGGCGAGGTGGTGGTCGCGGTGGCCCGTACGGACGCCTCCCCCGCGGAGATCCTGCGCAGCATCGAGGAGGCGCTGCGCAAGGCGTAGCGCCCGTCCGCCCCGTTCCCCCCGCATTCCCTTCGCACATCGACCGCTGACACGGCCGCCCGGCGCCATCCGGGCGGCCGTTCGCATGCCGGGTGCCGGCGGATGCGGCGGGTGGCGTTCGCGTTGCTCGTCTGTACCGCCGGGGTGACACTTGAGAGAAATTAGTGGCACGCAGTGTCTTTACGACTGGCACGCAGTGCCATACCGTATCCGTAGTCCGGGCACTGTCCCCCAGGCCCGGCCGGGAATCTCATCTGTTCGCCGAACCGACGACGGCACCTCCATCCCATCGACACCGCGTTCCCTGAACGAGCGTTGCCGCAGAGCGTGCGAACGCGCAGAACGCTTCGCCGGAGGCGAGTCACATGACGACGAGTTCCACGAAGGAAGTCCTGGACGCGATCCAGGCACCGGACGCCACCGCCGCCGACTTCGCGGCCCTGCCGCTGCCGGCGTCGTACCGCGCCGTCACCGTGCACAAGGACGAGGCGGAGATGTTCGCCGGTCTGGAGTCCCGCGACAAGGACCCGCGCACCTCGCTGCACCTGGACGAGGTGCCGGTGCCCGAACTCGGCCCGGGCGAGGCCCTGGTCGCGGTCATGGCCAGCTCGGTCAACTACAACTCGGTGTGGACCTCGATCTTCGAGCCGGTCCCCACCTTCGCCTTCCTGGAGCGCTACGGCCGCCTGTCGCCGCTGGCCGAGCGGCACGACCTGCCGTACCACGTGATCGGCTCCGACCTGTCGGGCGTGGTGCTGCGCACCGGGCCGGGCGTCAACAAGTGGCACCCCGGCGACCGGGTGGTGGCGCACTGCCTGAGCGTGGAGTTGGAGTCCGCCGACGGGCACAACGACACGATGCTCGACCCGGAGCAGCGGATCTGGGGCTTCGAGACCAACTTCGGCGGGCTGGCGGAGATCGCGCTGGTCAAGTCGAACCAGCTGATGCCCAAGCCCGCGCACCTCACCTGGGAGGAGGCCGCCGCGCCCGGGCTGGTCAACTCCACCGCCTACCGGCAGCTGGTCTCCCGCAACGGCGCCGACATGAAGCAGGGCGACAACGTGCTGATCTGGGGCGCGAGCGGCGGACTCGGGTCGTACGCCACGCAGTTCGCGCTGGCCGGCGGCGCCAACCCGGTCTGCGTGGTGAGCAGCCCGCAGAAGGCGGAGATCTGCCGGCGGATGGGGGCCGACGCGATCATCGACCGCTCGGCCGAGGGGTACCGGTTCTGGAAGGACGAGCACCACCAGGACCCGCGCGAGTGGAAACGATTCGGCGCCCGCATCCGGGAGTTGACCGGCGGCGAGGACGTGGACATCGTCTTCGAGCACCCCGGCCGCGAGACGTTCGGCGCGTCGGTCTACGTCACCCGCAAGGGCGGCACCATCGTCACCTGCGCCTCCACCAGCGGCTACACGCACGAGTACGACAACCGCTACCTGTGGATGAGCCTCAAGCGCATCGTCGGCTCGCACTTCGCCAACTACCGTGAGGCGTGGGAGGCCAACCGCCTGGTCGCCAAGGGCAAGATCCACCCCACCCTGTCACGCACCTACAGCCTGGAGGAGACCGGCCAGGCCGCCTACGACGTGCACCGCAACCTGCACCAGGGCAAGGTCGGCGTTCTCGCGCTCTCCCCGCGCGAGGGCCTGGGCGTCACCGACCCCGAACTGCGCGAGCGCCACCTGCCTGCCATCAACCTGTTCCGGAACGCGTGAGGGCACCCATGACGGACGACCAGCACCCGCAGGGCAACCCTGTGAGGACGGCGCCCCCGGCGAGCGAGCCAAAGGCGGCGCCGGTGTCGAAAGAGACGAGCGACAAGCGAGGCACGAGCGCGGGAGCGAGGAACGTCGACACCGGGTCGAAGCCGCCGGAGGTGAGCGAGCACAGAAAAAGGCGGGACCGGCCGTGGTTGATGCGGACGTACGCCGGGCACTCGACCGCCGAGGCGTCCAACGCGCTGTACCGGCGGAACCTGGAGAAGGGGCAGACCGGGCTGTCGGTGGCGTTCGACCTGCCGACCCAGACCGGCTACGACCCCGACCACGTGCTGGCGCTCGGCGAGGTGGGCCGGGTGGGGGTGCCGGTCTCCCATCTGGGCGACATGCGGCGGCTGTTCGAGGACATCCCGCTGGAGCGCATGAACACCTCGATGACGATCAACGCCACCGCGATGTGGATGCTCGCGCTCCTCCAGGTGGTCGCCGAGGAGCAGGGCGCCGACATCACCACGCTGCAGGGCACCACGCAGAACGACATCGTCAAGGAGTACCTGTCCCGCGGCACCCACGTCTTCCCGCCCGGCCCCTCGCTGCGGCTGACCACGGACATGATCACGTACGCGGTCAACCACATCCCGAAGTGGAACCCGATCAACATCTGCAGCTACCACCTCCAGGAGGCCGGGGCCACCCCGGTCCAGGAGATCGCGTACGCGATGTCCACCGCGATCGCCGTGCTGGACGCGGTGTTCGCCTCCGGGCAGATCCCACGGGAGCGGCACGGCGACGTGGTCGCGCGGATCTCCTTCTTCGTCAACGCGGGCGTGCGGTTCGTCGAGGAGATGTGCAAGATGCGCGCCTTCGGCCGGATCTGGGACACCGTCACCCGCGAGCGGTACGGCGTCCAGGACCCGAAGCAGCGCAGGTTCCGCTACGGCGTGCAGGTCAACTCGCTGGGCCTGACCGAGGCGCAGCCGGAGAACAACGTCCAGCGGATAGTGCTGGAGATGCTGGCCGTCACGCTGTCGAAGGACGCCCGCGCCCGCGCGGTCCAACTCCCGGCGTGGAACGAGGCGTTGGGCCTGCCCCGGCCCTGGGACCAGCAGTGGAGCCTGCGTATCCAGCAGGTGCTGGCGCACGAGAGCGACCTGCTGGAGTACGACGACATCTTCGCCGGCAGCCATGTCATCGAGGCGAAGGTCGCCGAACTGGTCGAGCAGGCCGGCGCGGAGATGGCGCACATCGCCGAACTGGGCGGGGTGATGGACGCGGTGGAGTCCGGCTACCTCAAGTCGCAACTGGTGTCCGCGCACGCCGAGCGGCGGGCCAGGATCGAGTCCGGCGAGGAGAAGATCGTCGGTGTCAACGTCTACGAGTCCACGGAGCCCAACCCGCTCACCGCGGACCTGGACCGGGCGATCATGACGGTGGACCCGGCCGGCGAGGCCCGCGTGGTGGCGGCGCTGCACGACTGGCGGATCGCCCGCGACCAGCCGCGGGCCGACAAGGCGCTCGCCGAGCTGCGGGCCGCCGCCGCCGGCGCCGAGAACCTGATGTCCGCCACCTTGGAGTGCGCGCGGGCCGGGGTGACCACCGGCGAGTGGTCGTCGGCGCTGCGCGACGTGTTCGGCGAGTTCCGCGCGCCGACCGGGGTGAGCGGCGCGCCGGTCGCGGTCACCGCCGACGCCGGCAGCGAACTGGCCGACGTGCGGCGCAAGGTGGCACGGACCGCGGCGGAGCTGGGCGACGGGCGGCTGCGGCTGCTGGTCGGCAAGCCGGGCCTGGACGGGCACTCCAACGGCGCCGAGCAGATCGCGGTACGCGCCCGCGACGCCGGCTTCGAGGTGGTCTACCAGGGGATCAGGCTGACCCCCGAGCAGATCGTCTCCGCGGCGGTCGCCGAGGACGTGCACTGCGTGGGTCTGTCGATCCTGTCCGGGTCGCACGCGGCGCTGGTGCCGGACGTGCTCGCGCGGTTGCGGCGGGCCGGGGTGGACGACGTGCCGGTGGTGGTCGGCGGCATCATCCCGGCCGCGGACGCGGAGGAACTGCGCGCGGCCGGTGTGGCGGCCGTCTTCACGCCGAAGGACTTCGGTATCACCGTGATCATCGGCCGGATCGTGGACGAGATCCGGCGAGCGAACAAGCTGGAGGTATGACTGTGCAGTTCGGGCGCACCTATGAGGAGTTCGAGATCGGTGCGATCTACAAGCACTGGCCCGGCAAGACGGTCACCGAGTACGACGACCACCTCTTCTGCCTGCTCACCATGAACCACCACCCGCTCCACATGGACGCGAACTACGCGGAGCACACCACGGACTTCGGCCGCAACGTGGTGGTCGGCAACTACGTCTACTCGCTGCTGCTGGGCATGTCCGTGCCCGACGTGTCGGGGAAGGCGATCGCCAACCTGGAGGTCGCGTCGCTGCGGCACGTGGCGCCGACCTTCCACGGCGACACGATCTACGGCGAGACCACCGTGCTCGACAAGCGGAGGTCGAAGTCGAAGGACGACCGCGGCATCGTCGAGGTGGAGACCCGCGGCTACAAGCAGGACGGCACCCTGGTCTGCGTCTTCCGCCGCAAGGTGATGGTGCCGACCGCTTCGTACGTCAAGGAGCGCGGCGGCGAGCAGCCCGGCCGCCCCGAACCCGCAGCCGCCACGCCCGGCACCACGACCGGCACCACGACCGGCACCACGACCGCCACCGACTCCCGGGGAGGGAAGTGACATGGCCGAGCGCCTCGCGCAGACCGATGGCCTGACCGACGTCCAGCAGGAGATCCTCGCCACCGTGCGCTCCTTCGTGGCCAAGGAGATCCTGCCCGTCGCCACCGAGCTGGAGCACCGCGACGAGTACCCGACCGAGATCGTCGCGGGCCTGAAGGACCTCGGCATCTTCGGCCTGATGATCCCCGAGGAGTACGGCGGCCTCGGCGAGTCGCTGCTGACGTACGCGCTCACCGTGGAGGAGATCGCCCGCGGCTGGATGAGCGTGTCCGGCATCATCAACACGCATTTCATCGTCGCCTACATGATCCAGCAGCACGGCACGCAGGAGCAGAAGGACTACTTCCTGCCGAAGATGGCGACCGGCGACGTACGCGGAGCGTTCTCGATGTCGGAGCCGGGGCTCGGCTCCGACGTGTCCGCGATCCGCACCAAGGCGGTCCGCGAGGGCGACGCGTACGTCATCAACGGGCAGAAGATGTGGCTCACCAACGGCGGCTCGGCGAACCTCGTGGCCGTGCTGTGCCGCACCGACGAGGGCCAGCCGCAGGACGCGCCGGCGCACCGGTCGATGACCACCTTCCTGATCGAGAAGGAACCCGGCTTCGGCCCGAACCCGAAGGTCTCCGGGCTCACCGTGCCCGGGAAGATCGAGAAGATGGGCTACAAGGGCGTCGACACCACCGAGCTGATCCTGGAGGACGTCCGCGTCCCGGCCGACCGCGTGCTCGGCGGGACAAGCGGCCGCGGCTTCTACCAGATGATGGACGGCGTCGAGGTGGGCCGGGTGAATGTCGCCGCGCGCGGCTGCGGAGTCGCCCGCCGGGCCTTTGAGCTGGGCATTTCCTATGCGCAGCAGCGGCACACCTTCGGAAAGCCGATCGCCGAGCACCAGGCGATCCAGTTCAAGCTGGCCGAGATGGCCACCAAGGTCGAGGCCGCCCACCAGCTGATGGTGAACGCCGCCCGCAAGAAGGACTCCGGCGAGCGGAACGACCTGGAGGCGGGCATGGCCAAATACCTCGCCTCCGAGTACTGCAAAGAGGTCGTGGAGGACGCCTTCCGCATCCACGGCGGTTACGGCTTCTCCAAGGAATACGAGATCGAGCGGCTGTACCGCGAGGCGCCCATGCTGCTGATCGGCGAAGGGACCGCCGAGATCCAGAAAATGATCATCGGACGGCGGCTGTTGGAGGAGTACCGTGTCCAAGGCTGAATGTCCGCGTTCGCGGTGGTTTTCCTGAGATCAGGGTCACACTGCGTGAAGACCGGGGTCGCGGGAACCAGCCATCGACTCGCCCATCAGCTTGCCGAGTTGCCGGTGTCAGCCGATACCATCAATGAAAGCCGCCGTCCCCTGAAGCATTTCGCGGCACCCTCCGCTACGAAGGTCTTCCATGCCCCACAGCCAATCCTCTGCACCTCGCCGCCGGGTCGGCCTCGCGCGCGGAGCGTCGCCGTGGCTCCTCCCGACCGCGGCCACGGCGGCGGTCAGTCTGCTGCGTGCCCGCCGCTCCGGACGCTGGACGGCGGTGGCCGTCCCCGCCACCGTTCTCACGGCCGGCATGCTGTGGTTCTTCCGCGACCCCGAGCGGAAGATCACCGAGGGCGGGGTGGTCTCCCCCGCCGACGGCGTGGTCCAGAGCGTCATGCCGTGGAAGGACGGGCGCACCCGCGTCGCGATCTTCATGAGCCCGTTGAACGTCCACGTCAACCGCGCCCCGCTCAGCGGCACGGTCACCTCCGTCGAGCACGTCCCCGGCGGTTTCGTCCCGGCGTTCAACAAGGAGAGCGAGAACAACGAGCGGGTGGTCTGGCACTTCGACACCGAGATCGGTGACGTCGAGGTGATCCAGATCGCCGGCGCGGTGGCCCGGCGGATCGTGCCGTACGTGCCGCGCGGCTGCAAGGTCGAGCAGGGCGAGCGGATCGGGCTGATCCGGTTCGGCTCCCGGGTGGACGTCTACCTGCCGGAAGGCGTGGGCTCCGCGGTCGAGGTCGGCGAGACCATGACGGCTGGGGTGACGCGCCTTGACCGTGACTGAGCACGAGACACACGGCAGCTGGGTCAGCGAGATCGAGGAGCAGGACGACGACCTGCCCCTGTCGACACGGCTGTCGATCGCCGACGCGCTGACCCTCGGCAACGCGATCTGCGGCTTCATGGCCGTCTACTTCACCACCACCGGCGTGCTGGTGCCGCACCTGATGGGCAACGGCGACAGCGCGATGTCCAAGCACAGCGCGGCCAACGCGGTGACGCTGATGCTGATGGCGTCGGTCTTCGACCTCTTCGACGGGCTGGTCGCGCGCAAGCTGCGCAGCTCGGCGATGGGCGCGGAGCTGGACAACCTCTCGGACCTGATCAGCTTCGGGCTCGCGCCCGCGTACTTCGTCGTCGTGTGGGGCATCGTCTCCGACGACGCGCACGGCAAGGTGGCCGCCGCCGCGGCCGTCCTCGTCGTACTCGCGGTGGTGCTGCGGCTGGCCCGTTTCTCCTGCACCACGCTGCGGGACGGGGTCTTCCAGGGCATGCCCAGTCCCTTCGGGGCGATGACCGTGGTCTCCCTGGTCCTGCTGGAGCTGCCCTTCCTGCCCACGGTGATCGCGATCGTCGGGGTGGCGTGGCTGATGGTGAGCCGGGTCGAGTACCCCAAGCCGCGTGGACGGCTGGCGCTGATCACGTTCTGCTGGACGCTGGTCAGCATGGGGTGCCTCGCCGCGTGGACCCTGAACATTCCCGGTGGGCACCAGCTTCTGCAGGCGGGCTGCGCCCTCCAGTGTGTGGCCGCGGCCACGATTCCCGGGTTCGCGACGACCCGTCGGGTCAACACGATCCGGGCGAACCGTCGTGAGCGCGCTACCGCCCGGTAGGCGGTCCCCCCGGGTTTCCCCGTCCTGTAGGTTCCGGGACCACCGGTGAGTGGTGGGTCCGCGCGCCGTTCCCCGCGCCCCTCCGGCTACCCGCCGTCGGGGCCGCGGTGTTTTCCCGGCCGCGGTGTTTTCCCGACCCCAGGCCGGTGGCCTGCTGAGCACGGCTCCCTCCGCCTCAAGCACGGAGGGAGCCGCAGCTGCTCACGGGTGGTCCCTGAACCGGCGGGGCGGGGGCGGCCCGGGGGTTCGTTGCCCCGCTACCCCAGGAAATCCCGCGCGAGGGCGACGGCCGCCCGCTCAAGAAGCGGCCCCGCCTCAGCCATGGACCGCTGGACGTCGGGCTCCAGCTCGGCAAGTGCGTAGGCGCGGCTGATCCCCGCCCCCGCGAGCTCCTCGGGGGAAAGGGCGAGGCGGCCGCAGACCGCCACCACGGGCACACCGGAGGCGTTCGCCGCCGCGGCGACCCCGACCGGGGCCTTGCCGTGCAGGGTCTGGGCGTCGAGGGACCCCTCCCCGGTGATGACGAGGTCGGCCTGGGCGAGGGCGGCGGCGAACCCGAGGACGTCGAGGAGGACGTCGATCCCGGGCCGGAACGACGCGCGCAGCCCGACGAGGGCGCCGTAGCCGATCCCGCCGGCGGCACCCGCTCCCGGGGCGTCGGCGGCGCTGAGCGCGGCACCCCCGAGGGTGGCGCCGAGTACGGCCGCGTACTGCCCGAGCGCACCGTCCAGCAGCGCCACGTCGTCCTCGGAGGCGCCCTTCTGCGGCCCGTAGACGGCCGCGGCGCCCTTGGGCCCGCGCAGCGGGTTGTCGACGTCGCTGGCGAGCACGATCTCGGTGTCCGCCAGCCGCGGGTCCAGCGCGGACAGGTCGGCGGTGGCGAGCGACGCCAGCGCGGCGCCACCGGGGGCGACGGGCACCCCCTCCGCGTCCAGCAGCCGCGCGCCGAGCGCACTGAGCATGCCCGCGCCGCCGTCGGTGGTGGCGCTGCCGCCGACCCCGAGCACGATCGTGCGGGCACCGTCGTCGAGCGCGGCCCGCAGCAGCTCACCGGTGCCGTAGGTGGTGGCGGTCAGCGGCGCGAAGACCCCGGGCGGCAGGTGCCGCAGCCCGGACGCCTCGGCCATCTCGACCACCGCGGTGCCCTCGCGCAGCGCGTACGCGGCCTCGACCGGCTCGCCGAGTGGGCCGGTCACCCGGGCGGTACGGCGCTCGAACCCGGCGGCGACCGCCGCGTCCACGGTGCCGTCGCCCCCGTCGGCCACCGGAAGCGACGTGACGGTCACCTCGGGTGCGACCTTGTGCAGGCCGGCCGTGACACGGGCGGCCACCTCGACCGCGGTGAGCGAGCCCTTGAACTTGTCCGCGGCGACGAGCACATGCCCCGTCGGCCGTCGTACTGCATCGGACACGTGAATTCTCCTGATCCGAAACGGAACGTCGCGCCGCTCCGGACCTTATCCCACGTGCGGTGCGCGCCCCGTAGGTTGGTGCGCATGACCACCGACTACGCCACGTACATCGCCTCACTGCCCAAGATCCTGGCGAGCGCGAACACCCTGTTCCGGTCGGCCGACGGCCGGGTCCTGCTCGTGGAGCCCAACTACCGGGACGACGGCACCTGGACGCTGCCGGGCGGCACCATCGAGTCGGACCAGGGCGAGAACCCGCGGCAGGGCGCCCGCCGGGAGACCCTGGAGGAGATCGGTCTCGACGTGCCGCCGGGCGCGCTGCTCGCGGTGGACTGGATCGGCGGGACCGCGCGGCCCCCGCTGGTGATCTACCTCTACGACGGCGGCGTGCTCGGCGAGCAGGAACTCGGCGCGATCCGGTTGCAGGAGGAGGAGTTGGACTCCTGGCGGCTGGTCGAGCCCGACGACCTGGAGCAGTACCTGTACGCGAACGGCGCGCGCCGCATCCGCGCCGGGCTGGCCGCGCTGGCGGCGGGCACCGGACCGGTCGAACTGGTCGACGGGGACCCGGCGGACGCGGCCGGCTCGCCCGCTCAGGCCGACTCGGCCACTCCAGCCGACTCGGCCGGCTCGGCCGACTCCGCGGGGAGTTGACCGCCGCGGCCGGTCACGCCTTGGGGATGTCGAAGAAGTAGGTGAGGCCGCCCGCGAGCCGGATGTCGCCCTTCAGCTTCAACTTGCGGGTGAAGAACAGGGTCGGCCCCGAGGCGTTGCCCGAGACCAGCTTCAGGAACTCCGGCGCGGCCATCGTGAGGCTCAACTGCGGTGTGCGGTCGGTGCGTTCGGTGACGACGGTGCAGGCGCCCCGGGCGATGTGCGTTTCGTAGACGTCGTCGCCGTCGCCCGGCTCGGTGCCGTTCTCGGTGATCCGCCAGCGGATCAGGGCGTCCCGGCCGCCCGCGGCCTCGGGCTTGAAGAGGGTGTGCATCCGCCCGAACACCTCGTCGAGCACCCGGCGGCGCTGCGGCCCGGCCATCAGCTCGGTGATCCGCCGGCCGGGCAGACCCTTCACGATCCGGGCGAACTCCCGGGGCTCGACCGACCCGAAGTCCAGTGCTTCCAGGTCGAGATCATCAAGTGCGGCCATGCGAACGCCTCTTCCTGTTCCTGACTTCGGAGTAACCTTACTCATGAGTAAGGTTAATGAACCGCTCTCCACGTGGCAAGGCTTCCCCACCGAGACGGGACATCCGTGCCCCTTGCCCCTTAGGATTCCGCCCACGGGGGACGACGGCTTTCCGCTTCGCGGACGGCCCAGCTGGCATCGCTCCGACGGGAGTCGGGTCGGGCACGACCCCGGCACTCCCATTTCGAGCGACAGAAGGCGGAAAGTCCCATGGCGGAACGGCAGTTCCTCGGACACGGCACCAACACCGGTGCGGAGAAGTTCTGGTACGTCCTCGGCTGCATCTACTTCGGTGCCTACTACATGGCCAAGGTGCCGGTGAAGAAGGCGCTGAGCGAGTACGGCCTGGTCGAGATGACCGGCGCGGAGAAGTTCTGGTACGTCATCCTCTGCATACTCTTCGGCAGCGGCTACTTCCAGAAGGTCGTCATCAAGCGGGCGCTGTCCGAGGTCCGCGACCCCAACGGCGCGTTCCCGGCCGGCGGCCAGCCGGCGCAGCTCGGCTACCAGCAGCAGCCCAACTACCAGCAGCCGGCGCCCGGTTACGGCTACCCGCAGCAGCCTGGCGGTCAGCCCGGCCAGCAGCCCGGCCAGGGCTACGGCTACCCGACCGCCTGATCACACCGGTCACCCCGCAGGCGCGGCCCAGTGGGGGTCGCGGCCCAGCGCCGCCACGATGCGGTCCAGGGCCGCGGCCCCCTCGGGCGCCGCCACCCCGGGCGCGAACGCCGCGCCCTGCGCCGTCCGTTCGGCGCCGTCCGGCACCGCCAGCGCGATCCGCAGCGTGACGTCGAGCAGGTCCGCGTCGAACTCGGCCCGCGCACCGACGGACTTGGCCACGTCCCAGGCGTGCACGACGGTGTCCACGAGCTGGAAGCCGACCGCCACCTCGGCACGCAGCGGCTCGGGCCGGACCTCGGGCAGCCACATCCGGCTGCCCGGCAGGTCCTCGATCGCCGCGAACGCGGCCACCACCTCGGTGCCGGACGCGGCGAAGACCCGCCCCGGGTCCTCCCCCGCCGCCACCGGGCGGTCCGCCCAGATCCCCATGTCCTCGCGCTCGCCGCGCGCCGCCGCCGCGAACCCGTGGTTCTGCCCGGTCATGTGCGCGAGCAGTCGCCCCAGGTCCCAGGAGCCGCAGGGCGTCGCCACCCCGAGCCCGTCCGCCGGCACGCCAGCGACCAGTGCCGACGCCACCTCGATCGCCGTACGGTGATACCCCCGAAGATCACTCATCCCGCCACCCTAGCCCCGCGGGAACGCCGCCGCGGGCTTTGTCAGGAGGCGGTGCGTTCGCCGACCGGGCGGCGGCGCAGGCTCACCTGCCGAAGGGCCGGCGGCACGTACGCCTGGTCGAGGGTGCCGAGGGTGCGGCGCCGCGTCCGGTGCCCAGCCTGGGGCGGTTCGGGGGCCGGCGGGAGAGACGTCCTCATCCAGGGACAGCCGGTCCCTGGCTGCGCCCGGCGTCCCGGTGCATGGTGGAGAGGTGGACAGAACCGAGCTGGCCGACTTCCTGCGCCGCTGCCGTACCCGGCTCGCCCCTGCCGACGTGGGGCTCTCCGAGGGCCCGCGGCGCCGTACCCCGGGGCTGCGCCGCGAGGAGGTGGCGCAGTTGGCGGGGATGTCCACGGACCACTACACGCGGCTGGAGCAGGCCAGGGGCTCGCACCCGTCCCGCCAGATGCTCGCCGCCGTCGCCCGCGCGCTGCGCCTGACCGGCGACGAACGGGACCACCTCTTCCATCTGGCCGGCGAGGAGCCCCCGCGCGGCAACCGGCCCGCCACGGAGCACGTTCGCCCCGGCCTGCTCCTGCTCCTCGACCGGCTGACCGACACCCCCGCCCAGGTGGTGAGCGACCGCGGCGACATCCTCGCGCAGAACCCGATGGCCAAGGCGCTGCATGGCGACGCGTCCGCCCGCCCCGAGGCCGAACGCAACATCATCTGGAGGTACTTCACCAATCCCGCCGCGCGGGACCTCATCCCGGCCGAGGACCGGGAGCGGGCCGCCCGCGTGTCGGTGGCGGACCTGCGCGCGACCTGCGCCCGCCGCCCGGACGACGCGCGGCTGGCCGGGCTCGTCCGCCGGCTGCGCGCCCGCAGCGAGGAGTTCGCGGCGCTGTGGGACGACCACCGCGTGGCGGTGCGCCGCAGCGACGTCAAACGCTTCCTGCACCCGGTGGTCGGCCTGCTGGAGCTGGACTGCGAGGTGCTGCTCAACCCGGACCACGACCAGCGGCTGATCGTCCACTCCGCCCGCCCGGGCAGCGAGTCGCACGAGCGGCTGGAGCTGCTGCGCGTGGTCGGGCTCCAGGAGCTGGCCCGCGGCTGAACCGCCCGTCGCCCGTGGCCGGGCCCGCGGTCGTGCCCGTGATCGTCACCGTGGCCGTACCGCCCCACCAGGCGCGTTGCCGTGCCCGCCGCACGCCAAACCGTTACGGTGAGTGAGTGAACGCGGCGCGGCGGGCGGGAGAAGGCAGGACCGGCGGGGGCGGCAGGCTCGACGCCGCGGAGCGGGCCCGGCGCATCCACCCGGCCAAGCGGGTGCTGCTGGGCACCGCAGGAGGCGTCCTGCTGCTCGTCGGGGTGGCGCTGCTGGTGCTGCCGGGTCCCGGGATGCTGCTGGTGCTCGCCGGGCTGGTGCTGCTCTCGCGGGCGATGCCCGCGGTGGCCCGGTTCGAGGAGCCGGTACGGGTCCGGGCGATGCAGGGCGTCGAGGCGAGCGTGGCCTCGCGATGGCGGATCGCGGGCACCGCGCTGGTCGGCCTCGGGTTGATCGGCGCCGGGGTCGTCTGGGGCGCGCGCCTGGTGTCCGGGCTGCCCTTCGGCGGCTGGTCGACCGGGTCCAGCCTGATCCTCTCCGGCCTGGTGCTGCTCGGGCTGCTGGTGTGGAGCCACCGCCGGGTGCACGGCTCCTGACCGCGCGGCTCCTGACCTCCCCCGCTCGTGACCTGCCCGGCTCCTCACCTTCGGGGCCCGAACCGCGAGGCGCCCGCCCGCGTGCCCGACCTACCGGCGGGCCGCCGCGCGCCGCAGGTGCCGCAGCACCGCCTTCGCCGCGTGGTGGCCGCTCATGCCGTGCACGCCCGGGCCGGGCGGGGTCGCGGCGGAGCAGAGGAAGACCCCGGGCCGGGGCGTGGCGTACGGGATCGCGGCGAGCCGGGGCCGCAACACCGTCTGCAGGCCGGAGAACGCGCCACAGGCGATGTCGCCCTCGACGTAGTTGGCGTTGCGGGCGGCGAGCCCGGCCGGGCCGGTCACCGCGCGGGCCAGCACCAGGTCCCGGAAGCCGGGCGCGAACCGTTCGATCTGCCGCTCGACGGCGTCGGTCGCGTCACCGTGCCAGCCGCGCGGGACATGGCCGTACGCCCAGAAGACGTGCTTGCCCTCCGGCGCCCGGGACGGGTCGACCACGGTGGGCTGGGAGGTGATGAGGAACGGCGTCTGCGGCGGGCGGCCGGTGACGGCGCGGTTGAGGGCGTCGCCGATCTCCGTGTACGTGGGGCCGATGTGCACGGTGCCGGCTTCCCTGGCGACCGGCGCGGTCCACGGCACGGGGCCGTCCAGCGCGTAGTCGATCTTGAAGACGGACGGCCCGTGGCGGTAGCCGCGGTAGACGTCGCCGAGCGCGGCGATCCGGGCCAGCGCGGTCGGCGAGGTGTCGAAGACGTAGGCGCGGGCGGGCGGGAGTTCGTCGAGCTTGCGCACGGTCACGCCGGTGGTGAGGACACCGCCGAGTTCGGTGAGGTGGGCGGCGAGCGCGTCGCTGATCGCCTGGGAGCCGCCGCGCGCCACCGGCCAGCCGCGTTCGTGCGCGGCGAGCGCGAACATCAGGGCCATCGCACCGGTGAGCGGCTCGCTGAGGCGGGCGATGGCGTGCCCGGCGAGACCCGCGAGCATCGCGCGGGCCTTCGCGTCGTGGAACCGGTACGCCAGCAGCCCGACCGGCGGCAGGCCGGTGAGGCCGAACCGGGCGAAACGGTAAGGGTCCTTGGGCAGCCCGGACCACGGCGGCCGGAAGAAGTCGGCGGCCATAGTCTCCCAGTGGCCGACGTACGGGGCGAGCAGCTTGCGGTAGACGGGGGCGTCGCGCGGCCCGAGCGAGGCCGCGGTCTCGCCGACCGTGCGGGCCAGCACGGCCGCGGTGCCGTCGGGGAAGGGGTGCGCCATCGGCACCCGCGGCTGGAGCCACTCCAGGCCGTGCCGGGCCAGCGGCAGCGTACGGAAGACGGGCGAGCCGACGCCGAAGGGGTGGACGGCGGAGCAGGGGTCGTGACGGAAGCCGGGAAGCGTCAACTCCTCGGTGCGGGCGCCGCCGCCGACGGTGTCGGCCGCCTCGTAGACGTGCACGGACAGGCCCGCGCGGGCGAGTTCGACCGCGGCGGTCAGCCCGTTGGGGCCGGCGCCGACCACGACCGCGTCGGCCACCACCGCCCGGCTCACCGCGCGCCGCCTTCCCGGCCGGCGTCCGCGGAGTTCCCCGCGTTCCCGGCGTCCGCGGCGTCCTCGGTGAAGCCGACCCCCAGGGTGCGCACCACCCGCCGCGCCGTCGCCTCGTCCCGGGCCACCGTGAACGGCAGCCGGTTGCCCCCGGCCACGCGGAACGGCTCCCCGGTCGGCGTCAGGCTCGCGCCGCCCGCCTCCGAGACCAGCAGCAGCCCCGCCGAGTGGTCCCAGGGCGCCTCCCAGAAGAACGCCACCCCGTCCGCGATCCCCCGGGCCACCTCCAGATAGCCCAGCCCCGCACTCGTGGTGCACGGCACCGTCTCGACGCCCGCGGCCTCCAGCCGCTCCAGCGCGGCGCGCTCCTCCTCGTCGCGGAAGACCGGGTTGGAGATCCATATCCGCAGCGGCTCGCGGGCGCCGGCGGTACGAAGCCGCTCGCCGTCGAGGTACGCGCCCCGGCCGCGTCCGGCGGTGGCGAACAGGCCGAGCAGCGGGGCGTAGGTCCAGGAGGCCACCGGCAGGCCGCCGCGCACCAGGCTCACCAGCGTGGAGAACCCCTTGTCGCCGCGGACGAACGCCGAGGTGCCGTCGACCGGGTCGACCACCCACACCGGGGCGTCGCCGCGCAGCAGTTCCAGCCGGGACGGGTCCGCGGCGACCGCTTCCTCACCGACCACGACGGACCCGGGCAGCAGCGCGGGGAGCCGTTCGGTGAGGGCTTCCTCGGCGCGCCGGTCGGCAGTGGTGACCAGATCGTGCGGGCCGTGCTTCTCCACCACGTCCGCGGCCGTCAGTTGCCGCCAACGGGGGACGACTTCCGCCGCCACCACGTCCCTGACCGTCTCCTCGACAGCGGCGAGGAGCGCGTCATCGACCGCATCAGCATCGTTGGCCATGCGGCCATCCAACCAGACAACGGTGTCCCGCCGTGACGGTGCCGGTCTCGTCCCCGGCTGTCGCCCGGTGGTGGCTCGCGCGCGCCCGGGAACCGCGGCGAACCCCTGCGCCGGGTTACCGCAGCGCCGGAACGACGTGGGCACCGTAAGCGTCGATGACGGACTCCTTCGCGTCGTGCATGGCGTAGAGCGCGAACTGGTCGACGCCCAGGTCACGGAGTGCGGCGAGCTTGTCGAGGTGCGCCTCGGGGGGGCCGAGCACGCAGAAGCGGTCCACGATGTCGTCGGGCACGAACGCGGTGTCGGGGTTGCCGGTCCGCCCGTGGTGCGCGTAGTCGTAGCCCTGGCGCTGCTTGACGTAGGCGGTCAACTCGTCGGGCACGAGCGCGGAGTGCTCGCCGTAGCGGGCGACGAGATCGGCGACGTGGTTGCCGACCATCCCCCCGAACCACCGGCACTGCTCGCGGGCGTGCGCCAGGCCCTCCGCCGAACCGTCGGTGACATACGCCGGGGCGGCCACGCAGATGGTGATCGCGGCCGGATCGCGGCCGGCCCGCTCCGCGGCGGCGCGCACCGCCTTGACCATCTGCTCGGCGAGGTAGACGTCGGCGAGCTGGAGGATGAACCCGTCGGCCTTCTCCCCCGCCATGGCCAGCGCCTTCGGCCCGTAGGCGGCCATCCACACCGGCAGTTCGCCGCCCTCCACCCACGGCAGCCGCAGCGCGGTGCCGTCGACGGTGGCCTCGCGGCCCTCGGCGAGGTCGCGGATCACGGTGATCGCCTCGCCGAGCCGGGCGAGCGTGTTGGGCGGGCGGCCCGCCACCCGCATCGCGGAGTCGCCGCGCCCGATGCCGCACACCGTGCGGTTGCCGTACATCGAGTTGAGGGTGGCGAACGTGGACGCGGTCACCTCCCAGGTGCGGGTGCCGGGGTTGGTGACCATGGTGCCGACGGTGAGCCGGTCGGTGTGGTCGAGGATGCGGCTGTGGATGACGAACGGCTCCTGCCACAGCACGGCGGAGTCGAAGGTCCAGCCGTGGCTGAAGCCGTTGCGCTCGGCGCGGCGCATCAGGCCGACGACGTTCGACGCGGGCGGGTCGGTCTGCAGGACGAGTCCGAAGTCCATGGCGGCACCGCTCCTTCAACGTGGGGAGGCTCGCAGGGGGTCGGCGGGGTTCGGCGGGCGCCGAACGACGTCAGCCGAGGAACTAAGACGTCAGCCGAGGAACTGGCAGGTGCCGCGCGGCACGTACTGCCCGTGCCCGGCCCGGCCGACGTACGCGCCGTCCTGGATCACCGGCACCCCGCGGGACAGGACGGTCTGCGCCCGCCCGGTGATCCGGCGGCCCTCGTACGCGCTGTAGTCGACGTTCATGTGGTGGGTCTGCGCGGAGAGCACCTGGCCGGCGTGCGGGTCGTAGACCACCACGTCGGCGTCGGCGCCGGGCGCGAGGGTGCCCTTGCGGGGGTAGAGCCCGAACATCCGGGCCGGGGTGGCGCAGGCGATCTCGATCCAGCGGCGCCGGGTGAGGTGGCCGTCGAGGACGGCCTGGTGCAGCAGGTCCATCCGGTTCTCCACCCCGGGCAGGCCGTTGGGGATCTTGGAGAAGTCGCCGACGCCGATGTCCTTCTGCCCGGTGAAGCAGAACGGGCAGTGGTCGGTGGAGACCACCTGGAGGTCGTCGGTGCGCAGGCCCTGCCACAGCGCGGCCTGGTGCTCGCGCGGCCGCAGCGGGGTGCTGCACACGTACTTGCTGCCCTCGAAGCCGGGTTCGGCGAGGTTGTCGGTGGACAGGAACAGGTACTGCGGGCAGGTCTCACCGAAGACCGGCAGGCCCTGGTCGCGGGCCGTGATCAGCTCGGCCACCGCCTGCTGCGCGGAGACGTGCACCACGTACAGCGGCGCGCCGGCGACCCGGGCGAGCTGGATGGCGCGGTGGGTGGCCTCGGCCTCCAGCAGCGCGTGCCGGACCTCGCCGTGGTAGCGCGGGTCGGTCTTCCCCGCGGCGAGCGCCTGCTGGACCAGGACGTCGATGGCGATGCCGTTCTCGGCGTGCGTCATGATCAGGCCGCCGTTGGCCGCCGCGCGTTGCATCGCCCGCAGAATCCGGCCGTCGTCGCTGTAGAACACGCCCGGGTACGCCATGAAGAGCTTGAAGCTGGTGACGCCCTCCTCGACGAGGAGGTCCATCTCCTTGAGCACCGGCTCGTTGACGTCGGCGACGATCATGTGGAAGCCGTAGTCGATCGCGCACCGCGCGTCGGCCTTCGCGTGCCAGGCGTCGAGGCCGGCCCGCAGGCTGCCGCCGACCTGCTGGATGGCGAAGTCCACGATGGTGGTGGTGCCGCCCCACGCGGCGGCGCGGGTGCCGGTCTCGAAGGTGTCCGAGGCGACGGTGCCGCCGAACGGCATCTCCATGTGGGTGTGCGCGTCCACGCCGCCGGGGATGACGTAGCGGTCGGTGGCGTCGATGACGGTGTCGGCGGTCCAGCCGGCCGCGGTGTCGCTGTCGTGGGCGGCGAGCGCGGCGATCCGCCCGCCCTCGATCAGCACGTCGGCGTGGACCTCGTCGGCGGCGGTGATCACCAGGCCGCCGCGGATGAGGGTGCGGGTCACTGCGCGGCTCCTTCCTGCACCGGAGGCGCGGACTTCGCGGCTGCGGACGGCTGCGGCGGCGCGGACGGCTCCCGTCCCGCGGACGACCCCTGCGCGGACGGCCCCTGCGCGGACTGCCGCTCCAGTTCGGCCTGCGCGGCGCTCAGGGCCGCGCTCAGGGCGTCGGCGCCCTGCTCCGCCTCGGCCACGGTGAGCGTCAGCGGCGGGGCGATCCGCAGCGCGTTGCCCGCCCGGCCGCCCTTGCCGATCAGCAGGCCGTGCTCGCGGGCGGCTTCGAGGACCAGCGAGGCGGCGGCCGGCGACGGGATGTCGGTGCCGGGTTCGACCAGTTCCACCCCGAGCATCAGACCGCGGCCGCGCACCTCGCGGACGATGGTGCTGCGCGCGGCGACCGCGTCCAGCCGGGACTTCAGCAGGCCGCCGACCCTGCGGGCGTTGCCCTGGAGGTCGTGGTCGAGCAGGTAGGCGAGGTTGGCGAGCGCTCCCGCGGTGGTGATCGGGCTGCCGCCGAAGGTGGAGATGGAGTTGGCGTCCAGGCAGTTCATCACCTCGGCGCGCGCCACCACACCGCCCATGGACAGGCCGTTGCCGATGCCCTTGGCGAAGGTGAGGATGTCCGGCGGGCCGGCCTGGTCGTGCGCCTGCCAGCCCCAGAAGTGGTCGCCGGTACGGCCCCAGCCGGTCTGCACCTCGTCGGTGATCCACAGGATGCCGTGCCGGTCCAGCACCCGCTTGAACGCGGCCAGCAGACCGTCGGGACCGGAGGTGAACCCGCCGACGCCCTGCACCGGTTCGGCGATGAGCGCCGCGATCGTGCCGTTCGCCTGCCCGAGCAGGTCCTCCAGGTCCTCCACGCACGCGGCGGTGAACTCCGCGTCGGTCAGGTGCGCGTACGGGCCGCGGGTGCGGACCCCGCCGTGCACGTAGAGCGTCTGGAGCGGGGAGAGGCTGGTCGGGGACCAGGCGGAGTTGCCGGTGATGCCGATCGAGGTGAAGGACCGGCCGTGGTAGCTGTTGCGCAGCGCCAGCACCTGGTTGGAGCGGCGGTAGGTGGTGGCCAGCAGCAGCGCGGTGTCGTTGGCCTCGGTGCCGGAGGTGGTGAAGAACACCCGGGCGTCCGGGATGCCGGACAGGTGGGCGATCCGCTCGGCGAGTTCGACGGCCTGGCGGCTGAGGTAGAGCGTCGAGGTGTGCAGGATCTTCCCGGCCTGCTCGGTGACGGCGGCGGTCACCTCCGGCAGCGCGTGCGCGGTCATGGTGGTGAGGATGCCGCCGAAGAAGTCCAGGTAGCGGCGTCCCTCGGCGTCCCAGACGTGGCGGCCCTCGCCGTGCGTCAGCTCGATCGGCCGGGCGTAGTAGGTGGCCAGCCAGTCGGGGAGCACCGCCTGGTGACGGGCGTACAGCGCGGCGTGCGCGCTCTGGGTCGCGGTGGCCATCTGCTCACGCCTCCGTCAGGTCGCCGTAGGCGTCCGGCCTGCGGTCTCGGTAGAACGCCCAGGTCTGGCGGACCTCGTCGATCAGGTCGAAGTCGAGGTCGCGGACGAGCAGTTCCTCCTTGCTGTCGGAGGCGGCGCCGTCCACGAGTTGGCCGCGCGGGTCCACGAAGTAGCTGGTGCCGTAGAAGTCGTTGTCCCCGTACGGCTCGGTGCCGACCCGGTTGATCGCCGCGATGAAGTACTCGTTGGCGACCGCCGCGGCGGGCTGCTCCAGCTGCCACAGGTACGCCGACAGGCCGCGGCTGGTGGCCGAGGGGTTGTAGACGAGCTGGGCGCCGGCCAGGCCCAGGGCGCGCCAGCCCTCGGGGAAGTGCCGGTCGTAGCAGATGTACACGCCGATCCGGCCGACGGCGGTGTCGAAGACCGGCCAGCCGAGGTTGCCGGGCTTGAAGTAGTACTTCTCCCAGAAGCCCTTGACCTGCGGGATGTGGTGCTTGCGGTACTTGCCGAGGTAGCTGCCGTCGGCGTCGATCACGGCGGCGGTGTTGTAGTAGAAGCCGGACTGCTCGACCTCGAAGACCGGCACCACCATGACCATCCCGGTCTCCTTGGCGAGCGCCTGCATCCGGCGCACCGTCGGGCCGTCCGGCACCGGTTCGGCCCACCGGTAGTGCTCGGCCTCCTGGACCTGGCAGAAGTAGGGGGCGTTGAACACCTCCTGGAACCCGATCACCTTCGCGCCCTGCGCGGCCGCGGCCCGCGCGTGCTCCTCGTGCTTGGCGATCATCGACTCGGTGTCACCGGTCCAGGTGGCCTGCACCAAGGCGGCCCTGACGACGTTGCTCATCCGCAGCTCCTCTGACGTGACGTCACGTCGGTTCTACGCCCGTAGATCCCAGCCGTCCGACGAACGTAAGTCCCGCGCTCCACTCTGGCAAGGCCCGTGCGGTTACCAGCCGACAACGGGCATGTTTCCTGCCCGCCCGACCCATACGGCGCATCCCGGTGGACCTCGTGCGGGTCCCTTGCCGGGGGCTGGGCCGGGTCCGCTCCTTGTGTCGTGTACCGGAGTCGACAGCTACGAGGTGACGGCCTTGACCGCGAGGGCGGGCTGGGGACGGCCGTCGCCGGTGGAGGTGAGATTGCACATCAGCACGACCAGGGCGCCGCTCTGGACGACACAGCTCTGCGCCTCGCACGAATTGCGCAGCGACGGATACTGCTTCCCGGCATCGCATCCGGCACTGGCGATCGGCTGCCGCACCATGACAGCCGTCCTCCCGGTCGCCGGCACGTGCAGGAGGACGTACTCGCTGATGGCGGCGGTCTCCGCGATGGTGTAGAAACCACCGCCGCTCGCAGGCGCCATGTCCACCGTTTCCCGTCGAGAGTGACGGCCACGATCGCCGGGTGGCGGTCGTACCTGACCGGTGGCGGCCGGAGCGGGAGGCCGTGCGGGCCGCGTTCCGAGGGGATTTCCGGGGCGAGTTGAGGGTGCACCGCTGAGCAAGCCGCTCCTGGTCCATGTCCGGGAAGTCGCGCGGGACATGGAGCCGGTCGCCAGGAGCCGTACCGCCCACGGGCAACGGCCGGCTAGAGACGGAGTGCCGCGGAGATGTCGCGTTGGCAGGGGGCGGAGACGCGGGCGGCGGCGGCGAGGAGGGGGGTGGCGAGGGAGGGGCGGGTGCGGGTGACGGCGGCCGCGGTGGCGGCGGGGCGGGAGCGGGCGAAGGTCTCCAGGAGTTCGCCGGATTCGTCGGTGCGGCCGGCGTGGTGGAGGAGGTCGGCCACGACGGCGACGTCCTCGGGGCTGCGGGCGGCCGCTTGGTGGAGCAGGGTGCGGCAGTCGGGTCCGCGCCCGTCGGCGGCGAGCGCGGCGACGGCCTCGGCGAGCGGTTCCGGCGGGAGCGCGGCGATCTCCCAGAGCAGGGTGGCGACGTCGGCGCCGAGCCCGGTGCGCTCCAACTCCCGTACGACGTAGGGGATACGGTCGGCGGGCCCTTCGGCGGCGGCGCACAGGACGAGGTAGGCGGCGCCGCTCTCCCCGGCCCGCCGCAGCGCGCCGAGCCTGGCCGCGCCGGCCTGCGCCTCCGCGGTCCAGCGCGGGTCGCGGGCAGGCGCGGCGGAGGGGGTGGCGGGTGCCTTGGGGGCTCCGGCGAAACGCGCCCCGCTGGGCGCGGGCCCGGCGGCGGGCGCGGACGGCGCCGGGAGTACGGCCTCGCCGACCGCGTCCGCGGTGGGTGCGCCGGCGAACCGCGCTCCGCGCGGCGCGGCCGACCTCACCCGGGCGGCCGTCGCGGGGGCCAAGGCGACGGGCGACCCGCTGGGCACCGCGGCACCGGAACCGGCGAACCGCGCTCCCGTGGGCCGCCGCACCGTCGGGGCCTCGGACCGCTCCGCCGCCCCCGCGTCGTCGGAGCCGGCCGCGCCGGTACCCCCACCGGTACCCGCACCCGCGGCTTCCCGCCCCAGCCGCGCCGCCCCCACCGCACCGGCCAGCCGCCCCCGCAACTCCTCGCAGCGCGCCGCCGCCCGCGAGAGGTCGTCCCGCGCCCAGGCGAGGCCGTTCGCCAGCCGGGCGCCGGCCGGGCCCGCGGTTTCGGCGCCCGCCTCCTCGTAGGCGCGCGCGGCCGCCCGCGCCCGCGCCGCCGCACCGTCACGGGCGCGGATCGCCGCGTCCAGCCGGCCGCGCAGCGCGTGGGACGCGCCGGGCGCCGAGTCCTCGGCGGCGGCCGCGGCCCGGTGCAGTGCGTACGCCCGGCCCACCTCGGCCGGATCGGCGTCGCCCGCACCGCCGTTGGCCGCGACGTCGCGCAGCACGGTACGGACCACGTCCCACGGCGGGAGTCGGCGCCCGCTGCCGTACGCGGCCGCGGCGTCCGGCTCGCGCTCGGCGAACACCCCGTACCAGCCGGGCTGCCGGCCGAGCGCCGCGAGCAACGACCGGAAGTAGTAAGTGAATTCGGCCGCCACCGCGCCCTCCACCCTCACGAGTCGGGCTCCGCTCCACCCGGCTTCCGTCCGGCATTGGACACCCGCTCCGTTACGGGGCTGCTACGGGGAGTTTTCCGCCCCGCTCCGCCCGGCCCGGGACCCGCTCCACCGGCCCGCTCCCTCCGCAAGCGACCGCTCTCGACCGCTCTCGCCCCGCGGCTGCCCGCTCCCGCGCGTCGCCGCCGGCCCCCGCGCCGGAGGAGCACACCCGCCACTCGACAGTCAAACTTGCAAGTCTTCCTGCTCATCTCCTACGGTGGAGGTCATGTCACAGGCCGAACGTCTCCGCACCGCGGACGAGCTGACCACGCTCGTCGCGCAGCTCTCGCGGCGCATGCGGACCGCCTCGGCCGGGGCGGAGATCACCCCGTCCCAGCAGTCGGTCATCAGCCGGCTCCACCGGGAGGGCCCGGCCACCACCGCCGCGCTGGCCCGCGGCGAACTCGTCCGGCCGCAATCGATGCGGGCGACGCTCACCGCGCTGGAGGAACGCGACCTCGTGGTGCGCGCCCCGCACCCGACCGACGGCCGCCAGGTCGTCTTCTCCCTCACCGACGAGGGCTCCCACCTGCTGCACACCGGCCGCCAGGCCCGCCGTGGCTGGCTCGCCGAAGCGATGGAGACGCACCTCAGCCCTGCCGAGGAGCGCGCGATGGCGGCGGCGATCCCGCTGCTTCGGCGCCTGGTGGAGTCGTGACCGGCGCCCCCACGCCCCGCACGGCCCCTCGAATACGCCCCGCCCTACGCCCGGCGGTCCGCCGATGAGCCGGTCGCTGGACGAACCCGTGGACGAGCCGCGCGACGCGCCGCACGGGCGCAACTCCCCCACCGGCAACCCCGCCGCCGACCACCGCCCCACCGGCGGTGCCGCCGCCGGCTCGGCCGGCACCACCGCCGGGTTCGGCCCACGCCTGATCGTGCCGCTGATGCTCGGCGCGGTGCTCAACCCGATCAACTCCACCATGATCGCGACCACGTTGGTCGCGATCGGCGGCAGCTTCCACGTCGGCGCCGCCGACACGGCCTGGCTGGTGTCGAGCCTGTACCTGGCCAGCGCGGTGGCGCAGCCGACGATGGGACGGCTCGCGGACCGGCTCGGGCCCCGCCGGGTGTTCCTGACCGGGCTGCTGGTGGTCGCGGCGGCCGGGCTGGTGGGCACCGTGGCACCGTCGCTGGCGTGGCTGATCGTGTCCCGGGTGTTGCTCGGCGTCGGCACCTCGGCGGCCTATCCGGCGGCGATGGCGCTGCTGCGCGCCCACTCGCAGCGGATCGGCGTCCCGACCCCGCGCCCGGTGCTGGGGCTGCTGTCGCTGGCGGGCCTGTCCAGTGCCGCGGTCGGCCCGGTGCTGGGCGGGGTCCTCGCCGCGACCCTCGGCTGGCGCGCCGTCTTCGCGGTGAACCTCCCGCTCGCCCTGCTCGGCTTCGTCCTCGCCGCGCTCTGGCTGCCGCGCACGCCCCCGGCGAAGCCCGCGGCCGCGGGCTTCGCCGCGGCCGGGGCGGCTGCCGGGAACGCGCGGCCGAGCAGCCTCGACCCGGTCGGCATCGCCCTGTTCGCCGCGCTGCTCACCTCCCTGATGCTGTTCCTGATGCGGCTGGCCGCGCCGCCGTGGCCGCTGCTGCCGGTGGCCGCCGTGCTGGGCGGCGTGCTGGCCTGGTGGGAACTGCGCCGCCCCGCGCCGTTCCTCGACCTGCGCATGCTGGCGCGCAACCGTCCGCTGTCCCTGACGTATCTGCGGCACGGCATGACGTACCTGGTCGTGTACTGCGTGATGTACGGCTACGCGCAGTGGCTGGAGGACGCGCACGGCTACTCCTCGGCCACGGCCGGGCTGCTGATGCTGCCGATGTCGGTCGCCGCGATGGCCACGTCGCTGCTGGGCGCGCGGACGAAGGGGATCAGGGCACCGCTGATCACGGCCGCTGTGCTGCTGCTCGGCGGCAGCGGGCTGCTGCTGGCGGCCGGCCACACCACCCCGGCGGTCGCGCTGGGCGCGGCGGGCGCGCTGTTCGGCCTGCCGCAGGGCCTGACCTCCACCGCCAACCAGGCGGCGGTGTACGCGCAGGCGCCGTCCGGCGAGACCGGCAGCGCGGCCGGGCTGCAGCGCACCTCGCAGTACCTGGGCGCGATCACGGCCGCGAGCCTGATCGGCCTGTTCTACGGCCGGCGGGCGACCGACGCGGGGCTGCACGAGATGGCGCTGACCTCGGCCGGGCTCGGGGTCGTGGTCCTCGTGCTCACCGTGGCCGACCGTTCGCTGCGCGGGACCGGCCGGTGATCCCCGTCGCCCGCAGGCCCCGCGCGCGCCTTCCGCACGTGACGCCCGAGACGACCGCGGCGCCCGCACCCGTACGCCCGGCCGACCCGGCAGCGCCCGTACGCCCGGCCGACCCGGCCGCACCCGTACGCCCGCGTGTACGCGTACGCCCGCCGCCGCGCGTACCGCCCCGGCCGTACCGCCCCCTGACCATTCCCGTCATCGCAACACGCACCACCGACCCCGTGAGAGAGAGCATTCAGTCATGACCGCCACCACCCTCGACGCCCGCACCGCGCTCGTCGTCATCGACCTCCAGCAGGGCATCACCGGCCTGCCGACCGTCCACCCGTCCGCCGAGGTGATCGAGCGGGCCGCCCGCCTGGCCACCGCCTTCCGCGAGCGCGAGCTGCCCGTGGTCCTGGTGAACGTGACCGGCGTGGCGCCCGGCCGCAACGACGGCGGCCCCGGCGGCTCCGTCACCTTCCCCGACGGCTGGGCCGACCTGGTCAAGGAGCTGGACCAGCAGCCGAGCGACATCACCGTCAGCAAGCAGCAGTGGGGTGCCTTCTACGGCACCGGCCTCGACATGGAGCTGCGCCGGCGCGGGGTGACCCAGATCGTGCTGGTGGGCATCTCCACCAGCATCGGTGTGGAGTCCACCGCCCGGGACGCGTACGAGGCCGGCTACCACGTCACCATCGCCACCGACGCGGTGACCGACACCGACGCGGACGCGCACGCCAACTCCGTGCAGCGGATCTTCCCGCGGCTCGGCGAGACCGGCAGCACCGACGAGATCCTGGCGCTGCTGCCCGCTGCCGGGAACTGACCCGCACCGGGCCCTGATCCGGCCCGGAAACCGACGAGGGGGCGCCGCCCGCCGGCCCGCCTCGTCCCACGGCCGCCGCCGCGCCCGCCCGGGCCCGGCGGCGGCCGTGTGTCCGCGACCGTGTCCACGGCCGTACCCGCAGTCGTATCCGCGGCCGTGTCCACAGCCGTATCCGCGCTCGCGCCCGCGGCTCCGAGGGGGCGACGGTCCGGCTCGAACACCGCTACGATGCCGCGCCATGAGCGACGACGTGCGCACCCTCGTGCTGGCGCTGGCCGGGCTGGTCATCGGCGGCCTGCTCGGCTGGCTGGTCCGCGGCTACCTGTGGCACCGCAAACTGCACCGCAGGCAGCGCTTCTTCGGGCTGCCGAAGGACTCCGAGTGCCTGCTCGTGGTGCCGCGCGACCCGGGGGCGCGCGGCTGGAGCCTGGCCCGGCACGACGCCTTCGCGCTGCTGGAGCTGGCCGCGGTGATCAAGGAGTGCGGCGCGCACGCCGAGGTGCTGGCGCACGACACCGCCTGGCAGGGCTTCGGCGCCCGCACCGAGTTCTGCATCGGTGGGCCGGCGGCGAACTACCGGCTCGCCGCGCACCTGCGCTCGATGCTGCCCGGCGTGGAGATCGACACCGACCCGGCGCAGGGCCCGGACCAGGGCGCGATCACCGTGGCCGGGGAGACGTACCGGCTGGAGAAGGGCGCGGTGGAGTACGTCCTGCTGGCCCGGCTGGCGTCCGGCCGCGACACCGGCAACGACCGCCCGGTCTTCCTCGCCTCGGGCCAGCGCGGCATAGCCAACCAGGCCGCGACCCGCTACCTCGCCCGCCACCACCTGCGGCTGACCCGCAAGTACGGCCTGGACTCGACCTTCTGCCTGCTGCTGCGGGTGGTGAACTCGCAGGCGTACGGCTCCGACGTGGTGGAACTGGTCGCTGACGTCACGAAGGCGGCGGTCACCGCGCCGAAGCCGCCGAAGACCCTGACGGCCGGTTAGGGCCTGACCGGCCCCGACCGGCCCCGACCGGTCCCGACCGGTGCGGCCCGCCCCGGCCGTACGCGCTCCGCCGCGCGGCAACCGGTTCCGGGCCGCGGGCGGGGCTACTTCTTGTGGCTCGTGCTCTTGTGGCCCGTGCCCCTGTGCCCCGAGATCTCCGCGACCCAGGCGATGAAGTCACCGGGGTCGATGTTCGTGGCGTGTCCCTGGTCCCAGTAGTAGAGGTGGTTGACGTCGTCGCCCAGGTTGTCCAGGGCGGCGGCGAGGTTGGCGGAGACCGTGGGAGATGTGTCGCTGTCGTTGGTGCCGACCCGAATCCACCAGTGCCTGGACCGGCCCGGGTTGTGCCTCTCGATGTGGTACATCGGGTTCATCAGGTCGAGCACCTCGGGAATGTCGCTGTCGAGGCGCTTGCCGGTGACACCGGTGGTGTCGTTCCTCAGCCCGTACTCCGTGAAGTGGCGGGACTCGGTGGTGCCCGCGCCGAACTCGTTGTTCTCTCCCGCGGACAGGTCGAAGGCGTCGAAGGCCGGTGCGGTCTTCTTCCGGGCGCCCACGTGCGTGAGGTAGTCGGCCCAGGTGAAGGTCGCCTTGCCGCCGGACCAGGTGATGAACGCGTTCGAGGCCAGATAGGCCGTGCGGTCGGAGTCCGACAGGGCCGAGAGGTACCGCGTGGCCGACGGCTGGAGGTAGGTCTCCAGCAGGTACTGGTCGTAGTTGCGGGCCGTGAGCGGGCCGAAGCCCTTCAGACCGCGTACCTTGAGCGACGCCTGGTACTCGGCGAACCGGGACTGGAGCGCCCTGGACACGCCCTGGTCGACGACCTCGCCGGTGCCCTGCGTGACGTTGCCGCCCCAGATCCACTCGTACGCGCCGTCGGCGTGTTCAAGGTCGGTGATGGGGCACCACGTGCCGGTACCGAAGACCGCGTCGCTCGCCTCGGCCGCGCCGAGCTCCTTGAGGTACTTGTGGTAGATCGGGCTGTCCCCCGACGCGCCGAGCAGCGCGGACACGGCCCCGCCCGCGCTGGTCCCGGTGGAGATGATCCGCTCGGTGTCACCCGGGATACGGCCCTTGTTGAACTTCACGTACCGCACCGCGGCCTTGAGGTCCACGATGACGGCGGGGGCCGTGCCGTAGTAGGTGCCGTCGGATGTGGTGAGGCTGCGGCCGCGGGTGCCCGGCTCCACGGCGACGTAGCCCGCCGCGACGGCCAGCTTCGCGAGGTTGACCATCCCGTTGATGGCACCCGTGCCGCCGCCGGGGGCCCCGCCGCCGGGCCCGCCCGTGCCGGAACCCGGAGGGGTGGGCGAGCCGCCGGGCCCGCCGCCACCGGGCCCGCCGCCGAGGTCGCCCATCTCCATCACGGCCTGGCCCACACCGACGGCGTCCGCCACGGTCGACGGCATGTAGGCGCCGACCACGTTGGCCAGCACGATGGGGGCGCGGGTGGCGTCGACGGCCTCGCCGTCGATCGCGACCGGAACGCTGACGACCAGGCTCTGGTGGGTGCCGTCGGACGGGTTGGTGACGTAGTCGCGGGGCTTGTAGAAGTGGTAGACGACCTCCTTGTCACCGTCGTCCGTGGTGATGGTCTCGGTCACCACCGTGTAGTCGTCCTTGTCGAAGACGAGGGCGTCCGGCGAACCCGAGGACTTCGGGTCGCCCGTATCCGAAGCCTGCGCGTTCACGGTCAGCCCGCCGACGGCCGCGACGCCCGCGGTCGCGCCGATCCCCATGACGATGGTCCTGCGATTCACTGCCCTGTCGCTCACTGTCGTCTTCTCCTCGTTCGTGGCACACGGCTGTCCGCTGCTGCGGCGGCTGCCGAGCGCGTCCGGGCGCACGTGGCACCCGGGCGTGCCCGGTGGTGGACCTGCGGCGGGCCGGAGCGGCCGGCACGGTCCGGCTCCGGTACGCAGGAGTGCGCACTGGACCGACGGCCCGCTTCCGCCGGTCGGGACGGTCCGTGGCGACGCCTCTTCAGGCCCGCCGCGTGGCGCTCCACTCGTTCTCGCGACGACGAACGTATTCAAGTGTCTTCAACATCGTCAACAATTTTGGCGCATTCATCACTGACCCACAGGTTGGCCGGCGGCAGCCCCGGGCGACTGACCGGCCACGGTGGTCACGAAAAGGAGCGGCCGGAGCGACGCGGCGAACGGCCGGTGGCCGTCACGAGTTCGGGCACGCGCTCCCGTGCCGGCAGGTCAGGCGCAGGGCCGTGGCGGGGGCCGATGTCGCGCGCGGGCCGCTGCCGCGCCGGGAGGGGCGCTCAGTTGGCGAGGCCGATGACCATCCACATGATCCCGGCGCCGCCCACCGTGCAGACCAGCGTGGAGGTGGACGGGTGCGGGCTGTGCGCCTCCGGCAGGATGTCGGAGGTGGCCAGGTAGAGCAGGAACCCCGCGAAGAAGCCGAGGTAGAGGCCGAGCACCCCGGACGGGATGGTGAACGCGAGGGTGACCGCGGCGCCCACCACCGGGGCGAGCGCGTCGGCGGCCAGCAGCGTCTGGGCCCGGCGCCGGCCGTTCCCGTACAGCCGGGTGATCGTGTACGTGTTGAAGCCGTCGGCGAAGTCGTGCGCGACGACCGCGATGGCCACCACGATGCCGACGGTGTTGCCCGCTTGGAAGGCCGCGCCGATCGCGAAGCCGTCCATCACGCTGTGCCCGACCAGCGCGCCCGCCGCGGCGACGCCGATGCCCTTGACCGGGTCGTGCGCGTGGCCGTGGCCGTGGGTGTGCGAGGCGTACTCGCCTTCGTGGGCGCGGTGGATGGCGACCGAGCGCTCCACGATGTGCAGGGCCAGGAACCCGGCCACGAACATCAGCAGCCCGGCGGGTACCCCGAAGACGTGGTGCGGCTGGTTCTCCAGCGCCTCGGGCAGCAGGTCGAACCCGACGACGCCGAGCATCAGCCCCGCGGCGAGGCCGAGGACGAGGTGGCGGCGGTCCCCGATGTGCTGTGCGACGACGCCGCCGACCAGGGTCATCACGAAGGCGCACGTGGCTATCAGGACCGGCATGCCGCAATGATCCAGGACGGCGTCCGCGCAGGCGAATCCGGGTGCCCCTCGCCGGGGAGCACCGCCGTGGGCGGGCGGTCAGCCGGCCTCCCGTCGGACGGCGTCGCGCTCGGCCTGCTCCGCCTGCTCCGCCCGCTCCGCGCGCTCGGCCCGCTCGGTACGGGCGTCGGTGATGTCCAGGAAGACCCGGTCGGCGGCCGGCCAGCGCTCCCGGATGGAGTGCCGGATGCGCATGCTGACCTCCTCGACGCGTTCGCTGTCCATCCCGCCGACCAGGTCGATCCGCGCGGCGACCAGCGTGGAGTCCAGGCCGAGCCGCATCGTCAGCAGTTCCTCGACGGTGTCGACCTCCGGCTGCCGGGCGAGCAGCGCCTCGATCTCGTCGCGCAGCCCCGGGTCGGCTGCCACGCCGATGAGCTGGCGGTGCGCGGTCCGCGCCAGGCCGGTGGCCACGATCATCAGCAGCACGCCGATCGCCATCGACGCGGCCGCCTCCGCCGCGCCGTCTCCGGTGGCCATGTGCACGAGCATGCCGGTGGCGGCGAGCAGCACCCCGATCACGGCGGTGCCGTCCTCCGCGAGCACCGTGCGCAGCGCCGGGTCGTCGGTGCCCTCCTCGGACCGCCGGGCCTGGCGCGCGGCGCGCAGCAGCGAGCCGCCCTCGGCGAGCAGCGACACCAGCAGCACCGCCAGGCCCGCGAGGTAGCCGTCGCGGCTCTCGTTGCTGTGGTCGCCGAGCGCGTGGATGCCCTGGTAGAAGGAGAAGCAGCCGCCGAGCACGAAGATCCCGACCGCGGCGAGCAGCGACCAGAAGTAGCGCTCCTTGCCGTAGCCGAAGGGGTGCCGGCGGTCCGGGGCACGGCGGCTGCGGCGCAGCGAGGTGAGCAGGAAGACCTCGTTCAGGCTGTCGGCCACCGAGTGCGCGGCCTCCGACAGCAGCGCCGGGGAGGCCGCGAACAGTCCCGCGGCGGTCTTGGCGGCGGCGATCACCAGGTTCGCGCCGAGCGCGACCAGTACGGCGCCGCGGGTGCCCTCGTCACGTGACTGCCCTGCCATCCGCTCACTCCCCATCGGTCACTCTCGGTGGCCCCTCGTACAGCGCTCCGCTTTTCCCGCTCGCCACTCGTGTTCCCCCGCTGATCGCGGGCATCCGTCCCTTGAGGAGGTGCCGAAATGTCTCTTTCCGAGCAGCACATGGTCCAGCTCGCGCTCCCGGCCGGTTCGATCGGCCCCTTGGTGATCGGAATCTGCATCGTGATCGTCCTGATCGCGGCCGTGGTGTTCGGGATGCGGCGGGTGGGCCGCGGGCCCGCGGTGCCACGGGGCAGGCGGCCCCGGTCGGGCGCGTGGGCGACCCGTCAGGAGCACGACAGTGGTGCGCCGCCTGATCACGGGCCCGGTCACCAGGGTGACGGGCACCGCAGCCACGACGAGCGGCGGATCGAGCCCGACGAGATGCCGCACGACGGGAGGCGGCGGCTCCCCCACGAGGTGCACGCCTCCGGCGTGCGCGGTGGACGCGTCCGCAGCCACACGCAGCGGCACGGCGGCCACAACGTGGACTAGTCCCTGCGGTGACCCGGGCGGGACCCGCCCGGGTGCCCCCGTCCTGCCCGTCCCGGGACCACCTGCCGGTGGGCGGGTGAGGTGCGTGGCCCTTCCGGCCGTGCCTTCACCCGCCCGCCGGTGGGTGGTTGCTCGCGCAGTTCCTCCCCCAGAGCTTCGCCTGGGAGGTTCCCCCAGCGCCTCCTTGGGGTGGTTGCTCTCCGTCGCCAAAGTGCCGGTGGCGCTGTGGCTTGTCGCGCAGTTCCCCGCGCCCCTGAGTTGGTGCGGCTCCTTCCGCGGAAGGACGGCCACCCTCAAGGGGCGCGGGGAACTGCGCGCTCAGCAGGCCACCGGGCTGCGGCCGGGAACAGAGCCGAACCACGACGGCGCACAGCCGAGGGGCGCTGGGGGCGCTCCCCCTCACCCCCCACCGGGAGGTGGTCCCTCGACCGAGGGGACCGGGGCACCCGGGGGGTCAGTCGGCGAGGAGCTTGCGGGCGGCCGCAGTGATCGCGGGGGCGCTGACCCCTGCGGCGTCGAGCTGCTCATCGGGAGTCGCCGACCCCGGCATGGAGTGAACGGCGAGCCGCGTGAGCACCGGCATGGGATGCCCGTTTCCGAAGGACTCCAGGACGGCGTCGGCGAGCCCGCCCTCGGGATGGTGGTCCTCGACGGTGACGAACCGCCCGGTCGCCTGCGCAGCAGCCCGCAGCGTCTGCACGTCGACCGGCTTGACGGAGTAGAGATCGATCACGCGCGCGCTGATCCCTTCGGCCGCCAGCTTGTCCGCGGCGCTGAGCGCCTCGTGCACGGTCACCCCCGCACCGATGAGCGTGACCTGGTCGTCGTCGCTCGCGCGCAGCACCTTGCTGCCGCCGATCGGGAAGGCGTCGTCGGGCCCGTAGATCACCGGGAAGTCGCCCCGGCTGGCCCGCAGGTAGGTGACGCCGCGCCGCTCGGCCATGGCCGTGACGAGCTGCACGGTCTGGTTCGCGTCGCACGGGTAGAGCACGGTGCTGCCGTGGATCGCGCGCAGCATCGCGATGTCCTCCAGGCCCATCTGGGACGGGCCGTCCTCACCGATGGCGACGCCCGCGTGGGTGCCGACCACGTTGAGGTCGGAGCGGGACACCGCGGCCATCCGCAGGAAGTCGTGCGCGCGGGTCAGGAACGCGGCGAACGTGGACGCGTACGGCGTCCAGCCGCACTTGCCGACGCCGACGGCCGCGCCGATCAGCTCCTGCTCGGCGATGTAGCACTCGATGTAGCGGTCGGCGTGGTCGGCGGCGAACATCTGCGCCTTGGTGGAGTCGCCGACCTCGCCGTCGAGGGTGACGATGTCGCCGCGCCGGTCCCCGAGAGCCGCGAGCGTCTCGCCGAACGCGGTGCGGGTGGCGACGCTGCCGCCCTTGTCGTACCGCGGCAGGGCGGCGTCCGGATCGGGCGCCGTGCGCGGCGGCCGTACGACGTCGGGAGGTCCGGCGACCTGGACCCGCAGGTCACGGCGGCCGCCCAGCTCGCGGATGGCGGCTTCGGCGTCGGGCAGCGGCTTGCCGTGCTTGCCCTCCTGGTTCTCCACGGCGGCCACGCCCCGGCCCTTGCGGGTGCGGGCGATGATCGCGGTGGGGGCGCCGCGGTTGCCGCGGGCGGTCGCCATGGCCCGGTCGACGGCGTCGACGTCATGGCCGTCGACCTCCACGGTGTGCCAGCCGAACGCCCTGATCCGCCGGGCGTACGCCTCCAGGTCCCAGCCGTGCCGGGTGGGGCCGCGCTGGCCGAGCCGGTTCACGTCGATGATCAGCGTGAGGTTGTCGAGCCCTTCCATCCCGGCCTGCTCGAACGCCTCCCACACCGATCCCTCGGCCATCTCGCTGTCGCCGCACAGCACCCAGGTGCGGTACGGCAGGTGGTCCAGCCGGGCGCCCGCCAGCGCCACGCCCACGCCGATCGGCAGGCCCTGGCCGAGCGAACCGGTGGCCACGTCGACCCACGGGATCTTCGGCGTCGGGTGGCCCTCCAGCCGGCTGCCGAGCTTGCGGAAGGTGAGCAGCTCGTCGTCGCTGATGGCGCCGGCCGCCTTGTACGCGGCGTACAGCAGGGGGGAGGCGTGGCCCTTGGACAGGATCAGGTGGTCGTTGCCGGGGTGCTCCGGATGGTCGAAGTCGTAGCGCAGGTGCCGGGCGAGCAGCACCGCGAAGATGTCCGCGGCGGACATCGAGGAGGTGGGGTGCCCGGAGCCGGCGGCATCCGCGGCCCGGACCGCGTCCACTCTGAGCTGCTGCCCGAGTTCGGCGATCTGCGCGTGGTCGAGCACGGTGTCCTGCGTGACGGTCGGGGGCATCAGGTTTCCCTTCTCGCGACGGTCCCCCTTCGTGCGGCTGCCCGGGCCCCTAGCACGTAAACGACCCCGCCGCAGTTGGGTGCGCCTTCGCCCCGCCGCCTGCCGGCGCGCCGGGCCCACCACCGACCGGTGGACCCTGAACCGGCAGGACAAGCCGACCGCGGGGTCAGGGGCACCCCAGCACGCGGTGGACGAGGGTGTCGCGCTCGGTCTGGGGGATCGCGGTCCAGCGCATTCCGCGAAGCGCACCCTCGAGCGCGAGCAGGGTGTGCGTGCAGGCGTCCTCCGGAAGCTCCGGACGGATCTTCTCGAAGGCGCGGCCCGAGCCGAGCCGGCGCAGTTCGCCCGCGTCGTCCACTCCGGCGCGGCGCAGCCGATCTGCGAGCACCGCTCCGATGTTCGGCAGTTGCTGAAGGGAGTCCACGTCGTGCCTCCGTACAAGCCGGTGGTGAAGGTGGTGTGAGGGAGCGTCAGGGACCGGTGAGGGCGTGTCCCGGGATGTCCGCTGGCGCCATCATGCACGCGCGGCGGTGCCCTTCCGGCCGATCGGCGGCTGACACGCCCGTGGTGGTCCCCCGCGCTGATGACCCCGGTCGGCCGCACGCCACACCGGGGGCTCCCTCACACCTCCAGGTCGACCACCACCGGGGCGTGGTCGGAGGCACCCTTGCCCTTGCGCTCCTCGCGGTCCACATACGCGTCGGAGACCGCCTTCGCGAACGGCTCGTTGCCGTACACGAGGTCGATCCGCATGCCGCGGTTCTTCGGGAAGGCGAGCTGGCGGTAGTCCCAGTACGTGTACGGGCGGTCGTACTTCAGCGGGCGGGGCACCACGTCGCTCAGGCCGGTGCCGCGCAGGGTGGCCAGCGCGGCGCGCTCGGCCGGCGTGACGTGGGTGGCGCCCTCGAACGCGGTGGTGTCCCACACGTCGGCGTCGGCCGGCGCCACGTTGTAGTCGCCGAGGACGGCGAAGGGGCGCTGCCCCGCCGCGTCCCCGGCGACGGCGGCGGTCAGCGCCTCGAACCAGCGCAGCTTGTAGGCGAAGTGCGGGTGGTCGACCTCCCGGCCGTTCGGCACGTAGACCGACCAGACGCGGACCGGGCCGCAGGTCGCGGCGAGCGCGCGGGGCTCCGCCACGTCCTCGTACCGCGGGCCGTCGGGCAGGCCGTGCACCACGTCGGCCAGGCCGACCCGGGAGATGACCGCCACGCCGTTCCACCGCCCGGTGGCCTCGACGGCGGCCTCGTAACCGATCGCGCGCAGCTCGTCGTGCGGGAACTGCTCGGCGGTGCACTTGGTCTCCTGGACGCACAGCACATCGGTGCCGCTGCTCTCCAGCCAGGCCAGCAGCCGGGGCAGCCGCGCGGTGATCGAGTTGACGTTCCAGGTCGCGATACGCATGTGCCCCAACCTAGCCGCTGGGTACGACAGCCCGCCCGCACCCTCAGACGGTGGCGGCCTCCCCCGGCGCCAGCCGCAGGTGGTCGGCCCCGCCGAGGTTGCCGATCTGCATGTCGTAGATCGGTCGGGCGAGGTCGGTGAGCAGCGCGTCGTGCACGTCGACCGACCTGCGCGGCTTCACCTCGCGGACGTAGTCGATCACCTCGGAGATCTTGTTCCACGGCGCCATCACGGGCAGCAGCAGCGTGTCCACGGCGTGGCCGGGCAGCGTCAGCGCGTCACCGGGGTGGAAGACGGCGCGGTCGATCAGGAACCCGATGTTGGTGATCCTCGGGATGTCCGGGTGGATCACCGCGTGCAGTTCGCCGTGCACCTGCACGTCGAACCCGGCCGCGGTGAACGTGTCGCCGTGCCCCACGGTGTGCACCCGGCCCGGGAACGCCGCGGACACCTTCTCCGCGACGCTCGCCAGCGTCCACAGCTCCGCCGCCGGGTTCGCCTCCAGCCCGGCCCGCAGCCGGTCCTCGCTGAAGTGGTCCATGTGCTCGTGTGTCACCAGGATCGCGTCCACTCCGGCCACCGAGTCCGGCTCGCTGAACGCCCCCGGGTCGATCACCAGCGTCCGCCCGTCCTGCTCCAGCCGCACGCACGCATGAGATTTCTTGGTCAGCTCCATCCCCCCATCCTGCCTCGGAGGGACGCCTCGCCGCCCACCGCCACGGGTGACACCGGACGACCCGCGGATGTCCAGGGGCGCTGGGGGTACTCCCCCTGGCTCCGCCGGAGGGAGGACCGCGCGACGAACCGCCCACGAGCCGCGAGGTCCGGGCACATCCGCGACCAGGCACCCCGGGCGGTCCCGTCACCCCTTACCCGTGGACGTCTCCTGCTCGATCACGGAGCGCGCCCTGTCCACGGCCGCCCGCGCCGCGGGCAACCCGCAGTAGACGGACGTCTGCATCAGGGTCTCCTCTATCTCGGTGGGGGTCAGCCCGCCCCGTAGCGCCGCCCGGGTGTGGTCCGCGAGCTCCTCCAGCTGGCCGAGCACCGTGAGCGCGGTGAGGGCGACGAAGTTCCGGGTGCGGCGGTCCAGCCCGGGGCGGGTCCACGTCTCGCCCCACGCCCAGCGGGTGGCGAACGTGTCGAACCCGCTCCCGAACGTCTTCGCCCGGGCGACCGCCGCGTCGACCTCGGCCTCGCCGATCATCTCCCGGCGGATGCGCATGCCCTCGGCGTACGCGTCGGGCCCGGGCGGCGCGGCGGCGGGCGCGGGGACGCGCGGCTGCACCGGCGGCGGCGCGGGCGCGTACGGGACCGTGCCGGACGTGCGGTCGGCCGCCCACGCGGTCTCGAAGTGCCGTACCAGGAGGGTGCCGACGGCGGCGGGTTCCTCGACGGGCGCGAGGTGCCCGGTGCCGGGCACGACGGCGAGCCGCGCGTCGGGGATGCCCGCGACCAGCAGCCGGGCGTCGGCCGGCGGCGTCTCGGTGTCGTCGGCGCCGGCCACCACCAGCGTGGGCACGGTGATGCTGCCGAGCTGGTCGCGGATGTCGAACCCGGCGAGCGCCTCGCAGGCGGCGATGTAGCAGGCGCTGTCGGTGGTCTTCACCATCTGCACGGCCCACTGGGTGATCGCCGGCTGGGTGGTCCGGAACGGCCCGGTGAACCAGCGCTCGGGGGTGTTGGCGGCGGTGCGGTCCAGGCCGTTGGCGCGGACCACCACGCCGCGCTGCCGCCAGGTGTCCGCGCTGCCGAACCGGGCCGCGGCCGACACCAGGGCGAGCGCGGCCAGCCGGTCGGGCCGCAGCAGGGCCAGCCGGGCCCCCACCGCCCCGCCCAGCTCGCAGCCGGCGTACCCGAAGCTGTCGACCTCCTCGTCGTCGAGGACGGCCAGCAGCCGCCGGGCGAGGTTGTCCACGGTCGAGGCGGGCTCGGCGGGCGCGCCGCCGTGCCCGGGCAGTTCGTACCGCAGGACCCGCCAGTGCGCGGTGAGTTGCGGCAGTTGCCGGTCCCACATGTGCCAGGTCGAGCCGAGCGCGGGTCCGAGGACCAGCACGGGGGCGTCGTCGGGGCCGTCGAAGCGGTACTGCAACGGGGGTTGCAGGTCGTCGCGTTCGTCGTCCGCGTCCGGGGCAGTGCCACCGTCGTCGTCGGTCAGGCCGCCGACCCGGCCGCCGTACGGGGTGTACGTGGCCGCGCCGGCGTACGTGCCGAGCCGGTCGGCGGTCTCGTCGGTCACGTCGCTCATCGCCTCACGCTATCGAGTGAAGGGCAGGGCTCGGCAGGGGCCTCCCCCAAGGGCGGCACTCAGCCGCCCCCGAACCCGTGCTGGAAGTTGACGGTGGACACGACGTAGACCCGGGGGTGGTCCGGATTGGTCATGTCGACGGTGATGTTGTGGTCGGGTTTGTCGCCGGGGCGGTGCAGGCTGAGGCCCGCCCAGGTGCGGGGGATGGCGAAGTTCCAGCCGGCCGCCTTGGACTGGGCGGCCGTCATGGCCACCGCGCCGTTCCGCAGTGCGGCCCGGCTGGTGCCGATCTGGGCGAGGAAGGTGTCCAGGCCGCCGGCGGTGGTGACGAACTCGGCGTACAGCTCGCTGGTGTCCCAGGAGTTGGTCTCCAGGTTGCGGACGTAGCGCGAGCCGACCGGGACGGTCACCTGGTAGATCCGCTGCTGGAGCTGGGTCGGGTACACCTGGGTGAGCCGGCGGCCGGCCTGTTCGTGTATGGCGTCCTCGCCGCTGCCGCGGCTCTGCGCGGCGGACACCGCCACGTAGCCCATCGGCACGAGCACCAGCAGCGGCACCACGGTCCAGCGCACCCAGCGCGGCGGGTTGCGCGGCAGCCGCGGCGCGGCGGCGAACTCCGCCTCCGCTTCGGCGAGGTCGTCGACGGCGGCCGGTTCCGGGCCGCGGTGCTGCGATGTGGTCACGGTTGGGCTGCCTGCCGTCCGAGGGTGCGTCCGTACCGTTCGTAGCGCTCGACCCGGCGCCGGTTGGCCCGGCGGAAGCGGCGGGCGACCAGCCGCGCCAGGTCCGCGGCGCCCACCATGCCCGCCTCCGGGCCGAGTTCGGCCTTGGCGATGCGCGCCTCGGGCCGGTAGCCGCGGCCGGTCAGGGTGCGCCGGAAGGCGTCCCTGGCCGGGGCGATCAGCAGGTCGTCCGCGGCGCTGACCCCGCCGCCGATGACGAAGCAGGACGGGTCGAGGGCGGCGGCGAGGTTGGCGATGCCGACGCCGAGCCACTGCCCGATGTCCTGGAAGAGCTCCACGCACATCGGGTCGCCCTCGCGGGCCAGTTCGGTGATCAGCGGCCCGGTGATGTCGCGGATGTTGCCGCCGACCCGGTCGTTGATGCCGTACGCCACCGGGGAGTCGGCGGCGGCCATCTCGCGGGCCTCGCGGACCAGCGCGTTGCCGGAGCTGTACTGCTCCCAGCAGCCGCGGTTGCCGCAGGCGCAGCGGTGCCCGCCGGGCACCACCTGCATATGGCCGAACTCGCCGGCCACCCCGTAGCGGCCGCGCTTGACGTGGCCGTCCTCCAGGATCGCGCCGCCGATGCCGGTGCCGAGGGTGATCATCACCAGGTCGGCCTCGCCGCGGCCGGCGCCGAAGCGCCACTCCGCCCACGCCGCGGTGTTGGCGTCGTTGTCGACCATGACGGGCACCAGCAGCCGCTCGGAGAGCCGGTCGCGCAGCGGTTCGTCGCGCCAGGCCAGGTGCGGCGCGAACAGCACCCGGGAGCGCTCGGCGTCCACCCATCCGGCGGCACCGATGCCGACGGCGTGCACGTCGTGCCGCTCGGAGAGGTCGAGCACCAGTTCCACGATGGTGTCCTCGACCACCTTGGGGCTCTTGGACTTGTCGGGGGTCTCGGTGCGCAGCGTCTCCAGGATGACCCCGTCGGCGTCGACCACCCCCGCCATCACCTTGGTGCCCCCGATGTCGATGCCGACGGTGGGCACGCGGGGCGCGGTCAGGTGCGAGCGGCGCTCCCTGCGGTCGCGCATACCCACGCTCTGCCAGACCGTGGCGCGCGCTGCGCCGCCGCGGTAGACGCGTTCACGATTGGCACTCAAGCGGTGATCTCCGGGTCGGGTGGGTCGGTGCGGGGGGCGGACGGAGTGGACGGGGCGGACGGAGCAGCGGAAGCCGGTGCAGCGGAGGGGGTCGGCGCGGCGTCCTCCGCTATTGTGCCGGTTCTCCTGGACCGGCTCAGCTCGTGGGTCAGTTCGTCGAGCTCGCTGCCGCCGGCCATCTCCCGCGTCAGCTCGTCCAGCGTAATGTCCTCCTTCAGGTGGCTGCCGGACATCGCGCCACGCTTGAGAAGGACGAAACGATCACCGACCAGGTAGGCGTGGTGCGGGTTGTGCGTGATGAGCACCACACCCAGACCGGCGTCGCGGGCCGCGGCCACGTACTTCAGCACCATCCCGGACTGCTTCACGCCGAGCGCGGCGGTCGGTTCGTCCAGCACCAGCACCTTCGCGCCGAAGTGCACCGCCCGGGCGATCGCCACGCACTGGCGTTCGCCGCCCGACAGGGTGCCGATCGGCTGGTCCACGTCCCGCAGGTCGATGCCCATCCGCAGCAGCGCCTGGCGGGTGGTGGTGCGCATCAGGGCGGTGTCGAGGCGGCGCAGCGGCCCGCGGCCCCGGGTCGGCTCCGAGCCGAGGAAGAAGTTGCGCCACACCGGCATCAGCGGCACCACGGCGAGGTCCTGGTAGACCGTCGCGATTCCGCGGTCCAGCGCCTGCCGCGGCGAGCTGTGCCGGACCTGCTCGCCCTCGATCGCGTACGTGCCCGCGTCGTGCGGGTGCAGGCCCGCGATGATCTTGATGAGGGTGGACTTGCCGGCGCCGTTGTCGCCGAGCACGCAGGTGATCTCCCCGGCGTGCACCTCCAGGGACACCCCGCGCAGCGCCCGTACGTTCCCGTAGGACTTGCTGACGTCGGTGAGCGCCACCAGGGCGCCGGGCGCGCCGGCGGAGGGGCCGGGGGCCTTGTCGTCGTCGACCGTGATCACTTGCTCGCCTCCGCCCGCCTGCGTACCCACACGTTGAGCAGGGTGGCGAGCAGCAGCATCGCCCCCAGGAAGAACTGGAACCAGTCCGGGTTCCACTGCGCGTACACGATGCCCTTGCTGGCCATGCCGAAGATGAACGCGCCGACCGCCGAGCCGATCGCGCTGCCGTAGCCGCCGGTCATCAGGCAGCCGCCGATCACCGCGGCGATGATGTACAGGAACTCGTTGCCGACGCCCTCGCCGGACTGCACCACGTCGAACGAGAAGAGCAGGTGCTGGCCGGAGATCCAGGCGCAGAACGCGACCGCCACGTAGAGGCCGACCTTGGTACGGGCCACCGGCACGCCGACCGCGCGCGCCGCGTCCGCGTTGCCGCCGGCCGCGAAGATCCAGTTGCCCGCGCGGGTGCGCAGCAGCACCCAGGTGGCCACGGCCACCAGGCCCAGCCACCACAGGATGGTCACCTGGAGGTCGACCGAGCCGATCGTCCAGTGCGAGGCGAACAGGTCGCGGCAGGTCGGGAAGCCCTGCATGTCGCTGATCGACTTCGTCGCCACGGTGCCGCTGATCAGCTTGGTCAGGCCGAGGTTGAGGCCGGTGAGCATCAGGAACGTGCCGAGCGTGATGATGAAGCTCGGCAGCCTGGTGCGCACCAGCATGATGCCGTTGAACGCGCCCAGCGCCAGTGTGACCAGCAGGGACACCCCGACGCCGACCCAGGTGTTCGCGGTCATCTGGAAGCTGAACATCGACGAGATCAGCGCGGAGCTGGTCACCATCACGCCCGCGGACAGGTCGAACTCGCCGCCGATCATCAGCAGCGCCACCGGCACCGCCATGATGCCGATGGTGGACGACGCGTACAGCACGGTGCCCATGCTGGAGGCGCGCAGGAACGAGTCCGCGACGAACGAGAAGAACAGGAACACCGCGGCCGCGCCGACCACCGCGCCCAACTCCGGCCGCCCGAGCAGCCGTCGGGCCACCGACCTGGGCGCCAGCCGCTCGTCGCCGGCGCCTCCGACGACGTCCGGCGCGGCCGCGCGGGTGCCGGTCACCTGGTCCCCCGCTTCGTGTACGCCAGCAGCGCGTCCGCGTCGTCCTTGGTGACGATCTGCGGGCCGGTGAGCACCGGTTGGCCGCCGCCGAGGGTGTCCTTGTTGTAGCGGTACAGCCACAGCAGGTCCACCGCCTCGTAGCCCTGGAGGTAGGGCTGCTGGTCGACGGCGAAGCCGAGGGTGCCGTCCTTCAGCGAGGCGGCCACCTGGGCGTTGAGGTCGAACGTGTCGATCTCCGCCTTGGAGCCCGCCTGTTGCCTGGCCTTGGCGGCGGTCGCCGCGAAGGGCGCGCCCAGCGTCACCACGGAGTCGATCGACGGGTCCGCCTGGAGCTTGGCCTCGATCGCGGACTGCACGTCGGGCATGTTCGTGCCGTCCACGTAGAGTTTGTCCAGGGTGCCGTGGAAGTTCGCCTTCACCCCGGCGCAGCGCTGCTCCAGGCCGACGTTGCCCTGCTCGTGCAGCACGCACAGCGCGTGCTTGCGGCCGCGCGTGTTCAGCTCGTCGCCGACCGCGTTGCCCGCGACCGTCTCGTCCTGCCCGATGTGGGTCAGCGCGCCGAACTGCTTCGACTGCTCCGCACCGGAGTTGACGGTGATCACCGGGATGCCCGCCTTCACCGCCTTCGCGACCACCGCCTTCATCGCGTCCGGCTTGGCGAGCGTGACGATCAGGCCGTCCACGTGCTGGTCGATCGCGGCCTGCACCAACTGCGCCTGCTGGTCGCCCTGGTCGCTGTTGGAGTAGAGGAACTTGATGTTGTCCTTCTGGGCCGCCTGCTTCGCGCCGCTCTGCACGATGTCCCAGAACGTGTCGCCGGCGCCGGAGTGCGTCACCATCGCGAACGTCCAGTGCGGGGTGTTCACCGCGGAGCCGTTCGCGGCGAGTTGTTTCGCCCGGTCCTCCGCGCGCTTGCCGCCGGTGGCGCTGCACCCGGCCAGGGCCGCCGCCGCGAGCGCCGCCGCGAGCAGCGCCCCGACCACCCGGCGCGTCCTTCGTTTCCCCCCGCGGTCGCCGCGGTCGCGTCCTGCCCTTGCCTCCGCCACGTGGCCCTGCCTTTCGCTACGTTCCCTGGTGCAGCCGGGATGAAAGTGCTGCGTGTGACCTTCCCGGCGGCCCAAGAATCCGTCAAGCCTCCGCGCACCCCGACCGCCGACCGGGCCCGGACCGGGCGCCGTTCACGCGGCGCGCGAGGGCGGCCCCGCGGGCGGACCAGGGCCCGCGGCGAGGACCGGGGCCCGCGGCGAGGACCGGGGCCCGCGGCGAGGACCGGGGCCCGCGGCGAGGACCGGGGCCGGCGGCACGCGGCTACGCCGGGACGCTCCGGCCGTACCACGCGAGGGTGTCGCGGAGCGTGGTCGGCAGCGGGCGGGGCCGTACCCCGAAGAACTCCTCGTAGGCGGAGGAGTCCATGATCTGCGCCTCGGTGTGCTGGTAGAACATCTCGGCGTACTCGGCCGCGAACACCTCGTCGAAGGGCCCGAACGGGCGGGCTTCGGGCAGCACCACGACGTCCAGCGGGCGCCCGGTCCGCTCGGCGAGGAAGTCGTGCACCTGCCGGGTGGTCCAGGCCGGGGCGGTCGGAAGGTGCCAGACCCGCCCGTCGGCGTCGTCGCCGGCCCGCTCGCCGAGGGTGGCGAGCCCGGCCGCGACCTCGCGGATGTCGGTGTAGCTGTGCGGCAGGTCGATGTCGCCCATGCCGACCACGGTCCCGCCGGTGAGAGCGCCGGGGAAGACCCCTCCGCCCAGCGAGGAGTTGAGCACCCCGGGCCCGACGAAGTCGGCGGAGCGGCCGATGGCGACCCGGGCCCGGCCGGCGCGGTGCGTGTCGAGGTAGACCGCGTCGAGTTCGGCCCGCATCCGGCCCTTGCGGCTGGTCGCGTTCCACGGCGTGTCCTCGGTCATCGGGACGCCGCCGGTGGGCCCGTACGGGTACAGGGTGTCGAGCACGACCAGCCGGGCGCCGACCGCCTCGACGGCGCCGAGCACGGCGCGCTGGATGCGCGGCATCACCTCGACCTGGAGGTGGTAGCCGACGTTCACGCAGTGGTAGACGACGGCCGCCCCCTGGACCGCCCGCAGGGCGCCGTCGGCCGTGGACACGTCGGCGGTCAGCCGCGTGACGCCCTGCGGGGTGTCGCCGCCGCCGGAGCGGTCGACGAGGCGTACGGAGTGGCCGCGGGCGGCGAGTTCGGTGGCGAGGGTGGTGCCGGCGGGACCGGCGCCGAGGACGACGTGCGGGCGGTGCTGCTGGTGCGCGGCCATGAGGGTTCTCCCCTGCGATCGGGTCCGGTGGGTTCGTGACGGCGATGCGCGACGCACTCCGCGATATGAACTCGCTTCTGTTAGAGACTGTAACTCGTGCGATAGGCGCACGCAATCTTGTTCGCGATGGGCACTTGCTAGAGTGAGAGGCAGTAACAGAACTGCCCGTCGCCGTCCCCGCGCCCCGCCCCCTTCACGAGGAGCCCCGAACCCGATGCCACCGCAGGCCGCCACCCCCGGACCCCGCGCCCGCTACCGGGAGCAGACCCGCGCCGAGATCAAGGCGGCCGCCCTCGCCCAGCTCGCCGAGGGCGGCACCGGGGCGCTCGCGCTCGTGAAGATCGCCAAGGAGCTGGGGCTGTCCGGCCCGGCCCTCTACCGCTACTTCGCCGGCCGCGACGACCTCCTCGACGCCCTCATCTGCGACGCGTACGCCGACCTCGCCGCCGCCGTGGCCGACGCCGCCGCGACGTCCGCCGGTGCCGGGTCGACCCCGCGCTCCCGGCTGCGCGACCTCGTGCGCACCTTCCGCGGCTGGGCCGTCGCGCAGCCGCATCGCTACCTGCTGATCGGCGGCACCCCCGTGCCCGGCTACGAGGCCCCGCCGCAGACCCGCGAGCACGCCCGCGCCGTGCTCGGCCCCTTCGTCGCCCTGCTGGCCGGCTGCACCCCGCACCCCGCGCTCGGCCCGGTCGTCGCGGACCTGCGGGCCTGGGTCACGCGCGAACCCGGGGTCGAGCGGTGGCTGGAGACGTACCTGCCCGAGGCGTCCGCCGAGGCCGCCGCGGCCGGGCTGACCGGCGCCGTGCAGGTGTGGACCCAGGTGCACGGCACCGTCTCGCTGGAGGTCTCCGGGCTCTACAACGGCATGGGCCACGACCCGGCGGCCCTGCTCGACGCCCAGGTCGAACTCCTCGCGGACGCCCTCTCGCTGGCCTGAGCGCGGCGCCTTCGGACGTACGCCCCAGGTCCCGGGGCATCCTGTACCCGGGGAGGATGACGCCGGGGCACGCGGTACGGCATAACTGGAGCATGGACCAAGAGCGGGCCGCGGCCTACCTGGAGCACATCGGCGCCGAGCGGCCGGCGCGCCCCGACCTCGACGCGCTGCGCGCGCTGCACCTGGCCCACCTGCGCACGGTGCCGTTCGAGAACCTCTCGATCCACCGCGGCGAGGACATCGTGCTGGCGCCCGGCCCGCTGGTGGCGAAGGTCGTGGACCGCAGGCGCGGCGGCTTCTGCTACGAACTCAACGGCGCCTTCGCCGAGTTGCTGCGCGCGCTCGGTTACGAGGTGGAGCTGCTGACCTGCCGGTCCTTCGGCGACGGCGGCGAACTCGGCCCGCCCTTCGACCACATGGCGCTGCGGGTGCGCACGGAGGACGGCGCCGTGTGGCTGGCGGACGTCGGTTTCGGCCGGCACAGCCACTTCCCGCTGTCCTACGGCAGCCGGGCCGAACAGCCCGAACCCGGCGGCGTGTTCACGCTGCGCGAGGCGCCCGACGGCGACCTGGACGTGCTGCGCGACGACGAGCCGCAGTACCGCGTCGAGCAACGGCCGCGGGGGCTCGGCGACTTCGCCGCCACCTGCTGGTGGCAGCGCACCTCGCCGCTGTCCCACTTCCGCACGTCCCTGGTGTGCTCCCGGCTCACCGCCGACGGGCGGGTCACCCTCAGCGGGCGCACCCTCGTACGCACCGCGGGCGGTTCCCGGCAGGAGCGCGAACTGCCCGGACCCGCGGAGGTGTTGGCCGCCTACCGCGAGCACTTCGGCATCACGCTGGACCGCGAGCCCGTGCTGGTGGCTGCGCCGGCGGGGTAGCGGTCCGGTCCGCGCTGCCGCTGCCGCTGCCGCCCGGACTCGACGCGGGTCGTACGGCCGCCCGCCGCACGGCCACACGGCCACACGGCCACGCGGGATCGCCTCAGACGTCCCAGGTGCGCCGCAACTCCGCGAAGAACGCGTGGAATCCGGGGAACGTCTTCTTCACGCAGCCCGGGTCGTCGAAGGTCGTGCCCGGGGTGCGCAGGCCCGCGACGGCGAAGCTCATCGCGATGCGGTGGTCGCCGTGGCAGGCGATCTCGACCGGTTTCGGGGTGCCCGGCGTGATCTCGATCCAGTCCCGGCCGGTGGCGACCTCGATGCCCTGCGCCCGCAGGTTCAGCGCGCACGCCTCCAGCCGGTCGCACTCCTTGACGCGGGTGTTGTAGACGTCCTCGATCCGGACCGGGCCGTCCGCGAACGGCGCGATGGCCGCGAGGGTAGGCATCGTGTCGGAGATGTCCCGCATGTTGACGGTCAGGCCGGACAGCCGCCCGGTGCCGGTCACCGTGGTGGCGTCCGCCGTGGTCTCGACCTCCGCGCCCATCCGGCGCAGCACCTCCACGAACCGCAGGTCGCCCTGGAGCGCGTCGCTGCCGAGCCCCGGCACGGTCGCGGTACGGCCGGACAGCGCGGCCGCGGCGAACACGTAGCTCGCGGTGGAGGCGTCCGGCTCGATCGGGTAGTCCTGCGCGCGGTAGCCGCCCGCGGGCACCACGAAGGTGTCGCCCTCGCGGGCCACTTCGACGCCGAAGCGGCGCATCATCGCGAGCGTGATCTCGACGTACGGCACCGACACGATGCCGGTCACCCTGATCCGCAGGCCCTCGGCGGTGAGCGGGCCGACCATCAGCAGCGCGGTCAGGAACTGCGAGGACAGGCTCGCGTCCAGGTCGATCGCGCCGCCCTTGATGCCGTGCGCTTCCACCCGCAGCGGCAGGTGGCCGTCCTCCTCCTCGTGCACCAGGTCCACGCCGAGGCTGAGCAGCGCCTCGGTCAGCGGGGCGACCGGGCGGCAGCGCATCTGCGCGGAGGCGTCGAAGCGGAACGTGCCGTGGCCTGCGGCCGCCAGCGCGGGCAGGAAGCGGGAGGCGGTGGCCGCGTCGCGGGTGAAGACCTCCGCGTGGTCGGCCGCGGGGCCGGCCGGGCGGCCGGTGATCCGCCACTCACGGGCGGTGCGCCGCACCTCGTAGCCGAGCCGGGTCAGGCCCTCGGCGAAGCCTTCCGTGTCGTCGGAGAGCAGCGGGTCCCGGAGCACGGTGACTCCGTCGGCGGCGGCGGCGAGAAACAGCGCGCGAGCGGTCACGGACTTCGAGCCAGGAACAGCGAGAACGGTCACCCACGTGATTCTATGGGCGCGCCCCCGCCCGTCCTGCCCTCGGCTACGCGCCATCACGGTGCCCGTCTCGCCGCCGACCACCGGCCAGTAACCGGCTAAGCGCGCAGTTCCCCGCGCCCCTCGGCTACGCGCCATCACGGTACCGGTCTCGTTCCCGCCCACCGGCCGGTGGCCTGCTGGTCGCGCAGTTCCCCGCGCCCCTGAGTACGTGCGGCTGCTCCGCAGCGCACAGCTCGCCGACGACGGCGAGCAACCCAAATCAGGGGCGCGGGGAACTGCGCGACAAGCCACAACGCACCCGCGGACAAGCAACGCACCACAAAGGGGCACCCACCCAGGGGCGCGGGGAACTGCGCGACCAGCCACCACGCACCCGCAGACAAACAACGCACCACAAGGCCCACCCGCCCAGGGGCGCGGGGAACTGCGCGACCAGCAGGCCACCGGCCCGCGGACGGGACGGGGCAGCCACCCCGCAGGGGCCCGCGGGGAACTGCGCGACCAGCAGGCCACCGGCCCGCGGACGGGACGGGGCAGCCACCCCGCAGGGGCCCGCCGGGAACGGCTCAGCCCCCGGAGGGAACCGTGTCGGCGAGCCGCTCCAGGAGTTCGGTGAGCCGCTTGGTGACGGTGGCGCGGTCGCCGTCGGTGAGGGCGGAGCCCATGCCGACCGCGACCGCGCCGGCCGCGACCCAATCGGGCGCCGCACTGACCGTTATGCCCCCGATCGGCAGGAACGCCGCCTGCGGAATGATCGCGCGGACGTCCACCACCCAGTCCGGGGTGTAGGCGGTGGCGGGGTAGAGCGTCAGCGCGTCGGCGCCGAGTTCCATCGCGCGGACCGCCTCGGTGGGGGTCGCGACGCCCGGGAAGACCGGAATTCCGTAGCGGTGCCCGGTGCGCAGCACCGCCTCGTCGAGGTTGGGCGACAGCAGGAAGCGCGCCCCGGCCTCGATCGCCATCCGCGCGGAGACCTCGTCGAGCACGGTGCCCGCGCCGACCACCGCGTCGTCGCCGACCTCGCGGACCAGCGTGGTGACGGCTTCCAGGGCGAACGGCGTGGTGAGGGAGATCTCCAACGTGGTCAGTCCGGCCGACAGCAACGTGTCCGCGGTGGCGGCGGCCTGGTCGTAGCTCTCGCTGCGGATGGTGGCGAATACCCGCTGGGCCAGTGCGGCCCGGGTGATCTCCCAGCGGTACACGGCAGTCGGTCCACCTTCCTGCGTGAGTGCCGCACGCGGATCGTGCGGCACTGCGGGATACACGTGATCCAGACGCTACCCGCCGGGCGGCGCCGCGATGGGTCACGGCGGGCCACCTGTCACCGCACCGTGACATGAGAGGAGCATGAGACCCGAGATGCGGGCGGTCGGACCAGGGTCCAGGGCGCGCCCGGGCCGGGCCCGCTCAGCCGGCGTGCGTGGAGAACAGGCCCCCGGTCGGCCCCTGCTTGTCCCCGCCCTGCGCCTTCTTCAGCGCGTTGGCCAGGCCCTCGATGGTCATGGACTGGAGGATGACCTGACCGTTGCCCTCCAGGGTCGCCAGCGACAGCCCCTCGCCGCCGAAGACCGCGTTCATGATGCCCTGGCGGTTGAGCCCGCCGATCCGCTGCACGCCGTACTGGATGCCCTCCTCGAAGGCGACGATGCAGCCGGTGTCCACCTCGATCCGGCCGCCGAAGTCCGCCGGGTTGAGGTCGATGAAGTTGCCCGCGCCGGCGATGATCACGGTGCCGGTGCCGGTGAACTTCTCCAGGATGAAGCCCTCGCCGCCGCTCATGCCCTGCCGGCCGCCGGCGAAGGCGATGCCGAACCTGACGCTCTCCTCGGCCGCGACGAACGCGTCCTTCTCCGCGAACCAGGCGCGCGAGCCGTTCAGTTCGAGCGCGCGCATCTCGCCGGGGAGCACCCCGGCGAAACCGACGGTGCCCTCGCCGCCGGCGGCGGTGAAGTACTGGAAGGCCAGCGACTCGCCGGCCAGGGCGCGCTGGCCGACCTGCATCGCGGTGCCCATCGCCTGGCGCAGCATCCCGCCCATGCCGCCGCCCTGCCCGCCGGGGCCGCCGGCGCCCTGCCGGCTGCCGTTGCCGGGGCCGCCGAGGCGGGTCTCCATGCTGACGTTGGCGGTCTTGAACAGGAACTTGCCCGCCTCGCAGTACACGGTCTGACCGGGGTCGAGGGTGCAGACGGCCATCTGCATGGCGTTGCCGACGATCTGCTGTCGAAGGGTCATGGGGGGACTCCTGAAGGGCGTGCGAGGTATGTACTGCGAAAAAGGTGCGAAACGGTGGCGAATCCGGCATTCCGCCGGACCCGCGGTGCGCCGGGCACCGACCCGTCAACGTACCGCCCGCGTGGTTCGGTTCCGCACCGGATCGCCGGAGGCGGCACCGGAACGTGACCCGCGGGCCGGTCCGCGGCCCGGCCCGCCCACCGCCCCGCCCGGAGCCCCACCACCGTCCGGTTGCCCGCCCTGCGCCGGCAGCCGCACCGGCCGCTCGCCGCCGGTTTCCAGGAAGCGGGCCAGCGGCAGCGTCGCCGCCCCCACGGTGACCGCGTCCGCGCCCAGCCGGCCCAGCTCGATCGACGTCTGCGCGCAGGGGTGGTGCAGCGAGTACTCCGCGGCCACCTCGCGCACCGACGGCAGCAGCCGCGGCCCGAGCAGCAGTCCGGCCCAGCCGCCGATCACGATCCGCTGCGGGTTGAACAGGTTGATCAGGTCGGCGATGCCCGCGCCCAGGTACTCCGCGGCCTCGGCGAGCAACTCCGCCACCTCCCGGTCGTGGTCGGCGGCGGCCAGCAGCGCGGCGAGCGCGGTCTCCTCGCTCGCCCCCCGCGGCGCGTTCGACCACCGGCCCAGCAGCGCCTCGGCGCCGACGTACGCCTCCAGGCAGCCGCGCGAGCCGCACCGGCAGATCCGGCCGCCGACCCGCAGCGTGGTGTGCCCCCACTCCCCCGCGCTGCTGCTCGCGCCGTGGTACGGAGTGCCGTCGGCGACCACGCAGGCGCCGACGCCGGAACCGATCAGCGCGATCACCACGTTGCCGGAACCGCGCCCGCCGCCGAACCACATCTCGGCCTGGCCCAGGGTCTTGGCACCGTTGTCGATGAACAGCGGCAGGTCGGTGCCGGCCCGCAGCAGCCGGCCCAGCGGCACCGCGTCCCAGCCGATGGTCTGGCCGTGCACCACGATGCCGTCGCCCTCGCCGGGGGAGGTCACCCGCGGGTCGCCCTGCTCCACGATCCCGGGCACGCCGATGCCGACGCCCAGCACCTCCCGGTCGTCGATGCCGGCCTCGCGCACCACGGCCTCGATGCCCTCCAGGGCGAGCCGGACCACCAGGTCCACGTCGTGCCCGCTGTCGGACAACGGCAGGTCGGCGGAGGCGCGTTCGGTCAGCGCGAGGTCGAACAGCTCCACCCGCACCCGGGTCTCGCCGACGTCCACGCCGACCACGTAGCCGTAGCCGGGGGCGACCTGGAGGAGGATGCGCGGGCGCCCGCCGTCGGACTCGACCGCGCCCGCCTCCTCGACCATGCCGTCCGCGATCAACTCTCCAACGACGTTGCTGATCGAGCCCGCGCTCAGGCCGGTGTCCCGGCCCAGCTCCTGCCGGCTGAGGGGGCCTTCGAAATACAAATGACGCAGAAGCGATGCGCGGTTGCCGCGCCGCAGGTCACGCACCGTGCGCTTGGCCCGCTCAGCCATCTGGACTCCCTCCTGCCCCGCCCCGCTGGAACCTATCGCTGCACGGGGTCTTGACGCCACCTTTTCTCACAAGTTAAATCACGGCCTGAATTAAGGCACAGGCGCTGTTCACTTCCTGAAGCGATCCCACCCCTGAGAGGGAACCGTTATGCGCACCAACAGAGTCTTCGCGGCCACCGCCCTCGTGGCCGCGCTCGGCCTCACCGTCGCCGCGTGTGGTGGCGGCTCGGACAGCAAGGGCAGCGGCGACATCTCCGCCTCCCCCGGCAGCCTCAAGGGCCAGACGATCACGTACTGGGCGAGCAACCAGGGCACCAGCCTGGCCAACGACAAGCAGGTGCTCACCCCCGAGCTGAAGAAGTTCACCCAGCAGACCGGCATCAAGGTCAACCTCGAGGTGGTCGGCTGGGCCGACCTGCTCAACCGCATCCTGGCGGCGACCACTTCCGGCCAGGGCCCGGACGTGCTCAACATCGGCAACACCTGGTCCGCCTCGCTCCAGGCGACCGGCGCCCTGATGCCGTGGGACGCCAACGCGTTCGCCACCGTCGGCGGCAAGGGCCGCTTCTCCGCCGCGGCGCTCGCCTCCGCCGGCGCCGCGGGCAAGGACCCGGCCGCCCTGCCGCTGTACTCGATGGCCTACGGCCTGTACTACAACAAGAAGGAGTTCGCCGACGCGGGCATCGCCCAACCGCCCACCACCTGGGCCGAGTTGGTCGCCGACGGCAAGAAGCTCACCAAGGACGGCCACTACGGCCTGGCCGTCGAGGGCGCCAACGGCGCGGAGAACATCCACCACGCCTTCGTGCTGGCCAAGCAGCACGGCGCCGACTGGTTCGACGCCTCCGGCAAGCCGACCTTCACCGGTGCGGGCAACGTCGCGGCGGTCAAGCAGTACGTCGACTTCATAGCCAGCGACAAGATCGCCGCCAAGGGCGACGCCGAGTACGTGCAGAACCAGACCATCACCGACTTCGCCACCGGCAAGGCCGCGATGATGATGTGGCAGTCGGCCGCGACCTCCATCAAGTCGCACGGCATGTCGCAGGACCAGTACGGCGTGGTCCCGGTCCCGACGCAGACCGCCGGAGCCACCGGTGACGCGGGCGTCACCTCCATGGTGGCCGGCATCAACGTCGCGGTCTTCAACAGCACCAAGCACAAGGCCGCCGCCGTGCAGCTGGCGAAGTTCCTCACCAGCACGCCGGAGCAGAAGATCCTCAACGGCACCTACGGCACGATCCCGCCGGTCACCGAGGCGCAGAGCGACCCCGCCTTCCAGACCCCGGACCTGAAGGCCCTCGCCGGCGTGCTCAGCAAGTCGGCCGCCCCGATGCCGCAGGTGGCCAACGAGGCGCAGTTCGAGAACCTCGTCGGTCCTGCGATCAAGAGCCTGTTCGCCGACGCCGCCGCCGGCAAGGCCGTCACGGACGACACCGTCAAGGCCGCGCTGCAAAAGGCGCAGTCGCAGATGCCCACGTCATAAGGATCGACACCCCTCCATGACTGCCACCGCCCCTCCCAGGCGCGCACCCGAAGCCGGCCCCGGCAGCGGCAAGTCCGCCGCCGGGCGCCGGCTAGGGCCGCGCCTCGTCGAACGGCTCCGCCAAGGCGGACTGCCGTACCTCCTCCTGCTCCCGGCCATCCTCGCCGAACTGCTGATCCACATCGTGCCGATGGTCTTCGGCATCGTCATCAGCTTCCGGGACCTGACGCTCTTCTACATCCGCCACTGGCAGACCGCTCCGTGGGCGGCGTTCGACAACTACAAGGCCGCGATCGAGATCCACCAGCCGATCGGCCAGGCGCTGCTGCACTCCTTCTGGGTGTCGCTGTCCTACACCCTGCTGTCCGTGGGCTTCTCCTGGCTGATCGGGATCGCCGCGGCGATCCTGCTCCAGGACGCCTTCCGCGGCCGGGGCATCCTGCGGGCCCTGTTCCTGGTGCCGTACGCGCTGCCGACCTACGCGGCGCTGATCACCTGGACCTTCATGTTCCAGCAGGACACCGGTCTGGTGAACCACGTCCTGCATGACCAGTTGCACATCACGTCGAGCAAGTCGTTCTGGCTGCTGGGCAACAACAGCTTCTGGGCGATGCTGATCGTCTCGGTGTGGAAGTCCTGGCCGTTCGCGTTCCTGGCGCTGATGGCCGGCCTGCAGAACATCCCGCGGGAGCTGTACGAGGCAGCGGCGATGGACGGGGCCGGTGTCTGGCAGCAGATCAGGAAGATCACCATGCCCTCGCTGCGGCCGGTGAACCAGGTGATCGTCCTGGTGCTCTTCCTGTGGACGTTCAACGACTTCAACACGCCGTACGTCATGTTCGGTCAGAGTCCGCCGAAACAGGCGGACCTGATCTCGATCCACATCTTCCAGTCCTCGTTCGTCAACTGGAACTTCGGCTCGGGCTCGGCGATGTCGGTGCTCCTGCTGCTCTTCCTGCTCGTGGTGACCGCCCTCTACCTGCTGGTCACGTCCAGGGGAAGGAGTGAATCCGATGTCTAGGTTCTCCGACCAGCCGTCCCCCATGGCGCGGCCGAAGTCCTTCCTGTGGACCCGGCGCATCGTGCTGACGCTGATCACCGCCTTCGTGGCGATCCCCGTCTACGTGATGCTCAGCTCGTCCCTGAAGAGCCTCCAGGACGTGCAGGGTTCCTTCCGGTGGATTCCGCACAGCCTGACGGTCCGCCCGTACATCGACATCTGGAAGACGATCCCGCTCGCGCACTACTTCGTGAACTCGGTGATCGTCTCGGTCAGCGCGACGGTCTTCTCGGTGGCGGTGGCGATCTTCGCCGCCTACGCCGTGAGCCGCTACCGCTTCATGGGCCGCAAGGTCTTCACGGTGACGGTGCTGTCCACGCAGATGTTCCCCGGCATCCTGTTCCTGCTGCCGCTGTACCTGATCTTCGTCAACATCGGCAACGACACGGGTGTCACGCTCAACGGCAGCCGGCTCGGGCTGATCATCACCTACCTCACCTTCTCGCTGCCGTTCTCCATCTGGATGCTCGCGGGCTACTTCGACTCGATCCCGCGCGACCTGGACGAGGCGGCGAAGGTCGACGGCTGCGGTGCGCTGGGCGCGCTGTTCCGGGTCGTCGTGCCGGCCGCCGTCCCGGGCATCGTCGCGGTGGCCGTCTATGCCTTCATGACCGCCTGGGGCGAAGTGCTCTTCGCCTCGGTCATGACCAACGAGAGCACTCGCACGCTGGCCGTGGGCCTGCGCGAGTACGCAACCGAGAACGACGTGTACTGGAACCAGGTCATGGCCGCCTCACTCGTGGTGAGTGTGCCGGTGGTCGCCGGATTCCTGCTTCTCCAGCGTTACTTGGTGGCCGGGCTGACCGCCGGCGCCGTCAAGTGACCCCACCGAAAGGTAACTCGTGAACGACCTGAGCGCTCTTCCCGCGGATTTCCTCTGGGGCGCGGCCACCGCCGCCTACCAGATCGAGGGCGCGGTGGACGAGGACGGCCGGACCCCGTCCATCTGGGACACCTTCTCCCACACCCCCGGCAAGGTCGCGGGCGGCGACACCGGCGACGTCGCCTGCGACCACTACCACCGCTGGCAGGAGGACCTGGGGCTGATGAAGTCCCTGGGCCTGGACGCCTACCGCTTCTCCGTGGCCTGGCCGCGGATCATCCCGCAGGGCTCCGGCGCGGTCAACCAGGCCGGACTGGCCTTCTACGACCGCCTGGTGGACGCCCTGCTGGAGGCGGGCATCACCCCCAACGCGACGCTGTACCACTGGGACCTGCCGCAGGCGCAGCAGGACCGCGGCGGCTGGCCCGAGCGGGAGACCGCCGAGCGGTTCGGCGAGTACGCGGCCGTGGTCGGGCAGGCGCTCGGCGACCGGGTCAAGGACTGGGCGACCCTCAACGAGCCGCTGTGCTCGGCGTGGATCGGCCACCTGGAAGGCACCATGGCACCGGGCTGGACCGACCTGACCGCCGCGGTGCGCGCGTCCTACCACCTGCACGTCGGCCACGGGCTGGCGGTGCAGGCGCTGCGGGCCGCGCACGGCGACCTGCGGATCGGCATCGTCAACAACCTCAGCCCCTGCCTGCCGGCCACCGACCGCGAAGCGGACATCGCGGCCGCCAAGCGGGCCGACGGCCACACCAACCGCTGGTGGCTCGACCCGATCCACGGCCGCGGCTACCCGCAGGACATGGTGGACCTGTACGGCGTCGAACTGCCGGTCAAGGACGGCGACATGGAGTCGATCGCGGCTCCGCTGGACTGGCTGGGCCTGAACTACTACTTCCCGCAGTACATCACGGACGACCCGACCGGGCCGGCGCCGCAGGCGAAGATGGCGTACCGGCCGGGCGTACCGCGCACCGCGATGGACTGGGAGGTGGACGCGGACGGCCTGGAGTCGCTGCTGGTCCGGCTCTCGGAGGAGTACGGCGCCCGGAAGGTCTTCGTCACCGAGAACGGCTCCGCCTACCGCGACGTGGTCGGCCCCGACGGGCAGGTCGACGACCCGGAGCGGGCGCAGTACCTGGAGGACCACCTGGCCGCCTGCGCCCGCGCCGTCAAGCGCGGGGTGCCGCTGGCCGGGTACTACGCCTGGTCGCTGCTGGACAACTTCGAGTGGGCGTACGGCTACGACAAGCGCTTCGGTCTGGTGCACGTCGACTACGCCACGCAGAAGCGCACCATCAAGGGCAGCGGGCGGCGCTACGCCGACATCGTTGCCGCACACCGCCGCAAGGCGCGCCGCGCGGCCTGACCAGCGGTACGACCCGAGGACGCGCCCGTCGGACCTCCGACCGGCGCGTCCTCGTCGTCACCCGAGCCGGTGCCGCCCCTCCGCGCCGATCGCCGGCACCTCCGGCACGGCCGGGCCCGGGGCTGCCGCTCCGGTCAACTCCGGTCGGACGGCCGCTCGATGAGCCGGCCGGCGGGGTTCCGCAGGGCTCGGGCGGGGCCGGCGGCCGGAGCGCCCGCGGCCGTTCCCTCGCCGGGACCGGCGGCGACCAGCCGGCCGCGCAGGTAGGTGGCGCGGACCACGCCGTGCAGGGTGCGGCCGGCGTACGCGGTGATCGGGTTGCGGTGGTGCAGCCGGGCCGGGTCGACGGTGAAGGTCCGCTCCGGGTCCAGCACGGTGAAGTCGGCGTCGCGGCCGACGGCGATCGCGCCCTTGACCGCGTCGAGGCCGGCCAGCCGGGCCGGTCCCGCCGACATCCAGCCGGCCACGTCGGCGAGGGTGTGCCCGCGGCGGCGGGCCTCGGTCCACACGGCGGGCAGGCCGAGTTGGAGCGAGGAGATGCCGCCCCAGGCGGTGGCGAAGTCCCCGGTGTCCTTGTGCTTGAGGTCGATGGTGGAGGGCGAGTGGTCGGACACCACGCAGTCGATGACGCCGTCGGCGAGCGCCTGCCACAGCACGTCCTGGTTGGCGGCCTCCCTGATCGGCGGGCAGCACTTGAACTCCGTTGCCCCGTCCGGGACTTCCTCGGCGGTGAGGGTGAGGAAGTGCGGGCAGGTCTCGACCGTCAGCCGTACCCCGTCCCGCCGGGCGGCGGCGATCAGCGGCACCGCGCCCGCCGCGGACAGGTGCAGGATGTGCACCCGCGTGCCGCGCTCCGCGGCCAGTTCGATCAGCCCGGCGATGGCGCGTTCCTCGGCGGCCGGCGGCCGGGAGGCGAGGAAGTCGGCGTACTTCGGGCCGCCGCGCAGCGGGGCGCCCTCGATCAGCCGCGGGTCCTCGGCGTGCACGATCAGCAGGCCGTCGAAGCGCGCCAACTCGTCCATCGCCTCGACGAGTCGGGCCCGGTCCAGGTGCGGGAACTCGTCCACGCCGGAGGGCAGCAGGAAGCACTTGAAGCCGAAGACGCCCGCGTCGTGCAGGGCCTTGAGGTCGGGGGTGTTGCCGGGTACCGCGCCGCCCCAGAAGCCGGTGTCGGTGTGCACCTGGCCGCGGGCGGCGGCGCGCTTGACGTCGAGGTGCGCGGCCGTGGTGGTGGGCGGCACGCTGTTGAGCGGCATGTCCACGACGGTGGTGATGCCGCCGGCCACGGCGGCCGCGGTGGCGGTGGCGAAGCCCTCCCACTCCGCGCGGCCGGGGTCGTTGATGTGCACGTGGGTGTCGACCAGACCGGGCAGCAGCACGTCGTCGCCGAGGTCGGTGCACCGGGCGCCCGGTGGCAGCGGCGCGTCGTACGGCAGCACCGCGGTGATCGTGCCGGCCGCGAGGACCACCGCCGCGGGCCGCTCGCCCTCCGGGGTCACGACGCGCGTCGAACGCAGCACCTGCTCCTCCACCACACGGCCTCCGTCATCGAGAATTTCAACGTTCTGTTGACGGCCATGGTGGGTATCGTTCCCCGGGACGTCAAGGGCGGTAGGATTCCACAGAGCGAAAACCACCTTCCGCCAGCGGCGGGTGCCGGGGTGTCGCTCCGGTCCGGACCGGCCGCGCCGGAGCGTCCGGGCGGCCCGCCGCGAGGGTCCACCACGAACGAGGGGAACGTACGTGCCTGCTGACCGCACCGGAGGCGTCCAGTCGCTTGAACGCGCCTTCGACCTGCTGGAGCGGATGGCCGACGCGGGTGGCGAGGTCGGGCTGAGCGAACTGTCGGCCAGCAGCGGGCTGCCGCTGCCGACCATCCACCGCCTGATGCGCACCCTGGTGGACTGCGGCTACGTCCGCCAGCAGCCGAACCGGCGGTACGCCCTCGGGCCCCGGCTGATCAGGCTCGGCGAGAGCGCGTCCCGGCTGCTGGGCACCTGGGCCCGCCCATACCTCGCGGAGCTCGTCGAGGCGACCGGCGAGACCGCGAACATGGCGCTGCTCGACGGCGACGAGGTGGTGTACGTCGCGCAGGTGCCCTCCCGGCACTCGATGCGGATGTTCACCGAGGTCGGGCGGCGGGTGCTGCCGCACTCCACCGGGGTCGGCAAGGCGCTGCTGGCGCAGGTCCCGCCGGAGCAGGTGCGGGCGCTGCTCGGGCGGACCGGGATGCCGGCGGCGACCGAGCACACCATCACCGACCCGGACGCGTTCCTCGCCGAACTCGACCGTATCCGGGGCCTGGGCTACGCCGTCGATGACAACGAGCAGGAGGCCGGGGTGCGTTGCCTCGCGGTCACCGTGCCCGACTCCCCCACCGCCGCGGCCATCTCCATCTCCGGTCCGGCCGGGCGGGTCACCGAAGCGGCCACCGACAAGATCGTGCCCGTACTCCAGGACGTGGCACGGCAGTTGGCGCGGGCGCTGGCGACCTGAGAGCGGACCGCGCCCGGCCGCCTGCCGGACGCGGGGTGACGGACCGCCTGCCGAGCGCGGGGGTGACGGACCACCCGCCCGACGCGGAGGTGACGGACCACCCGCCCGACGCGGGGGCGACAGACCACCCACCGAGCACGGGATGACGGACCACCCGCCCGACGCGGAGGCGACAGACCACCCACCGAGCACGGGATGACGGACCACCCGCCCGACGCGGAGGCGACAGACCACCCACCGAGCACGGGATGACGGACCACCCGCCCGACGCGGAGGCGACAGACCACCCACCGAGCACGGGATGACAGATGACCCGCCCGGCACCGGGGGGCGACAGACCACCCGCCCGACGCGGAGGCGACAGACCACCCGCCGAGCGCGGGGGTGACGGCTGCGGAATTCGGCGTCGCCGCCTCCGTCGTCAGGGGCGCGGCGGGGCGATCCGTTCGACGGCCTCGCGCAGCGCGTCGAGCGCTTCGGTCAGCGCGCTCACCGAGCCGATCGCCGCCACGACCAGCAGGAGCGAATGGCGTAACCGCTCGGAGTCCACCGAGCCGGGCGCCCGGTCCACGGCACCGGCCGCGCGGGCGAGTGCGTCGAGTTCGACCTCGGCGACGGCCCGGTCCGGCAACATCGGCCGGTACGTGATCAGTTCGCGGCGCATACGGCCGACCGCCTCCGCCAGATCCGCGCCCGGCCCGCTGCCGACCGCGGCTCCGCGCCCGTTCTCGAGCACGTGCGACTCCCCCACCACCACGGACAACCCACCCTCGCGTCGGACTCCACCCGGGCGCTTCCCCGCCACGGCTCGCCCCGGGGCGGATCAGTTAACGCGACATCACCCTCGTCGCGCCACTCCGTCGGCGAAATTCGCGCGGATTCCGGTACCCGGCGCGGAGCGCTCCGCCACCTCGTGCCACACCGTGAGGTCCAACACCGCGACCGGGTGGGCGGCCTGACGGGCCGGCAGTTGACGGAACGTCACCAGTGCGGTGACCGTGCCGTCGACGGACCGCACGCACAGCCGCGCGCCCTCGCCGAGCGAGTCGGCGTTCACCGAGTTCACCCGGACCGCGTCGGACGACCGGCATGCGGCGGCGGTCGCCGGGCTCGCCGCGGGGATCAGGGCGAGCGTGTCGCGGGAGCGGTCCGCGGTGAACGCGGCGGCGTCCCCGGTGAACCCGAAGTCCCCGCTGTACGTGCCGGAACTGACGGTAGGCGGGTCGCCGCGCAGTGACATTCCGTCGCCGGCGGGCAGGTGCAACTGCTGGTACACGAGGCCGGTCTCCGGCGGCGACCCGGTGGCGCCCCCGCCAGGCGGCGGCGACGTCGGCGAGGGCATCGTGGGCGAGGGCATCGCCGGTGCGGAGGGGGACGACGGCGAGGGCGACGGCTGCGGCGCCCCGGCCGCCGGCGGCTGGGCCCCCACGGTCGGCTTGCCGCCGCCGTCCCCCGAGGACAGCGCGACCGCGGCGGTCGCCACGACCGCGAACCCGGCGACCGCGGCCACCACGCCGACCGCCTTGCGCTTCTTCCTCGGCAGCGGCAGCGGCACATGGACGTACGGCGCCCGCGGCCACTGCTGGGGGTGCCAGAGGTATCCGCCGTGCTGCGGCGGACCGGGCGGACCCGGTGGGCCGAGCGGACCGGGCGGGCCCGGCACCTGCGCGTGGGCGTGCTCCGGCGGGCGGCCGGCCGGAGCGGGCCCGGGCCACGGCTCCTCGGCGCCGGGCGCAGGGGCAGGGGCAGGGGCAGGTGGGGCCTCCGGCGCGGGCCGGTGCGGGGGCTGCGGCGGGTGGGGCGGCGACACGGGCGCGGCCGGGTGCGCGGCGGGGGGCGCCGCCGCGGCCGGCGGCTGCGCGAAGTGCGGCGGGGGGATGGCCGGGAGGATCGCGGCGAGCAGCGGGGCCGGCAGCCAGGAGACGGGGCGTGACTCGGGAGCGGCCTGCGCGCACATCGTGGTGATCTGCGCGAGGGAGGGTCGTAGCGCGGGGTCCTTGATGAGGCAGCGGGTGACGATCTCCCGTAGCTGGCCCGGGAGTTCGTTCAGATCGGGCTCGGCGTGCTGGACCCGGGAGCCGTCGCCGAAGGGTGCGGAGCCGATCGAGGCGTACGCCGCTATCTGGCCGAGCGCGAAGACGTCCGTGGCGGCCCGGGCCGGTTTGCCCGCGGCCTGCTCGGGCGAACGGAAGGCGGTCGCCTCACCGACCTCGGCCGGACCGGCCTCGCGTGCCGCCCCATGCGCGGAAGCGCGTCCGGCATCCCCCGACTCCCCCGCGCCGCCCGCGCCTTCGGGCCCGCCCGCGCCGGCCTCGCCCGTACCGTCGGCAGCGGAACCGGCGGCACCGGAACCGGCAGCACCGGAGGCGGCATCAGCGGAGCCGGAGTCCACGCCGGCCACGTCCACGCTGCCCGCGTCGGCGTTCCCGGCCTCCTGCGCGACCCACGCCAGTCCGTGCCCCTTCACCCGGGGCCCGTCCCCCGCGAGCAGCACGTGCGCGGGCCGCAGCCCGCCGTGCACCACACCCGCGTGGTGCATCGCCTGCAACCCTTCGGCGAGCGCGGCGACCAGCCGCAGCACGACCCCGGTGGGCAGCGGTCCCGCGCCCTCGACGGCGGCGCGCAGCGACAGCGAGGGCACGTAGCCGCAGGCGATCCAGTACCGCTCGCCCTCCCGCCCGCTGCCGAGCACCGGCACCGCGCGGGGTCCGGGCACCCGGGCCGCGGCCTGCGCGTCGTGGTGGAAGCGGGACGCGAAGCCGTCGGCGGCGGTGAGTTCGGGGCGGATCACGGTGAGCGCGACCGGCTGCCCGCCCGGCTCGTACGCGAGGTAGGTGGTGCCGGCGGCACCCGGTCCGTCCGCGCCGAGGCGCGCGCCGATCCGGTGCCCGGAGACCGTCGCCGGATCGTCGCCGGCGAGCGGTGCGAAGACCGGGCCGCGGAAGTCCGGCCCGAGGTCCTGACCGAAGTCCGGACCGGTGTGCGCTGGCCCCATCAGTCCCCTCAGTCCCCGTTCCTCACCTGGCAACCGCCCCACCCGCAACACGGCCCGACGATACCGGAACACGCCACGCCGAAGGCGTCCTGTTCCAGTGCCGTGACACGCGCGGTATGCAGGAAGTATGAACTCTCATGGCGAGGTGGCCGGACTGCTGCTGGCGGCCGGTGGCGGTCGGCGGCTCGGCGGCCGGCCGAAGGCGCTGCTGGCCTACCGGGGGCGGCCCCTGGTGGAGCACGCGGTCGCGGTGCTGCGGGCGGGCGGCTGCGACCAGGTGCACGTGGTGCTGGGCGCGGCGGCGGAGGAGGTGCGCGAGCGCGCCGACCTGGCCGGCTGCGTGCTGGTGGACAACCCGCACTGGGCGGACGGCATGGGCTCCTCGCTGCGCGCCGGGCTCGCCTCGCTGGCCGCCTCGGCGCGGCTGCCGACCGCGGCGGTGATCGGACTGGTGGACCAGCCGGGGGTGCCGGGCGCGGCGGTGGCGCGGGTGATCGCGACGGCCCGGGAGGCCGACGACCTGCCGTCGGCGCTGGTCTCGGCGGTGTACGGCGGGCGGCGGGCGCACCCGGTGCTGTTCGGTGCGAGCCGCTGGGCGGGGGTGGCGTGCAGCGCGGGCGAGGACCGCGGCGCCCGGACGTATCTGCGCGAGCACGCCGAGCAGACCGTGCTCGTCGAGTGCGGGGACGTCGGCGATCCCGCCGACATCGACACCCCCGCCGACCTGCGGCTTCTCGACTGAGGGGGGACGGCGCCGGGCGGCGGGCGCTCGGCTGCGCGAGGACGGTCCGGGGCGGCCCGACGGCGCGCCGACGGCGGGTCGAGGCAGCGGTCCGGTGCGTTCCGGCGGCGGCGCGGGCAGCGGGCGCGGGCAGCCGGACACCGGGCGGACCGCGATCCGACACTGCACGGCGTGCCACAAAACGTTGAACTTCCGCACAGCGAAAACTATGCTCCACCTTGCAGAAGCGAGCGCGCTCCGGCGCGCCCCGGCACCCCGTGCCACCCTTGCTCTACGGAGGAGTGACCCGCATGTCAGCAAGCGCGCCGTCCCCGGCCGTCGTCTCCGAGGCCGCCGGGCCCGTACCCCGCTCGGAGGAGGTGCTGACCCCCGAGGCCCTCACCTTCCTCGCCGAGCTCCACCGGCACTTCGCCGCCCGCCGCGACGAGTTGCTCGCCCTCCGCAAGGAGCGCCGCGCCGAGATCGCCCGCACCGCCGCCCTCGACTTCCTGCCGGAGACGGCGCACATCCGCGACGGCGACTGGCAGGTGGCGCCGGCCCCGGCCGCGTTGCAGGACCGCCGGGTGGAGATCACCGGCCCCACCGACCGCAAGATGACGATCAACGCGCTCAACTCCGGCGCCCGGATCTGGCTCGCCGACTTCGAGGACGCCTCCGCCCCCACCTGGGAGAACGTCATCGGCGGGCAGATCAACCTGATCGACGCCTACGAGCGCCGGATCGACTTCACCTCCCCGCAGGGCAAGAGCTACGCCCTGAAGGACGCGGCCGAACTGGCCACCGTCGTGGTGCGCCCGCGCGGCTGGCACCTCGGCGAGCGGCACCTGACCGTCGACGGCGAGCAGATCCCCGGCGGGCTGGTCGACTTCGGCCTGTACTTCTTCCACAACGCCCAGCGCCTGCTGGACCTCGGCAAGGGCCCGTACTTCTACCTGCCGAAGACCGAGTCGCACCTCGAAGCCCGGCTGTGGAACGACGTGTTCGTCTTCGCCCAGGACTACGTCGGCATCCCGCGCGGCACCGTCCGCGCCACCGTGCTGATCGAGACCATCACCGCCGCCTACGAGATGGAGGAGATCCTCTACGAGCTGCGCGAGCACGCCTCCGGGCTCAACGCGGGCCGCTGGGACTACCTGTTCTCGATCGTGAAGAACTTCCGGGACGGCGGCGCGCGGTTCGTGCTGCCGGACCGCAACGCGGTGACGATGACCGCGCCGTTCATGCGCGCCTACACCGAACTGCTGGTGCGCACCTGCCACAAGCGCGGCGCGCACGCGATCGGCGGCATGGCGGCGTTCATCCCGTCCCGGCGCGACCCCGAGGTCAACAAGGTGGCCTTCGAGAAGGTCAAGGCGGACAAGGACCGCGAGGCCGCCGACGGCTTCGACGGCTCCTGGGTGGCCCACCCCGACCTGGTGCCGATCGCCCGCGCCTCCTTCGACGCGGTGCTGGGCGACCGGCCGCACCAGAAGGACCGGCTGCGCGAGGACGTGCACGTCACCGCCGCCGAACTCATCGACATCGCCTCGCTCGACGCCCGCCCGACCTACGAGGGCCTGCGCAACGCGGTCCAGGTCGGCATCCGCTACATCGAGGCGTGGCTGCGCGGTTCGGGCGCGGTGGCGATCTTCAACCTGATGGAGGACGCGGCCACCGCGGAGATCTCCCGCTCGCAGATCTGGCAGTGGACCAACACCGGGGTCGTCTTCGACAACGGCGAGAAGGCCACCCCCGAGCTGGCCCGCCAGGTCGCCGCCGACGAACTCCTCGCGATCCGGGACGAGATCGGCGAGGACGCCTTCGCCGCCGGGAAGTGGGCCGAGGCGCACGACCTGCTGATCCGCACCGCGCTCGACACGGAGTACGTCGACTTCCTGACCCTGCCCGCCTACCAGCGGCTGGTCGGGTAGACGCGTGCCGAACCCGGAGGTGCGCGACACGAGGGAAGGACGCGACACGGTGGAGATACGCGACGCGACGGCCGCGGACTGGCCGCTGATCTGGCCGTTCCTGCACGGGATCTGCGCGCGGGGCGAGACGTTCAGCTACCCGGTGGACCTCACCGAGGAGGTGGGCCGCGGCTACTGGATGCTCACGCCGCCCGGCCGTACGGTCGTGGCCGTCGCCGGGTCGGGCGCGGTCCTCGGCACCGCGAAGATGAACCCGAACCAGATGGGGAACGCGGCCCACGTCGCCAGTGCCAGCTTCATGGTCGACCCGGCGCACTCCGGGCGGGGTGTGGGGCGGGCGCTGTGCGAGGAGGCGCTGGCCTGGGCGGCGGCGGCCGGCTACCGCGGGATGCAGTTCAACGCGGTGGTGGCGTCCAACACCCCCGCGGTGCGGCTCTACCGGTCGCTGGGTTTCGAGGTCATCGGCACCGTGCCCGAGGGCTTCCGGCACCCGCGGCTGGGCTACGTGGGGCTGCACATCATGTACAAGTCGCTGGAGCCGTAAGGAGGTTGGGCGCTCACGGCCGCCGGCCGGGCGGCCCGCGCCACGGGCCGGCGCACGGCACAGCGCCCCCGGGCACCGGCGATCCGGATCGGATCTCCGGGCCCGGGGGCGCTGTCGCCGGGGCCTGTTCAGGACAGGGCCCGGCCACCGGTCGGGGGCCGTCCCTCCCCGACCGGTCGTCTTCACCGGTGCCGGCCGCCATGGCGCGGCGACCCGCGCGGCGCGGCGCCGAGCGGCCGAACCGCCGGGGCGGTCAGGCCAGTCCGGCGATGTGTGCGAGGCGGCGGGCCTCGCTGCGGGTCAGCTTCGCGATGGCGTCTTCGTCGACCCGGGTGAGCCGGCCGTCCTCCACCACCGGGCGGCCGCCCACCAGCGAGAGGGTGACCGGGGCCGCCGCGCCGAAGACCAGCGCCGCGACCGGGTCGGCGATGGACGCGTGCCCGATGCCGTCGAGCTTCCACAGCACCAGGTCGGCGAGCTTGCCGGCCTCCAGGGAGCCGATCTCCGTTGCCCGGCCCAGTACTTGGGCGCCGCCGTAGGTGCCCAGCCGCAGCGCCTGCCGGGCGTTGAGCGCCTTCTCGCCGCCGCCGAGCCGGTTGATCAGCAGCGCGTTGCGCAGTTCGGTGTGCAGCTCGCCGGACTCGTTGGAGGCGGTGCCGTCCACGCCGAGGCCGACCGGGACGCCCGCGGCGAGCATGTCCGGCACCCGCGCGATCCCGGCGGCCAGCCGGGCGTTGGAGGACGGGCAGTGCGCCACTCCGGTGCCGGTGCGGGCGAAGGCGGCGATGTCGGAGTCGTTCATGTGCACGCAGTGCGCCATCCACACGTCGTCGCCGAGCCAGCCGGTGGACTCGAAGTAGTCCGTCGGGCCCATGCCGAACAGCTCGTGGCAGAACTTCTCCTCCTCCACGGTCTCGCTGCCGTGGGTGTGCAGCCGCACCCCCTTGCGGCGGGCCAACCGGGCCGCCTCCCGCATCAGTTCGGTGGAGACGGAGAACGGCGAGCAGGGCGCGGCAGCGATCTGCAGCATCGAGCCGAAGGACGCGTCGTGGTGGGCGTCGATCGCGGCCTCGGTGGCCAGCAGCGCCTCCTCGGTGCTCTCCACCGCGAAGTCCGGCGGCAGCCCGCCGTCGGACGTGCCGCGGTCCATCGAGCCGCGGGCGGCGGTGAAGCGCACGCCGAGGTCGGCCGCGGCCCGGATCTCCGCGCCGAGCAGGTCGCCGGCGCCGCGCGGGAAGACGTAGTGGTGGTCCATCGCGGTGGTGACACCGCCGCGGACCATCATCGCCAGCGATCCCGACGCGGCGGTGTGCACCATGGGTTCGTCGATCCGGGCCCAGGTCGGGTACAGCTCGACCAGCCAGTTGAACAGGTTGCTGTCCTGGGCCAGGCCGCGGGTGAGCCACTGGTAGAAGTGGTGGTGGGTGTTGACCAGGCCGGGGGTGGCCAGGTGCCCGGTGCCGTCGATCCGGCGGGCGACGTCGGCGAGTCCGGCGGGCGCGGGTCCTGCGCCGACCGACTCGATGACGCCGCCGGCCACGACGACGTGCCCGGAGTCGTACTCGGTGCCGTCGGCGTCGACGGTGGCGATCGCGCAGTTCTCGATCACCAGGCGCGGGGCCGGCCGCGCGGGGTCCTGCTCGGTCATGGTGTCCGCCTCTCTCAGTCCGTCACCGGGATCGCGGCTTCGGCGCCCTCGCGCAGCACGGTGCCCTCGATGAGGCCGTACGGGCGGTCGGCGGCGTAGTAGACCTCGTTGTCGTTCTTCAGGCCGAACGGTTCGAGGTCGACCAGGAAGTGGTGCTTGTTCGGCAGCGACAGCCGTATCTCGTCCACGCCCGGCGTGTGCTCGATGACCCGCGCGCCCATGCTGTACAGGGTCTGCTGGAGCGAGAGCGAGTACGTCTCCGCGAACGCGGCCAGCAGGTGGCCGCGGACCCGCGCGTACTCCTCCTCCCAGGCCGGCGCGGGCTGGTCGTCGCCGCTCCAGGCGAACCGCCAGCGGGCGTTGACCTCGGTGGCGAGGATGCGGTCGTAGGTCTCCTTCAGGGTGGTGTAGTCGTCCTTGACGTAGCCCCAGAACTCGGAGTCGGTCGAGTTGAGCACCACCATGTCCTTCAGGCCGGAAATCACCTGCCAGCGCTCGCCGTCGTAGCCGACCTCGGTGGTGCGGGTCTCGCGGGCGTCGCGGACGAAGGAGTGGCCGCGCTCCGGCGGGCCGATCCGGTCCCAGGAGTACTCCTCGACGCGGATGCGGGCCCGGTGGATCGAGTCCTGGCTGCTGACGAAGTGCCGGGCCAGGTGGATCGCGAAGGTCTCCGCGGACTCGACGCCGTGCTTCTGCGCGAAGGCGTAGACGGTGTTCTTGGTGGCGTCGGTGGTCAGCACGTTGGCGTTGGAGCCGGAGAGGTGGACGGCGTCCATGGCGCCGGACAGCGCCACCGACACGTTGAGGTCCTTCAGGTGGTGGGTGTCCCCGTCGCGGACCACCCGGACCACCCGGACCTCGGCCTTGCCGTACTGGTTCTGGCCAAGGCGGGTGAGGCGGGCAGGGCTTGTCTCTGCGGTCATCGCTAGCTCCCTCGGTATACGGAGTAGCCGAACGGATTGAGCAGCAGCGGTACGTGATAGTGCTCGCCGGGCGCGACCGCGAAGACGATCGCCACCTCCGGGAAGAACACTCCGCTGTCCCTTGGACCGGCTCGGTCCGCGCGGGGGGCGTCCTGCTGGGCCTCGGCTTGGTGGGTGAGGTAGGGCTCCACGGCGAAGCGGAGCCGTACGTGCGTGGTGTGCTCGGGCGGGTCGGGCAGGTCCTTGCAGCGGCCGTCGGCGTCGGTGGCCGAGGCGCCGTGCGCGCTCCAGGGCGCGTCGGGCCCGGTCCTGACGGACAGTTCGACGCCGACTCCGGCCGCGGGCCGCCCGACGCTGGTGTCGAGGATGTGGGTGGACACCGAGACGGGGTGCCGCGGGGCGGCCGGGCCGGTCCCGTCCGCCGCCGCGTCGGGCGGGCCTGCCGGGGTCGCCGGGGTCGCCGGGTCCTGCGCTGCCGTCATGCCGGGTCCTCCTCGGTGCGGCGGGTGAGCCTGATCCGGTTGATCTTTCCCAGTTCGGCCCGGACGATCTCGCGTTCGGTGTCCGGGTCGTTGCCGATCCGCTCCTTGAGGGCGGCCAGCATCTGCGCCCCGGTCAGGCCGGTGGCGCAGATCAGGAAGACATGGCCGTGGGCGTCCTGGTAGGCGAGGTTGAGCCGGAGGAGTTCGGCCCGCTCGCTGTCGCCGACCCCGCGCTGCTCGCGCGCCGACGTCGGGTCGCCCGGGGTGGGGCGGCCGATCGGCGGATGGCCGGACATCGCCTCGCCGAGGTCGGCGGCGGTGAGCGCCGCCATCGCATCGTCGCTCGCCGCGAGCAGGTCGTCGAGGCGGGCGTACGGCCGTCCGGCGGACACCGCCGCGCCCCAGGCCCGGCTGGCGCACACGTCGTGCAGCAGGTCGGCGGCGGCGCGGTCGGGGGCCGCGTTGAACCGGGCCAGGCCCGGCGAAGCGCTGGTTGTCACCCCCGCAAGCTACGAGCCGTCGCGCGCGGACGTCAACAGTTTGTTGAAAAACTTCTGGCCGCGAACACGGCTCGCAGCGCGGTCACTTCGGGTCGCGGGCCGCGTTCTCCCTGTTCAGGTAGTTGTACACGGTGAAACGGCTGACCCCGAGGGCCGACGCGACGGTCTCCACGCCGTGTCGCACCGAGAAGGCGCCGCGCTCCTCCAGGATGCGCACCACGGTCTGCTTCTCCTTGCGGCCCAGCTCGGCGAGCGGGCCGTGCCGGCGGCGCAGGTCGGCGAGCAGGTGGTCGAGCGAGTCGGCCAGATGCGGCAGCCGCACCGCGACCGCCGGCTCGCCCTCCCAGCTCAGCACCACGTCGTCGCCGCGGGCCTGGTCGGGCGGCAGCGCCCGCCCGCCCATCGCGTCCACCAGCGGCTGCACGGCGGCGACGAAGGCGTGCCGCTGCGCGTCGCCGCTCACCGCGGCTCCTCGCCGAGCACGCTGACCTGGAGCGAGATACGGGTGGCACCGGCCGCCGCGGTACGGCGCAGCAGCTCCGCGACCGCCTCGACCACCGCGTCCTCGGTGCCCTCGGCGGTGTTGCCGAACGGGCCGACGTCGATCGCCTCCAGCGTCCCGGCCCCCAGCACCTCACGCGCCGCCAACGCGTGTGCGGGCGGCTCCTCCAGGTCGAACGGCTCGGTGGTGAACTCCAGCCTCATTCTCACGACGGCCCCCACGGTGGCTGCGGCTTCTTCTGCCCTCCACCGCGGAGGGCGACTCGCAGGCGACCTTAACCGACCTGGGGTCCGCCGTCCGGCCCGGCGAGGTGGGCCGCCGCGGCGACCGCCATCGCCCGGATGCCGGTCACCAGCGTCAACCGGGCGTGCGGGCGGAAGCGGGCGGAGTGGTTGCCCGGCACTTCCGCGAGCCGGCGCTCGGCGCTGTCGCCGGCCGCCGCCCACTGGCCGGGCCCGACGCTGCCGAGCATCCAGTAGCCGGTCGCGACGCCGGCCACGCCGTGCAGATCGACGCCCGCCGCGCCCAGCAGCGGGAAGTCCTCGGTCGCCGTCGACGGCTGCCAGCGCGTGACCCGGCCGGCGCCGAAGGCCGCCTCGTGCGCCTGCCGCAGCCGCGCGGCCACGCCCGGGTCGCTCGCGGTCACCGCCGACCCGGACAGCTCCCGGAGCTCCGGCGGCCGCTCGGCCCCCGCGGCGGCGGCCTCGGCATGCGCCATCCGGGTCACGGCCGCCAGGGCGCGATCCAGGGTGGCCGGGGCGAAGGCCCGCAGGGTGACCTCCATCGTGGCCCGGTCCGGGATGACGTTCCCGGCGCCGCCCGCGTGCAGCGCGCCCACGGTGAGCACCAGCGGCTCGCCCGGGCCGGTCTCGCGGGACACCACCGTCTGGAGCCGCCCGACCAGCGCCGCAGCGGCCACCACCGGGTCCACCGCCAGCTGGGGCGCCCCCGCGTGCCCGCCGCGTCCGTGCAAGACGATCTCCACCGTGCGGCTCGCCGCCAGCAGCGGCCCGTCGCCGTGCGCCACCATCCCGGCGGGCAGCGGCACCGTGTGCTGCGCCAGCACCACGCCGGGGGCGGGGAAGCGCTCGTAGAGACCGTCGGCGAGCATCGCGGCGGCGCCGGTCAGCGTCTCCTCCGCGGGCTGGCCGACCACCACCAGGGTGCCGCGCCACCGGTCGGCGGCCCCGGCGAGCACCGTGGCCGCGCCCGCCGCGCACGCCAGGTGCGCGTCGTGCCCGCAAGCGTGCATCGCCGGGGCCGGATCGCCCACCGTGCTCGCGTACGGCAGCCCGGTCTCCTCGCGCAGCGGCAGCGCGTCCAGTTCGGCCCGCACCAGCACCACCGGGCCCGGGCCGTTGCGCAGCACCCCGACCACGCCGTGCCCGCCGACCCCCGGGGTGACGTCGTACCCCGCGCCGGACAGCCAGCGCGCAAAGCGGTCGGCGGTGCGCCGCTCGGCGCCGGACAGCTCGGGGTGGCGGTGCACGTCGGCGTAGAACCCGGCGGCCGGCCCGAGCACGTTCGCGGTGGCCTCCTCGAACGTCTCCTGCGGGCTCAAGTGGCTCTCCTTGCACGGCAGTCGGGCGCTACGGCGGAGCGGACGGCGGGCCGCGGGCCGGTGGGCAACGGGCCGGTGGACCTTGCGGCGGGGGCCGGTTCGGGGCGTGCCAGCGAAGTGACAGCGGTCGGCGGGCGGTTCCGCCAGTGGACGCGCGTAGAAAGGACGCTGCGGCCGCTACGTGGCCGGGCCCGCTGTCGACGAGAAGGAGTCACCATGGCTGACATCTCCAAGCTGGACACGCCGCTCGCCTCCCTTGCCCAGGAGATCCTGGAGCTGGAGTCCGAGACGTTCGAGATCACCGACTACTCCGACGCGAGCGAGGTCATGCTGGGCTCCTCCACGAGCTGCTCCAGCACCAGCACCTGCTCCAGCACCACCAGCACCACCAGCTGCACCGCCTGATCGTCGGGGCCGACACGGGGTCCGCGCGCCGGGAACACCGGCCCGCGGGCCCCTCCGCATGATTCGGCGCAGTCACGTCGCGGCCCCAGCAGTCCTGGCGGCCCCGACGCTCCCGACGGCCCTACGGGAACGGGTGCGGCACGGCGCGCACCTCCTCCTCCGCCAGGTCGTCGCCGCGCATCCCCGCCCGGCGCTGGGCGGTCCGCAGCCGCGGCATGGTCAGCGCCCGCTGCCGGGTCCAGCCGAAGTCGATCGGCAGCAGCCCGGGCGCGATCGTGCAGACCGTGCGCAGGCCCAACCTCCGCTGCTCCGCGGTGGTCTGGTCGACCACGATCACGTCGGACCCGGCCGCGGCCAGTTCGCCGGTGCACCACAGGACGTCCTCCCGCAGGTCGAGGCCGCGTGGCCGGCGCCGTTCCCAGCCGTCGTAGGTCTCGGCGAACGTCCTGGTCACCGGCGGCTCCAGGTAGCCGCGCACGTGCTCGCGCATCCGCGGCAGCCCGAACAGCGCGGCGTGGTCGGGAAGTCGGCGCACCAGCGTGAAGTCCTCGGCCATCGCGGCGAGTTCGGCCGGCCGCTCGGCGACCTGGCGGGGCAGGTGCGGCAGGTAGGTGAGGATCTCCGAGACCGCCGACTCCACCGAGGCGAGGGGGTCGAGGGCGGCCCCCGCGGCGAACGCGAACGTGCCGGGCCCGCCGTCGCGCCGCACCGCGAGCCCGGTGGCGACCGGCACCGGCAGGTCGATCCGGTTGTCGTAGACGTGCACGTCGTAGCCGCACAGGGCGGCCCGGTCGATCATCGCGCGCAGCACCCGGCTGTCGCACGACGCGAGGTCGATCTCCGGCAGCGGCGCGTTGCCGTACCAGCCGAGCAGGAAGGCGTCGCGCTCGATGAGTTCGAGCAGTCCGAAGAGGATCGCCTCCTCCAGGCAGCTTCCGATCGCGCAGCCGTTGGAGCACTCGTAGACGAAGTCGTCGGCGGCGGTGCCCGCGCTGTAGTACGCCAGCCGGGCCGGCACCAGCACGGGCCGGTCGTCGCGCAGCGAGTGGCCGTACACCCACGGGATCGGCCGGCCCGGGTCGAAGGGGTGCACCATCGGGTCGTCGCGGTAGGTCCGCGGCGCGTACAGGCCGCAGTTGCGCGGGTCCAGGGCCGGTTCGCCGCGTGCGGCGAGGTCGTCGAGGGACGCGACGCGCGGCGCCGTACGGTCCCGGCGGTGGGTGCCCGCGTACCGCTCCAGGCCCTCCAGGAAGGCGAGTTCACGGCTGGCCGCGAAGGAGTTGGCCTGGCCGCTCCAGGTCACGTCGGTCAGTCCGGCGTAGCCGCGCATGAAGACCGAGCCCGCGACGGGGGCGGTGGTCGGCGAGGTCACGTCGTTCCAGGTGCCGGCGCCGAGCACCCCGCAGACCGGGTTGGCCAGCGCCTCGGTCGGCAGCGCGTACGACTCCGGGGTGCGCAGCCGGTACCGGTCGGCGGCGGGCTTCGGCCGCGGTGAGATCCCCGAACCGCCCCGCTCGCCGGGGTGGGGGGACGACGCCGGTCCGTGGTGGGCGCACAGCGGGTCGGCGAGCAGCGGCACCGTGTGCGGGCGGCCGGTCTCCAGGTCGTGCCGGGTGACCCGGGCCAGACCGTCGGCATGGGGCGGCCTGGGGGTGGCGACCGCCCACACGTACAGCGCCCACACGGCGTCGACGGTGCAGTCCGGGAGCACCGGCCAGCGGCCCGCCGCGGTCAGGCCGCTCCGCCCGGCCTCCAGCGCCTCCCGCTCGGTCCGGGTGCGCAGCCGCTGCCAGCGCACGGCGAGGCAGCAGCCGCAGGCGCCGTCACCGCCGGGCCGAGGTTCGCCGGCGTGCGGCGCGGTGGCATCCGGCCCCGCGCCCCAGGGGCCGACCAGCACCGCGTCCGGGGCCAGGTGCACCGTCGCCGCGGCCCGGCGTTGGGCCTGCTCGGGCGGTTCGGGGTCGGGCCGCAACAGGTCGTGGCCGCCGATGACGGCCACCGCGGGCGCGGGCAGCCCGGCAGCGGCGGCGCGTGCCGCCAACTGCCGTTCCAGTTCCCGCCCGGCTGCTTCGATGCCCGGGGCTGCGGCCCACGCGGCGGCGGGGAGTGCTGCGGTCGGGGCGGTCATGTCCGGTTGCTCCAACGGAAGACGCGGGCCGCGATCAGCCCGAACAGGACGGTGAATCCGATCAGGCCCGCGCAGTCCAGGGCGTAGCGGCCGAGCCCGTCGCGGCCGGCGAGCACGTCGGTCAGCCCGTGGTCGAGGAAGCGCAGCGGCAGCACCCAGGAGAACGCCTGTATCCAGCCCGGCAGCAGGTCCGCCGGATAGAACGCGCCGGACAGGAACGCCATCGGCACCATCACGAAGTTCGCGATCGCCGCGACCGCCTCGGGGGTGTTGGCGAGGCTGCCCACCACCAGGCCGAGCGCGAGGAACGCGGCCACGCCGAGCACCAGCAAGGGCAGCGCCAGCGGCCAGTCGCCCGCCAGGTGCAGCCCGAACACCGGCAGCACCGCCACCGCCGTGAACAGCACCGCCTGGCACAGCCCCACTCCGACCGCGACCGCGAACCGCGACCCGAGCACCGTGGGAAGCGGGGTCGGGGTCCGCCACACCAGCCGCAGGATGTCGTCGCGCCGCCAGTGCATCAGCGCGAACGCGGGCCCGAACAGGGCCGCGTTGCCGACGCCCCACGACAGCACGCCCGGCGCCACGTAGTTGATGTACGGCAGTCCGCCGTCGACCTTCTGGCCGCGGAAGAGCAGCCCGAACACCGCCAGGAAGACCAGCGGGAAGGCGAAGGTGAAGAAGACCGTGGTCCGGTCGCGGACGGAGGCGAGGAACGCGGCTCTGGTCAGCGCGGCATAGGCGGTGCTGCGGGTGCCGCGCGTGCTGCCGCCGGGGGTGGGGCCGGGGGTGGAGCCCTTCGATGTGCTCGGGTCGGTGGGGTCCTTGAGGTCGGCGGACTCGTCAGGGTCGGTGGGGGTGCTCGGGTTGCTCGGTGTACTCGGTGTGCTCGGTGTGCTCGGGGTCGTGGCGGTCATCTGCCCAGCTCCGTTCCGGCTCCGGTCAGCCGCAGGTAGGCGTCTTCGAGGGTCGCGGTCCTGGTCCGGATCGCGTCCATGTCCACGAAGGCGCCGACCGCGACCAGCACCCGGTTGGCCACGCGGGTCTCGATCACCACCTCGCCGCCCTCCACCAGCACCCGGTCCACGCCCTCGATGGCGCGGGCCTGCTCCGGCGTGATCCGGTCGGCGGGCACCAGCAGCCGGGCCGGCGCCGCGAGCGAGCGGACCAGGGCGGCGGGGGTGTCCAGCGCGGCCACCCGCCCGCCCGCGATGATCGCCACCCGGTCGCACAGCGCCTCGGCCTCGTCGAGGTAGTGCGTGGTGTACACGATGGTGCGGCCCTGGCCGCGCAGTTCGCGCAGCAGCCCCCACAGCGACCTGCGGGCCTCCGGGTCCAGCGCGGCGGTCGGCTCGTCCAGGAAGATCAGCTCGGGGTCGTGCACCAGCGCGGTGGCCAGGGCGAGCCGCTGCCGCTGGCCGCCGGACAGGTCGTCGACCCGGCTGCGGGCCTTGGCCGCCAGCCCCACCGACTCGATGGCCCGGCCGGCCGCCGACCGTTCCAGGCCGTGCAGCGCGGCCACGGTCTCCAGGTGCTCGACCGCGGTCAGCCGGGTGAAGAACGCGGAGGTCTGCGTCTGTACGCCGATCCGCCGCAGCAGCGCGGTGCTACGCGGCCAGGGCGACCGGCCGAGCACCTCGACGGTGCCCGCGTCGGCCTTCCGCATGCCCTCCACGATCTCCACCAGCGTGGTCTTCCCGGCGCCGTTCGGCCCGAGAATCCCGAAGAACTCGCCGTGGCCCACCGTCAGCGACACCCCGTCCAGGGCACGCACCCCGTCGTAGCTCTTCGTCACACCGTCCAGCACCACAGCGGGTGGTGACGGGTCGTCGGCTCTGTTCATACGGCCTTTCTCTCGCGTCTGCGGGGCGGGTACGGGGCTGCTGGGTCCGCCGGCCGGGACGGGCCGGGCGGGCGCCGCGGCGGCCGGCGCCGAAGGGCCGCCCGGGTCGGGGTCGGCAGCGGTCCGCGTGGCGGACGCGCGCCTGGCGGCGGCGCGCAGGCCGAGCGGGCGGAGCAGGAGGGCCGCGGCCACGGCGGCGAGCGGCAGGAAGGGCGTCCAGGTGTCGTAGCGCGCGGGCAGGGCCACCGCGCACAGCAGGCCCGCCGCGGCGAGGGCGGCGAGGGTGAACAGGGCGCCCAGCAGGGCGTATCCACCGAGGACGCGGCGTGACCTGGCGGGGTAGGCGGCGGTCGCCGCGCGGGCGCCCGGGCGGCGCAGCGCGGCGGAGACCGCCAGCCGCAGGTAGGCGCGGCTCTCCGGGGCCAGCCGCAGGGCACCCAGCGCGTAGCCGAGCGCCTTGTAGCCGTCCAGCGGCGGCAGTGGCACGAGGTTGAGCAGTCCCATGGCGGTGCCGAGCAGCAGCAGTCCGCCGAAGAAGGGCTCCGCCTGGGCACCGCCCGGCAGCAGCGCCCACACCACCCAGAACGGCAGCAGGTAGACCAGGTTCGCCACCACCCCGGCCATCGCCACGGCGACCTGCGGCCCGCGCCGGCCGAGGAACTGGACGTCCTCGACCTCGCAGTACAGGTACGTCATGAAGCCCGCGCGGCGCCGCAGGCCGATCTCGGCCACCTTCAGCCCGTACCCGCGGGCCACCAGACCGTGTGCCAGTTCGTGCAGCGCCAGGCTCAGCCACAGCACGCAGCCGACCGCCACCAGCGCCACCGGCTGCTGGAACAACCGGCGTGTGGCGTCGGCCAGTTGACCGAACCGGACGGCCTCCGCGACGAGCAGCGCGGCGCACAGTACGAGCAGCGGGCCCAGCACCGCCGGCCGGCGCGCGAACCCCGTCGCCTGGTGCAGCCGGTCCATCGCCGACCCGGCGTCCGCCACCAGCCGCGTCCGCCCGCCGAGCCAACTCCCCTGCCGCGGGCGGGTGTCGGCGGCCCTCGCCCGGTCCTCGGCCGCACCCGAGGGCGTTTGGGGCGGCCGGGCGGCGGCCAGCAGGCCCCGGAGCGAGAGCATCCGCAGGATCTGCGTCCACTGCGCCTCGCCCAGCCGCGTGCCGTACGCGGCGGCGTACTCCGCGCCGATCTCGGTGAGCGACTTCGAGCCGTCCAGCCGGACGATCAGGAACCGCTCCTTCCCGCCGACCTCCAACCGCGCCCCGGTCAGCGGGTCCTTGACGAGGTGGACCACCTTGGGGCCGCGGGTCAGGGCCGGCCCGACGGTCACGTCGTCGCGCACGGCGGGCCGCATGTCGAGGAAGCCGCCGACGGTCGTCACGGGGTCACCGCGGGGCGGGGCTCGCGAAGCGCGCGGCCGAGCACGTAGGAGAGGTACGCCTCGTCGCGGACGCTGACCGACAGCCGGTTGTTGGTCATGTGCAGGTAGGGCGAGGCGAGCATCGGCAGGGCCTGATCGGGGTCGTCCACCGGCAGGTCCCGGCTGCCGTCCCAGGAACGGAAGACCAGGTCGCCGGAGCGGGCCAACTCCGATACCCGCTCGCGCAGTTCGAGGCCGTGCTCGGCCCAGCCGCGAAGGAAGCCGGGCAGCCGGTCGAGCGCGGGCCGCGCGGTGGCCCGCCGGATCTCCTGGAAGCGGTGCGGCAGCGCGGTGCCCATGGCCTGGTAGGCGCGGTCGTAGCCGTCGCTGGCGGTGAAGTTGGTGCCGGTGAAGGCGGAGTTCCAGAACTCGTGGTAGCGGTCGAGGAAGGTGAGCAGCGCGGTCTCGCCGGGCAGCAGGCACCCGGCCATGGTCATCATCAACTGCGCGGCCGTGCCCAGCAGTACGGTCCGCACGTGCAGGTTCATGGTGGCCGCCGCGTCGACCACCAGCTCGCTGGAGCGCTGGAAGTGCCACTCGGCCAGTTCGACCCCGGCCGGGCCGCCGTACTTCCCGTACTCGGGCTCGTAGGGCTCGGCGGCGAAGGAGTTGTTGGGGCGCAGCCGCATCCGGCCGGCCGCGTCGGTGAAGCGGTCCCGCTCGCCGCCGGGGTACTCCAGCTCGAAGAGGGTGTTGTACAGCTCGGCGAGGAAGCCGTCCTTGACCTCGTACAGGGCGGGCCGGCGCTTGAGGAAGTCCTCGACGGCCGCGGCGGCGCGGGCGGCGACCTCGGGCCCGGCCTGCGGCGAGGAGGGGCGCAGCCGCAGCCGGATGTGCGGCCCCTCCAGCCAGTAGTTGATGAAGAACCACCCCGACAGCAGTCCGTCGCGGGTGAGTTCGGCGACCAGGGGCCGGGCGCACTGGAGCAGGAAGGGGCGGGTGCTGGCGGCGTAGAAGACGTGGTACGCCTGCCAGTCCCCCCGGGGATCGGCGGGCCCGGCGGGGCGGGCAGGGCCGGCCGGGCGGGCGGGGTCAGCGGGTCCGGCGGGGTCGGCTGCCACGGAAGTGCCGGGGGCGGGGCCGGTGCTGCCGCCGTGCGGGATCGTCGTCATACGCGCGTGCCCTGCCTTCCGTGCGGGTCGGGTGCGGGTGCCGGCGCCGATGCGGCTGCCGGGGTCGGGGCGGGTGCCGGGGTCGGGGCGGGTGCCGGGGTCGGGGCGGGTGCCGGGGTCGGTGCCGGGGTGGGTGCCGGGGTGGGTGCGGTCGCCGCCGGACGGGGGACGATCTCCACGGCCAGTTCGGCGACATGGCGGCCGCGTGCGGAGCGGACGTGCAGCTCGTCCGCCGCCGGCAGCATCTCCTCGAAGACCGTGCGGGCCCGGCCGCCGCCGGTGAGCGCTTCGAGAGCGATCAGGGACAGCGGGCTGTCGAAGTCGACGTAGCCGGGTTTGGCGCCGCCCCCGAAGGCCGCCGCCGGCCCCCCGCCGCCGGGCATTTCCTCCCGTACCGTCGCGAACACCCGTGCCGGCAGGCCGTGCCGGCGCCGCCAGCGCTGCCACGCGAGGTAGTACGCGGCTTCGCCCGCGCCCGGCTCGCGCACCGGCAGCGCGCCCGGCGCCGCGGTCCAGCTGCGCCGGTGCAGGACCAGACCGCGGTAGCGCACCCGGGGCCGGGCGGTGACTCCGTCGACCGCCGGGCCCTGCGGAACACCGCGCCACAGGTCGGGCCGGGCGCGGGAGGTGGGCGAGAAGAGCAGCAGCGTGCGCGGCACTTCGGGCAGCACCATGGGCACCAGGTAGCCGAGGTAGAGCGGCACGACCTCGCGGCCGAGCCGGCGCGAGCGCAGCACCAGCCGGTCGGTGGCCTCGTCGTGTTCCGCGTACAGGTCGTCCAGGTCGATCCGCGCTCCGGCGGACCCGGTGCCGCGCTCGCCCGGGCAGACGATCTCGTGGTCGGTGAGCCGCCCGTGCAGGTTGAGGTTGGTGGTCGCGGAGCCGGCGGTGACCTCGGCGAAGACCGCGCCGGGCGGCTGCCAGGCACGCAGGGTGCGGCGCAGCTCAGCGCTGAGGCCGTCGGCGGCCGGGCCGGTGGAGGGGGTCCCGGCGGCAGGGGTCCCGGCGGCGGGAGTTCCGATGGCGGGGACCTCGGCCGGGTCCGCGCCCGTGCCCTCCGCGCCGTCGAAGCAGTGGGTGAAGCGGGTGAAGGGGAAGCACAGGCCGCCGTAGGAGTTGTTGAGGACCACCAGCGGGTCGCCGTCGCGCTCGGCGAGCTGCACGAAGTGGCTGTGCGGGGTGAACCCGGGTGCGAGCGGGGCGAGTTCGGCGGCGACCGCGTCCACGGTGGCTTCGTCGAGCCGCAACTCCCATGCGCCGGGAGGGTGGTCGTGCCACGCCTCGCGCATCCGGCGGGTGAACTCCGCCCTGGCCCGGTCCAGCGCGGTGACCTCCGGCAGGCCCAGCCAGTTCTCCTCCGGCGCGGCCGAACCGTCCGGCGCCCAGGGCGACTTGGTGGACGTGAACTGGAGGTACTGCGTGAAGATGTCCTCGTGGAAGTCGTGCACCAGCCGCAGCACGTCGTCGCAGCGCCCACCGCGGCCGTACCGGGCCAGGAAGAAGCCCTTCAGCACCAGCCGCTGCGGCAGCGCCACGTCGAAGGCGGGCAGTACCCGGGTCAGGGCGTGCAGCGGCGCCGCGGCCAGCTCGGTCCAGCGCTCCAGGTCGGCGCCCACGGGCTCGGCGCGTACGTCCTCGTAGAGCAGCGTCTGCGGGAGCGACGGCGCGTCGGCCCCCAACTCCTTCTGCACGCTGATCAGTTCGCCGCGGAGGGTACGCAGCAGGGCGCGCCGTCCGGCGAGGTCGGCGGCGGCGTAGCGCTCGACGCAGGAGGCGGCGCCGGCGAGGCGGGCGGCGACGCGATCGGCCCAGGGGCGGTCCAGGGCCCGCAGCGCGGCCCGGAAGGAGCGCAGCGGGTCCGGCGTGTGGACGTCGGTGTCAAGGCCGGTCATCTGGAGGATGCCGAGATCCAGCAGGGTCGCGGGGTAGCGGGCGGCTTCTTCGGGCGCGGCACCGGTCTCGGCGGCGAGCCAGTCGGCGAGGTCGCCGTACCGGGGCGTCGCGCCGCCGGCGAAGAGGCCGAGCATCCGCTCCAGGGTGCCGCTGCGGCGCAGGAAGAACAGCCGGTCGTGGGCGGCGTCGAAGCTGACCGCCGCGGTGTCGTCGCCCGTCGTCACCGAGCGGCGCACGTAGCGCAGCCGGTCGTCGTCGAGGTTCCAGCCGGCGGACACCGCGACCGGCAGGTCGGCGCGGCGGTCCGGGTCGGCGGCGACCAGCTCCGCCAGCCGGGCCAGCACCACCACGTTCAGCCGGGGATGGCTGCTCCAGCCGTCGCCCAGCTCGCCCCGCGCGTCCGTCGCCCCTTCGTCCGCTTGGCCGGACGGCTCCTCGAACTCCCCCGCCGCCACTGCCGTGAACGTGCTGAACGGGCTGGTCTTGCACGCCGTGCGGTACAGGTACGAGAGCAGCGACCGCTCCTTCTTCCGGGCCCGCTTGTCCGGTGCGGGCACCGGCCCCGCCGCGCCTTCCGCGATGAACGCGTCCAGTTGCCCGTCGAGGGTCGGCGAGGCCAGCACCAGGCCGAGCCGCAGCCGCTCCTCGGCCGCGAGCCGCCGCAACTCGGCCCGGGCCGCGGCGAGTCCGTCGTCCACCAGGCCGCCACCGGTGGCGAGGGCCCCGGCGAGTTCGCGCCGAGCGGTGAGCCAGCGCTCCAGCAGTTCGCCGGTTCCGCCGCCCGCGGCTCGTGCCAACTCCCGTACGGCGTCGGGATCGCGCGGCACCCTGCCGTTGAACACCTCCCGGCGCAGGGCCAGTACACGGCGGCGCTGCCGTTCGTCGTCGGTCGCCACGACCAGCGCGGTCAGCGGGTCCGCCAACGCGTCCGCGAGCGCGTCGATCCGGTCCTGCGCGTCGAGCACCTGCTCGGCCCAGGCGCGTGCCCGCGGGTCGCGCAGCCGCTCCACGGCCTCCACCGGCAGGCCGGCCACGCGCAGCACGAAGCGGCGGTGCAGCAGCCAGTTCCGCGCCGCGCCGTCTCCTGCCGTGGTGCCGGTGCTGGTGCCGGTAGTGGTACTGGTGCCGATGCTGGTACTGGTATCGCTCGCGCGCGTGGCGCTCGCCTCACTCACGTCGTCCACATCTCTCATCACGGGCGCTCAGGCGATCTCGTAGCGGAAGTCGGCCGGGCGGGGCCGTTCGTGGCCGATCATCATGATCAGCAGCGGGATCTCGCCGGTCGCGTCGAGCCCCAACTCCTCGGTGAAGGAGATCGCGTCGAACCCGAGCGCCACTCCGCAGGCGAGGCCGGCCGCGCTCGACGCGGTGTACACGGCCTGGGAGATGCCGCCGACCACCGCGTTCACCAGGCGGTAGCCGCGGTCCCCGACGGCGTCCAGCACGGCGTGGGTGCGCGCGGCGGGCACGATCACGGCCGCGGCCTGTTCCAGGTTGTAGTTCGCCAGGAAGTAGTTGCGCTGGAGGAACTCCCCCGGGCGGCCGGCCCGCAGCAGCCGCAGCGACCCGTCGGCCCGGTCGTACGCGTACGCACCCTGCGGCACGCCCGCCACGTGGTTCACGAACACCAGCAGCCGGGTGAGGGGTTCGGCGTCAGCGGGCTCCGCGTCGCTGTCCAGCGTGCCGGCGGCGTCCGCGGCGGCGAGCACCGTCGCCAGTTCCCGCGCCGCCAGCGGACGCGCCGCCTGGAACCTGCCGAAACTGCTGCGCCTGGCCCGCAGCGCCTGCCGCACCCCGCGTTCCAGCGGCTCCCGCGCGGGCAGCGCGACCCGCTCGCCGCCCGCCTCGACCGGCCGCGCCGACGCCGCCGCGAGCGCGCCGGCCGCCGGCCGCCGGGTCGCGCCCTCGACCGTCGCCGCGTGCATCCGCCGCACCGTCTCGAACGTCGTGGTGAACCCCGAACGCTCCTGGTCGGCATGCCCTACCCGCACGGATGCCGCGCCGGAGATCGCGCCGGAGCCCGTGCCTTCGGCCTCCGCGGCCCCGGTGCCGGTGCCGGCCGCCGCGGCCGCGTTTGTCGTCGCGTGCGCGGTGGAGGGCTGCCAGGTCAGCGGCACCACGGCGAAGACGCCCTCCTCGTCGTCGGTCAGGCCGAACAGGGCGCCGAGCCGGGGCTCGTCGAACCAGAAGGCGGGGCCGACGTGCAGGCCGTGGGCGCGGGCCCAGATCCGCCACGTAGCCAGCAGGGCACCGGTGTCCATCGTGACGACGTGGTAGCTGAAGCTGTTGTACTTGAAGGCGTTCTGCCAGAAGCGCACGGTGAGCACGAGGAACTGGTCGTGGCCGAGGGCCGGTTCGCCGACCGCCGCGCGCACCTGCGGGGTGACGTCACCGGTGAGCAGGCGGCGCAGCGCGTGCTGCCGGGTGTCGTAGTAGTGCACGCCGGGGGTGAGGGGGCCGCCGGGTCCGCTGACCCAGTGGATGCCGACCGGGTACAGGCCGCCGCCGGACGCGCTGCCCCGCGACCAGTTCGCCTCGGCGTACATCGGCAGCGTGCCCAGGTCGGAGTTGGCCTGGACGGCGAGCCGGCGGCCGGTCAGGCCGTAGGAGTCCTGGAGCATCCCGGCGAGCAGCGGCAGTGTGAACGCGCCGCCGCCGCGCGGCCCGTACAGGCCGCGCTCGACGGTCGCGCCGGGCGGCGGCGAGGGGGTGGCGTGCGGCAGCGGGAAGCTCTCGGCGCCGGGGAAGTGCTTCCCCTTGCGCGGCCGGTCCGCCCAGTCGGGCACCCAGTCGGCCGGCTCCATCGGGTACCGGCCGCGCCGGACGATCGCGGTCGCGTACTCATGGGCGAATCCCACGGGCGGTCCTTTCCTCATCGGGCCTCTCGGGCCTCTCGGTCCTTGCGGTCCTTGCGGTCCTTGCGGGTGCTGCCTGGGTGCTGCCTCGGGTCCTGCCGGGTCGCGCGGAACTGCCGTACTGCCGTGCCGCCTTGCCGCTGTGCCGCCTCACCGCCGTACTGCCGTCTTGCCGCTCCGCCGTCCATTCCGGGTCGCCTCGCCAAGGGCGTGAAGGGCGTGAAGGGCGTCAAGGGAACGGATGTGGCGCCGGGTTGAGGTCATCGGCCGCCAAGTCCCTTTCGCACAGCCCCGCTTCCCGCAGCGCGCTCCGCATGCGGGGCATGTGGCGGGCCCGCTGGCGGTTCCAGCCGAAGTCGATCGGGAGCAGTCCCGGCACGATCACCCCGGCGGTGCGGAATCCGAGCGCCCGCTGCTCCGGCCCGGTCTGGTCGACGGCGATCACGTCGAACCCGGCCCTGGCGACCTGCGCGACGCACGCCTCGACGTCGTCGCGCAGGTCGTCGCCGGGGGCGACGGTGTCGCGGGCGAGCGCGGCCGGCGTGATCCGGGGCGGCCTGCGGTTGCCGGGCCGGCCCGACGTGCCCAGCAGGAAGTCGGCGTGCCGGGCCATCTCCGGCAGCCCGTACACCAGCGGGTGGTCGTGCAGCACCCGCACCTTCGTGAAGTCCTCGGCCATCGCCCGCAGTCGGGGGGCGTCGCGTTCGGTCCTGGCACGCAGGTTGACCGCGTCGGTGGCGATCTCGCACAGCCCGGCGGCGAGCGCCGCCTCCGGGTCGAGGCTCGCGCCCGCGCCGAAGCACAGCCGGCCGGTTCCGCCGTCGACGCGCTCGGCGACGGCGGTCACCACGGGCACCGGAAAGGTGATCCGGGTGTCGAAGAACCGGGCCCGGTAGCCGTACATCGCCAACCGGTCGATCATCGAACGGGTTTCGGGGCGGCGGCTGGCCGAGCCGTCGATCTCGGTGAGCGGGGCGCGGCCGTACCAGGCGAGCAGGAAGGCGTCGCGTTCGATCACCTCCATCAGCCCGAAGTACACCGCCTCGGCCCAACTTCCGCCGGACGCACAGCCGTTGGAACTCTCCTGCACGAAGCGGTTGGCGAGGCCGCCGGGCGCGTGGTAGTACGCCGTGATCTCCGGGACCAGCAGCGGACGGTGGTCGCGCAGCGAGTAGCCCCACACCCACGGGATCGGCCGCGCCGGATCGAACGGGCGCACCTCGGGTTCCGCGCGGTGGAAGCCGGCGTCGTACAGGCCGCACGCGCGGGGGTCGAGCACCGGTGCGGTGCGGGCGAGTTCGTCGTACGCCGCGACGACCTGGGTGCGCTTGCCGCGCGGCCGCATCCCCGCGAAGCGCTCCAGCCCTTCGAGCAGGCCGACCCGGACGCTGGAGCGGTAGCGGGGGGTGTGCCCGCCCCAGAAGCACTCGCGCAGGTAGTCGCCGGAGCGCAGCAGGAACGAGCCGACCGTGGAGGACGTCGACGCCGACACCAGGTCCGGCACCACGGACGGGCCGAGCATGCCCGCCACCGGGTTGACGAAGACCTCAAGGGGCACGTCGTACGCGTCCGCCGGCCGGCTCCTGAAGTCCGTCGCGGACCGCTTGGGCGTCGCCGGCAGCGGAACGGCGGCGGCGGGCGCGGTGTCCGGCGGCGCGTCCCCGCACGCGGGGCACTCCGCGTCGGGAGCCACCGGGAACCGCGTCACCCCCAGCGTCTCCAGGTCCAGCAGGTACGCGTACGGGAACCGCTCCCGTGCGGTGCCGGCCGCCGCCGCGGTGTGCGCCGCGAGCACCGCGGCCAACGCGTCCGCGGCGAAGGGCAGTTGCCACGGCGAGGCGCCCGCCGCCCGGGTGTCCGCGCCCGACTCCAGCGCCTCCCGCAACCCCCGGGCCCGGACCGCCTGCCACCGCCGCGCCAGGCACCGGGCGCATGCCGGGCCGCCGCCCGGCACGAACGGCCCCACCAGCGCGTGGTGCCCGTACACGTGGACGGCGCGCGGTTCGTCGCCGCCCGGAACCGCCAACTCGTCCCGTAGGCCCAGCGGATGGACGGCGGGAGCGGGAATGCCGTGCGCGGCCGGACTGCCGGCAAGGGCGGCGCCGAGGGCTGCGGCCAGGGCGCCGACGACGGACGGCCCGGCGGACGTGTCGGTGGCCCGCTCGGCCGGCGGCGGCGCGGCGACGGGCGCCGGGCGAACGTCAGTGCGCATCGGAGGCCCGGGGCGACGTCAGCAGGACGCGGGTCACGTGCAGCCGGCCGGCCGCGAGGTCGGGCGCGTGCACCGGGACGGCCAGCAGGTCCTGCCCGGCCGCGCGCAGCCGGGCGGCGACGGTGGCCCAGTCGGTCCGCTCGGTCAGCGGCACGGGTCCGGGGACCCGGGTGGCCGCGATCGTGGCGGGCGCGAGGTCCTTCATGAGCGGGTCGCCGGTGTCGACGCGGGCGGAGGCGGTGCGATCGCCTGCGCCGGCACGGCCACCCGCTCCGGCACCGGCGCCCGACGCGGCGCCGTCACCCGATCCGGCTTCCTCGGCGGCCAGTTGGAGAGTGCCGAGCAGGTCGCGGAGTGCTTCGAGTGCCGCGTCGCGCCCGCGCGGTGCGGTGCCCAGCGCCCAGCTCCCGCCCGCGCGGGCGAGCACGGTGGGGGCGGGCCGCGCGTCCGGCGCGCCGAGGTCGAGGAGGTCGAGGTCGGCGCCGAGGTTGGCGGCCGACCGCAGCAGGAAGGTGAGTTCGGCGTCGTCGCCGTCCTCGGGGCCGACGCGTTCCGCCAGTGCGGCCGGGTCGATCGCGCGGACCTCGGTCGTCCCGCGCAGGGCGGCGCGCAGGGCCGCGTGGCCGAGCGCGGTGAGCACGCCGCGGGCGGCGGCCTCGGCCGGGGTACGGCCGGCGCCGGTTCCCGCGGAGGTCGGCTCGACCAGCCGGTCCCGGTTGTACGGGCCGAACGGGCGTACCGCGGCGGCCGGTACGAGCACGCTGCCGCCGCCGCCCAGGAGCGAGGTGGCCGCGCACCACGCGGTGGCCGCCCCGGCGCCGTACCCGAGCCCGGCCGCGGTGGCGAGGTCGGCGGGGTCCACCGCCCGCCACTTCTCCCGGGCCGCGTCGAGCGCGGCACCCGTGAGCGGCTCCGCCGGCGGTACGACGTGTTCGGCGTAGACCTCGGCGGCCCGGTGCAGCGCGCGCAACCGCGCCCCGGCGACGTGGTGGACGTCGAACGCGCTGATCTCCCGCCGTACTCCGTGGCCGAGGCCGAGCCGCACCGTGGCGGCCTTGAGCGGGGTCTGCGCCCACGTCTCGTCCGCGTACGCCTGGAAGACGCCCGCGACGGGCCCCACGAGCGCGGACCGGTCGGTGAGTTCGGCGAGCGCGGCCTGCCCGGCGTCGGCGTCCCCCACCGCGGCGGTCAGGTCCCCGGCCGGTGCGGCGTCGCCGGACGCGTCGAGCTGCTCCAGGTCGGTGACCGTGGCGGGCGGTGCCGCGAGCGGGGCGCAGGCCGGGCAGCGCGGGTGCGGGAGGAGGGGTTCGGTGACGGTGTCGAGCGAGTCGGTGTCCTGGACGATCAGCCGGCCCTCGCTCTCCGCGGGCAGCGCGCCCGTGGTGAGCCGGAACACCTCGTAGCCGAGGAGGTTGCCGAGCATGGCGGCGAGCGGACCGCTCAGGGAGGCCGCGCCGGGCTGGTCGCGCGGGCCGCCGGGGGCCAGCCCGCTCCACAGGTCGGCGGCGTCGGCCGGGTCCCCGTTGGCGCCGAGCCGCAGCGCCGCGCAGGTCCAGCAGCCGGCCGACGCGACGGTCTCGGCGGAGCCACCGGACCCGTCGGACGCCACCGTCGCATCCGCCTCACCAGGCCCGCCGGTGAGCAGCGGCCCCACCACCGCCGACCGGCCGAACATCCAGGCGGGCAGCACCCTCTTCCCGGCCGGGACAGCGTCGGACAGCGCGGCGACCTGCCGCGGGCCGCGCTCACCGGTGACCACCACGAGGTCGTACCCGTCGAGGTCGGCCCAACCGAACTCGCCCGTCCCGCGGCCGGGTTCGAGCACGTCGAGCACTACCGGACAGCCCTCCTCCCGCAACGCCGCGGCCTCCTCGGACGCCGAGGGGGCGGCGGCGGAATCGGTCGCGGACGGGACGGCGGAATCGGTCGCGGACGTGACGGCCTCGGACGTGACCGCCGCGGACGTGACGGCCACCCGCGCGCAGCCGTTGCGGACCAGCGACAGCGCCGCCCAGCGGGCGAGCGCGTCGTCGCCGACCACGGCCACCCGGGTGTGCCGGAAACGCAGGAACCGGGCCGCCGCGTCATCGGTGTAGTGGTCGACGTAGGCGATCTGCGCGGCGAACCGCCGCGCCACGGCCTCCTCGGGCACCGGCGCGTCGGCGGCCGGCGGGACCGCGTCCCTGGCGAAGCCACGCGCGTAGAGCGTGCCGACGAGTCGGGCCACCATGTCGCGCTGCTTGTCGCCGAGGCCCCCGCAGAGCGCGGCCACCGTGTTGTCGCCGGTCAGGTGCGGCACGATCAGGGACGCGAAGCGGTAGGCCGACGGCATCACGACGCTGAATCCGCCGCGCGCGTTGTGGAAGTGGACTCCGGTCGGCGTCTGCGTGTAGAGCACGTCCCGGCGGATGCGCGGCCGGGTCGCGGCGATCTCCTCGTACGGTGACACCATGTCGGTCACGCCTCCGTGGGGTGCAGTTCCGCGGCGCCGGGCCGGGGGGACGGGTGGGGGGTGCGCCCGCTGGCGCGAGGGGTACGTGCGGCCCGGGCGCCGACACCGTCGGCGGCGGCGGCCCGGGTGAAGACGCGCAGCAGGTCGTGCATGCGGTAGTGGCCGCGCGGCCCTTCCTCCAGCAGCCCCGCGCCGACCAGCCGGTCGAGCACGCGGGCACCGCTGAGGGCGCCGTCCAGGGAGTCCTGGTTGTCCCGAGTGCCCTGGGCATCCTGAGTGCCCCGGGGGTCCTGGCTGTCCTGGGCGTCGTCGGGGCCGTCGGTGGAACCGGCCGCCGACGTCGCGGCGGCGGGCCGGGGTCCGTCGGCGTGGGCGCCGCGCAGGATGGCGAGTTCGAGCCGTTGCAGGTCGGGGCCGGGGTCCACGCCGAGTTGCTGGGCGAGGTGCTCCTTGGCCTTGCGGTACTCGGCGAGCGCCTCCGCGCGGCGGCCGGTCCGGTACAGCGCCTCCATCAGCTGCCCGGTGAAGCGCTCGTGCAGCGGGTGGGCGCGGGCGGTGGGCCAGATCTCGGCGACCGCCTCGCGGTAGCGGCCGCGGGCGAGTTCGAGGTCGAAGACCCGCTCGATGGCGCGCAGCCACTCCTCCTCCAGCCGCGGGACCTCGTCGCGGTGCAGCAGGTCGGAGTGGACGTTCGACAGCAGCGGCGGCCGCCAGAGCGCGAGCGCGGTGCGCAGCAGCCCGAGTTCCTTTTCCGGTTCCGCCGCGGAATACGCCCGGCCGAGCAGTTCGCGGAACTCCACGAGGTCGAGTGCGGCGGCGTCCGCAGTCAGCCGGTAACCGCCGGGAACTGCCTCGATGGCGTTGTCGGCGACGCCGTATTTACTGAAGAGCCGGCGCAGCCGCAACACGCAGCTGTGTAATGCGGCCTTCGCCTGTGCGGGCGTGTCGGCGCCCCAGATAACCTGCTGCAGAAAATCAGCGGTGACCACGGAATTCGCGTGCAGAAGTAATGCGGCGAGCAGAGCGGCGGGCCGCGACGGCTGGAGGACGACGGATTCCCTGCCGTCCGCGAGGGTGAGCATGCCGAGAACGGTGAACCGGGTGTGCGTACCGCCTCGTTCGCCCGTCGGCGGCTCGGCGGAGGTCATCGGACCATGGCCGTTCGTCGTTCTTCGTGCCGCGCGCGCGTCTGCTCGGAACACACACTTCACCGTCCCCGTAGCCCCGTGACACCGACGGCCCGGCAAGTGTGCACCGAGCAGAGACAAAGGCCGGATACGGCCCAGACTATCGGCGATCTCGGATGAGGATACGGCAGCTCCGTTTAGCTGTCCAGGGTGCCTGAACGCCCGTTAACCGGCGCAATCAGGACACTCCGGGACGGTATGCCGCGGCAGCACTGGAGGGCAAACGGACATCCCTCACAGTATTACGAGCGGGTGAATATCGTTTTTCCGGAGGATCGGACGCCCCGACATCACAGGACAACTCGGCCGAAGTAATGGCACGGACAAAAGAACCAAAAGTCCGCGGCGATTGCCGCCGGCGCCCGGCCGCACCCGCACGAGGCGACCCGTTGGCCGCACCCCGCGCACGCGACCCGCGTCGGCGACCCGCGGCCACGCCCCGCGCCGGGATCGCTTGACACCACGGCCGAGCCTGCTTCACTGTTCCACAAGACAGAAATGAACTTCCGCAATGTGAAATATCGACCTTCTGGAAGGAGCCGCTTCGTGGGTCTCGCCGACGCGCGCTTCGATGTGAACCTCTCGATCCTCTTCACCGAACTCCCCCTCCTGGAGCGGCCGGCCGCGGCCGCCGCCGCGGGCTTCGACGCCGTCGAACTGTGGTGGCCGTGGATCGACGACCCCGCGCCCGACAAGGTCCGCCTCGACGAACTGCGCTCGGCCCTGGAGGCGGCCGGCACCCGCCTGGTCGGCCTCAACTTCTACGCCGGGCAGTTGCCGGGGCCCGACCGCGGCGCGCTGTCCGTACCCGGCGAGGAGTCCGACCGCTTCCGCGCCAACGTCGAGGTCGCCGCCGGCTTCGCCGCGTCCGTGGGCTGCCGCGCGCTCAACGCGCTCTACGGCAACCGCGTGGACGGCGTGGACCCGGCCGCGCAGGACGCGCTCGCGCTGGAGAACCTGGTGCGTGCCGCCCGCGCCGCGGACGAGATCGGCGCGACCCTGCTGATCGAGGCGCTCAACGCCCCCGAGTCCCCGCGCTACCCGCTGGTCTCCGCGGACGCCGCCGTCGACGTCGTCCGTCAGGTCAACGAGGCGACCGGACTGGACAACACCCGCTTCCTGCTCGACCTCTACCACCTCGCCATGAACGGCGAGGACCTGCCCGCCGTGATCGAGCGGCACACCGCGCTCACCGGCCATGTGCAGATCGCCGACAGCCCCGGCCGCGGCGCGCCCGGCACCGGCACCCTCCCGCTCGGCGCCCTCCTCGACGCCCTACGCGCGAAGGGCTACGACGGCTGGACCGGCCTGGAGTACAAGCCCTCACCCGCCGGTTCCGCGGCCGCCTTCGGCTGGCTCCCCCGCTGACCCGCCGAACCACCGGGTCCCCACCCCCGGCTCCCCTCAACTCGCCCTCCCCATCCCCGTATCCATCCCCCGCCCCTCCCCATCCCCATCCCCTGAGCCGCGCCGGCGCCGCATCCGGCCCGCACCCACGGAAGGCAAGAAGATGAGCACCACACTGCCCAAGGTCGCCTGGATCGGGCTGGGCATCATGGGTTCGCCGATGTCGGAGAACCTGATCAAGGCCGGTTACGACGTGACCGGCTACACCCTGGAAGCCGAGAAGCTGGCCCGGCTGGCCGCCAACGGCGGCACCGCCGCCGACTCGATCGCCGCGGCCGTCCGCGACGCGGACGTCATCGTCACCATGGTCCCGGCCTCCCCGCAGGTCGAGGCGATCGCCTACGGCGAGGACGGCATACTCGCGCACGCCCGCCGGGGCGCCCTGCTGATCGACACCTCCTCGATCACCCCGCAGACCTCGATCGACCTGGCGAAGGCGGCCGCGGACAAGGGCATCCGCGTGCTCGACGCGCCGGTCTCCGGCGGCGAGGCGGGCGCGGTCGAGGCCGTGCTGTCCATCATGGTCGGCGGCGAGGCGGCCGACTTCGACCGGGCCCGGCCGCTGCTGGAGGCGCTGGGCAGGACCGTGGTGCACTGCGGCCCGCACGGCGCCGGCCAGACCGTGAAGGCCGCCAACCAGCTCATCGTGGCGGTCAACATCCAGGCATGCGCCGAGGCCGTGGTCTTCCTGGAGAAGTCCGGCGTGGACCTGTCCGCGGCGCTCGAAGTCCTCGGCGGCGGCCTGGCCGGCTCCACCGTGCTCGCCCGCAAGAAGGACAACTTCCTCGACCGCGACTTCGCCCCCGGCTTCCGGATCGACCTGCACCACAAGGACATGGGGATCGTCACCGACGCGGCCCGCACCGTCGGCGCGGCCCTGCCGGTCGGCGCGGTGGTCGCGAACCTCGTGGCCTCGCTGCGCGCGCAGGGCGACGGCGGCCTGGACCACTCGGCGCTGCTGCGGGGCGTGGAACGGCTCTCCGGCCTGCCGGTCAAGGGCTGAGCCCGGGTCGGCAGCCGGGCCCGCGCCGAGTACCACCGGTGCGAAGGGCCCGCCCGGCCACCCCGAACCCCGCCCGGCGGTGCGTGCCCCGACAAGGGTCGCGCCTGGGGGCGCCCGTACGGCCGCACGGCCGCGGGAGCACCGCCGGGCGGCCACCCCCGAAGCCCGCGACTTCCCTCGTACGCTTACCGGGTGCGAGGGAACGGTCACAGCGGCGCCGACTTCCTGCACTATGGGTGCACGACACCTCGGCCCGAACCGCCGGGGCCGGACGGGAGTTGCGAGCGATGGCTGAGAGCGTGCCGGTGCGCTGCCCCGCCTGCGGGCGGGAGCACGGCTACACCGCCCCGACGTTTCCGTGCGCCTGCGGCAACCCGCTCGCCCCGCCGGTGCTGGCCGGCGGCCGGCCCGTACAGGTGCTGCACCACTCCTGGGACGAGTCCTGGATACGGCTGCGCTGCCCGGAGTGCGGGCGCTCCGACCAGTGGCCGCAGCCGGAGTACGACTGCGCCTGCGGCGCGCTGGTGCGGCTGCCGGTCGCGGCCTGCGCCGCCGACTCCGGTGACGGCAAGGTGCCCGCGCCGCAGGAGGGCGCACCCGAGCCGACCGGTCCGGTGCCGCCGCCGACCACCCGCCGGCCGCCGTTCCGCCCGGTCACGATCCGCACCGCCCGGGACGCGCTGAGCGCGGCCGCCCACTACCTCAAGTGGCTCGGCTTCGGGAACGTACGGCTGGCCGGGGACCGTACCGCCAACGGCATCGACCTGCGCGGCGACAGGCTGGTCGCCCAGGTGGACCCGACCACGCTGCCCACCCCGCTGCGGGACGTCGAGTGCCTGTGGCTCAACTGCGTCAACGAGGACGCCACCGGCGCGTTCTTCTCGCTGGCCGGGTACGCCCACGACGCGCGGCTGCGGGCCGACCGGCTCGCCGTGCCGCTGTACGTCCTCGACCTGACGGGGACGCCCCAGCCGGTCAACGAGGCCGCGGAGCAACTGACCCGGCGGGGGCCCGAGTAGGCGGTCCGCCCGCACCGCCCCGTCCTGCGGGTTCCCGGACCCTCGGCCAGGTCGTGGGCTGATCGCGCCGTCCCTCCCCCTGGCTTCGCCCGCCGGCGCCCCCAGCACCCCTGGATCTGCCGGCTCCTTGCGCGAGCGACGGCACCGCACCCCCTCATCCGACGCCTTGACGCCCATCCGTCGGCGACCTAGCCTCATTTCACATAACAGAAGTTACTTTCCGTATTACGGAAAACAGTATGTCGAGCGCTCAGCTCGCCCCACCCCCGTTGAAGCCCCGCAGGGAGTCCTCATGACCCGTATGACCGCCGCGCGCGCGGCCGTGGAGATCCTCGAACTCGAAGGCGTGGACGTGGCCTTCGGAGTCCCGGGAGCGGCCATCAACCCCTTCTACGCGGCTCTGAAAGCCTCTGGGGGGATCACCCACACGCTCGCCCGGCACGTGGAGGGCGCCTCGCACATGGCCGAGGGATACACCCGCACCGCGCCGGGCAATATCGGCGTGTGCATCGGGACTTCGGGTCCGGCGGGCACCGACATGATCACCGGCCTGTACTCGGCGATCGGCGACTCGATCCCGATCCTGTGCATCACCGGCCAGGCCCCCACCGCGGTGATCCACAAGGAGGACTTCCAGGCGGTCGACATCGCCTCGATCGCCGCGCCGGTCACCAAGGCCGCCACCACCGTGCTGGAGGCCGCGCAGGTCCCGGGCGTCTTCCAGCAGGCGTTCCACCTGATGCGCTCCGGGCGCCCCGGCCCGGTGCTGATCGACCTGCCGATCGACGTGCAGCTCACCGAGATCGAGTTCGACCCCGAGACGTACCAGCCGCTGCCGGTCTACCGGCCGGCCGCCTCGGCCGCGCAGATCGCCAAGGCGCTGGCGATGCTCGGCGCGGCCGAACGCCCGCTGATCGTCGCGGGCGGCGGGGTGATCAACGCCGACGCGGCCGACCTGCTGGTGGAGTTCGCCGAGCTGACCGGGGTGCCGGTGGTGCCCACCCTGATGGGCTGGGGCGCGATCGCCGACGACCACCCGCTGAACGCCGGCATGGTCGGCCTGCAAACCTCGCACCGGTACGGCAACGAGACGTTCCTCGCCTCGGACTTCGTGCTGGGCATCGGCAACCGCTGGGCGAACCGGCACACCGGCCGGCTCGACGTTTACACCGCAGGCCGCACCTTCGTGCACGTCGACATCGAGCCGACGCAGATCGGGAAGATCTTCGCCCCGGACTACGGCATCGCCTCGGACGCGAAGGCCGCGCTGGAGCTGTTCGTCGCCGCGGCGCGGGAGGCCAAGGAGGCCGGGCTGCTGCCCGACCGCTCGGCGTGGGCCGCCTCGGCCCGGGAGCGCAAGGCGACGCTGCACCGCCGCACCCACTTCGACGACGTCCCGATGAAGCCGCAGCGGGTCTACGAGGAGATGAACCGCGCGTTCGGCCCGGAGACCCGCTACGTGTCCACCATCGGGCTCTCCCAGATCGCCGGCGCCCAGATGCTGCACGTCTACCGCCCCCGGCACTGGATCAACTGCGGCCAGGCCGGTCCGCTCGGCTGGACCGTCCCGGCCGCGCTGGGCGTCGCCACCGCCGACCCGGACGCCCAGGTGGTGGCCCTGTCCGGGGACTACGACTTCCAGTTCATGATCGAGGAACTGGCGGTCGGCGCCCAGCACCGCATCCCCTACGTGCACGTGCTGGTGAACAACTCCTACCTCGGGCTGATCCGGCAGGCGCAGCTCGGCCTCGACATCGACTTCCAGGTGAACCTGGAGTTCGAGAACGCCAACTCGCCGGAGATCGGCTGCTACGGCGTGGACCACGTCAAGGTCGCCGAGGGCCTGGGCTGCAAGGCGATCCGGGTCACCGAGCCCGGCGAGCTGGGCGCGGCCTTCGCGCAGGCGAAGAAGCTCGCCGCCGAGCACCGGGTGCCGGTGGTGGTCGAGGCGATCCTGGAGCGGGTCACGAACATCTCGATGTCCACCACCGCCGACATCGGCAACGTGGTGGAGTTCGAGGAGGTGGCGACCGAGCCCTGGCACGCCCCGACCGCGGTCATCCCGCTGACCGCGCCCGCCCCGGCCACCGCCGCGACCGGTGGCACCACCCCGGCCGGCGCCACCGCCTCGGCCGCCGTCACCGCGGTGCGCTGAACCGTTCGCGCAGCTCGATCTTGCGCACCTTGCCGCTGACCGTCATCGGGAAGGCGTCGAGCACGCGCAGTTGGCGCGGCACCTTGTAGTGCGCGATCCGGTCGGCGCAGAACCCGGCGACCTCGGCGAGGGTGGGCGGGTCGGCCGGGTCGCGCGGGATGACGCAGGCGAGGATCTCCTCGCCGTAGCGGGCGTCGGGCACGCCGACCACCTGCACGTCGGCGATCTTGGGGTGGGTGTAGAGGAACTCCTCGATCTCGCGCGGGTAGATGTTCTCCCCGCCCCGGATGATCATGTCCTTGATCCGGCCGACGACGGCGACGTAGCCGTCCTCCCGCATCAGCGCGAGGTCCCCGGTGTGCATCCAGCGCCCGTCGTCCACGGCTTCGGCGGTGCGCTGCGGTTCGTCCCAGTAGCCGAGCATCACCGAGTAGCCCCGGGTGCACAGTTCACCCGGGGTTCCGCGTGGCAGGGTGACACCCGAGGAAGGGTCCACGACCTTCACCTCGATGTGCGGGAGCACCCGGCCGACGGTCTCGGTGCGGTGCTCCAGGTCGTCGTCCCGGCGGGTCTGGGTGGACACCGGCGAGGTCTCGGTCATCCCGTAGCAGATCGACACCTCGGCCATGTGCATCTCCGACATGACCCGCTTCATCACCTCCGCCGGGCACGGCGAGCCGGCCATGATGCCGGTGCGCAGCGAACTGAGGTCGTAGGAGGCGAAGTCGGGCAGGCCCAGCTCGGCGATGAACATCGTGGGCACGCCGTAGAGCGAGGTGCAGCGCTCCTGCTCGACGGCGCGCAGGGTCGCGGCCGGGTCGAAGGCGGGCGCGGGGATGACGATGCAGGCGGCGTGCGAGGTGATGCCGAGGTTGCCCATCACCATGCCGAAGCAGTGGTAGAAGGGCACCGGCAGGCAGACCCGGTCCTGTTCGGTGTAGCCGACCGTGCCGCCCACGAAGTAGCCGTTGTTGAGGATGTTGTGGTGGGAGAGGGTGGCGCCCTTGGGGAAGCCGGTGGTGCCGGAGGTGTACTGGATGTTGACCGGCTCGTCGCAGCTGAGCGACGCCTCCCGGACGGCGAGGTAGTCGGCCGGCAGGTCCGCCCCGGCCGCCATGAGCCCGTCCCACTCCGGGTCGCCGATGTGCACCACCTCGCGCAACCGCGGGCAGTCGTCGCGGACTTCGGCGGCCATCGCCCGGTAGTCGCTGCTGCGGTACTCGGTGGAGGCGATCAGCACCTCGATGCCGGACTGCTTGAGCACGAACGCCAACTCGTGCAGCCGGTAGGCGGGGTTGATGTTCACCATGATCGCGCCGAGCCGGGCGGTGGCGTACTGCACGAGCACCCACTCGGGGCAGTTGACCGCCCAGATGCCGACCCGGTCGCCCTTGTGCACCCCGTGGGCGGCCAGGCCCCGGGCCAGCGCGTCCACGTCGCGGCCGAACTCGCGGTAGGTCCAGCGCCGTTGACTGGCCACGTCGACCAGTGCTTCGCGGTCGGGGTGAGCGGCCAGCGCCCGGTCGAGGTTGCGTCCTATCGTGTCGCCGAGCAGCGGGGCGCCGCCGGTGCCGTGCGCGTAGGACGGCTCGGCCGGCGGGGTGCCGGCGGCGGCCCCGGCCCCGGTCGTGCCCATGCCCGTGCCCGTATCCGTGCCCGTGTCGCTCATCGGTAGTCCTCCTCGCGGTACTCGTGGCTGCCGTCGCGCGCGGTCGCCTCGCGCAACTCGATCCGGCGGATCTTGCCCGACACGGTCTTGGGGAGTTCGGCGAACTCCAGCCGCCGCACCCGCTTGTAGGGCGCCAGCACCGACCGGGAGTGCGCGAAGATCGCCTTGGCGGTCTCGCCGTCGGCCGCCCAGCCGGCCGCGAGCACCACGTACGCCTTCGGCACCGACAGCCGCAGGTCGTCGGGTGCGGGCACCACGGCGGCCTCGGCGACCGCCTCGTGCTCCAGCAGCGCGCTCTCCAGCTCGAACGGGGAGATCTTGTAGTCGGAGGACTTGAAGACGTCGTCGCTGCGGCCGACGTAGGTGATGTAGCCGTCCGCGTCGCGGTGGCCGATGTCGCCGGTGTGGTAGTAGCCGCCGGCCATCGCCTCGGCGGTGCGCTCCGGGTCGCCGGCGTATCCGGTCATCAGGCCGACCGGGCGGGTGGACAGGTCGAGGCAGATCTCGCCGTCGTCGCCGGGCCGGCCGGTCTGCGGATCGACCAGGGCGACGGTGTAGCCGGGGGTGGGGCGGCCCATGGAGCCGGCCTTGACCAGTTGCCCGGGGGGGTTGGCGACCTGCACGGCGGTCTCGGTCTGCCCGAACCCGTCCCGGATCACCACCCCCCACAGCCGTCTGACGTGCTCGATCACCTCGGGGTTGAGCGGCTCGCCGGCCGCGACCACCTCGCGCGGCGGATGCGCCAGCGCCCGCAGGTCGGCCTGGATGAGCATCCGCCACACCGTGGGCGGCGCGCAGAAGCTGGTCACCCCGGCCCGGTCCATCTCGGCCATCAGCCGGGCCGGGTCGAACCGGGTGTAGTTGTGCACGAAGACCGTCGCCTCGGCGTTCCACGGCGCGAACAGGCTGGACCAGGCGTGCTTGGCCCACCCGGGCGAGGAGATGTTCAGATGCACGTCGCCGGGGCGCAGCCCGATCCAGTACATGGTGGCCAGGTGCCCCACCGGGTACGACAGATGGGTGTGCTGGACCAGCTTGGGCCGGGCGGTGGTGCCGGAGGTGAAGTACAGCATCAGCGGGTCGTCACCGCGGGTGGGCCCGTCGGGCACGAAGACCGGGTCGGCGGCGTACGCGTCCTCGTACGCCCGCCACGGCCCGGTGGCGCCGCCGACCGCGATCCGGGTGTAGTCGCCGGGCACGTCGGCGAACTTCCCGGTGTCGGCGGCCCGCACCACCGCGTGCCGGGCCCCGCCGCGGTCGATCCGGTCGCGCAGGTCGGCCGGGCCGAGCAGCGGGGTGGCCGGGATGGCCACCGCCCGCAGCTTCATCAGCGCCAGCGCGGTCTCCCACTGCTCGGTCTGGTTGCCGAGCATGAGCAGCACCCGGTCGCCGGCCCGCACGCCCAGGCCGCGCAGCCAGTTCGCGACCCTGTCGGTACGGGCGGACATCTCCCGGAAGGTGGTGCGCGCCTCGCTGCCGTCCTCCTCGACGATCCACAGCGCGGGCCGGTCGGCGCGCGCGGGATCGGCGGCGACGGCGTCGAACCAGTCCAGCGCCCAGTTGAAGTGCTCGGGCCTCGGCCACCCGAAACCGTCATACGCTGCCTGGTAGTCCTCACGGTGCCGCAGCAGGAAGTCCCTGGCGTCCCGGAACATCCCGGTCGCGTCCGATGCCGCCATGTGTCCTCCTCGTCGACGGACCCCTGAGTAGCATCGTCCGGTAGTGACGTGGGTCTCACTACCCCCGGAAGGGGGTGAGGGGGTGATGCGGGTGAACGGACACGGTGAGGCGGTCGAGGTGCGGGCGGCGCTGTTGCGGATGCGCAGGTCGGGGCTGTTGGCGGTGTCGTTCGGCGGGCTGGTGGCGGGCGGCGGCGGGCTGCCGGTCGGGTACGGGGCGCGGCAGTTCCGGATCAGCGAGCTGGCGGGCACGGCCACCGAGTCGCTGCGCGGGCTCTCGATCACCACGGGCAACGGTCTGGGCGGCAAGACGCTCGCGATGGGCCGCCCCTACGCGGTCACCGAGTACCGCGACTCCCGGGTGATCAGCCACGAGTACGACGCCGCGGTGGCGGGCGAGGGGCTGCGCTCGGTGCTGGCGGTGCCGATCGTCGTGCAGCGCCGGGTGCGCGGGGTGCTCTACGGGGCGCTGCGGCAGCCCTTCTCGCTCGGTGACCGGCCGCTGAACGTGGCGCTGGACGCGGCCCGCGAGCTGGAGCAGGCGCTGGTGATAAGGGATGAGGCGCAGCGGCTGCTGTCTTTCGCGCAGGCGCCGCTGCCGGCCGATCCGCGCGCCTGGGAGGAGGTGCGCGAGGCGCACGCGGAGTTGCGGGCGCTGGCCGGGCAGGTGCCCGACATGCATCTGCGGCAGGAGTTGCTCAGTGCGTGCACCCGGCTCGCGGCGGCGGGCGCGCCGCCCGCGTCCACCCGGCCCGGGCGCTCCTCGCGCGGCGCGCCCCAGCTCACGCCGCGCGAGCTGGACGTCCTCAGCTCCATCTCCTCCGGGGCGACCAATGCGGCGGCGGCGGCCCGGCTGCGTTTGCGGCCCGAGACGGTGAAGAGCTATCTGCGGTCCGCCATGCGGAAGTTGGGGGCGCATACCCGCCTCGAAGCGGTGGTCGCCGCGAGGCGCGCCGGTCTCCTACCGTAAGCACGGCCCCCCACCACCCCGGGTGCCGCTGCGGCTCCCCCCGGGTGCTGTACGGCCCCCCGCCGTAACGGTTCCCCACGGCCCCCGGGTCCCGGTGCGCTCCGGCTGGTCGCGCAGTTCCCCGCGCCCCTGAGTACGTGCGGCTGCTCCGCAGCGCACAGCTCGCCGACAACGGCGAGCAACCCAAATCAGGGGCGCGAGGAACTGCGCGACCAGCCACCACGCACCCGCAGACAAACAACGCACCACAAAAGGGCACCCACCCAGGGGCGCGGGGAACTGCGCGACCAGCAGGCCACCGGCCCGCGGACAGGACGGCTCAGCCACCCCGCAGGGGCCCGCACGGACGGACACTCGAAACTCCGGGGACGGGGCACCCTTGGGCGGCTTACGCTCACGCGGAACCCCCCTCCCGTTGAAAGGAGTTACCGTGTCGGTCGACCGTCTGCTCGGCTTCGCCGGAATATCGCTGGTGCTGGTGCTGATCCCGGGCCCCAGCGTGCTGTTCGTCCTGGGCCGGGCGCTGGCGCACGGCCGCCGGACCGCGTTGGGCAGCGTCCTGGGGAACGCGATCGGCGCGTACCTGCTGGCGGCAGCCGTCTCCCTGGGCTTGGGTGAGGTGATGGCCACCTCGGCCGCGGTGTTCACGACAGTGAAACTCGTGGGCGCGGTCTACCTGGTCTTCCTGGGCGTGAAGGCGTGGCGCCACCGCGCGGACCTGTCGACGGCGACCGCCGTACCGGGAGCGGAGGAAGCCGCGCAGACCGGAACCGCGCAAACCGGAACCGCGCAGACCGGAACCGCGGCGGCGCCGCGCACCCGTAGCGACGCCCGCACCCTGTGGGAAGGCTTCGTCGTGGGCGTGACCAACCCCAAGACCTGCATCTTCTTCGCCGCCGTGCTCCCCCAGTTCGTGGACCGGAACGCGGGCGGGGTGCACCAGCAGATGCTGCTGCTCGGCCTGGTCTTCACCGTGATCGCCCTGGTCTGCGACAGCGTGTGGGCGCTGACCGCGTCGGCGGCCCGCACCTGGTTCGCCCGCTCACCGCGCCGGATGGCGGCCATCGGCGGCACCGGCGGCCTCGCGATGATCGGACTGGGCGTGGCGGTCGCGGTGACCGGCCGCGCGGACACGTAGGCACCGTGTCGAGCACCTCCTGAGGAAGAGGGGGGCGCGCTCCTGGGGCACACAGCGCGCTGACAGGCTGATGGAAGGACGCCCCCGGGCGGCACCCGGGTTGAGCCGCTGACCTGTGAGCAGTCGCACATCGCCGAGGGCAGCGAAACGTTTGCGTTTCGATATGACGAGTCGTACGGTCGATCCATACGACAGAGTACGAAACGGTTTCGTTCTTCCCAGCGGTTCGCCGCCCGTCCCACTTCCAGGAGTCACGAATATGTCGACTCAGTCCGCGCCCGACGTGAACGTCGGCGATTCGGCACCGGCCAGCCCGGTAGCGCTGGACAAGCAGGCCCCTGAGGAGCATCCCTCCCACCGCTGGTGGGTGCTCGCGGTGATCGCCATCGCCCAGCTCATGGTCGTGCTCGACGCCACCGTGGTGAACATCGCACTCCCCTCCGCTCAACACGCGCTCGGCTTCAGCGACGGCAACCGGCAGTGGATCGTCACCGCCTACTCGCTCGCGTTCGGCAGCCTGCTGCTGCTCGGCGGGCGGCTCGCCGACCTGGTCGGCCGCAAGGTGGTCTTCCTGATCGGCGTCGTCGGCTTCGCCGTCGCCTCCGCGCTGGCCGGCGCCGCCCCGAACTTCGCGGTGCTCGTCAGCGGCCGCGCCCTGCAGGGCCTGTTCGGCGCGATGCTCGCGCCGGCCGCGCTGTCCCTGCTGAACACCACGTTCACCGACGCCAAGGAACGCGCCAAGGCGTTCGGCATCTACGGCGCCATCGCCGGCGCCGGCGGCGGCATCGGCCTGCTGCTCGGCGGCGTGCTCACCGAGCACCTGAGCTGGCGCTGGACCCTGTACGTCAACCTCATCTTCGCCGTCATCGCCTTCGTCGGCGGCATGGCGTTCCTCCGCAAGGGCGCCCCGGCGGTCCGGCCCCGGCTGGACGTCCCCGGCACCATCCTGGTCACCACCGGTCTGTTCAGCGTCGTCTACGGCTTCTCGAACGCCGACAGCCACGACTGGGGCTCCCCGCTGACCTGGGGCTTCCTGCTGCTGGGCGTGGTACTGGTGGCCGCGTTCGGCTGGTGGCAGGGCCGCACCGCGCACCCGCTGCTGCCGCTGCGCGTGCTGCTCGACCGCAACCGCGGCGCGTCGTTCGCGATCCTCGGGATCTCCGGCATCGGCATGTTCGGTGTCTTCCTGTTCCTGACCTACTACCTCCAGCTGTCGCTGCTCTACAACCCGGTGAAGACCGGCCTGGCCTTCCTGCCGATGATCGCGTCGCTGATGGTCTCCGCGCAGCTCGCGACGAACAACCTGCTGCCGAGGTTCGGCCCCCGGCCGATCGTGCCGGTGGGCATGGGCATGGCCGCCGTCGGCATGGCCTGGCTGACCACGCTCGACCTGAACAGCACCTACGCGGCGAACGTGCTGCCGCCGCTGATCGTGATCGGCCTGGGCCTCGGCCTGGTGATGCCGACCGTGATGAGCGTGGCCACCGCGGGTGTGCGGGCCGACGACGCGGGTGTCGCCTCCGCCGCCGTCAACACCATGCAGCAGGTCGGCGGTTCGATCGGCACCGCGCTGCTCAACACGCTGGCCGCGAGCGCCGCGACCAGCTACATCACCCACCACGCGACCTCCAACCCGCCGAGCAAGCTGGTGGCCGCACACGCCCAACTGCACAGCTACTCCACCGCGTACTGGTGGTCCGCCGCGTTCTTCGCGGTCGGCACCGTGATCGCGGCGGTGATGTTCCGCAGCGGACGCCCGGAGCTGGCGCCCGAGGGCGAGCCGAAGGCCGTGCACATGTAGGTCCGGCTCGGTCGCAGCCGCGCGCGGGGTAAGGGGCCCGCACCCAGGTACACGCCCCTTACCCCCGCAAACATCGAGCCGCGTCTTCCGGGCCTCCGGAACGTCCGGCAGCACCATCTGGTCAGCACCGTCCGATCAGCACCTCCGACTCCCCGACGCGAACCGAGCGGAACGCGGCCGGGGCCCCAGGGGGCTGGTCACCGGGTCATCGTGGGGACGGGACACCCGGTCACCAAGCCCTCTGGACACCACCACCGCCCCGTCGGCGCGCCGCCCCCGTGCGCGCCGACGGGGCGGTGGCGTGTGCGGGCCGCCCGAAGCGCGGTTCCTCGGCGACCCCGACGAGACACCGCAACTGGCGCCGTTCCGCCTACGGATGCTCCGGGTTCGGCCCGCCGGCACGGGTACGGCCCCGCCCTCGCCTCGCGGGGAGGCGTGGGACGGGGCCGGGTGAGCGATCCCGACGGCTCGGCGCGGAGCAGGCGCCCGCCACATCCGGGTCCGGGGCCGCCACGTACGGGGTGCGACGGCGCCACGCGGCCCGGGGGACCGCTCGGCCGCACTCCCGGGCGGGCCGTGCCCGCGGTGCGACCACTCCACTTACGAGTCTTCACTCGTAACGGCGTCAGCGTATGAGTGCGCCCCACCGCTGTCAATCACCTTTCGGACCATGCTCGTTGGGCCCGGCGCGTTACGCTGGCAGGGCCGCCGTGACCCGCGCGGCGGTCGGCCGGTCCGTCCCCGGGACAGCTCCCGGGCAGGCGGGCACGGACGACCGGCCGCGGTCCGCACCCGGGAGATGTGAATGCCGCGCACACCACCGGACGCCCAGGCCGCCACCACGGCAGCCGGCCGCTCCACCGCTGCCGACACCGCCGCCGACCACACCGCCGGCACCGCGACCGGCGGCACCGGCACCGCGCCGAAGAGACGGCTGGCCCGCGGCGAGAAGCGCATCGCCCAGCTCCTGGACGCCGCGGCCGAGGAGTTCGCCGAGGTCGGCTACGAGTCCGCGACGACCAACAGCATCGCCGCCCGCGCCGGCGCCTCCCCCGGCACCCTCTACCAGTTCTTCCCCAACAAGGAGGCGATGGCGCGGGCCCTCGCGGAGCGCTGCGCCGCCCAACTCCGCGCCGTCTTCGGCTTCCTGCGGGACCCCGCGCTCGACGGGATGCCGATCGGCGAACTGGTGGACCGGATGGTCGACCCGATGCTCGCGTTCAGCCAGGCGAGCCCCGCCTTCCGGCCCCTCTTCGCCGGAACCGCGCCGCCGGCCAGGAGCGTCGCCTCCCTCAACACGGGCGCGCAGCAGGTCATGGAGGCGGTGGTCGGCGCCGCCGCGCCCCACCTCACCCCCGCCAACCGGCAGCGCTCCGCCACGGTCGTGGTGCACATCGCCAAGGCCATCCTGCCGGCGCTCGATGGCGCGACCGCGTGCGAACAGGCCAGGCTGGCACAGGAGTTCAAGACGGTGCTGCACGGATACCTGACCGGTCTCGCGGCGGTGTCGGACACCCGCGCCTGACGCCGTCCGGACCGTTCCTCCGCCCCCGGGCCCGCCCTGAGGGGCCGCCGGGCCGTACATCGGGCAGTGACGTTGAGCACGTCCGGGCCGGCCGCCGGATCGGCGCGGGCTTCACTCGTTCGGGCGGCAGCGGCGGATCGGGTGTCCGGCGGGCGGCGGCCGTCCGGGGCGCCTGGCCTGGTCATGGGCCGTGGGCGAATCCGGCCGGCGGTACGGCCCGGACGGCCACCGGCCCGGCCGCGGGGCGGTGTGGGATGCCAGGACCGGCGCGGACGAGGTGACGGCGGCGGGTTACCGTAAGGACATGCACGTGAGCCAGCACCAGCCGTCCGTCGCCGGTGTCGCCGATGAGTCCGACGGGGCGGCCGGCCGAGCGCTCTACGTCCCGGTGCGGCGCGGGCCCGCCGGCGACATCGTGCGGCTGTGGCGCACGCCCTTCGGCACGCGTACGGCGGTCGCCTTCACCACCGACCGGCGGCTGCGGTCCGTGCTCGGGCCGACCCAGCCGTGGATTCGGCTCTCGGAGTCCGCGTTGCGGCGGCTCGCCGAGCCGCTCGGGGCGCGGCACGTGACGATCGACCCGGTGCTCACCGCCCGGCCGCCGGCCTCCTGGGGCGCGCCCGAGGCCCCCGCCCCGGCCCCCACCCGCACCACCGAGCCGCGCGCCGCCCGCCCGTCCCGCGGCGCCCTCCCCGTTCCCCCCGCCTGACCGTTCCCGCGCCCACCCCCGGACCGCCCGCTATCCCGGCGGCCCGGTGTACCGCCACGCGGTGGCCGAGTGCGACAGGGTCAGCCGCGAGACGATCCGGTAGCGGTCGCCGCGGTAGACGGAGTGGACGTACTCGACGGGGCGCCCCGTCTCGTCGTGGGTGAGGCGTTCGAAGAGCAGCGCGGGCGAGAGCACCGGCACGCCGATCAGATGCGCCTCCTCCTCGTTGGTGACCGTGGGCTCGATGGACTGGACCGCCTCGTGCACCCGCACCCCGTGCTGGTCGCGCAGCGTGTCGTAGAAGTCGCCGGACTCCATGTCGGCGGGGGCCAGCCCGGGTACGAGGGCGGCCGGGACGTGCAGGTACTCGATGGCCATCGGCTCCCCGTCCACCAGCCGGAGCCGGGCGATGTAGACGACGTCGGCGGCGGGTGACAGGTGGAGCTTGCGGCCGACGCGGGCGCCGGCCCGCACGGTGGCGAACTCCAGCACCCGGCTGGTCCAGGTGCCGGACGCCTGCGGCAGGCGCAACACGTCGTGGTCCTGGGCGAGTTCCTGGGTGATCTTCGCGCGGGCGACGAACATGCCCCGGCCGTGCTCGCGCAGCAGCAGCCCGTTGGTGACGAGTTCGTCGACGGCCGAGCGCAACGTCGGCCGGGAGACGCCGAGTCGGTCGCACAACGTGCGTTCGGAGGGGATCGGGTCACCGGGGGCGCGGGACTCGACGAGTTCCATGAGGTAGTCACGGACCCGTTCGCGTTTCAGCGCCAGGCGCGGCGGCTCGCTGGCCATGTGCGGTGCCCTTTCCCCGAAGTACTTGTCAAGGGGAGGTTATCCAGATGTTGACCAGTACGCCAGTGCGGTCGGGCCCCGTCGGTATCGCGCGAGGAGGGTGAGAACACCTGATCTTCGGCCGTATACGAGCCCTCTTACGGCTTTCTCGCGACCTCTTGACGTCACCAGTGGTCTATGCCACCTTCTCCGTCAACACCAGACCAGTTGACCAGTGGTAAGTTCCACCGCTTCCTCTGAGGTGACTACTCCGTGAGATCCAGACTGCTTCCCGGCGCCGCGGCGCTCCTCATCAGCATCAGTGGCCTCACCGGTCTCACCGCGTGCGGCTCCTCCTCCGGATCGGGCTCCGGCGACGACGCCGGACCGGCCCGGCTCACCGTGTGGATCATGCGCGACAGCGTGGCCGCCCCGGTGCTCAAGGCGTTCACCGCGGACTTCGAGAAGGCCCACCCCGGCACCACCCTCGACCTCCAGATCCAGGAGTGGGACGGCATCGGCGCGAAGATCGTCAGCGCGCTGGCCGGCAACGACGCCCCCGACGTGATCGAGGTGGGCAACACCCAGGTCGCCCAGTACGCGGCCAGCGGCGGCGTGGACGACCTCACCGGCAAGGTCGCCGACCTGCACGGCTCGGACTGGATACCCGGCCTCGCCGAGCCCGGGAGGATCGACGGCAAGCAGTACGGCATCCCGTGGTACGCCGCCAACCGCGTGGTGATCTACAACAAGGACCTCTTCGCCAAGGCCGGCATCACCGCGCCGCCCAAGACCCGCGCCGAGTGGATCACCGACACCACGAAGCTCGACACCGGCGGCAACCAGGGCATCTACCTGCCGGGGCAGTCCTGGTACACCTACGCCGGCTTCCTGTGGGACGAGGGCGGCGACCTCGCCACCAAGAGCGGCGGGACCTGGAGCGGCGGCCTGGACACCCCGCAGGCGCGGGCCGCGGCGGCCTTCTACCGGCAGCTCCAGGCGCTCGGCCAGGGCCCGAAGGACTCCGACGAGGCCAAGCCGCTCCAGGCGAACGTCTTCGCCAAGGGCGACGTCGCGCAGATCATCTCCACCCCGGGCGGCGCCGCCGCCATCACGGAGGCCGACCCCGCGCTCAAGGGGAAGCTCGGCTTCTTCCCCATCCCCGGCAAGACCGCGGACCGGCCGGGCGCGGTCTTCACCGGCGGCTCCGACCTGGTCATCCCGCAGGCGTCCCGGCACCAGGCGATGGCCTACCAGGTGGTCAAGGCGCTGGCGGGCACCACGTGGCAGACGCGCATCGCCAAGGCCATGAGCTACGTCCCCAACCGCACCTCGCTGGCAGGGGTGTTGAAGGGCGACCCGGGCGCCTCCGCGATGGCGGCCGGCGCGGCCGACGGGCACGCCACCCCCAACTCCCCCAACTGGGCGGCGGTCGAGGCGGACAACCCGATCAAGCAGTACCTCACCCAGGTGCTCACCGGCGCCGACCCGGCGAAGGCGGGCAGGACCGCGTCGGAGGCCATCGCCAAGGCGCTCAACACCTCGTCCTGACCGACCGCCCCGGATCACCCAGGAGACCGCCGTGCTCACCGCACCCACCGCCGCCGGGCAGGACTCGGCCGACCCGCGAGGCGGCCCCGGCGGCCCGCCGTCCGGCCGCCCTGGCCGCCGCGGCCGCTTCGCCCGCCACCCGTCCGGGACCACCCCCGGGAACCCCCGCCCGCGCTCGGGGCCGCGCCGCGCGCTCGCCGCCCTGTGGCCCTACCTCCTGGTCTCCCCCACCGTGGTGGGCGCGGCCTTCCTGCTGGTCTACCCGGTGGTCCGCAACACCGTGATGTCCTTCCAGCACTACCGGCTGGCCGAACTCATCAACGGCGGGGCCTCGTTCGTCGGCCTGGCCAACTACCGCGAGGCGCTGACCGACCCGGAGTTCTGGACGGTGGTGCGCCGCACCGTGTGGTGGACGGCGCTCAACGTCGTGCTGATCATGCTGATCGGGACGCTGGTCGCGCTGCTGCTGGTCCGGCTCGGCCGACGGCTGCGGCTGCCGGTGATGAGCTCGCTGGTGCTGGCCTGGGCCACCCCGGTGATCGCCGCCACCACGGTCTTCCAGTGGCTCTTCCAGTCCCGGTTCGGAGTGGTCAACTGGGCACTGGTAAAGCTGGGTTTCACCTCCTACCGCGACTACACCTGGTTCGCGCACGGCGGCGCCACCTTCGCGATCCTGGTCACCCTGGTGGTGTGGCAGTCGGTGCCGTTCGCCGCGCTGACCCTCTACGGCGGACTGACCACGATCCCGGCCGAGTTGTACGAATCGGCGCGGATCGACGGCGCCGGGCCCTGGCAGACCTTCCGGCTGGTCACCTTCCCGATGCTGCGCCCGCTGTTCGCCCTGGTCACCTCGCTCGAAGTGATCTGGTGCTTCAAGTGCTTCACCCAGATCTGGGTGATCGGCCAGGGCGGCCCGGACGGCGCCACCACCACCCTGCCGGTGTACGCGTTCCAGATCGCGCAGTCCTTCCACAAGTACGACCTCGGGTCGGCGGTCTCCACGCTGACCGTGCTGATCCTGCTCGCCGCGCTGGTGTTCAACCTGCGCCGGATGTTCCGCCAGGAAGGTAAGGAGGGCACCGCATGACCGCCGCCCGCCGCGGACTGCGCCGGCTGCCGCTCAACGCCGCCGCCCTGCTGGTCCTGGTGCTGTCCGCGTTCCCCGTCTACTGGATGGCGGTCACCGCGTTCGAGCCGACCGCCGACATCGAGGGCGCCGACCCGACGTTCTTCCCGCTGCACCCCACCCTCGCGCACTTCCGCACCGCGGTACGCGCCGACGGCTTCGCCGGATACTGGCGCAACAGCCTCGTCGTCACGCTCGGCGCGGTGCTGATGGCCCTGGTGGTGGCGCTGCTCGCGGCCTTCGCGGTCGCGCGGATGCGCTGGCGCGGCCGGCGGGCGTTCCTGCTGCTGGTGTTCACCGCGCAGATGGCGCCCTGGGAGGCGCTGCTGATCCCGATGTACATCATCGCGCGGGACACCGGCATGCTCGACCGGCTGTCGATGCTCACCCTCGTCTACTTCATGACGACGCTGCCGTTCACGATCGTGACGCTGCGCGGCTTCCTCGCCGCGATCCCGGCGGAGTTGGAGGAGGCCGCCCAGGTCGACGGCTGCACCCGGCCGCAGGCGTTCCGCCGGGTGACCTTCCCGCTGCTGGCGCCGGGGCTGCTGTCGACGTCCCTGTTCGGATTCATCACCGCCTGGAACGAGTTCGCCTTCGCCAACACGCTGATCATCAAGAACCAGAGCGCCCGCACCCTGCCGGTGTGGCTGTCGTCCTTCAGCAACGTCTTCGGCACCGACTGGGGCGCCACGATGGCCGCGTCGTGCCTGTTCATGCTGCCGGTCCTGGCGGTGTTCCTGCTGCTCCAGAACCGGGTCACCACCGGGATGACCGCCGGAGCCGTGAAGGGCTGACCCGCCCGAAGCGGCACCGCACGGCCCCCGTACCCCCGCCGCACCGCCGGGCACCCCCGCCGTACCGCCTCGCACCGTACGGGCTCCGCCCGCCACCGGCCCGCTCCCACCCCTGGAGGCCCCGCCGTGATCATCCCGCACCCCACCCACGCCGTCCGCATCCCCGGCCGGTTCACCTTCGACCCGGCCACCGCCGTACGCGCCGAGGGCGCCGCGCGGCCCGCCGCCCGGCTGCTGCGCACCCTGCTGCGGCCCGCCACCGGGCTGCCGCTGCGCGACTCGCCGAGCGGGAGCGTGGTGCTCGCCGTCGACCCGCTGCTCGGCGGCCTCGGCACCGAGGGCTACGGCCTGACCGTCGGCCCGGACGCGGTGCTGCTGCGTGCGGCGACCGGCGAGGGGCTGCTCCGCGGCGTGCAGACCATCCGCCAACTCCTGCCGCCCGAGGCGCTGTCGGAGCGTCCGGTGCCCGGCGTGGCCTGGTGGCTCCCGGGGGTCCAGATCACCGACGTGCCCCGGCACCGCTGGCGCGGCGTCCTGCTCGACGTGGCCCGGCACTTCCAACCCGTCCGCTACCTGCGGCGGTTCGTCGACCTGCTCGCGCTGCACAAGCTGAACGTGCTGCACCTGCACCTCACCGACGACCAGGGCTGGCGGATGCCGGTGCCCGGCTACCCCCGGCTGACCGAGGTCGGCGGGGTACGGTCCCGGTCGATGCGCGGCCGCGCGGGCAGCGGACGGTACGACGACGAGCCGCACGCCGGCGCGTACACCGCCGCGGAACTGCGGGAGTTGGTGGCGTACGCGACCGCGCGCGGGGTCGAGGTGATGCCCGAGATCGAGATGCCCGGGCACGCGCGGGCCGCGCTGGCGGCCTACCCCGAGCTGGGCAACGTGCCCGGGCGGGCGCTGGAGGTGTGGACCGAATGGGGCGTGTCCGACGCCGTGTTCGGGGTGCACGACGAGGTGCTGGACTTCTGCCGGAGCGTGCTCGGCGCGGTGCTGGACGTCTTCCCGTCGCGTTACGTGCACATCGGCGGTGACGAGTGCCCGGTCGCGGAGTGGGCCGAGAGTCCGCGGGCGCGGGCCAGGGCCGCCGAGGCGGGGCTGGCCGGCACGGCCGCGCTGCACGGCTGGTTCCTCGGCCGGATCGGCGAGTTCCTGCTGGCGGCGGGGCGGCGGCCGGTGTGCTGGGCCGACGGTTCCGGGGCCGCGGGCGCGCTGCCGCCGGAGTTCACCGTCATGCCGTGGCGGGACGCCGGCCACGGCCTCGCCGCCGCGCTGGCCGGCCAGGACGTCGTCATGGCGCCGCACCGCGCCACCTACCTGGACTACCCGCAGGCCGACGGGCCCGGCGAGCCGCTCGGCCAGGCCGGCGCGGTGGTGGACCTGCGCGCCGTGCACGCCAACGACCCGGTGCCCGCCGACTGGCCGCCCGAGGCCGCCGCCCATGTGCTCGGCACCCAGGCGCAGTTGTGGACGGAGTTCGCACAGACGCCCGCCGACATCGAGTACCTCGCCTTCCCCCGGCTGTGCGCGCTCGCCGACCGGGCCTGGAACCCGGCCGCCGACTGGGCCACCGACTTCCTCCCCGCGGTACGCGGGCACCAGGCGCGGCTGGCCGCGCTCGGCGTACGCCACCGCCCCCTCGACCGCCCCCGGACCGCGACGGCCTGACAGCGCCGCACCGTGTCCGGCGGCTCGTCCGCGCACCTCCGACTCCCCCACCCCACCCCACCCCACCCGGGGATCACCCCCCACCACCGGAAAGGGACCACCGTGTCAGGAAGAAAGCGTCCGCTCCGCCTCCCCCTTCGGCTCCGCGCCGCGCTCGCCGTGTGCTCGGCCGCCGGCCTGGCCTGCGCCGCGCTCACCGCGCTGCCCGCCTCCGCCGCGCAGGACACGCTCACCGCCCAGTACCGTACGAGCGCGGGCGGGGCCACCGCCGACCAGGCGGAACCGTGGCTGGAGGTCACCGACAGCGGGTCCACGTCGGTGCCGCTCAGCCAGGTCACGCTGCGGTACTACTTCAGCTCCGACAGCCCCACCGCGTCCTACCGCTTCGCCTGCTCCTGGGCGGTGAAGGGCTGCGCGAACGTCACCGGGACCTTCGGCACCCTCGCCCACCCCACCGCGACCGCCGACCGCTACCTGGAGATCGGCTTCACCGCGGGCGCGGGCTCCCTCGCGCCCGGCCAGTCCACCGGCGACCTCCAACTGCGCTTCTACCGCTCGGACTGGCAGCCCCTCACCCAGTCCGACGACTACTCCTTCGACGGCACGCAGACCTCGTACGCGAACGCCCCGAAGGTCACCGTGCAGCAGGACGGCGCCCTGGTCTGGGGCACCGCGCCCGACGGCAACGACCCCACGCCCCCGACCTCGCCGCCCACCTCCCCGCCCGGTGGCGGCGGCACGCCCGACGGTCCCACGCTCTTCGACGACTTCAGCTACCCGAGCAGCTCCGACCCGGCCGTCCAGCAGCACGGCTGGACCGTGAAGTCCGGGCAGGGCGGTCCCGGCGTGGCGGGGGCCACCTGGTCGCCGTCCGACCTGACCTTCGTGCCCGACAGCTCCGGCGGCGCCGGCAACACGGTGATGGACCTGAAGCTGACCACCGACGGCACGGCGGCCGGCACCCGCGAGACCGAGATCCAGACCACCGCGCAGAAGTTCAGGAACGGCACCTACGCGGCCCGGGTGAAGTTCGACGACACGCCCACCGGCGGTCCCGACGGCGACCACGTCAACCAGACCTTCTTCAACTTCACCCCGCTCAAGGCGCCGATGGACCCGGACTACAGCGAGCAGGACTTCGAGTACCTGCCCAACGGCGGCTGGGGCGAGACGCAGAACATCATGTACGAGACGTCCTGGGAGACGTACAACCCCGACCCCTGGAACGCGGTGAACACGCACGGCCAGCAGTACGCCAGTTACGACGGCTGGCACGACCTCCAGATCACCATCGACGACACGTACATCACGTACTTCATCGACGGCCAGGTCGTGGCCCAGCACGGCGAGCCGTATCTGCCCGAGGGCGGCCAGTTCATCGACTTCAACCACTGGCTGATCGACCTCGCCGGGCAGACCGGCTCCACCCCGCGCTCCTACGACGAGCAGGTGGACTACGTGTACTTCGTCAAGGACCAGGTGCTCACGCCGGCCCAGGTGCAGTCCGCGGTGGCGGGCCTGCGCGGGGACGGCACCGCGTTCGAGGACACGGTCCCCGCGAGCTGAGCCGGAAACGGCGGTTCCCCGCGCCCCGACCTTCGAAGGGGGGCGCGGGGAACCGCCGTGAGCCGCCGGTGTCCGCTACGAGCAGGTCAGGGTCGGCGCCCCCCAGTCGCCGTGGTCGTTGCCGTTCCCGTCGCCGCCGTCGCCGACCTTGAGGTCGACCACCTGGGCGCCGGTGACGTCGACGTCGATCGGCACGGCCGCCTGCTTGCCGCGGAGGGTCTGGGTGGTGACCAGCGTCTTGCCGTCGGCGATCACCGAGAAGGTGACGGTGCCCCCGCCGCCGGTCTCGTCGTCGACCCCGACGTGCGCGGTGAGGCGGGTGCACTGGCCGGCGAGGTAGAGCTGCACGTCGCTCACCGCGTTGGTGCCCAGGCCCTTGGCGTAGCCGACGCCGTCGATGCTGATCGGCCGGCCGTCGCCGGCCGCCTGCTCACCGACGCTGCTGTCGCGCTCCACCGGGCCCCAGCCGTTGGTGGACGACAGGAACGGCAGGTCGCTGACGGCGTTCTGCCCGGCCGGCGGGACCGGCGGGACCGACTCGATGACCCGTTCGTCGGAGCTGGTGGCCTTGCGGCCGCGCTGGACGTAGTGCGTCGTGGTGGCGAGCACCGCGGCGGAGGCGAGAGTGCCGCTCGGCGGCTGGACCTGCCAGCTGAAGGTGGCCGACTTCCCCGGCTGGAGACGGGCCACCGTCCCGGCGCCGGCCGCCTTCGCGGTCCAGCCGTCGGGCAGGGCGAGCGAGGCGGTCAGCGCACTGGCCGCCGGCTGCCCGGCCGGCACCCGCACCGTGGACGTGGCGGTGAACGCCTGCCCGGACTTGGCGGTGTTCGGCACGTCCAGGGAGGTGGTGACCCCGGGCGCGGCGGGCATCGCGTACTTCACCGGGTTGTAGCCGGGGCTGTCGTTCTGCGCCACCTTCAGCGAGGAGGCGTAGCTGCCGTAGTCGGTCAGCGCGACCTTGCCGAGCCCGCCGGTCTTGCCGTCCAGGTTCCACACCGCGATGGCGATGGAGTTGTGGCCGTCGGGGTTCAGGATGCCGTTCGGCACCGGGAAGGTGTGCTGCGGGCCGAGGTAGTTGACGTAGTTGCCGACCTGCCAGCCGTTCACGAAGATCTCGGCCCGGTACTTGCGCGACGGGTCGTCGGTGAAGGTCAGGCCGAGTGAGGTGTCCTGGCCGTGCGGCAGGTTCAGCTTGGCGTCGGTGCGGTACCACGAGACGCCGGGCCGGGTGTCGGTGGCCGGCAGGGTGGTGTTCGCCCACTTCGCGTCCGGGTAGCCCGGCAGCGACCAGCCGGCCCGCTCGCCGTAGAGACCGCCGGTCGACAGGGTGCCGCGGACCGGGTCGATCAGGTCCTCGCCGCCCCGCACGCCCTGCAGCCGCCAGGTGACGGGGGTGAGCGGTGCGCCGATCAGGGAGGCGCTGGTCAGGCCGCGCGCGGTCTTGTTGCCGTTGGAGGAGTTGTAGTCCTCCTCGTGGCCCATGTTCACCGTCAGGACGGAGATGACGTTGTCGCCGGTCGGCTTCACCGCGCCGGCCGGGAAGGTGAAGTCGGCGCTGCCGGTGGTCGAACTGCCGAGGAAGGTGCCGTTGAGCCAGGCGGAGAACGCCTGCGCCCCGCCGCCGGAGTCCGAGACCAGGTGGATGCCCGTCTCGCCGTCGCCGGCCCGGAAGCGCCCGCGGTACCAGGTGTTGCCGGTGTGGAAGCCGTAGTCGTCGGCGTAGAGCACCGGCAGCGAGTTGACGCCGGAGGAGCTGTTGGTGGTCGACTTGTCGGCCGTCTGCCAGCTGGAGTCGTCGAAGCCGGGGGCCGACTCCGGGGACTCCTCGGCGTGCTTCCAGTTGGTCAGCGCCGGGAGCTTCACCGGGGCGGCGACGGGGATCTGACCGGTCCGGCCCGCGGAGCCGGAGCCCGCGGCGGTACGGCCGTCGAGCGCGCGGCCGTTCCAGGTGACGTGGTCGGCCGAGGTGAACACCTCAATGTCCTTGTCGTCGCCGTTGTCACCGGTCAGCGCCACCGTACGGCCGCCGTCCAGGCTGGTCGCCGTCCGCAGCAGGTGGCTGCCGCGCACCAGGACCGGTCCGGTCGCGGTGTCCTGCCGCCAGAAGGTCTCGGCGGTCGGCTTGTCGCCGACGAGCAGCAGGCTCGGGCGGGACCCGCCGCCGCTGATGCTGATCCGGATCAGGCCCTTGTGCGTGTAGTTCAGCCGCAGGTCGCCGGTGGCCGCGTCCCAGGTCGTGGCGACCTGGCCGCCGGTGCTGGTCACGGTCGGCTTCGAGGTGTACCGCAGCACGGTCTCGCCGTCGCTGCCCGCGTCCCCGTACAGCACGGAGACGTCCCGGCCGGCGATGGTCGCGGTGGTCATGATCTCGGAGGTGGAGTACTGGAGTTGCGAGTCGCCGAGCCTGTCGTTCGCCACGATGATGTGCGAGTCGCGGCCGTCGAGCGTGATCGCGGTGCCCGGCTGCTGCGGCACCACGGGGTACGTCGGCAGGACGTCGGCGGCGGTCGGCACGTCGATGGCGTCGATGGAGACGAAGTTGTCCGTGGAGCCCGTGCTGTGGGTGCCGTCCACGACGATCTTCAGGGTGTGCGCGCCGGCGGTCAGGCCGGTCTTCTGGAAGACCACCGCCTGGTTCTCGCTGCCGGAGTCGTCCACCGTGGCGACCTTGGTGCCGTCGAGGTAGACGTCGGCGTAGCCGTGGTTGTTGGTCTTCGGCCCGATCCAGCGGACCGCGGTCCCGTCGAAGGGGACGGTGACCGAGTCACCGGTGGTGTTGGAGAACGACTCGGTGTCCTTGTAGTCGCCGGTGGTGTAGCTCTGGCCCGACACGTGCGACCAGCTGCCCGAGTACTGCAGCGCGGAGTCGGGGTCGTCCCAGGTGTAGCTGGTGTCGGCGACCGGCTGCGCGTTGAAGTCCAGCGCGATGTGGGTCTTGTCGGTGGCCGTGGAGGTGGAGTTCCCGTGCCGCAACACGTGGAACTGCGTCTTGGTGTCGGGGTTCATCCGGGCGGTGTCGACCACGGCGGTGTCGTCCGGCGGCGACGCCTTGATCGGGTCGGTCTTGGTCAGTGGCGCCACCGACTGGGTGAAGTACCCGATCAGCTTGTCCTCGTCGTACTTCGGGTCGAGCTGGCGGGTCTCGCGGATCGCGGCGCCGTAGTCGTACGAGGTGTAGTTCTCCGGCTCGCCGAGCCAGCCCCAGTTGGTGCCGCCGTAGGTCATGTAGAAGCTCTGGGCGGTCGCGCCGACGGCGATGTTCTGCTTGTAGAAGACGTCGGCGAACTGGTCGTTGATCAGCTGGGCGCACTTGTCGTAGCCGGGGCCGCCCCAGGGGTCGAAGGCGCCGCCCTGGAACTCCGGGGTGTACAGCGGCTTTCCGGCCGGGTGGTCGTAGCTGAGGTCGGGGACGCCGTTCCACTGGGTGGGGTTGGAGCAGTTGAAGCCCTGCGGGTAGGAGTCCGGACCGTCCACGTCCAGGGCGCCGTCACCGGAGTTGAAGGTGCCGTTGTTGTTGCCGGTGAGCGGCACGGTGATGCCGTCGGCGCGGGCCTTGTCCTCCAGGTGCTTCATGTAGGCGCGGGCCGACGCGGAGCCGTTGTAGTACTCGTTCTCGACCTGGTACGCGATCACCGTGCCGGTGCCGTTGGTCAGCTGGTGGCGGGCGAGGATGCGGTCGATCTGGGTCAGCCACTCGTCGGAGTACTTCAGGAACTGCGGGTCGTCGGTGCGGTTCTTCTCCTCCTTGGTGGTCAGCCACCCGGGCAGACCGCCGCCGTCGACCTCCGCGTTGATGTACGGCGCCGGGCGGGCAATCACGTACAGGCCGGCCTGCTGGGCCATGTCGAGCAGCTTGTCGACGTCCCGCACCCCGGTGAAGTCGTACACGCCCTGCTTCGGCGAGTGGTAGCCCCAGTCGAAGTACAGGGAGGTGGAGTTGAACCCGGCGGCCTTCATCTTCTGGAAGATGTCCAGCCACAGGTCCGGGCTCGGCAGCCGGAAGTAGTGGAACTCGCCCGACCACAGGTACGTGCGCTTGCCGTCGACGAGGAAGGAGTAGCCGTCGAAGGTCACGGTGTGGGGCTTCGAACCGGCGTGTCCCTTGGCCGCGTTGTCCGTCGTGGCCGTGTCGGCCGTCTTCGCGGCCGCGGTGTGCGCGGCGCCTGCCGCCATGGCGGGTGCGGTGGTGCCCGCGGACAGGGCGATCGCCATCGCCGCGGCCAGACCCGCCCACCACCGCCCTCGGCGCCGCTGGGATCTGCCGGACACGCCACCGGTCGGATGACTTCGCACTGCGACCTCCACGTTCCCCGAAGGGCCAACTCCCAACAGAATCAATCGAAGTCGAACAATAGGAGCGGGTGCGGGGCCGCACAATAGGTCGGACACAGGAAGCTGTGCGACGACCTGTTCGTTTCCGTGTGTTTGTGTTCCCCCACGGGTGGAGGGTGCCCGCGCCTCCGCGGAAGGAGCCGCGGCTGTGCAGGGGCGCGGGGAACCGCGCGACCGGCAGGCCACCGGGCTGGGGCCGGTACACGACCTCCGCCGTCGCGGCGCTCACGGCCCCCGCCGACCCCGTCCGCGGATTTCCGTTATCGGCCCGCCCGGGGCACCGTCTCCTGTTGTGTAGGCGCAGCCACTTGCGACGAAGGAACGGCGGAGCGAATGCGTGCAGGCGACCGGAGCGGCCCCGACCCGGAGATGGTGACCGCGGCGCGGGCGGGCGATGAGCAGGCGCTCGACCTGCTCGTCGCGCAGTGCCTGCCGCTGGTCTACAACATCGTCGGGCGGGCCCTGGACGGCAACGACGACGTGGACGACGTGGTGCAGGAGACGCTCCTGCGGGTGGTCCGCGGCCTCGCCGACCTGCGCGACCCGGCCGCCTTCCGGTCCTGGCTGGTGGCGATCGCGGTCCGCCAGGTCCGCGACCGCGAGCAGGCCCGGAAGGCGTCCTGGCACCATCAGACCGGCCTGGACGCGGCCGAGTTGATACCGGACCCGGCCTCGGACTTCGCGTCGGTGACCATCCTGCGGCTGGGCCTGACCGACCAGCGCCGGGAGATCGCCGAGGCGACCCGCTGGCTGGACCACGACGACCGCACGCTGCTGGCGCTGTGGTGGCTGGAGGAGACCGGCGACATCGGCCGGTCCGAACTGGCCGACGCGCTCGGGCTGTCCCGGCAGCACGCGGCGGTGAAGGTCCAGCGGATGAAGGAGCAGTTGGAGACGTCGCGGACCGTGGTGCGCGCGCTCGGCGCGGTCGAAAGCTGCCCGGAGCTGGCCGAGTTGACGGCCGGCTGGGACGGGGTGCCCAGCCCGCTGTGGCGCAAGCGGTTCGCCCGGCATGTCCGCGGCTGCGACGCGTGCGGGCGGCTCGGCAAGGTGCTGCTGCCGATGGAGCGGCTGCTCAGCGGGCTGCCGCTGCTGCCCGTACCGATCTCGCTGGCGGCGCCGCACCCTGGGCCGCCGCCCGCCCCCGGGCATCTGCCGTCCGCCGCGCACCACCCGGCCCCGCCCACTCACGCGCCGACGCCCGCACCCGCACCATCCTCTGCGCCCGCGCCCGCGGGCCACTCCCCCATGCCCCCCACGCCCCCCACCCAGCGCACCGCTCCGCATTCCCACCCCCCACAGCGGAGCGGTGCGCACCGGGGAGTCCACCGGCTTCGGCCGCGGCTGCTGCACGGGCCGTTCGCCGGGCCCGCCGCCGCGGTGAGCGCGGTCGCGGCCGTGGCGGCGGGCGCGCTGCTGGCGGTGCACCTCGCCGCCGACCCGTCCGCGCCGGCCGCCGAGGCCGCGCCGTCCGCCCCGCCCACGGCGACGGCCCCCGCTGCCGCACCCACCAACCCTGCGCCGACGACGCCCTCGACCGCCACACCCACGACCCGCAAGCCGACTCCGAAGTCGACCACGCCCACCCCGGTCAAGGCCCCGCCACCGCCCGCCGCACCGGCGACGTCCACCCGCAAGGGCGTCGGCGTGTGGACCTTCGACGGCGTGAACACCGCGCTCCGGCAGTCCGGCGCGAGCTGGTACTACACCTGGTCCACCACCCACGCCGGGATCAGCGGCCCCGGCTTCGTACCGATGATCTGGGGTGCGGACAGCGCGAGTTCGGCCGCGCTCGCGCAGGCGAAGGCCGCGGGACCGTACCTGCTGGGCTTCAACGAGCCCGACATGTCAGGGCAGTCGAACATGACGGTCGACCAAGCGCTCACGCTGTGGCCGAAGTTGGAGTCCGCCGGGAAGGTGCTGGGCAGTCCCGCCGTCGCGTACGGCGGGGACACGCCCGGGGGCTGGCTCGACCGCTTCATGACCGGCGCGCGGCAGAAGGGCTACCGCGTCGACTTCATCACGCTGCACTGGTACGGCGGCGACTTCACCACGCCCGACGCCGTCGCCCAGCTCAAGTCCTACCTCCAGGCCGTCCACGACCGCTACCACAAGCCCATCTGGCTCACCGAGTTCGCGCTCACCGACTTCTCCGGCGGCACCGCCCGCTACCCCACCGACCAGCAGCAGGCCGCCTTCCTCACGGCCGCCGCGACCATGCTCGACGGCCTGCCCTACCTCCAGCGGTACGCCTGGTTCGGCCTCCCCGCGAAGGACGGCGCCCCCAGCACCGGCCTCTTCCACAGCGGCCCCGTGATCACGACCGAGGGCCGCGCCTTCGAACGCGCCCGCTGACCCATGGAACGGGGGCGGGCCGGAACGGGGTGGAGCGGGACGGGTTGCCCGGCGGCGAACCGGACTCATCTGGCCGGCCCGCACCCATGAACGGAAGAAGGGTGCGACACAGCCCGGGCTCTCACCGGCTGAGCCACAAGGGGGAGTTCACGCGTCAAAGCCGGACCCGATCAAAGGGTGACGTTCTCCGCCGATCCCACCTGATCCCTGCTTCCGGGCAGGCCCAGCAGCGCCCCGCGGCTGTCGGCGACCCGCAACGCGTCCGACAGCGCCGTGCACAAGTGCGCCACCATGCCCTGGAGTTCGCAGTCCGAAGGCGTCGACTCCGCCAGCGTCCGACGGACAAAGCCCAGCAGTTCCCGACCCATCCCGAGCTGCACCGACTCCATCTCGTCGGCCAGCCGCCACAAGGCCGAAGCACGGCACCCGTCCGACCGGAGGTAGCACGCACCTCCGTCCGGCCCCGGCCACGGGAGGCGTCGAACGGTGCCGGATTCCCGTTGCTGTAAAGGGGAGTCAGGGCGCAGCGGTGCTCGGTCTCGGTGCTCAGCCGTCATGAGGACGACGATAGGACCGATCCACCGGTCGAAAGGGGACAAACTGTCCCCCTGCACAAGGGAGCGGCTACGCCGCCAAGACGCCTACGGAAGAGGCGAGTTCGGCGGCCTCGGCGCGCAGCGGCCGAGGCACGGAGCGGACGAGGTCCGCGGCCAGCGCCCGCCCTGACGGCACGTACCTGATCGCGTCGGGCGACGTCTCCACTGCCCGCTGAAGGTAGTGCAGCGCACCGGCCGGCTCCTTGCGGGCGTACTCCGATCGGGCTGCGTCCAGGAACAGACGAGAGCGGCGCTCCACTGACGGAATCGACTCGGGGACGGTTTCCGAGACACGGCGGAGCGCGGCGCCGGGAGTGTGCAGGTCGACGCCGATGGTGACCGCGTGAACCGCCACGTTGCCCGTGCCGAACATCGTCCAGGGGTGGGCGTAGTCCGGCATGCGCTGTGCGACCGCGTTCGCCTCGTCCCACCACCGCCAGGCGTCACCGTCGCGCCCCTCCCGCGCGGAGGTGACCGCCGCGTGAAGGCACAGCGCCCCGAAGGTCCCGCGCAGGATGTCGGGCCCGTCCTCAAGGCGCGGGCGGAGGGTGGCCGCCGCCTCGGCGACCAGACGCAGTGCCTCTTCCGTGTGGCCGTTCTCCCGGAGGCCGTTGCCCACGATCCATGCGGCGGCAGCCAGCAGAACGGGGTCGTCCGCTTCCTCCGCCGCCATCCGGGCCCGGTCCACGGTCAGCCAGTACAGCTCCGGTTCCGTGGTGTGCGCGGCGAACTGCTGGGCCAGCGCGTAAGCCTCCGCCGTGACCAGGTAGGCGCGCCGACGTTCCGCTCCCTCGGTTCCCCTGGTGGCGGCGTGGCATGCCGTCAGCAGATCAGGAAGCACCGCCCCTACTTCGGTCCGCTGCCGACGCGAGGAATGCCACGTCGACCACGCCTGCCGCACCCGTCCGGCCAGTTCCTGCACACTGCTCGCCTCGAACGGGGAGCGACGGAAGATCGACGCGTGCACCGCGTCCCTGAGCGCCGGCACCGCCGGGTGTGACAGCTTGCCCCAGTGATCGACGGGAATGGTGGCATCGCCACCCGTGAGCGTGGCCACGTCATCCAGCCGAAGCGCCTGCGCCAGCCGGAAGAGCATCGGCAGTGACCGCAGATCGCGGTCCCCGTTCTCGATCTTCTTCAACCAGTCCGACGACCGCCCGACCAACCCGGCCAGCACCGGACGCGACATTCCTCGCCGCTCACGATGATGGCGGATCAACTCACCGGTCGTCAGTTCTCCGTTGATGGACGGATCAGTCACGATGCGGCTCCCGGAACGAAGTCAAGCCCCCCGCACCAGAGTACGCGCCGCAAGCCCCCCGTCACCGGCCTCGCCACCGCCCACTCCAACAGGCAAACCACCCGGGCCGCCCTCGGTTCCAGGGTACGGCGCACCCGGGGGCGTCACTCGGACTACGCACGCGCGAAGCGGACCCCGCGGACCTCGGGGGCGCCCTCGTACGCGGTGGCGAGGAGGCGGAGTCCCTCCGCCTCAAGGGTGTCGCGGTCGGGCGCCCGTAGGGGCGCGAACGGGGTGACGACGACCGCCGCGGCACCCTTGGCCCGCTCGAACCGCCAGGTCCCCCCGACGAACCCGTCCAGGAGGATCGTGCCGCTGACGATCCCGTTGACGGAGATCACCCGGGACTTGGGCACGTCGCCGAGGATGCGGGTGCGGTCGGCGTGCGAGAGCAGGAGGTTGTCGAAGTCGGCGACGAAGCGCGCGGACACGGGGGTGTCGGGGTCGGTGAGTTCGGCGTCGGGCAGGTCGTAAAGGACCTGCCCGTCCTCGGCGGCGTACGTCCGCAGGTCGAGATCGGCGAACAGCCGCTTGAGGCCGGTGGCTCCGGACCACTTCTGCATGTCGGCGGGACCGGCGGGGCCGAACGCGGCGAGGTAGCGGCGGACGAGCCCGGCCGGGTCGGGGTCGGCGGCGAGCGGCGCGCCGAGCCAGTCGTCGGCGAAGGCGTACCGGACGCCGCAGGGTACGCCCCACACGCCGCGCGGTGGCACCTGCACGAGCGGTGCCCAGGTCCGTAGCACGTTGACCAGCGAGGCCGGGTCGGCGGCGGGGAACCGCGCACCGAGCATGGTGCGCAACTCGGAGGGCCCGAGCGGCTGTTCGGCCAGCGCCTCGCGCCCGGCGGCGAGCAGCGCGTCCCGGCCAACCCCGGCGATCCCCGCGGCCCACGCGGAGGAGCGCAGCCCCCGGTCGAGGGCGGGTTGCAGCCACGGCCGCAACCGCAGCGCGTCCGCCGCCGTCACCAGATGCACGGTGTTGCGCATCAACGCCAGTCGTACGACGCGGCGTTCGGCGAGGAGGCGGCCGAACGCGGCGAAGTCGAAGCCGGCCAGCCGGGTCCACAGCCCCGGGTAGACGGAGGTGGCGTTCTGCGACTGGAGACCCAACAGGTGCGTGACGGCGTCCGCCGGGCTCATGTCCGCCCGCTGCAAAAGGAGTTGGCGGGACAGCAGAGTCCGGTTCAGGGTGCGCCGGGTGACCGGTTCGATGACCATGGTCGTTACGGTACGGCGCCTTGCGGACAGTCACGGTCCGCAAGGCGGGTCGGCGCGGCGCGCGGCCGAGGGACCCGACCGGGCGTTCACGGGAAGGCGAGGTGAGGGCGATGTGGAGCCGCGGAGGCCGCCCGTACAGCGGTCGGCACTTCCCACGGTCCTGGAACCGTGGATCGGGCGAACCGCTGCGGCCGCGCAGCCTGTCCCGGGCGCTGGTCAGAGCCTCCAGGAAGGACGAACGGGCCTGGCAGCGGCAGCCGTTGAAGGTGCGTGGCGATTCGCTGCCGCCTTTCGACCACTGCGCGGCACTGGTGGCCGGGCTCGCCGAGGACGAGCGGCGCCGGATCGCGCTGCGGCTACAGCAGGAGCGCGCCGGCCTGGAGGCCGACGACGTCGAGTGGTACGTGGGGCGGGCGCTGGCGGCGACACGCTGCGGGTGGTCGCCCGGGCAGGTGCACGAGTTGTTCGCGCTCGCGCTGGGGAACGTGGGCAACGGCCCACGTCCGTACGGACCGTGGGCGCACGGGGAGCGGGCCCTGCAACTGCCGCTCGCCGCGCTGGAGGAGTTGCCGGAGAGCGAGCGCGGGCCCTTCCTGCGGTATGTGCGTGCCGCGCTCGCCGTCCGTACGGGCTGCCGCTCCATGGTCCGGGCGCCCGGCCGGCCGTCCCGTCTCGACGAGCCCGAGGCATGCCTGAGCCGGCTGCGGGCCCTGCTCGACCTGCCCTACGACGTGGACGACGTGCTGGTGCGCGACGATCCGTTCGCCACCGCGGCCCGTTGCGCCCTCGGCACCGGGCTCTACGAGCCGCCGGCGCGAAGATTTTAAGCTGCACTATCGAGGATCGATCGCACCTCCGGTACGCTCGCATATCCCTGCAACCGGCCGAGGATTACGCGCACCCGTTCAGCCACCCGTTCTGACGGTGTGTCAGCTCCCAGAGAAATGACCCGTTCCGCTACTGCGGCTGCCTCTTCTGGTTCGTTGGCATCCGCCAGCGCCACGGCTAGCCATGAGAGATACAGCGCCATCTCACGGGTATGCGTGGCGTCATAGGCGCTGAGGACTTCTCGGAGCAACGGCACTGCGCGCAAGGGCCTGTGAAGCTCCGTGTAGACCCGGGATTCCATGACCCTGAGTTCCCCTGCGTCCACCCAGTACAGATAGGCAGGTGATTCCGTGCCTGGGGTGTCTTCGCTAAGCGCCTGCCCAGCTTCCCCCAGCGCGCGCATGGCCTGTTGCCCGTTCTCTGTTCCCCCTGCCTTCGTGTGAGCCCATGCCACACGGTCCAGATACAGCGCGCGGGCTTTCGGGGGTGCTTCTGCCTGTGAGTCGCGGAACGCTGCCTGAGCCAAGATGAGCCCTTCGCCTTCGCGTCCTGTGTTGCTCATCTGGTAGGCGAGTGATCCGGCGAGATTCCCGGCAAGGGTGAGGTCTTCCGCCTGCCGTGCGGCGCTGATCCCCAGCCGGTATATGCGCTCTGCCTCTTCATGCTGTCCGGCATCGCTGGCAATCCATCCGGCAATCTGTGCCAGTTCCCCAATCTGCCGTAGGAGTTGCCGCCCTACCTCGCCCGTGTGTGTGCTCTCTCGGTACAGCTTCACAACGCGCCGAAGGTCCCGAAGTGCCGGGCGGATTAGGTCCCCGCCTGCCAGCACGTCATCAGCCAACCTGAGCCCATGTACCCGCTGCTGTAGTTCATCCACAGTGCCCATTCCGACGCGCCTCACCGTACGGCCTTCTAGGGGGCTCAGCAGGTCCTCTTCGGGCAGGAAGTCAGCCAGGGTCGGCAAGGGCGGCTCAGCGGGCGTAGACGGCCCCGTGAGGGCTTCCACGGGGACGCCAAGAGCCGTAGCGAGGAAGGGCAGCCATTCGCGGGGCGTGCGCTTCCCTGTCTCCCATCGGCTGATCTCCTGACGGCCGACCGGATCACCGGGAATGCCAGCGGCCCGGCACACTTCGCGTGCTAGCCGTGACTGACTCCACCCGAGCCGGTCTCGCTCTCGCCGGATGTTGGCCCCGATGTTCGTCCCCATGGGTCCAGTCTGGCCGACGGTTGGCCGACAGGTGGCCGCTATGCGCCAACCCAGGTCAAGGGGACGTTGGGAGATGCACGCAAGACCCCCGCGACCGTGCGACCGGCCCGGGGGCATGGACCACCTGATTGGGCAGGCAGCCATGGCGAATAGTAGACGGGCGCTGGGCAACGTTGGTAACGGGGCGGGAGGGGCAGGGCGGTTTTTCGTCAGCGTGGGAAAGGGTCTTGTGGTCGCGCTGCGGCCGGAGTCACCATCCCTCCCGGGGGACGTTCCCAAGTGGCCGAAGTGTCAGCGCGGTAGCCCCAAATGCCCGGACAAAGAGGCGAAGACGCTGTGAGCGCGGACAGCCCTACACAAGCGCCGAAGGAAGAGGGAGGCCAGAAAGAACCGCTGCCTTCCCTTGAGGAGTTAGCTAGGCGCGCCGAAGAGTTGGCCGACGCGATCAGGCGACATCTGGAGAGGCCGTGACCGCCAGCGCGAAGGCGGAGAAGGCCGAGACCTATTGCGGATGCTGCGCTGGATGGCGCGACATCTGGTGCCCCGACTGTTACGGCTTTTTCGGGTGCGAGACATGCAAGAACACGTGCAAGGTGTCATGCCCGGTCTGTGCGGGCGGCGATAGAGAGCCAATCCGATGGTAGGGAGTCGTGGGATGGGTGCTGCTCAAAGCGCGCTGAAATTTGCATGGTTGGAGGTGACGGGCCTGTGTAACGAGTTCTGCGATCACTGCTACGCGGACTCGTCACCGAAGGGAACGCACGGCACCATGACCGTGCAGGACTGGACGCGGGTAATCGACCAGCTTTCGGGCATGGGCGCGCTTGACGTTCAGTTCATCGGCGGAGAGCCGACGCTGTACCCGCACCTTCCGGAGCTGATCCGGCACACGCACGGTTCCGGGCTGTCCGTGGAAGTGTTCTCGAACATGACCCACATCCGGCCGGAACTGTGGGAGACCTTCACGGACTGCGGGGTCAAACTCGCCACGTCGTACTACTCGGACACGGCCGAGGAACACGACAGCGTTACCAGGCTCCGGGGCTCGCACAAGAAGACCCGGGCGAACGTTGAGAAGGCGCTCAGCCTCAATATCCCGCTTCGTGGCGGGGTGGTGGCCGTGCAGGAAGGTCAGCGCGTCCAAGAGGCTGCACGGGACCTTTCTGCGCTGGGAGTCGGCACGGTCGGCGGTGACCGGACCCGGGCTTTCGGCCGTGGGAGTAAGGGCGCTGCCCCGACCATCGGTGATCTGTGCGGGCACTGCGCGCATGAGAAATGCGCCATCGGGCCGACTGGTGACGTGTGGCCGTGTGTGCTGGGCCGGTTCCTCAACATCGGCAACGTGATGGACGCGCCCCTTTCCGAAATCTGGGGCGGGGTGGCCATGGCGGAAGTGCTGGCCGACATCACGGCCGTGCACGGGGAAGGTGCCCAGTCCTGCACGCCCCCGCAATTCCTTCCCATGTGCGGGCCGTGTGGTCCGTGCGTTCCGTCCGTGGCGCACTGCGACCCGAAGGAAGCCGACACCATGGCCGGTCCGGCTACGATCGGTGCACCCGCTTGACCGCTGAGATCATCAGGAGTTCACCAATGGAAGATCACGGGGACGACTTCGGCCGGTGGGGCACGGACGGCAACGCCAACGCCATACAGCGGACCGAAGAGGACTGGGCCAGGATCGCAGGGTATATCCGGCACGCCGCGAACAAGGTCGGGCCGACGCTGCCCCTATGCCTCCCTGGTGAACCTGACGAGTGCGGCCGGAGCGCTCAACAGCACGTCTTGGCGTGGTCTGCTCACCTCAAGGCCGTGGCCCATCACCTGATCGAACAGTCAGCGCCCAGTGAGGCACGGGCGGCACACGTGGCCGGTCCGCTCTACCAGCGGCGTCTAGGTGAGCTTCGCGCCCAGAGCGCCCCCGTGCACGCTCAGCACTGAACAGCACGCCCCCCCAGCGGCCCCGGCCGTGCGTCGTACCCCCGTGGCGCATGGGCGGGGTCTCTCGCTGTCTGGCCAGGGGTTTCCTGGGCTGTCAGACAGAACCGGCACCGGTCAGCTAATCTGTGGCTCTCTAAGCCGCACACTCGCCCGCGCCCCTTGGGGTTGCCCTTCCTCCGCGGAGGAAGCCGCACCATCCCAGGGCCGCGGGGAACTGCGCCACCAGCCCACCACCGACAGGTGATCCCGGCGCCGGCGGACAGGGGCACCCCGGAGGGAACCCACCACGCAAGGACCCGAGCAGATCCAGGGGCGCGGGGAACTGCGCGACCAGCCCACCACCGGCGGGTGGTCCCGGGGCGGCCGGACAGGGGCACCCTGGAGGGTCCAGTTGCCGCCGGTCAGGCCACCGCGTGGATGGGGGTGTGCGCACCCGTGAGGGGCCGGCCGGTGGCACCGTAGCGGAGCGCGACGACCTCCGCGGCAATGGAGAGCGCCGTCTCCTCGGGAGTGCGCGCGCCGAGGTCGAGCCCGATCGGGGACCGCAGCCGGTCGAGCGCGGCCTCGGGCAGCCCGGCCTCGCGGAGGCGGTCGAGCCGTTGGAGGTGGGTGCGGCGCGATCCCATCGCGCCGACGTAGGCCACCGGAAGGCGCAACGCCCGCTCCAGCAAGGGCACATCGAACTTCGCGTCATGCGTGAGCACGCACAGCACGGCGCGCGCGTCGACCCGCCCGGCCGCCACCTCCGCGTCGAGATAGCGATGCGGCCACTCCACCACGACCCGGTCAGCCTCGGGGAAGCGCCCGGCCGTGGCGAACACCGGCCGCGCGTCGCAGACGGTCACGTCGTACCCGAGGAACTTCCCCGCCCGGACCAGCGCGGCCGCGAAGTCGATCGCACCGAACACGAGCATCCGCGGCGGCGGCACGCTCGACTCGACCAGCAGCGTCAGCGGCTGCCCGCACCGGCTGCCGTCGGCGCCGATCTGCACCGTGCCGGTGCGCCCGGCCGCGAGCATCGCGTGCGCCTGCCCGGCGGCCGTACGATCCCGCGGGCCGTCGCCGAGCGAGCCGTCGTACGACCCGTCGGTGCGCACCAGCAGCGCGCGGCCGAGGAGTTCCGCGGGGCCGGCGGCGATCCGGGCGACCGCCGCCGCCTCACCGGAGGCGGCGGCGGCCAGCGCGCGGACGATCTCGGGCCGCACCCCGGGATCGATCCGCTGGACGAGGATGTCGATCACGCCGCCGCAGGTCAGACCGACCGCGAAGGCGTCCTCGTCGGAGTAGCCGAAGCGCTGCACCACGGTCGGGGGGCCGTCGCCGGACAGCGCCTCGCGGCACAGTTCGTAGACGGCGCCCTCGACGCACCCGCCGGACACGCTGCCGACCGCGGTGCCGTCGCCGTCCACGGCGAGTGCGGCGCCGGGCTGCCGCGGGGCGCTGCCGCCGGTGGCGAGCACGGTCGCGACGGCGAACGGCCGGCCGCGCCCGCACCAGCGGTGCAGCTCGGTTGCGATGTCCAGCATGGCGGTTCAACTCCTTGGGCGGGATGCGGCTACTTGACGCCGAGCCAGCTCTCGATGGGGTGCAGGGCGAAGTAGACGGTGAAGACGGCGGTGAGGACCCACATGAAGACCCCGGGCTCGCGCCACTTACCCTGCGCGGCCTTGATCGCGGTGTAGGAGACGACGCCCGCGCCGACGCCGGCGGTGATGGAGTACGTGAACGGCATCAGCGCCACGGTCATGAAGACCGGGACGGCCACGGACCGGTCGGACCAGTCGACGTGCCGGGCGTTGCCCATCATCATCGCGCCGATCACCACCAGCGCGGCGGCGGCGACCTGGCCGGGCACGATCTGGGCGAGCGGGGTGAAGAACAGACCGAGCGCGAAGAGCACGCCGGTGATCACCGAGGACAGACCGGTGCGCGAGCCCTCGCCGACGCCGGTCGCGGACTCGATGAAGACGGTCTGCCCGGAGGCGCCCGCGACACCGCCGATCGCACCGCCGGCGCCGTCGATGAACAGCGCCTTGGACAGGCCCGGCATCCGGCCGCGCTCGTCGGCGAGCCCGGCCTCGGTGCCGACGCCGATGATGGTGGCCATCGCGTCGAAGAACCCGGCGAGCACCAGCGTGAAGACGATCACGCCGACCGTCATGCCGCCGATGGAGCCCCAGCCGCCGAACTCCACGTGCCCGAAGAGCGAGAAGTCCGGCATGGACACCGCGCTGCCCTGGAGCTTGGGCGCGGTGCCGCCCCAGTCGGCCGCGGTGAGGTGGCCGGCCGCGTTGACGACGACGGCGAGCACCGTGCCGGTCACGATGCCGATCAGGATCGCGCCGGGGATGTTGCGGGCCTGGAGCATGAAGATCAGTAGCAGCGTCACGCAGAACAGCAGCACCGGCCAGCCCGACAGCTTCCCGTCGGGGCCGCCCAGCGCCACCGGGGAGGTGCCGTGCGGGTCGCCCTTGCCGACGAACCCGGCGTTGACCAGGCCGATCAGCGCGATGAACATGCCGATGCCGATGGTGATGCCGTGCTTGAGCGGCAGCGGTATCGCGTTCATCACGATCTCGCGCAGCCCGGTGACCACCAGCAGCACGATCACCGCGCCGTAGATCACGCACATGCCCATCGCCTGCGGCCAGGTCATGTGCGGCGCGACCTGGGTGGAGATCACGCCGGCGACGCTCAGGCCGGCGGCCAGCGCCAGCGGGACCTTGCCGAAGAAGCCCATCAGCAGCGTGGAGACCGCCGCGGCCAGCGCGGTGGCGGTGATCAGGGCCGCGTGCGCGAGCTTGACGCCATGCGCGTCCGGGCCGGACAGCAGCAGCGGGTTGAGCAGGAGGATGTAGCACATCGCCATGAAGGTGGTGATGCCGCCGCGCACTTCGCGGGGGATCGACGACCCTCGGTCGGAGATGTGGAAGTACCGGTCGAGCCACGATCTGCCGGCGGGCACGCGTGAGCCGGGGCCCGCGTCCTCCGCCGCCGTCTGCGGCTCTACGGGTGTCTGGGTCATGTGTAGCCAACTCCCAAGGTTCACAGGGGCACCCGCCCGCGGCTCGCGGAACGGGATTTGGGATAGCGCCCCTTCAGGCGCGGCCTGCACGACCCGGGGGACGGCCCGAGGCGAACAAGAGAGGGGTCCGGGGCTCGGCCCGTGGTGCGGCCGGCCCCGGGCCCTACGATCCGGTGAGGTGTTCCGGCCGGACCGGGGTTCGGTTCAGCTCCAGGCCGGTCGCCTGCCGGATGGCGGCGAGCACGGCGGGAGTCGAGGACAGGGTGGGCGCCTCGCCGATGCCGCGCAGCCCGTACGGCGCGTGGTCGTCGGCGAGTTCGAGCACGTCGACGGGGATCGTCGGGGTGTCGAGGATGGTCGGGATCAGGTAGTCGGTGAAGGACGGGTTGCGGACCTTCGCGGTCTTCGGGTCGACCACGATCTCCTCCATGACGGCGACGCCCAGGCCCTGCGTGGTGCCGCCCTGGATCTGGCCGACCACCGACAGCGGGTTGAGCGCCTTGCCGACGTCCTGCGCGCAGGCGAGTTCGACCACCTTGACCAGGCCGAGTTCGGTGTCGACCTCGACCACGGCGCGGTGCGCGGCGAAGCTGTACTGGACGTGGCCGTTGCCCTGTCCGGTGCGCAGGTCGAACGCCTGGGTCGGGCGGTGCCTGAACTCCAGTTCCAGGTCGACGGATTCGCCCTCCAGGACGTCGGCGATGTCGGCCAGCGCCTCGCCGCCGTCGGTGACGACCCTGCCGTCCTCCAGCAGCAGTTCGGCGGTGGCCCACGCCGGGTGGTAGGTGCCGAACCTGCGCCGGCCGATCTCCAGCACCCGTTCGCGTACCGCCTCGCAGGTGTTCTTCACCGCGCCGCCGGTCATGTAGGTCTGCCGGGAGGCGGAGGTGGAGCCGGCCGAGCCGACCCGGGTGTCGGCGGGCTGGATGGTGACCTGGGTGACACCGAGTTCGGAGCGGGCGATCTGCGCGTGTACGGTGACGCCGCCCTGCCCGACCTCGGCCATCGCGGTGTGCACGGTCGCCACCGGTTCGCCGTTGATGACCTCGATCCGCACCCGCGCGGTGGAGTAGTCGTCGAAGCCCTCGGAGAAGCCGACGTTCTTGATGCCGACCGCGTAGCCGATCCCGCGGACGACGCCTTCGCCGTGCGTGGTGTTGGACAGGCCGCCGGGCAGCGCGCGGACGTCGGCGCCCTCGGTGGTACGCCACTGCTGCTCGGGCGGCAGCGGCATCGCCTTGACCCGGCGCAGCAGTTCGGCGACCGGCGCGGGCGAGTCGACCGGTTGCCCGGTCGGCATGATCGTGCCCTGCTCCATGGCGTTGCGCTGCCGGAACTCGACCGGGTCGAGGCCGAGTTCGGCGGCGACCTTGTCCATCTGGGCCTCGTAGGCGAAGCAGGCCTGGACCGCGCCGAAGCCGCGCATGGCGCCGCAGGGCGGGTTGTTGGTGTAGAGCGCGAGCGCTTCGATGTCCACGTCCTCGACGACGTACGGTCCGATCGACAGCGAGGCGGCGTTGCCGACGACGGCCGGCGAGGCGGAGGCGTAGGCGCCGCCGTCCAGCACGATCCGGCAGCGGACGTGGGTGAGCTTGCCGTCGCGGGTGGCGCCGTGCTCGTAGTGGAGCCGGGCGGGGTGGCGGTGGACGTGGCCGAAGAACGACTCGAAGCGGTTGTAGACGATCTTCACCGGCTTGCCGGTACGCAGCGCCAGCAGGCAGCCGTGGATCTGCATCGACAGGTCCTCACGGCCGCCGAAGGCGCCGCCGACGCCGGAGAGCGTCATCCGGACCTTGCTCTCGGGCAGGCCGAGCACCGGGGCGATCTGCCGCAGGTCGGAGTGGAGCCACTGGGTGGCGACGTACAGGTCGACGCCGCCGTCCTCGGCCGGCACCGCCAGGCCCGACTCGGGGCCGAGGAACGCCTGGTCCTGCATGCCGAAGACGTAGTCGCCGCGCACCACCACGTCGGCGCGGGCGGCCGCGGCGTCGGCGTCGCCGCGCACGATCGGCTGGCGGTGCACCACGTTGGGGTGCGGGACGTGCCCGCTGTGGTGGTCGTCGCGGCCCTCGTGCACCAGGATCGCGTCGGGCGCGGTCGCGGACGCCTCGTCGGTGATGACGGGCAGTTCCTCGTACTCGATCCGGATCTTCGCGGCGGCCCGGCGGGCGGTCTCGGGGTGGTCGGCGGCGACCAGGGCGACGGGTTCGCCGTGGTGGCGGACCTTGCCGTGCGCGAGCACCGGGGTGTCCTGGATCTCCAGGCCGTAGTTCTTGACCTCGGTGGGCAGGTCGTCGTAGGTGAGCACCGCGTAGACGCCGGAGGTGGCCAGCGCCTCGCCGGTGTCGATGGACAGGATCGTGGCGTGGGCGACGGTGCTGCGCAGCGTGTAGCCCCACAGCATGTCCTCGTGCCACAGGTCGGAGGAGTACGCGAACTCGCCGGTGACCTTGAGGATGCCGTCGGGGCGCAGCGTGGACTCGCCGATGCCGCCCTTGGTGCCGGCGGCGCCGGTGCCCTGGGTGAGGCTGGTCGGAGCGCGCCCGGGCACGGCGGCGGCGCGAGGCGGCCGGGCGGTGCCGGTCCCCCGGTCGGCGCGCGGGAGGTTCGCCGTACGGTACTGGTCGGCCACGGTCACACCTCCTGTTCGGTACGGGCGGCCGCCAGGCGGACCGCGTCGAGGATCTTCTCGTAGCCGGTGCAGCGGCACAGGTTGCCCGACAGCGCCTCGCGGATGTCGCCGTCGGACGGCTCCGGGTTGCGCTCCAGCAACTCGTCGGCGGCGACCAGCAGTCCGGGCGTGCAGAAGCCGCACTGCACGGCGCCCGCGTCGACGAACGCCTGCTGGACGGTGGACAGTTCGCCGTCCGGGCCGGACAGGCCCTCCACCGTGGTCACTTCGCGGTCCTGCGCCTGCCCGGCGGCGACCAGGCAGGAGCAGACCGGCACGCCGTCGAGGCGGACCGTGCACGAGCCGCACTCGCCCTGCTCGCAGGCGTTCTTGGAGCCCGGCAGCCCCATCCGCTCGCGCAGGACGTACAGCAGGCTCTCGCCCTCCCACACGTCGTCCGCCTCCTGCGGGCGGCCGTTGACGGTCATCGTCACGCGCATGACGCACTCCTCTGGTCGCCGCGGTACTCCTGCCAGGTCCACCCCAGGGTGCGGCGGGCCATCACGCCCAGCGCGTGCCTGCGGTACGACGCGGTGCCGCGCACGTCGTCGATCGGGTTGGCGGCCCCGGCCACCAGGTCGGCGAACTGCCGTGCCACCGAAGGCGGTACGGGTCCGCGGCTGTCCCACAGCCCGGCCTCGTCCAGCGCGGCGGCCAGGAACTCCTCGGCGGTCCTCGCCCGGATCGGGGTCGGCGCGGCCGAGCCGATGCCGGTGCGTACGGTGCGGGTGTCGGGGTGCAGCGCGATCCCGAAGGCGCACACCGCGATCACCATGGCGTTGCGGGTGCCGACCTTGGAGAACTGCTGCGGGCCGCTCGCCCGGCGCAGGTGCACGGCCCTGATCAGCTCGTCGGGCGCCAGCGCGTTGCGCTTCACCCCGAGGTAGAAGTCGTCGATCGGGATCATCCGGGTGCCGCGGACCGACTCGGCCTCGACCTGGCCCCCGCCGGCCAGCAGCGCCGGGTGGGCGTCGCCGGCCGGGGAGGCGGTGCCGAGGTTGCCGCCGACGCCACCGCGGTTGCGGATCTGCGGGGAGGCCACGGTGTGGGAGGCGAGCGCCAGCCCCGGCAGTTCGGTGCGCAGGTGCTCCATGATCTTCGTGTAGGGGACGGACGCGCCCAGGCGCACGGTGTCCGCGCCGGTCTCCCACTCCTGGAGTTCGGTGATGCGGTTCAGGTCCAGCAGGTACTCGGGCCTGCGGTGGTCGAAGTTGATCTCGACCATCACGTCCGTGCCACCGGCGATGGGCACGGCCGCTGGGTGCTCGGCCTTTGCGGCGAGCGCCTCCTGCCAGGTGGCGGGGCGCAGGAATTCCATGGGGATTCTCTTCTCGGCTGATCCGGATGCTCGTCCTGCTCCGGATGCTCGGCGGATGCTCGGCGGGGCGGTCCATGCGGGGCTGCTCGTGCGGGGCTGTTCATGTCCTGTACACGCGGCGTGCGGCCAGTACACGGCCGCGGGGCCGTTCGGGTGCAGTCACCGAACACATGAAGCACTTGGCTGGCCAACAGGTAGGTCTTGTACATTCCTCCGAAAGGGGCTGTCGCGAAACGTCGCCGCATCCCACCGGCAACACGCGTGCAGCACACTTCGCGAGTGGTGCCGGTGATCACCGGCACCCGACCCCCAGGACGGCGCGGCACCGGGCGGACGCGGCGACCGGACGGCGTGGCGCCGGCACGGACGGTGTGGCACCGGCACGAACGGCGGCGGACGACGGGCGACGGGCCCGCGGGGCCGGCGAGCAAGGACGAGGCGAGGACGATGCGGCTGAGCGCACTGCTGGACACCGACGCACTCGGTCTGCGGCTGCTCAGCGGCGAGGACGAGCTGGACCGGACCGTACGCGGGGTGATGACCACCGACCTGCGCGACCCGAGCCGCTATCTGACCGGTGGCGAGCTGGTGCTCACCGGGCTCGCGTGGCGGCACGGACCGGCCGACTCCGAGCCTTTCGTACGGCTGCTGTCCACCGCCGGGGTGGCCGCGCTGGCCGCGGGCAACGCCGGGATCGGCACGATCCCGCAGGACCTGGTCGACGCCTGCGCACGGCACCGGCTGCCGCTGTTCTCGGTCGACGAGCGGGTGGCCTTCGCCACGATCACCGAGTACGTGGTCCGGCAGGTGTCCGGCGAGCGGGCCGGGGACCTCGCGGCGGTGGTGGACCGGCACCGGCGGCTGATGTCGGCGGGGGCCGGCGGCGGTGGGCCCGAGGCGGTCCTCGACCTGCTCGGCAGCGACCTCGACCTGCGGGCGTGGGTGCTCTCCTCGACCGGCCGGGAGATCGCCGGCGCCGGGCAGCCGCTGCCCGCCCCGGTCCGCGCCGAACTGGCCGGCGCGCAGCAGGCCGCGAGCCGTACCGGACGGCCGGCGCCGTACCGGACCGCGGCGCAGAGCGGCCGGGTGTACTCGCTGTTCCCGGTAAGGACCGGCACGGACGCCGGCGCCGACGTGCGCGCCACCGTCCTGTCGGACTGGTTCCTCGCGGTCGAGGCGGACGCCGGGGAGTGGCCGGCCGAGCGGCTGGAGCTGCTGCGCGGGGTGACCCTGCTCATCGGGGTGGAACGGGAGCGGCGGGACGCCTCGCGGGCGGTGCGTCGGCGGCTGGCCACGGAAGTGTTCGAGCTGGTCAGGGGCGGTGCGGCACCGTCGGAGATCGGGGCGCGGCTGCGGGCGGCGGCGCCGGTGCTGCTGCCCGGGGTCGGGGCTCCGCCGCAGTGGCAGATCGTGGTGGCCCGGGTGGACTGGGCGGACGCGGGCGCCGAGGCGCCCCCCGGGCCGGTCGCGCGGGCGCTGCTGGAGGAGTTGCTCGCGGACCCGGCGGAGCCGGGCGCGGAAGCGGCCGACCGGGTGGCGGTCGCGGTCGCGGAGGACCGGGCGATGGCGCTGGTCCCGCTGGAGCCGGCGGGCCCCGGCGCCCTCGGCTCCCCCGCCGGCGCTGACGGCTCGGCCGGTTCGCCGGGTTCCCCGGGTTCCGCCGGCGCCCCCAACTCCCCCAACTCCCCCGCCTCCGCCGGTGCCGCCGGTGCCGCGGGCTCACGCGGCTCGGCGAAGCGAGCCCCGGGCCATGCCCCCGCGGCTCCCGCGAGCGCCGCTTCCCCCGCCTCCGGCGACAGCGGCAACCCCCCGGACGGCGAGCCGGTCGCGCTGCGGGCCGACCTCCTGCTGGCCGCCGTCCGCGGTCCCCTCGCCCGGGGCCTGGCCGAGGACGGCAGGCTGACCATCGGCGTGAGCGCGGCCGTCGACTCCCCCGAGGGGCTGCGCGGCGCGCTGGAGGAGGCCCGGCATGCCCGCCGGGTGGCCGCGGCCCGCCCCGGCCGGGTCTGCGTCGCCGGCCACGACGAACTGGCCTCCCACGTCCTGCTGCTGCCCTTCGTCCCCGACGACGTGCGCCGCGCCTTCACCGCCCGGCTGCTCGACCCGCTGCGCGCGTACGACCGCAGGCACCGCGCCGAACTGATCCCGACGCTGGAGGCGTTCCTGGAGTGCGACGGGTCCTGGACCCGGTGCGCGAGCCGGCTGCACCTGCACGTCAACACGCTCCGGTACCGGATCGGGCGGATCGAACAGCTCACCGGACGGGACCTGGCCCGACTCGAGGACAAGCTCGACTTCTTCCTCGCGCTGCGGATGAGCTGACCCGGTCCGGGGCGAGCCGGCCCGTCACCGCGGACCGGCCGAACCGGTCCCAGCGGATGAGCCGGCCCCGTCGCCGCGGACCGGCCGAACCGGTGCCCGAGGGCCGTCCGCCCCGCCCCGCGCCGGACCCGGACCGCTCCCCGCCGAACGAGCCGCGCGGGCACTCGTTGTGACCGTGGTGTGCGCCCCGCGTGCGCCGTTCGTGCGCTCGTGAAAGTGATCCCGTTCACAAGAAGTGATCTCCGACCCCTTGGCGCGGGCCCCTTCCGCGTGCTGGACTTCCGCCACTGCGCATGCGCACGGCACACACATGCATACATGCACACACGCACTTGCTCGCACTGGCTCGAAGACGCGCTTGGGGGAGATGCTGTGGCGGACACCGCCTTGTCGGAATCGGTGGTCGGGGTACCGGACGTGTGGCGGCTGCGGGCACGCGGCTGCTGGGCGGAGGCCGCGGCACTGCTCGCGCCATTCGCCGCCGACGACGCCGGAGCCGCACTGAACAGGGCGGAACTCCTGGTGGAGGCGTGTTTCTACCAGGTCGACGGATGGGCCGAGGCGGAGGACGCGCTGCGTACCGCCGAGGCGCTGGCGAGCAGCGACGAGGAGCGCGGTGCGGCCGCCTCCGAGCGCGGCTGCCTCGCCTACGGCGCCACCGTCTTCTCGGTACGCGACCGCGCTGACGAGGCCCGCTCCGCGTTCGGCCGCAGCGCTGCCCTGCTCGGGCCCGGCTCCCCCGGCCGCCCGTTGCTGGACTTCCGGCGCGGCCTCGTCGCCGAGAACATCGCGGCGAACCCGGCCGCCGCCCGCGCCGCCTACCGCCGCGCCCACGCGGGCGCGGTCGCGCACGGCGCCACCCTCCTCACCTCGTCCACCTGGCGCCACCTCGCCGGCCTCGCCGCCACCGAGGGCGACCTCGCCGAGGCCCGGCACGGCTTCACCGAGTCCCTGCGGATTCGGGTCTCGCTCGGCCACCTGGTCGGCACCGCCCCGGCGTTGCTCTCGCTGGCCACGGTCTCCCCCGACCCCGACGAGTCGGCCCGCCTGCGCACCGAGGCCGCCCGGCTGCACACGCTCCTGGGCGGCGTCCCGGTCTGGCTGGCGCCCGACCTCGCGGGCTGACGGTACGGGGGCAATCCCCACCATCGGTCGGCGGGTTCGCCGGATTCCGGGGCCGCGGGGCGCCGCCGTAGCGTCGGGGCAGCGGGGAGGGTGCGGCACACGCCGGCGTCCGACCGCCTGTACTGGCCCCGGACCGAAGGACCGTCACCATGACACCGCGAGCATCCCTCCCGCCGAGTCCCGTCCCCCGCGCCCGCCCGGCCCTGGTGTGGGGCGGAGCGGTCGGCGTGGCACTGCTTCTGACGGGATGTCACCTCGCGGGTTCGTACGACCACACCGCCACGTCGGTGTACACGGTCGGCGGGCACGTCACCTCGCTGCGGCTCGACGGTTCGGGCGGCAAGATCCTGGTGGACGCGGGGGCGGCCACGACCCAGGTCAAGGTGACCGAGACCGTGCACTACGACGGCAAGCGGCCCACCACCGCGCACACAGTCGACCGGGGCGTGCTCGACCTGGACAGCAAGGCGTGCACGCACGGCGACAAGTGCCGGGTGGACTACCACCTCCAGATGCCCGCGGCGATGGCCGCCCGCCTGCTCAGCCACGGCGGCGCGACCACCGTGCACGGCGCCGCGGGGAAGCTGACCGTGGACAGCGCGGGCGGGCAGGTCACCGCGGACGGCACCGCCGCCGCCGACGTGACGGTCCGCTCGCACGGCGGCGGCGCGTCGCTCTCCTTCACCGACGCGCCCCGCGACGTGGACGTGGACTCCGCCGGCGGCGCCATCAAGGTGCGCCTGCCGTCCGAGGGCTACGCGGTGCACGCGGAGTCGGGCGGCGGCGGGAAGGAAGTCGGCGTCCGGGTCGATCCCCGCTCCGCGCGCACCGTGACGGTCGACAGCCACGGCGGCGGCATCCACGTCCTCCCGGCCGCCTGACCGCGCCTCCACCCCCGTCGGCCCCGCTCCCCCGTCTCCTCGCTCCCCCGTCGTCCCCGGGACCCGCCCAACCCAGGACAAGGAGGTCCTGGCTGCGCGCGGCGCCCTGCCGCACCCTGGACCCATGACCACCACACTGATCACCGGAGCCAACAAGGGGCTGGGCCGCGAGACCGCCCGCCGGCTCGTCGAAGCGGGCCACACCGTCTACGTCGGCAGCCGCGACCCCGAGCGCGGCCGGCGCGCCGCCGAGGAGTTGGGCGCGCGGGCCGTCGTCATCGACGTGACCGACGACGCGTCCGTCACCGCCGCCGCGAAGGCGATCGAGGCCGACGGCGGCCTCGACGTCCTGGTCAACAACGCCGGCATCGAGTCGCGGACGGCGGACAACGGCATCATCGGCGCCGCGGACCTCACCGTCGACACGATGCGGCCGCTGTTCGAGACGAACGTGTTCGGCGTGGTGCGCGTGACCCACGCGTTCCTGCCGCTGCTGCGGCGCTCGTCCGCGCCGGTCGTGGTCAACGTCAGCAGCGGCCTGGGCTCGCTGGCCCGGCTCACCGCCGAGGGCACCCCGACCCACGCGTACCCCGGCGTCGCCTACCCGGTGTCGAAGACCGCGGTCAACGCGCTCACCGTGCAGTACGCGAAGGCGTTCCCGGAGATCCGGATCAACGCGGTGGAGCCCGGCTACACCGCGACCGACCTGAACGGGCGCACCGGCGTCCAGACCGTCGAGCAGGGCGCGGAGATCATCGTCCGCATGGCCCAGGTCGGCCCCGACGGCCCGACCGGCGGGTACTTCGACGTCAACGGCCCGCTGCCCTGGTAGCCACGGCGACCCACGGCTGAGCGCGTACGGCCCCGGGGCAGGTACGGACCCGGGCGCGTACGGAACCGGGGCACGTACGGCCGGAAGGCCCGCGCTCAGCCCGCGACGGCCGGCTTGAGGACGTCCTCGCACCACTGGCGGAAGGTCGTCGGCGTGGTGGAGCGCGCCGTACGCGGCTCGGCGTCGTAGCACCCGGCGTCGACCTCCGCGAGCAGGTCCACGACGGACCGCGCCCACGCCCCGGGCATGCCCTGCCGCGTCAACTGGGCCTTGAACGCCTCGCCGGGGACCTGCTGGTAGCGGATCGGCCGTCCCAGCACCTCGGACATGACGCGCGCCATGTCGCGGTACGACAGGTCCTCGGCGCCGAGCACCGGCACGCCCTCCTGGCCGTCCCAGGAGCCGTCGAGCAGCAACTCGGCCGCGACGGCGGCGATGTCGCGGGTGGCGCAGGTCGGTATCCGCCGGTCCCCGGAGATCGGCAGGAAGAACACGCCTTGGTCCCGGATCGGCCCGAGCTGCTGGAGCAGGTTCTCCATGAACGCGGGCATCCGCAGCGACCGGTAGGCCACGCCGGTGCTCTCGATCAGCGCGTCCAGGGCCCGCGAACCGAGTCCAGGACCGGCGGGCGCGTGCGGGGTGGCCGACACAGCCGAGGCGGCGGGCGCGTGCGGGGCGGCCGACACAGCCGAGGCGGCGGGCGCGTGCGGGGCGGCGGGCGCGCCCAGGCCCGTCACCGCGACCACCCGCCGGACACCCCGCGCGCTGATCGCCTCGCAGGCCGGCCGGGTGAAGTCCACCGCGTAGCCCGCGACTTCGGCGCCCTCGGTGTACGGCGGCACCAGCCAGAAGACGCTGTCCGCGCCCGCGAACGCGGTGGCGAGCACCTCGGGGTCGGTCATCGAGCCCTGGACGACCTCGACCCGCCCGCGCACGTCGGGCGCGAGCCGGGAGGGGTCACGTGCGATCACCCGGACCGGCTCACCCTGCTCGCCCCGCTCGGTCCGCCGGGCGAGGACCTCGCCGAGAACCTGGCGGCCGATGTTGCCTGTGGGTGTGGTGACGACGATCATGTATCTCTCCCGACCGGTGACACGTGACGGAGAACGAGGAGCGAAGTAAACTCTACCGTACCGTTTACTTCGCGGCCGGAACAGCACCAAGAGAGGACGCCGCATGGCGAAGCGCGGTGACGAACTGCGGAAGCACATCCTGTGGACGGCGAAGGACGTCTTCCTGGAGATGGGCTTCGAGCGCGCGTCCATGGACGTCGTGGCCGCCCGCGCCCAGACCTCGAAGCGAAGCCTGTACGCGCACTTCGAGAGCAAGGACAACCTCTTCCTCGCCGTCGTCGACCTGGTGCGGGAGCTGTACCTCGGCAAGCTCAGGACGCCCGCCGACTACAGCGACGACACCACCGAGGCGGTTGTCCTGTTCTGCGGCCGCTTCCTCCAGATGCTGGTGTGGACGCCCACGGTGCGCACCTGCCGGCTGGGCATCTCCGAGGCCGGCCGGCTCCCCGAGGCGTCCGCCCGGTACTACGACGCGATCTTCGCCACCGCCCACGAGCGCCTGGCCTCCTACCTCACCGAGCGGCGGGGATTGACGCCCGCGGCCGGCGCCGCGATCACCCGCGACCTGCTCGGCCGTACCGTCCACCCGGCCTTCACCCGCGCCCTGTTCGGCGTCGAGCCGTCCCGCGACAGGGCTCCGGACGAGGCCGCGATCGGCACGGACGTGGACCTCGCGCCGATCCGCGCGGCGGTCGCCGCCTCCCTGCCGTAGCCGAGCGCCGCCAGGCGGCCCGGAGCGCCGGGCGGGGCGTTCGCCCGGCCCCACCCGGCGCCCCGGCGGCGTCAGCCCTGAGCCGTGGCCGGCCGCGGCCGGCGGCGTCAGCCCTGAGCCGTGGCCGGCCGCGGCCGGCGGACCTGCGCGGCCGTGGGCTGCTCGCCCTCCTTGTCCACCACCGCCCGCTCCAGCACGGCGTCGGCGGAGAGCATCGTGCCCTTGCGGCCCTCCCCGGTGTCCTTGAGCAGATAGGTGCGCGAGCCCAGGTAGGACAGGTCGTTCGCGTCGAACACCCACTCCGTGCGCTGGCCGTAGCGGGTGTCGTCGCGGCGGACGCCGACGCCGTGCCGGCCGGTGGCGTCCGTCGCGCCCGGGTCCGTGACGACGCCGGGGATGAGTGCCGCTGCCTTGTAGAGGGCCGCGGCGGTCCGCGGCGGCATCACGCTCTCGTCGATGAGCCCGCCGATCGTTGCGAACACCGCCTGGTCCTGCTCCTGCCCCGCATTCCCGGGCGTGTGGGCGTACAAGTACGCCACCAGGGCTTTCGGGTCGGTGGGCAGCGAGGCGAGCCAGCGATACGTCGAGCGGGAGAAGCCGGGCGGCGTGCCGTCGGTGTCGCCGAGCGACGCGTTGATCGGAAAGGTCTCGCCCTCCTCGCGGACCAGGCCCATCCGCTTGACCGGTCCCCGCGCCTGCGAGGACCAGATCTCCCTGGTGTGCAGCGCGCCGGGCACCGCCGTGCCGCTCGTCTCGTCCGCGCCCTCGGTCATGCTCTTCACGTACACGAACTGGTCGTCCCGGACCGGGGTCGCGTCTCCGGCGAGGGCGACGTCGGAGATCCGGTCGAGCAGGGTGGACGCCTGCTGGGCGGCGGGTGCCCCGGCGCGCGGGGCGACCGCGGTCCCGTGGCCGCCGCCGCGCGTCGCCAGGCCGGCGGTGAGCGCGCCGGCCACGGCGAGGGCGGTCAGCGAGGCCAGTACGGCGGGGCGCGGCCGGCGCGTACGGCGCGGGGCCGGTGCGGCCTCGGTCGTGCGGGCACGGTCGAGGTCGTGGTCGATCTGCTGCATCAGGAGTTCCTTGTGGTGCAGGTGGCGCTCGCGCGGGAGGTCCCATCGCGCCGGCGGCGGCAGCAGCCGCGCCAACTCGGTGGCGTCGGTCCGATCGCCGCTGGAACGCTCGGTTCCGGGGCGGGACGGGGTGTCGCTCATCGGGTCTCCTCCCGTACGGGCAGGGCCGCGAACACGGCCCTGCCTGTTCCCTCTCCGCGGGCGCGGCGCGGTTCCGTCCGCGCGGCCTCCTCCTCGCTCAGCCGGCCGAGCCGGGCCCGGGCGCGCGACAGCCGCGAGCGCACGGTGCCGACCTTGACGCCCAGCGCCTCGGCGGCCTGGCCGTAGTCCAAGCCCTCCCAGACGCACAGCACCAGCACCTCGCGCTCGTGCCTGCGCAGCCTGCCGAGCGCGGCGTGCACCGCGGCGAGCCGGCGGGCGTCGTCGAGGCGGCCCACGGTCTCCTGCGCGAAGTCCGCGACCGCCCGCGGCTCCGGCTGCCGGGCCAGGAAAGCCAGCCGGCGGCCCCTGCCGCGGTTGGCGTTGTGCGCCTTGTGCGTCGCGATGCCCAGCAGCCACGGCCGCAGCGACCCGCCGTCCGGCTCCACCCGCTGCCGGACCCGCCAGGCCGCCAGGAACGTCTCCGACATGACCTCCTCGGCCGCCGCCCAGTCCCCGGTCAGCCGCAGCGCGTGGTTGTAGACCGTCCGCGCGTACCGCTCGTACAACTCGGCGAACGCGTCGCGCTCCCCCGCCCGCACCCGGCGGCGCAGGCCGTCCTCATCTTCGGTGTCCCTCACACCCGTTACCTCTCCGCGGACCGCAAGCCGTTCCCGTGACCTGCGCCACTCCCCCACCACCCCGCGGTCAGCGCCGGTCGAGGGCGGCGGCGACCTCGTCCATGACGCGGTTCCAGTGCGCGCGCCGCCGTTCGCGCTCCTCGGCGCTCGCCAGGTGCTCCTGGTGGAAGCGCAGCGCCGTCCGGTCCCCGTCGGCGGTGGGGCGGAGGGCGACCTGGACGGTGGTGGTGCCGTGGGTGACGCGGATGCGGTCCAGCGGACGGTAGCCGCGCACCTCGCCCGTGACGCCGGCCGCCGTCCGGTAGGCGGCGCCGCGCTCCGGGGTGAGGGCCGCGCCGGGCCCGAGCCAGAGGGCGAGCCCTTCGGCGCCGCTGACGAAGTCCCAGACGACGGACGGGGGGTGGGGCAGCGTGCGGGACACGCCGATCTGCCAGCCGGCGTCCTTGGTGAGTCCTGTGGGCACGGGGTCATCCTTCCTCGGAGTGGCGCAGGCGCAGCGCCCTGACCTTGTGGCGGTTGCCGCAGTGCTCCATCGAGCACCAGCGGCGGCGGCCCGGGCGGGAGGTGTCGACGTAGACGAGATGGCAGTCCTCGGCGGCGCAGGTGCGTATGCGGTCGGCGAAGGGCCCGGTCAGCAGCGCCACCGCGTCCCTGGCGACGGTGGCCGCGAGGTGCGTGCCGCCCGGGTTTCCGGCCCAACACTGCGCGCCGGCCGGGGTGATGGCGGGCGCCAGAGGCGGAAGGGCCGCGGCGGCGTTGATGACCGCGAGGTCGCCGGGCGGGAGATCCTCCCCCTCCAGGTGGGCGAGGACCGCACGGAACAGCGCGTCGCGCAGTTCCCGTACGCCGGCCACCTCCGCCGCGGAGATCTCCAGCACGGGGGTCGGGGTCAGCCGTGAGCGCTCGGCCCAGGCGGCCAGGTCGGCGGGTTCGCGCAGCACCTCGTAGCGGCGGTAGGGGCCCGGGCCGCCGGTGGTCAGCAGCTCCAGGCACAGCGCGCCGGGGTCGAACCGGTAGGCGACACCTGTGTGGGAGCGCAGTGTCAGCCCCTTGGTTGCCGAGGATTCCATGTAACCAATATAAATGGTTACATGGCACTGCACTGGAAGTTGGTCATCGACAGCGCGAACGCGGCCGCCCTCGCGGACTTCTGGGCCGCCGCCCTGGAGTACGAGGTGGAGGACCCCAGCGCCCTCATCACGCAACTGCTGGCCGCCGGCCACATCGGCGAGGACGCGGTCACCGAGCACCGCGGCCGCAGGAACTTCCGCGGCCATGCCGCGATCCGCCACCCCGACGACCCGTTCGACCAGACCAGCGGCGTCGGCCGGGGCCGGCGGGTGCTCTTCCAGGACGTACCCGAGCCCAAGTCGGGCAAGAACCGCCTGCACCTCGACGTGCACGGCGGACCCGGCGGCCTGACCGAGCTGGTGGCCCGGCTGGAAACGCTGGGAGCGACCTGCGTCCACGAGGTCGACCGGGGACCCGCCGGCCACTGGTGGGTCATGCGGGACCCGGAGGGCAACGAGTTCTGCGCGGCGTGACCCCCACCGCGAGCGGGACGCCCGCCCAGCGCGATCCGACTCGGCCGCTCGTCCCCGGGCAGCAGGGCCAGGGCCGGACGGGGCGGACGGTCGTGCGGCCGGGCGATCATGAAGCTGGTGCGACCGGGGAGGAACCGGCCCGTGGCCTCCCCGGGACCGGTCACGTCCAGCAGCGCAAGGGCGTTGGCGTAGCTCCACCCGGAGAGCGTGACCAGGATCTTTCCCCCTGGCCGCACCTGGTGCAGCCAGGGCAGCGGGATGTACCGGACCGCGCACGTGGCGATCAGCCGGTCGTACCGGCCCCCGTCCGGGTCGCCGCGCAGCCCGTCACCGATGATCAGCCGGGGCGCGAACCCGGCCGATGTTGCATAAAACCGTGAGCACGGTCAGGCGTACGCACCGCTCCCGCGCACGGCGGCGCCCCGCCGGGAGCGGTCCGCGGCGGGGCGACAACGCTTTCGGGTCAGGACAGTTTCAGGGTCGGGCGGTACATGTCGATCCACAGTGCGAGGTCGAGGGTGCGCTCAAGGCCGCGGCGCGACGCCTGCATGATCTGCGGGGTGTCGATGCGCACCAACCGCTCCAGCGCGCTGCGGCTGACGAGGTCGAACACCGGGTGGGCGGGCTGGGCGAGGACTTCCTTGACGTTCTTCTGGAGGGCGACGGCGTAGGCCGGGTCCTGGGTGGAGGGGTAGGGGCTCTTGACCCGGTCGTAGACGGACTGCGGCAGCACGTCGGCGGTCGCCTCGCGCAGCAGGCTCTTCTCGCGGCCGTCGAAGGACTTCAGCGCCCAGGGCGCGTTGTAGACGTACTCCACCAGGCGGTGGTCGCAGAACGGCACCCGCACCTCCAGGCCGACCGCCATGCTGGCGCGGTCCTTGCGGTCGAGCAGCACGCGCACGAACCGGGTCAGGTGCAGATACGAGATGGTCCGCATCCGGAACTCCAGGTCGCTCTCGCCCGCGAGCCGTTGGACCTCGGCGGAGGCCGTGGCGTAGGAGTCGCGCACGTAGCCGTCCAGGTCCAGGCCGTGGCTGAACTCCTCGGTGAGGATGCTCCCCTCGTCCCCGAAGTGCTTGGCGAAGCTCGACAGCCAGGGGAAGGTCTTGCCCTTGCGGGCCTCGGGATCGAAGAACTGGAGGTAGCCGCCGAAGACCTCGTCGGCGGACTCCCCCGACAGCGCCACCGTCGAGTGCGCGCGGATCGCCTTGAAGAGCAGGTAGAGCGACGCGTCCATGTCGCCGAAGCCCGCGGGAAGGTCCCTGGCCGCGATCACCTTGGAGCGTACGGCGGGGTCGGCGAGCTGGTCGGAGTCCAGGACGATGTCCTGGTGCTCGGTGCCCGAGGTACGGGCCACGTCGTGCACGAAGGGGGTGTCGGGGGTGCCGCGCAGCTCGTCGGCGACGAAGTTCTCGGTCTGGCCGACGAAGTCGACCGCGAAGCTCCGTACGGTCTCGCCGGTCCGGCCGAGCTGCTGCGCGGCCAGCGCGGTCATCGCGGAGGAGTCCAGGCCGCCGGAGAGCAGCGTGCAGCGCGGGACGTCGGCGACGAGCTGCCGCCGCACGATGTCGTCGAGCAGGGTGCGCACGTGCCCGATCGTCGCCTGCTTGTCGTCGGTGTGCGGCCGGGTCTCCAGCGACCAGTACGTGTGGGCGCGGATGCCGTTGCTGTCCACGGTCACCACGGTGCCGGGCTCCACCTCGCGCATGCCGTCCCAGAACCCGTGCCCCGGGGTCTTGACCATCACGAGCAGTTCGCGCAGGCCGTCGAGGGTCACCGTCCGCTCGGCGAGCGGGTTGGCCAGGATCGCCTTGGGCTCGGAGCCGAACAGCACGCCGTCGGCGGTCGGGTAGTAGTAGAAGGGCTTGATGCCCATCCGGTCCCGGATCATCACGAGCTTCTTCTCGCGGTCGTCCCAGATCGCGAAGGCGTACATCCCGTTGAGCCGCTCGGCGACCGCCGCGCCCCACTCCAGGTAGCCGTGCAGCACCACCTCGGTGTCCGAGTCGGTGCTGAACCGGTGGCCGCGGCCGGCCAGTTCGACGCGCAGCTCGGTGAAGTTGTAGGCCTCGCCGGAGTAGACCATGGCGACCGTGCCGCCGGGCGCGTCGACGCTCATCGGCTGGCGGCCGCCGGGCAGGTCGATGATGGCGAGCCGGCGGTGGCCGAGCGCGGCCGGTCCGCTGATCCACGTGCCCCGGTCGTCGGGCCCCCGGCAGGACATCGTCTCGGTCATCGCGTCGACCATCGGCCGCTGCGCGGCCAGGTCACGCTGGTAGGAGATCCATCCGGTGATTCCGCACATGCGACTTCTCCGTCCACTCGGTCACACGCAAAGTGTCCGCAACACGAATCATGTGTATTGAGCACCTAAACGGATGGTCGATCCGCCGCGGTCCGCCCGTCAACGGCAGCCGGAAGACCGGTGTATGTAGTAAGCAACTTTCGGTCATCATATGAGTGGCCTGCATAAATGCCCCGCCGCGTGCGCACTGATGACCCTCCGTCAAGGGTCTGGGTACGACTTTGCGAGGCGTTGGGGTAAGCGGGCCGAAAAAGTGGAGGAAGCAGTTCCGCGAACCCGTTCGTATACACCCGCCGCCCCGCCAACGGGTGTACGCGCCCCCGCCGCACGGCCTCCCCCCGGCCCCGCCGAACGGCCGAATACCTCCCCAACCCCTTCAGCCACAATGGCCGGTTCCCCCACCCCGGGTGCCGTGACGGAGGAGGCTCACCCGTCAACAGCGACGGGGGCGCCGTCGCGGAAGAGGGCGACCACCAAGGGGCGCTGGGGGCGCCTCCCGGCGAAGCCAGGGGGAGGAACCGCGCGACCAGCCACATCGGTGGCGCACCGGGCCCGCCGGACCCACTCCCGCGGCGACACCCCGGGGCCACGGCCGGCCGCACCCTCAGCCGTGAGCGCCCTCCCCCACCGCACCCTCAGCCGTGAACGCCCTCCCCCACCACACCCTCAGCCGTGAACGCCCTCCCCCACCGCACCCCCACCGAAGTGCCGCCGCACCGCATCCGCCACGGCCCCCTCCTCGCCGGAGGCGACCGCATCGAGCAGCACGCAGTGCTCCGTGGCGTCGGCGACCAGCCGATCCCGATCCCGCACGCCGCCCCCCTTCCGCTGCGGCAAGGCCGCGGGCCACTGCGTACGCCGGTGCACCTCGTCCGCGACAGCGACCAGGTGCAGGTTGCCGGACAGCTGCAGCACGGCCCGGTGGAACGCGCGGTCGGCCTCGGCGTACCCCCCGAGGTCGCCGCGGACCGCCAGCACGACCGCCTCGTCCGCGAGTGGCCGCAACCGCTCCCAGCGGGCGACCGGCACCGTGCGGGTGAGCCCGAGCACCACGGGCCCTTCGAGCAGCGCCCGCACCTCCGCCAGCTCGGCGAGGTCGCGCGCGGTGTGCTCGGCGACGCGGAAGCCGCGGTTGGGCAGCACCTCGACGGCGCCCTCGCGGGCGAGCAGCTGCATCGCCTCGCGGACCGGGGTCGCGGAGACGCGGTACCGCTCGGCCAGCTCGGGAGCGGAGTGCACGGAGCCGGGTGCGAGCCGCCCGGAGACGATCGCGGCGCGCAGCGCGTCGAGCACCTGGTCGCGTACGGACAGCCGCTCGGGCACCCGCGCGGGCGGCACTATGGGCGCGGCTCGCTCCACCGGGTCCCGCCCCTCTCCACCGCTGTCCGGGAATCTGTCCAGGAAATCCGTCCGACCTTACGTCCGATCATCGGACCGTACGACCATCCGCCCACCGGTCCCCCGATCCCCCCGATCTCCCGGGCCGCCCGTCCACCCGCCGCACGGCCCCTCATCGACCCCGATGCCCCACACCCCGCACGCCAAACGCCACACGCCACGCCCCGCACGCCACGCCCGGGCGGCCGGCGCGCGACCGCCACCTGCGGCGCCACCCGCTCCCGTACCGCGCTCCGGCACACTCACCCGTCCGGCGTACGGCCGCTGGCGCAATCCCTCACCCAGGCCGCTAAGGTAAGCCTTACCATGCCTGCGACCAGCGCCTCCTATGCCCGGCTGTCCGCGGTCTTCCCGCAACTGCGGATCACCGCCGCCCCGCCGCCCTCCGGCGCGGGCTGGATCGGCGCGGGCGAGCTCGCCGCGGGCGGCGCCGCGCTGGACGCGTTCGTGACGAACGCCACGGCCGAGTCGGCCCGGAAGCGCGAGCGCCCGCCGCGCCCGGACGTCGTGGCGACCCTCGCGCTCCACCGTTACCTGTGGCCGGCGTGCCTGCTGTTCACGGTGCCGTGGTTCCTGCACGGCAGGGTGCCGCGGCTGCCGGTCGGCGACGTGGCGTTCCACCCCGCCACCGGCCGGGTCACGGTGCGCACCCGGTCGTTCAGCTGCCTGCCGGACGACCCGGCCGCGACGCTGCCCGGCGCGCGGACGGCGCCGCACCCGGCCGCGCTGCGCGACGAGCTGCGGGCGGCGATCGCCGACCATGTCGCGCCGGTCCTCGCGGGCTTCGGCCCGCTGCTGCGACGCGGCCGACACGCGCTGTGGGGCATGGTCACCGACGAGATCACCGAAGGGCTCTGGTACGTCGGCCGGTTGTTCGACCAGGAGGAGCGCGCGGTGGCCGAACTGGCCGCGCTGCTGCCGGGCGGCACCCACCCTTTTCCGGGCTCCGCGGGGTTCCGTCCGGGTACGCGGATTGACGGACCGTCAGCCGGGACGCAGTGCGCAGCGGCGTCGCGCACCCGGCTCACCTGCTGCCTTTACTACACCATCAGCCCCACGGACACCTGCACCACCTGTCCGCGGCTGCGCGCACCGGCCCGGATCGACCGCCGTGCGTCCGCGGCCTGACCGTCCACGCTACGATCTCGCTCAACTAAGCCGTTCTGGCACGCGAGTTCGAGCACCCGGGAACCATACGCGTGCTCTTGTGCCGTAACGTCTGCACCCATCCGCGCTCTGCACGATGATGTCGGTCGTAAGCAGTCCCCACGGCCCGAGCGCGACGGAAGCGACACGAGGAATCGCATATGAGAATCACCGACATATCGCTGGACTGGATGATCTCGGCCGTCATCGGCCTGGTCGTCCTCGCGGCTTGCGTCTTCGTCTTCCGCAACCGCCGCACGTCCGGTGACAGCGCCACCCAGGGCGATTCATGGGAGCGCAGCGAGGAACGCCGCCGCCGCAAGGAAGCGGTGTACGGCAGTGCCTCGTACGTGCTGCTGTTCTGCTGTGCCGCCGTGGCCGCCGCACTGTCGTTCCACGGCCTGGTCGGCTTCGGGCGGGAGAACCTCGGCCTGGACAACGGCTGGGAGTACCTGGTGCCGTTCGGCCTGGACGGGGCGGCGATGTTCTGCTCCGTGCTGGCGGTCCGCGAGGCCAGCCACGGCGACGCCGCCCTCGGCTCGCGCATGCTGGTGTGGATGTTCGCCGGCGCCGCGGCCTGGTTCAACTGGGTGCACGCGCCGCGCGGGGTGGATCACGCGGGCGCGCCGCAGTTCTTCGCCGGCATGTCGCTGTCGGCCGCGGTGCTCTTCGACCGCGCGCTGAAGCAGACCCGCCGGGCGGCACTGCGCGAACAGGGCCTGGTGCCGCGGCCGTTGCCGCAGATCCGGATGGTGCGGTGGCTGCGCGCCCCGCGGGAGACGTACGGCGCCTGGTCGCTGATGCTGCTGGAGGGCGTGCGCTCGCTGGACGAGGCGGTCGAGGAGGTCCGCGAGGACAAGCGGCAGCGCGAGCAGAACGAGTTGCGGCGCCGCGACCACGACCGGATGGAGCGGGCGAAGATAAAGGCAATCACCCGACAGGGGCGGCCGTGGCCGCGAGGTGGCCGGGGCGGTCGCCAGGTCGAACTGCCCGCCGCGAGTGCGACGGGCAACGGCCAGACCGCTTCGGAGCCTGCCATATCCCCTTCGGCCGAACTGCCCTCCGGTGAACTGCCGGTGCGGGCGCGTCCGGCACTCCAGCCGGTACGCGAGGAGGCACCGGCCGCCAACTCCGCGTCGGAGCCGTTCGCTTCGCAGTCCGAGCCGTCCGCGTCAGCGTCGGGCCCCAAGACGATCGACCTGATCGCCGAGGACGACACGCTGACGCTGCCCCGGCTGGACTCCCTGGAGCGCAAACTCCAGGACCTGGAGCGTCAGTTCGGCTGAGCAAGTGAAGTAGCGGTACACGGGCGGCGTGGCTGCCGGGTGGACACAGGTCCACCCGGGGTCACGCCGTTTCCGCGTCCAGCGCGTTCAGTGCTTCCCCGTTCAGTGCTTCCCCGTTCAGCGCTTCGGAGTTCAGCGCTTCCCCGTTCAATGCTTCCCCGTTCAGCGCTTCCGCGTTCAGTTCGAACCAGACCTCCTTCCCGCCGGCCGCGCACGGCCGCACCCCCCAGTCGTCGGCGAGCGCGTCGACGAGCAGCAGGCCGCGGCCCGAAGTGCCGTAGTCCCCGGCCGGATCGGGCTCCCACCGCTGGGGACGCGGGCGGGGCAGGCGGGCGACGGTGTCGCGGACCTCGATCCGCAGCCGCTGCCCCGGCTCCCCGGCCCGGAACCCTTCCGGTGAGAGCGTCGCGGTCAACACGGCGCCCCCGCAGGTGTGCTGGAGTGCGTTGGTGAGAAGTTCGGTGGCCAGTAGTTCCGTTGTGTCCACCAGTGCGGCCACGCCCCACTCCCGCAGGTTGTCCCGAAGGACCCTGCGAGTTTCGGCCACGGCGGGCAGATCCGCCCGCCGTACCGCGCGCCGCAACCGGTACCCCGTGATATTCGTCCTGCTTCCCCCGTTCCAACCGATCCTTGTTCCCCTCCCGATAGGCATGCCCACCACGGATGCGTCCACTCATCCGATGGATTGACAGGTCCCCGGCGATACGGCAGACCGGCGCCGCCGACATCACCGAAAGGCACCGCCGGCCTGGCTGCCGCACTCATCAACTCCCTTACGGGCGAGGCACGTTGCGCAGGTTGGAGCGGGCGAGCTGGACCATCTTGCCGACGCCGCCGTCCAGCACGGTCCGGCCCATCGACAGCGCAAACCCACCGATCTGCTCACCGGTGATCTTCGGCGGGATGGACAGCGCGTGCGGATCGGTCACCACGTCCACCAGCGCGGGCCCCTTGTGCCGGAAGGCGTCCTTGAGCGCGCCGCGCAGGTCCTTCGGCTTCTCGACCCGCACCCCGTAGGCGCCGGAGGCCCGCGCGATGGCCGCGAAGTCCGGGTTGTGGTTGGTGGTGCCGTACGCCGGCAGCCCCTCCACCATCATCTCCAACTCCACCATGCCGAGGGAGGAGTTGTTGAACAGCACCACCTTCACCGGCAGGTCGTACTGCACCAGGGTGAGGAAGTCGCCCATCAGCATGCTGAAGCCGCCGTCGCCGGACATCGACACGACCTGCCGCTTCAGGTCCAGGAACTGCGCGCCGATCGCCTGCGGCAGCGCGTTCGCCATCGACCCGTGCGAGAACGAACCGATCACCCGCCGCCGGCCGTTGGGCGTCAGGTAGCGAGCCGCCCAGACGTTGCACATCCCGGTGTCGACGGTGAACACCGCGTCGTCGGCGGCCACTTCGTCCAGCACCGACGCGACGTACTCCGGGTGGATCGGCACGTGCTTGTCCACCTTGCGGGTGTACGCCTTCACGACGCCCTCCAGCGCGTCGCTGTGCTTCTTCAGCATCCGGTCCAGGAAGGCGCGGTCCTTCTTCTCGCGCACCTTCGGCGTCAGGCAGCGCAGCGTCTCACCGGCGTCCCCCCACACCGCGAGGTCCAACTTCGATCGCCGCCCCAGGTGTTCGGGACGCACGTCGACCTGCACGATCGTCACGTCGTCCGGCAGGAAGGCGTTGTACGGGAAGTCCGTGCCGAGCAGGATCAGCAGGTCGCACTCGTGCATGGCCTCGTAGGCCGCGCCGTAGCCGAGCAGCCCGCTCATGCCGACGTCGTACGGGTTGTCGTACTGAATCCACTCCTTGCCGCGCAGCGCGTGCCCGACCGGGGACTTGACCTTCCGCGCGAAGTCCATCACCTCGTCGTGGGCGCCCGCGGTGCCGCTGCCGCAGAAGAGCGTGACCCGCTGGGCGCGGTCCACCAGCCGGGCCAGTTCGTCGATCTCGGTGTCGCCCGGGCGGATCGCGGGGCGCCGCGTGACCAGCGCGTGCTCCTCGGTGCGCTGCGGTGCCTGCTGGGCCGCGATGTCGCCGGGCAGGCTGATCACCGACACCCCGCCCTGGCCGACCGCGTGCTGGATCGCGGTCTGCAACACCCGGGGCATCTGGGCGGCGTTGGAGACCAGTTCGCTGTAGTGGCTGCATTCCTGGAAGATCCGGTCGGGATGGGTCTCCTGGAAGTACGTGGTGCCGATCTCGCTGCTCGGGATGTGCGAGGCGAGCGCCAGCACCGGCGCCATCGAGCGGTGCGCGTCGTACAGCCCGTTGATCAGGTGCAGGTTGCCCGGGCCGCAGGAGCCCGCGCACGCGGCCAGCCGCCCGGTGAGCTGGGCCTCGGCGCCGGCCGCGAACGCCGCGGTCTCCTCGTGCCGCACATGCACCCATTCCAGGGCGCGGCTGCGGCGCACCGCGTCCACCACCGGGTTGAGGCTGTCGCCGACCACCCCGTAAAGACGTCGCACCCCCGCTCGCGCCAGGACGTCGACGAACTGCTCGGCCACCGTCTGCTTCGCCATGGTGACCATCTCCCCATGGATGGGGCGATCACGCATCCCAGACGGTCACCACCGTGCGGTCGTCGGCGTAGCCCTTCACCCGGGTCTGGGCGTCCGCCAGGTACGCCGCCAGGCCCGGCGCGCGGCCCTGGCCCCAGCGCCCGGCCAGGTGGGCGGCGAGTTCCGGCTCGCCGCGCAGCGGCTCGGCCAGGCCGGCGCTGCACATCAGCAGCGCGTCACCCGGCTGGGCGACGGTGGCCCGGAACCGGAACGGCTCGGACGCCTCGTCCGGCGCGACGTCGAGGTCCTGCCAGCTGCCGTCCCGGATGCGGAACAGGCCGCCCTCCCCCACCCCGAAGAACAGCCGGATACGGCACGCGGGGTCGGCCGGCAGCAGCAGGCAGCGCACCGACGCGGTGTACGAGCCCTCCGCCAGGCCCAGGTCCTCGCCCCGGGCCCGCAGCCGTCCGTAGCAGCGGTCGGTCAGCCGGTGCAGCCCCGACTTCAGGGAGCCCCGGCGGGCGGCCCGCAGGTCGTCGGCGAGCCGGGCCCGGCTCCGGCCCACCGCGCCCGCGATCCACCGCACGGCGTCCTGCGCGGCACGGTGCGCGTCGTCGGCCGCCCGCGCCCCGCTCGCCATCGCCACCAGCAGCAGCGCCTCGTCGCCCGTGCCGAACCGCGCGGTCAGCACCGCGTCCCGGCGCGGCTGGCCGCGGTAACGGGCCGAGTCGCCGCGCACCGCCGCGGTCCGCAGCGTCATCACGCCGTACTCCGCCCCGTCCAGCACGGTGTCGGGGACCAGCGCGTCCAGCCCCTCGGGGTCCGCCTCCGGCCACGCGGTCGGCTCCGGCCCGTACGTCGGCGGGCCGCCGCCCACCACACCCACCTCCGTGCCGGCGTCGTCCACCACCCGCGTCACCCCGGCCGCGGGCACCCACCCGGGTGGCAACTCCGGCGCCCACCGCACCTCGCCCTCGGCGAACACCGTCTCGCCGGGCGGCTGCACCATGGGTGGGGCCGGGGCCGGGGCCGGGGCCGGGGCAGGGGCCGGCGGCGGAGGCAGGCGCGCCTCGTCGACCGGCTCCGCGTACGCGGGCGGCGGCGCTTCCGGGGTCGGAGCCGGAGCCGGAAGCGGGGCCGACTCCGCGGCCGGGTCCTCGACCAGGTCCGTATACGGGGAATCCGACGGCTGCGGGCGGGCGGGCGCGGGGGACGCGGGCGGCGGCGCTTCCGAGGTCGGAGCCGGAGCCGGAAGCGGGACCGACTCCGCGGCCGGGTCCTCGACCAGGTCCGTATACGGGGAGGCCGGCGCTCGCGGGGGTGCTTGGGCCTCGGGTGCCCCGGCGCTCTCGGGGCGCCCGGGTGGCTCGGGGGCCGTTTCTGGAGCCGCTGACGCCTCCTGCTCTGCCGGCAGCGCCGACGGCGACGGCTGGGGCGGTCGTTGCGAGAGCCGCGCCGACCAGCCCTCGGCCGCGGGCGGGGCCGTCGGCGCGGCCGGGCTGGACAGCGGCGGAGCCGCGCTGCGCGGAGTGGCCCACGCGTCCCAGGGCTTGGCGGGCGGCGGCGCGTACGTCTCCGCGGCACGCGGGTCCGGCGCGGGCGCGGCCTCCGGTTCGGCTACGGCGGCGGGTTCATCCTCGGGTTCGGGTTCGAGCGCGGGTTCGGCTACGGCAGCGGGCGCGGGCTCGACGACAGGCTCGGGCCACTCCGGCTCCGGCGCGGGTTCGTACGCAGGTTCAGGCGCGGGTTCGGCGACGGCAGCGGGTGCGGGCTCGACGACGGGCTCGGGCCACTCCGGCTCCGGCGCGGGTTCGTACGCGGCCTCGGGTCCCGCCTGGACGTCCGGCTCCTGTGCGGGCAGGGGCGCCGGCGCCCGCACGGCCTCGGGTACGCGCGGCGCGGGTGCGTACGCGCTGCCCATGCGCGGGTCGGGCACGGCGTCGGGTTCCGCCGCCGGTTCCGCGGCGAGGTCAGGCTCGGGCTCGGGTTCGACCGCGGGCTCCGGTTCGACCGCGGGTCGCGGCTCGGCCTCGGGCACCGCGTCGCGCACCGGTTCTGACGCCGGTTCCGGATCTGACGGCGGTTCCGGTTCCGGTGCGGGCTCGGTCCGCGCCTCCTCGGCTGGCGGCACCAGCGGCACCGGCGGCGCGGGTGGCTCGGACCGGGCGGACACCGGTTCCGCGGCGAAGGGCTCCCGGACGGGCTCCCGTTCCGGCGCCGTCGCCGGCTCCGCGGCCGGCTCCGCGAAGGGCTCCGGCGCCAACTCCCGCTCGGGCTGCCGCTGTACCGGCATCGGTGCCGGCTCCGCGAAGGTCGGTGCGGCCGCCCACGGGTCCCACGACGGCGGCGGAGGAGCCGTGCGCTCCTCCTGGCGCGGCGGAGGGGGCGGCGGGGGCGCCGGACGGCTCGGCCGCTGCCATGACGGCGGAGGGGGCGGCGGGGTCGGCCGCCGCAGCCGCAGCGTCTCGGTCCGGGGCGGGGGCGGCGGCGTCATCGCGTTCAGCGCCGAGTCGAAGTGCGCGTCGAGGGAGTCGTTCCCGGCGCCCGAAGCTCCGGCGGCGACCTCCTCGTCGTACAACTGCCGCCACCAGTCGTCCTCTTGGCTGCCGCGTGCGTCGCCCTGCTGGCTCATGCCCTTATTGTCCACCGCCGAGCGGACCGGGAAACGCGAAACGCCGGGTCGGCCCAGCCCCCACGGCCAGGGCCGGCCCGGCGCGCGCGGTTCGCACGTGCTCCCCGGGTATGACACCGGCTGCGATGTGGATCACAGTGGCAGAGGGCACCCGAAGGAGGGGAGGATGTCCACGGCGGGAAACCGCCGCGGCTCATTCCCGCCATGCCGCCGTCGCCGTCGGTGTCGCACAGCCGCCCATCCCGAGGAGGGGCCTTCGTTGCTCGGCGCCATCGGCCTCGACGAGGCACAGGAATCGGCCTACCGCGCTCTGGTCGCGCTCGGCGCGGCCGAACTCGGCCAGCTGGCCGACCGGTTGGCGCTGCCCGAGGAGGACGCCGCCCGGCTGCTGCGCCGGCTGGAGGGGCACGGCCTGGTCGCCCAGTCCTCCGCGCGGCCCGGCCGCTGGGTGGTCGCGCCGCCGGCGGTCGCGCTGTCCGCGCTGCTGACCAGCCGGCGGCACGCCCTGGAGCAGGCCGAGTTGGCCGCGGCCGTGCTCGCCGCCGAGTTCAGGGCCGAGGCGGCAGAACCCGCCGTGCACGACCTCGTCGAGGTGGTCACCGGCGCGGGCGCGGTGGCCCAGCGCTTCCTCCAACTCCAGTTCGGCGCCGAGCGCGAGGTGTGCGCCCTGGTCAGCGGCCGTCCGGTCGCGGTCGACGGCGTGGACAACGACGCGGAGGCCGACGCGGCGCGGCGCGGGGTGACGTACCGCGTGGTGCTGGAACGGGAAGCGGTCACCGGGCACAGCGGGCTCACCGAACTGGCCGCCGCGCTCGACCGCGACGAGCAGGTGCGGGTGGTGCAACGGGTGCCGACCAAGCTCGTGGTGGTCGACCGGACGCTGGCGATGGTGCCGCTGGGCCGCCGCGCCGAGCCCGCCGCGCTGGTGGTGCACGCCAGCGGCCTGCTGGAGGCGCTGACGGAGCTCTTCGAGGGCGTGTGGCGGCAGGCCATGCCGCTGCGCCTGGAGCCGGGCGGCATACTCGCCGAGCAGCGGAACGCGCAGCCCGACAACACCGACCTGCGCATCCTGTCCCTGCTGCTGGCCGGCCTGACCGACACCTCCACCGCCAAACAGCTCGACCTCGGCCTGCGTACGGTGCAGCGCCGGGTGAAGCGGCTGATGGAGATCGCCGGCGTGAGCACCCGCCTCCAGCTCGGCTGGCACGCCTACGAACGCGGCTGGATCGCCCGCGACGAGCCCTGAGCCGGGGCCGCCCGCCCGGCGTGATCCGTGCGCGGGGGCGCGCGGGAGCGTACGCGGGGCGCGCAGGGGGGCGTACGCGAGGCGTGCACCGGGCGCGATCCGTCCGAATCCGGCCCACCGCGGCCCGCATCGGGCGTACGGTTCCCTGGCGGCATGCGGCAGGCCGGTCTCGCACCCGGCCGGGGGACGCGATCCGGTAACACCGGTGCGTCGGGCGCGTCGCCGGACAGCGAACGCGCCCGGATTCCGGCAGGGTGGCTCTCATGGGGACCGCACAGTTGTGCCTGATCGGCGCGGTGATGTTGCTCGGCATCGTCTGCGTATCGGCACCTGGGGTACCGGGGACGCTGCTGTGCTGGGGCGCCGTGCTGTGGTGGGCCACCTCGCAGCACACCACCCTGACCTGGGGCGTACTCGCCGGGGCGACGGGGTTGCTGGCGGTCGCCCAGGTGGTGCTGTGGCTGATGCCGTCCCGGCGGATTCGCGACTCCGGCGTCACCTGGCACACGGTGATGACGGCGAGCGGGGTGGCGATCCCCGGGTTCTTCGTGCTCCCGGTGGTGGGCGCGCCGCTGGGCTTCGCCGGCACCGTGTACGTCCACGAGCGGGTCCGGCTCGGCGGCCACCGCGCCGCCTGGACGGCGACCCGCCGGGTGATGCGTACGGTCGGCGGGTCCGTCCTGGTCGAGCTGATGGCGTGCCTGATCGTGGCGGGCGCGTGGGTGGGCGCGGTCATCGCGGGGTAGCCGGCGCCGCCAGCGTCGAACCGAGCCCGGCGGCATCGTCCCGCGCCCGGCGCCGTCGACCCGCGTCCCGCCCGCGCGTCAGACCGCGGAGCCCTCGATGCCCCAGCTGATGATCTTGTACGGGTGGATACGGATCAGCTCCGGGCTCATCCGCTCGCCGTACTCGTGCGGCCCCTCCACCTGCTCGGCGGTGCCGCGGATCTCGACGCCGCGGGCGGTACGGGGGTCGCCCGGGCGGGACATCTCGTCCACCACGAGGGACACGTTCGGATTGACGGCGACATTGCGCCACTTCTTGGTGGTACCCATCGCGAAGCCGCCGATGTCCACCGCGCCGTCCTCGCGCAGGAAGAAGCCCACCGGGTTCGCCTGCGGGCGCCCCTTCGCGTCGACGGTGGCCAGCCTGGCGAGGAACTGCCCGCGCAGATACGCCAGCTCGGCTTCGTTCAGTTCGGTCCGTGCGGTCCTGGTCGTCATACGGTCATCCTCCCGCCGCTCCCCCGCCCCGGCATCCGCCGCTCGGCTGAAAGAACCCGGACCAAGGTCCTAGGCGAAGCGCAGAAAGGCCGTTGCCACTCGGGGCCGTTCGGGCCGTGTGGGCCCGTGCGGGGGTGCGGGGGGTGGGGGGGGTACGGGTCGGGAACGGCTGCCCCGGCGTCAGGCTCCGGCCTGGAAGCGGATGCCCGCCAGCGTCAGGTCCAGGCCGGCGAGGAACTGCTCCTTGTCGTCGTGCCCGTCGAACTCGTCGACGATGTCGTGCAGGAACGGGTACTCCCCGGCGTCGAGCCCGCGCCACGTCGTCGCGTAGCGGCCGAGGAACTCGTCGCGGTCCACGAATCCCTCGACCACCTCCTCGGGCGGCTCCTGCCCCATGTCGGCGGCGTTGGAGACCACGACGCCCACGATCGCCGACACGGCGTGGAACCGCTGCCGTGGCGTGAGGTCGAGCCGGAGCGTCTGCTGCCCCAGCTTCTCGTAGAGCCGCAACGAGTTGCCCTGGACGTCGATGTCGCGCATGAAGTGCACGCCCAGCCACGGCCGGTCCACGATCGCGTCGAACAGCATGACGGCCATCACGCGCAGGTCGTCGATCGGGTCACTGCTGTCGGCCCGCCCCTCGACGGCGGTCAGCACCCCGCTGAGCACGTGGTCGACGGCACGTTCGAGCAGGTCGTCCTTGCCGGAGACGTACCAGTAGATGCTGCCGACGCCGGTGCCGAGCCGTGCCGCGAGCGCGCGGAGGGTCAGCGCCGGCTCGCCCGCCTCGTCGAGCAGGGCCACCGCCGCGGTGAGAACCGCCTCGATGGAGTGCGAAGCACGTCGCCGCCCTCGGGAAGGACGATCGGCGGGTCGTGGTCGCGGGCCTGTCATGGTGCACATCCTTTCACAACTTGCACATTCATCGAACCACGTTCTATGGTCGAACGTCGTTCGATACTCGGCGACGTTCCGAAAGGAGGCCCGCCATGACCACGACCGCCCCTTCCACCGCGCCCGCCGCATCGCGTACCTATCCGTCGCTGCGCGCGGCGTGGATTCCCCTGGCCGCGCTCTGCCTGGCCTTCTTCGTGGAGATGGTCGACAACACCCTGCTGTCGATCGCGCTGCCCACGATCGGCCGGGACCTCGACGGCAGCACGACCGCGCTGCAGTGGGTCACCGGCGCGTACTCGCTGACCTTCGGCGGCCTGCTGCTGACGGCGGGATCGATGGCCGACCGGCTCGGGCGCCGACGCGTGCTGCTGGTCGGCCTGGCCGTGTTCGGCCTGCTGAGCCTCGGCGTCGTCGCGGTCACCACCGCGGGGGAACTCATCACCCTGCGGGCCGGCCTCGGCATCGCCGCGGCCGCGATGGCCCCCATCACCAACTCGCTGGTCTTCCGGCTGTTCGACGACAAGGCGCTGCGGATGCGCGCGATGACCCTGATGATCATCGTCGGCATGTCCGGCTTCGTCCTCGGCCCCCTGCTGGGCGGCACCGCCCTGGCCCACGTGCGGTGGCAGTGGCTCCTGGTGGTCAACGCCCCGATCGCGCTGTTCGCGGCCGTCGGCGTCCGTCTCGGCGTCCCGGCCGACCGGCCGGAGGACCTGACCCAGGACCGGCTCGACCTGCCGGGCGCCGCGCTGAGCGTCACCACCATCGGCCTCGCCTGCTACTCGCTGACCAGCGGCGTCGAGCACGGCTGGCACTCCGCCGTCACGCTCACCGCCGTCCTCGGCGCCATCGCCGCGGGCGTCGCGTTCGTACGGCACGAGCGCCGCAGCCCCTCGCCCATGCTGGACCTGCGCCTCTTCTCCGACGGCACCGTGCGCGGCGCCGCCATCGCGCAGATCGGCACGGCCATCGCGATGGCCGCGGTGATGTTCGGGCTGATCCTCCACTTCCAGTACGCCTACGGGTGGAGCCCCGTCCGGGCCGGCCTGGCGAACCTCCCGATGATCGTGACCATGATCGCCGCCACTCCCCTGTCCGAGTGGCTGGCGGGAAGGTTCGGCCACCGGATCGCCTGCCTGGTCGGCGCGGCCTGCCTGGCCGGCTCGCTGGCCGGCCTCTCCTGGGGCGTCGACCACGGGTACGGCACCATCGCGGCCTGCATGGTCCTGATGACCATCGGACTGCGCACCGTCATGACGATCTGCGCCATCGCACTCGTCGACGCGATGCCCAGCAACCGCACGTCGATCGGCGCCGCGCTCAACGACACCGCCCAGGAGGTCGGAACCAGCGTCGGCACCGCCCTGGTCGGCACCCTGATCGCCGCGCTGGTCACCACGCAGTTGCCCGCGGGGACCTGGAGCAAGGCGCTGGTGGCGTCGTTCTTCCACGGCGAGCGGGTCACCTACGCGGTGCTGGCGGTCGTCGTCGGCCTGGTCGCGGCAGGCGGCGCCCTCACCCTCACCGACTCCCACTCCACCGAAGAGGCCGCCGCCGAGGAACCCGCCTGACCCGTTCGCCCTGGGAGTCGCCGGATCACGCCGAGCCGCTTCGGCGAGCGGCTTCAGCGAGCGGCCGCTGATCCGGCGCCGCTCACCGGACGCGGGACCGTACGCACCGTCCGTCCGTACGTACGCACCATCCGCCCGTCCACCTGTCCGCCCGCCGGGCCGCCCGCGCACGCCCACACGGGGGCGGCCCGCGCGGCGGCGCGCCCGGGCGGACCGGTGCGGGTGTCGGCACCGGCAACCCTGGGGACACACCGAGAGAGCGCTCTCACGCGGTCAGCCGGACCCGATACGCTGTCCGTATCGAAATGGTCCGGAAATTTTCGTTATCCGCGTGCGAAGGAGCCCTCCGTTGTCCGACCCGAGCTTCGTGCCCCGCCCCACGCTGGAGGCCGTGGCCGCACGGGCCGGGGTGTCCAGGGCGACCGCTTCCCGCGTGGTCAACGGCAGCGAGGGGGTGCGCGCGCCGCTGGCCGAGCGGGTCCGGCGGGCCGTCGACGAGCTGGGCTACGTGCCCAACCAGGCCGCTCGCGCCCTGGTGACCCGGCGGAACGACGCCATCGCGGTGGTCGTGGCCGAGCCGGAGACGCGGTTCTTCGCCGACCCGTTCTTCGCCCAGCAGGTACGCGGCATCAGCAAGGAACTGACCGCGCACGACAACCAGTTGGTGCTGCTGCTCACCGAGGGCGCCGGGGACTACGAGCGGGTGGGCCGCTATCTGGGCGGCGGCCACGTGGACGGCGCGCTGATCTTCTCGCTGCACGACGACGACACGCTGCCCGCGCTCGCCCGCCGGGCCGGGGTGCCGACGGTGATAGGCGGCCGCCCCGACTGGTCCGACAGCGAGACGCTCTACGTCGACTGCGACAACCGCGGCGGCGCCCGCGACGCGGTCCAGCACCTGCTGAACCTGGGCCGCCGCCGGATCGGCCACATCGCCGGCCCGCTGGACCAGACCGCTTCGGTGGACCGGCTGGACGGCTTCCGCGACGCGTTGCCGGACATCGACCCGCGGCTGATCGCCGAGGGCGACTTCACCCCCGACGGCGGTTCCCAGGCGATGGCCCGGCTGCTGGACGACTTCCCCGACCTGGACGGGGTGTTCGCGGCGTCCGACGTGATGGCCTCGGGGGCGCTGCGGCTGCTGCGCACGCGGGGACGGCGGGTGCCGGAGGACGTGGCGGTGATCGGCTTCGACGACATCGTGTCGGTCTCCGACTGGACCGACCCGCCGCTGACCACGATCCGGCAGGACATCGAGGAGATGGGCCGGATGATGGCGCGGTTGCTGCTGCGCCGGATCGAGGCGGGCGCGGCCGAGTCGGGCGGGCCCGCGCTGTCGTCGATCGTGACGCGGACGCAGCTGGTGGTGCGCGCGTCGGCGTGAGGGTCGGCGGGATGGGCGGGATGAGCGGGATGAGCGGCGGATGGGCGGGCATGAGCGGCGGATGGGCGGCGCCGAGATCGGGGCGGAAGCCGATCAGCACTTCAACCGTTCATCCGGTTTACGCATCGCGCGACTTACCTACCGTCATATTTTCGCCAACGCTCAACAGGTCTCCTGAGAAGCCGTGTTGAGAAGTGGATTGAGACCGTCATGCAACGGGAAGGTCACGATCAGGCAGCGAAAGTGACGGTGCGGTGAAGGCCGCGCGGATGTGAGGAGGTCATGGCATGGCCTACAGCGTCATCTTGGGAATCGTGATCGTGGCGCTCGTCATCGCCGGGATCATCGGTTCCTTCTGGAGCGAGGGAAGCCCGATCGGGGTCCGGCGCCGCCACGGACGTCGTGGCGGCACCGGATGAGGAGCGCGGAGGGCCGACCGCGCTGAGCCGGCCGCCGGTCAGCGGACCTGGCCGTGGCGGTGGCCGCCGCCCCCGCCGCGCTTGCGCTCGTACATCTCCCGGCCGGCCGCCGACCGCTGCTTCCACTCACGGCGCAGTTCGGCGCGCAGTCGCTGGTCGGTGCGGGAGGCGATCCAGGCGTTCTCGCGCAGCAGCTTGCGGTAGCTGTCGAGGCGGCGCTGCGGCAGGGTGCCGTCGTCCAGCGCGGCGAGCACCGCGCACCCCGGCTCGGCCTGGTGCGAGCAGTCCGGGAAGCGGCAGTCCGCGGCCAGTTGCTCGATCTCCGCGAAGACCTGGCCGAGTCCGGTCTCGGCATCCCACAGCCCGACGCCGCGCAGCCCGGGGGTGTCGATGAGCACTCCCCCGTCCGGCAGCGGCACCATGTCACGGGTGGTCGTGGTGTGCCGGCCCTTGCCGTCGGCGTCCCGGGTGGCCTGCACCTCCTGGACGGACACCCCGGCCAGGGCGTTGGTCAGCGTCGACTTGCCGGCGCCGGACTGCCCGAGCAGCACCGTGCTGCCCCCGGCGAGCAACTCGCCCAGCTCGTCGAGCCCTTCACCGCTCTCGGCGCTCGCCACCACCACCCGCACCCCGGGCGCGGCGGCTTCCGCGTCGGCGAGCAGATGGGTGGTGTCGGGCACCAGGTCGGCCTTGGTGAGCACCACGACCGGCTGTGCGCCGCTCTCCCAGGCCAGCGAGACGAACCGTTCCAGCCGTCCCAGGTCCAGCTCGAGGGCGAGCGAGACGCACACCGCCACGTGGTCCAGGTTCGCCGCCAACACCTGGCCCTCCGACCGCTTCGACGACGTGGACCGGACGAACCGGGAGCGCCGGGGCAGCAGTTCCCGCACGAAACGGGGGTCATGGCCGGCCGGGTCGAGCGCGGCCCAGTCCCCGGTGCACACCACGCGCATCGGGTCCTTCGGCACGACGTACTCGGTGTCTGCACGCACTACACCCTCAGCCGTGAACACATCACACCGTCCACGGTCCACCCGCACCACCCGCCCGGGCACCAGCCCACGCTCGGCGTACGGCACGAACTCCGCCTCCCACACGTCGTCCCAGCCATAAGGCACGAGAGCATGCGAGGAAGCATCACGAAAAGAGAAAGACAAGGGAAACCCTTCGAACAGGGCCCCGGCCCGCGCGCCCCACAGGCGCGACGAACAGCAGAAAAGGTCAGCCGGAGACCACAGAGGTGAACTGCACGATCAGCTGAATACGGGCAACACCCGTCACGGAAACAGCCATCGGGTCACACCTCCCAGGTCACACACACGACCGACACGGCCACCCCACCCGGGGCACCGCTCTGCGAACACCCGCACCGTAGCGGCTCCCCCACCACCCGCGCCACCCAATTACGGGCCTTGCTTACGTTGTATGGAAGCGGGTCACGGCACCCTGAAGGCCGTCCCCGATCCGCTGGGCACTCATCGCCCAGCAGTACGACCGGATGATCAAGTGCGGCACCACGACCCGGACCCGGACGGCCTCCACCGAGGCGATCCTGCGGCGCTTCACCCGCAACGCCTCCCACCCCACCTACGCGGCGATGCTGGAGGTCGACCGCGCCCAGAAGACCATCTTCGTGGCCCGCTGCCTTCGGCTTGGGGACCTCCAGCGCGAGATCGAGGAGGGCCACACGGGCCGACCGGCGCGGCCGGCGGAGGCGGTGGCTTCCGTAGTGGCAGCGGTCAAAGTCTCTCTAGCGCAGCGGCGCTGGGGCTGCCGACTTCTGCCGTGTACATCACCAAGGAGAAACCTGAGCCGGGCAGGCTGAGGGTGTGCCGGTCGATTTCCAGCTCGCCCAGCGTGGGGTGACGCAGGTTCTTTCGCACGCTGGGCGTGGGGCGTACAGCGTGGTCACGCCAGATGCTCGCAAAATCCGGATCGTGGGTTGCGAACTCGTTGATCAGCCCTGCGAGCACGCTGTCCCTGGGGTACCGAACGCTGGCTGCGCGCAATTGAGCGGCTGCCTGCTGAGAGAAATCGGACTCCGAACCGGGCGCGCCGGTGCAGAGGGTGTCACGGAATCTCGTCGACATGCGGGTGACGTTGCGCTCGTCAGGTGAGAGACGGGAGAAGTCTGTGATCAGAGCTGCGGCTGCTGCGTTCCAGGCGACGATGTCCTGCCGGTCGTTGACGATGTAGGCAGGGATGCGGTCAAGTCTGCCGAGTAGCTGCTGGGCGTCCTCGGGTACGCGCTCTGGAGCGCCGTCGTTCGCTGCCGGCAGCACTTGCCCGGCCAGGCGGGCCAGATGGTCACGCTCTGCTTCAGTGAGCCGGAGAGCCGTCGCCAGCGCAGACAGCACCTGCGGTGAGGGCCGGGGTGCCCGTGCCTGCTCCAGCCGTTCGTAGTAACTCACCGACACCTGCGCCAGCGCGGCTACCTCTTCGCGGCGCAGTCCGGGGGTGCGACGGGCACGCCGGCTTGATGAAAGCGTCGCTTCGGCCGGCGCGTCTTCTGGTCGCAGGTCCTCGCGGCGGCGGCGGAGAAAGTCTGCGAGTTCCTGGCTGCTCACACTTCCATCCTGTCACGGGAGGGACAGCCAGGAGGGCGCGGATAGGAGTGCTGGTGGCACCCAGCCGCAAGACAGGCACAGGTCCCGGCGATCATGGAGTGGCGACGCTCTGTGATCATCGGAGAGACCTGTGCCTGCGCTGCCATGACCGGGCTGTCAGAGCCCCAGGTATACGGAGACGGCCCACGACGCCACCAGGGCTACCGTCGGGGGCGGGAACGATCGGCGGATGCGTGGTCGCGACACCCAGGGACAGCCGCCCCAGGTTGATGCCCCGCCGCATCGCCCGCGACATAAAGCGCCAACGGGTTAGACCACAACCCTTTCCTCGGTGACCATTACTGCCACTGAATTCATATCGATGAACTTGCTCTCGTCCGGATTCACCAACTCCTTGTAATTCTTGGACGCGAAGAAGGCGTCGTGATCCGCCCAGCTTTCAAACCAGATTTCAGTGAGGCCGTCGTAGGCGGGGCTCGGATACCCTTCGGCCGGCACCGGGTGGGAGACGGTGTACTTCTTCACGTACTCTCGCGCTTCCGGAATGGAGGTGAACAACGGGGCGTGGCGATTTCGATGATGCTCAACAAATTCCTCGAAGGTCATTCCATCGACACGGTTGATCATGAAAGCGAACTTGATCACAGACTTCTCCTTTTCGTGCTCGCGGACGCGAGAGGTCGGCAACCAGGTGCCCTGGCGGCGGATCGCGAGCCACGGGGTTAACCTAAACGCTCACATCGATGTCAAGGGCAAGTCGCCGTGACCCAGTGCACACGAGGGGTTGAGATGCGGATCGGTGAACTGTCCGCCCGGACAGGAGCAAGCCGTCGATCACTGCGCTACTACGAGCAGCAGGGCTTGCTGGTCAGCGCAAGGTCCCCCAGCGGCCAGCGGTACTACGACGATGATCACGTCCAGCGGGTGGCGCTGATTCAGGGCTTCCTGGCCGCCGGAATGTCCAGCAGAACCATCGCTCGAATGGTCCCCTGCATGACGGAGCCCAACAGGGACAGAGCCCGGGAAGCTTTGACCGCAATGAATCAGGAGCGAAATCGCCTTTCGACCACAATCGACAGCCTGGCCGCCGCCAGAGCAGCACTTGATCACCTGATCGACGTGAATCGGAACTTTCTGGCGAACGTGGCGGATGAACTGTGATGATCGGGTCGGCGAGGTCGAAGAAGGCGTCGATGGCCGGCGTCCAGGTGCGGTCTGATCGAGGACGAGGCCGACGATCCGGTCGTAGGAACCCAGCGCGATCCGTTTGAGCCGGGCGAAGATGCCGAACCGTACGTATTCGTCGCGACGGCTGCGGATCGTGGTGGCCGAGCAGGTCGCGCCGGCGATCGCCTGGTAGGAGCAGCCGAGTCGCGGGCGAGCGACGGGCCCCTCGCCGGTCGACCGCCGCGAGACCGGCAGCAAACACCACCCCGTCGTCGGCCGAGTCGGGCACCCCCCGCGAACACCCGGACGCCCTGCTCGGGGACAAGGGCGACGACAGCATCCCCAACCGGCGACAACTGGGCCAGCGCCGGATCTGGCGACGCCTCAACAACCCGTCCGCATCATCGTGTGACGAGTTCCAAGCCTCGCACTGGTGGTCCGGGGCTTGGCTGTCCGTTCCGCGCCCACAGAACTTCCGTGCATGGTGCTCTGGTTGGTTTGTTGACTACGAGGAGAAATAGTGTCCAGCACGCCTGAGGAAGTTTTTCGCCGCATGATCGACCTGATGCTGGCCAAGGACATGAGTGCCGTGGCTGATCTGTGGGCGCCTGACGGAATCGCGGAGTTCCCTTTCGCAGCCGGGAGTTCCGCTCGCGTTCTCCGCGGACGTGAGGAGGTACGCGCCTACCTCGCTCACTATCCGGAGCTGATGGACATGAAGGAGGTGGCCGCGCTCACCGTGCGGCCCACGGATCAAACGGACACCGTCGTGGTGGAGTGGACGGCCACCGGCCGCACCGTGGCCACCTCCCAGCCCTACCGCCTGGACTACATCGTGGTTCTCACGGTCCGCGACGGGCTGATCGCTCTGTATCGGGATTACTGGAGCCCGCTGTCGGGGGCCGCCGCGGCCGGGGGGCTCGCCGGGCTGATCGACTCGCTTGAAAGGAAGGACGCCTGATGGCCGGAGTGCTCGTGACCGGAGGGACCGGCAAGACCGGCAAGACGCTGGTGCAAGTGCTCCGCAATGCTGGCGTGCGGGCTCGGGTCGCCAGCCGGAACCCGGCCGCAGCCGATCCTGATGCGATCCGCTTCGACTGGAATGACCCGACCACATTTGGACCTGCGCTCGACGGGACGGACCGGGTCTTCCTGCTTGCACCGGTGGAGAGTGTGGACCCGCTGCCTCTGGTCGAGCCCTTCCTGCGCCAAGCGCAACGGGCCGGTATCCGGCGCCTCGTCATGCTCGGCTCCGCCATTGTGCTGCCGAACGCGCCCAGCGCTGTGGAGATGGCCGCTCAGGTTCAGGCTCAACCCGGAGGTGTCGTACTCCGCGCGTCTGGTTTCATGCAGAACTTCCTGCGCCCGCACCCACTGGCCGAGCACATCCATCGACTCGGTGAGATCCGCACCGCAGCCGGTGACGGCGAGCTGGGGTGGGTCGACGCGCGGGACGTCGCGGCCAGCGCTGCCGCGCTGTTGGCCGACCTGGAGGTGGACGCTCGAAGCGACTACCTGATCACCGGGCCGCACGGGATGAGCTATCCACAGGCCGCGCAGATCATCACCGCGCAGACCGGCAGACAGGTTCGGGTGGAGCGTATCGCGGAGAAGGAACAGGCTGCCGCCTACCGCGCCTCCGGGATGCCGACGGAGTTCGCTGCCGCCCTTGCCGCCGTCGAGCACGGAATCAAGGAGGGACGCGAAGACCAGGTCAGCACTGCGGTGCTTGAACTGACGGGCCGTCCGCCGCGCGCCTTTGCCGAATTCGTGTCTGATCACGCGTACGAGTGGACGCGGTAGTGCCTGAACAGCAGCGATGCGCGGTCAAGCAGGAACCACGCAGAGCGCGCAGTTTGGCGTCACATGTCCTGACGCTCCAGCGGATTTGAAGCGGCCCGTCTGCGCCTGCCGCAGTAAACGCCCGGTTTACTGCGGCATGTCGTCATCGTCTCTCGTCACAAGCTCACCCGACTCACGTCTGCGTCCTTTCGGACCCACCTCGGGCCTTGCCCCTGATCTTGGACGCGGTCCACGAGCATGGTCAGCAGCCCGGCGGACAACGCGCTCGCCGGGTCCTTCCACGCAACGTTCGAGCCCGGGACCCTCCCGGGCCGAAAGAGCCGGCGATCCAAGATCCGGGGTCAAGGCCCGGTCCGGTCGGCACCCGCTTGCCGGACACTCGCGCGGGCCTCATCGAGCCGCTCGGCCCCCTGGGGAGGCGCGGCGGGCGAGTATGCCTCTGCGCGGTGTTTCTTCGAGCGCCGCTCCGGCGGACGGTTCCGGGGAACCTTCGGTGGAACCCGCGGCGGTCAGGGAGGCGGCCCGGCGTCCGCATCGGGAACAGGGCCCATTGGTCTGGGAAGGGTCCGTCACCGGCTGCAAGACGTATCCGTGCCCCCATGCCGTGTCCAGGGTGAGGCCGACGATGGACAGCCGCTGCCGCAGGCGCATGATGTGCAGGTCGAACGCGTTTCGTGTCGGCAGGTCGGCTGACCGCTCACGCAGCCGCAGCAACAGTTCGTCGCGCTGCACCACTTCTCGAAAACGTTCGATGAACAGGCCCATCAGCCAGCTCTGCGTGGCGGTCAGGCCGACCGAGCGGCTGCCGAACCCCAGCACGTCGGCCGAGTTCAGCGAGGGACGGCGGGTGCGCACCCGCGTCCGCAGGGTGGCAATGCGGATGTCCAGGTCGTCCTGGGATATCGGGGGACGCACCCAGTCCTCGTACGGATGGACACATAAGGGCGGTGGTGCACCGCCTTCGACGACCAGGAGATGCGGGATACCACCCCGTTGGCACTCTTCACGCAGTTCCGACTGGGCGGGCCATCTGATGAGCAGCACATCAGGAAACGTCGAGCGCGGTGACATTTTTCCTCCAACCCGAGAAACTTGTCGGTGGGCGGAAGTGGCGCGCCGATGCTGTTATCCCTTCGGTGTACTTCGGCGTGTCAATTCCTGCTTGCGTCGTGAGCTCTCCACCTTCGTCAGCCACAGCGACTGGCACAGGGCGATGAAGACCGCCCCCGCCAGCCAGAAGCACGCCCGATGGAACGAGCTGTCGGTGGCCGTGCCGTTCGTCTCCAGGACCATCACGAGCACGGCGGTGCCGACCGCCCCTCCCACCCGCTGGATGATGTTGGCCTCCGAGGTGGCGTCGGGGAGTCGTTCACGTGGCACGGTGGCGTACGCGACCGACAGGGACGGCATGGCGGACAGCCCGAGGCCGAAGCCCACGGCGGCCTGCAGCGGCAGCAGGATCAGGTATCCCGTGCGCGCGTCGAGGAACGCCATCGGCAGCACGCCGGCCAGGCTCAGCGTCAGGCCGGCCGCGGAGACGATGCCGCCGCCGACTCGGTCGGTGATCGGGCCGCCGAACGGCATGGACAGCGCGGACCCGCAGCCGATGCCGAGCATGAGCAGCCCCGAGGTGACCACGCCCTCGTGGCGGATGAGCTGGTAGTACAGCGGCAGCAGGATCATCGTGCCGAGCAGGGCGGCGCCGGTGAAGAACACCGAGGTGGTCGCGGCCGTGTAGACGCGGTTGCGGAACAGCCGCAGGTCGAGCACGGGTGTGTCGACGGTGAGGCTGCGCCAGGCGAACAGCGCCATCGCGACGATCCCGGACAGCAGGGTGGCGAGCACCCGGGTGTCGGTCAGCCCCTGGCGCTCGGCGATCGTGATGCCGTAGAGCACCAGCGGCAGTCCCGCCGCGATCAAAAGGAAGCCGCCGAAGTCGAAGGGGCGCCCCTTGGTGGGGACGCCCCTGGGGACGAGCCGGGAGCCGAGGGCGAGGGCGACCACGCCGACCGGGACATTGACCAGGAACAGCCAGTGCCAGGACAGCGACCGGATGAGCAGCCCGCCGATCGTGGGACCGATGACGGGACCGAGCACCACGACGATCTTCGTGGCGTTCAGCACCCGCCCCATCCGCTCGGGACCCGCGATCTCGCCGATCACGGTCTGGCCGGTCGGCACGAGCAGGGCACCGCACAACCCCTGGACGGCGCGCAGGGCGATCAGTGCGCCGAGGTTCGGCGCCAGGGAACAGGCGGCGGAGGCCACGGTGAACCCCGCCAGCGCGCACAGCCAGAGCCGGCCGGCGCCCATCCGACGGCTGAGCCACGCGGTGACCGGTAACGCGGCCGCGAACGCGATGAGGTAACCGGTGGCCACCCACTGGGCGTTGCTCAGCGGGGCGTGCAGCACCCCGGCGATCGTCTTGAGGCCGACGTTGACCAGGGACGAGCCGAGGGTGGACATGAACGAGCCGGTGATCACCACCGCCGCGACGCGCCACACCTCCGCGGGGACCTTCGGCAGCGTGTCCGGTGGGCGTGGAGAGGACTGGGTCGTACTGGTCAAGGTCGGCTCCGCTCGCCGGGCGTCGGGACAGTGGCACAAGATATGTGGGGAATCCTACTATTGATATTCCCACCAAAGCACTGACTGTTCCATGGGTTTTCCCATGGATGGTCTAGGGTGCGGTGATGACGTCGAACTCTCGGTCGACCCGGCCACGGCCGCCGGTACTGATGCAGCTGCCGGGATTCGCCCTGTCCCACCTGGGCCGGAAGATGCGGGGCGGGATGAAGAGCGCCTTCGCCCAGGACGGGCTGTCCGCGCAGGCCCACTTCGTGCTGCTGTGCCTGACGGAGTACAGCGACATGTCGCAGCGCGAGCTGGCCGACCTGCTGCAGATGGATCGCAGCGACCTGGTCAGGCTGCTCGACGTGATGGAGGGCGAGGGCACCGTCCAGCGCAGGCCCGACCCCACCGACCGGCGGCGCTACGCGCTGTCCATCACACCGGGCGGGGTGCGGACGCTCGAACGCGGCGCCCACCTCGTCGACGAGGCGACCGACGCGGCTCTGGCGCGGCTGGACGCCGACGAACGGGAGACGCTCCACCGGCTGGTGCTCCGAGCGCTGGACGTCCCCCACGAATGAGGACCGCGGGAAGGACGCCCGCGCCGCCCCGCACGAGGGCGGCCGCCGCCGAACGATGACGCTCCGTCAGCCGGCCTCCGGCAGCGGCGTCACCAGGGGGGCGCGGCTCGACGCCCGGTCGATCGCGGCGCAGGCGGGACCGGTGGCGGCGGTCGTCACCAGGGCCATGACGACGTAGCCGAGGAACATCGCGGGCGTCAGCAGCCCGGCGTTGAAACCGGCCTGGAGCACGACGAGTTCGGTGAGCCCGCGGGTGTTGAGCAGCACTCCGATGCGCAGGGACTCCAGCGGCGGCTCCTTGGCCAGCCGGGCCCCCGCGTATCCGCCGAGCACCTTGCCGCCGATGCCCAGGCCCGTCACCAGCAGGACCGCGAACCACGGCACCTCCTCGACCTGCCGGGCGAAGACCGTCAGGCCGGTGACGACGAAGAACACCGGCGCCAGCGCGCGCCCGGCCGCCGACACGAGGGCCACGATCCGCTCCCAGCCCTCGGCCGGCAGCGCGAGCCCGAGCAGCATCGCGCCGAAGAACTCGGTCAGGCCCGCCCGTTGGAGCGCGTACGAGCAGCCCAGCGCGGCGCATGCGACCAGGACCGCGCACGCCCACGGCCACCGGTCCCGCAGCACCGCGACCGGTCGCAGGCCGACCAGGAACCGGAGCAGGAACAGCCCCGCCACGCCGCCGGCCGCCACGGCGAGCAGTCGCGGGAAGCGGCCGGAGCCGCCGGCCGCCATGCCGAGCGCCAGCGCCAGAAGGACCCAGGTCACCACGTCGACGACGAGAGCGGCGCCCAGGGCCAGCCGCCCCGCCGAGGTGTCGGTCAGGCCGCGCTCGGCCAGGATGCGGGCGAGAACCGGAAGCGCGGTGACCGTCAGGGAGACGGCGAGCAGCAGGGCGAGCGCGGGGGCGGGGGCGGTGCCGCGCAGCGCCGGCCCGCCGTGGGCGAGGACCCAGAAGGCCACCACCGATCCGGCCAGCAGCGGGATCAGGGTCGCACCGGCCGCGATCACGGCCACGGCCCGGCCACGGCCCGCCCGGGCACCGCGCCGCAACTCGTGCCCGACGCCCGCCAGGAACAGCACCAGGCCGATGTGCCCGACCTGACGGAGGTCCGCCACCACGCCGGTCGGCAGGGCGGAGTCCAGCAGGCCGTGCCCGCCGATCGCGATGAGCACCGGTGCGGCGGCCAGCCCGAGCGTGATCTCTCCGATCACCTCGGGCTGCCGCAGGAGTCTGGCCGTGTGTCTGCCGAGGAAGGCGAGCAGGAGGACGACAGCGAGCGCTGCTCCGGCGTGCACGAGCGTGTCCATGGCTGCCCCTTTCGGCGCGCTGTACATGTTCGGGATCACAGAACGTCGCGTCCCACCACACCATCGCCGGGGTTCTCCGGAACAAGATTTCTTGCACGGTTCTTTCATCTCTATCCAGTTCCGAAAGATCGATGAAAGATGCCGCGAAGGACCTTGCCCTGCCTGCCAGGGTGCTCTACAGCGAGAAGGCAACTTATTGACCACGGGGGGTCGACGGTGCCTAAGGAGTTCCTGCATAAATTCAGCAGCATCCGGAATTCGAAATTCCGGTTGGTCTGCTTTCCTCATTCGGGCGGATTCGCCGGCGGCTTTCGCGAATGGGCCGCTCTGACGCCGCCGGGGACCGAGCTCATGGCCGTGCGGTACCCGGGGCGGGCCGACCGGTTCGCCGAGCCCGTCGTCGGCATCCGTGAGACCGCTTCGCTAGTGGCGACCGAGCTGCTCGGACTGCCCGCCTCGCCCCTGATCCTGTACGGGCACAGCCTCGGCGCACTCGTCGCCTACGAGACGGCGGTGGCCCTGCGGGACGCCGGATCGCCGCCCACGCGGCTGTGCGTCTCCGGTTCGCCCGGGCCCGAGGACGCGGGCGGCGGGACCACGCACCGGCTGACGGACGCCGAACTGTGGTCCGCGGTGAAGGCGTTCGGCACCATCGATCCGGAGCTCGCGGACGACGAGGAGTTCCGCGACCTCGTGCTGCCCGCGCTGCGGGCGGACGTGACGGCGAACGAGACGTACGCGCCGCGGGCCGGCACCGCGCCGCTGCCGTGTCCCGTCCGCTGCTACTACAGCCCCGACGACCCCCTGGCCGGCGAGGCGCAGGTCCGGTCGTGGTCGGCCTGCACGACCGGGGAGTTCACCCTGCGCGCCCGTCCCGGCGGCCACTTCCACCCGCGGATCGACCCGCGGGGCCTGGTCGAGGATGTCGTGGGCGCCGACCGGCGGGAGCGGCATCGTGTCTGAACCCAAGGCGCGCCTCGCGCACCGGCCGCTGGAGGGAATGTCCGTGCTGGTGACCGGAGCCGGCAGCGGCATCGGCCGGTCGGTCGCCGAGTGCCTGACGTCCGCGGGGGCCGGGGTGACCGCCGTCGGACGGCGCGCGGCACCGCTGGCCGAACTGGCCGCGCGGAGCGGCGAGGCGGTCCATCCGGTGACCGCCGACGTGGCCGAGAAGGGGGCCGCGGAGCGGATCGTGGCCGCGGCCGTAGCGCGCTTCGGACGGCTGGACGCGGTGGTGAACAACGCGGGGCTGGCCCGCTTCGGAGCCCTTCAGGACGCGGCGGACGAGGATTTCATGGCCATGCTCCGGGTCAATGTGTGGGCACCCGCCGAGCTGATCAGGTGCGCGATTCCCCAATTGCGCAGGAATTCCGGCACGGTGGTGAACATATCCTCCGTGGGCGGCGTCCTGTCGATGCCGGAGCGCTCCTGCTACGGCGCGAGCAAAGCGGCACTCAACAGCCTGACCCGTTCCCTGGCCAGAGAACTCGCCCCGGAGATAAGGGTCAACGCCATTCTGCCCGGCCCGGTCGACACACCGATGTGGCACGAGACCGGACTGTCGGATTCCGAAAGGAACGAACTGGCGCGGAAACTCACCGAGGCGACCCCGCTGCGGCGTTTCGGCCGCGGCGAGGAGATCGGCCGGTGGGTGTGCGCCCTGGTGGACCCCGAGATGGCCGGCTGGATGACCGGCGCGCTGATCCCCGTGGACGGCGGCCGGACCGCATGACCGGCGAAGAACAGCGACAGCACCCGGAGGTGGCATGAATCCCAGCAGCGCAGCCGATGTGACCGACCAGACCCCACCGGCCGCCACCGTACCGTCGTCCGCCCTGCACGAGATCTTCCGTGCGGCGGAGGCGAAGGAGCGGCAGACGACGACACCCGTACTGAAACTCCACGTCGGCGACCCCTACTTCGACCCGCCGCAGGAAGCGGCCGACGCGCTGCACGACGCGCTGCGGCGCGGTGACACCAAGTACACCGGCGTGGAGGGCATTCTCGCCCTGCGCGAGGCCCTGGCGGGCAAGCTGGCCGCCGAGAACGGACTGGACGCGCCGGTCTCCCGGATCTTCGTCACGCCGGGCTCCGCGCAGGGCCTGACCGCGCTGCTGCGGGCGCTGGCCGAGCCCGGTGCGGAGATCCTGCTGCCGGAACTGCACTGGCCGGTGCACCTGCAGCAGAGCCTCCTCGCCGGGCTCCGGCCGGTGTTCTACCCGCTCGGCCCGGGTTTCCGCCCCGACCCGGAGGCGATCCTGGCGGCGGCCGGCCCCCGCACCCGGCTGCTGCTGATCAACTCGCCGGCCAACCCGACCGGCGTCGTGCTCGACGCGCGAGCCCAGCGGGTCCTGCTGGAGGGGGCCCGCGAGCGCGGCTGGCAGGTCGTCAGCGACGAGGCGTACGAGCACTACGTGTACGAGGGCGAGCACTTCTCGATGGCGTCGCTGGAACGCGACCTGCCCCAGCACCAGCGGATCGTGCACAGCGTCTACAGCTTCTCCAAGAGCGCGGCCATGACCGGATACCGCCTGGGCTACGTGGCCTGCGCGAACGACCGGACGGCGCACGCCATGAGCGTCGTCCAGGAGGCGGGCATCATCTCGCCCTCGACGCCGATCCAGTACGCGGGCCTCGCCGCTCTCGGCGCCCGGGACTCCGTCGCCGCCAACGCCAAGCTGGTCGCGCACAACCGCAACGTGCTGCTGCCGCCGCTGTGTGCGGCCGGCCTGCTCGCGGAACTGCCGGCCGGCGGCTGGTACGCCGTGCTGGACGTCTCCTCGACCGGGCTGGACGCGCGGACCTTCGCCGACCGGCTGCTGGAGACCCACTCCGTCGCGGTGGTGCCGGCGGCCGGGTTCGCGCTGCGGCCGAGGCTGTCCGTGGCGGGCCAGGTGCTGTCGCTCGACGTCCCCCGGTGGGCCCGGTCCCTGGTGCGCATCGCCTTCTGCGGCGACCCCGACCTGCTGCCCCTCGGAGTGGAGAAGATCATCCACTTCGCCCGAACCTGCGAAGTGGAGCGGGCACATGGCTGAACTGACGTACGCCGACTACCTGAACCTCGACACCCTGTTGTCCTTGCAGGTGCCCCGCACCACCGACAGCGGCAGGCGGGCGGTGATCCTCTCCGAGCAGTTCTTCGTCGTCGCCCACCAGTCCTGCGAGCTGTGGCTGAAGCAGATCATCGCCGACGTCGAGGCCGCGTCGGACTACCTGCAGCCCGAACTCGGCCTCGCCGACGCCGAGTCGAGCGTGGAGTTCCTCGAACGCGCCGCGGAGCTGCTGCGCATCCTGGTGGAACAGGTCGCGGCGCTGGAGAAGCTGCCGATCCGTCACTTCGCGGAGTTCCGCCCCTACGTGGGCAGCGCGAGCGGGGCGGAGTCGGAGCAGTTCCGCCACCTCGACGAGTTCCTCGGCGACGACCGGCGGTCGGGACGGCTCTACGAGGCCCTCACCGCGGCCGTGGCGCTCAGCGGCACCTCGGTCGGGGAAGTGTGCCGTCGCGGCCCGGAGGCCGGGGCGTACCACCGGATCATCGAAGCGCTGCTGGACATCGGCAACCGCTACTGGCACTGGAAGCTCGGCCATCTGACGCTCATGTCGAAGATGATCGGCGTGGGGCCGGGAACCGGCGGCACCAGCGGTGCCGACTACCTGATGGCACGTGTCACCCTGCCCTTCACCGAACTGCGGCGGCTGCGCGGACAGCTCCACACCGAAGGCACCGCACCCAACGGGCTCGCGGACCGGACGACGGCATGAGCGGCAACCCGTTCGACGACGAGCAGGCGCGCTTCCGCGTCGTGGCCAACGAGGACGGACAGCACGCGCTGTGGCCGGAGTTCGCCGCGGTTCCCGCGGGCTGGCGCTGCGTGTCCGGCCCGGACGCCCGCGCCCGGTGCCTGGACTACATCGAGACGCACTGGACGGATCTGCGTCCCGTCCGGCTGTGCGGATGAGGGCGGAGGCCGCGGCCGTGCCCACACGTATCCCCGACTGCCCGCTGGCCAGGACCGCCGAACAGATCGGACCGTGGTGGACGTTGGAGATCCTCCACGAGACGTACGACGGCTTCACCCGGTTCGAGGAGATCCGGCGCAACCTGGGGACACCCGCCGACCTGCTGGCCGACCGGCTGTCCGCACTGGTCACCGCCGGGCTGCTGACGACGGCGCCGGCCGACGGGACGAACGGCGGCGGAGACGGCGCCTCGGGCCATGACGCCGACACCGGCATCGATCCCGAGCCCGATCCCGAGCCCGATTTCGAGCCCGATCCCGAGCCCGATTTCGAGCCCGATCCCGATCCGGACGCAGGCGCCGCCGGCCGAACCGCCTACCGCCCCACCGAACTCGGACGCTCGCTGCGCCCCCTGGTCCTCGTCATGACGGCCTGGGGCAACCACCGGCTGCCGCCCGAGCGGCGCGGCCTGATCCTGGTGGACGCCCGCACCGGCGTCGAGGCGGACCCCGTCGTGGTCGACCGGAGCACCGGCCGGCCGCTGGACACCGCCGAGTTCATGTTCGCGGCCGGCCCGGCGGCCGGCCCGGCCCTGCGCGAGCGCTATCCCCGCCGCCCCACCCCGCCCACCTCGGCATGACGCGCTCCGGCGCCGAGTGCCCGCTGCCCCGCCGCGGCCCCCAGCCCCGGCCCCCGCCGGGCTCCCACCCGCCGCACGCCGAACAGGAGACCCCATGTCCACCGATCCTGCCGGGACGCCACCGCGCTATCCGATGCCCCGCCCCGCGGGCTGTCCCTTCGCCCCTCCGGAGGAACTCCTGCGCCGCAGCCGCGAGGAACCCGTGTTCCCGGTGTCCTTGTGGAGCGGCAGGAGTCCCTGGTTGGTCACCCGCTACCAGGACGTCCGCACCGTGCTCTCCGACACCCGGTTCAGCGTCCACCGGGACCTGCCCGGCTTCCCGGCCAGCTCGCTCGGCCAGGTGCTGCGCGACCGTATCGCGCCCACCTTCGTGGGCATGGACGACCCGGAGCACGCCCGGCACCGGCGCATGCTGATCGCCGAGTTCGGGGTACGGCGGATCGCCGCCCTGCGTCCGGTCGTCGAGGAGACGGTCGCGCACCTGCTCGACGAGATGGCCGCCCGCACCGGCCCCGTCGATCTGATGGAGGCCCTCGCGATCCCGCTGCCGTCCATGATGATCTGCCGCATCCTCGGTGTGCCCTACCAGGACCACGAGTTCATCGACAAGCACCTGCGCATCCGGCTGGACATCCACTCGGACGCCGACACGGTCACCCGCAGCAGCAACGAGGTCGAGGCGTACTTCGTGGAGCTGATCCGCGCCCGCGAACACGAGCCGACGGACGACCTGCTGGGCAGGCTGGCCCGGGACCGGGTACGGACGGGCGAGCTGTCCCGGCAGCAGGCGGCGTGGACGGCCGCGCTGCTGCTGGTCGCCGGCCACGCCACGACGGCCCACATGATCGGCCTCGGCACGATGGTCCTGCTGGCCGACCCGGCGCGGGCCGCGCTCCTGCGCGACGGCGACGAGTCCCAGGTGGCCACCGCGGTCGAGGAGTTGCTGCGGGTGCTGACGGTGACCCACACGGGCCGGCGCCGGGTGGCGAAGGTGGACATGGAACTGGGCGGTGTCCGCATCCGCGCGGGCGAGGGGGTCATCGGGGCGGCCGAGTTGGCCAACCGCGATCCCGACCAGTTCCCCGACCCGCAGACCATCGACCTCGCCCGTACCCCCAACCACCATCTGGCGCTCGGCTTCGGCATCCACCAGTGCATCGGTGCCAGCCTCGCCCGCCTCGAACTGCAAGTCGCCTACCCGGCGTTGCTACGGCGGTTTCCCGGGCTCGGGCTCGCCGTCCCGGCCGGCGACATCGAGGTCGTGGACGCGTCCGTCGTCCTGGCCTCGCCGGAGATCCCGGTCACCTGGTGACCGGCCCCCAACACCGACCCGAGACGAGGGAACATGACGCAAAGCGTGGTGATCGTCGGCGGAGGCACCGCCGGCTGGATGACTGCCACCTACCTGAAGGCGCAGTTCGAGGACCGCGTCGCGGTGACGCTGGTGGAGTCGGCGAACGTGTCGACCATCGGTGTCGGCGAGGCGACCTTCAGTACGGTCCGGCGCTTCTTCGAAAGCCTGGGGCTCGCGGAGCACGAGTGGATGCCCGAGTGCCATGCCACGTACAAACTCGCGATCCGCTTCGAGAACTGGCGGGCCCGAGGGCACCACTTCTACCACCCGTTCGAACGGCCCCGGATCGTGGAAGGGTACTCGCTCGCCGACTGGTGGCTGCACCGGAGCGGCGGCGGGCGCTTCGACCAGGACACCTCGGTGCTGGCGGCGCTGTGCGACGCGCAGAGCTCACCCCGCTACCTCGACGACGCGCTGATGGAACAGGACTTCGTGGAGGACCGCGAGGACAGCATGTTCCGTGCCACGCCCGAGGGCCACACCACCCAGTTCCCCTACGCCTACCACTTCGACGCCACGCTCCTCGCGGGGTTCCTGGCCCGCTACGGGGTGGACCGGGGGGTGCGGCACGTGCGCGACGACGTGACCGATGTCGCCCTGGACGAGCGCGGTCGTATCCGGCACGTCCTGACGAAGGAGCACGGCCCGCTGGCCGGGGACCTGTTCGTGGACTGCACCGGCTTCCGGGGCCTGCTGATCAACAAGGCGCTCGGCGTGCCCTTCCGTTCGTACCAGGACAGCCTGCCCAACGACAGCGCGGTGGCCCTGCGGGTCCCCGTCGACATGAAGGCCCGCGGTATCAGGCCGTGCACCACGGCCACCGCGCAGGACGCGGGCTGGATCTGGACCATCCCGCTCTTCGGCCGGCTCGGCACCGGCTACGTGTACGCGAGCGACTACTGCAGCCCCGAGGAGGCGGAGCGGACCCTACGCTCCTTCGTCGGCCCCGACGCGGACGCCCTGGAGGCCAACCACATCCGGATGCGTATCGGCCGCAGTGAGCGCTCGTGGCACGAGAACTGCGTCGCCATCGGGCTGTCGAGCGGCTTCGTGGAGCCCTTGGAGTCCACCGGGATCTTCTTCATCCAGAACGCCGCGGAACAACTCGTGCGGCACTTCCCGTCCGGCGCGGACGACGAGGGGCTGCGCGCCGCCTACAACCGGCAGGTCGCCCATGTCATGGACGGCGTACGCGAGTTCCTGTTCCTGCACTACTACGCGGCGGCGCGGCAGGACAACGACTACTGGCGGGACACCAAACACCGTCCGATGCCCGACGGGCTCGCCGAACGCGTGGAGCTGTGGCGGCACCGGCTGCCCGACCAGGAGTCCGTGTACCCGCACTTCCACGGCTTCGAGCCCTATTCGTACGTGGCGATGCTCCTCGGTCTCGGCGGTCTGCCCACCCGGCCGCTGCCCGTCCTGGACGTACTTGACGACACCGCCGCCCAGAAGGAGTTGCGGCTCGTACGCGACCAGGTGCGCACCCTCGTCGGCCGGCTGCCCAGCCAGTACGAGTACTTCTCGCACCTGGCGGCCCGGTCGGCCGGGACCGGAGGCTGAGCCCGTGGGACGCCGCTCGCCCCTCTCGCCCGCCTCGCCCCTCTCGCCCACCCCCTCGCCCGCCTCGCCCGCCTCGCCCGCCTTCGCCGCGACGACGGCCGACACGCGCCCGCCGGCCGTCGGGCCGGACCGGTTCCGTTCCCTGATGGCGACGTTCCCCTCCGGCGTGGCGGTGGTGACGGCGATGCGTCCCGGCGAGCCGCCGCGTGGCCTGACCTGCTCGTCGCTGTCCAGCGTCGCCGTCGAGCCCGCCACCTTGCTGGTCTGCGTGCGGCAGGCCAGCCCCACGCTCGGGGCCCTGCTGGACACCTCGTCCTTCGCGGTCAACCTCCTGCACGACGGGGCCCGTTCGGCGGCACAGGTGTTCGCTTCCGGCGCCGCCGACCGCTTCGACCGGGTGCGGTGGACACACCGACCCGGCTTCGCGGGGCCGCACCTGGTGGACGACGCGCATGCCATCGCCGACTGCCGCGTCGCGCGCACCGTCACCGTGGGCGACCACACCGTGGTGTTCGGCGAAGTGTTCGAGGTGAGCCCGCCGCCCGCCCGGCAGCCCGGACCGCTGCTCTACGGGCTGCGCCGCTTCTGGTCCCTCGACCCGGAGCCCTGCCCGGTCAACCCCGCCCGCCACTGACACCGATCCGAACCAGGAGGACAGGCAATGGAGTTCGGCCTCTCACTGCTGCCCGACACCGGCCCGCAGGAGCGCTCGGGCCAGGAGTACTACGCGAACCTGCTGGAGATCTGCCGGCAGGCCGACCGCCTCGGCTACGAGTACGTGAAGATGACGGAGCACTACCTCCGCCCGTACGGCGGCTACTGCCCCAGCCCGCTCGCCTTCCTCACCGCCGTCTCCACGGTCACCCGGCGGGTCCGGCTGATGACCGGAGGCATCCAGGCGTCCTTCCACCACCCGGTCCAACTGGCCGCGCAGACCGCCCAGGCGGACGCCATCAGCGGCGGCCGGCTCGACGTCGGCTTCGCCCGCGCCTTCCTGCCGTACGAGTTCGAGGCGTTCGGCGTGGACCTGGACAGCAGCCAGGAACGCTTCCGGCACACGGTCCGGGCGGTCCTGCGGCTGTGGACCGAGCCGTCGGTCAGCGAGGACACCCCGTACTTCTCGTACCGGGACGCCACCTCCTACCCGCCGCCCGCCCAGCGACCGCACCCGCCGGTGTGGGCCGCGGCGCTGGTCACCCGCTCCAGCTTCGAGTGGATCGGCGACATGGGCCTCAACCTGCTCATCTCCTCGCCGCCGCGCACCGACGACCTGGCGGTGACCCGTGAACTCATGGACGTCTACCGGCAGCGGTTCGCGGCCGTCGCGGGAGACGGACGCCGCCCGAAGGTCGCGGTGAGCGTCCCGCTGCTGCTCGCCGAGTCCGACGAGGACGCCCGGGAAGAGGGCAGGACCCTGCTTCGCCGTCACTGGTCCCGGTTCAGCGAGGCGGCGGCGTCCTGGCAGAACCGCACCTCACCCGCGTACGAGGGCTACCAGGCCGCCGTGACGAAGAAGTTCGGCAACGCGGTGGGCGACGCCGAACTGGAGTCGACGGCTGTCTTCGGCAGCCCGGACCGGGCCGTGGAGAGGATTCGGGCCATCCAGGAGGCGCTCGGGCCGGAGGTGTTGCTGTGGCAGATCGACTTCGGCCAGCAGTCGCTGAAGTCCATGGAACGCACCCTGACCCTGTTCGCCGACCAGGTGCGCCCGCGCCTGGCGGAAAGCTGAGGACACGGAGAGGAAACGCTATGGAACCCGACACGGCGAACCACCCGGTTCTCCTGTTCCCGGAACTCTTCGAGGCGGCGGTGGGGCGCGCCCCGGACGCGGTCGCGGTGGTGCACGGGGACACCACTGTCACCTACGGCGAACTGAACGACCGCGCCAACCGGCTGGCCCGACGGCTGATCGCGCTGGGCGTCGGCCCGGACGCCCTGGTCGCCGTGGCGGTGCCCCGGTCCGTGGACCTCGTGACCACGCTGCTCGCCGTGCTCAAGGCGGGCGGCGGCTACCTCCCCCTGGACCCGGCCCACCCCGCGCAGCGCCTCGCCGGCATGACCGCCGACGCCGCGCCCGTCCTGCTGGTGCGCGCCGGAGGGACCGCGGTCGCGGCACCCGGCGTGCCCGAACTCGTGCTGGACGATCCCGACACCCGGGCGGCGTGCGGGCGGGAGTCCGCCGGTGACATCCGGCAGGAGGAGCGGCTGTCGCCGCTGACGTCCGACCACCTGCTGTACGTGATCTTCACCTCCGGGTCCACCGGCACTCCCAAGGGCGTGGCGGTGACCCACCAGGGCGTTCCCGACCTGGTCGCCACCCAGCGGGCCCGGTTCGGCGCCCGGCCCGGGGAGCGGGTGCTGCAATGGGCGTCGGTGAGTTTCGACGCCGCCTTCTGGGACCTCTCGCTCGCCCTGACCTCGGGCGCCACGCTCGTGCTCGCGGACGCCGACGCGGTCCTGCCCGGCCGCCAGTTGACCGACCTGATGATTCGCCACGACATCACCCATGCCGTGCTGCCGCCCGCCGTGCTGAGCCTCACCGACAGCGCGAGCGTCCTCAAGGGCGGAACCATCATGTCGACCGGCGACTCCTGCACCCCGGCCCTCGTACGCGCCTGGGCGCCCGGCCGGCGGATGTTCAACGGATACGGTCCGACCGAGGTCACCGTCGGGGCCACCATCTCGGGGCCGCTGGCGGCCACGGACGACGTCACCATCGGCGTCCCCTGGACCGGCGGCCGGGTGTACGTGCTGGACGAGCGGCTGCGGCCGGTCCCTGAGGGCGAGGAGGGCGAGCTGTACCTCGCCGGGGCCGGCCTGGCGCGCGGCTACCTCAACCGTCCCGGGCTGACGGCCACCCGGTTCCTCCCCGACCCGTTCGGACCGCCCGGGAGCCGGATGTACCGTTCCGGCGACCGCGGCGGACTGCGCGCGGACGGCGAGTTGCTGTTCGCCGGGCGGGCCGACGGGCAGGTCAAGCTGCGGGGTGTCCGTATCGAACTCGGGGAGGTGGAGGCCCGGCTCGCCGACCATCCGGAGGTCGAGGTGGCGGCGGCCGTGGTCGACGGTGTCCTGGCGGACGCCGTGCTCGTGGCGTACGTCCAGCCGCGGCCCGGCTGCGCGCCGGACCCGGCCGCCCTGCGCCGGCACGTCGCCCAGGCGCTGCCCGCCGCCATGGTGCCGGCGAGCGTGGTGGTCCTCGACACCGTTCCCCTGACCGTGAACGGCAAGGTCGACCGGCGGGCCCTGCACGACCGGCCCCGGGCGACGGTTCTCCACCCGCCCACCGCGTCCGCGGGGGAGGGCGGGTCCGCCGGGGGCGGGTCCGCCGGGGACGGGTCGGCCGAGGACGGGTCCGCTGGGGACGAGTCCACCGAGCAGGCCCTGTGCCGGCTCGTCGCCGAGCTGCTGTCGCTGCCCGCGGTGCGCCCCGGTGACAACCTGTTCGAGCTGGGCGGCAACTCCCTGGTCGCGGCCAAACTGGCGATCCGCATCCGTGGCGAGCTCGGACTCGGCGTCACCATGCGATCGGTGCTGCAGGCACAGACGCTCACCGAGCTGGCACAGGCGGTGCGGAGCGCGCCGGCACCGGTGGCGGCGTCCGCGGTGAACGCGCCCGGACGGTCCGAGGAGCGGTCGCGATGAGCACGGGCTCCACGGCACGGGCCTTCGACCTCACCGATCCGGCGACGTTCGCCGGTGACGCGCAGCACTCGTTCTGGCGCGAGGTGCGCCGTACCAGCCCCGTGTACTGGCACGAGGGGGCGGACGGGCGCCCGGGGTTCTGGGTGGTGGCCTCCCACGCCGACGTACAGGGGTGCTACAACAGCCCGAAGACGCTCAGTTCGGCGCGCGGCACGGTCCTCGACGTCCTGCTGCGCGGCGACGACTCCGCCGGGGGCCGGATGCTGGCGGTCACCGACCGGCCGCGCCACCGGCAGCTGCGCAACCTGATGCTGCGGGCCTTCTCACCCCGCATGCTCTCGGACGTCGCGGAGCGGGTGCGGAGCCGTACGGCGGCGCTGGTGGCCGAAGTGGCCGGGCCGGGCACGTTCGACTTCGCCACCGAGGTCGCCGATCACCTCCCCATCCAGACGATCTGCGACCTCCTCGCGATCCCCTGGGAAGACCGCGGACAGCTGCTGGAGTGGAACAAGCGGACCCTGTCCTCGGCCACCGCGGAGCCCGACGAACTCGACGCGCTCAGCGCCCGCAACGAGATCGTGCTCTACTTCATGGACCTCGCGGCCCGGCGCCGGGTCCGGCCGGCCTCCGACGTGGTCAGCATGCTGGCGACCGCCGAGGTCGAGGGCGCCCGACTGCCCCTGGAGGACATCGCGCTCAACTGCTACAGCCTGATCCTGGGCGGCGACGAGTCCTCGCGCATGGCCGCGATCAGCGCGGTGCACGCTCTCGCGCTCCATCCCGGGCAGTGGCGGGACCTGCGCGAGGGGCGGATACCGCTGGACACGGCCGTGGAGGAGCTGCTGCGTTGGGCGACGCCGGCACTGCACTTCGCCAGGACGGCGGCCGTCGACACCGTCATCGGCGGGCAGCGGATCAGGGCCCGGGACATCGTGACGCTGTGGAACGTCTCCGCCAACAACGACGAGGACGTCTTCGACTCGCCGCGCACCCTGAACCTGTCCCGTACCCCCAACCAGCACATCGCCTTCGGCCGCGGCCCCCACTTCTGTCTCGGCGCCTTCCTCGGCCGGGTGAGCCTGCACGCCCTGCTCGCCGCGCTCGCCACCACGGTGGAGGAGGTGGAACTCACCGGCCCGCCGGTCCCGGTCTACTCCACCTTCCTCCAGGGCTACCGAAGCCTGCCGGTGCACCTGGCCAGAGGGCACGCAGGCCCCTCGGCCGCCGCCGTGAGCCGGCGTGTAGGCTGATCGTTCACCCGAATGACGGTCACCGTTCACGAATTGGCCGTCAGGAGTTCATCGTCTACATTTCTGTAGACACTCTGCCTCCACGGTGACGACCGGCCAGGAACGGACACGGTCCGAGCCAGTTCCGAAAGACGGTGCTGATGACCGCAGGCTCCGCACTGCTGGCCTTCGACGGGTCGCACATCGACGGTTCGCTGTTCACCTCGATCACGGACCTGGCCCGTGACACCCGGTGGCTCAACGGCTTCGTCGAATGGTGGACCAACGTCCAACTGGGGGTCTTCGCGGTCCTCATGGTCGTGGGCTGGTGGCGGGCCCGGCGGCGGGACGGCGCCGCGATGACTCTGGCACTGGCCGTGCCGGTCAGCGTCGGCGTGGCCTTCGCCTGCGCGGAGGTGGTCAAGAAGATCGTGGCCGAGCAGCGGCCGTGCCGCTCGCTCCCGCACGCCTTCATCGTCGAGACCTGCCCCGTGCCCAACGACTACGCGTTCCCCAGCGGTCACACCACGGTGGCCGCCGCGTCCGTGGCCGCGCTCTTCCTGCTGGACCGCCGGCTCAGCGCCATCGCCGTGCTCTTCGCGGTGCTCGAAGGCTTCACCCGGGTCTACGTCGGCGCCCACTACCCCCACGACGTCATCGGCTCCGCGCTGCTCGCCCTGCCCGTCGCCTACCTCACCAGCCTGGCGCTGCGCCGCCTGGCGACCCCTGCGGTGACCCGGCTGCGGGAGCGGCTGCCGATTCCCCTGCTGGTCGCCGCCGACCACCGCCCGTCGGACGGGGAGCCGGTACGGCCCGCGGACCCCACGCACGCGACGCGCGCCACACCGCCCGCGCATGCCACGCCGTCCGACCACTCCACGCCGTCGGAACGGGCCACCCGCGCCACGCAGTCGCCCCCTTCGCACGGACCAGGCCGGCACGCCCGCCGCTGAGCGAGCGGAGAGCGCGGCGGGCGGGTCCGTCCCCGCGGGACCGGGTCTCGACGTTCGCCGTTCGCCGCTCGCCGGATTCAGGGGCGGCGGGCCAGGAAGACGAACTCCCGGCCCGGCCGGTCGGGCGCGTCGCGGACCTCCTCCGTCACGAAGCCGGCCGCGGCGAGGTCCCGCTCGACCTCCTCCCGCTCGCGGAAGCGCAGGGTCGAGTCCGACGTCAGGACCTCCCCGTCGGACGCGAAGACGTAGGTCCAGCGGAACGTCACCAACGGCAGGCTGACGTCGGTCAGTCGGACCCAGGTCTCGACGGCGCCGACGCCGGGGATCTCGGTCACCCCGTACGTGGACTCGCGGTTCCACTCCTCCCAGCCGCGCCGGGCCGGATCGCGGGTCTCGAACACCAGGTGCCCGCCGGGCCGCAGGGCCTCGTAGGCACCGCGCAGGGTCCGCCACCACGCCCCCGGATCGACGATCTCCTGGGCGGCGTTCGCCGTCATCGTCGCGAGGTCCACCGCCAGCGGCGGCAGGTCGGTGGCGTCGCCGTGCAGCCACCGCACCCGCTCGGCCCCCGGCTTGGCCCGGGCCACCGCCACGGACGCCAGGGCCGGGTCGACCCCGGTGACCTCGATCCCGCGATCGGCCAGCAGCAGGCCGAAGACCCCGGTCCCGCAGCCGATGTCCAGCACGCTGCGCGCCTCGAACTCCGCCGCGATCCGCAGATACGCGTCGAGGTCGCCGCGGTCGGGGTCGAGCGGGTCGTAGATCGCGGCGAGCCGTGGATGCCCGAAACTCTCGTCAGCCATGGGGCCGAACCTAGGGGGAAGCGAGTCCTGGCAGCACCCTGTTTTCGGGCGGCGGACCGGTGCCGCGCCGACACGTCGTCGCTCTCCTCCCGCGTCGCCCTGGAACTGGGCCCGGGCCCGGGCCCGGACCTGGACCTGGACCTGGGCCCTTGATCCGGCGGAACGCGCGGCGCCCGCGAAGGCACTACACTCGGTGGCCGACGTTGATCGTCGGGTGAATCACCGAACGGCACTACCGAGGAGACCAGGCATGGCGGGTGACGACGACATCTCCGGGTGAGACCCGGAGCTGACCGGCCACCGGCAGGCGCGTGGAAGCGCCGCCGCCGTGGCTGTGCCGTCGTGCCCTTTTCCCCATGCCCCCAGGGCAGAGGTCTCCGTCTGCCCTCGTGACACCCCGAGGTCCTGCCATGTCCGACGCTTCCGTCGTCTGCACGAACCTGTCCTTCTCCTGGCCCGACGACACACCGGTCTTCGACGGCCTCTCCTTCACCGCGGGCGGCGGCCGCACCGGCCTGGTCGCGCCCAACGGCGCCGGCAAGAGCACGCTGCTCCGGCTGATCGCCGGCGAACTGCGGCCCAGCGGTGGGTCGGTGACCGTCACCGGCACGCTCGCCCACCTGCCGCAGACCCTCCCCCTGACCGGTGACCTCACGGTGGCCGAGGTGCTGGGGGTCGCCGCGGTGATCCGGGCGCTGGACGCGGTCGAGTCCGGCGACGTGGACGAGCGGCACTTCACGGTGATCGGCGACGACTGGGACATCGAGGAGCGCACCCGCGCGCAACTCGACCGGCTCGGCCTGCCCGGCCTCGCGCTCGACCGCCGGCTGGGCACCCTCAGCGGCGGTCAGGTCGTCTCGCTCGGCCTCGCCGCCCAACTCCTCAAGCGCCCCGACGTGTTGCTGCTCGACGAGCCCACGAACAACCTCGACCTCGACGCCCGCCACCGGCTGTACGACGTGCTGGAGGAGTGGCACGGCTGCCTGCTGCTGGTCAGCCACGACCGCGCGCTGCTCGACCGTATGGAGCGCATCGCCGAACTCGACAGCGGTGAACTGCGCCTGTACGGGGGCAACTTCGCCGCGTACGAGGAGGCCGTGCGGGCCGAGCGGGAGGTCGCGGAGAAGAACGTCCGCAGCGCGGAGCAGGAGTGGAAGCGGGAGAAGCGCGAGTTGCAGCAGGCCCGCGAGCGGGCCGAGCGCCGCGCGGGCAACGCCGCCCGCACCCTCAAGAGCGCGGGCCTGCCGCGCATCTTCGCCGGCACCATGAAACGCGGCGCCCAGGAGTCCGCGGGCCGGGCCGGGCAGACGCACGCCGCCCGGGTCGGCGACGCCAGGGCCCGGCTCGACGACGCCGAGCGCGCGCTGCGCGACGAGCAGGGCATCACCCTGGAACTGCCGGACACCGAGGTCCCCGCCGGGCGCACCGTCTTCCTCGGCGAGGGGATGCGGGTACGGCTCGGCAGCCGGGAGGTGTTCGCCGGCGCGGGAATCGACCTGACCGTCCGGGGCCCCGAGCGCATCGCGCTGACCGGCCCCAACGGCGCGGGCAAGACGACGCTGCTGCGGCTGATCCAGGGCTCCGCCGGCCCCGACGGCTCATCCGGAGCCGGTGCCGGTACCGATTCCGACGCCGGTACCGATTCCGACCCCGGCTCCGGCTCCGGCTCCGGCGCCCGGCTCGACGCACGGAGCGGGCGGATCAGGCGGGCCGACGGGCGGATCGCCTACCTCTCCCAGCGGCTGGACCTGCTGGACCTGGACCGTACGGTCGCCGAGAACTTCGCCGCGTTCGCGCCGCACCGCACGGAGGCGGACCGGATGACCCTGCTCGCGCGCTTCCTCTTCCGGGGTGCCCGCGCCCACCTGCCGGCCGGGGTGCTCTCCGGCGGCGAGCGGCTGCGCGCCACCCTCGCCTGCGTGCTGTGCGCGGAGCCGGCCCCGCAACTGCTGCTCCTGGACGAGCCGACGAACAACCTCGACCTGGTCAGCGCCGGGCGGCTGGAGAGCGCCCTGACGGCGTACCGGGGCGCGTTCGTGGTGGTCAGCCACGACGAGCGGTTCCTGGAGCGGATCGGCGTGGACCGGTGGCTGCGGCTGGCCGGCGGCGAGTTGACCGAGACGGGGGCGCCGCCGGCATGACCCGGGAACGGGCCGGACGCCCCTGGTCCCTCGCCCGCCGCCCGGTGCGGCTGATCCGCTCGGCAAGGTCAGTTCGGGAAATCAGTTCGGGAAGTCAGCTCGGGAAGGTCAGCTCGGGAAGGTGAGCCGCTCGACCACGTGTTCCGCGATGGCCAGGCACGAAGTGGCCGCGGGAGAGGGGGCGTTGCGTACGGCGGTGACCGGGCCGAGTGCGGAGATCCTGAAGTCGTCGACGAGGTCGCCGTGTTCGTCGAGCGCCTGCGCGCGGACGCCGGCCGGCGCGGCCACCAGGTCCGCGGGGGTCAGGGCGGGGACGTAGCGCGCGGCCTCGGCGGTGAAGGCGCGCTTCGACAGCGAGCCGTGCAGTTCGTGCAGCCCGGCCCGCCAGTGCCGTCGGGCCAGCCGGCGGGTGCCGGGCCACGCCAGCGCCCGGCCCAGCTCGCGCGGGTTGACGTCGCGGCGCCGGTAGCCCTCGCGGGCCAGCGCGAGCACGGCGTTCGGGCCGATGTCGACGCTCCCGTCCACCCGGGGCGTGAGGTGCACGCCGAGGAACGGGTAGGCCGGGTCCGGCACCGGGTAGACCAGCCCGCGCACCAGTCCGGCCCGCTCCGGACGGAGCCGGTAGTACTCGCCGCGGAACGCCAGGATCGCGGGCGAGGGCGCGTCACCCGCCAGTCGCGCCACCGTGTCGGACTGCAGTCCCGCGCAGATCACCGCGCCGCGCAGCGCGTACGCCCGCGGGCCGCAGACCACGGTGACGCCGTCGCCAGGACCGGGCCGGATCGCGGTGACCTCGCTGCCGAGCAGCAGCCGCCCACCGGCCGCGGCCACCTCGCCGGCCATCGCCCGCGCCACCGCGCGGAAGTCGACGATGGCGGTGGTCGGGGAGTGCAGCGCGGCCAGTCCCCTGACCTCGGGCTCGATGTCGCGCAGCGCGGCCGGGTCGAGCCGGCGCACCCCGGGCACGCCGTTGGCGCGGGCCCGCTCCTCCAGCACGCCCAGCCGCTCCACCTCGGCGGGCGAGTGCGCGACGACGACCTTGCCGATCTCCCGGTACGGCAGCTCGTGCCGCGCGCAGAAGTCCTTGAGCAGCCCGACCCCGCGCCGGCACAGCGTGGCCTTGAGCGAGCCGGGCGGGTAGTACAGGCCGGAGTGGACGACGCCGGAGTTGTGCCCCGACTGGTGGACGGCGACCTCCGCCTCCTTGTCGAAGACGACCACCTCGGCGCCGCGCAGGGCCAGTCGGCGCGCCACGGCCAGGCCGACCAGGCCGGCGCCCACCACCCCGACGGGCTTGGCCGGGGTACGGCCGCCGGTGGCCGGCCGGGGCCCTGGGTCTGCTGGCATCGCGGCCGTACCTTCTTCCGCTGCTTCCACTGCTTGCGCTGGATCGCCCGTCACGTGCCCCGAGCATAGAAGCGTCCGGGCCGAACCGTACGGTTCACGCGGGCAGCGCGGCCAGCCACTTTGTGAGGTGCCGGTTCACCTCCTCGGGACGCTCCTGCTGGAGGAAGTGGCCGCCGCCGTCGAGGAGATGGGAGCCGACCAGGCCCGGCAGGGTGACCGGGTACGCCTTGATCGCGTCGGCCAGCCAGGTGGTGGAGGCGTCCAGGGAGCCGCCCAGGAACAGGGACGGCTGCGTGATGGCGGCGCCGTCGTAGGCGGCGAGGTCCGCCCAGTCCCGGTCCATGCTGCGGTAGCGGTTCAGCGCGCCCGTCAGCCCGGTCCGCTCGAACTCGCCCGCGTAGAAATCGAGTTCGGCCTCACTGAGCCAGCCGGGAAGACCGGAACCGGCACCCGGACCCGAGCCCGCCACGGCGGGGAAGCGGTCCCGCAGCCGCCCACCGCGCGTGACGAAGTGCGGGTCCGGCGCCCCGGGCGGCGGCATCGTCTCGGCGGACAGCGCGGCGTAGAACCCGGCCAGCCAGCCGCGCACGTCGGGCTCGATCTCGGCCTCGGCGCGGCCGGGCTGCTGGAAGTAGGAGACGTAGAACTCCTCGTCGCCGCCCATCCCGGCGAAGATCTCGCTGGGCCGCGGGCCGCCGCGCGGGGCGTACGGCACGCTCAGCAGGCCGACCGCGCGGAACACGTCCGGCCGGAGCAGCGCGCTGTTCGCCGCGATCGTCGCGCCCCAGTCGTGGCCGACCACCACCGCGGAGCGCTCGCCCAGCGCCTCCACCACCGCGGCGTTGTCCGCCACCAGCTCCAGCATCCGGTACGCCGCCGGGTCGGCCGGCTTCGAGGACCGGCCGTAGCCGCGGACGTCGATCGCGACCGCGCGGTACCCGGCCGCGGCCAGCGCGGGCAGCTGGCGGCGCCAGGAGTACCAGGACTCGGGGAAGCCGTGCACGAGCAGCACCAGCGGCCCGCTCCCCCGTTCCACCACGTGGGTACGCCCCGCGGGTGTCGCGATCATCCGGTGCGTGCCGAGTCCGTCGCCGGTGTGCTGGGTCATGAGTCCTCCCTGATGGGGATGGGGATGCTGGGGCCGGGCGGGCCTCACGGACCGCCCGGACCCGATCATCCGGCGAACCCTGCCCGACCCGCGATCCGCCTTGCCGATCCGGCAAGAAGACATCGGACCGTACGGGAGCCGCGGCCGGCGGCGGCACGGCAGACGCGCGGGCCGGGCGACGCGACGCGGCAAGGGCGCGTAGGGCCGGCCGTTGCTGCCAGACTGGGGCGATGGAGCCCAGTCACTTCCGTGTCACGCGCGTCAGGCTCAAGCAGTACCGCAGCCTCGCCGAAGCAGACGTCCGGCTCGGGGACCTGGTCTTCCTCGTCGGCCCCAACGGCGCGGGGAAGAGCAACTTCCTCGACGCGCTGCGGCTGGTGTCCGACGGGGTCGGCGGCTCGCTGGCGGAGGCGCTGCGCGAGCGTGGCGGCGCGGCGCAGGTGCGGCGCAGGGCCCCGGGCCACCCGGACCGCTTCTCGGTGCGGCTGTCCTTCGAGGGCCCCGACGAGGGCCGCGGCCCGCTCACCGGCACGTACGGCGTGCAGGTCGCGGCCGCGCGCAAGGGCGGGTTCCGGATCGCCCGGGAGCGCTGCGAGGTGGCGGCCGGCGAGACCCGCGCCGCCTTCCGGGTGGCGGACGGCACGCTGACCACGAGCACCGAGCGGAAACTGCCGCCGGCCGACCCGGGCCGCCTGCTGCTGGCGGAGCTCGGCCGGCACAAGGCGTTCGCGGCCGCGCACGCGGGGCTGGCGGGCATCCGGTCGTTCAGCCTCGACCCGGCGGCCATGCGGGCGCCGGCGCCGCCGCGGGACGGCCGGGCGCTGCTGCGCGACGGCGCGAACGCCGCGGCCGTGCTGCACCGGCTGCGCCGGGTCGCCGACGGGGCGGATCTGCGCCGCCTCGACAGCTATCTGCAGCGGATCGTGCCGGGCCTGCGCGGTACCCGCCGGCGGGTGCTGGAGGGCGCGGAGACCGTGGAGTTCACCCAGGACACCGCGGGCTCCGCGCATCCCTGGAAGTTCACCGCGCCCTCGGTGTCGGACGGCACGCTGCGCGCCCTCGGCGTGCTGCTCGCGCTCTTCGCGCCGGTCGACGGACGGTACGGAGTGGTCGCCGTCGAGGAGCCGGAGACCGCGCTGCACCCGGCGGCCGCCGCCGTCCTGCGGGAGGCGCTGCGCGACGCGGCCGACCGGCGGCAGGTCCTCGTCACCAGCCACAGCCCCGAACTGCTCGACCACGAGGACGTCGAGGCGGCGTCCGTGCGGGCGGTCCGCGCCGAGCAGGGGCGCACCACGATCGGCGAACTCGACGAACCGGCCGCGTTCGCGCTGGGCGCCGGGCTCGACACGGCCGGGCACCTCCTGCGCACCGGGGGGCTGGTCCCCCGCCCGACGCCGGCCGCCGACCACGAACCCGCGACGCGCACGACGGCGCCGTAGCGCCGCCGGCACGGCACCCAGCGGACCGGGGCGCCCCGAACCGCCTTGCGAGGAAAGGGACTTCGCGGACACGTCCACGGGAGCCGTAGGCGCGCGGGTGGGCACGGGGTCAGGAGTGCCAGCGGGCCGCGAGGGTGGGGGGCTTGCGGAAGACGAGGCCGCGCGGGGCGCTCGGGCGGCTCGCGTCGAGCCGCAGGTGGGGAAGCCGTTCGAAGCAGGCCCGCAGGGCGACGCGGGCTTCGAGCCGGGCCAGGTGCGCGCCGACGCAGAAGTGCGGGCCGTGCGCGAACGCCAACTGGAGCCGGGCGTTGGGGCGGTGGACGTCGAAGCGGTCCGGGTCGGGGAAGACCGCGGGGTCGCGGTTGGCGCCGGCCAGCGAGACGGTGACCAGGTCGCCGGCCCGGACCCGTATGCCCGCCAGGTCCGTGTCGCGGGTGGCGTAGCGGTCCACGACGGCGGCGCCCGGCTCCAGCCGCAGGGACTCCTCGACCGCGTTGTCCAACAGGTCGGGATCGGCGAGGAGTCGGGCCACCAGGTCGGGCTCGCCGAGGATGTGCAGCAGCGCGTTGGCGATCATCGCCTCGGTGGTCTCGATGCCGCCGAAGAGCAACACGGCCGCGTTGGAGGCCAGTTCGGGCAGGTCGAGCCGACCGTCGGCGGCAGCGGCCACCAGCAGGGAGTCCGCGGCGCCCGCGTCGAGGGTGCCGGCGACCGCCGCGCGCAGCGCCTGGTACGCGGCCGGGCCCTCGGCTCCCGCGTCCTCGCCGTGGGTGAGCCGGTCGACGGCCCGCACGATCTGGTCGTACCAGCCCAGGATGGCCGGGACGGGGACGTCGGTCAGCCCCAGCACCTCGGCCATCACCACCGCCGCGAGCGGCCCGGCGAAGTCCCGGCGCAACTCGGCGGCGCCGCGCGGCGCCAGGCCGTCGAGCAGCCGGTCGGCCTCGCGCCGTACGGTCTCGCCGAACGCGGCGTGCACCGCGCGCGGCCGGAACGGGGCCACGAACGGGTCCCGGTGGCGGGCGTGTTCGGGTCCGTCCAGCGAGAGCATGCTCGGGCCGACCACCCGCGCCGTGGTGAACCTCGGGTCGTCCACGGTGAACGCGGCGGCGTCCCGCATGACCTCCACGGCCAGCGCCCGGCCCGTCACCATCCATCCGCCGAGCGCGGGCAGCCACACCACGGGCGCGCGTTCGCGCAGTTCCGCGAGGTGCGGGTGCGGGTCTTCGGCGAGTTCGGCAAGGGTGACCACGTCACGACCCTAACCGGCCCCGCCCATGCGCCCCCGGGCCGGGCCGCTCCGGGCGGCCCCGGGCCGGGCGGTCAGTAGCCGCGGCGCAGCGTCGTCGTGTGGGCGTCCTTGAGCCGGTTGGCGCGGCGGCGGCGCTCGTCGGAGAGTTCGGCGACGGCGTGGACGACGGCGGAGAGCACGGCCGCGACGGAGGGGTCGGCGACCTGTGCGGCGAGGTCGGGCGGGAGGTCGACGGGGTCGGCGGGGTCGGGCGCGGGAAGGCCCGCCGACGGGTCCGGCGGCGGGGGCGACGGGTCGGGCCGGTGCCCGGTGACGCCGATGGTCGTGGCGAGGGCGACCAGCACCGGCTCGTCGGCCGCCCAGCGGTGGCCGGCCCGGCGGCGGTCGTCGGTGTCCAGCAGCACCATCCGGCTGCCGCCGAACACCCACCAGCGCCGCCGGCGCTGCCGGGTGAGCCGGCCCTCGTCGGTGAAAGCGGCCAGATACACGGCGGGCAGCCCGCGGCCGCGGCGCCACAGCCAGTCGTCGAGGGTCTCGAACGGCAGCGTGCGGGACATCGCGACGGCGGCCTCGCCCAGCAGCCGGTCCTCGTGCGGCAGCCGCGCCCCCGGCACGATCCGGCCGCGGTCCAGGGTGGCCGCGCCCGCTCGCAGCAGGTCGACCAGTTCCGCGCCGGCGAGCCCGAGCGACAGATCGCCGCGCTCCACGGTCCGGCTGGACGGCATGTCCATCGTGACGGTCAGAAGATCACGCGCTGTGGTCATGGCAGGCTTCCCGTTCCGGGCGACGGCGACCGGCACACGGTCGCTCTCCCGCCGGCCCACCTGCCCGATTATCCCTCCCCCCGGCCCGTCCGGGCAGTCCGACCCGGCCGGTGCGACACACGTGGGCCCGGCCGGGCCTACGCCGCCGGCGTCGCGGGCGGCAGCGGGATCGTGAAGTCGTCCTCGACCGGCGGGTCGAGTTCGTGGGCGCGCAGCCCGGTGGCGGCGTAGCACCGTATCCGGATCGCCTCGGGGGTGACGTCCAGGCGGAGGAAGTTCTTGAAGAACGGCGGGCTGTAGGTCGCCGAGCCCGGGGAGAGCACCTGGGTGAGCGTGCGGCGGACCGGCAGCCGCAGCCGGAACCTGGACCGGCGGCGCCGGTGGGACGCGACACCCAGCACGGACGCGACGAAGCGGGCCCTGAGCGTCACCGTGCGGTCGGAGGCGCGGACCGGGGTGGTGCCCAGCCGGTGCGCGACGACCGCGGACGCCTGGTCGGGGGTGAGGTCGAAGAGCCGCCGCAGCCGCAGCCTGCGCCCGTAGAGCCGGCTGTAGAAGGCGAGCGAGTCGCCGCGCATCGGGTAGCAGCGGAAGTCGTCCTCGCCGACGCCGCCGACCGAGACCCGCGGGATCGTGTGGGTGGCGTGCATGAACGCCCCGCCGCCACCGGAGACGACGTACTCGATCCGGCGGCCACCGACGTCCACGGGGTAGTGCTGGTAGTTGTGGATGTCGCCGCCGATCGCGGCGACGAAGTGGTGCGCGGGGTCGCGGACGACCTCGTCCACGGTGCCGCCGCCGGCTATCGCGCACGGGTGGTGTTCGCCGTCGACGTAGATCGGCGAGCCGGTGACCAGGATCTTCGGCCGCGGTCCGCGCGCGACCCGGCGCAGCCACTCGCCCTGTTCCCGGTCGATGTCGCCGAGCAGCCCGGTGTCGATGCCGATGATCCGTATCGGCCCGCTGTCCATCGCCCAGTACGGGCCCGGCTGGGACGCGGCCTGCGCGGGGGCGGAGCGCATCTGCCGGGCCTGGTCCAGCAGCGCGTCGTCGGGGGTGTCGGGCCGCGCCCACAGCAGGCCCCGCCACCACGCGGCCGACAGCGGGCGGGCCCGCGCGGCGGGCGGCAGCGCCGGGGCGCGGCAGAACACCCGCATGAAGCCGGTGAGGCCGTCGTACCAGTCGTGGTTGCCGGGTATCGCGTAGATCGGCGCGTCGTAGTCGCGGTAGGGGCGGAAGAACTTCGTCGGGTAGTCGTTGCCGGTGCCGACCGGGTAGATGACGTCGCTGCACACCACCGCGTAGCGGGTTCCGGCGCCTTCCTTGAGCAGGCCGGGGACCACCGCGTACTGCGGGCCGTCGCCCTCGCCGGTGTCCCCGAGCAGCATGAAGGAGAACGTGTCGGGGTCGTCCCGGGTGATCACCAGGTCGCCCTCGGCGGCGCCGCGTTCGGTCTGGGCGCCGACCCAGCGCTGCCGGTCGGTCCCGGTCGGGTCGCCGAAGATCGAGGCGAGCGGGCCGTTGCGGGCCCGCCACAGGGTGGCCGGGTTCAGCCAGGAGAGTTCGACCACCCGGGGCGGCATCAACTCCCGGTAGCGGCCGGGTTCCTGATCCTGCCAGCCGGCACCGGCCGACGAGTCACGCGAGGAGGCGGGCATCGGCGCACTGTGGCACACTCCCGGGCCCGGGTCCAGGGACGGCGGCCGGGCTACGACGGGTCCCGGCCGTGCGTCGTACGGCCCGGCGCCGGTGTCAACAGCGCGTCAAGGTCCGGGTGATCGGCGCCAGGAAGTCGTCAACGCGCCAGGCCGCACGGCGTGCCCTCGGCTTGCGTGGACCGGATGATCCCGGAACACGACCCGGCCGGGCCCTCGGCCCGCCGCCCGGCGCCCACGCACGCCCAGGCCCAGAACCCGGAACGGGTCCAGGCCCAGAACCCGGAACAGGTCCAGCCGCGAGCGACCGCGCCCTTCTCGCCATCCTCGGGCTCCCACCCCTCGGACTCCCACCCCTCGGACTCCCACGCCGCGGGCTCCCCGCCGACGGGCTCCCCGCCCACGGGCGACGCGTGGGAACCCGCCGGGCGGACGGGCCGGCGCGGGCTGCTCAAGGTGTTCCTGGGCGCGGCCCCCGGCGTCGGCAAGACCTACCGGATGCTGGACGAGGGCCACCGCAGGGCGGAGCGCGGCACGGACGTGGTGGTGGCGCTGGTGGAGTGCCACCAGCGGCCGCACACGCTGGCGCTGGTGGAGGGCCTGGAAGTGGTGCCCCGGCTGGAGCGGGAGTACCGCGGCACCGTGGTCGGCGAGATGGACCTGGCGGCGGTGCTGGCCCGCCGCCCCGAGGTCGCGCTGGTGGACGAGCTGCCGCACTCCAACCCGCCCGGCATGCGCAACGCCAAGCGCTGGCAGGACGTCGAGACGCTGCTCGCCGCGGGCATCGACGTGGTCACCACCGTCAACATCCAGCACCTGGAGTCGGTCAACGACGTGGTCGAGAAGATCACGGAGGTGCCGCAGCGCGAGACGGTGCCCGACGAGATGGTGCGCCGCGCCCACCAGATCGAGCTGGTGGACATGCCGGCGGAGGCGCTGCGCCGCCGGATGGCGCACGGCAACGTCTACGGCGCGGAGAAGGTCGACGCGGCCCTCGCCAACTACTTCCGGATCGGGAACCTGACCGCGCTGCGGGAGCTGGCGCTGCTGTGGGTGGCGGGGCGGGTGGACGAGGCGCTGCACCACTACCGCAGCGAGCACGGCATAGGGCGGGTGTGGGAGACCAAGGAACGCGTGGTGGTGGCGCTGACCGGCGGCCCGGAGGGCGAGACGCTGATCCGCCGGGCGGCGCGGATCGCCGACCGGTCGGCGGGCGGCGCCCCGCCGGGCATCGACGGGGGGCGGGACCTGCTGGCGGTGCACGTGGCGCGCAGCGACGGGCTGGCGGTGGGCGCCTCGCCGGCCGCGCTGGCCCGGCAGCGGCAGCTCGTGGAGAGCCTGGGCGGCAGCTACCACTCGGTGGTCGGCGACGACGTGCCGGTGGCGCTGCTGGAGTTCGCCCGCGGGGTGGGGGCGACCCAGCTGGTGCTGGGCACCAGCAGCCGGCGGCGGTGGGAGCGGCTGCTGACCGGGCGGGGCATCGGCGAGACCACGGTGGGCAGTTCGGCGGACATCGACGTGCACATGGTCACCCATGAGCGGGCCGGGCACGGCAGGCTGCTGCCCTCGCGGCGCCGCACCCTGACCACCTGGCGGCTGGTGGCGGGGCCGGTGAGCGGGCTGGTGCTGCCGCTGGCGCTCACCGCGGTCCTCGCGGGCAACCGCGGCAGCCTCAACCTGACCAGCGAGGCGCTGCTGTTCCTGCTGGCGGTGGTCGGGGTGGCCTGCTTCGGCGGGGTGGTCTCGGCGGTGGTGGCGTCGGTGACCGCGTCGCTGCTGCTGAACTACTACTTCATCCCGCCGGTGGGGCAGTTCACCATCGCCGAGCCCAACAACATCCTGGCGCTCGCGGTGTTCGTGGTGGTCGCGGGCACGGTCGCGGCCGTCGTGGACCGCTCGCTGCGGCTGTCGCGCCGGGCGGCCCGGGCCACCGCCGAGGCCGAGACGCTGTCGTCCCTGGCGGGCAGCATCGTCCGCGGCGGCGACGCGCTGCCCGCGCTGCTGGAACGGGCCCGCGAGACGTTCGGGATGGACAGCGCCGAACTGGTCCCGGCGGAGCCGAGCGGTACGGGCCCGGCGGAGGCGAGCGGCGCGGCCCCGGCGGGCAGCGGCGCTACGGCCGTCGGCGGCGGCACGGCCGTCGGCGGCGGTCCGCAGGGCCCCCGCGGCACAGCCACCGGCACCACGCCCCCCGCCACCGCCACCGCGGCCACCCCCGCCTCCGGTATCAGCACCGCCACCGGCACCGGCCCGTACGACGGCGGCGCGGGCGCCGCCGTCCGGGTGCCCGCGGGCGACGGCATGGTGCTGCTGCTGCGCGGCCGGCCGCTCTCCGCCTCCGACCAGCGCGTGCTGGCCGCCTTCGCCGCCCACGTGTCCGGGGCGGCCGAGCGGGCCAGGCTCGCCGAGGCCGCCGCCGAGGTGGAGCCGGTGAAGGCCGCCGACCGGATGCGTACGGCGCTGCTCGCCGCGGTCAGCCACGACCTGCGCACCCCGCTGGCGGTCGGCTGGGCCGCGGTCAGCTCGCTGCGCAGCCAGGACGTGGAGTTCTCGGCCGAGGACCGCGAGGAGCTGCTCGCCACCGCCGAGGAGTCGCTGGCCCGGCTGAGCCGGCTGGTGGACAACCTGCTGGACATGAGCCGGCTCCAGGCGGGCGCCCTGCGGCTGCGGCTGCGGGCCACCGCGCTGGAGGAGGTGCTGCCGGCCGCGCTGGAGTCGCTGCCCGCCGACGCCCCGGGCATCGACACCCGCGGCCTGGAGCGGGCCCCGGCCGTCCTGGCCGATCCACCGCTGCTGGAGCGCGTCATCGCCAACCTGCTGGCCAACGCGGTACGGCACGCCCCTGCGCGGCGGCCGGTCGTGCTGACCGCGAGCGCGCTGGGCGACCGGGTGGAGCTGCGGGTGATCGACCGCGGCCCGGGGATGCCCGCGCGGGACCGCGAGCGGGCCTTCGAGCCGTTCCAGCGGATGGGCGACCGCGACAACGGCACCGGGCTCGGCCTGGGCCTTGCGCTGGCCCGCGGCCTGGCCGAGGCGATGCACGGCTCCCTCACCCCCGAGGACACCCCCGGCGGCGGCCTGACGATGGTGCTGTCGCTGCCCGCCGCGGGTCCCGCGCCGGCGCCGGTCCCCTACCCGGACCCCGACCCGGACCGGCCGTAGCCGCCGGCTCTGCCCGGCCCCCGCCCCGGCCGTGCCCCGGCGTCAAGACGCCGTCAAGGCCGCAGGTGAGCGCGTCAGGAAGGCGCTAACGGGGAGCTCCCGGCCGGCCGGGGAGGGATTCAGTAAGGAGGCCGACCGGCAACCGGTCGGCATCGCCCACCGGCCGGCGCACGGCTCGTGGGCGGTCCCGTCCCCTTCGACCGACTGCCCGGGGTGCCTTCGCATGCCAGACCTCCTGTTCATCCTTCTCACCGTCGCGGTGTTCACCGTCATCGGCCTCATAGCCAAGGGGGTGGAGCGGCTGTGAGCGCGGAGAACGTCGTCGGACTCGTCGTCGCCGTGGCCCTGGTCGGTTACCTGGTGCTGGCCCTGATCCACCCGGAGAAGTTCTAGTGAACGACACCCTCGCGGGCTGGCTGCAGATCCTCGCGCTGCTCGCCGTACTCGCCCTGTCCTACCGGCCGTTGGGCGACTACATGGCCCATGTGCTGACCTCCGCCCGGCATCTGCGGGTGGAGCGGCTGATCTACCGCGTCGGCGGGGTCGACGGCGACGCCGACCAGCGCTGGCCGGTCTACCTGCGCAGCGTGCTGGCGTTCTCCGCGGTGTCCGTGCTGTTCCTGTACGGGCTGCAACGGCTCCAGAACCACCTGCTGCTGGCGATCGGCATGAAGGCGGTGACGCCGGGCGTGGCCTTCAACACCGCGGCGTCGTTCGTCACCAACACCAACTGGCAGTCGTACTCGGGCGAGACCACGATGGGCCACCTGGTGCAGATGGCCGGGCTCGCGGTGCAGAACTTCGTGTCGGCCGCGGTGGGCATCGCGGTCGTCGCGGCCCTGATCCGCGGCTTCACCCGCAAGCGCACCGACCGGGTCGGCAACTTCTGGGTGGACCTGACCCGGATCGTGCTGCGGGTGCTGCTGCCGATCGCGTTCGTCTTCGCGATCGTGCTGGTCGCGGCCGGCGCGGTGCAGAACTTCCACGGCGTGCAGTCGATCTCCACGCTCGTCGGCGACCACCAGAGCCTCACCGGCGGACCGGTCGCCTCGCAGGAGGTGATCAAGGAACTCGGCACCAACGGCGGCGGCTTCTACAACGCCAACTCCGCCCACCCGTTCGAGAACCCCAACGCGTTCACCAACCTGGTGGAGATCTACCTGCTGCTGGTGATCGCGGTCAGCCTGCCGCGCACCTTCGGCAAGATGGTCGGCGACAAGCGCCAGGGCTACGCGATCCTCGCCGTGATGGCCCTGATCTGGGCCGCGTCGGTGGCCGTGATCACCGTCAACGAGCTGCACAGCGTGCACAGCGCGGCCGGCCACGCGGCCGGCGGGATGATGGAGGGCAAGGAGCAGCGGATCGGCGTGTGGGGGTCGGCGCTGTTCGCCACGTCCACCACGCTCACCTCGACCGGCGCGGTCAACTCCTTCCACGACTCGTACTCGCCGCTCGGCGGCGGCATGACGATCTTCAACATGATGCTGGGCGAGATCGCGCCCGGCGGCACCGGCTCCGGCCTGTACGGCATCCTCGTCCTGGCGATCATCGCGGTCTTCGTGGCCGGGCTGATGGTCGGCCGCACCCCGGAGTACCTGGGCAAGAAGCTCGGCGGCCGGGAGATGAAGTTCGCGTCGCTGTACATCCTCACCACCCCCGCGGTGGTGCTGGTCGGCGCGGGGCTGGCGATGGCGCTGCCCGGCGAGCGGGCCGGGATGCTCAACTCCGGTGCGCACGGCTTCTCCGAGGTGCTGTACGCCTTCACCTCCGCCGCCAACAACAACGGCTCGGCGTTCGCCGGTCTGTCGGTCAACACCAACTGGTACAACACCGCGCTCGGCCTGGCGATGCTCGTCGGCCGGTTCCTGCCGATGGTGTTCGTGCTCGCGCTGGCCGGCTCGCTCGGCAAGCAGCAGCCGGTGCCCGCGACCGCGGGCACGCTGCCCACCCACCGGCCGCAGTTCGTCGGCCTGCTCACCGCGGTGATCGTCATCGTGGTCGGGCTCACCTACTTCCCGGCGCTCGCGCTGGGACCGCTCGCGGAAGGTCTGCACTGATGTCGTCCCTGACCACTCTGGAACCCCCCGCGTCACCGGGGCCGGCGCCGCAGCGCCAGGAGCAGCACCGGGTCTCCGGCGGCATGCTGGACCCCAAGCAGCTGCTGACCTCGCTGCCGGACGCGTGCCGCAAGCTCGACCCCCGGGTGATGGTGAAGAACCCGGTGATGTTCGTGGTCGAGGTCGGCTCGGTGCTGACCACCCTGGACGCGATCAAGGACCCGAGCGTCTTCGCCTGGGTGATCACCGTGTGGCTGTGGCTGACCGTGGTGTTCGCCAACCTCTCCGAGGCGGTCGCCGAAGGGCGCGGCAAGGCGCAGGCCGAGACGCTGCGCCGGACCAAGACCGCCACCGTCGCCCGCCGGCTGGCCTCCTTCCGGCCCGGCGCGCCGGGAGTGGAGGAGGAGGTGCCCGCCTCCTCGCTGCGGCTGGGCGACCACGTGGTGGTCGAGGCCGGGCAGACCATCCCCGGTGACGGCGACGTCGTGGAGGGCGTCGCGTCCGTCGACGAGTCCGCGATCACCGGCGAGTCCGCGCCGGTGATCCGCGAGTCCGGCGGCGACCGCTGCGCGGTGACCGGCGGCACCTCGGTGCTCTCCGACCGGATCGTCGTGAAGATCACCTCCAAGCCCGGTGAGACCTTCATCGACCGGATGATCGCGCTGGTGGAGGGCGCGGCCCGGCAGCGTACGCCGAACGAGATCGCGCTCAACATCCTGCTGGCGTCGCTGACCATCGTCTTCCTGCTCGCCGTGGTGACGCTCCAGCCGTTCGCGATCTACGCGGGCGCCGAGCAGTCGCTGGTGATCCTGGTGTCGCTGGTGGTGGCGCTGATACCGACCACGATCGGGGCGCTGCTGTCGGCGATCGGCATCGCCGGCATGGACCGGCTGGTGCAGCGCAACGTGCTGGCGATGTCCGGGCGCGCGGTCGAGGCCGCGGGTGACGTGACCACGCTGCTGCTGGACAAGACCGGCACCATCACCCTCGGCAACCGGCAGGCCGCGGAGTTCCTGCCGGCCGAGGGTGTCACCGCCGAGCGGCTCGCCGACGCGGCGCAGCTGTCGTCGCTGGCCGACGAGACGCCTGAGGGCCGCTCGATCGTGGTGCTCGCCAAGGAGCGCTACGGGCTGCGGGCACGCGCCGAAGGACGGCTGCCGCGGGCGGAGTTCGTGCCGTTCACCGCGCAGACCCGGATGAGCGGGGTGGACCTCGCCGAGGACGGCGGGCAGCGCAGCCTGCGCAAGGGCGCCACGAGCGCGGTGATGCAGTGGATACGGGACAACGGCGGCCGCCCCGCCGAGGACGTCGGCCCGCTGGTCGACGCGATCGCGGGCGGCGGCGGCACCCCGCTGGTCGTCGGCGAGGTCGTCCGCCGGGACGGGACGACCACCGCCTCGGTGCTCGGCGTGATCAACCTCAAGGACGTCGTCAAGGCCGGCATGCGCGAGCGCTTCGACGAGCTGCGCCGGATGGGCATCCGCACCGTGATGATCACCGGCGACAACCCGCTCACCGCCAAGGCCATCGCCGACGAGGCCGGCGTCGACGACTTCCTCGCCGAGGCCACCCCCGAAGACAAGATGGCGCTCATCAAACGGGAACAGGCCGGCGGCAAACTCGTCGCGATGACCGGCGACGGCACCAACGACGCACCCGCCCTCGCCCAGGCCGACGTCGGCGTCGCCATGAACACCGGCACCTCGGCCGCCAAGGAGGCCGGGAACATGGTGGACCTGGACTCCAACCCCACCAAGCTCATCGAGATCGTCGAGATCGGCAAGCAACTGCTCATCACCCGGGGCGCGTTGACGACCTTCTCGATCGCCAACGACGTCGCGAAGTACTTCGCGATCATCCCGGCGATGTTCGCCGGGGTCTACCCGGGCCTGCGCCACCTCAACGTGATGGACCTGCACAGCCCGACCTCGGCGATCACCTCGGCGATCGTGTTCAACGCGCTGATCATCGTGGTGCTGATCCCGCTGGCGCTGCGCGGGGTGCGCTACAAGCCGTCGTCGGCCTCGGCGCTGCTCAGCCGCAACATCTGGGTGTACGGCCTGGGCGGCCTGGTCCTGCCGTTCGTCGGCATCAAACTCATCGACCTCGTCGTGCAGTTCATCCCCGGACTGAACTGAGAAAGGGGAACCCCTCATGCGTATCGTGCGCAGTCATCTGGCGGCCCTGCGGATGCTCCTGGTCTTCACCGTGCTCTGCGGGCTGGCGTATCCGCTGCTGGTCACCGGTGTCGCCCAGGCGGCGTTCCCCGCCAAGGCGAACGGCTCGCAGGTGAAGCTGGACGGCAAGGTCGTCGGCTCCAGCCTGATCGGGCAGAACTTCGACCTGCCCAAGAAGAACCCCAACGACCCGAACGAGGTGGCCAAGCCGGACCCGAAGTGGTTCCAGCCGCGGCCGTCGTCCGGCGGCTACGACCCGCTGGCCTCCGGCGCCTCCAACCTCGGCCCGAACGACCCCGACCTGGTCAAGGCGATCAAGGAGCGCCGGGCGGCGGTCGCCGCGTTCGACGGGGTGAACCCGAAGGACGTGCCGCCCGACGCGGTCACCGCCTCCGGTTCCGGCCTGGACCCGGACATCTCGAAGGCGTACGCCGCCGAGCAGGTCGACCGGGTGGCCAAGGCCCGCGGCCTGAGCACCGCCGAGGTGCGCCACCTGGTCGCGGCGAACACCCACGGCCGGCCGCTGGGCTTCCTCGGCACGCCGTACGTCGACGTGGTCACCCTCAACCTGGCGCTCGCGAAGCTGGGTTGACCATGACGCGCATCCTCGTCGTCGATGACGAACCGCAGATCGTCCGGGCCCTGGTGATCAACCTGCGGGCGCGCCGCTACGAGGTGGACGCCGCCTACGACGGCACCACCGCGCTGCGGATGGCCGCCGACCGGCACCCGGACGTGGTGCTGCTCGACCTGGGCCTGCCCGACATGGACGGCGTGGACGTGATCGCCGGGATACGGGGCTGGACCCGGGTGCCGATCATCGTGCTGTCGGCCCGGCACAGCTCCGACGAGAAGGTGGAGGCGCTGGACGCGGGCGCGGACGACTACGTCACCAAGCCGTTCGCGATGGACGAGCTGCTGGCCCGGCTGCGGGCGGCCGAGCGGCGCCGCTCCGACCAGGAGCAGGGGCCGGCGACCGCCCGGCTGGAGACGGCGGCCTTCACCGTGGACCTGGCCGCGAAGAAGGCGACCCGGCACGGTGCGGACGTCCGGCTGACCCCCACCGAGTGGCACCTGCTGGAGGCGCTGGTCCGCAACCCGGGCCGGCTGGTCAGCCAGAAGCAGTTGCTGCGGGACGTGTGGGGGCCGTCCTACCGGACGGAGACGAACTACCTGCGGGTCTACATGGCGCAGTTGCGCCGGAAGCTGGAGGACGACCCGACCCGGCCCCGGCACTTCGTCACCGAGCCGGGCATGGGCTACCGGTTCGAGCCATGAGGGACGGGTTCGAGCCGTAGGGCACAGCTTCGGGCCGTAGCGGGCCCGGCACGGCCGGACCGACGGCGGCCCCACCTGCTCCGACGCGATCGTCGTGCGATCGCACAAGCAAAGGTGGGGCCGCCGGTTGTTTGGATTATGCAATGTGACAGCAGACTTTCTCCTGGCAGATGCGGAACTATCATCTTGCACGTGCCCGCGCCCGGCGGCGCGGCGGAGAGGGAGAGTTTCTGTGACCACCCGACGTATCCGGTCCGCCCGGACCACCCGTGCCGCACGGTCCCGTGGCCTGTGCGCGGTGGCCGGCGGTGCCGCGCTGCTGCTCGCGCTCTCCGCCTGCTCCTCGTCGTCCTCCTCGGACAAGTCGACGTCCTCCGAGAAGCCCTCGTCCGGCGCGTCGGCCACCGGCGCGCAGAAGAAGGTCTCCGGCACCGTGGTGGTGTTCGCGGCGGCCTCGCTGAAGGAGACCTTCACGGCGCTCGGCAAGGACTTCCAGCAGGCGTACCCCGGCACGAAGGTCGTCTTCAGCTTCGGCGGCAGCGACCAGCTCGCGGCGAGCATCACCGGCGGCGCGCCGGCCGACGTGTTCGCGGCGGCCAGCCCGGCCACCATGAAGACCGTCACCGACAAGGGGGACGCGGCCGGCACGCCCGCCGACTTCGTCCGCAACCAGCTGGAGATCGCCACCCTGCCGGGCAACCCGAAGCAGATCCGCACCCTGAAGGACCTCACCAAGTCCGGCCTTTCGGTCGTGCTGTGCGCCAAGACCGTGCCGTGCGGCGCCGCCGCGCAGAAGGCGCTGAGCGCCAGCGGCCTCAAGCTCACCCCGAAGTCGTACGAGCAGGACGTGAAGTCCGCGCTGACGAAGGTGGAGCTGAAGGAGGCCGACGCGGCGGTGGTCTACCAGACCGACGTCAACAGCGCGGGCAGCAAGGTGCAGGGCGTGAACTTCCCGGAGTCCGCGAAGGCGATCAACGAGTACCCGATCGCGCCGCTGAAGGACGCGCCGAACCCTGACGGCGCGGCGGCGTTCATCGCCCTGGTGAAGTCCGCCGAGGGCCAGAAGGTGCTCACCCAGGCGGGCTTCCTCAACCCGTGAGCCCCGCGGTGAAGAACGCGGGCGCCACGGCGCCGGGACGGCTGTCCCGGCCGCGGCGCCCGCGCGGCGGGGGCGGCGCCGTCCCGCTGCCCCTGCTGCTGCCCGCCGTGGTCGGCCTGGCGTTCCTGCTGGTGCCGCTGCTGGCGCTGCTGGTGCGGGCCCCTTGGCGGGGCATGCCCGACCTGCTGACCAGCTCCGCGGTGTGGCAGGCGCTACGGCTGTCGCTGGAGACGGCGACTTCGGCGACGGCCGTGGCGCTGGTGCTCGGGGTGCCGCTGGCCTGGCTGCTGGCCAGGACCCGCTTCCCCGGCCGCCGGCTGGTACGGGCCCTGGTGACGCTGCCGTTGGTGCTGCCGCCGGTGGTCGGCGGGGTGGCGCTGCTGCTGGCGCTCGGCCGCAACGGGATCGTCGGCAAGTGGCTCGACTCGTGGTTCGGGATCACCCTGCCGTTCACCACGGCCGGGGTGGTGGTCGCGGAGGCGTTCGTGGCGATGCCGTTCCTCGTGATCAGCGTGGAGGGCACGCTGCGGGCCGCCGACAGCCGGTACGAGGAGGCCGCGGCGACGCTGGGCGCGTCCCGCTTCACCGCCTTCCGCCGGGTCACGCTGCCGATGATCGCGCCCGGGGTGGCGGCCGGCGCGGTGCTCGCCTGGGCGCGCGCGCTCGGCGAGTTCGGGGCCACGATCACCTTCGCCGGCAGCTTCCCCGGCCGCACCCAGACCATGCCGCTGTCGGTCTACCTCGCGCTACAGGACGACCCGGACGCGGCCGTCGCGCTGAGCCTGGTGCTGCTCGCGGTCTCCATCACGGTCCTCGCCGGCCTGCGCGACCGCTGGACAGGGGCGAGCGCGGTATGAGCGCGGGCGAGGGCGGTACGGGCACGGGTGCCGCGGACGGACCCGGTACGGGCGAGCGCGGTACGGGCGAGCACGGTGCGGGGGCGGGCGAGCGCGCTACGGGCGAGGGCGACCCGGAGACCGGTCTCGACGCCCGTCTCGTGGTGGACCGCGGGACCTTCCGGCTCGACGTGGAGCTGTCCGCGGCCCCCGGCGAGGTGCTGGCGCTGCTCGGCCCGAACGGCGCCGGCAAGACCACGTCGCTGCGCGCCCTGGCCGGGCTGACCGAGCTGACCCGGGGGCATCTGCGGCTGGACGGCCGGGTGCTGGAGCAGCCCGAGCGGCGGGTGCGGGTCGCGCCCGAGCGCCGCCCGGTCGGCGTGATCTTCCAGGACTACCTGCTCTTCCCGCACCTGAGCGCCCTGGACAACGTGGCGTTCGGCCCGCGCTGCCACGGCGCCACCCGGTCCGAGGCGCGCGCGCTCGCCGCCGGCCTGCTGGACCGGATGGGCCTGGCCGACCACGCGCACGTCAAGCCGCGCCGGCTGTCCGGCGGCCAGGCCCAGCGGGTCGCGCTGGCCCGGGCGCTGGCCACCGCCCCGCGGCTGCTGCTGCTCGACGAGCCGCTGGCCGCCCTGGACGCCGGCGCCCGGCTGGACGTACGCGCCGAACTGCGCCGGCACCTGGCCGCGTTCGAGGCGGTCGCGGTGCTGGTCACGCATGACCCGCTGGACGCGATGGTGCTCGCCGACCGGCTGGTGGTGGTCGAGCACGGCACCGTGGTGCAGCAGGGCACGCCCGCCGAGATCGCCCGCCACCCGCGCACGGACTACATCGCCCGGCTGGTCGGCCTGAACCTGTACCGGGGCGAGGCGGACGGCCATCTGGTCCGGGTCGGCCCGCGGTTCACGCTGACCGGCATCGAGGAGCTGACCGGACCGGCGTTCGTGGCGTTCCCGCCCAGCGCGGTCACCCTGCACCGGCAGCGCCCCGACAGCTCCGCGCGCAACGCCTGGCGGGCCCGGATCACCGGCATGGAGTCGCACGGCGCGCAGTTCCGGATCGCGCTGGCCGGCGCGGAGGACGGCCTGCCGCTGGCCGCGGACCTGACCGCGCCCGCGGTCGCCGAACTCGACCTGCGCGACGGCGCGGAGGTGTGGGCGTCGGTGAAGGCCGCCCAGACGCACGCCTATCCGGCCTGACCGCGCCGGCGCCGCAGAGGTCCGAACCATGTTCACGTCGGTGACCAGCGATTGAGTCCGTGACCGCCCAACGGGCCCGCCGGATCGGCCAATTGACCTTCGTTCAGCCCCTTGACTGCACTGTCGTCACCGCGCGATCCTCCCGTACCACGGACAGGAAAGTTTCCTTACCCCGCACCGCTACCCGCACCCCCACACCCCCACCGCGGACCGAGGAGCCCCCCATGCGCGACAGCGTCCCGCACCGCACTCCCCCGCCGGCCGGCGGCCGGAAACGCTTCCGGCGCGCCATGATCCTGGTCGCCGCGGCAGCCGCGCTCGGCACCGCGGTCGCCGCGCTGCCCGGTACCGGCACCGCTTCCGCCTCCACCACCGCCTCCGCCGCCGCGCGGCCCGCCGCGCACGCCGCCCCCGCCGTGGCCGCCGCGCCGACCACCTTCACCCACCCCGGCGTGATGGTCAGCCTGCCCCAACTCGACTACATCAAGGGCAAGGTGCAGGCGAACGCCGAGCCGTGGAAGGACGCGTACGACCAGATGATCGGGAGTTCGTACGCCTCCCTGTCCCGCACCCCCAAACCGCGCGCCAACGTGGAGTGCGGGTCGTACTCCAACCCCAACTACGGCTGCACGGACGAGCGGCAGGACGCGATCGCCGCGTACACCGACGCGCTGGCCTGGTACATCACCGGCAACAGCGCCTACGCGCAGAAGTCCATCGACCTGATGAACGCCTGGGCGTCGACCATCACCGAGCACACCAACAGCAACGCCCCACTGCAGACCGGCTGGGCGGGCTCGGTGTGGCCGCGCGCCGCGGAGATCATCCGCTACACGTACGACGGCTGGTCCTCGTCGGACATCGCCAGGTTCTCCGACATGCTGCGCGACGTCTACCTGCCCGAGGTGATCAACGGCTCCAACAGCAACGGCAACTGGGAGCTGACGATGATGGAGGCCGCGGTCGGCATCTCCATCTTCCTGAACGACTCGTCCGACTACGACAAGGCGATCGCGCGCTACCTCAACCGGGTGCCGGCGTACATCTACCTGTCCTCGGACGGATCGCTGCCCAAGACCGTGCCGGGCAGCGGGCTGAACACCTCCGCGCAGATCATCAGTTACTGGCAGGGCCAGTCGACCTTCGTCGACGGTCTGACCCAGGAGACCTGCCGCGACTTCACCCACACCGGGTACGGCATCGCGTCCATCTCCGACATCGCCGAGACCGCGGCGATCCAGGGCCAGGACCTCTACCCCCAGGTCGGCGAGCGACTGCGGCAGGCGCTCGGTTTCCAGTCGAAGTACGAACTGGGCACCACGCCGCCGTCCTGGCTGTGCGGCGGACAGCTCGACCTCGGGCTCGGACCGGTCACCGAGGTCGGCTTCAACGCCCTCCACAACCGGATGGGCATCGCGATGACCAACACCCAGACCCTCACCGAGTCCCGCCGCCCCGCAGGCACGAACGACCTCTTCGTCGCCTGGGAGACCCTGACGAACGCCGACAACCCGGCGGTGGTGCCGGGCGGGTGAACGGCAACCCGCCGTCGCGGCCGAGGTCTCGTTCCCGGCTGACACCGGCGGTGGCTGGTCGCGCGGTTCCCCGCGCCCCTTGGTTCGTGCGGCTCCTCCGTGGAAGGAGCGTCACCCCGCCAAGGGGCGCGGCCGGCGCGGTGTCCGTTTCGTTCAAGACCCGCCTCGGGGGCGGCACCTAGCGTGGATGGCATGAACGCACACATCACGCCCCGCCTTGACCTCGTCTCGCTCACCGTCGCCGACATGGCCGCATCGCTGGCGTTCTACCGCAGGCTCGGGCTGGAGTTGCCGGACGACGCCGACGGGCAGCCGCATGTGGAGGTGGTGCTGCCCGGGGGGTTGCGGGTGGCGTGGGACACCGTGGAGACGGTGCGCTCGTTCGACCCGGGGTGGAAGCCGGCGGTCGGCGCGCGGGTGGCGCTCGCCTTCGACTGCGGGAGTCCCGAAGGGGTGGACGCCTGCTACGGCGAGCTGACGGACGCGGGTCACGAGGGTCACCTCAAGCCGTGGGACGCCTTCTGGGGCCAGCGGTACGCCGTCGTCCACGACCCGGACGGCAACACGGTGGAGCTGTTCGCGGCGCTGCCCTCGGTCGCCACGGGCGCTACCTCCTGACCAGTTCGCCCAGCGGCACGCCGGCCAGCGCGCGCACCTCGCGGGAGAGGTGCGGCTGGTCGGCGTAGCCGGCTTCCGCGGCCACGTCGGCGAAGGGCGTGCCCGCGCGGGCGAGTTCCAGCGCCCGCTGGAGGCGGAGGATGCGCGCCAGCGTCTTCGGCCCGTACCCGAACGCGGCCTCGCAGCGGCGCCGCAACTGCCGCTCCCCCAGGCCGGTCCGGCCGGCCACCTCAGCGACCGTGCGCCCTGCCGCCAGCGCCCCGGCCACCCGGCGCGGCAGCGGGTCGGCCGGGCCCACCTCGCGGGTGCGGCGGGAGACCCACTGCTCCAGCACCGCCACCGGATCGTCCCCGGCGCGCTCGGCCAGCTGCCGGGCCCGCGCCCCGGGCCACAGGTCCGCCAGCGGCACCCGCAGGTCCCGCATCTCGCGCGCGGGCACGCCCAGCAGCCCCGGGCCCGCGCCCGGCGCGAAGCGCAGTCCCGCGTAGGAGGCGCCCGGCCGGTCGTGCGCGGCGTGGGCCGCGGTGTCGGGGCCGGCGACCAGGAGGGTGCCGTCGTGCCAGATCAGGTCCATGCAGCCGTCGGGCAGCACGCGGTACTCACCGCCGCCGTCCGTCCGCGACCACACGGTGACCCCGCCGACCGGGTGCGCCCACTCGCTGTACACCCCTCCATTGTCGCCCGGCCGCGCCGGTCACCCGGCGGGCGGCCCGCCGTCGCCCCGGGGACGCGGGTACCGGGGGTTCACCGGCGGAAGGGGCGGCATGGGCGGCGGGGGCGGCGGCACGCGCGGAGCGGGCGGGGCCGCGGACAGGGACTGCGGGGTCGGCGGGGCCACGGGCGGCGGCGCCTCGCTCGGATAGTCGCGGGCGTCGGGCGCCGGCGGGCGGCGGCGCGGGGTGGCGCCGGGGCGGCTGGGCCGCAGCCGGGCCCGGATGTCCAGGTGCGGATGGAAGTCGGCCCAGCGCTCCGGGTACTCCGCCGGCGGCAACTGCGCCTCGCGCTCTTCCTCCTCTTCGGTGCTCGGCGCCGCGTGCCGGGCCCGGCGGGCGGCCGCGCGGGCCACCACGGCCTCCGCGGCGGCCTCCCGCAGCCGGGCGTTCTCCTCGCGGGCCGCGGAGGTGGCGACCGAGGGCCACACCCGGTCCACGGCGGCGTTGACCGCCGCGCCGACCAGGACCGCGAACGCGGACACACCTATCCACAGCAGCACCGCGACGGGCGCGGCCAGCGAGCCGTAGATCGTGTGCCCCTCGACGGCGTGGGTGAGGTAGATCCGCAGTACGAAGCTGCCGAGCACCCACATCAGCAGGGCCACCAGCGCGCCGGGCACGTCCTCGTACCAGGGCGATCTGACCGGCACCGAGACGTGGTACAGCGTGGTGAGGAACGCGATCGAGGCGAACAGCGCGGCCGGCCAGTACAGGATGTGCTCGGTCGCGCTGCCCCCGGGTAGGTACCGGGTCAGCGTGCCGGGCCCGACCACGACCAGTGGCAGCACGGCCGCGCCGACCAGCAGCGCGGCCACGTACAGCAGCAGGGACATCAGCCGGGTGCGGACGATGCCGCGGCGGCCCTCCAGGCCGTACATGATGGTGATGGTGTCGACGAAGACGTTGACGGCGCGGGAGCCCGACCACAGGGCGATCAGGAAGCCGATGGAGATCAGGTCCGGCCGGCGGCCGTGGAAGACGTCGTCCACCAGCGGCTTGACCAGCTGGTTGACGCCCTTGTCGGAGAGCACCGTCGAGGACGCCTTGAGGATGTTGTGCCGGATGTGGTCGATCGTGTCGAGGCCGACCACGGTGTCGACGTAGCCGAGCGCGCCGACCAGCCCGAGCAGCAGCGGCGGCAGCGACAGCAGCACGAAGAAGGCCGCCTCGGCGGCGAGTCCGGTGACGCGGTACTCCATGCAGGAGTCCACCGTGTCCTTGAGCAGCAGCCAGGCCATCCGGCGTTTGGAGACATTCCGGTACAGCGCGCGGGCCCTTCGCCACCGACCCGGACGCCGATGGCTTCTTTCGTCTGCTGCTTGCACCCCCTTACGTTAGCTGGCATGACTGCCCCCACTCACACGGTCACGAACCAGGTGCCGCCCCTGGTCGGCCATGACGTGTACAGCACCGACCGCGCGCTCGCCGAAGGTGTGGCGCGGCACGCGGACCCGGTGCGGCTGGCGGAGATCACCGACGAGTTGAGCGACCTCGGCAAGGCCGCGGGTTCCGCTCAGGCGCAGCAGTGGGGCGAGGAGGCGAACACCTGCACCCCAGTGCTGCGCACCCACGACCGGTACGGCAACCGGATCGACGAGGTGGACTTCCATCCGGCCTGGCACCGGCTGCTGGGCCACGCGGTCTCCTCGGGCCTGACCGACGCCTGGTCGCGGCCCCAGGGCCATCTGCGGCGGGCCGCGGGCTTCATGGTGTGGACGCAGGCCGAGGCCGGGCACGGCTGCCCGGTGTCGATGACGCACGCCGCGGTGCCCGCGCTGCGCGCCGACCCGGAACTGGCCGCCGAGTGGGAGCCGCGGCTCGGCTCGCACGTCTACGACCACCGGCTGGTCGCCCCCGGGCAGAAGCCGGGCGCGCTGTTCGGGATGGGCATGACCGAGAAGCAGGGCGGCTCCGACGTCCGCTCGAACACCACCACCGCGCAGCCGCTCGCGGAGGACGGCAGTTACACCCTCACCGGCCACAAGTGGTTCTGCTCGGCGCCGATGTCGGACGGCTTCCTGGTGCTGGCGCAGGTGCCGGCGCCGGACCGGGACCAGGACCGGCTGACCTGCTTCCTGGTGCCGCGGGTGCTGGCCGACGGCACCCGCAACGTCTTCGCGATCCAGCGGCTGAAGGACAAGCTCGGCAACCGCTCCAACGCCTCCTCCGAGGTGGAGTTCGCCGGCACCTGGGCACGCCGGGTCGGCGAGGAAGGCCGCGGGATCGCCACGATCATCGAGATGGTGGCCGCCACCCGGCTGGACTGCGCGCTGGGTTCGGCCGCGCTGATGCGGCAGGCGGTCGCGCAGGCGGTGCACCACGCCACCTACCGCAGCGCGTTCGGCGGACCGCTGATCGACAAGCCGCTGATGCGCAACGTCCTGGCCGACCTGGCACTGGAGTCGGAGGCGGCCACCACCGCGGTGCTGCGGCTGGCGGCGGCGTACGACGCGGACACCCCGCGCGAACGCGCGCTGCGCCGGCTCGCGGTGGCGGTCACCAAGTTCTGGGTCACCAAGCGGTGCCCGTCGGTGGCCGTCGAGGCGCTGGAGTGCCTGGGCGGCAACGGCTACGTCGAGGAGTCCGGCATGCCGCGGATCTTCCGGGAGTCGCCGCTGAACTCGGTGTGGGAGGGCTCCGGGAACGTGCAGGCGCTCGACGTGCTGCGGGTGCTCCAGCGCGAGCCGCAGGCGGTGGACGCCTTCCTCGCGGAGATCGGGCTCGCGCACGGCGCGGACCACCGGCTGGACGCCGCGGTGAAGGACCTGCTCTCCGACCTCGCCGACCTGGAGGGCATCGAGGCGCGGGCCCGGCGGGTCGTGGAGCGGATGGCGCTGGTCTTCCAGGGCTCGCTGCTGGTGCGGTTCGCGCCCGCGCCGGTGGCCGACGCGTTCTGCGCGTCGCGGCTGGGCCGGGACTGGGGCGCGACGTTCGGCACGCTGCCGCGCTCGGTCGATCTGGCGGCGCTGGTGGACCGGGCCAGGCCGGTGGAGGGGTGAGGGTGACCGGGGAGCCGCCCGGGGAGTAGGGACCCCCGCGACGGCGCCTGCGGAGCAAGGGAGGGCACCCGCGGAGCGAGGGCACCCGCGAGGACACCCGGGCGGGCGGGCGCCGGTCCGGGCGGTGGGGGTGGCACCGCGCCGACTCGGCACCACCCCCAGTACACGGCCCGTACCCGACGGGGCTCCACCGACCGCGAGTTGGACCTGTGCAGGGTCGGTGACGTGCCGTCACTGTCGGTCGAATTCGCGTAGGCTCGCAACCGTTGCAGAAGGTTGCACGCGGCCCCGGTGCGCCCCGGTGGCCGCGGCTACGCGGGCGCACCGACCACCGGAACACGGCAACGGGGCTGAGCGGGGGCGAGATGGCACACCTTCGGATCGGTGCGGTGCGGTCGGCCGGCACCGGCGAGCGGACCTCGGAGCGCCTGCTGGCGTCGGCACGGGAGGCCGCCCTGGCCGGTCAGGCGCCGTGCACGGCGCCGCGCACGGTGATCGGCGAGTCGTGGACGCGGATGCTGCGGCTGGGCGTGGACCCCGACACCGGAGAGCCCGACCGCATCCTGAGCACCGACGACGTCGAGCAGCGCCGGCAGTCCACCCCGCTCGCGGACATCCTGCCGAGCCTGCGCGACGGCCTGGTGTCGGTCGCGAACGCGGACCGGCACATCATGGTGGTCACCGACGCCGAGGGCCGGGTGCTGTGGCGCGACGGCAACCTCGCGCTCAGCAAGAGCGCCGACCGGCTGGGCTTCGCCGAGGGCGCGTCCTGGGCCGAGGGCTCGGTGGGCACCAACGCGATCGGCACCGCGCTGGTCACCCGTACCCCGTTGCAAGTGCACTCGGCCGAGCACTTCGTCCGCACCCTGCACCACTGGACCTGCGCGGCCGCGCCGCTGCACGACCCGCGCGACGGCCGGCTGCTGGGCGTGGTGGACGTGAGCGGTCCCGCCACCCGGGCCCATCCCAGCACGCTGGCACTGGTGTCGGCGGTCGCCCGGGTCGCGGAGGGCGAACTGCGGGCGCGGCACTGGGAGGCGGTGGAGCGGCTGCGGTCGGTGGCGGCGCCGCTGCTGACCCGGATCTCCGGGCAGGCGCTGGCCGTGGACCGGAACGGGTGGACGGCGGCGGTGACCGGGATGGCCGGCCCGGACCGGGTCACGCTGCCCGTGGAGGTGCGGCCCGGGCAGGCGTGGCTGCCGGCGCTGGGGCTGTGCGAGCTGGACCCGCTGCCGGGCGGCTGGCTGATCCGGGTGAGCGCGCGGGAGCGGCCGGTGGCTGGGAACCGCGTGGTGCTCGACGTGAGCGGGGCGCAGGGCAGCGAGGTGACCGTGCACGGCCCGGCCGGCGGCTGGACGCAGCAGCTCAGCCCGCGCCATGCCGAGCTGCTGTTCGTGCTGGCGCTGCACCCGGGCGGGCGCAGCGCGGCGCAGCTCGCCGCGGACCTCTTCGGCGACCCGAGCCGTACGGTGACTGTCCGCGCGGAGATGTCGAGGCTGCGCCGCACCCTCGCGGGCGTGCTGGCGCACCGGCCGTATCGTTTCGCCGACGGGGTGCGCGTGGAGGTGCTGCGGCCGGTCCGCGAGGCGGAGCTGCTCCCCCACTCGCTGGCCCCGGCGGTGCTCGCGGAACGGGGGTGAGCGGTCCGCGAGGCAAGCGGTGCCCACTATTCGGGATGAAGTGGTCCACATCGTGGATGTCGGTGGACTGGCCGAATACCTGCGTGCCACGCTTTCGTCATGTCACGCACTGGAATCGCCTTGGTAGGTCGGCCGCACGTCGACTTCTGCCGCGTGTCCAGCGCCATCTGTCCGGCGGGCTGAGCACCTAGCGGCGCGTACCGCGCCGACCCCGCCGTCCCCGCCGTCGTGGATGCGCGAGAGCCGCCTGCCGTGATCGGGTGAGCCGTGATGCCCTGCGCCCGCGCAGGCCCCGGGTCAGCCCGTGCCGCATGCCGCCCCGCGCCGCACCGACCCGTATACACGCCTGCCCGAAGGACGCATCGCCATGGCTTCCAGCCCCGACTCCCCCCAGCCCCCGGCCGGGAGCGCCGCTCCGAACGCCGCCGCCGCCCGCCGCAGGACCGGACGGCACCGCGGTGAAGGCCAGTGGGCGATGGGCCACTTCACGCCGCTGAACGCCAACGAGCAGTCCAAGAAGGACGACGACGGTCTCAACGTACGGACCCGGATCGAGACGATCTACGCGCACCGCGGCTTCGACTCGATCGACGGTTCCGACCTGCGCGGGCGGATGCGCTGGTGGGGCCTGTACACCCAGCGCCGGCCCGGGATCGACGGCGGCCGCACCGCCGTGCTGGAGCCGGAGGAGCTGGACGACAGCTTCTTCATGATGCGGGTGCGGATCGACGGCGGCCGGCTGACCGTGGCCCAACTGCGGGTGATCGGCGAGATCTCGCAGGAGTTCGCCCGCGGCACCGCCGACCTCACCGACCGGCAGAACATCCAGTACCACTGGATCAGGATCGAGGACGTGCCGGAGATCTGGCGCCGGCTGGAGGCCGTGGGCCTGTCCACCACCGAGGCGTGCGGCGACGTGCCGCGGGTCATCCTCGGCTCCCCCGTCGCGGGCATCGCCGAGGACGAGATCATCGACGGCACCCCCGCGATCGACGAGATCCACGAGCGGTACATCGGCACCAAGGAGTTCTCCAACCTGCCGCGCAAGTTCAAGACCGCGATCTCCGGCTCCCCGCTGCTCGACGTGGTGCACGAGATCAACGACATCGCGTTCGTCGGCGTGGACCACCCCGAGCACGGCCCCGGCTTCGACCTGTGGGTCGGCGGCGGGCTGTCCACCAACCCCAAGCTGGGCGTGCGGCTCGGCGCGTGGGTGCCGCTGGGCGAGGTGCCCGACGTGTGGGCCGGGGTGATCGGCATCTTCCGCGACTACGGCTACCGGCGGCTGCGCGGCCGCGCCCGGCTGAAGTTCCTCGTCGCGGACTGGGGCGCGGAGAAGTTCCGCCAGGTGCTCCAGGACGAGTACCTCAAGCGGCCGCTGCTGGACGGCCCCGGGCCCGAGCAGCCGGCGCAGGTGTGGCGCGACCACATCGGCGTGCACCGGCAGAAGGACGGCCGGTACTACGTCGGCTTCGCGCCGCGGGTCGGCCGGGTCGACGGCGCCACCCTGACGAAGATCGCCGAACTCGCCGGCGCGCACGGCTCGGACCGGCTGCGCACCACCACCGACCAGAAGCTGATCGTGCTGGACGTCGAGGAGGACCAGGTCGCGTCGCTGACCGCCGGGCTCGAAGCGCTCGACCTCCAGGTCGCGCCCTCGCCCTTCCGGCGCGGCACCATGGCCTGCACCGGCATCGAGTTCTGCAAGCTGGCGATCGTGGAGACGAAGGCGCGCGGCGCCTCGCTGATCGACGAACTCGAGCGGCGGCTGCCGGACTTCGACGAGCCGATCGCGATCAACATCAACGGCTGCCCCAACTCCTGCGCCCGTATCCAGACCGCGGACATCGGGCTCAAGGGCCAGCTCGTCACCGACGCCGACGGCAACCAGGTCGAGGGCTACCAGGTGCACCTCGGCGGCGGCCTCGGCCTCGACCCGGGCTTCGGCCGCAAGGTCCGCGGCCTGAAGGTCACCGCCACCGAACTGCCCGACTACGTCGAGCGCGTGCTGGGCCGCTTCCAGGCCGGGCGCACCGACGGCGAGCGCTTCGCCCAGTGGGCGGCCAGAGCGTCGGAGGAGGAGCTGTCGTGACGGAGCGAGCCGCGCCGTTCTACTGCCCCTACTGCGGCGACGAGGACCTGCGCCCCTCGGAACAGGGGCACGGCTCGTGGGAATGCCGGGCCTGCAACCGCGCATTCCAGTTGAAGTTCCTCGGCCTGCTCGCCGAGGGCTTCAAGGGACCTTCCCCGCACGGCTCTTCCGACGGAGGCGCACCGTGACCACCGCACCGCACACCGCGCAGGACCTGGAGCGGCTGGCCGAACAGGGCGGCCGCGACCTGGAGGAGGCGTCCGCACTCGACGTGCTGCGCTGGGCCGCCGACACCTTCGGCCGCCGCTTCTGCGTCACCTCCTCGATGGAGGACGCCGTCGTCGCGCACCTGGCCTCGCGCGCCATGCCCGGCGTGGACGTCGTCTTCCTCGACACCGGCTACCACTTCCCGGAGACCATCGGCACCCGGGACGCCGTGGACGCCGTCATGGACGTGAACGTGATCACGCTCACCCCGGCGCAGACCGTCGCCGAGCAGGACGCGCAGTACGGCGCGAAGCTGCACGACCGCGACCCCGACCTGTGCTGCGCGCTGCGCAAGGTCGCCCCCCTGGAGGCGGGCCTGCGCGGCTACGACGCGTGGGCCACCGGGCTGCGCCGCGACGAGTCCCCGACCCGCGCGGGCACCCCGGTGGTCGGTTGGGACGCCAAGCGCCGAAAGGTGAAGATCGCCCCGATCGCCCGATGGACACAGGAAGACGTGGAAACATACGTCGCTCAGCACGGGGTTCTCACCAACCCGCTGCTGATGGACGGCTATGCCTCGGTGGGCTGCGCCCCCTGCACCCGCCGGGTGCTGGAGGGCGAGGACGCCAGGTCGGGCCGGTGGGCCGGGCTCGGCAAGACCGAGTGCGGCATCCACCTGTGAACACACCGGTGAACGCTGTGCGCACGCCCCCGGACGCGGCTGCCCGCAGCCGCACCGGGCCGACGGCCACCGGGCCGACGGCCACCGGGCCGACGGCCACCGAGCCCACGACCATCGAGCCCGAGACGACCGAACCGACGACCACCGAGTCGACGAACCAGGAGGACCGGATGAGCGGCGGAGCCACGGTATGGCTCACCGGGCTGCCCAGCGCGGGCAAGACGACCATCGCCACCGCGTTGGCGGAGCAGCTGCGCGCCGAGGGCCGGCGGGTCGAGGTGCTGGACGGCGACGAGATCCGCGAATTCCTCTCCGCCGGGCTCGGCTTCACCCGCGAGGACCGGCACACCAACGTGCAGCGGATCGGCTTCGTCGCCGAACTGCTCGCCTCACACGGCGTGTTGGTGCTGGTCCCGGTGATCGCGCCCTACTCCGACAGCCGCGAGGCGGTCCGCAAGCGGCACCAGAGCCGCGGCACCGACTACGTCGAGGTGCACATCGCCACCCCCGTGGACGTCTGCGCGGTGCGCGACGTCAAGGGGCTGTACGCCAAGCAGGCCGCGGGCGAGCTGACCGGGCTCACCGGGGTCGACGACCCGTACGAGGTACCGCAGCACCCCGATCTGCGCATCGAGACCCAGGGCAGCAGCGTCGCGCAGTCGGCGGCCGCCGTGTACGCGTACCTCGGGGACAGCGGCCGCATCGCGAGCGAAAGAGGTAGGGCATGACGACGACCGTCGCGCAGAGCGGGGCGACCGCCAGTCCGTACGCGCTCACGCACCTGGACGCGCTGGAGTCGGAGGCGGTGCACATCTTCCGCGAGGTCGCGGGCGAGTTCGAGCGGCCGGTGATCCTCTTCTCCGGCGGCAAGGACTCGATCGTGATGCTGCACCTGGCGCTGAAGGCGTTCGCGCCGGCCGCGGTGCCGTTCTCGCTGCTGCACGTCGACACCGGCCACAACTTCCCCGAGGTGCTGGAGTACCGGGACCGTACGGTCGCCGAGCACACCTTGCGGCTGCACGTCGCGAAGGTGCAGGACTACATCGACGACGGGCGGCTGCGCGAGCGCCCGGACGGCACCCGCAACCCGCTGCAGACCGTGCCGCTCACCGAGGCGATCCAGCAGCACCGCTTCGACGCGGTGTTCGGCGGCGGCCGGCGCGACGAGGAGAAGGCGCGCGCCAAGGAGCGGGTCTTCTCGCTGCGCGACGAGTTCTCCCAGTGGGACCCGCGCCGCCAGCGCCCCGAGCTGTGGTCGCTCTACAACGGCCGGCACGCCCCCGGCGAGCACGTGCGGGTCTTCCCGCTCTCCAACTGGACCGAGCTGGACGTGTGGCAGTACATCGCCCGGGAGCACATCGCGCTGCCGGAGATCTACTTCGCGCACCGGCGGGAGGTCTTCAACCGGGCCGGCATGTGGCTGACCGCGGGCGACTGGGGCGGCCCGAAGGCCGACGAGCCGGTGCAGACCCGGCTGGTGCGCTACCGCACCGTCGGCGACATGTCCTGCACCGGCGCGGTCGACTCCGACGCCACCACACTCGAAGCGGTGATCACCGAGATCGCCGCCTCCCGGCTCACCGAGCGGGGCGCCACCCGCGCCGACGACAAGATGTCCGAGGCCGCGATGGAAGACCGCAAGCGCGAGGGGTACTTCTAGCCATGACCGGCACCACGAGCCCGATCACCGCCGAGCAGCTGTCGGCCACCACCCTGCTGCGCTTCGCCACCGCCGGCTCCGTCGACGACGGCAAGTCCACGCTGGTCGGGCGGCTGCTGCACGACTCCAAGTCGGTGCTCACCGACCAGTTGGAGGCAGTGCAGCGGGCGTCCCTGGTGCGCGGGCAGCAGGCCCCCGACCTGGCGCTGCTCACCGACGGACTGCGCGCCGAGCGCGAGCAGGGCATCACCATCGACGTCGCCTACCGCTACTTCGCCACCGCCCGGCGGCGGTTCATCCTCGCCGACACCCCCGGGCACGTGCAGTACACCCGCAACATGGTCACCGGCGCGTCCACCGCCGAACTGGCCGTGGTGCTGGTGGACGCCCGCAACGGCGTGGTCGAGCAGACCCGCCGGCACGCCGCGGTCGCCGCGCTGCTGCGGGTGCCGCACGTGGTGCTGGCGGTCAACAAGATGGACCTGGTCGACTACGCCGAGCCGGTGTTCGCCGCGATCGCCGAGGAGTTCACCGCGTACGCGGCCTCGCTCGGCGTGCCGGACGTCGCCGCCATCCCGATCTCCGCGCTCACCGGGGACAACGTGGTGGAGCCGTCGGCGAACATGGACTGGTACGGCGGCCCGACGGTGCTGGAGCACCTGGAGACCGTCCGGGTCGGCCACGACCTGACCGGCTGCCCGCCGCGCTTCCCGGTGCAGTACGTGATCCGGCCGCAGACCGCCGAGCACCCCGACTACCGCGGCTACGCCGGGCAGATCGCCTCCGGGCTGCTGCGGGTCGGCGACCCGGTGACGGTGCTGCCCTCGGGCCGGACCACCACGATCGCCGGGATCGACGCGCTCGGCACCGCGGTGGACACCGCGTGGGCCCCGCAGTCGGTGACCGTGCTGCTCACCGACGACGTGGACGTCTCCCGCGGCGATCTGATCGCGCCGACCGCCCACGCGCCGGCCGTCACCCAGGACATCACCGCCACCGCGTGCCACCTGCACGAGCGGCCGCTGCGGGTCGGCGAGCGGGTGCTGCTCAAGCACGCCACCCGCACGGTGAAGGCGATCGTGAAGGAACTGCCGTACCGGATCGACCTGTCGCACGGCCTCGCCCACGAGGAGAACCCGGCGGCGCTGGAGGTCAACGACATCGGCGCGGTGGTGCTGCGCACCGCGGAGCCGCTGCCGGTGGACGCCTACGCCGAGTCGCGGCTGACCGGGTCGTTCCTGCTCATCGACCCCGCCGACGGCGCCACGCTGACGGCCGGCATGGCGGGCGAGCCGTTCGCCGCCCGCCCCCAGGCCCCGGCCGCCGACGACGACGGATGGGACTTCTGACGGTGTCGGATCTGGCTCAGGAAGCCTTCTCGGGCTTCGCGAAGGAAGGCGGGCGGGTCGGCAGCGGCCGGGTCGGCGCCGGGACGGGCGGGGTCGCACGATGTGCGGGCTGACCCGCCCGGCCGCGGCCCGCACCACCGCCGCGGCCACCGCCGTACGCCGCGCACACCGCGCTCCTGCCGGGTGCGCCGCGTACCCGCTCCGTCCGCCGTACCCGAGACGCACCCGCCGTGCCCGGCACGCCCTGCCGCGGCACCGCTTCCGAGGACCTGACGCCACTCCGGCCGCGCCCTAGCACCATCGGGCGCGACACGCCGGGCCTTACGAAGGGACACACCCGTGTCTGCCCTGCCCCGCATATCCGCCCCGCGTGCCTCCCGCCGCCGCAGACTCGTCGCCGCGGCCGCCGCGCTGCCGATCCTCTTCGGCGCTCTTTCCGCCTGCGGCTACGGCTCCAGCAAGTCGGACGACGACGCCACCTCCGCACCGGCCGCCGCCGGCGGCAGCGCGAGCGCGAAGAAGCTCTCCACCGACGAGGTGAAGATCGGCTACTTCCCGAACCTCACCCACGCCACCGCCCTGGTCGGCCTGAAAGAGGGCTTCTTCCAGCAGGAGTTGGGCAGCACCAAGATCAAGCAGTCCACCTTCAACGCGGGCCCCGCGGAGATCGAGGCGCTCAACGCCGGCTCGATCGACATCGGCTGGATCGGCCCCTCGCCGTCCATCAACGGCTACACCCAGTCCAAGGGCTCCGACCTGAAGATCATCTCGGGGTCGGCCTCGGGCGGCGTCAAGCTGGTGGTCAACCCGAAGAAGATCAAGACCATCGCGGATCTCAAGGGCAAGAAGATCGCCACCCCGCAGCTGGGCAACACCCAGGACGTGGCGCTGCTGAACTTCATCAGGTCCAAGGGCTGGAAGGTCGACGCGCAGAGCGGCAAGGGCGACGTGTCGGTGGTCCGCACCGACAACTCGCTGGCCCCGCAGGCGTACGCGAGCGGTTCCATCGACGGCGCGTGGGTGCCGGAGCCCACCGCGTCGAAGCTGGTGGACGAGGGCGCGAAGGTGCTGCTCGACGAGAGCACGCTGTGGCCGAACAAGCAGTTCGTGATCACCAACGTGATCGTGTCGCAGAAGTTCCTCAAGGCGCACCCCGACGTCGTCGAGGCGGTGCTGCGCGGCTCGGTGAAGACCAACGCGTGGATCAACGCCAACCCCGACAAGGCGAAGGCGGACGCGAACACCCAGATCAAGGCGCTGACCCAGAAGTCGCTGCCGGCCAGCCAGCTCGACCCGGCGTGGAAGTCCATCCAGGTGCTCGACGACCCGCTGGCGGACACCGCCAAGGCCGAGGCGGAGCACGCGGTGTCGGCGGGCCTGCTCAAGGCGCCGAAGCTGGACGGGATCTACGACCTCACGCTGCTCAACAAGGTCCTCAAGGAGCAGGGCAAGCCGACGGTGAGCGCCGCCGGGCTCGGCACGCAGTAGCCCCCCGCTCCGCGCGGCCGGACCCGACGGCCCGGATGGCCCCGACGGCCCGGCCGCGCGGCAGGTCAGCGCACCTCAGCAGGCGTCAGCACAGCTCAGCACCGCGGCCTCGCGGCCCCACCGCGAAGCCGTACCGCGGCACCGCACTCCGCCGCACCCGACCGACCCCATCCCATGCGCAACCGAGGACCCCAGGAGGTGACCACCATGGCCGACACCCTCACCGGCCCCGCGGCACCGCCGGCGGGACCCGCCGGGTACGCCGCGCGCATCGACCATGTTTCGAAGGCGTTCGGCAGGCCCGGCGCCCAGCAGCTCGTGCTGGACGACATCACGCTCGACGTGGCGCCGGGTGAGTTCGTCTGCCTGCTGGGTGCCTCGGGGTGCGGCAAGTCCACCCTGCTGAACCTGGTGGCCGGGCTGGACAAGCCCTCGGCCGGCGCGATCGACGCGCCCGGCGGGCGGCCCGCGCTGATGTTCCAGGAGCACGCGCTGTTCCCGTGGCTGACCGCGGGCAAGAACATCGAACTGGCGCTGCGGCTGCGCGGGGTGCCGCGCGAGGAGCGCAGGGCCGAGGCCGAACGGCTGCTGTCCCTGGTCCGGCTCGGCGACGCGTACGGCAAGCGGGTGCACGAGCTGTCCGGCGGGATGCGGCAGCGGGTGGCGCTGGCCCGGGCGCTCGCCCAGGACAGCCAACTGCTGCTGATGGACGAGCCGTTCGCGGCGCTCGACGCGATCACCCGGGACGTGCTGCACGACGAGCTGACCCGGATCTGGTCCGAGACGGACCTGTCGGTGCTGTTCGTGACGCACAACGTGCGCGAGGCGGTCCGGCTCGCCCAGCGGGTCGTGCTGCTGTCCTCCCGGCCCGGCCGGATCAACCGGGAGTGGACCATCGACATCCCGCAGCCGCGCCGTATCGAGGACGCGGGCGTGGCCGACCTGTCCATCGAGATCACCGAAGAACTCCGGGGGGAGATCCGCCGCCATGGCCAGCACTGACACCGGAGCGAAGGACACCGCGCCGCTCGACGGGAACGAGCGGGCGGACGACGAGGCGCGCGCCGAGCGGTCGGCGCGGGACCTGTCCGGCCTGGAGGCCGGCCTGGACGCGCTGGAGACCGTCTCCGTCGGCCGCACGCCGGTCGGGCAGGTGCTGCTGAAGAAGGTGCTGCCGCCGCTCAGCGCGGTCGTGCTCGTGCTGGTGGTGTGGCAGCTGTGCGTGTGGGGCAAAGTCGCCGACCCGACGAAGCTGCCCAGCCCGCACGCGGTGTGGCAGGAGCTGGTGGACCGGTGGAACGCCGGTGACCTGTTCTCGATCATCTGGACCAGCGTGGAGCGCGGCCTGCTCGGCTTCCTCGCCGCGCTGGTGATCGGCACCCCGCTGGGCCTGCTGGTCGCCCGGGTGCCCTTCGTCCGGGCCGCCATCGGGCCGATCCTGTCCGGGCTCCAGTCGCTGCCCTCGGTGGCGTGGGTGCCGGCCGCGGTGATCTGGCTGGGCCTGAGCGACTCGGCGATGTACGCGGTGATCCTGCTCGGCGCGGTCCCCTCGATCGCCAACGGCCTGGTGGCCGGCATCGACCAGGTCCCGCCGCTGTACCTGCGGGCGGGCCGCACCATCGGCGCGACCGGGCTGCGCGGCGCCTGGTTCATCCTGCTGCCCGCGTCCCTGCCGGGCTACGTGGCCGGGCTGAAGCAGGGCTGGGCGTTCTCCTGGCGCTCCCTGATGGCCGCCGAGCTGATCGCCTCCTCGCCCGACCTGGGCGTGGGGCTGGGCCGCTACCTGGAGAACATGCGCGAGGCGTCCGACATGGCCGGCGTCTTCCTCGGCATCCTGCTGATCCTCGTGGTGGGCATAGCGATCGACCTCATCGTCTTCAGCCCGCTGGAGCGCTGGGTGCTGCGCAGCCGCGGCCTGACCGCGAGGGCCCAGTAGCCGTGCGCCCGCCCCGTACGGACCCGCCCGCGCTGCTGGTGATCGCGCACGGCTCGCGCGACCCGCGGCACGCCGCGACCGTACGGGCGCTGACCGCGCGGGTGGCGGCGGCCCGGCCGGGGCTGCGGGTGGACACCGCGTTCCTCGACTTCGACGCGCCGTCGGTGCCGGACGCCGTACGGCGGCTGGCGGCCGACGGCGTGTCCGACGCGGTGGCGCTGCCGCTGCTGCTGACCCGGGCGTTCCACGCCAAGACCGACATCCCGGCGGTGCTGGCCGAGTCGGCGGCCGAACTGCCGGGTCTGCGGCTGCGCACCGCGGCCGTGCTCGGCCCCTCGCCGCTGCTGACCGCCGCCCTGGAGCGGCGGCTGCGGGCGGCCGGGGTGCGGGCCCGTGACCGGGCCGGGACCGGCGTCGTCCTGGCGTCGGCCGGCTCCACCGACCCGGAGGCGAGCGCGGTGATCGCAGCAATCGCGCGGGAGTGGCGGCGTACCGGTTGGTGCGCCGTGCGGCCCGCGTTCGCCTCCGCTTCCCTGCCGCGCACCGAGGACGCGGTGCGCGCGCTGCGCGCGGAAGGGGTGCGCCGGATCGCGGTGGCACCGTACGTGCTCGCGCCCGGGTTCCTGCCGGACCGGATCGCCCGGGGCGCGCGGGAGGCGGGCGCGGACGTGCTCGCCGACGTCCTCGGCCCGGCACCCGAGGTGGCCGAGCTGCTGCTGCGCCGGTACGACGAGGCCCGCCTCGGGGCCCCTACCGCGCTCCCCCTCGGCCGTCTCGCCCTCGCCTGACCCGCCCGCGCCCCCGCGCCGACCTGCGATCACGCCTTCGCACCGGCCCGCCCCCACGGCCATTACGTGTAAGGGGCAGCCGCCAAGGTGATCAGGGCTTACCCTTCCGGTCGAAGGGGGGCTTTCCCCACCCCTGAGAGGGAGAACGCCTCACCTGAAGTCACCAGTTGGCCGGATGGGTCGGCGCCCCCTGGACTCGTAGCGTCATGGGTGGAAAGAGCGGCAGGTCACAGGCCGCCACCCAGGACGATCCTTCAAGGGGGACACCGTGAGTCGCGCTCGCGCACACGGCAGCAGAATGGGCATCGCGGCGGCCATGGGCGGCTGGAGCGCCCGGCACCGCTGGGCGGCGGTCGGCGGTTGGCTGCTCTTCGTCATCGCGGTCATGGTGATCGGCCAGTCCGTGGGCCGCTCCGACATCGACGAGAACCGGTCGATGGCCGGCGAGGTCAACCAGGCCGCGACCATCACCGACGACGCCGGGCTGAAGGACAAGGCGTCCGAGATGGTGCTGGTGCAGACCGCGCACGGCAGCGTCACCGACCCGGCGGTCCGCACCGCGGTCGACGACGTGATGAGCGCGGTGCGCTCCACCGGCCTCGCGACGGCGATCACCTCGCCGTACGACACCCAGGCCATCTCCAAGGACCACCACTCCGCGCTGGTCCGCTTCGACATGCGCGGGTCCGCCGACGACGCCCCCGACCATGTGCAGCCGGTGCTCGACGCGGTCGCCAAGACCCAGAGCGCCCACAAGGACCTGCGGATAGAGGAGTTCGGCGACGCCAGCGGCGAGCACGCGGTCGACAACGCCTTCGGCAGCGACTTCAAGACCGCGGAGTACTCCGCGGTGCCGGTCGCGCTGGCCATCCTGCTGATCGCGTTCGGCGCGCTGGTCGCCGCGCTGCTGCCGGTCGCGCTGGCGATGACCGCGTTCCTCGGCGCGGGCGGGGTGGTCGCCCTGGTCAGCCACGCCATCCCGATGAGCGACACCGCCAACTCGGTGATGCTGCTGGTGGGCCTGGCGGTCGGCGTCGACTACTGCCTGTTCTACCTGCGCCGGGAGCGCGAGGAGCGCGCCGCGGGCCACGACGCCGAGACCGCGCTGCGGATCGCCGCGACCACCTCCGGCCGGGCCATCCTGATCTCCGGGTTCACCGTGATCGTGGCGATGGCCGGGATGCTCTTCACCGGCATCGGCGACTTCAAGGCGATGGGCATGGCCACGATGATCGTGGTGGCGATCGCGATGTTCGGCTCGGTGACGGTGCTGCCCGCACTGCTGTCGCTGCTCGGCCAACGGGTCGAGAAGGGCCGCATCCCGTTCATCGGCCGCAAGTCCCGTGGCCACGGCCGCGGCCACGCCCCCGCGGCGAACAACGGCAGCCGCTTCTGGCGGACCGTGCTGCGGCCGGTGCTGCGCAACCCGAAGGCCGCGACCCTGATCGCCGGCGGCGCCCTGGTGGCCCTCGCGATCCCGGCGTTCTCGATGCACACCGCGAACCTGTCCACGTCGCAGGAACTGGGCGACAGCCTGCCGATCATCAAGACCTACGAGCACATCAACACCGCCTTCCCCGGCGGTCCCGACCCGGCGCACGTGGTGGTCAAGGCCGACGCGATCAACTCGCCGCAGGTCAAGAAGGCCATCGCCGACTTCCGCGCCGAGGCGGTCAGTTCGGGCGCCAGCACCGGCCCGGTCACCGTCACCGTGCACGGCCCGCAGAACGTCGCGCGGATCGACGTGCCGCTGGCCGGCGGCAGCGACCGGTCCAAGGCCGAGGCCGACGTACGGCTGCTGCGCGACCACGTGCGGCCCGACACGCTCGGCAAGCTCGACGGGGTCCAGGCGCCGATCACCGGTGACACCGCCTCGTCGATGGACTTCACCCACAAGATCACCAGCAGCGTGCCGCCGGTGTTCGCGTTCGTGATCGTCTTCGCCTTCCTGCTGATGCTGCTCTCCTTCCGGTCCCTGACCATCGCGCTGACCTCGATCGCGCTGAACCTGCTGTCGGTGGGCGCGGCCTACGGGGTGCTGAGCCTGGTCTTCCAGCACGGCGTCGGCGCCTCGCTGGTCGGCGCGCACAGCAGCGGCGCCGTGGTGGCCTGGCTGCCGCTGTTCCTCTTCGTGATCCTCTTCGGGCTGAGCATGGACTACCACGTGTTCGTGGTCTCCCGAATCCGCGAGGCGCGGATGCGCGGCCTGACCACCAAGGCCGCGATCGAGCACGGCATCACCACCACCGCGGGTGTGGTCACCAGCGCCGCCGTCATCATGGTCGCGGTCTTCGCGATCTTCGGGACGCTGTCGATGCAGAGCATGAAGCAGATGGGTGTCGGCCTGGCCTTCGCGGTGCTGATCGACGCCACCGTGATCCGCGGGGTGCTGCTGCCGGCGGTGATGACGCTGCTCGGCGAGCGGAACTGGTACCTGCCGCGGTGGATGCGGCGGATGCCCGACCTGACCCACGACGAGTCGGTGCTGCCGCTGCCGCCGGTCGCCGAGAGCCGGCCGCCCCTGCCGGTCCCGGACCGCGTCTGACCAGCACCGACAGACCCACAGTGCCCCCGCGCCGCGTCGGCTCGGGGGCACTGTCGGTGCCCGCGGGTACGGTGGGCCCATGAGCGTACGGCAGAGCGCGAGCAGGGCCGCGACGGCCGGGTCGACCCGGTCCGGCGGTGGGATCGAGGAGCGCCTGGAGGCGCACCGGGCCGAGTTGACCGGGTACTGCTATCGCATGCTCGGCTCCGCCTTCGAGGCCGAGGACGCGGTGCAGGAGACCATGGTGCGGGCCTGGCGGGGCGCCGACGGCTTCGAGGGCCGCGCGAGCCTGCGCTCGTGGCTGTACCGCATCGCGACGAACGTCTGCCTGGACAGCCTGAAGGCGGGCAAGCGCCGGGCCCGGCCGATGGACCTGTCGCCGGCCTCGCGGGCCGACGCGGCGCTGCCGGACCGCACCCCGGAGACGGACTGGGTGGAGCCCGTGCCGGACCTGCGGGCACTGCCGTCGGCGGGCGACCCGGCCGACGTGGTGGTCTCCCGCGAGAGCATCCGGCTGGCCTTCGTGGCCGCCCTCCAGCACCTGCCGCCGCGGCAGCGGGCCGTGCTGATCCTGCGCGAGGTGCTGGCCTGGAAGGCGAGCGAGACCGCCGAACTCCTCGGCACCACCGTCGCGTCGGTCAACAGCGCCCTGCAGCGCGCCCGCGCCACCCTGGCGGACGCCGGGCTCTCCGACACCCGCCCGGCCGCGCCCGAGGGCTCCCAGGGCGCCCAGAGCGCCCCGGCGACGGCCGCCATGGACAAGGAGCGGCAGGCCCTGCTGGACCGCTATGTCGACGCCTTCGAGCGGTACGACCTCGACGCCCTCACCAGCCTGCTGCACGAGGACGCCACCATGACCATGCCGCCGTACCCGCTGTGGCTGCGGGGGACCGGGGAGATACGCGCGTGGCTCGCCGGCACCGGCCGTGAATGCGAGGGCTCCCGGCTGCTGCCGGTCGCGGCGAACGGCGCACCCGGTTTCGGCCAGTACCGCCGCGACCCGTCCGGGCACGGCCACCGCGCGTGGGCGCTCCAGGTGCTCGACATCTCAGACGGGCGCGTCACCGGGCTCAACTCGTTCCTGGACACCGAGCGGCTCTTCCCGCTCTTCGGGCTCCCACTCGAACTGCCCGGCGAGCCCGGCGAGTTCGAGCAGCCCACGTAGCGGGGCCGAGGCGCCGCGCAGCCGCACCCGGTGGCCGGCCCGGCGAGCGGCCAGCGCGACGTGGGCCAGCGCGGACAGCGTGGCCCGGTCGGCGGCGAGGCCGGCCACGTCCAGGGACACCACCGCCATCGCCCCTCCTCGGTTTTCGCGTCCCGCATCCCGTTTCCTGTCCCGTTTCGGTCACCCGAACGGGCCTGCACGTGATACGACCAGTGCCGGGGTCGTAACTCATCGGTACTACGGGTACGTATTCGCGGCAGGTTTCGGCGGACTTCCCGGAAATCCGCAGCGAATCCACCGAGTGCGGGTGCGAGACTTGCCGTTGCCCCGCCGCATGGCCGATTCCTCCGGCATATGCGAACGGGCGGTGCGGGTGGGCCGCATGGGCAGAGAAGCGAGAGGCTGGGCATGGCGGACGCGGTGTTCACGCAGGACCGGGCGCGGGCGGTGCTGGACGCTGCCGGGCACCGGGAGGCCGACCTGCTCTCCTTCGGGGAGAACGCGGTCTTCGCCGCCGGGCGGCTGGTGATCAAGGTGGGGCGCGGCGCCGATCTGCTGGACCGGGCCAAACGCGAGGTGCGCACCGCGGATTGGCTCGCCAAGCACGACGTGCCCGCGGTGCGCTCCGCCGAGTCCGAGGTGCGGCTGGTGGAGGGGCACCCGATCACGTACTGGCAGCGGCTGCCGGAGTCCCTGCGGCCCGCCGCCACCGTCGACGTGGCACCGCTGCTGCGGCTCGTCCACGCCCTGCCGGAACCGGACTTCGGGTTGCCGCCGCGGGATCTGCTGGCCGGTGTGGAGCGGTGGCTGCGGGCGGCCGGCGACGCGGTGGACCCGGCCGACACGGCGTATCTGCGCCGCCGCAGGGACGCTTTCGCGCAGGCCGCGGCCGACCTCGTGCCGCGCCTGCCGCGCGGCCCGATCCACGGCGACGCGCTCCCCCGCAATGTGCATATCGGGCCGGACGGGCCCGTCCTGGTCGACCTGGAGACCTTCTCCTCCGACCTGCGCGAGCATGACCTGGTGGTTCAGGCGCTCAGCCGCGACCGCTACGGGGTGCCCACCGCGGACTACGACGCCTTCACCGCCGCCTACGGCTGGGACGTCACCACCTGGGACGGCTACGAGGCGCTGCGCGGCGCCCGGGAGACCGCGGGGTGCGCCTGGGTCGCCCAGCACGCCCCGGCGAACCCCGCGGCCCGCACGGAGTTCCGCCGGCGCGTGGCCTCGCTCCGCGCGGAGGACCCGTCCGTACGGTGGTATTCCTTCTAGCGCGGCGAACGGACAACGTGGCGGCCCCGTGCGGTCCGCTGCGGTCTGACGGTGCGTTGCGGCCGGCCGCAAGGTCCGGCACTCACGTGGCCGGGCAGGCCGGGGGTGCGGGGGCACCCTGAACTCCGTACGCCGAGAACTTCACGCGCTCACGGCGGAGCCGTCACCCGTGGACCGGGTGGGCCGGGCGAAGGGGCCAGTGCGGGTCCACCACAGCGGCGGCGTCCTTGCGGCGAAGCCATCCCTGGAAGTCCTCGGCCCACGCGGCGTACCAGAGCCGTTGGCGCTCCTGGAGGTCCCACAGATCCGCCTCCCCCGCCTCGGCGAACCTCAGCGCGACCGCCCGGGCCACCCGGACCGCCGCGAGGGCGTCGGCGCCCGCCTCGTGGGCGCCGTCGAGCACCACGCCGTACACCGCGCACGCGGCCTCCAGCGTGCGCTTGCCGCGCCGGTAGCGGTCGAGCGCGCGGTCGATGACGAGCGGGTCGATCACCGGCCCCGCGGTGCCCTCGCCGGAGGCGAGCCTCGGCAGTGCGTACCGCGCCAACTCCTCGTCCAGAAGGGTGAGATCGAAGGGCGCGTTGTAGACGACGACGGGCACCCGGGCCGCCCAGTAGCCGCGCAGCGCGTCCGCGACCTCGGCGACCACCTCGGGTGCGGGCCGCCCGTGCGCGGTCGCCCGCTCGGTGCTGACGCCGTGTATGGCGGTGGTCTCCGCCGGGATCGGCACGCCCGGGTCGGCGAGCCAACTGCGGCGCCGCACCGGCTCCCCCGCCTTGACCTCGGTGACCGCCGCGGTCACGATGCGGGCCTGCCGCGGATCGGTCCCCGTGGTCTCCAGGTCGAAGCCGACCAGCAGATCCTCGTGCCATGCCATGGCGTGTCCTTCCAGCCGTTCTCCCCCGTGTGCCCTGCCATCATCGCCTGACCCACTGACACTCCCGGCAGCCGGGCAGCACCGTTCCGGCGCCCGCGGCGTGGTAGGGCCGGTCCTTCGCCGGCGGGTCAGGACACCGGACGGGAGTCGGTCCAGATGCCCTCGAACTCCTCGCGGTAGACGTCGAACAGGCCGCCCTCGGCCGGCTTGTCGTCGTTGACCACCCGCCGGGTGCCGCCGCGCAGCACCAGCACCGGCACCTCCATACCGCGGGCCCGCCGCAGGTAGGTCTGCACCACGGCGAGGCCGTCGGTGCTGTCCCCGTCCACGAGGTACGCGGTGAAGCGCGGTGTCTCGTCGAACACCTGGATCTCGAACGCGCCCTGGTCGCGCACCCGGGCGCGGACCCGCCGCATGTGCAGGATGTTCATCTCCACCGACCGGCTCAGCTCGCCGCGCCCGAGGCCGAGTTCGCGCTCGCGGCGGCGCACCGCGCTGCTGGCCGGGTTGAGGAAGAGCAGCCGCACCCGGCAGCCGGACTCCGCGAGCCGGACCAGCCGCCGCCCGGAGTAGTTCTGCACCAGCAGGTTCAGGCCGATGCCGACCGCGTCCAGCCGTCTGGCTCCGGCGAAGAGGTCCTCGACCGGCAGTTGGCGCTGGAGCCGTACCCGGTCGGGGTAGACGCCGACCACGTCGGAGTAGCGGTCGGCGACCAGCTCCTCCACCGCGTCCACCGGCAGCCGCTGCTTGGCCGTCCGCGAGGGTCCCGAGCCCAGCAGCTCCAGCAGCCGCGCGGAGGAGCGCTCGACCTGGTCCAGCACGGTGCGCGACAGCGCCCGGTTGCGGGAGACCACGTGCCGGGCCACTTCCAGCTCGTCCAGGGCGAGTTCGAGCTCGCGCCGGTCGTCGAAGTACGGCTCGAAGCACGGCCAGTGCTGCACCACCAGCTCGCGGAGCTGGGGCAGCGTCAGGAAGCTGAGGACGTTGTCGTCGGCGGGGTCGAGCAGGAAGCCCTTGCGGCGGCTGACCTCGCGGACCGCGACGGCCCGCTGCACCCACTCGTGGCCGGCCGGTCCCGCGGCGGCGACCACCCACTCCTCGCCGTGCACCGGCTCGTAGATCGGCCGCAGCACCGCGTTGACCACGGCCCGCAGCCGCTGCTCGACGAGGTTGAGCCACACGTAGGCCCGGCCGGCCCGGCGGGCGCGGGTGCGCACCTCGGCCCACGCGTCGGCGCCCCAGTCCAGTTCCGCGCCGATCTCCAGCGGCGCGGCGACGGAGACCACGCCTGGCAGCGTGGGCACCCCGTCGTCCGGGGCATCCCCCGTGACGTGCCGGTCACCCTGCTCACCGCCACCCGGGAGCATCAGACCTCCGGACGTCACCACGTCACCGCCTCCCACCCCCGTCCACGATCAAGGAAGGGTACTGCGGTGCGGGGGGTGTCGCAGCCGGAACGACCCTACTTGACTACTAGCAGACAACCCCATCAGCCGTTCCGTCGCAGGCCGTTGCCGCAGTGTCACCCTCGGGAGGGAGCGGGATGGGAGGATGCTGTCGCAACGTCACTGCCGGTTGTGCGGCAACCCGCCGCGCGGCCGGTCCCCGGAGCGGAAGAGTCCTCACATGCAAGTCTGGCCGGGTCAGTCGTACCCGCTCGGTGCCACCTTCGACGGCGCGGGCACCAACTTCGCCGTCTTCTCCGAGGTGGCCTCGCGGATCGAGCTGTGTCTCCTGCAGGACGACGGCTCCGAGACGGCGGTGGAACTGCGGGAGGCGGACGCCTTCGTCCGGCACGCCTACCTGCCCGGGGTGATGCCCGGCCAGCGGTACGGCTTCCGGGTGCACGGGCCGTACGACCCGGCCCGCGGGCACCGCTGCAACTCCGCGAAGCTGCTGCTGGACCCGTACGCCAAGGCGGTGAGCGGCGGCATCGACTGGGACGAGGCGGTCTACGGCTACCGCTTCGGGCAGCCCGACTCCCGCAACGACCTGGACTCCGCCCCGCACACGATGTCGTCGGTGGTGGTCAATCCGTACTTCGACTGGGCCGAGGACCGCCCGCCGCGCATCGACTACCACAAGACGGTCATCTACGAAGCGCACGTCAAGGGCCTGACGATGACCCACCCGGGGTTGCCGGAGGAGATCCGCGGCACCTACGCGGCGCTGGCCCACCCGTCGGTGATCAGCCATCTCGTCGAACTCGGCGTCACCACCCTCGAACTGATGCCGGTGCACCAGTTCATCCAGGACCACCGGCTGGCCGACGCCGGGCTGGCCAACTACTGGGGCTACAACACCATCGGCTTCTTCGCCCCGCACAACGGCTACTCCTCGCTGGGCGACCGCGGCCAGCAGGTGCTGGAGTTCAAGACCGCGGTGCGCGCACTGCACCGGGCGGGCATCGAGGTGATCCTCGACGTGGTCTACAACCACACCGCCGAGGGCAGCCACCTGGGCCCCACGCTGTCGCTGCGCGGCCTGGACAACGCGTCGTACTACCGGCTCGGCGGCGACAAGCGCTACTACACGGACACCACCGGCACCGGCAACAGCCTGCTGATGCGCAGCCCGCACGTGCTCCAGCTGATCATGGACAGCCTGCGCTACTGGGTGACCGAGATGCACGTCGACGGGTTCCGGTTCGACCTGGCGGCCACGCTGGCCCGGCAGTTCCACGAGGTGGACCGGCTGTCGTCCTTCTTCGACCTGGTGCAGCAGGACCCGGTGGTCTCCCAGGTGAAGCTGATCGCCGAGCCGTGGGACGTCGGCGAGGGCGGCTACCAGGTCGGCAACTTCCCGCCGCTGTGGACGGAGTGGAACGGCAAGTTCCGTGACACGGTGCGCGACCTGTGGCGCGGCGAGAGCGCCACGCTGGCGGAGTTCGGCTCGCGGCTGACCGGCTCCTCCGACCTCTACCAGGACGACGGCCGCCGCCCGCTCGCCTCGATCAACTTCGTCACCTGCCACGACGGCTTCACCCTGCGCGACCTGGTGTCGTACAACGACAAGCGCAACGACGCCAACGGCGAGGGCAACCGGGACGGCGAGAGCTTCAACCGGTCGTGGAACTGCGGCGCCGAGGGGCCGACCGAGGACCGGGCGGTGCAGGCGCTGCGGCTGCGCCAGATGCGGAACTTCATCGCCACCCTGATGCTCTCGCAGGGCGTGCCGATGCTCAGCCACGGCGACGAGTTCGGCCGCACCCAGCGCGGCAACAACAACGTCTACTGCCAGGACAACGAACTGGCGTGGATCGGCTGGCCCGGCAAGCCCGGCAGCAGCGAGGCCGACGACGAGGCGCTGAAGCTGCACGAGTTCGTCAAGACGATGGTGTGGCTGCGCCGCGACCACGCGGTCTTCCGGCGCCGCCGCTTCTTCCACGGCCGGCCGGTGCAGGGCACCCACGACGAGCTGTCGGACATCGCCTGGTTCACCCCCGACGGGCGGGAGATGACGCAGCGGGACTGGCAGGCCGCGCACGCCAGGTCGCTGGTGGTGTTCCTGAACGGCAACGCGATCTCCGAGCCGGGCCCGCGCGGGGAGCCGGTCACCGACGACTCGTTCCTGCTGCTGTTCAACGCGGCGCCGCGCGCCCTGGAGTTCGTGCTGCCGGTCAACCACGGCAAGGAGTGGCAGCTCGTGATCGACACCGAGCGGCCGGACGGGGTGCCGCCGGGCGGCGGTGAGAAGGTCAGGGGCGGGGACTCCCTGCTGCTGGCCGACCGCAGCATCGTGGTGCTCCAGCGGCCCCCGGACTGACCGGCGCTGACCCGTACGGGTGACATGCGGCGGGCGCCCGGGTGACAGCGGGCGGCCCGGCTCGGGTGGCGCGCAGGGGCGGGCGGGTCGCGTCGGGTGGCGCGGGCCGGTTCGGGCCGGTCTGGCGCGCCTGTTCGGCCGATCCGGGGTAGAGAAGACCTCATGACGGCTTTCCCGGCGCCTCCTGTGGTGCCCGCCTCGACCTACCGGATACAGCTGCAGCCCCGGTTCACCTTCGCCGACGCGGCCGCCCGGGTCCCGTACCTGGCCGCGCTCGGCGTCACCCATCTGCACCTGTCGCCGGTCCTGGAGGCGGTGCCCGGCTCGACACACGGGTACGACGTGGTGGACCACACCCGGGTGCGCGCGGAGCTGGGCGGCGAGCAGGGGCTGCGGGAGCTGTCCGCGCGGGCCCGGGCGCACGGCATGGGCCTGGTGCTGGACGTGGTGCCGAACCACATGGCGGTGCCGGCGCCGGAGCACCTCAACGGTCCGCTGTGGGAGGTGCTGCGGGACGGCCCCGGCTCGCGGTACGCCGACTGGTTCGACATCGACTGGGCGGAGCGCGGCGGGCGGGTGCTGCTGCCGGTGCTGGGCGAGCCCCTGCCGGACGTGCTGGGCGAGCTGGCGGTGGTGGCCGACAAGCGCGCCGAGCGGGCGGAGGAGGGCGCGGGAGGGGCCCCGGCGGGCACGGGAGCGGCGGGGGCGGGTTCCGGGGGCGGCAAGGTGCTGGCGTACTACGAGCACCGCTTCCCGCTGCGGGCCGGCACCGAGGAGCTGCCGCTGCCGGAGCTGGTGGCCGCGCAGCACTACGAACTGGCGTACTGGCGGGCGGCGCGCACCGAGCTGAACTACCGGCGCTTCTTCACCATCTCCGACCTGATCGCGGTCCGCGTGGAGCGGCCGGAGGTGTTCGAGGCGACCCACGCGACGGTGCTGCGGCTGCTGCGGGAGGGCGTCGCCGAGGGGCTGAGGATCGACCATCCGGACGGGCTCGCCGACCCGGCGGGCTATCTGGAGCAGTTGGCGCAGGCGAGCGGGGGCCGCTGGACGGTGGTGGAGAAGATCCTCCAGCGCCGGGAGCAGCTGCCGGCGGACTGGCGGTGCGCGGGCACCACCGGATACGACGCGCTCGACCGGATCGACGGGCTGTTCACCGATCCGCGCGGGGCAGCCCAAGTGGCCGACTTCTACCGCGAGTTCACCGGCGTGTCGGACGACGCGGGCGGGCGCTGGCAGCCGACGGTGCGGCGGGCCGCGTACCGGGTGGTGGGCCGGGACCTGGCCGCGGAGGTCGCGCGCCTGGTGCGCGGCGCGGACCGGGCCCAGCGGGCGCACCAGGTGACGGGCTCCGCCGCGGAGGTAAGCCCCGCCCACCAGGACAACACCCCTTACGTCAGCACCGACCACCAGGAGGTCGACCCTTACGCGCCGCCCTACGCGCCGGAGGTCCTGGCGGACGCGCTGCGCGAACTGCTGGTGCGCATCCCGGTCTACCGCTCCTACGTCCGGCCCGGCGCCGAGCCCGCGGACGCCGACGTCATCATGCTCACCCATGCCGCGAAGCGGGCGATCGGTGACTGCGGACGGCGCCTGGCCCCCGCGCTCGGCATGCTCCGCGACCTCGCGCTCGGCCGGCTCGACGCGGCCGGCTGCGCCCCCGGCCCGGACGCCGACGACTTCGTCGTCCGCTTCCCGCAGGTCGCCTCCGCGCTGCACGCCAAGTCCGTCGAGGACGCCGCGTTCTACCGGTACGGCCCGCTGCTGCCGCTGTGCGAGGTCGGCCGCGATCCCGGGTCGCCGGCCGTCTCCCCCGAGCAGTTCCACGCCTACTGCGAGCAGCGGCGGCGCACCCTGCCCGCCACCGGCACGGTGCTGTCCACCCACGACACCAAGCACGGCGCCGATCTGCGGCTGCGGCTGGCGGTGCTGTCCGAGTGCCCGGACGCCTGGCGGGAGTGGCTGACCGCGGGATCGAGCCGCGGCGGGCGAAGCGGTGCCGGGCGAAGCGGTGCCGCCGCGCCCGACCGGCACACCGAGTACACCGTCTACCAGACCGCGCTCGGCCTCGGCTCCGGCGACCCCGACCGCCTGGTGCCCGCCGCCCTGAAGTCCGTACGCGAGGCGGGCCTGCGCACCACCTGGACCGAGCAGGACGGGGAATACGAGACGGCGGTCGCCGACTTCACCCGCGAGGGCCCGTGCGGGGCGCGGCTGGACGACGTGGGCACGTTCACCGCGGGCCTGGAGCCGTACGCCACCGCGAACTCGCTCGGCGCGGCCCTGCTGCACCTGACCATGCCCGGCGTGCCCGACCTCTACCAGGGCACCGAGTTCCCCGTGTACACGCTCGTCGACCCCGACAACCGCGGCCCGCTGGGCGAGGCCGAGCCCGGCACGGTCCGGACCGGCGTCGACCGCGCCCTGGAGCGGGTGCTGGACGGCGCCGAGCCGCAGGGCCCCGACGAGGTGAAGCTGCGGCTGACCGCCGTCGCGCTGCGGCTGCGCCGCGACCACCCCGAGTGGTACGGCCCGCAGGCCGGCTACGCCCCGCTGGGCGCCGACGGCCCGGCCGCCGCGCACTGCGTGGCCTTCGTCCGCGGCGGCGCGGCCCTGACCGTGGTGACGCGGCTGTCCCGGCGGCTGGAGGAGTCCGGCGGGTGGCGCGGCAGCGTCCTGCCGCTGCCGCCGGGCCGCTGGCACGACCGGATCGGCGGCACCGTCCACGAGGGAGCGGTCCCGCTCGCCGACCTCCTCGGCACCTCCCCGGTGGCGCTGCTCACCCGCGAGTGACGACCTGGTGCACGAGAGGCGGTGGATCGGCGAGCGGCGTCATGGGGCTTCGGATGCAAGGCGCCGAAGGGTCCTCAGGGCGGTTTCCTGAGGGCGTTTCGGCAACACCGCAGACGGAGTCGCAGGGCGTGCCGGGCCCGCCGCCGCTCGCGCACCAGGTCCTTCAAGCGCCCCGCGGCGCCCCGACCCGCCCGGCTGCTCCGGGTTCCCCCGCCTGCGGCGGGCCGCCCACGTGGACGGTCGAGGCGGGCCGGCCAAGGATCGGGCCGATCCGGGCCGGGCCCAGCTTGCGTGCCTGGCGCGGCTCGCAGACCCGGGCCTCCACCACGGCAGGGGTGCGGTGCGGTGTCCTGCGCGGGTGGCTGGACCGGCCGGCCAGGCCCGCGTCGCCCTCGGCCCGCCAACGGGCCATCCACTCGCAGGCGGTGGCCCGCGACGCACCCCTCTCGGCCGCGACACGGGCGGCCGGAGGGCCCGACAGCACCCGCTCGACCAGGATTCGCCCGCCGTGAACAGTCAGCCGGGTATGACGGTGGGACACGAAGACCTCCGTGCGTGGTGTGGAGCCCGGACACCCCCACCACACCGGAGGTCCTCGCCATGATCAAGACCCGTGTCGACAACGCTCATGATCAATACAGCTGGGCCATGTTGGGGAAGGAGCGCCGTCCGCCCGAGGGGCGGGGCCCGTGGCGTCTGGCGCTCCCCACAGCCTTCGGCGCGGGAGGGTGCCCCCCGATCGCAAGGCGGAGGGTCGTCCTCGTAGGGGGCCTCCTCGGACCAGCCCGACCACGAAGCGAGCGTGCGTGCCAGACGCCACGGGATGGGGGCGCCTCCCCCGCTCAAGGCAGGGCGGAGGGACTTCCCCAACACGGCCTAACCGTCCGACACCGCGTCGATCGCGGCCAGATGACGGGCCACCGGGCCGGCGGTGAACATGCCCGTGCCCGCACCCGCGAGTTCGCCCGCGGCCGGCAGCAGGCGGGCGCGCGCCTGGCGCAGGGCGGGCAGGTCGCCCAACTCCGCGGCGAGAACGGCCTGGAGGCAGCACAGCGCCTCGTACGTGAGGTCGGCGGGCGGCTCGGGGAGCGCGCGCAGCGCGTCGCGGGCGTCGTCGCGGCGGCCGGCGCGAAGCAGCAGGAAGGGCTCGGCCCAGGGCCGGTACGGTCCCCAGTCCGCGCCGGGTTCCGCCTGCTCGGCGGCGGCTGCGACGGCCCAGGCGCCGGCACCGGCACTGGCGCCTTCGGCGAGGGGCAGGCAGAGCAGCGCGAGGGGCAGCAGGCCGCGCCGTACCCCTGGCATGCCCGCGCCCTCGAGCCGTGCGTCGGCGGCCCGGTAGGCGGCCTCGGCCGGCCCCGACCGCCCGGCGACGGCGAGCCGCAGCGCGGCGTACCACTCGGTGAAGACCCCGACCAGCGGTAGTTCGTGCCGCTCGGCCAGGCGGTCGGCGGCCGCGGCGTGCGCGTCGGCGGCGGGGAGGTCGGCGAGCGCCGCGCGCGCCTGCATCCGGATCAGGTGCCCGAGCACCTCGAAGGTGGCCAGGCCGTGCCGGGCGGCGAGCGCGACGAGTTCAGCGCCGACCGCGTCGCGGCGCGGCGCGAGGCCGGCGCGGGTGCAGGACTGCATGAACACGCCGTTGAGCGCGTACGCGAGCAGCGCGGGGTCGTCCAGCCGGCGCGCGGTCTCCTCGGCTTCCCGGGCCGCCTCGGGGCCACGCGGGGAGCGGGTGCCGCGCATCTCGACCGCGATCGTGGCGAGCAGGCGGCAGCGCGCGGCGTCGTACGGCGCCGCCGCGCCCCCGGAAGCGCCCGCGGGCGGCGGCCCCGCGGGCAGCGCGCCCGCCGGCAGCGCGGCAAGGGTGCGCTCCGCCGCGGCCACGATCCGCTCGGCCGCCTCCGGGTCGTCGCCGCGGGTCCAGATCGCGGGCACGTCGTAGCCGCCGATCACCCGCGTGGTCAGCTCGGGATCGCCGAGTTCCTCCGCCGCGGTGATCGCGGCGAGCCGGTGCCGCCGGGCCGCTTCGAGGCCGCCGCCCCCGGTGACCGCGAGGTTGCGGATCAGGCCGACGGTCGACTCCAGGCGGGCCCTGGCGCCACCGCCGACCGTACGGTCGTAGGCCGCGGCCGCCTGCCGCCACAGCCGGTCGGCGGCGGTGGCGGGCAGATCGGGGTCCGGGGCGGGGTACGGGGCGTCGTACGGGGCGGCGTACGGTTCCGGGCGCGGCGCCTGCGGCAGGTCCAGGTGCGGGTCCTGGGCCAGGATCTCCGCTTCCAGCCGGCGCAGCCGGGGCCCCGGGTCCACGCCCAACTGGCCGACCAGGAGGGCCCGCGCCCTGCGCAGCACCGCCAGCGCGTCGCCCTGGCGGCCGGTGCGGTACAGCGCGAGGGCCAGCAGCCGCCACGCGTCCTCACGCCACGGGTGCTCGGCCAGGTGCGCGTCCAGGTCGGGCACCGCTTCCGCGGCCAGGCCCAGCGCGAGCCTGGCCTCGGCCGCGCGTTCCCCGGCCTGGAGCCGGAGTTCGGCCAGCCGGGAGCGTTCGGCACGGGCCCAGCGCGCGTCGGCGAACTCGGCGTAGGCCGGGCCGCGCCACAGGCCCAGCGCTTCGCGCAGCCGCTCCAGCGCCTGCCCGGGCGGCAGCGTGGCGGCGGCGCTCACCGCCGCCTCGAAGCGCCACGCGTCCACCGCGTCCGGCGCCGCGCGCAGCGCGTACCCGGGGCCCTCCGTCACCAGCAGCATCGCCGGGGCTCTGGGCGGGCGGTCCGGTTCCAGCGCCTTGCGCAGCGCCGCCACGAACGTCTGCACGGCGCCCACCGCCCCCGCGGGCGGCTCCTCCCACAGGTCCTCGACCAGCCGGCCCACCGGCACCACCCGCCGCCGCGCCACCACCAGCCGCCCCACCACGGCCGCGTGCCGCGGTCCCCTCAGCGCGACCCGCTCCCCGCCCCGCTCCGCCACGACGGCCCCGAGCACCCCGAACTCCACCTCCGCCATCCCCCCACGCTAGTGGCCCCCGAGTTCCCCGCACCTCCCCGCCACCACGGTCCCGGCCCTCGCCCACAGCGTGAGCAGCCGGACGTACTCCTCGGTGCGTTCGGCACTGGCGGGGTGGTTCATGAGGGTCCGGATCTGGTCGTTGATCGCGGCCTCCGTCGGGCGCACGGTCTCCGCGGCGAGCAAGGTCGGGGGCACCGTCACAGGCTACGCGTCACCGGATAAACGGCCGATATACGCCCAGGTCAGGAGGTATGAGGAGAAGTGGCCGCCGGCCGGTGCCCCGCCGCCGGCGCTGATTCGTTGCTGATCGGGGCGCGGCAGGCTCGACATGTCAGAGATATCAGACGCACCCGCGGAACGAGACGAGAGCAGCGCACCATGGCACCGAGCATCCCGAACTTCGAGCAGCAGCGCGTCAAGGTCGCCGACGGCGTCACCCTGAACGTCGCGGTCGGCGGCGCCGGCCGCCCCCTCGTGCTGCTGCACGGCTTCCCGCAGACCCACCTGATGTGGCGGCACGTCGCCGCCGACCTCGCGGCGGACCACACCGTGATCTGCCCGGACCTGCGCGGCTACGGCGCGAGCGACAAACCCGCGGACCCGGACGGCACCGCGTACGGCAAGCGCACGATGGCCGCCGACACGGTGGCGCTGGCCCGGGCGCTCGGGCACGAGCGGTTCGCGCTGGCGGGGCACGACCGGGGCGCGCTGGTCGCGTTCCGGGCCGGTCTCGACCACCCGTCCGCGGTCACCCACCTGGCCTGCCTCGACGTGCTGCCGACGCTCGACATGTGGGCGGCGATGCGCGGCACCACGGCCGCGGTCGGCTTCCACCTGTACCTGATGGCGCAACCTCCAGGCTTGCCCGAGCAGTTGATCGCGGGTGCGGCGGACGCGTTCTTCGGGCACTTCCTCGACGCCTGGACGGGCGACCCGGCCGCGATCCCGGCCGACGTGCGCGCCGCGTACCTCGACGCCTGCCGCGCCGCGATCCCGTCGATCGTCGCGGACTACCGCGCCTCCGCCGGGATCGACGTCACGCACGACCAGGCCGACCGCGACGCGGGGAACCGGCTGCGGATGCCGGTGGCCGTGCTGCAGCAGGACTGGGGTGCCGCGCTCGGCTACGACGCCCGGGCGCTGTGGGCCGCGTGGGCCCCCGACCTGGTGCACACCACCGTCGACTGGGGCCACTTCATGGCGGAGGAGGCCCCCAAGGAGGTCGCCGCGGCGCTGCGCGAGCTGCTGGCCCGCTGAACCGCGTCGGGGGTCCGCCCACCCGTCGACGCGGCCCCACCGACGCGGCCCCCGCCGGCCGGACCGGGCCGGCCGGATCGGGCCGCGTCACCCGCCGGCCGCCCGCCGGGCGCCCGCGTCAGATGCGGGGGCGGCGGCAAGGTCGACCTGCTGCGGGCCGGCGCCTTCGACGACGTCGCCGCCGCGATGATGGTGCACGCCGCGCCCACGGACGGCGTGGGGATGACGTCCCTCGCGATCGGCAGTTGGCGGGTCACCTACCGGGGGCGGCCCGCGCACGCCGCGGCCATGCCGCACCGGGGCATCAACGCCGCCGACGCGATGCTGATCGCGCAGGTGGCGATCAGCGCCTACCGGCAGCAGATGCTGCCGGGCGGCGTCGTCCACGGCGTCGTGACCGACGGCGGCGAGGCTCCGAACGTCATTCCCGGCCTGGTCGCCGCGAACTACGACTGCCGGGCGGAGACGGCCGGGGACCTCGCGGAACTCCAGGCCCGCATCCGTGCCTGCTTCGAGGCCGGCGCGCTCGCCACGGGCGCCGAACTCGCCATGGAGGCCGTGGGCAACGACTACGCCGACCTGCGCCAGGACCTCGACATGTGCGCCGCCTACCGGGACGCGGCGCAGGGCCTCGGTCGGGTGATCACGGACCACCCGACCGGGATGCGCGGCGGTTCCACCGACATGGGCAACGTCTCCCACCTGGTGCCCACGATCCACCCGTCCATCGGCTACGACTGCGGCGACACCATCATGCACAACCCCGAGTTCACCCGGTACGGCACCAGTGCCGCCGCCGACCGCGCGGTGCTCGACGGCGGGCTCGCGATGGCCTGGACGGTCATCGCGCTGGCCGCGGACACCGGTCAGCGCGCGCGCCTGCTCGACCGGTTGGCGAGCCGCCCCGCCCCGGCGCGCTGACCCTCCCCCGCGCGCACCTCGCCGGCCCGGCGGGCGCGCCCTCACACCTGCCGGGTCGGCAGCACGACCACCTGGCGCAGGTTCACCCGGGCCGGGCGGCTGGTGGCGTAGCCGATCAGGTCCGCGATGTCCTGCGGCGTCATCGCCTCGACCGCGTCGAACATGCCGTCCAGCGCGGCGCTGAGGCCGGGGTTGTCGATGTGCCCGGCCAGTTCCGTGGCGGTCAGGCCCGGCTCGATGTTGGTCACCCGGACGTCGCGGGGCCCGAACTCGGTGCGCAGCGAGGCCGAGAGCGCGGTGAGCGCGGCCTTGGTGGCGCTGTAGACGGCGTACTCGGGGAAGGCCACGTGCGCGCCGATCGAGGAGACGTCGACCAGGTCGGCGACGCCGTTCTCAGCCGCCGCGGCGATCAGGTCGGCGCGGAAGGCGTCGATGACGCGCAGCGCACCGGTCAGGTTGGTGTCGATCATCCGCGTCCACTCGTCCACGCGGCCCGCGTCGACCGGGTTGGGCAGCATCACCCCGGCGGCGTTGACCACCAGGTCCACCCGGCCGAGCACCTCGCGCACCCGCTGGGCGGCGGCCGCCACGGACGCCTCGTCGGTGATGTCCGCGGTGACCGCGAGCGCCTGGCCGCCGTCGGCGGCGATCTTCGCGGCGAGTTCCTCCAGCCGCTCGGTGCGGCGGGCCAGCAGCGCGACCCGCGCCCCGCCCGCGGCCAGCAGCCGCGCGGTGGCCTCGCCCATGCCGCTGGCGGCTCCGGTGACGACGGCGGTGCGGCCCGAAAGGTCGTACGGCGCGGTGCTGTTCATGAGGAGGGTCCCCTTGTGAGTGGGCCAGGTCCCGCTACGGGTCCGGCGCTGTCGGGGCCGCTGCGGTGGTCCGGAGCGGCGTTGCCCTCACTGTGCTGCGCCCCCGGCGGCGTACCCAGGGTGACGCTGAACCTGGGTACGCCAGTACCAGGTTCGGCGCGGGCCGCTCGTCTAGGGTCGTGCCATGGACAACTCGCTCGGCGACTACCTGCGTTCGCGCAGGGCGCGGATACAGCCGCAGGACGTGGGGCTGCCGGAGTACGGCCGGCGGCGCGTGCCGGGGTTGCGGCGCGAGGAGGTCGCGCAGCTCGCCGGGGTGAGCGTCGACTACTACATCCGGCTGGAGCAGGGCCGCGGCAGCCACGTCTCGGACGCGGTGCTCGACGCGGTCGCGCGGGTGCTGGGGCTGGACCCGACCGAGCGGGAGCACCTGCGGGATCTGGCCAGGCCCGGCCGGACCGGGCGCGAGGCCAAGGCACCCAAGGGACCCAGGCGGCCGGCGCAGCGGATACGGTCCGGGGTGCGGCTGCTGCTGGACCGCATGACGGACGTCCCGGCGTTCGTGCTCGGCGACCGGATGGACGTGGTGGCCTGGAACGCGCTCGGCGCGGCCGTCAACGGCTTCACGCCGAGCGGCACTTCGGGCCGTGCCACAGCCGGTTCCGGCCCTTCCGGCCCGCCGAACATGGCCAGGAGCACCTTCCTCGACCCGGACGCCCGCACCTTCTACCGTGACTGGCCCGCGGTCGCCGCCGAGACCGTCGCGCACCTGCGGCTGTACGCGGGCCGCCGCCCCGACGACGAGCGGCTGGCCGCGCTGGTCGGCGAACTGTCCGTGCGCAGCGAGGACTTCCGGCGGCTGTGGGCGGACCACCAGGTCAAGGAGAAGACCTTCGGCGTGAAGCGGCTGCGCCATCCGCTCGTCGGTGACCTGGACTTCGGGTACGAGACGCTGGCGCTGCCGGCCGAGCCGGACCAGTTGCTGGTGGCGTACACGGTGCCGCCGGGCTCGCCGACCGCGGAAAGGCTCGCGCTGCTGGCCAGTTGGAGCGCGGACGGGAGCGGCGCGGATTCCGGTGCGGGGGCCGCGGGCGAGGCCGGGCCGCCGGAACAACCCGAGCAACCCGAGCAACCCCAGCAGCCCGACAGGCTCGACCGCCGACCCTGACGGCGGCCCTCTCACCGCCGGGCCGTGGCCGTATCCCCGTCGGCGGGATCTCCGGCGGGACCGTCCGCGGCGTCCCCGGGCGGCTCGTACGGGTGGGCGGCCAGCAGCTCCGCGAAGGCCGCGCCCGCGCCGCCGAGCGGCTCCCGGGCGATCACGAACAGGCCGCGCCGCCAGGGCGGGTCGAGCCGGACCGTCGCGCACTCGGGCGGGGCCGCGTAGGAGGGCACCGCCACGACGCCGACCCCGGCGGCCGCCATCCGCACGGCGGTCGAGGTGTGCTCGGTGCGGACGGCCGTGCGCGGGGTGAAGCCCACCTTCTCGCAGGCAAGGTCGATGAAGGGGCGCCCGTCGACCACCGGCTCCATCGCGCACCGCACCCACGCGCGCTCGGCGAACGCGGCCAGCGGCACGACCCGTTCGGCGGCCAGCAGGTCGCCCGGCGGCAGCACCATCACGATCTCCTCCGCACCGATCGGGGTGAGCGTCATGCCGCCGCCGGTGCGGGTCGCGGCCGGTCCGGGGTCGTGGCCGACCGCGAGATCGGCCACCCCGCGCTCCATCGCCTCGACCAGGTCCTCACCCCGGGAGTACTCGCGCAGCACCAGCCCCACCCCGGGCCGCTGCCGCCGCCAGCGGGCGAAGACAGAGGGCAGCAGCCCGGCGGCGATGGAGTGCACCGCGGCGATGTGCAGTTCGCCGCCTTCCGCCCCGGCGGCGGCACGGGCGGCGCGCTCGGCGCGTACGGCGCTGCGCACGGCGAGTTCGGCGTGCGGCAGGAAGGCCCGGCCCATCGGGGTCAACCGCACCCCGCGCGGCAGGCGTTCGACCAGCTCGCCGCCCATCTGCCGTTCCAGCGACTTGAGTTGGTGCGACAGGGCGGGCTGGGTGACGTGCAGCGCCTCGGCGGCACGGGTGAAGGAGTCCGCGTCGACCACCGCGAGGAAGTACTCCATCTGCCGCAGGCTCATCCCGGCACCTTTCGCTCGCCCCCCGGCCGGCGCCCGGCACACCGCCGACCGGCCGCTATGCACAACGTGCATCGTATCGACACAATCCTGGACTTGGACTCATGGCACCGGCCGGCCGGAGACTGGCCGCCATGGAACCCCGCACCGCACCGCGCCACCCGGCCCAGGCCCAGGCCCCCGACGACCCCGGCGCCGCCGACGTCATCGTGATCGGGGGCGGCACCGGCGGCTACAGCACCGCGCTGCGGGCCGCGGCGCTCGGCCTCGACGTGCTCCTCGCCGAACGCGACCTGCTCGGCGGCACCTGCCTGCACCGCGGCTGCATCCCCAGCAAGGCGATGCTGCACGCCGCCGAACTCGTGGACGGCATCGCCGAGGCCCGTGAGCGGTGGGGGGTGAAGGCGACCGTGGACTCCGTCGACTGGGCGGCGCTGACCGCGACCCGCGACGGCATCGTGGCCCGCAACCACCAGGGCGTCACCGGCCACCTCGCGCACGCGGGCGTACGCGTCGTGCACGCCGCGGCGAGCCTGCGCGGGCCGCGGACGGTCAGTGCCGGCGGGACCGCGTACACCGCGCGGCGCGGGATCGTGCTGGCCACCGGGTCGCGGCCGCGGCTGCTGCCGGGCCTGTCCCCCGACGGCCGGCGGGTGGTGACCAGCGACGACGCGCTGTTCGCGCCGGGGCTGCCGGAGTCGGTACTGGTGCTGGGCGGCGGCGCGATCGGCGTCGAGTACGCGTCGCTGCACCGCTCGATGGGCGCCCGGGTGGTGCTGGTGGAGGCCGCCGACCGGCTGCTGCCGCTGGAGGACCGGGAAGTGTCGCGGCAACTGGCGCGCGGGCTGAAGAAGCGCGGAATCGAGGTGCTCACCGGCACCCGCCTGGAGGACGCCGCGACCCACGCCACCGGGGTGCGGGCGACGGTGCGCACCGCGCGCGGCCAGGTGGTGGAGCTGGACGTCGAGCGGCTGCTGGTCGCCGTGGGCCGGGAGCCGGTCACCGACGGCCTCGACCTGGCCGCCGCCGGGCTCGGCCGGGACCCGCGCGGCTACGTGGCCCCGGCGGACTGGGATCGGCTGGAGACGTCGGTGTCCGGTATCCACGTGGTCGGCGATCTGCTGCCGCCGCCGTCGCTCGGCCTGGCGCACGCGTCGTTCGCGGAGGGCCTGGTGGTCGCCGAGACGCTGGCGGGGCTCGGTCCGGCGCCGGTGGACTACGCGGCGGTGCCGCGGGTGACCTACTCCAGCCCGCAGACGGCGTCGGTCGGCCTGACCGAGGAGCAGGCGCGCGCCGAACGGGGCCCGGACCAGGTCGTGGTGAACTCGATGCCGCTGACGGCGGTCGCGAAGGGCATGGTGCACGGGCTGGGCGGCAGCGTGAAGGTGGTCGCGGAACGGGGCGGGCCGGTGCTGGGGGTGCACCTGGTCGGGCCGAACGTCTCGGAGATGATCGCCGAGAGCCAGCTGGTGGTGGGCTGGGAGGCGGAGCCGGCGGACGTGGCGCGGCACGTCCACCCGCACCCGACGCTGTCGGAGGCGGTCGGCGAGGTGTTCCTGACGCTGGCCGGGCGGGCGCTGCACCAGGTGGGATGAGCGAAGCCCGGGCGGGGAGGGCGGAACCCCGGCCGAGAGGGCGGCGCCCGGCCGCGAGGCGGGCGCCCGGGCGGGACGGCGGCGCCCGGGCGGGACGAACCGGGCCGGGGCCCGGAAAAAGCGGTGGCACCCGCCGGGCAGGGCGCGCTAGGGTCGCGGAACACGTCCAGCCAGAACCCGGAAGAGGAGGCGAGAGCGATGTCGACATCCACTGTGCCGCGCTCCCGCCCGTCCGCTGGACGTTCGTGACCCGACCGGGAGCGCACCGCTGACTCCCGAAGGACTCACATGTCTGATCTCGTACTTCGCTCGCTCACCGCGGGCGAGTCCGCCCTGTTCGGCTCCCTCCCCGTCGCGGAGAAGCTCGGCCGCGCCCTGCTCGGCCAGGAGTTCGCGCTGCTCGACGCCGGCGGGGAGTACCGCCCCGAGTGGTCGTGGGTCGCGCTGCGCGACGGCGTCGTGGTGGCCCGCGCCGCGTGGTGGGCCAAGCCCGGCGACACCGAGCCGGTCGCCCTCGACTGGTTCGACTTCGCCGACGGCGAGCGGTCCGCGGCCGTCGAACTGCTGCGCGCCGCACCGCTGTCCGCCGAGTACGCGCTGATCCTGCCGCCCGGCTGGCGCGACCGGCCCGGCCTGCGCGCCGCGTACGAGGCGCGCGCCGCGGCCGTCGAGGCGGCCGGGATGCGCAAGCTCGTGGAGCGCTACCGCTACACCTGGACCGCGGGCGAGGACCCGCTGCCCGCCCGCACCGGCCGGCTGGTCTACCGGCCGGAGCCCGACGACGACGCCTTCCGCGCAGTGATGGCCCGGATCATGACCGGCACGCTCGACGCCCACGACCGGTTGATGCTCGACGAGCACGGCCTGGACGCCGCGTTGGACGAGACCCTCGGCGTCCTCGACTGGATGCCCTCCCCCAACGACTGGCGGCGGGTCGCCTACACCCCGGACGGCGAGGTGGTCGGCGTGCACATCCCGGCGGAGAACCCGTCCATGGCGTGCATCGGCTTCATCGCGGTCGTCCCCGAGCAGCGCGGCCACGGCTACTCCTACGACCTGCTGGTGGAGTGCAGCCACGACCTGGTGGACCGCGGCGCCACCCGGATCGCCGCGGCCACCGACCAGCCGAACTTCCCGATGGCCCGCAACTTCGCCCGGGCCGGCTATCCGATCACCCAGGAACGGGTGGACTTCGTCTAGACGAGGCGGTCCCCGGGCATGCATGTGCCCGGGGACCGGGTTCGGGGACCGGGTTCGGTGACCGGGCGCCCCACCGCAGGGACGAGACCGCAGGGACGAGAGACCGTAAGACCAAGGCCGTAAGGACGAGCGGGACCGGATAGGACCACGAAGCAGGGCCGGGACGACCCGGCCGGACGGGAGCCGTTGCGTGCTGTTCGAGGTGTGGGCGCCGAACGCCCGCCAGGTGGAGGCGCTGATCGACGGGCAGGCGTACGCCATGGGGCCCGACCCCGCGCGCACCGGCTGGTGGCGGGCCGAGCTCGCGGCGGGGCCCGGCACCCGGTACGCGTACCGGCTCGACGGCGGACAACCGCTGCCGGACCCGCGCTCGCGGCGGCAGCCGGACGGCCCGGACGGACCGAGCGCGGTGGTCGACCAGGACGCCTACGAGTGGAGGTCGCCATGGCCGGGCCGCGGGCTGCCGGGCGCGGTGCTCTACGAGCTGCACGTCGGCACCTTCACCACCGAGGGCACCTTCGACGCGGCGGTGGAGCGGCTGTCCCACCTGGCCAGGCTCGGCATCACCCATGTGGAGCTGATGCCGGTCTGCCCCTTCCCCGGCACCAACGGATGGGGGTACGAAGGCGTGTCGCTGTGGGCGGTGCACGAGCCCTACGGCGGCCCCGAGGCGATGAAGCGCTTTGTCGACGCGGCACACGCGCACGGCCTGGGCGTCGTGCTGGACGTGGTGCACAACCACCTCGGCCCCTCGGGCAACCACCTGCCGCCGTTCGGCCCTTACTTCACCGACCGGCACCACACCCCCTGGGGCGACGCGGTCAACCTCGACGCGCCCGGCTCCGACGAGGTGCGGGACTTCCTGATCGGCAGCGCGCTGGCCTGGCTGCGCGACTACCGCCTCGACGGCCTGCGGCTGGACGCGGTGCACGCGCTGGTCGACACCCGCGCGCTGCACTTCCTGGAGGAGCTGTCCACCGCCGTGGACGGGCTGTCGGCCGCGCTCGGCCGCCCGCTGTTCCTGATCGCCGAGTCCGACCTGAACGACCCGCACACCACCGCGCCGCGCGAGGCCGGCGGCCTGGGCCTGCACGCGCAGTGGAACGACGACTTCCACCACGCGGTGCACACCGCGGTCACCGGCGAGGCGCAGGGCTACTACGCCGACTTCGCCGCGGCCGGGCCCGCCGCCCTCGCGAAGGTGCTCACCCACGGCTTCTTCCACGACGGCACCTGGTCGTCCTTCCGCGGCCGCCACCACGGCCGCCCGCTGGACGTGCCGACGGTGCCCGCGCACCGCCTGCTGGGCTACGCCCAGACCCACGACCAGGTCGGCAACCGCGCGACCGGCGACCGGCTGACCGCGGGGCAGCTCGGCGCCGCCGCCGCGCTGGTGCTGACCTCGCCGTTCACCCCGATGCTGTTCATGGGCGAGGAGTGGGGGGCGACCACGCCCTGGCAGTTCTTCACCGACCACGACGACCCGGAGCTGGCCGCGGCCATCACCCGGGGGCGGCGGCGGGAGTTCGCCGAGCACGGCTGGGCCGAGGAGGACGTGCCCGACCCGCAGGACCCGGCCACCCGGAACCGCTCCTGCCTGGACTGGGCGGAGGCCGAGAAGCCCGCGCACCGCGAACTGCTGGAGTGGTACCGGGCCCTGATCGCCCTGCGCCGGGCCGAACCCGCGCTGACCTCGCCCCAGTTGGACACGGTCACCGCCACCGCCGGCGGCCGGACGCTGCGGATCGCCCGCGGGCCCTTCCGGGTGCTGGTGAACTTCTCCGACGCCCCCGCGCGCATCCCGCTCAACACGCCCTGCGACATCCTGCTGGCGCGCCCGGCCTGCCGCACCCTGCCCGGCCCGGCCGTCCAGCTCCCCGCGCGCGGTGCGGCGGTGCTGCGCGCCCGCGACACGGCCCCCGAGCGGACTAGCGTGGAGGGATGAGCGACACGCACCCGGACCAGCGGCCCGCAGAGCAGCGGCCCGCACCCGGCGACCCCGCGGACGACCCGACGGAGCCCCGCGCCGACTGCGTGCTGTGCGGTGAACCCACCGAGTACCCCAACAGCACGAAGGGCGCGACGCTCTGCCCGGTCTGCGCGTGGCAGGAGGCCCAGCGCACCGCCTGCTCGGGCTGAGCCGCGGGCGGGGTCAGGTGGCGAGCAGCAGCTTGCGGTACTTGTCCACGTCCAGATCCGGTTGCGGGTACGCCGGGTCGATCCGCTCCAGGTGCTCCAGCAGCAGCCGGCTGATCGCCCAGTTCCGGTACCACTTGCGGTCGGCCGGCACGACGTACCAGGGCGCGGCCTCGGTCGAGCACCGCTCCAGCGCCACCTGGTACGCCTCCTGGTAGTCCGGCCACCGCTCGCGTTCCTCGACGTCGGTCGGGCTGAACTTCCAGTGCTTGTCCGGCCGGTCCAGCCGGGCCAGCAGCCGGGCCCGCTGCTCCTGGGGGCTGATGTGCAGGAAGACCTTCAGCACGGTCACCCCGCCGTCGGTGAGCGACTGCTCGAACCGGTTGATCGCGGCGTAGCGACGGCTCCAGACCGACCGGGGCACCATGTCGTGCACCCTGACGATCAGCACGTCCTCGTAGTGCGAGCGGTCGAAGACGCCGATCTCGCCGGGGTGCGGGAGGGCTCTGCGGATGCGCCACAGGAAGTTGTGGCGGCGCTCCTCCGCGGTGGGCGCCTTGAACGCGCGCACCCGCAGGCCGGCCGGGTTCAGCCCCGACACCACGTGCTTGACGGTGCCGCCCTTGCCGGAGGTGTCCATGCCCTGAAGCACCAGCAGCACGCGGCGCTGGTCGCCGCCCACGGCACTCTGCGCGAACAGCCGCTCCTGCAGTTCGGCGAGGTGCGGGCGCATCCGCTCGATCTCGGCGAGGCCGTGCTTCTTGTTCTTCGGGCCGCCCGGGGTCCCCCGCGGGTCGTACGCCGACAGGTCCACCGGGCCACTGCCCGGCTCCACGCGCAGCAGCGTACGCAGTTTCTTCGCCATGCCCCGATCCTGCGGGTATTCCTTCCGCTCCGCCATCCGCCCGGGCCGCCCGTTCATCTCGCGGAAGGAGCCGCACACACTCAGGGGCGCTGGGGGCACCTCCCAGGCGAAGCTCTGGGGGAGGAACTGCGCGACAAGCCCCCACCGGCAGGTGGTCCCTCGACCGACAGAACCACCCACCCCGGGGGGTCAGGCCAGCCGAGAAGCTTCGCGAGCCAGCGAGGTGAGGCGTGAGACGGCCCGGAAGTACTTCTTCCGGTACCCCCCGCGGAGCATCTCCGCCGAGAAGAGCTGGTCGAAGGGCACCCCGGAGGCCATCACGGGCACCTCACGGTCGTAGAGCCGGTCGGCGAGCACCACCAGACGCAAGGCGGCGGCCTGGTCCGTCACCTGCCGCACCCCCCGCAGGAAAACCGCGTCGATCCCGTCGACGAGGGCCCCGTACCTGCTGGGATGCACCTTCGCGAGGTGCTCCGCGAGCGGCCCGAAGTCGTCGAGCGCCGCACCGGGCGTACGGGCGGCGGCCGCGGTGACCTGCTCGTCGCTGTACGGGTCGGGCGCCTGCGGCAGCCCCCGGTGCCGGTAGTCGTCCCCGTCGATCCGCAGCGAGGTGAACCTCTCGGACAGCCCCTGGATCTCCCGCATGAAGTCGGCGGCGGCGAACCGGCCCTCGCCGAGCTTGCCGGGCAGCGTGTTGGAGGTCGCGGCGAGCCGCACCCCGGCCGCGGCGAGCCGGGCCAGCAGCGTGGAGACCAGGACGGTGTCGCCCGGGTCGTCCAGCTCGAACTCGTCGATGCAGACCAGGCGGTGGGAGCTGAGCGCGTCGACGGCCGGGCGGAACCCGAGCGCGCCCACCAGGTTGGTCAGCTCCACGAACGTGCCGAACGCCTTCTGCGCGGGCGGCGCGTCGGTGGCGTGCCACAGCGACGCGAGCAGGTGCGTCTTGCCGACGCCGTAGCCGCCGTCCAGGTAGATCCCGCCGGGGGTCGCGGGCCGCTCGGGCGCCTTGCCGCGGAACCACCTGCGCCGGGCGGTTCCCTGCGCGGGTCCGCCGAGCCCGGCCGCGAACTCCTCCAGCGCGCGCACCGCACGGGACTGGCTGGGCTGCGCCGGGTCCGGGACGTAGGTCGAGAAGCGCACGGAGTCGAACCGCGGCGGGGGCACCAGCTCGGCGAGCAGCCGCCCGGCATCCACGTGCGGGTCACGCTCCGTGAGCGCGACCGGTGCGGCTATTCCTGCGGCGACATCCCCTGGCACGACATCCCACCCTACCGGTAGGGGCCCGGTGTCCCGCGCACGGGTGGCGGGCGGGCGAAGGAGGGCGGATCGGACGAAGAAGGGCACTCGGCCGCCGGACGTGACCAGGTGGGCGATTCCGGCACGGCGCGGCGCGAGGTGACGGGCCGGCGGGTGGGAGACTGCAAAAATGCAGCAACTGTTCCCCCCGCCAGGACCGGACACGGCGAACCCGGTGGACCTGGTGCACACCTACGCGTACCCCCCGCGGGAGGCGGGCCCGTACCTGCGGGCGAACATGGTCTCCTCGCTCGACGGCGCGGCGACCCACGACGGCACGTCGACCGCGCTCTCCTCCGCCGCCGACATGCGGATCTTCGGCACCCTGCGCGCCCTGGCCGACGCGGTCGTGGTCGGCGCGGAGACGGTCAGGAACGAGGGGTACCGGCCCGGAAAGGCCCGCCCGTCGTTCGCCGAACGGCGCGCGGCGGACGGCCAGACTCCGGCTCCGGCCATCGCCGTGATCAGCCGGCGGCTCGACCTGGACTTCGCGGCACCGCTGTTCACCGCCGCGACCACGCCGACGCTGCTGCTGACCGGCGCGGGCGCGGACCGCAAGGCGCTGGCCGCGGCCGAAGCCGCGGGAGCGCGGGTGGTGGTCGCCGGGGACGGCGACGGCGTGGACCCGGCCCGCGCGGTGCGCGAGCTGGCCGCGCTGGGCCTGTCCCGGCTGCTGCACGAGGGCGGCCCGCGGGTGCTCGCGCAGTTCGCGGCGGCCGGGGTGGTGGACGAGCTGTGCCTGACGGTGGCACCGTTCGCCGTCGGCGGTGACGCGCCGCGGATCATGAACGGGCCCGGTGTCGCCGGTCCGGCCCGCTTCGTACCGGTGTCGGTCCTGGAGGAGGACGGCTTCCTGTTCACCCGCTACGTCAAGCAGACGGAGGCGCAGGTCACGGCATAAGGCACTCTCCCGGGGGACGCGCGGCGGAAAAAAGCGGATTCGTTCGTTCCGCTTCGCGAACCGCGGGAAGAATGGAATCGGCGCCCGGTGAAGATCGGGGCCTCGTTCGCGAGAGAGAAGGACGCGTCCGTGTTCACGACCGTACTCATGATCGAGAAGCCGCTCGCCGCGGCCGATGTGGAGCTGGTCACCACGCTCCACGGCGACGAGCAGGTCTCCTTCGTCGTGCTCATGCAGCCCCGCGGCGACCAGGACCGCCTGCTGCGCGCCGTGGACGACGTGGCGCTCGGCTACCTCGACGACGCCGCCCGGGAGAACGAGGTGCCGGAGGGCCAGGACGCCTTTCCGCCCGCCGAGCGCTCCCTCGCGCACTCCCTGGAGGCGCTGCGGGCCGCCGGGGTGCCGGCCGAGGGCGAGGTGGTGGAGAGCCACCCGCTGGACAAGCTGAAGGCGGTGGTGGAGGAGCACCAGGCCGACGAGGTGGTGGTGCTGACCGCGCCGCACTTCGTGGAGGAGTTCTTCCACCGCGACTGGACCTCGCGGGCCCGGCACAAGGTGGGCGTGCCCGTGCTGAAGCTGTTCGCGCAGCACGACTGAGCCGGCGGCACGCCCGTCAGGAAAACTGCCCGGCACTAGTGCCACAATCGGGCGTCGGCACATAAGTGAACCACCCTCTGGAGACCCGCGCATGAGCCCGTCCGGCCCGCCCGTACCCCCCGACCTGGACCGACCGCACTTCATCGGCATCGGCGGCGCCGGGATGTCGGGGATCGCGAAGATCCTCGCCCAGCGGGGGGCGCGGGTGGCCGGCAGCGACTCGAAGGACTCCGAGACCGCGCAGGCGCTGCGCGCGCTGGGTGCCACCGTGCACATCGGCCACGACGCGGCGCACCTCGCGCCGGACGCGTCGGCCGTGGTCGTGTCCAGCGCGATCCGCGCGGAGAACCCGGAGCTGGTCGCGGCCCGCGAGCGCGGCCTGCCCGTGGTGCACCGCAGCGACGCGCTGGCCGCGCTGATGGCGGGCACCGTCCCGATCGCGGTGGCGGGCACCCACGGCAAGACCACCACCACCTCGATGCTCGCGGTCGCGCTGACCTCGCTGGGTCTGGAGCCGTCGTACGCGATCGGCGGCGACCTGGACGCGCCGGGCTCCAACGCGCACCACGGCGGCGGCGAGATCTTCGTCGCCGAGGCCGACGAGTCCGACCGCAGCTTCCACCGGTACGCCCCGCAGGTCGCGGTGGTGCTCAACGTCGAGCTGGACCACCACGCCAACTACGCCTCCCTGGAGGAGGTGTACGAGTCCTTCGAGGAGTTCGTCGGCAAGGTGCGGCCCGGCGGCACCCTGGTGGTCTCGGCCGACCAGCCCGGCGCGGTCGAGCTGACCGCCCGGGTCCGGGACATCGGCGGTCTGAACGTGGTGACCGTCGGCGAGGCCGAGGGCGCCGACGTCCGTATCACCCGGATCAACCCGCGCGGCCTGACCAGCGAGGTCAGCGTGCTGCTCGACGGCCGGATGCTCACCTTCACGGTCTCCGTGCCGGGCAGCCACTACGCGCACAACGCGGTCGCGGCGCTCGCCGCGGGCATCGCGGCCGGCGCCCCGGCCCGCAACCTGGCGTCCGCGCTGGCGAAGTACACCGGCGTCAAGCGCCGCCTCCAGCTCAAGGGCGAGGCCGCGGGCGTGCAGGTGATCGACTCCTACGCGCACCACCCGACGGAGATGGCCGCCGACCTGGCCGCGATCCGCCAGGCCACGACCACCGCCTCCGGGCCGGACGGCGCCTCGGCGGCCGACGGTGGCCGGGTGCTGGTGGTCTTCCAGCCGCACCTGTTCAGCCGTACGAAGGAACTGGGCACCGAGATGGGCGGCGCGCTGGCCCTGGCGGACGCGTCGCTGGTGCTGGACATCTACCCGGCCCGCGAGGACCCGATCCCCGGCATCACCAGCGAGCTGATCGTGGCCGCGGCCCGGACCGCGGGCGCCGACGTGACCGCCGTGCACGACCGGGAGGCGGCCGTGGAGCTGGTGGCGGGAATGGCGAAGCCCGGTGATCTCGTTCTCACCATGGGGGCGGGTGACGTGACGGACCTCGGTCCCCTGATTCTCGCCCGGCTCGCCGACTGAGGCCGTCCGAGGCCGACTGAGGAGGTTCGCATGTCGCAGGATGCGCGCAAGTACCAGGTCGACAAGACCGACGAGCAGTGGCGCTCCGAGCTGTCGCCGCAGGAGTACGCGGTGCTGCGCCAGGCCGGCACCGAGCGCCCGTTCACCGGTGAGTACACCGACACCAAGACCGAGGGCGTCTACTCCTGCCGGGCCTGCGGCGCGGAGCTGTTCCGGTCGGACACGAAGTTCGAGTCGCACTGCGGCTGGCCGTCCTTCTACGACCCGGCCGACTCCGACGCGGTGGAGCTGATCGAGGACCGCTCGATGGGCATGGTGCGGGTGGAGGTGCGCTGCGCGAACTGCGGCTCGCACCTGGGCCACGTCTTCGAGGGCGAGGGGTATCCGACCCCTACCGACCAGCGCTACTGCATCAACTCGATCTCGCTGCGGATGGCCCCCGCCGAGAGCTGATCGCGCCCCCGCCGGCAGGCCCCCCGGTGACGGCCTGATCCGCTCCCTCCCGCACCCCCGGGTCGTAAGGTGATCGGCACACACCGAACCGGGGGGATGGGCCGTGGACGACAGCACCGAGGGCACCGGAGCCGACCGCGGCACCGGGGCCGGGATCGAGACCGGCGGAGCGGCCGATCGTTATGACGTCCTGGTCGTCGGCGGGAGCGGCATCGACACCATCGTCCGGGTGGACGAGCTGAAGATCCCCGGCGGCGACTCGGTGTGGGTGCCGCCGGTCCGTGACTACGTCGCGCACACCGGCAACGGCGTGGCGCTGGGTTTCCACGCGCTCGGCCGCCGCACCAAGTTCGTGGACTTCCTCGGCGACGACGCGCCCGGCCGGATGATCCTCGACAAGTACGCGGCGGTCGGCCTGGACTTCGACCACCTGGTGGCCCCCGCCGGCACCCCGCGCAGCGTCAACCTGGTCGACGCCGAAGGCCGCAGGTTCTCCTTCTTCGACGGCCGGCACCCCGCCGACCTGCTGATGCCGCTCTCCTTCTGCGGCCCGTACCTGGACCGGGCCCGGCATGTGTACCTGGCCCGCTCGCACGTCAACCGCGAGCTGTTCGACGCGGCCCGCCGGCGCGGTGTGCCCGTGTCCACCGACCTGCACACCTGGGACGGCGCGGACCCGTCGGCCCACCCGTGGGCGTACGGCGCCGACTACGTGTTCATGAGCGCCGCCACCGTCAAGGAGGGGGTGGCCGACGTGCTGCGCGACATCGTCGCCCGCGGCCGGGCCCGGCTTGCGGTGGCCACCGACGGCGCCGACGGTTCGTACGTCCTGGACCGCGCCCGGCCCGACCTGGTCCGGCACGTGCCCGCGGTCCGCCCCGAACGGCCGGTGGTGGACAGCAACGGCGCGGGCGACGCGTACGTCACCGCCTTCCTGCACACGCTCTTCGACGGCGGCGACCTCGACCAGTGCGCGCTGGCCGGTTCGGTCTCGGGGGCGTTCGCCTGCGGGCACCACGGCACCCACGAGGCGCAGATCGGGGCGGACGAACTGGCCGCGAGCTGCCTGCGGGCACGCGCGTCCGGGGCACCGGACGGGACGGCTGCGGCGGGCGGTGCCATGGCGGACGGCGCCGCTGTCAGCGGGTGAGCCTGGCGGCCGGCCGGCGCGGCGCGAACTTCCACCCGACCGCCGTCACCGGACGGCGACTTCAGGCGCGCGCGGTCCCCAGCCGGGCCACCGTCCGCACCGACCCGCCCAGCGCGAGGGCCGCCACGCAGACCGCCACCGCGAGCGCGGCCACCGGGTAGTGCACCGCACCTGACTGCGACCCGTGCACCAGCGACGTCACCGCGGCCTGCGCGGGCGAACCGCTGGTCAGCAGCACCGCGCCCGCGCCGAACGCCGTGACCAGCACCGACCAGCCCGCCCCCGGCAGCAGCGGCGAGTTGGTCAGCGCGCCGACCGCCGTACCGAGCAGCACGGAGACCGCCGCGGCCATCAGCCCGGCCAGCAGCGCCGGCCCGATCGGGATGTCCGCCCGCATGTCGTCGGTGTGCGCGCCGCTGATCGCGGTGACCACCAGGGTGCCGACCAGCCCGAGCAGCCCGGACCCGCCCAACGCGGCCAGCAGCGCCCCGAGATGGGCCCGGCCCGGCCCCACCGCCGAGGCCGTGCAGGCCCGCGCGGCCGGCGGCTCGCCCGTCGCGCACACCCGCACCAGCCACGCGGCCACCGGCAGCAGCAGCGCGGCCGCGTACCCCAGCGAGCCGAGCAGCGCCTCACCGCCCGCGACGCCGATGGCCAGCACGGCGCCGTAGAAGATCAGCGGCGGCAGGAAGCGGTGCGAGCGCAGCAGCAGGTCAGCCTGGTACCGCACGAGCGCGCCGAGCCGTCGGTACGGCCCGCCCGCCCCCGGCACTGCGTCCACAGCCGGTACGGACCCGGCCGGTACGGACACGGGGGGCGCCTTCGCGGCCGGTACGGACCCGGCCGGTCCGGTCGCCGCGCGGATACGGGGCCGCGGCACGCCCCCGCCACGTACGGCCTCGATGTGCCAGGGCGGCTCCGCGCCGAGCAGGGCCCGCAGCACACCGTCCGACGCCTCCGCCGGCACCTCCACCCCGATCCGCCCGCCGCCCTCCCGCCACGGCCCGAACGGCTCGACCGCGGGCGGCACTTCACCGCTCCCGGCGGCCTCGACGACGACGCGGCCCCCGGTGCGGTGCGCAGCCCCCGGCCGCTCCCGGCCCCGCACGTCGGCCGCCCGGACCGCTCCGCCCGCCGTCACCGCGTACACCGCGCTCGCCTCCCCCGCCAGGCGGCGCGGGTCGTGGTCGACGTAGAAGACGGTCGCGCCCGCGCCGACCCGTTCGCGCACCACGCCGTCGAGGACATCCCGGGCGGAGGTGTCCAGGCCGGTCCACGCCTCGTCGAGGACGAGCAACTCCGGGTCGGCGAGCAGCGCCTGCGCGACGGCGACCTTCTGGCTGGTGCCCTTGGACAGCTCGTCGAGCGGGGTCCCGGCGTACCCGGTGATGCCGAAGCGCTCCAGCCAGTACAGGGCACGGGCGCGGGCGGCGGCCGAAGGCAGGCCGCGGATCGCGCCGAGGTGGGTGAGGTAGCGCAGCACCGGGAACGGCAGCGCCGCGGGGAAGCGCTCGGGCACGTACGCGGTACCGGCGTCCGGCCGCCCGGTCAGGCACCCGGCGGTCGGCGAGTCCACGCCCGCGACGATCCTCAGCAGCGTGGACTTCCCGCTGCCGTTGGCGCCCTCGACCCGCACCAGAGAGCCGCCCGGCACCTCCAGCGAGACATCCCTCAACACCCAGGGCCCGCGCACCCCGTAGCGCCGCCCGACCTGATCGAGCCGCAGCCCGTTCGTCTCCAGCACACCCCCATCCTGACCCACCCCGCGGGGGGCGCACAGGTCCGATGGGAGACTGGCCGGGTGAGCAGCCCCTTCCAGCACGAGGCGGTCGACCGCGACGCCGCGCCCCAGTACGTCCTGCCCCTGGTGGTCCGGATCGAGCGCGAGGCGCCGCCGGCCCGCACCGACGCCCTACAGACCGCGGCCCGGGCCGTCCTGACCCTGCTGTCCGACGAGCGGGCGACCGACGAGGACGGCGAGTGGACGGAGGTGGTCCACGCCTGGCAGGACGCCCGCATCCGCAAGGTCGTACGGCGCGCCCGCCGCGGGGAGTGGCGCCGGGCCGAGGCCCTGCCGGGTATCACCGTGACCGGCGAGACCGCGGAGGTCCGGGTCTTCCCGCCGGTCCCGCTCGACGGCTGGCCGAAGGACCTGGCCAAGCTCCAGGTGTCCGGCACCGAACTCGACGACCCCGAGCCGCCCCCGCCCGCCGACCCGGCCCACCCCGTCCTGTGGATGGCACCCGACATCACCATGTCCGCCGGCAAGGCCATGGCCCAGGCCGGCCACGGCGCCCAACTCGCCTGGTGGGAGCTGTCCCCCGAGGAGCGCCGCGCTTGGCGGAAAACGGGGTTCCGACTTGCCGTGCGCACGGCAACCCCTGCGGCCTGGCGGGGCCTGACCGGGTCCGGGCTCCCCCTCGTCCGCGATGCGGGCTTCACCGAGATCGCTCCCGGGTCGGCGACGGTCATCGCGGACGTTCCGGCACTTCGGGGCTAGGCGGACCCTTCGGCGTGGTGGGTCCGGCTGTTGAAGGGCCACCCGCCGGTGGGTGGCTTGTCGCGCGGTTCCCCGCGCCCCCAACGGGGCAGCCCGGCGGGTCCGCTCAGGCGAGCCCGGCGACGAGTTCGGCGACGGGGCGGCGGCGCCCCGTGTAGAAGGGCACCTCCTCACGGACGTGCAGCCGCGCCTCGGAAGCACGCAGGTGCCGCATGAGGTCCACGATCCGGTACAGCTCGTCCGCCTCGAACGCGAGAATCCACTCGTAGTCGCCCAGCGAGAAGGAAGCGACCGTGTTGGCCCGCACATCGGGGAAGCCCCGCGCCATCTTGCCGTGGTCGGCCAGCATCCTGCGACGGTCCTCGTCGGGCAGCAGGTACCAGTCGTAGGAGCGCACGAACGGGTAGACGCTGACGTACGCGCGCGGCTCCTCGTCCGCGAGGAACGCCGGCACGTGCGACTTGTTGAACTCCGCCGGCCGGTGCAGCGCCATGTTGGACCACACCGGGGCCAGCGCCCGGCCGAACGAGGTGCGGCGGAAGAGGTTGTACGCGTCCTGGAGCGCCTCGGCGGTCTCCGCGTGCCACCAGATCATCAGATCGGCGTCGGCCCGCAGCCCGGACAGGTCGTAGGTGCCGCGTACGGTGACGTCCTTCGCGGCGAGCTGCGCGAACAGCTCCTCCACCTCGTCCGCGTAGCCGGTGCGGTCGGCCGGCAGCACGTCCTTGAGCCGGAACACCGACCAGAGCGTGTAGCGGATGACCTCGTTGAGATCCTTGGCCTTCTTGCCCGCGTTGGCGGGCCGGTTCTGGGTGGCGTCGGCCGCGGCTGCTGCTGCGGCGGAGTCGAGGGCGCGATCGGCGGTCGAATCGGTCATACGGCTATTCTCCCGCGCCGCCCGCGCCGCCCGGCACCAGGGTGGCCAGCACCTCGGCGGCGGCCCGGCGCCCGCTGCCGACGCAGGCGGGGATGCCGACCCCGTCGTACACCGCGCCGCACAGCGCCAGGCCCGGCAGCTTCGCGGCCTGCTCGCGCAGCCGCCGCACCCGGTCCACGTGCCCGACCGCGTACTGCGGCAGCCCGCCGTCCCAGCGGGTGACCCGGGCGGCGACCGGCGCGGCCCGCAGGCCCACCGCCTCGCCCAGGTCCTCCCGGGAGAGTCGGACCAGGTCGGTGTCGTCCCAGGCGAGGTCGGCGGTGTCGCCGTGCCGCCCGACCGAGGTGCGCAGCACGAACGTGTCGCCGCCGGCCTCGTCGAGCCAGCCCCACTTGCGGCTGGAGAAGGTGGCCGCCTTGATCGTCCGGCCGTCCACCGGAGGCACCAGGAAGCCGCTGCTGAGCGGGAGTTGGAGCACGTCGCGGCGGCGGAAGGCCATGGTGACCAGCGCCATGCTCGCGTACTCGACCGCGCCCAGCTCGGCCGCGGCGGCCGGTGCCTCCTCGGCGAGCAGCGCGGCCGCGACGGGTGCGGGCGCCGCGATCACCACCGCGTCGGCGGTCAGCTCGCGGCCGTCCAGGCCGACCCGCCACTCGTGCGGGCCGGTGCGCCGCAACTCCCGTACGGGGGTGCCGGTCACGATCCTCACGCCCGCGGCGCGGCACGCGTCGGCCACCGCGAGCGGCAGCCGACCGATCCCGCCGCGGATGCCGTTGAAGACCGGGCCGCCGGTCGAGGCGGCGGCCGCCTTGCGCTGGATGCCGCGGGCCGCCTCGATCAGCGAGCGGCTGTCGCGGGCGGCCGCGTAGAGCTGCGGTACGGCGGCGCGCAGCGAGATCTCGTAGGAGTTGCCCGCGTAGACGCCGCCGAGCAGCGGTTCGACCAGCCGGTCCACCACCTCGCGGCCCAGCCGGGCGGCGACGTAAGCGCCGATGCCCGTGTCCTCGCCGATGTCGGTGCGGGGCAGCACGTGGTCGAGCGGGATACGGGCCAGGCCCGCGGCCGTCAGCACCCCGGAGGCGGCGAGCGGGGCGAGGTCGCCCGGCACGCCCATCACATGGCCCTGCGGCATCGGGCGCAGCCGGTCGCGGGTCCACAGCGTGGCGCCTCCGACGGCGGGCGGCTGGAGGTCGTCGGCGAGCCCGACCTCGCGGGCCAGCCGCACCGCCTCGGGCCGCCGGGCGAGGATCGACTCGGCGCCGAGGTCCACGGGGGCGCCGGCGATCTCGTCGGCGTACAGCTTGCCGCCCAGCCGCTCCGCGGCTTCCAGCAGCGTGACCTGGGCGCCGCCCTTGGCGAGGTCCAGGGCCGCGGTCAGTCCGGAGATCCCGCCGCCGACCACCACGACCCGCCCGGGGACGCGCGCCGGGCCGTCCGAGGCGCCACGCCCGTCGCCCTGATTACCTCGGCTGTCCCGGCCGTCACGCGTCTGGCTCATGGCTCCACTGTCGCAGACGCCGGAACGAGTTCCGAACGTGACCCCTTCGGAACCGCGCGCCTGAAACCCGCCGCGGGCCGGGCCCGTCCAACCGTCGATCGCGACCCAACAGCCCTGACACCGGGGGGATTTGATGACCCACACGCAGATCTGGCGAAGAACGGACCGGGCTCGGCCGCGGCGCCTCGGGCGCAGGGGCGCGGCCGGTCTCGCGCTGCTACTGGCCGCCGCCGTGGCCGTCGGGGGGTGCAGCGCGTCCAGCGGCAGCGACTCGTCCGGGGCGAAGTCGGCGGACGCGGGAGTGAAGCGGGCCGCCGAAGCGCCCTTCTCCGCGGCGTCGACCGCGCCCTCCGGCGCCACCGGCTCCGGCAGCACCGACTCCGGCGCCGCGCACGGCAGCGCACCCGGCGGCACGCCGACGGGCACGCCGACGCCGGCCAGCTACCTCGTGCGCACCGCGACCCTCGGCGTCCGCACCCCGCACGTGCAGGACCAGCTCGCCAAGGCCCGGCAGTACGCCACCCGGGCCGGCGGTTACGCGGGCGACGAGACCACGACGGTCGACGCGAGCGGCCGGGCCACCTCCACGATCCAGCTCAGGGTCCCGCCGGACGCGTACGACACAGTGCTCGCCGAACTCGGCGGGCTCGGGCGCCTGCTGGAGCGCAAGGTGAGCGTGGCGGACGTCACCGGGCAGGTCGTCGACGTCGGCAGCCGGATCAAGTCGCAACAGGCCAGCGTGGCGCGGGTGCGGGCCCTGATGGACAAGGCGACCGACCTGGACGACGTGGTGAAGCTGGAGAGCGAGCTGAGCACCCGGGAGTCGGCGCTCGAAGCGCTCGAAGCGCAGCAGACCTCGCTCAGGTCGCGTACCGACCTCGCGACGATCACGCTCAAGCTCTCCGAGCCGCCGGCCGCTCCGGCGCGGGCGAAGCCCCACCACCCCAGCGGCTTCTGGACCACCGTGGGGCACGCCTTCGGCACCGGCTGGCACGGGTTCCGCGTGGCGGTGCGAGGGGTGCTGGTCGCCTTCGCGGTCGTCCTGCCGTTCGCCGCGGTGGTCGCCCTCGGGTTCCTGGCATACCGCCTCGTGCGCCGCAAGGTGGTGCGCAGGGCGCCCTGATCCGCGGCGGCGGGGGTCCTGCCGGTTCCGGGTGCCCCCGCCTGCGAAGGGGGCACCCGGGCGGGTCCGCTACCGCTCGGTCGAGGTGTGGACGTACTCCACGAGGCGGGTGATGGCGTCGGGGTCGGTGCTGGGGAGGACGCCGTGGCCGAGGTTGAAGATGTGGCCCGTGCCGGACGCGCGGGCCGCTTCGAGGACTTCCGCGGCCTTCGCCTCGACCGCGGCGGTCGGGGCGAAGAGCACCGAGGGGTCGAGGTTGCCCTGGAGCGCCTTGCCGGGGCCGACCCGGCGGGCCGCCTCGTCCAGGGGCACCCGCCAGTCGACGCCGACCACGTCGGCGCCGGCCTCGCCCATCAGCCCGAGCAGCTCCCCGGTGCCGACGCCGAAGTGGATGCGGGGCACGCCGTAGCCCCCGATGGCGTCGAGGACCCTCGCGGAGGCGGGCATGACGTGCCGCCGGTAGTCCGCGGGGGCGAGGGCGCCGACCCAGGAGTCGAAGAGCTGCACCGCGGAGGCGCCGGCCTCGATCTGCACCTTGAGGAAGCTCGTGGTGATGTCGGCGAGCCGGTCGATCAGGTCCCGCCACAGCTCGGGATCGCCGTACATCATCGCCTTGGTGCGCTCGTGGTTGCGCGAGGTGCCGCCCTCCACGAGGTAGCTGGCCAGGGTGAAGGGCGCGCCGGCGAAGCCGATCAGCGGGGTGGCGCCGAGCTCGCCGAGGAGCAGCCCGATCGCCTCGGTGACGAAGGAGACGTCGTCGGGCTCCAGGTCGCGCAGCCGGGCGAGGTCGGCGCGGGTGCGGATCGGTTCGGCGATCACCGGGCCGAGGCCGGGCTTGATGTCGACGTCCATGCCGATCGCCTTGAGCGGCACCACGATGTCGCTGAAGTAGATCGCCGCGTCCACGGAGTGCCGCCGCACCGGCTGCATGGTGATCTCGGCGGCGAGTTCGGGCCGGGTGCAGGACTCCAGGATCGGGATGCCCTCGCGCACCTTGTGGTACTCGGGCAGCGACCGCCCGGCCTGGCGCATGAACCACACCGGGGTGTGCGGCACGGACTCGCGCCGGCAGGCGCGGATGAACGGGGAAGCAGCGGTCTGCTGGTGCACACTCACACCCCGTATCCTCCCACGCCCCGGAACACCGCCGCGCCCGGCCGGCGTTTCTCCGTCGCCGCACCCGCCTCCTTCGGCAGCACGCCGTGACACAAGGGGTGTTGGTGCGGGCGTGCGGCTGGGTGGCGGCCTAGTCTTCCGGGCATGGCTGCGGTTCACGGGCACTCGCCGGACGAGGCTCCCTTCTCCTTCCGGCGCGCGGTGGACGGTCTGCGGACCGCCCGGGCCCGCACCGAGGTACGGATCGAGGAGGTGCCGGCGCCGCGCCGGCTCGCCTCGTACGCCTTCGCGCTGGAGGCGACGGTGCTCGCCGACGGGGAGGAACTGGCCGACGGCCGGCTGGTGCTGCTGCACGAGCCGGACGGCCATGACGCCTGGCACGGCGAGTTCCGGGTGGTCACGCTGGCCCGGGCCGAGCTGGAGCCGGAGATGGCGGGCGACCCGCTGCTGCCGGAGGTGAGCTGGTCCTGGCTGACCGGCGCGCTGGCGGCCCGCGGGGCGGCCTACCACGAGCCGAGCGGCACCGTGTCCCGCGCGTCCTCGCACTACTTCGGCGGCCTGTCCGAGCGCAGGGACGACACGCAGATCGAGATCCGCGCGTCGTGGACGCCGTACGACCGGCCGGGCCTCGGCGGTCCGGACACGGCGGCGCACCTGGTGGCCTGGTGCGACCTGCTGTGCGCGTGCGCGGGCCTGCCGCCGACCGACGGTCCCGACCCGTCCGGGCGGCCGGTGAGCGGCGTGGTGCCACTGCCGAAGCGCAGGACCTGACGGTCCGTCCCGGCGCTGTTCGATCGGCCGTCCGATTTGCCGGAATTGTTCTCCAACAAATCGTGATCTTTCCCTAAAGCCGGGAGCAAATGCTGCCGAAGGAGACTGTGACCGTTTCAGTCCCCTTTGCACAGGAGGCCCGGTGTCCGTTCTTCTCGAGCAGCCCACGAGCCTGGTCGCCTACCGTCCCAGCAAGCCGACGGCCATGGTCGTCGTGGCCGATCCCCGGGTTCGCTCCACTGTCACCCGACACCTGTGGGCGCTCGGAGTCCGGGACGTGATCGAGGCTTCCTCCATCGCCGAAGCCCGCCCCAGGGTCGGCAACCCGCGCGACATCTGCGTCGCCGACGTCCACCTGCCCGACGGCTCCGGCCTCACCCTGCTCGCCGAGACCCGCGCGGCCGGCTGGCCCAACGGCCTGGCGCTCTCGGCCGCCGACGACATCGGCGCGGTGCGCAACGCACTGGCCGGCGGCGTGAAGGGCTATGTCGTCACCGGCACCCGCAACACCGCGGGCGCGCTGGCCGGCCGCCCGGGCCTGGCCCCGCTGGGCGCCACCGCGGCCCGTATGCAGCGCCGCCCGCCGGGCGTGCCCGGCCACCCGGGCGGCTACCGCGAGCTGTCCGGCCGCGAGGTCGAGGTGCTGCGGCTGGTCGCGGAGGGCCAGTCGAACAAGGCGATCGGGGTGTCGATGGGCCTGTCCGCGCTCACCGTCAAGAGCCACCTGGCCCGGATCGCCCGCAAGCTCGGCACCGGCGACCGGGCCGGCATGGTCGCGGTGGCGCTGCGCACCGGCATCATCCACTGACCCCGGGACCCGTCGGCGGCCCTGGGCGGAACGTTCCGCCCAGGGCCGCCGCGGCCTGCCGGACACCGCCTCGACACCCCCCGTCCCCGGCCGTGACGTCGGCCGGTCGGCAATCGTGCTGCGACGGAGATCCACCACGGCGGCTCACCACGGCTACCCTTGACAGGTGACCGACGCCAGAGAGACCGCAATCCAGGAATCATCGGCGCCGGTCCCGCTGCTGGACCCGCGCGAGGGAATCCCGCCGGTGACCGCCAGCCCGGAGGCCCTCGCAGAAGTCGTCGCGGCGTTCGCCGCAGGTTCCGGTCCGGTCGCCGTCGATGCCGAGCGCGCCTCCGGCTACCGGTACGGACAGCGGGCCTATCTGGTCCAGCTGCGCCGCACCGGGGCAGGGACCGCGCTGATCGACCCCGTCGGATGTCCCGACCTCTCGTCCTTGGGCGAGGCGCTGGACGGCACCGAATGGGTCCTGCACGCCGCCACCCAGGACCTCCCGTGCCTGTTCGAGCTGGGCATGCGGCCGAGCTCCCTGTTCGACACCGAACTGGCCGGACGGCTGGCCGGGTTCGCCCGGGTCGGCCTGGGCGCCATGGTGGAGAACGTACTGGGCTTCACGCTGGAGAAGGGCCACTCCGCGGTCGACTGGTCCACCCGACCGCTGCCGGAGCCGTGGCTTCGGTACGCGGCACTCGACGTGGAGCTGCTGGTCGACCTGCGCGACGCCCTGGAGGAGGAGCTGCGCGGCCAGGGCAAGCTCGACTGGGCGCTCCAGGAGTTCTCCGCGATCGCCGCGGCCCCGCCGCCGCCTCCCCGGGTCGATCCCTGGCGCCGTACCTCCGGCATGCACAAGGTGCGCCGCCGCCGGCAGATCGGCATCGTGCGCGAGCTGTGGCAGGCGCGGGACCGTACCGCCCGCGAGCGGGACGTCTCCCCCGGGCGGGTGCTCACCGACGCGGCGATCGTCGCCGCCGCCCTGGAGACGCCGCCGAACGTCCACGCGCTCGCCGCGCTGCCCGGTTTCGGCCATCGGATGGGCCGCCGCCAGCTCGAGCAGTGGCAGGCCGCGATCGACCGCGCCCGGGCCCTGCCGGAGCGCGAACTCCCGCAGCCCACGGCCGCGTACACCGGCCCCCCGCCGCCGCGCGCCTGGGCCGACAAGGACCCGGCGGCCGCCGCCCGGCTCTCCGCGGCCCGCGCCGCGGTCTCCGCGCTCGCCGAGGAGCTGAACCTCCCCCAGGAGAACCTGGTCACGCCGGACACCGTCCGCCGGATCTGCTGGGCGCCGCCGTCCTCGATCACCCCCGAGGCCGTCGCGGACGCCCTCGCCTCCCTCGGCGCCCGGCCCTGGCAGGTCGCCCTCAACACGCCCCTGCTCACCCAGGCGCTCACCACCCAGCCGCCCTCCCCGGCCGCCGAATAGCCCTCGGCACGACCTCCGAGTAACCCTCAGTAACACCCGAACCGCCGTCCACCGGACGGCTCTTCGGTGTGACCTGCGCCGCATGCCGGGGTAGGAGTAGGCACATGGGTTACCCATGAGTAGCATTGGGTGCGTCAGACGCGTCCACTCCTCGGAGTACGTCCACCCGCACGGTCACCATCCACCCGGGTTCGCCGGTGAGCGAGCCAAAGGGCGCGCCGGTGTCGAAAGTGGAGGAGCGACAAGCGAGGAACGAGCGCGGGAGCGACGACCGTCGACACCGGGTCGAAGCGCCCGGAGGCGAGCGAACACAATCAAAGGGAGCATCGTGCCTCGTACCGCGAGGGAGGTCGTCTTCGTCGACGGCGTCCGCACCCCGTTCGGCAAGGCGGGCCCGAAGGGTATCTACCACGAGACCCGCGCCGACGACCTGGTGATCAAGTCCATCCGCGAGCTGCTGCGGCGCAACCCCGGCCTCGACCCGGCGAAGGTCGACGAGGTCGCCGTCGCGGCCACCACCCAGATCGGCGACCAGGGGCTGACCCTCGGCCGTACCGCCGGCATCCTCGCCGGACTGCCCACCACCGTGCCCGGCTTCTCGATCGACCGCATGTGCGCGGGTGCCATGACCGCGGTGACCACCACCGCCGGCGGCATCGCCTTCGGCGCGTACGACGTGGTGCTGGCCGGCGGCGTGGAGCACATGGGCCGGCACCCGATGGGCGAGGGCGTGGACCCCAACCCGCGGTTCGTCTCCGAGAAGCTGGTCGACGAGTCCGCGATGTTCATGGGCATGACCGCGGAGAACCTGCACGACCGGTTCCCGCAGCTCACCAAGGAACGCGCCGACGAGTACGCCGTCCGCAGCCAGGAGAAGGCCGCGAAGGCGTACGCGAACGGGAAGATCCAGCAGGACCTGGTGCCGATCGCGATCCGCCGCACCGACCCGGAGGTCGGCGAGACCGGCTGGGGGCTGGCCACCGCCGACGAGCCGATGCGGCCGGGCACCACCCGGGAGCAGCTCGCCGGGCTGAAGACGCCGTTCCGGCCGCACGGCCGGGTCACCGCGGGCAACGCCGCCGGGCTCAACGACGGCGCCACCGCTTCCCTGCTCGCCGCCGAGGACGTCGCCCGCGAGCTGGACCTGCCGGTGAAGATGCGCCTGGTGTCGTACGCCTTCGCGGGCGTGGAGCCGGAGGTGATGGGCATCGGCCCGATCCCGGCCACCGAGAAGGCGCTCGCCAAGGCGGGGTTGGGCATCGACGACATCGGCCTGTTCGAGGTGAACGAGGCGTTCGCGGTGCAGGTGCTGTCCCTGCTGGACCACTACGGCATCGCCGACGACGACCCGCGGGTCAACCAGTACGGCGGCGCCATCGCCTACGGCCACCCGCTGGCCGCCTCCGGGGTGCGGCTGATGACCCAGCTCGCCCGGCAGTTCGAGGACCAGCCGCAGGTGCGCTACGGCATCACCACCATGTGTGTCGGCTTCGGCATGGGCGGCACGGTCATCTGGGAGAACCCGAACTTCGACGGGAGCGGCAAGTGAGTTCCACCGCAGATCTGCTGAAGGGCGCGGCCGAGCTGTTCCCCGGCGAGGTCGTCACCGACGCCCAGGTGCGCCACATCGACCTGCCGGGGGCGGGCCGGTTCGCGCTGATCACCCTCGACAACGGCTTCGACCACACCAAGCCGACCACGCTCGGCCCGCAGTCGCTGGCGAACCTCGACGCCGCCCTCGACCAGGTCGAGAAGGAGGCCGCGGACGGCGAGATCGTCGGCGTCGGCGTCACCGGCAAGCCGTTCATCTTCGCGGTCGGCGCCGACCTCAAGGGCGTGGAGCTGCTGCGGCGGCACGAGGACGCGCTGGCCATCGGCCGCGGCGGCCACGACGTCTTCAAGCGGTTCCAGTCGCTGGCGGTGCCGACCTTCGCGTACTACAACGGCGCCGCGATGGGCGGCGGCGTCGAGATCGGCCTGCACTGCTCCTACCGCACGGTCTCCGCGTCGGTGCCCGCGTTCTCGCTGCCCGAGGTCTTCCTCGGCCTGGTACCCGGCTGGGGCGGCTGCACCCTGCTGCCGAACCTGATCGGCGCCGACCGCGCGGTGACCGTCATCATCGAGAACTCGCTCAACCAGAACCGCCAGCTCAAGGGCGCCCAGGTGCACGAACTCGGCATCGCCGACGCGCTGTTCGAGGCCGCGGACTTCCTGGAGCAGTCGCTGGCCTGGACCGCGGCGGTGCTCAAGGGCGAGCTGGAGGTGGTCCGCACCGAGGTCGACCGCGGCGAGGCGTGGGACCAGGCGGTGGCCCGCGGCCGGTTCATCGCGGACGGCAAGGTGCACGGCGCCGCGCCTGCCGCGTACCGGGCGCTGGACATCATCGCCGCGGCGAAACACGGCGACCTGCGCAAGGGCTTCGAGGCCGAGGACACCGCGCTCGCCGACCTGATCATGGGCGGCGAACTGCGGGCCGGCATCTACGCCTTCAACCTGGTGCAGAAGCGCGGCAAGCGCCCGGTCGGCGCCCCCGACAAGTCGCTGGCCCGCCCGGTGACCAAGGTCGGCGTGGTCGGCGCGGGCCTGATGGCCTCCCAGCTCGCCCTGCTCTTCGTCCGCCGTCTCGAAGTGCCGGTCGTGCTGACCGACATCGACCAGGCGCGGATCGACAAGGGCGTGGGGTACGTCCACGGCGAGGTCGACAAGCTGCTCGGCAAGGGCCGGATCGGCCAGGACCAGGCGAACCGGCTGAAGGGCCTGGTCACCGGCCACCTCGACAAGGCGACCGCGTTCGGCGACGCGGACTTCGTGATCGAGGCCGTCTTCGAGGAGATGGGCGTCAAGCAGCAGGTCTTCGCCGAACTGGAGGCCGTGGTCCGGCCGGACGCGATCCTGGCGACCAACACCTCGTCGCTGTCGGTCTCGGAGATGGCCGCGAAGCTGGAGCACCCGGAGCGGGTGGTCGGCTTCCACTTCTTCAACCCGGTCGCGGTGCTGCCGCTGCTGGAGATCGTCCGGGGCGAGGGCACCGACGACGTGTCGCTGGCCACCGCCTTCGCGGTGGCGAAGAAGCTGAAGAAGACCGCGGTGCTGGTCAAGGACGCGCCCGCGTTCGTGGTCAACCGCATCCTGACCCGCTTCATGGGCGAGATCCAGAACATCATCGACGAGGGCACCCCGGTGGCGGTCGCGGAGAAGGCGATCGAGCCGCTCGGGCTGCCGATGTCGCCGCTGGTGCTGCTGGAGCTGGTCGGCCCGGCGATCGGCCTGCACGTCTCCGAGACGCTGCACGGCGCCTTCCCGGACCGCTTCACCGTCTCGGAGAACCTCGCGGCCGTGGTCAAGGCCGGCAAGCGCGGCTTCTACCTCTACGACTCGGGCGCGCCCGAGCTGGACCCGGAGGTCGCGGCGCTGCTGAAGCAGGGCGACTCCGTGCTCAGCGAGGAGCAGGTGCGCGCGCGGGTACTGGACGCGGTCGCGCAGGAGATCGGGCTGATGCTGGCGGACGGTGTCGTGGCCGAGGCGCAGGATGTCGACCTCTGCCTGATCACGGGCGCCGGCTGGCCCTTCCACCTCGGCGGGATCACCCCCTACCTCGACCGCGAGGGCGTCTCCGAGCGGGTGAACGGCAAGCCGTTCCTCGCCCCCGGCGTCGCGAGCGTCCCCGCGTAGCAGACCCCCATGACGAACGTGCCCGGCCTCCTCGACGGAGGACCGGGCACGTTCGTTGCCACGGCGCGGGCCGAGGCCGTCGGGAAGCCGGGGGCGCCACACCCTGACCGGCCGCACACCCCGACCGGCCGCACACCCCGACCAGCCGCGGACGCGGGCTCGTCCCGCACGCGCACCTCACCGCGCGCGGCCGGACGCGCTCAGGACGTGAGCAGTGCCACCGTCAAGTCGCGGACCAGCGCCTTGCGTTCGTACTCGTCGAGCTGGCCGAGACCGCGCTCGGAGATCCCGCGCAGCGTCTCCCCCACCGCGCCCAGCACGTCGTCGAGCGCGGCCTTGCGGCGCTTCGCGTCGACCGCCGCGACCCGGGCCCGCCGCATCGCGGCGGCCAGTTCGGGCGCGTAGTCGATCCGGACCGGGGTGGCCGAGAAGACCTCGACGCCCACCGCCCGGACCTCGGCGGCGATCAGCCGGGTCAGGTCGTCGGCGACGCGCTCGCACTCCCGCAGCGTGGGGCGCTCGCCGCGGAAGTCGTCCACCGGGTACCGGGCGGCGACACGGGCGACGGCGGCCTCGACCGCCTCGCGCAGGAACCGGCCGTGGTCGCGGACCGCGTAGACGGCTCTCGCGGTGTCCCGCACCCGCCACACCAGCAGCAGTTCGACCCGCAGCGGGGTGCCGTGGGCGTCCACGGCGTCGATCGGGCGGCTGCGCCAGTGCCGCAGCGTCACATCGACATGGCGGCGGTGCAGCAGCGGGCTGATCCACAGCAGCCCGGTGCCGCGTACGGTCCCCCGGTACGACCCGCAGCGGCTGAGCACGCGGACGCTGCCGGGGCGGCCACGGGCGAGCCCGGACAGCGCCAGCAGCACGACGGCGGCGAGCGGGACCAGGCCCGCCCACAGCGGCCCGCCGGCCCCGGTGCGGGGCGAGCGCGGCAGCAACGGCCCGTCGAGCCAGGAGGGCAGGGCGCCGGCCCGCCACAGCAGCACGGCCGCGGCGCAGGCGGCGGCGAGTGCGGTGAGGACCGCGACCCAGCCGGGCAGGCACGGCCCGGGCCGCTCCACGAAGGTGTCCGGGAGCGCGCGGCAGGCGTGCTCGCCGCCGCCCGGCGCCTCTCGGTCCGGCTCGGTCTCGCGGGCCTGCCAGGGCACGGTGCCTGCGGGCAGCGCCATCGTCGGGGCGGTGTCCGAGGTCCGGGCGGTGCCCGCGGTCGGGGTACGGGGCCGGGCCCGCGGGGGCGGCGGCGGGTCGCTCGGTCCGGGGGCGGGGAAAGCGCTCGGCGCGGTCACGTGAACAGTCGCCTCCAGGTCTCGGGGCCGGGTCGGCCGTCCGCGTCACGCCTCGACCAGCCCAGGGCACGCTGGAACGCCTCCACATTGCGCCGGTCGGCCTCGGACCAGGTACGGCTGGGGCCGACCCGGTAGTGCGTGCCGAAGCCCTTGGCGACCAGGCGGGTGCCCAGGGCCAGCACGTCGGCGCTGCTGCGGCCGGGACGGAAGGCGCCCTGGCCCGGGTAGTGCGGCGCCGACACCGGGCCGGGGCCGGGCAGCGACGCCGGGCCGGGGTCGGGCGCGCCGCCGCCGACGGCATGCGCGGCGGTCGTCCCGGCCGTTGTGGCGCCGGCCGTGGTCGCGGACCCGGGCGTCCCGACCGAGGTGGCCACAACAGGCGCCGTCGCCGTAGTCGCGGCCGTCACAGACCCGGCCGTCACAGCCGAGGCGGCCACAACAGGCGCCGTCGCCGTAGTCGCGGCCGTCACAGACCCGGGCGTCCCAGCCGAGGCGGTCACGGAACCGGCCGTCCCGGGCGTGACGGTCACGGACCCGGGGGTCCCGGGCGCGGTCGTCGTGGTCGCGGCCTGCGTGCCGGTCGGCGCCGTCGTGCCGGTCGGCGCCTTCTTCGCGGGGGTGCCGCCGATGTCCTTGCCGCGGTGGTCGGCGAGGTACTTCCACGTGGTGGGTCCCGGCAGGCCGTCCGCGTCCGCGCCGGTCCAGCCCTGGGCGCGCTGGAAGGCCGCGGTGGCCCGGGCGTCGGCCTGTCCCCACTTCGGCCCGGGGCCCACCCGGTAGTAGCCGCGTGCGCCGCGGCCGACGAGCATCCTGCCCAGCCGGGTGACGGACGCGTTGTTCGCCCCGGGGCCGAACGCCCCGCGACCCGGGAAGGCGGCGCCGGACCCCGGCGGCTCGCTCTTGGCGGCCAGGTACTTGTCCCGGTAGGGCACGTACTTCGCGGAGTTCGACCAGTACGCGTACGGGATGCTCCGCACCCGGGTGCCGGGCATCGTCTGTTCGTACCCGGTGTACTCGGTGCGGGCGTCGTCGACCCAGCCGCCGAAGAGCACGACATGCGAACCCTTGACCGGGTCGGCCGCGTTGTCGAAGAGCAGGACGTCGCCGGGCCGGAGCTGGGTCTTGGTGATCCGCACCGCGTAACGGGCGAGGTCGCCGGTCCAGGCGTTGGTGTTCAGACCCCAGGCCATCGACACGAAGCCCGAGCAGTCCTGCCGGTAGCCGTCCTTCCAGTACGACGTCATGCTGTACGGCACCTTCGCGGACACCCAGGTCTCGGCCCGCTCCAGGATCTGCGCGCGGGTGAGCGCCATGGGCCCAGCGGCGACGGCACTCGCCGTGGCGGCGGTGCTCGTCGCGGCGGCGGCTCTCGTCGTGGCGGTCGCGGCGGGGGCCGCACATACGGTGGCGCCGCCCAGCGCGGTGCCGACTGCTGCGGCCGCGACGACCGCCCGCGCCGCGCTCCCGACGGGGGCGGCGCTGTCACGGGCCGCCGAAGCGGCCAGTCTGCGGCGCGCGCAGTCCTCGCAGCCGCAGCTCGGCAGGGGCTCGATGTCCTCGAAGACCGGTATGGACACGCGCACCACTCCTCCACGATCAGGCGTCACATGCCTACATGCCTTCATTACCCGATTTCGCCTGAAAGTTGGCAAAGCGGGAAAGCTGTTTGACCGAAGGTGTGAATCGTCGTGATCGCGGGGAGTTCCCCACCGGAGCCGAACTCACCGGAAAGCGCGGGGGAACACCGGGCGACCGCGGGGAAACGACACGAGCCGCCGGGCGTTGGACGCCGGGCGGCTCGTGTCGGGCGGTGCGCGGGTGCGGGTCGCGCCGGACGGCGCGGTGCCCGACGGAGTGTCAGCTCAGGGTCGGTGAGGCGCTCGGGGTGGCCTGCACGGCGATCACGCGCTTGGTCTCCTTGTTCACCATGGAGCGCAGCTTGTCCGGGGTGAGCGAGGTGCGCACGTTCTTGACCTGCTTGCCGTTGATCTCCAGTGCGGGCAGCTGGCCGAGACCGGAGCGGGCGAAGTCGGCCTGCGACTTGATCACCCAGCCCTTGTGGTCACCCTGCTCGATGCACGGCTCGAAGTTGGCCATCTTGATCTTCTTGGCCTTGTGGGCGAGCGTCTTGATCAGCTTCTCGTTGCCGAGGTCGTGGCTGTGCGGGTCCGGCTGGTGGTCCCAGATCTCCTGCACGAACTGCGTGAAGCGGCCCTGGTCCTGCGCGCAGGCGGCCGCGTTGGCGGCGTACTGCGAGCTCTTGCCGCCGTACGTCGCGTCCGAGGAGGTGACGAGCTGGTAGTGGATCTGGACCTGGCCGGTGGTGAGCATCTGGCGTAGGACCGCTTCGTACTCCTCGGCGAACGCCTTGGAGTCGGGGCTGCGCAGGTCCTCGTAGATGGTGACGGTGACCGGGATGGCCGGGCGCACCGCCACCTGGAGGTTGGGGCCGCTGCTGGCGCTGGGGCTCGGGCTCGCGGTGCTGCTCAGGCTCACCGGGCCGGTCGGCACCACCGCGGGCCCGACCGCGCCGGTCGGGGCCGACACCTTGTCGTCCTTGGAGGCGCGCACGTGCGCGCCGATCAGCGCGGAGCCGCCGAAGACCACGACCACCGCCATGATGCCGACCGCATAGGGCCGCACCTTGGCGAGCGGACCCTTCCGCTTCTTCTTCGCCGGCGCCGCCGCACCGCCGCTTTTGCCGGGTCCCTTGGACTCCGTCATGACTACGCCACCTCGATCGTCCCGCACTGCTCTCGCGCATTTCTACCACCGGTCCGGCCCACCCCGGAAAACGGGTGGCCCGGCGGTCGGTTGCCCCGACGGCCGGGGGCTCCGGCGGTCGGCGGCGCGGACTCGGGTCGGTCGGCACGGCGGGCCCGGGGCGGGCCCGGGGCTGTCAGTCGCGCCGGGCGAGCCTGCTGTGGCTGCGGCCGTACCCGAAGTAGATCGCGAAGCCGACCAGCATCCAGCCGGCGAACCTCAGCCAGGTCTCCACGCTGAGGTTGATCATCAGCCACAGCGACGCGCACACCGACAGCACCGGCAGCACCGGCACCCAGGGGGCCCGGAAGGCGCGCGGCAGGTCAGGACGGGTGTGCCGCAGCACGATCACGCCGATGGCGACGACGATGAACGCGAAGAGCGTGCCGATGTTCACCATCTCCTCCAGTTGCCCGACGGTGAAGAGCCCGGCGATCAGCGCGACGATCACGCCGAGCAGCACCGTGGTGCGGTACGGGGTGCCGAACCGCGGGTGGACCCGGGAGAAGGCGCGCGGCAGCAGGCCGTCCCGGCTCATCGCGAAGAACACCCGGGTCTGGCCCAGCAGCAGGATCATCACCACCGAGGTCAGGCCGACCGCGGCGCCGAAGCTGATCAGGCCGGACCAGAAGGGCGCCCCGACCGCCTTGAACGCGCTGGCCAGCGGAGCGCTGGTGTCCAGTTCCGAGTACTTCTGCATGCCGGTGACCACCAGCGACACCGCGACGTAGAGCACGGTGCACACCACCAGCGAGCCGAAGATGCCGCGCGGCATGTCCCGCTGCGGGTGGCGGGTCTCCTCGGCGGCGGTGGCCACGATGTCGAAGCCGATGAAGGCGAAGAAGACCACCGCGGCGCCGGAGAAGATCCCCATCACGCCGAAGGACGACGGGGTGAAGCCGAACATGACCTGCACCAGCGGCGCGTGCAGGTCCGAGCCGCCGCTGGTGTTCGCCTTGGACGGCGGCAGGAACGGCGAGTAGTTGCTGCCGGTGATGAAGAACAGCCCGGCGAAGATCACCAGCAGCACCACGGTCACCTTGACCGCGACCACCAGGCCGGTGACCCGCGCCGACAGCTTCATGCCGGCCATCACGATGGCGGTGAGCACCAGCACCAGGCCCGCCGCGAGGATGTCGAAGCCGTAGTGGCCGCTGGAGTGGCTGAGCTGCTGCGGCACGGTGATGCCCACGTTCGACAGCAGGTTCCGCACGTATCCCGACCAGCCGCCGGCCACCACGCCCGCGCCGAGCGCCAGTTCCAGCACCAGGTCCCAGCCGATGATCCAGGCCGGCAGCTCCCCGATCGAGGCGTAGCTGAAGGTGTACGCGGACCCGGCCACCGGCACGGTGGAGGCGAACTCGGCGTAGCAGAGGGCGGCGAGGCCGCAGACCACCGCGGAGGCGATGAAGGCGAGGGCGATGGCCGGGCCGGCGTACTGCTTGGCGACCGAGCCGGTCACCACGAAGATGCCGGTGCCGACGATGACGCCGACCCCGTAGACGATCAGGTCGAGCGCCGACAGCTCCTTTCGCAGTCCGTGCTCGGGGTCCTCGGTGTCCGCGATGGACTCCTCGATCGTCTTGGCACGGAACACCCCTTGCCGCCGCGTCGTCGCCTCACGCGTGCCGGAGTCCACGAGCGCACCTCCATCGGATCGTCGCACCGCCCCGGTCGGTCCCGAGGCGGTGCTCGTTACTCCACTCCGGTGGATCGCCTCACCCGTAAAGGCGCGCCTAAGCGTCCCTCCACGGTGCAGGGGGTCCACCCCTGCGGGTGAACCCCCTGCATGTGTCGAGGTGCGCCCGCGCGGCGGCTCGCGCCCCGGCCCGGCCGGTGTACGGCGGCCCGGGGGCCGGCGTACGGGCCCGGGCCGGCGTACGGCCGGGGGCGGTCAGTCCTGGCTGACCTCGTCGGCCGCGTCGGCCGTGGCGACCGCGCCCGCGCTGTCCGCCTCGTCGGCGAACCGTCCGTCGATGGTGGCGACCACCCCGGTGACCTGGCGGGCGATGTCCGGCGCGGTGAGCCCGATGGCGGCCAGCACGTCCTTGCGGGAGCCGTGCGCCAGGAACTGCGGCGGGATGCCGAAGTCCCGCAGCGGCACGTCCACTTCGGCGTCGCGCAGCGCCTGGGCGACGGCCGAGCCGACGCCGCCGACCCGGCCGTTGTCCTCGACGGTGACGACCACCCGGTGCCGGGCGGCCAGCGCCGGCAGCTCGGGGTCGACCGGCTTGACCCAGCGCGGGTCGACCACGGTCGTCGTGATGCCCTGCGCGTCCAGCAGCGAGGCGATCTCCAGGCACATCGGGGCGAGCGCGCCGACCGAGACCAGCAGCACGTCCGGGCGCTTGGTCCCCTCGGCGGGGGCACGCAGCAGGTCCATCCCGCCGATCCGGCCGACCGCGGCGACCGCGGGGCCGACCGCGCCCTTGGAGTAGCGCACCACGGTCGGCGCGTCGTCCACCTCGACCGCCTCGCGCAACTGCGCGCGGACCTGGTCGGCGTCGCGCGGCGCGGCGATCCGCAGGCCGGGCACGACCTGGAGGATGGACATGTCCCACATGCCGTTGTGCGAGGCGCCGTCGCTGCCGGTGACGCCGGCCCGGTCCAGCACGAAGGTGACGCCGCACTTGTGCAGCGCGACGTCCATCAGCACCTGGTCGAAGGCGCGGTTGAGGAAGGTGGCGTAGACCGCGAAGACCGGGTGCAGGCCGCCGGTGGCCAGGCCGGCCGCGGAGGTCGCGGCGTGCTGCTCGGCGATGCCGACGTCGTAGACCCGCTCGGGGAACGCCTTGGCGAACTTCGTCAGGCCCACCGGGTGCAGCATCGCCGCGGTGATCGCGACGATGTCCTCGCGCTCCTTGCCCAGTTCGAGCATCTCGTCGCCGAAGACCGAGGTCCAGTCGGCGCCGCCGGCCGCGACCGGCAGCCCGGTGTCGGGGTGGATCGGGCCGATGCCGTGGAAGCGGTCGGTCTCGTCGCGCTCGGCCGGGGTGTAGCCGCGGCCCTTCTCGGTGATGCAGTGCACGATGACCGGGCCGCGGAAGCGCTTGGCGCGCTGGAGCGCGGACTCGACCGCGTCGATGTCGTGGCCGTCGATCGGGCCGAGGTACTTCAGGCCCAGGTCCTCGAACATGCCCTGCGGGGTGACGAAGTCCTTCAGGCCCTTCTTCGCGCCGTGCAGCGTCTCGTAGAGCGGCTTGCCGATCAGCGGGGTGCGCTCCAGCACCTCCTTGGTGCGGGCGAGGAACTGCTCGTACCCGTCGGTGGTGCGCAGGGTGGCGAGGTGGTTGGCCAGGCCGCCGATGGTCGGCGAGTACGACCACTCGTTGTCGTTGACCACGATGACCAGCGGGCGGTGCTTGGCGGCGGCGATGTTGTTCAGCGCCTCCCAGGCCATGCCGCCGGTGAGCGCGCCGTCACCGATCACGGCGACCACCCGGTCGTCGCGGTCGAGCAGCTCGTTGGCCTTCGCGAGGCCGTCGGCCCAGCCGAGCACGGTGGAGGCGTGGCTGTTCTCGATCACGTCGTGCTCGGACTCGGCGCGCGAGGGGTACCCGGACAGGCCGCCGGTGCTCTTGAGCTTCGCGAAGTCCTGACGGCCGGTGAGCAGCTTGTGCACGTACGCCTGGTGGCCGGTGTCGAAGAGGACGCGGTCGGCGGGCGAGTGGAAGACCCGGTGCAGCGCGATGGTCAGCTCGACCACGCCGAGGTTCGGGCCGAGGTGGCCGCCGGTCTTGGAGACCGCGTCGACGAGGAAGTCCCTGATCTCCTCGGCGAGTTCCACCAGTTGCTGCGGGCTGAGCCGGTCGAGGTCGCGGGGTCCGTTGATACGGGTCAGCAGTGCCACCCGTGCCTCCTCTTCCTAGCGCGCACTTGTCCGTCGCGGCGGGCCGATCTGGCCATTCAGCGAGTCTAATGTTCCGGATACCGGAGCGTCCGCCGACCCGTGCGAGATATGTCACCGGCTGTGTTCCGGCCGGTACCCGTGCGGGCGCGCCCGCACGGCCGTACGACCGCCACACGGCCGTACGACGCAGCGCCGGGTGCGCCCGGACCGTGGTCCTGGCGCACCCGGCGCGGGTGCCTCGTGGCGGGTGCGGCCGGTCGCTAGGCGCGGCCGGACGTCCGCTGTGTCCTGCGGGACACCGAGTCGATGATCACCGCGGCGAGCAGCACCGCGGCCGTGATCATGTACTGGATCGAGGTGTCCATGTTCAGCAGGTTGAGGCCCGTCTGGATGGACTCGATGACCAGGCCACCGATCAGGGCCGACCACACGCTGCCCCGGCCGCCGAAGAGGCTGGTGCCGCCGATGACCGCGGCCGCGATCGCCAGCATCAGGACGTTGCCGGTACCGGCCTGGGTGTTCGCGGTCTCGATCTGGCCGGCGAGGAACAGGCCGCCCAGCGCGGCGAAGCCGCCGGCGATGGCGAACACCGCGATCTGGATCGCGGGCACGTTGATGCCGGCCCGGCGGGACGCCTCGAGGCTGCCGCCGAGCGCGAAGACCTTGCGGCCGAAGGTGGTGCGCCGGACCACGAAGTCGGATATCACCAGGACGACCAGGAACAGCACCAGGGCGTTCGGCACACCGCGGGAGTTGTTCAGCACGATCGCGACACCGTAGGCGACGATCGCCAGCAGCACCGTGCGCAGCACGATCTCGCTGGTGGCCCGGTAGGGCACGCCGGCCTTGCGGCGGCGGCCCTGGTCGACCAGTGCGGTGCCGAGGAACAGCGCGACACCGATGGTGGCCAGGATGTAGGCGCCGGCGATGCTGGAGTTCATGAAGAACGAGGTCTGGTCCATGTAGTGGATCGGACCCTTGTCGGCGATCGAGATGCTGCCGGTCTTGCGCAGCAGCCACAGCATGAAGCCGTTCCAGCCGAGGAAGCCGGCCAGGGTGACCACGAACGCCGGCACACCGATCTTGGCCAGGAAGAACCCGTGGAAGGCGCCGATGAGGACGCCGATCACGACCACCAGCAGCGCCGCCAACCACAGGTTCATGCCGTGGGTGGTGGTGAACGTGGCGAAGATCGCCGCGGACAGTCCGCTGACCGAGGCGACCGACAGGTCGATCTCACCGAGCAGCAGCACGAACACCAGGCCGATGGAGAGCAGCCCGGCACCGGCCAGGTAGTAGCCGATGTTGGTGAGGTTGTCCGCGCTCAGGAACCGGCTGTTCGCGAGCTGGAAGACGACGAAGATGATGATCAGCGCCGCGATGACGGGCATCGAGCCCAGCTCGCCGCCCTTGACCCGGCGCTTGAACTCGGTGATGTAGCCGGCGAAGCCCTGCTCACGGACGAGCAGCCGGGGATCGACCGCCACCACGGCGGGCGGCGGCACCTCGTCGATGGGCGCGCCACCCTTCGAGGTGTCAACGGATGTCTTTTCGCTGCTCACTTGGCCGCCTCCGCGTTGCGCGTCTGCCGACGGGTCACGGCGTTGTCCGTGGCACCGGTGATCGCGGCGATGATCTGTTCGTTCGTCGTGCCCTTGACCGGGAACGAGCCGTTGTTCCGGCCGAGCCGGAGCACGTGCACGGTGTCGGCCACGGCGGTCACGTCGGCCATGTTGTGGCTGATCAGAATGACGCCGAGGCCGCGCTCGCGCAGCCGCTCGACCAGGTCGAGCACCTGGGCGGTCTGTTCGACACCGAGGGCGGCGGTCGGTTCGTCGAGGATGACGACCTTCGGCTCGCCGATCAGCGCGCGGGCGATCGCGACGACCTGTCGCTGACCGCCGGAGAGGCTGGCGATCGGGATGCGCACGCTGGGGATGCGGATCGAGAGGGTGTTGAGCAGCTCGCGGGAGCGCTGCTCCATGGTGACCTCGTCGAGGCTGCCGAAACGCAGCAGCTCGCGACCGAGGAAGAGGTTGCCGACAACGTCGAGGTTGTCGCACAGCGCGAGGTCCTGGTAGACGGTGGCCACACCGAGTTGCTGGGCATCGTGCGGGCGGTTGATGGTGACGCCCTTGCCCTCCCACTCGATGACACCGTCGTCGATGGGGTGGACCCCGGCGATCGTCTTGACCAAAGTGGATTTACCGGCACCGTTGTCGCCCACCAGGGCGACCACTTCTCCGGCATGGACCTCCAACTCGACATCGGTGAGGGCCTGAACCGCACCGAATCGCTTGGAGACTCCGCGCAACGCCAACACGGGCGTAGCGGACACGTGAACCATCTCCTTCGCCGCCTGACCGGCGGGGATGCCGCGTACTGGAACGTCAGCCGCGGTGTGTGTGCCGCGAAGCACACGATGACAACGTTAACGGGGAAGAGGCGGAACCCCGCCCCCGCGGAAGAACCCCGCGAGTGTTTCCGTCCGGCGCCCCGCCCCGGCAGCGGGGTGGTTGATGTGGGGCGGGGCGCCGGACAGGCTCACGGGAGGCGGTGCCGTCAGCCCACGGTGATGCCGGCCGCCTTGCAGGCCGCGACGAACTCCGCAGAGCACAGGTCGGAGGTCTTGTACAGACCGTCCTTCACCACCGTGCTGTTGATGTTGGCCTTGGTCACCGAGGTGGCCGTGATCAGGTGCGACGGGATGGTCTGGCCCGACCCGCTCTTGGCGGTGGTGTCGGTGATCGACTTCCAGTCCTTGCCGGTGATCATGTCGACCGCGATCTCGGCGGTGGCGTCGGCCTCAGGCTTGTAGGGCTTGTAGATGGTGGAGGTCTGGGTACCCACCAGAATCCGCTGCAGGCCCGTCAGTTCGGCGTCCTGGCCGGTCAGCGGCGGGTTGATGTGGTTGGCCTTGAGCGCGGTGACGATACCGCCGGCCATCGTGTCGTTGGCCGAGTAGACGCCCGCGATGTTCTTCGCGCCGATCGAGGTGATCGCCGCGGTCATCTTCTTGTTGGCCTCGGTGTCCTTCCACAGACCGGTCTGCTCGTAGGCGATGTTGACCTTGCCGTCGAGCGCCTTGTGCGCGCCGGCCTTGAACATCGCGGCGTTCGGGTCGGACGGGTCGCCGTTGATCATGACGATCTTGGAGGTCGGCTTGGCGTTGGCGCCCATGGCGGTCAGCAGCGCCTGGCCCTGCAGTTCGCCGATCTTCTCGTTGTCGTACGAGACGTACGCGGAGATCGGGCCCTGGGCGAGGCGGTCGTACGCGATGACCTTGATGCCCTTCTTGACCGCCTGCTCGACCGAGGACTGGATCGCCACCGAGTCCTGCGGGTCGAGGATGAGCACCTTGACACCCTTGGTGATCATCGTGTTGACCTGCTGCGCCTGCGTCGACGGGTCACCGGCGGCGTTGTCGTAGCTGACCTTACAATCGGAGCACAGCTCCTTGATCTTCTTCTCCATCAACGGCTTGTCGAAGGAGCCGTACCGCGCGGTGACGGTGTCCGGAAGGAGGATGCCGATCGACTTGGCGTCGCCGCCCTTGCTGCTGCCGCCCGCCTTGCCGCACGCGGCCATGGTGAGCGCCATCGACACAGCCGCCGTGCCGATGACGATCCGACGCGTCATTGCGTTCATCTGAGGTTGCCTCCCTGACAGGGCCGCAACACTGCGGCCGAGGTGGTCGTGAGTCAACTCCGGCTGACACGTGTCGTCAAGAAGTAAACACTTAACGAGATGGCAACGGCGCGTTTCGTTAGCTGTGTGAACGCTCCGTTATGCCGAAAAGGCGGGTGTATCAACGGGTGTGTTCCCGTCGAGAAGCGTGGAATCGCCCATCTCGCTCAGAACCAGGGCAAGCGCACCCAGAACCTCGGCCCGCGCGCCGAGCGCGCCGGGCATCACCGACAGCCGCTGGGCGGCGCTCGGAATGGCGTACCGCGACACCGACTCGCGGATCGGGCCGAGCACCAGCTCCCCCGCCTCCGCCAGGTCCCCGCCCAGCACGACCCTGCTGGGGTTGAGGAGGTTGCACAGGCTCGCCACGCCCATGCCGATGTGCCGCCCGACGTCGCCGATCACCCGGCGGCATCCCGGGTCCCCCTCGCGTCCCAATTGCACCATTTTGGGAATGGTGAGGTTCTCCCCGTGACTGCCGCGCAGCAGTTCCAGCACGTAGCGCGCCGCGGTGAAGGTCTCCAGGCAGCCGCGGTTGCCGCAGCGGCACACCGGACCGGACTCGTCGAGGGTGATGTGGCCGATCTCCCCGGCGGTGCCGCCCGGGCCGCGGTAGATCCGCCCGTCCACCACCAGGCCGGCGCCGACACCGCTGGCCACCTTGATGTACGCCAGGTCCTTGACCCCGCGACCACCGCCCCACACCAACTCGCCCAGAGCGCCGAGGTTGGCGTCGTTGTCCACCTGGACCGGGACGCCGAGCCGGTCGGTCAGCTCCTGCCGCGGGTTGATGCCGCTCCAGCCGGGCAGGATCGCGGTGGACCCGAGCGTGCCGGTCTCCATGTCGATCGGCCCGGGCACGCCGAGGCCCACCCCGAGCACCTTGTCCCGGTCGATCCCGGTGGACTCCACCAGCCGCGCCACCAACTGCTCGGCCCGGTCGAAGCCCTGGGACGCCGAGGCGTCCACGTCGATCGGCTCGGACTGCTCGGCGAGCACCTGGTGGGCGAGGTTGCCGACCGCGACCCGCAGGTGCGAGTGGCCGAAGTCGACGCCGACCACGATGCCCGCGTCCCCGGACAGCGCCACGCTGCGCGCCCGCCGACCGCCCGAGGAGGTCGGCGTGACCTGCACCGTCCCGTTGTCCCGCAACTCGCGCACGATGTTGGACACCGTCGCCGCCGACAGACCGGTCGTGCGCGCGATCTCCGCCTGGGTGAGCGAGCCGGCCAGCCGGACGGCCCGCACCACGCGCTCCAGGTTGGCCCGGTGCAGCGATGACTGCGATCCCGGTGTCTCCACGACATCCACTCCTGCCCGGCAGCCGGAGCGGTTCCGGCTGCCCGCACGGGACGAGGCCCGGGTACCGGCGTCAGAGCTGCCACACCAGTGAGACCCCGTCGTCTACAACATGTGAACTCTAAGTTGAGTGTTAGGGGTGATGTCCCGTCAAGGGGGAGAACCACACCGTTACGCGAACCGCCCCGTACGCCGACCAGCGGCTCCGCATGCTCGCGGAGCCGCTGGGGACAGCGTAAGGGGTGTACCGAGCCGGGCGGAGGGCCTATTTCACGGCACCCGCGGTCAGGCCCGCCTGCACCTGGCGCTGGAAGATGATGTAGATCGCCAGCACCGGCAGCATCGCGATCGACAGGCCGGCGAACAGACCCGACCAGTCGCCCTGGTAGCCCTGCTGCACGGACAGGTCGGCCAGACCCTGCGTGAGCACCCATTTGTCGGTGTTGCCCTGGTTGAGCACCAGGGGCAGCAGATACTGGTTCCACTGCCCGAGCACGTTGAAGATCCCGATGCTGATGATGCCCGGCTTGGCCATCGGCACCATGATCTGGAAGAACGTGCGGGTGTGGCTCGCCCCGTCGACCAGTGCCGCCTCCGCCACCGAGGTCGGCAGCGTTCTGAAGAACGACGTCATGAAGAAGACGGTGAACGGCAGCGAGTAGGCGATGTAGACCAGGATCAGGCCGGGCAGCGTGTTCAGGATGCCCAGGTTCTTCGTCACGAAGAACAGCGGCACCAGCACCATCACGACCGGGAAGGCCATGCCCCCGACGAACAGGAAGTAGATGAAGCGGTTGCCGAAGAACTCGAACCGGGCCAGTACATAAGCGGCCATCGAACCGAACAGCATGGTGCCGACGGTCGAGAAGCCCACCACGATCACCGTGTTGATGAAGTAGCGGCTCATGTGCGCCTTGGTCCAGGCGCGCGACCAGCTGTCCACGTGCGGGTGCAGCGGCAGCGACCAGGGGTGCGAGAGGATGTCGCCCGAGGTCTTGAACGAGCTCCACAGCGCCCACAGCAGCGGTACCGCCACCATCAGCGCCCACACGGCGAGGAAGCCGTGGCTGAAGACGTTCAGCACCACTCCCTCACCGCGCCAGCGGTGTTTGGCCGCCGCGTCGGGCGCGGGCTTCTGGATCACCTGGTTCGGGTTCTTGTCCGCCGGACCGGGCGCGTCTTCGAAAATCTCTGTGGTCATCGCGGCACCCCTAGAACTCGATGCGCTCGCGGCGGTTCAGCCGCAGCGTCAGGACGGCGAACAGCAGCGTCACGATCAGCATCGCGACACCCATCGCGGCCGCCATGCCGTACTGGCTGTTGTCGCGGAATGCCGTCTTGTACAGCAGCAGCGGCACCACGTCGGTGGTCTCGCTCGGCCCGCCGTTGTTGACCGACATCAGCTGGACGAAGGCGAAGCCGTCCATGGCGATGATGCCCATGTAGACCCAGCCGGTGGCCACCGTGTCGCGCAGCAGCGGCAGCGTGACCCGGAAGAAGGTGACATAGCGGTTGGCGCCGTCCAGCAGCGCCGCCTCGTAGATCTCACCGGGGATCGAGGCCATGCCGGCGGAGAAGAGCACCACGTAGAAGCCGACGTTCGCCCAGACCATCACCGCCATGATGCAGGCGAGCGCGATGTTCGGGTCGCCCAGCCAGGACTGCTGGAGCGAGGTGAGGCCCACGTCGCCCAGCAGCGAGTTGAGCAGGCCGTTGTCCGGGTCGGGGTTGTAGATCTGCTCCCACAGCACCGCGATCACCGTGACCGACAGCACCTGCGGGAAGAAGTAGACGATCTTGTAGAAACCCGCGCCCCGAACGCCGACGACCGACGCGCTGTTCTTGCGCCGCCGGCCGCCGACATTGAGCATGAAGGCGAAGAAGAGTCCCAGCGCGAGCGTCACGATCGGCACGATCAGCAGCATCAGGACGTTGTGCCACAGTGCCTTCCAGAAGAGGTTGTTGTGGATGATCTTCTGGTAGTTGTCCAGCCCGATGTAGTGCTTCTCGGGGGTCAACCCGCTCCAGTCCGTCAACGAGATCTGGAAGTCCTGGACGAAGGGCGAGATCACAAGGACCGCGTACAACGCCACAGGAATTGCCAGAAACCCGATGATGAACCGGTACTTGCCGTGTCGCATAGTGCCGGTCGCTCTCGTCTCAGCCGTCAGGGAATGTTCGGGTCACACGTGCTTGAACTTGGGCACGGACGAGTCGGCCTTGGTGGCGTCCGCGGCCTTCTGCGCGCCTTCGATCCACTTCTTGGCATTGATCTTGCCGGTCAGCAGCTGGAGCGTCAGGTTGCCCAGGGTCTCCTGGTTGAGCTTGACGTACCAGTCCTGGAGCCGCGAGTTGAGCACGTTCGGCCCGGCGGCCGTCAGCGCCTTGGACGCGGAGGCCAGGCCCGGGGTCAGGGTCAGGCCCTCCGAGGCGCCGGTGATGCAGGTCAGCGACTTCGTGGTGTTGGTGAAGTTGTCGGTCTGCTTCTTGCTGATCATGATCCGCAGCAGTTCCATGCCGCCGACCGGGTTCTTGCCGTTGGCGGCGACGATGTACGGCTCGCCGGCCGCGGCGTAGACGGTGCCGAACGGCAGCTTGTCGGACGTGCCGGAGCCGACCAGCGCGCCGACGGCCAGGTCGAAGTCCTTCGGCATGGTCGGGGCGGCCTCGTTCTCCACCCACGAGCCGTCCGCCACTATGGCGGCCTTGCCCTTGGTCCAGGCGGTCTGCATCTGGATGTGGGTCATGCCCTCGGAGCCGGGCATGAAGTACTTCTTCGCCGCGACCTCCTCGTAGTACCCGATGACCTGCTTGACGGCGTCCACCTGCCAGGCGCCGTCCTCGAGGTCGTCGATGGCGTTGAGGACGTCCTTGCCGCCGATCTTGCCGATCTGGGCGAGCAGGTCGAAGTGGACGTAGTACGGGTACTTGCCCGGGTAGGTGAAGAGGGAGATGTTCTCCTTCTTCGCCTTGGCGCCCAGGGCCAGCGCCTGGTCGAAGGTCTGCGGGTACTCCCAGCCCTTGTCCTGGAAGAGCTTGTTGGAGTACCAGCCGCCGTAGACGGTGAACGCGTAGTTGAACGCGTACATCGCCTGGGTGCCGAACTGGCCCTGCTCGACGGTGCCGGCGATCAGGACGTCGCGGACCTTCTTGCTCGGGTCGTCGATGGTGGGGGCGTCCAGCAGCGGGGTGAGGTCCTGGAGCTTGCTCTCCTTGGCCAGGGCCGCGGTGTCGAGGTTGTCGGCGCCGGAGTTGTCCATGATGTCCGGCGGGGTGTTGCTGGCGAAGCGCGGCTGGAGCTTCGGGCCCAGGCCCTGCGTGCCGGTGTGCTTGACCTTGATGCCGTACTCGGAGTTGTAGACCGTCTCCGCGGCCTTGACGTACGAGTCGCCGAAGCCGCCCTTGAAGATGAACGCCTCCAGCGGCGTTCCCTTCTTCACGCCGAGCGGGTTGTTCGCCGTCTTCGCACCGGTGGGGTCCGCCTTCGGCTTGTCGCTGCCGCCTCCGCTGGAGGCGCAGGCCGACAGCAGCGAGGCGGACGGGACGGCCACCACGCCGATGGCGACGGCCCGCTTGATGGCATCGCGGCGGTTGATCTCGGAGCCCATGCTCAAGTCCTCAGCCTTCTTCCAGGACTCATGCGGTGCAGCGGAATCCGCCGACGACCGCGAACAGTTGAAGCGTGAGTGATGCACTGCATCCAGTGAGGCGAGGAACGATAGCCGACGGCCGTGTTGGCCACCCTGTCAGCACCCCCCGCGCGCCCCCGCACTCAGCGGGTTCCCGGACGCCGACAGGTATAGTCCACTTGACTCGGGCAGGGCAAGATCGAATGAGAGTTTGGCCACCAAGCTTTCCCGAGTTGAGACCTGTCCGAAACGTGGGATGTTCGCCCAGCCGAAAGCTCGGACCCGTGTTGTATTCAGTTCCCAACGGCTCTCCCGGTTCGGTGCGTTCAAGTAGTGAACCGGGTGGAAGCGCCCAGCGGCGGGCGACCTGCCGGAAAACGCGGACGGGCCGCACCCCCGGGTGACAGGGGTGCGGCCCGTCCGGCCGACAGTGGTGCTTCGGACGTGTTACGCCCGGGTCATCGGCTCACTTGCGCAGCAGCGAGCGCAGGACGTACTGCATGATGCCGCCGTTGCGGTAGTAGTCGGCCTCTCCGGGGGTGTCGATCCGCACCACCGCGTCGAACTCGACGCCGGTGTCGGTGCTGACCTTGACCGTACGCGGGGTGGTGCCGTCGTTGAGCGCGGTCACCCCGGCGAAGGAGAAGGTCTCCTCGCCGGTCAGGCCCAGGGTCTGCGCGGACTCGCCCTCGGGGTACTGCAGCGGCAGCACGCCCATGCCGATCAGGTTGGAGCGGTGGATGCGCTCGTAGGACTCGGCGATGACGGCCTTCACGCCCAGCAGCGCGGTGCCCTTGGCGGCCCAGTCACGGGACGAGCCGGAGCCGTACTCCTTGCCGGCCAGCACGACCAGCGGGGTGCCCTGCTCGATGTAGTGGCGCGAGGCGTCGTAGATGAACGCGACCGGCCCGCCGTCCTGGGTGAAGTCGCGGGTGAAGCCGCCCTCCGTGCCCGGAGCGATCTGGTTGCGCAGCCGGATGTTGGCGAAGGTGCCACGAATCATGACCTCGTGGTTGCCGCGACGCGAGCCGTAGCTGTTGAAGTCGCGGCGCTGCACGCCGTGCTCGGTGAGGTACTGGCCGGCCGGGGTGTCGGCCTTGATGGCGCCGGCCGGCGAGATGTGGTCGGTGGTGACGGAGTCGCCGAGCTTGGCCAGCACCCGCGCGCCGGAGATGTCGGTGACCGGCTCCGGCTCGGTGCCCATGCCCTCGAAGTACGGGGGCTTGCGCACGTAGGTGGACTGCGGGTCCCACTCGAAGGTGTTGCCGGTGGGGATCGGCAGCGCCTGCCACTGCGCGTCGCCGGCGAAGACGTCCTGGTAGGACTCGGTGAACATGTCCTGGCCGATCGCGGAGGCGACCACGTCGTTCACCTCGGCCTCGCTCGGCCAGATGTCCGCCAGGTACACCGGCTTGCCCTCGGTGTCGGTGCCCAGCACGTCCCGGGTGATGTCCACCTTCATCGAGCCGGCGATGGCGTACGCGACGACCAGCGGCGGGGAGGCGAGGTAGTTCATCTTGACGTCCGGGTTGATCCGGCCCTCGAAGTTGCGGTTGCCGGAGAGCACCGCGGCCACCGCGAGGTCGGCCTCGTTGACCGCCTTGGAGACCTCCTCGGGCAGCGGGCCCGAGTTGCCGATGCAGGTGGTGCAGCCGTACCCGACCAGGTTGAAGCCGAGCTTGTCCAGGTACGGGGTCAGGTGCGCCTTGTCGAAGTAGTCGGTGACGACCTTCGAACCCGGGGCGAGGGTGGTCTTCACCCACGGCTTGCGGGTCAGGCCCTTCTCGACGGCCTTCTTGGCCACCAGGGCGGCGGCCACCATCACGTACGGGTTGGAGGTGTTGGTGCACGAGGTGATCGCGGCGACGGTGACGGCGCCGTGGTCGATCTCGTAGGTGTCGCCCTCGGGGGTGGTCACCTGGGTCGGCTTGGTGGGCACGCCGTTGTGGGTGGCCGGGGAGTCGGAGGCCGGGAAGGACTCCTTGCCCGCCTCCTCGTCGTCGGTGACGTAGTTGCGCACGTCGCGGGCGAACTGCTGCGCGGAGTTGGCCAGCACGATGCGGTCCTGCGGGCGCTTGGGCCCGGCGATGGACGGCACCACCGTGGACAGGTCCAGCTCCAGCTTCTCGGAGTAGTCCGGCTCGGCGGCCGGGTCCAGCCACAGGCCCTGCTCCTTGGCGTACGCCTCGACCAGCGCGACCTGCTGGGCCGAGCGGCCGGTGAGCTTGAGGTAGCTCAGCGTCTCGGCGTCGATCGGGAAGATCGCCGCGGTGGAGCCGAACTCCGGCGACATGTTGCCGATGGTGGCGCGGTTGGCCAGCGACGTGGCGGCGACGCCCTCGCCGTAGAACTCGACGAACTTGCCGACCACGCCGTGCTTGCGCAGCATCTCGGTGATGGTGAGCACCAGGTCGGTGGCGGTGGTGCCGGCCGGCAGCTCACCGGTGAGCTTGAAACCGACCACCCGCGGGATCAGCATGGACACCGGCTGGCCGAGCATCGCGGCCTCGGCCTCGATGCCGCCGACGCCCCAGCCGAGCACGCCCAGGCCGTTGACCATGGTGGTGTGGGAGTCGGTGCCGACCAGGGTGTCGGGGTACGCCTGGCCGCCGCGGACCATGACGGTCCGGGCCAGGTGCTCGATGTTCACCTGGTGGACGATGCCGGTGCCGGGCGGGACCACCTTGAACTCGTCGAACGCGGTCTGGCCCCAGCGCAGGAACTGGTACCGCTCCTTGTTCCGGCCGTACTCCAACTCGACGTTCTGCGCGAAGGACTCCGGGGTGCCGAAGCGGTCGGCGATCACCGAGTGGTCGATGACCAGCTCGGCCGGGGCGAGCGGGTTGATCTTCGCCGGGTCGCCGCCCAGCTCCTTGACCGCCTCGCGCATGGTCGCGAGGTCCACCACGCACGGCACGCCGGTGAAGTCCTGCATGATCACGCGGGCCGGGGTGAACTGGATCTCCTGGCTCGGCTGGGCCTGCGAGTCCCATCCGCCGACCGCCCGGATGTGGTCGGCGGTGATGTTCGCGCCGTCCTCGGTGCGCAGCAGGTTCTCCAGCAGCACCTTCAGGCTGTACGGCAGCCGGGCCGAGCCCTCCACCTTGTCCAGCCGGAAGATCTCATACGATTCGTCGCCCACCTGCAAGCTGCTGCGGGCGTCGAAGCTGTTCGCCGACACGACAGTCTCCTTCATGCATGTTCTCGCGCGTACCACCGCATTGCTGGCGTCCCGACGGCACGCCTCGGCAGATATCTCGATGTCGAGATAACTCTAGTACACCACCTCGATTCGGGTACCCCCGGCCCGCCGCGTGATGCGCTGCCCCCATCGAAGCCCGCCTCGACTCCCCCGGCGACCGGGGGGTGGAACCGAATCCGGATGGGCGCCGTCTGTGCGGGTGAGGGGTACACCGCACGGCCGCGCCCCGGATGGCAGGCACCGCCGCCGGCGTTACGGTGAGGACGGGCCGCGACACCGGCCGGGCCGGCCGCGTACCAGTGCCGCAACGGATGTCCCCGACTCGCCACGGATGGCCTAACCCGCGTTGCTCTATCTCATATGTGAGATAGCCTGGTCGACATGACCGACGATTACCTCGCACGCATCGGCAGGCTCATCCGAGACGCCCGTCAACATCGAGGCTGGACACAGGCGCAGCTCGCGGAAGCGCTCGGCACCAGCCAGAGCGCCGTCAACCGGATCGAGCGCGGCAACCAGAACATCAGCCTTGAGATGATCGCCAGAATCGGCGAGGCGCTGGACAGCGAGATCGTGTCCCTCGGTTACGCCGGCCCGATGCACCTCAGAGTGGTCGGGGGGCGCCGGCTGTCCGGCGCCATAGACGTCAAGACGAGTAAGAACGCGTGCGTCGCGCTGCTCTGCGCCACGCTGCTGAACGCCGGCCGGACCACGCTGCGCCGGGTGGCGCGGATCGAGGAGGTCTACCGCATCCTCGAGGTGCTGGGCAGCATCGGCGTGCGCACCCGCTGGATCAACGACGGCAACGACCTGGAGATCGTGCCGCCGGCCGAGCTGGACCTGGCCGCGATGGACACCGACGCCGCCCGCCGCACCCGCAGCGTCATCATGTTCCTCGGCCCGCTGCTGCACCGCACCGACCGCTTCCGCATCCCGTACGCGGGCGGCTGCGACCTGGGCACCCGCACCGTCCAGCCGCACATGAACGCGCTGCGCCACTTCGGCCTGGACATCACCGCGACCGACGGCACGTACCACGCCGAGGTGGACCGCGGCATCACCCCGAAGCGGGCGATCGTGCTGACCGAGCGCGGCGACACCGTGACCGAGAACGCGCTGCTGGCCGCCGCCCGTCACGAGGGCGTGACCGTCATCCGCAACGCCAGCTCCAACTACATGGTCCAGGACCTGTGCTTCTTCCTGGAGGAGCTGGGTGTGCAGGTGGAGGGCATCGGCACCACCACCCTCACCGTGCACGGCGTCGCCGAGATCGACCGCGACGTGGACTACGCGCCCTCCGAGGACCCGGTCGAGGCGATGAGCCTGCTGGCCGCGGCGGTCGTCACCGAGTCCGAACTGACCATCCGCCGGGTGCCGATCGAGTTCATGGAGATCGAACTCGCGGTGCTGGAGGAGATGGGGCTGGACCACGAACTCACCCCCGAGTACCGCGCGGACAACGGCCGCACCCGGCTGGTGGACCTCACCGTCCGCCCCTCCAAGCTGAGTTCGCCGATCGACAAGATCCACCCGATGCCGTTCCCCGGGCTCAACATCGACAACGTGCCGTTCTTCGCGGCCATCGCCGCCACCGCCCAGGGCTCCACGCTGATCCACGACTGGGTCTACGACAACCGGGCCATCTACCTCACCGAACTGACCCGGCTGGGCGCCCAGGTCAAACTCCTCGACCCGCACCGGGTGCTGGTCGAGGGCCCGACCCGCTGGCGCGCCGCCGAGATGATGTGCCCGCCCGCGCTGCGCCCCGCGGTGGTGGTGCTGCTGGCGATGATGGCCGCCGAGGGCACGTCGGTGCTGCGCAACGTCTATGTCATCAACCGCGGTTACGAGGACCTCGCCGAGCGGCTGAACACGATCGGCGCGCAGATCGAGATCTTCCGCGACATCTGATCCACGCATGCCGCCGCGCCCCGTCCGACCTGCTACCTAGAGGGTCAGGACGGGGTGCGGCGGCATCTCTGGGACGTCTCCGGGACTTTGGACCTGCGGCGGGCTACGGGCCGCACTCAACGGGCTCTACCGACCGGCGTGCCAGGGAGACGGTGGATTCGCCGGCCTCCAGTTCCTCGGAGGCGGAGAAGTGGCGCAGGGCGTGGAGGTCAGGACGGTTTCGGGGATGTTCATCTTGACCACCCAGCCTTGGGCCAGCCACGACTTCCGGTCGGTGCGGTAGAGCGCGGGTGAGCCGCTGGGCTCGGACTCGGGATCTTTGGCCGCGGAGGTGAGTTCCACAGCCGTCTCCTCGGTAGGTTGCCGACACTTGCGGTGACGTCATCCTCACGGACGGTGTGCCACGCGTCAATCTGCAAGTTTTGGCAACGTCCTGGCTCACCATTGCGCGCCGGTCCTACGGTGTAGGGGCAGTTCACGCCCCGGCGCTCCTCAGCCGCGCCAAGAACGCGTGACAGCGCGAGTTCGCCCGCCGAGCGGCTGGCGCCGTGGAACTCGACGCCGGCCACCACCCGTTCCTGGCCCAGCCCGCAGCGGTCCGGGACCTGCTGCTGAGCTTGTGGCGTGGTGCGGTCGACCCGGCCGTCCCATTCTGTGGAGGTCAGTCAGCGGTCAGGACGAGGTCCGCGCGGTGAAGGAAGTCTCGGACGTCGGGACGTGAACGCCACGGGGCCAGTGCGGTGGTGAATGCCCGGAGGTAGGAGCGGCTGCGGGTGGAGTGCAGGCGGCCGAGGATGGTCAGGGCGTGTTCGCCTGCTTCGAGGCCGGGTTCGAGGTCGCGGCGTTGGAGGTGGGCGGTGGCGACCACGGTGTGGCGGATGCCGACGGCGCGGGAGAACACGCCCGCGGGCATGACCGATGCACGGCGGCTCCAGGAGAGCGACTGATCGGGAAGTTTGAGGTCGCGGTAGATCTCAGCGGCGTCAGTCGCGATGCGGGCGTGGGTGAGGTACGCGAGCCAACCGGGATCGCGGGGGTCAGTCTCGGCGGCGTCGACGAGCTGTTCCGCGTGGATGAGCGCGGCGACAGCGCCGGGGGCGTCGCCGGCGAGCCCGTGGGCACGGGCCTGGGCGAGTTTCGCGAAGGCGAGAACCCGGGCGGGAGCTTCGCGCTTGGCCCGCTCGTAGGCGCCTTCGGCCATGTCGACCGCCTCGGTGGGGAAGCCGCGCAGGAAGGTGTGCAGGGCCATGGTGCTGAGAACGTAGGCGCCAACGGCAGGATCAGCGCTGGCACGGGCCAAACGCAGGGCCTGCACGAAGTGGCGCTGGGCGGTGGCATGTTGGCCCATGTCGACGTCGTGCCAGGCGGCGACCCGGGCGAGCTCCGCGGTGGCCGCGAACAGCTCGGCGCCTACGCTTTCGGTGAAGGCGCCCTGGAGGAGCGGCACGGCACGGTGGGTGAGGCAGTCGGTGACCATGCTGGCTCTCCAATTGCCTCCGCCGTACTTGGAGTCCCATCGGCGGGCATCCTCGGAGGCCGCCCACAGTTCGTCGAGGTCGGCTCGGCCGACGCGGCGTCCCTGGGGATGGCTGGACGTCCTCTCGCTGGATCGCTCAGTGCCAGGGCAAGCAGCGTGGGGATCGGGGGGTCGGGGATCATGCCCCGACTCGTCCAGTTGCTGATCGAGGTGTGGGTGTAGGACCGGGTGACGCCGGCGCCGGCGGCAAGCTCGTTGACGCGGTGCGCCAGGCTCGCGTGGCTGGCTCCGCTCTCCTCGATCAGCATGGCTAATCGTCGGTTGGCGCGTTGGTTGCTCCGTGCCATCACGTCCTCCTTGGACGGTCGACGGCGCGGGGGCCCGAGAGTCCGCGGCGTCCGCGCCGGGTGTCGGACATCGGGTGCGGGACGGGGGCGTTCGCACCAGGGGTGCTGAGGCCGTCCGGTGGGCAGGGTTGCCGGGCTCATCGGAAGCGGCCCCGCAGTTCTCCGCTCAAGGCCCTGTCCGGGCGATCGTGCCGGGCCCGCCACGACAGCTACGGCACCTCACGGCGTTTCCGCCCGCGCTCGAAGGGCCCTGGCGCGTGGCTCCGCGGCGGGGAGGGCCCGGTCACGGGCCGGTGATGTGGGCGGTGAGGCGAACCAGCAGGGGGACGCAGTCGCGCAGCTGTCGCCGCTCGTGGTGATCGAGCGCGTCGGCGATGGCGGCGTTGAGCCAGGTGGCGCGCCGGCTGCGCTCCTGCTGGAGGCGGGTTCGTCCGGCGTCGGTGAGGTGCAGCAGGATCTTGCGGCCGTCGCTGGCATGCGGTTCGGCGCGCACCGATCCACGGTCGATCAGTTCCTTGACGGACTTGGCGGCGGACTGGTGCGTCACTCCGCGCCGGTGCGCGAGTGCGGCCGTGGTCTGCGGGCCGCTGCGATCGAGGTGGCCGAGGATGGCGGCCTCTCCGGGGGGCATGGTGTCGGCGGTCCGCACGGCGCGGACCAGTTCCCCGATCGCCTGTCGCAGGTCTTCGGCCAGCGCGTCGTCTTCCATGGCCCTACCCTAGCCGAACTGTGTAACCAATCTGTACAGCTTGGTTGTACAGTTTCAGGGTTGCCTGAGGAGGCCCACATGCATCTCACCAAGTTCGGCCACGCCTGCGTCCGTATCGAGAAGAACGGCCGTCGGCTGGTCATCGACCCCGGGGGTCTGACCGAACCGGACGCGCTCGACGGCGCCGAGGCCGTCCTGGTCACCCACGAACACTTCGACCACTTCTCCGAGGATGTGCTCCGCAGGGCCACCAGCGAGAATCCCGCCCTGCGCATCTGGACCGACCGCGCCGTCGCCGATCGGCTGGACGGCCTCGGCGGGAGGGTCACCGCCGTGGGCGAGGGAGCGGCCTTCACGGCGGCCGGCTTCGACGTCGCCGTGCTCGGCACGTGGCACGCGGTCATCCACCCGGACATCCCGCGCGTCGGCAACGTCGGCTTCCTCCTCGACGAGGCCCTCTTCCATCCCGGGGACGCCCTCACCGTGCCGGACGTCGCCGTCGACACCCTGCTGCTGCCCGTCCACGGCCCCTGGTCCGCCACCGGGCAACTGATCGACTACGTGCGCGAGGTGGCCCCGCGGCAGGTCTGCGCCATCCATGACGGCGCCCTCAACGACGTCGGCGTCTCCATGGTCGGCGGCTTCCTGGGCGACAACGGCCCCGGTACCGGGGCCCGTTACCGCCGTCTGCCCGCCGGCGCGTCCATCGAGATCGGCCCGGAGCCCGTCCGGTGACCGGCCACCGCCGCGGGATGCCCCGGGCTGTTGCGAGCCGTCCGGCCGTCAGGGGACGCCGGTCAGGGTGGCGGCGATCAGGTGGGCGACCGGGGCCGCGTGGGCGGTGAGGTAGAAGTGGCCGCCCGGGAAGGTGACCAGGTCGAAGGCGGACGTGGTGTGCTCCTGCCAGGCGGCGGCCTCCTCGGCGGTCACCTTCGGGTCGTCGGCGCCGGTCAGCACGGTGATCGGGCAGTCAAGGAGCGGCTCGGGGGCGGAGCGGTGGCTCTCCACGATGCGGTAGTCGGCGCGGATCGCCGGCAGCACCATCCGTACGAGTTCCTCGTCGGCGAAGACCCGGGAGTCCGTGCCGCTCAGCGCGCGGACCTCGCGCAACAGGCCGTCGTCGTCGAGGAGGTGGGCGCGTTCGGGCCGCTGCCGGGAGGGTGCCCGGCGGCCCGAGACGAACAGCGCGGCCGGCGGCCGACCGGCGGCCCGCAGCCCGCGGGCCACCTCGAAGCCGAGGACCGCGCCGAGGCTGTGCCCGAAGACGGCCAGCGGCCGGTCCGTCCACGGCAGCAGCGCGGCCACCACGTCGCGGGCCAGCGCGTCCATGCTCGGCGCGAACGGTTCGCCGCGGCGGTCCTGGCGGCCCGGGTACTGGACCGCGAGCACCTCCACCTCCTCGCCGAGCAGGTCGGGCAGCTCCGCGAAGAAGCTGGCCGAACCGCCGGCGTGCGGAAGGCAGACCAGGCGTACCGGGGCGTTTGGGCGGGGCCGGAAGCGGCGCACCCACAGGCTGCCGCGCGGGTCGCCGCTCACGCGGCCCTCGGGCGGTCGTAGCGGTGGAAGCCGCGGCCCGTCTTGCGGCCCAACCGGCCCTCCTCGATCAGCCGGTCCAGCAGCGGCGGCACCGCGTGCCGGGGGTCTCCGGTGCCGTTCTCCATGCTGCGCGCCACGGCGGCGATGACGTCGAGGCCGATCAGGTCGAGGACGGTGAGCGGGCCCATGGGGTGCCCGCAGCCGAGGGTCATGCCGCGGTCGATGTCCTCGGCCGTGGCGACGCCGGACTCGTACATGCGCACGGCGGCCATGAGGTACGGAATCAGCAGCGCGTTGACGACGAATCCGCTGCGGTCCTCGGCGCGCACGATCTGCTTGCCGAGCACGCCGGTGACCAGCGCCTCGGCGCGCTCGGCGGTGCGGTCGGTGGTGTACGGGGAGCGGATGACCTCCACCAGCGGCATGGTCGGCACCGGGTTGAAGAAGTGCAGGCCGATCACGTCGCCGGGGCGGCCGCTGGCATCGCCCAGGTCGGTGATGGACAGGGAGGAGGTGGTGGAGGCGAGGATCGCCGCGGAGTCCTCGACGGTCTTCGCCAGCAGGGCGAACAGCCGCAGCTTGGTCTCCCGCTCCTCCGGCACCGCCTCGACGACGAACTCCCGGTCGGCGAACGCGTCCGGATCGCCGCCGAACACCGCGCGGCGCTCGGCGTCCGCGCGTCCCGCGTCGTCGATACGGCCCTTGGCGTGCGCCCGGTCGAGCAGGCCGAGGACGCGGCCGCGGGCACGGTCGGCGGAGGCCGCGCCGGAACCCAGGACCCGCACGTCGAGGCCGGCCCGCAGGCACTCGGCGGCGATGCCGGCTCCCATGGTGCCGCCGCCGACCACGCCTATCCGACGGGCGCTCATGCCGCGCTCCGCAGCGCGGGCGCCGACCAGCGCAGCAGGCCGGCGGCCACCGCCATGCCGGCGCCGAACCCGGCGAGCAGCACCAGGTCGCCGGGGCGCAGCGCGCCGGAGCGGTTGGCCTCGTCCAGGGCGATGGCGACGGAGGCGCTGCCGGTGTTGCCGGAGTGGTCCAGCGGCAGGTGGGTGGCCGCGCCGGACAGCCCGCAGGCGTCGACGAGTTCGGCGACCATCATGCCGTTGGCCTGGTGCGGCACGAAGTGGTCGATGTCGGCCGCCTTGTGGTCGCAGCGCTCCAGCAGCGCGTCGATGACGCCGGGCACGTTGTCCATGACGTAGTCGCGGACCTCGCGGCCCTTCATGTGCAGGACGTGGCCGCCGTCGGCGACGGTCGCGGCGGAGGCGGGGCGGCGGCTGCCGCCGGCGGGGATCTCGATCAGGTCGTAGGCGCCGCCGCCGCCGACCATGTCGAGGTCGATGAAGCCGGGACCGTCGTCGACGGCGGCGACCACGGCGGCTCCGGCGCCGTCTCCGAACAGCACGCTGGTGGCCCGGTCGCCGAAGTCGACGAACCGGGAGTACACGTCGGTGCCGATGACGAGGGCCTTGGCGGCGGGCCGCAGGGTGATCAGGGCGCGGGCCAGGGCGAGGGAGGTGACGAAGCCGGAGCAGGCGATGTTGACGTCGAAGCAGCCCGCCCGGTGGGCGCCGAGCGCGTACTGGACGAGGGTGGCGGTGGCCGGTATGGGCGCGTCGCCGGTGGTGGTGGAGACGATGAGGTAGTCGATGTCGCCGGGGTCGAGGGCGGCCGCGTCGAGGGCGGCACGGGCGGCGTGCACGGCGAGGTCGGAGGCCGCCTCGTCGGGGGCGGCGAACCGGCGCGAGACGATCTTCGTCCGCCTTTCGATCCACTCCTCGCTGGTGCCGGGCACCATCCGGACGACATCGGCGTTGGTGACCACCCGTTCGGGCAGGTAGGAGCCGGTCGCGAGGATGCCGATGCCGACCGTCGGCGGGTCCGTGGTCATGTTCGTGTCCCTTCGGGTGGCGGGCGACCGGGTCAGCCCGCGGCAGCCGCGGTGAACGACCGCAGCGGGGTGAGGGCGTGCTCGCCGATCCGGGCGCGCTGTTCGGGCGCGGTGACGCCGAGGCCGGGCGAGGGGGCGAGGCAGAGCACGCCGACCTTGCCGATGTGCTGGTTGAGCTGCACCCGCCGGGTCGCCTCCCCGACCTCGGCCAGCGGGTACACCTCGGAGATCACCGGGGCGATGCGGCCCTGCTCGAAGAGGCGGGCGCACTCGGTCATCTCCTGCAAATTGGCTATGTGGCTGCCGATGATCCGTTTCAGCTTCATCCACAGGTAGCGGTTGTCGAAGGTGTGGTGGTAGCCGGTGCTGGAGCCGCAGGTGACGACCGTGCCGCCACGCCGGACGACGAACACGGAGATGCCGAAGGTGGCGCGTCCGACGTGCTCGAACGCGATGTGCGGGTCCTCCCCCACCTCGCGGCGGATGATCGCGCCGAGCCGTTTGCCGGCCTTGACGGCCTGCTCGGGGTCGTCACCGGTGTCCTGGCCGATGCCGATCTCCTCGCGGTTGATCACCACCTGGCAGCCGAGCCTGCGGGCGACGGCCTCCTTCCGCTCGGAGCCGACCACGCCCACCGCGATCCCGCCGCCGTTCCTGACGAGTTGGGCCGCGTACGCTCCGAGCCCGCCGGCCGCGCCCCAGATCAGCACGACGTCGCCCTGCTTCATGCGGGCGCCCCGGTCGCTGACGAGCATCCGGTAGGCGGTGCCGCCGCACACGGGGATGCCGGCGGCCTCCTCCCATGTCAGGTGCGGTGGCTTCGGGATGAGCTGGCTGGCGCGCGCGACCGCGTAGTGGGCGAGCCCGCCGTAGTTCGTCTCGAAGCCCCAGGCCAGTTGGCCCTCGCTGAGCATGCCGTCGGTCTGGGTGGCCGGCTCCTGGTCGTCGACGTGGGCGGGGCTGACGATGACGTGGTCGCCGATCCGCCGGCGCCGCACGCCCGAGCCGACCCGCACCACGACCCCGGCGGCGTCGGAGCCCAGGACGTGGAAGGGCTGGTCGTGCCGGGTCGCCCAGCCGCCCTGCCGGGCGTAGGAGCGCAGGAAGCGGAAGGTGGACACCGGCTCGAACTTCGCCGACCACACGGTGTTGTAGTTGACGGAACTGGCCATCACCGCGACCAGCACCTCGTCAGGGGCCAGTTCGGGCATCGGCACCTCGCCGACGTGCAGCGTACGGCGGACATCCTTGTCCGCGCCGCTGTCCGCCCGCGCGAAGACGTTCTCGTCCTCGACGCGCAGGTGCGCCGCGGTGTAGGTGCCGGGCAGCGGGGCGCGGGCGAGCTCCTCCGGGGCGGCTCCGGACAGCACGGCGTCGGTCAGCACGGCGTCGGTCAGGGACATCGGTACCTCACTGGCTGGTGGACGGTTCGACGGACAGCACGTGACGGAAGAGGTTGCGGGGGTCCCACCGCGCCTTGACCCGCTGGAGCCTCGGGTAGTTCTCCTTGTAGTAGAAGGTCGACCAGGGCACGCCGGAGGCGTTGTGGGCGGGGTCGGCGAGGTCCGCGTCGGCGTAGTTGATGTAGCAGCCGTCCCAGGTGCCGTCGGGCACGGGCACCCCGCCGGTGGCGGCGTAGACCTCCTTGTACATCCCGCGCACCCAGTCCAGGTGGGTGTCGTCCTGGGCCGGGTCGGTCCACCACGCCTGGTACTGCATCTTGACGACCGAGTCGCGCTGCGGGATGGCGGTGGCGTCGGAGGCGACCGTGGAGATCTGCCCGCCGTACGGGAAGATGATCAGGGAGGCGCCCGGGTTGCTGTAGTCCGTCCTGGTCAGGTAGCGGTGGATGGTCTGCGCCTGCCCGGTGGTGAAGTTGCCCTTGAGGTAGGCCGACTTCGCCTTGACGCGTACGGCCGGGGCCGCGTAGTTCGAGGTGGAGATGTACCGGGTGGCCTGGCCCCAGGTCGCCTTGGTGGGTGCGGCGACCAGTGCCGCGCGGACGCCTTCGGCGGTGCCCTCGCCGATCGCGGCGAGGTAGTCGGCGAGGATGTCCTCGGCGCCGGCCACGGTCGCGTCGACCTGGGTGATGAGGGTCAGGGCGCCGGCGGCGAGCTGGTTGAGGCCGAACAGGCTGGACAGGCCGGTCTCCGGGGTTCCGGGGGCGCTGTGGGCGCCGAGCCAGTCGATGTAGTTGCGCAGCAGCCGGACGAAGTCGGCCTCGTCGACGGCGGTCCAGGGGATGGCCGTGACGTTGAGCAGGACGTGCGAGGGCGGCTGGGGCAGCAGCGTGCGCGGGTCGTCGCCGGACGCGCCGGGGGTGCGGAACCAGTACCGCGTGACCACGCCGAAGTTGCCGCCGCCTCCGCCGGTGTGCGCCCACCACAGGTCGTGGTACGGGTCGTCGGGTTCGGCGGTGGCCACGACGGCGCGGGCCCGGCCGCCGGCGTCCACGACGACCACCTCCACGGCGTACAGGTGGTCCACGACCAGGCCGAACTGACGCGACATCAGCCCGTATCCGCCGCCGCAGGCATGGCCGCCCATGCCGACCGAGTAGCACAGCCCGCCGGGCAGGGTGACGCCCCAGCGGTGCAGCAGGGTGTCGTAGACGTTGAGGAGGATCGCGCCGGGCTGGACGGAGAAGGCGCGGCGCTTCTTGTCGTAGGCCACCTCGTCGAGGGTGGACAGGTCGAGGACAGCCTCGATCTCCGGGTTGTAGACGAAGTTCTCGAAACAGCCGCCGCCGCTGCGCACCGAGAAGCGCTTGCCGGTGTCCACCAGTTCCTGGACGGCGGTGACCGCCTCGGCGGTGGAGCGGATGACCCGGATCTGCTCCGGGTCGCCGATCCAGCGCTGGTTGTAGCCGCTGGTCATGTCGTCGTACCGGGGTTCGCCGGGGGTGATGACGATCGGTTCCTGGGCCGGTTCCGCGGCCTGGGCCGTGCCGGACGACGTCACTGCCACGGTTGCTCCCGCGATCGCGTATCCGAGGAGTTCTCTGCGGCCCGGCTCAGCCATGGGCCACCGCCGGCATCCGGGTGATGGCGCTGACGAAGTTGCTGGTGATGCGGACCGGCTCGCCGATGTGGAAGTCCGGGGTGCGGCGCAGCAGTTCCTTCAGCAGGACCCGCAGCTCCATCCGGGCGAGCACGTTGCCCAGGCAGTGGTGGGGGCCGCCGCCGCCGAAGCTGATGTGCCGGTTGGGGGTGCGGGCGAGGTCGAGGACGTTCGGGTCGGCGAAGACGCGCTCGTCGCGGTTGCCGGATGGGTAGAAGAGTGCCATTTTGTCACCCTCGCAGATCTGCCGGCCGTGCAGCTCGATGTCGCGCGCCGCGGTGCGCCGCAGCGTGAGCACCGGGGTCGACCAGCGCAGCAGCTCCTCGATCGCCTTGCCCGAGCGGGCGTCGAAGTCGGCGGCGAGGAAGGCGCGTTGCTCGGGGAAGTCGGACAGCGCCTTGCCCGCGTGGCTGATGGTCTGGCGCGGGGTGTCGAAACCGGCGCCGATCAGCAGCAGGAAGAAGGCGCTGATCTCGGCGTCGGTGAGGCCGTCGCCGTCGACGCGGGCCTGCACCAGGTCGGTCATCACGTCGTCCTGGGGGTCCTCCCGGCGGGCCCTGGCCATCGCGACGGCCTTGCCGGAGACCAGTCCGACGACCTCGTTGACGATGTCGGCGCGATCCCGCCCGCGCTTCTCCGCCTCGTCGCGGCTGGACAGCATGACGGTGATCGCCTCGGTGAAGCGGTCCAGCTCCGCGGGGTCCAGGCCCAGCATGTACGTCATCGTCCAACGGGCCATCGGCATCGACACCTTGGCCACGAAGTCGCACTCGCCGGCAGCCGCGAAGTCCGCCACGATCCGGCCGGCCTCGGCGCCCATCGAGCCGCGCATCTGCTCCATACGGGCGGGGCTGAAGGCGGACGTGACCAGGCTGCGCACCTTCAGGTGGCGGGGCGCGTCCATGGCGACGATGGACTGGGTGGCCTGGAGGATCTCCTCGGGCAGTTCCTCGAACTGCACTCCCTTGCCCGAGATGTAGAGGTCCGGCCGGCTGCTCACCGCCACGATGTCGGCGTGCCGGACGACGGCCCAGAAGCCGTCGTCCGGGGGCGTGGGGAGCAGGCTGCCCTCCGGCGCCTTGTGCCAGGAGATCGGGCGTTCGTCGCGCAGGACGCGGAAGGTGTCGTCCCAGGCCGCCGGGGGCTGCGACCAGAAGTCGATGGACGATATGTCGGCGGTGTCGAACTGCCGGGCCACGGTGGTCACCTGGGTCTCCTCCTCGGGGAACGGCGCGCAGGGCCGTGGGAGTCGGCACGGCCTGACGTGCCGATGCATCGCCTGAGCATGCGTCCACCCCCTTGCCGCGGCCTTGTCAGACCGCTTGCGGCTTCCTTGCGGGCGCAGGGACCGGCTCCTCATCGCGGGGCAGGCGCCGGCTCTTCCGTGCGGGGCAGGGACGAGTTCACCCGCTCTTGCGCAGCCTCGTCCGCTCCGTGCCGCTCAACTCGGCGAGCAGCACCTCCTGGATCAGCGCATCCCGGAACGTGAGCCGGAACGGCGGCCGCGGCACCCGCCGCAGCAGCCCGCAGCGTGCCGCCGCCTCGATGGCCGACTCCGGGTCCGTGCCGGGCGACACCGCGTGCCGGACCAGTTCCAGGTCGAAGTCGGCACCCAGTGCCGAGCAGCAGCGCAGCACCTCCAGCACCGGCTCGGGCAGCCCGGCGATCCGCCGCCCCAGCGCCTGCCGGACGCCCAACGGCACATCCACCAGTGCCGACTCCACCGCCGTACGGTGGTGCAGCAGCTCCGGGTCGCCGACGCCGGCCAGGAACTCGTGCAGGAAGTACGGGTTGCCGCGGCTGCGTCCGTGCAGGACCCGCAGCACGTCGTCGGGCACCCTGACCCCCGTCTGCAGGCTCACGAGATCCGCGGTCTCGGCCCTCGACAGCCCGGTCAGCCGCAGGCTGCGGGTGCGCGGGTCGCTGATGATGTCGGTGACCACGCCGCCCTTCATGAAGTCCGCCGCGACCCCGGTGTCCTCCGCGATCACGACGACGCCGAGCGGTTCGCCGTGCAGCCGGGTGCGCAGGAGCCCCAGCAGCTCCAACGAGCGCGCGTCGGCCTGGTCCAGGTCCTCCAGGACGACGACCAGCGGCGCCTCGGCGGCCAGCACCAGCAGCGTCTCGGACATGGCGTCCTGGATACGGAAGCGGGCCAGGATCGGCGGCTCCTCCGCGGTCAGGCAGCGCCGGCCGGCCTCGGGGTCGAGCATCAGCGGAGCGAGCAGGCTGCCGAAGCGGGCCTCCGCCCGGCGGAACGCCTCGGGCCGGGAGACCGCCAGCTGACGGAAGATCTGCGACCAGACCCAGTACTCAGGTATGCCCTCCCCGGAACTGCAGCAGCCCCACACCACCTCGTGCGGCGAGCCTTTGAGGTGCGCGGTGGCGTCCTCGACCAGTTCCGTCTTGCCCACGCCCATCTCGCCCAGCACGGCGTAGAGATGGCTGCTGCCGTTCAGCGCGTCCTGGATGTGGGCGCCGAGCAGGGCGCGCTCGCGTTCCCGCCCCACGAACTTGCCGCCGGCCGCGCGGGCGACGCCGGGAGCGGAAGTGCTGGGGGCGGAGGCGGTGGGGGCGGGCAAGCCGAGGGGAGCGGGTGCGGCCGCGTGCGGAGCGGGGTCCGCGGCGGTCGGGACGCCGTGCGATGCCGTGCGGAACCCGGCGACGGAAGTGCGGGGCGCCAGGGGCAGGGGCAGCGCCGCGGCCGGGGCCGGACCGGCGGGTACCGGGTGTGCCGCGGCCTCGGCCGGCCCCGCCGGCGCGTTCGGCACGGGACCGCCGGGGACGGCTTTCGCTCCCATGACGGCGATGACGTCGGTGGCACCAACGGCCCCGGCGCCGGCCGGCGGCGCGTCCGCGAGGTTCCCGGTGCTTCCGAAACCCGTGGCACCGTCGGCGTTCCCGCCGGCGAACGTGACACTGCCGGCGTCGAAGCTGTGCACCGTGGCCACGGTGTCCGCCGCGCTCGGCCGTCCCGGTCCCACCGAGCCCCCGGTGGCGGCGAAGGCCGTGGCCGCCGGGGGCCGCCCCGGGCCGGTGTTCGGCTCGGCCGGGCCCCTGCGGTACGCCCCGGCCCCGCCCGCCGTCGTGCTCACCGGCCGTGCCGGCGGCTCGGGCAGGATGAGGCGCTGGTGGAGGATGTTCGTGTGGACCCGCTGGAGTTCGCCGCCAGGGTCCACGCCCAGTTCCTCGGCGAGGTGGCGGCGGGTCTGTTCGTACAGGCGCAGGGCCTCCGCCTGGCGTCCCAGGTGGTACAGGCCGGTCATCAGGTGGCCGACCAGGCGTTCGTGGGTGGGGTTGTGCTGGACCTCGGGGTAGAGCACCCGGACCAGGTGGTCCGCGTCGCCGAGGGCGAGGCACGCGTCGGCCTGGGCCTCCAGGGCGGTCAGGCGCAGGTGTCCGAGGCGTTCGATCTCGTCGGTGATGGGGCCGTAGGAGACGAGTTCGAGGTACGGCTGGGCGCGCCAGAGGGAGAGCGCGTGCGTCAGGTCGGCGCGGGCGAGGTCGAAGCGGCGGTCGGCGACGGAGCGCCGGCCGCGTTCGAGGAGCCGCTCGAAGCGGTGCACGTCGACGAGTTCGGGATCGAGTTCGAGGACGTAGCCGGGGGCGCGGTGGTTGAGCCGGGCGTGGCCGCCGCCTTGCTCCCGGGCCCGGGCGAGAGCGCGGCGCAGGTGGGAGACGTAGGTCTGGAGCGTGGCGAGGGGGTGACGGGGCGGTCGGGCGCCCCAGAGTTCGTCGATGAGCTGCCCGGCGGCGACGACGCTGCCCGAGCGCACGAGCAGCAGTCCGAGCAGTGCGCGGTGGCGCAGGGGGCCCAGGGGCAGCACCCGCCCGGCCTGCATCGCGGTGAGCGATCCGAAGGCACGCAACTCCCAGGCGGCGGAGGCGGTTTCCTTCGTCTGGCCTGGTGCCCACCCGGCCCCTCTCGGCGCCAGTGTCGTCACGCTCGCCTGGTCCACGGTCTCGCGCTCGGAGGGTTCAGCCATGCCCATCCTTACTTCACGGGAGGTGGGGTGGATCGTGCGTCGCCCGGTCCGGGCAGTGCACATGTGCCGTGGTCCACTCGGGCTGTCGAGAACACGGCCGGATTCTTCCGGCCGGACCACAAGGTCCGGGTGGGCGGTGGAAGCCTGCCCTGCGCACCTTCTGCCGCGGTTCACCTCCTCGGGTGCGGCCGATCCGTTCTCACAGCTCGCACCGGTGTCCGTGCTGGTGCACGGCTTGCCGGAACCCCCGTCAGTGATGCTGGTGCGATCGTAGAGCACTTGTTTTGCGTCTGGTGCAGAACTTTGACTTTTTTGACCGAGATGGGGCGGGTTGACGCCTGACGGCACAAAGGTGTCGTTGGGTTCGAGGAAGCGTGCGCGTGCGTACGGCCGTGCGCCGGGGGCGCGTTCCGACGTGCCCGACATTCCGACGTGCCCGACGTGCCCGACGTGCCCGACCTGCCGACCTGCCGACCTGCCGACGCAAGGGTCTCGCAAGGCACCGGCCAGCGTTCCGCAAGGTGCGCCGCCAGCGCCCGGCAAGGGGCGCGGGTCATGCTCCCCGCATCAACCCGGCAGGACCCGGAGCAGGGAACCGTCCCGTGGCCAGGAAGGCGCAGTCGTGCAGGAGATGCAGGTGACCGAGGAACTGGACGTGAGCTTCGTCCAGACCCCCCACGAGGTGCTGAAGCGGCTCCGCGAGGCCGGACCCGCCGTGAAGGTGATGCTGCCGAACGGTTCGCTGGTGTGGATCGTGACCCGTTACGACGAGGTGCGGCAGGCGCTGAGCGAGGCCCGGCTGAGCAAGGACTTCAAGGGCCTCAACGAGCTGATGACCAAGCACACCAAGGAGGGCCACGCGCCGAAGCAGTACGACGAGGCACTCGTCGGCCACATGCTGGCCAGCGACCCGCCGGACCACACCCGGATGCGCCGGCTGGTCAACAAGGCGTTCACACCGCGCCGGGTCGAGGGCATGCGGCCGATGCTGGAAGCGCTGACCACCCACCTGCTCGACGAGATGGACCGGCAGGAGGAGATCGACCTGCTGGAGGCGTTCGCCTATCCGGTGCCGATGGAACTGCTCTGCACGCTGCTGGGCGTGCCGGAGGCCGAACGGCTCGCCTTCGGCCGGTACGCGGCCACCGTTCTGTCCGACCTCGCGCCGGAGGGCTACGAGGCGGCCACCCAGGCGATGCGCGAGTACCTGGTGAAGCTGATCCAGGTCAAGCGCGAGAACCCCGGCGAGGACCTGCTGAGCGCGCTGATCACGGCCCGCGACGAGGACGACAAGCTCAGCGAGGGCGAACTGCTCGCCACGATCTACCTGATGTTCTCGGCCGGCACGGAGACGGCGGTCAACCTGATCGGCAACGGCGTGCTCGCCCTCCTCACCCACGCCGGTGAACTCGCCAGGCTGCGCGCCGACCGCGCGCTGCTGCCGCAGGCCGTGGAGGAGTTCCTGCGCTTCGACGGCCCGGTGAACCTCGCCACGTTCCGGTACACGATCGAGCCGGTGGTGCTCGGCGACGTCACGATCCCGGTCGGCGAGGTGGTCATGGTGTCGCTGATGGCCGCCAACCGCGACCCCGACCGCTTCGACCAGCCCGAACTCTTCGACATCACCCGGCCGATCGGCGGCCAGATGACCTTCGGGCACGGCATCCACTACTGCATGGGCGCTCCGCTGGCCCGCCTGGAGGCCGAGATCGCCATCGGCATGCTCCTCGACCGCTTCCCCGACCTGTCCCTCGCCTGCGACCCGAACGAGTTGCGGTGGCGGCTCAGCACGGTCACCCACGGCCTGGAGAAGCTGCCGGTCAGGCCGCACGGGGCGGGCTGAGGCCCCCTCACCCGCCGGGTCCTCCCCGGTGATTCCTCGTTCGGCGGCACGGCGGAAGGGACAACTGTCATGGGCGCGGTTCACGACGCGGACACGGGTGCCGGCACCCCCACGGGCCCGCGGGACAAGCCGATCGCGGTCGTCGGCATGGCGTGCCGGCTGCCGGGCGCCCCCGACCCGTCCGCCTTCTGGCAGTTGCTGCGCGAGGGGCGCGACGCGATCTCGGAGCCGCCGCCCGGCCGCGGTCCGGCGCACCGCGGCGGCTACCTGGACCGCGTCGACGGCTTCGACGCGGCCTTCTTCGGTGTCTCGCCCCGCGAGGCGCTGGCCATGGACCCCCAGCAGCGACTCACCCTGGAGCTGGGCTGGGAGGCGCTGGAGGACGCCGGTATCGCCCCCGACTCCCTCAGCGGTACGCCCGCGGGCGTGTACGTCGGCGCGATCGCCGACGACTACGCCGCCCTTCTGCGCCGCAGCGGCCCACAAGGCCTCACGCGGCACGTGTTCACCGGAGTCCAGCGAGGAGTGATCGCCAACCGGCTCTCCTACTCGCTGGGGTTGCGGGGGCCGAGCATGACGGTCGACTGCGGCCAGTCCTCGTCACTGGTCGCAGTCCACCTGGCCGCCGCGGCCCTGCGCAGCGGCGAGGCGGAGCTCGCCCTGGCGGGCGGCGTGCACCTGAACCTGGTGCCCGAGAGCACCACCGCCGTCGACCGCTTCGGCGCGCTCTCCCCGGACGGCCGCTGCCACACCTTCGACGCGCGCGCCAACGGCTTCGTGCGGGGCGAGGGCGGCGCCCTGGTCGTTCTCAAGCCGCTGTCCCGCGCCTTGGCCGACCGGGATCGCGTCTACTGCGTGCTCAGCGGCTCCGCCGTCAATCACGACGGCGGCGGCGAGGGCCTGACCGTACCGAACGCCGAGGCCCAGCGGGAGGTGGTGTCCGCCGCGCTCGCCGACGCGGGCGTGCGCGCGGCGGACGTGCAGTACGTCGAACTCCACGGCACCGGAACCCCGGTGGGCGACCCCGTCGAGGCCGCCGCGCTCGGTGCCGCGCTGGGCACGGCTCCCGGCCGGACGGCCCCCCTCGCGGTCGGCTCGGCCAAGACCAACGTCGGCCATCTCGAAGGCGCCGCCGGTGTGGTGGGCCTGCTGAAGGCCGCGCTGTCCCTGCATCACCGCGAGCTTCCGGCCAGCCTCAACTTCGAGACGCCGAATCCGGCCATCCCCTTCGAGCGTCTTCGGCTGCGGGTGCAGACGGACACGGGCTCCTGGCCCCGGCCCGACCAGGCGCTGGTGGCCGGGGTTTCGGCGTTCGGGGTGGGCGGTACGAACGCGCACCTGGTCCTGACGGAGGCTTCGCCGGTGGAGCCGGTGGAGCCGGCGGCGCGGGCGGCGCGGGCGACGGAGGCGGTGCCGGAGCCGGCGGGAGCGGTGCCGGAGCTGGCAGGAGCGGTACCGCTGGTGGTGTCGGCGGCGAGCGCGGAGGCTCTGGCCGCCATGGGCGGGCGGCTCGCGGAGCGGCTGGAGTCAGACCCCGGACTCCTACTCCCCGATGTCGCCCACGCACTGGCCACCACCCGCGCCCAACTCCCCCACCGGGCCGTCGTGATCGCCGACAACCGGAACACCGCCCTCACCGGTCTGCGGGCCCTGGCCGAGCACCGACCCACCCCCCACCTCATCACCGGCCACGCCACCCACACCACCAGCCCCGGACCCGTCTTCGTCTTCCCCGGCCAAGGCTCCCAATGGCCCGGCATGGCCCACTCCCTCTACGCCCACAACCCCACCTTCCGCGACTCCCTCAACACCACCGCCGCCGCCCTGGACCCCCTCACCGGCTGGTCCCTCATCGACACCCTCACCGGACCCGACCACGCATGGCTGGAACGGGTCGACATGGTCCAACCCGCGCTCTTCGCCATGATGATCGCCCTCACCCACCTCTGGACCACCGCAGGCATCCAACCCGCCGCCGTCATCGGCCACTCCCAAGGCGAAATCGCCGCCGCCCACATCGCCGGCATCCTCACCCTCCACGACGCCGCCCACATCATCACCACCCGCTCCACCGCCATGCGCCACCTCTCCGGCCACGGCGGCATGGCCACCATCAACGCACCCGCCCAACACATCCAGCAATATCTCCACGGCCACAACGCCACCATCGCCGCCCACAACTCCCCCACCACCACCGTCATCACCGGCACCCCCCAAGCCCTCAACCACCTCACCACCCTCCTCCAAAACCACGGCTACCGCGTCCGCCGCATCAACGTCGACTACGCCTCCCACTCACCCCAAGTCGACCCCCACCAACACCACATCACCACCACCCTCGCCCACATCCACCCCCACCCCGCCACCATCCCCATGATCTCCACCGTCACCGGACAACCCATCCACGGACCCGAACTCGACCCCACCTACTGGTACACCAACCTCCGCCAACCCGTCCTCTTCCACCAAGCCCTCACCCACCTCACCACCACCGGCCACCACACCACCATCGAAACCAGCCCCCACCCCATCCTCACCCCCGCCATCCAAGAAACCACCCCCCACCTCACCACCCACCACACCCTCCGACGCCACCACGCCACCCCCACCGACCTCACCACCGCACTCGCCCACGCCCACACCACCGGAACCACCCCCACCTGGACCACCCAACTCCCCACCCCCACCACCCGGACAACCCTCCCCACCTACCCCTTCCAACACCAACGCTACTGGCCGAAGCCGGTCACGGCGGTCGCGACCGCCGAGACTTCCCCGACCGCCGAGGAAGCGGAAGCGGAAGCCGAAACGGGAGCGGCGGAGGCACCCGAGAACCCGTCGGGCCCCCCGACGGCCGGACGGGTGCTGGACGTCGTACTCAACGAGTGCGCGCGGGTGCTCGGGCACTCCTCCGGGGCTGACGTGCCGCCAGAGGTCACCTTCAAGGATCTCGGCTTCGACTCGTTCGCCGGCACCGAGTTGTGCAAGCGGTTGTCGGTGGCGCTGGGCCGCCGGGTGCCGGTCAACTCGACCTACGACCACCCGAGTCCGGCCGAACTCGCCGCGTTCCTGGAAGAGCGGCCCGGCTCGGAGTTGCCCGCTGTCGCCCACGGCGGCAGGGCGGCGGAGGACGACGAGCCGATCGTGATCGTCGGGATGGCGTGCCGCTTCCCCGGAGGCGTACGGGGGCCGGCGGACCTGTGGCGACTGCTGGTCGAGGAGCGGGACGCCATCGGTGACTTCCCCGCCGACCGGGGCTGGAACACCGAGGAGCTGTACGACCCCGATCCGGCCAGCCCCGGTACCTCTTACGTCCGCCAGGGCGGATTCCTCGACGACATCGCCGGGTTCGACGCCGCCCTCTTCGGGATCGCGCCGCGCGAGGCGCTGGCGATGGACCCGCATCAGCGGCTCCTCCTGGAGACCGCGTGGGAGATGTTCGAGAGCGCGGGCATCGATCCCGGTTCGCTGCGCGGCAGCCGTACCGGCGTGTTCGTGGGGACGAACGAGCAGGACTACGCCACCTACACCACTCCCGGTCCGGCACAGGGCAGCGAGGGCCTGTTGCTCACCGGGCACGCGGCGAGCGTGGCGTCCGGCCGCCTGTCGTACGTGTTCGGCCTGGAGGGTCCGGCGCTGACCGTCGACACCGCGTGCTCGTCGTCGCTGGTCGCCCTGCACCTGGCCGCGCAGTCGCTGCGCGCCGGCGAGTGCGACCTGGCCGTGGCGGGCGGCGCCACCGTCATGTCGACGCCGGGCATGTTCCTGGAGTTCTCCCGGCAGGGCGGCTTGTCGGCGGACGGCCGGTGCAAGGCGTTCGACGAGTCGGCGGACGGCACCGGCTGGTCGGAGGGTGTGGGCGCGGTGCTGGTGGAGCGGCTCTCCGACGCCCGCCGCAACCACCACCCCGTCCTGGCCCTCATCCGCGGCAGCGCCGTCAACCAGGACGGCGCCTCCAACGGCCTCACCGCACCCAACGGCCGCTCCCAAGCCCGCCTCATCCGCACCGCACTCGACAACGCCGGCCTCACCCCCGCCGACATCGACGCCGTCGAAGCCCACGGCACCGGCACCCCGCTCGGCGACCCCATCGAGGTGACCGCGCTGCTCGCCACCTACGGACAGCACCGGCCGGCCGAACACCCCCTCTACCTCGGCTCGTTGAAATCCAACATCGGCCACACCCAGGCCGCCGCCGGCATCGCCGGCGTCATCAAGATGGTGCACGCCCTCCACCACGGCATCCTCCCCCGCACCCTCCACGCCACCCAGCCCACCTCACACGTCGACTGGACCACCGGCGCCATCGAACTCCTCACCCAGCAACGCACATGGCCCCAGGTCCAACGCGCCCGCCGCGCAGCCGTATCCGCCTTCGGCATCAGCGGCACCAACGCCCACGTCATCCTCGAACAACCGGCAGAACCCGAACACGCCGAACAACCCGCCGCCGGGCACCCCGAGGAACCCAGCACGGAAGAACCACCTCCCGGGCTGCCCCTGCTCCTCTCGGCGGCGAGCGCGGAGGCTCTGGCCGCCATGGGCGGGCGGCTCGCGGAGCGGCTGGAGTCAGACCCCGGACTCCTACTCCCCGATGTCGCCCACGCACTGGCCACCACCCGGGCCCAACTCCCCCACCGGGCCGTCGTGATCGCCGACAACCGGGACAGTGCCCTGACCGGTCTGCGGGCCCTGGCCGAGCACCGGCCGACCCCCCACCTCATCACCGGCCACGCCACCCACACCACCAGCCCCGGACCCGTCTTCGTCTTCCCCGGCCAGGGATCGCAGTGGCCCGGCATGGCGCATGCCCTCTACGCCCACAACCCCACCTTCCGCGACTCCCTGAACACCACCGCCGCCGCCCTGGACCCCCTCACCGGCTGGTCCCTCATCGACACCCTCACCGGACCCGACCACGCATGGCTGGAACGGGTCGACATGGTCCAACCCGCGCTCTTCGCCATGATGATCGCCCTCACCCACCTCTGGACCACCGCAGGCATCCAACCCGCCGCCGTCATCGGCCACTCCCAAGGCGAAATCGCCGCCGCCCACATCGCCGGCATCCTCACCCTCCACGACGCCGCCCACATCATCACCACCCGCTCCACCGCCATGCGCCACCTCTCCGGCCACGGCGGCATGGCCACCATCAACGCACCCGCCCAACACATCCAGCAATATCTCCACGGCCACAACGCCACCATCGCCGCCCACAACTCCCCCACCACCACCGTCATCACCGGCACCCCCCAAGCCCTCAACCACCTCACCACCCTCCTCCAAAACCACGGCTACCGCGTGCGCCGCATCAACGTCGACTACGCCTCCCACTCACCCCAAGTCGACCCCCACCAACACCACATCACCACCACCCTCGCCCACATCCACCCCCACCCCGCCACCATCCCCATGATCTCCACCGTCACCGGACAACCCATCCACGGACCCGAACTCGACCCCACCTACTGGTACACCAACCTCCGCCAACCCGTCCTCTTCCACCAAGCCCTCACCCACCTCACCACCACCGGCCACCACACCACCATCGAAACCAGCCCCCACCCCATCCTCACCCCCGCCATCCAAGAAACCACCCCCCACCTCACCACCCACCACACCCTCCGACGCCACCACGCCACCCCCACCGACCTCACCACCGCACTCGCCCACGCCCACACCACCGGAACCACCCCCACCTGGACCACCCAACTCCCCACCCCCACCACCCAACCCACCCTCCCCACCTACCCCTTCCAACACCAACGCTACTGGCTGCGTACGACCTCTCCGGCCGGCTCCCACCCCGGAGTCGCCGTGCGCGACCACCCGCTGCTGAGCGCGGCCGTGCCGCTGGCGGGTGCGGGTGGTGCGGTGCTGACGGGTGCGCTGGGCGCGGGGTCTCCGGAGTGGTGTGCCGACCACGCGGTCGCCGGGTCGGTGCTGCTGCCGGGTACCGCCTTCGTGGAGATGGCGATGCGGGTCGGCGACGAGGTCGGGTGCGGGACGGTCGAGGAGTTGACGGTGCGGGCGCCGCTGGCGCTCACCGGTCAGGTGACCGTGCAGGCCGCGGTGGGTGAGCCGGACGCGGCCGGGCGGCGTTCGGTGACCGTGCACTCCCGGCCGGGCCCGGCCGGCTCGGACGCCGCGTGGACGCTCCACGCCGAAGGTCTGCTGGCCGAGGAAGCCCTCGACGGTGTCGGTGACCCGTCCTCCGGCCTCGCCTCCTGGCCGCCGTCCGGTGCCGACCGTCTGCCGACGAGCACGCTGTACGACGACCTGGCCGCCCAGGGATACGACTACGGCCCCGCGTTCCAGGGCGTGCGTGCCCTCTGGCGCCGCGCGGACGAGGTGTTCGCGGAGGTCGAACTGCCAGCGGAGGCGGGTGCGTCCGACGGGTTCCTGCTGCATCCGGCGCTCCTCGACGCCGCCCTGCACGCCGTGGCGGCGACCGGGCTGCTGCCCCGGGTGCCGGGCATCCGGCTGCCGTTCGCGTGGTCGGGGGTGCGTGTGCACGCCTCCGGCGCGCGGGCGCTGCGGGTGCTACTGCGCCGTACGGGGCCGGAGTCCGTGGAGCTGACCGCCGTGGACGGCGACGGTGCGCCGGTGGTGTCCGTGGCGTCGCTGGCGCTGCTGCCGGTCGCCGTGGAGGCGCTGCGGGCGACCTCGCGGTCCGAGGAACTGTTCGCGGTGCGGTGGGAGGAGGCTGGGCCGGCCGCCTTGGCGGACGGGTCCGGCGCGGGCGGGTGGGCGGCCCGGATCTCCGGGCCCGGCGAACTCGACACGCTCGACACGCTCGACGGGCTCGACGAACTCCTCGTGCCGAGAGGGGAGTCCACGCTCGACGCCGCACCCGCGCAGGTCCCGCACGGCGACCTTCCTCCCGTGCTGCTGGACCTCGTCGGCCGCTCCCCCGTGGAGGTCTGCGAGCTGGTCCTGTCCGTGTTGGCGGTCGTCCGCCGCTTCGTGACCGACCCAGGTCTGCGGAACCACCGGTTGGTGGTGCGGACCCGGGGCGCGGTCGCGGTGGACGACGGTGACCGGGTCACCGACCCGGCGGCGGCGGCCGTATGGGGTCTGGTGCGGTCGGCGCAGAGCGAGCACCCCGGGCGGTTCGTCCTCGTCGACACGGACGACGGCGCGGCCACCGATGCCGACACCGGCGCGGACGCGGACACGGACGTCGTATCGGTTCCGGTCGGGGACGAGCCGCAGTTCGCGCTGCGGGGCGGGACGGCGTACGTGCCGCGCCTCGTCCGTCACCCCGGTGCCGAAGGGGATGCGGCGCCTGAAGAAGGGGATGCGGCGCGGGCCGAAGCGGATGCCCCGCCCGCCTTCGACCCCGACCGTACGGTCCTGGTGACCGGCGGCACGGGAAGCCTGGGCTCGCTCGTGGCCCGGCACCTCGTCGCCGTGCACGGGGTGCGGCGGCTGCTCCTGCTCAGCCGTTCGGGGGCGGACGCGGCCGGAGCGGCCGAACTGGTCGGCACCTTGGCGGAGTCAGGTGCCGTCGCCGACGTACGGGCCTGTGACATCGGGGACCGGGAGGCGCTGGCCGCCGTCGTGGCGGAGGTCCAGGCGTCGGGGCATCCGCTGGGCGCCGTGATGCACCTGGCGGGCGTGTTGGCGGACGCGACCGTCGAGGGCCTCAGCGACGAGGCCGTGGCGGCGGTGCTGCGGCCGAAGGCCCGCGCCGCCTGGCACCTGCACGAGCTGACCGCCGGACTCGACCTGTCGGCCTTCGTGCTGTTCTCGTCGGTGGCGGGGGTGCTCGGCAACCCGGGGCAGGGCAATTACGCGGCGGCCAACGCGTTCCTCGATGCCCTGGCCCTCCACCGGCGGCAACTCCGGCTGCCCGCACTGTCGTTGGCGTGGGGCCTGTGGGAGCAGCCGTCGGGGATGACCGGGCGGCTGGACGGGCGGGACCTGGCCCGGATGCGGCGCGCCGGGCTGCTGCCGCTGCCGGCTCAGCGGGGGCTGGCCCTGCTGGACGGCGCCCTGGCCGCGGCGGCGCGGGACGGTGGCCCGGCCGCCCTGGTGCCCGCCCGGCTCGACCCGCGGGCGCTGGTGCGGTCCGGGCGGCCCGTACCGCCGCTGCTGTCGCGGCTCGTGCCGCGTGCCGCACGGCGGACGGCCGCGCAGGCGAGGCCGGCGGCGGCGTCCCGGTCGGGGCTGGAGGAACGGCTGGCCGGGCTGTCGGCCGACGAGCGGGAGCGGCTGCTGCTGGGCGTGGTGCGTGACGAGACGGCGCTGGTGCTGGGGCATGCGAGCGGTGACGGGCTGGACGTGGCGAGCGAGTTCCGGGAGCTGGGCCTCGACTCGCTGATGGCGGTGGAGGTGCGCAACCGGCTGGCGACGGCCACCGGGCTCGCCCTGGCGTCCACGGTGGTCTTCGACCATCCCACCCCCCGCGCGCTGGCCCGGTTCCTGGACGGCCGGCTGGCCGGCGCGGACGCCGTGTCCGAGGGTGCGCGGAACGCCCGGAACGCCGTGCCGGGCGACGACGGCGAGCCGGTGGCGATCATCGGCATGGCCTGCCGCTACCCGGGCGGGGTGGACGGACCCGCCGACCTGTGGCGCCTGGTGCTCCAGGAGCGGGACGCGGTGGGCGAGTTCCCGGTGGACCGCGGCTGGGATCTGTCCGCGCTGTTCGACCCCGCGGCCGGCGCGCGCGGCACCAGCGCCACCCGGCACGGCGGGTTCCTGGACGACGCCGCCGGCTTCGACCCGGCGCCGTTCGGGATCTCGCCACGCGAGGCGCTGGCCATGGACCCACAGCAACGACTGCTGCTGGAGGTCTCCTGGGAGGCCCTGGAGAACGCGGGCATCCCGGCGGAGGCCGTCCACGGCTCGCGCGGCGGTGTGTTCGCGGGGCTGATGTACCACGACTACGGCAGCGGCGTGACCGAGGTGCCGGAAGGCGTGGAGGGGTACCTGCTGACGGGCGGTGCCGGAAGTGTCGCCTCGGGCCGGATCGCCTACGCGCTGGGCCTTGAGGGCCCCGCGCTGACGGTGGACACCGCGTGCTCGTCGTCGCTGGTGGCGCTGCACCTGGCCGCGCAGTCGCTGCGGCGCGGGGAGTGCGATCTGGCGCTGGCCGGCGGGGTGACGGTGATGGTCGCGCCGGACACGTTCGTGGAGTTCTCCCGGCAGGGCGGGCTGGCGCGCGACGGCCGCTGCAAGTCGTTCGCCGAGGGGGCTGACGGCACCGGCTGGTCCGAGGGCGTGGGCATACTGCTGGTGGAACGGCTGCCGGACGCGCTGCGCAACGGGCACCGGGTGCTGGCCGTGCTGCGCGGCTCGGCCGTCAACCAGGACGGCGCCTCCAACGGCCTGACCGCGCCCAGCGGCATCGCCCAGCAGCGCGTCATCCGCGAGGCGCTCGCCGACGCCAGGCTCGCCCCGGCCGACGTGGACGCCGTCGAGGGCCACGGCACCGGCACCGTCCTGGGCGACCCGATCGAAGCGGGGGCCCTGCTGGAGACGTACGGCCGGGACCGGCCGGCCGAACGGCCGCTCTATCTCGGCTCGGTGAAGTCCAACCTCGGTCACACCCAGGCCGCCGCGGGTGTCGCGGGCATCATCAAGATAGTCATGGCGCTGGGCGAGGGCGTCCTGCCGCGCAGCCTGCACGCGGGTGAGCCGTCCTCGCACGTCGACTGGGCGTCCGGCGCGGTGGAGTTGCTGGCGCGCACCCGCGCCTGGCCCGAGACGGACCGGCCGCGGCGGGCCGCGGTGTCGTCCTTCGGGATCAGCGGGACGAACGCGCACGTCATCCTGGAGCAGGCGCCGCCGTCCGCCGGACCGCCCGAGCGCGGCCCGGCGCCCGCCACCGTCCCGTTGCTGCTGTCGGCGGCCGACGGGGAGGCGTTGCGGGCGCAGGCCGCGCGGATCGCGGCGACCGTCGGCTCCGGCACCGAACTCGTGGACGCCGCCTATTCGTTGACGACCACGCGCAGCGCGCTTCCCTGGCGTGCCGCGGTCGTCGCCGGCGGGCGGGAGCAGGCGGTCGAGCGGCTGCTGGCGGTGGCCGAGGGGCGCTCCACGGCCGGCACCCTGACCGGCCGGGCCCGGGAGGACGCCCTGCTCGCGGTCGTCTTCAGCGGCCAGGGCAGCCAGCGCCCCGGCATGGGCCGGGAACTGTACGCGTCCCAGCCGGTGTTCGCGGCGGCCTTCGACGAGGTGTGCGCGCACTTCGCCCGGCATCTCGAACAGCCGCTGCGGGACGTCGTGTTCGGCACGGACGCGGAGCTGCTGGACCGCACCGACCACGCGCAGGCCGCGCTCTTCGCCGTCGAGGTGGCGCTGTACCGGCTGCTGGAGCACTGGGGAGTGCGGCCCGGCCTGCTGATCGGGCACTCCATCGGCGGGTTCGCGGCGGCCTGTGTCGCCGGGGTGTGGTCACTCGCCGACGCCTGCGCGCTTGTGGCGGCGCGCGGACGGCTGATGCGGGCGGTGACGGCGGACGGGGCGATGGCCGCCGTGGAGGCCACGGAGGAGGAGACCCGGCACGCGCTCGCGGGGTACGGCGACCGGGTGGGCGTGGCCGCGGTCAACGGACCGTCCGCCGTGGTGGTCTCCGGTGACCGCGACGCCGTCGAGGAGGTGGCGGAGCGCTTCCGCGCGCAGGGGCGGCGGGTACGGCGGCTGCGGGTCGACCACGCCTTCCACTCGGCGCACATGGACGCGATGGCGGACGCCTTCGCGGAGGTCCTGGCCGGGGTGTCCTTCCATCCGCCGGCGGTACCCGTCGTGTCCGACCTGACCGGCGCGCCGGCCGGCCCGGACGAACTGTGCTCGCCCTCCTACTGGGTGCGGCACGTCCGCGAGCCGGTCCGCTTCGCCGACGGCGTCGGCGCGCTGCACGCGGCGGGCGCGACGGCGTACCTGGAGCTGGGGCCCGCCGGCGCGCTCACCGGGGCCGTCCGCGACAGCCTGCCGGCGGACGCCTCGCCCACCGTCGTCGCGGCGCTGCGCGCCGACCGGCCCGAGCCGGCGGCCTTCGTCGAGGCGCTGTCGGCCCTGCACCTGTCGGGCCTGCGGGTGGACTGGTCGCGGGCGTTCGAGGGCACCGGCGCCCGGACCGTCGCACTGCCCGGCTACCCGTTCCGGCACCGCCGCTTCTGGCTCTCCGCGACCGCGCGGACCACGGCCCCCGACGCGCTCGGAACGCTCGGAACGCTCGGAGCCCTCGTGGGAGAGCTCGACCTCACCGAGGAGCAGACACGGACGCTGGGCGCGCTGCTGGACACCCGCGACCGCGCGGACCGGCTGCGCCGCCACGCTCACCAGGTGGCGTGGGTGCCGGTGACCGTCGACGGGGCGCGGCTGCACGGGCGTTGGCGGGTGGACCTGCCGGCCGGCACCGATCCGGCGGACCCGCGGGTGACGGCTCTGCGCTCCGCGCTGGAACGGGCCGGCGCCGAGGCCGTGACGGGCACCGCCGTGGGCCCGCCCGACGACGGTGCCGTCGCCGGTGTCGTGGTCGCGGCCGCCCTCGCACCGGACCCCGGGCTGTTCGCGCTGGCGGCGGCCCGCGATGCCGGCGGTGCCGAAGGCCCGGACGCCCCGCGGTGGTTCCTCACCGAGGGTGCCGTCTCCACCGGAGCCCAGGACCCGGTACGCACGGTGGCGCAGGCCGCGGTGTGGGGGCTCGGCCAGGTCGTCTCGCTCGAACTCCCCTCCCTCTGGGGCGGCCTGGCGGACGTGGGCGGCTTCGGCGACCGCGACCTGGACGCGCTGTGCGCCGTGCTCGCCGCGGGCAGCCGCCCCGGCCGGGAGGACCAGATCGCCCTGCGCGACGGACGCGTCCGGGGCCGCCGCGTCGTCCCGGCCCCCGACCGCCCGACGAATCCCCCTACGGCCGGTGCGGGCACCTCCGGTGCGGATGCGGCCGGTGCAGGCACCGTCGGTACGAACGCGGCCGGTGCAGGCACCGTCGGTGCGGATGCGGCCGGTCCAGGCACCGCCGGTACGGACACGGCCGGTCCAGGCACCGCCGGTACGGACACGGCCGGTCCAGGCACCGCCGGTACGGACACGGCCGATCCAGACATCGCCGGCGCGGACACGGCCGATCCAGGCACCGCCGGTACAGTCACGGCCGGTACTGGAGCGGCCAGCTCGGAATCGGCCAGTCCGGAAACCGCCCGTACAGGCACCGCCGATGCGAACACGACCGGTACGGACACGACCGCTGTAGGCACCGCCCGTACAGGCACCGACCATTCGGACACCACCCGTGCGGACACAGCCGGTACGGACACGGCCGGTGCGGACACAGCCGGTGTAGGCACCGCCCGTACAGACACCGCCCTTACCGGCGCCGCCCGCGCGGACACCGACCGTACCGGCGCCGTACGCGGGCGGCGGTGGCGCGCTCGCGGGACCGTCCTGGTCACCGGGGGAACCGGGGCGCTCGGCGCCCATGTGGCCCGGTGGCTCGCGGAGAACGGCGCCGGCCGTCTCGTCCTCACCGGCCGTCGGGGCGAGGCCGCCCCGGGTGCGGCCGATCTCGTGGCCGCGCTGCGGGAGTTGGGTGCGAAGGTGGAGGTGGTCGCCTGCGACACCGCGGACCGCGCCGCGGTCGCCGACCTGATCGCACGTCATCGGCCCACCGCCGTCTTCCACGCGGCCGGTGTCTTCGAGGCGCGCCCGGTGACCGGGCTGTCGGCCGAGGAGTGGTCCGCGGTGGTCGCGGGCAAGGCCGACGGGGCTTGCCACCTCGACGAGTTGACGCGGGAGGCCGGCCTGGAGCTGGACGCCTTCGTGCTGTTCTCGTCGGTCGCCGGGGTGTGGGGCAGCGCCGGGCAGGCCGCGTACGCCGCCGGCAACGCGGTACTGGACGCCCTCGCCCAGCGGCGGCGGGCCGACGGGCTGCCCGCGACGTCCATCGCGTGGGGCCCGTGGGAAGGCGCGGGCATGGCGGCGGACGACGAGGTGGCCGGGCTGCTGCGGCGCAGCGGACTGCGCCCGTTGCCCCCGGCGGACGCCCTGGACGCGATGGAACGGGTGCTGGCGTCGGATCGCACCTGCCAGGTCGTCGCCGATGTGGACTGGCCGCGGCTGACCGCGCTGTTCGCCGCGGTGCGGCCCGGCCCGCTGTTCGCCCTGTCGGCGGCGCACGGCGACACGGAAGCCGCCACGGAGGGCGAGGCGGGGGCGGACGCCGGTGGCTTCGCGCGCCGCGTGGGCGCGCTGCCGCCCCTCGAACAGGAGCGGACGGTGCTGGCACTGGTGCGGGACGAGGTGGCGGCCGCCCTCGGGCACGACACGGCCCACGACCTCGATGTCACGCAGACCTTCAAGAGCCTCGGCCTGGACTCGCTGACCGCGGTGGAGGTGCGCGACCGGATCAGCAAGGCGACCGGGCTCGCCCTGCCCGCCATCGTCGTCTTCGACCACCCCACCCCGCGCGACCTGGCCGCCGCGATCCGCGACCGGCTGACCGGCGCGGAGCGGGAGCAGGCGCCGTCCGCCGCCTCGGCCGCGGACGAACCGATCGCCGTCATCGGCATGGCCTGCCGCTATCCCGGCGGCACGGTCAGCCCCGAGGACCTGTGGCGGCTGGTCGTCGAGGAGCGGGACGCCATCGTGGCCTTCCCCACCGACCGCGGCTGGGACCCGGCCGCCGTGTACGACCCGGACCCGGCCTCGGCCGGGACGTCGTACTCCCGCGAGGGCGGCTTCCTGGACGACATCGCCGGATTCGAGCCGGGCCTGTTCGGGATCTCGCCGCGCGAGGCGCTGGCCATGGACCCGCATCAGCGGTTGCTGCTGGAGACGACCTGGGAGTCCTTCGAACGGGCCGGTATCCCGCCGACATCACTGCGCGGCAGCAGTACGGGCGTCTTCGTCGGCGCGGGCGAGCAGGACTACGCGGCCGGGGTGAAGGACGCCCCCGCGGGGGTCGCCAACCACCTGCTGCTCGGGCACACCGCCAGCGTCCTGTCCGGCCGGGTCGCCTACGTCTTCGGCCTGGAAGGGCCCACTCTCACCCTCGACACGGCCTGCTCGGCCGGCCTGGTCGCCCTGCACCTCGCGGTGCGTGCGCTGCGCGGCGGAGAGTGCGACCTCGCGGTGGCGGCCGGGGCGACGGTGATGTCGACGCCGGGCGGCTTCGTGGAGTTCAGCCGGCAGCAGGTGCTCGGCCGGAGCGGGCGCTGCCGCTCGTACGCCGACGACGCGGACGGCTCGGCCTTCTCCGAGGGCATCGGCACGCTGGTCGTCGAGCGGCTGTCGGACGCGCGGCGCCACGGGCATCCGGTACTGGCCGTGATCCGCGGCTCGGCCGTCAACCAGGACGGCGCCTCCAACGGGCTGAGCGCGCCCAGCGGACGGGCCCAGCAGCGGGTGATCCGGCAGGCGCTCGCCGACGCCGGGCTGACCCCGGCCGACGTGGACGCCGTCGAGGGGCACGGCACCGGCACCCCGCTCGGCGACCCCATCGAGGTGACCGCGCTGCTCGCCACCTACGGACAGCACCGGCCGGCCGAACACCCCCTCTACCTCGGCTCGTTGAAATCCAACATCGGCCACACCCAGGCCGCCGCCGGCATCGCCGGCGTCATCAAGATGGTGCACGCCCTCCACCACGGCATCCTCCCCCGCACCCTCCACGCCACCCAGCCCACCTCACACGTCGACTGGACCACCGGCGCCATCGAACTCCTCACCCAGCAACGCACATGGCCGGAGGTCGAACGCGCCCGCCGCGCAGCCGTATCGGCCTTCGGGATCAGCGGCACCAACGCCCACGTGATCCTGGAGCAGTTCGTGCCGGGGGCGGCGGAGGGAACCGGCGCGGAGGACCGCACCGGGCCGGAGGAGGAGGCGCGAGGAGAGGCCCCGCGACGCCCGCTCGCCCCCTCGGCTCTCGCCGACGGCCCCGCCGTCCTGCCGCTGTCCGCGGCGACCGCTGCCGGGCTGCGCGGTCAGGCCCGACGGCTGCGCGACTCCCTCGCCGACCATTCCGCACTCGAAATTCACACGCTGGGACGGGAGTTGGCGACCACGCGGGTGACGGAACTGGAGCACCGGGCGGCCGTCGTCGCCGGCGACCGGGACGACGCGCTGGCCGCGCTCACGGCCCTGGCCGACGGGGAAGCGCACCCCCACCTGGTCACCGGCACGGCCGCGCCCGGCGCCGGCCCGGTGCTGGTCTTCCCCGGCCAGGGCTCGCAGTGGCCCGGCATGGCGGTCGAACTCCTCGACTCCTCACCGGCGTTCGCCCGGTCGCTCGCCGAGTGCGACGCGGCGCTGGGCGAGTTCGTGGACTGGTCGGTGCTCGACGTGCTGTACGACCGTCCGGGCGCGCCCTCGCCGCAACGGCTCGACGTGGTCCAGCCGCTGCTGTTCGCGGTGATGGTGGCGCTGGCCCGCACCTGGCAGGCGGCCGGCGTGCTGCCGGCGGCGGTCGTCGGGCACTCCCAGGGCGAGGTCGCCGCGGCCTGCGTCGCGGGCGCGCTGTCGCTGCCGGACGCGGCACGGATCATCTGCCTGCGCAGCAGGACCATGCAGGAGGAACTGTCGGGGCTGGGCGCGATGGCGTCGGTGGCCCGGCCGCAGGAGTGGGTTGCCGCCCGGCTGGAGCGCTGGGGCGACCGGCTGAGCGTGGCCGCGGTCAACGGGCCGGAGTCGGTGGTGGTGTCGGGCGAGACGGCCGCGGTGGAGGAGTTCCTGGCGGACGCCGAGGCGCTCGGCGCACGGGCCCGCCGGGTGAAGGGCGCGATCGCCGCCGGGCACTCGGCCCAGGTGGAAAGGGTGCGCGAGCGCGTGCTGGCCGAACTGGCCCCCGTCACACCGAAGGCGGGCGACATCCCGGTCGTCTCCACGGTCACCGGCGCGATGGTGGACGGCTCCGGCATGGACGCCGGCTACTGGTACCGCAACATGCGCGAGCCGGTCCGCTTCGACGCGGCCGTAAGGGAGTTGCTGGGCCGCGGACACCGGGTGTTCCTCGAAGTGAGCCCGCACCCCGTGCTGCTGACGGGGCTTCAGGAGACCACGGAGGACGCGGGCGCCTCGGCGTCCGCGCTGGGCACGCTGCGCCGGGGCGAAGGCGGCCCGCACCGGCTCGCGCTCTCCCTGGGCGCCGCGTACGTCGCCGGAGTGCCGGTGGACTGGCCGCGGGCGGTGTACGCGCAGACTCCGCCGTCCTTCGTCGACCTGCCGACCTACGCCTTCCAGCGGCAGCGGTACTGGCTGGACGCACCGAGCCAGTCGGCCTACTTCGCCTCTCCCGCCGCCGCGCCCGCGCCGGCGCCGGACGACGACGCGGCCGGGCGGCGTTTCTGGGACGCGGTCGAGAGCGGGGACGTCGACGAACTGCTGGGCGAGCTCTCGCTGGTGAACGGCCAGGCGGCGTCGCTGCGGGACGTACTGCCGGCGCTCGCCGGCTGGCGGGAGACGTCACGGCAGGACGCGGCGCTCGACCGGTGGCGGCACCGGGTGGTGTGGGAGCCGGTCGCCACCGCCCCGCGGCCCACGCTCAGCGGCAGCTGGCTGCTGCTCGTACCGGACGCCCCGGCGGCCGGGGCATTGGCCGCGCAGGTCGAGACGGCGCTGGGCGCGCACGGGGCGCGCGTGACGCGGCGCGAGCTGCCGGCTGACGCCGGCCGAGCCGCCGTGGCGCAGGCGCTGGACGGGACCGGGGTCCCGGCGGGCGTACTGGCCCTGACCGGGCTGCTCGACGGCACCCACCCCGAACACGACTCCGTGCCAAGGGCGTTGGCGGCCACGCTGGCCGTCGTCCAGGCGCTCGGCGACGTGGACTGGCCGGCCCCGCTGTGGGTGCTCACCCAAGGTGCGGTCGGGGCGGAGCCGGCGGACGCGGTGCCGGCGCCGGAGCAGGCCACGGTGTGGGGGCTCGGGGCGACCGCCCGGCAGGAGCATCCCGAGCGGTGGGGCGGGGTGATCGACCTGCCCCCGGAACCGGGGCCGCGCGAGCTGGCCCGGCTGGTGGCCGTGGTGTCCGGGGCCACCGGCGAGGACGAGGTGGCGGTCCGGGCGTCGGCGGCGCTGACCCGGCGGCTGGTGCCCGCCCCTGCCGAAGACCGGTCGCAGGGCTGGAAACCCACCGGAACGGTGCTGGTCACCGGCGGCACGGGCGCGCTCGGCGGGCACGTGGCCCGGCACCTGGCCGCCCTCGGGGCGCCCCATCTGCTGCTGACCGGACGGCGCGGCCCGGACGCGCCGGGCGCGCGGGAGCTGGCGGCCGAACTCACGGCGCTCGGCACGCGGGTGACCGTCGCGGCCTGCGACCTCGGCGACCGTACGGCACTGGCGGACCTGCTGGCGCGGGTGCCGGCGGAGTACCCGCTGACCGCCGTGGTGCATACGGCGGCGGTCGTGGACGACGCGCTGCTGATGTCCCTGACGGCCGACCAGCTCCAGCGGTCGTTGCGGGCGAAGGCACAGGCGGCCCGCCATCTCGACGAGCTGACCCGGGACCTTCCGCTGGACGCGTTCGTGCTGTTCTCCTCGTTCGCGGGCGTCACGGCGGACGCAGGACAGGGCGGCTACGCCCCCGGCAACGCCTACCTCGACGCGCTCGCGCTGCGCCGCCGGGCGCTCGGCCTGCCCGCGCTGTCGGTCGGCTGGGGGCACTGGGCGGGCGACAGCGGGCTGGAGGGCGGCGAAGTGATCGCCCACCGGCTGCACCGGTTCGCGATGGAGTCGATGGACCCGCGGCGGGCGGTGCGCGCGCTGGAGCGGGCGGTGGCCGGCGACAGCGGCCATCTGGTCATCGCGGACGTGGACTTCGACCGCTTCGACGCCGGCTCGGTGGGTGTGCGGCCGACCCGGCTCTTCCTCGGCCTGCCCGGCTACCGCAGGGCCGTCCGGCCCGCCGCCGGGGAGCCGGCGGCCACCCCGGCGGAGTCCGGCTCCGGCTTCCGCGACCGGCTCGCGAAGACCGCGGCCGCCGACCGTACGGCGCTGGTGCGGGACCTGGTGCTGCGACAGCTCGCCGCGGTGCTCGGCCACGCCGACGCCGGCGAGATCTCGGCCACCCGGCTCTTCCGCGAACTGGGCATCGACTCGCTCACGGCGGTGGAGTTCCGCAACCGGCTCGGCGCGGCGACCGGGCTGCGGCTGCCGGTCGGGGTCGTCTTCGACCATCCGACGCCGGAGGCGCTGGCGGCCCACGTCCTCACCGAACTCGCCGTCCACGCCGAACCGTCCGCGGACGGGCCGGGGTCCGATGAAGGGGCCGAGACCGGGTCCGAGGCCGAGACCGAGTCCGGGTCCGGGTCCGGGTCCGGGTCCGGGTCCGGGTCCGGGTCCGGGTCCGGCGGGAGCCTTCCGGTGGAGGTCGAGCTGGACCGGCTGGAAGCGGCCGTGGACCGCCTCGACGCCCCTTCCTCGGCGGCGGTGGCGGGGCGGCTGCGGGCCCTGCTGGCCCGGCTCCCGGACGCCCCGGCGGCGGAGAACGGCGACGCGCTGGCGTCGGCGACGACCGCCGAGGAGGTCCTCGGCCTCATCCAGGAACGGTTCGGCCGGTGAGCGGCTCCCCGGCCCAGGGGCCCGAGGCCCAAGGGCCCCCACCCCAAGGGCTCCCACCCGAGGGCCGGCCCTCCCCCGACTCCTCCGTCCGGCCGCCCGCGGCTCAGCCGAGGCCGCCCCAGGCAACACAGGAGATGCGTGCAGTGACGAGCAGCGACAGCGGCACCGGCGCCCCGGCGGCCGGCGGCGACAAGGTCGTCGAGACCCTCAAGTGGATGGCGAACGAACTCGACGCCACCAGAAGGCAGGTGGCGCGACTGGAGGCCGAACGGACCGAGCCGGTCGCCATCGTCGGCATGGGCTGCCGCTTCCCCGGGAACGTCGCCTCCCCCGGCGACCTGTGGCGGCTGCTGTCCGAGGGCACGGACGCGATCGGGCCGCTGCCCGCCGACCGGGGCTGGCAGTTGGAGACGCTGTACGACCCGGACCCGGCCGTGCCCGGTACCGCCTACGTCCGCGAGGGCGGCTTCCTCGCCACCGCGGGCGACTTCGACGCGGACTTCTTCGAGATCTCGCCGCGCGAGGCCCTCGCCATGGACCCGCAGCAGCGGCTGCTGCTGGAGGTCGCCTGGGAGACGCTGGAGGACGCCGCGATCGATCCCGGCACCCTGCGCGGCAGCGGCACCGGCGTGTTCGTCGGCACCAACGGTCAGGACTACGTCCCGCCCATGATGGCCGGCGTCGCCGATCTCGCCGGCTACCTCGGCACCGGTTCCACGCAGAGCGTGCTGTCCGGGCGGCTCGCCTACGCGCTGGGCCTGGAGGGACCCGCGGTCACCGTGGACACGGCCTGCTCGGCGTCCCTGGTCGCGCTGCACCAGGCGGTACGGGCGCTGCGCGGCGGCGAGTGCGACCTGGCGCTGGCGGGCGGGGCCACGGTGATGTCGACCCCGTGGACGCTGATGGAGTTCTCCCGGCAGCGCGGGCTGGCGCCGGACGGCCGCTGCAAGACGTTCTCGGAACAGGCGGACGGCACCGCCGTGTCGGAGGGCGTGGGCATGCTGCTCGTGGAGCGGCTGTCGGACGCCCGCCGCAACGGTCACCGGGCCCTGGCGGTGGTACGCGGCTCGGCCGTCAACCAGGACGGCGCCTCCAACGGCCTGACCGCCCCCAGCGGCACCGCCCAGCAGCGGGTGATCCGGGCGGCGCTGAAGGACGCGGGCCTGACCCCGGCCGACGTGGACGCCGTCGAGGCGCACGGCACCGGCACCCGGCTCGGCGACCCCATCGAGGTGGACGCGCTGCTCGCCACCTACGGCCGGGACCGGGACGCGGAGCGGCCGCTGTGGCTCGGCTCGATCAAGTCCAACCTGGGCCACACCCAGGCCGCCGCCGGGGTCGCCGGCGTCATCAAGACCGTCCTCGCCCTGCGGCACGGCGTGCTGCCCCGCACCCTGCACGTCGAACAGCCCACCACCCACGTCGACTGGAGTGCGGCCGGCGTGCGGCTGCTGCACGGCGAGCGGCCGTGGCCGCGGACGGACCGGCCGCGGCGGGCCGCGGTGTCGTCCTTCGGGATCAGCGGCACGAACGCGCACGTGGTGCTGGAGGCGACCGACCCGGTCGACCCGGTCGAGGCGGACCCGGTGGACGCCCTGGACGGCGGCGCCGACGCCCCCGCGTCCCCGCCCGCCGACGGGCTGCCCGGCGGCCGCGCCCCCGGCGCCCTGCCCTGGCTGCTCTCCGCCCGCACCCCCGCCGCCCTGCGCGGCCAGGCGGCCCGGCTGGCCGACCACGTGCGGGCGCACCCCGGGCTGCGCCCGCTGGACCTGGCGTGGTCGGCCGCCACCACCCGGGCCCGCATGCCGCACCGCGCCGTGGTCGTCACCGCGGACGGCCGCGAACACGGGGAGCTGCTCGCCGCGCTCGGCGCCCTCGCCGACGGCACACCGGCGGCCGGCGTCGTACGCGGCGAGGTACGGGAACAGCCGTCGCTGACCGTGCTGTTCACCGGCCAGGGCGCGCAGTACGCGGGCATGGCAGGGGCGTTGGCCGACGAGTTCCCCGTGTTCGCGGCCGCCCTCGACGGGGTGTGCGCGCACCTCGACCCGCTGCTCGAACGCCCCCTGCGCGAGGTGCTGTCCGGAGGCCAGGTCGACCTGGACCGTACGGTGTTCACCCAGCCCGCCCTGTTCGCCGTCGAGACGGCGCTGTTCCGGCTGGTGGAGTCCTGGGGCGTGGTACCGAAGCGGCTGGCGGGGCACTCCGTCGGGGAGCTGACGGCCGCGCACGTGGCCGGGGTGCTGTCCCTGGCCGACGCGTGCGCGCTGGTCGCCGCGCGCGGCCGGGCCATGGACCGGCTGCCCGGCGGCGGGGTGATGATCTCGGTACGGGCGGCCGAGGCCGAGGTCGCCGGACTGCTCGCCCCCGGGGTCGGTATCGCCGCCGTCAACGGCCCGCGGTCCGTGGTCCTGTCGGGCGAGGCGCGGGCGACCGAGGCCGTGGCCCGCGCGCTCGCGGAGCGGGGGCACAAGACCCGCAGCCTGACGGTCAGTCACGCCTTCCACTCGGTGCTGATGGAACCGGCGATGGCGGAGTTCCGCGAGGTGGCGGCCAAGGTGGCCTACCGCGAACCGCGCGTCCCGCTGGTCTCCGCCCTCACCGGCGCCCTCGTCGGGCCCGGCGAGGTCACCGACCCCGAGTACTGGGTACGGCACCTGCGCGAACCGGTCCGCTTCCTGGACGCGGTGCGCGCCGCCGAGGCGGACGGCGGACGGGTCTTCCTCGAACTCGGCCCCGACGGGGTGCTGGCGTCGATGGCGGCGGACTGCCTCGCCGACCCGTCGGCGTCGGTCCTCGCCCCGACCCTGCGCAGGGACCGCCCCGAGACGCGGTCCCTGCTCACCGGGCTCGGCCAGGCGTACGCGGCCGGGGTGGACGTCGACTGGAGCGCGGTGCTCGCCGACCGCGGCGCGCGGCGCGCACCGCTGCCGACGTACGCCTTCGACCACCAGCGGTACTGGATCACCGCGGGCCGCTCCTTCGGCGGTTCCAGCGCTTCCACCGCCTCCGCCTCCCACACCGCACCCGCCGCCCCCGCTCCCGCACCCGCGGCCGGGCCGACTGCGGCGGAGACGCTGGACCTCGTCCGTTCCGCGACCGCCGCCGTCCTCGGGCACCCGACGAAGGACGCCGTGGCGGCGACCCGCCCCTTCTCCGAACTCGGCGTGACCTCCGTCGGCGCGGTCGACCTGTGCGCCGAACTGCGCGCGGCGACCGGCCTGCCGGTGCCCGCGTCGGCCGTCTTCGACCATCCCACCCCGCGGGCGCTCGCCGCCCATCTGGACCAGGAACGCCGGGGCGGACCCGCGCCCGTGTCCGGCCAGGACCCGGCCCGCCGCCGGGCGTCCGACGAACCGATCGCGATCATCGGCATGGGCTGCCGCTTCCCCGGCGGGGTGACGAGCCCCGAGGACCTGTGGCAGGTGGTCGCCGACGAACGCGACGTCCTCGGTGCCTTCCCCGACAACCGGGGCTGGAACCTGGAGGAGCTGTTCGGCCCCGACGGCGACCGGGGGACGTCGACGGAGGCGCGGGAGAGCGGATTCCTGTACGACGCGGGCGAGTTCGACCCGGCGTTCTTCGGTATCTCGCCCCGCGAGGCGCTGGCCATGGACCCGCAGCACCGGCTGCTGCTGGAGACCGCCTGGGAGGCGATGGAGCGGGCCGGCCTGGACCCGGGCACGCTGCGCGGCAGCCGTACCGGCGTCTTCGCGGGACTGGTCGGACACGACTACCTGCCCGGCCCCGACCGTATGCCGGACGACCTGGTGCCGTACTTCGCGACCGGCATCGGCGGGTCCATCGCCACCGGGCGCATCGCGTACACCTTCGGCTTCGAGGGCCCGGCGGTCACCGTGGACACGGCCTGCTCCTCGGCCTTGGTCGCGCTGCACCAGGCGGTCCACGCGCTGCGCACCGGCGAGTGCGACCTGGCACTGGCCGGGGCCGCGACGGTGATGGCGACACCGGGCGCGTTCGTGGGGTTCTCCGGGCAGGGGCTGATGGCGCCGGACGCGCGCAGCAAGTCGTTCGCGGAGGCGGCCGACGGCACGATGTGGTCGGAGGGCGTGGGCATGCTGCTGGTGGAACGGCTGCCGGACGCGCTGCGCGACGGGCACCGGGTGCTGGCCGTCGTCCGCGGCACGGCGATCAACCAGGACGGCGCCTCCAACGGCCTGACCGCGCCCAACGGCACCGCCCAGCAGCGCGTCATCCGCGAGGCGCTCGCCGACGCCGGACTCGCCCCGGCCGACGTGGACGCCGTCGAGGGCCACGGCACCGGCACCCGGCTCGGCGACCCCATCGAGGCACACGCGCTGATGGCGACGTACGGCCAGCACCGGGACGCGGACCGGCCGTTGTGGCTCGGCTCGATCAAGTCGAACATCGGGCACGCCCAGGGCGCGGCGGGTGTCGCCGGGGTGATCAAGACGGTGATGGCGCTGCGCCACGGGCTGCTGCCGCGGTCGCTGCACGTGGACCGGCCGTCGTCGCGGATCGACTGGTCGCGGGGCGCGGTGCGGCTGCTGACCGGGGCCGAGGTGTGGCCGGCGGTGGACCGGCCGCGCCGGGCGGGGGTCTCCGCGTTCGGCGCGAGCGGCACCAACGCGCACGTGATCCTCGAACAGGCCCCGCCGGCACCGGTGGTGGACGTGCCGCGGCCGGCGCTGCCGGTCACCCCGCTGGTGCTGTCCGGGCACACCCCCGCGGCGCTGCGCGGCCAGGCGGCCCGGCTGGCCGGGCTGCTGGGGACGGCGGACGCCCCGGAGCCGGCCGACGTGTCCTGGTCGCTGGCGACGACGCGCACGGCGCTCGCGCACCGCGCGGTGGTGCTCGCGTCCGGCCCGGACGACGCCCTCGCCGGCCTTCGGGCGCTGGCCGCGGGCGAGGAGTCGGCGCAGGTCGTCACCGGGGCGCCCACGGGTGCCGAGGCGGTGTTCGTCTTCCCCGGACAGGGCTCGCAGTGGGTGGGCATGGCATCGGCGCTGCTGGAGCGGTCCGAGGTCTTCCGGGACACGTTCGCCGACTGCGAGCGGGTCTTCGACGACCTGGTCGGCTGGTCGGTGACCGGCGCGATGGCCGGGGCACCGGACGCGCCGTCGCTGGAGCGGCTGGACGTGGTGCAGCCGGTGCTGTTCGCGGTGATGGTCTCCCTCGCCCGCACCTGGCAGGCGGCCGGGGTGCGGCCGGCGGCCGTCGTCGGCCACTCGCAGGGCGAGATCGCCGCCGCGCACGTGGCGGGCGCGCTGTCGCTGAAGGAGGCGGCCTTGGTGGTGGCGTTGCGCAGCCGGCTGATCGTGGACGTGGTGGGCCTGGGCGCGATGGCCGGAGTGTCGAAGTCGCACGACTGGGTGGCCGAGCGACTGCGGCCGTGGGAGCGGCAGTTGAGCGTCGGCGTGATCAACGGCCCGGAGTCGGTGGTGGTCAGCGGTGACGTGGCGGCCCTGGAGGAGTTCCTCGCGGTGGCCGAGGCGGAGGGCGCGCAGGTGCGCCGGGTACGGGGTGCGGTCGCGCCGGGCCACTCCCCGCAGATGGAACGGCTGCGCGGCGAACTCCTCGACGTGTTGGACGGGTTGGCCCCGCAGCGGGGCACGGTCCCGCTGTGCTCGACCGTCACCGGGGAAGTGGTGGACACCTCGACGATGTCCGCCGCGTACTGGTACCGCAACGCGCGCGAACCGGTGCAGTTCGAGGCGGCCGTACGCCATCTGCTGGACCGGGGGCACCGGGTGTTCCTGGAGATGAGCCCTCACCCGCTGCTGCTCGGCGGGGTCAGCGACATCGCGGCGTCGCAGGACGTGCGGGTGGCCGCCCTGGGCACCTTGCGCCGCGACGACGGCGGCCCTGAGCGCACCGCGCGCGCCCTGGCGGACGCGTGGGTGCACGGCGTGGACGTGGACTGGGCGGCGGCCGTGTTCGACGGGGGCGGCGCGCGCCGCGTGGACCTGCCGACGTACGCCTTCCAGCGCGAGAACTACTGGCTGCGGCCGGTGCACGGGCCGGTGGGCGCGGGCGTGCGCGGCACCGGGCATCCGCTGGCCGACGCGAGCGTGGCGCTCGCCGACGGCGGGGTGGTGCTGACCGGCCGGCTGGCACGGCGCTCGCTGCCCTGGCTGGACGACCACGCGGTGGGCGGGGTGGTGATCCTGCCCGGGACGGCGTTCGTCGAACTGGCGGTGCGGGCGGGTGACGCGGTCGGCTGCGGGACCGTGGAGGACCTGGCGCTCCAGCAGCCGCTGGTGTTCCCGGCCGGCGGCGCGGCGGTCGTGCAGGTGACGGTCGACGCGCCCGACGGTGCCGGACGGCGCGCGGTACGGGTCCACGCGCGGCCGGACGCCGACGAGGAGGCCCCGTGGGTCCAGCACGCCGAGGGCTTCCTGGCTCCCGCCGGAGCCGATCCCGAACCCCTCGCCGGCTGGCCGCCGCGCGACGCCGAGCCCCTGCCGACGGACGACGCCTACCAGCGCATCGGCGCCGCCGGCATCGGGTACGGCCCCGCCTTCCGCGGCCTGTCCGCCGCCTGGCGCCACGGCGGCGAGCTCTTCGCCGAGGTGCGGCTGCCGCAGCCGGAGGCGAAGAACGCCCCGCAGTACGGCATCCACCCGGCGCTCCTGGACGCCGCCTTGCACGTCGTCGTCCTGGACGGCCTCGACGACAGCGGGCAGCTCGCGTTCAGTTGGAGCGGGGTCACGCTGCACGCCCAGGGCGCCACCGAGCTGCGGGTACGGGTGGTGCGGCTCGGCGACGGCGCCTTCGCCTTCCACCTGTACGACGGTGCGGGACAGCCGGTGCTGACCGCGGAGTCCGTCGCCGTACGGCCGATGGCGGCCGCCGGTCCGGCGGCGGCGCACACCGGGACGGAGAACTCCCTGTTCCGCGTGGACTGGACGCCCCTGCCGCCCGCCGAGGCCACCGCCACGCGCTGGGCGGTGCTGGGCGAGCGCTGCGAGGCGGTCTGGCCGGCCGAGGTCGAGGCCGGCCGCCGCTACGCCGACCTGGCCGCGCTGGGCACCGCCGTGGACGCGGGCGCTCCCGTGCCGGACGCGGTGGTGGTGGCCGGTGCGGGCGGTGAACCGGGAGACCGGCGGGTGCTGCTGGAGGCGCTGGAGCTGTGCCGGGCGTGGACGGCCGACGAGCGCTGGGCATCGGCGCGGCTGGTCTTCCTCACCCGGCAGGCGGTGGCGGCCGGCCCGCGGCGCGCCCCGGGCGACGGCGTCACGCACGGGCCGCGGAAGGTGGCGGACGACGACGAGCGGGGGAACGCGGCGGACGGCCGCGGGCCGCGGAAGGTGGCGGACCACCAGGAGCCGCGAAGCGCGGCGGACGACCTCGCGCACGCCCCGCTGTGGGGCCTGGTCCGCTCGGCGCAGCAGGAGCAGCCGGACCGCTTCGTGCTGCTGGACAGCGACACGGCAGCCGTCCCGCCGGTCGTGCTGACCGCGGCGCTCGGCTCGGGTGAACCCCAACTGGCCCTGCGCGAAGGGGTTTTGTGCGTTCCGCGGTTGGCGCGAGCGACCGCGGACGCCGACGCGGCCGGCCACCGCGCCCTCGACCCCGAAGGCACGGTCCTGATCACCGGCGGCACCGGCACCCTCGGCGGCATCCTCGCCCGCCACCTGGTGGCCCGGCGCGGCGCGCGGCATCTGCTGCTCACCGGCCGCCGGGGCGCCGGCGCACCGGGCGTCGCGCGACTGCGGGCGGATCTGGCGGCGGCCGGTGCCACGGTCACGGTGGCCGCCTGCGACGTGGCCGACCCTGACGCCCTGGCCGCGCTGCTGGCGCGGATTCCCGAACGGCATCCGCTCACCGGGGTGTTCCACCTGGCCGGGGTGCTCGCCGACGGCGCCCTCGGCTCGCTCACCAAGGACCATGTCGACACCGTGCTGCGGGCGAAGGCCGACGCGGCCTGGCACCTGCACCGGCTCACCCGGGACGCCGATCCGGCCGCGTTCGTCATGTACTCCTCGATGGCCGGCACCTTCGGCGGCGCCGGCCAGGCCAACTACGGCGCGGCGAACGCCTTCCTCGACGCCCTCGCCCAGCACCGGCGGGCCGCCGGGCTGCCCGGGCTGTCCGTCTCCTGGGGCCTGTGGCAGGACCGCTCCGAGATGGGCGCCGGGCTCTCCGAGCAGGACCTGGCCCGCCGGATGGCCCGCTCCGGCACCCGTAGCCTGACCGCCGAGCAGGGCATGGCCCTGCTGGACGCGGCCCTCGACGGCGCCGACGCCCACCTGGTCGCCGCCCGCTTCGACTTCCCCACCCTGCGGGCCCAGGCGGGCGACGGAACCCTCCCCTGGCTGCTGCGCGGCCTGGTGCGGGCCGGGCGGCGCCGCGCGGGCGCCGCCGAGCAGGCCGGTCTGCGGAAACGGCTGGCAGCGCTCGGCCCCGCCGAACGCACCGCCGCCCTGCGCACCGCCGTCTGCACCACCGTCGCCGTCGTCCTCGGGCACGGCCCCGCCGAGCAGGTGGACGACGGCCGCGCCTTCAGGGAGTTGGGCCTGGACTCGCTGACCGCGGTGGACCTGCGCAACCGGCTCTCCGCGCTCAGCGGCCTGAAACTCCCGGCCACGCTCGCCTTCGACCACCCCACCCCGCGGGCCCTCGCCGCCTTCCTCGACGAGCAGCTCTTCGACATCCCGGTCGAGGCCGTCCCACCGGTCCTCACCGACCTGGACCGGCTCGAACTGGCCCTGCTCGGCGCCGACACGGCCGATCCGGCGCTGCGGGCCAAGGTCACCATGCGGCTGCACTCCCTCGTGAGCCGGTGGAGCGGAGCCGACGCGCCGGCAGCGGCCGGCGACCCGGCGGACGACCTCGGCCTGAAGGACGCGTCGGTCGACCAACTCCTCGACTTCATCGACGACATGGGCAGCTTCTGAACCTCCAGCGACATCGGCCGGGAAGTTTCCGAGCCGTCGGCAGAAAGGGACGCGTTCCGTGGAAGACACGCGGATCATCGAGTACTTGAAACGGGTGACGGCCGATCTGCACCGCGCCCGCGCCCGGCTCCTGGAACTGGAGTCCGGCCGGCCGGAGCCCGTCGCGATCGTCTCGGCGGCCTGCCGCTTCCCCGGCGGCATCGACTCGCCCGAGGACCTGTGGCGCGCGGTCGTGGAGGAGCGCGACCTGATCTCCGCGATGCCCGCCGACCGCGGTTGGGACATCGACGAGCTCTACGACCCCGACCCCGACGCCGTCGGCCACATCTACGTCAAGGAGGGCGGCTTCCTCCAGGACGCCGCCGGGTTCGACGCCGCCCTCTTCGGGATCGCGCCACGCGAGGCGCTGGCGATGGACCCGCAGCAGCGGCTGCTGCTGGAGACGACCTGGGAGACGTTCGAACGCGCCGGGCTCGACCCGCGCGGCCTGGCCGGCTCCCGCACCGGCGTCTTCATCGGCATCCTCTCCCACGACCACGGCGCCCGGTTGACCCCCGCGCCCGAGGGCTTCGAGGGCATGATCGGCGCCGGCAGCGCGGGAAGCATCGCCTCGGGCCGCCTGTCGTACGTGTTCGGACTGGAGGGTCCGGCGCTGACCCTCGACACCGCGTGCTCGTCGTCGCTGGTCGCCCTGCACCTGGCCGTCCAGTCGCTGCGCACCGGCGAGTGCGACCTGGCCGTGGCGGGCGGCGCCACCGTCATGTCGACGGTCGAGTCCTTCATCGAGTTCTCCCGCCAACGGGGCCTGGCCCCCGACGCCCGGATCAAGGCGTTCGACGACGCGGCCGACGGCTCGGCGTGGAGCGAGGGTGTGGGCATGGTGCTGGTGGAGCGGCTCTCCGACGCCCGCCGCAACCACCACCCGGTCCTCGCCCTCATCCGCGGCAGCGCCGTCAACCAGGACGGCGCCTCCAACGGCCTCACCGCACCCAACGGCCGCTCCCAAGCCCGCCTCATCCGCACCGCACTCGACAACGCCGGCCTCACCCCGGCCGACATCGACGCCGTCGAAGCCCACGGCACCGGCACCTCACTCGGCGACCCCATCGAAGCGGGAGCCCTCCTCAGCACCTACGGGCAGCAGCGCACCACCCCCCTGTACCTCGGCTCCGTCAAGACCAACATCGGCCACACGCAGGCCGCCGCCGGGATCGCCGGCCTCATCAAGATGGTGCACGCCCTCCACCACGGGGTGCTCCCGCGCAGCTTGCACGCCACCCGGCCGACCTCACACGTCGACTGGACCACCGGCGCCGTCGAACTCCTCACCCAGCAGCGCGCATGGCCGGAGGTGAACCGGGCCCGGCGGGCGGCCGTGTCGGCGTTCGGGATCAGCGGCACCAACGCGCACGTGATCCTCGAACAACCCGGAGACGTCGAGGAGCCCGAAGACGTGGCAGCGCCCGCTTCCGACGAAGCGCCCCCCGCTGTGCCCCTGCTCCTCTCCGCGGCGAGCGCGAAAGCCCTCGCCGCCCTCGGCGGACGCCTGGCCGACCATCTCGAACACACCCCGGAACTCCCGCTCCCCGATGTCGCCCACGCACTCGCCACCACCCGCGCCCAACTCCCCCACCGGGCCGTCGTGATCGCCGACAACCGGAACAGTGCCCTGACCGGTCTGCGGGCCCTGGCCGAGCACCGGCCCACCCCCCACCTCATCACCGGCCACGCCACCCACACCACCAGCCCCGGACCCGTCTTCGTCTTCCCCGGACAAGGCTCCCAATGGCCCGGCATGGCCCATGCCCTCTACGCCCACAACCCCACCTTCCGCGACTCCCTCAACACCACCGCCGCCGCCCTGGACCCCCTCACCGGCTGGTCCCTCATCGACGCCCTGACCGGACCCGACCAGGAATGGCTGGAACGGGTCGACATGGTCCAACCCGCACTCTTCGCCATGATGATCGCCCTCACCCACCTCTGGACCACCGCAGGCATCCAACCCGCCGCCGTCATCGGCCACTCCCAAGGCGAAATCGCCGCCGCCCACATCGCCGGCATCCTCACCCTCCACGACGCCGCCCACATCATCACCACCCGCTCCACCGCCATGCGCCACCTCTCCGGCCACGGCGGCATGGCCACCATCAACGCACCCGCCCACCACATCCAGCAATATCTCCACGGCCACAACGCCACCATCGCCGCCCACAACTCCCCCACCACCACCGTCATCACCGGCACCCCCCAAGCCCTCAACCACCTCACCACCCTCCTCCAAAACCACGGCTACCGCGTCCGCCGCATCAACGTCGACTACGCCTCCCACTCACCCCAAGTCGACCCCCACCAACACCACATCACCACCACCCTCGCCCACATCCACCCCCACCCCGCCACCATCCCCATGATCTCCACCGTCACCGGACAACCCATCCACGGACCCGAACTCGACCCCACCTACTGGTACACCAACCTCCGCCAACCCGTCCTCTTCCACCAAGCCCTCACCCACCTCACCACCACCGGCCACCACACCACCATCGAAACCAGCCCCCACCCCATCCTCACCCCCGCCATCCAAGAAACCACCCCCCACCTCACCACCCACCACACCCTCCGACGCCACCACGCCACCCCCACCGACCTCACCACCGCACTCGCCCACGCCCACACCACCGGAACCACCCCCACCTGGACCACCCAACTCCCCACCCCCACCACCCAACCCACCCTCCCCACCTACCCCTTCCAACACCAACGCTACTGGCTGCAATCAAGCGTGACCGTGGCGGCGACCGCTGCCCCGCCCGTGGTCCCGGACTCGGTGGAAACCGGCGACGGCTCGCCCCGGGACCGCTTCTCGGGCCTGTCCGGGGACGACCTGCTCGACGAGGTGCTGAGCCTCGTCCGCGTGCACGCGGCCGTCGCTCTCGGGCACGACTCGCCGGAGCCCATCGTGGCCGACCGTGCCTTCCAGGAGCTGGGGTTCGAGTCGCTGACGGCGGTCGCCCTGCGCCGGCGGCTGGTCGCGGAGACCGGTCTGGAGCTGCCGGTGAGCGTGGTCTTCGACCACCCGACACCCACGCTGCTGGCAGAGCACCTCGCCGGCCTGCTCGCCGAGGACGAAGCGGAGCCGGCGGGCGGGGACGGCTCGGAGCTGACCGACGCGACGGACGACGAACTGTTCGCGCTGATCGACGCCGACGGCGCGGACGGAGCGGAGGAGGCGAGATGAGCGACGAGACCACGCTGCGGGAGTATCTGCGCAAGGCCACCTCCGCGCTCCAGGAGCAGCGCCGGAAGGTGGAGGAACTCAGCGACCGGCTCGCCAAGGCGGAGCAGTCCCGGCGGCACGATCCGGTGGCGGTGGTCGGCATGGGCTGCCGCTGGCCCGGCGGCATCGACACCCCGGACGAACTGTGGCGTGCCCTGGTGGAGGAACGGGACTGCCTGTCGCCGTTCCCCACCGACCGGGGCTGGGACGTGGCCGACCTGTACGACCCGGAACCGGGCGTCTCGGGCCGGTGCAGCGTGCGGGAGGGCGGTTTCCTGCCGGGCGCGGCGTCGTTCGACGCGGAGTTCTTCGGCTACACCCCCGAGGAGGCCGCCGGGACCGACCCGCAGCAGCGGTTGCTCCTGGAGACGGCGTGGGAGGCCGTCGAGAGCGCCGGAATCGATCCGTCGACGCTGGCCGGGTCGGCCACCGGCGTCTTCGTGGGACTCACGCCGCAGGGGTACGCGGGGAGCGGCGGCGGGCGGGAGCGGCCGCAGGAGGGCACGGACCATCTGGCCGTCGGCACCCTGCCCAGTGCCGCGTCGGGGCGTATCGCCTACGTCCTGGGCCTGCACGGTCCGGCGCTCACCGTCGACACCGCCTGCTCCTCGTCCCTGTCCGCGCTGCACCTGGCCCGCCGCTCGCTGCTGTCGGGCGAGTGCGCGCTCGCGCTCGCGGCGGGCGTCACGGTGATGGCCGTACCCGATGTGTTCCTGGAGCACAGCAGGTTCAGCGCTCTCGCGCGGGACGGTCGTACGAAACCGTTCTCGGCGCGGGCCGACGGCGGCAACTGGGCCGAGGGGGTGGGCGTGCTGCTGCTGGAGCGGCTGTCGGACGCCGAGCGGCTCGGGCATCCCGTGCTGGCGCTGGTGCGCGGGTCGGCGGTGGGCCAGAACGGGATCAGCAACGGGCTGGCCGTGCCCAACGGCCCGGGGCAACGGCGGGTGATGATGAGCGCGTTGGCGGACGCCGGGCTGCCGGGCACGGACGTCGACTACGTCGAGGCGCACGGCACGGGCACCCCGCTGGGCGACGCGATGGAGGCGGAGGCGATGCTCGCCGTCTACGGCCGGGAGCGGCGGCCGGGGCGGCCGCTGCTGTTCGGCTCGATCAAGTCCAACCTGGGCCATCCGCAGTCGGCGGCCGGGATGGCGGGCGTGATGAAGGCGGTGCTCGCGCTCGGGCACGGCACCGTGCCCGCGACCTTGAACTGCGTACCGTCGCTGGAGACGGTGGAGCGGTCCGCCGGGGTGCTGCAACCCGTACCGACCGCCCTGCCGTGGCCGAGGACGGGCCGGCCCGAGCGGGCCGCCGTGACGGCGCTCGGCGCGGGAGGCACCAACGGGCACGTCGTCCTGGAGCGGCCCGCGCGTCCGCCGTGGGAGCGGCCCGCGCCCGCCCGGGTACGGCCGTTGCCGTGGCTGCTGTCCGCGAAGGACCCCGCCGCACTGCGGGGGCAGGCGCACAAGCTCCTCGCCCACCTCGACGCGCACCCGGCGCGCTGGTCCGACGCGGACATCGCGTACTCCCTGGCCGTCACGCGGAGCGCGTTCGCGCACCGGGCGGCCCTGGTCGGCGCCGACCGGGGGCAGTACCTGGCGGGGCTTCGGGCGCTGGCCGACGGGGAGCCGTCGCCGTGGGTCAGGTCGGGACTCGCCCGCACCGGCCGGACCGCGCTGGTCTGCACCGGCCCCGCCGCCACCGCGCTGCCGTCCCACGGCCGTCTCCCGTGGGAGTGGACCGCCTTCAGGGACGCCGTCGCCGATCTCGACGAGGCGCTGACCCCGTACGCGGGCGGACGTTCCCTGACGGAACTGCTCGACACGGCGGAGGCGCGGGCCACGGACGAGGACGCGTCGCTCGCCGGGTTCGCCGTGGTCGTGGCACACGCCTGCCTGTGGCGGGCCTGCGGGGTCCGGCCCACGACAGTGATCGGCGAGGGCCGGGCCGGGGGCTGGGCCGCCGCGCATCTGCGCGGCGACCGCACCCTGGAAGCGGCGCTCGCCGGGCTCACGGGCGGTGGCGAACCGCCGGTCGAGCCCTCCCCGGCGCGAACGGATCACGCCACGGGAACGGGCCGCGCGACGGGATCGGGTCCCGCGACGATCGCGTTGCCGGTCGCGCCCGACGCCCAGTCGCCCTCCTTCGCCTGCCAGTTGGGCGCCGCGTTCGTCTCCGGTATCCGGCTGGACCGGGAGGCGGCCTTCGGCGGACCGGACGTGCGCCGTGTCCCGCTGCCGACCTACGCGTTCGCCGGAGCGCACCACTGGTGGCTCCCGCCGGCTGCCCCCGACCCCGAACAGAGGTGAACCACCATGTCGTTGACCGACTCCGTCCTGTCCGGGGCCTGCCCCGACGACCTGGAACGCGCCACACCGCCCTCGCACTTCACCGCCGCGCACCTGCGCGTGGAGGACGAGGGAACCTTCGGTGACACCGAGGACAAGGACGTCCGCCGTACGCTGCGCGTCGGCGAGGTGCCGATGCCCGAACTGGCCCCTGACGAGGTGCTGGTCGCCGTGATGGCCAGCTCCGTCAACTACAACACCGTGTGGTCGGCGAAGTTCGAGCCGGTGTCCACCTTCCGCTTCCTGCGCTCCTACGCCCGGCAGGGCGGCTGGGCGACCCGGCACGACCAGCCCTTCCACGTCCTCGGCTCCGACGCCGCCGGGGTCGTGGTGCGGATGGGCTCGGGCGTGCGGCGCCGGCGGATCGGCGACCACGTGCTGGTGAACGCGGCCCGGGTGGACGACCAGGAGCCGGCCAACCAGGCGGACGGCATGCTCGGCGAGCACCAGCTGGCCTGGGGCTACGAGACGAACTACGGCGGGCTCGCCCACTACGCGGTCGCGCGCGCCAGCCAGCTCATCCCGAAGCCACCGCACCTGACATGGGAGGAGGCCGCGACGATCCCGGCGTGCGCGGGGACCGCGTATCGCATGCTGGTCAGCGACCGCGGGGCGCGGATGAAGCAGGGCGACGTGGTCCTGATCTGGGGCGCCTCCGGCGGGCTCGGCGCGTACGCGGTCCAGCTCGTCAGGAACGGCGGCGGGATCGCGGTGGGCGTGGTCGGTTCGGAGGAGAAGGCCGCCGCCGCCCGGAAACTGGGCTGCGACGTGGTGGTGAACCGGCGGGAGATCGGTGTCGGCGACGACGAAGGCGGTGACCCCGAGCTGACGCTCAAGGCGGGCAAACGGCTCGGGCGGATCATCAGGGACGCGGTGGGCGCGGACCCCGACATCGTGTTCGAGCACGTGGGCCGGTCGACCTTCGGTATCTCGGTGTTCGTGGTCAAGCGCGGTGGCACGGTCGTCACCTGCGGGTCCAGCACCGGCTACGCGCACCAGTTCGACAACCGCTACCTGTGGATGCGGCTCAAGCGCGTCATCGGCAGCCATGTCGCCAACCTCCAGGAACAGGTCGAGTGCGCCCGCCTGTTCACGCTCGGCGGGGTCGTACCGGCGCTGTCCTCCGTGTTCCCGCTCGACGAGATCGGCGAGGCGACCCGGCTGGTGCAGCTGAACCGGCACATCGGCAAGGTCGGCGTGCTCTGCCTCGCCCCCTCGCCCGGCCTCGGCGTCACCGCGCCCGAACTGCGCGCCCGGATCGGCGCGGAGGCGCTGAACCCGCTGCGGGAGTTCGCCGCCCACCCGTCGACTGCGATTGACTGACTCCCCGTCACCATCGCGCTACCGAGAGGAAGTTTCCATGACCGACTCCGCATCGACCGCCCCCGTCCCCGAGGCCGTCGGCAAGCTGTACGACCGGCTCACGCTCACCGCGCTCGACGACGGCACGTTCAACCCCAACATCCACATCGGCTTCTGGGACACCCCGGACTCCGAGGCCACCTTGGAGGAGGCGGTCGACCGGCTCACCGACGTGCTGACCGAGCGGCTGGCGGTCGACGACTCCTCCAGCGTCCTCGACGTGGGCTGCGGGGTCGGCGGCCCGGGACTGCGGGTGGCGCGGCGGACGGGGGCCCGGGTCACCGGGATCAGCATCAGCCAGGAGCAGGTGAAGACCGCCAACCGGCTGGCCGAGGAGGCCGGGCTCGCCGACCGGGCCGTGTTCACGCACGGCGACGCCATGAAACTCCCCTTCGCGGACGGCTCGTTCGACGCCGTGATGGCCCTGGAGTCGATCATCCACATGCCCGACCGGCAGCAGGTGCTCACCGAGGCGGCCCGGGTGCTGCGGCCGGGCGGGCGGCTGGTGCTGACCGACATCTTCGAGCGGGCGCCGCGCAAGGAGGTGCCGCACCCGTCGATCCAGAAGTTCTGCCGCAACTTCATGGTGACCCTCGCCGACGCCGACGACTACGTCGCCCTGCTGCACCGTTCGGGCCTGCGGCTGCGCGGGCTGCTGGACATCACCGAGCACACCCAGCAGCGCACCTTCCAGGAACTGTCCCGGCCGGCCGCCGGCGGGGAGCGCCCCGAGGCGCTGGGCCAGACCAACCTGCCGGATCTGTTCCAGCCGTCCGACATGCTGGGCGTGGACGAGTTCGGCTGCCTGCTGGTGGCGGCGGTGCGCCCCTGAGGCGACCGCCCCGCGGCCCGGCCGCTCGCCCGGCCGCTCGCCCGGCCTCCGAGCGGGGACCGGGCGAGAGGCGCGGGCGGGTCGGGGGTGCTACGGGTAGGTGCGGCCCGCGAAGCGCCGGGCGAAGCCGTCGCCGACGTCGGCCGTCACGGTGTAGTCGTACTGGCCGTCGGAGGCCGGTGCGAGGGTGAGCGTCTTGGAGCCGCCGGCCGGGACGGAAGCGGACGTGGCGCCGCTTCCGGAGTAGCCGTTGGCGCCGACGGTGAACCGCACGGCGACGGTGCCGCCGTTGGTCAAGGTCAGCACCAGGGAGCGCGGCGATGCCGGGGCTGTCGACAGCGCCGCCTCCGGGTGGCCCTTGGTGGTGTCGCTCCAGGTCCGCACGTCGCCCTGGAAGCCGCGCAGGTAGCCGTCGGGGCCGTGCAGGTCGAAGTCGTACGGCCCGCCGCCGTAGGTCTGGGCGCTGAAGTAGTCCGAGATGTTCCCGCCCGCGGGCAGCGTGTACTGCCAGCTGCCGTAGGTGCGGTGGTTGACGGCGTAGGCGGAGAACGCGGCGCCCAGCGAGCCCGTGCCGACCGTCTTGAACCAGATCCGCCCGGTCGAGGTGTCCGTCCACGACGTGGTGTCGAAGAAGTAGTCGATCCGGCGGGCCGGCCGGGTGCCCTGTTCCTGGACGGGTGCCACCGGCGTGGCCGGCGGCGCGGCGTCGGGCAGCGAGTTCTCCGCGTCGCAGGCGGCGACGAGCGCCTTGGTGTCCGGGAGCGACGGGAAGGAGGTGTTGGCCGTGGTGAAGTCGAAGGCCGACATCAGGTCGCCGCAGACCAGCCGGCGCCACGCGGAGATGTTCGTCTCCTTCACGCCCGTCCAGTTCTCCAGGAAGCGCAGCGGCGAGGTGTGGTCGGCGACCTGGGAGTTGACGTATCCGCCGCGGCTCCAGGGCGAGATGACGATCATCGGCACCCGCGGGCCGAGGCCGATCGGCGCGCCGCCGACGAACTCGTCGGCCGTCCCCGACGGCGGCACCGGCGGCGCCACGTGGTCGAAGAAGCCGTCGTTCTCGTCGAAGTTGAGGAAGACCACCGTCTTCGCCCACACCGCCGGGTTCGCGGCGAGCGCCTGGAGGACGTACTGCGAGGTGTAGTCGGCGCCGTAGGCCGGCGGGTAGTCGGGGTGCTCCGACTGGCTGGCCGGGGCGACGATCCAGCTCACCGAGGGCAGCGTGCCGGCGGCGACGTCCGCGGCGAAGGCGCCGGCGGCACGGCGCTGCATGCCGTTGACGTACAGCGGGGACGTGGTGGCCGCCTGCTGGAAGCTCTTGAACCACGCGAGCGGGTTGTCGTCGTAGTTGTCCTGCTGCTGGTAGACCCGCCAGGAGATGCCGGCCGCCTGGAGCCGCTCGGCGTAGGTCGTCCAGCTGTAGCCCTTCTCGGAGTTGTCGGTGACCGGGCCGCCCTTGGTCCCCGCCGGGTCGATGGTGGCGGACCACTGGTAGAGCCGGTTGGGGTTGGTCGGGCCCTGCACCGAGCAGAAGTACTGGTCGCAGACGGTGAACGCCTCCGCGAGCGCGTACTGGAACGGGATGTCGGCGCGCTGGTAGTACCCCATGGAGTACGCGCTCTTGGCCGGGACCCAGTTGTTGTACAGGCCGTTGTTCCACGCGCTGTGGGTGCCGGACCAGCCGTGGTCGAGGTCGACCACCCGCTGCGCGTCGGTCGTCGAGGTGTCCAGGTGCCAGGGCAGCACCAGGTTGCCGCCGGAGGGGCCCGAACTGGTCTGGTGGAGGACGTCGGAGTTGTTCGGGAAGCGCAGGCGCGAGCGGTCGGCGTATCCGCGCACGCCCTTGAGCGTGCCGAAGTAGTGGTCGAAGGACCGGTTCTCCTGCATGAAGATCACCACGTGCTCGACGTCGTCGAGCGTGCCGGCGGTCGGCGACGCGGCCATCGCCTGCTGCATACCGGCAGGCAGCGCGGCGGCGAGGGATGTGCCGGCAGCTGCGCCGAGGAACGTACGGCGGGTCAGAGGCGTCACAGCTTCTCCTCAGTCGTGTGGGGGCCGTAGGAGCGTGTCGAGGCCCGGTGACGGCGCCTCGAAGGGATACCTGCCCGGGAGTGAACAAGTCGTCAAGTTTGGACCAGACCCGTTATCCTTTTGTGATTTCCGTCGGGGCGATACCGGCGCCATCCGCGGCGAACCCCGCCGCGTCGGGTCAACCCGGCGCGGCGGGGCGGGAGTTCGCGGGGTCAGGGCTCAGCTGCTGTGGGAGACGGTGAGCCCGTAGAAGGCGACGCGGGCTCCGTTGGTGGTGCTGTCGGAGGAGGACTGGTTGTAGGAACCGGCCTTGAAGTACTGCTTGTAGGCGTCGAAGGACGACGCGATGGCGTAGTGCGTGGTACTGCCGTTGACCGTCAGGTCGATGGTGTCGCCGCCGGAGACGGCGATCGTGTAGCTCCAGGTCTTGCCGATCGACACGTGGCCGACCGTGTGCGTGGTCTGGCCGCCGGACGGCGAGTTCTCCACGCCGGCCACGATGTCGCCGTTCGCGTGGTAGTAGAGCTCGATCAGCGGCTTGGTGGACGACCCGCCGCTGCCGAGGTGGATCTGCCCGACGCAGACGTTCGACGTCACGGAGACCACGCGCAGCGTCGCGTTGAGCTTGTGGCTGCCGCCGAGCGACCAGTCCGCGGCGCTGCCGTTGGAGTTCATCTCGCGCAACTCGGAGCGGGCGTAGTTGGAGTTGGGCGTGGTGACGCCCTTCTCCGGGGCCCAGAAGGTCATCGCGCCGTCGCGGGTGTCGGTGTAGAAGTACGAGTCCTGGAAGCCGTCGTCGCCCTGGAGCTGGGAGGACGGGATGGTGGTCGGCGAGCCCGGGGAGCCGACGGGCTCCTGCAACTCCCAGACCGACAGGTTGAAGTTGCCGCCGGGCGCCTTGGTGGGGGACGCGGCGCTCGCGCTGGTGGTGCCGAGGAGCCCGAGGGTCGCGGCGACGCCCATGGCGGTCGCCGCGACGAGGAGCTTGGAGCGGATTCTCATGTGGGGGGAACCTTCCGTGCTCGTTGTTCAGTTACGTGAACTAGGTCTAGTCTTTTGGACGTTCACTTGGATAGCACGGGCGGGGCGGGCCGTCAATGACCCTGTATAGGAATGGAGTTCATGTCGCTGAACGTCAACTCGACGGCGTGCGGCGGGATCGGGGCGAGCGGAACGCGTACGGGCGGTTCGGCACGGCGAGCGGGCACGGGCGACGGGTACCGGGTACCGGGTACGGACGAGCGGGTGCGTGCGGAACGGTACGGGTACCGGGTACCGGGTACGGACGAGCGGGTGCGTGCGGAACGGCACGGAAGGGGTGCGGGCGGAGCCGCAGGGAAGGGGTCCGGGCGGTTCGGCGGCGGGCCGGCCGCTACAGACCCGTCACCGAACTCGACGCCGTGAGCTCGTAGACGAGGGTGATCTCGCGCCGTTCGCCCGGGCCGAGGGCCAGTGCGTAGCGGACGATGCCCTCGTCGTCGGGCTCGTCGGGGGCGGGTGACGAGGACTCGGCCCGCACCCGTACCTCGACCGCCGAGACCTCCGAGACCGGGACACGCTCGCGGATCACCAGTTCCTGCGCGCCGCCGCCGTACGGTGCGTCGAGCCGGGACACGAACAGCCGGACCTGACGGGTGATCACCGTGCGCTGGTTGATGGCGGCCAGCCCCGCGGTGTCGCGGGTCTCCTCGACCTGACGGACCACCCGGAAGGTGTCCTCGCTGCCGAACGCCAGCCGGACCTGGGCGCCGACGCCGGTGAACGCCAGCTCGCCGCGGCCGACGAAGCCGCTGCCCCGTACCAGGTCCACCGGTCCGGCCAGCAGCACATGGCCGGCCGCGTTGGTGAAGTGCGCGGTCGTCACCAGCAGCGGCGACAGCTCGGGGGCGCAAGTGCGCTCCGCGCGGCAGGGCGCGGTGAAGGAGGACAGGTGCACGCGGTGCGGCCGCCCGTCGGAGGGGACGTCGACCGGGTGCGGGGCGGCCAGCGTACGTACCGCGCCGCCGTCGTCGAGCCCCGGCAGACGTGCGGCCCCGGCTCCGCCCCCGCCCGCGGCACCGGTCCCGGGTGCGCCCGCGTCGCCGGCCGAGTCGTCGCCGACCGTACGGATCTCCTCCTCCCGGAGGTTCACCTCCACGGTGCGCCGCTCCTCCGCCGAGCGCTCACGCAGCGTGAGCACGTCCTCGGTGAGGGCCGGCGGGTTCGCGGCGAGGGTGGGCCGCGCGGTGGACAGCGACAGCGCGACGCCGTGCCAGTCCTCGCCGGTGGCCTGCCACACGAACGCGTCGGTCTCCAGCCGCACGGAGTCCCGGTCCGCGCCGAGCGTCGCCCGGTAGGCGGGCCGCCACAGCGCGCACGGGACGAGATGCGTGACACGGACCTCCGCCGGGCCAGCGCCCTCCGCCTCCACGACGAGTTCGACGTGCGCGGTCAGCACCTGCGGTTCGCTTTCGGTGGCCGCCAACGCCGCCCGGGCCTCGCCCAGTTCCTCGCCGATGTCGTGCAACCGGCGGCGCAGCCGGTGCAGTTCGCCGATGCGGGTCTCGGCCTCCTGGTCCACCCGGTCCAGCCGGTCGGCCCAGCGCTCCGGATCGGCGGAGCCCGCGCCCGCACCCTGCACGATGTCACGGTGCAGATCGGTCCTGGCCTGGTCGATCACGGCGAGCGCGTTCTCCTGACGCTGCTTCAGCTGCCGCGCGTCGTACAGCTCCCGTTCCAGTTCGTGTACGTCGCGGCGCAACTGCGAGGCGTCGAGGCCGGGTTCGCCGGGCGGAGCGGGCGTGTACGCGCGGACCACGCGAGCGTCCACGACGCGGGCGGCGGGGGCGTGTTCGCCGTCCGCCGGGCGGGCGGAGAGGTCCGCGCGCAGCGAGCGGTCGACGGCGAGCGGCGTGACCGGGCCGACCCGCAGCCGCTGCACACCGGCGACGAGCGGCACGGTGCCGGTGCGTTCGACCTGGGCGCGGTCCTCCAGGCAGGTCACCGCGGTGATGGGCAGGTGGAGCAGGTCCCGCTGAGCGGCGGCGTCCGCACCGGCGCCGGCAGGAGCGGAGTCCGGGGCGGCCGGGGTCTCCCGGGCGAACGAGGAGTTCCGGATGGACGGGAAGTCCGTTGCGGGGAAAGGGTCCTGGGCGGGCGAAGGGTGCTGGGCGGGCGAAGGGTGCTGGGCGGCAGACATGGTTCAGTTCCTCCGGTTTCCGCCGACGACCGACTTCCCCACCGGCAGCCGGATCTCGAACCCTCCGGTGAGGGTCGCGGTCCGCCCCGGCTCCAGCGTGACCCGCCACACCCGGGCCCCGGCGACGTAGGTCCCCTCCTGGCCGTCCAGTGGCGCACCGGGGTCGGTCCAGCGCGGCTCGGCCCGACGCTCCTCGATGCGGACGTCCTTGTCGGCCGAGGTCGGTATGCGCTCGCGCACCTCCACGAGCGCCGGGTACGGCAGCCGGTTGGCGACCTCCACCTCCACGGTGTGGTCGAGCACGGTGGTGCCGCCGCGCAGCCCGGCGGTCGACTCGCGCATGTGGGCCCGCCGCGCCACCTGGACGCTTTCGGCCACCCCGAGGCCGACCGCCTGCCGCTGCCCCGGGGCGAGGGTCGGCAGGGCCGCGGTGCGCACGAAGTCGCCGTCGACCATGACGTCGGCGGGGCCGGCGAGCAGCGGGTGCGCGGAGGTGTTCGTGACCAGGACCGTGCCGAACACGGCGGTGTCCTGCGCCGGGACGCAGACGTACTCGAACTCGGTGCGGACCGGGATCTCACTCACCGGCACCGTGTGCCACTGGCCGTCCGCCTCGACGTCGACCGGTGCCGCGGTGTCGAAGCGGTAGTCGAACGAGCCGGCCGACAGCCGGACGTCCACCGCGTGCGCGGGGCGGGCCAGGCGCGCCACGGCCGCGGCCCGGCGGCGGTACTCCGTGACGACCGCGTCCGTGCCCTCACCGGCGGTGCGCAACGTGCCGCGGCCCTCGGACGCCTGCGGGCCGGCCATCACCAGGCTTGCGTAGTCGAGGAGTTCGGCGGCGGGGGCGAGGTGGGCAGGCGGCGCGGGCTGCGGGGCCAGGGCCGGCAGCGGTGCGGTCGGCAGCGGCGGGGCCCCGGGGGCGGGTCCCATGTCCGCGGAGACCTTGGGCCGGCGGGCGGCGGCGCGGTGCCGGGGCTGTGCGGACGGGGGCGCCGGCGCGGGCGGCGCGGACCCGGAGAACGAGCGGGTGACCTCGGCCGCGCCTCCGTAGCCGAAGTCGGCCTCCTCCTGCGCCGCGCCGTGGCCCTCGCCCAGCGGCCCGAAGGACGGGGACAGGGTCAGGGCGCCTCCCGGCGCGGGCGGCACGACGGGGGCGGAGGCCAATGCGTGACCCGCCGCCGGCAGTTGCGGGTGGCGCGCGTCCTCGGCGGCCTTCGCGGTGTCGTAGCCGGTGAACAACTCGTCGAGGCCGGGCGGGGGTTCGCGCCAGCCAGGGCCGGCGGGCTCCTGCTGGCTGCGGCCGATCCGCAGGCTGCGCAGCTCCGGCAGGTCGGCGCGGCGCAGCAGGTCGGCGGTGGACAGGCCGAGCCGTACGCCGGTCCAGTCCTCGCCGGTCCGCTGGGCGACGCAGGCGCGCAGCACCAGGGTGCCGGCGCCGCTGTCGCCGTCCAGGCGCAGTTGGTAGACGGGGGCCCAGGTGGCGCCGGGTACGTGGTACTCCAGTTCCACCTCGGCTGCCGCGGAGGAGTCGGCGGCGTCATCGGAGGGGCCGGTACCGTCGGAGGAGTCGGCGGCGTCATCGGAGGGGTCGGCGCCGTCGGAGGAGCCGGTACCGTCATCGGAGGGGTCGGCGCCGTCGGAGGAGCCGGTACCGTCATCGGAGGAGTCGGTACCGTCGGAGGAGTCGGTACCGTCCACGAAGACGGTGCCGTCGGCCGGGCCCGCGCCGTCGGACACCAGGGTCACCACCGCGTACACGGACGGCTCCACCCGGTCGGCGAGCAGCGCGCCGGACGACTCGTTCAGCCGGTGCCTGAGGACGTCGGCGTCGTGTTCGGCCTGCTCCAACTCGTCCTCGGTGGCGCGCAGTCGGGTGTGCAGCACGGCCAGCCGCGCGTCGACGAACCCGGCCAGCGCGAGGATGGACTCCACGGGCGCCCAGCGGGGCGGGTCGCCGCGCCGGGTCTGGGGCGGTTCGGCCCGGAACCCGGCGACCTCCTCGATCTCGCCCGCCAGCCGCTCGCGCCGGTCCCGCAGCCTCGCCAGGCGGTCCTCGGCGTCCTCCAGGTCCAGCCGCAGGCCGGGGGCCTCCTCGCCGCGCCGCAGCGTGGCCGCGACATCGACGCGGATGTCCGCCACCCGCAGCCCGGGCGGCCCCGACACCACGCTCCCGCGCAGCGAGCCCGCGCTCAAGGTCGGTGGCAGGCCGCCGATCCGGACCCGGACCGTACCGTCGCTACCGGGCACGGACTCGGGTGCGGCCGTGGACGCCGGCCCAGCCGCGGTCACGGCCGTAGGCAGGACGACCGAGGCTCGGCGCGTGCACACCGCGCCCTCGGCGTGCACCACGACCGCTGTCAGCACGGACCGCGCCTCTCCCGGCCCGCTCCCGCTGTCCGCGGTGCTGGTCGGCGCGCTCTCGCCGTTCTCCATGCCTCCCCCTGCCGGCCGGCGTGCTTCCGGTCACGGGGACCGGAACTCGTCCGTACCCTAGCCGAGTTCGGCCGGGCGCCCGCAGGCGCCGGGCTCAGGCGAGGGTGGCGACCAGGATCGCCTTGATGGTGTGCATGCGGTTCTCGGCCTGGTCGAAGACGACGGACCGCTCGGACTCGAAGACCTCGTCGGAGACTTCGAGGTAGTCCAGGCCGTGCCGCTCGTGGATCTCACGGCCGACGGTGGTGCCGAGGTCGTGGAGCGCGGGCAGGCAGTGCAGGAAGGTGGCCTGCGGATTGCCGGTGGCCCGCATCACGTCGGCGGTGACGGCGTACGGGGAGAGCAGCCGGATGCGCTCGTCCCAGACCTCCTTGGGCTCGCCCATCGACACCCACACGTCGGTGTGCACGTGGTCGACGCCCCGGACGCCCTCCTCGACGCTCTCGGTGAGGGTGATCCGCGCCCCGGTCCGCGCCGCCAACCCGCGGGCCTGCGCGACCACGTCGGCCTGCGGCCACATCGCCTCGGGCGCGGCGATCCGTACGTCCATGCCGAGCAGCGCGCCGGTGACCAGCAGCGAGTTGCCCATGTTGTAGCGGGCGTCGCCGAGGTAGGCGTAGGAGATCTCGGACAGCGGCTTGGGGTTGTGCTCGGTCATGGTGAGGACGTCGGCGAGCATCTGGGTGGGGTGCCACTCGTCGGTGAGGCCGTTCCACACCGGTACTCCGGCGTGCGCGGCCAGTTCCTCGATGGCGGTCTGGGCGTGCCCGCGGTACTGGATGCCGTCGAACATCCGGCCCAGCACCCGGGCGGTGTCCTTGATCGACTCCTTGTGGCCGATCTGCGAGCCGGACGGGTCGAGGTAGGTGGTGCCGGCGCCCTGGTCGGCGGCGGCGACCTCGAAGGCGCTGCGGGTCCGGGTGGACGTCTTCTCGAAGACCAGCGCGATGTTCCGCCCGCGCAGCCGCTGCACCTCGGCGCCCGCCTTCTTGGCCGCCTTCAGCTCCGCGGCCAGCTCCACGAGGTGGCGGAACTCCTCCGGAGTGAAGTCCAGCTCCTTGAGGAAGTGCCGGCCCTTGAGGTCGACGGCCATGCGGAACTCCTAGCGTGCGGCGTCATCGAATACTGGAACCCTATACGATGATCGGCATTCTTATACAGCCCCCTGAGGTAAGCCGCCGGTCACACCGCGTCGCGCTCGATCGGGCAGGTCATGCAGCGCGGCCCTCCCCTGCCCCGGCCCAGTTCGCTGCCGGGGATCTCGATCACCTCGATGCCGCGCTTGCGCAGGAACGTGTTGGTGGTCGCGTTCCGCTCGTAGGCCACCACGACGCCCGGTTCCACCGCCAGGACGTTGCAGCCGTCGTCCCACTGCTCGCGTTCGGCGGCGTGCACGTCCTGGGTGGCGGTGAGCACGGTGATCGCGTCGAGGCCGAGGGCGGCGGCGATCGCCCGGTGCATGTGCTCGGGCGCGTGGTCGGTGACCTTCAGCTCGCCCTCCTCCGCGCCCGGCTCGATGGTGTACGACCGGAGCATCCCCAGGCCCGCGTACTGGGTGAAGGTGTCGCCGTCGACCATGGTCATCACCGTGTCCAGGTGCATGAACGCCCGCCCCTTCGGCATGTCCAGCGCCACGATGGTGCGGGCCGAACCGGCCTCGAACAGCCCGCGCGCCAGCATCTCGACGGCCTGCGGGGTGGTGCGCTCGCTCATCCCGATCAGTACCGCGCCGCGGCCGATCACCAGCACGTCGCCGCCCTCGATCGTCGACGGGTACGCGTTCTGGCCCTCGGACCAGACGTGGAAGCCGCCGTCGGCGAAGAGCGGGTGGTGCCGGTAGATCGCCTCGAAGTGCACGGTCTCGCGCTGCCGGGCCGGCCAGCGCATCGCGTTGATGCTCACCCCGTCGTAGACCCAGGCGGAGGTGTCGCGGGTGAACAGGTGGTTGGGCAGCGGGTTGAGCAGGAAGTCGTCCAGGTCCATGGCGTGGAACCGGACCGAGACCGGCTCGGCGAACCGCTCCAGGAACTCCCGTTTCGTCATGCCCCCGACCAGCGCCTCGGTCAGGTCCGGGGCCGGCAACTCGTCGAACGCCGCTCGCAGGTGCCCGGTGGCCAGCGGGCCGTACTCCTTCTCGTCGAAGACCCGGTCCAGGACGAGCCGCTTCGCCGCCGGCACCTCAAGCGATTCGCACAGCAGGTCGCCGAAGAGGTGGACCTGCACGCCGCGGTCGCGCAGCACGTCGGCGAACCCGTCGTGCTCGGCCCTGGCCCGTCGGACCCACAGCAGGTCGTCGAAGAGCAGCGCGTCCTTGTTGGTCGGGGTCAGACGCTTCAGTTCGAGATCGGGGCGGTGCAGGATGACGCGGCGCAGCCGCCCGGTCTCGGAGTCGACGTGGAAGCCGTTGTCCGCCATGGAAGCCATGGAAGAAGAGCTTCCCACGTCGGGGACGGCTCAACACGGCAGCGCGCCCGTTGTGCCGGGTCGGTGGTGTGCCGGGGCCGGGGCGTGGTGGGTGCGGGGGGGGTGGTGGGTGCGGGTGGCTACGGGCACGGGCGGTGCCGTACGACGGGCGGTGCCGTACCGCGGTGTGCGGCACGGCACCGTACGCGTACGGCCCGACGGGGGGCGGACGGGTTCACCGCCGCGGGTTCACCGCCCCGGGTTCACAGCCGCGGGTCGACCGGCTCGGACTCCAGCGCGAGCACCGCGAAGACCGCTTCGTGCACCCGCCACAGCGGCTCACCGGTGGCGAGCCGGTCCAGCGCCTCCAGGCCGAGGGCGTACTCGCGCAGGGCGAGGGACCGCTTGTGGCCGAGCGTACGGCCGCGCAGCCGGGCCAGGTGCTCGGGGCGGGTGTACTCCGGACCGTAAATGATCCGCAGGTACTCCCGACCACGGCACTTCACCCCGGGCTGCACCAGTCGGCCGGACTCGGTGCGTACCAGCGCGGCCAGCGGCTTGACCACCATGCCCTCGCCGCCCTCCTCGGTCATCTCCAGCCACCAGCGCACCCCGGCGGCCACCGACTGCTCGTCGCCGGTGTCGACGTGCAAACTGCGGGTGGGCTGGAGCAGGCCGCTGGTGTCGGCCTCGACCAGGCGGTCGATGAGGGCGAGCTGCCGGTCGTGCGGCACGTCCGCGAGGCTGCGGTCCTGGACGGCGAGCAGCTGGAACGGTGCCAGCCGCACCCCGTCGAGCCCGTCGGTGCTCCAGCAGTAGCGGCGGTACGCCTCGGTGAACGCGGCCGCGTCGGCGGCCCGCTCACCCTGCCGGGACAGCAGCGTGGAGACGTCGGTGCCACGCTTGGCCGCCGCCTCCAGCGCGGCGAGGGCGGCGGGGAAGGCGGCGCCGGACGCGGCGCCCACCGCGGCGTACTGCTTGCGCAGCAGACCGGACGCCTTCAGCGACCACGGCAGCAACTCGGCGTCGAGCAGCAGCCAGTCGGTGCCCAGCTCCTCCCACAGGCCGGCGGTGGTGACGGCCGCGCGCAGCCGGGCCAGCACCTCCTCGGTGACGGCCGGGTCGTCGAAGAAGGGCCGGCCGGTGCGGGTGTGCACGGCGCCGGTGACCCCGGGGGCGGTGACGCCGAAGCGGTCCCTGGCGGTGGCCTCGTCGCGGCAGACCAGGGCGACCGCGCGCGAGCCCATGTGCTTCTCCTCGCAGACGACCTGTGCGACGCCGTCGTCCCGGTAGGAGGCGAACGCCTCGGCCGGGTGCTCCAGGTACCCCTCCTGGGTGGACGTGGCGCACGGCGACATGGTCGGCGGCAGATAGCCGAGCAGGCGCGGGTCGACCGCGAAGCGGCTCATCACCTCGAGGGCCGCGGCCGCGTTCTCCTCCCGGACGGCGAGCCGGCCCATCCGGGAGGTCTCGACGGTACGGCGGCCGGCGACGTCGGCGAGGTCGAGCGGACGGCCGTCCTTCGCGACGGGCGCGGGCGTGGCCAGCGGCTTCACCGGCTCGTACCAGACCTGCTCGGCCGGCACGTCGACGATCTCCCGCTCCGGCCAGCGCAGCGCGGTCATCCGGCCGCCGAAGACGGCGCCGGTGTCGAGGCACAGGGTGTTGTTGATCCACGACGTGGTCGGCACGGGGGTGTGGCCGTAGACGACGGCGGCGCGGCCGCGGTAGTCCTCGGCCCACGGGTAGCGCACGGGCAGGCCGAACTCGTCGGTCTCGCCGGTGGTGTCGCCGTACAGGGCGTGCGAGCGGACCCGGCCGGAGGTGCGGCCGTGGTACTTCTCGGGCAGCCCGGCGTGGCAGACCACCAACTTGCCCCCGTCCAGCACGTAGTGGCTGACCAGGCCCTCGACGAAGGTCTTCACCTTCGCGCGGAACCCGGGGTCGCGCTCGTCCTCCCGCTCGAACTGCTCGATGGTCTCGGCGAGGCCGTGGGTGTGCTGCACGTTGCGGCCCTTGAGGTAGCGGCCGAGCTTGTTCTCGTGGTTGCCCGGCACGCACAGGGCGGTGCCCGCCTCGACCATGCCCATCACGCGGCGCAGCACGCCAGGGCTGTCCGGACCCCGGTCGACCAGGTCGCCGACGAACACGGCGGTGCGGCCCTCGGGGTGGGTGCCGTCGCGGTAACCGAGTTTCGCCAGCAGCGTCTCCAGCTCCGAGCTGCATCCGTGCACGTCGCCGATGATGTCGAAGGGGCCGGTGAGGTGGGTCAGGTCGTTGTACCGGCGCTCGGTGACCACCCGCGCGGTGTCCACCTCCTCGGTGCCGCGCAGGATGTGGACCTTGCGGAAACCCTCGCGCTCCAGGCCGCGCAGCGAGCGGCGCAGCTCGCGCGTGTGGCGCTGGACGACGTGGCGGGGCATCCCGGCGCGGTCCGGGCGGGTCGCGTTGCGATCGGCGCACACCCGCTCCGGGACGTCCAGCACGATCGCGATCGGCAGCACGTCATGCTCGCGGGCCAGCGCGATCAACTGGCGGCGCGCCTCGATCTGCACGCTGGTCGCGTCGATCACGGTGCGGCGCCCCGCCGCGAGCCGCTTGCCCGCGATGTAGTGCAGCACGTCGAACGCGTCGCGCGTCACGCTCTGGTCGTTCTCGTCGTCGCCGACCAGGCCGCGGCAGAAGTCCGACGAGATCACCTCGGTCGGCTTGAAGTGCCGCGCGGCGAACGTGGACTTGCCCGAACCGGTGGCCCCGATCAGCACGACCAGCGAAAGGTCGGTGACGGCCAGCTCGCGCGGCGGCTTCACCGCGTCCGGCGCGGCCGCGGAAGCCGGTGTTTCCTCGATCTGCGGGGCGTCCGGGGTGTCCGGAGTGTCCGGGGTGTCCGGGTTCCTACAGTGCTCGGTCATGCGACGGCCTCCTTCTCGTCCTTGTTGTCCTGGTCCCGCTTACGGTCCTGCTCGCGGCCCTGCCTACGGTCTTCACCGGTCCCGGCGCCGTGATCCGCGTCGGGGCCCCCGGCGAGAGCGAAGACGGCCATCTGCGTGGGCGCCCCCACCTCGGGGTCGTCCGGCCCGACCGGCACGAACCGCACCTGGTAGCCGTACTGCTCCGCCACCCCGTCCGCCCAGGCGCCGAACTGCGCCCGCGTCCACTCGAACCGGTGGTCCGCGTGCCGCACATGCCCGGCCGGCAGCGACTCCCACCGCACGTTGTACTCGACGTTCGGTGTCGTCACGACCACCGTCCGCGGCCGAGCCGCCCCGAACACGGCGTACTCCAGCGCCGGCAGCCGCGGCAGGTCCAGGTGCTCGACCACCTCGCTGAGCACCGCCGCGTCGTATCCCTTCAGCCGCGCGTCGGTGTACGCCAGCGATCCCTGGAGCAGCGCGACCCGCCCGGCCTGCCGCTCCCCCATCCGGTCCAGCCGCAACCGGCGCGCCGCGATGTCCAGCGCCCGCACCGACACGTCCACACCCACGATCTCGGTGAACCGCACCTCCTTCAGCAGCGCCGCCACCAACTGCCCCTGCCCGCAGCCCAGGTCCAGCACCCGCGCCGCGCCCGCCCCACGCAGCTCGGCGAGGATCGCCTCCCTGCGCTGCACCGCCAGCGGCGCCGGCCGCTCCGCCACCTCCTCGGGCACCTCCGGCTCCACCGCGTTGTCGATCTCCTCCACCTCGATGTCATCGGCGTCGGCCAGCCGCACCAGCTCCAGCCGCTCCATCGCCTGCCGCGTCAGCGACCAGCGCCGGGAGAGGTAGCGGCTGGTGATCAACTTCTGCTCCGGGTGCCGCGGCAGCCACCCCTCGCCGAACCTCAGCAGCTTGTCCACCTCGTCCGCCGACACCCAGTAGTGCTTGGCGTCATCCAGCACCGGCAGCAGCACATACAGGTGCCGCAACGCGTCGGCCAGCCGCAACTCCCCTTCCAACGTCAGTGCCACATACCGCGACTCGCCCCACTCCGGGAACCTCGCGTCCAGCGGGATCGGCTCGGCCGCCACTCGCCATCCCAGCGGCTCGAACAGCTTCGCCACCAGTTCCGGCCCACCCCGCGCGGGCAGCACGGGCACCTCGACCCGCAGCGGCATCGGCGCCGCCGCCCGCTCCGGATGTGTCCGGCACTCCCCGCGCAGCGCGCTCGAGAACACCGTCCGCAACGCCACCGCCAGCAACGACGACGCGGCATACGGCCGGTCGTTCACATACTGGGCGAGCGCGGCATCGGGCGCGCCACCACGACCTCGGCCCTTCCCGCGCCGCACCAGCGCGGGCGAATCCACCTCCAGCAGCAACGCAGCGGTGGTCGACTCAGCGGTCGCCTCGGGGTAGAACACATGCGCCTCGCCGTACGCCGTCGAGAACGCCTGTGCCTTGTCCGGATGCTTGTGAAGCAAGAACCCCAGGTCAGTGGCCGGAACTTCGGTGCTGCCGGTGGCAGTGATCGTCATGAACACGTATCCGAGTATCGACGGCCGGGCTCCCGGCCGACACCGGATTACCGACCGCCCGCGCTCTGCTGCCCCGACCGCCCATCCCGGGACGGCCTGCCCGGGACCGCCTGCCCCGGGACCGCCTGGCCGCTTCCTGCACCGCCGCCCGCCGAAGCAGCCCGCCGGCTCAGCCGCCCCGCAACTCCGCCGCGACACCGGCGATCCCGGCCGGGCCCACCCGGCAGCAGCCGCCGACCAACCGCGCGCCCGCCTGCCGCCACCCGGTCACCAGCCCCGGATCGAACACCGACCCCCCCACCCAGCGCCGCCCTTCGGCGTCCCACTGCTCTCCGCTGTTGGGATAGGCCACCACCGGCTTGCCCGAGACTTCCGCGGCCAACCGCACCGCATCCGTCACCTCGCCCGGGGCGCAGCAGTTGACGCCCACCGCGACCACCTCGTCCCGGCCCGCCACCAGCGCGAAGGCATCCTCCAACCGCTGCCCGGCCCGTGTCCGGCCGCCCTCGATCGTGTACGACAGCCACACCGGCACCCCGGCGCCCTCGGCCGCCCTCAGCATCGCCTCCCCTTCGTCGACATCCGGCACCGTCTCCAACGCGAGGACATCCGGCCCCGCCGCCGCCAGCGCCTCCATCCGCGGTCGATGGAACCTCTCCAACTCCCGCACGCTCAGCCCGTACCGCCCGCGGTACTCGCTCCCGTCCGCCAGCATCGCGCCGTACGGTCCGACCGACGCCGCCACCCGCACCCCGGGCCGGCCCGCTGCCGCCCGCCGGGCCAACTCGACGCTGCGGCGCAGGAGTCGTGCCGCCTCCGCGCGGCCGACACCGCGCTGCGCGAACCCTTCGTACGTCGCCTGATAGCTGGCCGTGGTGAGCACCTGGGCGCCCGCTTCCAGGTATGCGGTGTGGGCCGCGAGGATCTGCTCGGGCTCGTCCGCCAGGAGCCGTGCCGTCCACAGCGGGTCCGCCAGGTCGCAGCCCTGGTCCGCAAGCTGGTTGGACAACCCGCCGTCCAGTACCAGCGCCCCTTCGTCCGGCACGACCGGCCTTTCTCCGATCGCCTCACCTTCCTTCTGCGTTGCTTCTGCGGTGCGCTCTTCTCCGGCGGCCGGTCCGCCCGGCCCGCGGGCGGGGCCAGGCTCCGCCGCGGGCACGGGCGGCGTCACCGCGCCGTCACCCGACCTGCGACTGGACCTGCGCGGAGATCAGCTCCAGGTGGTCCAGATCCTTCAGGTCGAGAACCTGGAGGTAGAACCGCGTGGCGCCCGTCTCGGCGTACCGCCCGATCTTGTCGACGACCTCGGCAGGCGATCCGGCCAGCCCGTTGGCCTTCAGATCGTCCACCTCCCGGCCGATCGCCGCCGCCCGCCGGCTCACCTCGGCGTCGTCCTTGCCGACCGCGACGACCAGAGCGTTGGACAGGACGATGTCGTCCGCCGCCCGACCGGCCGACCGCGCCGCCTCCCGCACCCGCTCGAACTGCTTGCCGCTGTCCTCGACCGACGCGAACGGCACGTTGAACTCCGCCGCATAGCGCGCCGCCAGCTCCGGCGTGCGCTTGACACCCATCCCGCCGATGATCACCGGAAGCGACGGCTGCGCGGGCTTGGCCAACGCCGGCGAGTCCTTGAGCTGGTAGAACTTGCCGTCGAAGTCGAAGGTCTGCCCCGCAGGTGTCCCCCACAGTCCGGTGATGACGGCCAGCTGCTCCTCCAGCCGCCCGAACTTCTCCTTCGGGAAGGGGATTCCGTACGCGGTGTGCTCCGCCTCGAACCACCCCGCGCCGAGCCCGAACTCGACGCGGCCGCCCGACATCTGGTCGACCTGCGCCACCTGGATGGCCAGCACACCAGGCAGCCGGAAGGTGCCCGCGGTCATCAGCGTGCCGAGCTTGATCCGGCTGGTCTCCCGCGCGAGGCCGGCCAGTGTGATCCACGCGTCCGTGGGTCCGGGCAGACCGTCCCCGCCCATCGTCAGGTAGTGGTCGGAGCGGAAGAAGGCGTCGAAGCCCAGGTCCTCGGTGGCCTTGGCGACGGCCAGCAGCGTGTCGTAGCTCGCCCCTTGCTGGGGCTCGGTGAAGATACGTAGATCCATTCCTCCATCCTGCATCAGGTGCGGGGCCGACCGCGTCACCCCGAATCGGCGCGCGCCAGCACTTGCGCTCGGTCCTTGGCCTCGTCCACAGCGTCCAGCGCTTCGACGCACTCCCAGTAGGTCTTCTCGTCGCAGGCGGAGGAGATGAGCTCGACCAGGGCGAGCCCGATCTCACCGAGGAGAGCCCGCAGCGCCCGCAGTGTGCCCGCGGGCTCACGGACCGTGCTCAACCGGGCGGCCCGGGGCGGGCCGACCCGCGTGGCCGAGACCACCGGCGCGGGCCCGGCCCGCGACACCGTACGCCCCGGATCGCGCGCCGCCCCACGCTCGCCGGGTCGGCCACCCTCCGCCTCTCGCCCCCACACCTCCGCCAGCAGCCGTCCGATCGCCTCCGTCAGCTCATACGCCTGCCATGCCTCGGCGATGACGTCGTCCGGCTGCGGATCGCGGCCCATCGCCCGTTCCGCCTCCGCTACAAGCCGTGCCGCATCCATCTTCTGCACCCTCCGCGTCAGCGCGGCGACTCGGTGCCGCCGTCCTCATGTCACCCAGAGTGACACGGCGCAAGCGGTCGGCGAGGGGCGGATTCGAAGCTGTGGATAACTCTCCGATTGTGGATAACTCGATCACTCTTTCGAGGGATGGTCGTGCCCGGAAACCCCGTCCTCGGCCGGTCCGGGCACGGGAAACCGCAGTTCGTTGCGGTCGATCTTCGCGGCGAGCGCGGCCAGCACGTCGATGTCGAGCACGGCGCAGAACTGCAGCAGATACGCCAGTACGTCCGCCACCTCGTCCCGTACCCGGTCCGCGTCATCGTCCCCGCCCATCACCGCCACCGACTGCTCGGGAGTCAACCACTGGAAGATCTCCAGAAGTTCCGAGGCTTCGACGCTCAGCGCGGCGGCGAGGTTCTTCGGGGTGTGGAAGGGCTCCCAGCGGCGCGCGGCCGCGAAGTCCACGAGGCGTTGCTGCAGTTCGGCGAGATCGTGTGTGTCCGTCACTCGGACTGGTCTACCTCATCTTCGCCCTCGGCCGCGGCGGGGAGCGGTTCACCGTGCGCGCATGTACAAGGGGGGTGGGAGCCGGCAGCTCCGGTTTCGTTACGGGCGGGCGGCACGGAGCCCGCTTGTGGCGTGGGCGCGGGGACGGGTGTGGGGCCGGTGCGGGGCACGGGCGAGCGCGTGGGGCCGGTGCGGGGCGCCGGTACGGGCACGGCGGCCGCCGAGGGCGGGCCCGACTGTACGGGTGGACCTGTCGGTAGAGGTGGACCTGCTTGTACAGGCGGCCCCGCCGGTGCGGGCTCGGGCGGCACCGGCTGCGCGAACGCGGCATCGAACCACGCTGGTTCCGCGTGCCCGGGCACGTCGTCGACGGATTCGGTGTAGACGTAGTCGGCTCGATCGAAGCCGCGGTAGTCGGGGGCCTCATACTCGGAGTCGTCGAATTCGGAGTCGTCGTACGCCAGACCGCCGTACCCGAAGTCGTCGTATCCCGCCTGGTCGAACGGCGCTTCACCGTAACGAGAGGCTCCGGACGCCGACGGCGCCACGGGGACATCCGGGGAAACCGCACCGCTCGGAGCGGGTTGGGCCGGTCCTCGCTCGTCATCGACGGCCTCAGCCCAGATGTCCCGCGCCACCGCATGCCCCGTCGTCGACTCAGCCCTCGCCGACGCGCTGTCGAAGGCACCGTCTCCCTCCCCCGCGAACCCGCCCGTGTCCCGCCGTTCGACTCCACCCGGTCCGGACGCGCACGGCCTCTCCGCCCCGCCTACCGCCGACTCATCACCCGGGTCCGGGTCCTCGGCATCGCCCGCTCCCCTCCCGGCGCCCGCACCGCCGACGTCATCCACCGCACCGGCCACACCGTCTTCATCAACCGAGCCGGTCGCGCCAGCCGCGGACACCCCATCGTCTGAGAGTTCCGCATCCACCGAACCCGTCGCACCAGCAGAGCTCACCACGTCCCCGACACCGGCGGCTCCCGTCAGGTCCGCCACGTCCGCCGCCTCGGCCACGTCCGCCGCCTCGGCCACGTCCGCCGCCTCGGCCACGTCCGCCACGCCCCCAACTTCCGCCGCATCCGCCACGTCTCCCCCAGCCTCGGAGCCTGACGCACCCGCAGAGCCCCCCACGCCCTCGGAACCTGACGTACCCGCAGAGTCCCCCACTCCCTCGGACCCCGCCCCGCCCCCAGCGCCCGCGCTCTCCCCGCCGCTCTGCTCCGCGCCCTCCCCCGCCCTCCCCTTCTTCTTCATCAACTTCGTCACCTTCGACCCCGCCCCGAGCACCGTGAGCGCGACCCCGCCCGCCGTGTCGATCCCCTCCGCGTACGCCGGGTCCTGCACGGTGCACAGCAACCTGATGTGGCCCCGCGCGGCGGCGATCCCCGCCAGCCGGAGCAGTTCCCGGGCCTGCCGCCGGTCGACACCGACGTCGAGCCCGTCGGCCACCACGGTCAGCACCTGCCCGGCCGGCAGATGCTCGGTACTGGTGTCGACGTCCAGCACCCCGGGTCCGGTCAGCAGCACCAACGCCATCGCCAGAAAACGCAGTTCCCCGTCGCCGAGCCGGTCGACCGGGACCATACCGAGCGCGCCGCGGTCGACCGCGGCGATCACCGCCTCGACCAGCGGCTCCCGTCCGTCGCCCGCCATCAGCGCGGGCAGCGCGGTCAGGCCGCGCACCGGCCCGCTGCACACGTCGCGTACCGCGCCGACCAGCATCCCGTGCCGGATGCTGCACTCGTGCTCGGTCCTGGCCAGCACCGCGGACAGGTTGTCGCACGAACCGCGCAGCCGCCCGTCGCCGACCCGGACGGGGCCGCGCATCAACTCCGGCCGCGGCGCGATCGGGAAGACCCCGCGCAGCGCGACCACGAGCTGCTCGGCCGCGGACAGCACCAGCCGCTGCCCCTCCGTATGCCCGGAGACCCGCAGCGGCAGCAACGACGTGGCCAGCCGGTCGTCGGGAAGGGGCGCGCGGGTGACCGCGACGGCGCCGGCGGTGTGCCAGGCGGCCTGCACGGTCGGCCGGGTCGGGTCACGCAGAGCGGTGGTCAGAAGGGTCTCGCCCGAGCCGGTGAGCCGTTCACCGACGATCCGCAGGGTGGGTTCGACCTGGACGGCCAGGTCGAGGCGGACCGGGCCGAGCGGCCCACTGGTGGTGCAGCCGATCCGGAAGCCGCGCCGCCCCTGCGCATCGGCCCTCGCGCCCTGCGGCACGCATGCCGCCGCTCCCCCGCGCACGAACGACCGGCCGGTGCCGGACACCGCGAACACCTCCTGCAGATCTGCTCCGGACGCGAGCCGGCCGAGCACGGCCAGACCTTCGAGGACGCTCGACTTGCCCGTGCCGCTGGCCCCCGCGAGGAGTGTGAGCGGTTCGAGCGGGAAAGTGGCGCCGCGATGTGACTTGAAGGCCGACAGCCGGAGTTCGGTGACGATCGGGCGCTGCGGGCTGCTGCTCATGGGCGCGAAGTTAATGACCGTCGATCGTGCCGAACCGTTCCAGCGTACGTTTCGTCCCTCGAAAGAGGGACATCCGGCATAACCCGCATGGATTCAGGAGAAACAGACCTACAGCGGATCGAATCGCGGCGGTGCCCGAATCACCACCGGCCCGAGCCGCACCCCCCCACACGCATGACCCCTCTTTACGCACCCGCGTGCGCCCGCCCGCCGCGGCCCACCACCACTACCTTTACGGAGGTGACGAAACCCAGTACCAATACGCCACGTTCACCGAAGAGCGCGGGCCCCGCGGCCACCGCAGACAGCGCGGACCCGCCCGCCACCAGCTATGTCGCACTTCTGCGCGGCATCAATGTCGGGGGCCACTCACGAGTCCCCATGGAGACACTGCGCGGCCTGCTCACCGACATGGGCGGCACCGCGGTGCGCACCTACCTGCAAAGCGGCAACGCCGTCTTCACCCACGGAAAGGAGGAGGAACCGCAGCGCCTGGCAGCGGAGTTGGAGCAACGCATCGCCGACGAGCTGGGGCTGACCATCGCGTGCCTGGTCCGGACGGGGACGGACCTGCGACGCGTGGTCGACGCCAACCCGTTCGCGATGGAGGGTGTGAACGGCTCGCGGTTCGTGGTCGTCTTCTTGTCCGGGCCCCCGCCCCGGGACAAGTTGGCGGCCCTGGACCCGGCCGTCTACGCCCCCGACGAGTTCCGGGCCGGTGAGCGGGAGATCTACGCCCACTTCCCGGACTCGATCCGCAACTCCAAGCTGGCCGCCCGCTTCTCCGACCGCTGGCTGGGTCTGACCGCGACCTCGCGCAACTGGAACACGGTCGTCAAGCTCCTGGAGCTGAGCGGTGCGTGAGCGGGCACCCCGGGTGGACCGGAGTGCCCGCGGCACCTCTCGGCGCGGGACCGGCGGAGCCGACCGCTCGCCGGGCTGTCGACCGGGCTATCCGCCGGCCTGCCCCATCCCCTCGGCGAACCACCGGGTGAGGCTGGTCGGGTGGGTGATGGCCGTGCCGACGACGACCGCGAAAGCACCCGCGTCCAGGGCGGCTTGGGCCTGCGCGGGAGTGTGGATACGACCCTCGGCCAGCACCGGGACGGAGAGCGCCGCGCTAAGCCGGGCGACGAGGTCGAGGTCGGGACCCTGCGGGTGGGAAGCTCCGCCGACGTGACCGGACAGGGTGGTGCCGACCACATCGGCACCGAGGGCGGCTGCCTCGATGCCCTCCTCGTAGCTGGAGACATCGGCCATGAGGAGCCGGTCGGCCTGGTGTACGGCGGTGACGGTCTGCTCCAGCGTCTCGCCGCCGGGACGCGGACGGAAGGTCGCGTCCACGGCCACGATGTCCGCCCCGGTCGCCGCGACTTCGCGGGCGTGCCGCGCGGTCGGGGTGATGTAGACCCCTGAAGTGCCGTCCTTCCAGAGGCCGATCAGCGGGACGTCGGTCACCGCGCGGATGGCGCGCAGGTCGTCGAGCCCCTGGGCGCGGATGCCGGCCGCACCGCCTTCCAGTACGGCGAGCGACATCTGACGCATGATCAGCGGATCACGCAGCGGCTCCCCCGGGTACGCCTGGCAGGAGACGATCAGCCGTCCGCGCAGCCGTTCCAGGATGCCGGCACGGGCCGGACCCGTACGGTCGGCGCTCCCGGTGCCGGCTCCGGCGGTCGCCGCGGCCCCACCGGTGGCTGCGGGTCCCCCGGGTCCCTCCGCGCTCCCGGCGCTCCCGGCACTCCCGGCGCTCCCGGGCACAGGGGCGGGACGGTCGTGCCCGCTCATGCCAGCACCTCCCGCCCGAGGAACGCGGCACCGTACAGCGCCGCGTCGTCGCCGAGCGCGCCCGCGCGCACCGGGGTGTCGGCCACCGCGGGTAGCAGGTGGGCGGCCACGGTCTCCCGGAGCGTGTCCCACCAGACGGGGCCGGAGCGGCTGACGCCGCCGCCGAGGATGACGAGGTCGGGGGCGAGGACGTTGACGAGACCGCCGATGGCCTCGCCGAGCGCGGTGGCGCCGGTGCGCAGCACGGTCCGGGCGGTCGGATCGCCTTCCTCCGCGAGGGAGTTGATCCGCGGAAGGGTCGCGTCCGGTGCGGCGGCGAGTTGCCGGTAGGCGGCCGTCATCGCCGGTCCGGAGGCGGCGGCCTCGGCGTGGCCGTGGCCGCCGCAGGGGCAGGGCAGACCGGCCGCGGCCGGAACCGGCAGGTGGCCGGCTTCACCGGCCGCGCCGCCGGCGCCGTGGTGGACGCGGCCGTCGACAAGGAGACAACCACCCACCCCGGTGCCGACGGTGAGCAGCAGGACGCAGGCGTGGCCGGCGGCGAGGCCGAGCCAGTGTTCGCCGAGCGCGTGGGCGTTGACGTCGTTGTCCACCGCGACGGGGACCTGGAGCCGGCCGGCGAGCAGCCCGCGCAGGTCGGTGCCGCCCCAGCCGGGCAGTGCGGAGGTGGCCGACCGGACCCGGCCGGTGTGCGGGTCGATGACGCCCGCGCTGCCGACGCCGACCGCCGCCACCGGCCGGCCCAGCTGGGCCACCGCCCGGGCCGCCGCGTCGAGGACGGCGGCGGGGCCCTGGGCGGCGGGGGTGGCGAGGGAGGTGCGTTCCAGCAGCGTGCCCTCGGGGGTGATCAGGGCGGCGGCCGTCTTGGTGCCGCCGATGTCCACCCCGGCGAGCAGCGTCATCGCAGCCCCGCCTGTTCGAGGATGGCGGTGATGCGGTCGGTCTCCTCGGCGGTCAGCGGGCGCATCGGCGGGCTGACGGTGTTCGCGGAGATCACCCCGAGGACGGCGAGCGCGGTCTTGAACGCGCCGAGCCCGGCGGCCGTTCCGGAGGCGGAGGCCGGGTCGGCCACGGCGACGATCTCGAAGAGCCGGGCCAGCCGGTCCTGTTCGGCCCGGGCGGCGGCCCAGTCACCGCGCGAGGCGGCGTCGTGCAGCCGCCGGTAGCCGTGCGGGTCGACGTTGCCCAGGCCCGGGACCGAGCCGTCGGCGCCGCCCAGCAGCATCGCGTCGACGACGACCTCGTGCCCGGTGAGCAGCGCGAAGCCGGACTGGTCACGCAGGTCGAGGGCGAGCTGACGGAAGGACACGTCGTCGCCGCTGGAGTCCTTCACACCCGCGAGGACGCCGTCGGCCGCGAGGGTGCGGACCAGTTCGCGGGAGAGCTTGCTGTGCACGCACACCGGTATGTCGTAGGCGAGCACGGGCAGTTCGCAGGCCGCGGCGATCTGCCGGAAGTGCCGGTCGATCTCGGTGGGGTGGGTGCGGGTGTAGAAGGGCGCGGTCGCGACGATCGCCGAGACACCCTTCGCGGTCGCGCTCCTGGCGCGCTCGATCACCTTGTTGGTGGTGGTCTCGATGGCGCCGGCCAGCACCGGGACCTGCCCGGCCGCGGTCTTGACCACCACGTCGAGGACGATTTCCTGCTGGTCGTCGGTCAGGTAGGCGACCTCGCCCGAGCTGCCCAGCGCGAACAGCGCGTCGACACCACCGTCGATGAGGTGCCGGACCACGCGTTCCAACGACACGGTGTCCACCGTGCCGTCAGCGGCGAGCGGGGTGACGACGGGCGGGATGACCCCCGAGAAGGGGGTGGTGCGGGGCTTCACGAACTGCTCCTTGTAGCGGGCCGCGTGGCGGTGGCCGCCGGTGCGGGGATCTGGGGATGTACGCAGTGCCAGCGGTGCGAGCCGTCCGCGGTCGGCGCCGGAAAGACGTCGGCGCAGGCGTCGTCCGCCTTCCAGCAGCGGGTACGGAACGGGCAACCGCTCGGCGGGCGGGTGGCTGAGGGGACGGGACCGTTCAGCACGATCCGCTCGGTGGTCTCCAGCAGGCTGGGCGTGGCGGAGAAGAGCGACTCGGTGTACGGGTGGGCCGGCTTCTTGGAGACCTGCTCCGCCGGGCCCTCCTCGACGATGCGGCCGAGGTAGAGCACGGCCAGCCGGTCGGACAGGTGCCGGACGGTCTGGATGTCGTGCGAGATGAAGACCATGCCGAGGCCGAGTTCGGCGCGCAGGTCCATCAGCAGGTTGAGCACCTGGGCGCGTACGGACACGTCCAGGGCGCTGGTCGGTTCGTCGGCGACAATCAGCTCGGGGCCCAGGGCCAGTGCCCTGGCGATGGCCACGCGCTGGCGCTGCCCGCCGGAGAGCCGGCCGGGCAACGCGTGCAGGGTGTGGCTGGGCAGCCCGACCAGGTCGAGGAGTTCGACGACCCGGCGCTCCCGGTCGCGGACCGTGCCGCGCCGGTGCACGTCCAGCGGGTCGCGCAGGATGCGGCCCACCGGCATGCGCGGGTTCAGCGCGGTCGAGGCGTCCTGGAAGACCACCCCGACCGACGACCCGAACTCGGTGCGCCGCCGGGCGGCGGGCATGTCCCACAGGTCCTCGCCGCGGAACAGCACCCGGCCCTCGGTGGGCCGCTGCAGTCCGATCAGGACGCGGGCCAGCGTGGACTTCCCGCAGCCGGACTCGCCGACCAGGCCGACGATCTCACCGCGCTCCACGGTCAGTTCGGCCGCGGTGAGCGCGTGCACGGCGTCGTGCTTGAACAGGCCGCCGCCCCGGGCCCGGTGCCGGACGTGGACGTCTTCGAGCCGGATCATCGTCCGCTCCTTTGCAGCAGTACGGGTTCGGCCGGGTGGTGGCAGGCGAAGCCGTGCCGTCCCGCCTCGCCGCCGGGTTCCTCGTCCGCGCCAGGCCGTCCGCCGAGCCCGGGCGCCTGGGTGCGGCACAGTTCCGTCGCCGCCTCGCAGCGGGACGCGAACCGGCAGCCGGCGCCGAAGTACTGCGGCGCCGGGACCACACCGTGCACCTGGTGCAGCCGGGCCGCGCCCGACTCCAGCGAGGTGACCGAGCCGAGCAGCCCGCGGGTGTAGTGGTGGGCGGGGTCGGTGAGCAGCGCGCGGGTGTCGCCGGTCTCGGCGACCTGCCCCGCATACATCACCGCGACCCGGTGGGCGAGCCCGCTGACCAGGGCCAGGTCGTGGGAGACCAGGATCATCGCGAAGCCGAGCTCGTCCCTGAGCCGGACCAGCAGTTCGACGATCTGCGCCTGCACGGTCACGTCGAGCGCGGTGGTCGGCTCGTCGGCGATGAGCAGCCGGGGGCTGCGGGACAGCGCCATCGCGATCAGCACCCGCTGGCGCTGTCCGCCGGACAGCTCGTGCGGGTAGCTGCGCAGGGTGCGCTCGGGGGACAGCCCGACCAGTTCGAGGAGTTCGGCCGGAGTACGGGTGCCGCCGCGCGAGGTGAGCTGGCGCAACTGGCGGCCGACCAGCACCGACGGGTTGAGCGAGGACATGGCGTCCTGGTACACCATCGCGATCTCGCTGCCGGCGAGCGCGCGGCGCTGCCTTGGGGCGAGGCCGAGCAGGTCCTGGCCGCGGTACTCGATGGTTCCGCTCGCCTCGGCATTGCGGGCCAGCAGGCCCATCACGGCGAGGCTGGTGATGCTCTTGCCGCAGCCGGACTCCCCCACCAGGCCGAGGGTCTCGCCCTCGCGGACGGTCAGCGAGATGCCGTCGACGACGGGGACGTCGCCGTAGCGGTCGGGGAAGCGGATCGACAGGTCGCGGACGGTCAGCAGGTCGGGGGCGTCGGCCGGGACCGGCCGGATCACCGGCGGATGGGTGGTCATGCGTTCGGCGAGCAGGACGAGGCTGCGCTCGACGTCGGCACGGTCGTCGTACGCCCCGCCCTTCGCCGCGGGTACGGTGCCCGCCTCGGACGCCCCGCCCTTCGCCGGCCCGCCCGCCGAGCCCGCAGAGCCCGCCGCACCCGCCACACCCGCCACCGACCCCACCGGCTCCGCCGACTTCTCCGCCGGCACCTCCACCGATGCCTGCGACGCGTCGCCCCCCGCGACCACCGCCGTCGCCACCGGCTCCACCCGTGCGGCACCCGGCGACGCGGACGCGTCGGTCAGCCCCTCGGACAGGATGTTCAGCGCCAGCACGGTGATCAGCAGCACCAGCCCGGGGAAGAACGTGGCCCACCAGCCGCCGGAGAGCAGGATCTGCCGGCCGTAGGAGAGCACGTTGCCCCAACTCGGCTCGGGGTCCTGCACACCGGCGCCGATGAAGGAGAGGCTCGCCTCGAAGATGATCGCCTCGGCGACCAGGACGGTGGCGAACACCATGACGGGCGCGGCGCAGTTGACGGCCACGTGCCGCAGCACGATGTACGCGCGCCGGGCGCCGATGACCTTCTCCGCGGCGACGTAGTCCTCGCCGTACTGCGCGAGCACGTTGGCGCGCACCACCCGGGCGAGCGAGGGCACGTAGACGAACGCGATGGTGAAGATCAGGACCGGCACGCTGGAGCCGAAGACGGTGACCAGCACCGCGGCCAGCGCGATCGGCGGGAAGGACATGACGACGTCCAGCACCCGCATGACCGTCTCGTCGCCCCACTTGGGCGACGTGGCGGCCAGCGAGCCGAGGATCGCGCCGACCACGACGGCCACCGCCGTCGACCCCAGGCCGATGACCAGGGAGTAGCGGGAGCCGTAGACGACCCGGGCGAAGATGTCGCGGCCGACCCGGTCGGTGCCGAACCAGTGGTGCGCGCTCGGCGCCTGGACCGGGATGCCGGTGGTCAGCGGGTTGTCCGCGATGAAGGACGCGAACACCGCGGCGAGCGCCACGACGAGCAGGACGACGAGCGAGATCCGCGAGGCCAGGGGCAGTGCGCGGAAGCGGATGCCCGGGCGGGAGAGTTTGGCCACGATGCGTTGGGGGCCAGTGAACAGGAACATCTCACACCGTCCTGATGCGCGGGTTGACCAGCAGGTAGAGCAGGTCGACGACGACGTTGACGACCAGGAAGGCGAGCGCGATCGTCAGGACGGTGCCCTGCACCAGGGCGACGTCGCCACCGGTGACGCCCTCCAGGATGAGCTTGCCCATGCCCGGAAGGTCGAAGATCGTCTCGATCACGACCGCGCCGCTGAGCAGGTAGCCGACCTTGACGCCCAGCACGGTGAGCGGCGTGACCAGCGCGTTGCGCAGCACGGAGCGGATGACCAGCGTCGGTGGCAGGCCGTTGCCGGTGGCCGTGCGCACGTAGTCGCGGTCGAGTTCGGTGACCATCGAGGTGCGGATGAGCCGGGCCAGCGAGGCCGCGACCGGGACCGCGAGCGAGATCGACGGCAGCGTCATGCAGCGCAGCCAGCCGGTGAAGGAGTCGCCCGGGTTGACGTATCCGCCGGTCGGGAACCACGAACTGTCCAGGGCGAACCGCTGGATCAGCAGCACGCCCAGCCAGAAGGAGGGCACCGCGACACCGGCCATCGACACCACGCGGAAGACGTGGTCGGGCCAGCGGTCCCGGTACACCGCGCCGATCACGCCGAGCAGGACCGCGAGCACGATCGCGATCAGCAGCCCCAGCAGCGTCAGTTGCAAGGTGAGCGGGAACGCGACGGCGATGCGGTGCGCGACCGGCTGGCTCGGCGGCACCGTCACGCCGAGGTTGCCGTGCAGCAGTTGCACGATGAAGTGGTAGTAGCGGACGGGCAGCGGGTCATTGAGCCCGTTCGCCTGGGCGAACGCCGCGCGGGCCGCGGCGGTCGAGTTCTCCCCCAGCGCGTTGTAGGCGGGGTCCGCGGGAGAGAACTGGAGCACGACGAAGACCAGCAGGGTGATGCCGAGGATCATCGCCGGCATGATCGCCACGCGGCGCAGCGCGAGCCGGAGGAAAGCGAACATCGGGTGTTCCTAGCGGTAGGTCCTGGACGACTGGTGGTGCGGGGCCGGCGACTGGCGGGACAGGCGCCGGCCCGGCGGCTCAGGCCGGGGACACACCGAGGAACGACAGGCCCGTGGTCGGCACGGGGCTGAACCCGGTCAGGGCGTGCCCGTTCCACGCGGTGGGCAGCTTGCGGTGCAGGATCGGGTAGAGCGGTACCTGGTCGGCGACGATGTCGGTGACCTGGGACCACAGGGCGGCGCGCGCCTTCGCGTCGTCGCTGCGGGCGGCCTGGTCCAGCAGCGAGACGACCTGCTTGCCCTTGGCGGTGCCCGACCAGTGGTAGCGGGTCTCGGGCCAGGTGCCGACGTAGAACCAGCGCATGAGCAGGTCGACGTCGTTGCCGAACACCGACGGGTCGCCGGGCGCGACCAGCAGGTCGTAGTCGCCCGTGTCGATCTTCGCGTACTGGGCCGAGGACTGACCGATGCTCAGGGTGGTCTTGATGCCGGCCGAGTCCCAGCTCTCCTTCACCAGCGGCGCGATGTCCTGCACCCAGGAGGTGTCGGTGGTCAGCACGGTGACCTTCAGGCCGCTGACGCCGGCGGCCTTCAGCAGCGCCTTGGCCTTGGCCGGGTCGTGGCCGTAGACGGTACTGGCCTTGACGTAGTCGGGGTGGCTGGGCTGGAGGTAGCCGCTGGCCGGGGTGGCCTGGCCGGACATCGCGGTGGCGATGATCTTCTCGGTGTCCAGCGCGTAGTGCAGGGCCTGGCGCACCCGCGGGTCGTCGAACGGCTTCTTCCGGCAGTTGAACATCAGGAAGAGGTTGCCGAAGGACGAGGCCGACTCGACGGTCGACTTGCGCTTCAGGCCGGCCATGTCGATGTACGGCACGTCCTCGATGGCCTCGACCCGGCCGGACTCCATCGCGCTGACCCGCGCGGAGGCGTCGGAGAGCAGGTTCCATGTCATCGTCGCGGCCTTGGCCGGGTAACGTCCGTTGTACTTGGCGTACTTCCTGAAGACAATCTTGTCCTCACGGGTCGCCGACACCAGCGCGTACGGGCCCGAGCCGACCGGCTTGGCGTCGAACGCCTTCTCGTCGGCCTGCACGATCTTCTTCGGCACGACCTTGACGACCGATATCCGGGAGGGGAAGAGCGCGAACGGGTACTTCAGCTTGAACTCGACCGTGTGCGCGTCCACCGCGCGGGCGGAGTCGAGGAACGGCAGGAACTGCGCCATCAGGGACGCGTTCTTCGGGTCCAGGATGCGCTGGACGCTGAAGACGACGTCGTCCGAGGTGACGGCGGAGCCGTCGTGGAAGGTCGCGCCCTCGCGCAGGGTGGCACGGTACGTCGTCGCGTCGACCTTGGTCGGCATCGCGGTGGCCAGCGCCGGTCGGGCCGACAGGGTGACCGGGTTGAGGTCCACCAGCCCCTCGAAGACGTGCCAGTTGGCCGCGACCGGGGTGGCGCCGGAGGAGGTCATCGGGTCGAACCCGGTGGACAGGGCGTACGAGATACCCGCGGTGATCGTGTTGCCGGCCGTTCCGCTGCCGGAACCGGAGCCGCTGTCCGTGGTCGAGGAGGGTCCGCCGCACGCGGCGAGGGTGCCGGTGAAGGCGGCCGCCGCGCCGACCGCACCGGAATACCGCAGGAAAGCACGGCGATCGACTCTGGCGGGTGTCCGTCGAGAAGACACAGGAACCTCCGGAACAAGGAAGGAATGGACGGTGACGAGGCTGGACGCCGGGGTGTCTGCCGAACGGATTTTCGGTAAGGGTAGGCCGAACGTCGGGAACACTCTGCGCAACATACGACATCAGATGTCTGATGCCTGGTAGGGTGGACCGTAGTCGTCAGGACGAGAGGGGTCAAGGGGTGGACGCAAGTCGTAACTCCGGCAACGGGCGGGGCCGCCGCCTGCTGATGCACGAGGTCAGCGAAGGCATCAAACGCTACATCTTGGACAATGGGCTCCGTCCGGGCGACCTCCTGCCCACCGAGAACGAGCTCTGCGAGGCACTGGACGCGAGCCGGTCCAGCGTCCGCGAGGCCGTCAAGACCCTGGACGTCCTCGACATCGTGGAGGTCCGCCGGGGCCACGGCACCTACGTGGGACGGCTCGGGCTGTCCGCGCTGGTGGAGAGCCTCACGTTCCGTGGCCTGCTCGACCGCGACGACGACATGCAGCTCATGCTGGAGCTGGCCGACATGCGCGAGCTGTTCGAGCGCGGCATGGCCGACCGGATCGTGGCCGCGCTCGACGCCGCCGAGGTGGAGACCCTCGACACCCTGGTCGACGACATGGAGGCGTCCGGCAGCGGCGACGGCACCGGCTTCGTCGAGGCCGACCGCGCCTTCCACGCGCTCCTGGTCGCCCCGCTGGGCAACGAGCTGATCGGGCAGCTCTCCGCCGCGTTCTGGGACGTCTACATCATCGTCGCCCCGCACCTGAACGGGATCAGCCGGGCCGACGAGGTCGAGACGGTGCACCACCACCGCCGGATCGTCGAGGCCGCCCGCGCCCGGGACGCGGCGGCCTTCGCCGCGGCCGTCTCCGACCACTACGCGCCGGTGCGCCGCCGGATCGCCGACGCCCGCTCCGCCGGGCCGCGGGAGGACGGCGCCGGGGCAGCGGCCGGAACGGCGCCCGGAACAGGGGCCGCGGCCGGCACCGGGAGCCGCGCGGGGAAGCGCGGCAAGGGCGGCGAGGGCGACAGGTCCGCAGGTCGGGAGACCGCCGTCATCGCACCCCGCCGGGTCGGGCGCCGCCTTGACGCCGCCGGGGACTCCGCCTAGATTCCCGCCGGAGAGGGACATCAGACATCAGATGTCCCACCCTGCCCCTGCGAGGAGCCCGGCGTGCCCCTGACCGACCTCACCCTGGCGGAATGCCTGGAGTACCGCGCCGAGCAGCCCGCGCCCGCCGGCTTCGACGCGTTCTGGACCCGGACCCTGGAAGAGGCCGCGCGGGCCGCACGGCCACCGCGGTTCGACGCCGTCGACGCCGGACTGCCCGCGGTCCGCGTGAGCGATGTCACCTTCACCGGATACGACGGCGAACCGGTCCGCGGCTGGCTGCGGCTGCCCGCCGCCCCGGCCGGACCGCTCGGCTGCGTCGTGGAGTTCCTCGGCTACGGGCGCGGCCGCGGACTGCCGCACGAGAACCTGACCTGGGCCGCGGCCGGCTACGCCCACCTGGTCATGGACACCCGCGGCCAGGGCTGGTCGGCGGCGCCCGGCGCGACCCCCGACGGCGGCGGCACCGGGCACGGTCCCGTGCCCGGCTTCCTCACCCGCGGCACCGGCCGGCTGGACGACCACTACTACCGGCGGCTGTTCACCGACGCGGCCCGCTGCGTGGAAGCCGCCCGCAGCCACCCGGAGATCGACCCCGACCGGATCGTGATCACCGGCTTCAGCCAGGGCGGCGGCATCGCGCTGGCCGCGGCGGGCCTGGTACCGGGACTCGCCGGGGTCATGGCCGACGTCCCCTTCCTGTGCCACATCCGGCGCGGCGCCGAACGCGCCGCCCTGCCGCCGTACACCGAGATCGCCTCCTACCTCGCCCTGCACCGGGAGCGCGCGGAGGAACTCTTCGCCGAACTCGACCACTTCGACGGCCTGCACTTCGCACCCCGCGCCACCGCCCCGGCCCTGTTCTCGGTGGCGATGATGGACCAGATCTGCCCGCCGTCCACCTGCATAGCGGCCTACCACGCGTACGCCGGCCCCAAGGAGTTGGCGGTCTACCCCTTCAACGGGCATGAGGGCGGCGGGGAGTTCCACCGGGCCCGGCAACTGGTGTGGGTCCGGGAGCGGCTGGGCCCTGGCCCCGCCGCTCCCGAACCGCGTGCTCTCGCTCCGGAACTTCCCGAACCTCCCGAACCTCCCGAGTCAGCCGAGCCGGCCGAGCCGGCCGCCGGAAGCGCTCACGCAGCGGCCGTCAGTGGTCCTGCTTCGCCCAGTCGAGGGTGAAGTCGGAGTAGACGATGCCGCCGGTGTCGCCGATCTCGTAGAGGTCGGCGGCGGCGCCGCTGCCCAGGACGGCGAGCGTCGAGTAGCCCGCGTCCCCGGACTTGACCAGGGCCTGGTACGGCCAACTCGCCCCGTCGTCCTGGCTGACCCGCACGGTCAGCTCCGAACGGCTGCTCGCCGAGGCGTTGTTGCTCGCCAGCGTGACCGGGGTGGTGAGCGGGGCCCCGGTCGAGCCCACCTGGGTCGGCTTGAGGTAGGAGATCTCGTCGGCGTTGCAACCCGGGTCGACCAGACCGGAGTTCCAGGCCGGGCCGAAGTCACTGGCCACGTCGGTCGCACCGGCGGGCGAGGCGTCGCCGGCGGTGGCGTACCAGCGGTTGCCGCCGCTGTTCGAGCGGAGGTTCTGCACCACCTTGCCGTCGCCGCGCTGGATGACCTTGCTCTCGTTGACGCCGGTCGCGGCCGCGGGGCCGGCGTGCCAGGTGGCGCCGTGGTCGTCGGAGTAGATGTCGGCGGCGTGGTCGGCGCCGCCCTCCCGGTAGACGATCGGCTGCACCAGGCGGCCGCTCGCCAGCTGGATGCCGTGCCCCGACGAGGCGAACATGCCCGCCCAACTCACGCTTTTCACCTGCGGGTTGAGGTCGACCGGAGCGCTCCAGGTCAGACCGTCGTCGGTCGAGGTGATGTAGCGGATGTGCATGGCGGTGGTGTCGGTCGCCGAGTTGGAGCCGGCCGCGGAACCGTAGTAGCCGACCCCGGGGGCGGGCGAGTAGTTGTCGAAGAGGTAGACCGTGCCGTGCGGGCCCGCGGTCCGGTCGACCAGCAGGCTCGCGTCGCCGTAGCCCTCGCTGGTGGTCGGCGCGTGCAGCACCACCTTCGGCGTGGACCAGGTCGCGCCGCCGTCGGTGCTGCGCCGCATGACCGTCTGGATGTTGTTGGTGCCGCCGCCGAGGTCGGAGTTGCCGTCCACCCGGGCGTCGGCCATCGCCAGGACCGTGCCGGAGTTCGTGACTGCCATCGCGGGGATACGGACCGAGGCCGCCGTGCCGGTGTACGTCTCGTACGTCGAGCCGTCGGCGGACTGCCGGTTGAGCCCCTCGATCGGGGTCGTCGTGCTGAAGAGCGTCTGCGCGTTCATCCCCGGCGTGCCGGCCGCCAGGCCGCAGGTCGCGGCGCCCGACTCGGTACGGCTGAAGCCGCTCGCCGTCGTCGTGGTGAACGAGTACGGCGTGCCGTTCGGCACCGTCCACAGCAGCGTGGCGTCCGAAGCGCCGGCCGCGAGCGTCCGGGTCCAGGCGCTGCCGCTGCGGCCGGGCCAGGCGACGGTGAACACCTGCGCGGCGGCGGAGTGGTTGACCAGCGTCATCCGCAGCACATGGGTGGCGGGCTGCGAACCGTCCGTGTTGCGCGGGCAGTCCAGGCTGACCTGCGCCCCCAGGGCCGTACCGCAGTCGAGCGTGCCGGCCACCGTGGTGTCCAGGCCCTGCGGGGTGGTGATGTGGAAGGAGTACGCGGTACCGCTGGTCTTGGTGAAGAACAGGTCGGTGCGGTCGCCCGCGGCGACCGAGGGCGTCCAGCTGCCGTACCCGCTCCACGTCACGGTGAACGTGGTCGCTGACGTGGTCGGGTTGAGCAGCTCCAACCGGATTCTGCTGCTGTTGCAGTCCTGGCTGCCCACCGCCGACTGGGTTCCGGTGGCGGCGCTGCCGGGCGCCGCGGTGGCCAACGGCGCCACCAGGGCGGCCAGTACGGCGACCAGCAGCAGCAACAGCCGTTGTGGCGACGCCTTCCGGTGCGCGGTCCGCGCCGGCCGCTCCTTCCGGCGCGGCGGACGGAGGTGCGGGGATCTTTCGGTCACAGCGGGCTCCTCGGGGGGTGGGGGTGCTGGATCGACGGACGGCAGGTGCACGGCGCCGGAACAGCGCGAACTCCCGGACAACATCTGATAACTGATGAACGACATCAGATGTCGGTTGTCCGGGACCCTACGAGTGAGGTGGTGCCCCGTCAAGAGCACCGGGCAGCAAGGGTTTCCGCGCGGACACGGCGCGCGCGGCAGGCAGATCCACGGTTCGGGAGCCCGCGCGAGCCCGGCGTCAAGCCCTGCGAGACTCCGACCCTTCGCCACAACACGCGTGAGCCAAAGGGGAGTTGGCGCCGTGGACTCCCCCGGCCGTACGGGGCGGCTCGCCGGTCCGGCGCTCATCCCTCGTGTGAGGGATCTCGTGTTCAGGCAGGCGAAGGCCGCGAGGACCACGGAGATCGCGAGGCCGCGAGGACCACGGAGATCGTGAGCACCCTGCGGTGGCCGCTGTCGCTCCGCGGCAGGCCGAGCTTGAGGAACACGCGGCTGATGTGCCTGCGCCCCCGCGCCGCTCCGGCCTCGCCCGGCGTCCGAGCCCGCGCGACCCGCGGGTCAGGAGCTCTTCGCGGCCGGGCCCAGGATCGCCACGCACTCCATGTGGTGGGTGAACGGGAAGAGGTCGAAGGCCAGCAGCCGCAACGGGCGGTAGCCCTCCTCGGCGAACCACGCCAGGTCCCGGGCCAGGGCCGCGGGGTCGCACGCGACATAGGCGATCCGGCGGGCGTCGAGCGAGGCGATCTGCCGGACCGTGGCGTGGCCGGCCCCGGCCCGTGGCGGGTCGAGGACCACGAGGTCGGCCTCGGTGATGCCGGTACGGGGCAGCACCTGCTCGACCTTGCCGTGCTCGATCCTGACCCGGTCGAGGTCCTGGAGGTTGTGCCGGGCGTCCTCGACCGCGCGCTTGGCGGACTCGACGCCGAGCACCGCGCCGCGCTCCCCGACACGTTCGGCGAGCGCGCCGGCGAAGAGGCCGACCCCGCAGTACAGGTCGAGCGCCATGTCGCCCTTGCGCGGCATCAGGCCCTGCATGACGGCCTCGACCAGGACGTCGGCGGCCTTCGGGTGCACCTGCCAGAAACCGCCGTCGCCGACCCGCCAGGTGCGGCCGGCGGCGCGCTCCCGGACGAACGGGCGGCCGTGCACCCGGTGCACGGCGTGGTCCCGCTCGCCGATGCGCTGGACGGACACCGGCTTGTCGAGTTCGACAATCGGCAGCCGGCCGCCGGGCCGCGGGGTGAGCACGACCTGGCGGTCGTGGGAGCCGGTGGCGGCGATCGCCTCGACGGTGGCGATCTGCGGCCAGTCGCGGGCCTCGACGCCGAGTTCGCTGACCCCGCGCGCGGCGATCAGGCAGTGGTCGATCACCTCGACGTCGTGCGAGCGGTGCTTGCGCAGCCCGGCCCGCCCCTCGGCGTCGATCGCGTACTGCACGCGGGTGCGCCAGGCGGGCACGGCGGGGGCGCCGGCGTCCAGGTCGGCCTGGCTCACCTTGTCGCCGGGCGCGGGCGCGACGGTGCCGTCCCAGCCCGCTTCCTCGGGGGTGAGGCCGGCCAGCCGGGCGAGCTGTTCGGTGAGTACGGCGGCCTTGAGCCGTCGCTGGGCGCCGGGGGTGGCGTGCTGCCAGTCGCAGCCGCCGCAGCGGCCCGGTCCCGAGAACGGGCACGGCGGCTCGACGCGGTCCTTGCCGGGCTCCAGGACGCGTACGGCGTCGGCGCGCAGGAAGCGGGAGTCCTGATCGCCCTCGGTGACGCGGGCCACGACCCGCTCGCCGGGCAGGGCGTGCCGGACGAAGAGCACCTGTCCGGCCTCGGTGCGGGCCACGCAGTGGCCGCCGTGTGCGACCGGCCCGACCTCGACCTCGAACTCGTGGCCGACCAGCGAGGGGGCGGAATCGGTCTGCATGGCGGCGCTGCTCCTGGGGTGGACGGCGAGGCGGATCGCCGGTCTGGTCGGCGGGGGACGGCGACCGCCCAGTCTACGTGCGCGCCCACCCGCCGCTGACCGCTCACGGCCGACGGACCGCGACGACCGACCAACCGACCGCGACCAACCGGCCGACCGCGACCGACCGACCCCAGCCGACCACCGGGGCCGGCCCCACCCGCGGCGGGACCCGGGCCGACCACCCTCGGCCGTCGTCGGGCCGCGGGCTACTTCTGCCCGCTGCCTGGGGTGGTGTGCTCGCGGTGGTCGGACCGCGGCGGCCCGACCGGACCCCGGCGGATGGAACCGGGCGCGCTCCAGTCCGCACGGCGGCGGGCCCGCGCGCGGGCCACCTCGGAGGAGTCGAGCTGCCAGGGCACGGAGGTCACCATGACGCCGGGGCTGAACAGCAGCCGGCCCTTGAGCCGCAGCGCGCTCTGGTTGTGCAGCAGGTGCTCGTACCAGTGGCCGACGACGTACTCGGGGATGTAGACGCTGACCACGTCGCGGGGGCTGTCGCGGCGCAGGCCCTTGACGTAGTCGATGATCGGGCGGGTGATCTCGCGGTAGGGCGAGTCGAGGACCTTCAGCGGCACATCGATGCCGTGGCTCTGCCACTCGGCCTGCAGCGCCTTGGTGTCCTGGGGGTCGACGTTGATGCTGAGGGCTTCGAGGCTGTCGGAGCGCATCAACTTGGCGTAGGACAGGGCGCGCAGGGTGGGCTTGTGCAGCTTGGAGACCAGCACGATGGAGTGCACCCGGGACGGGCGGACGTAGTCGTCGCCGGGCTCGTCGTCGGCGGCGATCTCCTCGGCGACGCGGGTGTAGTGCCGGCGGATCGCGGTCATGGTGGCGAAGAAGACCACCATGCCGAGCACCGCCACCCAGGCGCCGTGGGTGAACTTGGTGAGCAGCACGATCACCAGCACCAGGCCGGTGAGGAAGGCGCCGAAGGTGTTGATCGCGCGGGAGCGGTGCATGTGGCGGCGCTTGGCCGGGTCGGTCTCGGTGCGCAGATGGCGGTTCCAGTGCCGCACCATGCCGGTCTGGCTGAGCGTGAAGGAGACGAAGACGCCGACGATGTAGAGCTGGATGAGCCGGGTGGAGTTCGCGCCGTAGATGTAGACCAGCACGGCGGCGAAGCCGGCCAGCAGCACGATGCCGTTGGAGAAGGCGAGCCGGTCGCCGCGGGTGTGCAGCTGCCGGGGCAGGTAGCGGTCCTGCGCGAGGATCGAGCCGAGCACCGGGAAGCCGTTGTAGGCGGTGTTCGCGGCGAGGAAGAGCACCAGCGCGGTGACCGCGGCCAGGAAGATGAACGGGATCGAGTTGTGCCCGAAGACCGCCTCGGCGACCTGCGCGATCACCGGGTCCTGGGTGTAGTGGCTGCCCAGCGGCTTGCCGTGGTCGAGCAGGTCCGTGGCCGGGTTCTGGGCCATCCGCACATGGGTGTTCATCGCCAGCGCGATGATCCCGCAGAACATCGTGACCGCCAGCAGGCCCATGGCCGCCAGCGTGGTGGCGGCGTTCTTCGACTTGGGCTTCCGGAAGGCCGGCACGCCGTTGCTGATCGCCTCGACGCCGGTGAGCGCGGCACATCCGGAGGAGAAGGCCCGCAACAGCAGGAAGACCAGGGCGAATCCGCCGATGCCCGGTGACTCGGCGTGGATCGTGTAGTGCGCGGTCGGCGCGTTCATGTCGTGCCCGGTGGCGATCTTGAAGATGCCCCAGGCGATCATGCAGAAGACGCCGAAGACGAAGGCGTAGGTCGGGATCGCGAAGATCGTGCCCGACTCCCGTACCCCGCGCAGGTTCATCAGCATCAGCACCACGATCATGCCGACCGCGCCGAGCACCTTGTGGGTGACGAAGAACGGCACCGCCGAGCCCAGGTTCTCGATGCCGGACGAGACCGACACCGCGACGGTGAGCACGTAGTCGACCATCAGCGCGCTGGCGACGGTGAGGCCCGCCTTCGGCCCCAGGTTGGTGGTGGCGACCTCGTAGTCGCCGCCGCCGGAGGGGTAGGCGTGCACGTTCTGCCGGTAGGAGGCGACCACGGTGAACATCAGCACCACCACCGCGACCGCGATCCACGGGCTGAAGTGGTAGGAGGAGATGCCGGCGATCGAAAGGACCAGCAGCACCTCACCGGGCGCGTAGGCGACCGAGGAGAGCGGGTCGGAGGCGAAGACGGGGAGCGCGAGCCGCTTGGGCAGCAGCGTCTCGCCCAGCCTGTCGCTGCGCAACGCCCGGCCGATCAGAATCCGTTTCGGCAGGTCGGTCAGTTTGGACACCCCGCGATGTTAAGGGATGGGCATGCCACCCGTGCGCCCGAGTACCGGACCGAGTGTGAAGAACCTGCGTCCCCGCTCCCACGGAACTTCCACGCCACCCCGCGCGTGTGGAGCTTGGGCCCCCGGTCTGAGAGTCTTGGACCAACTTTTACGACGACGGCTCCTGGTTTCACGGTCCTAGTCGCATCAGTCGGACTCAGCAGTCGTCAGACTCAGTCGTCAAATGTTGGCAGCCGGAAGGACGGTCGTGCACGTCGTGATTATGGGATGCGGGCGAGTGGGTTCAGCTCTCGCGCACTCCCTCGAACAGCATGGTCATACGGTCGCGGTGATCGACCAGGACCCGACGGCGTTCCGCCGCCTCGGCTCCGGGTTCGGCGGGCGCCGGGTGACCGGAGTCGGGTTCGACCAGGACACGCTGCGTGAGGCCGGAATCGAGGAGGCGGGTGCCTTCGCGGCCGTGAGCAGCGGCGACAACTCCAACATCATCGCGGCCCGGGTGGCCCGCGAGATGTTCGGCATCGAGAACGTGGCGGCGCGGATCTACGACCCCAAGCGCGCCGAGGTCTACCAGCGCCTGGGCATCCCGACGGTGGCCACCGTGCGGTGGACCGCCGACCAGATGATGCGCCGGCTGCTCCCGTCGGGCGCGGAGCCGCTGTGGCGCGACCCCAGCGGCGGGGTGCAGCTCGCCGAGGTGCACACGTCCGCCGCCTGGATCGGCCACAAGGTGAGCCGGCTCCAGGACGAGACCGGCGTCCGTGTGGCGTTCCTCACCCGGCTCGGCGAGGCCATGCTCCCGACCTCGCAGACGGTGCTCCAGGAAGGCGACCTCGTGCACGTCATGATGCGCACCGACGGTGTCGCCGACGTCGAGGCCGCGTTCGCCAAGGGGCCCGAGGAGGCGCAGTCATGAGGGTCGCCATCGCCGGGGCCGGCGCGGTCGGCCGCTCCATCGCCGGGGAACTGCTGGAGAACGGCCACGAGGTGCTGCTGGTCGACAAGAACCCGACGTCCATCTCGGTGGAGCGGGTCCCGCAGGCGGAGTGGCTGCTCGCCGACGCCTGCGAGATCACCTCGCTCGACGAGGCCGCGCTACAGCGCTGCAACGTCGTGATCGCCGCCACCGGCGACGACAAGGTGAACCTGGTCGTGTCGCTGCTGGCCAAGACCGAGTACGGCGTCCCGCGGGTCGTCGCGCGCGTCAACAACCCGAAGAACGAGTGGCTGTTCAACGAGTCCTGGGGCGTCGACGTCGCGGTCTCCACGCCGCGCCTGATGTCGGCGCTGGTCGAGGAGGCGGTCAGCGTCGGCGACCTGGTCCGGCTGCTGCGGTTCAGCCAGGGTGACGCGAACCTCGTGGAGTTGACGCTGCCCGAGGAGGCCGCGCTCGTCGGCACCCGGGTCGGTGACGTGGAGTGGCCGACCGACACCTCGCTGGTGACGATCATCCGCGGCAACCGGGTGCTCACGCCGTCCAAGGACGACGCCCTGGAGGCCGGCGACGAGCTGCTGTTCGTGGCGGCGCCGCACCGCGAGGAGCAGTTGGAGGACCTGCTGTCGGTCCAGGACGGCTCCGCCGAGGAGTAGCCGGGACCGGACCGCGGGCGTAGACCCGCGGACACGTGCAGGGGCCCCGGCCACCTTTGGTGGTCGGGGCCCGCGCACGTGCGGTGCTCGGCCGCGTCGCCGAGGGGCAGGACGGCCGGCGGTCAGGACGACGCGGACGCCTGGCGCTCCTTCTCGGCCTTCTCCGCCTTCTCCGCCGCTTCCATCTCCGCGATCACGTCGATCGGCGGCGGCGCCTTCACCAGGAAGATCCAGGTCAGGTAGACCGACAGCAGGAACGGCGGGATGCCGAGCGCGACCTTGACCCAGCCGAGCTGGGTGGCGTTCCCCCACCAGTAGAGCGGGAAGAGGATCGCGGACTTGGCGAGCAGGATCAGCCCCCACGCCCAGCTCGCCTTGGTGTACGCGCGCAGCCGGCCCGGGTTGCGGGTGCGCCAGGAGAGGTTCTCCTTGAAGATCGGCCCGAGGATCAGGCCGAGCAGCGGCACCTTGGCGGCGGCGGTGACGATGTAGGCGAGCGCGAGGCCGAGGGTGTAGAGCATGCCCGGCAGGTAGAAGTTCTTCGCGTTGCCCGACATCATCGCGAAGACCGCGCCGAAGGCGACACCGAACACGCCGCTGAAGGCGTGCTTGAGGGTGTCGCGCTTGAGCAGCCGGGCCACGCCCATCACCACGGACAGCGCGAGCGAGGCGATCGCGGAGCTCTTGAGGTCGTGGTTGACCGTGTAGATCGCCACGAAGACCAGCCCGGGCACGGTGGTCTCCACCATGCCGCGCACCCCGCCGAACGCCTCGAAGAGCGCCGCCTCGGTGACCGCGCGGGCCGCCTCCTCGGTGCCCTGCGCTCCGCCGTCGGCTCCGCCCGCCCCGTCGAGCCGCTGGGACCCGCCGGAGCCGTCCGGAGCCGCCGGATCGGCGCCCACCGTCTGATCCGTGTTGTCGATCGACGTCACCTGGTTACTCCTGTCCGACCGGACGCAGTTCGTACTTGGGGTTGAACAGCACCGGACGGCCTCGGTTCATGGAGATCCGGCCGGACGCGATGATCATGCGCCCGGGTTCTATGCCGACGATGCTGCGGCGCCCCAGCCACACCACGTCGAGTGCGGCCGAACCGTCGAACAGCTCGGCTTCCAGTGCGGGCACGCCGGCCCGAGGACGGAGCGTGACCGTACGCAGCGTACCGGTCACGGACACGATCTGTCGGTCGGAGCAGTCGCAGATCCGTGTGCAGCCGACCGCGAGGGCGTCCTGTTGCAGTTCCTCGGAGTGCAGTTCCTCCTGGGAGGAGGACAAGCGGTCGAGCATGCGACGGAAGCGACCCGCGGGTCGGTCGGAACGGATGGCACCACTCATAACGCCAAGGGTACCGGGATGCCCGCGCGGGACCAGAGGCCCGACGCAGGGGCGCGAGCGGCCGTCCCGGGGCCCGCCGGGGCCCGTCCCGCCCATGCCCCGGCTGGCCCTGCTGCCCCGGCCGGCCCTGGCCACGGCTGCCGCTGCGGCTGCGGCTACGGCTGCGGCTGCTCCGCGTCGACGATCTGCCCGTCCCGCAGCTCCAGCACCCGGTCGGCCAGCGCCAGCAGCTGCGTGTCGTGGGTGGCGACCAGCGCGGTCACGCCCTCGCTGCGCACCACCGCGCGCAACAGCTCCATCACCGCCAGTCCGGTGTCCGCGTCGAGCTGGCCGGTCGGCTCGTCGGCGATCAGCAGCACCGGGCGGTTGGCGAGCGCGCGGGCGATGGCCACCCGCTGCTGCTGGCCGCCGGACATCTCCCCCGGCCGCTGGGCGGCGTGGTCGGCGAGGCCGACCAGGGCGAGCAGCAGCTCGACCCGCTCCTCGCGCTCGCGTGCCGGGGCCTTGCGCAGCCGCATCGGCACGCCGACGTTCTCGGCGGCGGTCAGGATCGGGATGAGCCCGAAGGACTGGAAGACGAAGCCGATCCGGTCCCGGCGCAGCGCCAGCAGGTCGTCGTCGCCGAGCCCGGCGAGGTCGGTGCCGTCCAGGCTGATCCGGCCGCCGTCCGGGCTGTCCAGGCCGCCCACCAGGTTGAGGATCGTGGTCTTCCCGGACCCGGAACGGCCCTTCAGGGCGACCAGTTCGCCGCGCGGCACCCGGAAGGACACCCCGCGCAGGGCGGCCACCGCGGTGTCACCGGAGCCGTAGGTGCGGCGCAGGTCCTCGACGACGACCATGTCACCGCCGTCCGGCCCCTCGGCGATCGCGGTCGCCGTACCCGCCTGGTCGGCGGACTGCTCGCTCATGTCTCTTCCTCCCCCGTGCCGGCCCGTCTCCCGGCCGTGCCGGGCCGCGCCGTCATCATCCCCGGCCGTCGCGTATCCGTACGGTACGCCGCGGGCACCCGGAAACCAGCCGGTCGCCGGATAACGATCGCGGCGGCGCCGCGCGGGCGGGGCCGAGAACGCAGCGACCCGGCCGTCGAACCTGCCGACGACCGGGTGGATGCGGGTGCTTGACGCGGCGAACACCGAACCGCGCCTGCCCGCAAGGAAGTTGTGCGACCGGAGCGGGCAACGGCGGGCGGCGGTCGGGCCGCGACGGCTCAGTGCAGCTCGGTGATCTCCGGGCCGCGCCGCATCGGGTCGATACCGTCACCGAACTTCGACGGCTCGCTCTGCTCGGGCGTGGCGCCGTCCGGCACCATCTGCGCGTCGTTCGGGAGCTTCAGCACGATCGGGTCGCGGGGCGCCATCGGCGCCTCGCCGCGCAGCACCACGGTGTCGCGGAAGACCGACTCCAGCACGCCGGCGGCGGCGGGCTGCACCGCGCCCTGGCCGGAGATGACCCCGCGCAGGAACCAGCGCGGGCCGTCGCAGCCGACGAAGCGCACGAGCTGCACCCCGTTGGTGCCGTCGGGCAGTTGCACGGGCACCTGCGCGCGCAGCTCCCAGCCGAGCGGGCCCTCGACCTCGTCGACGATGCCGCCCTGCTGGGTGATGCCCGACGCGATCTCCTCGCGCACCTCGCCCCAGATGCCCTCGGACTTCGGGGCGGCGAACGCCTGGAGCTGGACGGCGCTGTCCCGCAGCACCACGGTCGCGGCGACGATGGACTCGCCGGCCACCTCGACCCGCAGCTCCATGCCCTCGACACCGGGCACGAACAGGCCACCGAGGTCCACCCGGCCCTCGCCGGGCTCCTGGACCTCGCTCACGTCCCACGGGCCGTCGGGCCGCGGGGCGGGCGGAAGGTTGTAGTCGGACGACTCCTCGGAGTCGTCCGGCTCCGCGGTGTCCTCGGCCGAGTCCTCCGGGCCTTCGGCCTCGTCGAGCTCGTCGATGGCGTCTTCGCGCTCCTTGCGACGACGGAACACGGTCACTGTCCTTCCCGGTCGCTGAGGACCGATGCGTATCCGTTGCTGGACGTGCCCGCCGACGGTGTCTGCACCGCGGCGTGACCCCCCGTGGAGCCGAAGCCCCCCGCGGCCCTGGCAGATCCCGGCAGTTCCGCGACCTCGTGGAAGCGGACCCGCTCGACCTGCTGGACGACCAGTTGGGCGACCCGGTCGCCCGGCTCGAACCTGACGGTCTCGCGCGGGTCGAGATTGACCACGATCACCTTGATCTCCCCACGGTACCCGGCGTCGACCGTTCCCGGGGCATTCACCATCGCCACCCCGCACCGCGCGGCAAGGCCGGAGCGGGGGTGGACGAAGGCCGCGTAGCCGTCCGGCAGCGCGAGGGAGATGCCGGTGGGCAGCACCGTCCGCTCGCCGGGCGCCAGTTCGGCGGCCTCGGTGGTGATCAGGTCGACCCCCGCGTCGCCGGGATGCGCGTACGCGGGGACCGGCACCGACTCGTCGAGCCGGCGCAGCAGCACGTCCACCGGCGGCCTGCTCATGGGTTCACCTCGAAAGCGCGGGCGACCTTCACCTGGTCGGGGTCGGACATCGCGGCCTGGATCTCGTCGGCGCGGCCGTTGCTGGTGAAGTGGTCGATCTTCACCTCGATGAACAGGGCGTCGGCGCGGACCGCCACCGGGCCGTCCGGGCCACCGATCCGGCCCTCGGCGCTGCTGTAGATCTTGCGGCCGTCCACCGCGGTGCAGCGCGCGGACAGATGCAGGGTCGCCCCGACCGGGACCGGCCGGACGAAGTCCGACTCCAGCCGCCCGGTCACCGCGATGACCCGCAGCAGCCAGCTCAGCGAGCCCAGCGTCTCGTCCAGCGCGGTGGCCAGCACCCCGCCGTGCGCGAGGCCGGGCGCGCCCTGGTGGGCGGGCTGGACGGTGAACTCCGCGGTGACGCTGACGCCTTCACCGGCCCGGGCCGCCAGGCGCAGGCCGTACGGCTGGGATTCGCCGCAGCCGAAGCACTGGTCGTAGTGCGCGCCGAGCAGTTCGCCGGGCGCGGGCGCCTCGGGATGGCGTACGGGCGCGACGGCACCGGGCGGCGGCGCCAGGCTCGGTCGGCCCGCGTTGGGGGGTGTTGTGGCTGCACTCACGCCGCAGACCTTATCGCGCGAAGGTGTGGGCGCCCCTGTCCGACCGTGCCGCCCGCGAACGGGCGCCGGACGGTGCTCCCCGGCGAAGCCGGCGGCCGGGACACGCGGGGCGCACGCGGAGCAGGCGAGGGCGCGGTCCCGGGCTCTCCCGGGAGCCGTGAGGACGGCGCCCCCACCGCGCCCGCGCACCCGGCCCCGCGGGCACAGACGGGCATGGCACGCTTATGCCATGCCCGCTTCGCAGCCTTACGACGAACGCCTCACCGTGCCGCGCTCCTGGTGGTTCATGGCCATCGGCGCGGGCGTCGGCCTGGCCCTGGTCTTCTTCCCCTTCGGCCTGCTCCCGATGCTCGGCGGCCTGGTCGCGGGCGGGGCGCTGGCCATGATGACGGTCAGCTCCTACGGGTCCGCGCGCATCCGCGTGGTGGCCGGTTCGCTGGTCGCGGGCAAGGCGCGCATCCCGCTGGAGGCGCTGGGCGACGCCCTGGTGCTGGACCCGGCGGAGGCGGTGGCCTGGCGGTCGTACAAGGCGGACCCGCGGGCCTTCATGCTGCTGCGGTCCTACGTGCCGACCGCGGTGAAGGTGGAAGTGACCGATCCGGCGGACCCGACGCCGTACGTCTACCTGTCGACCCGCTCGCCGCAGCGGCTGGCCGAGGCACTGGGCGCCCTCAGGACGGCCGACCAGGCGAGCTAGGGGTTTCCCCGCCCGGTGCGGGGGACTCGGCCCGCGGAGGGCCGCGTGCGGGCCCGCGGGGCCTAAAGCCCGGAGGGGCCGGGGAGTTCGGGCGGCGGGGTGCGGCCGGGCAGGCCGGGCTCCTCGGCGTCGCCGTCGATCCCTGAGGCCGCGGAGGTCCCGGCGGTCGCGGAGCTTTCCACGAGCAGCGGCCAGGGCAACTGGTGCGCGCGCAGGTCCTTGCGGACCCGCTTGGCGAGCTTGCGGGTGTCGCGCCGGTTCATCACCGCGCCGACAGCGGCGCCGATCATGAACGGGGTCAGCGCGGGCATGTGTCTGAGGCTGCGGCGCAGGAGGCGCTGGCGCATCTCCCGCTTCATGCTGGTGCCGAGCGCCACGTTGAGGGTCGACAGCTTCAGCGCGTCGATACCGCGCTGCTCGGTCCAGGACCACAGGTAGGCGGTGGCGCGCTCCCTGACGTTGCCGGGCACGCGCAAGCCGTAGACCTCGTGCAGTTCGGCGATGAGTTTGTACTCGACGGCGGCCACGCCCAGGGTCTCGGTGGCCAGTTCGGTGGGCATGGCGGGCGGGACCGGCAGCATGGCGGCCGCGCCCACACCGGCGCCGACCGTCATGGTGCCCTTCACGGCGGCGGAGATCAGCCGGTCCGCGATCTCGTCGGGGCCGAGCCCGGGGAACTGGGCGCGCAGCGTGCCGAGATCGCGCACGGGGATGCGCGGAGCGGTCTCCAGCAGCCGCTCGGCGACGGACCCTGCGCCGGCCTTGGCCAGCCGCCCGCTCGCGCGGGCACCGCCGCCGACGCCCCGGGTGACCCCGCGGGCGGTCGCGGCCGCGAGCGAGGCCGCACGGCCCCGCTCGACGTTCCTACGCTCATCCGGTGAGCCGGTCACGGCGCCGGCCGGTCAGGCCGCGCAGTCGCGGCAGATGGGGTTTCCGTTCTTCTCGGCAGCGAGCTGGCTCCTGTGGTGGACCAGGAAGCAGCTCATGCAGGTGAATTCGTCCGCCTGGCGGGGCAGCACACGGACCGACAGCTCCTCGTTGGAGAGGTCGGCGCCGGGCAGCTCCAGGGACTCGGCCTGGTCGAACTCGTCGACGTCGACCGCGGAGGTCGACTTCTCGTTCCGCCGTGCCTTCAGTTCCTCGATGCTGTCCTCATTGACGTCATCGTCGGTCTTGCGTGGGGTGTCGTAATCCGTAGCCATTTCGCTCTCCCCCTGTGGGTGTCTGTGGTGTCTCCAGCGCCGTAACGCGCGGGAGGCCGGACTTGTGCCCGACCCGAGGCGGAGATTTTGCCTCACATCAAGGCCCGTTACTCAATCGACACCCGAGGACGCCCCCGAAGAGGTGAGTGCAAGGGTGGCCGATCATGGTCCGTGGCGGTCCGAAAGTCATCCGCCATGGATGCCTCTCCGTGTACTTCCCGTGATCATGACCTGCGGAAACATGGAATTTACGGTCGTTTCTCCCCGATCCGCGATCACCGAGCGTACACACTGTGAGAGAGCCGTGTGCAATCGATCACAGGTGTGCGCCGAGCGCACCAGAAGTGCCGATTACTCGCAAAGCGAACAGCGTCCCGGTCGGCGCGGCGAGTCGGGCTCGGCCGGGCGTGACGCGGTTCACAGCCTGTCACAGGAGTTCACCGGGTCTCACATCGGGATCGCGACCCGCATGACCAGGCCGCCTCCCTCGCGCGGCTCGGCGGTGATCACCCCGCCGTGCGCTCTGGCGACCGAGCGGGCGATGGACAGTCCGAGCCCGACGCCCTTGTCGCTGCCGGTGCGCTCGGTGCGCAGCCGGCGGAAGGGTTCGAACATGTTGTCCACCTCGTAAGCGGGAACGACCGGTCCGGTGTTCGCCACCACCAGGAGTGCCTGGCCGTGCTCCGCGCTGGTGGTCACATCGACCCAGCCGTCCGCCGGCACGTTGTAGCGCACGGCGTTCTGCACCAGGTTCAGCGCGATCCTCTCCAGCAGCACTCCGTTGCCCTGGACGACCGCGGGGGCCAGCGACTCGCGCAGGGCCACGCCCTTCGCCTCCGCCTCCCCACGGGTCTGCTCCAGGGCTCTGGAGGCCGCCTCGGCGAGGTCGACGGCCTTGCGGTCCACGATCTCGTTCTCGCTGCGGGCGAGCAGCAGCAGGCCCTCCACGAGCTGCTCGCTGCGCTCGTTGGTGGACAGCAGGGTCTTGCCGAGCTGCTGGAGGTCCGGCGAGGCGTCCGGGTCGGCGAGCTGCACCTCCAGCAGGGTGCGGTTGATCGCCAGCGGGGTGCGCAGTTCGTGCGAGGCGTTCGCGACGAAGCGGCGCTGGGCGGTGAAGGACCGCTCCAGCCGCTCCAGCATCTCGTCGAAGGTGTCGGCCAGCTCCTTCAGCTCGTCGTCCGGGCCGTCCAGCTCGATCCGCCGGGTCAGGTCCGAACCGGCCACCCCGCGGGCGGCGCGGGTGATCCGGCCCAGCGGCGCCAGCACCCGTCCGGCCATCACGTAGCCGAAGGCGAAGGCGACCACCGCCAGGCCGATGAGGGCCAGCAGCGAGCGCTTGAGCAGCGTGTTGAGCGCGATGTCCCGCTGGTGCTGCATGCAGGAGCTGATCATCTGGTGGAGCTGTTCGCTGGTGGTGCTCTGGTCGACCGTGATGCAGCTGCCCGGGGTCACGTTGATCGTGGCGATCTGGAAGGGCAGCTGGGAGCCCTTGCTGATGGCCTGGGCGGCCAGCAGGTAGATGATCCACAGCAGCACGACGCCGGCGATCAGGAACATCCCGCCGTAGAGCACGGTGAGGCGTATCCGGATCGTGGGCCGCAGCCAGGGCGGCGGGGACTCGGCGGGCGGCGGGTCCCAGGCGGGGCGCGGAGGGGTGGACGGCCGGGCCGGCGGCGGGCTCGCGGGGTTCTGGGAGGACAGGTGGGCCATGGCGGTCAGATCCGGTAGCCGGAGCCGGGCACCGTGACGATCACCGGCGGCTCGCCGAGCTTGCGGCGCAGCGTCATCACGGTGACCCGCACCACGTTGGTGAACGGGTCGGTGTTCTCGTCCCACGCCTTCTCCAGCAGCTGCTCGGCGGAGACCACCGAGCCCTCGCTGCGCATCAGGACCTCCAGGACGGCGAACTCCTTGGGCGCCAGGTGGACCTCCTTGCCGTCGCGGAACGCCTCCCGGCGGTTGGGGTCCAACCGGATGCCGGAGCGCTCCAGCACCGGCGGCAGGGCGGCCGTCGTACGGCGTCCGAGCGCGCGCACCCGGGCGGTCAGCTCGGTGAAGGCGAAGGGCTTGGGCAGGTAGTCGTCGGCGCCCAGCTCCAGGCCCTCGACCCGGTCGCTGACGTCGCCCGCCGCGGTGAGCATGAGCACCCGCATGGGCAGGCCGAGGCTGACCACCTGGCGGCACACCTCGTCGCCGTGCACCACCGGCAGGTCGCGGTCGAGCACCACCACGTCGTAGTCGTTGACGCCGATGCGCTCCAGGGCGGCACCGCCGTCGTAGACCACGTCGACGGCCATGGCTTCGCGGCGCAGGCCGGTGGCAACCGCATCGGCGAGCAGTTGCTCGTCCTCGACGACCAGTACGCGCAAGGCGCTGTTCCTTCCGTGAGCTGTGGGAATCCACCTCCATCCTGCACCGGACCCCCGTAAATCGGCGGTAAGGGGAGCGCCCGTGGTCCGAGGGGCGGTACGCCGAGGACCGGAGAACGGGACGTCGGGGACCGCCGGAATTTCCTTCGGGTCGGTGAGGTTTCCGACTCGGGCGGGGTGGGGAGGACGGCTTTACACCCACCCACCACGCCTTGTCCCGCGCTTCCCGCGCGAGGACAGCGGGCTTGACACTCGCGTGTCAACGGAGACGACGAGGGGGCGCACAATGGACGCGTTCACGAATGGAATCCTCCAGCGCATACACAGCACGGAGTCCGATCTGCGCCGGGCCCGCGAAACCGGGGACGACTTCCTCGCCGATGTCGAAGAGGGCGAACTGGACGATCTGCGCCGCCTCGCCGCGGAGCACGGGGTGGACGTACGGCCCAAGGTCGCCTGAACCTCCGGCCCCCAAAGCCGCACGCCCCGGCCACCACGAAGGTGCCGGGGCGTTCGCATGCCGCGAGGAGGCCGGCCGGCGGCCCGCTGCGGGCCCGCCGGCCGAGTCGGTGGTGCCGGGGTGGTGCCGGTTCAGTCGTGCCAGGCGCCCAGCTCGTCCAGGCGGCGCTGGAGCGGTTCGAAGAGGCCGGGCGGCGCGGCCAGGGTGAGCTCGCCGGAGGGCGCCTCGCCCGGGCGGCCGCCGGTGAGGGCGCCGGCCTCGCGGGCGAAGAGGTCCCCGGCGGCGAGGTCCCACGGGTTCAGGCCGCGCTCGTAGTACGCGTCGAGCCGGCCGCAGCCGACGTCGGCCAGGTCGATCGCCGCCGAGCCGCCGCGCCGGATGTCGCGGACCTGCGGCAGCAGCCCCTTGATCACCTCGGCCATCGCGACCCGGCGCTCGCGCAGGTAGCTGAAACCGGTGGCGACGAGCGCGTGCTCGAAGTCCGGGGCGGGGCGGCAGCGCGCCCGGACGCCCTCGACGTAGGCGCCGCCGCCGAGCACCGCCTGGTAGGTCTCGCGGCGCATCGGGGCCGCCACGACGCCGACCACCGTCTCGCCGTCCCGTTCCGCGGCGATGCTCACCGACCAGGAGGGCAGGCCGTAGAGGTAGTTCACGGTGCCGTCCAGCGGGTCGATCACCCAGCGCACTCCGCTGGTGCCCTCGCTGCTCGCGCCCTCCTCGCCGAGGAAGCCGTCCTCGGGGCGCAGCCGCCCGATGTAGGCGGTGATCAGCTTCTCGGCGGCGATGTCCATCTCGGTCACGACGTCGATCGGGCTGGACTTGGTGGCGGCCACGCCCAGGTCGGCGGGGCGGCCGTCGCGCAGCAGGGCGCCGGCCCTGCGGGCGGCCTCCAGGGCGATGCCCAGGAGTTCGGCGTCCTCGCCGGTGGCGGCGGGGCCGGCCGGGCCGTTGGCGGGCGGCTGGTCCGGGCCGGCCGGGCCGTTGGCGGGTGTGCTCATCTGTTCCGGTCTCCTCAGTCGGTTCCTGCGGCGGCGGGCCGCGACGGCTGCCGGCCGGCGGCCGGGCAGCAGCCCGCGGGGCACACGTCATGGCTCGGGCCCAGCGCGCCGAGCGCGCAGCGGGCCGGGGCCAGACCGCGCTCGGTCGCGGCCCGCTCCAGCACCAGGTCGCGCACGGCGGCGGCGAACCGCGGATCGGCGCCCACCGTGGCGGCGCGGGCGACCGGCAGTCCGAGTTCCGCGGCCTTGGCCGCCGCCTCGGTGTCGAGGTCGTACTTGACCTCCATGTGGTCGGAGACGAAGCCGATGGGCACCATGACCACCGCGGGGGCGCCGTCGGCGTGCTCGCGCTCCAGGTGGTCGCAGATGTCCGGCTCCAGCCAGGGGATGTGCGGGGCGCCGCTGCGGGACTGGTAGACGAGCTGCCACGGGCGGTCCACGCTGGTGGCCGCGCGGACCCGCTCGGCCACCTGCCGGGCGGTGTCGAGGTGCTGGGCGACGTACGCGCCGCCGTCGCCGTGGCCCTCGACGGGGCCGGAGGTGTCGGCCGCGGCGGTCGGGATGGAGTGCGTGGTGAAGGCCAGGCGGGCGCCGCCGCGCACCTCCTCGGGCAGTTCGGCGAGCGCGGCGAGCGTGTGGTCGGTCATCGGTCCGACGAAGCCGGGGTGGTTGAAGTAGTGCCGCAGCTTGTCGACCCGCAGCGCGGGGCGGCCCTCCTCGGCGAGCGCCGCGAGCGAGGCGGCCAGGTTCTCCCGGTACTGGCGGCAGCCGGAGTAGGAGGCGTAGGCGCTGGTGGCCAGCACCAGCACCCGGCGGTGCCCGGCGTCGGCGATCTCGCGCAGCGCGTCCGTCAGGTAGGGGGCCCAGTTCCGGTTGCCCCAGTACACCGGCAGTTCCAGGCCGTGGTCAGCGAACTCCTTGCGGAGCGCGTCCAGCAGCTCGCGGTTCTGCGCGTTGATCGGGCTGACCCCGCCGAACAGGAAGTAGTGCTTGCCGACCTCCTTCAGCCGCTCGCGCGGGATGCCGCGACCCCGGGTGACGTTCTCCAGGAACGGCACCACGTCGTCCGGTCCCTCCGGTCCGCCGAAGGAGAGCAGCAGCAGGGCGTCGTACGGGCCGGCGTCCGGCGGCTCCGGTCGGGCGGGTCGGTCCGGCGCGGCGAGCGGGTCACGCTGATCAGGCATGCTCCGATCCTGCCACTTCGGTCCGACGTCCCCGGCGCCCGGCTCCGGCGGAAAACGACTTGCCCCGATCCGTAAGCTGTACTCGCCAGCCATGTTCCTTACGCGGGACCCCGATCCGTCCTGCCCGTGCCGACGGCGACGACGCCGGGGAGCTCCACGTGACCAGCCCTTACCGAGCGATCTACCGGACCCCGGGAGCGGTGGCGTTCAGCCTGGCCGGACTGGTCGGCCGGATGCCCTTGTCGATGCTGGGCATCGGCATAGTGACGATGGTCTCCCAGGTGACCGGGCGGTATGGCCTGGCGGGCGCGCTGTCGGCGACGCTGGCGCTGTCCGGCGCGGTGAGCGGCCCGCGCATCTCCCGCATGGTGGACCGGTACGGACAGCGGCGGGTGCTGCGCCCGGTCTGCGCGGTGAGCGTGGTCTCGGTGGCCGGGCTGCTGGCGTGCGTCCGGGCCGGGGCGCCGGACTGGGCGTACTTCGTGTGCGTGCTGGGCGCCGGGACCACCCCGAGCACCGGCGCCATGGTGCGGGCCCGCTGGTCGGAGATCCTGCGCGGCACCCCGGAGAAGCTGCACACCGCCTACTCGGTCGAGGCGGTGGTGGACGAGATCGTCTTCATCGTCGGCCCCATCCTGTCGGTGGGGCTGAGCACCGGCTGGTTCGCCGAGGCCGGGCCGCTGCTGGCGGCGGTGTTCCTGGCCGTCGGGGTGCTGGCGCTGACCGCGCTGCGGGGCACCGAGCCGGTTCCGCACGCGGACGCGCACCAGTCCGGCGGGTCGGTGCTGGCCGCGCCGGGGCTGGCGGTGCTGGTCGGGGTCTTCGTCGGCACCGGCGCGATGTTCGGCGCGGTGGAGGTGGTCACGGTCGCGTTCGCCGACGAGCGCGGCCACAAGGCGCTGGCCAGTGTGGTGCTGGCGACGTACGCGCTCGGTTCGTGCGTCGCCGGGCTGGTGTTCGGGCTGAGCCGGCCGCGCGGGACGATCGCCGGGCGGTTCCGGCTGGGCATCGCGCTGATGGCGGTGAGTATGATCCCGCCACTACTGGTCGGGAACCTGTGGTTCCTGGCCTTGGCGCTGTTCTTCTCCGGCCTGACCATCGCCCCCACGATGGTGAACGCCATGGGCCTGGTCGAACAGCTGGTACCCCGGGGGCGGTTGACCGAGGGCATCACGTGGACCAGCACGGGTCTCGCGGTCGGCGTCGCCGCCGGTGCCGCGCTCGCCGGTCGGGTGATCGACGCGCACGGTGCCTCGGCCGCCTTCTGGGTGTGCACCTTCGCCGCGGTCTTCGCGGCGGCGGTGGCGTTCCTCGGCTATCGCCGGCTGCGGCCGGCACCGGATCGGGAGGAGCAGGACCACGATGAGCCGGACCGGAGCAGCACCCACGGCCACGAGCAGCACGACGGCACCCGCGAAGGCGAGGGAGTGGCGTAACTGGGCGGGCAACGTCTCGGCGCGGCCCGGGCGGGTCGCCGCGCCCGCGTCCGTGGACGAACTGGCCGCGGCGATACGGAAGGCCGCCGCGGACGGGCTGCGGGTGAAGGCGGTCGGCTCCGGCCACTCCTTCACCGCGGCGGCGGCCACCGACGGGCTGCTGGTGCGGCCCGAGGGGCTCACCGCGATCAGGTCGATCGACGCGGCGGCCGGCACCGTCACCGTGGAGGCCGGGGTCCAACTGCGGCAGCTCAACGCGGCGCTGGCCGCGGCGGGCCTGTCGCTGCGGAACATGGGCGACATCATGGAGCAGACGGTGGCCGGCGCCACCAGCACCGGCACGCACGGCACCGGCCGCGACTCCGCCTCGATCGCCGCGCAGATCGTCGCGCTCGACCTGGTCACCGCCGACGGGTCGGTGCTGACCTGCTCGGCCGAGCAGAACCCCGAGGTGTTCGCCGCCGCCCGGCTCGGGCTGGGCGCGCTCGGCGTGGTCAGCACCCTCACCTTCGCGGTGGAGCCGATGTTCCTGCTCACCGCGCGGGAGGAGCCGATGACCTTCGACCGGGTGACCGCGGACTTCGACCGGCTCGTCGCGGAGAACGAGCACTTCGAGTTCTACTGGTTCCCGCACACCGAGGGCTGCAACACCAAGCGCAACAACCGCAGTACGGGCCCGGCCGCGCCGGTGCCCGCGGTGCGCGGCTGGATCGACGACGAGCTGCTCTCCAACGGCGTCTTCCAGGCCGCGTGCGCGCTCGGCAGGGTGGCGCCGTCGGCGATCCCGGGGATCGCGAAGCTCTCCAGCCGCGCGCTGTCCGCCCGGACGTACACCGACATCGCGTACAAGGTCTTCACCAGCCCGCGCCGGGTGCGGTTCGTGGAGATGGAGTACGCGGTGCCGCGGGAGGCGGCGGTGCAGGTGCTGCGGGAGTTGAAGGCCACCGTGGAGCGGTCCGACCTGCGGATCAGCTTCCCGGTGGAGGTGCGGGTGGCGCCGGCCGACGACATCGCGCTGTCCACGGCGTCCGGCCGGGACAGCGCCTACGTGGCGGTGCACATGTACCGGGGCAGCCGCTACCAGGAGTACTTCACCGCGGTCGAGCGGATCATGACGGCGGCGGGCGGGCGGCCGCACTGGGGCAAGATGCACACCCGCGACGCGGAGTACCTGCGGGCGGCCTACCCGCGCTTCGAGGAGTTCACCGCGCTGCGCGACCGGCTCGACCCCGAGCGGCTGTTCGGGAACGACTACCTGCGGCGGGTGCTGGGTTCGTAGCCGGGCGCGAGGTTGCCGGCCGGGGAAGGCCGTCGGGCGGGCGCGAGTTCGCCGCCGGATGCCAGGTCGCCGGCCGTTGGCGGGGCCGGTGGCCGGGCGCCGGGTCGGCGGCCAGGCGACGGCGACTTCGTGGACTACGTCCCCTTTTGGGTGATGCGTGGAACCCCCGGATGTGAGCCGGGTCACCCAACTCCCGCCCCCTGCACGACATTCGACGGCGCGGCAGCCGCCCCGCGGTGGCCCGAATGGAGTACCGTGACGAATCCTGGCTTCCGGTGCCCGGCCGGTCGCCAAGGAACCCGTGGAGGGGAGTCGGGGGGCGCTCGTCCCGGGGTGCCGCAGTTGGTCACGCTGGGTGGCCAAACGACTACCGTCCCATAACGGCGTGTCACCATCTTGTCCCGACACGCCGGGTAACTCCGCAAGGTTGTGGCACGCTGCACCCGGGCAGGCCACACTCGTTCAACGGGAGCAGCGACGCACGTGACGTCGGCAGGCACCACCCGGGAGGTAACCGTGCCCGAACTGCGGGTCGTGGCCGTCAGCAACGACGGCACCCGACTGGTGCTCAAAGCTGCCGACAGCACGGAGTACACCCTCCCGATCGACGAGCGGCTGCGCGCCGCCGTGCGCAACGACCGGGCCCGGCTCGGCCAGATCGAGATCGAGGTCGAGAGCCATCTGCGGCCCCGGGACATCCAGGCGCGGATACGTGCCGGTGCCTCGGCCGAGGAGGTCGCCCAGCTCGGCGGCATCCCGGTGGAGCGGGTCCGGCGGTTCGAGGGGCCGGTGCTGGCCGAGCGGGCCTTCATGGCCGAACGGGCCAGGAAGACCCCGGTCCGCCGCCAGGGCGAGACCACCGGGCCGCAGTTGGGCGAGGCGGTCGCCGAACGCCTGCTGCTGCGCGGCGCGGAGAAGGACACCGTGCTGTGGGACTCCTGGCGCCGCGACGACGGCACCTGGGAGGTGCTGCTGGTCTACCGGGTGGCCGGTGAGCCGCACTCGGCGAGCTGGACCTACGACCCGCCGCGCCGCCTGGTGCAGGCGGTCGACGACGAGGCCCGCGCGCTGATCGGCGAGACCACGCAGACCCAGGGCCAGGAGCCGAGCTTCCCGTTCGTGCCCCGGATCGCCCGGCTGCCCAGGGACCGGCCGCTGGACCGCCCCGGCACGGAACGCCCGGAGCGGCCCGACCGCCAGGACCGGGAGGCGCGCGCCGAGGAGCAGCCGGAGGAGCGCGACTCGCTCACCAGCCTGCTGGAAGCGGTGCCGAGCTTCCGTGGCGACATGGTCGTGCCCGCTCCGCCGGCCCCGCCGGACGCCGCTCCGGCGGCGGAGGTGCCGCAGGAGGAGCCGGAGGAGGCCGCACCCGCGGCCAGCGCCGGTGCGGGCTCCGCCTACGCCGACGTGCTGATGCCGCGCGCGGTGGCCGGCCACCGCGACCGCCTGAAGGGCACCACCGACCGCCAGGCCGAGGCGGACGGCGTCCGCCCGGGACGGCGTGCCACGGTGCCCAGTTGGGACGAGATCGTCTTCGGCAGCCGCCGCAAGAAGCAGGAGTAGCGACTGCGCGCGGACAGGAGTAGCCCGACCTCGTCAGGGGAATCGGGACACTGACCGGGAGCCGACGGCCGTAAGGGGCAGCCACTTGGGTGGCTGCCCCTTACGCGTGTCTCCGGCGGCGGGTCAGCCCGGCTGCTCGCCCGTCGCCACCGGCCGGGACGGGTCGGCGCCCCACTCGCTCCAGGAGCCCACGTACAGCGCCGCGGGAACGCCCGCGGCGGCCAGCGCGAGGATCTGGTGGGCGGCGGACACGCCGGACCCGCAGTAGACGCCCACCTCGGCGTCGGGCGTCGCGCCCAGGGCGGCGAAGCGGGCGGCGAGTTCGGCGGGCGTGCGGAAGAGGCCGTCGGCGGTGACGTTCTCCGTCGTGGGCGCGCTCACCGCGCCCGGGATGTGGCCGGCGACCGGGTCGATCGGCTCGGTCTCACCGCGGTAGCGCTCCCCCGCGCGGGCGTCCAGCAGCAGCCCGCGGCGGGCCAGTTCGGCGGCGCCGGCCGCGTCGAGCACCGGCAGCGCGCCGGGGCGCGGCACGAAGTCCCCGTCGCCCGGCGCCGGTTCCTCGGTGCTCAGCGGCAGCCCCGCGGCCTTCCACGCCGCCAGCCCGCCGTCCAGCACCCTGACCCGCTCGTGGCCCGCCCAGCGCAGCAGCCACCAGGCCCGGGCCGGGCCCCAGCCGTTCCAGTCGTCGTAGAGCACCACGTCGGTGTCCGCGCCGACCCCCGCCGCGCGCATCGCCGCGCCGAACACCTCGGTGTCGGGCAGCGGGTGGCGCCCGCCCGGCCCGGGCGGGCCGGCCAGCGCGGTGTCCAGGTCGACGTACCGGGCACCGGGGATGTGGCCGGCGGCGTACTCGCCGTGCCCGGGCGGGCCGCCCATCTTGTAGCGGACGTCGAGCACGGCAGTCGAGGCGGGCGCCGCGGCCAGTTCGGCCGCGGTGATGATGGGTTCCATGGCACCCATTGTGGGTGGTCACCCACGGTCGCGTCAGCGCGGCCGGCCGACCGCGGCGCACGGCTGACCGCAGCGCCTGGCCGCGAGCGCGGGCGCGTGGCCGGGCCGCTACGCGGGCTCCTCCTGCGGTGCGCCCGGTGCGGCGGACAGCAGTTGGGGCGCGTCGGCCAGGACCAGGCCCGCGGCGCCGCGGACCTCCGCGCCGTCGCCCAGTCCCCCGGTGACGATCTCGACGCTCTCCACCGCCGACGGCAGCGTGTGCCGCCGCACCCCGGACCGCATCGGTTCGAGGATGTCCTCGCCCGCGCCCGCCAGGTCCCCGCCGACCACGATCAGGCGGGGGTTGAGGAGGGTGACCAGCGTGGACAGCGCGCGGCCGACCGCGTCCCCGGCGTCGCGCACCGCGCGCAGCGCACCGGTGTTGCGCTGCTCGATCAGCGCGGGCAGGTCGCGGGGGACGACGTGCTGGCCCCAACTGTCGGAGAGGAGGCGGGCGATGGCGACGGGGCTGGCGACGGTCTCCAGGCAGCCGCGGTTGCCGCAGCGGCAGATCAGGCCGTCCGCGGTGAGCGGCAGGTGCCCGATCTCCCCGGCCAGGCCCCGCGCGCCCAGCAGCAGCTTCCCGTTGCTGACGATGCCCGCGCCGATCCCCGCGGACAGCCGGACGTAGACCATGTCGCTCGCGTGCCGCCCCGCGCCGTACATCCGCTCCGCCAGCGCGCCCGCGTTCGCGTCGTTGGTCACCCGCACCGGCAACGACGTCCGCCGCCGCAACTCGTCCGTCAGCCGCATCCCCACCCACCCGGGCATGATGCCCTCCGCCCCCAGCGCCCCACTGCCCTTCTCCACCGGCGACGCGATCCCCGCACCGATCCCCAGCACCCGCTCCCGGCCCACCCCGGTCTCCTGCAACGCCCGCCCGACCAGCACCGCCACCAGGTCCAGCGTCTCCTCAGGAGCCCGGTCCACCTCCTTGGCCACCCAGTGCTCCCACAACACCGCCCCGAACAGGTCGCACAGGATCACCCGAACATGCTGGTGCCCGATGTCCGCACCGATCGCGTACCCCGCGGTCGGCACCAACGACAACGACTGCGCGGGGCGCCCGGTACGCCGCGGCTCCGGCTCCTCCGGACCCTCGTCCTCCGTCACCAGGCCCACCGCGATCAGATCCGCGATCAACGACGAAACCGTGGCCCTGGACAACCCGGTGACCCGCACCAGTTCCGGACGACTGCTGCGCACGGAGGTGTGCAGGGCCTCCAGGACCCGTAGCCTTCCTACCTCGCGCAGGTTGACTGGAGTTTCGATCATGACCCCCAGGGGTGTGGACGAGCGGTCCACCGCACCGTGCCTTCTTGGGGTTCCTCCCGTCAAGAGCCTTGACTTATGACAAAGTTCAGGCAGAAACTCGCAAACTGTTCCATCCGGCGCGCTGAGTTTCAGTCGATGCCGGAAGAACAACGATGGAGACGGGCCGCCAGGAGGAACCACCTTGACGTCAACACCCCCGCCGCCCACGGACGCGGCGGCACCCGCGCCCGGCTTGCGCGTAGGCATGGTCGGGCACGCCTTCATGGGCGCGGCCCACTCGCACGCCTGGCGCACCGCGGGCCGCTTCTTCGACCTGCCGCGCCGGGTCGAGATGGCGGCCGTCTGCGGGCGCGACGCCGAGTCCGTCCGCGCGTCCGCCGAGCGGTACGGCTGGGAGTCCTACGAGACCGACTGGCGCGCGCTCGTGGCGCGTCCGGACATCGATGTCGTGGACATCTGCACGCCCGGCGACAGCCACACCGAGATCGCGCTGGCGGCGCTCGCCGCGGGCAAGCACGTGCTGTGCGAGAAGCCGCTGGCCAACTCGGTCGAGGAGGCCGAGGAGATGGCCGTCGCGGCGGAGGAGGCCCGGGCGGCCGGGGTGCGCTCCATGGTCGCCTTCAACTACCGCCGGGTGCCCGCGCTGGCGCTGGCCCGGCAGCTCGTCGCGGACGGCCGGCTGGGCCGTATCCACCAGGTGCGGGCGCAGTACCTCCAGGACTGGCTGGTGGACCCGGAGTTCCCGCTCGCCTGGCGGCTGCGCAAGGACCGGGCCGGGTCGGGCGCGCTCGGCGACCTGGGCGCGCACAGCATCGACGCGGCGCAGTACCTGACCGGGCAGCGGATCTCCTCGGTGGGCGCGCTGCTGGAGACGTTCGTGGCCGAGCGGCCGCTGCCGGCCAGCTCCAGCGGCCTGTCCGGCACCGCCTCCAGCGAGCGCGGCGCGGTGACCGTGGACGACGCGGCGGTGTTCACCGCCCGGTTCGAGGGCGGCGCGATCGGCGTGTTCGAGGCGACCCGGTTCGCCACCGGGCACAAGAACGCGATGCGGATCGAGATCAGCGGCTCGCTGGGCAGCCTCGCCTTCGACGCCGAGTCGATGAACGAACTGGCCTTCCACGACCGCACCGAGGACGCCGCCACCGCGGGCTTCCGCAAGCTGCTGGTGACCGAGCCGACCCACCCGTACATGGCCGCCTGGTGGCCGCCGGGCCATCTGATCGGCTACGAGCACTCCTTCACCCACCAGGTGCGGGACTTCGTCACGGCGGTGGCCGAGGGGACCGACCCGCGGCCGTCGTTCGCCGACGGGCTCCAGGTGCAGCGGGTGCTGGCGGCCGTGGAGTCCAGCGCCGCGGCGCTGGGCGTGCACATCCCGGTCGCGTCCTGACCCGCGCCGCCCCCGCCCCGGCTTCACGAACGTCACGACTCCCACCACCCTCACGACCCTCACGACCGACCGCAGGAGGACCCACGCCATGGCCCGACCCGTCACCCTCTTCACCGGCCAGTTCGCCGACCTGCCGTTCACCGAGGTGTGCCGGCTCGCCTCCGAGTGGGGCTACGACGGCCTGGAGATCGCCTGCTGGGGCGACCACTTCGACGTGGAGGCGGCGCTGAGCGACGACTCCTACCTGCCGCGGCTGCGCGACACCCTGGAGAAGCACGGGCTGCGCAGCTGGACGATCTCCTGCCACCTCACCGGGCAGGCGGTGTGCGACCACCCGATCGACGAGCGGCACAAGGGCATCCTGCCGGCCCGGATCTGGGGCGACGGCGAGCCCGAGGGCGTGCGGCAGCGCGCCGCCGAGGAGATCAAGAACACCGCGCGGGCCGCCGCGGCCTTCGGGGTCAAGACCGTGGTGGGCTTCACCGGTTCGTCGATCTGGCACACCGTGGCGATGTTCCCGCCGGTCCCGCCGGAGATGATCGACCGCGGCTACCAGGACTTCGCCGACCGCTGGAACCCGATCCTCGACGTCTTCGACGAGGTCGGGGTGCGCTTCGCCCACGAGGTGCACCCGAGCGAGATCGCCTACGACTACTGGTCCACGGTCCGCACCCTGGAGGCGATCGGCCACCGCCCGGCGTTCGGGCTGAACTTCGACCCGAGCCACTTCGTGTGGCAGGACCTCGACCCGGTCGGTTTCCTCTACGACTTCAAGGACCGCATCTACCACGTGGACTGCAAGGAGTCCGTCAAGCAGCTGAACGGGCGAAACGGCCGGCTCGGTTCGCACCTGCCGTGGGGCGACCCGCGGCGCGGCTGGGACTTCGTCTCCACCGGCCACGGCGACGTGCCGTGGGAGCCGGTCTTTCGGATGCTCAACAGCATCGGCTACGACGGCCCGATCTCGGTGGAGTGGGAGGACGCCGGGATGGACCGCCTGCTGGGCGCCCCGCAGGCGCTCGCGCACGTCAGGGCGCTGGCCGCGATCGAGCCGCCGGAGTCGTCCTTCGACTCGGCGTTCAGCTCGTCGTCCTGACCCCGCGGGCAACCCGAGTACCGGTGCGCCTGCCGCCGTCCTGGTCAGGGGGGCGGCGACAGGCGCACCCAGCCGTCAGTCGACGAACACCTTCAGCAGGCGCGACCCGTGGGCGGGCAGGGTCGCTGAGACGCCGCCCTGCTCGACGCCCAGGTTCTGGTGCGTCCACAGATCGCGGACCCGGCCGCGCCGGCCGTGGGCTCCCAGGTCGCTCCAGTCGGCGGTGACCTGCGCGGGGCTGTCGGCGAGGTTGAACAGCGCCACCGTGTAGCTGCCGTCGCCGTTCCTGCTGAACCACACCTGCTGCGGCGTCGCCTGCGACACCGGCCGGGCGGGGTGCCCGGCCCGGTCCACCGCGAGCACCTCGTCGTTGGTCAGCGCCTTGAGGTCGTCCGGGTCGAGCTTGGTGAGGTCGGTGCCGAGCAGCAGCGGCGCGGCGGAGATCGCCCACAGGGTCATCGTGGTCCGGCGCTCGTCGGGCGTGAGGCCGTCGTCGGCGCCGTTGCCGAGCTCCAGGGAGTCCAGGTCGTTCCAGCCCCCGCTGCTGCCGTAGGGCACCCACGCGGGTTCGTCGGTGAACCGCTTGAGCACGTGCGGCCAGTCGGTCAGCCCGACCGTCGTGCAGTGGTAGCACTCGATGTCGCCGTCGATCCGCCAGCCGTTGCTGTTGGCCTTCCAGAAGTCGGCGTCGGCGATGCTGAGCGAGTTGGACAGCTCCAGATCGATCGAGCGGCCGGTGTGCTGGATCGCCTGGTGCCAGGCCGCCATGTCGGGCCGCTGGTCGCCGGGGACGAGGCCGCCGCCCGGGCCGACGAAGTCCATCTTGATGTAGTCCACGCCCCAGGACGCGAGGAGGTTCGCGTAGCCCTGGACGTACTCCTGCGCGCCCGGCTTGCTGAAGTCGATCCGCCAGGAGTCGTCGTGGGTGTTGCCGGGCTGCGTGGTGTCCGCGATGTCGGCGAGGTGGTACGGCGTGCCCTCGATCGGCAGGTTCGCGGCGACGGCCGCCTTGGGGATGCCCGGCGTGAGATAGATGCCGAACTTCAGGCCGAGGCGGTGCAGGTACGAGGCGACGGCGGGGATGCCGTCGGGGAAGCTCGTGGTGTTCCAGGCCCAGCGGCCGTAGTCGTCGAGGTGGTCCGACCAGCCGGCGTCGATGTTGACGTAGCGGTAACCGTGCGCCTGAAGGCCGCTGGTGTGCATGGCCAGGCCCTGCGCCTCGATGTTCCGCGCGGTGGGCTTGCTGCGGATGAAGCTCCAACTGCTCCAGCCCATCGGCGGGACGGCGGCGGTGCGGACGGCCGGCGGGTGGGCGGCCGGCGGGTGGGCGGCGGCATCCGTCGCGCCGCTCGCCGGGGCGGCGAGCAGCGTTCCGGTGCCCGCCAGGATCAGGGCCAGCGCGGGGATCAGGTGACGACTCGTCAGACGCATCGTGCGGCTCCTCGGGACTCAGGTCACTGAATCAGGTTCACGGTGGTGAACAGGATCGGTGATACACCCCTGCCGTGCACGCGTCAACAGATTGATCCGATGACTACCTCTCACCAAGCAAGTAGGGAAGGACCTCTGCGCACCTCCTTGACGTAGAACCCGCGCCGCCTTAGCGTCCCGCTGCGAATAGATCCGATGAGTGTGTGCATACATGAACTCCACTCAGATACTCAGGAGGCGTTATGCAGGACAAGGGCGGGGTGTCCCGCCGCAGGGTGCTGGGCGGTGCGCTGGCGGGTGCCGCGGTGGGCGCGGGGGTGAGCGCCGGGGTGAGCGGAACTGCGGCAGCGGCGGAACCGGCGACCGCGAACGGGTCCGCGGACGCGCCCGGTCCGGCCGCCGCCGCGGGACTGTCCGTCGACGCGCACGGCGACCGGCCCTGGAACGAGATCCTCGCCGACTCCGACCTGGTCTGGCAGAAGATGCCCGCCACCTGGGAGGAGGGACCGTTCCTCGGCAACGGCTTCCTGGGCTCCGGTATCTACGCGGAACCGGGCGCGAACGCGATCCGCTTCAACGTCCAGCACAGCGAAGTGCAGGACCACCGCCCCGAGTTCGGCTCCATCTTCGGCCTGGCCCGGCTGCCCATCGGGTACTTCACGCTGGAGCCGGTCGGCACCGTCACCGCCGTCGACTGGCGGCTCGACCTGTGGAACAGCGAGCTGTCCGGCACGGTCACCACCACCGCGGGCACGCTGCGGCTGCGGGCGATCGTCCACAACTCCCGTTCGGTACTGGCCGTCGAGGTGACACCGTCCACGGGGGAGCGCGACCTCGTCTGGACCTTCCACCCCGCCGACGCCATCAGCCCGCGGGCCGCCTTCAAGCCGCTGCCCGACGGCTACACCGGCAACCCGCCCGCCGTCGTGGGCGACCACGGCACGGAGCGGGCCGCGGTGCAGTCCCTGCTCTCCGGCGGCCGGCACGTCACCGCGTGGCGGGAGGTCCGACGCGGCCGGGCCCGCACCCTGTACGCGGCCGTCGCGCACTCCTTCCCCGGTACGGGCGCCACCCAGGCGGCGCTGCGCAGCGTGCGCGAGACGGCGCCGCTGCCGATGTCCGCGCTCACCGCGGACCACCGGGCGTGGTGGCACGCCTACTACCGCAAGAGCTTCCTGTCCGTCCCGGACGCGCGGTTGCAGAGCTTCTACTGGATACAGCTGTACAAGGTCGCCTCGGCCGCGCGCCGCGACGCCCCGGTGATGGCGACCACCGGTCCCTGGCTGGAGCCGACGCCGTGGCCCGCGTCCTGGTGGAACCTCAACGTCCAGCTGGAGTACTGGCTCATCCACGGCTCCAACCACCTCGAACTGGACGGGCTGACCCGCTCGTTGAGCGAGTTCCGGGAGAACGTCAAGGCGCAGACCGCGCCCGCCTACCGCTCCGACTCCCTGGTCATCGCCCGCTCCAACGACATCACCCTCAGCCACGGCCTGGACAGCGGCCCCGGCGGCACCGGCGGCGGCATCCCGGGGCAGGACCCGCCCACACCCGAGATCGGCAACCTCACCTGGGCACTGCACAACGTGTGGCTCTCCTACCGTCACACGATGGACGAGTCGATCCTCCGCGACGTCGTCTTCCCGCTGCTGCGCAAGTCAATAAACTACTACCTGCACTTCCTGGAGCCCGGCAGCGACGGCCGGCTGCACCTGCCGAAGACCTTCTCGCCGGAGTACGGCGTGGACACCCCCGACACCAACTTCGACCTGGCGCTGATCCGTTGGGGCTGCACCACGCTGCTGGAGTCCGCGCAGACCCTCGGCGTCGACGACCCGCTGGCGCCGCGCTGGCGCGAGGTGCTGCTGCGGCTCGTGCCGCCGCCCGTCGACGCCGACGGCTTCATGATCGGCGCCGGGCAGCCGTTCGCGATGTCGCACCGGCACTACTCGCACATGCTGTCGGTCTACCCGCTGTACCTCGTCAACTGGGAGCAGCCGGAGAACCGGGACCTGATCAGGACCTCGGTCGACCACTGGATCAGCTTCACCGGCGCGCTCCAGGGCTACAGCTACACCGGCGCGGCCTCCTTCTCCGCGCAGATGCTCGACGGCGACGCGGCGGCCGGGTACCTCTCCGACCTGCTGCGGCTCTACGTGCAGCCCAACACCCTCTACAAGGAGTCGGGGCCGGTCATCGAGACGCCGCTGTCGGCCGCGCAGTCCCTGCACGACATGCTCTGCCAGAGCTGGGGCGGCGTCATCCGGCTCTTCCCGGCGGTCCCTTCGACCTGGAAGGACGTCGCGCTGCACGACTTCCGCACCCAGGGCGCCTTCCTGCTCAGCGCCTCCCGCCAGGGCGGCACCACCCGCTGGGCCCGGCTGCGCAGCGAGGCCGGCGCGCCCTGCGTGCTGCGCACCGACATCGCCGGCCCGCTGGAGGTGAGCGACGGCGCCGGCCGCGCGCTGCCGTACACCGACCTCGGCGGCGGCACCCTGCGGATCGAGCTGTCCCGCGGCCAGGAGGCATGGGTCCACCCGCGCGGCACCCGCCCCTCGACCGGCCTCGCCCCGGTCCCCGCCAACGCCCCCGCCCCGCGCTGGGGCCTGCCGGCGTGATCGCCCCGCGCGGCGCGGACAAGGCGCCGTCGCACTCCCCGCTCCCGACCCGAAGGACGATGACCGTGCTCAGAAGAAGACTGTGGCCGATACTCGCCGCCACCGCGGTGGCGATCGGCGGCATCGCCGCCACCGGCCCGGCGGCCGACGCCGCTCCCCCCTCCCAGGACGTCTACGTCGCGCCCCACGGCAACGACCACGCCGCGGGCGACGCGCGCCACCCCGTGCGCACCCTGGCGCGCGCCCAGGACCTCGTCCGGCAGCGGGACCACCACCTGGCCGCGGATCTGACCGTCCATCTGGCCGACGGCACCTACCGGTTGGACCATCCGCTCACGCTCGACTCGCGCGACTCCGGGTCAGGCGGCCACCAGGTGGTCTGGCAGGGCAGCGGCAAGGCCGTGATCAGCGGCGGCAAGCAGGTCACCGGCTGGCACCAGGTCACGGGGCACAGCGGCCTGTGGGCCGCCCCGGCACCCCGCGGGCTCTCCGACACCCGGCAGCTGTACGTCGACGGTGTGCGCGCCACCCGCGCCGCCGGCCAGGTCCCGGTCACCCTCACCAAGACCGCCACCGGCTACACCGCCGCCAGTGACACCCTCGCGAAGTGGCCCGACATCGCCGGCGCCGAGTTCGTCTACACCAGCGGCGAGACGCTGTGGAACATGGTGCGCGACGGCCTCGGCCAGTGGACGCAGCCGCGCTGCGACGTCGCCTCGGCGTCCGGCACGACCGTCACCATGGTCCAGCCGTGCTGGGACAACTCCAACAAGCGGGTGGAGTTCCCGGACATCCCCGGCCGCACCGTCAGCATGGTGGGCCCCGGCGCGCTCACCAACGGCGCTCACGTGACGTACATGGAGAACGCCAGGGAACTCCTGGACACCCCGGGCGAGTGGTACCTCGACCGCGCCGCGCACACCGTCTACTACATGCCGCGCAAGGGCGAGGACCTGCACCGCGCCGACGTGGAGGCGCCCGCGCTGGAGAAGCTCGTCGACGGGCGGGGCACCGCCGCCGCGCCCCTGCACGACGTGGCCTTCCGCGGCCTGCAGTTCTCCTACGCCACCTGGCTGACCCCCTCCTCCCCGGAGGGCTTCTCCGAGATCCAGGCCGGCTACACCATCTCGGGCCCGACCGGCTACGCCACCGAGGGCCTGTGCGGCTTCCAGGCCGGCGGGCAGTGCCCGTTCGGCGCCTGGACCAAGGAGCCCGGCAACGTCGCGATCGACCACGGCCGCGACCTCGACTTCAGCGACGACGCGTTCGTCCATCTCGGCGCGGCCGGACTGGAGTTGGGCGACGGCACGCAACACACCACCGTGCGCGGCAGCGTCTTCACCGACATCTCGGGCAACGGCGTGGAGGTCGGCGGCGTGGACCAGGCGCTGCCCACCGACGACGCCGACGTCACCCGCGACGTCCAGCTGACGGACAACCATCTCTACGCGCTGCCAAGGGAGTTCACCGGCGGCGTGCCCATCGTCAACGGCTACACGCAGCACGACCTGATCTCCCACAACCAGATCGACCACGTCGGCTACTCCGGGATCTCGATGGGCTGGGGCGGCTGGCCGGACAAGATCGGCTCGCCCGCCACGCCCAACGACAGCCACGACAACACCGTCAGCGACAACCTCATCACCGACTACATGCAGGGCCTGGACGACGGCGGCGGCATCTACACCCAGGGCCTGACCGGCAGTTCGATGGCCACCGGCGAGAAGGTCACCGGCAACGTCATCCACACGCAGTTCGGCCTCGGCAAGAGCGTCTACACCGACAACGGCTGCACCTACGAGACGGTGTCGGGGAACGTGCTCTACGGCGCGTCGTACGCCAACGTCGCCAGCACCCACGTCGACTACCGCGACGCCCTCCACAACAACGACCCGACCCTCATCTCCGGCAACTGGTGGGAGCAGGGTGACGCCGACGGCAGCAACAAGGGCGTGGTGACGCAGGGCAACCACCTGATCGCCTCGGCGTCCGACGCCCCCGCCGGCGTGGTCGCCGACGCGGGCCTGGAGCCCGCCTACCGGAGCGTCCTCGCACGGCGGTTCGCCCCGGTGTCGGTGCCGGTGGCGCCGACCCGGGTCGCGACGGCCGTCGGTGCCTCCGGCACGCTGTACACCGCCTTCAACCCCACCTGGGCGGACGGCGGTTCGGCGCTGCTGGGGTACCGGGTGACGGCCGCGGACCCCGCCGGGCACACGGCTGCGACCGCCTTCGTCTCCGCCGCCGACTTCGCCGCCACGGCGCTGGTCCGGCTCACCGGCCTCACCGACGGTGTCCCCTACACCGTGACGGTCACGGCGGTGAACTCCCATGGCGACAGCGCGCCTTCGCTGCCGTCGGCGCCGCTGGCCCCGAAGGCCGCCACCGCGCCGGCCGCGGCTCCGACCGGACTCAAGCTGAAGGCCCAGGCCACCGCCGCGACCCTGGACTGGACGCCCCCGACTGTCGTCGGCGACTCCCCCGTCATCGGCTACCGGATCACGGTCACCGACCCCTCGGGCAGCCGTACGGTCGACGTGGCCGGCCGGGACGTGCTGGTCACCCAGCCGTCGGCGCACGCGATGTTCCGCGTGCTCGGCGATCTGACGCCCGGCACGCCGTACACGGTCGGCGTCGCCGCCGTCACCGGCGCGGGCACCGGCCCGGCCGCGACGGTCACCGGCACGACCCCGGCCGCGTAGGCCAGGGCGGATACCGAGCCGGCCGGACGGGCCCCACGACCCGTCCGGCCGGCTCACCGCTTCACCGGGTCACTGCGTCGCCGTGTACACGTAGATCTCGTGCACGGACAGGTAGTTCCCGGCGGCCTTGGTGTTGACGACCTTGAAGTACCGGACGTCCACCGGGTCGAAGTTCAGCGTCATCACGCCGCCCGAGGTGTACGGAGCGGTGTCGGCGAGGCTGAGCACCGTGGTCCAGGTGGAGTTGTCCGTGGAGACCAGCAGGTCGGCGGCGCTGGGTACGTCGCCGCTGGAGGCCGACGCGTCCCACACGATCTTGTCGATGGTGTGCGACGCCCCCAGGTCGAGGCCGTAGTACATGCCGGGCTGGCGGGCCGTCGAACTGGTCCAGCGGGTGCTGGGGTTGCGGTCGTAGGCGTTGGCGGGGGTTCCGCCGGCCGGGTTGGTGAAGCCCTTCCAGCCGTCGGTGGGCAGTTCGCCCGAGCCGGCGCCCGCGGCGAAGGCGGTGCCGACGTTCGCGGCCAGCAGCGCGGCCAGGCCGACCTGCGTGGGCAGGGCGTTCTTGTCCGGCCACAGCAACTGGTCGACGATCACCGACCCCTGGCCCGCGGCCGTCTGCCACAGCGCGCTGCCGGCGGTGAAGCCGAGCGTGCTGTGTGCCGCCTTGCCGTACTTGGTCTGCTCGTTGCCCGCGCTGAACAGGCTCCAGGCGACCGCCCGGGTGTCCACCGCGCTGGTGCCGCCCTTGGCCTGCACGGTGTACGCCACCAAGGGCGCGCCCGCACCCGGCCAGTCCAGGTCGGCGTTGCTGACGCCGGTGGTCAGGGCGGAGTTTCCGGTGGTCACGGCGCCGTGCGCGTGGTCGGCGTCCACGGCGGTGAGCTTGGCGCCGGACGGCAGGAACGGCGCGACCGACGCCCAGGTGTCCGGGGTGGCACCACTGATCCACAGGGTGCCGCCCTGGCCGGTCCACGCGGTGACCGCGGCAGCGGCTGCCTTGAGCGACGCCAGCGGCGCGTCGTTGCCGGGCGAGGCGTCCACCAGCAGGATGTCCAGCGCCGCGAGGGCGTCGGCGTCGACCGTGCCGAGCACCGTCAGATCGGCCGCGGCGGCCTTGAGGGTGACCGCCGCCGCGCTCTTGTCGTCGGCGGCGAGCACCCCGAACCGCCCGGTGGCCGCGGCCGGCCGGGCGACGTACCCGAGCAGGTTGCGCAGCAGCGCGGCGGCGATCGGCTCGGCGGCCTGCGCGGCCACCACCGGGTACTGGCAGATCAGGTAGCGGCCCTTGCCGAACCTGGTCTCGGCGAGCGCGGTGGCGGCCAGCGCGGACCCGGCGTCGGCGAGCGAGAGCAGGCTGCCGAAGCGCGGCTTGAGCAGCACGGTGGACACCACGGTCTCGTCGGCGGTCTGCCACCAGCGCAGGTCGTCGGCGCCGATGCCGGCCAGCACCGGGTGGTGCGGCGCGGCGACGTGGGTGACGGTCTGCGGGCTGCTCGTGCTGAACTGCGGCCACGGCAGGATCTGCGGGAACGCGCTCTGCGCCAGCACCAGCACCTGGCCGCCGGCGGCGACGAACGTGGTGACCTTCTTGCCCGCGTCGGTGTCGGCGGCCGGTTCGGCGCCCTCGGCGACCACCAGCACCTCGCCGGAGGCGGGGTCGGGCAGCGTGCCGAAGTCGGCGACGGTGCGGGCCGTCACGCCCAGCGCGGTCAGCGCCTTGGTGGTGGCGGCACCCGAAGTCCCCTCCAGCACCGCCGCCTTGAGCGGGGTGCCGAGCTTGCCCGCGGGAGCCGGGTACAAGGTCAGCGCGATGTCGTCGGTGAACGTCCCGTCGCCCGAGACGGTGATCCGCAAGGTGGCCGCGGTGGCCTTCTTGACCTTGGGCAGCGCGAGCTTCGCGGTCACGCTGCCGCGGTCGGTGGCCGCGACCGTCACCTTCGCCGAGCCCTTGCCGGTCGGGATGCCCTTGCCGCTCAGCGTCCAGCCGACCGTCAACTTCACCTTTCCGGCGGTGTCGTTGCAGACCATCAGGTCCTTCGCCAGCGTGCTGCCGCCGAAGTAGTGGGTGCGGTAGTCCAGCGCGAGCGCGGCGACGGGCTGGAAGACCCGCGCCACCGAGCCGTGGATGGGGTTCGGCCGCCAGTCGGGCAGGCCCTTCTGGAAGCCGGGGTTGAGGGTCGCCGCGAACGGCCCGACCCGCTTCAGCCGCGGCCCGGACCCGCTCGGATCGGGCTTCGGCACCGACGTGCCGTCGAACGGCAGCGGCTGCATGCCGTACCAGACCGTGTTCCACGGCGAGATCGCGGTGATGCCCGCGTACCGGAAGCCCTCGATCTGGGCGCGGACGGTCAGCGCGTGCGCCGACCAGAACCCGTCCAGGTCCGCGTACGCCGCCGGGCCGCCGAGCGCGCTGACGTCGGACGGGTTGGCGTAGTACATCGAGCTGAACTCGCTGATCAGGAACGGCTTCTTGCGGTCCCACTCGTCGCCGCGCGGCTGGCCGACGGCCAGCACCCGGCCGGACTCGGGGATCGTGGTGTTCTTGGTGGTGATCTCCACCGGGTAGTGGGTGCTGCGCAGGTCGCCGGCGCCCTGCGGGTCGCCGTCGCCCTCGAAGTAGACCGGGCGGCTGGTGTCCTCGGCGAGCACCGGCGGCTTGAGCGCGGCGACCTGCGGCACGTAGCTCTGGCCGAAGGCGGCCAGCATCTCGTTCTCCGCGCTCCAGGCGATGATCGAGGGGTGGTTGCGGTCGCGGACCACCCGGTCCTTCAGGTGGGTGGCGCAGTTGGCCCAGAAGTCGTCGGCGCCCATCGCGTAGTTGCCCGAGGAGCCGTAGATGCCGGACTCGCCGACGATCATCATGCCGAGTTCGTCGGCCACGTCGTAGTAGACCGGCGGGTACGGCATGGCGTGCAGGCGCATGTAGTTGACGCCCGCGGCCATCGCCATCCGCATCCACATCTCGGCGTAGGCGCGGCTGTTCTGGACGGAGCCCATGTAGTGCCAGGAGTCGCCGCGCAGCAGTTGCGGTTCGCCGTTGAGCAGCAGCGCCGGGCCGTCGACGGTGACCTCGCGGAAGCCGAACCGCTGGGTGGTCGAGTCGAGCACCGGGCCGGTGCCGGAGGCGCGGATGTCGACCCGCAGCTCGTACAGGTGCGGGTCGGCCGGGTTCCACAGCCGGGGCTTGCTCCAGCCGGCGGACTCCTCGACGGCGGTGGTGCCGCCGGCCGGCACGGTGACCTGGCGGCTGAGCCGCAGCACCTGGCGGGCGCCGTCCCACACGGTGTGGTCCACCCGGACGGTGGCGTCGGCGGCGGAGTCGTTGCGCAGGACGGTGGTGGCGGTGAGCTTCTTGTCCGTGACCGACGTGACGATTGCGGTGTCGGCGGTGGAGACGGGGTTGCGGGCCAGCAGCCACACGTCCTGCCAGATCCCGGCCGCCTCCTGGCCCCACCAGGAGCCCCCCGGGAAGTGGTAGCCGTCGGACTGCCGGGCCGAGCCGGGTGAACGCACCAGCAGGTGAACGGTGTTGCTGCCGCCGAAGACCGCGTGGTCGGTGACGTCGGCCTCGAACGGCAGCAGCCCGTCCTGGTGGTGGGCGACCTGGGCGCCGTTGAACCAGACGGTCGCCTCGAAGTTGACCGCCTCGAAGCGCAGCACGATCCGCTGCCCCTTGGCCGCCGCCGGTACGCGGACGGTCCGCCGGTACCAGGCGGTGTCCACCGTGTTCCAGTCGTCGGGGGTCTCGAAGAGGTCGTAGGCGTCCCAACCGGTGGCGAACGGCCCGGCCGCCATGTTCCATTCGGCCGGCACGGGGATGTCGGCCCAGCCGGAGTCGGCCGGCGGGTAGGCGGCGCCGGCCGCCGCGGGCAGGAAGTCCCAGGTGCCGTTGAGCGACTGGAGCACCTGGGCGCCGCCGGTCCTGGGCGCGGCGAAACCGCCGTCGCCCGGAGCGGCCGCCTGGGCGGCGCCGATCCGCTGGAGGCCGACCGCGGCGGCGGTGGCGGCACCGAGGGTGAGCAGCTGGCGGCGGGTCGGCACCAGGGCCGAACTGCGCTGTTCATGCTGGTTGTTCATGGTTCCTTCCATGGGCGCCCAGGGGCGGGCGCCGGCATGAGGGCATGGGGACATGAGGACTTGAGGGCGTGGGGGCACGCGGGCGGGGGCACGCGCGCGTCAAGGAGCACGCGCGGCCTCAGGCGTACGCGGGTGTGCGAGGCATGCGCGGGGGGCCGGTCCCGACGGGCGGCCGGCCCCCCGCGCCGGCGGGTCAGCCGCCGATGGCCACGGAGAAGATGTGCATCGCCAACTGGTTGTTGGTCGCCGTCTGGCTCACGTCGGGCAGGGTGATGGCCTGCACGGTCTTGCCGGGTTGCAGGTTCACCGTCGCGGCGTACGTGTGCACGGGCTGCTGCGACTGCCCTCCGCCGTTGTTGAGGTACGGCAGGCTGGCGGCGATGTCGCTGCCCTGGGAGGCGGTCTTCGACCACCAGTCCGCGAGTGCCAGCGCGTACGTCTGGGTGGTGCCGTCGGTGTAGAGGATGGTGCCGCTGCCGGACGAGCTGCCGAAGGCGCTCGAACCGACGAAGCCGAGCTTGGTACCACTGCCGCTGATCTCGATCGCCTGGCCGCCGGCCACCACGTTGTCGGGGGCGCCGGTGCCCGCGGCGGCGGGCCACGGGAAGCTCACCCCGTCGTGGTCGGTGCTCTTGCCGGGAGTCCAGCCGGCCGCCACCAGGGCGTCGCTGGAGTAGCTGGCGCCCCCGCCGTCGAAGCTGGCCGCCTTGGTGTTGTCGTCGCTGCTGATCCCGATGTTGTTGTAGGCAGCGGTCAGCGAGGCGTACGGCACGGTGACCGGTGTCTGCGCGGTGTGGTCGCCGCCGGGCGTGCCGACGGTGGCGTCCAGGGTGAAGGACGCCGGGTCGGTGCCGGCCGGGATGCTCACCGACCAGGTGGTGGTGGCCTTCTGGCCCGGGCCGACCTGGTCGAAGGTGGCCGGGGTGGTGGCGGTGGCGGTCCAGCCGTCGGGCGCCTTGAGCCCGACGGTGATGCCGCTGACCGCCGCGGCGCTGCCGTTGGTGTAGGTGGTGGTCGCGGTCAGCGTGCTGCCGGCCGCGGCGATCGGCACCGCTTGGAGCGTCAGCGAGTTGCGCACCACGATCGGGGCGGACCCGGTGACCCCGCCGACCTTCGCGGAGATGGTGGCGACGCCGTCGGCGACCGCGTGCACGGTGCCGTTCTTGTCGACGGTGGCGACCTTCGGGTCACTGCTGCGGTAGCTGACGCCCGCGTGCTTCAGGTCCGCGAACGACTGGTCGTTGTTGACCGCCTCCACCACGTTGTCCGCGGTGATGGACGTGTCGCGCTGCTCCTTGGAGTGGTCGGTGTCGTCCTTGATCCACTGGTTCTTGCCGGTCAGGCTGAAGGTGTCGCCCGCGTTGTAGACGACGTTCTCCGGCTGCACCGTGACGGTCTGCACCTTCGGGGTGAGCCGTCCGCTGATCCGCACGTTCGCGGTGCCGGCGACGTGCGAGGAGTCCGCGGCGACCTGGAACTGGTAGCGGCCGTTGTAGACCGTCTGCCGGGAGTTCTTCGCGTCCCAGCTCGACAGGTCGGCGGCCTTGACGGAGATCGTCAGGTGCTGGCTCTGACCGGGCTGGAGGACGCCGGTCTTGGCGAAGCCGGCCAGCCGCTTCTTCGGCAGCTGGACGCCCTTGACCGTGAACGGCGTGGCGGCGTAGAGCTGGGCGACCGTCGCACCGGCGGTCTTGCCGGTGTTCTTGACGTCGACGCCGATCTTCACCGAGCCGTCCGGGGTGATCTGCGAGTGGTCGGCGGTGACGTGCGTGTAGGAGAAGGAGCTGTAGCTCAGGCCGTACCCGAAGGGGTAGGTCGGGGTGCCGGTGAAGTACTGGTAGGTGCGGCCGAGTCCGCCGGTCTCACCGGGGGTCAGGCCGTAGTCGGACTTGTCCGGGAGCTGCGAGTCGTCCTTGTACCAGGTGAAGTTGAGGTGCCCGGCGGGGTTCTGCTTGCCGAAGAGCACGTCGGCGAGCGCGGCGCCCTGGGACTGGCCGTTGAAGCCGCTGAAGACGATCGAGGAGACCTTGCCCTGCTCGTCGTCGATCTTCACCGGACCGTCGGACTGGATGACCAGCGCCAGCTTCTTGTTGCCGAGCGCGGCGGTCTGGTCGATCAGCGAGTCGTAGTTGCCGGGCATGTCGAGGTTGGTGCGGTCCTTGCCCTCGTCGGCGTTGGCCTTGTTGGTGCCGACGAAGAGCACGACCAGGTCGGCGGACTGGATGTCGGCCTTGGTCTGGTCGCTGAGGGTCGCGGCGGCGGTGGCCGTCGAGGAGCTGCCGGCCGCGTCGAAGACCACGTCGGCACCCGGGTTGGCGGCCTTCACCTCGTCGGTGATGCCCTGCACCGGGCTGGTGGTGTGGTCCGGCTCGCCGGAGTACAGGCCCAGCGTGGTGGTGTTCGCCATGTCGCCGAGGATGACGATCTTCTTCGCCTTCGCCGGGTCGACCGGCAGCAGCGGGCTGGTGCCGGTGGCGGGAGCGGAGTTCTTCAGCAGCACCAGCGAGTTGTCGGCGACCTTGGTGGCCAGCGCCTGGTGGGCCGGGCTCTCGATCTGGTCCTTGGTGATCGAGGTGTACTTCACGCTGCCGGCCGGGTCGAACTCGCCGGTCTCCATGCGGACGGTGAAGACCTTCACCAGCGCGTTGTCGATGACGCCCTCGCTCAGCGCACCGGCCTCGATGGCCTGCTCGATGTTGGCGGTGGTGGCCTCGTCGCCGGTGCAGTTCAGGTCGGTGCCGGCCCGCAGGGAGTACGCCTGGCCGCCGGCCTGGCCGGACATGGTCTTGCCGGTGGCGGTCTGGGTCCAGGTCGGGTTGTTCGCGTCGTGGTCGGTGGTCCAGCCGGGCGGCGCCCAGTCGTGGCCGCCGGGGAACTGCTTCCAGTTGGTGCCGACCGCGCCGCAGTCGGAGGTGATGTAGCCGTCGAACCCGTAGGTGCGCTGGGCGAGTTCGTTGGTGGTGTAGGTGTCCGACGTGGACGGGGTGCCGTTGATCGCGTTGTACGACGTCATCAGGCCGGCGACGTGCGCGTCCTCGATCAGGTCGCGGAACTGGGCGGTGTAGTAGTCGCGCAGGTCCGTGTCGTTGACGTCGGAGCTGATCCCGGTGCGGTTGTCCTCGACGTTGTTCAGCGCGTAGTGCTTGGCGGTGGCGGCGACCTTGAGGTAGCCGGTCTGCGAGGTGCCGTCCGGGTTGTTGCCCTCGTAGCCGTCGATGAACTGCCCGGCCATCTGCCCGACGAAGTACGGGTCCTCGCCGAACGCCTCGTCGGTGCGGCCCCAGCGCGGGTCCCGGTCGAGGTTGACCGTCGGCGCCCAGTACGTCAGCGAACCGTAGTCGTCCGCCGACGGGCCGAGGTTGTTCTGGCCGGTGCCGAAGAGCGACTTGTCGACGAACCCGCGGGCCTCGTCGGAGATCGCGGTGCTCTCCTGGTACATCAGGCTCTTGTCCCAGGACATGGACGAGGCGAAGTTGGTGGGGAAGCTGGTGGAGTGGACCCCGCCCTGCGCCCCGCCGTTGTTCTGGTCGGCGCCGAGGCTGTTGACGCCGTGCTGCCCCTCGCTCCAGTACGTGTACTGCTGCACCCCCAGCCGCGGTATCGCCGGGCCGCTGTTGGTGCTGAGCTGCTGCACCTTCTCCTGGAGCGTCATCCGCGACACCAGGTCGGCGGCCCGCTCCTGGAAGGAGTAGTGCGTGTCCAGGTAGATCGGCGTGCTCGCGGCCGCATGCGGGGCCTGTGCCACGGCGGTGCCGCCGTAGGTGGCACTCAGCCCCACCGCGCACGCCATCGCGCACACCGCGGCCAGGCCTGCGCGCCGACGCCTTCGCTTGTCCATCCTGCCTCCGTCGTCCGGGGAGTGTCATCAAGCGTGATCAAGCGGAACACCCGGGCCGGCTACGACCCTTGCGACGAACTTTGGTGCAAGTCCGAAGAAAGTCCGGGCCTTGCGTTCTCAATGCGGCAGTTTGTTGCCAGGTTTGACGTCGAGTCAAGAGTTCTGACCGGACAGGATGGCATTGTTTTGACTGATGACGACGAAACAACGATGAACGGGCTCCGCCCGGCGGCGGGCGCCGCGCCCGGACGGCCGGCTTCCGGCCGGGCGCCGGACGTCCCTACGCCCGGGCGCGGGTGCGCAGCCGCGGGGTGAAGGTGGCGTGGAAGATCGTGGACGCGGCGCCCACCGCCGCGGCCTCGGCGCTGAGCACGGACGGCTCGACCTCGACCCGTCGCAGCCGGCGCGCGGTCGGGAAGTCGTTGACCACCCGGTGGATCTCGTCGAGGTAGAAGCCGGCGGTGTCCTCGGTGAAGAACGGCCCGCCCAGCACGATCAGGTCGATGTCGAGCAGGTCGACCAGGCCCAGGGCGCCGCGGCCGACCGCGCCGGCCACCTCCCGCAGCGCGGCGGTGGCCGCCGCGTCGCCGGCCGCCGCGGCCCGCCCGACCTCGCGGTACGCCGCGGTGCTGCCGGCGGCCGCGCCGGAGGCGGGGAAGCCGTGCCGGGCGGCGAACTCCGGTACGGAACCGGGCGGGTTGCACTCCGGCACCATCTCGGGCCGCCCGTCGGGACCGGTGCGACCGAGCGATATCGCGCACAGCTGGCCGAACTCCCCCGCGTTGGCGCTCACTCCGCGGTAGAGGTCGCCGTTGAGGTAGAGGCCGGAGCCGACCCCGGTGCCGAGGTACAGGTAGGCGAAGTCGCGGGCCCTGCGGTCGCGGCCGATCCAGCGCTCGCCGGCCGCCGCGGCCAGCGAGTCCTTCTCGATGATCACCGGGCAGGGGAAGTGGTCCTTGAGCAGGTACAGCAGCGGGATGTCGTTCCACGCCGACAGCAGCGGCGGACCCAGCACCGTACCGGAGGCGATGTCCACCGGGCCCGGCACCGCCACGCCGATGCCGAGGAAGCCCTCCTCCGGCACCGAGCCCTGCGCCTTCTCCAGCGCCTCGCGCCCCAACGCGACGACCTGCGCGACGAATTCGGTCGGGTCGCCCTCCGCGCCGACCGGCCGGGTGCAGGTGCAGACGATCGCGCCGTCGAGGTCGATCACCACGGCGGTCAGCACCTCGGGGTCGATGTGCAGGCCGAGCGCGTGCGCGGCGGTGCCGCACAGCCGGACCGGGGTGCGCGGCTTGCCCGAGGTGGCCCGGCGCTGCGCGTCCTCCACGAGGATGCCGCGGTCGATCAGCGAACGGGCGATCCGCGAGACGGACTGCTGGGTCAGGCCGGTGCGGTGCGCGATCTCGCCGCGGGTGATGGTGCCCGACAGCCGCACCGACTCGATCACCACGCACTCGTTGAACGAGCCGAGGTCGATCTGGTTCACCCCGCTGGAGGCGATCGGCTCCGCGGGGGCGGCCGCGCTCGAAGGGGCCGCCGTGGCCGCCGCTTTGGAGGTGGAAGGCGCGGCGGACGGCGCGGCCTGCGCCGGCGGTACGGCCACGCTGCTGCGCAGATGGCCGGCGACGCTCTCGCGCAGCCACCGTACGGGGGTGCCGCCGCGGCCGAGTTCCGCGACCAGGTCGAGGTAGACGCGGCGCGAGGACTCGGGGTGGCTGGTGCTGTCCAGCGCGGCCATGGCGCGCAGGAAGCTGCGCCAGGAGGCGTTGGCGGGCAGCCGGTGCGAGGTCACCCCGCCGATCGCGGCCCCGGCCGGAACGGCGTCGGCGGAGGCGGAGTCGGCGGGGGCGGAGTCCCACAAGGTCACCGCGTGCAGGGCGATGTCGGGGTGGTGGGCGGTGGCCTCGGCGAGGTAGCCGGCGAGTTCCGGGTCGTGGTCGGCGCCGGTGCGGGGCCCGTCCGGGAGCGTCCCGTCCGGGTGGTGCGGGTCCGCGGGTGTCCCGTCCGGGTGCGTCCCGTCCGGGTGCGTCCCGCCTGAATGTGTCCCGCCTGACGGTGACCCGCCCGGGTGGAGCGCGTCCATCGCGCCGGCCAGCCCTGACAGCACGTCCTCGCCGAGCACCGTGGCGACGGCTGCCGACGGCGGCACGTCCGGGCGGGTACCGGCCAGCAGGACCGCGCGGCGGTCGTCCACGTAGACGCCCATCACCCAGATGTCGGCGCCGGGCAGCGGCGGGCGGGCGGGGACCCGCGGGCCGCGGGTGATGTCGCCGCCCACCGCCCAGCGCCGCCGGATCGAGGCCACCGTGGCGTGCGACAGGCCCAGTTCGCGGGCGATCGCCCGGCTCGCGCCGGAGCCGCCGGGGGCCAGCAGCGCCCGGGCGACGACCTCGGCCTCGTCCACGGTGGCCGGGCGGCCGGTGCGCGGGCGCTGCTCCAGCCCGGCGAGGCCGGCGCTCTGCCAGCGGTGCCGCCAGGTGCCCACGGTCTGCCGGGACACGCCCAGCCGCCGCGCGATCTCGGCGTCCCGCAGTCCCTCGATCGCGAGCAGCACCACCCGCGCCCGCACCGCCAGGGGGCCGCCGCCGCGAGCCCACTCGCGCAGCACCGCCACCGGTCCGCTCTCCTGCACCACGTCGAGGTCAGCCACGGCGCACCTCCGCGGGAATGCCGGCGCGGTGCGCCGGCGGCGCGGTTGCCGCGCACGTCGAGCCGGGCGGTGGCGGGCCGCTCGGCCGCCGCCACCGGGTGGCGCGTCTCGGCTGAGCGGCGCGGCGCGGCGGAACGGCGGGCGTGGGGGGCGGGGTTGCGTCAGGCACGGTGCCGGTCCTTGGGCGTGATGCGGAGGGTGAGGATCTGGAACGGGCGCAAGGTGAGCGGGTCGGCGGGGGAAAGGGCGGCGAGCGGCGCTTCGAGCAGGTCGGTCTCCGTCAGGGCGGCGACCGGGAAGCCCGCGGTGAGGGTGGTGCGCGCGCGGCCGCCGCGCGACTCGTAGAGCCGGACCACGACGTCGCCGCCGCGGTCGTCGGCGAGCTTGACCGTCTCGATGAGCACGTCCGGGTGGTCGACGGCGACCAGCGGCAGGTCGGCCACCGGCTCGGGGGTGTCGGGCCCGGTGCGCAGCGGGAGGTTGAGCGCGTAGCCCTCGGTGATCGCGTCCGCCACGGAGGCGCCCGGCCGCAGGGTGTGCCGGAAGCGCTGGACTCCCCGGTCGGCGTGCGGGTCGGGGCTGTGCGGGGCGCGCAGCAGGGTGCTGCGCACCACCGTGGTGGTGCCGCCGTCGGGCCGGGTGTGGCGGGTGGTGTCGTAGCCGTAGGTCGCGTCGGAGGCCAGCGCCACGCCCCAGCCGTGCTCGCCGACGTGCAGCCAGCGGTGGGCGGCGGCCTCGCGGCGGGCCGCGTCGGAGCCGGTGTTCTCGTGGGTGGGCCGGGTGACGTGCCCGAACTGGGTCTCGGCGCTGGTGTGTTCGGCGTGCACGTCCAGCGGCCAGGCGGCCTTGAGCATGGTGTCCTGCTCGCGCCAGTCGATCTCGGTGTCGATGGTGAGGGCATAGCTGCCGGCGCCGAGGCCGAGGTGCTGGACGACGGTGGAGCGGCCGGTGCCGCGCACCACCCGGACCGTGGCCAGCAGCGGTCCGGCGTCGAGCAGTTCGACCGACTCGGCGGTGTCGAGGTCGCGCCCGCCGCGCGGGTCGAGCCGCAGCGCGCTCCAGTCGGCGGGCTCGTCGCGGTGGAGCTGGAGCAGGTTGCCGGCCGCGCCGGGCGCGATGGCCTCCCGGCCGGTGCCCGACTCGACGGCCGAGCGCACCAGCCCGTCCCGGTCCACCACGATCCGCAGCAGGCCGTTGTCCAGGACGTGGCCACCGTCGGCGAGGGCTTCGACGGTGACCGGCGACAGGTCGCCGAGCGGCAGTCCGGCCCGGCCGGCGCCGAGGGCGGGCGCCTGCGCGAGGACGGCGGTGCGGCCGTCGGCGAGCTGCTGCCCGCCGGGCAGCGGGCGGGCGTCCGGGCCGAGCACGACGACCTCGCGGCGCTCGCGCGGGCCGGAGTTGAGTACCCCGGTGCCGTCCGGGTCGGTGCCCGGGCCGCCGGTCGCCCGCCGGATCAGCCGCTCCAGCCGGCGCTGCACGTCGCGGTGGGCCTGTTCGGCCTCTTCGTGCACCCAGGCGATGGACGTGCCGGGCAGGATGTCGTGGCACTGCTGGAGCAGCACCTGCCGCCACAGCCGCTCCAACTCGGCGTAGGGGTAGGGAATCCCGTGCCGTACGGCGGCGGTCGCCGACCACAGCTCGGCCTCGTGCAGCAGGGCCTCGCTGCGGCGGTTGCCGCGCTTGGTGCGGGCCTGGCTGGTGTACGCGCCGCGGTGCGCGGCGAGGTCGAGTTCGCCGCGCCAGACCGGTGCCTGCGGGTACTCCTGCTCGGCGGCGCGGAAGAACGCGGCAGGGGTGCTCAGCGTGACGCGGGGGGCGCCTTCGAGGTCGGCGAAGCGGCGGGCCCGCTCCAGCATGGCCCGGTCGGGGCCGCCGTCGCCGCGGCCGAAGGGCAGCAGCGAGCTGCCGGCGGCGCCGAGTTCGGCGAAGGACGCGACGGTGCCGGTGAGTTCGGGCCCGGTCAGGCTGGTGCCCTCGGCGGCGCCCGGCACGAGGTGGGTGAACAGGCGGGTGCCGTCGATGCCCTCCCAGCGGAAGGTGTGGTGCGGGGGCGCGGCGGCCAGCCCCGGTTCGGGTCGGCGGGCGGCCACCCAGCGGGCCCCGGCCAGCGCGGCGAGCTGCGGGAAGGCGGCGGAGGCGCCGGAGACGTCGGGCAGCCAGACCCCGTCGCCGTCGACGCCGAGTTCGTCGCGGAAGAAGCGCCGGCCGTGCACGAACTGGCGGGCCAGCGCCTCCCCGCCGGGAAGTTCGGCGTCGGCCTCGACCCACATGCCGCCGGCCGGCACCCAGTTGCCGTCCGCGACGGCCTTGCGTATCCGCTCGAAGACGTGCGGGTGGTGCTCCTTCATCCAGGCGTAGTGCTGCGCGGAGGACGCGGCGACGACCAGTCCCGGGTACTCCTCGGTGAGCGCGGCCATGGTGCTGAAGGTGCGGGCGCACTTGCGTACGGTCTCGCGCACCGGCCACAGCCAGGCGGAGTCGATGTGCGCGTGGCCGACCGCGGCGAAGGTGTGCGCGGAGTCGTGCGCGTGCCGGCTCAACGCCGGGGCGAGCACCGTACGGGCGCGGCCCGCGGTGCGCGCGACGGCGCGCGGGTCGACCGCGTCCACGGCGGCTTCGAGGGCGGCGCGGATCTCGTGCTTGCGGGGCAGCGCGTCGGGCAGCGCGCGCATCAGGCCGTCCAGCGCCTCGAAGTCGTGGATCAGCTGCCAGACGTCCTCGTCGCGGACCGCGATGTCGGCGCGGCGCAGCCGGTACAGCGGGGTGTCGCCGGCGGTGGCCGGGTCGCCGTAGCGGCTGCCGGCCCCGCTGCCGCCCTCGATCTGCGGGTTGGCGGCGGCCTCGACCAGCAGGCGCACCGGCTCGCCGCCGACCGCGCTGACCGCCACCGGCACGGCCGGCAGGTGCGGGTGGAGCCCTTGCAGCGGCAGGCCCCGCTCGTCGTGCACGAGCCCTTCGGCGCGGCCGCCGTCGGGGTCGGAGCCGAGGTCGACGAGGGCCTCGACCCGGCGGCCCGCCCAGCGTTCGGGCACGGTGGCGTGCACCCGGAACCAGGTGGTGGCCCAGGGCTTGCCCCAGGGCTCGCCGACCGCGAACGGGGTGTACTCGGCGCGCAGCGCCACCTCCGCCGGAACCGGCTCGCCCGGGATGTGCCAGGCGCCGATGTCCATGGGCAGCCGCTGCGGATACAGCGCTGGGCGCAGCTTCTCGGTGAGGAACGCGGCTATCCGCTCCTCGCCCGAGGCGATCCGGTCATGCATGGGCAGCCTTTCTGTCCAGCGGGTTCCCGCTATGTAAAACCATGTGTGTTATCAAGTCAACGCCTCTCACGAATTCAGCCTTCTCGCAGGTCGTGACCTGCGAGAACGTAATTGTCAGGCTATTTCCAGGTCATTGCGACCCCGATCCGGAAGATAATTCGCCTGACAATGCGGACGGCAAAAGGCGGCGGGCGCGGTCCCTGCTGGCCGCGCCCGCCGCCCCGCCGCTGCGCTACGCGACCGGCGCGGGCCGCTCGCAGCTGCTGGCCACCGGCAGCGCCTGGCCGGCGTGCGCGGAGTCCAGCAGGGTGAGCATCACGTCCAGGACGTGCTCGGCGAGTTCGGCCGACGCCAGGTGCGGGCGGCCGCCCGCGACCGCGTCGGCGAGGTCGGCGAGCCCGGTGCCACGCCCGGCGCCCCGGTAGCCGGCCGACACCGGCAGCGGCTGCCAGGAGCCGCCCGCCGCGAAGAGTTCGACCGGTCCGTCGAAGCCGTTCGGGTCGGGCACCGACAGCGACCCTGCGGTGCCGTGCACCTCGATCCGCGGCAGGTGCGCGGCGTGGATGTCGAAGCTCATCACGAGCGTGGACAGCGCCCCGCCGGCGTGTTCGAGCACCCCGGTGACGTGGGTGTCCACCTCGACCGCGAAGCGTTCCCCGGCCCGCGGACCGCTGCCGATCTCGCGTTCGGCGCGCGGCGTGGACGCGGCGCCGGTGACCTTGACCACCGGGCCGAGCAGGTGCACCAGCGCGGACAGGTAGTACGGGCCCATGTCGAGCAACGGGCCGCCGCCGGGCCGGTAGTAGAACTCCGGGTCCGGGTGCCACGCCTCATGGCCGGCGGTGGTCATGAACGCGGTCGCCGCGACCGGGCGGCCGATCAGCCCGTCGTCGACGGCCTTGCGGGCGGTCTGGGTGCCGGTGCCGAGCACCGTGTCGGGCGCGCTGCCGACCCGGACCCCCGCCGCCCGCGCGGCGGCCAGGATCGCGGCGGCCTCCTCGCGGGTGGTGGCCAGCGGCTTCTCGCCGTAGACGTGCTTGCCCGCGGCGATCGCGGCGAGCGCGACCTCGGCGTGCACGGCGGGGATGGTCAGGTTGAGCACCGCGTCCACGTCGTCGCGCGCGACGAGTTCGGCGACGCTGCCGGCCACCTGGGCGCCGGAGCGCTCGGCGGCCTCGGCGGCCCGGCCGGCGTCCAGGTCCGTGACGGCGGTCAGCCGCAGCGTGTCCAGCTTCGCGATGGTGTCCAGGTACTGGCCGCTGATCTTGCCCGCACCGACCATGCCGACCCTCAGCGGCTCGCCCACAGCAGTCCCCTCTCGGTGAGTGCCCGCACCTCGGGCACGTCGAAGTCGTCGGCCTTGTGGCCGATGGCGTTGACGAAGACCCGGCCGGCGCCCTGCTGCCGGGTCCAGACGGTCGGCATCACGACCGGGTGGTCGCGTTCCTCGCCGGCCGGGAAGACGGTGGTGGCCAGCACGTCGATGTCCGGGTCGGTGGAGACCCAGTACTGCTCGGTGTGCACGGCGAAGTCACCGAGCCCGGCGAGCAGCGGGTGGTCGGCGCGCTCCGGCACGAGGTGCACGGTGTAGTCCACGAACCCGTGCGGGTGGTGCAGGAACTGGCCGCCGGTCAGGAAGTGGTAGTCGACGTCGCCGCGGAAGGAGTCGACGATCCCGCCGTGCCAGCCGGCGAAGCCGGTGCCGGCCCGGACCGCCGCGACCAGGCCCTTGGTCTGCTCGGCGGTGATCTCGCCCATGGTCCAGCACTGCACCACCAGGTCGGTGGCGGCCAGCCGCTCGGCGTCGGCGTAGACCTCCAGCGACTCGGCCGTGTCGACCTGGAAGCCGCTGTCCTTCAGGAACGGCACGAACAGGTCGCTGATCTGGACGGGTGAGTGGCCCTCCCAGCCGCCTCTGACCACCAGGGCCCTGCGGTGCGGACGGTTCGGATCGGTCACGGGCGTTGCACGCTCCCATCGGTGTTGCGCAGCAGGGCCCACCGGTCGTGGGCCAAGGGTTCCGGCACGGGGTGCCGGGCGGCCGCGGCCTCGTCGAAGTCGACGCCGTGGCCGGGGGTTTCGTGGGGCACCAGGCCGCCGGCGGTGGCGGTGATGGTGCCCGGGTAGACCTCGTGGACGGGCGGCCTGAAGACCGCGGCCTCCTGCACGCCGAAGGCGTGGCTGGAGATGTCCATGGCGAGCGTGGCGGCCTGGGCGATCGGGCTGACGTCGGCCGGGCCGTGCGGCGCCAGCCGCACCCCGCGCAGTTCGCACAGCACGGCGATCTTGCGGGCCGGGGTCAGCCCGCCCAGGGTGGGCACCCTGATCCGGGCGAAGTCGATGTCGGGGCCGTCGCCGCCGGCGATCAGGTCGGCGAACTGGGCCGGGTCGTGGAACAGTTCGCCGACCGCCAGCGGCACCGGCGAGACGTCGTGCAGCCGCTTGAAGTGGCCGGCGTCCTCCGGCGCGAGCAGGTCCTCCACGAAGTACAGCCGGGCGTCCTCCACCCGCCGCAGGAACTCCCTGGCCTGCCGCGGGTCGAGCCGCTCGTGCACGTCGTGCAGGAGTTCCACGTCGTCGCCGACGCGTTCGCGCACCTGGCGCAGCACCTCCGGCACGTAGCGCAGGTAGCCGGCGCCGTCCCAGGGCGCGCGCCGGGTGCGTACCGCCTCCGGGTCGGTGCCGCCGCCGTGCGCGCCGTAGGTGTCGGCGCCGGGCACCGCGGCCTGGATGCGCACATGGCGGTAGCCGCGCTCGCGGGCGGCCTGCACCTTGTCGGCCAGCTCGGCCGCGTCCAGGCCGTCGACGTGGGTGTACGCCTCGGCGAAGGTGCGGACCTTGCCGCCGAACAGCGAGTACAGCGGGGCGCCCAGCCGCTTGGCCTTCAGGTCCCACAGCGCGACGTCGATGCCGCCGAGCGCGTTGCCGTTGATCGAGCCGCCGCGCCAGTAGGCGCTGTTGAGCAGCAGGCGGTGGATGTCGTCGATGTCGTCGGGGTCCCGGCCGACCAGCAGCGGGGCGAGGTAGTCGTCGAGCACCGAGCGCACCGCGAGGGTGCGCTGCGGATCGCTCGCGCAGCCCAGCCCGTACAGGCCCGGGTCGTTGGTCTCGATACGGACGATGAGGTGAGGACAGCCGTGGGGGGCGGTCAGGAACGTGCGGACGGCCGTGATGCGGATCTTGGCACCGCGCTCGTCGACCCAGGGTGCGGGGGCGAGCGGAGCGGGGCCGGCATCAGGCAAAGCCATGCGAACTCCCACGTGCAGGAAGGCGGTTCGGTCAGCGCGAAGCCGTCGCCGACCGGTTCCGGACAGCAGCGTGTGCTATCCCTTGGAGAGGACGACGACGTCACGCACGGCACGTACAGATAACAGAATGCCGTACCGACTCACGAACGTATGAAAGCCGGTCCGAGTTTGTCAAGAGGTCTGACAAACTCGGACCGGCTGGTGCGCAACGGGCCACGGCGGCAAGGCGGTTGGGCCGGGGCGGGAAGGTCCCGGCAGGGCCGGGCGGGGCGACGGCGGCGGTTACGGCGCGAGCCGCGGATCAGGGCCCGGACGGCTCCCGGGCCCGGTCCTCACTGCTGGCCGAGCCGTTTGAGCAGCGTGCTCAGCGAGTGCGCCGCCTCGGTGACGGCCTGCGCGATCTCCTCCATCCGCGCGTCGTCCATCCGGCTCTTGGGCGCCGAGCAGCTGATCGCGTCCTCGCCCTGGCCGCTGCCGAGCGCGACCGCGACGCAGCGGATGTCGACGGAGTTCTCGCCGTCGTCCATCGCCCAGCCGCGCAGCCTGGCCTCGCCGAGCTGCGCCAGGAGTTCGTCGGGGTCCACCACGGTGTCGGGCGTCAACCGCTCCAGCGGCCAGGCCAGCCGGCGCTGCACCTCGGCGGGGTCGTACTGCGCGAGCACCGCCTTGCCGAGGCCGGTGGCGTGCGCCGGCAGCCGGCGGCCGACTGCGGAGTACATCCGCAAGGCGTGCCGGGACTCGCGTTTGGCCAGGTAGACGACGTGCGTGCCGTCGAGCCTGCCCAGGTGGACGGACTCGCCGGTCTCTTCCGCGAGCGCGTCGAGCACCGGCCCGGCCAGGCTCGTGACGTCGTCGCCCTCCAGGTACGCAGTCCCGGTCAACAGGGCTTTCAGGCCCAGGCTGTAGCGGGTCCCCGACGGGTCGAGATCCACCCATCTGCGGGCCTGCATGGTGCGCAGGATCGCGTGCAGGCTGCTCTTGGGCACGGCCATCGCGGCGGCCATCTCGGCCAGCGACATCCGGGCGCCGTCGGCGCCGAGCAGTTCGAGCACCTCGAGCACCCGCGCCGCGGACTTGACCTCTTCAGGTTTGCGTTCGGGCCCGCGCCCGCGCGCTGTTGCTGCCACCGATTCCACCGATCCTCCGCTCCCCGCGCTCCCCTGCGCCGACACCTGACGGCCCCTGGGTGCACACCCAATCGCAACGCACGCCTTGACGCTATATCAAACACCACCGTAAGTTCAGGGACTCCAACGTCATTCGGTCTTCTGAACGATCGAACCCTAGGCAGGGGCTATGCGGATACCATTTGTCGGACCTGTTGCAGGATCTGTGACGAGAAGCAGCACCAAGAACCGCCGGACCCGATTCGCCGCAGCGGCTGTCGTGACGGTCATGTCGCTGGCGCCGGTCGCCGCCTGCGGCGGGTCGGGCGGGTCGTCCGGGGGCGGCAAGACCCTGGAGATGTGGACCTTCAAGCAGTCCCACGTCGCGGGCCTGCGCAACGCCGCCGCCGAGTTCAAGAAGCAGACCGGCATCACCGTGAAGATCCAGGCGTACGGCCCGGACGACGCCTACACCACCAAGGTGCAGGCCGCCGCGAAGACCCATGACCTGCCCGACGTGCTGGAGACGCACTCCGACGGCGAGGACTTCGCGCTGGGCTCCACCGGCATCGCCAAGGACATCTCCAAGGACGTCGACGCGAGCTGGAGCGGCCTGTACCAGAAGGGCGTGCAGGGCTCCGGCACGGTCACCCCCGAGTTCTACCGGGAGTCGCTGCCCGCCGACTCCAAGGACCACGGCGTCCAGAAGGGCCAGCGCTTCAGCGTGCCCTTCACCTCCGGCACCTTCGGCATCGTGATGGGCAACAAGAAGGTGCTCGCCGCGGCCGGCATCACCAAGCCCCCGGCCACCTACGAGGAGTGGCTCGCCGACCTGAAGGCGACCACCACGAAGAGCCCCACCACCGGCGGGGTCAGCCTGGGCCTGAAGGTCAAGGCGACCGGCATGACCTGGACGATGCAGCCGCTGGCCTTCGCCGAGCTGGGGAAGGCCAAGTACCAGGCGCTCTGGGGTCAGAACGCGTCCGAGGACTTCTCCTCGCCCGACGGCCAGAAGGCGCTCAGCGAGTACGCCAAGCTGCAGCCCTACTGGATGCCCGGCACCCAGATCCTCGACATCGACTCCGCCGACCAGGCGTTCGCGCAGGGCAAGTCCGCCTGGGACATCGGCGGCACCTTCACGCTGGCCTTCCTCCAGCAGAACGGCATGAACCCCGACGACGTGATGGCCTTCGGCATCCCCGGCCCGTCCGACGGCGCCGTGCCCAAGCCCGCGCTCGCCCCGCTGGCGCTGACCGGGCTGACCGTCACCTCGACCAGCTCGCACACCGCGAACGCCGAGAAGTGGATGAAGTTCCTCTCCCAGCCGTCGGTCGCCTCGCAGTTCGCCAAGGACGCCACCGAGGTGCCCGCCACCCAGCTCGGCGCCGACGCCGCCAAGGTGATGGGCCCGACCCTGGCCGGCCTGACGGCGACCTTCACCGGCACTCCGGAGAACACCTACGACCCGAGTGACGCCAGCTTCCGGCCGCCCGGCTACGACCAGGACTCCATCAGCGAGATCCTCGCCGACCTGACCCCGCTGCACCAGAAGAGCGTGGAGGCGACCGGCAAGGCGATGGCGAAGCTCAACAACTCCTTCTGGAAGCTGGCGAAGTGACCACCGCTCCCCGTCCCGCACTGACGGCGGAGGCAGCCGCGGCCGGGGGTCCCGGTGACCCCCGGCCGGGCGCCGGCCCCGCCACCAAGGCCCGCCGCCGCAGCCGGCGCGGCGGCCACGAAGCCCTCTCCGGCTGGCTGTTCGTCGCCCCGGCCGTGGTGCTCTTCGCGGTCATGGGCCTGTACACCGTCGGCTACGGCTTCCTGCTGAGCTTCGCCCAGTGGAACGGCTTCGCCGCGCACTGGACCTGGGTCGGCATCCAGAACTACAAGGACCTGCTGTGGGCCGACCCGCGGTACGCGCCCCGGGTCCAGCACGCCGCCGTGCACACGCTGTACGTGATGATCGCGGTGCCGGTGCTGACCGTCCTGGTGTCCTTCCCGCTGGCGGTGCTGCTCAACTCCGCCCGCCGGATGCAGACCCTGCTGCGCTCGGTGTACTTCGTGCCCTACGTGACCAGCGGCATCGCGGTGTTCTTCGCCTGGCAGTACATCCTCCAGCCGGACGGCGCGATCAACACGCTGCTCAAGAGCGTCGGCATGGGCTCGCTCGCCCAGCCGCAGGGCTGGCTCGGCAACCCGCACACCGCGCTGCCCACCATGATCGTGGTGACGGTGTGGGGCGCGGTGCCGGTGGCGATGCTGATGTACCTCACCGGGCTGCAGACCATCGACCGCAGCGTGCTGGAGGCCGCGCAACTGGACGGCGCCGGCTGGTGGCGCACCAACTTCTCGGTGGTGTGGCCGCTGGTCCGGCCGATCACCCTGATCGTGGTGCTGCTGAACCTGCGCGACTCGCTCCAGGGCTTCCAGACCTTCCTGGTGATGACCAACGGCGGCCCCGGCGACCACACCAACGTGCTCGGCCTGGAGTCGTACCGGCTGGCCTTCCTCATGCAACTCGACCCGACCCTGGGCCTGGCCAGTGCGCTCGGCTGGCTGCTGTTCGCCGCCGCGCTGGTGATCGCCCTGATCAACCTCCGAGTACTGCGGAGCAGGACATGACAACGATTCCCCTCGGACCGGCCGACGACACCGCCCCCGCGAAGAACGGTTCCGGCCGGCCCGGGCCCGCTGCCGGACCCCGCTCCGGCGGCGGCAAGCTGGCCCGCCGGATCAGCGCGAAGGTCGTCATCGGCGTCCTGCTGGCGGTCTACGGGCTGGTGAGCCTCTACCCCTTCCTGTGGATGATCTCGGCCGCGTTCAAGAACAACATCGAGGTGGTGCGCGGCGGCCACCTGATCCCGCACTCGCCGACCCTCCACACCCTGACCAGCACCTGGAACCAGCTCCACTTCTTCCGGTACTTCGTCAACAGCCTCGAAGTCACCGCGCTGACCGTGGTGCTGACGCTGGTGGTGTACGCGGCGGCCGGCTACGCCTTCGCCGTGCTGGACTTCCCCGGCCGCGGCATACTGCAGAAGCTCTTCATCTCGCTGCTGTTCGTGCCGGGCGTCACCGTGATGCTGCCGATCGTGCTGCTGGAGAACAAGCTCCACCTGCTCGGCACGCACATGGGTCTGGTGCTGCCCTTCGTCAACGGCGGCGCGCCGCTGTCGATCCTGCTGATGACCGGCGCGTTCTCGGCGGTGCCGAAGGAACTGCGGGAGTCCGCGCGGGTGGACGGCGCCAACGAGTTCCACGTCTTCACCCGGATCTACCTGCCGCTGACCCGGCCCGCGCTGATCACCGTCGGCCTGCTGACCGCGATCCCGACCTGGAACGAGTACCTGCTCACCCGGGTCTCGCTGAACAACCCGAGCTCCTACACCCTGCCGCTGGGCCTGCAGACGCTGTCGTCGGAGAACGTGCCGCACTACAACGAGATGATGGCCGGCGCCCTGATCGTCGTCGTGCCCGTGGTGCTGCTCTTCCTCTCCCTCCAGCGCTACTTCGTCAACGGCCTGGTCGGGGCGGTGAAGGGCTGATGCTGGTCCTCGTCACCGGGGCCGCCGGGCACATCGGCGGCCACGCCGTCGCGGAACTCCTCGGCGCCGGCCACGACGTGGTGCTCACCGACCTGCTGCCGGTCGACGAGCCCCGCGCGGTACGGGTGCACACCGGCGACCTCCAGGACCCGGACCTGGTGCGCAAGGCGATGGACGGCGTCGACGCGGTGGTCCACCTCGGCGCCATCCCGCACCCCAACGTGCCCGACCCGAGTGCCCTGTTCGCGGAGAACTGCCACACCGCGCACCGGGTCCTGGAAGAGGCCGGCCGGGCCGGGGTGCGCCGGGTGGTGGCCGCCTCCAGCATGTCCGCGGTCGGCCTGGCCTGGTCGCCGGTCCCGGCCTCGCCCGCGTACGTACCGCTCGACGAACAGCACCCGAGCCTGGTCCGCGACCCGTACGGGCTGTCCAAGGTGGTGCTGGAGGAGGTGGCTCGCACCGCGCACCGCCGGCACGGCACGGACGTGGTGAGCATGCGCTTCCCCTTCACCGGGGCCGGCGACCGGCTGGACGAGTTCGTCCGCGCCTGCGCCGCCGACCCGGCCGGGCAGCGGCACGACCTGTGGGGCTGGCTGCACACCCTCGACGCGGCCACCGCGATCCGGATCGCCCTGGAAGCCGACATCACCGGCGCGCACGTGGTCAACGTGACCGCGCCCGACACCACTTCGGCGCTGCCCTCGGCCGCGCTGATGGCCACGCACCACCCCGGTGTGCCCCTGCGCTCCGCCGTCACGGGGCACGCCACGCTCTTCGACACGACCGCTTGCACCGATCTGCTGGGGTTCACCCCCCGGCGCACCTGGCGTACGACCGAAGGAGAGAGCTGATGTCACCCGAACTCACGCCCCCCTCCCGCCGCACCCTGCTCACCGGTGCCGCCGCCGCCGGCGCCGCCGCGCTGGTCGGCCTGAGCGGCCACAGCGCTCAGGCGGCCACCCCGGCACCGGCCGGGCGACCCGGACCCGGCGCGGCCCACGGATCGAGGCCGGTCTCCCGGCACACCCACATCTTCTACTACCCGTGGTACGGCAACCCGGACTTCTACGGCGACTGGCGGCACTGGCAGCAGGGCGACGTCACCCCGCCCGAGGACATCGGCTCCAACTACTACCCGGTGCAAGGCCCCTACGACTCCGGCGACCTGCACGGCACGGTCGCCCAGCACATGCGCTGGCTGCGGCAGGCCGGCACCGGCGTGCTGGTCAGCAGCTGGTGGGGGCAGGGCAGTTACGAGGACCAGCGGGCCGAGGTGGTGCTGGAGGCCGCCGCCAAGGAGGGCCTCCAGGTCGCCTGGCACATCGAGCCGTACGACGGCCGCGACGCGGACTCCGTGGTCGCCGACATCCGGTACATCAGCGGCAAGTACGGCCACCACCCGGCCTTCCACCGCGACCCGGAGCACGGCCACCGCACCGCGTACTACATCTTCAACAGCCTGCTCACGGTGGACTGGTCGGCACTGCACCAGGTGGACGACCAGGCGATCGTGATGGCGCAGACCTGGGACCTGACCCGGATCGGCGACTTCGGCGGCGCGTACACCTACGACGCGATCGCCACCCACAACGAGCCGGACTGGACCGAGGTGGCCGCGTTCTGCGCCGAACGCGGCATGGTGTGGGCGCCGTCGCTCGGTCCGGGCTACATCGACCACCGCGCGAAGCCCGGCAGCACCACCCCGATCCTGGACCGCGCCGACGGCGCGACCTACGACCAGGAGTGGGCGTACGCCCTGTCCTCCGGCAACGGCGACGCGCCGCCGGACTGGGTGAGCATCACGTCGTTCAACGAGTGGCACGAGGGCAGCATGATCGAGCCCGCCACCGCGCAGACCCCCGGCACGTTCGACTACCTCGACTACGAGGGCGCCTACGGGCGGCACGGCCGGTCCGCGCAGACCGCGTACCTGGACCGCACCGCCCAGTGGGCCGCGCGGTTCGAGGCGGAGCGAGCCCGGCACCGCCGCGGCTGAGCCCCGCTCCCGCCACCGGCCCGGACGGGGGCGGGCGCCGCCGCCCGCCCCCGCTGCACGACCGACTCCCTGCCGATACCCCAGCAGAAAGAGCACTCCTGTGCATGACGACCGTCCCATCGTCGAACAGCGGATCACCAAGTTCCTCTCGCACGTGGTGCGGCCCGCCCTCTACAGCCACCCGCTGACCCTGGAGCTGGCCGCCTGGCAGGTGCCGGGCGAACCCGTGCCGGTCGCCGACGCGCTGGCGGCGGCGTACGAACCGGTGCGGATCGGCGACAGCTGGGGCGGCCCGTGGTCGACGACCTGGCTGAAGGCCTCCGGCCGGGTGCCGCAGGAGTGGGCGGGCCGCCGGGTGGAGGCCGTCTTCGACCTCGGCTTCGACCTGACCAAGGGGCCTGGCGGCCAGGCGGAGGGCTTCGTGCACGACGCCTCCGGCACGCCGCTGCAGGGGCTGCACCCGTACCACCGCAGCGTGCTGCTGGCCGAGTCGGCCACCGGCGGCGAACCGGTGGACCTGCTGGTGGAGTTGGCCGCCAACCCTATGATCGTGGGCTCCGCGGGCCGGGGCACCCACCTCGGCTCCAAGGAGACCGCCGGCACCGACCACCTGTACGAGCTGCGGGTGGCCGAGATCGCGGTGCGCGAGGACGCGGTGTGGCACCTGACGCACGACATGGAGGTGCTGGACGAGCTGATGCGCGAGCTGCCGGTGGGCAGTTCGCGGCGGCACGAGATCCTGCGCGCGCTCCAGCACGCGATGGACGCGGTCGACGTCGCCGACGTGGCCGGCACCGCGCAGCTCGGCCGGGACCGGCTCGCCGACGTACTGGCCCGCCCCGCGCACGCCTCCGCGCACACCATCGCCGCGGTCGGCCACGCGCACATCGACTCCGCCTGGCTGTGGCCGATCCGCGAGACGGTCCGCAAGTGCGCCCGCACCTTCACCAACATGACCACGCTCGCGCAGGAGTACCCGGAGCTGGTCTTCGCCTGCTCCTCCGCGCAGCAGTACGCGTGGATCAAGGAGCGCCGTCCGGAGATCTTCGAGCGGATCAAGAAGGCGGTGGCCGACGGCAACTGGGCGCCGGTCGGCGGCATGTGGGTGGAGGCCGACGGCAACCTGCCCGGCGGCGAGGCGCTGGCCCGGCAACTCGTCTTCGGCCGGCGGTTCTTCGCCGAGGAGTTCGGCCTCGCGCAGGACGGCGTGTGGCTGCCGGACTCCTTCGGGTACACCGCCGCCTACCCGCAGTTGGCGGTGCTCGCGGGCGCGAAGTGGTTCCTCACCCAGAAGCTGTCCTGGAACGAGACCAACCGGCTGCCGCACCACAGCTTCGACTGGGAGGGCATCGACGGCACCCGGATCTTCACCCACTTCCCGCCGGTCGACACCTACAACGCGAGCCTGACCGGCGCCGAACTCGCCCACGCGGAGAGCAACTTCGCCGACAAGGGCGCGGCGACCCGGTCGCTCGCACCGTTCGGCTTCGGGGACGGCGGCGGCGGCCCCACCCGCGAGATGATGGAGAAGGCCCGCCGGCTGCGCGACCTGGAGGGCTCGGTGAAGGTCGAGGTCGCGGACCCGAACGCGTTCTTCGCGGCGGCCCGCGCCGAGTACCCCCGACCGCCGGTGTGGCGGGGCGAGTTGTACCTGGAGAACCACCGCGGCACCTACACCAGCCAGGCCCGCACCAAGCACGGCAACCGGCGGGCCGAGGCGCTGCTGCGGGAGGCCGAGCTGTGGGCGGTCGCCGCGTCGGTCCGCACCGGGGCCCCCTATCCGTACCAGGAGCTGGAGTCGATCTGGCAGCGGGTGCTGCTGCACCAGTTCCACGACATCCTGCCGGGTTCCTCCATCGCCTGGGTGCACCAGGAGGCCGAGGCGGTGCACGCCCAACTCCAGGAGGAACTGGCCGGGTTGATCGGCACCGCGCTGGCCGGCGGCGACGGCCTGGCGTTCTTCAACGCCGGCCCGTACGCCCGCCGGGAGGTCGCGGTGGTGCCGGCCGGCGCCACCGACGAGGGCCAGCCGCTCGCCGACGGGCGGCGCGCGGTGCTGGTCGAGGCACCCGCGCTCGGCGCCGGCCGCGCGGTGGCCGCCGCCGGCACCGCGCCGGTCCAGGTGCGCCAGGACGGCGACGGCATCACCCTGGACAACGGAGTGCTGCGGGTCCTGATCGACGGCAGCGGCCTGGTCCGCTCGGTGTACGACCAGCGCGCCGCGCGCGAGGCGATCGACCCGGACCGGCCGGGCAACCTGCTCCAACTCCACCCGGACGACCCGAATCTGTGGAGCGCCTGGAACATCGACAGCTACTACCGCGACACCGTGCGCGACCTCACGCAGGCGGACGCGGTCGAGGTCGCCGAGGCCGGCCCGCTGCTCGGCTCGGTCCGCGTGACACGCTCCTTCGGCGCCTCGCACCTGGTGCAGCACCTCGAACTGACCGCGGGCAGCGACCAGTTGACCGTCCACACCGACATCGACTGGCAGGAGCGGGACACCCTGCTCAAGGCGGCCTGGCCGATCCGGGTGCACGCGGAGCACGAGAGCGCCGAGATCCAGTTCGGCCATGTGCGCCGGCCCACCCACGAGAACACCAGCTGGGACGCGGCCCGGTTCGAGCTGTGGGCGCACCGCTGGGTGCACGTCGGCGAGCACGGCTGGGGCGCGGCCGTCGTCAACGACTCGACCTACGGCCACGACGTGTCCCGGCAGGTCCGCGCGGACGGCGGCACCACCACCACGCTGCGGCTGTCCCTGCTGCGCTCCCCGCACAGCCCCGACCCGCAGGCCGACCGCGGCCGGCACTCCTTCGCCTACGGCCTGGTGGTCGGCACCGACGTGGACGGCGCGATCGCGGCCGGCTACGCCCTCAACCTGCCGCTGCGGCCGGCCGGTTCGGCGCCCGCGGGCGGCCCCGCGCTGATCGCCGTGGACAACCCGGACATCGTGGTGGAGGCGGTGAAGCTCGCGGACGACCGGTCGGGGGACGTGGTGGTCCGGCTGTACGAGTCGCGTGGCGGATCGGCCCGCGGCACGCTGCGCGCCGACTTCCCGGTGGCGGCGGCGCACCTCACGGACCTGCTGGAGGCCCCGGCGGAGGAGTTGCCGGCCGTGGCCGACGGCGGGCTTCCGCTGGAGCTGCGGCCGTTCCAGATCCTGACGGTCCGGCTGCGCCGGGCCTGACCCCCGCTTTCCGCCCCCCCCTGACGGCGCACGGGCGATCACGGTGCCGGTGACCGCTGATCGTACCGTCGTCGCGCGGTCCGGGCCGGTGTCCGACGCCTGACACCGGCACCGCCCCGGCCGCGAGCGGGTCCGGGCGGCCGTCCTCGCCGGCGGCCGCCCGGACCCGCCCCCTTGTCGTCCGCGCGTTCCCGGCGTCCGAACGGGCCGCCGTCAGGAGTGGTTGACCGGCAGCACGTCAGGCGACAGGGTGCCCGCGGCGGCGGACGCGCTGGTCATCTGCCGCCGGTGATGGCGGCGGCACAGCACCTCGTAGCCGACCTCCGCCGCGCGGTCCACGTCGCCGATCACCACCTGGGCGCCCTCGACCACCATGACGCCGCCGATCGTGCGGGCGTTGTGGGTGGCGCGGGCGCCGCACCAGCACAGCGCCTCGACCTGGAGCGCCTCGATCCGGTCGGCGAGCTCGATCAGCCGCTGCGAGCCCGGGAAGAGCCGGGTGCGGAAGTCCGTGGTGATCCCGAACGCGTAGACGTCCAGGTCGAGTTCGTCCACCACCCGGGCCAACTGGTCGATCTGCCCGGGGGCGAGGAACTGCGCCTCGTCGACGACCGCGTAGTCCACCCGGCCGCCGCGGCTGATCACGCCGACCAGATGGCCGTACAGGTCCATGTCGTCGGCCACCTCGACGGCGTCGGTGACCAGGCCGAGCCGGGAGGAGAGCTTGCCCTGGCCGGCCCGGTCGTCCCGGGTGAAGATCACCGCCTGCAGGCCGCGGGCGGTGCGGTTGTGGATGATCTGCAACGCGAGGGTGCTCTTGCCGCAGTCCATCGTTCCGGAGAAGAAGACCAGCTCGGACATGGGAAGGACGACGGCCTTTCGGGACGGACGGCGGAGGCGGACGGCAGAGACGAACGGCGGAGACGAACGGCGGAGACGAACGCTTCAGGAGCGTACTTGGAGCAGCGGCACCAGTTGCTCGACGGGGGTCATGGAGCCGTGCAGGCCGATCATCTTCGACTCCCCCGGCTCGGTGCGGTTCGCCACGATCGCCATGTCGTCGCAGGCCGCGGCCACCACGTCGCCGATCCGGCCCAGCACCCGCCGCTCGGGGTCGGGCCCGAACCAGCCCGCGGCGACCGCCTCCGCGCGGCTCGCCACCCACATCCGGTCGCCCAGCACCTCGCGCCACACCGCGAGCACGTCGGCCGCCGCACCGGGCACCGCGTACACGTGCCGGGCCCGGCCCTCGCCGCCCAGCACCGCGACCCCGGCGCGCAGTTCCCAGTCCTCGTCGAAGTCGATCCGGGACTCCTCGTCGAACGGGATGTCGATCATGCCGTGGTCGGCGGTGACGTACAGGGCGCTGCGCGGCGGCAGTTGCTCGGCGAGCCGCTGCGCCAGCCGGTCGACCATCGCCAACTGCCCGCGCCAGGCGTCGGAGTCGACGCCGTGCCGGTGACCCATCCCGTCGAGCTCGCTGTAGTACGTGTAGACCAGCGCGCGGTCGGCGGCGGCGAGCCGGTCCGCGGCCAGGTCCATCCGCTCCTCGCCGGCCAGCCGGCCGTGGAAGGTGCCGCCGGAGAGCGCGACCTTGGTCAGCGGGGTCTGCGCGAAGGTCGGCGAGGAGACCTGGCAGGTGGCGATGCCGGCGGCCTCGGCGAGCCGGAAGACGGTGGGGTGCGGCTGCCAGACGTTCGGCGAGGTCCACGGCTGCCAGCGCAGCTGGTTCATCAGCTCGCCGGTGCCGGGGTTGAGCGTGGTGTACCCGGCCAGGCCGTGCGCGCCCGGCGGCAGGCCGGTGCCGACGGAGGCGAGCGAGGTCGCGGTGGTGGACGGGAAGCCGGCGGTGAGCGGGCGCCCGCTGCCGCCGACCGAGCTGCCCAGCAGCGACGTCAGGTACGGCGCCTCGTCGGGGTGGCGCAGGATCAGCTCCCAGCCAAGCCCGTCCACCAGGAACACGCAGACCCGGTCGGCCGGTTCGAGGGCGAGGCCCGTGGCGGGCATCCCGGGGATGCCGAACCCGGCGAGCGCGGCCGGGATCACGTCGCACAGCGCGCCCGTGCCGTAGGCGGGGACCGGGGCGGTGCGGGGGTCGAGCGGCTCGGGGTCGTACGCGTCGGGGTACGGCGTGCCGGGGTGCGGTCCGCCCATCAGTCCGTTGCCGCTGTCGCCTCGGAGAGGGCCTGGGCGAAGGCGAGGGCCTGCCGGACCGTGTCGGGGCCGTCGCCGGCCTCGCTCACCCGCAGCGACAGGTCGTCGACGGTCGAGGAGCCGGTGTACCCGTGGTCGGCCTCGCAGTTGGGGTCACCGCACGCGGCCGGCTCCAGGTCGATCCGGGAGACCGCGCCCCACCCGATGGTCAGCACGACCTCGCGCGGCAGGGTGCCCGGGGTGCCGGGGGCACCCGGCGTGTAGGACTCGGGGTTGGCCACCACCCGGCTGACCACGACCGACGAGATCCGGCCGATCTTCACCGACTCGGTGGAGGTGGTGGCGTAGGGGCTCGGCGAGGTGTCGTCGGCGGCCTGCTCGTCGGTGTGGCTGACGATGAACCGGCTGTCGGTGAGCACCAGCACCGTCACATGCCGCCGCACCTCGTTGGCGTCGAAGGTGGTCTCCTGGTGGACCAGGTACGACGTGACCGGCTCGCGCCCCACCGCGGCCTCGACGGCCTCGGCCACCAGAGCCGGGTAGTAGCCGCTGCGCTCGATGGCTGTGCGCAGGCCCTGTGTCGTCGTACCGGTCTTCGCCATGCCGTCCATCCTATGCGCGCTCCGGGGCGGTCAGAACGCGATCGCGACCCGGGTCGTGAGGTGACCGCGAACTCGGTCGCGGACCCGGTTCCCGCCGCACGCCGCTCACGGTCCGCCGCGCGCGCCGCCCGCGCTCCGCCCGGGTCCGCCCGGCCGCCGCGTTCAGTACGAGGTGAGCGCGCGCGGGCCCAGGTCGGTGCGGGCCGGCGGGGTGGCCAGCCGCACCCGGGCGCCCAGCACGCTCAGGCCGTGCGCGGAGACCACCACGGGCTCCAGGTCCACCGCGACCACCTCCGGCAGGTCGTCGGCGAGCATCGACACCCGCAGCAGCAGTTCCTCCAGCGCGGCGGTGTCCACCGGTTCGGCGCCACGCCAGCCGAAGAGCATCGGCGCGGACTTGATGGAGCGCACCAGCTCTGCGGCATCCCGATCGGTGGCCGGAACCAGCCGGTGCGCTATGTCGCCGAGCAGTTCCGAGGGCGCGCCGGCCAGGCCGAAGGAGAGCACCGCCCCGGCCGCCGGGTCCACCCCGGCCCGTACCACCGTGTCCACCCCGCGCGGGGCCATCGCCTGCACCACCGGGCGCAGTTCTGCCGGTCCGCCCAGCCGCGCGGTCAGCTCGCCGTACGCCCGCCGCAGGTCGCCCTCGTCGGCGAGGTCGAGCCGTACGCCGCCGAGGTCGGCGCGGTGGCGCAGGTGGGGCGCGGTGGTCTTCAGCGCCACCGGGTAGCCGAGCGCGGCGGCTGCCTCGGCGGCGGTGTCCGGGTCGGGCGCGGGCCGGGCCCGGCGGACCTCGATGCCGTAGCGGCCGAGCAGCGTCGCGGTGTCGGCGTCGTCGAGGGTGACGCCCTCTCCCGCGGGCGCCCCCGGCGGCAGCAGCCGGCGAACGTCCTCGGCCGCGCCGGCCTCGTCGATCCGGTCCAGGTCAGGCACCCGGCCGGGCTCCGCGACGCTCGCCCGCCACGCGGCGTAGGAGGCGGCCTCGGCGAGCGAGCCGACCGCCCGGTCCGGCGCGCGGTAGGCGGGGATACGGCCGACGGGTGCGCCGGGCCCCTCCGCGGGGGCGCCGAGCCGGTCGGCCATGGCGTCGAGGGCGAGGTGGACCACGACGACGGGCTTGTCCGCGCCGGCGGCGGCCGCGCGCAGGGCGGCGGCCAGCGCCGGGTCGTCGCCGGCCTCGGGGTCGCCCGGATCGCCCGGATCGCCCGGATCGGCCGCGGCGGGGCGGGTGCTCCCGTCGCTGGGATCGCTCGGATCGGCGGTCAGCAGGTCGGTGCCGACCCGGGGAATGGCGGTGACCACCACCGCGTCGCTGCCGGGGTCGGCGAGCGCGGCGGTCAGCGCGGCGGCGAAGTCGTCGGGGCCGGCGGCGGTGGTGAGGTCGATCGGGGCGGCGGGGCGCAGCCCGGCGGTGAGCGCCGCGTCGTAGGTGAGCAGGCCGAGCGACTCGGAGTTGCCGAGGACGGCGACGCGGTCGCCGGCCGGCAGCGGCTGGAGGGCCAGGAAGAGCCCGGCGTCGAGGAGTTCGGTGACCGTGTCGACCCGCATCACGCCGGCCTGGCGGAAGAGCGCGGACACGGTGGAGTCGGGGATGCGGGTGACCGGCACCTCGTGGCCGGCCGGCACCGCCCCGGAGTGCAGGGCGCCCTTCACCACGACCACGGGCTTGTCGACGGCGGTGCGGCGGGCGAGCCGGGTGAACTTGCGCGGGTTGCCGAACGACTCCAGGTACATCAGCACGGCGTCGGTGTCCGGGTCGTCCTGCCAGTACTGCAGCAGGTCGTTGCCGGAGACGTCGGCGCGGTTGCCCGCGGAGACGAAGGTGGACGGGCCCAGGCCCCGGCGGTGCAGCCCGGACAGCAGCGCGATACCGATGGAGCCGGACTGGGTGAACAGCCCGAGCCGGCCGCGGCGCGGCATGTCCGGCGACAGCGAGGCGTTCAGCCGGGCGTCGGGCGCGGTGTTGAGCACCCCGAAGGCGTTCGGGCCGATCACCCGCATGCCGTGCGCGCGGGCCTGCCGGACCAGTTCGCGCTGGCGGGCCCTGCCCTCGGGGCCGGTCTCGGAGTAGCCGGCGCTGACCACGACCAGGCCGCGCACGGCGGCGGCGCCGCAGTCGGCCACCGCCTCGGGCACCCGTTCGGCGGGCACCGCGATCACCGCGAGGTCCACGCTCGCGCCGCCCTCGGCGATCTCCCGCACCGAGCGGTGGCCGGGCACCCCGCCGACGTCGGTGCCGCCTTCGGGGAAGGCGTGGTTGACCGCGTAGAGCCGGCCGGTGAAGCCGCCGGCCGCGATGTTGCGCAGCAGCGTGCGGCCGAGGCCGCCGGGGCGGCGCCCGGTGCCCACCACCGCCACGGACTCCGGGCGCAGCAGCCGCTGGACGGAGCGGGCCTCGGCGCGGTGCTCGCGGGCCCGCATCACGCGCACCGACTCGACGGTGGGTTCGAGGTCGAGGTCGAGGTGGACCACGCCGTCGGTGAAGCTGCGCTGCTGGGTGTAGCCGGCGTCGGTGAAGACCTTCACCATCTTGCGGTTGGCGGGCAGGACTTCGGCGGTGAAGTGCAGGATGCCGCGTTCGCGGGCGACCGCCGCGATGTGTTCGAGCAGCGCGGAGGCGACGCCGCGGCCCTGGTGCGCGTCCTGGACGAGGAAGGCGACCTCGGCGCGGGTGCCGGCCGGCCCGGAGGCGGCCCGGCCCTGCTCGTCGGTGCGGTCGTAGCGGACGGTGGCGATGAACTCGCCCCCGACGGTGGCCGCGAGGCCGACCCGGTCGTCGTAGTCGTGGTGGGTGAAGCGGTGCACGTCCCGGTCGGACAGCCGCGGGTAGGGCGCGAAGAACCGGTAGTACTTCGACTCGTCGGAGACCTGCTCGTAGAAGTCGACCAGCCGTCCGGCGTCCTCCGGGCCGATCGGCCGGATGCGGGCGATGCCGCCGTCGCGCAGGACGACGTCAGCCTCCCAGTGGACGGGGTACGGCTGCTCGCTCATGGCCCCAGCGTATGCGGCCGCACCAGCGTGGGGTGTCTGCTCGCGCCGCCGACGCGCAGGGGGCAGTCTGGGGGGACCCGTTCAAGCGCGGGCCGACGTGCGGGAGCAGCACCGCGGGCGTGCTTAACTGGTCTAGACAACTGGAACCACCTGCGCAGACCGCACCGACCCGAAGGACTTCACCATGGCTGAGCGGCACGTCAATGTCGGCTGGGCTGAGGGCCTGCACGCCCGTCCCGCGTCCATCTTCGTCCGCGCGGCGACGGCCGCCGGAGTGCCCCTGACCATCGCCAAGGCCGGCGGCGACCCGGTCAACGCCGCCTCCATGCTGGCCGTGCTCGGCCTGGGCGCGCAGGGCGGCGAGGAGGTCGTGCTGGCCTCGCAGGCCGACGGCGCCGACGCGGCGCTGGACCGGCTGGCGAAGCTGGTCGCCGAGGGTCTGGAAGAGCTGCCCGAGACCGTCTGAGCCTGGGAGCGTCCGACCCGGGACCCACCCGGGGCGGTCTGGACCCGGGACCGCCCCGGCCGCGCCGGCTTCGGTACGCGGCTCTTCCGTATGCGGCCCTTCCGTACGCGGCTCACCCGCACGCCTTTCCCGCGGCTCTTTCGGGCACGCCTTTTCACGCCCGCGGCGCGCCGGCCGCCGCGCGGGAATACCGACCACCGTACGGAAATCCCGCGCAGCGGAACCCGGCGGACCCGGACAGCCCCCACGGAATGCCCGGCCCCGCTATTCCGGAATACCCGAAACAACAATTCACGTTCTTGTATACGGTGTGATTGTTAAGCGCGGCGGCGCCCCGCGTGTACGGAGTGTTTCAGGGTTCTCACCGCGGTGGCCCGCTCCACGTGCAGCGCGGCCAGCCGGCGGGCGCGCTCGGCGTCACCGCGGGCCACCGCGTCCACGATCGCCGCGTGCTCCTCCCACGCCTGCGCGGCCCGGGCGGTGCCGTCGTCGGCGTACACCCAGGCGATCTTGTGCCGCAGCTGGGTCAGCAGCGCGGCCAGCGTGGGGCTGCCGGACGCCTGCGCCAGCGTCTCGTGGAACCAGCCGCCGAGCGACGGCAGGTCCGACAACTGGCCCTGCACCGCCCGCTCCTGCCCGAGCCGGACCAGGCCGCGCAGCACCTTCAGATGCGACTCGCCCCTCCGCTGCGCGGCCCGGGCCGCGCCCAGCGGCTCCAGCAGCTCGCGGATCTCCAGCAGGTCCGCGGCCTCCTGCTCGGTCGGCTCGGCCACCGAGGCGCCGGCGTGCCTGCGGGTGCGGACGAAGCCCTCGGACTCCAGCGTGCGCAGCGCCTCGCGCACCGGCACCCGCGACACCCCGTAGCGCTGCGCGAGCAACTCCTCGGTCAGCCGGCTCCCGGGCGGATAGAAACCGCCCACGATGTCGTCGCGGATCGCCGTACACACCACCTGGGCCGAGATACGCCGACCGGTGCCCTCCGTGCCGTTCACATCCGCTTCCGCATCGTAAGAACTCCGTTCCGTCCCCGAATTCATTCTGTCGCGACTCTATTCCAGCACGAGTGCGGGCGGGAAAGCAGCCCCTGAATTCTTGGATCGTTTTTGGACAGCCGGTCGCGGACCACGGAACGGAGAAGCGGGGGCCCGTACGAGGGGTTACGGAGGAGCGGGGGGGTGCGGCGGGGCGCGGAGGGGTTCGGCGGGGTGCGGCGGTACGGGCACGCGCCGTGCGGGCCCGGGAGTGCCGGAACCCCGGCGCGCCGCGCGGGCGGGCCGGGGTTCCGGTCGGTGCGGTGGGCCGGGGGCCGGTGGGTCAGGAGACGACGGTCACCGGGCCGATGCCCAGCTCCCGTACCGGCTCGGTGATCGCGGCCGCGTCGCCGACCAGGACCACCACCAGGCGGTCGAGCGGGAAGGCGTTGACCACCGCGGCCGTCGCCTCCACCGTGCCGGTCTCGGTGAGCCGGGCGTACAGCGCGGCCTGGAAGTCGTCGGGCAGCTCCTGCTCGACCTGGTCGGCGAACGTGCCCGCCACCGCGGCGGCGGTCTCGTAGCGCAGCGGCGCCACCCCGACGAGGTTCTGCACCGCGACGTCGCGCTCGGCGTCGGTCAGCCCGCCCTCGCCCAGCTCGCGGATCACCCGCCAGGTGTCGGCGAGCGCCGGGCCGGTCACCTCGGTGGCGACCGAGCCGCTGATCGCCAGCAGCGCGGCGCCGGTGCCGTCGGCGGAGGAGAGCAGCACCTGGCCGAAGGCGCGTACCCCGTAGGTGTAGCCCTTCTCCTCGCGCAGCACCCGGTCCAGCCGGGAGGTGAGGGTGCCGCCGAGGCAGTAGGTGCCCAGCACCTGCGCCGCCCACACCCGGGACTGCCGGTCCGGGCCGGTCCGGCCGATCAGCAGCTGGGTCTGCACCGAGCCGGGCCGGTCCACGATCACCACCCGGGCGGTGTCGTCGGAGGTGATCGCCGCGCGGGCCGGCGGCTCGGCCTTGGTGCCGGTCCAGCGGCCGAGCGTGCCGTCCAGCAGCGCGGGCAGGTCGATGCCGGTCAGGTCGCCGACCACCACGGCGGTGGCCGTGGCCGGCCGTACGTGCGCGGCGTAGAAGGCGCGCACGGCGGCCGCGTCGATCCGCCGCACGGTCTCCTCGGTGCCCTGGCGGGGCCGCGAGTTGCGCGCCTCGGCCGGGAACAGCTCCTTCGACAGCGCCATCGCGGCCCGGCGGCCGGGGTTGGCCAGCTCGTGCGGGATCTCGTCGAGCCGGTTGGCGACCAGCCGCTTGATCTCGTCGTCCGGGAAGGCCGGCGCCCGCAGCGCCTCGGCGAGCAGGTCCAGCGCCTTGTCCAGCCGGGACGCGGGCACTTCGAGGGAGACCCGCACCCCCGGGTGGTCGGCGTGCGCGTCGAGCGTCGCGCCGCAGCGCTCCAACTCGGCGGCGAACTCCTCGGCGGAGTGCTGGTCGGTGCCCTCCGACAGCGCCCTGGCCATGATGGTGGCCACGCCGTCGAGGTCCTTCGGCTCAGCGGCCAGCGGGGCCGCGAGCAGCACCTCGACCGCGACGACCTGCTGGCCGGGGCGGTGGCTGGTGAGCAGGGTCAGGCCGTTGGCCAGGGTGCCCCGCTCGGGCGCGGGGAACGCCCACGGCTTGGGCTCCCCGGCCTGCGGCTGCGGGTGGAACGTCATGGTGGCGGCGGTGTCGCTCATGCCTCGGCACCTTCTCCCTGCTCGTCCTGCTGGTTCCGCTCGTCCTGGTCGTCGTCCTGGTCGTCGTCCTGCTCGGCGGCCGCGGTGGGCTCGTAGACGAGGACGGCCCGGTTGTCCGGGCGCAGCCGCGCCGCGGCGACCGCCTTGACCTCTTCCGCGGTCACGTCCAGCACCCGCTGCACCGCGGTGAGGGCGAGCTGCGGGTCGCCGAACAGCACGGCGAAGCGGCACAGTTCGTCGGCGCGGCCGGCCACCGTGGCGAGCCGGTCCAGCCACTCGCGCTCCAGCTGGGCCTGCGCCCGCTCCATCTCCTCGGCGGTGGGGCCCTGTTCGGCGAAACGGGCCAGTTCCTCGTCGACGGCCGCCTCGATGGCGGCCAGCTCGACACCGCTGGACGCCTTGACGTCCAGCCAGCCGAGCGAGGGCGCCCCCGCCAGCCGCAGCAGGCCGAACCCGGCGGTGACGGCGGAACGGTCCCGCCGTACCAGCCGGTTGTGCAGCCGGGAGGACTCGCCGCCGCCCAGCACCGTCAACGCCAGGTCGGCAGCATCACTCTCACGGGTGCCGTCCTGGGGCAGCCGGTAGGCCGCCATCAGGGCGCGGGAGGGCACGTCCTCCTCGATCACCTCCCGGACGTTCTCGCCGACCACGTCGGGCAGCGAGCCGTCGCGCGGCTCGGGCTTGCCGTTGTGCGCGGGGATGGTGCCGAAGTACCGCTCGATCCAGCCGAGGGTCTGCTCCGGGTCGATGTCGCCGACCACGGACAGCACCGCGTTGCCCGGCGCGTAGTACGTGCGGAAGAAGGCGCGGGCGTCCTCCAGGGAGGCCGCGTCGAGGTCGGCCATCGAGCCGATCGGCGTGTGGTGGTACGGGTGGCCGTCGGGGAAGGCGAGCGCGCTGAGCCGTTCGAAGGCAGTGCCGTAGGGCACGTTGTCGTACCGCTGGCGGCGCTCGTTCTTCACCACGTCCCGCTGGTTGTCCAGGCTCTCCTGGTCCAGTGCGGTCAGCAGGCTGCCCATGCGGTCGGCCTCCAGCCACAGGGCCAGTTCGAGCTGGTGGGCGGGCATCGTCTCGAAGTAGTTGGTGCGCTCGAAGCTGGTGGTGCCGTTGAGCGAACCGCCCGCGCCCTGGACGAGTTCGAAGTGCCCGTTGCCCTTGACGCTGGCGGAGCCCTGGAACATCAGGTGCTCGAAGAGGTGGGCGAGACCGGTGCGGCCCTCGACCTCATGGCGTGAACCGACGTCGTACCAGAGGCATACCGCGGCGACCGGCGTGAGGTGGTCCTCGGAGAGCACCACTCGCAGGCCGTTCGCCAAGCGGTGCTCGGTGGCTGTCAGGCCGCTGGAGTGTGCCTCCGGCGTGGCCGTGTGACCCATGGGCAAGCTGTCCTTCCGGTCGCTGCTGCGTGACTGCGTAGAGTGCTGCCACTCTAGGCAAGCGTGCCCGCGCCGCGCGAAGTTCCCGCCCGGAACGCGCTCGTGCCGGGTCGCGGTCGGTGTTGTCGGTGCCGCGGTCCACAATGGACCGCGCCGCATCGCGGCGTACGCCCGCCGCCCGTGCACGACCGCGAGGCACGCGGGCGGACGTTTGACGAGCAGGCACACGCAGGACGGACGCACGACCCAGGCACGACCGAGGCACGACAGACGCAGCACCGAAGCGGGACCGCGGCACGACTCACGCGGCACCGCGGCACGACAGACACAGGACCGCAGCACCGCGGGACCGCAGAACGACCGACGCAGAACCGCAGCACCGCAGCAGCACGCAAGGCACACGCAACGCACCCGAAGGCACCACGCAAGGCAAAGGAGCGCCGCCGAGATGGCCCGCCGCACGACGAAGAGCCCGCCCCCGGACGACGACTTCGAGGAGCGCATCCTCGACATCGACGTCGTGGACGAGATGAAGGGCTCCTACCTTGAGTACGCCTACTCGGTGATCTACGCCCGCGCGCTGCCCGACGCCCGTGACGGCATGAAGCCGGTGCACCGCCGCATCGTCTACCAGATGAACGAGATGGGCCTGCGCCCCGAGCGCGGCTTCGTCAAGTGCGCCCGTGTGGTCGGCGAGGTGATGGGCAAGCTGCACCCGCACGGCGACGCGTCGATCTACGACGCGATGGTCCGGATGGCGCAGCCCTTCTCGCAGCGCCTGCCGCTGGTCGACGGGCACGGCAACTTCGGCTCGCTGGACGACATGCCGGCCGCGATGCGCTACACCGAGGCGCGCATGTCGGGCCCGGCCCAGCTCATGGTCGAGTCGATCGACGAGGACACCGTCGACTTCGCGCCCAACTACGACGGCCAGGAGCAGGAACCCGACGTCCTGCCGGCCGCCTACCCGAACCTGCTGGTCAACGGCTCGTCCGGGATCGCGGTCGGCATGGCCACGAACATGCCGCCGCACAACCTGGGCGAGGTCGTCGCCGCCGCCCGGCACCTGATCCGGTACCCGAACGCGGACCTCGACGCGCTGATGCGCCACGTCCCCGGTCCCGACCTGCCCACCGGCGGCCGGATCATCGGGCTGTCCGGCATCCGCGACGCGTACGAGACCGGCCGCGGCACCTTCAAGATCCGTGCCACCGTGGCGGTGGAGGACGTCACCCCGCGCCGCAAGGGCCTGGTCGTCACCGAACTGCCCTTCACCGTCGGGCCCGAGAAGGTCATCGCCAAGATCAAGGACATGGTCGGCGCGAAGAAGCTCCAGGGCATCGCCGACGTCAAGGACCTCACCGACCGCGAGCACGGCCTGCGGCTGGTCATCGAGATCAAGAACGGCTTCAACCCCGAGGCCGTGCTCGAACAGCTCTACAAGCTGACGCCGATGGAGGACTCCTTCGGCATCAACAACGTGGCCCTGGTGGACGGCCAGCCGCTCACCCTCGGCCTCAAGGAGCTGCTGGAAGTCTACGTCGACCACCGCTTCACGGTGGTGCGGCGGCGCTGCGAGTTCCGGCGCACCAAGCGCCGCGATCGGCTGCACCTGGTGGACGGCCTGCTGGTGGCGCTCGTCGACATCGACGAGGTCATCTCCATCATCCGGTCCAGCGACAACGCGGCGCAGGCCAAGGAACGGCTGATGGACCGGTTCGGCCTGTCCGACATCCAGACCCAGTACATCCTCGACACCCCGCTGCGCCGGCTGACCCGCTTCGACCGGATCGAGCTGGAGGCCGAACGCGACCGGCTCAACGAGGAGATCGCCGAGCTGACCCGCATCCTGGAGTCGGACGCGGAACTGCGCAAGCTGGTGTCGGCGGAGCTGGCCGCGGTCGCGAAGAAGTACGGCACCGAACGGCGCACCGTGCTGCTGGAGTCGGCGGGCGCGCCGGCCGCCGCGGTGCCGCTCGAGGTCGCCGACGACCCGTGCCGGGTGCTGCTCTCCTCGACCGGGCTGCTGGCCCGCACCGGGGTGGGCGAGCCGCTCACCGACGGCTCGGGCAAGCGGGCCAAGCACGACGTGATCCTGTCGGCGGTGCCGACCACCGCGCGCTCCGACCTCGGCGTGGTGACCTCGACCGGGCGGCTGCTGCGGCTGACCGTCATCGACCTGCCGATGCTGCCGGACACCGCGGGACCGCCGTCGCTGGCCGGCGGGGCGCCGCTGACGGAGTTCCTCGCGCTCGACGACGGGGAACGGGCGCTGTGCCTGACCACGCTCGACGAGTCCTCGCCCGGGCTGGCGCTCGGCACCGCGCAGGGGGTGGTCAAGCGGGTCGTGCCGGACTACCCGTCGAACAAGGACGACCTGGAGGTCATCACCCTCAAGGAGGGCGACGTGATCGTCGGCGCGGTGGAGTTGCGCACCGGCGAGGAGGATCTGGTCTTCATCACCGACGACGCCCAACTGCTGCGCTACCCGGCCGCCCAGGTGCGTCCGCAGGGCCGCCCGGCGGGCGGCATGGCCGGCATCAAGCTCGCGGACGGCGCCCAGGTGATCTCCTTCACCGCGGTGGACCCGGCCGTGGACGCGGTGGTCTTCACCGTGGCCCGTTCCGAGGGCACCCTGGACGGCGCCGGCGAGGGCACCGCGAAGCTGACGCCGTTCGACCAGTACCCGCGCAAGGGCCGGGCCACCGGCGGGGTGCGCTGCCAGCGCTTCCTGCGGGGCGAGAGCGGGCTGTCGCTCGCCTGGGCCGGCCCCGCCCCCGCCCGCGCGGCCACCTCGACGGGCGCACCCGCCGAGCTCCCGCCGAAGGACCCGCGCCGCGACGGCTCCGGTGTCCCGCTGGCGAAGCCGGTCACGTCCATCGCGGGCCCGGCCTGACGGAAGTCCCGCGCCCGGGCCCCCACGAGGCCCGGGTGCGGAAGCGGGTGCAGGTGCGGAAGCGGGCGGGCGCGGGTGCGGGTACGGGTACGGAAGCGGGCGCGGACCTACGGCTACGGGTCCGGCGGCACGCGTACGGGTCCGCCCCGCCGGGCGCACTAGGCTCGGCGGGGTGAGCCTCTGCACGCGTGCCTCGATCGAACTCGCCGAACCGGTGGCCGCCACCGCGGCGACCGCACGGACCTGGCTGCTGATCGAGCAGCCGGGTCCGTGGGGAGCCAAGGCCCTTCGGTCCAGCCACCTCGACCCGGCGCTCGGCCGCGAACTGGAACGCCTCGCCGACGGCACCGGCGTCCGGCTCGGCCTCATCCGCCGCCCTGGCCGGCACGCCGACACCCATCAGCCGCACCGCCGCCGAGTGATCGCCGCCCACACCGCGCCCGACCGCTCATGGATTCGCACCGCCGCCCTCGCCGATCCCGCAGAACTGGCCACCCTGGACTTCCCGGCCCTCGGCGCCGGCCACCCCGCCGACTTCGGCACCCGCTACGACGGCCCACCCATCGCCCTCATCTGCACCAACGGCACCCGCGACCGCTGTTGTGCCCTCCACGGCCGCCCGCTCGCGGCCGAACTCGCCACCGACGGCGGCCTCGACGTCTGGGAGACCACGCACCTCGGTGGCCACCGCTTCGCCCCGACCATGCTGGTCCTCCCGCACGGCTACTCCTACGGCCGGCTCGACGCCGCCACCGCCAAGGACGCGCTCAGCGCCGCGCACTCCGGCCGGGTCGCCCTCGAAGGCTGCCGCGGCCGCTCCACCTGGTCCCGGCCCGGCCAGGCGGCCGAGTTGGCGGTCCGCGCCCTGATCGACGAGGACCGCGCGGCAGCGCTGACCGTGCGCGGCACCGACCCCGTCGAGCCGGAACCCGTATCCGGCTCCGGCCCCGACCCCGACGCACGAACCGCCTGGACCGTACACGTCCACCACACCGACGGGCGGTCCTGGCGGGTCCTGGTCGCCCAGCACGCCGCCACTCCCCCGCGCCCGGAGAGCTGCGGCGCCGCGCTCGGCACCCCGGCCCGCATGGACGTCGAATCCGTCGAACCGATCGACCCCGCCGTAGCCGTACCCGGAGGCTGACGCCGGCCCCCGCGGCACCCTGCACCAGCCCTCCGGCCGGCTACACCGCGCCCGCTCCCGTCAGCGACCGCACCTCCGTCTCCGCGAACGCCGCCTCATCCGCGGGCTCCCGGGTCAGCACCGTGCCCAGCCAGCCGGCGAAGAAGCCCAGCGGGATCGAGACCAGCCCCGGGTTCTCCAACGGGAAGACGTGGAAGTCCACCCCGGGGAAGAGCGAGTCGGCCTGCCCGGACGTCACCGGAGACAGCACCACCAAGGTCAGTGCCGGAACCAGTCCGCCGTAGATCGACCACACCGCGCCCTTGGTGGTGAACCGCCGCCAGAACAGCGAGTACAGCAACGAGGGAAGGTTCGCCGACGCCGCCACCGCGAACGCCAACCCGACCAGGAACGCGATGTTCTGATCCTGCGCCAGCAGGCTCAGCGCGATCGCCACCGCACCGATCCCGACCGCCGCGAACCGCGCCACCCGCACCTCGTCCTCCTCCATGTGCCCGCCGGGATTGCCCGCGTCCCGCCTGGCCGCATGGCGGGGCCTGCGCCGCACCGTCGCATACAGGTCGTGCGCCACCGACGCCGACGACGCCAGCGTGATGCCCGCCACCACCGCCAGGATCGTCGCGAACGCCACCGACCCCACCACCGCGAACAGCACCGCGCCGCCGGTCGTGCCCGATCCGCCGCCCAGCGCCTCCGCGAGCAGCGGCACCGCCGTGTTGCCCGCCTCGTTCGACGTCCGCACCGTGTCCGAACCGACCATCGCCGCCGCCCCGAAGCCCAGCACGATCGTCATCAGGTAGAACGCCCCGATCAGCCCGATCGCCCACACCACCGACCGCCGCGCCGAACGCGCCGTCGGCACCGTGTAGAACCGCGACAGGATGTGCGGCAGCCCGGCCGTGCCCAGCACCAGCGCCAGCCCCAGGCTGATGAAGTCCAGCCGCGACGTGCCGCTCGCGCCGTACTTCAGCCCCGGCGCGAGAAACGCGTCACCCTGCCCGCTGCCCGTCACCGCCGACCGCAGCAACCAGTCCACGTTTCCATGGAACTTGACCAGCACCATCACCGTCAGCGCCACCGTCCCGCCCATCAGCAGCACGGTCTTCACGATCTGAATCCACGTGGTCGCCCGCATCCCGCCGAACGACACATAGACCACCATCAGCGCCCCGACCCCGATCACCGTCCAGGTCCTGGCCGCCCCGGTGCCGCCGAGCAGCAGCCCGACCAGACTGCCCGCGCCGACCATCTGCGCCACCAGGTACAGGATCGACACCGTCACCGACGCCGTCCCCGCCGCGATCCGCACCGGCCGGTGCCGCATCCGCGCCGACAGCACATCCGCCAGCGTGTACCGCCCGACGTTCCGCACCAGCTCGGCGACGAGCATCAGCACGATCAGCCACGCCACGAAGAACCCGACCGAGTACAGCAGCCCGTCGTACCCGAACAGCGCGATCAGCCCGGAGATGCCGAGGAACGACGCCGCCGACATGTAGTCCCCGGCGATCGCGAAGCCGTTCTCCGCCGGGGTGAACAGCCGCCCGCCGGCGAAGAACTCCTCCGACGAGGTGCGCCGCCGCCCCGCCCACGCCGTGATCGCCAGCGTCACCGACACGAACACCGTGAACAGGACGATCGCCAGCCCCTGGTGATCCCCGGTCCCGTCCGCCAGAAACGCCACGCCCGTCGGCTGTCCCGCCGGCCGACTCGTCAACTGCCCTGTCACCGCACCCGCTCCTGCCCGGTCCTGGTGGCCAACGTCCACCGGAGGTCCAGTGCCGCCCGGTCCCGCCGCAGCCGCGCGTGCCGCGCATACGCCCACGTCAGGAGGAAAGTCGTCGCGAACTGCGCCAGCCCCGCGACCATCGCCACATTCAGCTCACCCGCCACCCGCCGGGCCATCAGCCCCGGCGCGGTGGTCGCCGCCACCACGTAGACCAGGTACCAGGTGACAAACGCCGCCACCGCCGGAAACGCAAACCCCCGGTAGCTGTCCCGCACTTCCCCGAACGTCGCGCTGCGCTGGACCTCCACGTACACCGCCGCCCGGATCGCCGCCTCGTCCTCGCGAGGCGCCCGTGGCACCTCCGCGGGCGCCTCGGCTTGTTCTCTGTCCGCGCCCGGACCGGCATCCGGCTCCGGCAGCCACTGCCGTGCCACCGCGGTCTGCCGCCACGGGCTGTCCACCCCCAGCGTCCCCGGGTCTCCCCCGCCGTGCTCGTCCACCGAACTCTCCTCGATCCACCGGCCGGTCGGCCGTGCGGCCAATCATGGACAGAGCGGGAAGATCCAGGTCCAACAAGCCGAAACCTTCACACCATCAGGTGATCCCGTGCCGGTAGGCGTATCCCACGGCCTGAGCCCGATCGCGTGCCCCGGTCTTGGCAAACAGGTTGTTGATGTGCGTCTTTACGGTGGCCATGCTCACGTGCAGCCGCTCGGTGATCTCCGCGTTGGACAACCCCTCCGCCACCAGTGCCAACACCTCCGCCTCCCGTATCGTCAGCCCGTCGGGCAACTCCTCTCCCTCCTGCCGCACCGGGCCCGCCGCCGCGCGCTCACCCTGCGCCAGCACATCCAGCACCCGGCGCTGCACCGCCGACGACAACCCCGCCCGGCCCGCCGTCACATCGGCGATGGCCCGGGCGATCTCCTCCCCGCCCGCGTCCTTCGTCAGATACCCCCGCGCCCCGGCCCGCAGCGCCGGGAACAACGAGTCGTCGTCCGCGTACGTCGTCAGCACCACCACCTGCGTGCCCGGGTGCTGCGCCCGAATCCGCCGGGTCGCCTCCACCCCGTCGCAGCGGGGCATCCGCAGATCCATCAGCACCACGTCCGGCCGCTGCTCCGCCACCAGCCGCACCGCCTCCTCTCCATCTCCTGCCGCTCCCACCACGTCGATCCCGGGGAGCAGCCCCAGCAACATCACGATTCCTTCGCGCACCACCGTCTGGTCGTCCGCGACCACCACCCGCGTCACGCGGGCACCCGCAAGCGCACCACGAAGCCCTCCTCTGCCGGTCCGGCGTCCAACGCGCCGCCCAGCAGTTCGGCGCGCTCCCGCATCCCTCGAAGACCGTAGCCCGATCCGGAGACCCCCAAAGAGTTATCCACAGGCGATCGGCCGCCGAAGTCGCGGAACTCCAACTCCACCTCCTTCGGCCGGTACTCCAGGCGGAGCACGACTTCCGCTCCCGGCGCGTGCTTGCGCACGTTCGTCATCGCCTCCTGCGCGACTCTCCGCACCGCGAGCCCGGCCTCCGCCGGCAGTTGCCGCGGCTCCCCGTCCACCTCCAACCGTGCTCCCTCCGACGCCACCAGTTCCCGCAGGAACTCCTCCACCGGCGCCATGTCCCCGCGCAGCGCGGACAGCGCCTGCCTCGTCTCGGCCAGCCCTTCCCGCGCCATCCGCCGGGCCGCCACCACCCGCTCCAGCACCACCTCCCGGTCCACCCCCCGCTCGACCAGCAGCCGGGTGGCCTCCAAGTGGACGGCCTGCGCGGACAGGCTGTGCGCGAGCACGTCATGGATCTCCCGGGCGATCCTGGCCCGCTCGGCGAGCGCCGCCGTCTCCGCCTCGGCCTTCCGCGCGGCCCGCTCCTGGACGAGCAGCCGATGGGTGTTACCGCGCGCCTCCGCGTCCAACCGCACGGTGTAGCCCGCGAGCGACAGTCCGAGCGCGGTCAGCGTCGTCACCAGCCAGTTGTCACCGCTGTCGAACAGCGCGAAGACCGTCAACGCGACCGCCGCCACCGCAAGCCCCACGGCCAGCGGCAGCCGCTCCAGCGCCAGCACCGCGCAGCCACACCACAGCATCACCGCGGGAAGAGTCGCGTCCAGGCCCGCCGCGATGGCGCCCCCTGCCACCAGCAGCGCGAGCATGCCCAGCGCCGGCCACAGCCGGTGCCGCAGCGTGGTCCGGAAGTAGCACCACACCACCCCGTACAGGACCAGCACCCCAAGGCACGCGCCCAGGGTCGCCCAAGGGCTCAGTTCGCCTCTGGCGATGATCCCCCACATCGAGGCGGCCGTCAGCACCAGCCGGATGCCCCGCCCGATCCTGCGCCGGGCCCGTGGCCGAATCTCACGGGACAACGCCTCCTGAGAGGGCCAGGACGTCCAGGTGCTCATGAGACCGTACGGTACGACGGCCCCAGGCTCTGGGCTCGCCAGAAGAGCACCCCGCTGCGTATGAGCAGTGTCGCGGCGACCGCGAGCAGTACCGAGGACGAGCTCTGGTGCACGCCCACCGCGGACGCGACCGCGTAGAGCCCCACGCGCACGGCTATGCCCAGCACCCATACCGCCAGGGTCGCCTTGGTGCCCTTCGCCATCACCCGGCCGTCGGACTCGGTCCACAGCTGGGTGGTCGTGGCCCAGACGATCCCCATCACGGCACCGACCACCAACTCCGCGGCGAGCAGGGTCACGGCGGCATGCTCATGTTGCCCGTCGATCAGGCCGCCTCCGTCCCGTATCGCCAACACGAGCAGAACAGCGGGCATGAGCCACCACCGGCCGCCCGCGACGGCACGGGGCCTGAGCTGGCGGGCGAGCACCACCCCGATGACCGCGAGGATCACCAGCGCGTTGACCAGACCGGACATGGCAGTTGCCTCCGAAGGGCGATTCGACGATGGGCTATGTCCTCGAATCTACGGAAATCCACTGGTCAGCGGATCAAGCCGTGGGTTGAAAAACGTTCTCCACCCGGGGGTGGAGAACGGGCCGGCCCGGGTTGAGCCCAGCCGGCGGCCGAGCCGTTCGAGCGGGTCCGACGCGGCCTCGCACGCGCCTCACCGCGCGGGTGCGCCGGCGGGACAGGATGACAGCCATGCTCCTGAAACTGGGCGCCTCCCAGGCGCGGACGGACGCGGAGTTCGCCGCCGTCCTGACCGCACTGGGCGCGAAACTCGGCAACAGCCGCCGAGGGCCCCGGCTGCTGGGGCAAGGACCTGTCCTACGCCACGATCGCGACGTCATCGCCGACGCCTGCGCCAAGATCCGCGTGCGGAAGTGAGAACCAGGCCCCGCCAAGTGGTTCGCCGCGACCACGCGCGCCCGCCCGCTCCCGCGTTGACGGGGAGCGGGCGGGCGCGTGTGCCGGATGGCGGGACGCTCGTACGGCCGCGGGTCAGACGTCGATCCGCGCGCGGTCCAGGGTCGAGGCGGAACTGGAGATGAACTCCTTGCGCGGCGCGACCTCGTTGCCCATCAGGAGGTCGAACGCCTGCTCCGCGGCTTCGAGATCGCTGATGTTGATCCGGCGCAGGGTGCGGTGGCGCGGGTCCATTGTGGTCTCGGCCAGCTGATTGGCGTCCATCTCACCGAGGCCCTTGTAGCGCTGGATGCTGTCCTTGTAGCGGACGTTGCGCCGGTTGAGGTCCTGGAGGGTCTGGCGCAGTTCTGCGTCGGAGTAGGTGTACAGGTACTTGTCCTGCCCCTTCTTGGGCTGGACGAGCTCGATCCGGTGCAGCGGGGGGACGGCGGAGAAGACCCGGCCCTCCTCGACCATGGCGCGCATGTAGCGCTGGAAGAGGGTCAGCAGCAGGCAGCGGATGTGGGCGCCGTCGACATCGGCGTCGGCCAGGAAGATCACCTTGCCGTAGCGCGCCTGGTCGATGTCGAAGGTGCGCCCGGAGCCGGCTCCTATCACCTGGATGATCGCCCCGCACTCGGCGTTCTTGAGCATGTCCGAGACGGAGGACTTCTGAACGTTGAGGATCTTGCCGCGGATCGGCAGGAGCGCCTGGAACTCGGAGTTGCGCGCCAGCTTGGCGGTGCCGAGCGCCGAGTCGCCCTCGACGATGAACAGTTCGCTGCGCTCGACGTTGTCGCTGCGGCAGTCGGCGAGCTTGGCGGGCAGCGAGGAGGTCTCCAGCGCGGTCTTCCTGCGCTGCGCCTCCTTGTGCTGGCGGGCGGCGATCCGGGTCCTGGCCGCGGCGACGGCCTTCTCCAGGACGGCCCGGGCCTGGCCCTTGGTGTCGCGCCGGGTGGAGGTCAGGAAGTCCTTGAGCTCCTTGGTCACCACGGCGGCCACGATCCGGTTCGCCGCCGAGGTGCCCAGCACCTCCTTGGTCTGCCCCTCGAACTGCGGCTCGGCCAGCCGGACGGTGACCACCGCCGTCAGCCCCTCCATCGCGTCGTCCTTGACGATGTCGTCCTCGGCGACGCGCAGCAGTTTGGTGGCGCGCAGCACCTCGTTGACCGTTTTGGCGACCGACCGCTCGAATCCGGTCACATGGGTGCCGCCCTTGGGCGTCGCGATGATGTTCACGAACGACTTGAGCGAGGTGTCGTAACCGGTGCCCCAGCGCAGGGCGATGTCGACACCGAGTTCGCGGGTGACCTCGGTGGGGGTCATGTGCCCGCGGTCGTCGAGTACGGGGACGGTCTCCTTGAAGGTGCCGCTGCCGGTCAGCCGCTGCACGTCGCAGATCGGCTTGTCGGGGGCGAGGTACTCGCAGAACTCGCTGATGCCGCCGTCGTAGTGGAAGACGTCCTCGACCGGCTTGTCCTCCTCGATGCCGCGCTCGTCGCGCACCACGATGGTCAGGCCGGGGACGAGGAACGCGGTCTGCCGGGCGCGCTGGTGGAGGTTGTCCAGGGAGAGCTTGGCGTCCTTGAGGAAGATCTGCCGGTCGGCCCAGTACCGCACCCTGGTGCCGGTGCGGGTGCGCGGGATCTTCTTGGTGCGGGTCACGCCGCTGGCCGGCTCGAAGGGCGCGTCGGGGCCGGACTCGGTGAAGATCCCGGGGACACCGCGGCGGAAGCTGATGCTGTGGGTGTGGCCGCCGCGGTCCACTTCGACGTCCAGGCGCGCGGACAGCGCGTTGACCACCGAGGCGCCGACGCCGTGCAGACCACCGGAGGCGGCGTAGGAGCCGCCGCCGAACTTGCCGCCGGCGTGCAGCTTGGTCATGACGACCTCGACACCGGACAGGCCCGTCTTGGGCTCGACGTCGACCGGGATGCCGCGGCCGTTGTCACGCACCTCGATGGACCCGTCGGAGTGCAGCACGACCTCGATCCTGTCGCCGTGGCCGCCCAGCGCCTCGTCGACGGAGTTGTCGATGATCTCCCAGACGCAGTGCATCAGTCCGCGACTGTCGGTCGAGCCGATGTACATACCGGGTCGCTTGCGGACGGCCTCGAGACCTTCGAGGACGAGGAGGTGCCGCGCGGTGTAATTGGAACCGTCACGATCTGCGCCCGTCAGCAGCGCGGCGGGCGGCACGGATGTTTCGGCGGTCACGCGGGCAGCTCCTCGGTCAAGATATTCAGCCGTGTCGGTGAGAGGGTACCGATGCGGGGCAGGTGGACACTGCCGCGACCCGGCATCTGGATGGTTCATCCTAGTCCTCGTCGAGCAGGCGTTCGATAACCCGCGCGAGTGATACACATGTCACGTTCCCAAAGAGGCATGAACCATTTAGGCTCCGGGCACGTCCTCTCCAACAACCCGGTTGCCAGCCGGGGGGCGATCCGGACAACAGCTCCACACCCGACATCCGCCGCAATTGACTCCTATTCGCCGCCAATCGGTAACACCCGGTCACACCGAGGACGGTTCCGAGAAAAAGCCGTCAGCGGGAACGTTTTCGGCCTGGTTGGATGTTGACCCTGGTACGACAGCTCGTCGAGCTAGAGAAGAGGCGACGTGACTACTGTTCTGACCCCCGCGAGTCCGCTGACAGCGGGCGACCGCTGCGACCGTTGCGGCGCTCAGGCCTACCTGCGTGTCGTGCTCATCAGCGGCGGAGAGCTGCTCTTCTGCGCGCACCATGGCCGCAAGTTCGAGCCCGAACTGAAGAAGATCGCAGCCGAGATACAGGACGAGACCGGTCGGCTGAACGAGACCCCGGCGTCGACGGGAGACGACGAGCGCTGAGCCTTCAGACCAGCGACGAGTTCGGAGCCGCGGGCGGACGGACCCCTTGAGGGGGTGTCCGCCCGCGGGTTTTTCCGGGCCGCCGTCAGGTCCCAGACCCAGCCGGTACATCTCAGGCCGACCGGTACACCCCCGGACCCATCGGGCGCCCACCAGGGCCGTCGGTTCGCCGACGGTCCGTGTGGCGCGCCGCGACGGGCCATCGATTCCCTGCGCCGCGCTGCGTCACATGTGCTGTGCGATCAGCGCCTCCATCGCGGACACCCGCGTGTACACACCTGGGTAGTCCGCCATCGCGCAGCCGTTCCCCCATGACACCAGGCCGACCAGCCGGCCGGCGACGACCAGCGGACCGCCGCTGTCGCCCTGGCATGCGTCGTGCCCGCCCTGCTGCGCGCCCGCGCACATCATCGACGCGGGCACATAGCTGCCGACGCTACCGCCCGGGTATGCCTGCTCACACACCGAGTCGGCGAAGACCGTGACGTTCGCGGTACGCAGCGCGGACGCGTAGTCACCATTGCCGGTGGTATCCCCCCAGCCGTAGACCTGGGCCTGGGTGCCCGGGCGGTAGGAATCCGTGTCCGAGGGTTCGGCCATCGGGATTGCCGCGCCGTCGGGCAGCGGCTCCGCCAGCGTGATCACCGCGACGTCGTTCGCGTTGGTGGTCTGGTCGAAGTCCGGGTTCACCCACACCTTGGAGAGCCGGAGCTCCTCGCCGCTGTCACCGGTCAGGTCGGTGCGGTCCGCGATGACTCTGAGATCCGGCAACTGCTGCCAGTCGGACACGCCCAGCGCCTCCTTGCCGAAGCAGTGCGCGGCGGTGACCACCGTGCGGGCCCCGACGGCCACGCCGCCGCAGAACTGGCCGGATCGGTCGTCGCCGAAGCGGGAGCGGCTGGACAGGGCCACCACCCAGGGCTCCTGCTGGGTCGTGGTCGGGGTACCGCCCACGACGACCTCATGGGCCGCTGCCGGGGTGGCGGGCAGCGCCAGCGGCACTACCAGAGCCGGCAGCAGCGCGACTATCGCCGCGATGACGGTACGGACACTGAAACGCATACGGCCTCCTGACCCTGTGAATCACTCTGCATACCCAGAGTCATCGACAGGTCAGGAGGCCGCATCCGCAGAGGCAACCGTCCCAGGGCCGCCCCAGGCGCCGCTTCAGCGCCGGGGGCAGGCCGGGTCGGGGGGCGTCAGTCCAGGTAGTCCCGCAGGACCTGGGACCGCGACGGGTGGCGCAGCTTGGACATCGTCTTCGACTCGATCTGGCGGATGCGCTCGCGCGTCACTCCGTAGACCTTGCCGATCTCGTCCAGCGTCTTGGGCTGCCCGTCGGTGAGGCCGAAGCGCATGGAGACCACGCCCGCCTCGCGCTCCGACAGGGTGTCCAGGACCGAGTGGAGCTGCTCCTGGAGGAGGGTGAAGCTCACCGCGTCGGCGGGCACGACCGCCTCGGAGTCCTCGATCAGGTCACCGAACTCACTGTCGCCGTCCTCGCCGAGCGGGGTGTGCAGCGAGATGGGCTCACGGCCGTACTTCTGGACCTCGATGACCTTCTCGGGGGTCATGTCGAGTTCCTTGGCCAGTTCCTCCGGGGTGGGCTCGCGGCCCAGGTCCTGGAGCATCTGGCGCTGGACGCGGGCCAGCTTGTTGATGACCTCGACCATGTGCACCGGGATACGGATGGTGCGGGCCTGGTCGGCCATGGCACGGGTGATCGCCTGACGAATCCACCAGGTCGCGTAGGTGGAGAACTTGAAGCCCTTGGTGTAGTCGAACTTCTCGACCGCACGGATCAGGCCGAGGTTGCCCTCCTGGATCAGGTCGAGGAAGAGCATGCCGCGGCCGGTGTAGCGCTTGGCCAGCGAGACCACGAGGCGGAGGTTGGCCTCCAGCAGGTGGTTCTTCGCCCAGCGACCGTCCTCGGCGATGATCTCCAGCTCGCGCTTGAGCTTGGGCGCGAGCTTGTCGGCCGCCGCGAGCTTGTCCTCGGCGAACAGACCGGCCTCGATCCGCTTGGCGAGCTCGACCTCCTGCTCGGCGTTGAGCAGCGGGACCTTGCCGATCTGCTTCAGGTAGTCCTTGACCGGGTCGGCGGTGGCGCCGGCGACGGCGACCTGCTGGGCAGGCGCGTCGTCCTCGTCGTCGTCGGAGAGCACGAAGCTCTCGGACTCCGGCTTCTCGGCATCCTCTTCGCCGCCCTTGCCGGGCGCGGCGTCCTCGATCGACTCGTCCGTCTCGGCGTCGTCGCCCGAGGACTTCTTCGTCGTCGCCTTCTTCGCCGGGGCCTTCTTGGCAGCCGTCTTCTTGGCCGCGGTCTTCTTCGCGGGCGCCTTCTTGGCTGGGTTCTCCGCCTCCACCGATGGCTCCACCGTGGTCTCGGCCTCGGTCACCGCCTCCGGGGCGGGGGCCTTGGGCGCTACGGTCTTCTTGGCTGGGGCCGCCGTCTTGGTGGCGACCGTCTTGGTGGCAGTACGTTTCGCCGGGCTCTTGGCTGCGACGCTCTTACGGGTGCGCTTGGGCGCCTCTGCGGCGGTCACCATCAGCGTCACACCCTCCTCGTCGAGGACCTGGTTGAGGCTGCGCAGAACGTTCTTCCACTGGGTTGCCGGAATCTGGTCCGCTTCGAACGCCCGACGCACATCGTCGCCGGCGATCTGGCCCTGGGCCTTACCCTGCTCGATGAGCGCCATCAGAGACTCGGATTCGGCGATCTCGGACGGGAGCGTACGGGATGTGCTGGCCGACACGAACAACCTCTCGGAACGATGGGAACGACTGAGTGGTACCGCACAGCGACTCGGCATCAGTCCTGACGCCGAATATTCGGTTGAACATTGCGTGTGCGGCGGCCACCTCTTAAGTCATCGCACTGCCTCGCCAAGCGTTACGCCAAGCTTACGTGGCCCGAGTCACACCCCATAACGTACTGATACATACCAGAACCGGGCATCTCGCACACATGGGGCCGCCGCCGACCCCCGGATCGGGGTCCGCGGCGGCTCCCGGGGCGATCAGTTCTTCTCGCGGGGCGCCGGGACCACGTGGTCGGCGGCGGGCGCCGCTGCCGGCTCGGTCGGCGCGGCCAGCAGCTGGCGCATGGCCGCCTCGGCGGTGCCGCCGTCACCTTCGGCCAGCGCCTCCACGATCCGGTGGTGCAGGCCGACCGAGGTGTCCCCCGGACGCTCGCAGCCGGTGGCCAGGCCGCCGGAGACGTGCAGGGCGGCCGACACGATGCCGGACAGGTGCTCCAGCATCCGGTTGCCCGCGACCTGGAGCACCAGGGTGTGGAACTCGGCGTCCGCCCGGCTGAAGGTGAGCGAGTCGCCCTGGGCGCTGGCGTGGGCCATGATCTCGGCCATGTCCGCCAGCCGCTGCTGGACGTCCTCGCGGCCGTGGCCGGCCGCCAGCCGGGCGGCGACCGGCTCGATGGTCGCGCGCAGTTCGAGCAGTTCGCGGCGCTGGTCGTCGCGCTGCGGACCGAAGGCGCGCCACTCGATGATGTCGGGGTCGAGCAGGTTCCAGTCGCTGACCGGGCGGACCCGGGTGCCGACGTTCGGCCGGGCGCTGACGAGGCCCTTGGCCTCGAGCACGCGCAGGGACTCGCGCACCACGGTGCGGGAGACCTCGAAGCGCTGGCCGATCTCCTCGGGGACCAGCGGGCGATCGGCGCCCAGGTCGCCCGAGACGATCATCTGACCGAGCTGCTGGACGAGTTGGCCGTGCAGACCACGGCCGCGGCTGCCTCCGGCGCGGCGGCCGACCCGGCTCATGTCAGGCTCCACGCCTTCCCAGGCGTGGAGCCCGGGGCGTTCGGTGCCGGGGGCATCGGTGTACGGATAGCGATCGAGCTCGCCCGAACCGGCGATACCGGAGTCGGCGGAACGGGCCGCGGTCATCATGGAATGCGCAAGGGTACTCACGCATCCTTTGTCGGCGATGCCGAACCCGGCCTTGAGGGCTTTGCTGAAAAGCACACGAAAGGGTGAGCACTCATCACCTGATAATTGACGTTTTTTCTGGAGGATTCACCCATCCTCGCCAGGGAGCGGCGCACTTGCTCCGGTGGACACGGCAGTTGACCGCCGCTCCTGCCGCCGCCCGCGCAACGCGCTTGCCGTGAAAGCGCCGACCAGCACGGTGAGTGACAACGCCAGCCCCAGGAAAAGGGGTTGGCCGACGAAGCGCAGCGCGCCGCTCACGCCCCCGCCACCCTGGGACACGCCGCTCACCACCGACCACAACGCCTCGCCGGCGTCACCGAGTTCCCTTGCCTGCGGCCCACCGAGCAGCGCACGCACGGCTGGTACGGCGAGCAGCGGCACCGCGAGCACCGCGGACACTCCTAGCGCGGTGGTGCGGAAGACCGCCGCCGCCAGCACCCCGGCCCAGCAGCACCCGACCGCGAGCGCGGCGCAGCCGGCCAGCGCGGCGGGGTGGGCGAGCGGGTCCGGTGCATGACCGCGGGGGACGAGCAGCCTGAGGGTGGCGACGTCGACGGCGGTGGCCGCCGCGGCGAGCAGCAACGCCGTCACCGCACCGACCACGAGTTTGGCGCCGAGCAGGCGGGGGCTGCGGGGCTCGGGGCCATGGCCTGGCCCGAGTGCCGGGTAGCGGAACTCCTGGCCGTAGCTGAGCGCGCCGAGCAGTCCGGCCCCGATCGCCGCCGCGGGCAGCGGTAGTTCAGGCGCCCAGCCCGACAGCATGTGCAGGGCCGAGCTGTGCGCCACTCCGGTCCGGGCGATCAGCACCGCGCCGAGCGCCGAGCACAGCAGCGCGCCGAACACCGCGGGCCAGGGCGTGCGCACGCCGAAGGCGCGACGAGCCTCGTACCCGATCGGGCGGACCGGGCCAGGACGGCGCCCGATGCGTCGCGACCGCCGGGCCTCGGTCCGCTGCCGCGGCACGGCCGCCTCCTCCGGATCGGCCTCGGCCCGGTCCCGGTCGAGCCGGTCGGCACTGGTGTCGGCCAACTCGTGCAGCAGGATGCCGTGCCGGTAGGCGGTCTCCCCCACCACCGCGGACGTCGTGCCGTACACCGCGATACGGCTGCCGCTCGCGGCGACCACCTCGGCGCCGTCGTCGCTGAGCAGTTCGGCCAGCCGTTGGGCGTAGGGCGACCGCACCGCCACGTAAGGACGCAGCCGGCTGCGCGCGAACTGCGCCGCGGCCTCATCGGCCACCAGCCGGCCGCCGTCCAGCGCGAGCACGCGGTCGGACGTACGGGCCAGCGCGCCGGCGTCCCGGCCGGCGAGCAGGACGGCGCCGCCTTCCGCCGCGTGCCGGCGCACCAGTTCATGGACCCAGGCGGCCTCGCGCGGCAGCAGACCGTGGGCGGGGTCGTCCAGGATCAGGGCGCGCGGACGGGTGAGCAGCGCGACGGCGAAGCCCAGCCGGCGGTCCATGCCGAGCGAGTGCGTGTCGAGCCGCTCGCGCGCCACCGCGTCCAGGCCGACCGCCTCAAGGACCTCGTCGGCGCGCGCGAGCGGCAGTCCATAGGCGGAGCAGAGCATGCGCAGGTGGCCGCGGGCACTGCGGCGGGGGTGCCCGGGGACGTCGCCGAGCACGGCACCGATCTCGTGGGCGGGACGGGCCAGTTCGTGCAGCGGGCGACCGTCGACGAGGGTGGCGCCGCGGCCCGGCTGCACCCCCAGCAGCAGGCGCAGCGCGGTGGACTTGCCCGAGCCGGCCGGTCCGAGCAGGCCGGTCACCTCGCCCTCCCGCACCTCGAAGGTCAGGTCGGCGACGGCAGGCGGGGTGTTGCGACGGGACAAGCTGGTCAGTCCGATGGCCTGGATCACTCCAACACCATAGCGCTGAAATACCCAACAAAACGGACAAAAGCCCCGAAATTACACCTCCGGTCGGAGCATCGGCGGATTGAGCAGCGCCGCACCCCCGGCCCTGAACAACTGTGCCGGGCGCCCGCCCTGACGGGTCGTCGTGCCTCCGGTCGGCACGAGGAAGCCGACCGTCCCGGTCACCTTGCGATGGAAGTTGCGCGGGTCGAGCGCCACCCCCCACACCGCTTCGTACACCCGCCGCAGCTCCCCGACGGTGAACTCGGGTGGGCAGAAGGCCGTGGCCAGCGAGGAGTACTCGATCTTCGACCGGGCCCGTTCGACCCCGTCGGCGAGGATGCGCCCGTGGTCGAAGGCGAGCGGGGCCGCGTCGCCCGGGTGGTCCTGACCGTTCTCCGCCAGCAGCGTGCCGACCGGTGCCCACCGGGCACTGCGCGCGTCGCCGCCGGCGCGAGGCGCCGGCAGGTCCGGCGCGAGCACGAGGTGCGCCACGCTGACCACCCTCATCCTCGGATCGCGCTGCGGATCGCCATAGGTGGCGAGCTGTTCCAGATGGGCGCCGTTCTGGGCGCGCAGCCCCGTCTCCTCGGCCAACTCGCGGGCCGCCGCCTGCGAGAGGTCCTCGTCGTCGCGGACGAAACCACCAGGCAGCGCCCACCGGCCCTGGAACGGAGGCTCGCCCCTGCGCACCGAGAGCGCACACAGCGCGTGATGTCGCACCGTGAGCACCACCAGGTCGACGGTGACGGCGAAGGGCGGGAAGGCCGACGGGTCGTAGGGCGACATGACGCGATCTTAGTCGTCTCCCTGACGATAAACAGCCCGATCGACTCTCTTGACGATCAGGTGGCGTCAATTCCCAGCCACCGCCCCTGGCGTCCCACATTCCCCGACCGCCACACGCACCACCCCGCGGAAGCCCTCGTGCGCGCCCCTCGGCGTCCACCCGTCCCGTGCGCCGGAGCGGTACGCGGGTCATGAGGGCGGTCACCGGCGGGTCCGGGCACGGCGGTCCCTCGGCGCGCGAGGGTCGGGGCCTCGGCCCGCAGCGCCGGTCGGCCCGCGGCGGGTGGCTGCCCTGCCGAGCACACGCTTGCGCCGTTCCTGGCGCAGGGTGCGCCGCAGCAGCTCAGGGTCCAAGCCCTCGTTGACGGAGGTGTGCAACAGCCGGGCGAACGTGTAGTTCGGATCGAGGTCGAGCGCCATCCGCAGGGCGACGCGGGCCTCGGCCTCGTCCCCCGTCGACCATGCGACCCAACCGGTGAGGGTGAGCGGCGCGACCGCGTGCTCCTGATACGGACCGACGCAGCGGCGAGCCAGCGCCCGCCACAACCGGACGGCCGCGTCCGCCTGCCCGGGCTCCGCCCACTCCGCGGCGCGGTCGCGGGCGGCCTTGTCCTGGAGGCCGAGGATCACGGTGGCCGCCTCGTCGTCGGCCAGCAGAGCGTCGTCCTGCTCGTCGGACCTGACCGCGTCATCGAGCCGCGGCACGGCCCGGAGCCGCTCCAGCGCCGCGCGGGCCAGCCCGAGTGTGCGGCGACGCGTCTCCTCGACGCGGTTGTCGGCCAGCATCCGCGGCAGCACCTCGGCGCAGGCGATGTCCAGCGCGATCTCCCGCTGGTGGTCGCGGACCGCCGCCGGCCTGAGCCGGGCCTCGATGTCCCGCAGCGAGCCGGGAGTCGGAAGCCCCGCGTATGCGGCAGTGGCGGCCATGGCGGTGCTGCCCGGCGGCGGAAGAGCGGTGCCCTCGGCCGGTGACGGTGCGCGGTGCGGCAGGCAGTAGGACCACCAGCGCCCGGCCGACACGCACAGCGCCTCCACCACCGGCACGTCCAACTCCCCGCAGGCGACCCGCAGTCGCTGGGCGAGGGGCCGCAGCCGCTCCATCACGTCCGACGGCCGCTCGCCCTCGGACGGGTCCTGGCAGAGGAAGACCACGACCGCGTCGGGGTGTCCGCCGCGGCGGGTGCTGTTTCGCACCAGGCACTCGGCGAGATGGCCGGCGCTGACCGACCAGTCCGCCGGATTCTCCGGCAGGCTCACCCGCAGCCTCCCGCCGAAGCGGCCGTGCTCCCCGTGCAGTGCCACGAGGACCAGGCTGTCCGTCGGTTGGAAGCCGAGCAGATAGGGCAGCGCGTCCGCGAGTTCGCCCGGGCCGCGCAGCGTGACCTTGACCTCCATCGGCCCATCCGATGACTGTCCGTGCTGAATTTCGTCGCTCTGTGTCATGACTCGACGATGACGCATGGAACGGCTCTCCCGCGGGAGATCACCCGTTCGGCTGTGGACAACGCAGGCGGGACCCGACGCACCCACGACCGGACACGTACCAGGCCCAACGCCCGGCCCTCAGGGCTCGACCCCCAGCACTCATCCCGAACGCCCGGCACCCGGCACCAGCCCCAGCCCCAGCCCCAGCCCCCAGGTCATCCTGCCGCAGCGAGGACCAACGGAAGCACCTCACCGCTGCCCGCCTGGCGCAGCAAGCGCGCAGCGACCGCGAGGGTCCACCCGGAGTCGGTGGAGTCGTCCACCAGCAGAACGGCCCCCGGAGCGCTCGCCAGGGCAGCGGCCAGCTCCTCGGAGACGGTGAACGCGCCGGACAGCGCCCGCAACCGCTGGGCGGAGTTGCTGCGACGTGCCGCGTGCGCCCCGCTCGCCCCGGTGTACGTCAGGCTGCCCAGGAAGGGGAGGCGGCCGACGTTCGCGATCCCCTCGGCAAGGGAGCCGACCAGTTGCGGGCGGGCCAGCGACGGGACAGCGACGACCCCGACCGGCCGGGCGGAAGCGTCCGGGGCGTCCGTCGCCCAGCCGCCGGGAGAGCGGGCCCAGTCGGCGAGGACGGCCACGGCGGCCCGCAGGACCTCGTCGGGCACGGGTCCGTCGGGCGCGTCCTCGGCCAGCAACGGCCGCAGCCGGTTGCCCCAGCCGATGTCCGACAGCCTGCCCAGCGCGCGCCCGGCCGAGCACTGCTCCTTGGCCGGAATGCGCCCCTTGAGGTCGATGCCGAGCGCGGCCATCCCCGTCGGCCACATCCGGCGGGGTTCGATCTCCACCCCGGGACGGTCCAGTTCCTTCGCCGCCCCCGTCAACGCCCCGGCCGAGACCGAGGAATCGACCCACGCCCCCGCGCAGTTGTCGCAACGGCCGCAAGGGACCGCCCCTTCGTCGTCCAGCTGCCGGCGCAGGAACTCCATCCGGCACCGGGGCGTGCTCACGTAGTCGCGCATGGCCTGCTGCTCGGCCGAACGCTGCCGGGCAACCCACGCGTAGCGCTCCTCGTCGTACGCCCACTCCGCGCCCGTCGCCGCCCAGCCGCCCTTCACCCGCTTGACCGCGCCGTCGACGTCCAGCACCTTCAGCATCGTCTCCAGCCGGCCGCGCCGGAGGTCCACCGCGGCTTCCAGGGCCGGCACGGACAGCGGACGCCCCGCCTCGGCGAGGGCCGCGAGGGTCTGCCGGACCTGCGCCTCCGGCGGGAAGGCGGTGTCGGCGAAGTAGCGCCAGATGGCTTCGTCCTCCCTGCCTGGCAGCAGCAGCACGTCGGCGTGCGCCACCCCGCGCCCCGCACGGCCCACCTGCTGGTAGTAGGCGATCGGCGAGGAGGGCGAGCCGAGGTGGACCACGAAACCCAGGTCGGGTTTGTCGTAGCCCATGCCCAGCGCCGACGTCGCGACCAGGGCCTTGACCCGGTTCTCCTGCAGGTCGACCTCGGCCTGCAAGCGTTCGGCGTTCTCCGTCTTCCCGGTGTACGACGCCACCTCGAAGCCCCGCTGCCGCAGGAACGCGGTGGCCTCCTCGGCCGCGGCCACGGTGAGCGTGTAGATGATTCCCGAGCCCGGCAGTTCGTCCAGGTGCTCGGCGAGCCAGGCCAGCCGGTGCGCGGCGTCCGGCAGCCGGACGACGCCCAGCCGCAGGCTCTCGCGTTCGAGCGTGCCCCGGAGCACCAGCGCCTCACCGCCTCCGGTGCCCAACTGCTCGGCCACGTCCGCGGTCACGCGCGCGTTGGCGGTCGCGGTGGTCGCCAGTACCGGCACGCCCGCCGGCAGCTCGGCGAGCATGGCCCGCAACCGGCGGTAGTCGGGGCGGAAGTCGTGGCCCCAGTCGGAGATGCAGTGCGCCTCGTCGACCACCAGCAGACCGGTCGTGGCCGCGAGCTTGGGCAGCACCTGATCACGGAAGTCGACCGAATTCAGCCGCTCGGGACTCACCAGGAGGACGTCCGTCTCCCCGCGCTCGACCTCTGCGTAGATCGTCTCCCACTCCTCCGGGTTGGCCGAGTTGATGGTCCGCGCCTGGATGCCGGCGCGCGCGGCCGCCTCGACCTGGTTGCGCATCAGCGCCAGCAGCGGCGAGATGATCACCGTGGGGCCGGACCCGCGCTGGCGCAGCAGCGCCGTGGCGACGAAGTACACCGCCGACTTGCCCCAGCCGGTGCGCTGCACCACCAGCGCACGCCGGCGCTCCTCCACCAGCGCCGCCACCGCCTGCCACTGGTCCTCCCGCAGCCGCGCCGAACCCTCCGGGCCGCCCACCAGCTCGGCAAGGATCGCATCGGCTTCCGCACGCAGCTCCTGGTTGCTCATGTCCCCATGCAACCCCACAACACCGACAACGTCCCAATCCCACGCCCCGGCGACGCGCTCCGGCCCCGACCGACCCGCCGGGGCCCGACAGCGGGAGATCGCCGCCGCGCACCGGGGCCGCCGCCGCGTTCGCGCTGGTCCCGGCGGGTGTCGGACCGGGTCGATCGGCCGGATGGGATCTATCCGGCGGACACTGCCATACCGGTCGTTGCCACCAATTGCCCGTTGCCGCATGGCAGTACGAGAGGAAGAATTGGCGGTGGATTCCCGATCGGCTCTCCGAGCCCCTTGACCGGCGTGCGCCCGCGCCCGGTCTACGGGTGCATCCGTGAAGGGAGGACCGTGACCATCGGGTTCGTTCCTGAGACCTCGTCCGCCGGTTCCCCCCGGGTGTCGCGCAGCGTCGAGCCGGCCGAGTGGGCCGGCAGCGGAGTGCCGATGCTGGCCAGCCCGCGCGACGTCATCAAGGACCTGCACGCCAGGCATCTGCCCACGCCGGCGACCGCCGTGGTCGCGGTCTACGACCCGGACGGACGGATCAGGGCCAGTGCCTCGTTCACCGGTCGCGGCGGAGTCCTGGACGGCTGGGAACGCCGCAACGCCCTGCTCTCCCATCTGCGCCGGGTCATCCCCCACGACCTGCGGCTGCGCCACCCGGTGCGGGTCGCGGTCCTCATGGTCTGCCGGGACGGCGGTCCGGAGTGGACCGCGGAGGACGGCGCCTGGATGTGGGGCCTGCGCGACGCCTGCACGCTGCACGGGCTGCGCTGCGGGTCCTACGTCACCCTCACCGACGACGGGTGGAACGTCATCGGCGAGAGCCGCGCCGGCCGTACGCCCAACGCCCGCTCGGCGACTGCGCTGCGAACGAACCCGCCGGCGCACGCCCCGCTTCCGAACGGGTCGCCGCTGGCCGGGCGCCAGGCCGCCGTGCGCTGACCGCCCGGCCGGGCGAACGCCTTCGCGGCACAAGCCCGGGTGACCGCCTTCGCGGCAAGCCCGCGCGGTCACCGGCGGCCGCGTCGCGACAGCGCGGCGGCCAGGCCCGGCGGCCGGATGTCCGGCCGCCGTGCCGCGAACCGCCCAGGCCCTCGGTCAGGCGGTGGCGCCGAGCAACCCGTTGGTCCGGGCCGGGTCGCCGCACACGATCAGCAGCACACCGGCGCGGGCCAGCGCCTCCGCCAGCGCGCGCGACATCCCCTCGTCGTCACCGCCGTTGAGCGCGACGACCACGACCGGGCGGCCGGTGGCACGGGTGGCGCGGATGTCGGCGTAGAACACGTCGTCGGCCGCGTCGTGCTGGGCCCAGTAGGACGCCTCGCCGAAGGACAGCTCGTGGGCGGCCCAGGGATGCTGCTCGCCGGCGGTCAGCACCAGGATCTCGCCGGGGGCACGGCCGGTGTCCAGCAGCAGGTCAACCGTTTCGTCGGCCGCGTCGATCGCGCCTGCCTCCGGAGCGGGGATGAGCTGGATCTGGGCGGACGTGCCGTCGGTGGAACGCTGCGCGGGCACGGCGGCGGGCGGCGCGGCCGGAGCCGCTGGTCCGGCCTTGCCCGCGGGCCGGTTGGGACCGGGACGGCCGGGACCGACGCCCGCGGCGGCTGCTTCCCTCGACGGCGCGGGGCGCGGTGCCGCAGGTCGCGGCGGGCCGGGGACTGGACGGGGGGTCGACGCATTCCGGCCGGCGGCCGGAGCAGTGCGGGGACCCGGGACGCTCTCGTGAATCTGAGGCTCCTCGGGGGTGAGAGGCATGAGTTGATGTCTATCAAACGAGCTGTGAATGCGCAGCGGGGGGTGGCTCCCCAATCAGAAATCGAAACCGAGTTGTTCCCCTGTGTCTGCGTCGTCCCGCACCTTCTTGAGGTGCTGCCACCGCGGCATCGCGTCCAGATACGACCAGGACAGCCGGTGCTGCGCGGTCGGACCGAGCTCCTCGAGTGCCGCACGGTGCACGGGTGACGGATACCCGGCGTTGTCCCCGAAGGCGAACGGGGCGTATTCCGCGCCGAGTTCGGCCATCGCGGCATCGCGCCGCACCTTGGCGATCACGGACGCGGCGGCCACCGCGACACATGACTGGTCGCCCTTGATGACCGTCCGCACCTGCCAGGGTCCGCCCAGGTAGTTGTGCTTGCCGTCCAGGATGACCGCGTCCGGCCGCTCGGGCAGCGCCTCCAGGGCGCGTCCCGCCGCCAGCCGCAGGGCCGCCGTCATGCCGAGGCTGTCGATCTCCTCGGGCGAGGCGTGGCCGAGCGCGTAGGACGTCACCCAGTCGGCGAGGAGAGCGGCCATTTTGGTCCGCCGCTTGGGAGTGATCAGTTTGGAGTCGGTCAGGCCCTCCGGCGGGCGGCGCAGTCCGGTGACCGCCGCGCACACCGTGACCGGCCCGGCCCACGCGCCACGCCCCACCTCGTCCACACCAGCGACGGTGCGTACGCCGAGGGTGGCGCGCATCGAACGCTCGACGGTGTGGGTGGGCGGTACGTACGGCATGACGCACTCAGCCTACCTCTCGGCAACGGCCCGCCTGTAGAGGGGTGATCGGCGGCACCGGGCGGCACCAACGGACGGCACGTGCCCGCCGGTTGGAGACAGCACGCGCGTCGCGATCAGGCCACTGCGGCCCACTCCGGCAGCGGTTCGGTCCGCCGTGTCCAGGTGGCGGGCGGTTCGCCGCCGGGGCGGGCGGCGATGATGCCGCCGACGATCGCGCAGTTGGTGTCCACGTCGCCGCCGGCCCGCGCGGTGGTCCAGAACGCCCGCTCGTAGTCGTCCAGGTGGCGTGCGGCGGCCCACAGGGTGAAGGGCACCGTGTCGTGGGCGCTGGTGCGGCGGCCGCAGCCGAGCACCGCTGCGACGGTCGCCACGTCGGCGTAGTCCAGCATGTCGCGGGCCCGTCGGATGCCGGCGTGCACGGCGCTGCGCGGCACCAGGTCCAGCACCGTGCCCAGGAGCGCGTCCGGGTCGGGCCCCGCGGGGTCGGCGGCGAGCGCGGCAGCGGCGGCGACCGCCATCGCGCCGGCCACGGCCTCCCGGTGCTGGTGGGTGGTGTAGGCGGAGATCTCGGCCTGGTGGGTGGCCTGCTCGGGGTCGCCCGCGTACCAGGCGCCCAGCGGCGCGATCCGCATCGCCGCCCCGTTGCCCCACGAGCCCTGCCCGTTGAACAGCCCGGCGGCGAGTTCGCGCCAGTCGGCGCCCTCCTGGCGGACCAGCCGCAGCATCCGGTTCACGGCGGGACCGTAGCCGCGGTCGAAGTCATGGTGCTCCGCGAAGGACCACGCGAGCGCGTCCTGATCGATCCGGCCGTGCGACGCGAGCACCGCCAGGACCGAACATGCCATCTCCGTGTCGTCCGTCCACGCCCACGGGCCCGGCGGCAGCTCGCCGCTCTGGAGGGCGGGGTAGTTGGCCGGCACGAAGAACTGCGACCCGAGTGCGTCGCCGACCGCCAGCCCGCGCAGGCTGGCCGTGGCACGCGCCAGGCGGCCGGAGTCAGGGGTCGGGGCGGCGGCGGAATCGGCCCGGCCGGGACCAGGGGCAGGCTCGGGAATCATGGCGTCGGAACCTTCGCTTTCATCTGACGCATCGTACTGACCGCCCGGCCCGGCGCCAGGGGAACGTACGGGTCGGCGCCCGTCGGCGGACGTACGGCGGGCGGGCGGCGGGCAGGGCCGCGGCTCGTGGCGGCGCGGCACGCGACCTAAGCAGGGCCGTCGGCAGGCTCCGTACGGGGCTGCTCGTCGGTCGGCCGCGGGTCGATCGGGCGCGGGTCGATCGGGCGCGGGTCTGCCGTCCGCGGGTCTGTCGTCCGCGCGTCGGGAGTCCGCGGGAATCCGGCCAGCCCGGCGTCGAGGAGCCGGGCGGCGCGGCGAACGTCGGCGGTGACCGCCGCCCTGATCGACTCGGGCGTGAGGGTGGCGTCCATGTGCGTACGCAGCGCGCGATGCTGGACCTGCCACAGGCCGAGGAGGGCGGTCGCGGCGATCCACGGCTCCGGGTCGTCCCGACCGGCGCCGGCGCGTGCTGCCAGCGTCCGGGCGGCCGCGGCGATCAACTGGTCGGTCATGTCCCGCTGATGGGCACGCAGTGCCGGCGTGGCCCGGATCAGGGCGCCGAACCGCCCCATCGCGGCGACGGCCCCCGCCGGGTCGTCCTGCGTGTCCAACCAGGCCGTCATGGCGCCGAGTTCGTCGGCCAGGATGCGCAGCATCGCTTCGACCACCGGGACGCCCGGGTCGGCCAGGCCGGTGCGCAGCGCGGCCATCGTGGCATCCGGCAGGTCCAGGACCAGCGACTCCTTGGTCGGGAAGTAGTTGAAGACCGTCTTCTCGGACACTCCGCACGCATCGGCGATCTCCGAGACGCGCACCGCGTCGAAGCCCCGCTCGACGAACATCTCGGTCGCCACATCCGAGAGCCGCTGCCGCATCAACCGCTTCTTGCGCTCGCGCAGACCCTCGGTACCGGCGGCATCCACCTGCCGCGACGCGCGCAGCGCCGCCCAGTCCACCGTTCGCGCACTCATGACGGCAGGATAGTCCGGCGTCCAGAATTTTTCTGTTACTGTATTTTTCTAGTCACAGTAAATATGCTCCACCGCTCGCCCCGCTTTCCGGGTGCCGGGGCGGAAGGGAAGTCGAGAGGAGCCCCGTGAACGTCGTCGCGTTCGTCAGCATTTTCTTCGCCGGCCTGCTGGCCGGAGCCGAGTACGCGGTCCGCTGCGGGGTGCGGCGGCCGCTCGCCGTGCTGGCCGACCAGCAGCACATCGAGCTCCGGCAGGCGCTCATCCGGAGCCTGCGCATCGCGGTTCCCGCCGTCTACGTCCCGACGCTCGCGACCGCCATGGCCGCCACCGTGGGGAACGCCGGAGGCCGCGGCTTCGGCTTCCAGTGCGCGGGAATGGCCGCCCTCCTCCTCTGGACGGTGACCACCTTCTGCCGGAACCGTGCCGATCAACGCGGGTGTCCTCGCATGGAGCGCCGGCGCACCGCCGCACGGCTGGCAGGCGGTGATCCGCCGGTGGGAGCGGCTGGACACCGTACGGACCTGGGCGGCTGCCGCGGCGTTCGCGTGCTTCCTGGGCGGAGCGGCGCGGCTGGCCTCCGGGTGAGGTCGCGGCGAACGGGGACGGGGCGCGGTCACGGCACCAGGCATGCGCGCGGGAGAGGTCGGCCGGGTTCGGCCGTGCGGCACCGAACCCGCGCTCACTGCAACCCGCCGCCAGGCGGGCCGGGGGTCCCCCACCGCTCGAACGGCCGGTCCAGGATGTAGCGGCCGGAGGGCTGCAGCAGCAGCATGCGGGTCTCGGCGTTGGACGGGTTGGACAGCGTCTCGAACTCCTCGACCGTCCAGTGGAACCAGCGCATGCAGAACAGCCGCATCGTCAGCCCGTGCGTGACCAGCAGCACGTTCGGAGGGAAGTCCGGCTTGTCGAAGGCGCGGTAGAGGGTCTCCAGGAACGCGCCCACCCGGTCGTGGACGTCGGCGCCGCTCTCCCCCATCGCGAACCGGTAGAAGAAGTGGCCATAGGCGTCTCGGGCCTTGCGCTGGCGCTGGATGTCCTCCTGGTCCTGCCAGTTGCCCCAGTCCTGCTCCCGCAGCCGGGGCTCCTCACGCGCCGTGGCCAGCGCCGGGTCCAGGCCCAACTCCTCGTAGGTGTGCCAGGTCCGCCGGTACGGGGAGACGAAAGCCTGCACCCGCTCCCCACCGAACACCGCGCGCAGCCGGGCGCCCGCCGTCGCGGCCTGCCTTCGGCCGTCGGCGGTCAACTCCAGGGCATGGTCGGGCACCCTTTCGTAGATGCTGTCGTCCTCATTGCCCTGGGACTCGCCGTGCCGGATGAGCACGATGCGGTGAGGGCGTCCCATACCGGCCAGCCTATTGCGCTCGCCACCACGACGCCTTTCCGCCACCGAGCCGCGCCGACCGGATGCCCGGACGCCGTGGCCGGTGCCGACCGGATCGGCGTCCCCGCTCAGACCGTCCATGCCTGCACCACGTCCACCACGTCGCCGGCCACGGAGAGCACATCGGCGTCCAGCCCGGCACGCTCGGACAGCCGCTCCACGGCCCCTTCCCGGTACTTGCCGTGCTCCGTGGCGGAGTCCCACATCGACAGCACCAGGAAGTCGTCCGTCTCGCCCCGGCCGAAGGCCCCGCGCAGCATCCCGGGCGACCCGGCCATGGCCGGGTTCCACACCCGCTCCTGCATCTGCGTGAAGTGGTCGACGCGCTCCGGCCGCACCTTGCACAGCGCGACTCTGAGCAGATCGGTGTCGGCGAAGAGTGGCTCGAAACCGACCTTCACATCCAGCCGGTGCTCGAACAGCCGCACCGCGAGCATTTCGTACGTGCCCTGCTGCGCGGCGGCGACGCCGTCGTGCGGACCGGCCATGAAGGCGTCGTACGAGCGCCGGTCGTCCCAGAAGCCGAACAGGTGCGCGACTCCCGGCTGGGCTCGGCTCCACCCTCCGCCCTGGCCGAGGAACCCCGGCTGCTGGCGCAGCGCCACCCATCGGCGCTGTCCCCGGTCGAACCCCGGTCGATCGACGACCCCGCAGCGCATCCACTTGACCAACACCGCGCCATCGTAGTGGCGTCGGGCACCTCACCCGATCCATTCCGGCACCGCGAGGGAGCGCTCACAGCGCGACGGAGGCGCCCGGTCCCAACCGGTGCAGGCGGTCCGCGAGACCCGCTGCGGCGAACTCCGCCTCGACGCTGGCGCCGTCCTGTGTGAAGTGCGCCCACTGCTCGAAGTGCAGCGGCACCACCTGCCGGGCGTCCAGGATCGCGGCCGCCTCCGCCGCCTGCGCGCTCGTGAGGGTGAGCGTGCCGTCCGGCACCAGCGCGGTGCGGGCCGCCCCGGCGAAGAGCAGGGCCACGTCGAAGGGACCGAAGCGGTCGGCGATGGCCCGCACCACGTCGAGCGAAGCGTTGTCCCCGCTGATGTAGACCGTCGGCAAGCCGCTGCCCGACAGGACGAAACCGGTGACCTCACCGACCAGCTTCTCGCTGCCGTCCGGTCCGTGCTGCGCCGGCACGCCGGTGACCCGCAGCACGCCTCCGTCCGGGCGCGGCAGGTCGATGTGCTCCCAGTTGCCCAGGGCGCGCACCGGGCCGATCACCCGGTCGTGCGCGGATCGCGTGCTCAGCACCAGCGGGACCTCGGCCAGCAGCGCCCGCCCTGCCCGGTCGAGGTTGTCCGGATGCTGGTCGTGCGACAGCAGCACCGCGTCGAGCGGCCCGATCTCGGCCGGTGCCACGCCCGGACCCGCCGTCTTCACCAGCGCCCGCGCGCCGATCGGGTACTCCCCCGGCTCGTCGAATGTCGGGTCGGTGAGCAGGCGCAGCCCTCCGACCTCCACGACCGCCGTGGGCCCGCCGACGTAACGAATGTCCACACCTGACATGGTCTTCCCCCTTGCACGTGCGCGGCTCCCGCGGGCACGAATCGATCTTCGTCCGGAATCAATCGCCCTTCCTCCGGAGCTATTCCCCTCGCCCCCTTGACGCGCGAAACACCGCCTCCCCGATGTTCACCCGAACGTCGCAACCGGCACGCGCCTGCCAGGGCCGGGGAAGAACGCGACCGGCCGGGCAGCACCGCGTCACGCGGCGCCACCCGGCCGGTCAGCCACCCGGTCTCAACCGGGAATCAGCGTGCTCAGCTGCAGCCGCTGGTCGAACCGCAGCCCTCGCAGAGGTAGCAGCTCCCGGCGCGCCGCATCTTCGTGCCGCAGGAGAAGCACAGCGGGGCGTCGGCATTCAGGCCGAGCTGGATCTCCAGCAGTTCGGTGGAGTTGTGGGCCTCCTTGGGCGCCGGGACCGCGGCCGCCGGCTTGGCCGCCGACAGCGGCTTGGCGACCTCCACGTGGCGCGGCGCGGACTGGGCCAGGCCCTCGACGTCGACGTCGTCCTCACCGGCCTCGTAGGAACCGGTGTCGAGGTGCCGCTGGCGCTCCTCGGCGGAGTGGATGCCCAGCGCGGAGCGGGTCTCGAACGGCAGGAAGTCCAGTGCCAGGCGGCGGAAGATGTAGTCCACGATGGACTGCGCCATCCGCACGTCCGGGTCGTCGGTGAGGCCGGCCGGCTCGAAGCGCATGTTGGTGAACTTCGAGACGTAGGTCTCCAGCGGGACTCCGTACTGCATGCCGACGGAGACGGCGATCGAGAAGGCGTCCATCATGCCCGCGAGGGTCGAGCCCTGCTTGGACATCTTCAGGAAGACCTCGCCGAGGCCGTCGTCCGGGTAGGAGTTGGCCGTCATGTAGCCCTCGGCGCCACCGACGGTGAAGGAGGTGGTGATCCCCGGGCGGCCCTTGGGCAGACGCTTGCGGACAGGGCGGTACTCGACGACCTTCTCGACCTGGACGGGAGCCTGCGCCTCCGCGGCGGTGTCGACCTTGGTGTCCTGCTTCTTCTTCGCCGACAGCGGCTGGCCGACCTTGCAGTTGTCGCGGTAGATCGCGAGGGCCTTCAGGCCGAGCTTCCAGCCCTCGTAGTAGACCTCCTCGACCTCCTCGACGGTCGCGGACTCCGGCAGGTTGACCGTCTTGGAGATGGCGCCCGACAGGAACGGCTGGGCCGCGGCCATCATCCGGACGTGGCCCATGGCGGAGATCGCCCGGTCGCCCATGGCGCAGTCGAAGACCTCGTAGTGCTCGGTCTTCAGGCCGGGCGCGTCGATCACATTGCCGTGCTCGGCGATGTGGGCGACGATCGCCTCGACCTGCTCCTCCTGGTAGCCGAGGCGCTTGAGTGCCACGGGGACCGTGTTGTTCACGATCTGCATCGAGCCGCCGCCGACCAGCTTCTTGAACTTGACCAGCGCCAGGTCGGGCTCCACGCCCGTGGTGTCGCAGTCCATCATCAGGCCGATGGTGCCGGTGGGGGCGAGCACCGAAGCCTGGGCGTTGCGGAAACCGTTCTTCTCGCCGAGTCGGATGACGTCCTGCCACGACTCGGTGGCCGCCGCCCACACCGGGGTGTCGAGGTCGTCCACCCGCTTGGCCGTCGCATTGGCGTCGGAGTGCTGCTTCATGACGCGGTTGTGCGCGTCCGCGTTGCGCGCGTAGCCGTCGTACGCGCCGACCACCGCGGCCAGTTCGGCCGACCGCTTGTAGGACGTGCCGGTCATCAGGGAGGTGATGGCGCCGGCCAGCGAGCGGCCGCCGTCCGAGTCGTACGCGTGGCCGGTCGCCATCAGCAGCGCGCCCAGGTTCGCGTAGCCGATGCCCAGCTGGCGGAAGGCGCGGGTGGTCTCGCCGATCTTCTCGGTCGGGAAGTCCGCGAAGCAGATGGAGATGTCCATCGCGGTGATGACCAGCTCGACGACCTTGGCGAAGCGCGCCGCGTCGAAGGTCTGGTGCCCCTCGTCGTCGTGGCGCAGGAACTTCATCAGGTTGAGCGAGGCGAGGTTGCAGCTGGAGTTGTCCAGGTGCATGTACTCGCTGCACGGGTTGGACGCGGTGATGCGGCCGCTCTCCGGCGACGTGTGCCAGTGGTTGATGGTGTCGTCGTACTGGATGCCGGGGTCGGCACAGGCCCAGGCCGCCTCGGCCATCTTGCGGAACAGCGACTTGGCGTCGACCTGCTCGATGACCTCGCCGGTCATCCGGGCACGCAGCCCGAACTGCCGGCCGCCCTCGACGGCCTTCATGAACTCGTCGTTGACCCGGACGGAGTTGTTCGCGTTCTGGTACTGGACGGACGTGATGTCGTCCCCGCCCAGGTCCATGTCGAAGCCCGCGTCGCGCAGCGCGCGGATCTTCTGCTCTTCCTTGACCTTGGTCTCGATGAACGCCTCGACATCGGGGTGGTCGACGTCCAGGACCACCATCTTGGCGGCGCGGCGGGTGGCGCCGCCCGACTTGATGGTGCCCGCGGACGCGTCGGCGCCACGCATGAAGGAGACCGGGCCCGAGGCGTTGCCGCCGGAGGAGAGCAGTTCCTTGGAGGAGCGGATGCGGGAGAGGTTCAGGCCGGCGCCCGAGCCGCCCTTGAAGATCATCCCCTCTTCCTTGTACCAGTCGAGGATCGAGTCCATGGAGTCGTCGACCGACAGGATGAAGCAGGCGGAGACCTGCTGCGGCTGGGCGGTGCCGACGTTGAACCACACCGGCGAGTTGAAGCTGAACACCTGGTGCAGCAGGGCGTACGTCAGTTCGTGCTCGAAGATCTCGGCATCCGCGGGGCCCGCGAAGTAGCCGTGCTTCTCGCCCGCCTTGCGGTACGTGAGCACGACCCGGTCGATGAGCTGCTTGAGGCTCTTCTCGCGCTTGGGGCTGCCGACCGCACCACGGAAGTACTTGCTCGTGACGATGTTGGTCGCGTTCACCGACCAGAAGTCAGGGAACTCCACACCGCGCTGCTCGAAGTTGATCGACCCGTCGCGCCAGTTCGTCATGACGACGTCACGGTGCTCCCAGACCACCTCGTCGTACGGGTGCACGCCGGGGGTGGTGTGGATGCGCTCGATACGCAGGCCCTTGTTCACCTTCGACCCCTTGGTGCGTGAACCGCGTGCCGGGCCGCTCGTCGTCTCGGTCATTCCGCCTCCCAATACGGGCAAACGCCCTGATGTGCGCGGTTCTTCCCGCAGCACGATGTGTTGTCTGACGCCTCGGCGCGCTAGGGCGCGCGTCGGCAAATCCGTGTCCCGACGCCGGTCAGTCGGTGCCCGCGGACGCGGGGACCCCGAGGTCCTCGTCAAGCCCGCCGGGAGTCATGGGTGGGAGCTGCTCGCGCAGCTCCGTGATGGCCCGCTCGAAGTCGTCGAGCGAGTCGAAGGCCCGGTAGACGCTCGCGAAGCGCAGGTAGGCGACGAGGTCGAGTTCCTGGAGCGGACCGAGTATGGCCAGTCCCACGTCATGGGTGGACAGCTCGGCGCTGCCGGTGGCGCGGACGGCCTCCTCGACCCGCTGCCCGAGCAGCGCGAGGGCGTCCTCGGTGACCGGCCGGCCCTGGCACGCCTTGCGCACGCCTGCGATCACCTTGTTGCGGCTGAAGGGCTCGGTGACGCCGCTGCGCTTGATCACCATCAGCGAGGCCGACTCGACGGTCGTGAAGCGCCGCCCGCAGTCGGGGCACTGGCGCCTGCGACGGATCGCGGCACCGTCGTCGGTGGTCCGGCTGTCGACGACGCGGCTGTCGGGGTGTCTGCAGAAGGGGCAGTGCACGGTCTTCCCACTCCCTCCCTCACCCACGGTGAGCGCACGACGAACATGCTTCCGCGAGGTCCTGCCAGAACCCCGGAAGCAGCCTCAAGCATAGGCGATCGCTGCGGCTTTGAAGCCACTGGGCCCGCTTGGAAACCACAACTTGTGGTGGCCGGGCCCTATCCAACCACTAGATCTGGTGCCCGCGCATCAGGGGGTGCGATCCGCGTGTCGTGGCCGCGCGACGGCCACGGAGGGCGTTCGCGACATGCCGGAGCGTATGGGAGCGGGCCCGCGGGGCGCACTCCGCGAGCCGGTGCGACACTGAGCCGACCGAAATGCGCGCACCCCGTCCGCGCTCTCCGCGGGCGCCCTGGGCGGCGCCTCGACCGCCACGCCGGAGGCAATGCGGGAATCGAACTTCCATTCGATCAATACACCCGGTACCTTGATCACGTCAGCGGATTTTCGCTAATTCACTCGAACGTGTGTTTGGCGCAACCTTTCGAAACCCACTACCGTTGTACTAACTGCCCGCACGCGGAGGCGGGCCGACCGCAGTCCATGCGGTGGAGAACAACTCGAAAGGGGCCGCCGTGACCACCACCGCAGAGAGCGCCACCGGCACATTGCCCGAGCATGACCGCTCCCCGGACGGAATCGGCCCGTTGGACGTGACGAACGAAGACAGCACCCCGAAGCCGGCGCGCGCCCTCCCCGGACGGCCCCCGGGAATTCGCGCCGACAGCTCGGGGCTGACCGAGCGCCAGCGCCGCGTCATCGAGGTCATCAGGGACTCGGTGCAGCGCCGCGGATATCCGCCGTCCATGCGCGAGATCGGCCAGGCCGTCGGCCTGTCCAGCACCTCGTCGGTCGCCCACCAGCTCATGGCGCTGGAGCGGAAGGGGTTCCTGCGCCGCGACCCGCACCGCCCGCGCGCGTACGAGGTCCGCGCGTCGGACGCTGGCCACCCGCAGCCCACCGACACCACCGGCAAGCCCTCGGCCTCGTACGTGCCGCTGGTCGGCCGGATCGCGGCCGGCGGTCCCATCCTGGCCGAGGAGTCCGTCGAGGACGTCTTCCCCCTGCCGCGCCAGCTCGTCGGTGACGGCGAGCTGTTCGTGCTCAAGGTGGTCGGCGACTCGATGATCGAGGCGGCCATCTGCGACGGCGACTGGGTGACCGTACGGCGCCAACCGGTCGCCGAGAACGGCGACATCGTCGCGGCGATGCTGGACGGCGAGGCGACCGTGAAGCGCTTCAAGCGGGACAACGGCCACGTGTGGCTGCTGCCGCACAACGCGGCGTACCAGCCGATCCCCGGTGACGAGGCCACGATCCTCGGCAAGGTCGTGGCAGTCCTGCGCCGGATCTGACCCGGCGCTCGGCGATTGTCGGAGCCGGGCTCGACCCGGCTGGACAGGGCCCGGCAGGCCGCTGTGGGCGGGCTGCCGGGCCCTTCGCCGTATCTGTGTATCCGGAAGGGCCACCGCGAGCGCCACGGGCCGCTCAGGGGCCCGTACACCGCCGCGACGGCCCTGTCAGGCCTCGGCCTCAACCGTCTCGGCGGTTGCCGGCCGCGCCGCCGCTGCATCGATCGCCGCCAGCGACCTCCGCACCTGGTTGCGGTCGTTGGTGTACCAGAACTCGGGCATCGAGGAGCGCAGGAAGCCCCCGTAGCGCGCGGTGGCCAGCCGCGGGTCGAGCACGGCCACCACACCGCGGTCGCCGGAGGCGCGGATCAACCGCCCCGCGCCCTGGGCCATCAGCAGCGCCGCGTGGGTGGCGGCGACCGCCATGAAGCCGTTTCCGCCGTGCTCCTCCACCGACTTCTGCCGCGCGCTCATCAGCGGATCGTCCGGCCGGGGGAAGGGAATCCGGTCCATCACCACCAACTGGCAGTTCACGCCCGGCACATCCACTCCCTGCCACAAGGACAGCGTGCCGAACAGGCAGGTGCCGGCGTCCTCGGCGAAGGTGCGGATCAGCTCGCCCAGCGTCTCCTCGCCCTGGAGCAGCACCGGGTGTTCCAGCCGCCCGCGCATCGCCTCCGCGGCCGCCTGGGCGCCGCGCATCGACGAGAAGAGCCCCAGGGTGCGTCCGCCGGCCGCCTCGATCAGCTCGGCCAGTTCGTCGAGCATGTCCTCGCGGCCGGAGTCCCGGCCCGGCTGGGCGAGGTGCCGGGCCACGTAGAGGATTCCCTGCCTGCGGTAGTCGAAGGGCGAGCCGACGTCGATGCCCTTCCAGGGCGGCACTTCCTCCTCGCCCTCCGGGGCCTTCACGCCCTCCGGGGACAGACCGAGCGAGGCCGCCACCCCGTTGAAGTCGCCGCCCAGCTTGAGGGTGGCGGAGGTGAGCACCACGGAGCGGTCGTTGAAGAGCTTCTCGCGCAGCAGACCCGACACGTTCAGCGGCGCCACCCGCAGCGACGCGCCGAACCGGTCGTGCCGCTCGCACCACACCACGTCGTACTCCGAGCCCTGCACCAGGCGTTCTGCGACCTCGTGCACGTGCTCGACGGAGGCCAGGGCCTGCTTGCGGATCACGTCCTCGTCCTGCACGGACTTGTCCCGGGTCTCGCCGAGCGCGGTGATCACCAGCCGGCACGCGTCGCGGAGCGCGGCAAGTACGTACGCGAGGTCCTCGGGGATCTCCTCCAGCCGCCCGGGCAGGGCCAGCTCCATCACCCGCTCGAAACCCTCGCCGGCGCTCAGGAGGGCGTCCGCGGCCTTCTCGTTGACCAGTTTGGCGGCGCGCTTGACGGCGCGGTTGACCCCGATGGGGCTCAGCTCGCCGGTGGCGACCCCCGTGACGCGTGAGACCAGTTCATGCGCCTCGTCGACGATCAGCACCTCGTGGCTCGGCAGCACCGGGGCGCCCTCGATGGCGTCGATGGCCAGCAGTGCGTGGTTGGTCACGATGACCTCGGCGAGCTTGGCCCGCTCGCGGGCCGCCTCGGCGAAGCACTCGGCGCCGTAGGCGCACTTGGTGGCGCCCAGGCACTCCCGGGAGGTGACCGAGACCTGGCTCCAGGCGCGGTCCGAGACCCCCGGGCTGAGTCCGTCCCGGTCACCGGTCTCGGTCTCGTCGGCCCAGTCACGCAGCCGCAGCAGGTCCTTGCCGAGCTTGCTGGTCGGCGCGGCGGCCTCGAAGGGGTCGAAGAGGCCGTCCTCGTCGTCCTGCGGCACGCCTTCGTGCAGACGGTGAAGGCACAGGTAGTTGGAACGGCCCTTGAGCATCGCGTACGCCGGTTCGCGGCGCAGCAGCGGCTTCAGCGCCTGCACCGTGCGCGGCAGGTCCCGCTCCACCAACTGCCGCTGGAGGGCGAGGGTGGCGGTGGCCACCACCACGGGCTCGCCGTGTGCCAGGGCGGGCACCAGGTAGCCGAGCGACTTCCCGGTGCCGGTGCCGGCCTGGACGAGCAGATGGGACTGGTCTTCCACGGCGGCCTGTACGGCTTCGGCCATGGCGACCTGGCCTTCCCGCTCCACCCCGCCGACGGCGGTGACGGCGGCGTGCAGCAGGTCGGTGAGGGCGGGTGGGGTGGTGGCAGTCATAGGAGGGCCAGCCTACGGCGCCGCACCGACAGCGCGGTCCGGGTCCGGCCGGTCCGGTCACCGGCCGGACATTCCCGGGACCGCCTCGGTCGGGCGGTGCTAGCTTCTGGTCATATGCAGTGCGAGAGCCGCTTGACGCTTGATGCCTCGGCCGCGGAATACGTGATCGACGTGGCGAACGTCGTCCGCGAACCAGCCCTCGGCGGTGACAGAGCGGCGGACCTGAGCCGCTTCGAGGCGCTGCTCGACGCGCTGGCGGAGTTCGCCCACGACCCCGCGGTGCAGGTCTACCCGATCACGGACCGCTCGCTGCTGACCGACGGCCGCCTGACAGCTGAGGAGCGCGAGCGCCTGGCGGGCTGGTACCGCGACCGGCTGCTGGAGGTCCTGCCCAGGGCCGACGACCGCATCCTGGAGCTCGCGGACACGCTTGAACTGCAAGTGGTCAGCGCGGACAACTTCCTCGACTTCCACCGCGCCTACCCGTGGATTCCGGGCGACCGGGACCACTTCCTGCGCCCGCTGCTCGGCCCCGACGGGGCGCTGGTGGTGCGCCCGCGGATCATGCCGGTGCCCCCGGAGTGGCAGATCTCGCGTAAGGAGGAGGAGGGCCTGCTGCTGGAGGCAGGGGTGCTCAGGCGCTGGGCACCGTCGGCGCACCGGGATGTGCTCAGCCGGGACTGGCGCTGCCCGCAAGCGGACTGCCCGCTGTTCGGGGCGGGCGAACATCCGGGCACCGCGCTTCCCCGCCGCCGGGGCAAGCGGGTGCTGTGCCCCACCCACGGACTGCCGCTGTCCGACGCCGGGCCGCGGCCGCGCCGCGCGCAGATGAAGGTGGTCATGGACGGCACGGTTCGCGGCCGCTTCATGGTGACGGCCGGCGAGCCGCTCGCAGTCGGCCGGGCCCCCGCGGGCGGCGGGGTCGCCCTCGGCGCCTGGATCGACGACAAGGCGGTGGATTCCGTCAGCCGCACGCATGTGCTGCTGGAGTACGACGGGACCGGGCTGACCGTCGTCGACGAGCGCAGTGCCAACGGCACCCGCGTCCGCCGCCGGCGGCCGACCGGGGACGAGTTGCTGCCGCTGTTCCACGGCACGCGCTGGCAGTTGCGCCGCGGGGACGCGATCGTGCTGCACGAGCGCCTGGAACTGCTGCCCAGCGGCCGTCAGTTCGTGTTCGAGGACGACGCGACGGACGGTACGGTCGGACCGCAGCAGGCCGCCGCGGCCGCGGACCCGACGATGGTGGGCCTGCCGTCTGACCTGTGGCGGATGGCGGACGAGTCACCGGCGCACGGGGCACAGGGACACGGATCACCGGCCCACGGGTCACCTGGGCGCGACTGAACGGCACAGGAGTGAGGGGCGCACGCGAGTGAGCGGAGGCGGAGTGGGCGGGACGGGCGTACCGCCGGACCGGATCGGGGCCGGGACGCTGCTCAGCGGCCGCTACCGGCTGGAGGAGCGGTTGGGCGGCGGCGGCTTCGGGCAGGTGTACGCGGCCGTCGATCTGGGTTTGGGACGCCGGGTGGCAGTAAAGGTGCTGACCTTGCGCGCCGAGTGGGCCGAGGGCGAGCGCAACGCGCGCGAGGGCCGGTTCCGCCGGGAGGCCGTCGCCGCCGCCGCGCTCAGCCATCCCAACGTGGCGACCATCCATGACGCGGGCGAGCACGACGGCCGTCCCTTCCTGGTGATGGAACTGCTGTCAGGGCGGGACTTCGGCGAGGTGCTGCTGGACCTCGGCGGCCTCCCGGTCGCCGACGTCCTCGCCTACGGCGCCCAGATCGCCGCGGGCCTGCAGCACGCCCACGAGCACGGCCTGGTGCACCGGGACATCAAGCCGGAGAACCTGATGCTGCTGCCCGACGGCGCCGTCAAGATCTGCGACTTCGGTCTGGTGGCGCAGCGCGACCCGCAGCGCACCCGGTACACGGACCCGCAGGCCGTCATGGGCTCCCCGCCGTACCTGTCGCCCGAGCAGGCGCACGGCCGGGAGGTCACCGCGCAGTCGGACCTGTACTCCCTCGGTTGCGTGCTGTACGCGCTCCTCGCCGAGGGTCCGCCGTTCTCCGCGGGCAACGTCGTCGGATACGCGTACGCGCACGTGCACGAGACGCCGGAACGGATCGAGCGACGCCGGCCCGAGGTGCCGGCCGGCCTCGCGCACCTGGTGCACGAACTGCTCGCCAAGGACCCGGCGGAGCGCCCGTCGACCGCGGGCGAGGTGGCGCTGCGGCTGAGGGAGTTGCGGCAGCCGGGCCGCGTGCCGCACACGCCGACAGCGCTGGACCGCGGGACGCGGCATGTGGTGTGGGCGTTGCTGGAGGAAGGCGAGGGACTGCTCATGTCCGGCCGGTTCGCCGACGCCGACCAGCGGTACTGGCAGGCGCTCCAGCAGCTGGCGCGGCATGACGCGGAGAGGGCGCCGGCGTCCTTCGCGGCGCTCTTCGGCCGGGCGCGCGTGCTGGAGGGACTCAACGGCGCGTCCTCGGTGGCCAGGCGCCTCGCGGAGCTGGCGGGCGACACGGCCGCCGCCCTGGGTGCCGAGCATCCGCTCGCCCGGTGTGTGGCCTCCTACGCGGCGGTCAGGCCAGCACCCGAACGGTGACGTCGGCGGCGAGCCGTATGGCGTCGCCCGGGTTCAGCACGGCAGGTTCGTGGGGCGGGAGCCGGTAGCCGTGCAGGTACGTGCCGTTCGTGGAGCCCTCGTCGGTGAGGGAGGCGGAACCGTCCGGCTCGACCCTGACGGTGGCGTGCAGGCGGGACAGGTTGTCGTGGGCGGCGAGGAATCCGACCGCAGGGCACAGCCGCCGCTCGCGGCCCAGCCGGACCTGCCGGCCGGGTTCGACCTCGACGACCTGACCGCCAGGGAAGCTCAGCCGCAGGGCGCGCGACGGGCCGTCCCTGCGGGTCCTGGCGCTGCCCGCCTCGGTGTTCGCGAGGCGGCCGATGACCCGGGTGTGGTCGGGGTGCGGCTCGGGTTGCGGGCGTGCGTCGGGTTCGGGCCTCGCGTCGGGTTCGGGCCTCGCGTCGGCCGGCTGCGCGGTCTCCCCCGAGTCGGTGGGCCCCACGGCGTCCGTGGGGCCCACCGCGTCCGTGCGGTCCGCGCCGGGGACGGGTGCCATCAGCGCGAAGGGCACGTAGCAGCCCTGGCAGACCAGTTGCCCGGGGTGGGCGCCGCCGCTGCCGCACTCCGGGCATGCCCCGCCGCCGGTTTCCTCGCCCATCCCACTCCCGCCGTCGGGCCGTTCGTCGGCTCAGCCGTCGTCGGACCGATCGTAGCGGCGCCCGGCGGGGCGTCTCGGCGCCAGGCGGCGCGCTCAGGGCCCGCAGAGCGGATTGGCCACGGTCCCGTGCACGGCGGCGTGCGGGCGGTTGGCCCGGTCGCGGTACCCGTCGAGGTGCAGACGGTTGCGATTGAGGCACAGCCGGGCGATCCGCGGGGCGAAGAGGTCGAACAGCGCGAACCGCTCCTTGAGTTCGGGGAAGCGCTCCTGGTGGCGCACGATCTCCTCCCGTACCAGCGCCCAGAACTCGTTTTCGGGAACGCCGAGTTGCTGCTCGCACAACGGCGCGAGATAGCGGAACACTCCGATGAACAGGCCCGAGTGGATGAACTGGGTGAGGAATTCCGGCGACTCGGTGAGCAGCACGGCGCGGACGTCCGCCGGCATGGTGTCGTGTTCCGGCAGCGGCTGGGCGGAGACGTTCACGTCGTCGACGAAATCCTTCACCGCCAGCCGCACCGGGATGTCGTGCTCGTCGTAGACGACGATCGCGTTCTCGCCGTGCGGGGAGAACACCGTGCCGTACCGGTAGAGGAAGTGCAGCAAAGGAGGGAGAAGCGCGGCGAAGAGGTGTCGCAGCCACACTCGCGGGGAAAGCCCGGATCGGGCGACGAGTTCGGCCGTGAAGGCGCGGCCCGCCGGGTCGGTGTGCAGCAGTGCGGCAAGCGTCCGTGCGCGCTCGCCGGGAGCGAGGTACGCGGTCAGCGGCTCGCGCCAGATACAGCCGAGCAGTTCGCGGTACTGATAGGGCACTGCGGGCATCTTGTCGTATTGCGGATGGGCGACGGTGACGGACGCCACCTCGCCGAGCAGGATCACCCGGGCCTCGTCGCGCAGGAACCGGTCGTGGTCGCGCAGCGTGTGCACCCAGCCGGTGACCGCGGGAGCGGCCAGCGTGCGCTCGGTGGGCAGGCCGCGCCAGACCAGGGTGTTGAGCACCGACAGCGGGAGCTTGACGGTGCGGCGGTGCGGCCGGCTGGTGTTGAGGAACGTACGGATCGACTGCTGCGGCAGCCGCAGGTCGTTGTCAGTGGTGAGGTGGATGATGGACCCGTCGGCGATCGCGGGTGCGAAGAGCGGGGCGACGACCTGTTCCCACTGCCAGGGGTGGACGGGCAGCAGCAGGTAGTCGGCGGGATTGCGGTCGTGGTCGGCGATCGTGCGGTGGAAGGAGTCGAGGGTCTCGGGGGCGAGTTCCTCGGCGTAGAGCGGGTCGGAGGTGTTCAGGGTGCCGGTGCCCCGGTATTCGGCGAGGTCGCGGTGGACGGCGATCCACGGCAGTCGGTGGCGTCTGCGGGCTTCGGGCGCCCAGTGCGCCGCGTCGGCGTCCGAGAACCCGATACGGCCCTTGTTGGCGACGAGCCATGGGTGGCCGGTCTGGTGCCCTTCGAGTTCGGCGTAGCCGAGGTCGGCGAGCTCGGCGGCCGGCAGCGCGGTGGCGTCCAGTCGCACATCGGCGCACAGCGTGGCGAGCAGTTCCCTGATCAGGTGGCCCGTGGTGTCGCCGCTGAGCCCGAGCACGCTGTCGTGGCCGTGCTCGAGGAAGTGCAGCGGGTCGCCGGTCGGGGTGATGCTGCCCGCGTCCACGTACCAACTCCCGTACGAGCCGCGGCGCGCGCGGAAGCGGTAGGTGACGTCGGGTGCGACGTCGACCCGGTACGCGTCGGGGCCGGACGCCGGGTCGGGCTGCGGCGCGATCACGTCTTCGTAGGCGAACTCGGCGAGCATCTTGGCGAGCAGCCGCCTGGCCGCGCGCTCCCACGCGGCGCCGGACTCGGTCGGGGATGGCATCGTCACGGTGGGCTCCTGCGGACGGGACGGAAGGGCTGCTTTGCGAAGCGGCCGCCGCCGGTCGGACACGACCGGCGCGGTCGGGCGTGCTCGGCGGCGTCCGGTCGCGATCGGATGCGGTCGGACACCGCCGGACGCGGTCGGGCACCGTGTCAGACGCGGTGACGCAGGGCTCGGTCGCGGATCATCAGGGCGGCGCGCTTCCCCGGCAGGTCGACCTCCGCGGAGAGCCGGAAGCCGGCGGCGAGGAAGGCCGCCACGGAGGGGGTGTTGCGCAGGTCCGGTTCGGCGATCACCCGGCCGCAGGCGGAGCGGTGGTCCAGGACCAGGTCGGAGACCGCGCGCAGCAACGTGCCGCCCAGGCCACGGGCGCGGTCGGCGACACCGCCGATGAGCAGATGGACGCCGGTGTCGTGCGGCCGGGCGGGGTAGTAGCGAGCGATCGGGTCGAGGTCGGCGCGATAGACCTCCCAGTAGCTCATCGCACTGCCGTCGAGCACGCCGAGGCAGGGCACGCTGCGGCCGTCGCCGTCGAGTTGGGCCCGCACATGGGCCTCGGTGACCCGCTGCTCGCCGGCCAGTTCCCAGAACTCGGCGACTGCCGGATCGTTCATCCACCGGGTGAGGACCGCGAGGTCCCGGTCAGGGACGACCGGGACCAGCCGGAAGGGCCCGGCCGGTGTTTCGGCGGCCGGCCAGGCCGCGATGCCGTCGAGCAGCCCGCCCGCGACCCCACCGGCTGCTCCCGCCGCGCCCCCGCCGCCCGTCGGCTCCCCCACGGCGCTGTCCGAGAACAGCGCGAGGACCTCCGGTGGCAGTTTCAGGTCGAGGGTGTCCTCGGTACTGGAGTCGGCGGATGGCAACGGAACTCCTTCCTGTCCCGGTCGGGCGCGGAAGGGCCGCGCGGGCGGGGCGTAGAGGCCGGTCGGCGGTGGTGCGTGCCGCCGCTCAGCGGGCCAGCGGGTTGGGCAGGGTGACGTACACGGACTGGGTGTCGACCGGCCCGACGAGTTCGTCCATTCCGTGCAGCCGGGTCAGCAGGTTGGCCTTGCAGCGCAGTTGCGGGCTGTGCAGCAGTCGCTCGGGGAGGCGGCTGGAGCCGCCCGCCACGCCCGCGAGGAAGCGGCGGAAGGCGGCGAGCAGCACTTCCTCGTCGGCGAGCCGCTGCGCCCCGAAGGCGCCGATCAGGCCGAGGACGTTGTTGATGCCGAGGTAGTAGGCGAAGCGCTCGTCGGCCACCTCGTCGGCGACGAAGGTGTCGCTGTGGGCGCCGATGCCGGGCAGTTGGCGTTCCAGGGCGTCGCGGTGCGACTCGCGGAAGTAGTAGCCCTGGTTGTCGCGGTAGCGGCCGCCGCGCGGCCAGCCGTCGGCGTCGAGCAGCACGATGGTGTTCTGCTGGTGCGCCTCGAGCGCGATGCCCGCCTCGCCGTCCAGCCACAGCGCCGGCCGGACCACCTCGTCGAGGTAGCGCAGGAACCACTCGGTGGCGACCGCGGTCCCCGGCCGTCCGCTCCGCTCGGAGAGGCGGCCGACGAGCACCGCGAGCCGGGAGACCAGCGCCGGTGCGGGCAGTCGCGGCCAGGGCCGCGGGGAGGTCAGTCCGGCCACGCAGTGCGCCTGCGCGCCGGGCCCGAACGGGTTGTGCCGCAGGGCGACGTCAAGACCCGGCAGCGGGCGGCCGTCCCTGTCGTCCACGCCCAGCCAGGCGGGGTCACGAACGATGTCGAACCGGGGATAGGTCTCGTGCCAGCGGGCGGCCAGCCCGCTGCGCAGCAGCCGGTGCACCTCGGTGCCGCGCAGCAGCTCCTTGCGGAGGTTCTCCCGGCGGGAGTTGGTGATGCGCAGGGCCAGCGACAGCTTCAACATGACCTGTTCGCCCGACCGGTAGACCGTACGCACCGACGAGGTGGGGTGCCACGGGTCCCCGAGGGTGCCCAGGTCGTGCAGCAGCCCGGCGTCGAACAGCTCCTGTACGGCGGGCCGATGGCGGACCTCGCGTGCCTGCCACGGGTGCAACGGCAGCGGCGCGGTACCGGCGGGCAGCACAGGGCTTGGCCCGGCCAGTGCCGTGAGCAGGTCGGGCGCGGACACCAGGCGGCCGCGATCAGTCCACGCCGAATCGGTGGCGAGCAGCGAGGGGTTTACCGCGAACCAGTGGAGCGGGAAGGCGCCGCGCAGCTCGGGCGAGTAGGCCGCCGACTCGGCGTCGCCCAGGCCGTCGCGGCTCTTGGGCGTCGGGTGCAGCGGGTGGCCGAGGATCAGCGCCTGCTCGGAGTCGAGGAACGGCAGTTCGGGATCACCGTGGCCGGGGCGTTCGCGCCGGTCGGTGACGAAGACGGCGGTCCGGCGTACCGAGTCCGCCACCCTTGCGACCAGGTCGGCGCCTTCCGCCGGGTCCGCGCCGCTCTCCCGGGCCAGCAGCGCGGCGAGTTCGACCGCGGTCAGCGGCCGCTGGTCGGCCGTGGTGAGCCGGACGGGCCCGAAGCGGTGGTGGCCGGTGGCGGACCAGTGGTGGACGACCGCACCGGCCGCGGTGCCCGCCGCCGGCAGCGGCACCCGCAGCAGCCCGTCGGCCGGCTGCGCCAGGCCCTTCTCGCGGGTCCAGCAGCGCAGCAGTGCCTCGGTGCCGGCCGCGTCGGCCACGGCATACGGCTCCTCGCGAGCCAGCGGGTCGGGACCGGTCACGATCCGGGGGGTGCGTGCCCGCTGGGGCGGCACGGAGGTGGCGGTGTCATGGCGGTCGGTGCCGGCGGGGTCCACGGGTGCGGTCATGCCAGGGGCCTCACTTGTCGGTACGGCGGTACGGCGGTGCGGCAGTGCTGTACGGGGGCGGGGGTGATGTGCCTTGGTGGGTCGGTGCGCTTCGGGGCGGCGGCGCCGTGCGCCGGGGCGACGGCTCGGCGTGGCACGCGGTGGGGCACGGCTGCCGCGCCCCACCGTTGCAGTCGGGTCGTGACGCGGTCAGGAGCCGGCCGGCCGAGCGGAGCGGGGATCGGCATCCTGCGCACCGGCGTGCCCGCGGTGCGGTGGTCGCCCTCACGGGGTGCCCGCCGGCTGTGCCTCGCCCGCTCGCAGGGTGTCGATCCCCCTGGCCCGCCCGCCGATGGGGCCGCCACGGCTGCCGGCGTCGGGCACGTCGGCGGCGGCGACGGCGTCGGAGAGCCGGTCCAGTACGGCTTCGGCCTGCTCGTCGGTGATCGTCAGCGGTGGCAGCAGCCGTACGACGCTGGAGTGCCGACCACCCAGTTCGATGATCAGACCGCGCCGCAGGGCCTCCTGCTGGACGCGGGCGGCGAGACGCGGCGCGGCAGGCAGCGCCCCGCGGTCGTCGGGCTCGGCGCCGGTGTCCACGAGTTCGACGCCGATCATCAGGCCGCGGCCGCGCACGTCGCCGATGCAGGCGTGGTGGGCGGCCAGGCCGCGCAGCCGGCGCAGGATGCGGGACCCGACCTCCTCGGCCCGCTCGTGCAGCGCGTTCCGCGCCACGTAGCGGATCGTGGCGGTGCCCGCAGCCATGGCGAGTTGGTTGCCGCGGAAGGTGCCGGCATGGGCACCTGGGTGCCAGGCGTCCAGTTCCTCGCGGTAGACGATCACCGCGAGCGGCAGGCTGCCGCCGATGGCTTTGGACAGCACCATCACGTCGGGCACGATGCCGCTGCGCTCGACCGCCCAGAACGTACCGGTGCGGCCTACTCCGGTCTGCACCTCGTCGGCGATCAGCGGGATGCCGCGGGCCGCGGTGATCTCCCGCATCCGGCGCAGCCAGGAATCCGGGGCCGGGATGACGCCGCCCTCGCCCTGGACGGGCTCCAGCAGCATCGCCGCGGGCTGCTGCACGCCTCCCTTGGGGTCGTCGAGCAGACTGGCCGTCAGCCGCGCGGACAGCTCCGCACCGCGCTCGCCCCCGGTCCCGAACGGGCAGCGGTAGTCGTACGGATACGGCAGCCGGGTGACGCGCGCGTCCGCCTCGGCGGTGGCTCGCGCCTCGGTGTCGCCGGTGGCCGCGAGGGCCGCCGCGGTCATGCCGTGATAGGCGCCGGAGAAGGCGAGCAGGCCGGTCCGGCCGGTGGCGATCCGGGCGAGCTTGATGGCCGCCTCGACCGCGTCGGTGCCGGCCGGGCCGCAGAACTGGATGCGGCCGTGGTCGGCGAGCGCGGGTGGCAGCGTCTCGAACAGGGCGGTGGTGAAGTCGTCCTTCACTGGCGTGGCGAGATCCAGGACGTGCAGGGGCGCGCCGGAGTCCAGCACCCGCCTGACCGCCTCCAGGACCACCGGGTGGTTGTGGCCGAGCGCCAGCGTGCCCGCGCCTGACAGGCAGTCCAGATAGCGACGGCCGTCGGCGCCCTCGATGGTCATCCCACGGGCGCGGACCGGCACCACGGGCAGCGACCGCGCGTACGTGCGCGCCGCGGACTCGCGCTGTGCCTGTCTGCGCAAGATCGCCTCCCCCGCACCGAAGTCTTCGGCGGGTGCCGTGAGTTGTCCCGGCACGCTCGAAGTGGCCGCCACGTGTGCTCTCCTCCTGCTCGGCGTTCCGTCCGTCCCCCATCCGTACTAACGACGCGGTCACCGACCGATCACGGGCCGTCGCCCGACTTTCCCGCGCGGAACCGCCCACAGGTCCGGTGCCGTCCATGAATCAGGCAGCACACGAGCCACGAACGCACGAATCAGGGGGACATACGTCCATGCCATCGATACGCAGGCCGCTGATCGCCGTGGCGGCCGCGGCACTTCTCGCGGGCGCGGCCACCGCGTGCGGGCCGTCCGGGAGCGACGACGCCAAGGCGACGACGTCGCCGAGTGCCACCGCGGCGGCCAGGAAGACACTGCCCAAGCTGCCTACGTCACTGCCCACGAGCCTCAGCGACCTGAAGAAGTGGGAACAGGCGTACAAGGACGGCGGCTGGAAGAACTGGGACAAGTCGTCGTGGCTGCGCAAGGCCCAGGACTTCGTCAACCCGGTGATCGACGGTCTGTGGAGCAACGACCGGATGAAGGGCGCCGATCAGGACGACAAGCAGGTGCCCGCGGATGTGCCCGCCGACCAGGGGAAGACCGACCCGGTGCCGGCGCCCGAGGCGGCCAGGAAGGTCGGCTCGCCGTACCACGACAACGCGCCGGCGGTCGGCAAGCTCTTCTTCGACAGCCCGAAGGGGCCCATGGTCTGCTCGGCCACGGTGGTCGACGATCCGGCGCACCCGGGCAAGTCGAACCTGGTGTGGACGGCCGGGCACTGCGTCCACGCGGGCAAGAGCGGCGGTTGGTACCGCAACATCGCCTTCGTGCCCGACTACAACGACGCCGGTCAGAGCGCGGCCGCGCTGGCGAACGCGGGCGTGGACAAGCTCGCCCCGTACGGCGTGTGGTGGGCGGACTGGGCCGGCACCTCGGACGAGTGGATCGACTCCGGCTCCGAGGAAGGCGGCGGCGGGTCGCCGTACGACTTCGCGGTGCTGCATGTGACGCCCGCGAAGGGCTCCGGCGGCAAGTCGCTGCAGGAGACGGTCGGGGCGGCGATGCCGGTGTGGTTCGACGCTCCCTCGACGACGCAGATCAAGACCATCGGCGCATGGGGCTACCCGGCGGAGGCGCCTTACGACGGCCAGCGGATGTACGCCTGCCAGGGCAAGCCGGGCCGGCTGTCGCTGCTCGCCTCGGCACCGACGGAGTACCGGCTCGGCTGCACGATGACCGGCGGTGCCTCCGGTGGCGGGTGGTTCGCCACGATGCCGGACGGCAAGCAGGGGCTGGTCAGCAACACCTCGATCGGCCCGGTCACGGCAACGTGGCTGGCGGGGCCCCGGCTGGGCGCGGACGCGAAGAAGCTCTACGACGGAGTGAGCAAGAAGTTCAGCTGAGCCGGGTGACGGTGACAGCGCAGTGACGGGTAAGGGTCCGCCTCCAGGAGGCGGACCCTTACCCGTTGTCGTGCGCCCAGGAGGCGGACCTCGGCCCGGTGGCCGGTCGAACTCCGGTCAGTGCTGGGCGGCGAGGGTGAACGGCGCCAGCTCTGCGGCCAGATCCTCGTGCACCCGCACCCGCAGCAGCGTGCCTTCGCCGGTGTGCTCCTCGGAGAGCACCTCGCCGTTGGCATGCGCCCGGGAGACCAACCCGCCGTGGGTGTAAGGCACCAGGGCCTCGACCTCCACCTGCGGGCGCGGCAGCGCGTCGTCGATGATCTCCAGAAGCTCGTCGATGCCCTGCCCGCTGCGCGCGGACACCGCGATGGCGTGCTTCTCGGCCCGCAACAGCCGCTGGAGGACCAGCGGGTCGGCCGCGTCAGCCTTGTTGACCACCACGATCTCCGGCACCTGGAGTGCGCCGACATCGCGGAACACCTCGCGGACCGCGGCCAGTTGCTCCTCGGGCACCGGATGCGAGCCGTCCACCACGTGCACGATCAGGTCGGCGTCGCCGACCTCCTCCATGGTGGAGCGGAACGCCTCGACCAGGTGGTGCGGCAGGTGCCGGACGAACCCGACCGTGTCGGCGAGCGTGTAGAGCCGCCCACTGGGCGTCTCGGCGCGCCGGACCGTCGGGTCCAGGGTGGCGAACAGGGCGTTCTCCACCAGGACTCCGGCGCCGGTGAGCCGGTTGAGCAGCGAGGACTTGCCCGCGTTGGTGTAGCCGGCGATGGCCACGGACGGCACCTTGTGGCGCCGCCGCTCCTGGCGCTTGAGGTCGCGGCCGGTCTTCATCTCCGCGATCTCCCGGCGCATCTTGGCCATCTTCTCGCGGATGCGCCGCCGGTCGGTCTCGATCTTGGTCTCACCGGGTCCGCGGGTGGCCATGCCGCCGCCCGAGGAGCCGGAGCCACCGCCACCCATCTGCCGGGACAGCGACTGGCCCCAGCCGCGCAGCCTCGGCAGCATGTACTGCATCTGCGCGAGCGAGACCTGCGCCTTGCCCTCACGGGACTTGGCGTGCTGGGCGAAGATGTCCAGGATCAGCGCGGTGCGGTCGACCACCTTGACCTTGACGACGTCCTCGAGGTGGATCAGCTGGCCGGGGCTCAGCTCACCGTCGCAGACCACGGTGTCGGCGCCGGTCTCGACGACGATGTCCCGCAGCTCCTGCGCCTTGCCGGAGCCGATGTACGTGGCCGGGTCCGGCTTGTCGCGGCGCTGGACCACGCCGTCCAGCACGATGGCGCCCGCGGTCTCGGCGAGGGCGGCGAGTTCGGCCAGCGAGTTGTCGGCGTCGTCGACGGTGCCGGAGGTCCACACCCCGACGAGCACCACGCGCTCCAGACGGAGCTGCCGGTACTCGACCTCGGTGACGTCCTCCAGCTCGGTGGAGAGTCCGACGACCCGGCGCAGAGACGCGCGGTCGGAGCGGTCGAACTGGTCGCCGTCCCGATCCTCGTCGATCTCGTGGCTCCAGGCCGCGTCCTCTTCCATCAGGGCGTCGGCCCGAAGGCTCTCCGGGAGGCGCTGGCGGTTGTTCGAAGAAGAGGAGGAAGCGTTGGAGGTCATCGGGTCCTTCGGTCGTACGGTCAGTGGCCGGCAGCCGTGGTGGCGCCGTTACCTTCGATGGTCGCACGCCGGGGCGGAAGGGTCACGCGACTTTCGGTCCGACCGGCGGCCGGTTCCGCGAGAAGTTCGTATTCCGAACGAAATCCGCACAGGATCACCCGCAGGAGTGACGAAATCCGGGAACAGCGGGAAGCGACCGCACGTTTACTCAGTGTGATCAGTTACGGACAGCAGCGACAGCAGGCTGGGCGCGGTAGACGTCGTACACGCCCGGCACCGACTTCATGGCCCGCATCAGCCCGGCGAGGGCTTCGGGCGCGGGCAGTTCCACGGTGTAGGTGTGCCGGACGCGATGCTCCTGCGGCGGCTCCACAGCCGCGGAGACGATGCCGATCCCCTGGGCGGCGATCACCTCGGTGAGGTCGGCGAGCAGTCTCGGCCGGCTGAGCGCTTCGGCGAGGACGGTGGCCCGGAAGTTCCCTGCGGAGGTGCCGTCGCGCCATCGGACGGGCACGGCGGTCCGCCCGGCCGCCGCCATCCGGGAGCCGGCCGGACACCCGGCCCGGTGCACCGCGACGGTCCCGCCGCGGATCACGAACCCGGTCACGCGGTCCGGCGGCACCGGCGTACAGCAGCGCGCCAGCCGCACCGCGGCACCGGGCAGGTCGGTGACGGCCACCGGGTCGGTGTCCGGCGTGCTGTCGACCGCCGGCAGCGGACGGGCGGCGGGCGCGGCGGCCGGCCGGGCCCCGCCGGGCGCGGTCGGGTGCAGCGCCAGCCAGCCGGTGATGGCGATCCGGGCGGCCGGAGTGGTCGCGTGCTCCAGCCATTCGGGGTCGGGGCCCTCGGGCTCGCGCGCCGACGCGGCGGTGTCGTCCATCAGGAGCTGGAGAGCGTCGCCGTCGCGCAGGCGGGTGCCGAGCGGCGCCAGCCTGCCGTTGACCCGCGCGCCGACGCAGGCGTGGCCGGCCTCGCCGTGGACGGCGTAGGCGGCGTCCACGCAGCTCGCGCCCGCGGGCAGCCGGAGAGTGCCGGAGCGGTCGCCGTCCTGGCTGGTGAAGACGGTGATCTCGCGGTCCTGGGCGAGGTCGTCGCGCAGTGCCGTCCAGAAGGTGTCCGGGTCCGGGGCGGCGCGCTGCCACTCCAGCAGCCGGGCGAGCCAGCCCGGCTGGGTGGGGTCGGGGTCCGCCCAGCCGTCCCCGGCGGCGCCTGCCGCCTCCGGGCCCTGCGCGGCCTCGGCCGCGTAGGGGTCGCCGAGGGCGATCACACCGGCCTCGGCGACACGGTGCATCCGCTTGGTGCGCACCAGCACCTCGGCGATCCGGCCGTGCCGGTCGGCGACGGCGGTGTGAAGCGATTGGTAGAGGTTGAACTTGGGAGCGGCGATGAAGTCCTTGAACTCGGCGATGACGGGGGTGAAACAGGTATGCAGCTCGCCCAGCACGGCGTAGCAGTCGGCGTCCTCGTCCACGAGGACGAGCAGGCGGCCGAAGTCGCAGCCGCCCAGTTCGGTCACGCCGCGCTTGAGCATCAGGCGGTGCACGGACACGGTGTGGCGGGGTCGGATGCCGACCTCGGCGGCGATGCCCGCGTCACGCAGCACACCGCGCAGGTCGTCGGCGACGACGGAAAGGGGGTCGGGCCGCGCCCCGGCCGCTTCGATCATCGCGCGGGTGCCGGCGTGCTCCTCGGGGTGGAGGATGGCGAAGACCAGGTCCTCCAGTTCGCTCTTGAGCGCCTGCACGCCGAGCCGTTCGGCGAGCGGGATGAGCACGTCGCGGGTGACCTTGGCGATGCGGGCCTGCTTCTCGGGCCGCATCACCCCGAGGGTGCGCATGTTGTGCAGCCGGTCGGCGAGTTTGATCGACATCACCCGCACGTCGTTGCCGGTCGCGACGAGCATCTTGCGGAAGGTCTCGGGTTCGGCGGCGGCACCGTAGTCGACCTTCTCCAGCTTGGTGACGCCGTCGACGAGATAGCTGACCTCCTCGCCGAAACCCCGCCGGACCTGATCGAGCGTCACCTCGGTGTCCTCGACGGTGTCGTGGAGCAGCGAGGCGGTCAATGTGGTGGTCTCGGCGCCGAGTTCGGCGAGGATGAGGGTGACCGCGAGCGGGTGGGTGATGTATGGCTCGCCGCTCTTGCGGGTCTGCCCCCGGTGCGAGGATTCGGCGAGCACATAGGCGCGGCGCAGGGTCTCGACCTCTTCGCGGCCGGCCTCGGGATGGCGGGTGCGGTGGACCTTGATCAGATGCTCGATGGCACCGGGCAGGCGGCCCCTGCTGTGGCCGTTGCTCCCCAGGAGCGCCACCCGGCCCAGACGGCGGAGGTCGATCCGGCGCAGATCAATCCGGCGCAGCCCGCGCCGGACGACATCGGCGGCGTTCTCCGCGCTCTCCGCGTTCACCGCGTTCACCGCGTTGTCTGCGCTCATCGGGGCCTCCCGGCAGCGTGGACCGGCTGCGGGAACTCACCACGCCCCGTGGGGCCGCGCCGGTGATTGATGCTATCGAGCCCACCACGTGCGGCTGCCACGCTCTCGCCGAGAGTGATCCCCATCACCCGTTCGAGGGAAGGCGTACGGGTGTGGTGACCTGATACGTCCGGTTCGGGTGGGGCGAGCCGGCGCCGACGGTGCCAAGGCGGCCCGCAAAGGGACCGCCGGGGGCCGCCGGGTCAGCGCCCGGAGCCGGCGAGCCAGGCGGGGTCGATGGTGCCTTCGGCGAGGATGACGGCGGGACCGGTCATCTCGATCTCGCCGTCGGCGCGCTCGGTGATCACCAGACGGCCGCCGGGCACGTCGACGGTGTACGTGACCGGCTGGCCGGTGGCAGTGGGGTCCAGACCGTCCCTGCGGGCGGCGGCGACCATCACCGCGCACGCGCCGGTGCCGCAGGAACGGGTCTCTCCCGAGCCGCGCTCGTGCACCCGCATGGCGACATGAGCGGGGCCGCGGTCGACCACGAACTCGACGTTGGTGCCGTTCGGATAGGCCGAGCCGGGACTGACGGCGGGTGCGCGCAGCAGGTCGCCGGCGTCGTCCAGGTCGTCGACGAAGGCCACCGCGTGCGGGTTCCCCATGCTGATGTGCACGGCGGGCCAGGTGCGGCCGTCGACACCGATGTTGACGGCGCCGCCGGGCAGTTCGGCGGGCCCCATCGCGACGGTGACGTCGCCCGGTGTGCCGTCCGCGCCGTCCTTGCCGATGTGGACATGCCGCACTCCGGCGCGGGTGGCGATGTCCAGGTCCCCGGCGCCGGCGCGTCCGGTCCGCTGGAGATAGCGGGCGAAGACCCGTACGCCATTGCCGCACATCTCGGCGATGCTGCCGTCGCTGTTGCGGTAGTCCATGAACCACTCGGCCTCGGCGGCGAGTGCGGCCGCCTCCGGATGGGCGGCGGAGCGCACGACCCTGAGCAGACCGTCGGCGCCGATGCCCGCCCGCCGGTCGCACAGCCGCGCCACGTCGCCCGCCGACAGTTCGAGCCGGCCGTCCGGGTCGGGGACGATCACGAAGTCGTTCTCGGTGCCGTGGCCCTTGAGGAAGGCGATGGGGGCGTCGGCGGAGGGCGCGTCAGTCACAGGTCCGATCGTACGTGGTCGGCCGTCGTCGGTGCCGGGTATGCCGCCCGCACGGCGCTGACCTGGCGGCACGCCGTCAGCGCAGCCGGGCGACCCGCCAGACGGCGAGCAACGCCAGCAGCACGATGAGAGCGGCGTAGCCGGCGACGTAGCGCCAGTCGGCGCGCTCGCCCGAGCCCCGCGCGGGCAGTCCCGGCCAGGTCTGGCCGATCCGGCGGGCAGCCGCCAGGCCCCACCCGGCCGCGCAGCAGCACAGCAGCAGGCCGAGCATCGCGACCACCGGGCCGGTGTCCCCCGACTCGAAGGCGAGCGGGAAGGCGAACATCAGCGAGCCGCCGACGGCCAGGGCGACGATCGGCGCGATCTGCCAGATCCGCAGCCGTCGCTGCGGCCGCAGCTCGCGGAAGGACTCGCCGTCCGCCATCGACGGCATCGGCTCCCCGGCCTCGAGCGGGTCGAGGTCGTCCAGCACGCCGAGCGGTTCCAGCCGGTCGAGCCGTTCCAGGTTGTCGTACCGGTCGAGCGACGCGACCGACGCGAGCGGATCGCCGGGGTCGTCCGGATCGACGGCGACGTCGGCTGCGGAATCGGGGCCGGGCTCGGGGTCGGCGGGCGCGTCCGGACCGATCAGCGCGTCCGGATCGAACGGAGCGTCCACGGAGTTCAACGACTCCAGGGAGTCCAGTGGTGGACGGGAGTCCGGAATCTGCCCCTGCCGGTGGTTCCGGTTCCGACTCCTCGCCGAGCGGTCGGAGTCCGTCGATGTGTCGCGCCCCGGTGGGGTGTCGCGTGGGCCGGCTGCCATCGCCACGCGCCCTCCCGTACGTCGACACAGTAGCTCGAAGCACGATGATGACACGGGCGGGAGGCGCCTCCGGGACACCGAGGCGTCCCGATGCAATCACGTGATCAGGCTGTGACCGCTTCTTGGAGTATCCCGCGCCAACGCCAGCGCCTGCCCGGCGAGTTCCGTTCCCTGGGTGGTGAGCCAGTGCACACGCGGGTCGCGCCGGAACCACGAGTCCTGACGCCGGGCGAAGCGCTTGGTGGCGCGTACGGTCTCCGCGTGCGCGTGCTCCTCGGTGGAGTCGCCGGCGAACCAGGCGAGCACCTGCTGGTAGCCCAGGGCGCGCGACGCCGTACGGCCCTCGCGCAGCCCGGCCGCCTCCAAGGCGCGCACCTCCGCGACGAGTCCGGCCTTCCACATCCGGTCCACGCGCAGCGCGATCCGCTCGTCGAGCTCGGGCCGCGGGACGGCGACCCCGATCTGCACGGTGTCGTAGACGGACTCGGGGCCGGGCAGGTTCGCGGTGAAGGGCTGCCCGGTGATCTCGACCACCTCCAGCGCGCGCACGATCCGGCGGCCGTTGCTCGGCAGGATCGCCCGAGCGGCCTCGGCGTCCACGGCGGCCAGCCGGGCGTGCAGGGCACCCGGCCCCCGCATGTCGAGTTCGGCCTCCAGACGGGCGCGGACGGCGGGATCGGTACCCGGGAAGCGGAGGTCGTCGAGGGCCGCGCGGACGTAGAGCCCGGAGCCGCCGACCAGGATCGGCACCTTGCCCTCGGCGTGCAGCCGGTCGATCTCCTCACGGGCCAGTCGCTGGTAGTCGGCGACGTTGGCGGCCTGCGTGACGTCCCAGATGTCGAGCAGGTGGTGCGGCACGCCGCCCCGCTCCTCGTCGGTGAGTTTGGCGGTGCCGATGTCCATGCCCCGGTAGAGCTGCATGGAGTCGGCGTTGATCACCTCACCGCCCAACTCCCGTGCCAGGGCGACGCCCAGATCGGACTTGCCGGCCGCGGTGGGCCCGACGACGGCGATCACGCGCTTGTTCACCCTGCAAGTCTCCCAAACTCCGCCGTGACGTACCGATCGAGTGATGATCGCAGGCGCCGGCCGACCGGTTGTCCACAGGGCGTGGCGGTCGGCGGCGCGAAAAGCCGGCAGCACGGGTATGGTCGAGAAGTGGAGGGCGCCATGTGCCCTTTGGTGTGCTTTGCGACCTGGTCACCGCCGGTGTCGGCGCATCCCGGCCGTCCCCCTGGCCGTCACTTCGAGGGGAATCCCAGGGAAGGTGCCAGATGAGCTTCATGGACTCGCTCAAGGGCAAGCTCGGCGTGTCGAAGGACAAGGCCGCAGACCTCGCCAAGCAGCACGGCGACAAGATCCAGCAGGGCCTCGACAAGGCGGCCAAGACCGTCGACTCCAAGACCGGCGGCAAGTACAGCAACCAGATCAACTCGGGTGTGGGCAAGGCGAAGGACGCCGTGAAGGGTTATGGCGACAAGGGCCGCGACGCCACCTGAGCACCGACCCAACCGGTCCTGGTTCCGGGTGCCTCCCCGGGCCGTGACCAGCGCGCGGACGTATGAGCGCGCGCCCTGATGCCGGACGGCCGCGGACCCCACCATCCGCGGTCAGTCCACGTTCCGGGCCGATGCGCGTACGCGTCCGCACCGCACGGCGGCCCCACGGCTCGCCCCGGCGGGCCCGCTACGTCCAGGTCGCGACGAAGTAGCCGACCCCGTACGGCGCCGCGTCGTACAGCAGCTCACCCGCCAGCCCGGCGCCGCGTGCCGCTCCCGCCAGCACCTGCCACGGCGCCCGCCCCGCCGCCTGGACCGCCTGGGCCAAGGCCGCGTCGAGCCCCTCCAGCGCCGCGGTGTCGGCCGCGCCGAGCGCCGCGGCCACGGCGGCGTCGAACGGTTCCGCCCGCTCGTCCAGATAGCCGGGTGCCTTGACCGTACGGCACGCACTGCCGTCGCCCATGACCAGCAGCGCGACCCGCGGCGCCGCATCGGCGACGGCCTGCCCGGCCACCGCGCACCGCTCCTGCTCCAGTTCCTCCCCCACCCCGAGCCCCTCGACGGGCGACGCCTGCCAGCCGCGCAGCAGCCACGCGGCCACCGCGAGCGAGGACGGCAGCGGAACCGGCGAGGCGGGCGGCGCCGCGTCCACACGGTCGGAGGACGGCTCCGCGGTCCGCTCTTCGGCGGGCTCGCCAGCGCGCGGCTGTCCCAGCGTCACCTCGACCGCGACGCCGTAGCCGCGGAAGGAGCCGACCGCACCGGGAGGGAAGACCTCGCGCCCAGGTCGCGGGGCCGGACCGACGACGACCAGCCGTTCCGGTCGCGCCGCGGCCAGCACGCCGACGGCGTCCGCGCAGGCCGCCCGCAGGGTGTCCAGCTCGGGCGCGGCACCGGCCGCGACCTCGGGTACGAGCAGCGGCGGGCAGGGGCAGACGGCAGCGGCGACCAGCATGATCGGAACCCTACCGGCCCGGCCTCCCACCGGCCCGGGTCCCCGACGCCGGCCTGGCGCCGATCCGATGCCGATCTGACGCCGGTCCAACCCGGGTCTGACGCCGATCCGATGCCGGTCTGACGCCGATACGGCCCCGCTGACGAGCCACGGCCGCGTGCCCACGCCGACCGCGTCCCCGCCCGATGGCAGCCCCCGGTCGCCGCCCAGGGCACTCACGAAGGCCGCCGACGGCCCTTCACCGCCCCTGCCGGCCCCGCACGCCCCATCTTCCCGGCCGCGACGTCCGCGGCCCTCAGTCGAGCGCGCAGCCGCCCGCCGGCACCGCCTCGGGCGAGGGAGCCGGAGCACCGATCGTCGGCAGGCCGAGCATCACGCCTGCGGGCTTGGCGGCCGCAGCGCCCTGGCGCCGCTCCCAGGCGTCACCGGCGCGAGTGCGGCGGACCGACAGCGGGGGCCGCTCGGCGAGCAGGTGGTGCGGGGCTCCGTAAGTGATCTCGACGGTCGCCATGTCGCCGGGCCTGACCTCCTGCTCCGGCCGCGCGAAGTGCACCAGCCGGTTGTCGGGGGCACGGCCGGACAGCCGGTGGGTGGCGTCGTCCTTGCGGCCCTCGCCCTCGGCGACCAGCACCTCCAGGGTGCGGCCGACCTGCTTCTTGTTCTCCTCCCAGGAGATCTCGTCCTGGAGCGCTACCAGCCGCTCGTAGCGCTGCTGCACGACCGCCTTGGGGACCTGGCCGTCCATCTCGGCCGCCGGGGTGCCGGGCCGCTTGCTGTACTGGAAGGTGAACGCCTGCGCGAAGCGCGCCTGGCGCACGACCTCCAGGGTCTGCTCGAAGTCCTCCTCGGTCTCGCCGGGGAAGCCCACGATGATGTCGGTGGTGATGGCGGCGTCCGGCATCGCGGCGCGCACCTTCTCGATGATGCCGAGGTAGCGGTCCTGCCGGTACGACCTGCGCATCGACTTCAGCAGCCGGTCGGAGCCCGACTGGAGCGGCATGTGGAGCTGGTGCATCACGTTCGGCGTCTCGGCCATGGCGGCGATCACGTCGTCGGTGAAGTCGCGCGGGTGCGGGGAGGTGAAGCGGACCCGCTCCAAGCCGTCGACGGCGCCGGTGGCCCGCAGCAGCTTGCCGAACGCCTCGCGGTCGCCGATGTCGGAGCCGTACGCGTTGACGTTCTGACCGAGCAGGGTGACCTCGACGACCCCCTCGGCGACCAGCGCCTCGACCTCGGCGAGCACGTCGCCGGGCCGCCGGTCCTTCTCCTTGCCGCGCAGCGCGGGCACGATGCAGAACGTGCAGGTGTTGTTGCAGCCGACCGAGATCGCGACCCAGGCCGCGTAGGCCGACTCGCGGCGTGAGGGGAGCGTGGAGGGGAACGTCTCCAGCGACTCGACGATCTCGACCTGCGCCTCGTCCGCGATCCTGGACCGCTCCAGCAGCACCGGGAGCTGCCCGATGTTGTGGGTGCCGAAGACGACATCGACCCAGGGGGCGCGCTTGACGATGGTGTCGCGGTCCTTCTGCGCCAGGCAGCCGCCGACCGCGATCTGCATGCCAGGGCGCGCGGCCTTCTTCGGCACGAGCTGGCCGAGATTGCCGTAGAGCCGGTTGTCGGCGTTCTCCCGCACCGCACAGGTGTTGAAGACCACGACGTCCGCGCCGTCGGCGCCCTCCGGCGCCCGCACATACCCCGCGTCCTCCAGGAGGCCGGCCAGACGCTCGGAGTCGTGGACGTTCATCTGGCACCCGTAGGTGCGGATCTCGTAGCTTCGCTGGAGAGCGGTGTCCTGCGCGGTCATGCCCCCAGGGTAGGCGGTGCCCACGACATACCCGAACCCGGTTTGCCGCCGGGCGGACAGCGACAGCGCACGGGGTGCCGGCCGGGGCCGCCCGGTCCCGGCCGCGCCTTCCTTCCCGGCGGCACGGCTGGCAGGATCGCGGGGCATGGACCTCACCCGCCTCGGCAGCCGGCTCGGCACCCGACGTGCCCTCCAGGTCGTGCTGGCCGCCGCCTCGGCCCTGGCGCTGCTGCTGTGGTGGCTGCTGCCGACGGACGGTCCGTCGTACCCGAAGGGGCCGATCTCGCTGGCGACCGGGGTGCAGAGCGGGGTCTACGAGAAGTACGGCGTGCTGCTCAAGAGCGACCTGCGGACCGCCCTGCCCGGTGTGAAGGTCGACCTCAAGCACACCGAGGGCTCCGTGGAGAACATCGAGCAGGTGGCCGACGGGCGCTCCGACTTCACGATCGCCGCGGCCGACGCGGTCGCGTCCTACCGCGGTCCGAACAAGAAGGACCTGCGGGCGTGCGCCCGGCTCTACGACGACTACATGCAGCTCGTCGTGCCGCGTGACTCCACCGTGCGGTCGGCACGGGACCTGCGCGGGCTGCGGGTGGGCGTCGGACAGGCCGGATCGGGGGTCAACCTGATCACCAGGCGGCTGCTGACGGCCGCGGGCCTCGACATCGCGAAGGACGTCACCGCGGTGCCGGTCGGGATCGACCAGGCGCCCTCGATGCTGCTCTCCGGCAAGCTCGACGCGTTCTTCTGGTCCGGGGGGCTGCCGACCGCGGCGGTGAGCGCGATGGCGTACCCGACCGACCGTATCCGGCTGGTCCAACTCGGCGACCTGGTGGCCAAGCTGCACTCCATGGGATCGCAGATGCAGTACTACCGGCAGGCGATGATGCCGCCGGACGCGTACCCGCGCGCCCAGGGCGGTCAGTCCGTCGCGACCATCGCGGTGGCGAACCTGCTGGTCACCACGGACCACGCCGACGCCGCTCTGGTGCAGCGGCTGACCAAGGCGGTGATCGACAGCAGGGACTCCATCGGCAAGGTGGTGCACGCGGCGCAACTGGTCGACCTGCGCACCGCTGTCTTCACCGACCCGCTGCCCCTGCACGTGGGCGCGGAGCGCTACTACCGATCCGTGAAGCCGTAGCCGGCGCGCCCGTACGAGCCCCGCGCCACCGGCTGGTCCGAGGGTGTCCGCTCCACCTCAGTCGGCGGGCCGTGCCGATGTCACCGGCGCGGTGCGCGGCACCGCCAGCCGCACCTCCAGGCCGTGCGGCTCGCGGCGCCCGAAGCTGATGCTGCCACCGCCCTGGCTGAGCAGCGCCCGCGCGATCGACAGACCCAACCCCGAGCCGTGCACGTTCTGGTGGCGGGCACTGCGCCAGAACCGGTCACCGATCCGGTCGAGTTCGTCGTCGTTCAGGCCAGGTCCGCTGTCGGCCACCTCGATGGCGACCTGATCGCTGTCGACCGCCACCCGTACCGTGACCGCGCTGCCCTCGGGGGTGAACTTGATCGCGTTGTCGATCACGGCGTCCAGAGCGCTGGACAGCGCGATCGCGTCGGCCCACGCGGTGGCCCCTCCGTGCGCGGGCGCGCTGAAGTGCACGGCGACACCCTCCCGGTCGCCGCTGGGCCGCCAGGCGTCGGCGCGGGTCCTGGCCAGTTCCGCGATGTCGGTGACGCCCAGGTGGCTGCCCGAGCTCTCCGCGACGGCGAGGCCGAGGAGGTCGTCGAGCACCTGGGCGAGTCGGTGGCCCTCCTCCTTCACGGATTCGGCCTCGGTATGGCCGTCGGGCAGCTCGAGGCCGAGCAGCTCGATCCGCAGCAGCAGGGCGGACAGCGGATTGCGCAACTGGTGCGAGGCGTCGGCGACGAAGGCGCGCTGCTGCTCCAGCACGGCCTCGACGTTGTCCGCCATCTCGTTGAACGACCGGACCAGGCGCCGAAGTTCCGGGGGTCCCCCGGATGCCCCGACCCGCGACTTCATCCGGCCGGTGGCGATGTCGTGCGTGACCCGGTCCAGCGTCGCGACCGGCAGCAGCACCCAGGCGGTCAGCCGCACCGCGAGCAGGACCGCGATGGCCATCGCCGCGAGCTCTCCGGCCGCGAGCAGCAGCCAGCCGTGCAGGATGCGCGAACGCAGCGCGCCGGTGGGCGAGTCGGTGACGACCACCGCGACCACGTCGCCGTCCCGCACGATCGGCGAGGCGATGGCGAGCATGCGGTGCTGCCACGGCCACACCTGCTCCGGATTGTGGACGCGCCGCCCCAGCAGCGCCGAGTCGTACGCGTCGTACAACTCCCCGCTGGACGGGACCCGCCAGCTGTGCGGCGCCGCGGCCATCGACGTGCGGTCCCGGTAGAAGACGCCGGCCCTGATGCCGTAGAGCTGCTCGTAGCGGTCGAGTTCGGTCACCAGCGTGTGCAGCCGCTCGTCGTCCTCCGGGTCGACGACCGTGTTCTCGTCGCGAGCCGTGACGAACTGCGCCAGCGCCGCGAAGCGGGTGGTGTCGTCGATACGGTCCACCACGACGCGCTGCTGCTGGGCGGCCGCCTGGCTGGCGGCCAGCGGGAACCCGAGCGCGAGCAGGACGCCGGCCATCAGCACGATGAGCAGCGGCAGGAGTCGTGAGCGCACGGCGGTCCTCGGCTTCTGCGGTCAGCCGGCCGGCACGACGAGCCGGTAGCCGACCCCGCGCACCGTCTCGATCATGGCCGGGGTGCGCAACTTGGAACGCAGCGAGGCCACATGCACCTCCAGGGTGCGGCCGGTTCCCTCCCAGGCGGTGCGCCACACCTCGCTGATGATCTGCTCCCGGCGGAAGACCACCCCGGGCCGCTGGGCGAGGAGGGCGAGCAGGTCGAACTCCTTGCGGGTCAGCGCCACCGGATCGCCGTCCACGGTGACCCGCCGGGTGGACGGTTCGATCACCACCTGGCCGAGCGACATCGGGGTGCCGTCGGCGGCGCCCGGCATGGTCACCACCGGGCTGCCGTTCGGCGGTGTGGCCGGCCCCGCGTTCTGGGCGGCCCCGGGTCGCAGCGGCGGTCGGCGTACCACCGCGTGGATACGCGCCAGCAGTTCGCCGGTGTCGTACGGCTTCACGACGTAGTCGTCCGCGCCCAGGTTGAGACCATGGATGCGGGACCTGACGTCGGAGCGAGCCGTGACCATGATCACCGGAGTGGCGCTGCGGCGCCTGATGCGGCTGCACACCTCGAAGCCGTCCTGGTCCGGCAGCCCCAGGTCGAGCAGCACGCAGTCGTACTCCGGGCCGCCGTCGGGAAGCAGCGCCTGGATCGCCTCCTCGCCGCTACGGGCGTGGCGCACGTCGAAGCCGTGCTTTCCGAGCACAGCGGAGAGGGCGGCGGCGACCCGGTCGTCATCCTCCACCAGCAGCAGTCGCATGCGTCACCTCCTCCTCATCCGCCGGAACACCCGCGTTGGCGCGGACTTCGCCGCTCCGCCCGCGGAATGGGTCATGGACCTGTCGATCGAATCCACGCCGATCGGGACCCGCACGTCAAGGGGCTACCGGCTCCCGCAGCGGACCGTTACCCAGCCGGTACGCTCCGGGGACGGGGAAGGCACGCAGCGGCGATTCCCGTGGCGGCGGACCGGTGCCGCGGTGTGCGCCCCGGGTGCGTCGCGTGCGCGGCCGATGTGCGCCCGATGAACCGCCCGCACCGCGCCGACGTGCGACTGTCGCTTGACGTGGGCAGGCGCAGTGAGTTGCATACGCTTTGTGACCGCAACTCTTCCGGGGGCCGCTGCGTGGACCCCGTGATCGTCGCGGGGGCCGGCCCAGTGGGTCTGACCCTCGCTCTCGCGCTGGCCCACCGCGATGTGCCCGTGATCCTGCTGGACGAGGCGGAGGTGCTCGGCGGAGCCGAGGGGCTGCGGCAGGCGCGCACCTGCGTGCTCGGTCCGGCGACCGCAGCGCTCGTGGAACGCCTCGGCTACGGCGGACTGCGCGGCGACGGCGCGACCTGGACGGGCTGGCGCACGCTGCGCCGGCGTACGGAGGTGTTACGGCTGGACTTCGGCGCCGATCCCGCGGGCGCGCCGGTCCATGTCGCGCAGTACCTGCTGGAGAAGGGGTTGCGGACGGCCCTTTCGTCCCGCAGCTCGGTGCGTGTCGTGTCCGGCTGCCGGGTGGACGCGGTGGAGCAGGACGCGCGCGGGGTCACCGTGCACACCAAGGGCGCCGAGGAGACCTGGTGGCGCGGCAGTTACCTGGTGGGGTGCGACGGTCCGCGCTCCACGGTCCGCAAGCTGCTGGGCGTACGTTTCCCCGGCCGTACGGCGGTGGACCGGCACGCGGTGGTGACGGTGCGGACCGAACTGCCCGAACCCGGTGTGGCGCTGCTGCACCGCGATCCGCCGGGAGCCCCGGCCGGGCAGGAGATCACCGCCCGCCCGCTGCCGGACGGACGGTGGCGGATGGACTGGCTGCTGCCGGTGCACGGCCGCCAACTCACCTCCGACGCGCTGGTGGAACGTCTCAGGGCCGCCCTGACCGCCTGGTGCGGCAAGGTGGTGCCGTACGAGCTGGTCGGCTCGGCCGACTATCCCGTCCATCAGCGGCTGGCCCGCGCCTGGCGGGCCGATCGGGTCTTCCTCGCGGGGGACGCGGCGCACCTGATGGGGGCGCTGGGGGCGCAGAGCGTCGAGGAAGGGCTGCGCGACGCCGAGAACCTCGCCTGGAAGTTGGCACTCGCCGTCCACGACGGCGCTTCCGATCTCCTGCTCGACAGCTACGAGGCGGAGCGGCGGGGCGCGGTCGGCACCCGGCTGCGCGCCACCGACCAGGCACTTCCGCTGCTGCGGGCGAACGGTGCCTGGCAGACGGTCCGCCACAGCCTGCTGTCCGGCTCGGCCCGCGGCCAGGTCGAGTTGCTGACCGACAGCCATCTCGGGCGCGGCGGCACGGCTGCCTCCACGGTGTACGGCCGCTCACCGCTGACGGTACCCGCGCCTCGGAGTTCCGCCAGGTCGGGCGGGGTGTCGTCGCTGGCGGCCGAGTGCGACACGCGGCCGGGCGAAGCGGTGGCCGACGTGGACGTCACCGCGCTGGACGGCACGGTGAGCCGGCTGCGCGACCGGCTCGGGCGCGGGTTGGTGGTGGTGCTCGTCGCGCCCGGGACCGGGGTGTGGGAGTCGCGGCACTGGCTGACGGCCGGTCTGATGCCGCGGCTGGCGTCAGCGGTGGCCGCGCTGCCCACCGGGGCGGAGCTGCTGGTCGCCGAGACCTATCCGGGGGCGACCGCGCACACGGTGCTGCTGGTCCGGCCCGACGGGCACCTGGTGGCGGCGATGGTGGGCTGCCGGCCCGCCGAGTTGTATTCCTACGCGGACCTGGCCCGGGGAGGTCCGCCGGCACCGGCGGGCAGCCGGGACGACCCGGCCGACGACGCCACCCCCGATGAGGGTGGACCCGACCGCCCGGACGGGCGTCCGGGGGGCGATGCGGCCGGTCACCAGGTCAGCGGGCGCACCGGCTGACCCGGCGAGCGGCGAGCGGCGAGCGGCGAGCGGACTATGACCGCTCCGCGCCTATTCGCCTTGCCATGCCCACCGCTCCTCTTCCGTTTCCTCGCCGTCGGCGCCTTCGGCCGCCAGTGCGTCGCGGACCACTCGCAGGGACATGCCCTCCGGGTATCCCTTGCGGGCGAGCATGCCCGCGAGACGTCTGATCCGCCGGTCGCGGTCCAGGCCACGGGTGGCCGGCAACCGGCGCCGGACCAGCTCGCGGGCGGTCTCCTCCTCCTGCTCGGAGTCGAGCAGTTCGACGGCCTCGGTCACCAGCTCCGCGTCCACACCACGGTGGCGAAGCTCGCGGGCGAGGGCGCGGCGGGCGAGGCCGCGGCCGCGGTGTCGTGACTCCACCCAGGCGTTTGCGAACGCCTGGTCGTCGATGAGGCCGACGTCCTCGAAGCGCTCCAGGACGTGCTCGGCGACGTCGTCGGGGATCTCGCGCTTGCGCATGGCGTCGGCGAGCTGCCGACGGGTGCGGGGGGTCCCGGTGAGCAGGCGCAGACACAGCGCCCGCGCCTGCTCACCAGGATCGAGCGGCGGCTCTCGCGAGGCCCTCGACTCGGAAGAGCCGCCGCGCTTCTGGGACTTGCGCTCCATGGCGTCAGACCTTGGCGGCGGTGGCCTTGGTCGCCTTCTTCGGAGCGGGGACATCGGCCTTGGCGGGCTCCGCCTTGGCGGACGCGGCCGACCCTGCGGCGTCGGCCTCCGGCTGGGCGGCCGGGGTCTCGGGCTTCGGCACGCCGACGCCGAGCTTCTCCTTGATCCGCTTCTCGATCTCGTCCGCGAGGTCCGGGTTGTCCCGCAGGAAGTTCCGGACGTTCTCCTTGCCCTGGCCGAGCTGGTCGCCCTCGTAGGTGTACCAGGCACCCGACTTGCGGACGAAGCCGTGCTCCACGCCCATGTCGATCAGGCCGCCCTCGCGGCTGATGCCGTGGCCGTAGAGGATGTCGAACTCGGCCTGCTTGAAGGGCGGCGCGACCTTGTTCTTGACGACCTTGACACGGGTGCGGTTGCCGACCGCGTCAGTGCCGTCCTTGAGGGTCTCGATCCGGCGGATGTCGAGCCGGACCGAGGCGTAGAACTTCAGGGCGCGGCCACCGGTGGTGGTCTCCGGCGAGCCGAACATCACACCGATCTTCTCGCGGAGCTGGTTGATGAAGATGGCGGTGGTCTTCGACTGGTTGAGCGCGCTGGTGATCTTCCGCAGTGCCTGGCTCATCAGTCGGGCCTGGAGGCCCACGTGGGAGTCGCCCATCTCGCCCTCGATCTCGGCCCGCGGCACGAGGGCTGCCACGGAGTCGATCACGATGAGGTCGATGGCGCCGGAGCGGACCAGCATGTCCACGATCTCCAGCGCCTGCTCGCCGGTGTCCGGCTGGGACAGCAGCAGGTTCTCGATGTCGACGCCCAGGGCCTTGGCGTACTCGGGGTCGAGGGCGTGCTCGGCGTCCACGAAGGCCACCGTGCCGCCGGCCCGCTGGGCGTTGGCCACCGCGTGCAGGGTGAGGGTGGTCTTGCCGGAGGACTCCGGGCCGTACACCTCCACGACGCGGCCGCGGGGCAGCCCGCCGACGCCGAGCGCCACGTCCAGCGCGGTCGACCCGGTGGGGATGACCTCGATGGGCTCGTTCGGCCGGTCGCCGAGCCGCATGACGGCGCCCTTGCCGAATTGCCGTTCAATCTGCGCGAGCGCGGCGTCGAGCGCCTTCTCGCGGTCGTTTCCTGCCATGGACTCCACCCGGGATGTCTGGTTCGATCGCTTCACGTCCATGACGCTAGCGCCTGGCACTGACAACGCGCCCGCACGTCGTCCGGGACCTGTGGATAACTCCGGCCGACGTGTGCGCCCGGCACCGGCCGGAGTTCGCGCCGCCACGGCGGGAGATCCGCCGGGCCCTCTCCATATGAATGGATGTTCGATTTTCATGTCAAGCGACCCGCCGAGCGCGCCCGGGTCGGTCACATCCGCGGGTCGGTGACCTCGTAGCGCCTTACATAGGCGGTGAAGAAGCCCTGGAGCGTGGCGGTGGCCGGAATGGCGATGAGCGCGCCGACCGCGCCGAGCAGCGCCGTCCCCGCGATCACCGAGCCGAAGGCGACCGCCGGATGGATGTCCACCGTACGCGCGGTGATCCGCGGTTGGAGCAGGTAGTTCTCGAACTGCTGGTAGACCACGACGAAGCACAGCACCCACAGCGCGTCCCACGGGTCCTCGGTGAACGCGACGAGGATCGGCAGGGCCCCGGCCAGGTAGGTGCCGACGGTGGGGATGAACTGCGAGACCAGCCCCACCCAGACCCCGAGCGCGGGGGCGTAGGGAACACCGAGCACCTGGAGCAGGATGTAGTGGGCGAGCCCTGAGACCACGGCCATCAGGGCTCGGGAGTAGAGGTAGCCGCCGGTCTTGGCGACCGCGATGTCCCAGGCCCGCAGGACTTCCGCCTGGTGCGCGGGCGGCAGCATGGAGCACAGCGTGCGGCGCAGCCGGGGCCCGTCCGCGGCCAGGTAGAAAGTGAACAGCACCACCGTGAAGACCTGGAAGATCGTGCCGATGACCGTGGCCGAGATGCCCCACACGCTGGCGGCACCACTGGTGAGGTAGGTGCGCACCCAGTTGGAGTGCAGCACCTTGTCATGCAGCTTGCCGCCGGTGTCGATGTGCGTGTGGAAGGTCCGGTTGATCCACTTCACCACGTCGTCGACGTACTGCGGCAGGTTGCGCACGATGGTGCCGATCTGGTCGACGAGCAAGGAGCCGACGGCCAGCAGGAAGCCGGCGGCGGCGACCAGCACCACGAGCATCACGATTCCGGTGGCCAGGCCCCGGCGGATGCGGCGCCTGGCCATCCAGTCCACCGCGGGCTCGATGGCCAGGGCGCAGAAGAACGCGACCAGGACGTTGACGAGGAGTCCGACCAGCCGGTCGAACGCCCAGTGCGCGAACTGGTAGCAGGCGACGAGGGCGAGCGCGAGGAGGAGCGCGCGAGGCAGCCAGCGCGGCATGCGCGCACGTGACGGGCGCGATCCGTCGCCGGGCGCGTCGGGCGCCGGGTCGGGAGACTCGTCACGTGCTGCCACAGGCCAAGTCTGGGCCCTACCTCCGATCAAGTCCTGATATCAGGGCATTCGCGGCACTTCGGACGGATGGTCAGCGTCGAGCGGCGGGCACGTCCATGGCCACGCAGACCGCCCGCCAGACGTCCTTCGCCTCCCAGCCGTCCTCCAGCGCCTGGACGACCGTACGGCCGCCCAGTTCGGACATCACGTGGTCACGCGCGAAGGAGTCGGCGTAGGTCTCGCCGAACTGCGCGCGCATCCGCTCCCAGAACATCGTCAGCCGCATGGGTGCCAGTATCCCCCGGTCGCCGGCCGCCCCTCGTACGGCCTACATCGCCCGTACCGCTGCGGTGACCAGTACCGCGGCGGCGACCACCACGAGGAAGGGCGCGCGCAGGAGCAGCGCGGTGGCCGCTGCCGCCAGCCCCGCGGTCCGCGCGTCGATCGCCAGGCGCAAGGCAGCGGTGCCGAAGGTCTGCAGCGCGGTCAGGGCGGCGAGCAGGGCGATGGGCAGCAGAGCGGCCAGTCGCTTGACGAGCGGGCGCTCCAGCAGCCCCGCGGGCACGGACAGGCCGAGCAGTTTCACTCCGTAGCAGCCCAGGGCGGTGGCGCCGATGGCGATCCACGTGCCCGTCTCCCCGGTCATCGCGCGGCCCTCTTCTTTACGGCCAGCACCAAGGGCGCCGCCAGCGCCGCGACCAGCACCGGCACCCCGGCGGGCAGCACGGGCAGGCAGACCAGCGCGAGCAGGACGGCGAGCGCGGCCACCGCCCGTTCGGTGCGTCCCTTCACCATGGGTGCCAGCAGGGCCAGGAAGACGGCCGGCCCTGCGGCGTCCAGTCCCCAGGCGTCCGGATCACCGAGCGCCGACGCGCCCAGGGCTCCCAGCAGCGTGGTGAGGTTCCACAGCACGTAGAGACTCGCGCCAGTGACGGTGAAGCCGAGCCGGGCGGCGGCCCGTTCGCGCTGCGCCAGGGCGACCGCTGAGGTCTCGTCGATGACCCACTGGGCGGCCAGCGGCCGTACGGACGCCGGCAGGCGCAGGAGTTGCGAGAGCCGCAAACCGTAGAAGGCGTTGCGGGTGCCCAGGAAGAACGCCCCGGCCGCCGCCGCGAACGGACTTCCTCCCGCACCGAGCGCACTCACCAGCGCGAACTGCGAGGCCCCGGTGAACACGAGCAGCGACAGGACGCAGCTCTGGAGGACGGACAGGCCCGCGCCCGCCGAGGTCACTCCGAAGGCGAATCCGGACAGTCCGACGGCGACCCCTACTCCCAGGGCGTCTCGGACCACTTCTGCTCGGGGCCGTGGCGGCTGCCGCACGGTGTCCGGCCCCGTCGTCTGCGCTGTTTTCACTCGATCAGGCTAGGAAGACCGCCGCCTGCGGGTCTTGTACGTTCTTGCGGCGGCGGCCCCGCGGCGATACCGGGGCGATACCGGGCGATACGGGCCGCCCGCCGGCCGTCCGAACGACGCGGCCGCGGGTCAGCGCTCTCGTACGATCTTCCGCTCGCGCTGGTACGCGCCGGGCGGGACCCCGACGATCCGGCTGAAGTGGCGGTTGAGGTGCGGCTGGTCGGTGAAGCCGACGGTGACCGCGGCTTCGGCCGGAGCGACGCCGGTGTCCAGGAGGCGGCGGGCGGCCCGGACGCGCTCACCGGTGAGCCACGCGTGCGGGGGCAGGCCGTAGGCGGCCTTGAAGGCGCGCAGCAACGCGAAGGGGCTGGTGGCCGTGGCGGCGGCGAGTTCGTCGAGACCGGGCGGGTCGGCCAGGTGGGCGGCGAGCAGTTCGCGGGCATGGGCTGCGGCGCCGGGAGCCGCCGCCCGCGGCCGGCCGCCGCGGGCGATGCCCCCGCTGTGGCGCGCCAGCAGCCGGGCGAGGGTCAGGCGCAGAAACGTCTCGGCGGCGAGCGCGTCGTCCTGCTCGGCCGCTTCGTGGACGGCCGCGATCAGGCGGGCCGCGGTCGGGTCGGCTATGACCGGGCCGGTGAAGAAAGGGGTGCCGCGCAGCCCGCGGGTCTCGGCGGCGACGGCCGACACGACGTCCGTCCGCGGATACAGGACCCGGTAGCTCCAGCCGCCGGCGGCGCCCGCGTACGCCGAGTGCGGGACCTCCGGGTTGATCAGGACGACGCCGCCCTCGCCGGCCCGCTCGGCACCGCCGGGCAGGCCGATGCCCTCCACCCCGCCGGTGACCGCCGCGATCACGTAGCCGTCGTGGGCATGGCGGGAAAAGGTGTGCCGGATGTAGCGGGCCCGCAGCAGGTCAACCCCGGGCAGGCCCGGGTGCTCCCAGAATCGTGCCTGCTCACGCGCGGTCATGGGGACATTGTGTCGTGACCGCGCCAGGAGTTGTCCACAGCCGGAAGAGTGGTCGTCGGCGCGGTGTCGGTCCGGCGAGGCAGGATGGGGTCATGTCCAGTCCGTCCGGTCCGTCCAGTCCTCAGTCCGATCCGCACAACAGCCTCGACTCCTTCTCGCCCGCGACCCGCGCGTGGTTCACGGGAGCCTTCCGCGAGCCCACCGCCGCCCAGTCCGGCGCGTGGTCCGCCATCGCCGCGGACTCCGACGTGCTGGTCGTGGCGCCCACCGGGTCGGGCAAGACGCTGGCCGCGTTCCTGGCGGCGCTGGACCGGCTGGCCGCCACTCCGCCGCCGGCTGAGGCCCGTCGCCGCTGCCGGGTGCTGTACGTCTCGCCGATGAAGGCGCTCGCGGTGGACGTCGAGCGCAATCTGCGCAGCCCGCTGGCGGGGATTCGGCAGGAGTCCGTGCGGCTGGGGCTGCCGGAGCCGGAGGTGCGGGTCGGTATCCGGTCGGGTGACACGCCCGCGGCGGAGCGGCGCTCGATGGCCACCCGCCCGCCGGACATCCTCATCACCACGCCCGAGTCCCTCTTCCTCATGCTCACCTCCGCCGCGCGGGAGGCTCTGAGCGGGGTCGAGACGGTGATCCTCGACGAGGTGCACGCGGTCGCCGGCACCAAGCGCGGCGCCCACCTGGCGCTCTCCCTGGAGCGGCTGGACCGGCTGCTCGATCGGCCGGCCCGCCGGATCGGGCTGTCGGCCACGGTCCGGCCGGTGGATGAGGTGGCCCGCTTCCTTTCCCCGCAGCGGCGGGTGGCGATCGTGCAGCCGCCGTCCCAGAAGCGGTTCGACCTGTCGGTGGTCGTGCCGGTGGAGGATCTGGGCGAGCTGGGCGGTTCGCCGGTGATGGACGCGGCCGAGCACAGCGGGCCGGCCGCGGGGCCGGCGCAGCGGCCGTCGATCTGGCCGCACGTCGAGGAGCGGATCGCCGACCTGGTGCAGGCGCACCGCTCCACGATCGTCTTCGCCAACTCCCGGCGGCTCGCCGAGCGCCTGTGCAACCGGCTCAACGAGATCGGCCAGGAGCGTGCCGAGGGCGAGCCGCTGCCCGAAGCGCACTCCCCGGCACAGGTCATGGCGCAGTCGGGCGCTGCCAAGGGGGCTCCCGCGGTGCTGGCCCGCGCGCACCACGGCTCGGTGTCCAAGGAGCAGCGCGCGCTGGTGGAGGAGGATCTCAAGGCAGGGCGGCTGCCCGCGGTGGTCGCCACGTCGAGCCTGGAGCTGGGTATCGACATGGGCGCGGTCGACCTCGTGGTCCAGGTGGAGTCGCCGCCATCGGTCGCGTCGGGGCTGCAGCGGGTGGGCCGGGCCGGCCACCAGGTGGGGGCGGTGTCCACCGGGGTGGTCTTCCCGAAGTACCGCGGCGACCTGGTGCAGTCCGCGGTGGTCACCGAGCGGATGCGGGAAGGGGCCATCGAGTCGCTGCGGGTGCCGTCCAACCCGCTGGACGTGCTGGCGCAGCAGATCGTGGCGATGACCGCCCTGGACACCTGGGACGTGGACGAACTGCTCGCCCTGGTCCGGCAGGCGGCGCCCTTCGCGGCGCTGCCGCACTCCGCGTACACCGCGGTGCTGGACATGCTGGCCGGCCGCTATCCGTCGGACGCGTTCGCCGAGCTGCGGCCCCGCCTCGTCTGGGACCGGGTGGCCAACACTCTCACCGGCCGGCCGGGAGCACAGCGGCTGGCGGTCACCTCCGGCGGCACCATCCCGGACCGCGGGCTGTTCGGGGTCTTCCTGGCCGGGGCGGACCCCAAGAAGGGCGGCGGCCGGGTCGGGGAGCTGGACGAGGAGATGGTGTACGAGTCCCGGGTGGGCGACGTGTTCACGCTGGGCACCACCTCGTGGCGGATCGAGGACATCACCCGCGACCGGGTGCTGGTCTCCCCCGCGCCGGGCGTACCCGGGCGGCTGCCGTTCTGGAAGGGCGACCAGTTGGGACGCCCGCTCGAACTGGGCCGAGCGCTGGGCAGGTGGCTGCGGGAAGTGGGCGCGCTGCCCGCGGAGGCGGCCCGGGAGCGGTTGGCCGCGGCCGGCCTGGACCCCTGGGCGGTCGACAACGTGCTGTCGTACCTCGCCGAGCAGCGGCAGGCGTGCGGGCACATCCCGGATGACCGCACCATCGTGGTGGAGCGCTTCAGGGACGAGCTGGGTGACTGGCGGGTGATCATCCACTCCCCGTTCGGCGCCCAGGTGCACGCTCCGTGGGCGCTCGCGCTCGGAGCCCGGCTCCAGGAGCGCTACGGGTTGGACGCCCAGGCCATGCACGCCGACGACGGGATCGTGCTGCGCCTGCCGGACGCGGACCTGATGGGGCTCGACCTGCTGGACGCCGATCCTGTGGCGAAGGGGGCCGAGTTCGATCCGGAGCAGTCGCCGGTGGGGGCGGGCGATGTGGCCTTCGACAAGGGCGAGGTCGAGCAGTTGGTGACGGAGCAGGTGGGAGGGTCCGCGTTGTTCGCGTCGCGCTTCCGGGAGTGCGCGGCGCGGGCACTGCTGCTGCCGCGCCGCAGTCCCGGCCGGCGTACCCCGTTGTGGCAGCAGCGGCAGCGGGCGTCGCAACTGCTCCAGGTGGCGTCGGAGTTCGGGTCGTTCCCGATCGTGCTGGAGGCGATCCGGGAGTGCCTTCAGGACGTGTTCGACGTGCCGGGGCTGGTGGAGTTGATGGGAGACATCGAGGCGCGGCGGGTCCGGTTGGTGGAGGTGACCACGCAGGAGCCGTCGCCCTTCGCCCGTTCGCTGCTGTTCGGCTATGTGGCGCAGTTCCTCTACGAGGGCGACTCGCCGCTGGCCGAACGCAGGGCGGCCGCGCTGTCGCTGGATTCGCGGCTGCTGGCGGAACTGCTGGGGCAGGCGGAGCTGCGGGAGCTGCTCGATCCCGACGTGCTGGCCGATCTGGACAGCGAGTTGCAGTGGCTGACGGAGGATCGCCGGGTCAAGGACGCGGAGGGGGTCGCGGACCTGCTACGGGTGCTCGGCCCGCTGACCGGCACCGAGTTGGCGGTGCGCGGCGCGGAGGCGGGGTGGGCCGCGGAGTTGGAGGCGGCCAGGCGGGCGATCAGAGTGCGGATCGCCGGGGAGGAGCACTGGGCCGCGGTGGAGGACGCCGGTCGGCTGCGCGACGCGCTGGGCACGGCCTTGCCGGTGGGCGTGCCGGTGGCGTTCACCGAGCCGGTCAAGGACCCGCTGGGCGACCTGCTGGCGAGGTACGCGCGGACGCATGGCCCGTTCACGACGGGCGAGGCCGCGGCCCGGTTCGGTCTGGGTGGGGCCGTGGCGGACGGCACGCTGCACCGGCTGGCGGCGGCGGGCCGGGTGGCGCAGGGCGAGTTCCGTCCGGGCGGGGCCGGTCAGGAGTGGTGCGACGCCACGGTTCTGCGGCGGCTTCGGCGCCGTTCGCTCGCCGCGCTGCGGCAGGAGTTGGAGCCGGTGCCGCCGGCCACGCTCGGGGTGTTCCTGCCGCAGTGGCAGCATGTCGGCACGCATGGTCTTCGCGGGATGGACGGCCTGGCACGGGCGGTTGAGCAGTTGCAGGGCGCGTCGGTTCCCGCGTCGGCGTTGGAGAAGCTGGTGCTGCCGTCCCGGGTGAGCGGCTACACCCCGGCGATGCTGGACGAGTTGACGGCCTCCGGCGAGGTGCTGTGGGCCGGAGCGGGGGCCCTGCCCGGCAAGGACGGATGGGTGTCACTGTATTTGTCCGAAAGTGCACCCTTGCTGCTGCCGGGTCCGCAGCCGTTGGAGCTGACGGAGTTGCACACCGCGGTGCTCGGCGCGCTGTCCGGCGGGTACGGCCTGTTCTTCCGGCAGATCGGTGAGCAGGTGCGGGCGACCGGGCTGACGGCGAGCGATCCGGAACTCGCCGACGCGGTATGGGACCTGGCCTGGTCGGGGCGGCTGACCAATGACACCCTCGCCCCGCTGAGGGCGCTGCTCGGCTCGGGCCGCACCGCGGGGGCGACCGCGCACCGGGCGCCGCGCTCGGTGCCGCGCGGCAGGTACAGCTCGCTCGCCTCCGCCAGGTCGCCACGGGCCACCGCCTCCCGGACCGGGCCGCCCACCACCGCGGGCCGCTGGTCCCTGGTGCCCGCACCCGAAGCAGATCCGACCCTGCGGGCGCACGCTCTGACCCACACCCTGCTGGACCGGCACGGCGTGGTCACCCGGGGCGCGGTGGCCGCGGAAGGAGTGGCGGGCGGCTTCTCGGCGGCATATCGGGTGCTGGCGGCGTTCGAGGAGACCGGGCAGGCCAGACGCGGCTACGTGGTGGAGGGCCTGGGCGCGGCGCAGTTCGCGATGGACGGCGCGGTGGACCGGCTGCGGGCCCTCAGCACAGCGCGGGAGCGGGAGGAGGAACGCCCCGACCGGTCCCGCACGGTGGTGCTGGCCGCCGCGGACCCGGCCAATCCGTACGGCGCCGCGCTGCCGTGGCCGGAGCAGCCCGAGGGGGTCTCCCACAAACCCGGGCGGAAGGCGGGCGCCCTGGTGGTGCTGACCGACGGCGAGCTCGCCCTGTATGTGGAGCGGGGTGGCAAGACCCTGCTGGCCTGGCCACGGGACGAGATACGGGTCGGGGCCGCGGCGGACGCCCTCGCGCTGGCGGTCCGGGAAGGAGCGCTGGGCCGCCTCACGGTGGAGCGTGCCAACGGCGAGTCGGCGCTGACCTCTCCGCTGGGCCGGGCGCTGGAGGCCGCGGGGTTCCACGCCACACCGCGCGGGCTGCGGTTGCGGGAGGACCGCTGATGCGAGGTGGGGACGGCGCAGGCGCCATCATGGAGGGGTGCCCGAAGGAGACACGGTCTGGCTGACCGCCCATCGACTGCACGCGGCGCTGGCCGGGCAGCCGCTGGTGCGGGCGGATCTGCGCGTGCCGAAGCTGGCGACCGTGGACCTGGTGGGACGGCAGGTGCTGGCGGTGGTGCCGCGCGGCAAGCATCTGATGGCGCGGCTCGAAGGCGACATGACGCTGCACAGCCATCTGCGGATGGACGGGGCGTGGCACCTGTACGGGGCCGGGGAACGCTGGCGGGGCGGCCCGATGCACCAGGTGCGGGCGGTACTGGCGGCGGGTGAGCGGGTCGCGGTCGGCTACCGGCTGCCGGTGCTGGAGTTGCTGCGCACCGAGGAGGAGGGCGAGGCGGTCGGCCACCTCGGGCCCGACCTGCTCGGGCCGGACTGGGACGCGGAGCAAGCGCTCGCCCGGCTGGCCGCGGACCCGGACCGACCGGTCGGGGAAGCGTTGCTGGACCAGCGGAATCTGGCCGGGATCGGGAACGTCTACGTCGCCGAGCTGTGCTTTCTGCGCGGGGTGACGCCGTGGACACCGTTCGGGGCGGTGCCGGCGCCGGAGCGGCTGGTGGCGCTGGCCAGACGACTGCTGGAGGCGAACAAGGCGCGCCCCGGCCATGTGACGACCGGGGACACCCGTCGCGGGCGCACCCACTGGGTGTACGGCCGGGAGCACCAGCCGTGCCTGCGGTGTGGCACTGCGGTCAGGTCGGCCCGGCACGGCGATGACACCCGGCAGCAGGATCGGGTGGCCTACTGGTGCCCGCGGTGCCAGCGAGGTCCGGCGCCAGCTCCAGACCCAGGTCCAGGCCCCGCGTCGTCCTCGGCCAGAAGCTGATCCCCGGGAAGGCCGGACCCCGCCGGCACGGGAGCGGTCGCCTTCGTCCGGCGGCGCCGCGCCGCCTCCCGCCGCCGTGCGGGCACCGCGTGCATGGGGATCAGGCCGAGGCTCCACCCGCCGGCGACGATCGCGGCGTGCACGCCGCCGGCCGGACCGCCCGAGGTGTCGGGCCGCAGACCGAACCGCAGGACCGCCAGCCACCACAGCACGCCGCCGACCAGGGCCAGCACCACGCGCACGCCACCCGCACTCTGGCCCCGGACCAGGGCCCGGACCCGGGTCGTCCCGGCGGCCCCGGGCGAAATGGGCGCCGCCACCCGCACCGCCGGTATCGCCGCCGGTATCGCCGCCGGAGCGGGCCTGGGACGCGTGCGCGAGCAGGTCCGGGTCCGGGACCGGGACCGTGTTGTCCGGGTCCGTATCGTCGGAGTCCTTCGAGGGCCGCGCATGGCGCCTCAGACGTTCTCCGCCTGGAACATCCAGTGGAACTTCTCCAGGTCGGCGGTGATGCCGATGAGGATGTCCTGGGTCACCGGGTCGGGCTTGTCGGTGGTCTGGATGCGTTCACGCATCCGGGTGATGCAGGCGTCGAGGGCGGCGACCATGATCTCCACGACCTCGCTGTCCTTGACCCACCCGTCGGTGACGGTGTCGATGCCGCTGGTCTTGGCGACGGTGCCGGCGCGGCCGTCGGGGGTCACGCTGATCGCGGAGGCACGCTCGGCGACAGTGTCGGAGGCGACGCGAGCACTGTCCACGACCTCGTCCAGCTGGAGGTGGATGGACCGGAACCGGGGGCCGATGACGTTCCAGTGCACCTGCTTGGCCAGCAGTGACAGGTCGATCAGATCCACCAGGGCACCCTGGAGGGCTTCACCGACGGTCTTGCGGGCCTGCTCGGCCAGGGGGCTCTTCACGACAGACATGCGCTTGTCTCCTCGCGGATCGACGCGTTCGGGTCTGATTCATCCCGTACTGACCTTCTGCGCCTACCCTGCCCTCGCGCACCACACATGGCAAAAGACAGCGGCCGCGGTACCCGCCCGCGCGCACACCCCCGATCGGCAGCTCGGCACGCGCCGCGTGCGCCCCGCAGGAAACACGACGGCCCCGCCACGGGACGGGTTTCGTCCCGGACGGGGCCGGCGGGTGCGCTCAACCGCTGACGCACGCGTCCAGCGGCGGTACCGAGCAGGTTCAGGCGGCGACGACGTCCACGGCTTCCGCGGACTTCTTGGGCGCCTTGATGGTGATCCGTTCGTCCGGCGCGGACGGTACGGCCGTGACGGAGGTGACGGACGTGACCGCGCCCAGCAGGGGCCTCATCGGCGCGGCCGGAGTCTCGGCCGCCGACGACTGAGCCAGCTCCGCGAGCGACAGGTCGTCGCTGACCTCGCGCATCACCTCGGACATCGGCACGTCCAAGGCGTCGCAGATCGCCGAGAGCAGTTCGGAGGACGCCTCTTTCTGCCCCCGCTCGACCTCCGAGAGATAGCCCAGGGAGACCCGGGCCGACGAAGAGACCTCACGCAGAGTGCGGCCCTGGCGCTGGCGCTGCCGACGCAGCACGTCACCAAGCAGGCGACGGAGCAGGATCATCGGTGGCTCCCTCCTCGGACCGCGAAACCGCATCCTTCTCGCCCCACCGTACCGCCTCGGGCACCGCCCGTGCGGGGAGCGAAGACGTGTTCACTCAGGGCTGCAAACATCACTTCCCCCCGTCTTCTTCCCTATCCTTGGCCGCCGGTAGTCGTACCGGGACCGTTACGTGTGGCCGTTCGGCCCTTGCCGTTCCGCTGTCCTTCGGCCTGGGCCGTGGTGGACTCCGGACCCGCAACCGTACTCCTCCGCAGTTCGGCGGTGAGCAGTTCCAGGACAGCCGCCACCGACGCCCGGCGGATCGTGCCGCGGTCCCCGGAGAGCCGCAGCGGGACGACCACGGCGCCCGACGGGCCGGCGACGGCGACGAAGACCGTGCCGACCGGCTGACCGTCCTGGGGGGTGGGGCCGGCGACGCCGGTGGTCGCGACGCCCCAGTCCGCGCCGAGCCGGTGGCGTACGCCCTCGGCCATCCCGCGCGCCACATCGGGGTCCACCGCACCCCGCTCGGCGAGCAGAGCGGCGTCGACACCAAGGATCTCGTGCTTCAGCTCGGTCGCGTACGCCGTGACCGAACCACGGAAGGCCCGCGAGGCGCCGGGAACGGCAGCCAGTTCAGCGGCCACCAGGCCGCCTGTGAGCGACTCCGCGACCGCGAGCGTCGCCGCGCGACCCACGAGCAGCCGCAGGGCCTCACGCGCGGACTCAGCCGGTTCCGCGGACCCGGCGGGCTCGGACTGCCCCGAAGCCTGCGACCCCACCGGCCCCTCCGCGCTCATACGCCCTGCCGACGCTCGCGCTCGGCGGCAGGCGCGGGGGCGGACGCGGGTGCGGGGTCGGCCTCGGCCCCAGGCGCGGTCTCGGTCCCCGACACGGGCTCATCCGCCGGCTCGGCCCGGTGCGCTCCCCCGGCCCTCGTCCCCGTTCCCGGCCCGCTCGTCGCCGCGAGCGTCGCCCCGGACGCGCTCCCGGGCGCCGTCACCGACACCCGCGCACCGCCCCGAGCGCCCTGAGCGCCCTGAGCGGTCGCCGTGGGAGCGCTCGCCGCCGGAGTGGTCGCCGTCTCGTCGTGAGCATCATCGGCGGCCTGCGCCGCCAGGCCCGCCCGGCGCAGGACGACCGCCTGCCGTACGTAGTCCACGCCGCTCGCCACGGTCAGCACGACCGCGACCGCCATGATCCAGGCGCGGATACTGGCCAGCGGACCGGTCAGCACCAGGATGTACATGCCGACCGCGACGCCCTGCGTGAGCGTCTTGAGTTTGCCGCCGCGGCTCGCGGGGATGACGCCGTGCCGGATCACCCAGAAGCGCATGAGGGTGATGCCGAGTTCACGGAAAAGGATGACCCCGGTGACCCACCACGGCAGGTCACCCAGAGCGGACAGCCCGACCAGCGCCGCGCCCATGATCGCCTTGTCCGCGATCGGGTCGGCGATCTTGCCGAAGTCCGTGACGAGGCCGTAGCGCCGGGCCAGTTCGCCGTCGAAGAGGTCGGTGATCATCGCGATCGCGAAGGCGGCCCAGGCGAAGGAGCGCCAGGCCGGGTCGTTCCCGTCGTCGTGCACGAGCAGCAGCACGAACCCCGGGACCAGCACGAGCCGGGTCATCGTCAGCAGGTTCGCGACGTTCCAGAGCCCGGCCTGGCCGCTGCCCCGGCCGGCCTGCGCACCGGCTTCGTGCGCACCACCAGCACCACCAGCACCACCAGCATTCTCGACACCAGCACCAGCGGCACCTGCGTCCGCAGCACCGACACCGGCACCGGCACCCGCACCCGCGACGCCAACACCCTCAGCACCAGCACCCCGTGAACCGCCGGAGGCCCCGCCCCGCCCGCTCCCGTCCCCACCGGTGCCGGCCTCGGCCGGACGCGCCGCGGTGGCCGCCCGCACCGGCGGCGGTGTGGGCTCGGCGCCTCCGCTCATCTGCCCACTCCCTCGGAACACTCCGCGCCCTGGCCGCCGGCCGCACCGGCCAGCTCGGGCAGCACTTCGGCGATCAGGTCCACGCCCTCGGTGCCCGTCACCTTCGCGGTCACGAACGTCCCGGGCGCCGGCCGCCACTCCCCGCCGGATGCCCCAACGGCCGCCGCGCCCGCCGCGTTCCCACCGGGCGGCAGCAGGACGACCTGGCCGTCGGTCTCCGGCGCCTGGTGGTCGGCGCGGCCGGTGACCTCGCCGGTCTCCTCGTCGAACGCCTCGACCAGCACCCGCAGGGTGGCGCCGAGCCGCTCCTCCGCGCGCTGCGCGGTCAGTTCCTCGGCCAGCCGGGAGACCCGCGCGAGCCGGGCGGCGACCACGTCCTCGTCGAGCTTGTGCTCGAAGGACGCGGCCTCGGTGCCCTCCTCGTCGGAGTAGCCGAACACGCCGATGACGTCGAGCCGCGCCTCGCTCAGGAACCGCTCCAGTTCGGCGAGGTCCTCCTCGCTCTCACCGGGGAAGCCGACGATGAAGTTGGACCGGACGCCGGCCTCCGGCGCCTTCGACCGGATCGTGTGCAGCAGTTCGAGGAACCGCTCGGTGTCGCCGAAGCGGCGCATGGCGCGCAGCACCCCCGGCGCGGAGTGCTGGAAGGACAGGTCGAAGTACGGCACGACACCCGGGGTGCCGGTCATGACGTCGATGAGGCCGGGCCGCATCTCGGCGGGCTGGAGGTAGCTGATCCGGACCCGCTCGACACCGTCGACGGCGGCCAGTTCCGGCAGCAGCGTCTCCAGCAGGCGGATGTCGCCGAGGTCCTTGCCGTAGGAGGTGTTGTTCTCGCTGACGAGCATGACCTCCTTGACGCCCTGCCCGGCCAGCCAGCGGGTCTCGCCCAGCACGTCGGAGGGGCGCCGGGAGATGAACGAGCCGCGGAAGGACGGGATCGCGCAGAAGGTGCAGCGGCGGTCGCAGCCGGAGGCGAGCTTCACGGACGCGACCGGGCCGGAGTCGAGCCGCCGGCGCAGCGGAGCGCGCGGCCCCGAAGCGGGAGCGACACCCTCCGGCAGATCGGGCACCTGCCAGGGCACGTCCGGGTCAGCGGTCGGGTGCGCCGCCGCGCGGGCCGCACCGGACGCGCCCCCGTCCACACCGCTGTCGCTTCCGGTGCCTCTGCCCTCGTCCGCCTCCCCGGCGCCCGCCGCGCCCTGCCCGTGTCCCGGCAGCGCCACCGCCCCGCTCCGCGCGCCCGTACCGGTCCCGGAGACCGCGCGCTGCCGCTCCACCGGGCTGACCGGGAGCAGCTTGCGCCGGTCGCGCGGGGTGTGGGAGGCGTGGATGCCGCCGCCCAGGATGGTGCGCAGCCGGTCGGAGATGTCCGCGTAGTCGTCGAAACCGAGGACGCCGTCGGCTTCCGGGAGCGCCTCGGCCAGGTCCTTGCCGTACCGCTCGGCCATGCAGCCCACCGCGACGACCGCCTGGGTGCGGCCCTGCGCCTTGAGGTCGTTCGCCTCCAGCAGGGCGTCCACCGAGTCCTTCTTGGCGGCCTCGACGAAGCCGCAGGTGTTCACCACGGCCACGTCGGCGTCGGCGGCGTCCTCGACGAGCTGCCAGCCGTCCGCCGCAAGCCGGCCGGCGAGCTCCTCCGAGTCCACCTCATTGCGGGCGCAGCCGAGCGTGACAAGGGCGACGGTACGGGGTTCGGGCATAGGCACCAGCCTACCCGGTGGCCTTCTCGCGACTTCGCCGCGCGGTGCGCCGAACGCCCGTCCGCCCCCGTCGGTCCGGCGGCCCGCGGCTAACCCTGTGTCGGGTCGCCCGGCGTGTACGTCAGGCGGACGACCTGGCCCTTTCCGCCGGCCGGTCCGAGGTCCTTGCCGTTGACGAAGAGCTGGACCGCGCCCGCGTTGCCGACGATGAGCTTGATCTTCTTGTCGTCGGTCCAGGTCTTGGACTGGCCCTCCTTGAGGGACGCCTGGAAGAGCTGCTTGCCGTTGCCGTCGGTGGCCTGAATCCAGCTGGCGCCGCTCTCGGCGGTGACCTTGACCGTGACCTTCCCGGGCGGGGCCGCGGCGATGGCGCTGCCGGTGTCGGTCGGCTGCCCGGTCGGGGCGCCGTTGCCCTGCGGCGACGACGGGCTCGGGGACGTCGTGGTCGAGGCCGACGCGCTCGGGCTGGACTGGGCGCTGGTCTTGCCGCTGTCGCCGCCGCTCCCGCTGACGACGGTGTACCCGACGAAGCCGATGACGGCCACGATCGCGGCGATCATGGCGGCGGTCCAGTTCGGCCGACGCGGCTCGGACTTGATCCGCTCGGCCTCGTACAGCGGCGCGACCGGCGGGGGCGCGGAGTCGGTGTCGTGGTCGGCGGCGTACTGCTCGATCAGCGGCTCGGGGTCGACGCCGACGGCGCGGGCGATGGCGCGGATGTGGCCGCGGGCGTAGACGTCACCGCCGCAGCGGGAGAAGTCGTCCTGCTCGATCGACTGGAGGATCGGGACGCGTACCCGGGTGGTGGTGCTGACCTCGTCAACGGTCAGCCCCGCCTCGGTGCGGGCCTGAGCGAGGGCGCGGCCGACCGAAGGACGGTCGGCGGAGGGCGTGTTGCCGATGGACACGAGGGCGCCTTTCGAGCGTGCAGCCACCTGCTGGAAGTTCAGTCTAGGGGCGGTATGAAACACCGGGGCGGGCGGACTACGGATTTTCGTCGGCCCCACGGGCACGCGAGGGTGTCAACGGGGTGACAGTCGTCCTGCCTGTACAACTTGACGCTTGGACCGGAGAAACGGTTGCCCTTCAACGTGCCCCGAGTTGGCCGACGTCACACGTGGCACGACTCCACTTGTGTGACGAATGGTACGTACGTCCGGGTGTACCCGTCGGTACCGCTCCAACGCCCGGGCCGGTGGCCTTGCGCCGCATCCCGGCCCGTCATCCCGGCCCGTCATCCGGCCCGTCATCCCGGGGGCCGCCGGCCCCCGGGCCCGTCGCTCCGAGCGCTCACCCTCAGCGCGTCACCCCGGGCCGTCGCCGCCGCGGATCACCGCCAGCACCCCGTCCAGCTCATCCGCCTTGACCAGCACGTCGCGCGCCTTGGAACCCTCACTCGGGCCGACGATCCCGCGGGACTCCATCAGGTCCATCAGCCGCCCGGCCTTCGCGAAGCCCACCCGCAGCTTGCGCTGGAGCATCGAGGTGGAGCCGAACTGGGTGGAGACCACCAGTTCGGCCGCCTGGCACAGCAGGTCCAGGTCGTCGCCGATCTCCTCGTCGATCTCCTTCTTCGGTCCGCTGCCGACGGTGACGTCGGACCGGTAGGTCGGTGTGAGCTGCGCCTTGCAGTGCTCCACCACCTTGGCGATCTCGTCCTCGGTGACGTAGGCGCCCTGCATCCGGATCGGTTTGTTCGCGCCCATCGGCAGGAACAGCCCGTCGCCCTTGCCGATCAGCTTCTCGGCGCCCGGCTGGTCGAGGATGACCCGGCTGTCGGCGAGGGAGGAGGTGGCGAAGGCGAGCCGGGACGGCACGTTGGCCTTGATCAGGCCGGTGACCACGTCGACGCTCGGCCGCTGGGTGGCCAGCACCAGGTGGATGCCGGCGGCGCGGGCCAGCTGGGTGATGCGGACGATCGAGTCCTCCACGTCGCGCGGCGCGACCATCATCAGGTCGGCCAGCTCGTCGACGATCACCAGCAGATACGGATACGCGGTCAGCTCGCGCTCGCTGCCCTCGGGGGTCTTCGCCTTGCCCGAGCGCACCGCCGCGTTGAAGTCGTCGATGTGCCGGAAGCCGTACGCGGCGAGGTCGTCGTAGCGCAGGTCCATCTCGCGGACCACCCACTGGAGGGCCTCGGCGGCCCGCTTCGGGTTGGTGATGATCGGCGTGATCAGGTGCGGGATGCCCTCGTAGGCGGTCAGCTCGACGCGCTTGGGGTCGACCAGCACCATCCGGACCTCGTCCGGGGTGGCGCGGCACATCACCGAGGTGATGAGGCAGTTGATGCAGGAGGACTTGCCGGAACCGGTGGCGCCGGCGACCAGGACGTGCGGCATCTTCGTGAGGTTGGCCACCACGTAGCCGCCCTCGACGTCCTTGCCGAGCGCGACGGTCATCGGGTGGTCCTCGCCCGCGGCCTCGGCCGAGCGCAGCAGGTCGCCGACGTTGACCATCTCGCGGTCGCTGTTGGGGATCTCGATGCCGACCGCGGACTTGCCGGGGATCGGGCTGATGATCCGCACGTCGGGACTGGCCACGGAGTACGCGATGTTCTTGGCCAGCGCGGTGATCCGCTCCACCTTCACCGCGGCGCCCAGTTCCACTTCGTACCGGGTGACCGTCGGGCCGCGGGTGAAGCCGGTGACGACGGCGTCGACCTTGAACTCCTTGAACACCTGGCTCAGCGAGGCGACGACCGCGTCGTTGGCGGCGCTCCGGGTACGGCCGGGGCCGCCGCGCTCCAGCAGGTCGAGCGAGGGCAGGGCGTAGGTGATGTCGCCGGAGAGCTGGAGCTGCTCGGCCCGCGGCGGCAGCGGCGGCCCGGCCTCGGAGGTGGCGGCGGGCTTGGTCAGGTCGGGTACGGAGTCGCTGCCCTTGCCGGCGCCGGCCGCGCCCTGGGCGCCGGTGTCGTCGGCGCGGGCGGCGGGCACCGGCTTCTTGAGCCGGCTGGTGAGGTCGGCGACGAGCGGGGAGGGCTGCACGCCGTGCAGCACCGCGCCGTCGAGGGCCGCGGCGGCCGCGGCGGCCACGTCCACCGGGTCCAGGTCGAGGTCGTCGGCCCCCTGGGCGGACGCCGGCTCCGGGCGGCGCCGGGACTTGCGGCGCGGCTTGTCCTGCTCCTCCGCGTCGAGCCCGCCCATGCCCGAGCCCGCACTGTCGCCGTCACGCTCTATGTCGTACGGGTCGGCGTCGGCGCCCTTGCCGGCACGGGACTTGGTGAAGCGGGCGGGCACCCGGCGGACCGGTGAGTCGTCCTCGGCCGCTCCGGAGCGCGACCCGGACACGGCGTCCGCGTCGTCGTCGAAGAAGTCCTCCAGCGGGACGGCCTCGGGGTCGGGCGGGGGTGCGTACAGGCCGACCCGGACGCCGGCCGCCCGCAGCCGCTGCGGGATGGCGTTGACCGGGGTCGCGGTGACCACGAGCAGCCCGAAGACGGTGATCAGCAGGAGCAGCGCCGCGGCGAGCACGGAGCCGACGGTGTAGTGCAGGGGCGCGGCGGCGGCCCAGCCGATCAGGCCGCCGGCGTCGCGCAGCGCCTGCGCGCCGTCGGCGCGGCTCGGGGCGCCGCAGCCGATGTCGATCAGGCCGAGCACGCCGAGCACCAGCGCGGACAGGCCGATCACGATCCGGCCGTTGGCCTCGGGCTGCTCGGGGTGGCGCATCAGCCGGACGGCGATCGCGCCGACCAGGAACGGCACCAGCAGGTCGAGCCGGCCGAAGGCGCCGGTGATCAGCAGGGCGACCAGGTCCCCGACCGGGCCGTGCAGATTGGACCAGGTGCCGGCGGCGACCACCAGGGTCACGCCGAGCAGCAGCAGCGCCACGCCGTCCTTGCGGTGCGCGGGGTCGAGGCCGCGCGCGCCGCGCCCTATCCCGCGGAAGATCGCGCCGACGCCGTGTGCGAAGCCGAGCCACACCGCGCGCACCACCCGGTAGAGGCCGCCGGTGGGGGACGGCGCGGCCGCGGGCGCGGGTTTGGCCGCCGCCGCCTTCTTGGCGGGCGGTCGGGCGGCAGCGCTCTTGGCCGCGGGCTTCTTCGCCGCGGTCTTCTTGGCCGGAGGCCGCGCCGGGGCTTTCTTGGCGGTGCCGGACGTACGGGGGGCCATGGGCCGAGGTTACCGCCCTTGTGATCGGGGGACACGCCTGCTCGGGGATACGCCCGTTCGTGTCGGACCGCGCTGGGCGCCGGGTTGACGCCGCGTCATGGGCCGGGAGGACGAACGGCGGGAGCGTGCCACCCGGCTCGCGCACGGCGCGCCGCGGAGTCCGGACCCGCCGTGCGCGCTCAGTCCGAGCCGCCCTGCTGCCTGCCGAACCCGTTGCCGCCGCCGGCGTCGCCGGGTTCCAGCGCGTCCAACGCCCGCCGCAACCCGGTGAGTTTGCGCTCCAGGTGTGCGGCCGTGGCCACCACGGCGGCGTCGGCGCTGCCGTCGAGCTGCTTGCCGAGCGCTTCGGCCTGCTCCTCCACGGCGGCCAGCCGCGCGGACAGTTCGGCGAGCAGGCCGACGGACTCCCTCGCACCTGCCGGGCCCGCCCCGCCGGCCACGGCGCCGGACGGCGCGCCCTGCTCCAACTGCAGCCTCAGCAGCGCCGCTTGCTCGCGCAACTGGCAGTTCTTCATGTACAGGTCCACGAACACCGAGACCTTGGCGCGCAGCACCCACGGGTCGAACGGCTTGGAGATGTAGTCGACCGCACCGGCCGCGTATCCGCGGAACGTGTGGTGCGGGCCGTGGTTGATCGCGGTGAGGAAGATGATCGGGATGTCCCGGGTCCGCTCCCGCCGCTTGATGTGTGCCGCGGTCTCGAACCCGTCCATGCCCGGCATCTGGACATCGAGCAGGATCACCGCGAAGTCGTCGGTCAGCAGCGCCTTGAGCGCTTCCTCCCCTGACGATGCACGGACCAGGGTCTGGTCCAGCGCCGAGAGGATCGCCTCCAGCGCCAGCAGATTCTCCGGCCGGTCATCGACCAGGAGGATCTTGGCCTTTTGCACCACGCCACGCCCTCCTCGCCCCGGCTTGGGGCCTCCCCGACTCGCAATGCCGACGGAAGCGCCGATCGCCGCCCCCGGGGGCAGCAATGTCCCGCCGCCCGTCCTTGTGCCGGTCATCGTAGCCGCACCCCGCCGTTCGCCACACCCTGTCACCGCCACGTCACTCACCACATACCGGAAACGCAGGCGGAGACCGTAAGGTTCCCAGATTCCGAACGGCCCACACCTCACCTGCCCCTCAAGTCGGCAAAATATTCAGCCATCTTCGGGCAGGTTCGGTGATCGGGCCGATCATCGGGCGTGCATCCAGTCCTCCATGAGCGTCAGCAGGTGGTCGGTGTCCACCGGCTTGGTCACGTAGTCCGACGCCCCGGAGTCGATCGCCTTCTCCCGGTCGCCCTTCATCGCCTTCGCGGTGAGCGCGATGATCGGCAGCCCGGCGAACTGCGGCATCTTGCGGATCGCCGTGGTCGTCGCGTACCCGTCCATCTCCGGCATCATGATGTCCATCAGCACCACGGCGATGTCGTCGTACTGCTCCAGGACGTCGATGCCCTCGCGCCCGTTCTCCGCGTAGAGCACGGTCAGGCCGTACTGCTCCAGCACGCTGGTGAGCGCGAAGACGTTGCGGATGTCGTCGTCCACGATGAGGACCTTCTCGCCGCTGAACCCGCCGGTGAAGGCCGGGTACGCCTCCCCGTGCGCCGTCTCCCGCGCCGCCGCGCCCGCGTCGGTCCCCGCGCCCTCGGCGTCGTGCACGGCGCCGCTCCGGCCGTTTGCGGCGCCGCCGTGGCCGTTCAGGGAACCGGCGCCGTTCGCGGACCCGCCGCCCTGCGCCGAACCGCCGTTCCCGGACCCGGACCCGGTGTCGCCGTCCGCAGGCCGCGCCGGGCCGGGCGCGGGCTGGGCGGAGCGGCGGCGCAGCCGGGCCAGGCTGCTGCCCGGGCTGCGGTTGCGGCCCTGGGCCTGCTGGTCGGCGTCCGCACCCCGGCCACTGCCGGCGCCTGCGCCTGCGCCTGCTCCGGCCGGCAACTGCGGCTGCACGGGCAGCGTGTCACCGAGGCTGAGCGGGAGGTACAGCGTGAAGGTGGAGCCGCGGCCGGGCTGGCTGTCGGCGTGGATCTCGCCGCCCAGCAGCCGGGCGATCTCCCGGCTGATCGACAGGCCAAGGCCGGTGCCGCCGTACTTGCGGCTGGTGGTGCCGTCGGCCTGCTTGAACGCCTCGAAGATCACCAGCATCTTGCTCGCCGCGATCCCGATGCCGGTGTCGGAGACCGAGAAGGCGATCAGCGGCTGGTCGGCGTCGCGCATCGTCCCCGCCTCCAGCAACTGCTCGCGGATCGCCTGCGGCACATCCGGTCCGGCCGGGCGGATCACCAGCTCCACCGACCCGGAGTCGGTGAACTTCACCGCGTTCGACAGCAGGTTGCGCAGCACCTGTAGCAGCCGCTGCTCGTCGGTGTGCAAGGTCACCGGCAGCTCAGGCGAGACCCGCACCGAGAAGTCCAGGCCCTTCTCCGCGGTCAGCGGCCGGAACGTCGCCTCCACGTAGTCCACCAGCTGCACCAGGGCGATACGGGTCGGCGAGACGTCCATCTTGCCGGCCTCGACCTTCGACAGGTCCAGGATGTCGTTGATCAGCTCCAGCAGGTCGGAACCGGCTCCGTGGATGGTCTCGGCGAACTCGACCTGCTTGGGCGACAGGTTGGAGTCGGCGTTGTCGGCCAGCAGCTTGGCGAGGATCAGCAGCGAGTTCAGCGGCGTCCGCAGCTCGTGCGACATGTTCGCCAGGAACTCCGACTTGTAGCGCATCGAGACCGCGAGCTGCTCGGCGCGCTCCTCCAGGACCTGCCGGGCCTCCTCGATCTCGGTGTTCTTCACCTCGATGTCGCGGTTCTGCCGCGCCAGCAGCTCGGCCTTCTCCTCCAGTTCCGCGTTGGACATCTGCAGGGCCCGCTGCCGGTTCTCCAACTCGTCCGAGCGCTCCTGGAGTTGCTCGGTCAGCTCCTGGGACTGCTTGAGCAGCCCCTCGGTCTTGGTGTTGACCGAGATGGTGTTCACGCTGATCGCGATGATGTCGGTGATCTGGTCGAGGAAGTCCTTCTGGATCTGCGTGAACGGCTGGAACGCGGCCAGCTCGATCACGCCCAGCACCCGCCCCTCGAAGAGCACCGGCAGCACGATCACATGCGCCGGCGGCGCCTCGCCGAGCCCCGACACGATCTTCAGATACCCCGGCGGCGCCTGCTCGATCAGGATCGAGCGCTTCTCCACCGCGGACTGCCCGATCAGGCCCTCACCGGGCAGGAACACCGAGGACATGGTGCGCCGGGAGAAGCCGTAACTGCCGATCAGCGCGAGTTCGTACTCCGCACCGGACTCCGCGGTGTCCTGCGCGAGGAAGAACGCGCCGTGCTGCGCGGACACCACCGGGGTCAGCTCGCTCATGATCAGCGCGGCCACGTCCCGCAGGTCGCGGCGGCCCTGCATCAGACCGGAGATCCGGGCCAGGTTGCCCTTGAGCCAGTCCTGCTCCTTGTTGGCGAGGGTGGTCTCGCGCAGCCGGACGATCATCGTGTTGATGTAGTCCTGCAGTTCCAGGATCTCCCCGGCCGCGTCCACGTCGATCCGCAGGTTCAGGTCGCCGCGGGTCACCGCGGTGGCGACCTGCGCGATGTTGCGCACCTGGCTGGTCAGGTTGTTGGCCATCAGGTTCACCGACTCGGTGAGGTCCTTCCAGATCCCCGAGACACCCGGCACCCGCGCCTGACCGCCCAGCCGACCCTCGGTACCCACCTCGCGCGCGACCCGCGTCACCTCGTCACCGAACGCGGACAGCTGCCCGACCATGGTGTTGATCGTGGTCTTCAGCTCCAGGATCTCCCCGCGCGCGTCCACGTCGATCTTCTTCGACAGGTCACCGCGCGCGACCGCGGTCGTCACCTGCGCGATCTGCCGCACCTGGCCGGTCAGGTTGGACGCCATCCCGTTGACGGACTCGGTCAGGTCCTTCCAGGTGCCCGCCACGCCCGGCACGCGCGCCTGGCCGCCGAGGATGCCCTCGGTACCCACCTCGCGCGCCACCCGGGTGACCTCGTCACCGAAGGCCGACAGCGTGTCCACCATCGTGTTGATGGTGTTCTTGAGCTCCAGGATCTCGCCCCGGGCGTCGACATCGATCTTCTTCGTCAGGTCGCCGTTGGCGACGGCGGTGGCCACCGAGGAGATCGACCGCACCTGCGACGTGAGGTTCGACGCCATGCCGTTCACCGAGTCGGTGAGGTCCTTCCAGATGCCCGACGCGTCACGCACCCGCGCCTGACCGCCCAACTGCCCCTCGGTACCCACCTCGCGCGCCACACGCGTGACCTCGTCACCGAACGCCGACAGCGTGTCCACCATCGTGTTCACGGTCGTCACCAGCGCGAGGATCTCGCCCTTCGCGTCCACGGTGATCTTCCGTGACAGGTCACCGGCCGCCACCGCAGACGTCACGTCGGCGATGTTGCGCACCTGGGACGTCAGGTTGTTCGCCATGAAGTTGACGGACTGCGTGAGGTCCTTCCACGTACCGCTGACGCCCTTGACCTCCGCCTGGCCGCCCAGGATGCCCTCCGTGCCCACCTCGCGGGCCACCCGGGTCACCTGCTCCGCGAACGACGACAGCTGGTCGACCATCGTGTTCAGCGTGCTCTTCAGTTCCAGGATCTCGCCCTTGGCGTCCACGTCGATCTTCTGCGACAGGTCACCGCGGGCCACCGCCGTCGCGACCTGCGCGATGTTGCGGACCTGGCCGGTCAGGTTGCCGGCCATGAAGTTCACCGAGTCCGTCAGGTCGCGCCACACGCCGGCCACGCCCGGCACCTGCGCCTGACCGCCCAGCCGCCCGTCCGTGCCCACCTCGCGCGCGACCCGGGTCACCTGCTCGGCGAACGACGACAGCTGGTCGACCATCGTGTTGATGGTGTTCTTCAGTTCCAGGATCTCGCCCCGGGCGTCCACGTCGATCTTCTGCGACAGGTCGCCACGGGCCACCGCCGTCGTCACCTGGGCGATCTGCCGTACCTGCGAGGTGAGGTTGCCGGCCATGAAGTTGACGGAGTCCGTCAGGTCCTTCCAGGTGCCCGACACCCCGTCCACCCGGGCCTGACCGCCCAGCCGGCCCTCGGTGCCCACGTCCCGCGCCATCCGCGTGACCTGCTGCGAGAACGAACTGAGCTGGTCCACCATGCGGTTCACGGTGTTCTTCAGCTCCAGCATCTCGCCGGAGACATCCACCGTGACCTTCTGCGACAGGTCACCGTTGGCGACGGCCGTGGTCACCTGCGCGATGTTCCGCACCTGCGCGGTCAGGTTCCGGAACGCGGTGTTGACGGAGTCCGTCAGGTCCTTCCACGTCCCCGCCGCGCCGGACACCTGCGCCTGCCCGCCCAGCTGTCCCTCGACCCCGACCTCGCGCGCGACCCGCGTCACCTCGTCACCGAACGCGGACAGCTGGTCCACCATGGTGTTCACGGTGTTCTTCAGCTCCAGCATCTCGCCGGAGACGTCCACGGTCACCTTCTGCGACAGGTCACCACCCGCCACCGCCGTCGTCACCTGCGCGATGTCCCGCACCTGCGCCGTCAGGTTCCGGAACGCGGTGTTGACGGAGTCCGTCAGGTCCTTCCACGTCCCCGCCACACCCGGCACCTGCGCCTGCCCGCCGAGCTGACCTTCCGCGCCGATCTCCCCCGCGACCCGCGTCACCTCGTCGGCGAACGTCCGCAGCGTCTCCGTCATCGCGTTGATCGTCTCGGCGAGCTGCGCGACCTCACCGCGCGCCCCGATGGTGATCTTCTGCGTCAGGTCGCCGTTCGCGACCGCCATCGTCACCTGCGCGATGTCCCGCACCTGCGCCGTCAGGTTCCCCGCCATGAGGTTGACGGAGTCCGTCAGGTCCTTCCACACCCCGGCCACGCCCGGCACCTGCGCCTGGCCGCCCAGCTCGCCCTCGGTACCGACCTCCCGGGCCACCCGGGTCACCTCGGACGAGAACGACGAGAGCTGGTCCACCATCGTGTTGACGGTGTTCTTCAGCTCCAGCATCTCCCCGGCGACATGCACCGTGACCTTGCGGGACAGGTCCCCCTTCGCCACCGCCGTCGTCACCAGCGCGATGTCCCGCACCTGCGCCGTCAGCCGGTACGCCATCGTGTTGACGGAATCCGTCAGGTCCTTCCAGGACCCGGACACGCCCCGCACCTTCGCCTGCCCGCCGAGCTTGCCCTCGGTACCGACCTCGCTCGCGACCCGCGTCACCTCGTCGGTGAACGCCGACAGCTGGTCCACCAGACCGTTGACCGTACGGCCGACCTTCAGGAACTCACCGCGCAGCGGATGCGCCGACCCGTCCGCGTTCTGCGCCCGCAGGTCCATCCGCTGCTCGAGATCGCCCTCGGCCACCGCCGACAGCACCCTGCCGACCTCGGAGACCGGCCGCACCAGGTCGTCCACCAGCGCGTTCGACGCCTCGATCGCGGCCGCCCAGGACCCCTCCGACGGGCCCGTCTCCAGCCGCTCCGTCAGCTTCCCGTCCCGGCCCACCACCCGCCGGACCCGGGCCAGCTCACCGGTCAGATGCTGATTACGGTCGGCGACCTCGTTGAACACGACCGCGATCTCCGCCAGCGGCCCGTCCCCGGACACCGGCAGCCGCTTGCGGAAATTGCCGTCCCGCATCGCGGACAACGCCCCGAGCAGCTTGGTGAGCGCGGCCATGTCGACCTCGACGGTCCCGTTCCCACGGGATCGCCCGTTCTTCGTACGCGTGACCGTGCCCCGCGCCGATGCGCCAGACTCCACCGTGTTCCTCCCGGAGGGTCGACCGACCCGCAGATGAGCAAGCTTGCAACCTTCAGAACATGCCCAGTGTTTCACTACGGCCCACCCCTCCCATAACAGTTCGGCAGCATCGGAGGAACTGCGACCACGATCGGGGTGGAAACACCGGTAACCGGCGCACACGCGGTCGGTGTGGGTAGGTAACGTGAACGGTGCTGCCACAGTCGGGGGGTCCCACCCTCCGACGGGCGCACACGCAGGGGAGCCGCCGGGTGACGTTCCAGCAGCACGGCGACGCACCGGCAGCAGCGGGCAGCGCGCCCGCGCGGACACGAACCATGAGGAGATCGGTGATCACGGCGCGGGCAGCGGCCACCTTCGAACCGGTGGGACGGTCGGTCGCGATCGCCCGCGCCTTCGTCCGCGACACCCTGCACGGCTGGGGCTTCGCCGACGTGGTGGACGACGCCGTCGTCCTGACCAGCGAACTGGTCACCAACGCGGTGGTACACGCGGGCACCGCCGCCGACGTGCAGTGCCTGCGCTACGACACCGCGGTCCGCGTCGAGGTCGCCGACCACTATCCCGAGCGCGAAGTCCCCATGCAGACCCGCGGCCGCCAGTTCCGCGAGACCGACAACGAGGGCGGCCGCGGCCTGCTGCTCTGCTCCGCCCTGGCCAGCCGCTGGGGCGTGGAGTACTCCGCCGCCGGCAAGTACGTCTGGTTCCAGCTCGAACTGCCCCAGCGCCCCACCGGTACCCGCTCCGCCGGACCCGTACTGCCCACCGCCGACCTCCCCGTCGCCGACGAACGCGTTCGTGTCGCCGTCATCCAGGTCGACCGGTCCGGCGCCATCACCCGCTGGAACGACGACGCCACCGACCTCTTCGGCCACACCGCCGCCGACATCGTCGGAAAGTCCCTCGCCGACCTCGCCGCCTGGCCGCAGACCCCCGGCACCGGCATCGGCCTCGCCGACGCCCTCCAGCTCTCCCGCTGGGAGGGCACCTACGGCCTGCGCGACGCGGGCGGCCGCGTCCTATCCGTCTACGGCTCCCACCTGCGGGTCCGCGACACCGCCGGCGAACCGTCGACCGTGTGCCTGCTGGTCCGCGCCGAGGAGCGCGCCGTCCTCCAGTCGCCCAACCGCGGCTCCCACGGCTCCGACGCCCACGCCTCCCAACGCGGCAAGGCCACCGACGCGTTCGAGGTCTTCATCGGCTCCCCCGCCCCCGACGACCTCGACGGCCTCCTCCAGCGCACCGTGGAACGCGCCCGCGACATGCTCGACGGCGACGCCGCCTACCTGCTGCTCGCCACCGACGACGAGACCGAACTCGAAGTACGCGCCTCCACCGGCCTGCCCTCCGCCCGCCAGCGCTTCGCCCGCGTCCCCGTCGAGGCCGGCACCGGCCGCTACGGCAGCGCCCGCATGCCCGCCGTCCACGAGGACCTCACCGCCGTGCCCGGCGCCGTACCGCTGCTGTCCGGCACCGGCATGCGCTCCGTCGTCACCGTCCCGCTCAAGGTCGAAGGCCGCCTCACCGGCTCCCTCGGCGTCGCCGCCGAAGCACCCGGCCGCTACAGCAACCAGGAGGCGCTCCGCCTCCAGTTCGCCGCCGACCGGATCGCCCTGGCCGTCGAGAGCGCGCGCCTCACCGAACTCGAACGGCTCCGCCGCGGCTCGCTCTCCTTCCTCGTCGAAGCCTCCGACCTGCTCGCCGGCACCCTGGAACGCGACCAGACCCTGGCCCTGATGGCCCAGATGACCGTCCCCACCCTCGCCAGCTGGTGCGCCGTCTACACCATCGCCGAGCAGTCGGAACCCGAACTCGCCTTCGTCCTGCACGAGGACGAGGACCGCATCGACGGCATCAAGGCCCTCCTCCAGCAGGTCAGGCCGCCCGAGCCCGACCCGACCCCCGGTGCCCGGATCTGGACCGCTCCCTCCGACGCCGCCCACTCCAGTGCCCTGCGCGCCTCCCTGCGCAGCCTCGGCGTCGGCGCCGCCCCCGGCACACGCCCCGCCACCACCCCGGGCATCGCCCTGGCCACCGCGGCCGCGGTCGGTGGAGAAACGGTCGTGCTGCCCCTGGTCGCCCGCAACCGCGTCATCGGCATGCTCACCCTCGGCAAGCCCAGCGACGAACGCTTCCGCCAGGAGATCCTCGAACTCGCCGAGGACCTCTCCCGCCGTGCCGCCCTCGCCCTGGACAACGCCCGCCTCTACAGCGAGCGCACCGCGATCAGCCAGGCCCTCCAGCGCAGCCTGCTGCCGCCCGAGCTGCCCCGCGTCCCGGGCGTCGAGGTCGAGGTCGTCTACCGCGCGGCCGGTGAGGGCAACGAAGTCGGCGGCGACTTCTACGACCTCTTCCCGATCCGCGAAGGCTGCTGGGGCTTCGCCATCGGCGACGTCTGCGGCACCGGCCCGGAAGCGGCCGCCGTCACGGGCCTGGCCCGGCACGCCCTGCGCCTGCTCGCCCGCGAGGGCTTCGGCGGCCCTGCCGTCCTCGAACGCCTCAACGCGGCCATCCTCGACGAAGGCGCCCGCAGCCGCTTCCTCACCCTCCTGTACGGCGAGTTGTGGCCCCGGGAGGACGGCAGCGCCGAACTGCGCATGGTCTGCGCCGGCCATCCCCTGCCGCTGCGCCTGCGCCCCGACGGCACCGTCGAACCCGCGGCCGAACCGCAGCCGCTGCTCGGCGTCATGGACGACCTGGACCTCTACGAGCAGTCCGTCACCCTCGACCCCGGCGACGTCCTGCTGTGCGTCACCGACGGTGTCACCGAGCGCCGCGAGGGCAGCCGCATGCTCGGCGACGACGGCCTCGCCGACGTGCTGGCCACGTGTACGGGCCTGACCGCCGGCGCGGTCGCCGCGCGCATCCAGCGCGCGGTGGAGCGCTTCGCGGCCGACGCGCCCTCCGACGACATGGCGATCCTGGCGATGCGGGTACCCGCGCTGCCGAAGCCGTGAAGCGCCCCCGTCCCGCCTCATGACAAAGGCCCCCGCCATGAGGCGGGGGCCTTCTTTCGCAGAGCCCCAATACGGAATCGAACCGTAGACCTTCTCCTTACCATGGAGACGCTCTACCGACTGAGCTATTGGGGCGCGTCGATGGGAAGATCGTAGCCCATCAGCGCGTGTGCACGAAAACCGCGGTCAGACGATCCCGCCGAGCCGGTTGCAGACCGTGGCAATATGCGTCAACTCGCGCTGCGTCAGGCCCGAGTGAACCGGCAGCGACAGGCTGTCCGCGGCGACCAGTTCGGTCTGCGGCAACTCCACCGGCGCCGCCGCACGGTGCGCCGGCATCCGGTGCACCGGCACCGGCACGCTCACCGTCGCCCGCACCCCGCGCACGGCCAGCGCCCGCAGGTACGCGTCCCGGTCCGGCCGGCCGTTCCCCGGCACCCGCACGGTGTACTGGTGGTAGACGTGGTGGGCACCGGGCGCGGTGTACGGCACCACGACGCCGGTGAGCGCCGAGTCGAGGAACCGCGCGTGCGCCCGGCGGCGGGCCACGGCGCCCACGTCCTCGCCGCTCGGCGCCTCTTCCACGACGGCCAGCCCGTGCCGGACCGCGAGGTCGTCCAGGAGGTCCATGGCGGCGGGGTGGCCGAACACGTTCACCGGGACGAGAGCGGCGGTGCGGGAGGTGACACACGCGGCCACCGAGGCCGGGTCCACGCAGTACGTCCGCGGGTCGATGTCGGCGAACACCGGTGTCGCGCCGGCCAGTCGAGCCCCGTCGGCGGGTGCGCCGGGACCGTACGACGGCACGATGACCTCGTCGCCGCGGCCGATGCCGAGCGCTTTCAGGGTGTCGCGAACCGCGGTCGCCGTCATCTCCGAAGCGATACCGGGCCGCCGTCCGGCAGTCGTCATCTGCTGCACGTCTCCACACCTCCGCCTGTCGGGGTGCCCAGGTTCCCGTTTCGACGTGAACATGAGGGTAACGAGCAGCAAAAAGACCCCAACCCCCGGGACAAGCCTCGGGGGTTGGGGTCTATTCAAATAATTGTTCGGCGGTGTCCTACTCTCCCACAGGGTCCCCCCTGCAGTACCATCGGCGCTGAAAGGCTTAGCTTCCGGGTTCGGAATGTAACCGGGCGTTTCCCTAACGCTATGACCACCGAAACACTATGAAACTGTCCCACACACCACACACCAACCCAGCCCTACAGCTAGAGGGGTGTGTGGTTGCTGGTTGTTTCAGAACTACACAGTGGACGCGAGCACACATGGACAAGCCCTCGGCCTATTAGTACCGGTCAGCTCCACCCCTCACGAGGCTTCCACATCCGGCCTATCAACCCAGTCGTCTACTGGGAGCCTTACCCCATCAAGTGGGTGGGAGCCCTCATCTCGAAGCAGGCTTCCCGCTTAGATGCTTTCAGCGGTTATCCCTCCCGAACGTAGCCAACCAGCCATGCCCTTGGCAGGACAACTGGCACACCAGAGGTTCGTCCGTCCCGGTCCTCTCGTACTAGGGACAGCCCTTCTCAAGACTCCAACGCGCGCAGCGGATAGGGACCGAACTGTCTCACGACGTTCTAAACCCAGCTCGCGTACCGCTTTAATGGGCGAACAGCCCAACCCTTGGGACCGACTCCAGCCCCAGGATGCGACGAGCCGACATCGAGGTGCCAAACCATCCCGTCGATATGGACTCTTGGGGAAGATCAGCCTGTTATCCCCGGGGTACCTTTTATCCGTTGAGCGACGGCGCTTCCACAAGCCACCGCCGGATCACTAGTCCCTACTTTCGTACCTGCTCGACCCGTCAGTCTCACAGTCAAGCTCCCTTGTGCACTTACACTCAACACCTGATTGCCAACCAGGCTGAGGGAACCTTTGGGCGCCTCCGTTACCCTTTAGGAGGCAACCGCCCCAGTTAAACTACCCACCAGACACTGTCCCTGATCCGGATCACGGACCGAGGTTAGACATCCAGCACGACCAGAGTGGTATTTCAACGACGACTCCACCACGGCTGGCGCCGCGATATCAAAGTCTCCCACCTATCCTACACAAGCCGAACCGAACACCAATATCAAGCTATAGTAAAGGTCCCGGGGTCTTTCCGTCCTGCTGCGCGAAACGAGCATCTTTACTCGTAGTGCAATTTCACCGGGCCTATGGTTGAGACAGTCGAGAAGTCGTTACGCCATTCGTGCAGGTCGGAACTTACCCGACAAGGAATTTCGCTACCTTAGGATGGTTATAGTTACCACCGCCGTTTACTGGCGCTTAAGTTCTCAGCTTCGCCACACCGAAGTGTGACTAACCGGTCCCCTTAACGTTCCAGCACCGGGCAGGCGTCAGTCCGTATACATCGCCTTACGGCTTCGCACGGACCTGTGTTTTTAGTAAACAGTCGCTTCTCGCTGGTCTCTGCGGCCACCCCCAGCTCAAGAGGTAAACTCCATCACCAGAAGTGGCCCCCCTTCTCCCGAAGTTACGGGGGCATTTTGCCGAGTTCCTTAACCATAGTTCACCCGAACGCCTCGGTATTCTCTACCTGACCACCTGAGTCGGTTTAGGGTACGGGCCGCCATGAAACTCGCTAGAGGCTTTTCTCGACAGCATAGGATCATCCACTTCACCACAATCGGCTCGGCATCAGGTCTCAGACTTAATGTGTGACGGATTTACCTACCACACGTCCTACACCCTTACCCCGGGACAACCACCGCCCGGGCTGGACTACCTTCCTGCGTCACCCCATCGCTTACCTACTACAAGTCCGGTTCAGCGGCTCCACCACTCCCCCTCACTCCGAAGAGATCAGAGGCGGCTTCACGGCCTTAGCATCGCTCGGTTCAGTACTGGGCGTTTCAAAGCGGGTACCGGAATATCAACCGGTTGTCCATCGACTACGCCTGTCGGCCTCGCCTTAGGTCCCGACTTACCCTGGGCAGATCAGCTTGACCCAGGAACCCTTAGTCAATCGGCGCAAGAGTTTCCCACTCTTGTATCGCTACTCATGCCTGCATTCTCACTCGTGAACCATCCACCACTCGCTTACGCGGCGGCTTCACCCGGCACACGACGCTCCCCTACCCATCCACACTCCCGTTGGGGATATTGCGTGAATGACACGACTTCGGCGGTACGCTTGAGCCCCGCTACATTGTCGGCGCGGAATCACTTGACCAGTGAGCTATTACGCACTCTTTCAAGGGTGGCTGCTTCTAAGCCAACCTCCTGGTTGTCTCTGCGACTCCACATCCTTTCCCACTTAGCGTACGCTTAGGGGCCTTAGTCGATGCTCTGGGCTGTTTCCCTCTCGACCATGGAGCTTATCCCCCACAGTCTCACTGCCGCGCTCTCACTTACCGGCATTCGGAGTTTGGCTAAGGTCAGTAACCCGGTAGGGCCCATCGCCTATCCAGTGCTCTACCTCCGGCAAGAAACACACGACGCTGCACCTAAATGCATTTCGGGGAGAACCAGCTATCACGGAGTTTGATTGGCCTTTCACCCCTAACCACAGGTCATCCCCCAGGTTTTCAACCCTGGTGGGTTCGGTCCTCCACACGGTCTTACCCGCGCTTCAACCTGCCCATGGCTAGATCACTCCGCTTCGGGTCTTGAGCGTGCTACTGAAACGCCCTATTCGGACTCGCTTTCGCTACGGCTCCCCCACACGGGTTAACCTCGCAACACACCGCAAACTCGCAGGCTCATTCTTCAAAAGGCACGCAGTCACGACACCGAGTGCAAGCACTCGATGCGACGCTCCCACGGCTTGTAGGCACACGGTTTCAGGTACTATTTCACTCCGCTCCCGCGGTACTTTTCACCATTCCCTCACGGTACTATCCGCTATCGGTCACCAGGGAATATTTAGGCTTAACGGGTGGTCCCGCCAGATTCACACAGGATTTCTCGGGCCCTGTGCTACTTGGGTGATCTCCAAGAGAGCCGTACAGATTTCAGCTACGGGGGTCTTACCCTCTACGCCGGACCTTTCGCATGTCCTTCGCCTACCCATACGGTTTCTGACTCTCCGACCGGCCGGCAGACCGATCAAGGAAACTCCCACAACCCCGCACACGCAACCCCTGCCGGGTATCACACGCATACGGTTTGGCCTCATCCGGTTTCGCTCGCCACTACTCCCGGAATCACGGTTGTTTTCTCTTCCTGCGGGTACTGAGATGTTTCACTTCCCCGCGTTCCCTCCACATGCCCTATGTGTT
>NZ_CP109018.1:2360000-3897500 GCF_036226785.1 Streptomyces sp. NBC_00669
ATCTTGGGGATGACCGCGGCGAAGGCGTCGTCGTCGATGCCGGAGCCCCTGGCATGGATGTTGGGGCCGCCGACGATCTTGCCCGTACTGCTGTCGACCACGACGAAGACCGAGACGATGCCCTCCTCGCCCAGGATGCGGCGGTCCTTGAGGTGCGTCTCGGTGATGTCGCCGACCGAGAGGCCGTCGACGTACACGTAGCCGGCCTGGACCTTGCCCACGATCTTCGCCTTGCCCTTGACGAGGTCGACGACGACCCCGTCCTCGGCGATGACGGTGCGCTCCTTGGGGATACCCGTCAGCATGCCGAGGTCGGCGTTGGCGCGCAGGTGGCGCCATTCGCCGTGGATCGGCATGAGGTTGCGCGGCTTGCAGATGTTGTAGAAGTACAGCAGCTCGCCGGCCGACGCGTGGCCGGAGACGTGCACTTTCGCGTTGCCCTTGTGGACGACGTTCGCGCCCCAGCGGGTCAGGCCGTTGATGACGCGGTAGACCGCGTTCTCGTTGCCCGGGATGAGGGACGAGGCGAGGACCACGGTGTCGCCCTCGACGATGCGGATCTGGTGGTCGCGGTTGGCCATCCGGGACAGCGCGGCCATGGGCTCGCCCTGGGAGCCGGTGCAGACCAGGACGACCTTCTCGTCGGGAAGGTCGTCGAGCACCTTCACGTCGACGATGAGCCCGCTCGGCACCTTCAGATAGCCCAGGTCGCGGGCGATGCCCATGTTCCTGACCATGGAGCGGCCAACGAAGGCGACCTTGCGGCCGCGCTCGTGGGCGGCGTCGAGCACCTGCTGGATGCGGTGCACGTGGCTGGCGAAGCTGGCGACGATGATCCGCTTCTCCGCCTTGGCGAAGGTCTGCCGCAGCACCTGGGAGATGTCGCGCTCGGGCGGCACGAAGCCGGGGACCTCGGCGTTGGTGGAGTCCGCGAGGAGCAGGTCGATGCCCTCCTCGCCGAGCCGCGCGAAGGTCGGCAGGTCGGTGAGGCGCCCGTCGAGCGGGAGTTGGTCCATCTTGAAGTCGCCGGTGACCACGACGTTGCCCGCCGGGGTGCGGATGGCGACGGCGAGCGCGTCCGGGATGGAGTGGTTGACCGCGACGAACTCGCAGTCGAAGGGGCCGATCCGCTCCCGGTCGCCCTCCTTGACCTCAAGGGCGTACGGGCGGATGCGGTGCTCCTGGAGCTTCGCCTCGACCAGGGCGAGGGTGAGCTTGGAGCCGATCAGCGGGATGTCGTCCTTCTCGCGGAGCAGGAAGGGGACGGCGCCGATGTGGTCTTCGTGGCCGTGGGTGAGGACGACGCCGACCACGTCGTCCAGCCGGTCACGGATGGAAGTGAAGTCCGGGAGGATCAGGTCGACTCCGGGCTGTTCCTCTTCGGGGAAGAGGACACCGCAGTCGACGATCAGCAACCGGCCGGCGTATTCGAAGACGGTCATGTTGCGGCCGATCTCACCCAGGCCGCCGAGCGGTGTGATGCGCAGACCGCCCTCGGCGAGTGCCGGCGGGGGACCGAGTTCAGGGTGCGGATGACTCAAAGGGTTTCTCCTTACCGCGCATGCCAGAGGGCCCCTCGTGGGGGCCGTGGCCGGCGCGACGCTGTTCCGATGTTCGAATGGTGGTGCCGCGTTCGGATTTCTTTTCCGACGTTTTCGTGGTCCGCGCGTGATCCGCTCGGGTCAGTGTCCGGCGGATTTCGCGAAGTGCTGCTGTATTCAGTTGTGAAGTCCTGTGTGCTCCGGGCGTGCTCAGAGGTGTACCCCGCCGGCGGCGAGATCCTTCCTGAGCTGCTCGGTCTCCTGGTCGCCGAGGGCGACCAGGGGGAGCCGGAGCGGGCCTGCGGGCAGTCCGCGCAGCGCGAGGGCGGTCTTCGTGGTGATGACGCCCTGGGCGCGGAACATGCCGGTGTAGACGGGCAGCAGGCACTGGTGGATCTCGGTGGCCTTGGCGACGTCGCCGCTGGTGTACGCCTCCAGCAGGGCGCGCAGCTCGGTGGAGACCAGGTGGCCGACGACGGAGACGAAACCGACCGCGCCGATCGACAGCAGCGGCAGGTTGAGCATGTCGTCGCCGGAGTACCAGGCGAGGTCGCTGCGGGCGATCGCCCAGCTCGCGGCGGCGAGGTCGCCCTTGGCGTCCTTGTTCGCGACGATCCGGGGGTGGTCGCCGAGCCGGACCAGGGTCTCGGTGTCGATGGGAACGCCGCTGCGGCCGGGGATGTCGTAGAGCATGACCGGCAGGCCGGTGGCGTCGGCGATGGCGGTGAAATGCCGGTACAGGCCCTCCTGCGGGGGCTTGCTGTAGTACGGCGTGACGGTGAGCAGGCCGTGGGCGCCGGCCTGCTCGGCCTGGCGGGCGAGGGTGACGCTGTGCGCGGTGTCGTTGGTGCCGACGCCGGCGATGACGTGTGCGCGGTCACCCACCGCTTCGAGTACGGCTCGGACCAGCCGGTCCTTCTCGTCGTCGCTGGTGGTGGGCGACTCGCCCGTGGTGCCGTTGACGACGAGTCCGTCGTTGCCCTGGTCCACGAGGTGGGCGGCGAGCCGCTGTGCGCCGTCGACGTCGAGCGCGCCGTCGGCGGTGAACGGCGTGACCATCGCGGTCAGCACCCGCCCGAAGGGGGCGTCAGGGGTGGAAGTCGGAGCCATGCATCCCACGTTACTGGGTGTGTGTGCGGCTGTGCAGCCACGGTACCTGCGGGTGCGGGCGGCGGGACCCACGGTGAGGACTCCAGCGCTGCCTGCTCGGGGGTTCAAGCAGCACCGGAGTCCGTTTCCGCAGCCTAGATGAACTTCGCGAATGCCTGCAATCCGAACACATCGGACATTTTTTACGGGGCGATTCGGCCGTTCGCGTTGAACGCGGCGTGGGTGAGCGGCATCAGCTTCGCCCACTCCGCCTCCATCAGCTCGCCGACCATCTCGATCTCCCGCTGCGGGAACGACGGGACCCGGGCGAGTTCGTGCTGGGTGCGCAACCCGAGGAAATGCATCAGCGACCGCGCGTTGCACGTCGCGTACATCGACGAGAACAACCCCACCGGCAGCGTCGACCTCGCCACTTCCCGCGCCACACCGGCCGCCAGCAGCTCCTGATACGCCGCGTACGCCTGCTGGTACGACTCCGCCATCACGGCGAGTGCCGCTGTCCGCTGCTCCTCGCTCCCCTGGACGAACTCGTACTTGCCCGGCCGGCCCTGCTGCACCAGCTTCCGATCCGCCCCCGGCAGGTAGAACACCGGCTGAAGCTCGCGATACCTGCCGGATTCCTCGTTGTAGGACCAGCCGGCCCTGTGGCGCATGAATTCGCGGAAGACGAAGATCGGGGCGCTGATGAAGAAGGTCATCGAGTTGTGCTCGAAGGGGCTGCCGTGGCGGTCCCGGATGAGGTAGTTGATCAGGCCCTTGGAGCGGTCGGGGTCCTTGGCCAACTCTTCGAGGGACTGCTCGCCCGCCGTGGAGACGCGGGCCGCCCACAGGACGTCGGAGTCGGACGCGCTGTGCTTGACGAGCTCGACGGTGACGTCGTCGCGGAAGCGGGCGGGGGCGGCCTCGGTGGAGGGCGGGTCGGTGGACACCGGCGGGTCCTTCCTGTTGTCTGTTGTGCGCCGCTCAGCTTATGGGGTGGGTCCGACCGGCGGTCGCAGGCACCGGGCCCGCCCCGGAGCTTGGCCACGGTGGCCGGGACGGATAACCTCACCGGTCAGAGCCCCCGCACCTGACAGAAGCCGAAGAGGATTCTCCGCGTGTCCTTGCCCTTCCGCTCCGTAGCCACCGTCGACGACGAGTACGCGACCGGCCGTCCGCTGCCGCACGACGTCCAGGACCGCTGGATGCGCCCGTACCGCCCCGGACCCTGGCGGGTCGCGATCGCCGCGCTGGCGCTGATGCTCGCCGCGTACCTGCTGTTCGCCGCGCTGATCATGGTCGCGGCGAAGAGCGTGCAGGGGGGTGGCGTGCTGGTGCTGCTCGCGGCGCTGGTGATCGCGGCCACGCTGCGGCTGCTGCGGATGGGGGTGTGGCTGAGCGGGAAGGGCCTGCGGCAGGTCGGGTACTTCGGCACGGTCACGGTGCCCTGGCAGCAGGTGACGTCGGTGCGTACGGCGCAGCAGCCGGTGCGGGTGCTGGGGCTGCCGCGCAGCGTGCAGGGGCAGGCGCTGCTGATCAGCCGGCGCGGGTCCACGCTGCGGCCCCTGATGACCGATCACAACGCGGACTTCCTCGGGCGATCCGAGGCGTTCGACGTCGCGGCGGACGCGATCGAGGGCTGGTCCCTGGAGCTGCGGTAGCCGCTCCCCCGGTCGAGCCGTCCCGCCGGTGCCGACGTGCTCCCCTTCCCCGCTCACCTTTCGCGGGTGCGGCGCCGGACTCCTGAGGCCCTCGTCGTACGGTTACGCGCCGTTGGGGGTGCGGTCGCCGGTCCGGCCGGCGGCCGGGGATGTTCCGGGTGTGCGGGTGGCGGCGGTTGCCTCGGCGTCGTGGAGCCGGATGGCGCGCTGCATCGCCTTGCGGGCGCGAGGGGTGTCCCGGGCATCGAAGTAGGCGACCGCGAGGCGGAACCAGTTGCGCCAGTCGTCGGGGGCCGCCTCGGTCTCGGCCTGGCGTTTGGCGAAGACCGCGTCGGCGGAGGCGCGGTCGATACGGCCGCTGGGGGTGCGGGCCAGTTCGTCGACGGGCAGGCCGCCCTCGGCTTCGAGTTCGCGGCCGAGCCGTCCGGCGTGTCGGGCGAACTGGGTGGTGTGCCACAGGAACCAGGCGCCGATCAGCGGAAGGACCAGGACGGCGACGCCGAAGGCGACGGTGACCGGCCGGCCGTCGGCGATCAGCAGCACCCCGCGGTCGCCGACGAGCACGAAGTAGAAGACGAGGACGACCGCGGAGACGGTGTAGCTGAGCTTGGCGCGCATCGGTTCAGGCTCCCTGGTGCCCGGTGGCCGGGGAGCCGTCCGCCGCGGCGGGCCCGTCGGCCAGGAAGTGCTCCAGGCCGAAGGTGAGGCCGGGCACGCCCGGTACGGTGCGGACCGCGAGCAGGATGCCGGGCATGAAGCTGCTGTGGTGCAGCGAGTCGTGGCGGATGGTGAGGGTCTCGCCGGTGCCGCCGAGGAGGACCTCCTGGTGGGCGAGGAGGCCGCGCAGCCGTACCGAGTGCACCGGGACGCCGTCGACGTCGGCGCCCCGGGCGCCGTCGAGGCCGTGGGTGGTGGGGTCGTGCTGAGGCGGGAGGCCGGCTTCGGTGCGCGCGGCGGCGATGAGCTGGGCGGTGCGGGTGGCGGTGCCGCTGGGCGCGTCGGCCTTCTTGTCGTGGTGCAGCTCGATGACCTCGACGGACTCGAACCAGGGGGCAGCCTGCTGGGCGAACCGCATGGTGAGGACGGCGCCGATGGAGAAGTTGGGGGCGATCAGGGCGCCGGTGCCGGGGGCGGCGTCGAGCCAGCCGCGGAGGGTGGCCAGCCGCTCGGGTGTCCATCCGGTGGTGCCGACCACGGTGTGGATGCCGTGGCCGACACAGAACTCCAGGTTGCCCAGGACGGAGTCGGGGTGGGTGAGTTCGACGGCGACCTGGGCGCCCGCGTCGGTCAGCGCCTCCAGCGGGTCGCCGCGGCCGATCGTGGCGACCAGGTCGAGGTCGTCGGCGGCCTCGACGGAGCGGGCCGCCTCGGAACCGATCCGGCCCTTCGCACCGATGACGGCCACTCGCAGCTTGCTCATCGTTGGGGAGTCCTCCGGGTGTAAGGGTCACGCAGCAGGGTGTGCGGTTGTTACACGGTGCCTGTACGTGCCGGCTGGCGGCCGACGGGCGTGGTGACAGGCGGGGTGACGGCTTACGCGATCGCTTCGTGCAGCCGCGCGGCCTGCTTCTCCTTCACCGGCCCTATGACCGCCAGCGAGGGACGCTGTCCCAGTACATCGCGGGCCACCTCGCGCACCTCGCCCGGGGTCACCGCGGCGATCCGGGCCAGCAGGTCGTCCACGGACAGCTGCTCGCCCCAGCACAGCTCGCTCTTGCCGATCCGGTTCATCAGGGCGCCGGTGTCCTCCAGCCCCAGCACGGTGGAGCCGGAGAGCTGGCCGATGGCGCGGCGCAGTTCCTCGTCGGTCAGGCCGTGCTCGGCGACGTGGTGCAGTTCGTCGCGGCAGATCTTGAGCACATCGGGCAGGCGGCGCGGCTGGCAGCCCGCGTAGACGCCGAACATGCCGCAGTCGGCGTAGGAGGAGGTGTAGGAGTACACGGAGTACGCCAGGCCGCGCTTCTCGCGGACCTCCTGGAAGAGCCGCGAGCTCATGCCGCCGCCGAGCGCGGTGTTGAGGACGCCGAGCGCCCAGCGGCGCTCGTCGGTGCGGGACAGGCCGGGCATGCCGAGGACGACATGGGCCTGCTCGGTGCGCCGGTCGAGGATCTCGACGCGTCCGCCGCCGCGGATCGTACGGCTGCCGGTGCGCGGCGGCCGGGGTACGGCGTCGGCGTCGGTCAGGGCGCCGGCGCGTTCGAAGGCGCGGCGGACCTGGCGGACGACGGTGGCGTGGTCGATGTTGCCCGCGGCGGCGACGACCAGCCGGGTGGGGTCGTAGTGCTTGCGGTAGAAGCGGGCGACCTGGTCGCGGGTGAGGCCGTTGACGGTCTCGACGGTGCCGAGGACGGGGCGGCCCAGCGGGGAGTCGCCGAGCAGCGCGGTGGTGAACAGGTCGTGCACCTGGTCGCCGGGGTCGTCCTCGGTCATGGCGATCTCTTCCAGGACGACGCCGCGTTCCGCGTCGATGTCCTCCTGGCGGATCAGGGACCCGGTGAGCATGTCGCTGACCACGTCGATGGCGAGCGGCAGGTCGGTGTCGAGCACCCTGGCGTAGTAGCAGGTGTACTCCTTGGCGGTGAAGGCGTTCATCTCGCCGCCGACGGCGTCGATCGCCGCGGAGATGTCCAGGGCGCTGCGCCGCTCGGTGCCCTTGAAGAGCAGGTGTTCCAGGTAGTGGGTGGCGCCGCCCAGCACGGGGGTCTCGTCGCGGGAGCCGACGCCGGCCCAGATGCCGAAGGTCGCCGAGCGCACGGTGGGCAGCGTCTCGGTGACGACGCGCAGGCCGCCGGGCAGCACGGAGCGGCGTACCGTGCCGGTGCCGTCGGTGCCGGGCAGCAGGGTCCGTGTGCGGACGGCCCGCCCCTTGGTGGAGGGGCGGGCCGTCACTGCGGTGGAGCGGGTCGTCACTTGGCCGACTCGTCCTTCTTCTCGTCGTCGCCCTCTTCACCCTCGATGACCGGGATCAGGGAGAGCTTGCCGCGCTGGTCGATCTCGGCGATCTCGACCTGCACCTTGGCGCCGACGCCGAGGACGTCCTCGACGTTCTCGACGCGCTTGCCGCCGGCGAGCTTGCGGATCTGCGAGATGTGCAGCAGTCCGTCCTTGCCGGGCATCAGCGAGACGAAGGCACCGAAGGTGGTGGTCTTCACGACGGTGCCCAGGTACCGCTCGCCGACCTCGGGCATGGTCGGGTTGGCGATCTGGTTGATCGTCGCCCGGGCGGCCTCGGCCTGGGAGCCCTCGGTGGCGCCGATCAGGACGGTGCCGTCGTCCTCGATGGAGATGTCGGCGCCGGTGTCCTCCTGGATCTGGTTGATCATCTTGCCCTTGGGGCCGATGACCTCGCCGATCTTGTCCACCGGGATCTTGATGCTGATGATCCGCGGGGCGTTGGGGGACATCTCGTCCGGGACGTCGATGGCCTCGTTCATGACGTCGAGGATGTGCAGGCGGGCGTCGCGGGCCTGCTTGAGGGCCGCGGCCAGCACCGAGGCCGGGATGCCGTCGAGCTTCGTGTCGAGCTGGAGGGCGGTGACGAACTTCTTGGTGCCGGCGACCTTGAAGTCCATGTCGCCGAAGGCGTCCTCGGCACCGAGGATGTCGGTCAGCGCGACGTAGTGCGTCTCGCCCTCGATCTCCTGGGAGATCAGGCCCATGGCGATACCGGCGACGGGGGCCTTGAGCGGCACACCGGCGTTCAGCAGCGACATGGTGGAGGCGCACACCGAGCCCATCGAGGTGGACCCGTTGGAGCCCAGTGCCTCGGAGACCTGCCGGATCGCGTAGGGGAACTCCTCGCGGGTGGGCAGGACCGGGATCAGGGCGCGCTCGGCGAGCGCGCCGTGGCCGATCTCGCGGCGCTTGGGGGAGCCGACGCGGCCGGTCTCGCCGACGGAGTACGGCGGGAAGTTGTAGTTGTGCATGTAGCGCTTGCGGGTCTCGGGCGCGAGCGTGTCGAGCTGCTGCTCCATGCGGAGCATGTTGAGGGTGGTGACGCCCAGGATCTGGGTCTCACCGCGCTCGAACAGCGCCGAGCCGTGCACGCGCGGGATGGCCTCGACCTCGGCGGCCAGGGTACGGATGTCGGTGACACCGCGGCCGTCGATGCGGACCTTGTCGCGGATGACGCGCTGGCGCACCAGCTTCTTGGTCAGCGCGCGGTAGGCGGCGGAGATCTCCTTCTCGCGGCCCTCGAACTGCGGCAGCAGCTTCTCGGCGGCCAGGCCCTTGACCCGGTCCAGCTCGGCCTCGCGGGCCTGCTTGCCGGGGATGGTCAGCGCCTGCGCCAGCTCGCCGGTGACCGCGGACTCCAGGGCCTCGAACACGTCGTCCTGGTAGTCCAGGAAGATCGGGAACTCGCCGGTGGGCTTGGCGGCCTTGGCGGCCAGCTCGGACTGCGCCTTGCACAGCACCTTGATGAAGGGCTTGGCGGCTTCCAGACCGGCGGCGACGACCTCCTCGGTCGGCGCCTCGACACCGCCCTCGACCAGCTTGATGGTGTGCGCGGTGGCCTCGGCCTCGACCATCATGATCGCGACGTCGCCGTCGTCGAGCACGCGGCCGGCGACGACCATGTCGAAGACGGCCTCTTCGAGCTCGCTGTGGGTCGGGAACGCCACCCACTGGTTCTTGATCAGCGCGACCCGGACACCGCCGATGGGGCCGGAGAACGGCAGGCCGGCCAGCTGCGTGGAGCAGGAGGCGGCGTTGATGGCGACCACGTCGTAGAGGTGGTCGGGGTTGAGCGCCATGATCGTGCAGACGACCTGGATCTCGTTGCGCAGGCCCTTGACGAAGGACGGGCGCAGCGGGCGGTCGATCAGGCGGCAGGTGAGGATGGCGTCCTCGGAGGGGCGGCCCTCGCGGCGGAAGAAGGAGCCGGGGATGCGGCCGGCCGCGTACATGCGCTCCTCGACGTCCACCGTGAGGGGGAAGAAGTCGAAGTGCTCCTTGGGCTGCTTCGAGGCGCTGGTCGCCGACAGCACCATGGTGTCGTCGTCCAGGTAGGCCACGGCGGAGCCGGCGGCCTGGCGGGCCAGCCGGCCCGTCTCGAAGCGGATGGTGCGGGTGCCGAAGGTACCGTTGTCGATCACGGCTTCGGCGTAGTGGGTCTCGTTCTCCACTATGGGAATTCTCCTCGTCTTTGCCCGCAGGGCGTGTCCCTGCCGGGCCTTCGGTGGAGGTGCGTCGTCCAGCCGGGGCCGGTCTTCGATCGAAGCCTCCGGTGGCGGCTGCCACCTGGGGGCCACTACCGAGGACCGGCGTATGCGGCGGATAGGAAGACGCTCCTCCTCATTCGTTGTCAACAGCCCCATTGCACCAGACGCGGGCCGGATCGCGCACGTCATGTGCGCGGCCCGCGGGCGGGTGCCCCGGAACCGTCGAAGAACCGTCGAACGGTTGCTCGGAACCGCTGTACGGAAAAGGGAGCGGTCCCGTTGGACGGGGACCGCTCCCTGTACGGCTTCCTAGCGGACGCCGGCCGCACCGGCACGGATGCCGAGGCGCTCGCGGAGCTCACGGAAGCGCGTGATGTCCTTCTTGGCCAGGTACTGCAGCAGACGGCGGCGCTGGCCGACCAGGATCAGCAGACCACGACGCGAGTGGTGGTCGTGCTTGTGGGTCTTGAGGTGCTCGGTCAGGTCCGAGATCCGGCGCGACAGCAGTGCGACCTGGACCTCGGGGGAGCCGGTGTCGCCCTCCTTGGTGCCGAACTCGGCGATGATCTGCTTCTTCGTCTCGACGTCGAGCGACATACGGACTCCTCATGGTGTCTACGGCCTGCGAGCGCCCCCGGTCTACATCGCGGGGGAATCTCACATGACTCGCGAGGCGCTGTCACGTGGTGCGTGCACACACGTGACCGTCACCCAGGGTACCAGGGTGCGTCGACCCCCTTACCCGCGGGTCACCTCGGCGGGGAGACGCCGCCGGCGGCCTGCCGGGCGGGCCCGGCAACGGCCGGGTGGGTCACGCGAGGACCGGGTGGTGGGTCACACGAGCGACCTGGCCGCACGTGCCGCGCGGGCCGCGCGCAGCCGCCGGAACGCGGTCGGCGGCCGGCCGCAGGCGACGCGTGACTCGACGTACTCCTTGACGAGTTCCGCGCACTCGCGCGGTGACGCGGTGCCGGTGTCGCACTCGAAGTCGTACAGGCCGTGCGCGTGCACCCGGGTGTACTGGTAGGCGGCCAGGCCCGGCGGGCGGTCGGAGCGGGACTCCTCGCGGCGCTTCAGCTCGGGCAGCGGGCAGTGCACGCCGATCAGGAAGACCTCGACGTCGGCGAGGACGGTCAGGCAGTCGTCCAGCCGCCACGGCTCGCTCAGCACGTGGTCGACGACGAGGTCGTTGCCTCCGGCGGCCATGCCGGCCACGGCGCGGTGGAATCCCATCCGGGTCCGGGTGAGGACGGCGTCGAGCGCGTCGGGCGCGATCTCCTTGGCCGCACGCATGGCGTTGATCCCGTCGAGCGGGATGTGGAAGTAGGGGTCGCCGTCGAGGATGGCCAGCAGTTCGCGGGCGATGCTCGATTTGCCCGAACTGGACGTGCCGTTGAGAAAGATGATCCGCCCGGGGCGCATGACGACGATCGTATACGCGCGTCGCCGCCCCGATGCCGGCAAGACCCGGCGGGCGGTGGCGCGCGGTGCCGGGTACGGCGCAACGGGGTCCGTCCGCGGGGCGGTTGGGGGCGCGGGCGGTGGACCGCGGTGGTGCGGGGGCGTTACGCGCAGTGGTGCGGGCCGCGACGTGTCCGGGGCGGTTCGGGCGGGAAGGAGCGGAAAGGGTGTCCGAACGGCCTGACGGCGTACGTCGACCGGCTATTAGGCTGTCCGTCAGAGTGGCGGGGCCGTGGGGCGCAGAGGCGGCCGGCGGCGCACGGGGTGGGGAGACGGTGACGTGTGACTCCCCGACGCAGACCAGGAGGCATTGTGAGCAGCGATCGGGACGACAACCGCGTGGGCGGGGCCGCCCCTGTCGAGGGCCCCTCCGGGGGTGAAGTCTCGGACATCACCGGGGAATACCGCTTCGATTTCACCCCTCCGGCCTGGTACATGCAGAGCGGCAGCGACAGCGGCACCGACGACGCGGCGGACGCCGACGCGGACCGGGACGCGCGCGAGCAGGAGCAGGACGCGCCCGCCGCCACGGGCACGGCGGACCACGCGGGCGACGCTGACGGCGCGGCGCCCCGCGGACCGGTCTGGGAGCCGCGGCCCGCGTCCGACGCGGGAGCGGCGTCGAGCGACGCGTCGTCGTGGTCTGCTGCTTCGCTGCCGCCGGTGCCGGGTCTGGGGTCCGGCTCGGGTTCCGGTTCCGGTTCCGGATCGGGTGCACAGGTGGGCTCGGGCACGCTGCGGGGGGAGGGTGCCGGCGCGGATGCCGGCGCCGGCCTGAACAGGGGTGCGGACACGGGTCCGCGGCCGGAGCCGGCCGCGGACAAGCCTTCGTGGTCGGCGAGTTCGGTGCCGTCGATCTCGCGTCCGGCGGCCGCCGAGCCCGAGCGGGCGGAGGAGCCCGCGCCGGAGCCGCAGGACGCGAGGCCCTCGTGGTCCGCGTCGGCTGTGCCGTCCATTCCGCCGCCCACCGCCGCCCCCGAGCCCGGACCGGTGGCGGCCGAAGCGCCGGAGCCGGAGGACGCGAAGCCGGTGTGGGCCCGTACCGACGCCCCCGACGTGCCCTCGGCGGCGCCCACTTCGGTGCCGGGGCCGACGACGGACACCGGCGCCGACGAGCCGCCGCATGGCGCCGAACCGGAGCGCCCGCGGCCGGCCGACTCGACGCTCCGCTTCAGCGCCGCGGCGATGCGGCGGGAGATCGAGGAGCGGGCGGACGCGATGATGGCGAAGGCGAGCAGGCCCGCGCCGGAGCCGGAGGACGCCAAGCCGGCGGCCCCCGAGCCCGAGGACGCGAGGCCGGCCGCCCAGCAGGCGCCCGAGGCGCCCTCAGCACCCGCGGCACCCCCGGTGGAGGACGCGCCGCCGCAGAAGCGCGCCCCGGTGTGGACCCCGCTGCCCGTGCCGCCGACCGCCGACCCGAAGCCGTGGACGCCGGACGCCCCCCGCGGCCCGGTGCCGCCGTTGCCCCCGCAGTTCCAGCGCGCCGAGGAACCGGCACCCGCCGCACCGGCCGCTGCTGCTCCCCTGAACTTCCCGCCGCCGGTCGGCGAGCCGGTGCTCCCGGAGGCCTACGGCTTCCCGCCGCCGGCCGCGCAGCCGAACGAGCCGCCGCAGGGCCCGGGCGGTTACGGCTTCCCGCCGCGCCCGAGCGCACCCGAGGCACCGCAAGTGGCCGCACCCGCCGAGCAGTTGCCCGGTCCGACGGGGTACGCCCAGCCGCAGCCACCCGCTGCTCCCGCCGCACCCGCCGCGCCTTCCGCACCTGCCGCGGCGCAGAGTCCGCAGCCCGTCCCCCAAGTACCCCAGTCCAGCTACGGACTTCCGGCGCCGACCGGGTACGCGCAGCCGCAACCCCCGGCCGCGCCTGCGGCACCCGCCGCACCGCAGCACCCCCAACCCGCCCCCCAGCAACCCGGACCGGCCGGATACGGCTTCCCCCAGCAGTACTCCCCCGCCGCCGCGGCACCGCCCGCCGGGCCGACCGGGTACGCGCAGCCGCAACCCCCGGCCGCACCTGCGGCACCCGCCGCACCGCAGCACCCCCAACCCGCCCCGCAGCAACCCGGACCGGCCGGGTACGGCTTCCCCCAGCAGGGCTCGCCGGCGCCACAGCCGGGCCAGCCGCACGCCCCCGCGCTGCCGGCCGCGGAGAACCCGCAGCCGCACGCCCCGGCGCCGGTACCGACCGGGCTGTCCCCGCAGCAGTCCGCGCCGCCCGCCGCCGTACCGCAGCAACCCCAACCCCAGCAACCGCAGTTCGGGCAGCCGCAGGCCGGGCAGCCGCAGCTTCCGCCGGCCGCCGAGGTCGGACAGCAGCCCGGGCCGGACGGCGGCTACGGCTTCCCTCGGCAGCCCGGACAACCGCAGCCGGAGGCGGGCTCGCTCCAGCCCCTCCCCCAGCACGGCGCGTACGGCTTCCCGCAGCAGGGCGGCCCCGGGCAGCCGGGCCAACCCGGTCAACCCGCCATGCCGGAGGCCGCTCCGGCGGCGCCGGCCGCGCCCGTCGACCCGCGGGCCGGCGGCTGGCCGACCGTGACACCCGACCAGCGCCAGCGCACCACGCAGGGCGGCGCACCTCTCGGCTACACCGCGGCCGTCGAACTCAGTTCGGACCGGCTGCTGCGCAACCAGCCGAGGCCGAAGAAGCCCGGTGCCAACGCGCAGCCGTCCCGTTTCAAGCTCGGCGGCAAGAAGGAGGAGGCGGAGCGGAAGCGGAAGCTGGAGCTGATCCGTACGCCGGTGCTGTCCTGCTACCGGATCGCGGTCATCAGCCTCAAGGGCGGGGTCGGCAAGACGACGACCACCACCGCGCTCGGCTCCACCCTCGCCAGCGAACGGCAGGACAAGATCCTGGCGATCGACGCCAACCCGGACGCGGGCACGCTGGGCCGCCGGGTGCGCCGGGAGACCGGCGCCACCATCCGCGACCTGGTGCAGGCCATCCCGTACCTCAACAGCTACATGGACATCCGCCGCTTCACCTCGCAGGCGCCCTCCGGTCTGGAGATCATCGCCAACGACGTGGACCCGGCCGTCTCCACGGCCTTCAACGACGAGGACTACCGCCGCGCCATCGACGTCCTGGGCCGCCAGTACCCGGTCATCCTCACCGACTCCGGCACCGGCCTGCTCTACAGCGCCATGCGCGGCGTCCTCGACCTGGCCGACCAGCTGATCATCGTCTCGACACCGTCCGTGGACGGCGCCTCCAGCGCCAGCACCACCCTCGACTGGCTGTCCGCCCACGGCTACGCCGAACTCGTCGCCCGCAGCATCACCGTCATCTCCGGCGTCCGCGAGACCGGCAAGATGATCAAGGTCGACGACATCGTGGCGCACTTCCAGACCCGCTGCCGCGGAGTCCAGGTCGTCCCCTTCGACGAACACCTCGCCGCCGGCGCCGAGGTCGACCTCGACATGATGCGACCCAAGACCCGAGAGGCGTACTTCAACCTCTCCGCCATGGTCGCCGAGGACTTCGTACGGGCCCAGCAGGCACAGGGCCTGTGGACACAGGACGGCAGCAATCCGCCGCCGGTGCAGGCGCCGCCGATGCCGGGGCAGCCCGGCTACCAGGGCCAGCAGCCAGGCCAACCCGGTCAACCCGGCCAGCCCGGCCAGCCCGGGCCGCAGCAGTACCCGCCGCCGGGACCGTACGGCGGCCCGCAGGACGGGGGCGCGCAGCCGTACCCGGCCCCGGGACAGCCGGGCCAACCCGGTCAGCCCGGTCAGCCCGCCGGTCCGTACGGGCAGCCAGGGCAGCCCGGCCCTTACGGCGCCGCCCAGCCGATGCCGCCCGGCCAGGTCCCGCCGGGCCAGTACGGCGCGGCGCCGCAGGGCCCCCCGCAGCCGTACCCGCCGGCACAGCAGGGGCCGGGCCAGCCGGGGTTCCAGCCGGAGTCCTCCCAGCCGCAGGCCCCGCAGCCCCAGCAGGGCTGGCCGCAGCCGGGCCAGGACGGGCAACCGGGACAGCCGGGGCAACCGGCTCAGCCCGGACAGCCGCCGCAGTACGGATACCCGGCGCCGCCGCAACAGCACTGACGGCCCGCGCTCCGGGACGTCAGGGGACGTCAGGGCGGACGCGCGAACCGAGGGCCGCCGCCGTGGACCACCACGGCGGCGGCCCTGCCGTATTCCGGGCCCGCGCCGGTCCGGCCCCCGGTCGGCGTACGACACGGGTCGTACGCGCCGTCCGCCCGCAGGCGCACACCGCCGTCCGAAGGTCCGCCCGTGGGCCGTCGCCCGGCGGACCGCGGGAAACGACGATGGAAACAGCTCGCATCAGCGGGCGCCCAACCGCCGCACGGCGGCCCATCGTCCGAGGAAGCCTTCGATGATCGAAGCCCATGCCCTGTCCAAGCGGTACGGCGAGCGTGTCGCCGTCGCCGATCTGAGTTTCACCGTGCGGCCGGGCGCGGTGACCGGCTTCCTCGGCCCGAACGGCGCGGGGAAGTCCACCACGATGCGGATGATCCTCGGGCTGGACTCGCCGACCTCGGGCCGGGTGACCGTCAACGGCAAGGCGTACGCCGACCATCCGGCACCGCTGCGCGAAGTGGGCGCGATGCTGGAGGCCCGCGCCATCCACACCGGCCGCAGCGCCTACCACCACCTGCTCGCCCTCGCCGTGACCACCGGCATCCCCCGCAGCCGGGTGGACGAGGTGCTCGACACCGTCGGTCTGAGCGCGGTGGCCCGCAAGCGCGTCGGCAGCTTCTCCCTGGGCATGGGCCAACGCCTCGGCATCGCCAGCGCGTTGCTCGGCGACCCGGCCACGCTCGTGCTGGACGAACCCGTCAACGGGCTCGACCCCGAGGGCGTGCTGTGGATTCGCACCCTCCTGAAGAACCTCGCCGCCGAGGGCCGTACGGTCCTGCTCTCCTCCCACCTGATGTCCGAGATGGCGCTCACCGCGGAGCACCTCATCGTCATCGGCCGCGGCCGCCTCATCGCGGACACCTCGGTGACGGAGTTCGTCGCGGGCGCGGGCGGCGGGTCGGTACGGGTCCGGTCGGACGAGGCCGAGCGGCTGCGCGGCCTGCTGGGCGGACCGGGCGTGTCAGTGGCCTCCGACACCCGGCAGGTGCTGGAGGTGTCCGGGCTGACCAGCGACCGGATCGGCCGGATCGCGGCCGACGCGGGCATCGCACTGGCCGAACTCACCCCGCAGCAGGCCTCGTTGGAGGACGCGTTCATGGAGCTGACGAAGGACGCCGTGGAGTACCAGACTCCGCGGCACGAGACCGAGAGGCAGCCGGCATGAGTACGGGTACGGGCACGATCGCGGCCCCGGCGGGCCGGGGCGGGAGCGGCGAGGGGGCGGCCCTCGGACCTGACCGCTCCGGCGGCGGCACCGGCGTCACGCAGGCACGGGTGCTGTACTCGGAGTGGATCAAGCTCCGGACACTGCGGTCCACGTTCTGGACGCTGATCGGTGCGATGGTGGCGCTGATCGGCTTCGGGATGCTCTTCACGGCGATCACCGCGAGCCGCTGGCCGCACCTGGCGCCACACGAGCGGGCCACGTTCGACCCGGTGGCGACCAGCCTGCGCGGCTTCTTCCTCGCGCAGCTCGCGGTCGGCGTGCTCGGTGTGCTCACCGTCAGCGGCGAGTACTCGACCGGGATGATCCGGTCGTCGCTGTCGGCGGTGCCGCGCCGGCTGCCGGTGCTGTGGGCGAAGGCGGCGGTGTTCGCGGCGGTGGTGTGGGCGCTCATGACGGTGGCCGCGCTGGTGGCGTTCCTCGCCGGCCAGTCCCTGCTGACCTCCCGGCACGTCGGGGTGTCGCTCACCGATCCGGGCGTGCCGCGGGCGGTGCTGGGCACGGCCCTGTACCTGACGGTCGTCGGGCTGCTCGGGGTGGCGATCGGCGCGCTGATCCGCAACACGGCGGGCGGCATCGCCACCCTCTTCGGGGTGCTGATGATCCTCCCGGTGCTCGCCGAGGCGCTGCCGACCTCGTGGAGCGACCATGTCAGCCAGTGGCTGCCCAGTACGGCCGGGCAGTCGGTGTTCGCCATCCATCAGGAAAGTCACACGCTCGCCCCGTGGCCAGGTTTCGTGGTCTTCTGTGCGTACGCCGCCGCCGCGCTGGCCGGTGCGGCGGTCCTGCTGAAGCGCCGCGACGCGTAGGCCCGGCCTCCTCCGTGCCCGCTCCGCCGCAGTATCACCCCCGGAAGTCCCGTCCCCGGAGTGCCCGATGAGCCTGCCGACCGAATCGGTCCCGACGATCCGCCCGCCCGGCCGGGGACGGCTGCGCGGTGCGAAGCGGCTGACGGGTGCCGGACGCTCATCCGGCACAGGACACACGTCGGGTGCGGGAGGCGTGTCCCGTGCGGTGCGGGCCGTCGCGGACCGGTTCGGGTGGGGTCCGGCGGGGCGGCGGAGGCCGGCCGAACACCTGCCGGTGGACGCGCTGTTCGCGCTCGGGATGTTCCTGTTCTTCACCGCGCTCCAGCACGGCGTGGTGCGCCACGCCCCGGTACCGACGCTGCTCGTGCAGAGCGGACTGGTCGTACCGCTGGCGTGGCGGCGGCGGGCACCGATGGTCGTGTTCGGCGCGGTGGCCACGGTGGCGTTCGCGCAGTGGCTGGCCGGTGTGAAGACACCGGCGGACGGGGTACTGCTGGTCGCGCTCTACACGGTGGCCGCCCAGGTCGGCGGCCTGGCCCGCCTGCTGGCCGCGTTCGCGGTCCTGGAGTCGGGCATCGTGCTGGCCACCGTGCGGTGGTCGATGCACGACCGCGCGGTGGCGAGCTTCGTCTCGCTGTCGGCGATGGCCGTCGCGGCCTCGGTGATCGGTACCAACATGCGCTCCCGGCGGCAGCACATGGAGTTCCTCGAGGATCGCGCGGTGCGGCTGGAACGGGAGCGGGACCAGCGCGCCCAGCTCGCGGTGGCCGGCGAACGCGCCAGGATCGCCAGGGAGATGCACGACATCGTGACGCACAACCTGTCGGTGATGGTGGCCCTCGCGGACGGCGCCGCGTTCGCCATGGAGCGGTCACCGGACCGGGCCGCGGCAGCGATGCGGCAGACGTCGTCGACCGGCCGGCAGGCGATGACCGACATGCGTCGCTTCCTGGGAGTGCTGCGGGCCGACGAGCCGGACGCGCTGCGGCACCCGATGCCCGGGATCGCCCAACTCGAGGCGCTCGCCGAGCAGGTGCGGGCGGCGGGGCTGCCGACCCGGCTGGAGGTCGCGGGCGAGCCCGCCGTAGTGCCGGCCGCGGCGCAGCTGACCGCCTTCCGGCTGGTACAGGAGGCGTTGACGAACACCCTGAAGCACGCGCCCGCGGGTGCCCGGGCGGAGGTGCGGCTGTCCTGCGAGCCCCACGCGCTGGCGGTCAGCGTCATGGACGACGGCGCGGGCGCGACGCCTCCCGTACCGCCGCCCGGCTCTTCCGACCCGCACGAACCGTATGGGCCGCACGAACCGTACGGACCTGACCGGCCGGGCCGGTCGCCCCAGCCGGAATCGCCGTCCGCCCCCGCCCGGGCCGCCGGTCACGGCCTGGCCGGCATGCGCGAGCGGGCCGCGGCCTACGGCGGGCAGCTGACCGCGGGCCCGCGCCCCGGCGGCGGCTGGCAGGTCACGACGGTGCTCGCGCTGGCCACACCCGAGGCGCTGTGAACGGGCCGGGCGCAACAGGCGGCGCAGGCGGTACCGGCGACACCGGCCTGGGCGGCACCGGCGCAAGCAGCACCGGCGTGGGCACGGGCCGCCCGGACAACAGCAGCGGCAACGGCAGCAGCGGGGATGCCACGGGTACGGCGTCGCCGCCGATCCGGGTGCTGCTCGTGGACGACGAACCGCTGCTGCGGATGGCGTTCACGATGGTGCTCGACGCGCAGCCGGACATGACGCCGGTCGGCGAGGCGGGGGACGGCGCGCAGGCGGTACGCCAGGTACGGGCGCTGCGGCCTGACGTGGTGCTGATGGACGTACGGATGCCGGGCATGGACGGCATCGAGGCGACGACGCGGATCGTGGAGAGCTGCCCGCGGTCACGGGTGCTGATCCTCACCACCTTCGACCTGGACGCGTATGCCTTCGCCGGGCTCAAGGCGGGCGCCTCGGGTTTCCTGCTGAAGAACGCGCTGCCCGAGGAACTGCTCGCCGCGATCCGCGCGGTGGCCGCGGGCGACGCGGTGGTGGCGCCGCGGATCACCCGGCGGCTGCTGGAGCGCTTCGCCCACCAGCTGCCGTCGGCGGACGACCGCACCGGCCACCCGTCGGGCGACGACCGGCTGGCACGGCTGACCGCCCGCGAGCGCGAGGTCCTGGTCGAGGTCGGCCGCGGCCTGTCCAACACGGAGATCGCGGGCACCCTGCACCTGGCCGAGGCCACGGTCAAGACCCACCTGAGCCGCATCCTGGTCAAGCTCGAACTGCGCGACCGCGTGCAGGCCGTGGTCTACGCCTACGAGGCCCGCCTCGTCCGCCCGGCCTGACCACTCCCCGGCCCCGGCTCCTACCCCGGCCGGTGGCCCCGGCCTCCGGGTCCCGCTCTCGGCCCCCGCCCTCGGCCCCGGCCCCGGCCCCCGGTCAGAAGCCCGTCGCACCGTCTATCCGCTCGCGCAGCAGGTCCGCGTGGCCGTTGTGCCGGGCGTATTCGGCGATGAGGTCGACCAGGATGAAGCGCAGCGACATCTCCTTGCCCGTCACCAGGGAACGGCAGGTCGCGTCGAGCGAGGGCGCGGCGGCCACGATCCGGCGGGCGTGCTCGCACTCGCCGCGCCAGAGCGCGAGCGCCTCGGCCACGTCGCCGTCGAGCCACTCGAAGTCCTGGTCGGGCGCGTGGTCGGAGTAGTGCAGCGTCGGCAGGTCCTCACCGGCGAAGTGCTGCCGGAACCACCAGCGCTCGACCCCGGCGAGGTGCCGGACCAGGCCGTGCAGGCTCAGCCCCGACGGCGGGACCGCCTTCTCGGACATCCGGTCGGCGGCGACGCCGGCGCACTTCAGCGCGAAGGTCTCCCGGTGCCAGTCCAGGAAGGCGGTCAGCGTCGCGCGCTCGCCACCCGTCCGGGGCAGCTCGGGGCGGCCGGTGCGCTCCGACGCCGACGCGAGCTGGATGTGCCGGGCGAGCGGCGTGTAGTCCTTCGCGGTCATACCCGAAGTCTCGCAGCGACCACTGACAGCCGGCAGGAGCGTCAACGCCTGCCCTGCCCCCACCGGTTGCCGGCCGCGCCCCCACCGGTTGCCGGCCGTACTGCGACCGGTTGCCGGCCGCGCCGCCCTCAGGCGCGGGGCGGTTCCGCCGCCTCGACCAGTTCGCGGGCGCGCTTGACGTCGTCGGCCATGCGTTCCAGCAGCGCTTCGACGGTGTCGAACTTCTCCATGCCGCGCAGGTAGGCGAGGAAGTCGACGGCGACGTGCAGGCCGTAGAGGTCGAGCCCGACCCGGTCGATGGCGTACGCCTCCACGGTGCGGGCGGTGCCGTCGAAGGTGGGGTTGGTGCCGACCGAGATCGCGGCGGGCATCGGCTCGCCCTCGACGTGCAGCCAGCCCGCGTAGACGCCGTCGGCGGGGATCGCGGTGTGCGGGAGCGTCTCCACGTTGGCGGTGGGGAAGCCGAGTTCGCGGCCGCGCTGGGCGCCGCGCACCACCACGCCCTCCACCCGGTGCGGGCGGCCCAGCACCTCGGCGGCGCCCGCGACGTCGCCCTCGGCGATCAGCCGCCGGGTCAGCGAGGAGGAGAACGGCTCGCCGCCGCCGGCCGTACCGCGCACGAACAGGTCCACCACTTCGAGGTCGTAGTCGTACTTCAGGCCGAGCGCGGACAGGAAGTCCACGTCGCCGGCGGCCTTGTGGCCGAAGCGGAAGTTGGGCCCCTCCACGACGAGTTTGGCGTGGAGGCCGTCGACCAGCACCGTGCGGACGAACTCGCTCGGCGTCAGCTTGGAGAACTCGCTGGTGAACGGGAGGATCAGCAGCGCGTCCACGCCGAGTTCCGCGACGAGTTCGGCCCGGCGGTGGTGCGCGGACAGCAGCGGCGGGTGGCTGCCGGGGCGGACCACCTCGCTGGGGTGCGGGTCGAAGGTGACCACGACCGACGGCAGCCCCAGCTCGCGGGCCCGCTGCACCGCCCGCCCCATGATGAGCTGGTGGCCGCGGTGCACACCGTCGTACGACCCGATGGTGACGACGCTGCGGCCCCAGTCACCGGGAACGTCCTCCAAGCCCCGCCACCGCTGCACCTTGACGCTCCGCTTCTGCTGTTCGACTGCTGTCCGGCCGTGTCTTCGCTGTCTGCACGCTGGTTCGCGCGCTTGTCTTCGCCCTGCTCTTCGCGCTGTCTTCCGTCACCGCGTGCCCGCGGCCCACGCGGCACGCGCCCGCGCTACGGACAAGCCTGCCATGCCGCCGGGCGCCGCCTCACAGCGACGCCTTGATCCGGCGGGGCGCGTCGAGCAGCCGGCTGATCCCGCTGACCAGGGCGGGCGGCTGACGGCTGCCGTGCCGCCCCGCGTGCAGGACGTAGTAGACCTGCTCGACGGAGGGCGGGCCGACCGCCACCGTCCGCACCGCGGCCTGCTCCGCGGTGGCCTGCCCGGTACGCACCAGGTAGGCGGCGATCATCACACCGGTTCGGCCGACGCCCGCGCCGCAGTGCACGTAGACCGGTCCGTCGGACGCCTTCACGATCCGCAGGAAGTCGTCGACCTGCCGCTCGGTGGGGGTCTGGCCGTCGCGGACCGGCAACCGGACGGCGGTCAGCCCGGCCCGGGCGGGGAGCGCCACCTCCCGGGCGGACAGGTCCTCGGCGCGCAGGTCCACCACCGTGCGGATGCCGTCGGCGGCGAGTTCGCGGTAGCCGGCCGCGGTGGGCGCGGACCCGCGGTAGACCTTGCCGTCGACCTTGAGGAAGTGGTTGATCCCGGCGGGGGTGTGCCGGCCGCCGGACGCGTCCTGGCGGGCCCACGCGGTCAGCGCGAGCATGCCCCCGGCCGCGCCCGCCCACAGCACGCCGTAGCCGAGCAGGCAGCAGACCAGCACCTTGGCGGCGCGGCGGACCAGCACACGCCCGGACCAGACGACCGGGATCGCCGCGACCGCCGGGACCGGCAGCGCGGGAGCGGCCGCGAGCGGTGGGCCCGACGACGGAAACGGGGGCGCCGACGACGGCGACGGCGAGGCGAAAGATGACGGGGAAGGCGAAGGAGGGGCCTGGGACAAGGCGCTGTTCACCACCTGGGTGGAAAACGGGGGACGGTGGCCGCCGTCCCTCCCCAGGGGCGACGCCGTACGAGCAGGCTACCCGCTGCCGGCCCGGGACGGCCGTGTCCGAGCCGGGCTGTGCCGGAGAACCGTGCCGGAGAAACCGTGCCGGAGGGCTGTACCGGCGCGGGGCCGTGCCCAGGTGAGGAGGCGTCAGTGCGGGAGGGCGGCCTGGCCGTCACCCAGGATCTTCGCGGTGGCGCGGTTCGCGGTCGCGTCGGTCAGGCAGCCGCGCAGCCGCATCACGTCGTGCGGGCTCAGGGCCGGGCGGATCACGCCCGCGTAGACGCCGTCGGAGAGCACGCCCAGGCTCGCGTCGGGGCTCGGCGCGGAAGTGGAGCGCCGGCAGCCCTCCCACAGGTCGCGGGCGGCCAGTTCGCGGGCGGCGGCGCCGGAACTGCCATGCACCTTGACCTGGAAGACGACGGTGGTGGCCGCCGCGCTCGGCCGCGCCTCCTCCCGCGTCTCGGTGGCGTCGGCGAGCGCGTGGACGCCCCAGATCAGCACGGCCACCGCGGCCACCGCGCCGACCACGGACAGCAGCACGCGCAGCCTGCGCGCGGGCGGCACCGCGGGCTGGTCCTCCAACTGCGGGACGGCGCCGTGCACTCCGCCCGCGGGCGCGGCCAGCGGCGCCAGCCGCCCGGCGAGGCGGCGCTCGGCCCCCGGCCGGGCGGTGGCGGCCGCGATCCGCTGGATCACCCAGGCCACGCCGGACAGCGCGGCACCGGTCACCATCAGGATCGGCACGAAGACGAACGTCCCCGTGCTGCCGTCGCCGCGCCCGGCGCCGTCCCGCTGGTCCGCGCCCAGCCAGCGGAAGGGGTGCGTGGCGGACTGCTCCCGGGAGTGCTCCAGCCGCCGCCTTATCTCCTCGGCACGGGCGTCCGAGTCGTTCAGCCGGCGCTCCAGCCGTCCCATCCGGCCGAGCAGGATCACGCACACCAGGAAGCCCTCCACGGCCAGCAGCAGCACCCCGCAGAGCACGGCGCGCTGCCACTCCCACCGGTAGAGGTAGACGACGAGGTAGATCGCGGCGGCGAGGGTGGACAGGCCGCCGAACAGGTAGCTGACGTACTTCATGCCGCCGCTCCCTCGCCCTTGCCCCGCGCGTCGCCGTCGGGACCGGTGGGCCCTTCGGAGTCCGGCGGTGGGGCGGTCCGTGCGGCCACGGGAACGGGTTCGGCGGCCCGCTCGGCCGGCGGCTCGGATACGGCGAGGGGTTCGGGTGCGGGTGCGGGTTCGGGTGTGGGATCAGCTGCGGGTTCGGGTGCGGCCGGCCTGGCGTACGGCGCCTCGACCGTCCCCACCGCACCGGTCCCCCCGTCCACCGTGAGAACCGTGCCCGGGGTGAGGCGCTCGACGGCCCGCGGGACCCCCACGGCGGTCGGCACGTGATACTCGCGGGCCAGCACCGCCAGATGGGACAGCACGCTGCCGGTCTCGGCGACCAGCCCGGCGAGGCCGGGCAGCAGCGGCGCGAGCGCGGGGTCGAGCGTGCGGACCACCAGGACCGGGTGCGGCGGGCGCGCGCCCTCGCCGTCCCACGCCGTACCGGTGCCGTGGCCGCCGCCCGCGCCCTGACCGCCGCCGTCGGCACCGCGACCCCCGCCGCCGCGGCCGATGCGCACCGCCTGCGGACTCCCGTCGGCGGCGATCCGGAAGGCCGCGGGCAAGGGCGCGGTCTCCGGCCGCGGCGAGCGCTCGGCGAGGCCGGTGGGGCGGGCGCCGCCGTCGGCCACGGCCATGAGCTCACGCCAGCGCAGCCGGGCGATCCGGCCCCGCTCTTCGGGCGCGCAGTGCGTGTCGATCCGGCTGCCGATCTCGCGCACCATCGACGTCTGCATCTCCTGCACCCACCGGATGCGCAGCCGCAGCCCCTCCCGTACGGACAGGAAACCGACGCCTCGCGGCACACCGTTCCAGCCGACGTGCTCCGGCAGCTCGGGGCGCTTGTCGAGCGAGGGTGGCAGCAGCGTCAGCAACACCGGGTGCCGGCGGACCAGTTCGAGGTCGGAGCGGCCGCTCTCACGGCCCTCGGCGAGCACGGCGAGCGCCTCGCCCGCGGCGGTGCTCCCGGCATCGGTGTCCAGCAGGGCGCCGGCCAGCGACTCCTGCGCGTGCAGCGACGCGAGCACCGTACGGCCCCAGGCGACCGCGGTCAGCAGCTCGCCGCTGAGCATCTGCCGGGGCGCGGTGAAGTGGTGCAACTGGCGGTCGACGTCGGCCATCAGGTCGCGGGCGAGCAGCGGCAGCGCCGTACGCAACCGGCCGACCCGCCAGGCCGCGGCGGCCCGCCGGGCGCCGGGAGCGGGGTTGATGAAGTTCAGCACCGGGTGGGCGGCGGGCACCGCGCCGAGCAGCAGCAGGTCGGCGGCGGCCCGGCCGTCCACGGCGGTGGCGACCGGCAGCCTGCGCAACTTGCGGCGGGGCGCGGCGCCCGCGATGTCCAGGGCGAGGGTCAGGCCCTGGTTCATCGGGGCCAGCCACAGGTCCTCCTCCAGGGGTTGGAGGACACCCGGCAGCGTCTCGGCGACCGGTCCGGGGCCCAGCAGCCGCGCTCCCCTGGCCGGTCGGGCCGCCATCGCCGTGATCGGCCGGGCCTGGAAGAGCCACAGCCGCCCGCCGTCGTCGAAGCCGAACTCGACGTCCTGCGGGCCGCCGTAGACCTTCTCGGTACGGCGGGCCAGCCGGACGAGCTGGGCGAGCCGGCGGCGGCCGAGCGGGCCGGTGCCGTGCGGTGCGGCCGGCTCGGTGTGCAACAGCCTTCCGCGGCGGGTGAGCTGGTAGCGCACGCCCTGGGTGCTGCCGTCCACGAGCCGGTCGGGGCCGCCGGTGACCGCGCTGACCAGGATGTGGTCGTACCTGCCCTCCACCGGGTCGGCACCGAACATCACGCCGCCGGCGGCCGCCCTGAGCATCGGCTGCACCAGCACCGCCATCCCGTGCAGCGGGTCGGCAGCGCCCGCGCCGCCGTCCGGCGCCGACCGCAGCGCGGAGTCCAGCACCTGCCGGACCGCCCGCGTGAACGCCTCCCAGCCGCGTACGTCGAGCACCGAGTCGAACCGGCCCGCCATCGAGGAGTCCTCGGTGTCCTCGTGCGCGGAGGAGGAGCGGACCACCAGCGCGGCCGGGTCGTGAGGTCCCGGGCCGCCGCCGCCCGCCGTGGGCGCCGTGTCGATGGCTGCGCGGCCGGCGCTGCCCGTGCGGCGCGCACCGCCCGGGCCACCCGGGCCGCCCGTACGGTCCCCGCTCGCCTCGCCCGCCACCAGCAGTTCCCAGGCCGCCCGCAGCGCGTCGGTCCCCGCCGGGGCACCCGGCGCCCGGTCGGCGGCGACCAGGACGAAGCCGGGCAGCACCGGCAGGCCCGCGGCGGCCGCCCGCGCGAGGTTCGCCGCCTTCGCCCCGGCCACGGACGGATCGGCGGCCACGGCGCTGTCCAGCGGCGCCACCGCCAGCGCCATGGCGTCGATCCCGTCGTTCCCGTCAATCCCCTCGATCCCCATGCCCATTGCCAGCTCCTTCCGGCGGCCGCCACCCCCTGGGGGGTTGCTCCGGGAACCGGTCGCGGGTCGCGCGACCGCCCTCAACGGCCCCTACCCGTAAGGGCAACGCTTCTTCACCGCCCAGACCTTCCGCCGTCGCCGACGTGTCGCCTCCGGAGCCCTCCGACCGATCCGTTCCGGCCATCCCCACCGTCGGGACGGAGAACCCGGCGGCCGGCGCGGGTAGTTGGGCGCGCGAGGGCAACGGTGGACGCGGTGGCCGGGCGGGCTCAGGAGGCGACGAGGAGGTCATGGCGGGCGCTCGGGCCCAGCAGGGTGTCCCAGGTGGTGTCGGTCAGCCAGGTGCGCAGCAGGTGGGCGAAGGAGGGGTGCTCGGCGGCGAGGGCGACCACGGTGCGGTCGAAGCGGGCGGCGCCCTGGGGGGTGCGGGTGAGCAGCAGGGCGAGGCGGTGGACGAGGTCGCGGGTGAGCAGGGGGTGTTGCGTGGGGGCGGCGAGGGCCGCGGCGGAGAGGAGCGCGGCGAGCACGTCGGGGTCGCGCTCGGTCTCCAGGGCGGCGTCGAGCAGTTCGTGGCGCAGCGGCTGGGACAGGTGGGTGCCGGGGGTGGCGAAGACCGGCAGCAGGGCCGACCTGATCGGTGCGGGGTGGTCGCGCAGCAGGGCGGCGGTGAGGGTGCGCAGCAACGGCCTTGCGCCGGGGCCGTGTTCGAGCCGCAGGTCGAGGTAGCGGGCGACGTCGGGCGCGGCCTCCGGGTGCTGCTGGAGGTGGTCCTGGACGAGGACGGCGGCCCTGCGCGCGAGCACTGGTTCCCTGACGGCGGCGAGCGCGGCCAGCACCTCGGCCGCCCGCAACGCCGTACGACGCCCGGCCTCGGCGCCCGCCGAACCCTCCCCGACGCCCTCGCACGCGCCCTCGCTCTCGCTCTCGCTCTCGCCCCCGTCACCGCCCGCGGCGCGCAACCTCGTCCGAAACGCGTCGAGCACCATCTCGGGGTGCGTGTCCATCGCTTCGACCAGCGCGTCGGGCGCGAGGCCCGGATCGCCCGCGGCGAACCCGCGCAGCGCCGCCGGCAGATAGCGCACCCGGGTCGCGGGGTCGCGGACCAGCACTCCCAACGCCGCGCCGTGCAGACCGGTTTCGTCGGCCCGGGCGAGCAGCGCGAGCGCCGCGTACCGGAGCAGTTCGCGATCGGCGGGCCCGCGGGCGAAGCGCGCGACCCGGGCGCCGTACGTGGCAGCGGCGACCCGGCGGTCCGGGCGCGGGTCGTGCGCCCAGCGGTCGACGGCCCGGCAGATCGCTCCCGGATGGTCCTCGGCGAGCGCGACGAGCACCGCGTCGGCGCCGGGGTGCCCGGCGTCCACCAGCGCCTCGGTCAGCGCGTCGGGGGCGCGGCGGCTGTGGGTGTGCAGGAGCGCCTGCGCGGCGGAGGCGACGGTGAGGCGCCCGCCGACCGCGAACGGGTGCGCCGCCTGGAGCGGCCGGTCGTCGTCGAACCACCCGCACACCTCGGGCACCGCCTGCCCGCCCTGCTCGCGCACCAGATCCGACACCACGCCCAGGAAGCGGTCCTCCCGCCCGGCGCCGGGCGGCCCGTCCGCCGGGAGCAGCACCCTCAGCAGTTCCAGCCGGTCCGGCTCCGCCAGCGGCACCGCCCGCCAGAACCACGGCCCGAACTCGCCCAGAGCGCCCAGGCGTTCGGGGACGAAACCGCCGGCCGCGATCGAGCGCACCACGATCCGCCCGGCCAGCGCGCGCAGTACGGGCAGCAGGGGCCCGGCGTCCTCCACCCGCAGCAGCGCCTCCCGCAGCAGGTGCGCGGCCCACCACTGGGCCTCGGTCCGGCGCCGGTCCGCGCCGGGCGCCACCGCGGGCACCAGCGACGCCCGCCCGGCCCCCCAGGGCTCCCCCGGCGCCGGCTCCGCCACCCGCGCGGGGACGAGCGCCCGGCCCCGCACGTTGGGCACCGTGTCCGCGTCCAGGTCCGTGCCTCCCGGCTCCGGTCCGGCCGGATGGCGACCCCAGGCCGCAGTCGCGGCCGCGGTCGGCGGGCCCACCGGCCGCACCGGCGGGTGAGCCGGTCCCGCCCACCCGGGCCGCCCGTCGTCCAGCACCTCGACCAGCGCCCCGAGATGCGCCGCGCGCGACTCCGGAGAGGCGAGCAGCAGCGCGCCCACCACCGGCCCGGCCCGGTGCCTCGGCACGGGCAGCGAGCGGGGGCGGCCGGAGGGGCCGACCGGCGGCGCGGGCGGCACCGGCGGCACCGGCACCGACCGGCCGTACGCCCCGCCGTACACCCCAACGCCGGCCCCCGAGCCGCCGCCGGCCCCGGCGGACCGCCCACCCGCCCGCGACGGGAGCCGCACGGGCGCGTCCCCCGGCACGAGCGGCGGCACGGGGTGCCCGGCGGACGGCGACCAGCGGTGCACCAGGGCGTTCAGGGCCGTCGCCAGGTCCAGGTGGAGGGACTGGACCCAGTCGCCGAACTCCTCGTGTGCGAAGCGGTATCCCGCCCCGGCCGGCACCAGCAGGCCCTCGGCGAGCACCGCGGACGCCCACCCCGTACGCCACGGGAACAGTTCCTCGAACGCCTCCCGGTCCAGCTCCCCCTGCCCCGGGCCCAGGCAGCGCCGGGCCGCTTCGTGGGCCTGCCCGGCCACCCGGGCGGCCAGCCGGCGCAGCCCCCGGCCGCGTACCGGCGGCGAGGTCGGTGTCGCGGCGCCCAGCCGCACCGCGATCCGCAGGCACGCCGCGTCCAGGTACGCGGCGAACACCTCCGCGCGGCTCGGCGCCGGCCCCTCCTCGGCGAGTTCGCCGAGCGCGGCCCGCACCTGGGACAGCAGCCGCAGCGTGAGCGGGTGCCCGGCGTCCCGGGGGCGCAGGGCGGCGTCGGGCAGGCCGTGCCGCTCGCGGGCCTCGGCCGCCTCCGTCCCCGCCAGGTCCCCCAGCCGCACGCAGGGCGGCAACGGCAGTACGGGCGCGCCGGGTTCGGCTTCCGCGCCCTCGCCCCCGCGCGCCCCCGGCACGTACAGCAGCTCGGCCGGCAGCATCGCGCCGGCCTGTTCCCAGAACTCGGGTCGGCACGCCACGACCAGCCTGGCCCGGCTGGTCCGCAGCCAGCCGGCGGTGGCGGCGGCCCACCCGGCGAGTTCGTGGGCGAGGACGGGCGGCATCTCCTCGGGTGCGTCGAGCAGGACGACCAGGGGGCGGCCGGCGGTGCGGGCGAGGACGGCGACGTCCTCGGTGGGATCGGCCATGCCGTACGCGAGCGGGGGGTGCTGCGGCTCGCCGGGGGCGTGGCCGGCCGCGCTGACCACCCGGGCTGCGGTGCGCAACGCGCGTTCCACGGCGTCCTTGACGCTGCCGTCGCCCGGGCGCAGCTCCGCGCCGCGCAGCCAGACCGTCGGGGCCGGGTGGGCGGCTTCGTGGCGGCGGGCGGCCAGCGCGGCGAGTTCGGTGCTGCGGCCGGTGCCGGGCTCGCCGACCAGGCCGAGGGCGAGCGGCGCGGCCTCGCCGCGGCGGCCGAGGAAGTCGTCGAGCGCGGCGGCGATCCGGGGTCTGGCCACCGGGTCGCGCCAGGGTTCCGGGGCGCTGCCGGCCGAGCCGACACTGGTGGCGGCCAGGTGCAGGGCGCCCGCGAGGTTCAGGTGCGGGCCGTACGCCGGCACGGTCGCGGCGGCCCGGGCGACCAGTTCGGCCAGCGGAGGGGGCGAAGACGCGGCGTGCAGCGGCACCGCGAAGCCGCCGGCGCGGTGCCCGGCGTGCAGGGCGGTCACCACCACCGCGAGGACGGCGCCGGTCGCCGCGTCGACCACCGGGGTGCCGGACGCCTGCGGGCCCGCCTCGGCCAGGTCGGCGCCGTCGAGCGCCAACTCGTAGACGCCCTCGATCAGATGGAAGCGGTCGGTCGCGGTGTATGTGACCGCGGTGGTGCCCAGCACGGTCGCCGCGGCGGCCTGCGGCAGCCGCAGCACGGCCCGCCGCTCGGGGTGCCCGGGACCCGCGGGCGCGATCGGCAGGGGGCGTACGTCGAGGCCCTCGGTGGCGACCAGCGCGAGCCCGCACCCGGGCAGCGGGGTGACCGCCTCGGCCTCGACCAGGCACACCTGCTCGCCGGGGGCGTGCAGCACCAGTCGCGCGAGGCCGTCGACCGCCTCGTGGCTGGTGATCAGCGTGCCGTCGCGGTCGGCGAGGAAGCCGGTGCCGCGCGGCCGTCCGGCCAGGTCGCAGACCCGGATCAGCGCGCCCGCGCCACCGCCGGCGCCGCCCGCGCCGTCCTGCGCGCCGGTTCGTCCGCCGGCCTGTTCGCCGGCATGCCCGGCCCACCCGGCCCACGCCCGGGTCCTGCCACCACTGCGCACCGCTGCCATGACCGGCTCTCCCCCACTCCGCCCGCGCCCCCCTGCGCCCCGTTTCGTCCCGCTATCGACGGTAGGTGGCGGAAGATCCGGCGCCAAGATCGCCGGAAGAACGCGCCCCCCGTGCGACCCTCCGTTCACTCCGAGCGCCCGGCCATCCGGGTGATTTCGGGGGCTCGGGTGGACAAGGACAGCTCAGGGGGGTTGGAGGGGGTCGTGGGGCGGGGCCGCCAAGGGGACAGGCGGTCCCGTCGCACGGCAGGGCAGGCGTAGACGTACGGCGGGACCTCCCGCACGCGTCAGGGCCGGTGTACGGCGGGACCTCCCCGCGCCCGGCAGGGCCGGTGTACGGGAAGGCGTTCCCGTACCCGCCCGCACCCTGCCGGCTACTGCGCGAAGCCCGCCACGATCTTCGCGTGGCCCTGCTGCTCCTCGACCAGCGCGAGGAAGCGGCCGTCGGGCCCGAAGGCCGCGTGGGTGCCCGCGCCGAGCGCCGGAGTACCGATCCTGACCCCGTTGCCGAGCAGCCGGGCCTGGTCGGCGTCGACGTCCCAGCGGGGGAAGGCGGCAGCCGCGGCCCGCTCGATCGGCAGCACCTCGAAGGACTCCTCCAGCTGCTCCAGCGTGCGCGCCCCCGTCAGGTCGTACGGCCCGACCCGGGTGCGGCGCAGCGCCGTGAGGTGGCCGCCGACACCGAGGCCGGCGCCCAGGTCGCGGGCGAGCGCGCGGATGTACGTGCCGGAGGAACAGGTCACGGTGACGTCGAGGTCCAGCAGGCCGGGCGCGCCGTCGGGCACCCGCATCTCCCGCACGGTGAAGGCGCTGACCGTCACCGGCCGGGCGGCCAGCTCGAACTCCTCGCCCTCGCGCACCCGGGTGTAGGACCGCACCCCGTTGACCTTGATGGCGCTGACCTTGGACGGCACCTGGAGGATCGCCCCGGTGAGCGCGGCGACCCCCGCGTCCACGGCGGCCCGGGTCACGTCGGCGGCGGACGCCTCGGAGGTGACGTCGCCCTCGGCGTCGTCGGTGACCGTGGACTGGCCGAGCCGGATGGTGGCGGCGTACTCCTTCTCGGTGAGCGCGAGGTGGCCGAGCAGCCGGGTGGCGCGCTCCACGCCGATCACCAGCACACCGGTCGCCATCGGGTCGAGGGTGCCCGCGTGGCCGACTCGCCGGGTGCCGGCCAGCCGGCGCATCCGGGACACCACGCCGTGCGAGGTGAGCCCGCCGGGCTTGTCGACGACGACCAAGCCCGACGGGCCTTCCTTCCTGGGACTCATGCCTGGGTGCGACCGTCCTCGTCGCCGGCCGCGGCGGCCGGGCCGTCGTCGTCCGAGGCGGCTTCCGCGCCCTCGGTGCCGGCCTCGTCGTCGAGGTCGTCGTCCTCGGCCGGCTTGCGGTACGGGTCCGCCTCGCCGGCGTACTGGGCGTCGGTGGCGGTCTTGCGCACCTCTTCGTCGGCCGCGCGGGCCTTGGCCAGCAGGTCGTCGATGGTGCGGGCGTTGTCGGGCAGCGCGTCGGCGACGAACGCCAGGCTCGGGGTGAACCGCACCCCGGTCTGCCGGCCGACCTCGGAGCGCAGCACGCCCTTGGCGCTCTCCAGGGCGGCGGCGGAGGCGGCGCGCTCCTCGTCGTCCCCGTAGACCGTGTAGAAGACCGTCGCCTCCCGCAGGTCACCGGTGACCCGGGTGTCGGTGATCGTCACATACCCCAGCCGCGGGTCCTTGATCCGCCGCTGAAGGGTCTCCGCGACCACGACCCGGATGCGGTCCGCCAGCTTTCGCGCCCGCGCGGTGTCGGTCATCGTGTTCTTCTCTCTTCACTCGGTTGGTTCGGTCCGTCGTCCGGTCAGTCGTCGTCGCCGCCGTGGATACGCTGCCGTGTCGACAGCAGATCCACCTCCGGGCGGGCGACCATCCAGCGCTCGCACCGGTCGAGTACGTCCTTGACGTGCCCGAGGTCGCCGGACACCGTCGCGATCCCTATCTCGGCCCTGCGGTAGAGGTCCTGGTCGCCGGTCTCGGCCACGCTCACCGCGAACTTGCGGTGCAGCTCGGCGACGATCGGGCGGATGACGGACCTCTTCTCCTTCAGCGACCGTACGTCACCGAGCAGCAGGTCGAAGCGGAGCGTTCCTACATACATGACTGTGAACGGTACAGGCGACGGCCGGGGCCGATCGACGGCTTTTCTGCCGTCGACCGGCCCCGGACCGGTGGTGCTGCCCGCCGTCGGCGAGCCGTGGGATCAGCCGCGCGGCTTCTCCCGCATCTCGTAGGTGGCGATGACGTCGTCGATCTTGATGTCGTTGTAGTTGCCGAGGTTGATACCGCCCTCGTAACCCTCACGAATCTCGGTGACGTCGTCCTTGAAGCGGCGCAGGCCCTCGATGTTGAGGTTCTCCGCGATGACCTTGCCGTCGCGCAGCAGGCGGGCCTTGGTGTTGCGCCGGACCTCGCCGGAGCGCACCAGCACACCGGCGATGTTGCCGAGCTTGGAGGAGCGGAAGACCTCGCGGATCTCGGCGGTGCCGAGCTCCACCTCCTCGTACTCGGGCTTGAGCATGCCCTTGAGCGCCGCCTCGATCTCCTCGATGGCCTGGTAGATCACCGAGTAGTAGCGGACGTCGACGCCTTCGCGTTCGGCCATCTGGGTGGCACGCCCGGCGGCGCGCACGTTGAAGCCGATGACGATGGCGTCGGAGCCGGTCGCCAGGTTGATGTCGGACTCGGTGACCGCACCCACGCCACGGTGCAGCACGCGGATGTCGACCTCCTCGCCGACGTCGAGCTGGAGCAGTGCCGATTCCAGCGCCTCGACCGAACCGGACGCGTCGCCCTTGATGATGAGGTTGAGTTCCTGCACCTCACCGGCCTTGAGCGCCTCGTCCAGGTTCTCCAGCGAGAACCTGCGGCCCTTGCGGGCGAACGCCGCGTTCCGCTCGCGGGCGGCACGCTTCTCGGCGATCTGCCGGGCGGTGCGGTCCTCGTCGACGACGAGGAAGTTGTCGCCCGCGCCGGGCACGTTGGTCAGACCGAGCACCAGCACCGGAGTCGACGGAGCCGCCTCCTCCACGCTGGCACCGCTGTCGTCGAGCAGGGCCCGGACCCGGCCGTACGCGTCGCCGACCACCATGGTGTCGCCGACCCGCAGGGTGCCGCGCTGGACCAGGACGGTCGCCACGGCGCCGCGGCCGCGGTCAAGGTGGGCCTCGATCGCGATGCCCTGCGCGTCCTGCTTCGGGTTGGCCCGCAGGTCGAGCGAGGCGTCCGCGGTCAGGACCACGGCCTCCAGCAGGCTGTCGATGTGCAGGCCCTGCTTGGCGGAGATGTCGACGAACATGGTGTCGCCGCCGTACTCCTCGGCGACCAGGCCGAACTCGGTGAGCTGACCGCGCACCTTCGTCGGGTCGGCGCCCTCGACGTCGATCTTGTTGACCGCGACCACGATCGGTACGTCCGCGGCCTTGGCGTGGTTGAGCGCCTCGATCGTCTGCGGCATCACACCGTCGTTCGCCGCGACCACGAGGATCGCGATGTCGGTGGACTTCGCACCACGGGCACGCATGGCGGTGAACGCCTCGTGACCAGGGGTGTCGATGAAGGTGATCGCGCGCTCTTCGCCGTTGACCTCGGTGGCGACCTGGTAGGCACCGATGTGCTGGGTGATGCCACCGGCCTCGCCCGCGACCACGTTGGTCTTGCGGATCGCGTCGAGCAGGCGGGTCTTACCGTGGTCGACGTGACCCATGACGGTCACCACCGGCGGACGGGAGACCAGGGCGTCCTCGCCGCCCTCGTCCTCACCGAACTCGATGGAGAACGACTCGAGCAGCTCGCGGTCCTCCTCCTCCGGGCTGACGATCTCCAGCACGTAGTTCATCTCGCCGGCGAGCAGCTCCAGGGTGGAGTCGGACACCGACTGGGTGGCGGTGACCATCTCGCCGAGGTTCAACATCACCTGGACGAGCGACGCCGGGTTGGCGTTGATCTTCTCGGCGAAGTCGGTGAGCGAGGCACCGCGCGACAGGCGCACGGTCTGGCCGTTGCCGCGGGGCAGCAGCACGCCGCCCACGGACGGGGCCTGCATGGCCTCGTACTCCTGGCGCCGCTGACGCTTGCTCTTACGGCCTCGGGCCGGACGGCCACCGGGGCCGCGACCGAAGGCGCCCTGCGTTCCGCCACGGCCACCCGGGCCGCCCGGACGTCCGCCGAAGCCGCCGGGGCGCGGACCGAAGCCGCCACCGCCGCCGGGGGCACCGCCACCGGGACGGGGACCGCCGAAGCCGCCACCGCCGCCACCGGGACGACCGCCGCCACCGGGACCGGCCGGACGGCCGGCGAAGCCGCCGCCGCCACCGGGACGCCCACCGGGACCGCCGGAACGGCCACCGGGGCCGCCGCCGGGACGCCCACCGGGACCGCCGGGACGGCCGCCCGTGGAGGGCGCGGGACGCTGCGGCATCATGCCCGGGTTCGGGCGCGGGCCCGAGGACTGCGGGCGGGGCATGCCGCCCGGGGACGGACGGGAGCCGCCGGGGCCGCCCTGACCGCCACCGGGACGCGGGGTGCCGCCGGGGCGCGGGGCGCCGCCGCCGGGACCCGCGGGACGCGGGGCACCGCCCTGGCCGCCGCCGGGACGCGACGCGCCACCGGGGCGCGGCATGCCGGTGGAGCCGGACGTGAACGGGTTGTTGCCGGGACGCGGACCGGCCGGGCGCGGAGCGCCGGGACGGGCACCGCCCTGGCCGCCCTGCCCGGACGCGGGGCGGTTGCCGCCGGGGCGGCCGCCGTCACGCTGACCGGCGTCGCGCTGACCGCCGGCCGGAGCCGGACGGGCCGGGCGCGGACCGGGCGCGGCGCCACCGGGACGCTGGCCCTGGGCTGCCTGACCCTGGCCCTGACCCTGACCTGCGGCCGGGGTCGTGGGCGCGGACGGGGGTGCCTGGAACTCCGCGGCGGGCACGGGTGCGGCCGGCGCGGGCTTGGGCGCCGGGGCCGGCTTGGGGCCGGGGCGCGGGCCGGAACCGGACGGCGGCGTGGCGCCACCGCTCGGGGCGGCCGGGGTCACCGGACCGCCGGCCGGCTTGGGCGCCGCCGGGGCAGCCGGACGGGCCGGCGTACCCGGGGTGGGGCCGACCGGCTTGGGGGTGCCTCCCGGGCGGCCTGCCGCCGGGGAGGGCGCCGTCTTGCGCGGCGCGGACGGCTTCGCAGCGGACTTGCCGGCGCTACCGCCGCCGGGTCCCTGGAAAGCGTCAGTCAGTTTGCGGACAACCGGCGCCTCGATCGTCGAGGACGCCGAACGGACGAATTCGCCGAGTTCCTGGAGCTTGGCCATGACGACCTTGCTCTCGACTCCCATCTCCTTGGCGAGTTCGTATACCCGGACCTTAGCCACTTCGCTCCTTTTAGGTCCGGGGTGATCGTCCGCCGGACCGTCGCTACTTCATGGGCGTACTCATCGCGTACTCATCGAGTGCTCATCGCAATCTCGACCTACTTCCATCTCGCGAGGTACCTGACCGCACGGTGCATCCGTGCCGTTCTGCTTCTTACGGGTTCTACCGGTTCCTACGGGGCTGCCTGCTCGACGCACCGGCGCAACTCCGCGGTGTCCGGCGCGACCGGTCCTTTGAAGGCCCGGGCGAACGCCCGACGGCGGACCGCCAGGTCGAGGCAGGCAAGGGCAGGATGCAGATACGCACCCCGACCGGGCAGCGTACCGCGAAGATCGGGAACGCACGCGCCCCCGCTCACCGCCACACGCAGCAGATCGCTCTTGGCCGCGCGTTGACGGCAGCCGATGCACGTTCGCTCCGGGCATGCTGACGTCAGCGTCCGACCAGACACCCTTTAGTCTACCTCCCCGCGCCAACCTCACTCCTTCGAGTGGGTCAACGGACGCTTGTTCGTCCGGAACTCACAGCCTCGCCGGTCCGGCGGAGGCCGCCGGCTCAGTCCTGCTGCTCGGTGTCCGGCCTGATGTCGATCCGCCACCCGGTCAGCCGCGCGGCGAGCCGGGCGTTCTGGCCCTCCTTGCCGATCGCCAGCGAGAGCTGGTAGTCGGGCACGGTCACCCGGGCGGACCGGGCGGCGGCATCCACCACCTCGACGTGGGAGACCCGGGCCGGCGAGAGCGCGTTCGCCACCATGTCCGCGGGGTCGTCCGACCAGTCCACGATGTCGATCTTCTCACCGTGCAACTCGGCCATCACCGCGCGCACCCGGGCGCCCATCGGGCCGATGCACGCGCCCTTGGCGTTCAGCCCGGAGCGGGTGGAGCGCACCGCGATCTTCGTACGGTGCCCGGCCTCGCGGGCGATCGCCTCGATCAGCACCGAGTTGTCGGCGATCTCGGGCACCTCCAGGGCGAAGAGCTTCTTCACCAGGTTCGGGTGGGTGCGCGAGAGGGTCACGGAGGGGCCGCGGGTGCCCTTGGCGACGCGCACCACGTAGGCGCGCAGCCGGGTGCCGTGGGCGTAGTCCTCGCCGGGGACCTGCTCCTGCACCGGCAGGATCGCCTCCAGCTTGCCGATGTCGACCAGCACGTTCTTGGGGTCCTTGCCCTGCTGGACGACGCCGGTGACGATGTCGCCCTCCCGGCCGGCGTACTCCCCGAAGGTGACGTCGTCCTCCGCGTCGCGCAGCCGCTGCAGGATCACCTGCTTGGCGGTGGAGGCGGCGATCCGGCCGAAGCCGCTGGGGGTGTCGTCGAACTCGCGCGGCTCGGCGCCCTCCCCCGCCTCCTCCTGGTCCTCGGTCGCCCATACGGTGATCTGACCGCTGGTCCGGTCCAGCTCGACCCGGGCCCGGCGGTGGCTGCCCGGCTCGCGGTGGTACGCGATGAGGAGTGCCGACTCGATCGCCTCGACCAGCAGGTCGAACGAGATCTGCCGTTCGGTCACCAAGCCCCGCAGGGCCTTCATGTCGATGTCCACGGCTACGCCTCCTCAGTGCTCTCGTCGTCTTCGTCTTCGACGGTCTCGTCGCCGCCGTCCGTCTCGTCGTCCACCTCGTCGTCGGCGCTGTCGTCGGCGCCGCCGCTCTTGCGGTTGAACTCGACCTCGACCCGCGCCCTGGCGATCTCGCCGAAGTCCGCCCGGGCCGGCTTGGGCTTGCGGCCCTTGACGCCCGGGACCTCCAGGTCGAGGCCCTCGTCGTCCACCGCCATGATCCGCGCGATCAGCTCTCCGCGCTCCTTGAGCTGGAGCTTGACCAGGCGGCCGGCGTTGCGGCGGAAGTGCCGCGGCTCGGTCAGCGGACGATCGGTGCCGGGTGAGCTCACCTCGAGGACGTACTCGGTCTCGCCCATGGCGTCGGACGCGTCGAGGGCCTGCGACATCGCGCGGCTCAGCTCGGCCACGGCGTCGAGCTGCACGCCGTCCTCCGCGTCCACGACGACCATCAGCTGCCGGCGCTTGCCCGCCGCCGACACCGTGACCTCTTCCAGCTCCAGTCCCGCCTCGCCGACCAGCGGCTCAAGCAGTGCGCGCAGCCTCTCGCTGTGGGTGGTGCTCATCCGGGTGACTCCTCGGCCGCGTCTGCTGTTGTCATGGAAGGTCGCGTGTTGGACCGCACTTTACCCGAGTTCGACCACCCCCCGAACGCGCTGCGGGGCGGCCGCCCGGATGCCGCCGCGTCACCCCTACACTCCCTGTCATGATCCCGAAGCTGACCCGGCGTAGCGCCGTGGCCATGGCAACCGTCGGTGTGGTGGCGGGGTGCTCCGGCGGCCGGGGCAGTGCCTCCACCGCCGTGCGGGCCGACGACGCGCCGGACGCGGCGCGGCAGGCACGCGAGGCCCGGGACAGCACCGCACTGGTCGCGCGGTACGACGCGGTGATCGCGGCGTACCCGACGCTGGCCGCGCGGCTGGCACCGCTGCGGGCGGACACCGCCGCGCATGTGCGGGCCTTCGGCGGCCGGGCCCCCGCCGCCCGGTCGTCTCCGGCGTCCGGCAACGGCAACGGCAACGGCAACGGCAACGGCAACAACAGCAGCACGGGGTCTCCGGCGACTCCCACCTCCACGGGCTCGGCGTCCGCCGTGCCCGCCACCGCCGACAAGGCCCTGGCCGCGCTCGCCGCCGCCGAGCGCGCGCTCGCCGACCGCCGGTCCGCCACACTGCTCGACGCGCCGGGCGCCCTCGCCCGGCTGCTCGCCTCGGTGGCCGCGGCAGGCGCGGGCCATGTCGTCCTGCTCGGCCGCCCGGCCGGAAAGTGAGCGCACGGTGAGCACGATCGTCGACGCCGCGCAGGCCGCCCTCGCGGCAGAACACGCGGCCGTCTACGGCTACAGCGTGGTCGGCGGCAAGGTGGCCGACTCCCGCAAGGCCGAGGCGCGGCAGGCGTACGACGCGCACCGCGCCCGCCGGGACTCGATGGCCCGCACCGTGGCGGACCTGGGCGCGGTCCCGGTGGCCGCTGCCGCCGGCTACCGGCTCCCCTTCGCGGTGACCGGGTCCGCCGACGCGCTGCGGCTGGCTGGGTACCTGGAGGAGCACGTCGCGGGCGCCTACGGCGACCTGGTGGCGGCGGCGATAGGCGGGATACGGCAGGACGCGGCGGGCGCGCTGCGCGAGGCGGCGGTGCGTGCCGTGCGCTGGACCGGCGGCGGCGTAGCCTTCCCGGGGTTGACCGAGGAGCGCTGACCGGCGGGCCGCAGGGGGCGTACGACGGAGGGAACGCGACACGATGAGCGCAGCGGCGCACGAGGGCGGCGGCGAGGGCGACCGGTCGGCGGACCTGGCCCTCGAACCGCCCGAGCGGCTCACCCGCACCGTCACCGCCTGGGAGGGCGAGGCCGGTCGCGCGTGGCTGGCCCGGCTGCCGGAGACCGTCGCCGGCTACCTCGACCGGTGGGGGCTCACCGCGGAGCGGGTCTTCGCCGCGGGCGGCCAGATCAGCATGATCGTGCTGGTCCGCACGGACGACGGCACGCCGGCGGTGCTCAAGGTCGGCATGGTCAACCGGGAGACCGCGCAGGAGCACGCGGCGCTCGCGCACTGGGGCGGGCGCGGCGCCGTACGCCTGCTGCGGGCCGATCCGGAGCAGGGCGCGATGCTGCTGGAGCGGCTGCACGCCGACGTGTCGCTGCGCTCGCTCGCCGAACCGAAGGCGATGCTCGAAGCCGCCGGGGTGCTCCAGCGGCTGTGGGTGGCACCCGCCGACGCGCACCCGTTCACCACGGTCGAGGAGTACACCGGCGCGCTGGTGCCGCTGCTGCGAGAGCGGCGCGGGCAGCCGTACGCCGAGGACGCGCGGCCGCTGATCGACGAGGCGCTGGCCCGCTGGGAGAGCCTGGTCGGCACCGCCCCCGAGGCGGTGCTGCTGCACGGCGACTACCACCACGGGAACGTGCTGGCCGGGGACCGCATGCCATGGCTGGCGATCGACCCCAAGCCGCTCGTCGGCGAGCGGGCGTACGACCTGGCGTGGCTGGTACGGGACCGGCTCTCCACGCTCGCCGCGCAGCCGGGTTCCCGGGCGGCGGCCCGGCGGCGCCTGGCGAAGCTGGCGGATTCTCTCGAGGTGGACCCGGAACGGCTCCGCGGCTGGGCGTTCTTCCGTGCGGTCGAGGCGGGCGTGTGGGGGTTGGCGGTCGGTGGCCGCGAAGACGGCGAGCTGCTCCTGGAGTTCGCGACCTGGTTGTAGCGTTTCAGCTCCCCGCCGCGGAGCGCCGCGCGTACGGTACGGCTCCCCGCCAAGGCGTGCCGGGCGCCGCTCCCGGGTGCCACCCGGTGACCGGTTGCCCGCGCAGTTCCCCGCGCCCCTTCGGCTACACGCCATCCTGGCCGACGCCAGTCCCCGACCACAGGCCGGCCGGTGGCAGGCCGCGCAGTTCCCCGCGCCCCTTCGGCTACACGCCATCCTGGCCGACGCCAGTCCCCGGCCACAGGCCGGTCAGTGGCCGCCCGCGCGGCTCCCCGCCGCGGCATGCCGCGCGCCGCTCCCGAGTACCACCCGGTGACCGGTTACCCGCGCAGTTCCCCGCGCCCCTTCGGCTACACGCCATCCTGGCCAACGCCAGTCCCCGGCCACAGGCCGGTCAGTGGCCGCCCGCGCGGCTCCCCGCCACGGCATGCCGCGCGCCGCTCCCGAGTACCACCCGGTGGCCCGTTGCCCGCGCAGTTCCCCGCGCCCCTTCGGCCACACGCCATCCTGGCCGACGCCAGTCCCCGGCCACAGGCCGGTCAGTGGCCGCCCGCGCGGCTCCCCGCCGCGCCGTGCCGCGCGCCGCTCCCGAGTACCACCCGGTGACCGGTTACCCGCGCAGTTCCCCGCGCCCCTGGATTTCCGCGGCTTTTCCGCGAAAAGAGTGTCACCGGCCCAGGGGCAGGGGGTATTTCCCGGCGAAGCCGGGGGGAGAGCTGAGCGCCAGGCCACCCACTGGAGGGATGGCGGAGGCCCGACCGCAAGGGGCAATCACCCAGGGGCGCGGGGAACTGCGCGGCCGGCTCGCCACCGGGGGGTGGTCCCTGAGCCGACAGGACACCGGACCCCGGGGGTCAGGCACCCCGGAGACGGGCGACCGCGTCGGTCAGGGGGAGGTCCTCACGGGTGCCGGTGCGGCGGTCGCGGAGTTCGAGGACGTCGTCGGCCGCGCGGCGGCCGGCAACGAGCACACGGGGCACCCCGATCAACTCGGCGTCCGTGAACTTCGCCCCCGGCGATACCCCGTCGCGGTCGTCGAGGAGGACCCGCAGCCCGGCGGCGTCGAGTTCGTCGGCCGCGCGGGCGGCAAGCTCGGCCGCGCCCCCCTTGCCCGCGGCGACCACGTGGACGTCGGCGGGGGCGACCTCGGCGGGCCAGCACAACCCGTGGGCGTCGGCGGTCTGCTCGGCGAGGGCGGCGACGGCGCGGGAGACCCCGATGCCGTAGCAGCCCATGGTGACGCGGGCCGGCTTGCCGTCGGGGCCGAGGACGTCGAGGCGGAAGACGTCGGCGTACTTGCGGCCGAGCTGGAAGATGTGGCCGATCTCGATGGCGCGGTCCAGCCGCAGCCCGGCGCCGCAGCGGGGGCAGGGGTCGCCGGCCTCGACGGTGACGACATCGAGGTGGCGGTCGACGGTGAAGTCACGGCCGCATACCACGTTGGCGGCGTGCCGGCCGGGCTTGTTGGCGCCGGTGACCCAGGCGGTGCCGGCGGCGACCCGGGGATCGGCGAGGTAGCGGATGCCCAGCGTGCTCAGGCCCTGCGGGCCGACGTAGCCGCGTACCAGGTCGGGCCGGGCGGCGAAGTCCTCGGCGGTGACGATCTCGACGGTGGCGGGGGCGAGGTGCTCGGCGAGCTTGCCGAGGTCCACCTCGCGGTCGCCGGGCACGCCGACCGCGGTGATCTCGCCGTCGACCTTCACCAGCAGGTTCTTCAGGATCGCGGCGGCGGGCACCGACACCGCGGCGGCCAGCGCCTCGACGGTGGCGGTGCCGGGGGTGTCCAGTTCCTCGACCGGGCCGGGGTCGGCCGCCGCGGGGACCTGCGCGGTGAAGACGACCGCTTCGGTGTTGGCGGCGTAGTCGCACTCCGGGCAGTCCGCGAAGGTGTCCTCGCCGGCCGCGGCGGGCGCCAGGAACTCCTCGGACGCCGAGCCGCCCATCGCCCCGGACACCGCGGAGACGATCCGGAAGTCCAGGCCGAGCCGGCGGAAGATCCGGGTGTACGCCTCCCGGTGCAGCCGGTACGCCTCGGCGAGCCCCTCCGGCGCGAGGTCGAAGGAGTAGGCGTCCTTCATCTGGAACTCGCGGCCGCGCAGCACCCCGGAGCGGGGCCGGGCCTCGTCGCGGTACTTGGTCTGGATCTGGTAGACGATCACCGGCAGGTCGCGGTAGGAGGTGACCTGGTCCTTCACCAGCAGGGTGAAGCTCTCCTCGTGGGTGGGCCCGAGGACGTAGTCGGTCCCCTTGCGGTCGGTGAGCGTGAAGAGCAGGTCGCCGTACTCGTCGGCGCGGCCGGTGGCGTCGTACGTCTCGCGGGGCAGCAGCGCGGGCAGCAGCACCTCCTGGCCGCCGATCGCGTCCATCTCCTCGCGGACGATCCGGGACACGTTGTCCAGCACGCGCTTGCCCAGCGGCAGCCAGCTCCACACTCCCGCCGACGAGCGGCGTACGTACCCGGCCCGGACCAGCAGCTTGTGGCTGGTGGTCTCCGCGTCGGCCGGGTCGTCACGCAACGTCTTGAGCAGCAGCCTGGACATGCGCAGGACCATCGTGTTCTCCGTGTTCCTCGAAGGTCCGGCGAGGATATCCAGCGGGCGGGCGGGGGCCGTAGCGGTTATTCCGGGCGGCGCGACAGCGGCAGCGGGGCGCCCATCACGGCGTAGGGGCGGGGCGCGCTGGGGAAGTGCACGGGGCGGGCCAGGTCGCGGTAGCCGAGCGCGCGGTACAGATGGCGGGCGGGGCTCTCGCCGTCGATCGCGGAGAGGATGCTGCGCGGCTCGGTGGCGGTGTCGGTGATCTCGGTGATCAGCCGGCGGCCGATGCCGCGGGACTGGAAGTCGGGCAGCACATGCAGTTCGGTGATCACGAAGGAGTCGTCGAGCCAGCCGTCGTTGCCCTGCGCGCGCAGGTATGGCTGGACCACGCTCGACCACCAGTGCGCGCGGTCGTTGGGCAGGCCGTAGACGAAGCCGACCATCCGGCCGTCGGATGTGCTGTGTGCGGCCAGCGCCCGCGCACCCGTGCACGCCAGGTGGCGCAGCACGATCTGCCGGCGGATCGCGACCTCCTCCGGCCCGAGCCCGAACGCCACCGCCTGCACGCCCAGCGCCTCGTCCACGTGCTCGCTGAGCGCACACGGGCCGACCACCACGTTCTCCATGACGCGCGACCCTATCGCCTCCCGCCCGCCCCCTCTTCCCGGGCACCGTGCGAGCTCTGCTCCGACGCTCAGAACAACACGGACATCAAGGCGCCGACTTCCGTGAAGCCGACGCGGTGGTAGGCGGCGCGGGCGGGGGTGTTGAAGTCGTTGACGTAGAGGCTGGCGACCGGGGCGACGTCGCGCAGGGCGTAGTGCAGGACCGCGGCCATGCCGGTCTCGGACAGGCCGCGGCCGCGGTGCGAGGGGGCGACCCAGACGCCCTGGATCTGGCAGGTGTGCCGGGTGACGGCGCCGATCTCGGCCTTGAACACCACCTCGCCGTCCTCGATCCGGGCGAACGCCCGCCCCGCGGAGACGAGTTCGGCGACCCGCGCCTGGTAGAGCAGCCCACCGTCGCCGGCCATCGGCGAGACGCCGACCTCCTCGGTGAACATGGCCACGCAGGCGGGCATGATCACCTCCATCTCGTTGCGTTGCACCCGGCGGACGAGCGGGTCGGGGGCCACGTCGGCGGGCAGCGCGCGGGTGGTCATCAGGGGCTGCCGGGCGCGCACCTCGCGGGCGGGACCCCAGTACGGTTCGAGCCGTGCCCACAGGTCGGCGGTGGCGTCGACCGGGCCGACGATCGACGAGCAGCGGCGGCCGGCTCTGCGGGCGCGGTCGGCGAACGCGCTGACGGCCTCGGGGGTGGCGCAGATCGGCACGAGGTTGGCGCCCGCGTAGCAGAGCGAGGTGAGGCGGCCGGCGGAGTACCAGCCCCACATCTCGCCGCCGAGCCGCCAGGGGTCGAGGCCGGCGATGTTGACCCGCGAGGTGACGAACGCGTTGGCGACCGGGTCCCGGTCCAGGACCGCGAGGGCGGCGTCGAGATCGCCCGGTTCGAGGACGCGGGCGGTCGGTTGGGTCAGCACGGGCGCGCCTGACCGTACGGTCCGCGCTCCTCGGCGGACGAGGTCAGCGGGCACCGCGGGCGGCTGCGGTCGGGTGCGCCGGGTGCCGCGTTCGGTGCCCCGAACGCGGCACCCGGCCGGAGACGTGCGGTCAGGAGACGCTCACCTGCGGCTCACCGGACGCGGCACCGGCCGCCTCCATCTGCTCGGCCAGCTTCATGGCCTCCTCGATCAGGGTCTCGACGATCTGCGACTCGGGCACGGTCTTGATGACCTCGCCCTTGACGAAGATCTGCCCCTTGCCGTTGCCGGAGGCGACACCGAGGTCGGCCTCGCGGGCCTCGCCGGGGCCGTTGACGACGCAGCCCATCACGGCGACCCGCAGCGGGACCTCCATGCCGTCCAGGCCGGCGGAGACCTGGTCGGCGAGCTTGTAGACGTCGACCTGGGCGCGGCCGCAGGACGGGCAGGAGACGATCTCCAGGCGGCGCTGGCGCAGGTTCAGCGACTCCAGGATCTGGATGCCGACCTTGACCTCCTCGGCGGGCGGCGCGGACAGCGAGACCCGGATGGTGTCGCCGATGCCCTCGGCGAGCAGCGCGCCGAAGGCGACCGCGGACTTGATGGTGCCCTGGAAGGCCGGCCCCGCCTCGGTGACGCCGAGGTGCAGGGGGTAGTCGCACTGCTGCGCGAGCTGCCGGTAGGCGTTGACCATGACCACCGGGTCGTTGTGCTTCACGGAGATCTTGATGTCGCGGAAGTCGTGCTCCTCGAAGAGCGACGCCTCCCACAGCGCGGACTCGACCAGCGCCTCGGGGGTGGCCTTGCCGTACTTCTCCAGCAGCCGGCGGTCCAGCGAGCCGGCGTTGACGCCGATCCGGATCGGCACGCCCGCCGCCGAGGCGGCCTTGGCGATCTCCTTGACCTTGTCGTCGAACTGCTTGATGTTGCCGGGGTTGACCCGGACCGCCGCGCAGCCCGCGTCGATCGCCGCGAAGACGTACTTCGGCTGGAAGTGGATGTCGGCGATGACCGGGATCTGGGACTTCCGGGCGATGGTGGCGAGCGCGTCGGCGTCGTCCTGGGTGGGGCAGGCGACCCGGACGATCTGGCAGCCGGACGCGGTCAGCTCGGCGATCTGCTGGAGGGTGGCGCCGATATCGGAAGTGCGGGTGGTGGTCATCGACTGCACGGAGACCGGCGCGTCGCCGCCCACCGCGACGCTCCCGACCTGGATCTGACGGCTTTTGCGGCGGTCGGCGAGTTTGGTCGGAACATCCGGCATACCGAGCGAAATCGCGGTCATCTGCGTGGCATCCCCAAGGTGTGGAACGAGGTCCCGTCGTGGGCGGGCTCCAGCATCGAGATTACGACACCCCGCCCACGACTCTCACCCGGCTCGGGCCATTACGAACTCAGTTTGACCGGGTTGACCACATCCGCGATCAGAACCAGCAGTGTGAAGCACACGAAGATTCCGGCCACGACATAGGCGATCGGCATGAGCTTGGCCACGTCGAACGGTCCGGGGTCGGGACGGCGGAAGACCCGGGCGGCGTGTCGCCGGATCGCCTCCCACAGCGCGCCCGCGATGTGGCCGCCGTCCAGCGGCAGCAGCGGGAGCATGTTGAACAGGAACAGCGACAGGTTGAAGCCGGCCACGAGCATGACCATCGTCACCACCCGGTCGATGGCGGGCGCCTTCATCGCGAAGACCTCGCCGCCGACCCGGGCCGCGCCGACCACGCCCATCGGCGAGTCCGCCTTGCGCGGCGCGTGGTGGAAGGCCGCGTTCCACAGGTCGGGGATGCGCTTGGGCAGCGAGACCAGCGAGTCGACGCCCTGCTTGGCCATGTCGCCCATGTGGTCGACGGAGTCGGCGAAGCCGAGCGGCTGGATGTGGCTGGCCGGGCTGAAGCCGAGGAAGCCGGCCTTCACCGGGTTGCCGTCGGTCGGGTTGCCGTCGCTGTCGGTCTTGGCCACCGTGTTGGTGGTGATGTCCGGGTGCAGGGTGACCCGCTGGCCGTGCCGCAGCACCACGATGGTGGCCGGTCCCGCGCCCTTGCGGATGTCCTCGGACAGCTCCGACCAGTTCTTCACCGGCTTGCCGTTGAACTCCACGAACTTGTCGCCCGCCTTGAGCCCGGCGGTCTTGGCCGGCGCCACCGGGTCGGACGCGCGGCACGGGTTGTTCGCGTCGCGGTGGGAGGTGTCGGCCTGCGAGATCACGCAGTCGCTGACCTGGCCGACCACGGTGGTCGACATGCTGATGCCGAAGCCCATGAAGACGGTGAGGAACAGCGCGACGGCGAGCACGAGGTTCATGAACGGCCCGGCGAACATGACGATGACGCGCTTCCACGGCTTGCGCGTGTAGAACATCCGCGTCTCGTCGCCCGGTTGGAGCTCCTCGTACGCGGCGGTCCTGGCGTCCTCGATCATGCTGCGCCACGGCGAGGTGGAGCGGGCGGTGATCCGGCCGTCCTCACCGGGCGGGAACATGCCGATCATCCGGATGTAGCCGCCCAGCGGGATCGCCTTGAAGCCGTATTCGGTGTCGCCCTTCTTGCGCGACCACAAGGTGGGGCCGAAGCCGACCATGTACTGCGGTACGCGGATCTTGAAGATCTTGGCCCAGGTCAGGTGGCCCAACTCGTGCCACGCGATGGAGATCATCAGACCGACGGCGAAGACGACTATGCCGAGGACCGTCATGAGAGCCGTCATACGCCTGCTGCCTCCGTTGCTTGCGCCAGTTCACCGGCCCGGGCCCGCGCCCAGGTCTCCGCTTCGAGGACGTCCTCGACCGTCAGTCGAGTTCCCGACGCCGGCGTGCCGTGCTCCTCGACGACCCTGGCCACGGTGTCCACGATCCCGGTGAACGGCAGCCGGCCGGTGCGGAAGGCTTCGACGCATTCCTCGTTGGCCGCGTTGAACACCGCGGGCGCGGTGCCTCCGAGGCTACCGACATGTCGGGCCAGTGCGACGGAAGGGAACGCGTCGTTGTCGAGCGGGAAGAACTCCCAGGTGGCCGCTTTCGTCCAGTCGACGCCCGGCGCGGCGTCCGGCACCCGGTGCGGCCAGCCCAGGCCCAGCGCGATCGGCATCCGCATGTCCGGCGGGCTGGCCTGCGCGAGGGTGGAGCCGTCGGCGAACTCCACCATCGAGTGGATGTAGGACTGCGGGTGGACGACGACCTCGATCCGGTCGAACGGCACGTCGAAGAGCAGGTGCGCCTCGATCACCTCGAGGCCCTTGTTGACCAGGGTCGCGGAGTTGATCGTCACCACCGGCCCCATGTCCCAGGTCGGGTGGGCCATGGCCTGCTCGACGGTGACGCCAGCCAACTCGGCGCGGGTGCGGCCGCGGAACGGCCCGCCGGAGGCGGTGACCACCAGCTTGCGGACCTCGGCCCGGCTGCCGCCCAGCAGCGCCTGGAAGAGCGCGGAGTGCTCGGAGTCCACCGGCACCACCTGGCCGGGCCTGGCGAGCGCCTTCACCAGCGGGCCGCCGACGATCAGCGACTCCTTGTTGGCGAGAATCAGCACCCGGCCGGCGGCCAGCGCGGCGAGCGTGGGACGCAGGCCGATGGAGCCGGTGATGCCGTTGAGCACGGAGTGGCACTCCAGGCCGGCGAGCTCGGTGGCGGCCTGCGGCCCGGCGAGGATCTCCGGCAGCGGCCGGCTGCCGTACCGCTCGGCCAGCGCCTCGCGCAGCGCGGGCACCGCCTTCTCGTCGGCGACGGCGACGGTGCGCACCTCCAACCGGTGCGCCTGCTCGGCCAGCAGCGCGACCCGCCCGCCCGCGGCCGACAGCGCGACCACGCGGAACCGGTCGGGGTTGCGCAGCACCACGTCGATCGCCTGGGTGCCGATCGACCCGGTCGAACCGAGGATCACGATGTCCCGGGGCCCGTCGTCGGGTCCGGCGGGGACGTGCGGGCGGTAGTGGGGGTCTGCGAGAGCGTCCGTCATGGGGTCATTCTGTCCTGCCCGGCCCCTTGTCCACGCACGGGCCCGGGTCGGGCGGGGTCGCGGCGGGTGGCGGGCGGTGTACGGCGGGTGGTCGGTGTGCGCCCCGGTGCGCGGGCCGGTGCGGCGGTCCGCACGGGGCGGTGGTCAGGGTACGCCCGGCGGCTGTGGAGAGCGCCGGGCGCGCGGGGGGCCGGTGGGAACCGGTGGGGGGTGCGGGCGCGGGCGGCGGGTTGACGTCCATGGCCCGCGCCGGCGCCCGCCGCGGCCGGCCCGCCACGCGGGCGAGCCGACCCGCGGGGGTTCAGCGCACCGGGCGCCGTACGTTGTCGGCCGTGGACGGCCCGGGGGTCGCGTCGGCGATCCACGCGCCGTCCCGGACGGGGTCCACGATGCCCTCCTCCAGCCACTCGACCTTGCCGTCGAGGACGGCCTTGGCCAGGTGCCGGTCGGGGCCGTCGGTGTTGGCCCACAGGAGGGCGAAGAGCTCCTCCACCCGGACCCGGGACTGGCGGCAGAACGCGTCGGCCAGGCCCCGGGCGGCCGGGCCGTGCTCGCCCTCGGCGGCCAGGTACTCGGCGCGCACGCACACCGCGCTCATCGCGAACAGCTCGGCGCCGATGTCCACGATCCTGGCCAGGAAGTTCTGCTTCAGCTCCATCCGGCCCTGCCAGCGGGACATGGCGTAGAAGGTGCTGCGGGCGAGCTTGCGGGAGGTGCGCTCGATGTACCGCAGATGCCCGGCGAGGTCGCCGAACTCGGCGTAGGAGGTGGGAAGTTGGCCGGGGCCCGCGACGAGCTTCGGCAGCCAGCGGGCGTAGAACCCGCCGGCCTTGGCGCCCGCCCTGGCCTTGTCGGCGAGCGTGCTGTCGGGGTCGATGAGGTCGCCGGCGACCGACAGGTGGGCGTCGACGGCTTCGCGGGCGATCAGCAAGTGCATGATCTCAGTGGAGCCCTCGAAGATCCGGTTGATCCTCAGGTCGCGGAGCATCTGCTCGGCGGGGATCGCGCGCTCGCCGCGGGCGGCGAGCGAGTCGGCGGTCTCGAAGCCGCGGCCGCCGCGGATCTGCACCAGCTCGTCGGCCATCTTCCAGGACGCCTCGGAGCCGAAGAGCTTGGCGAGCGCGGCCTCGATCCGGATGTCGTTGCGATCCTCGTCGGCCATCTGCGAGGACAGGTCGACCACGGCCTCCAGCGCGAAGGTGGTGGCTGCCATGTACGCGATCTTCGAGCCGACCGCCTCGTGCTCGGCGATCGGCTTGCCCCACTGCTCGCGGGCCGCCGACCACTGACGGGCCACCTTCAGGCACCACTTGGCCGCACCGACACAGGCCGCGGGCAGCGAGAGCCGGCCGGTGTTGAGGGTGGTCAGCGCGATCTTCAGGCCGGCGCCCTCGGGGCCGATCCGGTTGGCCGCGGGCACCCGGACCTGGTGGAGCCGGGTGACGCCGTTCTCGATGCCGCGCAGCCCCATGAAGGCGTTGCGGTTCTCCACGGTGATGCCCTCGGAGTCCGCCTCGACCACGAAGGCGCTGATGCCGCCCGGGTGGCCCTCGGAGCGCGGCACCCGGGCCATCACCACCAGCAGGTCGGCGACGACCCCATTGGTGGTCCACAGCTTGACGCCGTCGAGCAGGTAGTCGTCGCCGTCGGGCACGGCGGTGGTGGCCAGCCGGGCCGGGTCCGAGCCGACGTCCGGCTCGGTGAGCAGGAAGGCGCTGATGTCGGTACGGGCGCAGCGCGGCAGGAACGCGTCCTTCTGTTCCTGGGTGCCGAACATCTTCAGCGGCTGCGGCACGCCGATCGACTGGTGGGCCGACAGCAGCGCGCCGACCGCGGGGCTCACCGAGCCGACCATGGCCAACGCCTTGTTGTAGTACACCTGGGTGAGGCCGAGACCGCCGTAGGACTCGTCGATCTTCATGCCGAACGCGCCCAGTTCCTTCAGGCCGCGCACCACCTCGTCGGGGATCAGCGCGTCGCGCTCGATCCGGGCGCTGTCCACCTCGGCGCGCAGGAAGTCGCCGAGCTGCGCCAGGAACGCCTCGCCCTTGGCCACCGCCTCGGGCGCGGGCAGCGGGTGCGGGTGGATCAGGTCGAGCCGGAACCGGCCGAGGAACAGCTCCTTGGCGAAGCTGGGCTTGTGCCAGTCCTGCTCGCGGGCGGCCTCGGCCACCTGCCGGGCTTCGCGTTCTGAGACGTTGCGTGTTGCGGTGGGTGCGGACACGGTGTGTGTCACCTCCGGGTAGGCCGGCTTCGAACCGGTGCTCCGTGTCCGTACTACCCCATGTCCGGCATACCAGCCACAGAAGGACGGCCGGGCCGCTGACGTGGTGTCAACGGCCCGGCCGTACCGCGGTGGGCGCCCGGGGCCCTACAGGTCGAGCCCGGTCAGCACTAGCACCCGCTCGTAGGTGTAGTCGTCCATCGCGTACTTCACGCCCTCGCGGCCGTGCCCGGAGTCCTTCACCCCGCCGTACGGCATCTGGTCGGCGCGGTAGGACGGCGCGTCGCCGATGATCACACCGCCGACCTCCAGGACCCGGTGGGCCCGGAAGGCGATCTGGAGGTCATGGGTGAACACGCCGGTCTGCAGGCCGAACCGGGAGTCGTTGACGGCCGCGAACGCCTCCTCGGCGCCGTTGACCCGGTGCAGTGACAGCACCGGCCCGAACGCCTCCGCGGTGGCCAGCACCGCGTCGCCCGGCAGGTCCGCCAGGACGGTCGGCGCGTAGGTCGCCCCGTCCCGGGTGCCGCCGGTGAGCAGCTTCGCGCCCTTGCCGACGGCGTCGTCCACCCACTGCTCGACGCGCTCGGCCGCGGCCTCGCTGACCAGCGGGCCGACATCGGTGGCGGCGTCGTTGGGGTCGCCGGTGACCTGGGCGCGCACCTTGGCGACGACCTTCTCGGCGAGCGCGTCGTACACGGCCGCGTCGGCGATGACCCGCTGCACCGAGATGCAGGACTGGCCGGCCTGGTAGTTGGCGAAGGTGGCGATCCGGGTGGCCGCCCACTCCAGGTCCTGCTCGCTCGACCAGTCCGCGAGCACGACCGCCGCGGCGTTCCCGCCCAGTTCCAGCGTGACGTGCTTGCGCGGCACGGAGTCCATGATCTGGTACCCGACGGTGTCGGAGCCGGTGAACGAGATCACCGGCAGCCGCGGGTCGCGCACCAGCTCGGGCATCCGGTCGTTCGGCACCGGCAGCACGCTCCAGGCGCCCTCGGGCAGTCCCTCGGTCTCGGCGAGCAGTTCGCCGAGCAGCAGCGCCGACAGCGGGGTGGCCGGTGCGGGCTTGAGGATGATGGGCGCGCCGACCGCGAGCGCCGGGGCGACCTTGTGCGCGACCAGGTTCAGCGGGAAGTTGAACGGCGCGATGCCCAGCACCGGGCCGCGCGGGAACCGGCGGGTCAGCGCGAGCCGGCCGACGCCGCCCGGGTCGGTGTCCAGCCGCTGCGCCTCGCCGCCGTTGAAGCGGCGCGCCTCCTCCGCGGCCCAGCGGAACACCGACACCGCGCGGCCGACCTCGCCGCGCGCCCACTTCAGCGGCTTGCCGTTCTCCGCGGTGATCAAGGCGGCCAGTTCCTCGGCCCGCTCCGCCAGCCGCTTCGCCACGTGGTCCAGGGCCGCGGCCCGTACGTGGGCGGGGGTCGCCGCGAACGCGTCGGTCACCGCGGCCGCCGCCGCGACGGCCTGCTCGACCTGGTCCTCGTCCGGCACGCTGACCCGGCCGACCAGGCCGCCGTCCCACGAGCTGGTCACGTCGAACGTCTCCTCGCCGCGGGCCGGGCGGCCGGCAAGCCAGAACGCGTACGGGGCTGCGCCTGTGGTGGTCACGGTGTTCCCGCCCTTTCGTCGGATGCGCGACCAAAGTAGTCGGCGCCGTCGCGCCCCTCCCTTGTCCACGGCGGAGCACGCCCGCCACCCTCCGCTACAACTTGGCCAGGGCCCCCGATCCGCCGGGGTGCCTCGGCCCGCCGGTCGGGGACCGTCTGCCGCAGCGAGCCCGGCCACCCGCGGTGCCCGGCCCCGCGACCACGAGGCCGGGCACCCCCTAGGGTCAGGGCGCCGTGGCTACGTTTCCGCTTTGAGGGCGAGCCACAGCTCCATGCGGACGTCCGGGTCGTCCAGCGAGCGCCCGAGGATCTCCTCGACCCGCCGCATCCGGTACCGCAAGGTGTGGCGGTGCACGCCGAGGTCCGCGGCGGCGGCATCCCACTGGCCGTGGTGGGCGAGCCACGCGGCGAGCGAGGCCACCAGGTCCCCGCGCGACGTCGCGTCGTGCTCCCGCAACGGCCGCAGCAGCCCCTCGGCGAAGGCCCGCACCGCGTCGTCGGCGAGCAGCGGGACGACCGAGCCGACGCCGACCTCGCCGTGCTCGACCAGGTTCACCCCGCGCCGCCGGGCGACCGCGAGGGCGCGCTCGGCCTGGCCGCGGGCGGTGGGCGCGTCGGCGGGGTCCAGCGGCGCGGACAGGCCGGCCGCGAGCCCGTCCTCGGCCTCGGCCAGGTCGGTGGCCGCGGTGAGCGCCGCGGCGCCCTCGGCGGCGAGCACGATCAGCCGCTCGCCCTCGGAGACGACCAGCAGGGGCTCGGCGGCGCGGACCGCCGCGGCCTCCGCGCGCTCCGCGAGCAGGGCCAGCGCGTCCGGCACCTCCGGCGTCTCCGGCCCGGGCCCGGCGGCCGCGGAGGCGCCGCTCGACTCGGCGATGAGCATCCGCACCGGCGCGTCCAGGAGCGTGCCGTACAGCGGCCCCGCGGTGTCCCGGGCGTGCGCCGCCTCGCCTGCCAGCAGCATCCGCAGCAGCGCCGCGGAGAGCCGGCCCTGCGCGGCGACCAGGGCGCGGGACTGTTCCAGCGAGAGCGTCAGCAGCGCGACGGCCGCGTGCACCACGTAGCGCGCGGCGGTGTCGAGGCGCTCCTCGGTGCCGACCGCGAGGAAGCCGCGCGGGCGCCGCCCGGTGCCCAGCGACTGAAGCTCGACCCGGTCCTCGCTGCCGGCCGGCCCGGCCACCGCCGCGCTCGCCGGCGCGGCGACGGCCCGCAGCCGGTCGATCTCGCCGCCCAACCGCGCGGCCCTGCGGCCCGCCCACTCCGGCGCCACGGCCAGCACCGCGCCGGACGCGTCGTACAGCGCCGCCCAGCCGTTCAGGTGCGCCGCCAGCCGTGCCAGCAGGGCGCCGGTGCCGTCGGATGCCAGCGCGGCCCTGGTCAGCTCGCGCTGCGCCTCGAACCCGGCCGTCACCGCCTGGTACTGGTCCGCGGCCACCGCCGCCGACACTGCCTTGCTGATCGCGATGAACGGGGTCGCCCGCGGCACTTCCAGCAGCGGCAGCCCCACTTCGTCCGCCGCCGCGACCAGGGCCCGCGGCACCTCGTCGTGCCCCACCCCGACGCCGAAGCCCAGCCCGACCACGCCCGCCGCCGCCAGCCGCCGTACGTATCCGGCCACCGCCGCGGGGTCGGCCGTGTCCAGCTTCAGCCCGGTGGTGAGCAGCAGTTCCCCGCCCTCCAGATACGGCGCCGGGTCCTCCAGCTCGCTGGTGTGCACCCAGCGCACCTCGGCGCCCAGCCGGCCGCCCGCGGCGAGCACGGTGAGCTTGAGGGACGTGTGGTGCGCGAGCGACGCGAGCGTGAGAGGCATGCCTACCTGGTGCCGTTCAGAGACGGAGATCTGCCGACCGGTCGCCGACACCCTGGATTCCCCCGCACCGTACCTCAACCCTCGCTCAGGCTCGCAGATCGACCAGAACCGGCGGCGCGTGCTCTCCCGAGGTGGTCGTCAACGACACCACCGCGTGTCCCACGGGCACCTGCTGGGCCAGGTCGGCGGCGCTCCAGCGCTCCCGCTCCACCTCGCGGACGGTCACCGACTCGGTGGTGACGACCTCGCCGGTGAACAGCCGCCGCACGCCCCGGCTCAGCCGCCGGGGCAGCCCGCCGGACTGGTCGGGGGTCCGGGTGATGTCGCGGGTCTGCACCCGCATGGTGCCCCACGTCTCGGAGAAGAACCGGCCGTCGCGGGGTGAGACCCCGGCGAACACCATCCGGCAGCCCACCGCGCCGACCACGGCGCCGCGCAGCCCCTCCGGCAGCGCGTCCAGCGAGCTGAGCCCGAACATCGCGCCCGCGTTCAGGCCGCGCAGCGACGGCAGCGCGCGCAACGTGCCCTCCGACAGCGCGTGAGTGGCGTCGTCGACCACGATGCAGGCGAACAGCGAGCGGTCCCGGCGCGCGGCGACCGCGGCGGTGAACTGGGCGAGGAGCAGCCGGACGAGTATCCGGGACGCCTCGGTGTGGCCGTGCTCGGGCAGCACGACCCGGACCCGCACCGACCGGGCCAGCGCGGGCATCGAGAACGACGGGCGCTGCCCCGACCCGTCGAAGAACCCGGCGAACGCGGGCCGGTCGAGCAGCCCGACCCGGTCCGCGAGTTCGGTGCCGACGTCACCGGACCTGGCGCTCTGCCGCACCCGCGCGTCGAGTTCGCGCACCAGGCCCGGCATGCCCACCGCGTCGACCGCCTCGCGCAGCTCGGCGACGGCATGCGGCAGGCCCTCCAGCAGTTCGCGCAGCACGGGCACGGTGGGGAACCGGCCGTACGCGGCGGCGTACGGGGCGAGCAGTTGGCCGAGCGCCGTGGCCGCCCGGCGCTGCTCGTTCTCCGGCCCGTCGGTGAGCGCTTCGGCGAGCACCCAGGCCGCCAGGTCGGGGTCGGTGGTGCCGCCGTACAGATCGAGGCCGCACGGCGAGCCGGGGTCGGCCAGCGAGACCACCATGTCGTACGACTCGGTCGGGCCGAGGTCGACGTCGGCGCCCGCGACGGCCACCACCGCGGCGCGGCCGGCGAGCGCCTGCAGGCACAGCGACTCCACGACGGGGCGCATAAGCAGCCGGCCCTTGTCCGCGCCAGGCGGCCCGACGGCCAGCAGCCCGGTGCCGAGCACGCCCGGGTCGAGGGCGACACCCGCGCCGCGGTACTGGTAGCCGTTGCGCGGGTCCTCCACGCCCCGGCCGATCCGCACCTGGCCGGCGAGCAGGTCGTGGTCCGCGGTCCGCCGCGGCAGGTCCCGATGGCCGGACGGGTGCGCCATCGCCGCCCCGCCGAGTTGCAGCACCACGTCCGCGAACTCCCGCGCGCCCTCGGGCCGCCCGTGCACCGCCTGCCACGACTGCCGCACCCGCACGCAGTCCACGTCGTTCATCCGCCCGGTCCGCACCTCCTGCGCCAGCCGGTCGGCCACCAGGCCGTACCCCGCCTGGCGCAACTCGGACCACTCGGCGGGGCCGGGGAGCTGTGCCTGGCCCTCCTTGGAGAGTTGATCGGGCACGCGCAGCGCGCCGGCCGGCTGCATCGGCCGGCTGGAGGCGGTGAGGTAGTACCGAACGAGGTCCGCCCACCGGCCGTATCGGGCGAACGGCCAGGCGAGCAGCAGCGCGACGATGACCAGGATGCCGTTGGAGACGGCGGACGCCACGGCCTGGTTGCCGCCGCCGTTCAGCCACGAGCGCGGCACCAGGGGCAGAACGACGGCCACCGCCGGCACGTAGCCGTTGTTCGCGAGCATGCACACGACGAAGGCGCCGAACAGGGTCGCCCACCCTCGCCGGAGCGGGGTCGTGAGATAGCGGCGGAACAGCTCGGGAAAGTTGCCGAGGCGACCGAAGTAGTAGGTCAGCAACCCCATCCAGAGCAGGTCGTACAGTGCGTCGGCGACCTGTCCCGCCGGAGGCTGCGGGCTCTTCCACCAGCCCTTGGGGGTGAGGAGGGAGAGCGGTTTGCGCCAGAACGGGATGTAGCCGTGGTCGAACAGCGACCACAGCAGTAACCCGCACACCAGCGCCAGCACCGCTCCCCCGATCAGCCGGCGGTCGGTCATCCGGTCGGGGTCGTCCGGCGGCCGGGGCACGTGCCCGTAGGCGTAGATGCCGGGCGCGTCGGACACCCTCGGGGTGCGCAGCCAGCGTTCGACCGCCGACAGCGGCGGCGCCTGCGCGGGTGCGGGCGGCGGCACGGCCGGCCGCCGGACCGGGGTGTTCGGGGGCCTCGGCGGAGGGGGCGGGCCGTAGGGGGCGCCCTGGGTGTTGTGGTCCTTGGCATCCATCGCGTGCCTGCCCCTCGCCCCTCCATCACCGCCGATGCGCACAATGTAGTCGAGCCGCTACGCCGGCAAAAGGATCTTGGCGTATTACGGCACCGCCGCCCGCACTGTCCGAACCGGCGAAACCGCGGGCGGCAGTGTTACCTATCGGCGTATGCGGGTGCGCCGGGGCCCGGCCTACCCTCCGGGAGGACTCGGAAGACCACAGAAGACCACGGAAGACGTCGCCACGTTGCCGTAACAGCGTCAGAGCGTAAGTAAGGAGAGCGCCCGTCATGACCGAAGTGCCGCAGGAGCGCAGGCTCGTCACGGAAGTACCAGGACCGAAGTCGCGGGAGTTGGCGGCCCGGAAGTCGGCTGCGGTGGCCGACGGGGTGGGGGTGACGCTGCCGGTGTTCGTGGCCCGCGCGGGCGGCGGCGTCGTGGAGGACGTGGACGGCAACCGGCTGATCGACTTCGGCTCCGGCATCGCCGTGACGTCGGTCGGCAACAGCGCGGAAGCCGTGGTGCGGCGCGCCTCGGCGCAGCTCGCCGACTTCACCCACACCTGCTTCATGGTCACCCCGTACGAGGGTTACGTGGAGGTGTGCGAGGAGCTGGCGCGGCTCACCCCGGGCGACCACGCGAAGAAGTCCGCGCTGTTCAACTCCGGCGCCGAGGCGGTGGAGAACGCGGTGAAGATCGCCCGGTCGTACACCAAGCGCCCCGCGGTGGTGGTGTTCGACCACGGCTACCACGGCCGGACCAACCTCACGATGGCGCTGACCGCGAAGAACATGCCGTACAAGGAGGGCTTCGGGCCGTTCGCGCCGGAGGTGTACCGGGTGCCGCTGGCGTACGGGTACCGCTGGCTGACCGGGCCCGAGCACGCGGCGGAGGAGGCCGCGGCGCAGGCGATCGACATGATCACCAAGCAGATCGGCGCCGACCACGTGGCCGCGATCGTGATCGAGCCGATCGCGGGCGAGGGCGGCTTCATCGAGCCGGCGAAGGGCTTCCTGCCGCGGATGGCGCAGTTCGCGAAGGACAACGGCATCGTGTTCGTGGCGGACGAGATCCAGACCGGCTTCTGCCGGACCGGGCAGTGGTTCGCGTGCGAGGACGAGGGCGTGGTGCCGGACCTGATCACCACGGCGAAGGGCATCGCGGGCGGGCTGCCGCTGGCGGCGGTGACCGGCCGCGCGGAGATCATGGACGCGGCGCACTCCGGTGGCCTGGGCGGCACCTACGGCGGCAACCCGGTGGCGTGCGCGGCCGCGCTCGGCGCGATCGAGACGATGCGGGAGCTGGACCTGCCGGCGCGGGCGCGGCGGATCGGCGAGGTGATGACGCCGCGGCTGCGGGCGATGCAGGAGAAGTTCCCGGTGATCGGGGAGGTGCGCGGCCGGGGTGCGATGATCGCGGTCGAGCTGGTGCAGCCGGGCACGAAGGAGCCGAACCCGGCGGTGACCGGCGCGGTCGCCAAGGCGTGCCACGCGGCCGGCCTGGTCGTGCTGACGTGCGGCACCTACGGAAACGTGTTGCGCTTCCTGCCGCCCCTGGTGATCGGCGAGGATCTGTTGAACGAGGGCCTGGACATCATCGAGGAGGCCCTCGCCGGCGTGTGAACACCAGGCGGGCCGTGTGACGGATGTGAACCGTGCGACACGGGGGACGGGGTCGTGAAGAAGGTGTGCGAGCCTGATGGCGGACGGGTGATCGACGACCCTGATGAGCCGCCTGTGACGTACGGTTTCCGAGGAACACCCCGCACGTGGCCGAATCCCAGCGAGGAGGCCGCGGGCGACACCGCGCCGATGAATCCCCATCACCGGCGCAGCAGTGCCCTCGCGCACGAAGCAGCCGGGACCTTTGGCTCCGGCAATCCTCGCCGATCGGCTGGCCGTTCGTCCCAAACCCCCCGGGACGGACGGTACGGCGATCGCCCTGGCCGCCCCGGAACTCTCCCCCCTGTTCCGGGGCGGCTGACTCCTTTCCGGGCGCTCTTCGCGCTGCTCACCGTCTTCGCGGTCGCCGTCACCGCCTTCTGCCTGCTGACCTGGCAGGTGTCGGCCGGCGGCCGGCTGGTCGCCGACGACGGGCGGCTGCTGCGCGACGTACGGCGCACGGCCGCCGCGCATCCCGGCTACGACCGGCTCGCCCACCTGCTGTGCGACCTCGGCGACATCGCGGTGGCCGTGCCGGTGCTGCTGGTCGCGCTGGTCCTGGCCGCCCGTCTGGGGCACCGAGCGGGGCTGCCGCGCTGGTGGGTACCGCCAGGCGCGGCGGCGCTGGCGATGTGCCTGCTGCCGGTGCTGGTGGGTGCGGTGAAGTCGGGGGTGGACCGCCCGGCGCCGGGCCGGGTGCACGCCGACCCGAACTACGGCTACTTCCCCTCCGGGCACACCGCGACGTCCTCCATGGCGTTCGGGTTGGCCGCGCTGGTGCTGTTGCCGTTCGTCCGGCGTACGGCGGTGCGCGCGCTGCTGGCCGCGGGCACCGTGCTGCTGGCGCTGCTGGTGGGCGTGGCGCTGGTGTGGTGCGACTTCCACTGGCCGCTGGACGTGCTGGCGAGCTGGTGCCTGGCGGTGGCGCTGCTGTCGGCCGCGGCGGCCGCGCGGCTGGTGCCGGGGGCGGCCGGCCGCGGCGGCGGCAGCGACGAGCAGGCGAACGGGGATGCGGACGGGGACGGCACGGGCGGGGACGGCACGGGCGGCGACACCACGGAGGACGGCGCCCGCGCGGGCCACGACGGGGTCTGAACGTCGCCCGCGGGGTCGGCAGGGGGTCAGGAGTTGGTCGGGAAGCCCAGGTTCAGGCCCGCGTGCGAAGGGTCGGGCCACCGCTGCGTGACCGCCTTGCCGCGGGTGAAGAACCGCACCCCGTCCTCGCCGTAGGCGTGCGCGTCGCCGAACAGCGAGGACTTCCATCCGCCGAAGGAGTAGTACGCGACCGGCACCGGGATCGGCACGTTGATGCCGACCATGCCCACCTCCACCTCGTGCTGGAAGCGCCGGGCGGCGCCGCCGTCGCAGGTGAACAGCGCGGTGCCGTTCCCGTACGGGTTGGCGTTGATCAGAGCCAGGCCCGCGTCGTAGCTGGGCACGCGGACCACGGAGAGCACCGGGCCGAAGATCTCGTCGTCGTACACGGACATGCCCGGGCGGACGTGGTCGAAGAGGGTCGGGCCGAGCCAGAAGCCGCCGGGGTCGCCGTCGATCGCGTGCTTGCGGCCGTCGGTGGCGAGGACGGCGCCGTCGGCGGTGCCGGCGTCGAGGTAGGCGGTGACCTTGTCGCGGTGCGCGCCGGTGACGAGCGGGCCCATCGCCGAGCCGGGCGCCGAGCCGGGGCCGACGGTGAGGGTGGCGATGCGCTGCTTGATCCGCGCCACCAGGTCGTCGCCGACCGGGTCGACCGCGACCAGCACGGACACCGCCATGCAGCGCTCGCCCGCGGCGCCGTAGCCGGCGTTGACGGCCGCGTCGGCGGCGAGGTCCAGGTCGGCGTCGGGCAGCACCAGCATGTGGTTCTTGGCGCCGCCCAGGGCCTGGACGCGCTTGCCGTGGCGGGTGCCGGTCTCGTAGACGTGGCGGGCCACGGGGGTGGAGCCGACGAAGGAGACCGCCTTGATGTCGGGGTGCTCCAGCAGCCGGTCGACGGCCGCCTTGTCGCCGTGCACGACGTTGAACACCCCGTCGGGCAGCCCGGCTTCGCGCCACAGCCCGGCGAGGAAGTTCGCGGCGGACGGGTCCTTCTCCGACGGCTTGACGACCACGGTGTTGCCGGTGGCGATGGCGAGCGGGAAGAACCACATCGGCACCATGGCGGGGAAGTTGAAGGGCGAGATGATCGCGACCGGGCCGAGCGGCTGGCGCAGCGAGTAGACGTCGACGCCGGTGGACGCCTGCTCGGTGTAGCTGCCCTTGGCCAGTTGCGGGATACCGCAGGCGTACTCGACGACTTCGAGGCCGCGGGCCACCTCGCCGAGCGCGTCGGAGTGCACCTTGCCGTGCTCGGAGACGATCAGCGCGGCCAGTTCGTCGCGCCGGGCGTTGAGCAGCTCGCGGAAGGCGAAGAGCACTCCGGTGCGCTTGGCCACGGAGGTGTTCCGCCACTCGCGGAAGGCGTCGACGGCGGCGCCGACCGCCTCGTCCACGACCTCGGGTCCGGCGAAGTCCACCTGCGCGGTGATGCGGCCGGTGGCCGGGTCGTAGACGTCGCCGTGCCGCTCGGCGGTGCCCGTCCAGGCGCGGCCGGCGATCCAGTGGGTGAGGTGCGAGGTCGTCACGGGGTGAACCCTTCCGTCGTCGTCTGCCGCCAGTGTCGCCACGGGCGGCGGGGTGCCACAAGCACCCGGGCCCGGCCGGAGGGCCCGGGACCTACCCGCCAGCGAGCTGGGCGGCCGCCTCGTGCATCGCCAGTTCCAGCACCACCGGGTCGGTGAGGTGCCCGGAGCCGTCCGGGGGGACCAGCCAGCGCACTCCCCCGGTCGGCCGGCCGGGGTAGGGCACCACGATCCAGGTGCCGCGCCCGGCCCCCCGCACCCCGGTGCCGAGCCAGCGGGCGGCGGTGCCCGGCGGCACGAAGAACCCCATCCGGGCGTCGCCGAAGTCGGCGAGCACCGGGCCGGTCCGGCCCATCAGCCGGGTCAGCACGTCGAGCGTGGGGTAGCCGATCCTGCCGGGCAGGATCAGCACGTCCCACTGCCGCCCGGCGGGCAGCAGCGCCACCCCGAGCGCGCTGCGCTCCCACTCCCACCTGCACCCCCGCGGGTCGTCCGCTACCGAAGCCAGCCACTCCACCGCGCTCTTCGCGCCCGTGTCGGCCATCGTGGGCCCCCTCCGTCTCTCGTGTGACGCGTCTGCCGTCACACGAGAGACAGGGGTGGGGCCGGATCATTACGCGGGTTCCACTACCCATTGGTAGTGATCCGGCTCACAGCCGGGGCGGCGCGGGCCGGGTGCGGGCCGCTCACGAGTCGAAGCCAAGACCGGCCCGGTCCAGGGCGCGCAGCCACAGGTTGCGCCGCCCCCGCGCGCGGTCGGCGCGGGCCAGCGACCACTGGGTCAGCCCGATCCCGGCGGTGGCCAGCGGCTCGGGCGGGAAGGGCAGCGGGCGCTCGCGCACCATGGTGAGCGCGGTGCGCTCGGTGGGCCGCCCGGCCAGCAGGTCGAGCATCACCTCGGCGCCGAACCGCGTGGCGCCGACGCCGAGTCCGGTGTACCCGGCCGCGTACGCGACCCGCCCGCCGTACGCCGTGCCGAAGAACGCCGAGAAGCGGGTGCAGGTGTCGATCGCGCCGCCCCAGGCGTGGCTGAACCGCACCCCCTCCAACTGCGGGAAGCAGGCGAAGAAGTGCCGGGCCAGCCGCAGGTACGTCTCCGGGCGGTGGTCGTACGCGGCGCTCATCCGGCCGCCGCGCGGGTAGATCGCGTCGTAACCGCCCCACAGCACGCGGCCGTCGGCGGTCAGCCGGAAGTAGTGGAAGCGGTTGGCGCTGTCGCCCAGGCCCTGCCGGCCGCGCCAGCCGATCGCGGCGCGCTGGTCGGCGGTGAGGGGTTCGGTGGTCAGGGCGTAGTCGTAGACCGGCACGGTGTGGTGCCGGGTGCGGCGCAGCAGGGAGGGGAACACGCCGGTGCCCAGGGCCACATGGTGGGCGAGCACCCTGCCGTACGGGGTGCGCACGGCGAGCGCGGCGCCGTGCCGGACCAGGGCCGTGGCGGGGGTGTGCTCGTGAATCCGCACGCCGGCCCGGGTGGCGGCGCGCTTCAGGCCCCAGGCGAGCTTGGCCGGGTGGACCAGCGCGACGCCGCTCCGGTCGTACAGGCCGGCGCGGAAGGTGGGCGAGTCGACCTCGGCGCGCACCTGGTCGCGGTCGAGCAGTTCCAGGTCCAGGCCGTGCCGCACGGCGGTGGCGTGGGCCTCGCGCAACTCCTCGACCTGGTGGTCGGCGGTGGCCACGTCGATCTCGCCGGTCCGCTCGAACTCGCAGTCCAGGCCGTAGCGTGCGACGGCGGCCTCGATGGCGTCGAGGTTGCGCTCGCCGAGCGCCTGGAGGGTCGCGAACTCCTCGGGCCAGCGCGCCAGTCCGTTGGCGGTGCCGTGGGTGAGGCTGGCCGCGCAGAAGCCGCCGTTGCGGCCGGAGGCGGCCGCGCCGATCCGGCCGCCCTCGACCAGCACCACGTCCCGGTCCGGGTCGCGCTCCTTCGCCAGCAGCGCCGTCCACAGCCCGCTGTAGCCGCCGCCGATCACCAGCAGGTCGCAGTGCTCGGCGCCGGCCAGGGCCGGTTCGGCGTCCGGCCGGGCCGGGTCGTCGAGCCAGTACGGCAGCGGGCGGGCGGCGGCGAGCGCGCGGGCCGGGTCCATGTCAGCCACGCGCCTTCCTGCGGCCCCCGACCAGCTGCCCGGCCAGCACCAGCAGCACCGCGAGCACGAACATGGCGGTGCCGATCACGTTGACCTGCACCGGGGTGCCGCGCTGCGCCGAGCCCCAGACGAACATCGGGAAGGTGACGCTGTTGCCGGCGTTGAAGCTGGTGATGATGTAGTCGTCGAAGGACAGCGCGAACGACAGCAGCGCGCCGGCCGCGATGCCGGGTGCGGCCAGCGGCAGCGTGACCCGCAGGAAGGTCTGCGTCGGGGTGGCGTAGAGGTCTTGCGCGGCCTGCTCCAGCCGCGGGTCCATGCTCATCACGCGGGCCTTGACCGCGGTCACCACGAAGCTCAGGCAGAACATGATGTGCGCGATGAGGATGGTCCAGAAGCCGAACTGGATGCGCATGTTGAGGAAGAGGGTGCCGAGCGAGGCGCCCATCACCACCTCGGGCATCGCCATCGGCAGGAAGATCAGCATGTTGGTGGCGGCCCGGCCGCGGAAGCGGTAGCGGGCCAGTGCGAAGGCGGTCATGGTGCCGAGCACGGTGGCGGCGAGGGTGGCGTAGACCGCGATCTTCAGGCTGAGGGTGAGCGAGCCGCACATGCCGGCGACGCCGCAGGGGTGCTGCCAGGCGTCGGTGGAGAACTGGTTCCAGGTGTAGTTGAAGCGGCTCTTGGGCTTGTTGAAGGAGAAGGCGAGCACCACCAGGTTCGGCAGGATGAGGTAGCCGAGGGCGAGGACGCCCGCGATCACCACGAGGTTGGCGCGCAGCCGGCGGATCAGGCGCATCAGACCAGCTCCTCCGTTCCGGCCCGGCGGATGTAGAGGGTGACGACGGCGAGGATGACGGCCATCAGGAGGAACGAGAGGGCGGCGGCCGTCGGGTAGTCGAGCACCCGCAGGAACTGCGACTCGATGACGTTGCCGATCATCTGCTGGTTGGTGGAGCCCAGCAACTCGGCGTTGATGTAGTCCCCGGAGGCGGGGATGAAGGTCAGCAGGGTGCCGGCCACCACGCCGGGCATCGACAGCGGGAAGGTCACCTTGCGGAAGACGGTGAACGGGGTGGCGTACAGGTCGCCGGCCGCTTCGTGCAGCCGGCCGTCGACCCGCTCAAGCGAGGTGTACAGCGGCAGGATCATGAACGGCAGGAAGTTGTAGGTCAGGCCGCACACCACGGCAAGCGGGGTGGCCAGCACCCGGTCGCCCTGGGTGATCCGCAGCCAGGACGTCACGTCGAGCAGGTGGACGTCGTTGAGGAAGGACACCACCGGCCCCTGGTCGGCGAGGATCGTCTCCCAGGCGAGGGTGCGGATCAGGAAGCTGGTGAAGAACGGCGCGATCACCAGGATCAGCAGCACGTTGCGCCACCGCCCGGCCCGGAAGGCGATGGTGTACGCCAGCGGGTAGCCGATCACCAGGCACAGCACGGTGGCGATGCCGGCGTAGACCAGGGAGCGCACGAAGTGCGGCCAGTACTCGCTCAGCGCGTCCCAGTAGGTGGCGAAGTGCCAGGTGACCTTGAAGCCGTCCTCCAGGGTGCCGGTCTGCACCGAGGTGGACGCCTGGTAGACCATCGGGGCGACGAAGAAGACCAGCAGCCAGGCCACCCCGGCCAGCAGCAGCAGGTACGGCACCCGGCGCCGGCGGGCGGCGGCCCGGCGCAGCGCCTTGGGCGGCCGGGGCGCCGCGGCGGCGGGCGGCGGCAGGGGTTCGGTGGCGGCGGTCATACGGCGGCCCCCTCGGCGGACTCGGTGCGGTCGGTGCCGCCGCCCCGCGACTCGGCGCCGCCGGTCCTGCCGTCGCCGGCCGCGTCGTCCAGCCCCGCGTCCAGGCCGGCGCCGATGTCCTGTCCCGCGTCGAGACCGAAGGTGTGCTCGGGGTTCCAGTGCAGGACGACCGGCGCGCCGGGCACCAGCCGGGCGTCGCGCTCCACGTTCGGCACGAAGACTTCCAGGTCGGCGCCGACCGGGCTGTCGACCACGTACTGGGTGGACACGCCGATGAAGCTGGAGTCCACGATCCGGCCGGATATCCGGTTCCGGCCGGCGGGCACGCCGGCCGCGTCGTCGCGGTGCACGAGGGTGATCTTCTCCGGGCGGACCCCGGCCAGCACCCGGTCGCCGCGGGCCGCCTCGGTACGGCAGCGGGCGGCGGGCAGCGCCAGTTCCTGCCCGGCGCGGGTGAGCGTGAGGGTGCCGTCGGCGACGCCGGTGACCTCGGCTTCTATCAGGTTGGAGGTGCCGAGGAAGTTCGCCACGAAGGTGGAGGAGGGGTTCTCGTAGAGGTCGGCGGGCGCGCCCATCTGCTCGACCCGGCCGGCGTTCATCACCGCGACGGTGTCGGCCATCGTCATGGCCTCCTCCTGGTCGTGGGTGACGTGGATGAAGGTGATGCCCACCTCGGTCTGGATGCGCTTGAGTTCGAGCTGCATCTGGCGGCGCAGCTTCAGGTCGAGCGCGCCGAGCGGCTCGTCGAGCAGCAGCACCTTCGGCTGGTTGATCAGCGCGCGGGCCACCGCGACGCGCTGCTGCTGGCCGCCGGAGAGCTGGTGCGGCCGGCGCCGGGCCAGCGGGCCGAGCTGCACCAGTTCGAGCATCTCGCCGACCTGCTTCTTCACCGGCTTGATGCCGCGCCGGCGCAGCCCGAACGCCACGTTCTCGTAGACGTCCAGGTGCGGGAAGAGCGCGTAGTTCTGGAAGACGGTGTTGACCGGGCGCTTGTACGGCGGCAGCGCGGTGACGTCCTGGCCGCCCAGGTGCACCGCGCCGGTGCTGGGCGTCTCCAGGCCGGCGATCATCCGCAGCGTGGTGGTCTTGCCGCAGCCGGACGCGCCGAGCAGCGCGAAGAACGAGCCGGCCGGCACCGCCAGTTCGAGCGGGTGGACGGCGGTGAAGGCGCCGTAGGACTTGCTGATCCCGGTGAGGCGGACGGCGGCGTCGGCGGACTTCGCTGTGCTCGTGCTGGGGGTCGTCATGGGTTGTCCTCGGGGGGTGCGGGAGCAGGCCGGGGTCAGGCGCCGATGAGCTTGGAGAACTTGTCCTCGTACCGCGCGTCCTGGGCGTCGGTGAGCGAGCGGAAGTCGTGGCCCTTGGCGTCCATGGCCGCGTCGGGGATGATCAGCGGGTTGCTCGCCAGCTTCGGGTCGATCTTCGCCAGGTACGGCTTCACCCCGGCGACCGGGCACACGTAGTTGATGTACGCCGAGACCTGCGCGGCGACCGCGGGCTCGTAGTAGTAGTCGATCAGCCGTTCCGCGTTCGTCTTGTGCCGGGCCTTGTCGGGGATCAGCAGGTTGTCGGTGGACGACAGGAAGCCCGAGTCGGGGAAGACGTACTCGATGTCGGGGTCGTCGAGGCGCAGTTGCACCAGGTCGCCGGCCCAGGCCAGGCAGGCGGCGATGTCGCCCTTGCTGAGGCCGTCGGTGTAGTCGTTGCCGGTGAACTTCCGGATCTGCTGGCTGTCGACGGCCTTCTGGATGCGGGCGACGGCCGCGTCGAAGGTGTCGTCGGTGACCTTCTCGGGCAGCTCGCCCATGTCGAGCAGGGTCATCCCGATGGTGTCGCGCATCTCGGAGAGCATGGCGACCTTGCCCTTGAGCGAGCTGTCGTCGAGGAGTTGGGAGACGGAGCTGATCTTCCGCCCGCCGGTGGCCTTCTTGTTGTAGGCGATACAGGTGGCGATGCCCTGCCACGGATAGGAGTAGGCGCGGCCGGGGTCCCACTCGGGGCTGCGGAAGCGCTGTTCCAGGTTGGCGTAGGCGTGCGGCAGGTTCGCGGAGTCGAGTTGCTGCACCCAGCCGAGCCGGATCATCCGGCCGGCCAGCCAGTCGGTGAGCACCATCAGGTCGCGGCCGGTGTCCTGGCCCGCGGCGAGCTGCGGCTTGATCTTGCCGAAGAACTCGACGTTGTCGTTGATGTCCTCGGTGTACTTGACCTTGATCCCGGTGCGCTTGGTGAAGGCGTCGAGGGTCGGATGGTGCTTGCCGTCGTCGGTGACGTCGATGTACTCGGTCCAGTTGGAGAAGTCGACCACCCTCTCCTGCGCCGAGTGGTCGGTGGAGACGGTGTCGCCCTTGCGGCCGGCCGCGGGGATGCCGCAGCCGGTGAGGCCGACGGTGGCGACCGCGCCGAGCCCGGCGGCCCGCAGCAGCGAACGGCGGGCGAGCGCTCCTCGTCCGCTGGTCATGCTGCGCGCCATGGCGGCGCGCTGGGGCGGTGTGAGGGTCTCGAACAGCTCCATGGGTGGTGCCCTTCCGAGGGATCGGCCGGGTGGCGCCGGGCGGGTGGCCGGGGGCCGGCCGGGAGGACCGGCCAGGGGTGGCCGGGGCGCCCCGCCGGGGTCGCGAATCCATGTACCAGCGTGGTCAAAGCCTGGATTGATGGCTGATCCTGGCAGAGCCGACCGCCTCCAACAAGGGATTCCGTTGTTGCCTTTTGGTTAATCGACGAAATCTGTGCTCCGACCTTTCGCTGCGCCCCGCGCCGGCAGGACCCGTACCCGGGGGCGGGGCGCATTACGATGAACGGCACCGGCCGCGCGCCGGCCCGTCCCGCACGCCCCTCCGGAGGAACCCCGCATGCCCGAGACCGTCCCCGGCCCCTCCCCCGCCGCCGTACCCGCCGCCGGCGCCGGTCTTGACTCCTTCATCGCCGGGCTGCCGAAGGCCGAGCTGCACGTCCACCACGTGGGCTCCGCCTCTCCGCGGATCGTCTCCGAACTGGCCGCCCGGCACCCGGACTCCAAGGTGCCCTCCGACCCGGCCGCGCTCGCCGAGTACTTCACCTTCAAGGACTTCGCGCACTTCATCCAGGTCTACCTGTCCGTGGTGGACCTGATCAGGGACGCCGAGGACGTACGGCTGCTGACCTACGAGGTGGCGCGGGACATGTCCCGGCAGCAGATCCGCTACGCCGAGCTGACCGTGACGCCGTACTCCTCGACCCGGCGGGGCATCCCCGAGCAGGCGTTCATGGAGGCGATCGAGGACGCCCGCAAGGCCGCGGAGGCGGAGTTGGGCGTGGTGCTGCGCTGGTGCTTCGACATCCCCGGCGAGGCGGGCCTGGAGTCGGCCGAGGAGACCGCGCACCTGGCGGTGGACCTGCGGCCGGAGGGCCTGGTCTCCTTCGGGCTCGGCGGGCCCGAGATCGGGGTGCCGCGGCCGCAGTTCAAGCCGTACTTCGACCGGGCCAGGGCGGCCGGGCTGCACAGCGTGCCGCACGCCGGGGAGGCCACCGGCCCGCAGACGATCTGGGACGCGCTGGACGTCCTGGGCGCGGAGCGGATCGGCCACGGCACCAGCGCCGTTCAGGACCCCCGGCTGCTGGACCACCTCGCCGAGCACCGCATCCCGCTGGAGGTCTGCCCGACCTCCAACATCGCCACCCGGGTGGTGCCCACGCTGGAGGAGCACCCGATCCGGCGGATGGTCGAGGCCGGTGTCCTGGTCACCGTCAACAGCGACGACCCGCCGATGTTCGGCACCGACCTGAACACGGAGTACGCGGTCGCCGCCCGGCTGCTGGAGCTGGACCGGGCGGGCCTCGCGGACCTGGCGAAGAACGCGGTGCACGCGTCGTTCCTCGACCCGGCGGGCAAGGCGCGGCTGGCGGCGGAGATCGACGCGTACACCGCCGCGTCCGGCGACGCCTCCACCGGCGGTACCGGCGTCCCCGCCGCGCGGAGCTGACGCCATGGCCCCGCGCCCTGGACACCGGGTAACGGTCGTCGCCCATAGGGGCGACCCTTACGTACACCGCGAGAACACCCTGCCCTCGGTGCGCTCCGCCCTGCACAAGGGCGCCGACGTCGTCGAGGTGGACGTCCGCCTCACCCGGGACGGCGTGCCGGTGCTGCTGCACGACGCGACCCTGGAGCGGCTGTGGGGACGCCCGGCGCCGGTGACCTCGCTGACCTACGACGAGGTGGCCGAGGCCACCGGCGGCGGCGTGCCGGCCTTCGCGGACGCGCTCGCCGAACTCCTGCGGCGGCCCGGCCCGGCCCGGATGCTGATCGACCTCACCGAGGTCCCGCAGGCGGCCGCGGCGATCACCGCGGTGCGGGAGGCGGGCGCGGCCGACCGGGTCTACTACTGCGGCGAGCTGGCCGCGATGCGCGAGGTGCGCGTCCTGGAGCCGTCGGCCGAGGTCGCCATGACCTGGACGACCTCCGCGCGCCCCGCCGACTCGCTGATCGACGGCCTCGGCCCGCGCTGGCTCAACCTCCGCTTCGGGCTGGCGAATCCGGCCACCGTCGCCTGGGCGCACGACCGCGGCCTGCTGGTCGCCGCCTGGACCGCGGACTGGCAGCGCTCGATGTCCCGCCTGGTCGCGGCCGGGGTGGACGCCATCACCAGCAACCGGCTGGACGCGCTGCTGCGCGTGGCGTCCCGGCCCGCCTGACCGCCCGGCCTCACCACCCCTGCCAGTGCAGCACCTCCGCACGCGGCACCCGCCGGGCCGGCCGGAATTCGGTGCCGATCGTGTAGGCGACGGGGATGAACGCCGCCTGCATCAGCCGCTCGTAGGGCACGCCCAGCGCCCGGGACAGCTCGCGCTCGTACGCCAGGCCGCCGGTGGTCCAGCAGGAGCCGAGGCCGCGTTCCCGGGCGGCGAGCATGAAGCTCCACACGGCGGGGAGGATCGAGCCCCAGGTGCCGGCCTGGCGTTCCACGGAGGCGCCGTCGGTGCGTCCTTCCACGTACGGGACGACCAGTGCCGGCACCCGGTGCAGGTTCGCGTGGAGGTGGGCGAAGCCGGCGCCGACCCGCGCCATCCGGCCGGACGCCACGTTGGCGCGCCGGACGTCGCGGGCGGTCAGCGGCTCGGCGTCGCCGGGCGCGGCCGCGCTGGCCCGCCAGATGTCGGCGACCTCGCGGCGCTTGTCCTCGTCGGTGACGATCACGAAGTGCCAGCGCTGCCGGTTGCGGCCGGTCGGCGCCTGGACGGCCAGGTCGACGCACTCCTCCAGCAGGTGCCGCGGTACCGGGCGGTCGAGGTCGAGCCGCAGCCGTACCGCGCGGGTGGTGGACAGCAGCTGGTCGGAAGTCAGGTCCAGGTTCATGGTGTTGAGGGTGGCGGGCGGGCGCGCTCGGCGGCCAGCGCCGCATTCCACCCAGTGGAAGGCGGCCGGTGGAAGCCTTGCCCGGGGGAGGTCCGCCCGGTGGAGGCCGCTTGGTGGAAGCCGCTTCCGCCCTGGAAGCGGGGTACCCCCGGCCGAGTCGGCGAAGGGCGAATGAGATGTCCGGCAACTCCCGTACCCCGGGGCGCACCGTGTCCGCGAAGCTGCTGGCGGTGCTCGACGCGTTCACGCAGCGGACGGGGACCGGCCGGGCACCCGACGGCGGTCTGCGGCTCAGCGAGATCGCGCGGCGCGCGGACCTGCCCGCGCCCACCGCCCTGCGTCTGGTGCGCGAACTCGTGGCGTGGGGCGGCCTGGAGCGGTTCGCCGACGGTTCGTACCGGCTCGGCACCCGGCTGTGGGCGATCGGCGGGACCTCACCGTGCCCGCACCGCCTGCGCGCGGTGACCCGCGAGCCGCTGCGGGACCTCGCCACCTCCACCGGCGGCCGGGCCGAGGTGGCCGTGCTGGAGCGCGGCACCGCGCTGGTGCTGGAGGGCGCGGGCCCGGGCGCGGGCGGCGGGGCGGACCGGTTGCCGCTGCACGCCACCGCGCTCGGCAAGGTGCTGCTCGCCTGGGGCCCGCCGGCCCCGGTCGGCCCGACGGAGCGCTTCACCGCCCACACCCGTCCGGCGGGTGGGCCGCTGGAGCGGGAGTTGCGGCGGATACGGCAGGCCGGATTCGCGCTGGCCAAGGAGGAGTTCCGGCTCGGCGAGGTGGCCGCGGCGGTGCCGCTGCGTACGGAGGAGGGCGGGGTGGCCGCCGCGCTGGGCGTCACCGTGGCGTCCACGGTGCCCCTGGCGCGGGTGCTGCCGCACCTGCGACGGGCCGCCGCCAGGACCGGGGTGGTCGGCGGCCCGCCGGGGGCGCGGAACGGGTGAACGCGGGACGGGTGAACGCGGGACGGGTGAGCGCGGGCCGGTGCCCGAGCGGGCGGCCTTCCTCGGCCCGCCCCGGCCCGGCCCGGCCCGGCCCGGCCCGACCGTCACCGGGATGACGGCCGGGCCGGTGCGGTCACGGCACTACCGCCTGCTCACGCCTCCAGCGACGTCATGACGTGCTTGATCCGGGTGTAGTCCTCGAAGCCGTACGCGGACAGGTCCTTGCCGTAGCCGGACTGCTTGAACCCGCCGTGCGGCATCTCGGCGACCAGCGGGATGTGGGTGTTGATCCACACGCAGCCGAAGTCCAGCTTCTTGGACATCCGCATCGCCCGGCCGTGGTCCTTGGTCCACACCGAGGAGGCCAGGCCGTAGTCCACGTCGTTGGCCCAGGTGACGGCCTGCTCCTCGTCGGTGAACGACTGCACGGTGATGACCGGGCCGAACACCTCGCGCTGCACGGCCTCGTCGTCCTGCAGCAGCCCGGAGACGACGGTGGGCGCGTAGAAGTAGCCCTCCTCACCGACCCGGTGGCCGCCCGCCTCGACCTTGGCGTGCGCGGGCAGCCGCTCGATGAAGCCGGTGACCTGGGCGAGCTGGTTGGCGTTGTTGAGCGGGCCGAAGAGCACGTCCTCGTCGTCGGGCAGGCCGGTCCTGGTGCCGGCGGCGGCCTTGGCCAGCGCCGCGGTGAACTCCTCGCGCACGCCTTCCTGTACCAGCACCCGGCAGGCGGCGGTGCAGTCCTGGCCGGCATTGAAGAAGCCCGCGACCGCGATGTCCTCGGCGGCCTTGGCCAGCGCCGCGCTGTCGAGGTCGTCGAAGACCACCACGGGGGCCTTGCCGCCCAGCTCCAGGTGCACCCGCTTGACGTCCTTGGCGGCGGACCCGGCGACCTCGATGCCGGCCCGTACCGAGCCGGTGATGGACGCCATCGCCGGCACCGGGTGCTCGACCATCAGCCGGCCGGTGTCACGGTCGCCGCACACCACGTTGAAGACGCCCTTGGGCAGGACGCCGGCGATGATCTCGGCGAGCAGCACCGTGGAGGCCGGGGTGGTGTCGGACGGCTTGAGCACCACGGTGTTGCCCGCCGCGATCGCCGGGGCGAACTTCCACACCGCCATCATCATCGGGTAGTTCCAGGGCGCGACCTGCGCGCACACCCCGACCGGCTCGCGCCGCACGATGGAGGTCAGGCCCTCCATGTACTCGCCGGCCGAGCGGCCCTCCAGCATCCGGGCGGCGCCGGCGAAGAACCGGATCTGGTCCACCATCGGCGGGACCTCCTCGCTCGCGGTCAGCGCGAGCGGCTTGCCGGTGTTCTCGCTCTCCACCGCGACCAGCTCGTCGGCGCGCGTCTCGATCGCGTCGGCGATCTTGAGCAGCGCCTTCTGCCGCTCGGCGGGAGTGGTGTCGCGCCAGCCCGGGAAGGCGGCCTTGGCGGCGGCCATCGCCGCGTCGACGTCGGCCTGGCCGGACAGCGGAGCGGTCGCGTACGCCCGCCCGGTGACCGGGCTGACCACCTCGGTGGTACGCCCGTCGGCGGCGTCGCGGAATTCTCCGTCGATGTGGTTGCGCAGAGTACGGAGTTCGGTCACGGCGCTTGCTCCCTGGTCCTTCTGGTCCATGTCCATGGGGTGAGACGCTGCCCAGCTTAGCGCCAGAACTGCCGTATTCGACACACCCGCCCGGCCAGAACAACCGATTCGGTGTTACAGAAGGCTTAACACAACGGAATTCATCGTGAAGGGCTTGCGGGACCGTCGACCTCTCCTGCACAGTGGTGCGCGTGGCCACTCGTGACATGAACGGCGCTTCCGCCTCGATCGACGCGGTGTCGAAGGCGATCATCGAACAGCTCCAGGAGGACGGGCGCCGCCCGTACGCGGCGATCGGCAAGGCCGTGGGGCTGTCGGAGGCCGCGGTGCGCCAGCGGGTGCAGAAACTGCTCGACCAGGGCGTGATGCAGATCGTCGCGGTGACCGACCCGCTCACCGTGGGCTTCCGCCGCCAGGCGATGGTCGGCGTCAACGTCGAGGGCGACCTCGAACCGGTCGCCGACGCGCTCGCGGCCCTCGACGAGGTCGAGTACGTCGTGCTCACCGCCGGCTCCTTCGACCTGCTGGTGGAGATCGTCTGCGAGGACGACGACCACCTGCTGGAGATGATCAACAAGCGCATCCGCGCGCTGCCGGGCGTCCGCTCCACCGAGACCTTCGTCTACCTCAAGCTCCGCAAGCAGACCTACACCTGGGGAACCAGATAGCCATGACCGCTCCGAACGCCGATCAGCCTGATCTGTCGAAGTCCGCGTACGACCACCTGTGGATGCACTTCACCCGCATGTCGGACTACCAGGACGCCCCGGTGCCGACCATCGTCCGCGGCGAGGGCTCCTCCATCTACGACGCGCACGGCAAGCGCTACATCGACGGCCTGTCCGGGCTGTTCGTGGTGCAGGCCGGGCACGGGCGGCACGAACTGGCCGAGACCGCCTACAAGCAGGCGCAGGAGCTGGCCTTCTTCCCGATCTGGAGCTACGCCCACCCCAAGGCGGTCGAACTCGCCGAGCGGCTGGCCGGATACGCCCCCGGGGACCTCAACAAGGTCTTCTTCACCACCGGCGGCGGCGAGGCGGTGGAGACCGCCTGGAAGCTGGCGAAGCAGTACCACAAGCTCACCGGCAACCACACCAAGTACAAGGTGATCTCGCGTGCGGTCGCCTACCACGGCACCCCGCAGGGCGCGCTGTCGATCACCGGACTGCCCGCGCTCAAGGCCCCGTTCGAGCCGCTGGTGCCCGGCGCCCGCAAGGTGCCCAACACCAACATCTACCGCGCCCCGATCCACGGCGACGACCCGGAGGCGTTCGGCCGCTGGGCCGCCGACCAGATCGAGCAGGAGATCGTCTTCGAAGGCCCCGAGACGGTCGCCGCGGTCTTCCTCGAACCGGTGCAGAACGCCGGCGGCTGCTTCCCGCCGCCGCCCGGCTACTTCCAGCGGGTCCGCGAGATCTGCGACCGGTACGACGTCCTGCTCGTCTCCGACGAGGTGATCTGCGCGTTCGGGCGGCTGGGCACGATGTTCGCCTGCGACAAGTTCGACTACGTCCCCGACATGATCACCTGCGCCAAGGGCATGACCTCCGGGTACTCCCCGATCGGCGCGTGCATCATCTCCGACCGGCTGGCCGAGCCGTTCTACCGCGGCGACAACACCTTCCTGCACGGCTACACCTTCGCCGGCCACCCGGTCTCCGCCGCCGTGGCCCTCACCAACCTCGACATCTTCGAGCGCGAAGGGCTCAACCAGCACGTGCTCGACCACGAGGCCGCCTTCCGCGCCACCCTCGACAAGCTGAGCGACCTCCCGATCGTCGGCGACGTACGCGGCAACGGCTTCTTCTACGGCATCGAACTCGTCAAGGACAAGGCGACGAAGGAGACGTTCACCGACGAGGAGACCGAGCGCGTCCTGTACGGCTTCCTGTCCAAGGCGCTCTTCGACAACGGGCTCTACTGCCGCGCCGACGACCGTGGCGACCCCGTCATCCAGCTCGCCCCGCCGCTCATCTCGGAGCAGCCGCTTTTCGATGAGATCGAGGACATCCTCCGCGATGTCCTGCGGACGGCCTGGACCAAACTCTGACGGCGCCCCCTCCCCGGGGCGGGGGTGCCCTGGCGGGCGGCGGTGCCCAGGGGCGCTGGGCACTTTCGCGGAGGACGTTCACCCCGTGAGGGGCGCTGGGGTACCTCCCCGGCGAGGCTCTTGGGGAGGAACTGCGCGACCAGCCGGTGGTCCGGCAATCCCGCCGCGAGGGCTGGGCCCGCGGGCCCGGCGCGCCACAGCGGTGGCTGATCGCGCAGTTCCCCGCGCCCCTGCAGGGCACCCCGCCGCGAGGGCTGGGCCCGCGGGCCCGGCGCGCCACGGCGATGGCTGATCGCGCAGTTCCCCGCGCCCCTGCAGGGCACCCCGCCGCGGTGGTCCGGCGATCCCGCCGCGAGGGCTGGGCCCGCGGGCCCGGCGCGCCACGGCAGTGGCTGATCGCGCAGTTCCCCGCGCCCCTGCAGGGCACCCCGCCGCGGTGGTCCGGCGATCCCGCCGCGAGGGCTGGGCCCGCGGGCCCGGCGCGCCACGGCGATGGCTGATCGCGCAGTTCCCCGCGCCCCTGCAGGGCACCCCGCCGCGGTGGTCCGGCGATCCCGCCGCGAGGGCTGGACCTGCGGGCCCGGCGCGCCACGGCAGTGGCTGATCGCGCAGTTCCCCGCGCCCCTGTAGGGCACCCTGCTTCCGGTAGGGGGCCGCAGGGCCGGGCGGGGGCGCTCGGCCGATCGGGGGGTTCGCCGCTGCGCCTGCAAGGAATCGCTGGGGTCGGATGCATACCGTGCCGGGGAGTGACCGGACAGGCGCCGGGCTCGTTGGCCGAGTGAACTCGCAATCCGCGGAGGTACGGCATGGAGGCCCCGCCCGACAACGACGTGCTCTGGGCTCGCGCCCTGCGCCACTCCTACCAGGGCTCGCCCGCGCTGCTCGGCGTGTCCGTGAGCGTGCGGGCCGGGGAGATCCTCGCGCTCGCCGGTCCGCGCGGCTCGGGGAAGTCGACCCTGCTGCGCTGCCTTTCCGGGCAGCTCGTCCCGGACGAGGGCGAGGTGTGGTTCAACAGCGGCCCCGTGCACACGCTGCCCGAGACCGCCCGGGAGCGGCTGCGCCGCGACCGCTTCGGCTGGATCGGCGCCGACCCGCAGCTGCTGCCCGAGCTGAACGTCTGGGAGAACGCCGCGCTGCCGCTGCTGCTGCGCGGCGAGAGCAGCAGGGCCGCCCGGGCCGCCGCCTGTGAGTGGCTGGATCGCTTGGACATCGGCGACATCGCCCGCCGGCGCCCGACCGGGCTGCCCGCCGCGAAGCGCCAACGGGTCGCCGTGGCAAGGGCGTTGGTCACCGGACCGGCGGTGGTCTTCGCCGACGAGCCGACCGCCCCGCTGCACCGCAACGACCGCGCCCACGTCCTGCGCACCCTCACCAGCGCGGCCCGCACGCACGGCATCACCGTCGTCCTGGCCACCAGCGACCCCGACATCGCCGCGCACGCCGACCGCGTCATCCCCTTCGCCGACGGCCGCGCCGGAACTGCTGCCCAGGATCAGGACCAGGACCTGTCCGCGCCCCGCCCGGCGACCGTATGAGCGCCCCCGGCGCGCACCCGGGTCGGCACGGCGGCGCCGCGGCGCGGAGCGGCTCGTGCTGAGCCTGCGGCTGCTGCGCGGGGCCCGGCCCGCCGCGCTGGGCCGATGGGCCCTGGTGGCGCTCGCGTCGTGCGGCAGCGGCCTGCTCCTGCTGGCGGCCCTCGGCTGGGCGCTGGCGCACCCGAAGGGCGGGACGTCGGACGCGGTCGCGCGGCTCGGCTGGTGCGTCGCCCCCCTCGTGGTCACCGTGCAGCTCGCGGTCGCGGTGGGCCGCGCGCAGTCCGGCGGCTGGCCCCGGGCCGGCCTCGCCGCGGTCGGTCTCGGCCGCAACGGCGTGGTGCTGCTGACCGCGGCGACGGTGACCGTGGTGAGCGCGTTCGGCAGCGTGCTGGCCCTGCTCGCCTTCCTCCAACTGCGCGGCGACGTGACGGGTGTGCCGTACCACGGCGTCGGGCCCGGGCTGCTCGCGGCGGGCCGGAGCCTGCCGCCGGCCGGCGCGGTGACGCTGCTCGCGCTGGTCCCGCTGACCGCCGGTGTCGTGAGCGCGGCGCGGCTGCGGGCCGAAGGCAAGTCCGCCGAGGACATGCCGGGCGGGCTGCCGTGGGGGGTCGCGCTGGTCGCCGTGGGTCTGGCGATCGAGGTGACGGCGCCCGACGGGCACAGCTTCCCGCTGCCCAGCGGGCTCGGCTCGATGGCCCCGGCCGCGGTCGGCGGCTGGGTGCTGACCGCGGCGGGCCTGGTGCTGGCGGGACCGGGACTGGTCTACGGCTGCGGGCGGCTGATCGCCGCGTACCGGCCGGGCGGGCTGCGGCTGCTGTCCGGCCGCGGCCTCCAGCACGAGGCGCGCCGGCTCGGCCGCCCGCTCGGCCTGCTCTCGGCGACCGCGGCCGTGGCGCTGTCCGGATACGGCCTGCACCAGCACAACGGCCGGACGCTGGGCCCGGTGACCACGTTCGCGGCGACGCTGGTCTGCGTGTGCGTGCTGGCCTCGACCGCGGTGGCCGCGATGGAGTCCCGCACCGAGCGCGCCTCCACCACCGCCGCGCTCCGCGAGCTGGCGGTGCCCGCCACCATGCTGCGCGCCTCGGCGGCCGTGCGCACGGGCGCCCTGGTGGTCGCCTTCCTGGTGCCCACGCTGCTGGTCGCGGCGCTGTCCCCGACGCCGTAGCGCCGTATCCCGGATCGCCGGGCACATGACGCGGCGGCGCCTGCGGTCATCCGCGCGGCGCCGCGTCAACAGCGCGACGCAGAGGTCCTCCTTCGCCACGGCCCGGCGCACACCTGAGCGCGCTATCGTGCTCGCGTGCCAGCGCCTACTCCCCCCGATTCGCCCCATCCGCCCCATCCGCGGCTGCCCCGCCCCACGCGCGGCGCCCGCCGTCCGCCGGGCCCGCCGGAGCCGCCGAAGGAGCCCTCGGACGCGGCACCCGAGCCCATCCACCGGGCCCGCGGGGTGGAGACGCTGGAGGAGTTCGACGCGGTCGCGCTCGGCGGGTCGTTCGCGGACTGCCGGGTGCGGGCCGTGGACCTCACCTCGCGGACCTTCGCGCTGCTGGTGACCGACACGTCGGAGGCGGTGTTCCTCGGCTGCCCGATGGAGCCGCAGGCCCTGGCGCACGTACGGGCCGGCGGCGCGCTGGTCTTCCCGCCGGTGCCCGGCCTGCCGTTCGACCCGTACCGCGCGGCGCCCTACCGGCCCGAGGAGCTGTACGCGGACCTGGCTGAGGGCGGGTACGCCGCGACGCCGGACGCGCTGACGTACGCGTGGTGGCTGCGGACCTCCGCGGAGGGCGACGTGTTCGCCTCGATGCTGCGCTCCATCCACGACGACGCGGTCTCCGACGTGCTGGACGAACAGCTCGGCGGCGCGCGGGTCGTGGGGGTGATGGGCGGGCACGCGATGGAGCGCGGCACGGAGGCGTACGCGGGCGCCGCGCGGCTGGGCCGGTCGCTGGCGGAGTCCGGGCTGACGGTGGCGACCGGTGGCGGGCCCGGCGCGATGGAGGCGGCCAACTTCGGGGCGTACGCGGCCGCGTACGACGACGTCATGCTCGGCAAGGCGCTCGACGTGCTGGCCGGCACCCCCTCCTTCAGCCCGTCCGTCGACGCCTGGGCGTCGACGGCCTTCGAGGTACGCGACCGCTGGCCGGACGGCGGGCCGTCCTACGGCCTGCCGACCTGGTTCTACGGCCACGAGCCGCCCAACGCCTTCGCCGCGCACATCGCGAAGTTCTTCGCGAACGCCACCCGTGAGGACGGCCTGCTCTCGCGCTGCTCGGCCGGCGCGGTCTTCCTCCCGGGCGCCGCCGGCACCGTCCAGGAGGTCTTCGACGCGGCCACCGCGAACTACTACGGTTCGCACGGTGAGCCCGCGCCGATGGTGCTGGTGGACCATGCGTACTGGACGGACGAGTTGCCGGTCTGGCCGCTGCTCAACGCCTTGGCGGCGGGCCGTTCGATGGGGGGACGGGTCGCCCTCGTGGACAGCGTGGACGATGTCCCGGCGGCCCTGGAACGCCTGGGTTCCGCGTAAGCGCACCCGGCCCGCCAGAGCTTCGCCTGGGAGGTGCCCCCGCGCCCCTGTCCGTGCGGACCACGATGGCGAGCAGCCGTCAACGGGGGCCCGGGGAACTGCGCGACCGGCCCACCACCGGCGGACGGTCCCGGAACCTACGGGACCGGGCGGGACGGGCGGACCGGCTCAGCCTCCCGCAGGGCTGAGCACGACGACGTCCGCCGCCTCGAACGAGGCACCCACGGACGCCCCGAGTTCCGGGGCCTCGCGCAGGGCGCACTCCGCTTCGAGGCCGGGGCCGCGCTCGGGCCGGAGCATGACGCCGACGTGGCCGCCCCGGAAGGTCCGGGAGGTGACCTCGCAGCGCAGCCCGGCGGTGTCGGGCGGGCCGAGCCGCACCCCGGAGGGCCGGACGAGGATCAGGTGCTCGCCGTCGGGGGTCCCGTCCGGGACGGGCAGTTCGCCCCAGGCGGTGACGGCGACGGCGCCGCTGACCGTGCCCCCGGTGATGTTGTCGAACCCGAGGAAGCGGGCCACGAACTCGGAGCCGGGCCGCTGCCACACCTCCAGCGGGGTGCCGCTGCGCTCGATCCGCCCGTCCCGCATCACCACCACCCGGTCGGCGAGCGCGAACGCCTCGCCCTGGTCGTGGGTGACGGCCAGCACGGTGGTGCCCAACTGCCCGAACAACCGGCGCAGTTCGACCACGAGTCGCTCGCGCAGGGAACGGTCGAGCTGGCCCAGCGGCTCGTCGAGCATCAGCAGGCGCGGCTCGGGCGCGAGCGCGCGGGCCAGGGCGACCCGCTGCTGCTCGCCGCCGGAGAGCGTGGCGACCGGGCGGGTGGCGGCCCCGGGCAGGCCGACCAGGTCGAGGAGTTCGGCGGTCCGCCGGTCCCGGGCCTCGCGCGGCATCTTGTGCATGCGCGGCCCGAACGCCACGTTGCCGCCGACGTCGCGCTGCGGGAAGAGCTGGTGGTCCTGGAACATCAGCCCGACCCCGCGGCGGTGCGCGGGCACGCCCGCCTGGTCGGCGCCGTCCAGCAGCACCCGGCCCCCGTCGAGCGGCTGCAGCCCGGCGACCGCGCGCAGCAGCGTGGACTTGCCGCTGCCGCTAGGCCCGAGCACGCAGACGATCTCGTGCGCGGCGGCGTCCAGGCTCACCGCGTCCAGTGCGGTGCGCGCCCCGAACCGTACGGTGGCGGCGTCCAGGCTCAGCAGGGCATCGGTCATCGTGGGCTCTCCGAGCGGGCAGGGGTAGCGGGGGCCTCGGGCACGGCGGGAGCTTCGGGCGCCGTGCGGGATGCGGTGGCCCGGGGAGCCGCAGCCAGGCCCTGTGCGGCGGCCGTTACGTCCTTACCGCCCGGCACGTCCTTACGGCGCGGCGTCGTACGCCCGGACAGCGGGTACTCCAGGATCAGCAGGCTGGCCGCGCAGACCACCATGAGGATGGTGCTCAGGGCCATCGCCTGGCCGTAGTTCATCTCGCCGGCCCGGCCGAGCAGGCGGGAGACGGCCACCGGGAGGGTCGGGCTGTCGGGCCGGGCGATGAAGACCGTGGCGCCGAACTCGCCGAGCGACACCGCGAACGCGAACCCGGCCGCGATGCCCAGCGCCCGCCCGACCAGGGGCAGTTCGACCTCGCGCCAGACCCGTAGCGGGGACGCGCCGAGCACCGCGGCGGCCTCCCGCAGCCGCTCGTCGACCGCCCGCAGCACCGGCAGCATCACCCGTACCACGAACGGCGCGCCGACCAGCGCCTGTGCGAGCGGCACCAGCAGCCAGGAGTCGCGCAGGTCGAGCGGCGGCTTGTCGAGCGTGATCAGGAAGCCGAAGCCGACGGTGACCGCGGAGGTGCCCAGCGGCAGCATCAGCAGCCCGTCGAAGCCGCGCATCAGCCGCCCGCTGCGGCGGGTGAGCGCGGCCGCGGCCAGCCCGCCGACCAGCAGGGCGATGACGGTCGCGGCGGCGGCGAAGCGCAGCGAGTTCCAGACCGTGTGCAGCGGTGAGACGAGGAAGGTCCCGTCGGCGCTGGTGGAGCCGAGCGCGCGGTAGAAGGCGAAGCCGTAGCCGTTCGGGCCGTCGAGGGAGCGGGCCGCGAGCACGCCGAGCGGCAGCAGGATCAGCAGCGCGATCGACCCGAGGACGGCGGCGAGCAGCATCCGTTCGCCCGCGCCGCGCGGGCGGTGCGCGGTGCCGGCCGGGTCGACCAGCCGCAGCGCGGACTCGCGGCGGCGGGCCGTCCAGGCATGCACGGCCAGGATCGCGACGACCGCGACGAGTTGGAGCAGGGTGAGCACGGCCGCGGTGGGCAGGTCGAAGATCTCGGCGGTCTCCCGGTAGATCTCGACCTCCAGGGTGGCGCGGGTGGGGCCGCCGAGGATCTGGATCACGCCGAAGGAGGTGAAGGTGAACAGGAAGACCATCACCGCGGCCGACGCGACGGAGGGGGCGAGGGCCGGCAGGGTGACGCGGCGCCAGGCGGCGAGGCGGCCCGCGCCGAGCATGCGGGCGGCCTCCTCCTGGCGCGGGTCGAGTTGCGCCCACAGGCCGCCGACGGTGCGGACGACCACGGCGTAGTTGAAGAAGACGTGCGCGATCAGGATCGCCCACACGGAGGTGTCCAGGCGTACGCCGAAGAGGCTGTCGGTGAAGCCGCCCTGCCCGAGCAGCGCGAGGAACGCCGAGCCGGCGACGACGGTCGGCAGCACGAACGGCACGGTGACCACCGCCCGCAGCAGCCGCTTGCCGGGGAAGTCCAGCCGGGCGAAGGCGTACGCGCCGGGCAGCGCGACCGCGAGGGTCAGCGCGGTGGACGCGCCGGCCTGCCAGCAGGTGAACCACAGCACGTGCCGTACCGAGCCGTCGCCGAGCACGTCGCCGATCCGGCCCAGCCGCCAGTGGCCGCCCGGGTGCAGGCCCCGGCCGACGATGGACGCCACCGGGTAGGCGAAGAAGGCGGCGAAGAACGCCAGCGGCAGGGCGGCCAGGGCGAGCCCGGTCGCGGTGCGGCGGCGCCCCGCCCTCCGATCGGCGGGTCCCGCCTCAGGCTTGGCGGGTCCCGCCTCCAGCGCGCCGGACCCCGCCTCCAGGTCGCCGTTGCCGGGTCCCGCCTTCCGGACGGCTACAGGACGATCGAGTTCCACGACTTCACCCAGTCGTCCCGCTTCGCGGCGATCTTGTCGGGCGCGAGCGTCGTCGGGTGCGGGACCTTCGCGCCGTACTTGGTGAACACCTCAGGCTCGGTGGCGCCCTTCACCACCGGGTCGACGTACATCTGGAGCGGCATGTCCTGCTGGAAGGTCCTGCTGAGCATGAAGTCGATGAACGCCTCGGCGCCCGCCGGGTTCTTCGCGCCGTGCAGCACTCCGGCGAACTCGATCTGGCGGAAGCAGGTGCCGGTGGCCACCCCGACGGGTGACTGCGCGGGCGGCGGGTTGACGCCGACCACCTCGGCGGGCGGGCTGGAGGCGTAGGAGACCACCAGCGGCTTGTCGCCCTTGGCCTTCTTCCCGGCGGCCGACCCGGAGAAGGCGCTGTCGTACGCCTGCTCCCAACTGTCGACGACCTGGACGCCGTTGGCCTTCAGCTTCTTCCAGTACGCCTGCCATCCCGCGTCGCCGTAGGTGGCGGCGGTGCCCAGCAGGAAGGCCAGGCCCGGCGAGGAGGTGGAGACGTTCTCGGTGACCAGCAGGTTCTTGTACTGCGGCTTGATCAGGTCGGCGAAGGTCTGCGGCGGCGCGAGGTGGTGGGAGGTGAAGTAGGCGCGGTCGTAGTTGACGCAGACGTCGCCGGAGTCGATCGGCGTCACCCGGTGCTTGCCCGCGTCGAGTTGGACGTCGGCGGGCACCTGGTCCAGGCCCTTGGCGGTGTAGGAGTCGAACAGGCCGTTGCCGAGGGCGCGGGAGAGCAGGGTGTTGTCGACGCCGAAGAAGACGTCGCCGCGCGGGTGGTCCTTGGTGAGGATGGCCTGGTTGACCGCGGCGCCCGCGTCGCCGCCGCGCAGCACCTTGACGGTGTAGCCGGTCTCCTTGGTGAACTCCGCCATCACCGACTTGGATGCCGCGAACGAGTCGTGGCTGACCAGGGTGACGGTCTTCGACGGCTTGCCGCCGGACGCCTTGCCGGAGCCGGAGCCGGACCCCGAGCCGCCGCAGCCGGCGAGGACGGTGGCGCCCGCGGTGGCGAGGACGAGCGCGCCCACGGCACGCCGACGAATGGTGCTCTTCACTGTGCTGACTCCCTACGCCGGTATGACCCGGATCAGGTGGGAGGGTCTGCGGCCTGGGCTTCTCGACGGTCTCGCCGTCGCCCCAGCCGCACTCTCAGCGCCGTCTCAGGCGCTCCCCTGTCGGATGTTCATTTGTGCAGATGTCCATTCAAGCGGTGCGACCAGCGCACCTGCGCACCGTATCAGCGCGCGGACGCGGCCAGCTGACCGCAGGCCCCGTCGATCTCCTGACCGCGGGTGTCCCGTACGGTCACGGGCACGCCGTGCGCCTGGAGGGCGGCGACGAACGCCCGCTCGTCCTCCGGGCGGGAGGCGGTCCACTTCGAGCCCGGGGTGGGGTTGAGCGGGATCAGGTTGACGTGCACCCGGTGGTTCTTGAGCAGCTTGCCGAGCCGGTCGGCACGCCACGCCTGGTCGTTCACGTCGCGGATCAGGGCGTACTCGATGGAGACGCGGCGGCCGGAGACATCGGCGTAGTGCCAGGCGGCGTCCAGCACCTCGCGGACCTTCCAGCGGGTGTTGACCGGCACGAGGGTGTCGCGCAGTTCGTCGTCGGGGGCGTGCAGGGACACCGCGAGGCGGCACTTGAAGCCCTCGTCGGCGAACCGGTGCATCGCGGGGACCAGGCCGACCGTGGAGACGGTGATGCCGCGCTGGGAGAGCCCGAGGCCGTCGGGCGCCGGGTCGGTGAGGCGGCGGATCGCGTCGATGACCCGGCGGTAGTTCGCCAGCGGCTCGCCCATGCCCATGAAGACGATGTTCGACAGCCGGTCCGGGGCGCCGGGGCCCGCGCCGGGCACCTCGCCGTCGCGCAGCGCGCGCATCCCGGCGACGATCTGGTGCACGATCTCCGCGGTCGACAGGTTGCGGTCCAGACCCGCCTGGCCGGTGGCGCAGAACGGGCAGTTCATCCCGCAGCCCGCCTGCGACGAGATGCACATCGTCACCCGGTCCGGGTACCGCATCAGCACCGACTCGACCAGGGTCCCGTCGAACAGCCGCCACAGCGTCTTGCGGGTCTCCCCGTCGTCACACGACGCGTGCCGCACCACCGTCATCAGCTCCGGCAGCAGATCCCCGGCCAGCTTCCCCCGCGCCCCGGCCGGAATGTCCGTCCAGGCCGCCGGATCGTCCGCGTAGCGCGCGAAGTAGTGCTGCGACAACTGCTTGGCCCGGAACGGCTTCTCCCCCAGCTCCGCCACCGCCTCCCTCCGCTCCGCGGGCGACAGGTCGGCAAGATGCCGCGGCGGCTTCTTGGCCCCGCGCGGCACGGCAAACGTCAGTTCTCCGGGTACAGGCATGATGCCTACCAGTGTCGCAGACTCCGCGCAGTGCCCTGTTCGTACGGCCGGCGCCGTGCCAGGGCCGGGCGCGGGTGGGTGGTCAGCCCTGGCCGACGAAGGCTACGAGGAGGAGCCAGACGACCGGGGCGGTGGGGAGGAGGGAGTCGAGGCGGTCCATGATGCCGCCGTGGCCCGGGAGGAGGGTGCCCATGTCCTTGATGCCGAGGTCGCGCTTGATCATGGACTCGCCGAGGTCCCCGAGGGTGGCGCTGACGGCGGCGGCGAGGCCGAGCAGCAGGCCCTGCCACCAGCGGCCGTCGTCCACGAAGAACTGCATGAGCAGGGCGCCGGCCACCATGGCGAAGGAGATCGCGCCGAAGAGCCCCTCCCGGGTCTTGCCGGGGCTGATCCGGGGGGCGAGCTTGTGGCTGCCGAAGCGCCAGCCGACCGCGTAGGCGCCGGTGTCGCTGATCACGGTGAGCAGGAGGAACACCAGCACCCGGCGCGGGCCGTCGTCGGCGGCGAGCATCATGACGACGAAGGTGGCCAGGAAGGGCACGTAGAACGCGGCGAAGACGGCCGCGGTCACGTCGCGCAGGTAGTCCTCCGGCGGCTGGGCCATCCGCCAGACCAGGACGGCGAGCGCGGTCAGCGCCATCGCGATCCACGCGCCGTCGGCGCCCTTCAGGTACCCCGCGATCACCATGGCGGTGCCGCCGATCGCCAGCGGGATCAGCGGCGCCTGGATCTGCTTGCGCTCGGCGAGCCGGGAGGTCAGCTCCCACAGGCCGATCACCACCGCGACCACCACGATGCCGACGAACACCGCCTTGACGACGAAGAGCGCCGCGACCACCACCGCGCCGAGGCCGACGCCGACCCCTATCGCCGCCCGCAGGTCCCGGCCGGCGGACTTCTTCGCGGGGGCGGCCGGCGGCTCGGAGCCGGGTCCGGGGCCCCGGCCCGGTGGCGGCGGGTCCTGGGGCGGCGAAGGGGGTGGCGGCGGCATGGTGGAGATCTTCCTCCTGACCCCGGGCTCCGTGGCGGAACCCGCCGCGTGACCTGCACGTGGCGAAACGCCCCAGGAAGAATCGTTCACGGAGCGTCGCCTCGCGTCGTCGTCAGGGTGGTGGTCGGCGTGGTGGTCGGCGGGTGTGGTCGGCGGGTGTGGTCGGCGGGTGCGGTCGGCGGGTGCGGTCGGCCGGGAGATGCGCGCCCCGGTGTGCGACCCGGGCAGGGGGCGGTGTGCGCGGAGAAGCGAATCTCCACGCGGTGTGCCGCGCGGAGGTCAGACCTCCAGCAGCTCCGCTTCCTTGTGCTTGAGCAGCTCGTCGATCTGCGCCACGTACTTCGACGTGGTGTCGTCGAGCTCCTTCTCCGCGCGGCGCACCTCGTCCTCGCCGGTCTCGCCGTCCTTGACGAGCTTGTCCAGGGTCTCCTTGGCCTTGCGCCGGACGCTGCGGATGGAGATCTTCGCGTCCTCGCCCTTGGTCTTGGCGACCTTGATGTACTCGCGCCGGCGCTCCTCGGTGAGCTGCGGGAACACCACCCGGATGATCCGGCCGTCGTTGCTGGGGTTCACACCGAGGTCGGAGTTGCGGATCGCCTCTTCGATGTTGCGCAGGCTGCTGCTGTCGAAGGGGGTGATCACGGCCATCCGCGGCTCGGGCACCGCGAAGGAGGCGAGCTGGTTGATCGGGGTGACCGCGCCGTAGTACTCGGCGACGATCTTGTTGAACATCGCCGGGTGCGCACGGCCGGTGCGGATCGCCGCGAAGTCGTCCTTGGCGACGACGACGGCCTTCTCCATCTTCTCCTCGGCCTCGAGGAGGGTCTCTTCAATCACCATGTGCTCCTGGTATTCAGAAGGCAGAGCCGTCGGGTCGGGGCCCCTGCGCACGTGTTCCTGCACGGTCTCGGACCGGGCAGCCTGTTGTCCATACCGGCCGCGCCGGTCACGCCCTGGTGCCCTGGTCGTTGACCAGCGTGCCGATCTTCTCACCCTTGACGGCGCGGGCGATGTTGCCCTCGGCGAGCAGTTCGAAGACCAGGATGGGCAGTTTGTTGTCCTGGCAGAGGGTGATCGCCGTGAGGTCGGCGACCCGCAGGTCGCGGGCGATCAGCTCGCCGTACTCCAGGGCGTCGAAGCGGACGGCGTTCGGATTGTGCTTGGGGTCGGAGTCGTAGACCCCGTCCACCCCGTTCTTGCCCATCAGCATCGCCACCGCGTCGATCTCCAGGGCGCGCTGGGCGGCGGTGGTGTCGGTGGAGAAGTAGGGCATGCCCATGCCCGCGCCGAAGATCACCACGCGGCCCTTCTCCAGGTGCCGGACGGCCCGCAGCGGGATGTACGGCTCGGCGACCTGGCCCATGGTGATGGCGGTCTGCACCCGGGTCTCGATGCCCTCCTTCTCCAGGAAGTCCTGGAGCGCGAGGCAGTTCATCACGGTGCCGAGCATGCCCATGTAGTCGGAGCGGGCCCGGTCCATGCCGCGCTGCTGGAGTTCGGCGCCGCGGAAGAAGTTGCCGCCGCCGAGCACGACCGCGATCTCGTAGCCCTCGCGGACCACCGCGGCGATCTCCCGGGCGATGGCGTGCACGACGTCGGGGTCGACGCCGAGACCGCCGCCTCCGGCGAACGCCTCACCGGAGAGCTTGAGCAGGTAGCGGCGGGGAGTGGACCCGTCGCGGCCTTCGTGACGCCGTCCGCCGTCGTCGTCGTGGGTGGGGGTGTGGTCGCGGGCCTTGCCGGCGCCTTCGGCACCATCATCCATGGGAGGTCTCCTCGTGCACGTACCGAGGAGGCCATTGCCGTGGGTCCTTGTCGGTTCCCGGTACGGCAATGGCCTCCTCGTCACCTCTGCGGCCGGCCGGCGGGCGACCGGCCGCGTACGGCCCCAGCGGGACCGTCTGTCTTGCGCCGCGCGGCCGCGGGGCGACCGTGCGGACGTGGGTGGCAGCCCGCCGCGGCCGAGTGGTGTCCGCGGCCGGACCGGCGGGTGCCGGTGCGAGCGGACGTCAGACGCCGACGCGGAAGCGCGCGAAGTGCTTCAGCGTGACCCCGGCCTCGTCGAGCACCTTCTGCACGGTCTTCTTGGAGTCCTTGGCGAACGCCTGCTCCAGGACGACGTTCTCCTTGAAGAAGCCGTTCACCCGTCCTTCGACGATACGCGCCAGGGCGGCCTCCGGCTTGCCCTCCTCGCGCGCGGTGGCCTCGGCGACCCGGCGCTCGTTCGCCACGGTCTCCTCGTCGATCTCGTCGCGGCTGAGGAACTTCGGGGCGAACGCGGCGATGTGCTGCGCGACGTCCTTGGCGGTCTGCGGGTCGGCCTTGTCCAGCTCGACCAGCACGCCGACCTGCGGGGGCAGGTCCGGGCTGGTGCGGTGCAGGTAGGAGGCGACGTAGCCGTCGGTGAACTGCGCGAAGCGGTCCAGCACGATCTTCTCGCCGAGGGTGGCGTTGGCCTCGTCGACGAACGCCTGGACGGTCTGGCCGTCCTTGATCTCGGAGTTGAGCAGCGCGTCGATGCCGGCCGGCTTGGTGGCGGCGACGTGCGCGGCGATCGCGTCGGCGACCGCGACGAACTTGTCGCCCTTGGCGACGAAGTCGGTCTCGCACTTCAGCTCGACGAGGACGCCCTCGGAGTTGTCAGCGGCGATGAGGGAGACGACCGCGCCGTTGGAGGCCGAGCGGCCCTCGCGCTTGGTGACGCCCTTCTGGCCCTTCACACGGAGGATCTCGACGGCCTTGTCCAGGTCGCCTTCGGCCTCGGTGAGGGCGTTCTTGCAGTCCATCATGCCCGCGGCGGTGAGCTCGCGGAGCTTCTTGACGTCGGCGGCGGTGAAGTTCGCCATGGGTGTGAGTCTCTTCCCGGATGGTCGGTGGATCTACGGGTGAACGGCGGGGGCGCTGGGCCCCCGCCGTCGTCACGCGTGGTGCTGTTCCCGGACGCTCGCGTCCGCGGGTGATCAGGCTCCGGTGGAGTCGTCGCCCTCGGTGGCCGCGGGCGCGGCGTCGGCGGCCGGAGCCGCGGGCGCCTCGTCGGCCGGGGCAGCGGCCTCGGCGGCGTCGGCAGCGGGGGCCTCGGCAGCCGGGGCGGCGGCCTCGGTGGCCGGCTCGGAGTCGGCCTTCTTCTCGCCCTCGAGCAGGTCGCGCTCCCACTCGGCGAGCGGCTCGGCGACGCCTTCGGCCTTCTTGTCGCCGGTGGCGGCGCCGGAGCGGGCGATGAGGCCCTCGGCGACGGCGTCGGCGATCACGCGGGTGAGCAGCGTGACGGAGCGGATCGCGTCGTCGTTGCCCGGGATCTTGTAGTCGACCTCGTCGGGGTCGCAGTTGGTGTCGAGGATCGCGACCACCGGGATACGGAGCTTGCGCGCCTCACCGACGGCGATGTGCTCCTTCTTGGTGTCCACGATCCAGACGGCGCTCGGCACCTTCTGCATCTCGCGGATACCGCCGAGGGTCTTCTCCAGCTTGTCCTTCTCGCGGGAGAGGACCAGCAGCTCCTTCTTGGTGAGGCCGGAGGCGGCCACGTCCGAGAAGTCGATCTCCTCGAGCTCCTTCAGGCGCTGGAGGCGCTTGTAGACGGTCGAGAAGTTGGTGAGCATGCCGCCCAGCCAGCGCTGGTTGACGTACGGCATGCCGACGCGGGACGCCTGCTCGGCGATTGCCTCCTGCGCCTGCTTCTTGGTGCCGACGAACATGATGGAGCCGCCGTGCGCGACGGTCTCCTTGACGAACTCGTAGGCGCGGTCGATGTACGACAGCGACTGGAGCAGGTCGATGATGTAGATGCCGTTGCGCTCGGTGAAGATGAAGCGCTTCATCTTCGGGTTCCAGCGGCGGGTCTGGTGCCCGAAGTGGACGCCGCTCTCCAGCAGCTCCCGCATCGTGACGACGGCCATGGCCGTACTCCTTGATGTGCTCGGTTACCGTGGCCACCGGACGGCGGCCACGCCTGACGTCCCGACGCGCCGTGCCACAAGGGACCGAGGGGCGCGGCCACCGCCCGTGACCATCAAGGTCCGGGGTTGGTGGCGGGGCGTGCGAAGTCGACCCGGTGACCCGAGTCGCCAGAGAAAGTGTACGGGACCGCTGGAGTCGCAGGCGACACTCGACTTGTCCACAGGCCGCGGACCAAGATCATCGCGGGGTGGGCGCGGTGCGTCATCGTGGGGACATGGCGTACACGGCGGCGTGGTTGACGGTGATGGTGGCGGTGCTGGCGGCGGGCGGAGGCGTGGGGCCCGGGGCCGGCGCGGGAGTTGGGGACGGCGGCCGGCCCGGCGGTGGGGCCGCCGGTGGTGGTGCCCCGGCTCCGGTCCGGTCGGGGTACGGCGCCGGGGCGCGGGTGCGCGCGGGCTGCACCGGGCCGCCCGGGCCGGCGGCGCGGTGCTGGCCGGTGGCGGGGCCGGGGGCGCGGGGGCGGCCGCTGGTGCTGCGCGGCTTCGAGCCGCCGGCGACCGCGTGGGCGGCGGGGCATCGCGGTGTCGATCTGTCGGCCGCGCCGGGCGCGGAGGTGCGGGCGGCAGCCGCGGGCGAGGTCGCCTTCGCCGGACCGGTCGCCGGAGTCCCGGTGGTGGTCGTCGCGCTGCCCGGCGGCCTGCGCACCACCTACGAACCGGTACGGGCCGCGGTCGCGGTGCGCGCGCGGGTGGCCGCCGGGGACCGGCTGGGCGAGGCCGCCGCCGAGATGCCGGCGCACTGCCCGGCGGCCTGCGTGCACTGGGGCCTGCTGCGCGGCGACGTCTACCTCGACCCGCTCACCCTGCTCCCGCCGGCGCTGCGCCGGGCCGGACCGTCGCGGCTGCTGCCGGTGGACGGGGCGGCCCGGGCGTAGCGGAACCGGTCGGTCCAGAGGTCAGTCCAGCGGCATCGCGGCGGCCAGTTCGCGCCATTCGGCACGCGGGAGGACGGTGTCGGGGCGCAGCACCTGGATCGCCACGTGGTCGGCGCCGGCCTCGTGGTAGGCGGCGACCCGGGTGCGGACATCGGCGGCGTCCCCGATGGCGAAGAGCGCGTCGAGCAGTTGATTGCTGCCGCCGTCCGCGAAGTCCTCCTCGGTGAAGCCGAGCCGCCGCCAGTTGTTGACGTAGTTGGGGAGCTGGAGGTACATCGACAGGGCGCCGCGGGCCGTCGCGCGGGCCCGGCCCAGGTCGGAGTCGAGGACGACGCCCAGCTCGGGCGCGAGCAGCTTGCCGGGGCCGAGGGCGGCGCGCGCCTGGGCGACGTGCTCGACCGTGACCAGGTACGGGTGCGCGCCGGCGGAGCGGTCGGCGGCGAGCTTGAGCATCCGCGGACCGAGCGCGGCGAGCACCCGCCGTCCGGCCGGGACCGGGGCGGGGGCCGAGTCGAGGCCGTCGAGGAACTCGACCATCTTCGCGTACGGGTGCGCGTAGCCCTCGGTGATCGGGGCGTGGCTCACCCCGAGGCCGAGCAGGAACCGCTCGGCCGCGCCGGCCTCCAGGTCGGCGATGTTCTGGGCGACCTCCGCCGCGGGCTGGTTCCAGACGCTGAGGATGCCGGTGGCCACGGTGAGGCGGCGGGTGGCGGCGAGCAGCGGCACCGCGCTGGCGACGGGCGGCGATCCGCCGAGCCAGATCGCGCCGTAGCCGAGTTCGTCCAGCTCGGCGGCGGCCTCGCGGTTCTCACCCTGGAACTCGCTGTCGCCTTGGCCCAGCCGCATGTTCCACACGCCGACCCGGCCGATGTCCTGTTGCTGTGCTCCTGAAGTCATAGCTGCGGCAACAGGGCAGTGCGGGCAGGCTATTCCGGGCTGTCCGCCGACCGGGTGACTCCGTGCAGGGCCATGGCGACGGCTGCCTCGACGATCTCGGTGGGCAGCTCGGCGGCGCCCAGCTCGATCCGGCGGACGGCGGCGTCGACCACGCCCTGCAGCAGCATGGCGGTCAGCCGCGGCTCGGGGTGGCCGAGGCAGGACAGCGCGGCCACCACCATGGCGACCAGGCCGCCGTGCGCCGCGCGGATCTTCTCCCGCGCGCCGGCGTCCAGCTCACCGGCGGAGATCGCCACGACCGCGCGGTGCCTGCGGTCGCCGACCAGGGTGAGCTGGCTGCGGACGTACGCCTCGATCTTGTCCGCGGGGGTCTCGGCGGCCTGCATCGCGGCCTCGACCTCGGCGGCCCAGACCGGGAAGTCGACCGCGCACAGCTCCTCCACGACGTCGGCCCGCGAACGGAAGTACTCGTAGACCGACGAACGGGCCAGCCCGGTCCGCTCGGCGAGCGCGGGGAAGGTGAGGGCTTCGGTGCCGCCCTCGGTCAGCAGGGTGCGGGCGGCGTCCAGCAGGGCGCGGCGCTGCATCGTCCGGTGCTCGGCCACCGAGGCCGCTCGAATTCTCGGCATTACCCCACTGTAGACAGTCCGGCTCAGCGTGCTCCCATGTCGGCGAGCTTCGCCCGTAGTTGGAGCACGGACTTGGTGTGGATCTGGCTGACCCGGCTTTCGGTGACGCCCAGTACCTGACCGATCTCCGCGAGTGTGAGCCCCTCGTAGTAGTAGAGGGTGACCACGGTCTTCTCCCGGTCGGGGAGGGTGCTGACCGCGCGGGCGAGCAGGCGGCGCAGCTCTCTGTCCTCGGCGACCTCGGACGGGTTGTCCGCGCCGGTGTCCTCCAGGGTGTCGACCAGGCTGAGCCGGTCGCCGCTCTCGGCGCCGACGTGCAGCAGCTCTTCGAGGGCGACCACGTTGGCGAGGGAGAGCGCGCTGAACACGCCGTGCAGCTCCTCCAGGCCGACGCCCATCTCGGCGGCGACCTCGGGCTCGCTGGGGGTACGGCGCAGCTTCGCCTCAAGGGTGGCGTAGGCGCGCTCCACGGCGCGGGCCTTCTGCCGGACCGAACGGGGAATCCAGTCCAGGGCACGCAGTTCGTCGATCATGGCGCCGCGGATGCGGGTGATGGCGTAGGTCTCGAACTTGATCGCCCGGTCCGGATCGAACTTCTCGATCGCGTCGATCAGCCCGAAGACCCCGGAGGACACGAAGTCGGCCTGTTCCACGTTGGCGGGCAGCCCGACGCTGACCCGGCCGGCCACGTACTTGACCAGCGGCGAGTAGTGCAGGATGAGCTGTTCCCGCAGCCGCGCGTCCCCCGTGGACTTGTAGGTCCGCCACAACGCGTCGAGCGAGGTGGGTGCGGCGGGCCGGGGGGTGGCCCGGGCGGTGGCCACTGCCGTCGCCTGTTCGGACCCGGGGGTGTGCTGGGGCATACGTTGTCGTGAGCCGTTCTGCCTTGGCGTGGGCGGGAGATCAAACCTCCGCGAGCGTAGCGTGACCATAGTGTCGCTGATTGCTACGGCATCCGTGTGGGACATGCGCAGATACGTTCCTCTACGGGTGCGGGTGGTCCGGAAAGGGCGCGGGGTAACGCACCGGACCGTGTGGGGGCGTGAGGGCAATAATGCGCCGCATCCCGCCGCCGCGCCGTCCGCCCTGCGAACACCGCAGGTCAGCGAGGTTTCCTGTCACCTGATGGGGTGTCGGCCGCGTCAACCTGCCCCACTTCCCGGGTTGTCACGCGCGGTACGGACCAACCTCCAGCGCCCGCACTCGCGTACGACGAACCCGAGGGCCCGCAACTCGTGCAACCCGCTCAGCGTGTCGGCGGCCGAGATGCCCAGCGTGTCGGCGATGTCCTGCTCCGCGGCGTCCCCGCGGCCGGGCAGCGCCTCCAACACCCGCGCGGCGCCTGGTCGCAGGAGGTCCCTGGGCAGCACGGGTCCGCGCCGCACCGGGGCGAGGTCGGCACCGATCTCCCCCACCAGCTCGACCACTTCGGCCGCGTCGGTGACCATCACCGCGCCGCCGCGCAGCAGTTCGTGCACCCCTTCCGACATGGCGCTGGTGCACGGCCCCGGCACGCCCATGGTGATCCGGCCCAGCTCCGCCGCCCGCCGAGCGGTGATCAGCGACCCGCTGCGGTAGCGGGCCTCGACCACCACCGTGCCCCGGGTCAGCGCGGCGATGACGCGGTTGCGCTGCACGAACCTCGACCTGGTCGGATGCTCGCCCGGCGGCAACTCCCCGACCAGCAGGCCCCGTTCGGCGATCCCCGCGATCAGGTCGGTGTTCCCCCGCGGGTACGCCACGTCGATCCCGCTGGCCACCACGCCGATCGTGGCACCGTCGGCCTCCAGTGCGGCGCGGTGCACGGCGCCGTCCACGCCGTACGCCGCCCCCGACACCACCGCCCACCCCGCGCCCGCGAGCCCCGCACCGAGCCGGACCGCCATGTGCCTGCCGTAGTCCGTGCAGGCCCGGGCGCCGACCACCGCGACCGAACGCAGGGCCCACAGCCGCAGCGACGGTCTCCCCCGCACCCACAGTCCGTACGGCCGCTGCACGTCCAGGTCGTCGAGCTGGCCGGGCCAGTCGCCGTCGCCCGGGCACAGGAACCGACCACCCGCCCGGTGCGCCGCGGCCAGGTCCGCCACCGGGTCGGCCCGCGCGGCCCTGATCCCGTAGCTCTCCGTCCGCCCGACACCGGCCCCGGGCAGCCGCCGCCCGCCGAGTGCGGCCCGCAACGCCGCCCGCGGACCCAGATCCCGCACCGCCCGGCCCATCACCTTGTCACCGGGATCGGCCACCCGGGTCAGCGCGACCCGGGCGAGCCGCTCCTGCCACCCCACCGCCGCACCCGCGCCGCCGGCCCCCGTCAACTCACCGCTCCCGTAAGCCGCCCGCAGCTCCTCCTCGGCAGCCGCCCGCCCGCCGGCACGGCCCCGGACACCAGCGGCACCACCCCCGCCGGCCCCACCGACCCCGCCACCGCTCCCGCTGTCTCCGGCACCGCCTCCACCGGTATCCGCGCCGGCGCCCGCGGCCACCGCATCGGTCCCCGCGCCCGCCTCCGGCGGCTCCCCGGCCGCACCCAACCGCCCGGCCCACTCCGCCTCGGCGCCCTCCTCCCCCGCCATCACACCCCTCCCGCCACGGCCGGCACTCCCCTGTTCACCCCGGTGCGCAACTGGAGTGCCAGCAGCACGTGTTCGGGAGTCGGGCAGTCCGCGCCCGCGAGGTCCGCGACCGTCCACGCCACGCGCAGCACCCGGTCCAGGCCGCGGGCGGTGAGCAGGCCACGCTCCATGTCCCGCTCGACCGCGCGCAGGGCGCCCGCGGCGACATGCCAGCGGGTGCGCAGCTCATGTCCCGGCACCTCGCTGTTCAGCCGCCAGGGGGTGTCCTGGTAGCGGGCGGCGGCGCGGGCCCGGGCTTCGAGGACCCGCGCGCCGACCGCGGCCGAGGACTCCCCGGATGTGCCCACGCCACCCGGTCCGATGAGCTCGGCTCGGCTGACCGGCTCGACGTCCACCCGCAGGTCGACCCGGTCCAGCAGCGGGCCGGACAGCCGGGCCTGATAGCGCCGCACCGCGCTCGGCGAGCAGTCGCAGCCCCCGCCGAGCACCGAATACCGCCCGCACGGGCAGGGGTTCGCGGCCAGCACCAGCATGAAGCGGGCCGGAAGCCGTATCACCCCGGCGGCCCGGGCCACGATGACATGGCCCGATTCCAGCGGTTGCCGCAGCGCGTCGAGCGACTGCGAGCTGAACTCCGGCGCCTCGTCCAGAAACAGCACTCCGCGATGGGCGAGCGAGACCGCGCCCGGCCTCGGCAGGCCGCTGCCGCCGCCGACGAGCGAGGGCATGGTCGCCGAGTGGTGCGGCGCGCAGTAGGGCGGGGTGTCGACCATGGGACGGCCGGTCGGGAGGATGCCCGCCACCGAGTGCACCGCGGTGACCTCCAGCGACTCCTGGCGGGTCAGCGGCGGCAGGATGCCCGGGAGCCGCTCGGCGAGCATCGTCTTGCCCGCGCCCGGTGGACCGTTCAGATAGAGGTGGTGGCCGCCGGCCGCGGCGACCTCCAGGGCGAGCCGGGCCGCCCGCTGCCCGGCGACGTCGGCCAGGTCGGGACGGTGCTGGTCCCCGCCGGGGCCGCCGCCTCCCGCGGCCGCGAACTCCGCGCTGCCGAATCCCCCGCCGCCGAACCCGGTCCCGGCGAACGCGCCCGGTCCGCCGCCGGCGCCCAGCCCCGCGCCGGCTCCTCCGCCGGGCACCGCCAGACCCGCCAGCATCGGGTCGGGCCGCTCCCGCCCGGCGCTCTCGTCCGGCTCCTCGGGCACCGCCTCGTCGTTGAGCACCGCGACAAGCTGGCGCAGGCTGCGCACGCCCAGCACCGAGACGCCGGGCACCAGGGCCGCCTCGGACGTGGTGCGCTCGGGCACCACCACCTGCCGGTATCCCGCGTCGGCGGCGGCGAGCACGGCCGGCAGCACGCCGCGCACCGGGCGGACCCGCCCGTCGAGCCCCAGCTCGCCGATCATCATCAGGTCGGCGATGGCGCTCGGCGCGATCCGGCCGCTCGCGGCCAGCACGGCACAGGCAACGGCCAGGTCGAAACCGGAGCCGCCCTTGGGCACCGACGCCGGGCTCAGCCCCACGGTGAGCTTCTTCTGCGGCCAGGTCTCGCCGCTGTTCACGATCGCCGCGCGCACCCGGTCGCGGCTTTCCACCAGGCTCTTGTCCGGCAGCCCGACCAGGGCGAAGGCGGCCACGCCCGGCTCCAGATCGGCCTGGACCTCGACGACGACGCCTTCCACGCCGATCAGGGCGACCGAGCAGGTGCGGGCGAAGCCCATCACGCCACCCCCCGCACATGCTCGACCCGGGGCGCGCCGCGCGCGGGCAGCACGACTCCGACCAGGTCGATCCGGACGCCGCCCGGCGGCGCCCCGCCGTGCTCGGCGGTCCATCGCTCGGCGAGCGACCGCAGCCTGGCCGCCTTACCGGGGGTGATCCCCGCCATGGGGTGCTGGTGGCCGCCCTCCCGGCGGGTCTTCACCTCGCACACCACCACCGCGTCGCCGTCGGCCGCGACGATGTCGATCTCGCCCCGCCGGCCCCACCGCCAGTTCCGCTCCAGGATGTCCAGCCCGGCGTCCCGCAGCGTCCTGGCGGCCACGCCCTCTCCGTACCGCCCCAGCGCACCTCGTGCGTTCATGAGTACCACCTCCGTCACTCACTGTGACAGAAGGCGGCCTCACGAAGATGATCTTGAACCTCAGCCTGTGGATAACTTTCCGCGCCGCGCCACGACGCTCCCACCGGGCCGGCCCGACCCACCCCGGACAGCCGGCCCACCCCGGCCCGACCCACCCGGGACGGCCGACCCACCCCGGCCCGGCCGTCCCGGCTCAACCCGAGCCCATCCCATCCTCAGCTGTTGAATCCCGAGTCGTCCGACGGCAGATCGAGGTCCGCCTTGTTCAGCTCCTCGATGTTCACGTCCTTGAACGTCAGCACCCGGACCTGCTTGACGAAGCGAGCCGGCCGGTACATGTCCCAGACCCACGCGTCGGCCATCGACACTTCGAAGAACACCTCGCCCTGGACCGAGTGCACCTGCATCTCGTAGTCGTTGGTGAGGTAGAAACGCCGCTCGGTCTCGATCACGTACTTGAACAGGCCGACGACGTCGCGGTACTCCCGGTAGAGCTTCAGCTCCATCTCGGTCTCGTATTTTTCGAGGTCCTCGGCGCTCATGGCATGTTCCCCTTCAGCCGTACGTGACCCCATTGTGCGCTACCGGAAGACCACCGGAGCCGCACACCGCCGTATCGCTGTGGGAGCGTCAGCCCGCCCGCCGCCGGACGAGGCCGGCCAGCGGGGTGTACGCGGCCCCGCCCAGGATCAGCAGCACCCCGGCCACGATCGCCGCCGCCAGCCAGCGCAGCGGGCCGTGAGGGGACGCTCCGCCGCCGGAGAGCCCGTCGAAGGCGGAGGTGCGCTGCACCGTCCCCACCCGGCTCAGCGGCCACGCGGTGGCCTCCACCCGGGCCTTCACGTCGGAGGCCGGCACCGAGCCACGCTGGGCGTCGTCCAGCCGCAGCCGGGAGTCCTCGGAGACGGCGCGGTTGTCGCCGACGAGGAACAGCTCGCCCTTGGGCACCTTCGTGTCGAACTTCGACGCCGACGCCAGGCCGGGCGCGGCCAGATAGGTCTCGTCGACGGCCTTGCCGTCGACCATCAGCCGCCCGCGCGCGTCGCAGCAGGAGACCGTGTCACCGCCGACCCCGACCACCCGCTTGACCTCGGGCAGGTCGCCCCACAGCTTGTCCTTGAAGACCACGATGTCGCCGCGGTGCACCTGGTCGCCGGAGATCCGCTGGGCCAGCACCTTGTCGCCGGGGCTGACCGTGGGCTCCATCGAGCTGGTCGGCACCGTGTAGGGGCGGTAGACGACCGCGGCCCAGCCGAAACCGCCCAGGAAGAGCACGCAGCCCAGGGCCACGGCGATCCCGGACAGTCTGTGCCCGGTCCCGCCGCGGCCCTGGGCTATCGCTCTGCCGCTGCTCGTACGTGTCGCGCTCATGGAGCCGCACCCTACCCGTCGGTACGCGCCCCGGTCAGCCCTCCGCGCCCTCGGACGCGCCCGCCGCCTCATGCTTGCGCAGCAGCCTGCGCCGCCGCAGCATCACCAGCGGGATCGCACCCGCCACGCCCACCGCGGCCGGGCCCGCGGTGCCGGCCGCGTTGATCCCCGACTGGGAGAAGGTGCCGGGGATGCCCAGCCAGTCCCAGCGGTTGATCGGCCAGGCGACCACGACCGCGCGGCCGACGACCTGCTTGGTCGAGACGGTGCCGTCGGTGTGCTTTCCCTTGTACATGCCCACGTGGTAGCGGGAGTCGAGCGAGTCCTGGCGGTGGTCGCCCATCACCCAGATCCGGCCCTTGGGCACGTGGACGGTGAACGGCATGTCCGGGGTGCACGGGGTATTGCCCGGGAAGACGTAGGGCTCGTTCAGCGGCTTGCCGTTGACCATCACCGGGCCGGTGCCCTTGCAGCTGACGGTGTCGCCGCCGACCCCGATCACCCGCTTGATCAGGTCCTTCTCCTCGGCCGACGGCATCAGGCCGACGAAGCTGAGGGTCTTCTGCAGGCCGCGCACCGCCGGGTTGCTGCTCGGCGGCGGGTTCTCCGGCAGCCAGCCGCCGGGGTCGTGGAAGACCACGACCTCGCCACGGCTCGGCGTGGAGCCGAACCACGGCGTCAGCTTGTCGACCAGCACCCGGTCGCCCTTGAGCAGGGTGTTGTTCATGGAGTCGGACGGGATGGAGAACGCCTGCACCAGGAAGGTCTTGATGATCAGCGCCAGCACCAGCGCGATGCCGATCAGCAGCGGCAGCTCCTTCCAGAAGGAGCGGGGCTTGCGCTCGGCGGCGTGTGCGGGCTCGCCGCCGGACGAGTCGCCGCCGCCACCTGCGGCGCCGGGCTCGTCGGGGCCGCCGGAGTCGTGGCGCCGCGCGCCGTCGCCGCTCACGCCGCCCACGTCCTCCGGCCTGGTGCCCGCCACCGGGACGTACCCGGGTTCGTACCCCGCGCCCTGGCCGTAGTCCGGGCCCTGGTCGTAGCCGGCCTGGTATCCGTTGCCGCCCGCGCCGACGGGTGGGTATCCGCCCTCCGCCCCGGCGTCCCGGCCGGGGTCATAGCCGCCGGCGTAGCCGCCGTCGGAAGGTCCGGGGACCCTGCCGGCGGACGGGACGCCATGCGCACCGTTCCGAGTCGTCTCCTCGGGGACCACGCCATCGGCCTCCGTGCCGTCCGCAGGGGGCACCGGGCCGTCCCCCTTCTCGGGCTCGCCGGAACCGGACCGCGCGCCGACCACCAGGTCCCCCACATCCACTCCTCATTCGATATCGACGCCTGCCCCGGAACCGGCGCAGGCCCACCATTCCCATAACGAGCGGGAGTTCCGCAGGAGTCGGGAGCGGGTCGGTCCTTTGAGCATTGTTGGCCGAGCCGCCGGCCCCATCCACCATAGTGGTGCCGGCTGTGCGGGCGGGGATCGCCGCGTCCGCCTGCGGCACCGAACCGAAGGTCGAGGGCTCCTTCAGCCGCCCCCAGTGGCCGATCGGCCAGCCGATCACGAAGGCCCGTCCGACCACCAGGTTCTGCGCGATGGTGCCCTCGGTGCGCTTGCCGTCGATGACCTGCTGCATGTGGTAGCGCGAGTCCGCCGAGTCCGAGCGGTGGTCGCCCATCACCCACAACCGACCGAGCGGTACGTGCACGGTGAACTTGATCATCGACGGCGGGTTGCCCGGATACAGATACGGCTCGTCCAGCGGTTTGCCGTTGACCGTCAGCCGCCCCTGGGCGTCGCAGCAGCTCACCGTGTCGCCGCCGACGCCGATCACCCGTTTGATCAGGTCCTGCTCGCCGGAGGCCGGCAGCAGCCCGATGAAGGTGAACACCTGCTTGACCTGCTTGATCACCACCGGGTCCGGCTTGGGCGCGGGCTCGCCCTGGAGCCAGCCGCCGGGGTCCTTGAAGACCACCACGTCACCGCGGTGCGGCTCGGCGCCGAACCACGGGGTCAGCTTGTCCACCAGCACCCGGTCGCCGATCCGGATGGTCTGCTCCATCGAGCCGGACGGGATCACGAACGCCTGGAGCAGGAAGGTCTTCAGCACCAGCGCGATCACCAGCGCCACCACGATCAGCAGCGGCACCTCGCGGGCCATCGAACGGCGCCTCTTGCGCTTGACCTTGCGGGCCAGCTTGCGCCGCTCCACCCGGCTGCCGCTGACCGGCGGCGCGGGCGGCGCGTCGGTGCCACGCGGCCGCCCCCGGTTACCCATGCGAGCCGGCCGGCGCGGGCACGTCGGAGAAGACGGCGGGGCGGCGCACCCGGGTCCAGTGGCCGGGCGGCCAGGCGATCCACTCGGCGCGGCCGATCACCTCGCCGACCGGTACGGTGCCGCCGCCAGGGTCGCCGAGGTGCTCGCGGGAGTCGGCGGAGTCCGCGCGGTGGTCGCCCATCACCCACAGCCGGCCCGGGGGCACCACGATGTCGAACGGCTCGCTGGAGGGCGCGTTCCCGGGGTGCAGGTAGGTCTCGTCGAGCGCGTGGCCGTTGACGCTGACCCGGCCCTGGGCGTCGCAGCAGGTGACGCGGTCGCCGCCGACACCGATCACGCGTTTGACGTAGTCGGTGCCACTGGTGGTGGAGAAGGAGTCCTTGCCGTCGAACACGATCACGTCTCCCCGGCGGGGCGTGCCGCCGAAACGGTACGCCAGCTTGTCGACCAGCACCCGGTCGCCGATCCGCAGCGTGTTCTCCATGGAGGAGCTGGGCACTTCGAAAGGCTCCACCACGAAGTGGCTGACCAGCAGCAGCGCCGCGCAGCAGGCGAGAGCGAGCAGCAGCGTGCGGTTCCAGTCGTCCCACCAGTCGGCGAGGCGCTCCCTCATGACGGAACGCGACCGCTCCTCCAAGTCCGCCTCGTCGGCGGTGGGGGAACGGTCGCGCTCCGGGGTCACTGCTTCGCTGTCCATCGGGGCGGAAGCTTATCCGGCCCGCCCCAAGGGAGAGTCAAACGATCAGTTGTCGCGCTTCTCCTTGATCTTCGCGGCCTTGCCGCGCAGCTCACGGAGGTAGTACAGCTTCGCGCGGCGCACGTCGCCGCGGGTGACGACCTCGATCTTCTCGACGATCGGGGTGTGCACCGGGAAGGTGCGCTCGACGCCGACGGAGAAGCTGACCTTGCGGACCGTGAAGGTCTCGCTGATGCCCGCGCCCTGGCGGCGGATGACGACGCCCTTGAACTGCTGCACACGGGAGCGGTTGCCCTCGATGACGCGCACGTGGACGTTGACGGTGTCGCCGGGGCGGAAGGCCGGCACGTCGGTGCGCACGCTGGCGCTGTTGACGCTCTCGATGAGGTTGGTCATGGTCGTTCGTCGCTTCCTCGCCGATGCCACAGGTCATCGACGGCATGTCGTCTTGGATGTTCGGGTTGTCCTACGGTGCGGTCGCCCGGCACCGGGCGGCGGCTGTCCCCCTGTGGCAGGGGCGCGCGCCGGGCAGGCAACAGCGGGTCATTCTTCCACGGCGTCGGGGTTGCGCCCAAATCGGCCGTCGGGACCCGGCTGCCAGCCCAGGATGCTGAGCATCTCGCGGTCCTTCTTGTCGAAGGCCGCGGGGTCGGCGCGCTCGATCAGGTCGGGCCGGTGCGCGACCGTACGGCGCAGCGCCTCGTCGCGGCGCCAGCGGGCGATCTTCCCGTGGTGGCCGCTGAGCAGCACCTCGGGGATGCCGCGGCCGCGCCAGGCCGGCGGCTTGGTGAAGACCGGGCCCTCCAGCAGGTCGGCCATGGCGCCGGGGGCGAAGGAGTCGTCGGCGTGCGACTGCGCGTTGCCGAGGACGCCGGGCAGCAGCCGGGCGACGGCCTCGGTGACGACCAGGACGGCGGCCTCGCCGCCGGCCAGGACGTAGTCGCCGATGGAGACCTCGTGGACCGGCATCCTGGTGGCGTACTCGGCGGTGACGCGGCTGTCGATGCCCTCGTAGCGGGCCGGGGTGAAGATGAGCCAGGGGCGCCGGGACAGCGCCACGGCGGTCGCCTGGGTGAAGGGGCGGCCGCTGGGGGTGGGGACGACCAGCACGGGCTCGTGGGCGCCTTGTTCGTACCCGTCGGCGATGGTCTGGTCGAGGGCCTCGCCCCAGGGGCCGGTCATCATCACCATGCCGGGGCCGCCGCCGTACGGGGTGTCGTCCACGGTGTGGTGGCGGTCGCCCGCCCAGCCGCGCAGGTCGTGCACGCGGACGTCGAGGCGGCCGGCCGCGCGGGCCTTGCCGACCAGGGAGACGTCCAGCGGTTCGAGGTACTCGGGGAAGATCGTGACGACGTCGATCCGCATGTCAGGCGCCGTCGCTCTCGCGCCGCGCGTCGCCCGCACCGGACGCGTCACCCTCGTCCCTGGCGGCGTTCTCGGCGCCCGCGCCGGCACCTTCACCGGCTTCGACCTCGGCTTCGACCTCGGCATCGGCATCGGCATCGGCCTGAGCACTGGCCACCTGGGCGTCCGCCTCGTCCAGCAGCCCGGGCGGCGGGTCGATCACGGCCCGCTGCGCGTCCAGGTCGATCTCGGGCACGATCTCCATGACGAACGGCACCAGCACCTCGCCGCCGCCGGTGCGCGCCACCACCAGCAGGTCCTGGTACGGCAGGTGCGAGACCTCGGTGATCCGGCCGACCTCGCGGCCGTCCACGGTCACCACGTCGAGGTCGATGAGCTGGTGGTCGTAGAACTCCTCGGGGTCCTCCGGGGTCTGCTCCGGGTCGACCTCGGCGATCAGCATGGTGCCGCGCAGCGCCTCCGCGCCGTTGCGGTCGCTGACGCCCTCGAAGCGCAGCATCAGGCGGCCGCTGTGCACCCGGCCGGTGGCGATGGTGAGCGGCCCGGTGGCGGCCGGGTCGGTGGCCAGTACGGCGCCGGGCGCGAGCCGCAGTTCCGGCTCGTCGGTGCGCACTTCGACGCTCACCTCGCCCTTGATGCCGTGGGCGCGTCCGATCCGGCCGACTACGAGCTGCACGTCCTGCTCAACTCCCGCTGTGGGAACGGTGGGAACCGCACCTGAGGGGCGCGGCGGAAACGCACCGGGCCGGAGGCGGTGTAGCCGCCTCCGGCCCGGTGCAACGAAAACCCGATGTGCCCGCGGCGAACGCCGGCACGTGCGGGGCACGGCAGGGCGCGCTCAGCGCACCTGGTCCACGTCGACGAGGTCGACGCGGACACCACGGCCGCCGAGAGCGCCGACGACGGTGCGCAGCGCGCGGGCCGTGCGGCCGTTGCGCCCGATGACCTTGCCGAGGTCGTCGGGGTGCACCCGGACCTCCAGCACACTGCCTCGGCGCAGGGTCCGCATGCCGACCTGCACATCGTCGGGGTTGTCGACGATGCCCTTCACGAGGTGCTCAAGGGCCTCCTCAAGCACGCTCAGGCCCCGGTGGACTCGGCAGAGGCGGTGGCCTCGGCGTCGTCGGCCTTCTTGTCAGCCTTCTTGGCCTTGGGGGTGATCGCCTCACCCTTCGGCTCGTCGGCGGTGTCCTTGGCGGCGGCCTCGAACAGCGCGCGCTTGTCGGCCTTCGGCTCCGGCTGGAGCAGCGGGGCCGGGGCGGGCTCGCCCTTGAACTTCTGCCAGTCGCCGGTCAGCTTCAGGATGGCGAGCACGGGCTCGGTCGGCTGCGCGCCGACGGAGAGCCAGTGCTGCGCGCGCTCCGAGTCGACCTCGATGCGCGACGGGTTCTGCACGGGGTGGTACAGACCGATCTCCTCGATGGCCCGGCCGTCACGGCGGGTACGGGAGTCGGCGACGACGATGCGGTAGTGAGGCGCGCGGATCTTGCCCAGGCGCTTCAGCTTGATCTTGACTGCCACGGGAGTGGGTTCTCCTGAAGTTGACGTGTTTGGGCACACGGACGGCCCACGTGGGGTTGTGGAAGTCGTGCGCCCGACGGACGCGTCAGCCGAAGGAGAGAGGGTTCCTGCACGGCTGTCGAGTTCTCAGCTAAACATTGTGCCACAGTCAGCCGACCCCAACGACCTCCGGGATACGGAACGGCTGCCCGCACGCTCCGCACATGATCGGGGCCTGGGCCAGCACCGAGGGCACCACCCGGACATTCCGCCCGCAGTCGCAGACGGCCTTGACGCGCACGCCGCCGCCCGAGGAGCCGTGCCGGGCGGCAGGTCCACGGAAGGAGCGGGCGGTGTCGGCGGTGGTGGCCACGGTGTGCGCCTTCAGAGCGCGCTGGAGCCGCTCGATGGTGCCCCGGTAGCGCTTACGGGTGTCGGGGCGCATCACCACGAGCGAGAAGCCGCTGCTGGGATGCGGCTCGTCGGCGTGGTCCAGGCCCATCTCGTCGGCGATGGCGAGGAATCTGCGGTTGTGGTAGCGGCCGGCGCGTGAGGTGTCGCGGATGCCGCGGGCCGCGGCGATCCCGTGCACAGCCTCGTGCAGCAGCCTTTCGAAGGAGAGCTCGGTGCCGCAGGCGGACGAGGACTCTCCGATCAGGGACTCGGGCGCGGCCAGATCGGGCAGCTCGGGATGGTGCCGTTGAATATCGGCCCAGGCGACTGCCAGCTCGGCGGCGAGAACAGGTGGTGTCGTGCTCACGCCGTGACAACGAGCCGGGCGCCCCCGGTGTTCCGATTCCGGGCTAGCCCAATTAATTTGCACTGATCGGTCAGTTCCGGATGTTGCGCATGGATACGCATGACGCAGGGCGGGTGCGGAGGGACCGGAGTAACACCGGTGAACCTGCGCACCCGCCCCAAGCGCGGACGTATGAACATATTCCGTACACCGCTGATCGGTCAGCGGACGCCGGAGGGAACCGGCCGGCGCGGATGAGCCCGAGGCCCGACGCCCGACCCGAGGCCCGGCCCGTGGCCCGACGCGGGCCTGGCGGGCCCGGTGGCGCCGGCCTGGTTGCCGCGGCCCTAGTAGGCGCGGGCCACGATGGCCACGGTCCCGGGGGCGTCGTCGGCGACGGGCACCGATCCGTCCTCGGCGACCAGGCAGCGCACCGAGACGCCCTGCTCGGCCAGCTTCGCCTCGCCCTCCGACCCCAGGTCCGCCCACGGGATGCGGGCCCAGCCGGTGGCCGCGGCCTCGGCGGCCTCGGCGACCGTGGCCACGTCCACGGTCCGGGACAGCCGGCGGTCGCGGGACTCCTGGAGCAGCCGCGCCTGGTCCTCTTCCATCGCCTTGGGCAGCAGGGTCTCCAGCGCGTCCAGGGAGACCGGCTCCTTGCCACCGGGGATGCGGCGGGCGACCATCGCGGTGCCGCCGGCCAGGTCGCGCGGGCCGATCTCGACCCGCAGCGGCACGCCCTTGAGCTCCCAGTCGACCGCGCGGCGCCCGAAGGGGGTGTCGGTGCGGTCGTCCACGACCACCCGCATCCCGGCCGCGCGCAGCTTCTCGCCGACCTCGTGCACCTTCGCCACGACGGCCTCGTCGTCCTTGATCGCCATCACCACGACCTGCACGTGCGCCAGCCGCGGCGGCACCCGCAGCCCGTTGTCGTCGCCGTGCATCATCACCAGCGCGCCGATCATCCGCGTGGTGCTCCCCCAGGACGTCTGCCAGACGTGCTCCTGGGTGCCCTCCTTGGACAGGTACGACGTGTTGAACGCCTTCGCGAAGTTCTGCCCCAACTCGTGGCTGGTGCCCAGCTGGAGCGCCTTGCCGTCACCCATCATCCCCTCCAGGGTGAGGGTGTTGATCGCGCCCGCGAACCGCTCCTTGACGGTCTTGCGGCCCGGCACCACGTCCATCGCCAGGACGTTCTCCATGAAGTCGCCGTACACGTCGTACTGGATACGGGAGGCGAACTCGCGGGCGTCGTCCTGGGTGGCGTGCGCGGTGTGCCCCTCCTGCCACAGGAACTCCGTGGTGCGCAGGAACAGCCGCGGCCGCAGCTCCCAACGCACCACGTTCGCCCACTGGTTGATCAGCAGCGGCAGGTCGCGGTAGCTCTGCACCCACTTGGAGAAGTACTCGTTGATGATCGTCTCGGACGTCGGCCGGACGACGATCGGCTCCTCCAGCTCCTTGCCGCCGCCGTGCGTCACCACCGCCAACTCCGGCGCGAAGCCCTCCACGTGCTCGGCCTCGCGGGTGAGGTAGGACTGCGGGATGAAGAGCGGGAAGTACGCGTTCTGCGCGCCGACCGCCTTGATCCGCGCGTCCATGTCGGCCTGCATCCGCTCCCACAGACCGTAGCCGTACGGCCTGATCACCATGGTGCCGCGCACCGGTCCGTTGTCGGCCAGCTCGGCCTTGTTGATCAGGTCCTGGTACCAGCGCGGGAAGTCGTCCGCCTGAGGGGTGAGAACGGGAGCCTTAGCCATGGGCCGATGGTAAGGCCCCGTGCCACCCCAGCGTGAATCGGCCATCGCCGAGCGCACGCCGGCGCACGCGAGCCGCGTGAAACACGGGCGTCGCCGGAAGTTCACGAGAACGCGTCCCCCGCCCTCTGGACGGGGGCGCGAAACGGCAGTTGTCTGGCATGCAGGGACGAGTACGGCCCCTGGCACCACAGCACGGGGAGCAGAAAGCGGTTCCGGTCGGCTGATGGGAGCTCTTCCATGACGGCTACGCTCTATCGCGGCTCCAGGCCCGGCACGCGGGGCAGGGCGCGGGACTGGGCGGAAATCCAGGAACGGATGCTCGTTCCGCTCTACGAGACGGTGTACGACCGGCTGGAGGTCGGGGCCGGCACCCGGCTGCTCGGCCTGGGGTGCGGCAGCGGTCTGGCACTGATGCTCGCCTCCGCGCGGGGCGCCGCCGTCATCGGCCACGACCGTGACGCCGAACGGCTGGCCCTGGCCCGCGAACGCCTGGCGGCGAGGGAGCGCGACCGCCCGCCGGAGCACCGTACGCGACTGCTCGCCGGCGACCTGCGCCTCGCGGACCTGCGCACGGCGGACCCGCGCACCGACCGACCGCGCGGCACGGTCGCCCTGGCGGCCAGGACCCCCGCGCTCAGCGGGGCCGCGAGCGCCGGAAACGGCAGGACACCGCCGCCCGCGCCCGACGCCCCCAGCGGCGCGGGGGAGCCCGCCGTGGAGCGGCCCGGCTCCTGGCCCGGCCGCGGCTACGACGTCGTCACCGCCTTCGAACCGGCCGCGCCCGCCGCCGAACTCGGGCCCGCGCTCGCCGCGGTGGCACGCACCGCGCGGCGCGGCAGCACCGTCGTGCTGGCCGGCTGGGGCCCGCCCGAGCGCTGCGCGACCTCCCACGTGCTCAAGGTCGCCACACGGCTGGCCGAGCCACGCGGCGCCGCGGCCCCCGCCCTGCGGCTCAGCGGCCGCGACGACCTGGAGGACCTGGCGCGTACGGCCGGACTGCGGCCCGACGGCTCGGGGCGCGTCTCGTGCCCCTTCGGCTACCCCGACCTGCCCAGCGCGGTCCGCGGCCTGCTGTCCACCGGGCTGTTCGACGCGGCCGTCGCCGCCACCGACCACCAGCAGGTCGACAAGGAACTCGCCGAGGCCCTGCACCCCTACCGCCGGCCCGACGGGTCGGTACGGATGGAGAACGTCTTCCGCTACCTGATCGCCCGCACCTGACCCCGAATCCGGGAACGCCCAGCCGCGGCACGGCAGCTCCGCACCACCGCCCGCCACCCGGAAAACGGCTGGCCGCTCCCGAGTCCTTCGGGCGAGAGTGGCCGCATGCCGACGCACCCCGCTCCCCTGTCCCCCGACACCCCCGCCGTCGTCCGCCTGGTCAAGGCCGGACGGGAGAAGGTCCGCTACGACGCCACCGTGCGCTCCGACGACGGAGTCCGCGTGACCGTCACCGCGCCCTGGTCGCTGCCCACCGTCCGCGACTTCGGCTTCGTCCGCTTCGAACCCGGCGACGTCTTCACCGAGCACTACTGGCGCGACCGCTGGTACGCGATCAAGGAGGTGCGGGACCCGGCCGGCGCCCTGAAGGGCTGGTACTGCGACATCACCCGCCCGGTCGCCGTCGAGGAGGCCACGCTGCTCTCCGAGGACCTGGACCTCGACCTGTGGGTGTCCGCCGACGGCGGCGACGTCCTGCGCCTGGACGAGGACGAGTTCGAGGCGAGCGGGCTGGCCGGGCGGGACCCGGCGGCCGCCGAGGCGGCGGTGCGCGCCCTGGACGAGCTGGAGCGGGTGGCCACCGACGCCGGGCTGGCGTCCCTGCTGTGAGCCGGCCGGGGCCCTTGCCGCGCCAACCAGGCGCCCTTGCCGCCCTGCCTTGCCGCGCTGACTTGCCGCACTGACCGGCTGCCTTGCCGCGCTAGGCGGTCGGGCCCTCCCACTCCTCGGCGGTCAGCGCGAAGCGCTCGTGGTCCCGCCAGGCGTCGTTGATGAACAGCATCCGCGGCGAGAAGCCCTCGTGGCGGAAGCCGAGCCGGCGGGCCATCGCGAGTGAACGGGTGTTGTCCGGCTGGACGTTGATCTCCAGCCGGTGCAGCCCGAGCCCGTCGGGCCGCGCCCTGAAGCAGCGGTCGACCACCAGCCGCAGACCGAGCGTCATCCGCCCGGTGCCCGCGTACGGCAGGTAGCTGTCGTAGCCGAGCGCGGCGTTGCGGAAGCGGCCCAGCACGATGTTGGCGACGTTGCAGGTACCCACCAACCCGCCGGTCCCACGGGCCGCGCCGGCGCCCCCGGCCCCGTCCGGGTTCCCGGCCGCGTCGTCGTCATCGACGATCAGGTACGTCCGCAGGCCGGCGCCCTGCCGCCGCAGCAGCTCGGGCAGCGCGTCCGGCTCGACCGGGTTCCACGGCCGCAGGTGCCGGTCCGACCGCAGGACGGCGGCGCGGTGGGCCTCGGCGTCACCCGCCCGGGGCTCGCGGATCGAAATACGCATGGTCACATCATCGCAGGAAGCCCCCTGACGCCGCGCGCCGTCCACGTGCGGAGAGCCGCCCACCGCAGCCCCGCCCGCCCGGCCGGACACGCCGGCCGGGCGCTCTCCAGGGGCCCGGCCGCCACGGCCGCGCGCCCTGGAGGCGAGCGGCGTCAGCCCATGAACTTCTTGAACTCGTCCGGCAGCTCGAAGTCCTTGCCGCCGGGCAGGCCGAGCCCACCGTCCTCGCCGCCCTGTTGCTGCTGCTCGCGCTTGGCAGCGGCCGCGGCCGCCTCGGCCTTGCGCTTCATCGGGTTGCCCGACTGCCGCTTGCCCTTGGCCTGCTTCTGCTGCTTCTTCTGCCGGCCGGGACCGCCGCCCATGCCCGGCATCCCGGGCATCCCCGGCATGCCGCCGCCCTGCGCCATCCGCGACATCATCTTGCGCGCCTCGAAGAACCGCTCCACCAGGCTCTTGACCGCGCTGACCTCGACACCCGAACCCTTGGCGATCCGGGCCCGGCGCGAGCCGTTGATGATGTGCGGGTCGGCCCGCTCGGCACGCGTCATCGACTTGATGATCGCGGCGGTGCGGTCGACGTCCTTCTCGTCCAGGTTGTTGATCTGGTCCTTGATCTGGCCCATGCCCGGCAGCATGCCGAGCAGCTTGGAGATGGAGCCCATCTTGCGGACCTGCTCCATCTGCGCCAGGAAGTCGTCGAGCGTGAACTCCTTGGGGCCCTTCGCCAGCTTGGCGGCCATCTCCTCGGCCTGCTGCTGGCTGAAGGTCTGTTCGGCCCTCTCGATCAGCGACAGGACGTCGCCCATGCCCAGAATCCGCGACGCCATGCGGTCCGGGTGGAAGGTGTCGAAGTCGTCCAGCTTCTCGCCGTTGGAGGCGAACATGATCTGCTTGCCGGTCACGTGCGCGATCGACAGGGCGGCGCCACCGCGGGCGTCGCCGTCGAGCTTGGAGAGCACCACGCCGTCGAAGCCGACGCCGTCGCGGAAGGCCTCCGCGGTGTTCACCGCGTCCTGGCCGATCATCGCGTCGACCACGAACAGGATCTCGTCGGGGTGCGTGACGTCGCGGATGTCCGCGGCCTGCCGCATCATCTCCTGGTCGACACCGAGCCGGCCGGCGGTGTCGATCACGACGATGTCGTACTGCTGCGTCTTGGCGAACTCGATGGAGTCCTGGGCGACCTTGACCGGGTCGCCGACGCCGTTGCCCGGCTCGGGCGCGTAGACCGCGACGCCGGCGCGTTCGCCGACGACGGAGAGCTGGTTCACCGCGTTCGGGCGCTGGAGGTCACAGGCGACCAGCAGCGGGGTGTGGCCCTCCTTCTTCAGCCACTGGCCCAGCTTGCCGGCGAGCGTGGTCTTGCCGGCGCCCTGGAGGCCGGCCAGCATGATCACGGTCGGCGGCTGCTTGGCGAAGCGCAGCCGCCGGGTCTCACCGCCCAGGATGGTGACCAGCTCGTCATTGACGATCTTGATCACCTGTTGCGCCGGGTTCAGCGCCTGGGAGACCTCGGCGCCGAGCGCACGCTGCTTGACGTTGGCGATGAAGGCCCGCACCGCGGGGAGCGCGACGTCAGCTTCCAGCAGCGCGATACGGATGTCGCGCGCGGTGGCGTCGATGTCCGCCTCGCTCAGGCGGCCCTTGCCCCGGAGGCTCTTGAAGGTATTCGCGAGGCGATCAGACAGAGTGTCGAACACGGTGGTCGCAGGTCCTCAGGGGTCGGGGGCGGAGACAGTCGCCTTCCAGGGTATCCGGCCCGCGCGCCGAGCCGGATGCCCCGGGCGGAAGCTGCCGGAATCGGCGCTCACCGCAGGGCGGCCTCCACCTGTTTCGCCACCTCGGCCGCACGGGCCGGCGGCAGCGGGTTGCCGTCCTTGCCGACGAGGTAGAAGGCGTCGACCGCGTTGGCGCCCAGGGTGGAGATACGCGCCGAGCGGACGGTGACGGCGGTCGCGGTCAGCGCGAGGCCGATCCGGTGCAGCAGCCCGGGAGCGTCGTGCGCGCGGACCTCCAGCACGGTGGCGGTGTGCGAGGTGTGCCCGGGGGCGATGGTGGCCCGGGCCGGCGGCGGCACGATGCCGCGGCGGCGCGGGTAGGCGGTCTCGCGCTCGGCCAGCCGCGCCTCGATGTCGAGGGAGCCGTCGAAGGCGCGGGCCAGGTCGGCGCGCAGCCGGGCCGCCTCGGGCAGCGCACCGTATGCCGCGGACACCCGCCAGCTCAGCAGGGCCACCGGGCCCTCCCCCACCGGGTCGACCGAGCGCAGGTCGGCGGCGCGCACGGTGAGCCGGTGCAGCGCGAGCACCCCGGCGGCGTGGGCGAGCAGACCGGGCCGGTCGGGCACCGCGACGAGCAGTTCGACGCCCAGCGCCTCGTCCTGGGCGTCGCCCTCCGGCTGCGGCTCGGCCTTGGCGTGCAGGGCCAGTACGGGGCCGCGGGTGCGGGCGGCCTCGATCGCCAGCCGCTCCTCCTCGGCGGTGGACTCGCGGTCGCCGTTGTCGGGCAGGTCGCCGGTGTCCAGGGCGCCGGCGACGCGGTCCACGAGGTCGGCCAGGAGCGAGGCACGCCAGGTGCTCCAGGCGGCGGGGCCGGTGGCCAGGGCGTCGGCCTCGGTGAGGGCGGCGAGCAGTTCGAGGGTGGAGGTGTCCCGGACGGCCTCGGCGACCATGCGGACGGTCTCCGGGTCGTCGAGGTCGCGGCGGGTGGCGGTGTCGATCAGCAGCAGGTGGTGGCGGACCAGCAGGGCGAGGGTGTCCACGTCGGCGGCGCCGAAGCCGATCCGGGCGGCGACGTCGCGGGCGATCACCTCGCCGGCCGCGCTGTGGTCGCCGGGCCAGCCCTTGCCGATGTCGTGCAGGAGGGCCGCGGTCAGCAGCAGGTCGGGGCGGCCGACCCGGCGGGTGAGGCCGGACGCCTGGACGGCCGTCTCCACCAGGTGCCGGTCGACGGTGAAGCGGTGCACGGCGTTGCGCTGCGGGCGGCAGCGCACCCGCTCCCAGTCGGGGATGAGCCGGGTGACCAGCCCCTCGGCCTCCAGGGCCTCCCAGACCGGCACGGTGGACTCGCCCGCGCCGAGCAGCGTGAGCAGCTGTTCACGGGCCTCCGCGGGCCACGGCACGGGCAGCGGCCGGGATGCGGCCGCCAGCCGCCGTACCGCGTGCAGGGACAGCGGCAGATCGGCCTGTGCGGCCGCGGCGGCGGCGCGCAGCGGCAGCACGGGGTCGCGGTCGGGCTTGGCGGCCATCGCGAGCACCGCCTCGCCCTCCTGCTCCACGACGCCCTCGGCGAGCGGGACCCGCTCGGCCGCCGTCTGCGGGGCGGGGGTACGGCCGCGGCCGAGCAGGCCGCGGCGGCGCGGGCGGGACTCGCGGGCGCGCAGCACCCGGCCGACCTCGCGCCAGGTGACGTCGGCGGCGTAGGAAATGCGGCGGGCGGCCTCGTAGACCTGGCGGAGCAGGGCGTCGGCGTCGAGCAGGCCGAGGGCGTCGGCGATCTGGTCCTGCTCCTGGAGGGCGAGCCGGTCGGTGGCGCGGCCGGTGACCAGGTGGAGGGCGTCGCGGGTGTCGAGCAGCCGGGTGCGGGCCTCTTCGAGCCCTTCGCGGGGGGCGTCGGCGAGCCAGGACGCGGCGACGGCGCGCAGCGCGGTGGCGTCGCGCAGCCCGCCGCGGGCCTCCTTGAGGTCGGGTTCCAGCAGGTAGGACAGCTCGCCCTGGCGTTCGGCGCGTTCGGCGCACAGTTCGTGCAGGGCGGGCAGCCGCTTGGGTGCCTGGTTGCGCCAGTCGGCCAGGACGGCGCTGCGCAGCCCGGAGGTGAGGGCCGCGTCGCCGGCGATGTGCCGGGCGTCCAGCAGGCCGAGTTGGACCTTCAGGTCGTCCGCGGCGGTCTTACGGGCCTCCGCCGGGGTGCGGACCGAGTGGTCGAGGGCCAGCCCGAGGTCCCACACCGGGTACCAGACCCGGTCGGCGAGGGCGGCGACGGACTTCGGGGAGTCGTGCAGCAGCACCAGGTCGAGGTCGCTGCGGGGGGACAGCTCGCCGCGGCCGTAACCGCCGACCGCGACCAGTGCCCAGTCGGTGGTGTCGACCGCCTGGGCGGCCTCGGTGGCCAGCGCGGCCAGCCACCGGTCGGTGAGGGTGGCCAGGGCGGCACGGCGCGGCGGCCCGGACTGCCCCTCCTCGGTGAGGAGGTGCAGCCGGGCCGCCGCGTAACCGTGGCCTTGCGCTTCGACGCTTTCGGTCACTGGTGCTCCGCTGTCTTGTCGTCGAGCCGCGGCTCGGGGTGGCCGGGGCTTGCGACCGGGGGTGCGATGGTCGTCAGAGCGCGTCGGGCCCGCGCTCGCCGGTACGGACCCGGACGGCCGTGTCGACCGGCAGGCTCCACACCTTCCCGTCTCCGATCTTGCCCGTTCTGGCCGCCTTGACCACGACCTCGATGAGTTGTTCGGCGTCGGCGTCCTCGACCAGGACCTCGATCCTGATCTTCGGCACGAGGTCGACGGTGTACTCGGCGCCCCGGTAGACCTCGGTGTGGCCGCGCTGGCGGCCGTAGCCGCTGGCCTCGGTGACGGTCAGGCCCTGGACGCCGAACGCCTGGAGGGCTTCCTTGATCTCGTCGAGCCGGTGCGGCTTGACGACGGCGGTGATGAGCTTCACGCGTCCACCTTCTTGGTCAGGCCGGTCTCGAGGCCGGCGGGGGCCGCGTGGGAGACGCTGCCGACTCCGGTGAAGTCGTACGCGGTCTCCGCGTGCTCGGCCTGGTCGATGCCGCTGATCTCGACCTCCTCCGGGACCCGGAAGCCCATCGCCATGTCGATCAGTTTGGCGAGGATCGCGGAGCAGACCAGGGAGTAGCCGAGGACCGCGAAGACCCCGATCGCCTGGATGCCGAACTGGTGCCAGCCGCCGCCGTAGAAGACGCCCTTGACGTCCTGGCCGACGCCGCCGGTGGCCAGCAGGCCGATCAGCAGGGAGCCGACGATGCCGCCGACCATGTGGACGCCGACCACGTCGAGGGAGTCGTCGTAGTTGAAGCGGTACTTCAGGCTGACCGCCGCCGCGCAGATCACGCCGGCGATGACGCCGACCGCTATCGCGCCGAGCGGGCTGACCGAGGCGCAGGAGGGCGTGATCGCGACCAGGCCGGCGACCGCGCCGGAGGCGGCGCCCAGGGTGGTGAAGGAGCCGTGCCGCAGCCGCTCGTAGGCCAGCCAGCCGACCATGGCCGCGGCGGTGGCGATCTGGGTGTTGATGAAGACCGTCGACGCGACGCCGTCGGAGGTGATCTCCGAGCCGGCGTTGAAGCCGAACCAGCCGAACCACAGCAGGCCGGCGCCGAGCATCACCCAGGGCATGCTGTGCGGGCGCATCGGGTCGCGCTTGAAGCCGACCCGCTTGCCGATGACGAGGATGACGCCGAGGGCCGCGGCGCCCGCGTTGATGTGGACCGCGGTACCGCCGGCGAAGTCGATCACGCCCTTCTGGCCGAGCCAGCCGCCGCCCCACACCCAGTGGGCCACCGGGAAGTACACGACGGTCGCCCACACGGCGATGAACAGCGACCAGGCGGTGAACTTGACCCGGTCGGCGAGCGCGCCGCTGATCAGTGCGGGGGTGATGATCGCGAACATCAGCTGGAACGCGGCGAACGCGAAGATCGGGGTGCCGGTCGCGCCCCAGAGGTCGTCCGGTGCGATGTCCCGAAGGCCCAGCCAGCGCGTGCCGCCGAGGAATCCGCCGTTGTCGCCGTCGAAGGCGAAGCTGAATCCGTAACCGGTCCACAACAGCGTTATGATCCCGAGGCTGATGAAACTCATCATCAGCATGTTCAGGGCACTCTTCACACGGACCATGCCGCCGTAGAAGAACGCCAGCCCCGGTGTCATCAGCATCACGAGCGCGGAGCTCAGAAGCAGAAATGCGGTATTACCGGAGTCGAGCTTGGGCGCATCCGCGGCCAGTGTGATGATGGCTGGTGCCATCGGCGTCTCCTCGTCATCCGAACGGCCCGTGCGGGCGGTGCAGGGGTGGGCCGGTATTGGCCTTGAGGTTGGCCGAAGCGGGTTTCACCCGATGCCATAGGATGTTTCACCGCCGTGACGAAGAAGTCACCCGTGTTACGCGGAGATGAACCATCCGGGTGTTCGGTGAAGGATGTATACGGGTGGGAAAGAAGACGACCGGCCGGGCGACGCGGTGACGGCGCCGGGCGGTTTCGCGGTTATGCCGACTCGGCGACTTCCGGGAGTTCCTCGGAAAGCCGCTCGGCGAGCTGGACCACCTCGGGCACGTCGCCGAAGTCGCGGACGGCGGCGTGGGTGGTCTTGCGGATGCGGGTGTTGACCCGCTCGGAGCGGACCCGCCTGGCGGCTTCCATCGCCTCGACGGTGTAGTGCGCGGCCTGCTCGGGCTCGCGCATCAGCAGCTGGACGGTGCCCATGCCGACCAGGTTGAGCGCGTAGGCGCGCTGGTGGACCGGGTCGTCGCGGAAGCCGTCGACGGCTTCGAGCATCTCGGGCTGGGCGAGGGAGGCGTAGGTGGGGCTGCGGCCGGCGACGTAGGCGAGGTCGCGGTAGGAGTGCGCGTTCTCGGCGTGCAGCTCGGCCTCGGTGAAGAAGTTGATCCAGGCCGGTTCCTCGCCCGGGCGGGCGTCGGCGAAGGTGTCCTCGGCCATCCGGACCGCGCGGTGGCACTTGTTGACCTGGCCCATGTTGGCGTAGGCGCGGGCCTCCAGGGTGTAGAGCATCGCCTGCGTGGCGGCGCCGGCCGAGTCGCGGCTGCCGTACTGGGCGAGGTGGATGAGCTCCAGGGCGTCGTCGGGGCGCTCCAGGTGGATCATCTGGCGGCTCATGGAGGAGAGCACGAACGCGCCGAGCGGCCGGTCGCCGGCCTCCTTGGCGGCGTGCAGCGCGAGGACCAGGTACTTCTGCGCGGTGGGCTGGAGCCCCACGTCGTAGCTCATCCAGCCGGCGAGGGCGGCGAGGTCGGCGGTGATCCGGTACAGCCGGCGGGCGACGGGCTCGGGGTGCGGCTCCTGGAGCAGGTCGGTGATCTCGTGCAGCTGGCCGACGACGGCTTTACGGCGCAGCCCGCCGCCGCACTGGCTGTCCCACTCGCGGAACATCGCGGCGGTGGACTCCAGGAGTTGCAGCTCCTGCTCGGACAGCCGGGACGGGCGGCCGGCGTCGCGGCCCGCGGTCGGCGCGGCGGCGGGACGGGCCGGCGACGAGGTGGGCACCAGCCAGCGCTGCATGGGTTCGAGCAGCGCGGGTCCCGCGGACAGGACGAGGGAGGCGCCGAGGAATCCGCGGCGGCCGAGCATGAGGTCGCTGCGGGAGAACTCGTTGATGAGCTGGACGGTCTGCGGGCCGGCCCACGGCAGGTCGATGTCACCGCCGGAGGGCGGCTGCTGGGCGGAGCGCAGGCCGAGGTCCTCGACGGGGACGACGCATCCGAAGCGTTCGGAGAACAGCTCGGACAGGATGCGCGGGATGGGCTCCCTGGGCTGCTCGCCGTCCAGCCAGCGCCGCACTCTTGACGTGTCCGTGCTGACGTGGTGTGCGCCCAACTGGCGTGCCCGGCGGTTGACTTGACGAGCGAGTTCGCCCTTGGACCAGCCGCTGCGCACGAACCACGAGGTCAACTGCGCGTTGGGCTGCTTGTCCGCTGCACCGGTCACGGCCACGCCCCCATCCCGCCTCTTCTACCAACGTAAAGTAGCGCCACGGTCACCCCTCCTGCGACCGCAATTGCGGAAACGCCACCATTCGCCACCCCTTCGGATGAACTCTGTTGCGGCCGCAGGCGATTCACTTGACACATGCCGCTGGGAGCGGCGCTCGCGAGTGCGTAACCAACGGCGGGCGCGATCAGTTGGAGGGGTCATGGTGTTCACGATCGGCACAATGCGTGAGATGCGGCAGCACCGGACCGTCGTGCGGCACGCCGCCAGGATGGCAGCGCTCCCCGGCGCGTGGAGTGCGGCGCGCCGCAGGGCGCGCACCACGGTGTGCGGCACGGTCGCCGAGTACACCGGGCTGTGCGGCTGGGCGGTGGTGCCGGGAACCCGGGCGGCGCGCGGCGGCGAGGTGTGCTCGTGCGGGGAGCCGCGCTGCAAGGAGCCGGGCGCCCACCCGCTGGACCCGGCGGCCGAAGTGCCGGCCGGCGCGGGGCCGGAGGCGGTCGCGCGGATGTGGGAGCGGATGCCGGGCGCGTCGGTGCTGCTGCCCGCCGGGCGGACGTTCGACATCATCGACGTGGCCGAACTGCCGGGCCGGCGAGCGCTGGTGCGGCTGGAGCGGATGGGCCTGCACCTGGGGCCGGTGCTGCTGACGCCCACCGGGCGGGCGCAGTTCTTCGTGGCCCCGGGGGCCGCCGCCGAACTCCCGCACCTGCTCTACCGGATGGGCTGGGACGACGCGCGGCTGGACCTGCGCTGCCTCGGCCCCGGCGACCATGTCACCGCTCCCCCCTCGGACTTCGGCGGGCTCGGCCCGGTCCGCTGGCTGCGCGAGCCCCGGCTGGACTCGATGCCCCATCCCCCCGAGGCCCGCCTCCTCCTGGGCACCCTGGCGTACGTGTCCCACCGCGCGCGGGCCTGCGCGTAAGGCTTAAGGCTGTCGCGTCCTCGGATACGTGCTCGGCGTATACGTACCGGACGTATACGCGCTCGGCTCATGTGTAAGGGGCGCCCACTCCTAGTGGGCGCCCCTTACACGTGGGCTGGCGTGGCGAGCGATCGAGTGGCCGAGCGGCCGACACCCGCGGCCGGACCCGGGCGGGCTACTCGCCGATCAGCGCGTCGACGAACGCCTCCGGCTCGAACGGGGCGAGGTCGTCCGCGCCCTCGCCGAGGCCGATGAGCTTGACCGGGACACCGAGTTCGCGCTGGACGGCGACCACGATGCCGCCCTTGGCGGTGCCGTCGAGCTTGGTGAGCACGATGCCGGTGATGGCCACCACCTCGGCGAAGACGCGGGCCTGCACCAGGCCGTTCTGGCCGGTGGTGGCGTCCAGGACGAGCAGCACCTCGTCGACCGGGCCGTGCTTCTCGACCACGCGCTTGACCTTGCCGAGCTCGTCCATCAGGCCGGTCTTGGTGTGCAGCCGCCCGGCGGTGTCGATCAGCACGGTGTCGGCACCCTCGGCGATGCCCTCCTTGACCGCGTCGAACGCGACCGACGCGGGGTCGCCGCCCTCGGGGCCGCGCACGGTGCGCGCCCCGACGCGTTCGCCCCAGGTCTGGAGCTGGTCGGCGGCGGCGGCCCGGAAGGTGTCGGCCGCGCCCAGCACCACGCTGCGGCCGTCGGCGACCAGCACCCGGGCGAGCTTGCCGGTGGTGGTGGTCTTGCCGGTGCCGTTGACCCCGACGACCAGCACGACGGCCGGGGACTCCTCGTGGCTCTCGGTGCGCAGCGTACGGTCCAGGGTCGGGTCGACCAGCGTGACCAGTTCCTCCCGCAGCAGCGTGCGCAGTTCGTCGGGGGTGCGGGTGCCCAGCACGCGCACCCGGGTACGCAGCCGCTCGACGAGTTCCTGGGTCGGGGTCACACCGACATCGGCGGTGATGAGGGTGTCCTCGACCTCCTCCCAGGTGTCGTCGTCCAGCCGCTCCCGCGACAGCAGGGTGAGCAGGCCCTTGCCGAGCGAGTTCTGCGAACGGGACAGGCGGGAGCGCAGCCGTACCAGCCGGCCCGCGGTCGGCTCCGGCTGCTCGACAACGAGCTGCTCGGGGACCCCCACCTCCTCGGGGGCCTCGGGCGCGGCGGTCGCGCCGGGCAGCTCGACCTCCTCGATGGTCCTGCGGGACTCGTCCCGTGGGGTCTCGGCCTCATCCCCGACGTGCGGTTCGGCGGGAGGCTTGGTGATCGTCGGGGTGCTCGGCGGGGACGGCGGCAGCTGCTGCTTCTTCTTGCGGCGGCTGCCGACCACCAGCCCGCCGGCCCCAAGGAGCACGACCAGGGCAATGACGACGACAAGGATGACGGTTTCCATAGCCTCCCTAGTATCCCTACTCCGGCGTCGCCGCCGTCTCACCCGGGTTCTTCCGCGCCGCGGAGGTGGCGGAAACGGCCGGGCGACGAGCACGGGTGCGTCGGAGAAGCGGCGGCAGCAGGGGGCGCGGCGGAAACAGGGTGCTCAGCGGAAGCGAGGAGCGCGGCGGAGACGGGGTGCCCGACGGAAGCGGCCTCAGCCGGACCCCGGGCTCCGGACACTGGCGGCCCACGGGTTCCGGACCACGGCCTGCCACTCCCGTGCGCTCAACTTGGCCGCAGGCCCCGGTCGGCGAAGGCGATCAGCCACTCGAAGCTCTCGTCGATGTCGGCGCTCCACTGGAAGCCGTTGGACGCCTGCAAGGTGGCGAACCCGTGGCACAGGCTGCGCAGCATCCGCAGCGCGTGGTCCACGTCGGCCGGCGCGACGTCGTAGCCGCGCAGCACCGCCCTGAACGCGTCGAGCGACCGCTGGCCCTCGACCGCCAGCGGGTCGTCCGGGCCGGACGGTTCCACGCCGATCGTCGCGGCGTACCGCCCGGGGTGCTCCACGACGAACGCGCGGAAGGCGCGTGCCGCCGCTGCCAGGGCGTCGCGGCCGGCGTAGCCCTGGATCGCGCCGCCGATGACGTCCGCGGCCTGGCCCAGCGCCAGGACCGCGATGCGCCGGTTGAGGTCGTCCTGGCCGGCGACGTGCTTGTACAGGGACGGGGTGCGCACGCCCAGCCGCTCGGCCAGCGAACCCATGGTCAGCTGGGCGAGGCCCACCTCGTCGGCGAGGGCGGCGCCGGCCGCGACCACGGTCGCCCGGTCCAGGCCGGCCCTAGGCACGGGCGGTGACCGTACGGAGGAAGTCGAGCACCAGCGACACGACCTGGTCGGGGAACTGGTCGTGCGGGTAGTGCCCGGCGCCCTCGATCATCTCCAGGCGGCCGAGGCCGGCCGGCAGGGCCTCGACGATCGCCGTGCCCTCGGCGTGCGGGTCGGCCCAGTCGGGGTCGAGCGTGCCCATCACGACCAGGACCGGGGAGCTGACGTGGCCGAGTTGCGCGCCGGCGTCGGTCGGGGCGCTGCGGCCCATGCCCTGCATCGCCTTCATCCGGCCCGGCTCGCGCATCATGGTGTCGATCCGGCCGAGGTACTCGTCCCAGCCGGCCGGCTTCACGCCGGGGTAGGCCACGTCGAGGTACGCCTTCCACAGCCGCACGCTGCCGAACATCCCCGCGCCGACCAGCCGCAGCATGCCCCGCCGGAAGCGCTTCACCCGCAGGTCGCCCAGGCGGATCGACTGCTTGCGGGTGAACGGCCCCAGCTCGACGACCGCGCTGATCAGCGAGGGCTCCTGGGCCGCGGCGATGGTGGCGGCGCCGCCGGAGATCGAGTGCCCGACGAGTACGGCCGGGCCGCCCAGGTGCCGGATCACGGCGAGCAGATCACCGGCGATGGCGGTACGACTCCAGGCCGGCCACGCGACGCTGGACTCGCCGCTGCCCCGCAGGTCCACGGCGGCGACCCGGTAGCCCGCCGCCACCAGCGCCGGCATCACCTTGCGGTACGCGGCGCGGCTGTTCCCCATTCCGTGCGCGAGGACGATCAGCGGGCCGTCTCCCGCCACTTCGTACGCGATCGTGCCGCCGTCGACAGCGAGGTACTCGGTCATGGCATCCCCTGACACTCGGATCTAGCTAATTCCGTTAGCTAAAAGCTAATCTCATTAACCAACCTTGTCAACGCCCCCCACGACGATCCACCTCTCCCAGCGTCCCGCCCCGCACCCCACCCGGCGAACCCGCAGGTCACAGCGCCGCCGGCGGCAGATCCGGCACCCGGGGACGCGCAAGACGCACACCCTCGCCCGCTAACGCCTCGGCGGCCCGTACGGCGTTCCGCGAGGCTCGGGTGCCTCAGTCGACCCTCAACTCGTAGTGGAGCCGTTGGGTGGCGGCGGAGAATGCCGATACGTCGACTTGGAAGACGGTGCCGTCGGCGTCGAGGGTGACGCGGACCAGTTCGAGGACGGGGTCGGCCGCGGTGAGGCCGAGGGCTTCCCGCTCGGCCGGCAGCGGCAGCCGGGCACGGACGTCTTCGCGTACGGTGCGGGCGCGGTGGCCGAGCGCGGCAAGCAGGGTGACGGCGCCGCCGCGGATCTTCGCGGTGCCCGCCAGCGCGGTGCCGCGCGCGACGCTCACCGGGTAGTAGGTCACGGTCACTTCGGTGGGTTCGCCGTCCAGCAGGATCACCCGGCACCGTTCGACCACGGCTTCGCCCTCACCCACGCCGAGGAGTCTCGCCACCTCCGCGGGCGCCGCCGTCTCCCCGGCCCGCACGATCCGCTGCGAGCCGCTCCGGCCGCGCGCCGCCGTCTCCTCGCTCCACGCGTCCCGCTCACCTTCCCCCCGCGCCCGCACGTAAGGCGCCGACCCGTGCACCCATTCTTCTCCGGCGCCCATCAGCCCGGCTCCTCCCGTTCCCATGCCCGCGCTGCGGGCGCCCGCCCGGCTTCAGACGACGCCGAAGTCGACGGCGCCGGAACGGACCAGCTCCACGAAGGAGGCCCACTCCACAGGGGTGACGAGGAGGGCGGGGCCCGCCTTGTCCTTGGAGTCGCGCACGCCGACACAACCAGGCACGTCCGCTATCTCGACACAGTTGTTCGTGCTGCCGCTGTAGCTGGACTTGCGCCACGCCCGTTCCAGGGCCGCTTCCGTCGAAGGGCCGCGCATGTACTCGTTCCCGCCCGGCTTCAGACGACGCCGAAGTCGACGGCGCCGGAACGGACCAACTCCACGAAGGAGGCCCACTCCACAGGGGTGACGAGGAGGGCGGGACCCGCCTTGTCCTTGGAGTCCCGTACGCCGACCGCGTGCGCGAGCGGCGCCACCTCGACGCAGGCACCCCCGGAGTCATTGCTGTAGGAGGACTTCCGCCACGCCCGTTCCGGGACCACCTCCGTCGAAGGGCCGCGCATGTACTCGTTCCTCGGCATCTCCATCACCACTCCTCCGTCCGCGCGAAAGGCGCTGCTTCGACCGTGACGGCACAACGCCCTTGCGGGGAGCACCGAACGCGCCAAAACCGTACGACACGGCCGTTGCCCGCCCGGCCGGCCTCAGACCACCCCAAAATCGACGGCGCCGGAACGGACCAGGTCCACGAAGGAAGCCCACTCCGCGGGGGCGACGAGGAGGGCGGGGCCCGCCTTGTCCTTGGAGTCCCGTATGCCGACCGCGTGCGCGAGCGGCGCGACCTCGACGCAGACGCCGCCCGAGTCGTTGCTGTAGGAGGACTTGAACCAGACGGACTCGTCGGCCAGTTCGGGGGCCAGGATGTTCGCGTTGATGACTACGTCCATTCTGTCGTGAGCTTCTTCAGGAAACCGGCCGTGTGAGCCGGCGGGAGGGCGCTGTCGCGCATCGCGTCGAACCGGCGGATGGTCCGCAGCACGTCACTGCGCTCGTCGGACACACTGATCGTGTTCCACTGGTCGATCTGCACGACGGGTGCGAGCGTCTCAGAGAAGTCGATGAGAACGAAGTTACTTTCTGTGCGGTAAGTCAGCACATCGTGCGGCAGGATCTGGATGGTCACGTTCTCCAGCTCGCCCATCGCCACGATCTCCGCGTACTGCTCGCGCATCACCTCCCGGCTCGCCACCATACGACGGACCGCCGACTCGTCCATGATGACGCGCAACTTGACGGGGTCCACCGAGCGCGTAATCAACTCCTTGCGCTCCATGCGCAGTTGTACGTTCGTATCGACATACTCCGTCGTCGTCTCGTCGATCGGTTTGGCGAGCTGATAGAGAGCTCGGGCATACGCCTCCGTCTGGAAGAACCCGAACACGAAGCTCGGCTGGTATGCCCGCATCGCCTCCGCGCCGACGCGGGGCAGGTCGTTCTCCCCGATCTCGACCCTGGCGAGCTTGCTGTGGGAGAACTTCAGCTCCCTGGCGACCTCTTGGATGGTGAGGTCTCTCTTCTCCCGGAGCTTGCGCAACTCCTTGCCCAGCTCTCGCCGTCGGAACGTCGCTCCGCGCTTGGCCGCCACGCGACATCCCCTCCTTTCCATGTCAGGCCCAGCAGGGCTCGTGCGGGTACCCCGGAAGGCGTCTGTCGGGTGCCGACGTGGGTCGTGCCGGGGTGCGCTCCATCCGTAGCTCGGTACTGGCTGTGTGGCTGCCCCCGATCGAGCAATTGCCAATTTTAGCCAAACAGCCGACTCGCTTGCACAGTAATTCGCACATGCGCCAACGTAGTTGACGTTGAGTCAGGGACCGGCGTCATGCAAATGGGACGCCATCAGTCCTGGCCAACGGCCACATCCACGCGCCTCCCGCACCCGAAACCCATCCGAAGGAGCCCTGTCATGTCTCTGAACGCCGGCCGATTTTCGGCGAAGTTGTTGGACCCGACGCTGTCCGCGCGGTCGCTGTACGGGGCCGAGTTGAGGTACTACCGGGAGCGGGCCGGGCTGACTCTGGAGGAGTTGGCGGACCGGCTGCACATCGAGATGTCGTTCCTCGCCCGGATCGAGCAGGGGGAGCGACGGCTGTCCGACGAGTTGGCGCGGGCGGTGGACGACATCCTCGGCACCGGCGGCTTCTTCGCACGGAACCTGGTGGTCGCCCGCTCCGCGCCTGCTCCCGGGCGGCTCACCCCGCTCGCGGAGTGGGAGTGGCTGGCGACCGCCATCCGGGAGTGGGACGCCGCGCTCGTGCCGGGCCTGCTCCAGACGGACGCATACGCCGAGGCCGTCGCGAAGACGTACGCCGCGCTGCTGGCGGACCGCCCCACCCGGCACCGTTGGGACGCGAGGCTGTCGCGGACCCCCGTCCTGCTGGACCCGCGCGGCCCCCGCTACACCGGGGTGCTCGGCGAGGCCGCGCTACGCCGCCCGCTCGGCGGTCCCGCCGCCATGGCCGGGCAACTCCACCACCTCGCCGATCTGGTCCGCCGCGAGCGCATCACGCTGTACGTCCTCCCGCTGACCGCCACCCCGCACCCCGCCGCCACCGACGGGGCGTTGCGCGTCATGACGTACGCCGAGGAGAACCCCACGCTGCACTTCACGGCCCACCACACCGGCACCCACCAGACCGACCCCGCCGCCGTCGCCCTCGCCCACCTCACCCACGACCTGCTCGCCGGCGCCGCCCTGCCCCCGGCCCAGTCGCTCGCCCTGATCGAGAACGCCGCGGCCGACTACCGTGCGGAGGCAACCGGAGAACGGTCCGCGGAGCGCGCCGCGCTGTCGGAATGACGACGCGGCTCAGTGCGCGAACGGCCGAGCCGCGAGGTCACCCCGTAAACAGCCGGTCCAACGCCGCCTGGCTCTCGTCGTCCGCGGCGCGGTAGATCAGCAACCGCTGATCCGGGTCTTGGAGTGGCACGAGCACTTCGAAGTGCAGGGCGACCACACCCACGTCGGGGTGCCGCAGCACCTTGCGGCCACGCCCGTTGGCCTTGATGTCCCGCTCGGCCCACAGCCGCGCGAACTCCTCGTCGCCGGCGAGGCATTCGCTGATGAGGGCGCTCAGCGCCGGGTCCTCCGGGTGGGTGGCCCACGCGGCGCGCAGGTGGGCGATCCCGTCCCGCACGACCCGTTCGCGGTCGTCGTAGAGCTCCCGCATGTCCGGGTCCAGCAGGCACAGCCGCATCGCGTTGCGCTCGTTCGGCGGCAGCCGGTCGAAGGCCGGCAGCAGCCTCGCCATCTCGCCGTTCCAGGCGAGGATGTCGTAGCGGTGGTTCATCAGCATGGCCGGTCGCGGCGACAGGTCGGCGACCAACCGGGCCAGCGACGGGTCCGCGGCGGTGGCGGGTTTGTCGGCGCCGCGGGGGCGCTGCTGCGCCAGGCCGAAGAGGTAGGCGCGTTCGTCGGGGGCCAGGCGCAGCGCCTGTGCCAGCGCCTCCACCACGCCCGCTGAGGGGCGCAGCCCGCGGGCCTGTTCCAGTCGCACGATGTAGTCGGTGCTGACCCCGGCCAGCTCGGCGACCTCCTCGCGGCGCAGTCCGGGGGTGCGCCGGGCCTGCCGGCGCGTCGGCAGGCCGAAGTCCCCCGGGTCCAGGCGTTCGCGCCGGGTCCGCAGGAACGCGGCCAGCTCCTGCGTCGCGTCCACGGTGCCACGGGTCATGGTCGGGCCAACCGGCTGACTGGGACTGCTATTCCCAGGAAGATCCCTCCCTTACCCCTGGCCCGCGGGGGTCGCAGGCTGGCGGAGACGGCGACGTTCACGAGCACGGGAGTACCTGATGTCACTCACCCTCGACACCTACCGGCTGCTGGGCCGCTCAGGACTGCGGGTGTCACCGCTGGCCCTGGGCACGGCGACCTTCGGCAACGAGTGGGGCTGGGCCGCCGACCCGGACGACGCGCGCAGGCTCTTCGACACCTACGTCGAGCGCGGCGGCAACTTCATCGACACCGCCAGCGGCTACGGCGGCTCCGAGCGGATGCTCGGCGAGTTCACCCGCGACCGCCGCGAAAGCCTGGTGCTGGCGACGAAGTACACGACGCTGCGCCGGCCCGGTGACCCGAACTCCGGCGGCGCCCACCGCAAGAACCTGTTCGCGTCGGTGGAGGCCAGCCTGCGGCGGCTCGACACCGACTACCTCGATCTGCTCCTGCTGCACGTGTGGGACTTCACGACCCCGGTCGAGGAGATCCTGCGCGGCCTGGACGACCTGGTCCGGCAGGGCAAGGTGCTGTACGTGGGGATGTCCAACACCCCGGCCTGGGAGATCTCGCGCATGCAGGCCATCGCCGACCTGCGCGGATGGTCGCCGCTGGTCTCGCTGCAGATCGAGTACAGCCTGATCAACCGGGGCGGGGAACGCGACCTGATGCCCATGGCGCGGACGATGGGCCTGGGCGTGACCCCGTACTCGCCGCTGGGCGGCGGCGTGCTCTCCGGCAAGTACAGCCGCGCCGACCTGACCGCGACGAACCCCGACTCCGCTGAGAGCACCCGCAAGAGCTTCAACGCCGGACTGGGCATGGTCACCGAACGCACGCTGGACATCGCCGACGTCGTACGGGAGGTCGCCGAGGAGGTGGGGCACACGCCCGCCCAGGTCGCGCTGGCCTGGACCCTGCGCAACCCGGCCGTGACGGCGCCTGTCATCGGCGCGCGCACCCACGAGCAGCTGGTGGGGAACCTGGCCGCCCTGGAGGTCGACTTCACCGCCGGCCAGCTGGCCCGCCTCGACGAGGTCAGCGCGATCGACCTCGGCTACCCGCACGACGTGCTCTCCGGCGACCACATCCGCAACGTGACCGCGGGTGGCCTGACGATCGAGGGCCGCCGCTGACGTACGGCCGAATCCCCGCACGTACGGCCGAATCCCCACCCGGTACGGCCGAACGCGCGCCCCCACGGGAGCCGGTCAGCCCATCTCCTCCAGGGACTTGCCCTTGGTCTCCTTCACGAAGAGCAGCACGAAGGGGATCGAGGCCAGCGCGAAGCAGGTGTAGATGACGTACGTGCCCGACAGGTTCCAGTCCGCCAGGCTCGGGAAGCTCGCGGTGATGGCCCAGTTGGCGATCCACTGCGCGGAGGCGGCGACCCCGAGGGCGGCCGCGCGGATCTTGTTGGGGAACATCTCGCCGAGGAAGACCCAGACCACCACGCCCCAGGACAGCGCGAAGAAGAGCACGAAGCAGTGGGCGGCGACGAGGGCGACGGTGCCCTCGGCGTTGGGGAGGGTCGCGCCGTGCTTGGAGGAGAACGCCCAGGCTTCGAGCGCGAGCGCGATCGTCATGCCGGTGGAGCCGATCAGGGCGAGCGGGCGGCGGCCGATCCGGTCCACGAAGATCATGGCGATCACCGTGCCGATGATGTTCACGATCGAGGTGGTGAAGGAGTAGAGGAACGAGCTGGTCGGGTCGATGCCGACGGACTGCCAGAGCGTGGCGGAGTAGTAGAAGGCCACGTTGATGCCGACGAGTTGCTGGAACGCGGAGAGCCCGATGCCGATCCAGACGATCGGCATGAAGTTCGGCATCCGGCCGCGCTTGGAGCTGAGCAGGTCGCGGAAGCTCGCCTTGTGCTCGCGGTGCATCGCGGTGCGGATCTGGTTCATGCGCGCGTCGAGGTCGGTGCCCTTGCCCTCGACCTCGGCGAGCACCGACCGGGCCTCCTTGTCGCGGCCGACGGCGAGCAGGAAGCGCGGGGACTCGGGGATGGCGAAGGAGAGCAGCCCGTAGATCACCGCGGGGATGACCATCACGCCGAGCATGACCTGCCATGCCTCCAGGCCGATCACATGGCCGCGCTGGTCGCCGTTCGCGGCTTGCAGGATGCCGTAGTTGACGAGCTGGGAGATGGCGATGCCGAGCACGATGGCGCCCTGCTGGAAGGAGGCGAGCCGGCCGCGGTAGGCGGGCGGCGAGACCTCGGCGATGTAGGCGGGGCCGATCACCGAGGCCATGCCGATCGCGAAACCGCCGATGATCCGCCACATCGCCAGGTCCCACAGCGCGAACGGCAGCGCGGAACCGATCGCGCTGATGGTGAAGAGCACCGAGGAGATCTGCATACAGCGGATGCGGCCGATCCGGTCGGCGATCCGGCCCGCCGTGGCGGCTCCGATCGCACAGCCGATCAGCGCGATCGCGATCACCTGGGCGAGGGCCGCCGAACCGATGTCGTACTTGGAGCGGATCGCCTCAACCGCGCCGTTGATCACCGAACTGTCGTAGCCGAAGAGGAAGCCGCCCATCGCAGCGGCCGCGGTGATGAAGATGACGTGGCCGAGGTGCTCGGTCGGCGGCGGCACCTGGCCCGACGTGCCGGCCGCTGTCGTGGTGCTGGTCAAAGTGCGCTCCTCGGGCTCGGCGGTGAGCCCTCACATGGAGGGTTCGGATCTTCCAGTGTTGGCGGACGACGTAGCGGCCACCACCCGAACGTATGGTCAGGCGTTCGGAGATTATGCCTACATGTTTGGAAGATAAAAAACCGAGAAGGCTGGCAAAGAGGCGTCAGTGGCGGATCTCACCATGGAAAGCAAGGAAAAGACGGCTGGCGACTTCGGCTTGTGAACGATCAGACGGCTTGGGCGGCCGTCCGCTTGCCGTCCCGGAGCCGCTGGCTGATCACCTTGGACACACCGTCACCCTGCATCGATACTCCGTACAGGGCATCGGCGACCTCCATCGTGCGCTTCTGATGGGTGATCACGATGAGCTGCGAGCTCTCCTGGAGTTCCTCCATGATCCGGATCAGCCGTTGCAGGTTGGTGTCGTCGAGCGCCGCCTCGACCTCGTCCATCACGTAGAACGGGCTCGGCCGCGCCTTGAAGATCGACACCAGCATCGCCACCGCGGTCAGCGAGCGCTCACCACCCGACAGCAGCGACAGCCGCTTCACCTTCTTCCCCGGCGGCCGCGCCTCAACCTCCACCCCCGTGGTGAGCATGTTCTCCGGGTCGGTCAGCAGCAACCGGCCCTCACCACCGGGGAAGAGCCGGGAGAAGACGCCCTCGAACTCGCGGGCGGTGTCGTGGAAGGCGGCGGCGAAGACCTGCTCCACCCGCTCGTCGACGTCCTTGATCACCTGGAGCAGGTCGGCGCGGGTCTTGCGCAGGTCCTCCAACTGCTCGGTGAGGAACTTGTGCCGCTCCTCCAGGGCCGCGAACTCCTCCAGCGCCAGCGGGTTGACCTTGCCGAGCTGCGCGTACGCCTTCTCCGCCGCCTTGAGCCGCTTCTCCTGCTCGGCACGGACATACGGCACGGGCTGGTTGCGCGGGTGCTCCGGGTCGTCGGGCAGCACCTCGCCCTCGGCGGGCGGCGAGGGCGGCACCGGCAGCTCCGGGCCGTACTCGGCGACCAGCCCGGCCGGCTCCATGCCGTGCTCCTCCAGCGCCTTCGCCTCCAACTGCTCGATCCGCAGCCGCTTCTCGGCGCCCAGCACCTCGCCCTTGTGCACGTCACCGGTCAGCCGGTCCAGCTCGGACTTCAGCTCCCGGCCGCGCCGCCGCTCGGCGCCGAGTTCCGCCTCCCGCTCGGCCCTGGCCTGCTCGGCCGCCAGCCGCTCGGCCTCGGCCCGGCCCAGCGAGACCTGCACGCACTCCAGCAACCCGCGCGCACCGGCCAGCACGGCCGCCGCCACCGACGCCTCGTACGCCAGCCGGGCCCGGCGCCGCTCGGCCCGCGCCCTGGTCTCCCGCTCGGCGCGGGCCGCCCGGTCCAGTCCGTCGGCCCGCCCGGCCAGGCTCTTGACCCGCTCCTCGTGGGTGCGCACCTGCAAGCGCGCCTCCATCTCGGTCTGCCGCGCGTTGGCGCCGTCGGCGGCCAGCCGGTCCCGGGCGAAGGTGTCCGGCTCCTCCTCCCCCGGCTCCTGCTGCGCCTCGCTCAGCCGGTACGACAGTTCCTCGAACTCCTCACGCGCGGCGGCCAGCGACTCCTCGGCACGGACCACGGCCGCCGCCGCGCGGTCCGCCTCCCCCGCCGCCGCCCGCGCCTGGCCGCCGTACCGGCCGAGTTGCTGCGCCACCGACGACTTCGCCTTCTCCGCGGCCCGGCGCCGCTGCCCCGACTCGTCGACCTCCCGCGCCGCCTCGGCCCTGCGCTCCTTGGCCGCCTGCTGGCGCTCGGCCAGCTCCGCGCACTCCTCCGCCAGCCGCTCCAGTTCGGCGCTCGCCTCGTCCACCTGCGCCTGCACCTCCAGCACGCTGGGCGCCTTCGCCGAACCGCCCTGCGCGAGATGCGCGGCCAGCACGTCGCCCTCGGCGGTCACCGCGGTCAGCTCCGGGTGCCGGGCGACCAGCGCCTCGGCGTCCTCCAGGGTCGGCACGACCACGAACCCGTGCAGCAACCGCCGCACCGCGGGCAGCAGACCGGCGTCCGCGGCCACCAGGTCCACGGCGTCGCGCGCCTGCGCGGGCAGCCCGGCGCCTTCGGGTCGCGGCGCCGGCAGCCCGGGCGCGGCGACAGCCGATGCCGTACGGTCCGCGGCGGTACGATCCGCGGCGGTACGATCGCCCGCCGCGTGGGCCGGCGCGCCGGACTCCTGGACCCTGCGGTCCGCGTCCCCGCCGTCAGGTGCGGCAACTCCCCCGCCGGAGGCGCGAGCCGCATCGCGGCCCGTGTCACGGCCGGGGTCCGTACGGTCCCCCGCCGTCTGGCCGGGCAGGACCGCCTCGGGGGTCGCGGGCGGCGCGGCGAGCAGCAGCGCGGCCCGGCCGCCGTCCTCCTTGCGCAACAGCCGCAGCGCCTCCGCGGCCGCGGCCGGACCGGTGACGGCGACCGCGTCGGCCGCGACCCCCAGCGCGGCGGCGACCGGGACCTCGTACCCAGGGGTGACCCGCAGCAGCGTGGCGGCGGAACCGAGCACGCCGGCGAGCCCGTCGGGGGCGCCGGCCCGGGCGAGCAGCGCACCGGTGCCGTCCTTGCGGCGCAGCGACGGGGCGAGGGCGTCGCGGCGGGCGGCCACCGCGGCGCGGCGGCGCTCGGCGGTGGTGGCGGCCTCCCGCGCGGCGCTGAACTCCTCCTCCGCGGCGGCCTGGGCGGCGCGGGCGGCCTCGAAACGGGCTTCGAGTTCGGTGTCGTCGGCGTCCAGGCTCTCCACCTGGGCGCGCAGTTCCTCGTACTCGGCCTGCGCGGACTCGGCGCGGTCGCGGGCCTCGTCGCGGGCGGCGGCGAGCCGGCCGATCTCGGCCTCGGCCGAACCCGCCTTCGAACGGGCCGCGTTGACCTGCGCGTTCAGCCGGGCCAGGCCCTCACGGCGGTCGGCGATGGCGCGGGCGGCGACCCGTAGCCGGGTCTCCTCCTCGGCGAGCCGCCGTTCGAGTTCCGCGCGGTGGCCGACGGTGTCCTCCAGGGCACGCTCGGCCGCGTCGAGCGCTTCGGTGAGTTCGGCCTCCTGCTCCCGGATACGGGCGGCCTCGCGCTCCATGTCCTCCGGGTCCCGGCCGCGCCGCTCCTCGGCGGGCTGGCCGACGGCGTGCCGGTGGCGCTGCTCGGCCAGCCCGATGGTGCCGCGCACCCGCTCGGTGAGCTGGGACAGGGCGTACCAGGTGGCCTGGGCGTCGTTCACCCGCGGGGTCAGCGCCCGCACCTGCTCCTCAAGGCGGGCCTCGCGCTGCACCGCGGCGGCCAGTTCGCTCTCGACGGCGTCCCTGCGCTCCTTGAGGGCGGCCTCGTCGGCGACTTCCGCGCGCAGCGCCTCGCGCAACGTCACCAGGTCGTCGGCGAGCAGCCGCAGCCGGGCGTCGCGCAGGTCGGCCTGGATGACGGCGGCGCGGCGGGCGACCTGCGCCTGGCGGCCCAGCGGCTTGAGCTGGCGGCGCAGTTCACCGGTGAGGTCGGTGACGCGGGCAAGGTTGGCCTGCATCGCGTCGAGCTTCCGGAGCGCCTTCTCCTTGCGCTTGCGGTGCTTGAGGACGCCGGCCGCCTCCTCGATGAAGGCGCGCCGGCCCATCGGGTCGGCGTGCAGCACCGAGTCCAGCTGGCCCTGGCCGACGATGACGTGCATCTCGCGGCCGATGCCGGAGTCGGAGAGGAGTTCCTGGATGTCGAGCAGCCGGCAGGTGTCGCCGTTGAGCTGGTACTCGCTGCCGCCGTTGCGGAACATGATCCGGGTGATGGTGACTTCGGCGTACTCGATGGGCAGCACGCCGTCGGTGTTGTCGATGGTCAGCGACACCTCGGCGCGGCCCAGCGGGGGGCGGCCGGTGGTGCCGGCGAAGATCACGTCCTCCATCTTGCCGCCGCGCAGCGACTTGGCACCTTGCTCGCCCATCACCCAGGACAGCGCGTCCACCACATTGGACTTGCCGGAGCCGTTGGGCCCGACGACGCAGGTGATTCCGGGTTCGAAGCGCAGCGTCGTCGCGGAGGCGAACGACTTGAATCCGCGCAGCGTGAGGCTCTTGAGATGCACGCCGGTCGACTCTACCCGCCGGGTGCGGTTTCACCGAGGAATATGCAGGGCAGATCAGACGTAGAACCGGGGCAACGGGTGATCGTCGAGCATGGGAAGCGTTCCCAAGGGGAGGCCAGGGGTAAGGAAGAGCCGGGGCGGCGAGCAGTTCGCGACACGACGAAGGGACGCCGAGAAGGCGTCCCTTGAAGTGCCGTAGTCATATCTCCTTGCGGCGATGCGCAGCGGTGACAGGCGAGGGCATGTCGCGTGGTCTGTACACGCGATGAACGTCCGGCGCGGGAGTTCCAGCGGTGAAAGCCGACCGCGAACGCGGTGGGGCAGAACCGAGGAAACAACCGCGGGTGAGAACCACGGTGAACACCACGGTGAAAGCCGTGATCACAACCGTGATGAGAGCCGTGGTGAAAGGGGCGGCGGGTCCTGGGGACGCCGTCCGGCGATATCGGTGGGGGAAGTGACCCGTCACCCGCCGGATCAGGCGAGCGCGGGCTCCGCGCGAGTGACGTCGATGCTGTTGAGCAGCGACTCTTCACGCGATGCGACAGTCAGGGCGTCGTTCTCCGCCTGCATGCGGATCAGCTCGGACTCCAGGTCCTGGACGCGCTGCTGAAGCCTTCGCATCTCGGCGAGGAGTCGCGGGTCGGGACCGCCGACGTAACCGAGAAGCGCCTTTGCCATGATGAATGGTCCTCCACGCTGAGTGACCGACCGGGGCGGGTGGGTCGTGGGTGAGGGGTACACTCCCGCACAAAGCTCGATGCCGCGGCTTCCATATCATTCATTGGTGCCGCGATGCGCGGGGCTTCCAGCGTCTCACCAAAACGGGGGACGGTCAACACGATCACAGCCCAGCCGTCGGGTCCGCCTCAGAAAACACGGCGCCGACGTGCGCCGCGGGCTGCCCGCGTGGGGGTTCGCGAGGCTTGACGATCATCCTCGCTTGGGGGCAGCCTGACACGCCGATCGCCGGAAGGCAACGGGTTGTGGTCATCGGATCTCGAATCCTTGATATCCACCCCGGGTGACCCCCCAGATTTCCGTCACCCCGTCGACCCGCCCGGGCGTGTCGCCGTGCCGCAGCCATTCCAGCAGCCGCTCGCACTGCTCGAAGGCGCCTTCCGCGACCACCTGGACCCGGCCGTCGGAGAGATTGCCCGCGTAGCCGGCCAGGCCGCCGATCCCCAGGGCGGTCGCCCGGGTCCACCAGCGGAAGCCGACGCCCTGCACCCGGCCGCGGACCCAGGCGGTGAGCCGGACCTCTTCGTTCATGAGGGCACGCTATCCCGCCCCGATCCACCCGGTCGCGGCCGCCTGACCTCCGAACCTCGTCCGCCATGGCCAACATTCGCTACAGTCCCCCCTCAACGGCTTCACCCGTTCGGAGTAGTCCAGGCGAGCAGTGAGAGCAGTGAGGAGTGCGGCGATGGGGCGTCACAGCCGACATGCCCAGCCCGCGGCCCCGCAGCCAGGGCCGCGCGGCCACCGCGGCCGCCGCAGGCACCACCCGGTACGGACGGGGCTGCTGGCCTCGTCGGCGGCGCTCGCGGTGGGCGCGGTCGCCGCGTCCTCGGGTCTGCTGTCCGAGATCAGCGGCGAGCTGGGGCACCTCGACGGCGACGGCGGGGTGACCCAGGCGGACGGGGCCGGCCCGGACGGCGGCGACTCGCCCTCCTCCCTCACCGACACCAACACCCCGACGTCCGACGGCACCAGCACCACCGCGCCCGGCTCGCCCACCGCGACCACGCCCGGCGGCTCCCCGTCGACGACCCGCGGCGCCTCGCCGTCCCACCCGGCCACCACCAAGGCCGCCGCGCCCTCCCCCACCCGCACCACCGCCGCGCCCACCACCCCGGTGAAGACGACCGCGCCGCACACCACCACCGCGCCCTCCACCGTGCGCCCGGCCACCACCAACGCGGTCACCTCCGCGCGGGCCCAGATCCTCACCCTGGTCAACGAGCAGCGCGCCACCGCCGGCTGCCAGCCGCTCACCGCCAGTTCCTCCCTCGACACCCTCGCGCAGAACTTCAGCGACGAGATGGCCGCCCGCGGCTTCTTCGACCACACCGACCCCGACGGCAACGACCCGTGGGACCGCGCGAAGAAGCTCGGCATCACCAACCTCGGCGGCGAGAACATCGCCATGGGCCAGGCCGACGCCCAGGCCGTGATGACCGCCTGGATGAACAGCCCCGGCCACCGCGCCAACATCCTCAACTGCGACTACAAGACCCTCGGCGTCGGCATCCACTTCGGCACCGGCGGCCCCTGGTGGACCCAGGACTTCGGATACTGATCGCGTTCGGGTGCTGATCGTCCGTCGGTCCGCGGCGGGGCAGGAACGGTTCGGGCGCGGGTCGGGATCGGGATCGGGCGCGCTCGGGATCGGACGCGGCGCGGGCACAGCCCGGGGATCAGGCACCGACTCCGCCCTGCTCGGCTCCGCGCGTTCCGCTCGGGATTGACCCGGGAGCCCGGGGGTAATCGGACGACGCCCGCCCGACAGCTCCCTGGCAGACCCTAGGTGCCGGCTGCGAATCCGCTGGGAATCCCTGACCGCCCCCGCACACCCTCCTCCGTCTGACCTGCCACAACGTCCGGCGGCGACGGCCCACCGGGCACAGCTGCCCCTCACATCACAGCTTCCTCATATCGGCGGCTGCCAGGTTCTGCGTGTTGACCAAGCGAAGAGGAGCGCCATCATGAACGACCACGACACGACAGGCCGCTCGACCGCCGGTTCGGACCCGGCGACCACCGCCGCGCAAGCGCACCGGCCGAGCGCCTGGCGATCGCTGCCGAAGAAGAAGGGGACGTGGATCGTGGCCGCCGGGATGACCTGCGCGGTGGCCGGCCTCGGCGTCTTCTCGGCGTCGACGTCGTCCGCCGCGTCGGCGTCCGGCACCTCGGCGTCCGGCACCTCGGCCGCCGCCACGTCCACCCCGACGGCGACGCCGACCGCGCCGGGCTCCGGTGGCGGCGCCCGGTCCGGGCCGACCGCCGGAGGCTCCACCGGCATCGTCGACACCACCTCCGCATCGGGCTTCACCTTCGCGACCGCGACCGGTGTGAAGGTGACCGTCGACGAGACGGCCGGTACGGCCTACCTGCGGGGGACCCACCCCACCTCGGCGAGCGCCGTGCACAAGGGCTCGAGTGTCCTGGTGCTGGGGACGGTCGACACCGCGACCATCACGGCCACCCGGGTCGTGGTGCAGCCCGGTGGCGACGGCGGGGCCGCGGCCGCCAAGAAGTCCGGGGTGATCCCCTTCCAGCAGGGGACGCCGTCGCCCACGAAGTCGGATGGCAAGGTCCCGTCGGACTACACCGAGGGCGAGGGAACGGTCGTCAGCGGCACGGCCGCCGACAAGGCGACCACGGCCGCGCAGTCCGTCTTCGCCGGCGGCATCGTCGACCGCGTGGTGAAGCTGGCCGACGGCGAGTACGAAGTCCACAACATCAGCATCAACTGGCCGCACCACGTCTTCGTCAGCAAGAGCTTCAAGGTGCTCGGCGCCGAGTAGCCACGCGACCGCCGCGGGCGTGCGCCCGCCTCGGCCGCCTCTCGCGTCCCACCGCGTTGCCCCTGGCGGCTTGTCGCCGGGGGCAACGGCATGCCCGCGCCGCGGACGGCCCCCGCCACCCGCAGACGGCCCCTCGCACTCACCCGCCACGCCCGCCGCCCTCCGCCCTCCGCCCTCCGCCCTCCGCCCTCCGCCCTCCGCCCGCGATCGGACACGCTGCTCCGGCGAAAGCGCAACCTGGCGGAAAGCGCCGACCCGGTTAAGCTGGGAGCCATGAGCGAGGTGGTGGAGCAGGCGGCAGAGCCCGGGACCGAGCGGGGCGGGCCGCCGGACGCCTTCGACGTGTTCTCGCGGAACTGCCCCTCGCGCGCCACGCTGGAGCACGTCACCGGGCGCTGGGGCATCCTCACGCTGACCGCGCTCGCCCACGACACCCTGCGGTTCAACGCGCTGCGGCGCAGGGTGGACGGGGTGAGCGAGAAGATGCTCTCCCAGACCCTCCAGGCACTGGAGCGCGACGGGCTGGTGATCCGCGACGCGCAGCCGGTCAACCCGCCGCACGTCGAGTACCGGCTCAGCCCGCTCGGGCGGGAGACCACCGACCGGCTGCTCGCCCTCATCACGCTGGTCGAGGACCGGATGCCCGACGTGCTGGCCGCACGCGGGCGCTACGACGAGGCGCGCGGCACCGGCTGACAGCGCGGGCAGAAGTAGCTGGAGCGGTTCATCCACGCCCTGCGCCGGATCGGGGTGCCGCAGCGGCGGCACGGCTCGTCCTCGCGGCCGTACGCGTCCAGGGAGCGGTCGAAGTAGCCCGACTCGCCGTTCACGTTGACGTACATGCTGTCGAAGCTGGTGCCGCCGGCGGCCAGCGCGTCACCCATCACCTCCCGGATGTGGGTGAGGAGTTCGGCGGTGCGCGGGCGGGTCAGCGTGGCGGTCGGGCGGTCGTAGTGCAGCTTGGTGCGCCACAGCGCCTCGTCCGCGTAGATGTTGCCGACGCCGCTGATCAGCGTCTGGTCGAGCAACGCCCGCTTGATCGTGGTCTTCTTGCGGCGCAGCGCCGCGTGGAAGGCGTCGTCGTCGAAGGCGGGGTCGATCGGGTCGCGGGCGATGTGCGCGAGCGGCTGCGGCAGTTGCTCCGGGTCGCCCGGGACGGTGTCGTGCACGGAGAGCCCGCCGAAGGTGCGCTGGTCCACGAAGCGCAGGTCGGTGCCCTCGGTGTCCTCGAACTCCAGGCGGACCCGCAGGTGCTTCTCCGCGGGGGCGTCCTCGGGGCGGATCAGGAACTGGCCGCTCATGCCGAGGTGGGCGACCATCGCGGTGTCCTCGGTGAGCGGGACCCAGAGGTACTTGCCGCGGCGGTGCGGGGCGGCGAGGGTGACACCGGTGAGGCGGTGCGTGAAGTCGTCGGCGCCCGCGGGGTGGCGGCGGACGGCACGCGGGTGCAGGACGGTGGCCCGGGCGACGGTACGGCCGGCGGCCCACTTGGCGAGGCCGCGGCGGACGACTTCCACCTCTGGTAGTTCGGGCACGGTTTCCTTCCCCGCCCGCCCCTTGGTCCTCAGACGCCGGGCGGGCTGATGAGGATCAGCCCGCCCGGCGGATGAGACGCGGTTCAGCCCGCAGGCGAGTTGGACGCTTCTCGGATGGAGCGCCATGCCGCTTCCGCGGCCTGCTGCTCCGCTTCCTTCTTGCTGCGGCCGGTGCCGGTGCCGTACTCGACACCACCGACGCGGGCGGCAGCCGTGAAGGTCTTCTCGTGGTCGGGGCCGGACTCGGAGACGACGTACTCGGGGACGCCGAGACCTTCGGCGGCGGTGAGTTCCTGGAGAGAGGTCTTCCAGTCCAGGCCGGCGCCGAGATTGGAGGACTCCTCGATCAGGGGGTCGAAGAGTCGATGGACAAGAGCCGAAGCCGCGTCGAGGCCCTGGTCGAGATAGACCGCGCCGATGACCGCTTCGAGGGTGTCCGCCAGGATGGATGCCTTGTCCCGTCCACCGGTTCCCTCTTCACCACGGCCGAGCCGGATGAACGCGCCCAGGTCGAGCCCGCGACTGACCCCGGCAAGGGCCCGCGAGTTGACCACCGCTGCCCGGAGCTTGGCCAACTGGCCCTCGGGGAGATCGGGGTGGGTGCGGTAGAGGGTGTCGGTGACCACCAGGCCGAGCACGGAGTCCCCCAGGAACTCCAGCCGCTCGTTGGTGGGCAGCCCGCCGTTCTCGTACGCGTACGAGCGGTGGGTCAGCGCACGCACCAGAAGGGCGGGCTCGAGGTGGTACCCGAGCCGCCCTTCCAGAAGCGTGTGGGACGAGGCTTTGTCCGTGGCGGCCTTCTTCGACACCGGAGCGTCGGGCGTGGAGGACGTGGAGGACACTGAGCCTGTCACCTGCCGATCAGACCTCGAGGACCTGACGACGGTTGTAGGTGCCGCAGCTCGGGCACGCGATGTGCTGGAGCTTCGGCTCGTGGCAGCGCTCGCATGCCACCAGGCTCACGGGCGCAGCCTTCCACTGCGAACGGCGGTGGCGCGTGTTGCTGCGCGACATCTTCCGCTTCGGAACAGCCACGGCTACTTCTCCTGGTTCTCGTCGGCACCGTCTCCGGTGCCGTTCTGCTGGAAGTCCTGCAAGGCGGCCCAACGGATGTCGGTCGCCTCGTGGTGGTGGTCCGGGTCGTCGGCGAGCCGCGCTCCGCACTGGGAGCACAGGCCCGGGCAGTCCTCCCGGCACACCGGCTGCATGGGCAGTGCGAGCACCACCGCGTCCCGCAGCACGGGTTCGAGGTCGAACAGGTCGTCCTCGAGATACAGCACGTCGTCCTCCTCGGAGGCCGCGGCGTCGTCACCGGCTTCGTCCCTGCGGGCGGTCCGGGTGTCGGCGTCGGGGTAGGAGAACATCTCCTGGAACTCCGCGTCCAGCTCGCGCTCTAGCGGCTCCAGGCACCTGGTGCACTCCCCCGTCAGCGGTGCATGGGCGGTGCCGGTGACCAGCACACCCTCCATGACCGACTCCAGGCGGAGCTCCAGCTCGACGTCATTGCCCTCCGGCACCCAGATGACATCGGCGATACCGAGGTCCTTGGGCGCGGAGACCGTGCGGGAGACCTTCTTCATCGCACCAGGACGCCGACCCAGCTCGTGTGTGTCGAACACGAGGGGGTTGCGGTGGTCGAGGCGGGTGTTCAGGGCTTCCTGCTTTCATCGGTACGGCCTGCAACGATACGGCCGCGTCCGCGCGAACCCCGGTGAGGGGGCCCGGATGGACGGGCAGGCCGAAGCGCCGGTGCGTGACACGGCTGGAGCCAACAGGATACTGGACACTTCGCCCGGACCCAAACAGAGCGGTCCCGGAGGGTTCAGCCCCTGCTCGGCGGGCTGCTCACAACCCCTGTTCCAGCTCCCGGAGCCGGTTGAGGTCGATCATCCCGGTGTCGAAGAAGCTGGTCTCGTCCAGCGCGGCGGGCTGCTGCCCGGGCTGCTGGCCCGGCTGCTGCTGGCCGTACTCCTGGCCCTGCTGCTGGTACGGGATCTGCGGCTGCTGCTGCGGGTACTGCGGGTCGTATCCCCCGGCCTCCGTCGGGGGGACCCCCAGCTGCGGGTAGTCGTAGCCCTGCTGCTGGCCGCCGTACGGGTCGTAGCCGGCCTGCGCGTACTCCTGCTGGCCCTGCTGGGGCGGCAGCGGCTGCGGGACCTGCGGATAGGCGCCCTGCTGGGGCTGCTGCGCGTACACGTCCTGCTGCTGGTAGCCGTAGGCGGGGTCGGGCTCGTAGGCGGGGTCGGGCTCGTAACCCGGCTCGGGGTCGTAGCCCGGCTCGGCCTGCTGCGGCGGGGCCGGCTGCGCGGCAGCGGCGGCGGCCGCGGCCGGGGTGTAGCCGTACTGCGACAGGTCGGCCTGGCCGTCGGCGGAGGGCGCGGCGAGGCCGGCCATGAACTCGTCGTCGGACTGCCGGTGGACCTCGGGGCCGCCCTCGGCCGCGTCGGCGGCGGCCATCTGCGCGGCGAGGTCGTCGATCGGGTTGTGGCCGGTGAGCTTGAGCCGGCCCCGGCCGACCGCCTGGAGGGTCTTGCTGAGCACCGCCTCGAAGGCGCGCATCTTGGTGTCGACGTACTCGTCGGCGCGGCGGCGCAGCGTCTCCGGGTCGGAGCTGCGCTCGGGGGCCTCCGGGTCGTCCTCCGCGAAGCCCGCGCCGCCCTGGCCGTCCTCGGCGTACGGGTCGCGGCCGAGCAGCTTCTCGCGGCCCCGGTCGACCGAGCCGATGGTCTTGGTGAGGACCACCTCGAAGTTGGCGAGCTTGCTGTCGACGTAGTCGTCCGCCTCGGCACGGATCTCGTCGGCCTCGCGGCGGGCCTCGGCGATGATCCGCTCGGCCTCGTCCTGGGACTGCCGGGCGATCTGGGTGTCCGAGACCATGGAGCCGCGCTCGGCGTGCGCGGACTCGATGATCCGCTGCGCCTCGGCGCGGGCCTGCTGGACCATCTGCTCGCGGTCGCCGAGGAGTTCCTGGGCCTGGGACAGAGAGTCCGGGAGCGCCGCGGCGACCTCTTCGAGCATCGCGAGCAGTTCGGCCCGGTTCACCACGCAGGAGGCCGACATCGGCATGGACCGCGCACTGCTGACGGTCGCCGTGATCTCATCGAGCTTCTTCTGGACGTCCACAGCGGCAAAGCCTACTGCTGCCGGAGCCGGGCGTTGAGCGCGTCGAGGACCGGCGGGGGGACCAAGTGGGAGATGTCGCCGCCCCATTGGGCGACTTCCTTGACCAGACTGGAGGACAGGAAGCTGTAGGCGGGGTTGGTGGGCACGAAGAGCGTCTCCACGCCGGACAGGCCGATGTTCATCTGGGCCATCTGCAACTCGTAGTCGAAGTCGCTGACCGCCCGCAGTCCCTTGACGATGGCGGGGATCTCGCGCTGCTTGCAGAAGTCGACGAGCAGGCCGTGGAAGGACTCCACCCGGACGTTGCCGAGGTCCGCGGTGACCTCCTCGATCAGCGCGATCCGCCGGTCGATGTCGAACAGGCCCTGCTTGGCCTTGTTGATCATCACGGCGACGTACACGGTGTCGTACAGCCGGGAGGCGCGGGCGATGATGTCGAGGTGTCCGTTGGTGATGGGGTCGAAGGACCCCGGACAGACTGCGCGGCGCAAGACTGGCTCCTCGCTCTCCGTACCGGTCGGGCGGGTGCTGCGGTTCATGGCGGGCTCACAGGGACTCGTGCGGGCCGGGCCGACCCGCATCTGCGCTGCCGGGCGCACGACTTCATGACCCGGCGGTAACTTCGGCGGCGCGACCGTACCAAAGAGTCGCCTCGCCGTACTTGCGCGAGCGCAGCCCGGCGAAGCCGTCGGGCCAGCCGAAGACACCGCCGCGCGTCCTGCGTTCCACGGTGACGAGTGCGTCCGTGGTCAACCAGCCGTTGGCCAGGAGTGTGAGCAGGATCTCCCGCAGCTCGTCGTCCGGCACGTCGTAGGGCGGATCGAGGAAAACCGTGTCGTACGGGGGGCCGGACGGCGGCCCGGCCACCGCCTTCTCGGCGCGGCCCGGACGCACCTCGGCGCCGGGCAGCTTCAGGGCGGTGGCGTTCTCCCGGACCACCTGGGCGGCGCGCGGGTCCGCCTCGACCAGGAGGACGTGGGCGGCGCCGCGGGACAGCGCCTCCAGGCCGACCGCGCCCGAACCCGCGTACAGGTCGAGCACTCTGGCCCCTTCCAGGGTGCCGCGCAGCGACTCCCAGGTGGAGAAGAGCGCCTCCTTGGCCCGGTCGGAGGTGGGGCGGGTGCCGTTGCCCGGGGGGACGGCCAGCCGCCGGCCGCCGGCCGCTCCGGCGATCACGCGGGTCATGACTTGCTCACAGCTCCGACCCTACCCGTCGGGTGTGCGGGCGCCGCCCGGGGATCGCGGTCCGGGCGGTCGCGGCCCCGGGAGGCGGCGGTTGAACCTTCCGGCGTACGACCTGGTGCGCGGGGTCGTCAGCCCTTCTCCAGGTACTCCTCGCGGTCCGCGTCGAGCAGGCTCTCCAGCGCGCTGCGCAGGTCGGGGTGTCCGGCCAGGTCGGGGTCGGCGGCGACCAGCGCGGTGGCCTCGTCGCGGGCCGCGGCGATCACGTCCTCGTCCTCGATGACGGCGAGGACCCGCAGGCTGGAGCGGCTACCGGACTGGGCCTGGCCGAGCACGTCGCCCTCCCGGCGCTGCTCCAGGTCGATCCGGGACAGCTCGAAGCCGTCGAGGGTGCGGGCGACCGCGTCGAGCCGGGTCCTGGCCGGGCTCGCCTCGGGCGCCTCGGAGACCAGCAGGCACAGCCCGGGGGCGCTGCCGCGGCCGACCCGGCCGCGCAGCTGGTGCAGCTGGGAGACGCCGAACCGGTCGGCGTCCATGATCACCATCGCGGTGGCGTTCGGCACGTTGACCCCCACCTCGATGACGGTGGTCGCCACCAGCACGTCGACGCCGCCGGCGGCGAACCGGCGCATCACGTCGTCCTTGGCGTCGGGGGCCATCCTGCCGTGCAGCACCTCGACCCGCAGGCCGCTCAGCGGGCCCTTGGCGAGCTGGTCGGCGACGTCGAGCACGGCCAGCGGCGGGCGGCGCTCCTCGCCCTCGTCGGCGGCGCCCTTCGCGGCCGACTTGCCGCTTGCCTTCCCGCTCGCCTTCCCGCTGCCGCCCGCGGCCTTCGCGACGGCCTTCGCGTCCTCCTCGTCGCCGATCCGCGGGCAGACCACGTACGCCTGGTGGCCGGACTCGACCTCCTCGCGGACCCGTTCCCAGGCCCGCGCGAGGAAGTGCGGCTTCTCCGCGGCCGGCACCACGTGGGTGGCGATCGGGGAGCGCCCGGCGGGCAACTGGTCGAGCACCGAGGTCTCCAGGTCGCCGAAGACGGTCATCGCGACCGTGCGCGGGATGGGGGTGGCCGTCATCACCAGCAGGTGCGGCGGCTGTTCGGCCTTCGCGCGCAGCGCGTCGCGCTGCTCCACCCCGAAGCGGTGCTGCTCGTCCACGACCACCAGCCCCAGGTCGCGGAACTTCACCTTGTCCTCGATCAGGGCGTGGGTGCCGATCACGATGCCCGCGTCCCCGCTGATCAGGTCGAGCAGCGCCTGCCTGCGGGCCGCCGCGCCCATCGAGCCGGTCAGCAGCACCACCTTGGTGCCCAGTTCGGAGCCGCCGAGCATGCCGGACTCCGCCAGGTCGCCCATCATCTCGGTGATCGAGCGGTGGTGCTGCTGGGCGAGCACCTCGGTCGGCGCGAGCATCGCCGCCTGGCCGCCGGTGTCCACCACACCGAGCATCGCGCGCAGCGCCACCAGGGTCTTGCCGGAGCCGACCTCGCCCTGGAGCAGCCGGTGCATGGGGTGGTCGGTGGCCAGGTCCGCGAAGACCTCGGCCGACACCGCCTGCTGGCCCTCGGTCAACGTGAACGGCAGTCGCCCGTCGAACGCCGTCAGCAGCCCGTCCTCACACGGCACCCGCGGCACCGCGGGCAGCGCCGACTCGTCGGCCCGGCGCCGGGCCAGCGCCACCTGGAGCACGAACGCCTCGTCCCACTTCAGCCGCTGCCGGGCCACCTCGATGTCCCGCTTGGTGCGCGGCCGGTGCACCTTCTCCAGCGCCTCGGGCAGCGCCACCAGGTCCCGCCCGGCCCGCAGCTCCGCCGGCAGCGGCTCGCCGACCCCGGCCCAGCCGATCGCGCCGAGCGAGTCGATCGCGGTGTCCACGGCCTGGGCGATCCGCCAGGACGTGATCTGCTTCACCGCCGGGTACAGCGGGATCAGCCGGTTCGCGAACGCGTCGACCGCGTCCTTCGCGTCCGGGCCGTCATCGGCCTCCGCGTCGAGCAACTGGTAGTCCGGGTGGGCGAGTTGCCGGGTGCGGTTGAAGACCGAGACCTTGCCGGAGAACATTCCGCGGCGGCCGGGCAGCAGCCGGTGCGCGTGGGCGTGCGCGGCCTTGCTGAAGAAGACCAGGGTGAGCGAGCCGCTGCCGTCGGTCACCACGACCTCCAACCGCACCCCGGACCCTCCGCCGTACGTCCGCTTGTCCGCCTTCGCGATCTGCGCGACCACGGTGACGTACTCGTCGACCGGCAGGTCCGCCAGCCGCGTCAGCTCGCCGCGCTCCGCGTACCGCCGCGGGTAGTGGTGCAGCAGATCCCCCGTCGTGCGCAGCCCGAGGTGCTCGTCGAGCACCTTGGCCGTACGGTCACCGACGAGCTTGCGCAGCGGGTCGTCCAGCGGGTTCCCAGTCATCACGCCCAATCTTTGCGCACCGCGCCGACAACGGCACGAGCCACACGGGCCGGCCCGGTGACGGGGGTGCCGTTCCTACGTGTGGGGCACCCTCACGTGGGGAGCCGTTCTTACGCTGCGCCGCCCCGGACCGGGTGCCTACGCGTAAGAACGGTTCGCCGTTGTAGCCGGCGAGCCAAAGGGCGCGCCGGTGTCGAAAGTGGAGAACGCGCGGAGATCGTGAGGAACGAGCGATCGAGCACGATCGACCGTCGACACCGGGTCTAAGCGCCCGGAGGCGAGCCGGCGGCAAAAAAGGGGCTGAGCGGGTGCCCCACACGTAAGAACGGCTCGCACGTAACGGCGCCCACTCCGGGAACCGGTCCTGACCACCGTAGGACCCTCGCTACTCCACCCGATTTGCGGGTGCCCGCTCCCGGAACCCTTCCACCTGCCGGTGACGGCGGACCTATTCCACGCCGATGAGGAGAGGGGTGGCCGTGTCGCCGCCTTCGTAGGTGACCGTGTCGACCGCGAGGTGGTGGTCGTGGACGTGGGCGCGGAGGCGGTCGGCGAGGTCGGGTGGGGCGGTGGGGCCGAGGACGAGGGTGACGAGTTCGCCGCCGGCGGTGAGCATCCGTTCCAGCGTGGCGACCGCGGTCTCGGCGAGGTCGGCGCCGATGACGGCGACGTCGTCCTCGATCAGGCCGAGGATGTCGCCGGCCTGGCAGATCCCGGCGGTGGTCCAGGACTGGTGCTCGGCGACGGCGAGTTCGGCGTAGCGGGTGGCGCCGGCGGCCGCGGTCATGGCGACCACGTCCTCGTCGAAGCGGCGGCTCGGCTCGTGGACGGCGAGCGCGGACAGGCCCTGCACGGCCGAGCGGGTGGGGATCAGGGCGACCCGTACGCCGTCGGCCCTGGCCTGTTCGGCGGCGGCGCCCGCCACGTGCCGCAACTCGGTGTCGTTGGGCAGCAGGACGACCTCGCGGGCGTGCGCGCGGCGGATGGCGGCGGCGATCTCGCCGCTGGCGGGCCGCTCCCCCGGGCGTAGGGCGACCACGGTCGCGCCGGCCTGGGCGCACAGTTCGGCGAGGCCGTCGCCGCGGACGACGGCGACCACGGCGCGTACGGCTCGCTCGCCGCGCGGCCGCCGGGCCTGGTCGCCGAAGTGCGTGACCCTGATCCGGTACGGCCGCCCGGCGTCGATCGCGGCCTCCAGCGCGGCCCCGACGTCGTCCACGTGGACGTGGACGTTCCACAGGCCGTCGCCGCCGACCACGACCAGCGAGTCGCCGAGCGCGTCGAGCCGGCCGCGCAGCACGTCCACGGTGGCGTCGGTGCCCTCCAGCAGGAAGATCACCTCGAACGCGGGTCCGTCGGCGCCGAACGCGGAACCGTCGGCGCAGGGCTCGGCGTCGGGGTCGCCGGCTTCCGGTACGTGCGCGTGGCGGAAGGAGGTGCCCGTGCCGGAGACCGGCCGGTCGGTGGGGGGCTCGCCGGTGACGACCTCGCAGAGCGCGCCGAGCAGCGCGACCAGGCCGAGGCCGCCCGCGTCCACCACACCGGCCCTGCGCAGCGCGCCGAGTTGGCCGGGGGTGGCGGCCAGCGCGGCGAGAGCGGCGGCGTGGGCGGCCCGTGCCACCTCGGTCATGCCGCCCTCGGCGGCGCGGGCCGCCTCGGCGGCGCGGGTGGCGACGGTGAGCATGGTGCCCTCCACCGGCCGGGCCACGGCCGCGTAACCGGCCTCCGCGGCGGCCGCGAGCGCGCGGCGCAGGTCGTCCGCCGCGATCCGGCCGTCCGGTCCCGGAGGCGCGGAGAGCGCCTCGTTCACGCCGCGCAGCAACTGGGCGAGGATGGTGCCGGAGTTGCCGCGGGCGCCGATGAGGGCACCGTGCGACAGGGCGCGGAACGCTTCGGTGAGGGTGGGCGCGGGGGCGCCGTCGGGGTCGGCGCGGCCGGCGGCGTGCGCGTCGAAGACCGCTTCGACGGCCTGGGCGGCCGACTCGACGGTCAGGTAGAGGTTGGTGCCGGTGTCCCCGTCGGCGACCGGATAGACGTTGATCGCGTCGATCTCCTCGCGGGCCCGCCCCAGCGCCCGTAGCGAGAGCCGGCACCAGGAACGCACCGCGGCCGCGTCGAGCGTGGGGGGCAACAGGTCCTCCTTGCGGGGCACCGGGGGCGCCGGGGTCGGGAGTTCGGCGGTCAGGCGGTTCGGACGTCGGGCGGTCGAGCGGACGGGCGGTTCTGCGGTCGGCGCCGTTCGGACGTCGGCGGTCCGGGCGTCGGGGGCCGGGGGTCCGGCGTCCTGGGATGGGGCTGCTGGTGAGCGTACTGCCGGGCGGGAGGGCGGGCAGAAGGCGACGGCCGGGTGGTGCGGGCGTCCGGCGGCCGGCGGGCGCGCTCCCTGCCGGCAACCTGGCCGTCACCTGCCGATCTCCCGTACGGTCACCGGGTGGTCACCGGCGGGGTCCGGGCGGCCACCGGCCGGGAGGGCGTCCGGACCGTGGTAGTTTCGTTCTACGGGAGCGGTCGTTGTATGCTGCTCCGGTTGCCTGGGGCTCTCCCGGGTTTTCTCACCGTAAATGCATCTGAGCATCTGAAGTCTTTGGAGTGACCCGTGGCTGCTAACTGCGACGTCTGCGGCAAGGGGCCGGGCTTCGGCAACAGCATCTCCCACTCGCACCGCCGTACTCCGCGTCGTTGGAACCCCAACATCCAGCGCGTGCGTGCGGTTGTCGGGAAGACGCCGAAGCGCCTCAACGTCTGCACCTCGTGCATCAAGGCCGGCAAGGTCACGCGCTGACCGCAGCGCAGTCCTGGTGGCTACCTGAAGCCGATCCACCTCACGGTGGATCGGCTTTTCAGCGTTACCCGGTGCGGGTCCGCCAGCCGTGGTCGACCGGGCCGATGCCCGCCCCGAGCGGGAAGCCCGCCTCGATGGCGCCCCTGACGTACTCCTTGGCGTAGCCGACCGCCGCGGGCACGTCGTGCCCCAGCGCCAGGTACGAGGCGAGCGCGCTGGCCAGGGTGCAGCCGGTGCCGTGGGTGTGGCGGTTGGCGTACCTGGGCGCGCGGTACCACCGCTCGGTGCGGCCGTCGGAGAGCAGGTCCACGGCCTCCGCGTGCCGCTCGGCGCCGGGCAGGTGCCCGCCCTTGACCAGCACCCAGCGCGGGCCGTACCCGAGCACCGCGCGGGCCGCCACGCGCATCCCCGCCTCGTCGGCGACCACGACACCGGTGAGCTGGGTCACCTCGTCGAGGTTCGGGGTGGCCACCGTGGCCAGCGGCAGCAGCCGGCCGCGCACCACGTCGACCGCCTCCTCGCCCAGCAGCGCGTCGCCGTGCTTGGAGACGGCGACCGGGTCGACCACCACGGGTACGTCGCGGTCGAGCCCGCCGAGCAGGTCGGCGACGGTGCCGGCCGTCGCCGCGGAGGCGAGCATGCCGGTCTTGACCGCCTGCACCCCGATGTCGTCGACGACGGCGCGGAACTGCGCGCGGACCGCGTCGACCGGCAGTTCCCAGGCACCCTGTACGCCCAGCGAGTTCTGCGCGGTGACGGCGGTGAGCACGCTCATGCCGTGCACGCCGAGCGCGAGCATCGTCTTGAGGTCGGCCTGGATGCCCGCGCCGCCGCCGGAGTCGGAGCCGGCCACGGTCAGCACCCGCGGTGGCGCGGTGCGCTGCTGCCGGGGCGCGGCCGGCTCACCCGTGGCGCCGGCCGCGTCCGGGCCGCTCACGCGTCGGACCCGAAGTGGTCCCAGCCGCCGGCCTTGTCCCAGGGAGCGCCGTCGACGGTGACCCGCGGGGTGCGCCCGGCGGGCGCGGTGACGTCGCCGATGATCCGCCAGCGGGCCGGGAGTTTCACGTCGCGCGGGAACGCGGCCACGATGGCGTGGTCCTCGCCGCCGGTGAGCACCCAGTGCAGCGGATCGACACCGACGGCCTGGCCGATGTCCGTCATCTGCGCGGGTACGTCGATGGCGGCGGAGCGCAGGTCGATGTCCACGCCGCTGGCGGCGGCGATGTGGCCGAGGTCGGCGACCAGGCCGTCGCTGACGTCGGTCATCGCGGTGGCGCCGAGCTCCGAGGCGGCCGGGCCCGCGTGGTACGGCGGCTCGGGCCGGCGGTGCGCCTCGACGAAGGCGCGCGGCGAGCGGAACCCGCGGGAGAGCACGGCGAGTCCGGCGGCGGACCAGCCGAGCCAGCCGGTGACGGCGATCAGGTTGCCCGCGCGGGCGCCGGCGCGGGTGACGGCGGCGCGGTTGCGCAGGTCGCCGAGCGCGGTGATGGACACGGTGATGGTGTCGCCGCGCACCACGTCGCCGCCGACCACCGCCGCACCGGCCACCTGGCACTCGTCCCTGATGCCGTCCATCAACTCGACCGGCCAGGTGACGGGCAGTTCGGCGGGCACCACGAGGGCGAGCAGCACCGCGGTGGGCACCGCGCCCATGGCCGCGATGTCGGCGAGGTTCTGCGCGGCGGCCTTGCGGCCCACGTCGTAGGCGGTGGACCAGTCGCGGCGGAAGTGCCGTCCTTCGAGGAGCACGTCGGTGGTGGCCACCACCCGGCGGTCGGGTGCGGCGACCACGGCGGCGTCGTCGCCGGGGCCGATCTGCACCGCGGGGGTAGAGGTGAGGCGGGAGGTCAGTTCCCTGATGAGCCCGAACTCCCCCAGCTCGCCCACAGTCCCCTTCATATCGTCGTCCCCTCGATTCTCGGCCGGTGCCCGTGCTCCGGTCCGTTCCACTGCGTGTTTCCCGCCAATACGGGGGTCTGGTACCGCGCGGGTCTCCCCGCTGCGCGCGGCGACGCGATAACGTGGCGTCTCCCCTCCCACATGATCCTCGAAGCCGCCCTGGAGGTTCCGTGGTACAGGCGTACATCCTGATCCAGACCGAGGTCGGGAAGTCCTCGGCAGTAGCGGAGGTGATCTCCAAGATCGACGGAGTCATTCAGGCGGAGGACGTCACAGGTCCCTATGACGTCATCGTCCGCGCCCAGGCCGACACGGTCGACGAACTCGGCCGCATGGTGGTCGCCAAGGTCCAGCAGGCGGAAGGCATCACCCGCACGCTGACCTGCCCGGTCGTCCATATATAGCCCCCGCCGAGCCCTGGAAGCGGGGCTCTCCCTATGCTTTCCCGGTGATGTTCTACCGCCGGGTCGTGCTGATCTCCGTGTCCGCCGCCGCGTGCCTGTCCGCGGCGGCGGTCTACGTGTTCACCGCTTCCGGTAGCGACGACGAGTCGGTCGCCGTCCCGGTTCCGGACTCCCAGGTCACCGCCTACTGCAAGGCGCTGCACGCGCAGTTGCCGAAGAAGGTCAACGGACTGCCCGGCCATGATCTCAAGCCGGTGTCCCCGCTGACCGCCGGATGGGGTGATCCTACGATCGTGCTGCGCTGCGGTGTGCCGCGTCCGGCCGCGGACGACTCGGAGAACACCGACGGGGTGGAGGTCGACGGTGTCGGCTGGTCCATCGAACCGCAGTCGGACGGTTCCTTCCGGTTGACCACGACGCTGCGCAAGGCGTACGTCGAGGTGGTGCTGCCGAAGAAGTACGCCACCGACCTCGGGCCGCTGACCGATCTGGCCTCGGCGGTCAAGCACACGATCCCCGCCGGAATCTGAGCGCGGCACGCTCGGCTCGGCGGGGATCGGTGCGGACGGCGGGTCGGGGCCGGCGCCGCGGTCAGCGCAGGCCGGTGGAGCGGCGCAGCGCCGCCTGGATGAGCAGGTCGATCAGTTCGGTGTAGCCGACACCGCTCTCCTGCCACATCCGCGGGTACATCGAGATCGGGGTGAAGCCGGGCATGGTGTTGATCTCGTTGATCACGAACTCCCCGCTGTCCAGCAGGAAGAAGTCCGCGCGGACCAGGCCCTCGCAGGACGCGGCCTCGAACGCCTCGACGGCCAGCCGCCGTACGCGCTCGGTCTGCTCCTCGGTGAGCGGGGCCGGCACGATGCCCTCGGCGGAGTCGATGTACTTCGCGTCGAAGTCGTAGAAGTCGCTGCTGGACGCCGGCGGGATCTCGGCGGGCACCGAGGCGCGCGGGCCGTCCGCGAACTCCAGCACGCCGCACTCGATCTCGCGTCCGCGCAGCAGCGCCTCGACGAGCACCTTCGGGTCGTGCCTGCGGGCCTCGGCGAGGGCGGCGTCGAGTTCGTCGGGGCCCTCGACCTTGCTGATGCCGATGGACGAGCCGGCCCGGGTCGGCTTGATGAACAGCGGCCAGCCGTGCACCTGCGCGAAGTCCAGCACCTTGCGGCGGGCGGCGGCCTGGTCCTGCTCCCACTCGCGCGGGCGGATCACCGTGTACGGGCCGACCTTCAACCCGAACGAGGTGAAGATCCGCTTCATGTACTCCTTGTCCATGCCGACCGCGGAGGCGAGCACACCCGCGCCGACGTACGGCACGCCGGACAGTTCCAGCAGCCCCTGGAGGGTGCCGTCCTCGCCGTAGGGGCCGTGCAGCATGGGGAAGACGACGTCGACCTCGCCGAGTGCCTTCGGCACCGCGCCGACCTCGGTGTAGACGACCTCCCGGTTGCCCGGGTCGACGGGCAGCAGGACCGCGCCGTCGTGGTCGGTGACCTGCTCGACGCTGGGCATCCGCCGGTCGGCGATGGCCATCCGCTCGGGTTCGTCGGCGGTGAGCGCCCAACGGCCCTCGGTGGTGATGCCGATCGGCAGGACGTCGTACTTGTCGCGGTCGATGGCGCGCAGCACGCTGGCCGCGGTCACCACGGACACGCCGTGCTCGGAGCTGCGCCCGCCGAACACGACGGCGACGCGCGGCTTGCGGTCGTAACTCGGCCGCTCGGAGTGCTGATCCGGGCTCTGGGGCGATGGCAGGTTGCTCATGTCGCGTTGACCTTACCGTTCGGGTTTCGCGGAACGTGACATCAACTCCTTGACGGCCACGACGGGTGACTTCCCGTTGTGCACGATGTCGACCACGGTCTCCGTGATCGGCATGTCGACGCCGTGCCTGCGGGCGAGGTCGGCGACGGACTCGCACGACTTGACGCCCTCGGCGGTCTGGCTGGTGGCGGCGATGGTCTCGGCGAGGCTCATGCCGCGGCCGAGGTTGTGGCCGAAGGTGTTGTTGCGGGACAGCGGGGAGGAGCAGGTGGCGACGAGGTCGCCCATCCCGGCGAGGCCGGCGAAGGTGTACGGGTCCGCGCCCATCGCCAGGCCCAACCGGGTGGTCTCGGCGAGGCCGCGGGTGATCAGGGACGCCTTGGTGTTGTCGCCCATGCCCATGCCGCCGGCGATGCCGACCGCAAGCGCGATCACGTTCTTCACCGCGCCGCCGAGTTCGCACCCGGTCACGTCGGTGTTGGTGTACGGCCGGAAGTACGCGGTGTGGCAGGCGGTCTGGATGCGGCGGGCGGCGGACTCGTCACGGCAGGCGACCACCGCGGCGGCGGGCTGGCGGGCGGCGATCTCGGGGGCGAGGTTGGGGCCGGTCAGCACCGCGACGCGGTCCTGATCGACCTTGGCGACCTCCTCGATCACCTCGCTCATCCGCTTGGCGGTGCCGAGTTCGACGCCCTTCATCAGGCTGACCAGGACCGCGTCGGGACGCATCAGGGGTGCCCAGTCGGCGAGGTTGGCGCGCAGCACCTGCGACGGCACGGCCAGGAAGACGAATTCGGCGCCGGCCGCGGCTTCGGCCGGGTCGGTGGTCGCCGTCACGGCCGGCGGCAGCGTGATCTCGCTGGAGTACTCCGGGTTGATCCGGGTGGTGTTGATGGCGGCGGCGAGGTCGGGCCGGCGCCCCCACAAGGACACCTCGCAGCCCGCGTCGGCCAGCACCATCGCGAACGCGGTGCCCCAGGACCCGGTGCCGTACACGGCGCAGCGAGCCGTCACGCCGCCCCCTTGCCGTCGTTGCCCTTGGCGTCCTTGGCCGCCTTGCGCGGGTCGTACAGGCCGGCCGGGGCGGGGATGCCGCGGACTTCTGCCAGGAGTTGCTTCACATCGGACATGATGGCCCCGGTGACCTCGCGCAGCACCTCGGCGGTGGGCTCCTTGCCGTACCAGGCGCTGAGGTCGACCGGCGGGCCGACCAGCACGCGGTGCGTCTTGCGCGGCAGGAAGCTCGGCTTCTTCGCGTACGGCGGCAGGAACTCGTTGGCGCCCCACTGGGCGATCGGGATCACCGGTGCCCGGGTGAGCAGCGCGACACGGGCGACGCCGGTCTTGCCGACCATCGGCCACTGGTCCGGGTCCCGGGTGAGGGTGCCTTCGGGGTAGAACGCCACACACTCCCCCTTGTTGACCGCCTCGACCGCCGAGCGGTACGCCGCCGCGGCGTCGGCGGTGGCCCGCACCACCGGGATCTGCCCGGTGCCGCGCATCACCGCGCCGACGAAGAACGGCTTGAACAGCGCCGCCTTCGCCAGGAAGCGCGGAAGCCGACCGGTGTTGTACTGGAAATGCGCGTACAGCAGCGGGTCGAGGTAGGAGTTGTGATTCACCGCGGTGAGGAATCCTCCCTCGGCCGGAATGTTCTCCATTCCGCGCCAGTCCCGCTTGAAGAGCACGATGAGCGGCGGCTTGGCGATGGCGGCCGCCAGGCGGTACCAGAAACCGATTCTGCGGCGGGACACCCGGGACTCCTCTTCGTTGCCGGTGGCGCCGCTCAAGGATCGCGGCTACCGAGAGGTTAACGCCAGCGGTTCACGTCCGGCGGGGCACCTCTGTCACCGGGCGGGTACCGGGTTGGTACCGGGCGCCGACGGTGCCGCGGGGCCGGCCGCGCCCTGGCCCGGCGGCTTTGTCGGTGGTGGCCCGCACAATGGACGACGTGGATGAGGCGAGGTGGTCGCTGGTCGTGCCGTTGAAGCCGCTCGCGGTGGCCAAGAGCAGGCTGGCGGCGGCGGGGGCGGTACGACCCGCGCTGGCACTGGCGTTCGCGCTGGACACGGTGGGCGCCGCGCTGGCCTGCGCCGAGGTCGAGGACGTCACGGTGGTCACCGACGACGCGACCGCCGGTGCCGAACTCGCCGGGCTCGGCGCCTTCGTCGTGGCGGACTCCCCCGCCGCCGGGCTGAACGCCGCGCTGCGGCACGGCGCGGAGACGGTCAGGGCGCGCCGGCCGCATGCTCCGGTCGCGGCCCTGAACGGCGATCTCCCGGCCTTGCGGCCGGGGGAACTGGCGGAAGTGCTGCGCGCGGCCGCGGGGGCCTGTGAGCGGGCGTTCCTCGCCGATGCGACCGGCGTGGGGACAACGTTGCTCACCACGGTGCCGTATCTGCCGCTCGCTCCCGGGTTCGGCGGGGCGTCGCGTGCGCGGCACCTCGCGTCCGGGGCCGCCGAGATCACGCTCCCCGCGGCGCCCTCGGTGCGGCAGGACGTGGACACCCTGGAAGACCTCGCCGTTGCGCTCGCGCTGGGCGTCGGCCCGCACACGGCCGCGGCTGCGGCGAGCCTGACCCCCCAGGGCGGGTAGTCCCGCCGGTTCCGGGACCAGCTGTCGGTGGGTGGCTTGTCGCGCGGGCCAACTGTCCACCGGCAAGGGGTCCCGGAACCGACAGAACGCACCGCCCCGGAGGGTCCGGTCTAGGCTTGCCACCATGCAGGCCACCGCGTTCACGTTCGATCCCGTCAGCCGCGCCGGCAGTGTGCTGCTGGACGACGGCACCCCGCTGGAGTTCGACGCCGCGGCGTTCGACGCGGGGCGGCTGCTGCTGCTGCGCCCGGGCCAGCGGGTCCGTATCCGCACCGAGGGCGCGGGTTCGGCCCGCCGCGTGACGTTCCTGACCCTGCAGACCTTCCCGGACCCGGGTCCCGACCCGGCCTGACCCGGAGCCCGACCCCGTCCGAGCCGGAGCCCGATCCCGTCCGACCCGCGGACGCGAAATAGCGCGGGCCGGGCGCCCCGTGGGAAGGGGGCCCGGCCCGGCGCGGTGAAACGGGTGGAGCGGGTGGAGCGGTGGAGCCGTAACGCGGCTGTCACCTGGCGGCGGCGCGCTTCGCGGTCTTGCGGGCGGAGCGCTTGGCCGGCGCCTTCTTCGCGGTGGTCTTCTTGGCGGGCGCCTTCTTGGCGGCGGCCTTCTTCGCGGTGGTGGCCTTCTTCGTGGCGGACTTCTTCGCGGTGGACGCCTTCTTCGCGGTGGTCTTCTTGGCCGCCGTGGTCTTCTTCGCGGCCGCGGTCTTGGCGGTGGCCGCCTTCCGCGCGGTGGTCGCCTTCTTCGCGGCGGCCTTCTTCGTCGCGGTGCGGGCGGTGGTGGAGGCACCGCCGCTCAGGCTGCCCTTGGGCGCCTTCTTGACCGAGACCTCGCCGCCACGCGGAAGCTTCTTCGACCCGCTGACCAGGTCCTTGAAGCCCTGCCCCGCACGGAACCGCGGCACGGAGGTCTTCTTGACCCGGACCCGCTCCCCGGTCTGGGGGTTGCGAGCGTAACGGGCGGGACGCTCGACCTTCTCGAACGAACCGAACCCGGTGACCGAGACCCGGTCACCGGAGACCACCGCGCGGACGATCGCGTCGAGAACCGCGTCAACCGCGTCCGCGGCGGCCTGCCGGCCGCCCACCTTGTCGGCAATCGCTTCTACGAGCTGCGCCTTGTTCACGTCTTCCCCTTCGGAAACTTGCCCGGCGAATGAGTACGGGCTGATTTCGCACGCTAGGCGGATATATACCGCAAATCAAATACGAAACGGGCGAATCACCCTTGTGCCGCAACGAACTCGGTACTCCGCGTGATCAGTGATCGGGGATTCCGAGCTCGTCCAACTCAGCCGTTAACACCTCCAGGCGCCGTGCCGCGTCGGCGAGATCGTGCTTCGCCACCGCGGTCACCGCGAGCAGTCGCCGGGTCAACTCCCGCCTTGTCCCGTCCGGGACTTCGGGATTGGCGACGCGCGTGTGCGCCTGCTTCAAACGCGCGGCGAGGACCCCGTAGAGCTCCAGTTGGCCGTCGCGTTCCATGCGTCGATTGTGCCATCTGCGGCGAGTTGTCGAGCGCGACAGGGCCAACCGGGTGTTCCGAGCCTGTTTTCCAGTACCCATGGCGGGGTGGTGTCCGGGTCGTCCGGACACGCGAAAGCGCCCCCCACGAGGACGTGAGGGGCGCTTGCGCGGTGCGTGCGGCGGCCGGACCCAGGGGCCCGGCCAGGGGCGTCAGACCCTTGCGGTACTGGGCTTCCAGGACGGCCGGGTGCTCTCGAACGCGGCGATGTCCGGCTCGTTGGCGAGCGTCAGGCTGATGTCGTCCAGCCCTTCCAGCAGCCGCCAGCGGGCGTTGTCGTCCAGCTCGAACGGCGCGGTCAGCGGCCCCTGCGGGCGGTCGGCGCGCACCTCTCGGGCGACCAGGTCCACGGTGATCTCCGCGGTCGGGTCGGCCTCGACGAGCTGCCACAGCTCCTCGACGGTCTCCTGCGGCAGCACCACCGTCAGCAGCCCGTTCTTCAGCGAGTTGCCGCGGAAGATGTCCGCGAAGCGGGACGAGATCACCGTCTTGAAGCCGTAGTTCTGCAACGCCCAGACGGCGTGCTCGCGGGACGAGCCGGTGCCGAAGTCGGCGCCGGCCACCAGGACGGTGGCACCCGCGTACTGCGGCGCGTTGAGCACGAACGAGTCGTCCTTGCGCCACGCCTCGAACAGGCCGTCCTCGAACCCGTTGCGGGTGACCTTCTTCAGCCAGTGCGCGGGGATGATCTGGTCGGTGTCCACGTTGCTGCGGCGCAGCGGCACGGCCCGGCCGGTGTGGGTGGTGAAGGCTTCCATGGCGGCTCAGACCTCCGTCAGGACAGGGGCGTCGGACAGGTCGGCGGGCGAGGCGAGGTGGCCGAGCACCGCGGTGGCGGCGGCCACCTGCGGGGAGACCAGGTGGGTACGGCCGCCCTTGCCCTGCCGTCCCTCGAAGTTGCGGTTCGAGGTGGACGCGGAGCGCTCGCCGGGCGCGAGTTGGTCGGGGTTCATACCCAGGCACATCGAGCAACCCGCGTGCCGCCATTCGGCGCCGGAGGCGGTGAACACCTTGTCCAGGCCCTCCTCGACGGCCTGCAGCGCCACCCGCACCGAGCCGGGGACCACGAGCATCCGTACCCCGTCGGCGATCCGGCGGCCCTGCACGACGGCGGCGGCCGCGCGCAGGTCCTCGATCCGGCCGTTGGTGCAGGAGCCGACGAAGACGGTGTCCACGGCGACCTCGCGCAGCGGCTGCCCCGCGGTCAGGCCCATGTACTCCAGGGCCTTCTCGGCGGCGATCCGGTCGCCGGCGTCGGCGTACGACGCCGGGTCCGGCACGGACGCGCTCAGCGGCGCGCCCTGGCCCGGGTTGGTGCCCCAGGTGACGAACGGCGCCAACTCGGCCGCGTCGATCCGCACCTCGTGGTCGAAGACGGCGTCGTCGTCGGTCCTGAGCGTCTTCCAGTACGCGACGGCCGCGTCCCAGTCGGCGTCCTTGGGGGCGTGCGCGCGGCCCTCCAGGTAGTCGAACGTGGTCTGGTCCGGGGCGATCATGCCCGCCCTGGCGCCCGCCTCGATCGACATGTTGCAGACGGTCATCCGGGATTCCATCGAGAGCTTCTCGATCGCCGAGCCGCGGTACTCGATGACGTAGCCCTGGCCGCCGCCGGTGCCGATCCGGCTGATCACCGCGAGGATCAGGTCCTTGGCGGTGACGCCGTCGGGCAGTTCGCCGTCGACGGTGACCGCCATCGTGCGGAACGGGGCCAGCGGCAGCGTCTGGGTGGCCAGCACGTGCTCGACCTGCGAGGTGCCGATACCGAACGCCAGCGCGCCGAAAGCGCCGTGCGTGGAGGTGTGCGAGTCGCCGCAGACCACGGTGGTGCCGGGCTGGGTCAGGCCCAACTGCGGCCCCACCACGTGCACCACGCCCTGCTCGACGTCACCGAGCGGGTGCAGCCGCACCTCGAACTCCGCGCAGTTCTTGCGCAGCGTCTCCAACTGGGTCCGGGAGACCGGGTCGGCGATCGGCTTGTCGATGTCGAGGGTCGGGGTGTTGTGGTCCTCGGTGGCGATGGTGAGGTCGGTACGGCGCACCCGCCGGCCGTTCATCCGCAGCCCGTCGAACGCCTGGGGGCTGGTCACCTCGTGCAGGAGGTGGAGATCGATGAAAAGCAGATCAGGTTCGCCTTCGGCGCGGCGGACGACATGGTCGTCCCAGACTTTTTCCGCGAGTGTCCTACCCATCGCTGTCCCTCCGGCCCGCGTCGTCGCGGGGCCCACTAGGTGTTGGTCCTGCGCTGTGCTCCCAGCGTGACGCGTTCCCGGGAAAATTGAACTTGCGTTTCACACTCTGAGACGCAAGTATCGTTTCATGGACAACTCTAGCGGCGTCGGCGTTCTCGACAAGGCGGCTCTGGTGCTCAGTGCGCTGGAGTCGGGTCCGGCCACCCTGGCCGGGCTTGTCGGTGCCACGGGCCTGGCCCGCCCCACCGCGCACCGCCTGGCGGTCGCGCTCGAACACCATCGCATGGTGGCTCGCGACATGCAGGGCCGCTTCATCCTGGGCCCGCGCCTGTCGGAGCTGGCCGCCGCGGCCGGCGAGGACCGGCTGCTGGCCACCGCGGGGCCGGTGCTGACGCACCTGCGCGACATGACCGGCGAGAGCGCGCAGCTCTATCGCCGCCAGGGCGACATGCGGATCTGCGTGGCCGCGGCGGAGCGGCTGTCCGGGCTGCGGGACACCGTGCCGGTCGGCTCCACGCTGCCGATGAAGGCCGGCTCGGCCGCTCAGGTCCTGATGGCCTGGGAGGAGCCCGAGCGGCTGCACAGGGGCCTGCAGGGCGCCCGCTTCACCGCCACCGCGCTGTCCGGGGTGCGCCGCCGGGGCTGGTCGCAGTCGATCGGCGAGCGCGAGCCCGGGGTCGCCTCGGTCTCCGCGCCGGTGCGCGGGCCGTCCAACCGCGTGGTCGCCGCGGTGTCGGTCTCCGGGCCGATCGAGCGGCTCACCCGGCACCCGGGCCGGATGCACGCCCAGGCCGTGGTCGACGCCGCCGGCCGGCTCAGCGAGGCACTGCGCCGCTCCGGATGAACGACGAAGCCCGCCGCGGACCGCGGCGGGCTTCGGGTCGAACTCTGTACCCCCGACCGGATTCGAACCGGCGCTACTGCCGTGAGAGGGCAGCGTGCTAGGCCGCTACACAACGGGGGCCCTGGCGATCCTCGCGTCGTCCAGGCCGGGAGCGACCCGACGTGGACGGAATGAAAGGATCTGTACCCCCGACCGGATTCGAACCGGCGCTACTGCCGTGAGAGGGCAGCGTGCTAGGCCGCTACACAACGGGGGCTCGCACTTGCTGAAGTGCTGCTGGGGTACCAGGACTCGAACCTAGAACAACTGAACCAGAATCAGCCGTGTTGCCAATTACACCATACCCCACCAAAACGCAATCCCGGTAAGGGATCTTGTTCGGTGTGCGTCTCCGGTTCGGGCCTTGGCCCTGTCCGGCGGCGCAGGAAGAACATTACCCGATCCGGGACGGCGCTCCAAAACGAGTATCGCCAAGTCCCCCCGGAACCGGGCCGGTGCGCCCCTCGGACGCACCGGCGGACCCGCCGGCGTCAGCGCAGCCGGGCCATCAAAGCGTGCTCGACGAGCGTGATCAGCGCGCTCTTCGCCTCGCCGCGGTGCCGGGCGTCGGTGGTGATGATCGGCGCCTCGGGACCGATCTGCAGCGCCTCACGGACCTCCTCGGGGCCGTACGGCTGGTGGCCGTCGAAGCCGTTGAGGGCGATCACGAACGGCAGCCCGCTGTTCTCGAAGTAGTCGACCGCCGGGAAGCAGTCCGCCAGCCGCCGGGTGTCGACCAGGACGATCGCGCCGATCGCGCCGCGCACCAGGTCGTCCCACATGAACCAGAACCGGTCCTGCCCCGGGGTGCCGAACAGGTAGAGGATCAGGTCCTCGTCGAGCGTGATGCGGCCGAAGTCCATCGCCACCGTGGTGGTGGTCTTGTCCGGCGCGTGCGTGAGGTCGTCGATGCCGGCTGACGCGGAGGTCATCACGGCTTCGGTGCGCAGCGGGTTGATCTCCGAGACGGCACCGACGAACGTGGTCTTGCCCACGCCGAAGCCGCCCGCCACCACGATCTTCGCGGAGGTGGTGGCGCGGGCCGGACCGCTAGAGCTTCCGAAGTCCACTGAGCACCCTTTCAAGCAGTGTCACATCTGGCTGGCCGCCCGCGGCCTCGTCGCCGCCGGGCTGGTGGATCGCGACCAGTCCGGCCTCGGCCAGGTCGGCGACAAGAATGCGGACCACACCGAGCGGGATGGTCAGCAGCGCGGAGATCTCGGCCACCGACTTGACCTCGCGGCACAGCAGGCAGATCCGCTGGTGCTCGGGGAGCTGCCCGCGCAGGCGCTCCGGGTCGGCGGTGGTGCTGACCAGTGCCTCGATGGCGAGCTGGTAGCGCGGCCGGGTCCGCCCGCCGGTCATGGCGTAGGGGCGGACCAGTCCTGAGGGCGTGCGTGAGCGGCCCGCGTCGTGCCGGCCCTGCCCCTGGCCGTACCCCTGGCCCTGACCTTGGCCGTATCCCTGGCCCTGCGCCGGCGGGCGGCCGTGCTGGCCCTGGCGCTGCCCCGGCGCCTGGCCCTGCGGTGGCGGGGCCTGCGGCGGGGCGTACGGCTGGATGCGGGGCTGGCGGTAGGGCGTGCCGGGCTGCCCGGGCTGCTGCTCCGGGTCGGGCGCCGACGGGTAGGTGTACGGGTTCGCCGGCTGCTGGGGCTGGTTGCCGTACGGGTCTCCACCGGGGGAAGTGCTCACGAGTCCTCCTCCTGAAACGGCCGCGCTGCCACCCGAGCACCTGGCAGGTGCCCGGGCGTGCCCGCCGCCCATGCGTTAGTTGAGCAAGCTGCCCTGAAGTTCGGCCCGAAGGTCGGGGGTGAGTACGCTTCCTGCCCGGTCGACGAGCAGGGCCATTTCGTAGCCGACCAGACCGATGTCGCACTCCGGATGCGCCAGCACCGCCAGCGACGAACCATCCGACACCGACATGATGAAGAGGAAGCCCCGCTCCATCTCCACCACCGTCTGGTTCACACTGCCCCCCTCGAAAATCCGGGAGGCACCAGCGGTCAACGACGTCAACCCCGAGGCCACCGCCGCCAACTGATCCGCACGATCACGCGGAAAACCATCAGACATCGCGAGCAGCAGGCCGTCGGCGGAGACCACCACCGTGTGGGACACCCCCGGGGTGTTGTCCACGAAGTTGGTGATCAACCAGTTCAGATTCTGTGCCGCCTGGCTCATCGGACTCAACTAGCGCTCCTGGTTCTGGGGGCCGCCGAATCGGCTGTCGGTGGCCTGTCCGTTCGTGTCAGTTCCAGCAGTGCGCCCTTGCTGGACGCCACGTCGCAGATTACTCAACCTGCCACGTACGTCCTCCGGTGCGCGGGAGACCTGTGGGCCGCCCTGCGGGGTCTGTGCCGCGGCACCCGGGACCAGGTTGGCCTTGGGTACCCGCCGTGGCAGGCCGGAGGGGGTGACCCCGCCTGCCTTGGGCTCGCGGACCGACTCGGCCCGCTGCCAGTGCTCGTCGTTCGTCGACCGCCAGTCGGTGCCGTCCGGCTGGGGTTGCTCGTGGGGATCGGTGGACTCCTGGGCGGGCTGCTCCCCCGCGGGCGGCGCGGCCTGCGGGTTCGGACCCGGCTGCCGGCTCGGCTCGCTGGGCTGCTGATCGGACTGCTGGTCGGAGGGGCTGGTGCGCTGCCGTTCGCGGCGCGGTAGACCGGCGTCCGTCAGCGAAGGCGAGACTACGCTCTCGGAGGGTCCCTCGGGGAGCGGCGGAACGGATTCCGTTACCTCCGGTGTGTCCTGCGGCCATCCCTCCTGAGCAGGGCCGTAACCAGGAGCCCCCGGGAACCCGGCCTGCTGACCGCCGTCTTGGTACTCCGTGCCGTATCCGGGCTGCTCGGCATAGGGCGCCGCGGGGTCGTAGGTCTGGCCGGAACCGGTCCCGTACGGCTGCTCGAAGAAACCGTTCTGCGCGGGACCGGCCGAAAAGCCGTTCTCCGCCGGGGTCTCGGCCGGGGGTTGACCCCATCCGCCCGCCGGCTCGGTGTAGCCCTGCTGCTGGTAGCCGGGCTGGAAGCCCTGTTCGTACGCCTGCTGCTGGTAGGCCGGGTCGAAGCTGGGGTCGTACCCCTGGGTGTATCCCTGCGGGTACTCCTGGGCGTATCCCTGCGGGTAGCCGCCCTGGCCGGCGAAGTCCCCGGCGGCCGGCTGCTGGGTGCCGAAGTCCGGTCCGCCGAGGTGGTCCTGGCCCCCGAGGTTCTGGCTGCCGAGGTTCTGGTTCCCGAGGTCCTGGCCGGTCGGGTCGAAGTCGGCCGGTTCCCTTCGCTGCTGGGGCAGTTCGACCGGCTGCTCGCCGTCCTGACGGTCCGAGGCGGCGGCCTCCAGCTGGGCGCGGCGCTCCTCGCGCAGCAGCGAGCGGCCGACCGGGTCGAGCGCGCGCGGGCCGTTCTCGTCGTAGCGGGAGTCGTCGAAGCCGAGTTCGGCCGCGGTGCGCTGCCCGTTGACCTCGGGCCGCAGCAGGCCGGGCTCGCCGGGCCGGCCGGGCTGGTCGGCCGCGTGTTCCGGGACGATCCGGGAGACGGTGAAGTCGCTGTCGGGCTCGACCGGGTCGCCGCCACCGCCGTGGGTGATCGGCTCGGGCAGCATCACCAGCGAGGTGGTGCCGGCCTGCTCGCCGGAGGGGCGCAACTGGACCCGGATGCCGTGCCGCTCGCAAAGCCGGCCGACCACGAACAGGCCCATCCGCTTGGCGATCTCGACATCGATCGTGGGCGGGTCGGCGAGCTTGTGGTTGATGTCCGCGAAGTCCTCGGCGGTCAGGCCGATGCCCTTGTCGTGGATCTCGACCATCACCCGGCCGTCCGGCAGCCGGGTCGCGGTGACCCGCACCTTGGTCTGCGGCGAGGAGAACGAGGTGGCGTTCTCCAGCAGCTCGGCGAGCAGGTGCACCAGGTCGCTGACCGCGCTGCCGTGGATGTCGGTCTCGGGGATGCCGACCAGTTCGATCCGGTCGTACGCCTCCACCTCGGAGGCCGCCGCGCGCAGCACATCCACCAGCGGCACCGGCTGGTTCCACTGGCGGCCGGGCTCCTCGCCGGCGAGCACCAGCAGGTTCTCGCCGTTGCGCCGCATACGGGTGGCGAGGTGGTCCATCTTGAAGAGGTTCTCGAGCTGGTCGGGGTCGGCCTCGTTGTTCTCCAGCTCGGTGATCAGGCTGAGTTGGCGCTGGATGAGGCCCTGGTTGCGCTGCGAGAGGTTGGTGAAGATCGCGTTGACGTTGCCGCGCAGCAGCGCCTGCTCGGCGGCGAGCCGGACCGCCTCGCGGTGCACCTGGTCGAAGGCGCGGGCGACCTCGCCGATCTCGTCCCGGGTGTTGATCGGGATCGGCGCGACCTGGGTGTTCACCCGGCCCGGGTCGGTGCGGGAGAGCTGGTCGACCAGTGCGGGCAGCCGGGTCTCGGCGATGTCGAAGGCGGCCGCACGCAGCCGCCGCATGTTGCGGGACATCGAGCGGGCCATCAGCGCGGCCACGATGAACGCGATGATCAGCGCGACCAGCACGATCGCGGAGTTGATGAACACGTCGCGCTTGGCGTGGGAGGCCAGGTGCGAGGCGTCCGCGGCGGCCTGGTCGGCGAGGTGGGTCTCGACCGAGCGGTAGGCGTCGAAGGAGAGCGTGGCGGCGGAGAGGTAGGACGCGGGGGTGACGCCCTCGGCGTCGAGCCGGGCGACGGTGTACGCCGGGTCCGTCAGGTCGGTGACCATCTTGGTGAGGTCCGGCGGCACGACGTAGGCGGTGTGCGCGGCCTTCGCCTTGTTCAGCGCCGTGGTGATCCGCGCCTGGCCCTGCTTCACCGCGTTGTCCTGCGCGGCCTTGAGCCGGGCCTGGTCCGCGGTGCTGCCACCGCCGTCGTACTCCTCCAGCGCGATGCCCTCCAGGTACTGGTACGAGCCGAGCGCGGTCTTCTGGAGGGCGAGTTCCTGCGCGGAGGGGTGCTTCTCGACGAGGATGTGGACGCCGATGGAGCGGGTCAGCGACTCGGCGGCCTTGGCGAGCGAGATGGCGTACAGGGTGCGGCCGTAGGAGGCGCTGTTGCCGGTGCCGAAGCCGAGTTCGTTGGACAGCTCGCTCAGCGGGTGCTGGATTCTGACGTACCACTCCTCGGTCTGCACCCCGGAGAGCTGGCCGGTGAAGGCGGACTTGCGGAGCGAGGGGAGCTGTGGCTCGACGCTGCGGAAGCTGGCCATCCGGCGCTTGAGGTCGGCGCCGTCGGGTATGCCGATCGCGGCCTTGTCGAAGGCGCGGGCGGCGGCGTCGGTGGTGGCGTAGGCGGACGACACCTCCTGCGCGTCGCGGTGGCCTTCCAGCAGGGGCACCACGGTGGTGTCGCGCTCGTTCTCCAGCGCGTTGCCGTAGGTGGCGGCGGCGCGGACGAGGTTGGCGATGTGCACCGCGTCGTCGGCCTGCTGCCAGGTGCTGACGGCGCTGTTGACGCGGAAGCCGCCCAGCACGAGTGCGACGAGGACCGGGATGAGGAGGATGGCGTTCAGCCGGGTGGCCATCCGCCAGTTGCGCGCGCTGAACCGGCCGCCCGGCCCCGGCACGTCCTCGGCCACCGGCTCCGGGCTGCTGCCCGGACGCTGTGGCGGAGTGAAGTTCCCACGCGGGCCCTGCCCGGTACCCGCCTCAGCTCGCCTCGTGTTCCTCACTGGACCAACAACCTCTCGGCGACGGCGCAACAACGACGGCCGTTCCTACGCTCAGGTTCTGCGAATTCCAGCACGTCATACAGGTGCACGCCAAACGTCTGGCGTCCGGCGGGCTCCGTGAGAAGGCTAGAGATAAAAAGGGCATAAGTCCAAAGGCTGAGCAAACCATAAGACAGACGTACACGCGGTGGCACCGGCCGAGCGCGAGCCGTGTTCGCGACCTCCCGGAAACTCTCTCGAAATGTTATGAAGACCAAGGACCCGTTACGTCGTGCGACATAACGGGTCCTCGCGTTACCGGCCGGCGAAATCGCCGGCGGCACAAGCTACTTGAGACGTGCCAGCAGCGCGTGCTCGACGAGCGTGATCAGCGCGCTCTTCGCCTCGCCACGGTGCCGGGCGTCGGTGGTGATGATCGGCGCCTCGGGACCGATCTGCAGCGCCTCGCGCACTTCTTCCGGCCGGTACGGCTGGTGGCCGTCGAAACCGTTGAGCGCGATCACGAACGGCAGCCCGCTGTTCTCGAAGTAGTCCACCGCCGGGAAGCAGTCCGCCAGCCGCCGGGTGTCCACCAGCACCACGGCGCCGATCGCGCCGCGCACCAGGTCGTCCCACATGAACCAGAAGCGGTCCTGGCCCGGGGTGCCGAACAGGTAGAGGATCAGGTCGTCGTCGAGCGTGATGCGCCCGAAGTCCATCGCCACGGTGGTGGTGGTCTTGTCCTGCACGTGGCTCAGGTCGTCGATCCCGGCCGACGCCGAGGTCATCACGGCCTCGGTGCGCAGCGGGTTGATCTCCGACACCGCACCCACGAACGTGGTCTTGCCCACGCCGAAGCCACCCGCCACCACGATCTTCGCGGAGGTGGTCGACCGCACCGGCGGCGCGCCGTACGCCGGCTGCTGCGCTTGCGGCCTAGAGCTTCCGAAGTCCACTGAGCACCCTCTCAAGCAATGTCACATCTGGCTGGCCGCCCGATTCGCCGCTGCCGGGCTGGTGGATGGCGACCATGCCGGCCTCGGCGAGGTCGGCCACAAGAATCCGGGCCACACCGAGCGGTATCGCGAGCAGCGCGGAGATCTCGGCCACCGACTTGATCTCACGCGTCAGATGGCAGATCCGCTGGTGCTCTGGAAGCAGTCCCGCGTACTGCGCCGGGTCGGCGGTGGTGCTGACCAGCGCCTCGATCGCGAGCTGGTAGCGAGGCCGGGTACGGCCACCGGTCATGGCGTACGGCCGCACCAGCGGCTGGTCGCCTTCCACCCCGTACGGCGCGTGGTGGGACGCGCCGTACGGGCCCGGCGAGGCGGGTGGCGGGGTCATGAGGGTCCTCCGTGTCCGGGCAGTGCTATGGCTGGTGCGGAAGTACGGGAACGTTCTGTTGTGCGGGCGGTTGTCCGCGGCTGCGTGCGGGCCACCCGGCGGCGGGGTGCGGTGCTCAGTTCAACAGGCTGCCCTGGAGTTCGGCCCGAAGGTCGGGGGTCAGCACGGCACCCGCGCGGTCGACGAGCAGGGCCATTTCGTAGCCGACCAGACCGATGTCGCACTCCGGATGCGCCAGCACCGCCAGCGACGAACCATCCGACACCGACATGATGAAGAGGAAGCCCCGCTCCATCTCCACCACCGTCTGGTTCACACTGCCCCCCTCGAAAATCCGGGAGGCACCAGCGGTCAACGACGTCAACCCCGAGGCCACCGCCGCCAACTGATCCGCACGATCACGCGGAAAACCATCAGACATCGCGAGCAGCAGGCCGTCGGCGGAGACCACCACCGTGTGGGACACCCCCGGGGTGTTGTCCACGAAGTTGGTGATCAACCAGTTCAGATTCTGTGCCGCCTGGCTCATCGCACTCAACTAGCGCTCCTGGTTGTTCATGCCGAGACCACGGCCGTCGGTGGTACCGGTACCGCCGGCCTGGCGGCCCTGCTGGATGCCCCTGCGGAGGTTGGTCAGACGTCCGCGCACGTCGTCGGGGGAGCGGGAGACCTGCGGGCCGCCCTGGGGGGCCTGCTGGGGAGCCGCGCCGCCCGCGACGAGATTCGCCCGGGGGACCCGCCGCGGCAGGCCGGAGGGAGTGACCCCGCCCGCGGTGGGTTCCCGGATGGATTCGGCCCGCTGGCGCAGTGCGTCGTTGGGCGAGGTACGCCAGTTCGGGGTCTCCCGCGGCAGCGGCTGGGCGCTCGGTGCGGCAGGCATGTGGGCGCCGCTCTGCGCGCTGTGGTGTGCCGCGGGGTCCTGGCCCTGGCTCTGGGTCTGCTGGCCCTGGCCGGCCGGCGCGGTGGCCTGGGTGGCCGGCTGCGGGCCGCCGGTGAGGCGCTGCGGGCCGCCGGCGGGGTTCGGTCCCGGCCGGTCGGTACGCGGGCGCTGCGGCGGGGCGGTGCGGCCCACCGGGCGGGGCGGCGGCGCCTGCTGGCCCCGCGCGCTCTGCTCGACGTGGATCTGCTGCATCCGCTCGGCCTGGCCGGTACGGAACCAGTCGGACTCGATCGACGCGAAGATCGGCGTCGGCTCGTCGCCCCGGGTCGGGGCCGGCGGCAGCGCCATCGGCTCGGCCGGGCCGGGGAGTTGCGGCTCGGGGCGCGGCGCGTGCTGCGGCCCGCCCGGCTGGCCCTGGTACGGCTGCCCGTTGTGCTGCTGCGGCTGGTGCGGCATCGGGTACTGGCCGCTGGTGTCGCCGAGGCCCGGCATCGGCTGCGAGCCGGTGTCGTACGCGTCCGGCCGCTGCTGCGGCTGGCCGCCCTGGCCCTGCGGGTTCCAGCCCGGAGTGCCCTGGGGGCCGCGCGGCCCGCGCTGCGGCATCCCGCCGGGCCGCGCGGGCCCGGGCTGCTGCGCCGGGTACGAGCCGGAGCCGTCCTCGGCGCGGACCGCCGGGAACTGGCTGGTGTCACCGGGACCGCCCGAGCCACCGGGAATCGGGAAGGAGCCCGTGTCACCCGGACGACCGCCACCCTGACGCTGCCCCTGCGGGAAACCGTCGCTGCGCACGGCCGGGAACTGGCTGGTGTCGCCGGGACCACCGGGGATCGGGAACGAACCGGTGTCGCCGGGACGGCCGCCGCCCTGCCCCTGCGGGAAACCGTCCTCGGCGCGGACCGCCGGGAACTGGCTGGTGTCACCAGGACCGCCGGGGACCGGGAAGGAACCCGTGTCACCCGGACGACCGCCGCCCTGACCCTGCGGGAAACCGTCGTTCCGGACCGCCGGGAACTGGCTGGTGTCACCAGGACCGCCGGGGACCGGGAAGGAGCCCGTGTCACCGGGACGACCGCCACCCTGACCCTGCGGGAAACCGTCCTCGGCGCGGACCGCCGGGAACTGGCTGGTGTCACCAGGACCGCCGGGGACCGGGAAGGAACCCGTGTCACCCGGACGACCGCCACCCTGACCCTGCGGGAAACCGTCGTTCCGGACCGCCGGGAACTGGCTGGTGTCGCCGGGACCACCCGAGCCACCGGGGACCGGGAAGGAACCCGTGTCACCCGGGCGGCCGCCGCGCTGGTCGTCGGAGTTCCAGCCGGGGGTGCCCTGGGGGCCGCGGGAACCGCGCTGCGGGAGGCGGTTCTGCGAGCCGTCGTCCTGGCCGGTGGGCGCGCCACCGTCGGCGCGGACCGCCGGGAACTGGCTGGTGTCGCCGGGACCGCCGGGGGCCGCCGCCGGGGACTCCCCGGCGCCGGGGCCGCCGCTGTGCCGCGGCGCGGGGCCGGAGCGGCCGCCGAAGACGTCGGAGCGGAAGCCGGAGGGACCGGTGTTCTGCGGCTGCGGGACCGGGAAGCCGCCGGGGCCCTGGGGCCCGGGGGCGCCGGGACCGTTCGGCTGCCCGTGCTGGCCGTGCCGGCCGGGGCCGGACTGCGGCCGCCCGGCGGGGCCGGACTGGTCGAAGGCGTCGAACGCGGGCGCCTCGACGTCCTCGTGGCCGCGCGGGGTGTCCTCGCCGAAGCCCTGCTGCTGGTTGTCCTGCGCGGCCCAGCGCGGGCCGCCCTGCTGGCCACCGGGACCGCCGGTGCCGCCCTGGTCGCCAGGGCCGGCGGCCGGTCGCCCGGCGCCGGGGAGCGCGGGGCGTGCCGCGCCCGCGCCGACCTGGCCGCGCTGCCCTGCGCGGCTGCCGCCGGCCTGGCCCGCGTTGCCGAACGCACCCGCGATGCCGGTGCCGGCACCGCCCGCGACGGCACCCGCGGGACGCGCGCCGGGGCCCGCGTTCTTCGCGTTCGCGTTGGCGCCGCCCTGCGTGACGTCGACCGGCAGCATGACCAGCGCGGTGGTGCCGCCGGAGTCCGACGGGCGCAGCTGGATGCGGATGCCGTGCCGCAGGGACAGCCGGCCGACCACGAACAGGCCCATCCGGCGGGAGACCGAGACGTCCACGGTGGGCGGGTTGGCCAGCCGCTCGTTGATGTCGGCGAGGTCCTCCGGGGACAGGCCGATGCCGGTGTCGTGGATCTCGATCAGCACGCGGCCGTCGGGCAGCGAGTGACCGGTGACCCGCACCTTGGTCTGCGGCGAGGAGAACGAGGTGGCGTTCTCCAGCAGCTCGGCGAGCAGGTGCACGAGGTCGTTGACGATGCGGCCGGTGACCTCGGCCGACGGCACCGATGTCAGCTCGATCCGCTCGTACTGCTCCACCTCGGACGCGGCGGCGCGCAGCACGTCGACCAGCGGGACCGGGCGGGTCCACCGGCGGCCGGGCTCCTCACCGGCGAGGACCAGCAGGTTCTCACCGTTGCGGCGCATGCGGGTCGCGAGGTGGTCGAGCTTGAACAGCGAGGAGAGCTGGTCCGGGTCGGCCTCGCGCGACTCCAGTTCGGAGATGAGCGACAGCTGGCGCTGGATGAGGCCCTGGCTGCGGCGGGAGAGGTTGGTGAACATCGCGTTGACGTTGCCTCGCAGCAGCGCCTGCTCGGCGGCGAGCCGGACCGCCTCGCTGTGGACCTCGTCGAACGCGCGGGCCACCTGGCCGATCTCGTCGCGGCTGTTGATGCCGATCGACTCGACCGAGGTGTCGACGTCCTGCGGGTCGGTGTCGGAGAGCTGCTTGACCAGCTCGGGCAGCCGCTTCTGGGCGACGTCCTGGGCGGTCTGCTGCAGCCGGCGCAGCGAGCGGACCATCGAGCGGCCGACGACGAACGCGCCGACCACGGCGACGCCGAGGACCAGCAGGATGATCGCGCCGGATATCAGCGCCTCGCGCTTCGCCTCGCTCTGCAGGTGCAGCGACTTCTGCTGCATCTCGCTGAGCAGCGAGCGCTCGATCTGGTTCATCGCGTCGATCTTGGTCTTCGCCGCGTCGTCCCAGTCCAGGTACGAGCTGTTGATCTTGGTGATCGCGGTCTGCGAACTGGCGATCCGCTCGCGCTCGTTGTCGTGGGCGGCGATCGTGTCGTTGTCGCCCTGGATGGGGCGCAGCAGCGCGGCGGCGTCGGTGCCGTAGACCTTCATGAACCGGGTGATCGCGGTGTTCTCGTCGACGGCCGCCCACTTCACCGACTGGTACTCGTCGGCGTTGAGCTTGCCGCCACTGGCGAACGCGGCGCTGATCACCGCGCGCTGCATCGACTCGTACTCCTTGGCGGAGGAGAACGCCGACAGCGCGCGGGTCGCCTTGATCATCTGGGAGTTGCTGGTGGCCTGCGCCATGTCCTGGGAGAGCGACAGCAGCGAGGTGACCAGACCGTCGTACTCGGAGACGGTCTGCGCGATGCCCGACTGGGAGGTGTACGCCTCGCTGCGGATCTCGTTGAGGTTGGCGAGCTGGCCGCCGATGGCGACCAGGGTGGCGCGGACCCCGCTGAAGACCGGGTCGGAGTCCGAGATGTTGTCGGTCGACTGCTCGTAGAGCTTGAGGTCGCGGTCGGTGGCCTGGCGGGAGGCGGCCACCGCGTCGTTGCTCTTCTGGTTGGCCGACAGCGGGCCCGCCGAGCTGTCGCGCTCCTCCTGGAGGGCGGCGGCCAGGTTGGTGGCCTGCTCGGTGATGTCGGTCAGGGTCTTCATGTGCTCGAGCTGGTGGATGTTGTCCACCGAGTTGTTGATGCGCAGGCCGCCGAGGGCGGAGGCGGTGACCACGGGGAGGGCGAGCAGCGAGATGAGTCTGGTGCTGATGCGCCAGTTGCGCATGGCTATTCGGGGGCCGGGCTTGCCGTCGAGGCCGGTGATCTTGCCGGCTTCGAGGCCGCTGGGCATGCTCATCCGCCCGGGGGCCGCAGTGGTACCCGGCGTGGCGGTTCCGGAGTCGGCCGCGGCCTGGGAGCCGTTGCCGGCCCCGCCGGGCTGCCGCTCCGAGTCGCCCGCAGCGCCGCTGTCCCTCTTGAAACGTCCCTGCACTAGCGTCGCAACCTCTGGACCAGGCGCCCCTCGCCGTAAGGCTGAAGGGACGGTGTCGAGTCATGGGGGCTCAGGCCGACCCGGGTCGCGGGACGGCTGATGTGCCCTTCACCGCCGCTCGGTGTTCCGTCCGCGCCCCCTGCGCGCCGGTTCGTTGTGATGCGGCGGTCCGGGGAATTCCAGCACAGTGCCGGATCTCCCAACAAGGCCCGCAGCCGTCCTCTTGGAATGTGTCACTCGTCGCGATGGTCCATACACACAGCGTCGAGCGCCAGGGCGGCGATATGGGGCGATTACGGGCCGCGATGGTAACTGGTTGCACCGGTGTCAGGCCGCGTCCACCCCGGCGACAAACGACCATTTCCGCACCGCCGTACGCTTTGCCCGATTCGCTCGCGCGCGCCGATTGTCCGAATGGCGGGAAATGATCCGTAGTTCGTGAGCAAAATCACAGAGCGTCAGATGTCTGCGCCCGGCCACGGCGGGAATGGGCGGCACTAGCCTGGTGCTTTACAGAAGTCGCGGTGATGTCAACCGCGGCCCGCTCCCACCACCGAGACCCGAGGTCCACACGGCAGATGAAGACCACCTTGATGTTCCGTCAGATGATCGCCAACCCGCGGCGCACCACTCTCGCGCACCTCAAGGACGCGTCCGAACTGACCGGCACGCCGGCCGTGGCGGACCCGACCGCCGGCGAATCCGCCGAACCCGCGGTGAACACGCTGCCGCAGCGCACCGCGAACCCGCGTCGTACGGTACTCAACGAACTGCCGCAGACGCCCGTCGCCCCCTGAGTCCGACGCTGACCTGCGGCGATCACCGAGTCAGCGGAGGCCGGGCCGGCCGCTAGGCTGGGCGCATGCGCATCGTCAGGTTCTCCATCGACGGCAACGTGGCGTTCGGAGCGGTCGAGGGCGACCCCACCGGCGGCCCCGAGGGTCTTGTCGTCGACATCATGAAGGGCGTGCCCTTCGCGGACTTCGAGCTGTCCGGCACGAAGGTCCCGCTGGACAAGGTGCGGCTGCTGTCGCCCGTCCTGCCCAACAAGGTGGTCGCCATCGGCCGCAACTACGCGGCCCACGCCGCGGAACTGGGCCACGAGGTGCCGGACGCGCCCTGGGCGTTCTTCAAGCCGTCGACCTCGGTGATCGGCCCCGGCGACCCGATCGTGTACCCCTCGTTCTCCCACGAGGTGCACCACGAAGCGGAGTTGGCCGTCGTGATCAGCCGGCTGTGCCGGGATGTGCCGCGGGACCGGGTCAAGGACGTGATCCTCGGCTTCACCTGCGCCAACGACGTGACGGCCCGCGACACCCAGCGCACCGAGAAGCAGTGGGCGCGGGCGAAGGGCTTCGACTCCTCCTGCCCGCTCGGCCCGTGGATCGAGACCGGCCTCGACCTCGACGCCGCCGGCGACCTCGCGATCACCGCGACGGTCAACGGCGAACTGCGCCAGGCCGGCCGCACCCGGCAGATGCTGAACTCGGTCGAGGACCTGATCGTCAACATCACCGAGGCGATGACGCTGCTGCCCGGTGACGTCCTGCTCACCGGCACCCCCGCGGGCGTGGGCCCGCTGCTCCCCGGCGACGAGGTCGCCGTCACCATCGAAGGCATCGGCACTCTCACCAACAAGGTGATCTCGCGTGGCTAGCGCATCCGCTCCTGCACCCTCCTCCCCCACCTCCGGCGGCACCGGCGTCCGCGTCCGGTTCTGCCCCTCCCCGACCGGCAACCCGCACGTCGGGCTGGTCCGCACCGCGCTGTTCAACTGGGCCTTCGCCCGGCACGAGCAGGGCACCCTGGTCTTCCGCATCGAGGACACCGACGCGGCCCGCGACTCCGAGGAGTCGTACCAGGCGCTGCTGGACTCGATGCGCTGGCTCGGCCTGGACTGGGACGAGGGCCCCGAGGTCGGCGGCCCGTTCGCGCCCTACCGGCAGTCCCAGCGGATGGACCTGTACGCCGACGTCGCGCTGCGGCTGAAGCAGGCCGGGCACGCGTACGACTGCTACTGCACCACCGAGGAGCTGGAGGCCCGCCGTGAGGCCGCCCGCGCGGCCGGCCGCCCCTCCGGGTACGACGGCCACTGCCGGGACCTCAGCGCCGAGCAGATCGGCGCGTACCAGGACGAGGGCCGCGCCTCGATCGTCCGCTTCCGGATGCCGGACCGCCCGATCGTCTTCACCGACCTGGTCCGCGGCGAGCTGACCTTCACGCCGGACAACGTGCCGGACTACGGCATCGTGCGGGCCAACGGCGCGCCGCTGTACACCCTGGTCAACCCGGTGGACGACGCGCTGATGGAGATCACCCACGTGCTGCGCGGCGAGGACCTGCTCTCCTCCACCCCGCGGCAGATCGCGCTGTACGACGCGCTGATCGAACTGGGCGTCGCCAAGGCCGTCCCGGCCTTCGGCCATCTGCCGTACGTGATGGGCGAGGGCAACAAGAAGCTCTCCAAGCGGGACCCGCAGGCGTCGCTCAACCTGTACCGGGAGCGCGGCTTCCTGCCCGAGGGGCTGCTCAACTACCTCTCGCTGCTGGGCTGGTCGTACTCCGCCGACCAGGACGTCTTCTCGATCGCGGAGATGGTGGCGAAGTTCGACATCGCCGACGTCAACGCCAACCCGGCCCGCTTCGACCTGAAGAAGGCCGAGGCGATCAACGCCGACCACATCCGGCGGCTCGGCGTGAAGGAGTTCACCGAGGCGTGCGCGCCGTGGCTGCGCGCCCCCTTCGCGCCCTGGGCGCCGGAGTCCTTCGACGAGGCCGCGTGGCAGGCGATCGCGCCGTACGCCCAGACCCGGGTGACGGTGCTCTCCGACATCACCGCGAACGTCGATTTCCTCTTCCTCGACGAGCCGGTCGACGACGAGGCGTCGTGGGCGAAGGCGATGAAGGAGGGCTCCGACGCGCTGCTGCGCACGGCCCGGGAGAAGCTGGCTGGGGCGGACTGGTCCGCCCCCGAGTCGCTCAAGGACGCGGTGCTCGCGGCCGGCGAGGAGCACGGTCTCAAGCTCGGGAAGGCCCAGGCGCCGGTCCGCGTCGCGGTCACCGGCCGCACGGTCGGCCTGCCCCTCTTCGAGTCCCTCCAGGTCCTGGGCCGCGACCGCACCCTGACCCGTATCGACGCGGCTCTGGCGAAGCTGGCCTGACCCGACGCAGTAATGCGGCTTCCTCCATGCTGAGCATGGAGGGAGCCGCACTTGTTTCAGGGCCGCGGGGAACCGCGCGACCAGCCACCGCGGACCGCGAGGTCCCGTGTCACGCAGGACGGGGCAGCCGGGGGGTCAGGCGCCCTCAGCCCTGCCAGGAGTGGGGGGCGCGGAAGCCCGGGGTGCGCTCGAGACGGCGCCAGCCGGCCGTGGAACGCACCGGCGCGGTGTGCGCGGCCTCGCCCGCACCGCCGGCGGCAGCACGCGCCAGCAGCAGCGCGGTGAGCGCGGCGAGCTCCTCGGGGTCCGCGTGACCCTTCTCGACGCGCACCAGCGAATCCGTGGGAGTGCTCACGATGGTCTCCAAGGGTGAACCGCCGGGCAGGTTGCCGGGGTGGTCCGGGTCGTTCGGATGATCGGGGTCGGCGGGAGTGTGCGCCGCGTTCAGGAACGTGGCGCTCACCGGCTGCGGTCGAGGGATCACTGCGGCGGGTTGCCGTGCTTGCGGGACGGCAGGTCGGCGTGCTTCGTGCGGAGCATGGCCAGCGAGCCGGCCAGCACCTCACGCGTCTCGGCCGGGTCGATCACGTCGTGCACCAGGCCGCGCTCGGCGGCGTAGTACGGGTGCATCAGCTCGGCCTTGTACTCCTTGACCATCCGGGTCCGCATCGCCTCCGGATCGTCGGCGTCGGCGATCTGCCGACGGAAGATCACGTTCGCCGCGCCCTCCGCGCCCATCACCGCGATCTCGTTCGTCGGCCACGCGAACGTCAGGTCCGCGCCGATCGACTGCGAGTCCATCACGATGTAGGCACCGCCGTACGCCTTCCGGAGGATCAGCGAGATCCGGGGGACGGTGGCGTTGCAGTAGGCGTAGAGCAGCTTGGCGCCGTGCCGGATGATTCCACCGTGCTCCTGGGCGACGCCGGGCAGGAAGCCGGGTACGTCCAGAAGAGTGATGATCGGGATGTTGAACGCATCGCACATCTGTACGAAACGGGCCGCCTTCTCGGACGCCTCGATGTCGAGCACACCGGCGAGCGAGGCGGGCTGGTTGGCGACGATGCCGACCACCTGGCCGTCGATCCGGGTGAGCGCCACGATGATGTTGGTGGCCCAGCGCTCGTGGATCTCCAGGTACTCGCCGTCGTCGACGATCTCCTCGATCACCTTGTGCATGTCGTACGACCGGTTGCCGTCGGCCGGCACCAGGTCGAGCAGCACGTCGCTGCGGCGGTCCACCGGGTCCTCGTTCTCCGCCGCCGGCGGGTTCTCCCGGTTGTTCTGCGGCAGCAGCGAGAGCAGGTAGCGGACCTCCTCCAGGCAGGTCTGCTCGTCGTCGTAGGCGAAGTGCGACACGCCGGAGACCGCCGAGTGCACGTCGGCGCCGCCCAGGCCGTTCTGGCTGATCTCCTCGCCGGTCACCGCCTGCACCACGTCGGGGCCGGTGATGAACATCTGCGAGGTCTCCCGCACCATGAACACGAAGTCCGTGAGCGCCGGGGAGTAGGCCGCGCCGCCCGCGCACGGGCCGAGCATCACCGAGATCTGCGGGATGACGCCGGAGGCGCGGGTGTTGCGCTGGAAGATCCCGCCGTACCCGGCGAGCGCCGAGACGCCCTCCTGGATACGGGCGCCCGCGCCGTCGTTCAGCGACACCAGCGGCGCACCGGCCGAGATCGCCATGTCCATGATCTTGTGGATCTTCTGCGCGTGCGCCTCGCCCAGCGCGCCGCCGAAGATCCGGAAGTCGTGCGCGTACACGAACACGGTCCGGTCGTGCACGGTGCCCCACCCGGTGATCACACCGTCGGTGTACGGCCGCTTCGCCTCCAGCCCGAAGCCCGTGGCCCGGTGCCGGCGCAGCGGCTCCACCTCACGGAACGAGCCCTCGTCCAGCAGAAGTTCGATCCGCTCGCGCGCGGTCAGCTTCCCCTTCGCCCGCTGCGCCTCCGTGGCCTTCTCGCTGGGCCCCCGACGCACCTCCTCGCGGATCGCACGAAGCTCCACGACGCGCCCCCGGGCGTCGTTCGCCGGGACGGGCAGCTCTTGCGATGTGGTCATGTACCGACAGTACGAGCGTGCGGGGTCGGAACGGGCCATCTACTTCGTACAGTGTCCACCGGCTCTGCCTGGTGGGTCTCGACAGACGGCGAGGTGGGGCGGGGTCCGGAGGCCCGGGCCGGAGCCCGCCCCGTTTGGCGGGTTCATGCCGCCAAGGCGGTGATCGCCGTCAGCGTCCGGCGACGGCCTCGCCCAGCGCGAGTACCCGCCGGGCCTCCTCGACGTGCAGGTTCTCGATCATCCGGCCGTCCACGGTGACCACGCCGCGCCCCTGTGACGTGGCCTCTTCGAAGGCGGCGATGATCCGTCCGGAGCGCTCGATCTCCGCCTGGGTGGGCGCGAAGACCCGGTTGCAGGGTTCGAGCTGCTTCGGGTGGATCAGGGTCTTGCCGTCGAAGCCGAACTGCCGGGCTTGGAGGGTCTCCGCCTCGAAGCCGCTCAGATCGTGGACGTCGTTGTAGACACCGTCCAAGATGACCTTGCCCGCGGCGCGGGCGGCGAGCAGGGCGAGCGACAGCCCGGCGAGCAGCGGGGCCCGGCCGGGGACGTGCTCGGCGTGCAGTTCCTTGGCGAGGTCGTTGGTGCCCATCACCAGGACGGTCAGCCGCGGTGACGCCTCGGCGATGGCCCGCGCGTCGAAGAGCGCCGCCGGCGTCTCCAGCATCGCCCAGACGGCGGTCCGCTCCGGAGCGCCGGCCGCCTCCAGTGCCGCCTCGACCTCCCGTACGGTCCGCGCGGAGTCCACCTTGGGCACGACGACGGCGTCCGGGCCGGCCGCGGCGGCGGCCTTGAGGTCGTCGGCGTGCCAGGGGGTGCCGGGGGCGTTGACCCGGATGGTGACCTCGCGGTGGCCGTACGCGCCGCTCGCCGCGGCGGCCGCCACCCGCTCACGGGCCTCGGCCTTCGCGTCGGGCGCGACGGAGTCCTCCAGGTCCAGGATGAGCGCGTCGGTGGGGAGGGTCCTGGCCTTCTCCAGGGCGCGCTCGTTGGCGCCGGGCATGTAGAGCACCGAGCGGCGCGGGCGGGGGGCGGGAGCGCTCGCGGCGGAGGCGCTCGCGGAGAGGTCGGCGGGGGTGCTCATCGGGCGGCCTCCTCGGCGGTGGCATCGGCGTAGGCGCGGGCGAGTTCGGGGTCGCGGGCGGCGAGCGCGTCCGCGAGTTCGGCGACCACCCGGCACTGCTTGTAGGTGGCGTCGTCCTGCATCTTGCCGTCGATCATCACCGCGCCGGTGCCGTCGCCCATCGCCTCGATCACCCGGCGGGCCCAGGCGACGTCCTCGGGGGCGGGCGAGAAGACCCGCTTGGCGATGTCGATCTGCACCGGGTGCAGGGACCAGGCGCCGACGCAGCCGAGCAGGAAGGCGTTGCGGAACTGGTCCTCGCACCCGGTGACGTCCTTGATGTCCCCGAACGGCCCGTAGTACGGCAGGATGCCGTTCGCGGCGCACGCGTCGACCATCCGGGCGATCGTGTAGTGCCACAGGTCCTGCTGGTAGGTGGGCCGGGGGGCGTCGACCGGGGCGCCTGCGGCGGGGTCCTCGCGCACCAGGTAGCCGGGGTGGCCGCCGCCGACCCGGGTGGTCTTCATCCGGCGGCTGGCGGCCAGGTCGGCCGGGCCGAGCGACATGCCCTGCATCCGGGGGCTGGCGGCGGCGATCTCCTCGACGTTGCCCACGCCGGCCGCGGTCTCCAGGATCGCGTGCACCAGGATCGGCCGGGTCAGCCCGGCCTTCGCCTCCAACTGGGCGAGCAGCCGGTCGACGTAGTGGATGTCGTGGGCGCCCTCGACCTTCGGCACCATCACGACGTCGAGCCGGTCGCCGATCTCGGCGCCGAGGGTGAGCAGGTCGTCCAGCGCCCAGGGCGAGTCGAGGCTGTTGATCCGGGTCCACAGCTGGGTGTCGCCGAAGTCGGTGGCCCGGGCGACCTTCACCAGACCGGCCCGGGCCGCCTCCTTGCGGTCGGCCGGGACCGCGTCCTCCAGGTTGCCCAGCAGCACGTCGACCTTCGGCGCGATCGACGGCACCTTGGCCGCCATCTTCTCGTTGCCCGGGTCGAAGAAGTGGATCATTCGCGAGGGGCGGAACGGCACGTCCCTGACGGGGGCCGGCGCCCCCACGGCCAGCGGGCGGAAGAAGTCCTTCGCCGAGCGCATGCGATCTCCCGGTGGTGTCGGGTCGAGGGTGTGGCGCTCACCCTACGACCGCGGGCACCCGACGGTTACCCGTCGGTAGATGTGCTGTTGGTCACCGGGGTCCAGCGCAGCGTCATATCCGGTTCACGCTCCATGTTCCGCGAACCGTCGTTCAGATCCACCACCGTGAAGCCGTGGCGCGCGTAGAACGCCCGCGCGTCGGTGTTGCGCTGGAAGACGTGCAGGTCCAGCCGGTCCGGCCGGTGCTCCTTCGCCCGGGCCAGCAGCAGCGAGCCGATGCCGCGCCGCCGCACCTCCGGCAGCAGGTACAGGTGCTCCAGCCACTCCCCCTCCACCGCCGCGTAGCCCAGCACCGCGCCGCCGGCGTCCACCGCGACCCACACGTCCGCCTCGACGAGCACCACTTCGCGCACCCAGCGCTCCACCTCCGCGTCGGTGCGCTTGCGCGGCGGCAGCCACGGCATCGCGACCTCGCGCGAGATGATGTGCGCCCGCGCGATGGCGGCAGCGTCGGCGGCCTCGGCCGGGCGTACGACGATCTTCTCTTCCACGGTCTCCGTCACGCCCCGCAGGGTAGGGCCCCGCGGCCGCCGGATCGACCGGTTTTCCCGCGGCGGAGGTGGCGGGGGTACGGAGGGGGTACGGCGGGGCAGCCGCGGGGCCCTGACCCGCGGCTCTACCCGGGCTCCTAGTCCTGCGGCTCCAGGCCGGCCCGGATCAGGCCGTAGGCGCAGGCGTCCTCGAGTGCCTGCCAGGACGCGGCGATGACGTTGTCGGCGACGCCGACCGTGGACCACTCGGCCGCGCCGTCGGACGTGGTGATGAGGACCCGGGTGGTGGAGTCGGTGCCGGAACGGCCTTCGAGGATACGGACCCGGTAGTCGACCAGCGCGAACGTGCCGAGCTGCGGGTAGATCTGCTCCAGCGCCACCCGCAGTGCGCGGTCGAGCGCGTTGACCGGGCCGTTGCCCTCGGCGGTGGCGACGATCCGCTCGCCCTTCGCCCACAGCTTCACGGTGGCCTCGTTGGCGTGCGAGCCGTCGGGGCGGTCCTCGGTGATGGCGCGCCAGGACTCGGTACGGAAGAAGCGCCGCGGCCCGTCCGGCCGGCCGGCCTGGAGTTCGTCGCGCAGCAGCAGCGCGAAGGAGGCGTCGGCGGCCTCGTACGTGTAGCCCTTCAGCTCACGCTCCTTGACCCGGGCCACCACCCGGCCGACCAGCTCGCGGTCGCCGCCGAGGTCGATGCCGAGTTCCTTGCCCTTCAGCTCGATCGAGGCGCGGCCGGCCATGTCGGAGACCAGCATCCGCATGGTGTTGCCGACCCGCTCGGGGTCGATGTGCTGGTAGAGGTCCGGGTCGACCTTGATCGCGGAGGCGTGCAGCCCGGCCTTGTGCGCGAACGCGGACACGCCCACGTACGGCTGGTGCGTGGAGGAGGGCAGGTTGACGATCTCGGCGATGGCGTGCGAGATCCGGGTCATCTCGCCGAGCGCGCCCTCGGGCAGCACCCGCCGGTCGTGCTTGAGTTCCAGCGCGGCGGCGACCGGGAAGAGGTTGGCGTTGCCGACCCGCTCGCCGTAGCCGTTGGCGGTGCACTGCACGTGCGTGGCGCCGGCGTCCACCGCGGCAAGGGTGTTGGCGACCGCGCAGCCGGTGTCGTCCTGGGCGTGCATGCCGAGCCGCGCGCCGGTGTCGGCGAGCACCTGCGCGGTGACCGCCTGCACCTGCTTGGGCAGCATCCCGCCGTTGGTGTCGCAGAGCACCACCACGGACGCGCCGGCCTCGTGCGCGGCGCTGACCACGGCGGTGGCGTACGCCGGGTTGGCCCGGTAGCCGTCGAAGAAGTGCTCGCAGTCCACGAAGACCCGGCGGCCCTGGGCGACGAGGTACGCGACGCTGTCGCGGACCATCTCCAGGTTCTCCTCCAGCGTGGTGCGCAGTGCCAGTTCCACGTGCCGGTCATGGGACTTGGCGACCAGCGTGATGACCGGCGCGCCGGACTCCAGCAGCGCGTTGACCTGCGGGTCGTCGGCGGCCTTGGCGCCCGGGCGGCGGGTGGCGCCGAACGCCACCAGCGTGGCGTGCTTCAGCTCCAACTCGGCGGCGGCCCGGGCGAAGAACTCGGTGTCGCGGGGGTTGGCACCGGGCCAGCCGCCCTCGATGAAGCCCACACCGAAGTCGTCCAGGTGCCGCGCGATGCTCAGCTTGTCGGCGACGGTGAGGTTGATGCCCTCGCGCTGCGCGCCGTCGCGCAGCGTGGTGTCGAAGACGTGGAAGCTGTCGTCGGGTTCGGCGGTCATGGCAGTTGCAACTCCTGTCGGGTGGGTGGGGTTACCCCCGAACGGCGTTCACCATCCGGAGGTTCCGACTCCACTTGCCCCCAGTCTCCTCGTGCGCTCCCGCCTCCGGCGCGGGTGGGCCGGGAAACGAAAAAACCTCTCGCGGATGCGAGAGGTCTGCACGCGGGTCTGGGGCACGGTGGCGTTCCACTTGGGTTCAGCGGAAGCGTCACTGCGGACCGGCGTGCCTGCGGCCAATAATCAGCGTGGCGTACGAGGACACAGCTGCAGTGTGGCACACCTTTCCGCCATTCGGGTTGCCGTCTCACGTTCTGGGCCCCCGCCGCGGAGGCGGGGGCCCAGCGCCCTCGCGGGCCCAGCGTCCTCGGGGCTACACGCCGAGCGGGTGCATCCAGCCGTGCGGGTCGGCGGCCTGGCCCGTCTGGATGTCGAGCAGCGCGGAGCGCAGTCGCATGGTGACCTCGCCCGGACCGCCGTCGCCCACCATCCAGTTCGCCCGGGTGGACTTGACCGAGCCGACCGGGGTGATCACGGCGGCGGTGCCGCAGGCGAACACCTCGGTGAGGGTGCCGTCCTCGTTGCCGCGCTTCCAGTCCTCGACGCTGATCCGGCCCTCGCCGACTTCGTACCCGAGGTCCGCGGCGATGGCGAGCAGCGAGTCGCGGGTGATCCCGGGCAGCAGCGAACCGGTGAGCGAGGGCGTGACGATCCGGTTGCCGTACACGAAGTACAGGTTCATGCCCCCCATCTCCTCGATCCAGCGCCGCTCGATCGCGTCGAGCCAGACCACCTGGTCGCAGCCGTGCTCGATGGCCTGCGCCTGGGCGACGAGGGAGGCCGCGTAGTTGCCGCCGGTCTTGGCCGCGCCGGTGCCGCCGGGGGCCGCGCGGACGTACTCCTCGGAGAGCCAGACCGAGACCGGCTTGACGCCGCCGGAGAAGTAGGCGCCGGCCGGGGAGGCGATGACCAGGAAGAGGTACTCGTCGGCCGGGCGGACGCCGAGCCCGACCTCGGTGGCGATCATGAACGGCCGCAGGTAGAGCGAGGCTTCGCCCTCGGTGGGCACCCAGTCCTTGTCCTGGCGGACCAGCACGTCGCACGCCTCGATGAAGGTCTCCACCGGCAGTTCGGGCATCGCCAGCCGCCGCGAGGACGCCTGGAAGCGCAGCGCGTTGGCCTCGGGGCGGAAGGTGGCCACGCCGCCGTCGGGCTGGCGGTACGCCTTGAGGCCCTCGAAGATCGTCTGCGCGTAGTGCAGCGTCATGTTCGCCGGGTCGACCGACAGCGGGGCGTACGGGACGAGCTGGGCGTCGTGCCAGCCGCGGCCGGCAGTCCACTTGATGGTGACCATGTGGTCGGTGAAGTACCGTCCGAAACCGGGGTCGGACAGGATCGCCTCGCGCTCGGCCGCGGGCAGCGGGTGCGAGGAGGGCTTCAACTCGATCGTGGGCGTCGTCATCTTCAGTTCCTTCACCATGTCGCTGACGCCCTCGAACGTACTGCTAGGACGTCCTACTTTCCCGCCGTGCAGCGGCCCCGCCACTGATTATCGCAGCGACGGGGCCGGGTCGTACCTGTGGAGCCGGCTCTGCCGGGTCAGCCGGCCACGCGAGCGGCCAGCGCGTCGCCGATCTGCACCGTGGAGCGGGCCGGGCCGCCGGTGCGTTCGGCCAGGTCGGCCTGGACGGCGGCGTCGATCCGGTCGGCCTCCGCGTCGTAGCCGAGGTGGCGCAGCAGCAGCGCGACGGAGAGCACGGTCGCGGTCGGGTCGGCCTTGGACTGGCCGGCGATGTCCGGGGCCGAGCCGTGCACGGGCTCGAACATCGAGGGGAACTCGCGGCTGGGGTTGATGTTGCCGCTCGCCGCCACGCCGATGCCGCCGGAGACGGCCGCGGCGAGGTCGGTGACGATGTCGCCGAACAGGTTGTCGGTGACGATCACGTCGAACCGCTCGGGCTGCGTGACGAGGAAGATCATGGTGGCGTCGACGTGCAGGTAGTCGGTGCTGACGTCGGGGAACTCCTTGCCGACCGCCTCGAAGACCCGGGTCCACAGGCCGCCGGCGTGCACCAGCACGTTGTTCTTGTGCACCAGGGTGAGCTTCTTGCGCGGGCGGGCCTGGGCGCGGGCGTACGCGTCGCGCACCACGCGCTCGATGCCGTACGCGGTGTTGAGGCTCACCTCGGTGGCGACCTCGGCGGGGGTACCGGTCCTGATCGCGCCGCCGTTGCCGGTGTAGGGGCCCTCGGTGCCTTCGCGGACCACCACGAAGTCGATGTCCGGGCTGCCCGCGAGCGGGGTGCCCACGCCGGGGAACAGCTTGCTGGGCCGGAGGTTGACGAAGTGGTCGAAGGCGAACCGCAGCTTCAGCAGGAAACCGCGCTCCAGCACGCCGGACGGCACCGACGGGTCGCCGATCGCCCCGAGCAGGATCGCGTCGTGGGCCTTCAGCTCCGCGAGGTCCGCGTCGGTGAGGGTCTGACCGGTGGCGTGATAGCGCTTGGCGCCGAAGTCGTACTCCTTCGTCTCCAGCTTGGTTTCCTGCGGGAGCGCCGCGGCGAGGACTTTGAGACCCTCGGTGACGACTTCTTGACCGATTCCGTCGCCGGGGATCACTGCGAGGTTGATGCTGCGAGACATGCGGGGCACCCTACTCCGCGTCTTGACCTATGACACGGCATGTCCGCATGTCGGACGCAGGTGTGTGGGTACGGGGTGGGGGGTGGGTACGGCGCCGGCTGCGGCTACGGCTCAGTGCTCGTGGCCGGTGGAGCCGCCGTTGTCGCGGCGGTCCATGGAGCGCTGCAGGGCGCGCAGGGCGTTCTGGCGGGCGGTCTCGTCCATGGTGATCAACTCCATTGGAAAGCGGTGGAGACGGGTGGAGGTGAGACGTGCCATGGAACGCGGGCGGAGAGTCGCGCCGCGGGGGGTGACCCCGCCTGGAGTGCGCCGGACTCCTGTCCGCCGTCCGCTCGATCGAGCGGGAAACGTTCGGCTTCTTCCAAAGCTAGGACACAGCGGACGTCCTGTCGCCAGGATTACTCGGACTTCCTACTATCTGAGACGGCCGGTCGTCCGTTCGGCCCCACGCGCCGCGAAAACCGGTACAAGGCAGCCCGAAACGGCAGCTCGAAACGGCAGCCCGGCGCGGCAGCCCGCAGGGGCCCGTCATGGAAGCCGCCCCCGTCTCCACGGGGGTCAGGAGACGGGGGCGGCGGAACGAGGGGCCGAGGTGCTCAGCCCTGGTGCGGGTAGCGGTAGTCGGTCGGCGGGACCAGCGCCTCCTTGATGGCACGGGTCGAGGTCCACCGGAGGAGGTTCTGCGCGGAGCCGGCCTTGTCGTTGGTGCCCGAGGCACGGGCGCCGCCGAAGGGCTGCTGGCCGACCACGGCACCAGTCGACTTGTCGTTGATGTAGAAGTTGCCGGCCGCGAAGCGCAGCCGCTCCATCACGTGCGCCACGGCCGCGCGGTCGCGGGCGACGACCGAGCCGGTGAGGGCGTACGGCGCCACGGACTCCATCTGGTCGAGCATCGCGTCGAAGGCCGTGCCGTCGGTGTCGTCGCTGTCGTCGTAGACGTGCACGGCGAGCAGCGGGCCGAAGTACTCCTCGCGGAAGATCTCGTTGCCCGGGTCGGTGCAGAGCAGCACCGTCGGGCGGACGAACCAGCCGACCGAGTCGTCGTACGTGCCGCCGGCCACCACCTCGACGGCCGGGTCGGCCTTGGCGCGCTCGATCGCGGCCTTGTTCTTGGCGAACGCGGCCTCGTCGATGAGGGCGCCGACGAAGTTGGTGAGGTCGGTGACGTCGCCCATGGTGATGCCGTCGACCTCGGCGGCGAACTCCTCCTTGAAGCCGCCCTCCCAGATCGAGCGGGGGATGTAGGCGCGCGAGGAGGCCGAGCACTTCTGGCCCTGGTACTCAAAGGAGCCACGGGTGAGCGCGGTCTTCAGCACCGCCGGGTCGGCCGACGGGTGGGCGACCACGAAGTCCTTGCCGCCGGTCTCACCGACGATCCGCGGGTAGGAGCGGTAGCCCTCGATGTTCTCGCCGACCGTGCGCCACAGGTACTGGAAGGTCTTGGTGGAGCCGGTGAAGTGGATGCCGGCCAGGTCGGGGTGGGTGAGCGCCACCTCGGAGACGGCCTCGCCGCGCCCGGTGACCAGGTTGATGACACCGTCGGGCAGCCCGGCCTCCTTCAGCAGCCGCATCAGCAGCAGCGCGGAGTGCGTCTGGGTGGGCGCCGGCTTCCACACCACCACGTTGCCCATCAGCGCGGGGGCGGTGGGCAGGTTGCCCGCGATCGCGGTGAAGTTGAACGGCGTGATCGCGTAGACGAAGCCCTCCAGCGGGCGGTGGTCGAGCCGGTTCCACACGCCGGGCGCGTTGGCGACCGGCTGCTCGGCGAGGATCTGCCGGGCGAAGTGGACGTTGAACCGCCAGAAGTCGACGAGCTCGCAGGGGCTGTCGATCTCGGCCTGCTGCACCGTCTTGGACTGGCCGAGCATGGTGGAGGCGACCAGCGTCTCCCGCCAGGGGCCGGCCAGCAGTTCGGCGGCGCGCAGGATGATGGCGGCGCGGTCGTCGAAGGAGGTGGCGCGCCAGGCCGGGGCGGCGGCCAGCGCCGCGTCCACGGCGTCCCGCGCGTCCTGGCTGTCGGCGGCGGTGCCGCTGCCCAGCTTGGCGGCGTGGTTGTGCGGCTGCACCACCTCGAACCGGTCACCGCCGCCCGGCCGTTCCCGGCCGCCGATCACCAGCGGCAGCTCGATCGGGTTGCCGGCCAGTTCCTTGAGCTTCGCTTCGAGCCGAGCGCGTTCCGGGCTGCCGGGCGCGTAGGTGTGCACCGGCTCGTTGACCGGCACGGGGACCTGGGTCACAGCGTCCATGGAGCGTGTCTCCTTGTGGGATCGGTTCAGCGGCTGGGGGCGAAGGAGCGCAGGAAGAAGGCGAGGTTCGCCGGGCGCTCGGCGAGGCGGCGCATGAAGTAGCCGTACCAGTCTGCGCCGTAGGGGACGTAGATGCGCATCCGCTCTCCGGACGCCGCGAGTCGCCGCTGCTCGGCGGTGCGGATGCCGTAGAGCATCTGGAACTCGTAGGAGCCGGGCGCGCGGCCGGCGCGGGCGGCGAGGTCCTGGGCGATGGCGATCATGCGCGGGTCGTGCGAGCCGACCATCGGGTAGCCGTCGCCCTCGAAGAGGGTCCGCAGCGCGCGGACGTAGGCGCGGTCGACGGACTTGCGGTCCTGGAAGGCGACGTGCGCGGGCTCCTTGTAGGCGCCCTTGACCAGCCGGACCCGCGAGCCGGCGGTGGCCAGGTCGCGGGCGTCGGCCTCGGTGCGGAAGAGGTACGACTGGAGCACGGCGCCGGTGCGCGGGTGCTCGCGGCGCAGCTCGCGCAGGACGGCCAGCGTCGAGTCGACGGTGGTGTGGTCCTCCATGTCGAGCGTGACGGTGGTGCCGGTCGCGGTGGCGAGTTCGGCGACCGCGCGGACGTTCTCCAGCGCGACGTCGTGGCCGCCGTCGGGCAGCGCCTGGCCGAAGGCGGAGAGCTTCACCGAGACCTCGGCGCGGTCGCCGAGGTCCGCGGCGGCCAGCGTCTCCAGCAGCCGCAGGTAGGCGTCGCGGGTGTGCCGGGCGGTGGCGCGGTCGGTGACGTCCTCGCCGAGGTGGTCGAGGGTGACGTCGAGACCGCTCGCGGTCAGCGCGTGGACGGTGTCCATCGCGGGGTGCAGCGCGTCACCCGCGACGAAGCGCTCGACCACCGGACGGGTGACGGGCGCGGCGGCGACGACGCGGCGCAGCCGGTCGCTGCGCGACGCGGCGAGCAGCACGGGACCGAGCACTGGGAGCCTCCTGGCGGGTGGCGGGACAGCGGAGGGGAAAGGGTTGTGGGTGCGGCGGGGGTACCGCCGCACCGGAGCGGCAGCACGGATCACGTGCCGTCACCGTGAATCTAGGTACCGGCCGCCGCGCGGGCCATCGACACCTGTCACGCATCCGGGTGCGACCCCTCATACATATGTATGAGGGCGATGAGGGAGAATGGACGCGTGGCCGCTGACTACGGTGATTTCCAGGATCTGGTGGACGAGGTCTCGGCGCTGCTCGGGGCGCCCGCGACGCTGGAGGACCGGGACTTCCGGCTGATCGCGTTCGGCGTGCACGACGGCGACGACGAAGCGGCGGTCGACCCGGTGCGGACCCGATCGATCCTGACCCGGCGCTCGACCGCGGAGGTCCGCGCCTGGTTCGAGCGGTTCGGCATCGCCCGCGCCACTGCCCCGATCCGTATCCCCGCGGCCCCCTCGGCGGGCGTCTTCACCGGCCGGCTCTGCCTCCCGGTCCGGCACGGCGGGGTGGTCTACGGCTACGTCTGGCTGCTCGACGAGGCCGACCACTCCCCCGCGCAGCTCAGCGCGGCGATGTCGGTCGCGGCACGGATCGGCGACCGGCTCGCCGCGATGTCGGTGGCCGGGACCGAGGCGGCCCAGGCGCTGCGGGCGCTGCTCACCGGGGCGACCCGGGCCGCGCGGGACACCGCGGAGGACTCGCTGCGCAAGGCGCTGGGCCCGGACGCGGACGAGCCGCACGCGCTGGTGTGCGTGTGGCCGCCGGACCGGGGCGGCAAGCGGCTCGCCGCGTCCCCGCCGGACCGCTGGGCCGAGCACTCGGACGACCTGCCGGGCGCGCGTACGGTGCCGGGCGCCGCGGCGATCGTGCGGGTGCCGGGGTGGGGCCGCTGGGAGACGGTCGCGGTGCTGGTACGGCTGCGCTCGCCGCAGGTGCTCGCGCCCGCGCGGACGGCCGCGACCCGGGTGCTGGCCGCGCTCGCGGCGAGCGCGGCGGCGAGCGCGGGGGCCGGTACGGGGGCCGGTACGGGTGGGGCTGCGGGGGCGGGCAGGGCCGCGGCCGAGCCAGGCACCGGTGCCGGTGCCGGCGCCGCCGAGACGGACGGGCTGGTCGCGGGGGTGAGCGACGCGCGCACCGCGCTGGCCGCGCTGCCCGGAGCCTGGCAGGAGGCGACCGCGTCCGCCCGGGCCGCCCGGGCCCAGCCGCTGCTCGGCCCGATCGCCAAGTGGTCGGGGATCGGCCCGTACCGGCTGCTCACCGCACTGCCGGCCGACGCACCGCCGGACCCGGCGATCGCTCCCCTGCTCACCGCGGCACACCGCGAACTCGCCCACACCGCCGAGGTGTTCCTCGACCACGCGGGCCAGGCCGGCCGCACCGCCACCGCCCTGGCGATCCACCGCCAGACCCTCTACTACCGGCTGTCCCGCATCGAGCAGCTCACCGGCCTCGACCTCTCCGACGGCGAGTCCCGTCTCCTGCTCCACATGGCCCTGAAGGCGGCCCGCCTGTAGAGGGGCGGACCGCACCGCGGTCGTATACGGCTACATGCTGTCGATCTCGGTCAGGTCGATGTCGATGGTGAACGGAGCGGAGAGCTTGAGGCGGTCGTGGTGGATGCCGGTGAGCGCGTACGCGTGGCCGAGCCGGTCCAACTCGTAGGTGTGGACGACTGGACGACCGCTGTCCATCCGCTCGACCAACCAGAAGTGCGGGATGCCCGCGTCTGCATAGAGCTGCGGCTTGCGCCCCCGGTCACGGCCGGCGGACTCCGGCGAGACCACCTCCACGGCGAGGACCACGTCCTCGGCCCGGTAGCTCGTCTCGGCGTGTCCGCCAGCCGGTACCGCCCGTTCGTGCAGCACCGTCAGGTCCGGTTCCGGCCGATTCTCCCTGTCCAGCACGATGGTCATTTCCCGGCGCACCCTGAGGTCCTTCGGCGCCAAGCCACGAAGTGTGTAGACAAGTAGATCCAAGACCAGAGCGTGAAAACTCTTCTGCGGACTCACGAAAACGAGGCTCCCGTCGATCAGCTCGGTGTGCGGCGGGAGATCGGGGATGCGGTCGAGGTCGTCCGCGGTGAAGCCACCCGGAGGGGGGAAAACCCAGTCCGGGAGTTTTTCTGCAGTCATCTGTCCTCCCATGGACGGGATCTTGTCGGTATTGATCAGATGAACGCCAGAAAACACCGGCGCTACCACCCAAAAGGGTTATTTGTAGTACCGGTGTTCCCTGGTCAGAGCGCTCAGATCAAGCGTACGCGCAATCGTCGTCCGGAATTCAGTCCGTGAGATTGACGGCGCGGGCCGACGTCGCACCGATCTCGTCGGCGATGTCGGTGAGGACGCCGGCCGGGATGGTGGAGTCGACGGTCAGGGCCACCAGGGCGTCACCGCCGGCGGCCGCGCGGGCGACCTGCATGCCGGCGATGTTGACGCCGACCTCACCGAGGATGCGGCCGATGGTGCCCACGATGCCCGGGCGGTCGGTGTAGCGCAGGAAGGCCATGTGGTCGGCGAGCGCGAGGTCGACGTCCTCGTCGCCGACCGCGACGACCTTCTGCAGGTTCTTCGGGCCGGCCAGCGTGCCGGAGACCGACACCTCGGTGCCGTCGGCGAGGGTGCCGCGCACGGTGACGAGGTTGCGGTGGTTGGGCGACTCGGAGCTGGTGGTGAGGCGGACCTCCACCCCGCGCTCCTGAGCGAACAGCGGCGCGTTGACGTACGACACCGTCTCGGCCACGACGTCCTCGAACACGCCCTTGAGCGCGCTGAGTTCGAGCACCTTGACGTCGTGCTGGGTGATCTCGCCGCAGACCTCGACGTCGAGGCGGGCGGCGACCTCGCCGGCCAGCGCGGTGAAGATCCGGCCCAGCTTCTCGGCGAGCGGCAGCCCGGGCTTGACGTCCTCGGCGATGACGCCGCCCTGCACGTTGACCGCGTCCGGGACCAGTTCACCGGCGAGCGCGAGCCGCACCGACTTGGCGACCGCGATGCCCGCCTTCTCCTGCGCCTCGTCGGTGGAGGCGCCCAGGTGCGGGGTCGCCACCACGTTGTCGAACTGGAAGAGCGGGGAGTCGGTGCACGGCTCCTTCGCGTACACGTCCAGGCCCGCGCCGGCCACCCGGCCCTCCTTGAGCGCGGCGGCCAGCGCCTCCTCGTCGACGATCCCGCCGCGCGCGGCGTTGACGATCCGCACCGACGGCTTGACCTTGTGCAGCGCCTCGTCGCCGATCAGGCCGAGCGTCTCGGGGGTCTTCGGCAGGTGGACGGTGATGAAGTCGGAGACCTCCAGCAGCTCGTCCAGGGTGAGCAGCTTGACCCCCATCTGGGCGGCGCGGGCCGGCTGCACGTAGGGGTCGTACGCGACGACGTTCATCCCGAAGGCGGACATCCGCTGGGTGACCAGGACGCCGATCCGGCCCAGGCCCACCACGCCGAGGGTCTTCTCGCTCAGCTCGACGCCGGTGTACTTGTTGCGCTTCCACTCACCGGCCTTCAGCGCCGAGTTGGCGGGCGCGATGTTGCGGGCGGTGGCGATGATCAGGCCGCAGGCGAGTTCGGCGGCGGTGACGATGTTGGAGGTCGGGGCGTTCACGACCATCACGCCGGCCTTGGTGGCGGCGGCCACGTCGACGTTGTCCAGGCCGACGCCCGCGCGGGCGACGACCCGCAGTTTGTTCGCGGCGGCGACCGCTTCGGCGTCGACCTTGGTGGCGCTGCGGATCAGGATGGCGTCGACATCGGTGATCGCGGACAGCAGTTCGGCTCGGTCCGCGCCATTGCAGTGCCGGATCTCGAAATCCGGGCCGAGCGCGTCGACCGTGGCCGGCGACAGCTCTTCTGCGATGAGTACGACAGGCTTCTGGCTCACGTGGTCCTCACTTGTTCCTGCGGGGGCGGCCGGTCCCGTGGGGCCGCTCCGGGGAGGGCGGGGTAGTGGGCTGACGCCTGAGCTCGCGCAGTGGCCGGCCGAGGTACGAGGCCGTCCGCGGAGCGAGTGAACAGGAAGCCCACCCATCCGAGGTAGTGGGCTGACGCCTGAGCTCGCGCAGTGGCCGGCCGAGGTACGAGGCCGTCCGCGGAGCGAGTGAACAGGAAGCCCACCCATCAGGGGATGGCATGCCGCGTGGAAGACGCACGACGCTGTGAGCCTGACGCGCTTGTTAAGGGAGTGTATCGGCGGGGTGGACCAGCGCCATCGCCGAAATGGAAGGATCACCCACAAGGGTTGCGTCGCTTCGTACAAACCCCGCCGGTTCTCCCCTGTTCAGGGGACCGGCCGGTGTACGAAGCGACGCTCGTCCGGCATTCGTCCGGGGGGTTGCCCCGGCGCGGCCTTACGCCTCCTCGTCCACCCAGCTCATCAGCTTGCGCAGCTTGCGACCGGTGGTCTCCAGCAGGTGGCCCTCGTCGGCCTTCTTGTACTCGTTGTACTTCGGCAGGCCCGCGTTGTACTCGGCGATCCAGTTGTTGGCGAAGGTGCCGTCCTGGATCTCGCCGAGGATCTTCTTCATCTCGGCCTTGGTGTTCTCGTTGATGATCCGCGGGCCGGAGACGTAGTCGCCCCACTCGGCGGTCTCGGAGACCGACCAGCGCATCTTCTCCAGGCCGCCCTCGTACATCAGGTCCACGATGAGCTTCAGCTCGTGCAGGCACTCGAAGTACGCGATCTCCGGCTGGTAGCCGGCCTCGACCAGGGTCTCGAAGCCCGCCTTGACCAGCGCGGAGGTGCCGCCGCACAGCACCGCCTGCTCGCCGAAGAGGTCGGTCTCGGTCTCCTCGGTGAAGGTGGTCTTGATGACGCCGGCGCGGGTGCCGCCGATGCCCTTGGCGTACGAGAGCGCGAGCGCGAACGCCTTGCCGGTGGCGTCCTGCTCGACGGCCACGATGCACGGCACGCCGCGGCCTTCCTCGTACTGGCGGCGGACCAGGTGGCCCGGGCCCTTCGGGGCCACCATGCAGACGTCCACACCGGCCGGCGGCTTGATGAAGTCGTAGCGGATGTTGAGGCCGTGGCCGAAGAAGATGGCGTCGCCGTCCTTGAGGTTGTCCTTGATGGAGTCCTCGTAGACGCGGGCCTGGATCGGGTCGGGCACCAGGATCATGATGACGTCGGCTTCGGCGGCGGCCTCGGCGACCGTCACCACGCGCAGGCCCTGCTCCTCGGCCTGCGCCTTGGACTTGGAGCCCTCGTGCAGACCGACGCGCACATCGACGCCGGAGTCACGCAGCGACAGCGCGTGGGCGTGGCCCTGGCTGCCGTAGCCGATGACCGCGACCTTGCGGCCCTGGATGATGGACAGGTCGGCGTCGTCGTCGTAGAACAGCTCGGCCACTTCGGGTCTCTCCTTGGATCGGTTGGTACGGCCCACCGTACGACGGGTGGGCGAGAAGGGGTTTCGGGGTCTCGCCATACGGATCGGCCGGCGCGCGGATCACCCGCGCCGGCCGATCCGCTGCTTCACGCGGAACGGTCGAGCGCGCGCAGGCTCCGGTCGGTGATGGAGCGGGCGCCGCGGCCGATGGCGATGGTGCCGGACTGGACCAGCTCCTTGATGCCGAACGGTTCCAGCATCTTGAGCATGGCCTCCAACTTGTCGGCGCCGCCGGTGGCTTCGATGGTGACGGCCTCCGGGGAGACGTCGACGGTCTTGGCGCGGAAGAGCTGCACGATCTCCACGATCTGCGACCGGGTCTCGTTGTCGGCCCGCACCTTCACCAGCACGAGTTCACGGGCGACCGCCGCCGACGGGTCGAGTTCGACGATCTTCAGCACGTTGACCAGCTTGTTGAGCTGCTTGGTGACCTGTTCGAGCGGCAGTTGGTCCACCACGTTGACGACGATGGTGATCCGCGAGATCTCGGGGTGCTCGGTGGTGCCGACCGCGAGGGAGTCGATGTTGAAGCCGCGGCGCGAGAACAGCGCGGTGATCCGCGCCAGGACGCCGGGCTTGTTCTCCACCAGGACGGAGAGGGTGTGCTTGGACATGTCTGTGGTTTCCTTCGTCGGACGTCAGTCGGACGTCAGTCGGCCGCTCTTCTGGTCGGAGGTCCTGCTCTCTCCCGCAGCGGGCGGCCTCGCTCCTCGGCCGCCCGCTGCGGGAGCTCGGGCGTCAGTCCTCCGCGCCGTCGCCGAAGTCAGGCCGCACGTCCCTCGCCGCCATGATCTCGTCGTTGGAGGTGCCGGCCGCGACCATCGGCCAGACCATGGCGTCCTCGTGCACGATGAAGTCGACGACCACCGGGCGGTCGTTGATCTCGTTCGCCTTGGCGATGACCGCGTCCAGTTCGTCGGGGGACTCGCAGCGCAGACCGACGCAGCCCATCGCCTCGGAGAGCTTGACGAAGTCCGGCACCCGGGTGCCGCGGTTCTGGATGGAGCCGACGCCCTGGGTGGAGCCGGGCACGCTCTCGGCGCCGGAGTGCAGCACCGTGTTGGAGAATCGCTCGCCGTAGAAGAGGTTCTGCCACTGGCGGACCATGCCCAGGGCGCCGTTGTTGATGATGGCGACCTTGATCGGGATGTTGTTCAGGGCGCAGGTGGTCAGTTCCTGGTTGGTCATCTGGAAGCAGCCGTCGCCGTCGATCGCCCACACGGTGGCGTCCGGCCGGCCCGCCTTGGCGCCCATCGCGGCTGGCACCGCGTAGCCCATGGTGCCGGCGCCGCCGGAGTTGAACCAGGTGCCGGGCTGCTCGTACTTGATGAACTGGGCGGCCCACATCTGGTGCTGGCCGACTCCGGCCGCGAACAGCGTTCCCTCGGGGGCGAGTTGACCGATCCGCTCGATGACCTGCTGCGGGGAGAGGCTGCCGTCCTCGGGCACCTCGTAGCCGAGCGGGTAGGTGTTGCGCCAGAAGGACAGCTGCCGCCACCAGTCGGTGTAGTCGCCGCGGTGGCCGGCCTCGTGGTCGGCCTGGACGGCGACGATCAGGTCGGCGAGCACTTCGCGGGCGTCGCCGACGATCGGCACGTCGGCGACCCGGTTCTTGGAGATCTCGGCCGGGTCGATGTCGGCGTGCACGACCTTCGCGAACGGCGCGAAGGTGTCCAGCCGGCCGGTGACGCGGTCGTCGAAGCGGGCGCCGAGCGCGATGATCAGGTCGGACTTCTGCAGCGCGGTGACCGCGGAGACGTCGCCGTGCATGCCCGGCATGCCGACGTGCTGTGGGTGGCTGTCGGGAAACGCGCCGAGCCCCATCAGGGTGGTGGTGACGGGCGCGCCGGTCAGCTCGGCGAGGATGCGCAGCTCCGCGGTGGCGCGGGCCTTGAGCACGCCGCCGCCGACGTACAGCACCGGGCGGCGGGCCTCGTTGATCAGCCGGGCGGCCTCGCGGATCTGCTTGGCGTGCGGCTTGGTCACCGGGCGGTAGCCGGGCAGGTCCGTCTGCGGCGGCCAGCTGAAGGTGGTCTGGTTCTGCAGCGCGTCCTTGGCGATGTCGACCAGCACCGGGCCGGGGCGGCCGGTGCCGGCGATGTGGAACGCCTCGGCGATGGTGCGCGGGATCTCCGCCGGGTCGGTGACCAGGAAGTTGTGCTTGGTGATCGGCAGGGTGATGCCGCAGATGTCCGCTTCCTGGAAGGCGTCGGTGCCGATGGACTTCGAGGCGACCTGGCCGGTGATGGCCACGATCGGCACCGAGTCCATGTGCGCGTCGGCGATCGGGGTGACCAGGTTGGTCGCGCCCGGGCCTGAGGTGGCCATGCACACGCCGACCTTGCCGGTGGCCTGCGCGTAGCCGGTGGCGGCGTGGCCGGCCCCCTGCTCGTGGCGGACCAGCACGTGGCGGACCTTGGAGGAGTCCATCAGCGGGTCGTACGCCGGCAGGATCGCGCCGCCCGGGATACCGAATACGGTGTCGGCGCCGACGGCCTCGAGGGAGCGGATGAGGGCCTGTGCACCAGTCATGCGCTCCGCGGGGGCGGCGGGTGCCGCGCTGCGGCTCCGCTGCGGGTGGTGGGACCCGGTGGCCTGCTCGGTCATCTGCGTTCTCTTCTCTCGAAGATGAGGGTTTGCGGTGGTGCGTCGGTGCTCTGGTACTGCGGTGGCTGCGCCGGCGTTCTGGTGCCGGACAACAAAAAACCCCTCGTGCCGTGAGGCAAGCGAGGGGAGCGCGCCGGTGCGGTGCGAGGCGGATGATGCCTCGGTCAGCCGACGCGCTTTCCAAGTACGAGAATTCGGGTGCGCATGGCACAGACCCTCCTCCCGCCCCCGCTCGGGTGTCAAGCCGGTGGGACGGGCGTCTCAGCATTCGAGCACACCGGGTAGCCACCGCGGGCCAGCGAACCGCGCAGGTGGTGCTCGTCGAGCGGGCCGGAGAAGGCCATCCCCAGGCCCTGCGCGCAGCCCATCTCGCGCATCGCCTGGACCTGCTCGGGCCGGTCGATACCGTCGGCGACGGCGCGGATGCCGAGGTCGGCGGCGATGCCCAGCAGGCCGCGGGTGATCTTGTGCAGCCGGCTGGATTCGACGACGCCCTCCGTGAAGGCGCGGTCGAGTTTGATCACGTCGACCGGCAGGGTGCGCAGGGCGCCCAGCGAACCGTATCCGGCGGCGAAACCAGCGAGCGCGATCCTCACCCCGAGCCGCCGCAGGCCGGCCAGCCGGCGCTCCAGCTCCTCCGGCGCGATCCGCGGGTCGCCGCCGGTCAGTTCGACCATCAGGCCGCTGGGCGGCAGCTCGTGGCGGGCCAGCAGCCTCTCGATGCCGGTGACCGGTGGGTCGCGGTGCAGCAGGCGGCGCGCGGACAGCCGTACGGTGACCGGGACGCGGTGGCCGGCGCCGTAGCGGAGCGCGGCCTGCTCGACGGCCTGGTCCAGCAGGCGGTCGAGCAGCCGCGCGGTCTCTAACCCGCGCTCGCCGTCCTCGCCGGCGGCGTGCAGGAACTCGGCGGGGGTGGAGAGCAGGCCCTGCGGGGTGCGCCAGCGGGGGCGGGCCTCCACGCCGGTGATCCGGCCGCCGACCAGCTCCACGACGGGCTGGTGCAGCAGGGTGAACTCGCCGTCGTCGAGCGCCTTCCTGACCCGGCCGGCGAGTTCGGTGCGGCGTACGGCGTCGGCCTGGAGCCGGGGGGCGTACAGCTCGACGCGGCCCTTGCCGGACTGCTTGGCCCGGTACATCGCCAGGTCGGCGTGGCGCATCACGTCGCCGGGGGCGGCGCCGGGCTCGGCGAAGGCGATACCGACGCTCGCGCCGACCCGGACCTCGACGCCGTCCACCCGGTAGGGCTCGGAGAGCACGGTGCGCAGCCGGTCGGCGATGTCGCGGACGCGGTCCTCGACGGCGCGGGCCGCCGGGCCGGAGCCGGAACCCAGGCCCGAGCCGGACGGCGGCTCGGTGGGGGCCGCCCGGGGACCGGGGATCGGGCCGTGCCCCAGGTACGCGGAGTGGCCGGAATGGCCGGAATGGCCGCCGGGGTGGCCCGGGCAGGTCGGGTGGCCCAGCGGGTACCCGGGGTGGTCGGCGGTGTGCCCGGAGTACGCGGCGTGCGCCGGATACGGGGCCGGGTGCGCGGCCTGGCCGGTGTCCGGGCCGGAGATGAGCGCGGCGAACTCGTCGCCGCCGAGCCGGGCGGCGATGTCGCCGGAGCGGAGGGTGTCCCGCAGCCGGCGGGCGGCCTGGATGAGCAGGTCGTCGCCCGCCTGGTGGCCGACGGTGTCGTTGACCGCCTTGAACCCGTCGAGGTCGACGTAGAGCACGGCGGCCCTGGCGTCACCGGACCGGCGGCCGCCGACCGCCCGGCCGAGCCGTTCGAGGAACAGGGCGCGGTTGGGCAGGTCGGTGAGCGGGTCGTGCGAGGCGTTGTGCTGCAACTGGGCCTGCAACCTGACGCGTTCGGTGATGTCGCGACTGTTGAAGATGAGGCCGCCTTGGTAGCGGGTGACGCTGGACTCGATGTCCAGCCAGCCGTGCCGGCCGCCGCGGGAGCGTTCGCCGGGGCCGCCGCGGGACCGCTCGGAACGGTCCTGCCGGTCCGCCCGGTCCGCCCGGTCCGCCCGCTCGGAACGGTCGCCGCGGTCGGGTCGGTCGGGTCGGTCAGCGCGGATACGGCACTCGATGCGCGTCGACGGTTCCTCGCCGGGCGGGGCGGCCAGGAAGCGGCGCACCTCGTGCAGGACCCGGCCCAGGTCGTCGGGGTGGATGTGGGCGGCCAGTTCGGTGCCGACCATCTCCTCCGGGTCCCGGCCGTACACCCCCTGGGCGGCGGGGCTGACGTACCGCAGCACGCCGGTGGGCGCGGCGATCATGATGACGTCGCTGGAGCCCTGCACCAGGGAGCGGAAGTGGTTCTCCTTGTGGGCCAGTTCCTGGGTGAGCGCGATGTTGTCGAGCAGCATGATGCCCTGCCGGACCACCAGGGCCATGACCACGGTGCAGCCGGTGAGCAGCACGACGCGGTCGCACTTCTGGCCGGTGATCACGTTGTAGAGGATGCCGAGGGTGCAGACCGCGGCGGCCAGGTACGGGGTCAGGGCGGTCAGCGAGGTGGCGACCCGGCGGGTGGTGGCGCCGGTCCTGCGGGAGGAGTGCGCGTGTGCGTAGAGCCGGGCGCCGACCCAGGGGGCGTACGCCAGCAGGAGGCTGCCGGCGAACCAGCCCGCGTCGAGCACCTGCCCGGAGCGGTAGTGCGCCCGCAGCAGCGGGGAGGTGAACAGCGCGTCGCACAGCACGGTGAGCGCGAGGGCGGCGATCGCGGTGTTGACCGCGGCGCGGTTGACCCCGGCACGCCGGAAGTGCAGCGCGAGCACCATGCTCACCAGCACGATGTCCAGCAGCGGGTACGCCAGGGAAAGGGCCATTCGGGCGGTACTGGGCCCGTCGATCGCGGCGGTGCGGGCCAGCGCCAGGCTCCATGACAGGGTGAGCAGCGAGCCGCCGATCAGCCAGGTGTCCAGTGCGAGGCACACCCAACCGGCTCTGGTCACCGGGCGTTTGGCGAGCACCAGGAGCCCGATGATCGCGGGCGGGGCGAACATCAGGAAGCAGAAGTCGGCGGCGGAGGTCTGCGGCACGGGGCGGCGCAGCACCACTTCGTACCAGCCCCAGATGCCGTTGCCGAAGGCGGTCATCGCCGAGGAGCAGGAGAACAGCAGCCAGGCCAGGCGGTGCGGGCCGGCGGCGCGGCGCGCGTACAGCAGCGCGGAGACGGACGCGGCGGCCGCGGCGGCGGCAAGCCCGAAGTCGCCCATGACCAGGGCGGCTTCGTGGCTCCCCCAGCCGAGCGAGGCGCCGGTGGTGTAGCCGCCGCAGACCAGGGCCAGCAGGAGTTGGGGCAACAGGCCGACGGTGGCGTGCCCCTGGTCCTCTGCGGTGGTCTGCGGTGCCGCGAGCACGGCTCCTCCGGTGCTCATGGTGCGGTCCGGTGTGCCGCGGTACGCCGGCGCCGCGTGATCGGTTCTCGCTGTCGGTCCTGCATCGCCCGCCCCCCTCACTCTGTCGTCGTTCACAGCGCCGCGCCCGTGGTCGTTCGGTCACGACGTGCCCCCGAATGCCGACGATACACCAGATTGGTCACTCTGGGATAGGTACTTCCTACTGTGTGTAACCGTCAGGGGGTTGCCGGCCGTATCAGGCCATGTCCCGCCGCCTCGCGGCGCGTTCGGCCCCCTCGCGGCGCGCTCGGCCGCCGGCGGGCGATCAGCTCTCGGCGACCACGTTCTCCAGCGGCAGGCCCGCGGCGAACCGCTCCAACTGCGCGCGCACCAGCCGCTGGGCGCGCGGCAGGAACGCGGAGGTGCTGCCGCCGACGTGCGGGCTGATCAGCACGCCCGGCGCGTGCCACAGCGGGTGGCCGGCCGGCAGCGGCTCGGGGTCGGTGACGTCGAGCGCGGCGATCAGGCGCCCCGACTCCGTCTCGGCGAGCAGCGCCTTGGTGTCCACCACCGGCCCGCGCGCGACGTTCACCAGCAGCGCGCCGTCCTTCATCGCGGCCAGGAACGGGGCGTCGACCAGACCGCGGGTCTGCTCGGTGAGCGGGGTGGTGAGCACCACGACGTCCGCGCCCGGCAGCAGCCCGGTCAGCTCGTCCATGGCGCGCACCGGGCCGCGCGGCGAGGAGCGCGCGGTGCGGGCGACCCGCTCCACCGTGCATTCGAAGGGGGCCAGCCGGTCCTCGACGGCGGCGCCGATCGAGCCGTATCCGACGATCACCACCCGGCGGTCGGCGAGCGCCGGGTAGAAGCCGGAGTACCACTTCTCGTTGTCCTGCCCGCGCACGAAGCGGGGGATGCCGCGCAGCGAGGCGAGGATGAGGGCGACGGTGAGTTCGGCGGTGCTCGCCTCGTGCACGCCGCGGGCGTTGCAGAGCTGGACGCCGGGCGGCAACTGCCCGAGGTGGGGCGCGATGTGGTCGACGCCGGCGCTGAGCGTCTGCACCACGCGGACGTTGCGCATCCGCGCGAGCGGGCGCCCGCCGGCGACCGGGCCCTTCATGTACGGGACGACGTAGAAGGCGGCGTCGGCCGGATCGGCAGGGAACTCCTCGGCGCCGTCCCAGAAGACGTAGTCGAAGGCGTCCGGAAGTCCGTCGATCTCGGCCGGCGGCAGGGACAGCCACACCGTGGGGCGGTCGGTGGACGCGCTCTGGCCTGGGGTGCGGTCGGTTCGGGTGGTGTCGTTCATGGTCAGGAGGCTATGGCACAGTGGGGCGGCGCAAGGAGGTTGTGACGGGTGGAGCGCAGAAGGGTCGGGGCCACGGCGCTCGACGTGGGCGCGGTCGGCCTCGGCTGCATGCCGATGAGTTGGGGCTACAGCGCCTCGCGGCAGGACGGCGCGCAGGCGCCCGGCGGCCGCCGGTCCGGCGGGCACTCGCTGCGGGTGGTGCACGCCGCCCTCGACGCGGGGGTCACCCTGCTGGACACCGCCGACATGTACGGCCCGTTCACCAACGAGCTGCTGCTCGGACGGGTGCTCAAGGAGCGGCGGGCGGACGCGTTCGTCTCCACCAAGTGCGGGCTGCTCGTCGGCGAGCAGCACATCGTGGCCAACGGCCGCCCGTCGTACGTCCGCAGGGCCTGCGACGCGTCGCTGCGCCGGCTGCAGACCGACACGATCGACCTCTACCAGCTGCACCGGGTCGATCCCGAGGTGCCGGTCGAGGAGACGTGGGGGGCGATGGCCGAGCTGGTCGCGGCGGGCAAGGTGCGCACGCTGGGCCTGTGCGCGGTCGGCGCGCGCGGCGGGCGGAGCAGGGGCGGCCGGGCGGGCCGCGGCCGGCTGCACGACGAGACGATCCGCCAGCTGGGCCGGGCCCAGCAGGTCTTCCCGGTCGGCTGCGTGCAGGCGGAGTTGTCGGTGTGGGCGCCCGAGGCGCTGGCGGAGCTGCTGCCGTGGTGCGTGGCGCGCGGGATCGGCTTCCTCGCCGCGATGCCGCTGGGCAACGGCTTCCTGACCGGCACGCTCACCCCCGGTGAGGGCTTCGAGCGGGACGACATGCGGGCCCGGCACCCGCGCTTCACCGCGGAGATGATGGCCGCGAACCAGCCGATCGTGGCCGGGTTGCGCCGGGTCGCCGCCCGGCACGACGCGACGGCCGCGCAGGTCGCGCTCGCCTGGGTGCTCGCGCAGAGCCCCTCGGTGGTGCCGGTTCCCGGCACCAGGTCGGCCGACCGCGCGGCGGAGAACGCGGCGGCCGCGGACCTCGTCCTGACCGCGGCCGACCTCGCCGAGATCGCCGCGCTGCCGGCGGCCCAGGGCTCGTGGGACTGACCCGGCGGTTCCCATACGGCTGGGCCGTGTGAGGGAGGTCGCGCCAACCGCCCGGTAGGCGGAGCCCGCGGTGCCCGGCACTCCCCCGCGACCCAGGGCTCATGGAACTGACCCCGCGACTCCCTACGCCTCGGCCGTGTGAGGAAGGCGGCGCCGTCCGCCCGGTAGGCAGAGCCCGCGGTGCCCGGCACTCCCCCGCGACCCAAGGCTCATGGAACTGACCCCGCGACTCCCTACGCCTCGGCCGTGTGAGGAAGGCGGCGCCGTCCGCCCGGTAGGCAGAGCCCGCGGTGCCCGACGCTCCCCCACGACCCAGGGCTCATGGAACTGACCCCGCGACTCCCATACGGCTCGGCCGTATGAGGAAGGTCGCGCCAACCGCCCGGTAGGCGGAGCCCGCAGTGCCCGGCACTCCCCCACGACCCAGGGCTCGTGGGCCCCCAGATCGCAAGGCGATGCGGGCGCCCCCAGCCGTCCGGCGAGGGGAGGCACCCCAACACGGCCAGGGCCCACCGGAATCCGCGGCGAAGGGGCCCCGGCAGGCCCGGCGGGGCCGGGGGTCCCGGCGAACCCGGGTCCCCGGCACCGGACGCCGGTTAACCGATGCCCCCGCTACCCGTCCGGCCGCGTGCCGCTGTCCCGCTGATCGTGAACAGGCCCTTCACCAGGGCGAGATGTGGTGTGCTTGGCTGGTGGGGGCCCGGCGGAACCGGGTCCGGCAGAACTGGTGGATCGACGGTTGCGGGAGCTGACGGTGAAGGCTAGCGGCAGGTCCGTACGGGCGTCGGCGCGCGGTGGGGCGTGGGTCGCGGGGGTGCTGGCGGCGGTACTGGTCGGCGGGTGCTCCTCGTCGGCCTCGCCCAACCTGGCGCATCCGACGAGGCGCAGCGCACCCGCCTTGCCGCCCGCGGGCGGCAGTGCCGCGCCCTCCGGGGGCGCGACCCCGTCCGCCCCGGCGTCCACGCCGCCCGCGAAGGGCACCGTGAAGGTCACCGCCACCGTCGCGACCGGGCTGAGCGCCCCCTGGGGCCTGGTCCAACTCCCCGACGACAGCCTGCTGGTGGCCGCCCGCGACACCGGCCGGATCTCCCGGATCGACCCCAAGACGCACACCGTCACCCAGATCGGCCTGGTGCCCGGCGTAACCCACACCAAGGGCGGCGAGAACGGCCTGCTGGGGCTGGCGGTCTCACCGGACTACGGCTCCGACCACCTCGTCTACGCCTACTTCTCGACCGAGTCCGACAACCGCATCGCCAGCTTCCTGTACGACCCGTCGCGGCCCAAGGGCGAGCAACTGGGCGCCCCCGACACGATCCTGCGCGGCATCCCCACCGGCTCCCTGCACAACGGCGGCCGGATCGCCTTCGGGCCCGACGGCGACCTCTACGCGGGCACCGGCGAGACCGGGCAGCGGTCGCTCGCGCAGAACATGTCCTCGCTCGGCGGCAAGATCCTGCGGATGACGCCGGACGGCGAGGTGCCCACCGACAACCCGACGCCCGGCTCGCTCGTCTACTCCCCCGGCCACCGCAACGTCCAGGGCCTGGCCTGGGACGACCAAGGGCGGCTGTGGGCCTCGGAGTTCGGGCAGGACACCTGGGACGAGCTGAACCGGATCGAGCCGGGCAAGAACTACGGCTGGCCCACCGTCGAGGGCATCGCCCACCACCCGGGCTTCGTCGACCCGGTCGAGCAGTGGCACCCCGCCGACGCCTCGCCCAGCGGTGTCGCCTACGCGGTGGGCTGCATCTGGATGGCCTCCCTCAAGGGCGGCCGGCTGTGGCGTGTCCCGCTGGCCGGGGCCAAGGCGTCCGCCGCACCCCAGGCGTTCCTCGACGGCAAGTACGGTCGGCTGCGTACCGTCGTCGCGCTCGACGACCACACGCTGCTGCTCACCACGAGCAACACCGATGACCGAGGCACCGCGCACTCCGGCGACGACCGCGTCCTCCAACTCAGCGTCTCCTGAAGCGTCCCCTGAACCGTCTCCTGGCGCCGCCGACGGCCAACCAGGCGGCGCGCGACCGGGCCGCAGGCAAGCAGCGGCCGGGCGGCCGCCGCAAGGGGCCGCTGCTCCCGGCGGCGCTCGGCCCTCGCGCTATCGCGCCTTCGGGAAGAGCTGGAGGCGATGGGTGAGCGCCGCGGCCTCCGTGCGGGTGGACACGGACATCTTGGCGAGGATGTTGGAGACGTGGACGCTCGCCGTCTTCGGGGAGATGAACAGCTCCTCGGCGATCTGCCGGTTGGTACGGCCGTCGGCCACCAGGCGCAGCACATCGCGCTCGCGAGCGGTGAGCCCGAGGGTGCGGACCGGGTCCTCGGGGGCGGTGCGCAGCCGCGCGCGCTGGGCGAGCTCGGCGACCCGCCCGGCCAGCGGCACCGCGCCGATCCCGGTGGCGGTGGCGTCGGCGAGGCCGAGCAGGCGGCCGGCCTCGTCGCGCGCACCGGCTCCGCCCTCGGCGAGCAGGGCCTCGGCGCGGCACAGCCGGACCCGGGCCAGTTCCAGCGGCCGCTCCTCGGCGGCGAAGGCGTCCTCGGCCGCGGCCCACAACGCGGTGTCGTCGCCTCCGAGTTCGGCGTCGAGCAGTGCCGCGTAGGCCCGGCTCAGCGAGGTGGGCCGGGCCAGCTGCGCCGCGGCGGAGCGTACGGCCTCGGGGTCGATGCGCGCGCCGGTGACCATGATCGGCCAGGCGAACCGGGACGAGCCGAGCGGGAAGCCGTGCGTGATCGCGCGCGCCAGTTCCGCGCCGGCGTCGGCGGTCCGGCCCTGGGCAAGCGCGACCCGCATGCCGAGCAGCATCAGCGGCAGTTGGTGCTGCGGCTGGCTGTCACTGCGCAGCCCGTCCGCGGCGGCGGCAAGGTGCCCGGCGGCGGCGTCGATGTCGCCGGTGATGAGGGCGAGGAAGCCGAACAGCAGCTCGCCGCCGGCCTTCAGATAGGCGCTGGGGACCAGCCGGTTGGCCTCGGTGAGGCAGGCCGCCGCCTCGTCCAGGCGGCCGAGCGAGAGCAGCGACTCGCCCTCGTCGAGGAGCAACCAGGACCGGGTCAGCCCGGAGATCTGGGAGTCCGCGAGGGTCTGCCCGGCGCGGGCCACCCGCAGCGCGTCCACGGATCGGCCGGCGCCTTCGAGCACGGAGGCGAGGTTGCCGTGCGCGCGGGCGATGAGGCTCGGCAGCGACAACTTCACGACCTGCGCCAGCACGTCCTCCATCTCGGCGATGCCGCCTTCGACGTCGCCGCAGTCGGCCTGGAGGACGCCGAGGGTGATCCGTGCCTGGAACTCGGTGTCGCGGGTCCCGGCCCGCCGGGCGAACTCGACGGCCTGCTCGGCGGCGGTGATGCCCGCGGCACTGGGGTTGTGGATCATGATCCAGCCCGCGGTCTGCGCCAGCACCTCGGCGTGCGCGGCCGACGACGGCAGCCCGCGGACCAGCTCCTGGGCCCTGCCCAGCTCCTCCCAGCCGTCGCCGCGGCCCAGGTCCTCGATCAGCCGGGAGCGCTGGGACCAGAACCAGGCGGCCCGCAGCGGGTCCTGCGCGCCGTCCAGCTCGATCAGCCGCAGCGCCCGCTTGGCCATCGTGTAGGCGCGTTCGCGCTCGCCGCCGAGCCGGGCGGCGACGGTGATCTCGGCGAGCAGGTCCAGGAAGTGGATCGGCCGCTCCGGGTCGCCGGTACGGGCCGCCGAGGTGTACTCGGCGTGGACCAGCGAGGCGTACGCCTCGACGAAGTCGGCCAGCCGCAGCGCTTCACGGACCTCGGCGGGCGCGGTGTCCCACAGTTCGAGCGCGCGTTCCAGCAGGCGGTACTGCTCGGCGTAGGCGCGCCGGTCGCGGGCCTCGACGGCGGCGCGCAGCACGGCCGGCAGCGCCTTGGCCGGGTCGTGTGCGGCGTACCAGAAGCTGGCCAGCCGGGCGGCGCGCTCGCCGGCCCGGACCAGGGACGGGTCGGCCTCGATCGCCTCCGCGTAGCGGCGGTTGATCCGGCTGCGCTCGCCGGGCAGCAGGTCGTCGCCGACCGCCTCGCGGACCAGGGAGTGGCGGAAGCGGTAGCCGTCTCCGTCGTCGGAGGGCAGCAGGATGTTGGCGCCGACGGCGGTGCGCAGCGCGTCGAGCAGGTCGTCCTCGCTGAGGCCGGTGATGGCGTCCAGCAGGCGGTACTCGACGGCGTTGCCGCCTTCGGCGACGAACTTCGCGACCCGCTGGGCCGATTCGGTCAGCTGCTCGACCCGGACCAGCAGCAGGTCGCGCAGGGAGTCGCTGATGCCGCTGAGGCAGTCGCCGCGGATGCTGCAGGCCAGCTCCTCGACGAAGAAGGGGTTGCCGTCGGAGCGGGCGAACACGTCGTCGACGACCGCCTCGCCGGGGGTCTCGGCGAGGATCGCGGTGAGCTGGCGCCCCACCTCGTCGCGGCTGAAGCGGCTCAGCTCGATGCGCTCGACCGTGCGCAGCCGGTCGGTCTCGGCGAGGAACGGCCGCAGCGGGTGCCGGCGGTGGATGTCGTCGCTGCGGTAGGTGGCGGCGATCAGCAACCGGGCGCGCTGCACCGAGCGGAACAGGTAGGCGAGCAGTTCGCGGGTGGAGCGGTCGGCCCAGTGCAGGTCCTCGACGACCACGACGAGGGTGCGGTCGGCGCCCAGCCGCTCCAGCAGGCGGGCGGTGAGTTCGAAGAGCCGGACCCGGCCCTCCTCGTCGTGCTGGTCGCGGTGGCCGGCGCCGCTGTCGCCCAGTTCGGGCAGCAGCCGGGCGAGTTCGGCCTCCTGGCCGGCCACGGCGCTGGTCAGCTCGGTGCCGAGGGTGCGGTAGAGGTGGCGCAACGCGGTCGAGACCGGCGCGAAGGGCAGGCCCTCCGCGCCGATCTCCACACAGCCACCGATGGCGGTGACGGCCCCCGCCGCACGCGCCGCCGCCATGAACTCCTCGGTGAGCCGGGTCTTGCCGACGCCCGCCTCGCCGCCGATGAGCACCGCCTGCGGCTCGCAGCCGTCGGCGGCGGACAGCGCGGCGGTGAGCCGGGCCAGTTCGGTGTCGCGGCCGATGAACTCGGGGCTGAGGGACTGCGTCTGCACGTTTCCGAGCATCGCACGCCCGGTGCCTGTAGCGACACCGATTACGGCCCGGGGTGCGGTGGCGGGTCCGTTCCTCGCCGCACCCCGGGTCGCCGGCTGGGTGGTCACGCCGCGCCACGCGGGCTCGGGGCCCGGTGGACGCGGCCGAGGGAGCCCGCGCCGGAGCGATCGGTGGAACCGACCCGGGAGGTGCCGGCGCGATCGGAGGGAGACGCCCCCTCGGCGTCCGTGCGCGCCGCGGTGTGCGGCTGGGCGCGGCGTGCCTGGGCGCGGGCCCGGCGCTGCGCGGCGCGACCGGCCTTCGCCTCCTCGACGAGGCGACGCTCCTCGGCGCGACGGCGGAGTTCGGCGCTGCGGGCCTGGTGGAGTTCGTAAGCAAACATCTGGCTGCTCCTTGGAAGTGCTGCTCTCTTTGTGCCTCCTAGCTTCGTCTCCAAGGGGGGTCGGCCACATCGGGCAGCTTCCCGAAGTTCCGGTGCCTGCCGGGGCCTTCATGTGCCTAGGCGGCCGCACGATCGGCCTAGGCGGTACTCAGATGCGCCTTAGACGGTGCCTTATCCGAGCGCGCGGGGCCTTAGACGCCTTACAGGGCACCTGAGGGCGCCTTAGTCGGCGTCGAACGGACTGAGTCGGAGCGCGCCCGGGTACGGGCGCGCACCGGGGTCACGCGCCCCGGCGATCCGCCGCGGTCATACGGTGACGCGCCCCGCGGGTGACTCGACCGCGGTCAGGGCGCCTGCGGGTACCGAGCCCGGTGGCACGGCGCCCGGTGGCACGGCGCCGGCCGGTGACGGGACGGGTGCGGCGGCGGGCGGCCGCGCGGTCGGCACCGTCTCGATGTTGAGCTGCGGCAGCCGTCGGTCCAGCCACCCCGGCAGCCACCAGTTGGCCGGGCCGAGCAGGTGCATCAGCGCCGGGACCAGCAAGGTGCGCAGCACGAAGGCGTCGAGGGCGACCGCCGCGGCCAGGCCGATGCCGAACATCGCGATCACCCGGTCCCCGCTGAGCACGAACGCCAGGAAGACCGCGACCATGATGACCGCCGCGGAGTTGATCACGCGGCTGGTCTCGGCGAGCCCCACGCGTACCGCCCGGCGGTTGTCCCGGGTCTCCCGCCACTCCTCGTACATCCGGCTGACCAGGAAGACCTGGTAGTCCATGGAGAGCCCGAACAGCACCGGGACGAGGATCACCGGCAGGAACGGTTCGATCGGCCCGGCCCGGCCCAGCCCCAGCCATTCGCTGCCCCAGCCCCACTGGAAGATCGCGGTGACCACGCCGAAGGAGGAGGCGACGGCGGCGACGTTCATCACCGCGGCCTTGACCGGAACGCCGATCGAGCGGAAGGCGAGCAGCAGGAGCAGGCAGCCCAGCCCCACCACGCAGCCCACGAAGAGCGGGAGCTTCCCGATCACCACCGCGGCGAAGTCGTCGTAGCTGGCCGTGGAGCCGCCGACGTAGACCTGGAGGTCGGTGCCCTTCTCCGCGGTCGGCAGCACGTCGTGGCGCAGTTCGTCGACCAGATGGGAGGTGGCGGTGGACTGCGGGGAGCTGTCGGGCACCACCGTGATGACGCCGGTGCTGCCGGAGGCGTCGATGTCGGGGCCGCTGACGGAGGCGACGCCCGGGGTGTCCCGGAGGGTCTGCGGCAGGTGTTGGAGGGCGACCAGCGCGCCCGCGCTGTCGGTGGTGGCCACCAGGGTGAGCGGGCCGTTGGTGCCGGGCCCGAAGCCGTCGGCGAGCAGGTCGTACGCCTTGCGGGTGGTCGCGGTGGAGGGGTCGTTGCCCTGGTCGGAGGTGCCCATGTGCAGCGAGAAGGTGGGCAGCGCGAGCACCACCATGACGACGGCGGCGAGCGCGCCGAGCAGCCGTGGGTGCCGGGAGACGAACCCGGACCAGCGCGCGGCGACGCCGGTGGCCGGCTGCGCGGGGGTGTCGGCGCCGCGGCAGCCGGCGTGCTCCTCGGATCGGCGGTGCTGCGCGGCCTGGCAGCCGCCCCCGTGTGCCAGCGCCCGCCGCTCCCTGCTGCTGAGCGCCCGGTGCCCTATGAAGCCGAGCAGCGCGGGCAGCAGCGTCACCGACGCGGCCACCGTGAGCAGGACCGTCAGCGAGGCGGCGACCGCGACGCCGTTGAGGAAGCTGAGCCGGAGCAGCAGCATGCCGAGCACCGCCACGCACACCGTGCCGCCGGCGAAGACCACGGCCTTGCCGGTGGTGGCCACCGCCTCCTCGGCGGCCCGGGCGACGGACAGCCCGCGTTTGAGGCCCTTGCGGTGCCGGGTCACGATGAACAGCGCGTAGTCGATGCCGACGCCCAGCCCGATCAGCATGCCGAGCATGGGGGCGAAGTCGGCGACGGTCATCGCGTGGCCGAGCAGCACGGTGCCCATGTAGGCGGTGCCGCAGCCGATCAGCGCGGTGGCGATCGGCAGCAGCATCGCCGCGAACGACCCGAAGGCGACCAGCAGCACCACCGCGGCCACCGCGACCCCCACCACCTCGCTCAGGTGGGCGCTGGCCGCCTCGGTGTTGCCGACCGCCTCCCCGCCGAGTTCGACCTCCAGGCCGGGTCCCTGGCCCGCCTTGGCGGTGTCCACCAGCGCCTGGGCCTGGCCGCGGCTGACGCCGTCGGCGTCCTTGCCGTAGCCGACGGTGGCGTAGGCGGTGTGGCCGTCGGAGCTGATCTGGGCGGCGCCCGAGGAGCCGTAGGGGCTGATCACGGAGGTGACGCCGGGCAGGGTGCGGGCCTGGTCGAGCACCTTCGTCATGGTCTGCTCGACGGCGCCGGCGCGTACCGTGCCGTGCTCGGTGTGCCACACGATCGAGTCGGAGTCGCCGGCCTGTCCGGGGAACGCGGTTCGCAGCAGCTCCGCGGCGTGGCTGGACTCGGTGTTCGGCGCTTCGTACTTCTGGGAGTACGCGGAGCCGGCGACCGTGGCGGCGGCGGTGAGCCCGACGAGTGCGGTGAGCCACAGCAGGACGACGGTGAGTCGGCGGCTGAGGCACCACCGGGCGAGTACGGCCATGGGCTGCTGTCCCCTTGCGGGTGCGGTTGCGTGGTCGGTACGCCCCGCGTGTCCCGTGGCGATACGTGCCGCCTACTGTGCCAGGAGAAAGAGATCCTTTGCGGCTTTCGTGCTGCTCCTCACAACTGTCCGAAAAGGATAAAGGCGGCACCCCCGGATCGGGGGTGCCGCCTCCTCGGGCGTGTCGTCCAGGTCGCCCTGGAGACGTCCTCCGGGTCAGCCCTGGAGCTTCTCCAGCACCAGTTCGCGCACCCGCTTGGCGTCCGCCTGGCCGCGGGTCAGCTTCATGACCGCGCCGATCAGCGCGCCGGCCGCCGCGAGGTTGCCGCCGCGGATCTTCTCGGCGACCGCCGCGTTGTCCGCGATGGCCTGGTCGACGGCCGCACCGAGCGCGCCGTCGTCGGAGACGACCTTCAGCCCGCGCTTGTCGACCACCTGGTCCGGGTCGCCCTCGCCGGCCAGCACGCCCTCGATGACCTGCCGGGCCAGCTTGTCGTTGAGGTCGCCGGCCGCCACCAGCGCGGCGACCCTGGCCACCTGCGCCGGGGTGATCGCCAGCGCGGACAGCTCCGCGCCGGTCTCGTTGGCGTGCCGGGCCAGTTCGCCCATCCACCACTTGCGGGCCGAGGCCGCGTCCGCGCCTTCGTCGATGGTGGCCGTGATCAGGTCGATCGCACCGGCGTTGAGCGCGGACTGCATCTCGAAGTCGGAGATGCCCCACTCCTGCTTGAGCCGCCCCCGGCGGGCCAGCGGCAGTTCGGGCAGCCCGGCCCGCAGTTCCTCGACCCACTCGCGGGCCGGGGCGACCGGCACCAGGTCCGGCTCGGGGAAGTAGCGGTAGTCCTCCGCCTCCTCCTTGATCCGGCCGGAGGCGGTGGAGCCGTCCTCCTCGTGGAAGTGCCGGGTCTCCTGCACGATGGTGCCGCCCGAGGAGAGCACCGCGGCGTGCCGCTGGATCTCGAAGCGGGCCGCCCGCTCCACGCTGCGCAGCGAGTTGACGTTCTTCGTCTCGCTGCGGGTGCCGAACTTCTCCCGGCCGTGCGGGCGCAGGCTCAGGTTGACGTCGCAGCGCATCTGGCCCATTTCCATCCGGGCCTCGGACACCCCCAACGCCTTGATCAGCTCGCGCAGTTCGGCGACGTAGGCGCGGGCCACCTCGGGCGCGCGGGCGCCGGCGCCCTCGATCGGCTTGGTGACGATCTCGATCAGCGGGATGCCGGCCCGGTTGTAGTCCAGCAGGGAGTGCGAGGCACCGTGGATACGGCCGGTCGCGCCACCGATGTGGGTGGACTTGCCGGTGTCCTCCTCCATGTGGGCGCGCTCGATGAGCACCCGGAAGATCTCGCCGTCCTCCAACTGGACGTCCAGGTAGCCGTTGAACGCGATCGGCTCGTCGTACTGCGAGGTCTGGAAGTTCTTCGGCATGTCCGGGTAGAAGTAGTTCTTCCGGGCGAACCGGCACCATGCGGCGATCTCGCAGTTGAGCGCCAGGCCGATCTTGATGGCGGACTCGACGCCGATCTCGTTGACCACCGGCAGCGCGCCCGGCAGGCCCAGGCAGGTCGGGCAGACCTGCGAGTTGGGCTCGGCGCCGAGCTCGGTGGAGCAGCCGCAGAACATCTTCGTCCGCGTGCCGAGCTCCACGTGGACTTCCAGGCCCATCACCGGGTCGTACGACGCGAGCGCGTCCTCGTAGGACAGCAGGTCCGTGACGGTCACTGTTCCCTGTACCTCTTCTCCGTCGGTCCGTCAGTCCGCGAGGACGTCGTCATCGCTCAGCCGGCGCAGCTCGCGTACGAGCAGCACGATGCCGGTGGTCACCGCGGCGGCGCGCAGCACGGCGTCGATCAGCTGGAGGTTGTCCTCCTCGCTGCGGGCGGAACGCACCTTCTTCACCGCGGTGAAGGCGCTGAACAGCGAGGTGCCGATGGACAGGTAGGTGCCCCTCTTGCTCTTGCCGCCCTTGGCCGACAGGTCCGCCGAACCGTTGTTCTTGCCGCTGGTGCTCTTCGCCGCGGACTTCGTCTGGGTGCTCATAGCTGCGGTGCCTCCTCAAGTAGCGGGTGGCCCCACTTCGACACGAAGGCGGCCTCTACTGCGGCGCCGACCCGGTAGAGCCGGTCGTCCTTGAGCGCGGGCGCGATGATCTGCAGGCCCACCGGGAGACCATCCTCCGGGGCGAGGCCGCACGGCAGCGACATCGCCGCGTTGCCGGCCAGGTTGACCGGGATGGTGCACAGGTCGGCGAGGTACATCGCCAGCGGGTCGTCCGCGCGCTCGCCGATCGGGAACGCGGTGGTGGGCGTGGTGGGCGAGACGATGACGTCCACCTGCTCGAAGGCGCGCTCGAAGTCGCGGGTGATCAGGGTGCGGACCTTCTGCGCGGAGCCGTAGTAGGCGTCGTAGTAGCCGGAGCTGAGCGCGTAGGTGCCGAGGATGACGCGGCGCTTGACCTCGGGGCCGAAGCCGGCCTCGCGGGTCAGCGCGGTGACCTCCTCCGCGGACCTGGTGCCGTCGTCGCCGACCCGCAGGCCGTAGCGCATCGCGTCGAAGCGGGCCAGGTTGCTGGAGCACTCCGACGGCGCGATCAGGTAGTACGCCGCCAGCGCGTACGTGAACGACGGGCAGGACAGCTCGACGATCTCGGCGCCCAGCTCGCGCAGCAGTTCCACCGACTCGTCGAACCGCTGGACCACGCCGGCCTGGTAGCCCTCGCCGCCGAACTCCTGGATGACGCCGATCCGCAGGCCCTTGACGTCGCCGTTGCGGGCGGCCTCGACCACCGGCGGGACGGGGACGTCGACCGAGGTGGAGTCCATCGGGTCGTGGCCGGCGATCACCTCGTGCAGCAGCGCCGCGTCCAGCACGGTGCGCGCGCACGGGCCGCCCTGGTCGAGCGAGGAGGAGAAGGCGACCATGCCGTAGCGGGAGACCCCGCCGTAGGTCGGCTTCACCCCGACGGTGGCGGTGACCGCGGCGGGCTGCCGGATCGAGCCGCCGGTGTCGGTGCCGATCGCCAGCGGCGCCTGGTACGAGGCGAGCGCCGCGGCCGAGCCGCCGCCCGAGCCGCCCGGGATACGGGTGAGGTCCCACGGGTTGCCGGTCGGGCCGTACGCGCTGTTCTCGGTGGAGGAGCCCATCGCGAACTCGTCCATGTTGGTCTTGCCGAGGATCACCACGTCGGCGGCCTTCAGCTTCCTGGTGACCGTCGCGTCGTACGGCGGCAGCCAGCCCTCCAGGATCTTGGAGCCGACGGTGGTCGGTACGCCCTCGGTGGTGAAGATGTCCTTCAGCGCCAGCGGCACCCCGGCGAGCGGGCCCAGCTCCTGCCCGGCGGCGCGCTTGGCGTCCACCGCGCGGGCCTGGGCGAGCGCGCCCTCCCGGTCCACGTGCAGATACGCGTGCACCTTCTCGTCCACGGCCTCGATCCGGGCCAGATGCGCCTCGGTCACCTCGACCGCGGTCAGCTCGCCGGACGCGATCTTCTGCGCCGTCTCGGCGGCGGTGAGCCTGATGATGTCCGTCACGGCGTCAGTCCTCCCCCAGGATCTGCGGGACCTTGAAGCGCTGCTGCTCCTGCGCGGGCGCACCCGACAGCGCCTGCTGCGGGGTCAGCGACGGCCGGACGGTGTCCGAGCGCATCACGTTGGTCAGGGGCAGCGGGTGAGAGGTCGGCGGGACGTCCTCGCCGGCCACCTCGGATACGCGGGCTACGGCGCCGATGATGTCGTCGAGCTGTCCGGCGAAGTGGTCCAACTCTTCGCGTGACAGCTCCATCCGCGCCAGCCGGCCGAGGTGGGCGACCTCCTCGGGCGTGATGCCAGGCATGCAGCGGTCCTCTGCGGGGTGAGATGTCAATGGGTGCCCAATCCTACGGTGCCCCGTGGAAGTCCCCGCACCCCGTTTCCCCCCGGAGGGGCGCCCTCGCGGAAGGCGGTGCCCGTCAGGGGCGCGGGGAACCGCGCGACCAGCCGGATTCGTGGCGCGCCGGGCCCGCGAGCTCAGCCCCGCGGCGATGCCGCCCACCCCGCACCCCTGACGGGTGAACGTCCTCCGCGACAGCGCCCCAGCCCCGGGCAGGGGGCGCCGTCGGTCCGCTTCCGCGGGCGAAGCCCGCTACGCCCGCTTCGCGGGAAGCGCCGCCGCGGGCCGCTGCCAGCCGCGGTCCCCCCGCGCCTGAAGCCAGTGCGTCGCCTCCTGCTCGGGCATCGCGGCGGCGACCAGCCACCCCTGCACCGCGTCGCACCGCAGGTCCCGCAGCCGCTCCCACGTCTCGTCGTCCTCGACACCCTCGGCCACGACCATGAGCCCGAGGGAGTGCGCGAGGTCGATGGTGCAGCGCACGATCTCCGCGTCCTCGGCGTCCGCGATCAGCCGGGCCACGAACGAGCGGTCGATCTTCAGCTCGCTGACCGGCAGCCGCCGCAGGTGCACCAGCGAGGAGTAGCCCGTGCCGAAGTCGTCCAGGGACATCTTCACGCCGTGTCCGGTGAGCCCGTTGAGCGTGTCGGCGGCACGCTGCGGGTCCTCCAGCAGGACGTGCTCGGTGATCTCCAGCTGGAGGGAGCCGGGCGGCACCTGGTGGCGGGCCAGCCGCGCGGCCACCGCCCCGGCGAACCCCGGACTGTGCACGTCGCGCGGCGAGACGTTGACGGCGACCGGGACGTCCAGGCCCATCGCCCGCCACCGGGCGATCTGGGCGAGCGCGGTGTCCAGGACGTACTCGGTGAGCCGCGGCATCAGCCCGGAGGTCTCCGCCATCGCGATGAACTCCTCCGGGTTGACCCGGCCCCGCTCGGGGTGCTCCCAGCGGACGAGCGCCTCGAGCCCGGCCACCTGCCCGTCGAACCGCACCTTCGGCTGGTAGTGGAGTTCGACGTCGCCCGCGTCCAGCGCCCTGCGCAGGTCGCCCAGCAGGCCCAGCCGGTCGGGGGTGTTGGCGTCGCGGGTGGCCTCGTAGACCTCCGCGCCGCTGCGGTCCCGCTTCGCCTGGTACATCGCCACGTCGGCACGGCGCAGCAGCCCTTCCGCGTCGGACGCGTGCTCGGGGAAGACGCTGACGCCGGCGCTGGCCTCCAGCACCAGCGTCAGCCCGTCGAGGCTGAGGGGTGAGCCGAGCGCGGCGACCAGGGTGCGGGCGATCCGCTGCGCGCGGGTGGCGGAGTCGCAGGCGGGCAGCAGCACCGCGAACTCGTCGCCGCCGAGCCGGGCCGCCTCGGCGCCGCGCGGCAGGGCCAGCCGCAGCCGGTCGGCGACCTGGAGCAGCAGCCGGTCGCCGGCCAGGTGCCCGAGGGTGTCGTTGACCGACCGGAACTTGTCGAGGTCGATGAGGATCAGCCCGACCCGGCCCCAGCCCGCGGGCGCGGGCTCGCCCGGCTCGGCGCGGCCGACGGTCCGCGCGGCGTCGATCGCGGACCAGGTGCGCTCCAGCAGCCACTGGCGGTTGGGCAGGCCGGTCAGCGGGTCGCGCAACTGCTCCTCGGCGCGGGCGTGCACGATCCACAGCGTGGAGTCGAGCGCGATCAGCGGGACCGCGAAGAGCGGCAGCAGCGCCGGCTGGTCACAGGCGACGACGAGGATCAGCGGGGAGATGCCGAGCAGGGCCGCGCCGACCAGCCCCTGTCGGACCAGCGCGGTGCGCGCCACCGTGGGCAGCCCGCCGCGCGGCGCGAACGCGGCCCACAGCAGCACCCGGGTCGCCGCGAGATAGGCCAGTGCGGTGACCACGACGCAGGGCAGCGCCGACCAGCCCCAGTCGGCGGTCGTCCAGGGGTGCGCCACGGACGGGTGGATGCCGAACAGGTCGAGGCTGAGCGCGCCGGCGCCGATGCCGAGGATGTCGATCGCGCCGTGCAGCCCGGCCTGCCGCCAGCGGTGCCGGCGGGCGGCGCCGACCAGCACCACCACCGCGAGGCTGACCAGCACCGCGGGCACCCAGCCGAACAGCAGCAGCACCGCGAGCACGAGGGCGGCACCGGAACCGGTGCCGCCCCACCAGCGGTCGCGCCCCATCGCGACGAGATGACCGACGATGATCCCGCTGAGGACGGCGAGCGCCCAGCCGATCCGGCCGCCGGGGAACAGTGCGTCGCCGTTGTCCAGCAAGCGGCCCACACCGGCGGCCAGCGCGGCGGCCGCGGCGACCAGTACGGCCCACCGCACCAAGGGCGCCGGGCTCGCGGGGAGAACGGGCGCGGCCACGCTGCTTCGGGGCAGCCGTGCCGCTCCGGCACTCTCCGTGGGTTCCATACCCGTGTCCCTCTCACAGCCCATGAAGCAAGCAGGTGCGCGGGTGCCGGGGGACGCGGTTCGGCCGACGGGCCGCCGCGATCCTGCCGCCCCGACAGGAGCGCTCCTCAACAGTAGGCCGCGACGGCGCGCCGCGGGCACCGATCGGCCGTCAATGCTTCAGTGCGCCCCGGTGGGTTCGCGCCCGAACTCCCCTGTCTGATATAGGCCGATCGGGTGACATGTGGTCCTAGGTCAGTCTGATTCGCCGTCGGATGCCGTGCCTGGGGCGGGGTCAGACGGCGTGTCGGCGGGCGGCGCCGGATCATCGGCTGCCGGGTCCGGGTCGGACGCCTGCTCCGGGTCGGACGCCTGCTCCGGCTCCGGCGGGTTCACCGCCACCGCGCGGGCCGCGTCGGCACCCTGTTCGAGGAGTACGCCGAAGCCGGCCTCGTCGAGGATCGGGACCTTCAGCTGGACCGCCTTGTCGTACTTCGACCCGGGGTTGTCGCCGACCACCACGAAGTGCGTCTTCTTGGAGACCGCGCTGGTGACCTTCGCGCCGCGGCCGCCCAGTTCGTCCTTCGCGCCGTCGCGGGTGTGCCCGGTGAGCGTGCCGGTCACCACCACGGTCAGCCCCTCCAGGGGCCTGGGGCCCTCGTCGGAACCCTCCTCGGTGAACTTCACGCCGGCCGCGCGCCACTTCTCGATGATCTCCAGGTGCCAGTCCACCGCGAACCACTGCTTGAGCGAGGCGGCGATGGTCGGCCCGACCCCGTCGACCGCGGCCAGCTCGGCCTCCTCGGCGTCCTTGATCCGGTCCAGGTCGCGGAACTCGCGGGCCAGCGCCTCGGCGGCCACCGGGCCGACGTGGCGGATGGACAGGCCGGTGATCACCCGGGCCAGCGGGCGCTCCTTGGCGGCCGCGATGTTCTCCAGCATGGACAGCGCGTTCTTCTTCGGCTCGCCCTTCTGGTTGGCGAAGAAGGTGACGACCTTCTCCTCGCCGGTCTCCGGGTCGCGCTTGGGCAGCCCGCTGTCCTGGTCCAGGACGTAGGAGCGGATCGGCAGCAGGCGCTCGATGTCGAGGTCGAAGAGGTCGCCCTCGTCGGCCATCGGCGGCTGGTCGGGGGCGAGCGGCTGGGTGAGCGCGGTCGCCGCGACGTATCCGAGCGCTTCGATGTCCAGGCAGCGGCGGCCGGCGAGGTAGAAGATCCGCTCGCGCAACTGGGCCGGGCAGCGCCGCGCGTTGGGGCAGCGCAGGTCGATGTCGCCTTCCTTCATGGGCTGGAGGGCGGTGCCGCACTCGGGGCACTCGGCGGGCATCGCGAACTCCCGCTCGCTGCCGTCCCGCAGGTCCGCCACCGGGCCCAGGATCTCCGGGATGACGTCGCCGGCCTTGCGCAGCACCACGGTGTCGCCGATCAGGACGCCCTTCTTCTTCACCACCTCCTGGTTGTGCAGGGTGGCGAACTCGACCTCGGAGCCGGCCACGGTGACAGGTTCCACCACTGCGTACGGCGTCACCCGGCCGGTGCGGCCGACGCCGACCCGGATGTCCACGAGCTTGGTGTTGACCTCCTCCGGGGCGTACTTCCAGGCGATGGCCCAGCGCGGGGCGCGCGAGGTGGAGCCGAGCCGGCCCTGGAGCGGGATCTCGTCCACCTTGACGACGACGCCGTCGATCTCGTGCTCGACGTCGTGGCGGTGCTCGCCGTAGTACGCGATGAACTCGCGGACGGCGGCCAGCGAGTCGACCACCTTGTTGTAGCGGGCGGTGGGCAGGCCCCACTCGTGGAGGAGGGCGTAGGCGTGCGACTGGCAGTCGATGTCGAAGCCCTCGCGGGCGCCGATGCCGTGCACCACCATCCGCAGCGGGCGGGTGGCGGTGATCCGGGGGTCCTTCTGGCGCAGCGAGCCGGCCGCGGCGTTCCGCGGGTTGGCGAACGGCTTGTCGCCGCCTTCGACCAGCCGGGCGTTGAGCTCCTCGAACTTCTCGCCGGGGAAGTAGACCTCGCCGCGGATCTCGACCAGGGCGGGCACCCGGTCGCCGGCCAGCCGGTCGGGGATGTCGGCGATGGTCCGGACGTTGGGCGTGATGTCCTCGCCGGTGCGGCCGTCGCCGCGGGTGGCGGCGCGGGTGAGCCGGCCGTGTTCGTACGTCAGGTTGACCGCGAGGCCGTCGACCTTCAGCTCGCACAGGAAGTGGTACGGGCTGCGGGTGTTGTCCGGCGGGCCCAGCTCGGCCGCGACCCGGTCGGCCCAGGTGGTCAACTCCTCGTCGCTGAAGGCGTTGTCCAGCGAGAGCAGGCGCTCGCGGTGCTGGACCGAGGTGAACTCGGTCGCGTAGGCGCCCGCGACCTTCTGGGTGGGCGAGTCGGGGGTGCGCAGCGCCGGGTGCTGCTCCTCGATCGCCTCCAGCCGGCGCAGCAGCCGGTCGAACTCGGCGTCGCTGACGACCGGTGCGTCGTTCACGTAGTAACGGAAGCGGTGCTCCTCGACCTGCTCGGCCAGGCGCGCGTGCTCCTCACGGGCCTCGGCGGGGATGTCCGCCCGGCCGGCCTCCTGCTCGGCTGCCACGTCCGTGTCCCTCCTACCAATCGGGCCGCAAGCGGCCGCACTCCGGCGTCACTCTGGGTTGTCGACGAGCGAGCGTGCCGCCCTCGCGCAGTGCACGAGCGCGGCACGGGCATAGGCCGGTGAGGCCCCCGCCAGACCGCAGGACGGGGTGATGGCGACGGAGGACCCCAACGCCCCCGGTGCCAGTCCCAACCTGCGCCACAGCGCCCGAACACCACTGACGCTACCCGCTGGGTCTGACAACGGGGCATCCGTGCCCGGCACGACACCCGCGAAGAGCGCGGTGCCGGCCTCCACGGCCTCGCCGAACGCGTCCCAGTCACGCTCGGTGAGCAGGTCGAAGTCGAAGGAGACCCCGGCGACCCCGGCCCGGCGCAGCAGCGCGAACGGCACGTCGGGGGCGCAGGAGTGGACGCTGACGGCGGCGCCGGCCGCTCCCGCCGCGTCGACCAGGTCGCGCAGCGCGCCCTCGACGACCGCGCGGTCCACCGCGCGGTGGGTGCGGTAGCCGCTGGCGGTCCTGACCTCGCCGCGCAGCACCGCGGTGATGCCCGGCTCGTCCAGTTGCAGCAGGAGGGCGGCGCCCGGCACGCGGCGGCGGACGTCCGCGAGGTGCGCGGTCAGGCCCTCCGCGAGGGACGCGGTCAGGTCGCGGACCGCGCCGGGGTCGCGCAGCGCCGCCTCGCCGTTGTGCAGTTCGACGGCCGAGGCGAGCGTCCACGGGCCGACCGCCTGGATCTTCAACGGGCCCTGGTGTCCTTGCGTGAACTCCTCCAGCGCGTCCAGGTCCTCGCCCAGCCATGACCTGGCCCGCTTGGTGTCGCGCCCCGGGCGGTCCCCGAACCTCCAGCCGCTGGGCTCCACCCGCGCGTACAGCTCCACCAGCAGGCCGAGGGTGCGGCCGATCATGTCCGCGCCCGGGCCGCGGGCCGGCAGCTCGGGCAGGTACGGCAGCGCGCCGACGGCCTCCGTGGCCACCCGGGCGGATTCTCGCGCGTCTCCCCCCGGCATCGAGCCCACGCCTGTCGCGGCGCCCTCGGGCAGGGTGAAACGTTCGCTGGTCTCGGTGGTCGCCTCGGTGCTCACGGTGGCAGCGTAGACGGCTCCCCGCCGCCGGGGTTCGCGTGCCCGCCCGGGGGACCTCTCACCGCCCCGGGGCCTCGTGCCGTGCGGGGGACCGAAGCACCGCGCGGGACCGCCTACCGCTTACCGCGCGGGACCGCCTACCGCGCGGGGCGCAGCGTCACGTCGGGGATCGTGGCGTCGCGCGGGAGGTCGAGGACGGAGAGAACCGTCGTGGCGACGGACTCGGGGTCGATCCAGCGCGAGGGGTCGTAGGACTTGCCCTCCTGCTGGTGGACCTTCTGCTGCATGGGGGTGGCGGTCCGCCCGGGGTACACGGTGGTGACGCGTACGCCGTGCTCCTGCTCCTCCGCGCGGAGCGAGTCCGCGAGGGCCCTGAGCCCGTGCTTGCTCGCGGCGTACGCGCTCCACTCGGCGTGTGCCTGGAGCCCGGCGCCGGAGTTGACGAGGACCACGGTGCCCCGGGAGAGCCGCAGTTGGGGCAGCAGCAGCCGGGTGAGTTCGGCGGGCGCGACGAGGTTCACCGCGAGGGTGTGCTCCCACAGCTTCGGGGTGAGGTCGCCGACCGGTCCGAGGTCGACGGTGCCGGCGCTGTGCAGCAGGGAGTCCAGCCGGTCCGGGAGCGCCTGCTTCTCCAGCGCCCAGGACAGCCGGGCCGGGACCGCGAGGTCGCCGACGAGGGTCCGCGCGCCGGGGAACGCGTCGGCCAGTTGCCGGGCCCGGCCCGCGTCGCGGGCCAGCAGCCACAGTTCGTCGCCGCGGGCCAGCAGCCTGCGGGCCACCGCCGCGCCGATCCCGGACCCGGCACCGGTGACGAGGTGGACGCTCACGCGTGCTCCTGGAGGTAGGCCAGCGCGTCGGCGCCGTCGTCGGAGAAGTGCACCAGCTCGGAGAGCGGCAGGGGCAGGAAGCCCTCCTCCTCCATCCTGCGGAACTGCGCGGCCAACCCGTCGTAGAAACCCGCGCTGTTGAGCAGGACCACCGGTTTGGCGTGCAGTCCGTGCTTCTTCAGCTCCAGGATCTCCGTCGCCTCGTCGAGCGTGCCGGTGCCGCCGACCATCACCACGATCGCGTCGGAGCGGCGCAGCAGTTCGGCCTTGCGGGTGGCGAGGTCCGGTGCGATCACCATCTCGTCGGCGCCGGCGCGGGCCTTGGCGCGCAGGAACTCGACGGAGACGCCGACCAGCCGCCCGCCGGCCTGCTGCACACCGTCGGCGACGACCTTCATCAGGCCGGACTCCGAGCCGCCCCACACCAGCGTGTGGCCGGCCCTGCCGAGCAGGTCGGCGAACTCCCGGGCGGGCGCGGTGTAGCGGTCGGGCAGGTCGGCGGCGGAGAGGAACACGCAGATGTTGAGCGGGCGGGTCGGCCGCGGCCCGGCGGCACCGGTGGCGGCAGCCGTGGCCGTGCCGGCAGTGGTGGCCGTGCCGGCCGCGGTGCCGGGTGCCGCACCGGTCACGACGCCGGTCGCCGTGTCGGCCGCGGGGGCACCCACGGGAGTGGTCGCGGAGTCGTTCGCGGAGCTGGTCACAGAGTCCACCACGGGATCGGTCGTCGGGTCGGTCATGCGGTGCGTCCGGCGGCGGCCGGGGCGGGCCGGTTCTGTCCACGGTCCCGGTCGCGATCCCGATCCCGGTCACGGTCGCGGTCGGTGGTGGCGATCGTCGCCGAGCCGACGACGCGGGTGCCGTCGTAGAGCACGACCGCCTGGCCCGGGGCGATGCCGCGCATCGACTGGGCGAAGGCGACGTGCAGGGTGCCGTCGAGGAGTTCGGCGGTGGCGGTCACCTCCTCGCCGTGGGCGCGCAACTGCGCGGTGTACGCGGCCCGTCCGGTGGGCGGGGTGCCGCACCAGCGCGGGCGGATCGCGGTGAGCGCGGTCACGTCGAGCGCCTCGGCGGGGCCGACGGTGACGGTGTTGTCCACCGGCGAGATGTCCAGGACGTAGCGCGGCTTGCCGTCGTCGGCGGGGACGCCGAGCCGCAGGCCCTTGCGCTGGCCGACGGTGAAGCCGTACGCGCCGGTGTGGGTGCCGACCACCGCGCCGCTCTCGTCGACGATCTCGCCCTCGCGGGTGCCGAGCCGCTGGGCGAGGAAGCCCTGGGTGTCGCCGTCGGCGATGAAGCAGATGTCGTGGCTGTCGGGCTTGCGGGCCACCGCGAGGCCGCGGCGCTCGGCTTCGGCACGGATCTCGTCCTTGGTGGCCGCGGTGTCGCCGAGCGGGAACATCGCGTGGGCGAGCTGCCGCTGGTCCAGGACGCCGAGGACGTAGCTCTGGTCCTTGGCGACGTCGCCGGAGCGGTGCAGCTCGCGGCTGCCGTCGGGGGCGGTGCGCACGGCGGCGTAGTGGCCGGTGCAGACCGCGTCGAAGCCGAGGGCGAGGGCCTTGTCGAGGAGCGCGGCGAACTTGATCTTCTCGTTGCAGCGCAGGCACGGGTTGGGGGTGCGGCCGGCCGCGTACTCGGCGACGAAGTCGTCCACCACGTCCTCGCGGAAGCGGTCGGCGAGGTCCCATACGTAGAAGGGGATGCCGATCACGTCGGCGGCGCGCCGGGCGTCCCGGGAGTCCTCCAGCGTGCAGCAGCCGCGGGCACCGGTACGGAAGCTCTGCGGGTTCGCGGACAGGGCGAGGTGCACCCCGGTCACGTCGTGGCCCGCCTCGGCGGCCCGGGCGGCCGCGACCGCGGAGTCGACACCGCCGCTCATGGCTGCCAGCACGCGGAGCCGCTGGCGCGGGGGCTCAGTCGGGAAATCGGTCACCCGACCAGGGTAACGGCCCGCCCTCCCCCGCCCGCCCCTGCTTTTCCGGCGCGCGCTCGGCCGGCGCTCGGCCGGCGCTCGGCCGGGCTCAGCCCCCGCCGTCCGGACCCGCCACGCCGCCCCGGCCCGCCTCGCCGCCGTCCCGGTCGTCGTGCAACGCGCCGACACAGCGGCCGAGCAGGTCCTTGAGCGCGGCGCGCTCCTGGGGCGTGAGCGCCTCGGACATCCGGCGCTCGATACGTACGGCCCGCTCGTCGGCACGGTCGAGAAGCGCCGCTCCTTCGTCGGTGAGGCGGGTCTCCAGCACCTTCTGGTGCCAAGGGTGCGCCGTTCTGGTCACCAGCCCCCGCTCTTCGAGGGTCTTCAGGACGGCGGTCATCGCCTGCGGTGTGACCAGGCAGGCCCGAGCCAGCGCGGCACCCGAGATACCGGGGCTGCCCGAGAGGGCGAACAGCGCGGCGTACTGCGCGACGGTGAGGTCGAGCGGCTTCAGGGCGGCGCCCTTCGCGGCCATCAGGACCTGCTCCGCGCGCTTGATGTCCAGCCCGAGCCGCTCGCCTTCTGGCAGTCCCATACCGCCCATCGTACAGATGTGAACTGATGACAAGGCTTGAAGATGTATCAATGCCTTGATATATCTCAGGACATGAATATCCCAGTCGCACACACGGACCCGCGCCCCCTGCACGGCAAGGTGGTCCTCGTCACCGGTGCCACCCAGGGCATGGGCCGGGACCTCGCCCGCCATCTCGCCGGCGACGGCGCGACCCTCCTGCTGCACGGCCGCGACCCCGGGCGGCTCCAGGAGGCGGTCGACGCCGTCCGCGCCGCCGCTCCGGGCGCGGCCGTGCGCGGCTACCTCGCCGACCTGGCGGACCTCGACCAGGTGCGGGAGATGGCCGCCCGCGTCATCGACGCGGAACCCCGCCTCGACGTGCTGGTCAACAACGCCGCGGCCGGGGGCGGCAGCGAGCCGGCCCGGCGCGACGTGAGCCGCCAGGGCCACGAACTGCGGTTCGCCGTGAACCACCTGGCGCCCTACGCGCTGATCCGCGCGCTGCTGCCGCTGCTCACCGCCTCGGCGCCCGCGCGCGTCGTCAACGTCGCCTCGATCGGCCAGACACCCGTCGACTTCGACGACGTCATGCTGGAGCGCGGCTACGAGGGGCTCGACGCGTACTGCCGGAGCAAACTCGCGATGATCATGTCCACCTTCGACCTGGCCGAGGAGCTGGCCGACCGCGGGATCACGGTGAACGCCGTGCATCCGGCCCACCTCATGGACACCCCGGGCGTGCGCGCGTACGGCCTCACGCCGGTGGTCGGCACCGCGGAAGGGGTCGCGCCGACGGCCAGGCTGATCACCGACCCGGCCCTGGCCGGCGTCACCGGCCGCTACTTCGACCGGTTCACCGACGCGCGGGCGCACGACGAGGCGTACGACCCGGCAGCACGCGCCCGGCTCGCCGAGATCACCGAACGGCTCACCCGCGTGGACGGCGGCAGCGCCGGGGCCGAGGCCGGCCGCCGGCGCCCCGGGGAGTAGCCGGGAGCGATCTGGGAGCGGCGCCACGCGGCTTCCGGCTTCGCGTCCAAGGCGGAGGAGGGAGGCGATGCCGGGGGGGACCGTCGACCGACGGCACCACACGAGACGGCGTCGCGAGCCCGCTCCCCCACACCCCCGAGCCCTAAGCGCTCGCTCAGTTTTTGCCCGGGAGGACTGGACGGGCCGGCCATACCGCTGGGTAACATGCGGTATGGCACAGAGCACGGCCCCCGCGGCCATCGGCGACAGCGAGTTCGACCGGGACACCTCGGTCCGGGCCCGGGCGGGCGAGCCCGGGACCTACGACGCGGAGCTGTCCGAGGGGTGGACGATCGTCTCGGCGATCAACGGCGGGTACCTGCTCGCGGTGGCCGCCCGCGCGCTGCGCGAGGAACTGCCCCACCCGGACCCGCTGACGATCACCGCGCACTACCTGACCTCGGCGCAGCCCGGCCCCGCGGTGGTCCGGACGCAGACGGCGCGGGCCGGGCGGACCATGTCCACCGGGCAGGCGTCGGTCCTCCAGTACGACGAGCACGGCGACGAGGTGGAGCGGCTGCGGGTGCTGACCGCCTACGGCGACCTCGACGCGCTGACGGACGAGGTGCGGACCTCGGCGCGGCCGCCGGAGATGCCCGGGTACGACGCGTGCGTGGGCAGTGAGAGCGCCCCGGAGAACGCCCCGTTCGTCGGGTCCACCGCGATCATGGACCGGCTGGACGTACGGCTCGACCCGGCGACCGCCGGGTGGGCGGTCGGGGCGCCCTCCGGGGTCGGCGACATCCGCGGGTGGCTCGGGCTGGCGGACGGGCGCGACCACGATCCGCTGTCGCTGCTGCTCGCGGTCGACGCGCTCCCGCCGACCGCGTTCGACCTCGGGCTCAAGGGGTGGACGCCGACGCTGGAGCTCACCGTGCACGTACGGTGCCGGCCCGCGCCCGGGCCGGTGCGGATCTCTCTCACCACGCGCAACCTCGCGGGGGGACTGCTGGAGGAGGACGCGGAGGTCTGGGACAGCGCGGACCGCCTCGTCGCCCAGTCCCGCCAACTCGCGCGGGCCCCCCGGGGCTAACGGACCCGCCCGGCTGCCCCCGTCGGTGATGCACGGGACCTTGCGGTCGGCGGGTGGCTCGTCGCGCCGCTCTCCCCCAGAGCTCCGCCTGGGAGGTGCCCCACGCGCCCCGCCCCCGAGCAAGTGCGGCTTCCCACGTGCTTGCCCCGGAGGAACCCGGGCGCGTCCAGGGGCGCGGGGAACGGCGCGGCAAGCCCCCACCGGGAGGTGGCCCCCGGGACGACAGGACGGGGCCGCCGGGTGGGTCGGGGACACCCTTAGAATCGGGGGACCATGGCCTACCTCGATCACGCCGCCACGACGCCGATGCTCCCGGAGGCGGTCCGGGCGATGACCGCGCACCTGACGGTGACCGGGAACGCGTCCGCACTGCACGCAGCCGGCCGCCAGGCCCGCCGTACCGTCGAGGAGTCCCGGGAAGCGCTGGCCGCGGCGCTCGGGGCGCGGCCGAGCGAGGTGGTGTTCACCGCCGGGGGCACGGAATCGGACAACCTCGCCGTGAAGGGCCTGTTCTGGTCCCGCCGGGCGGAGGACGCGCGGCGGGTGCGGGTGCTGGCGAGCCCGGTGGAGCACCACGCGGTGCTCGACGCGGTGTACTGGCTCGCCGACCACGAGGGCGCCGTCGTGGAGTGGCTGGCGGTCGACGGACACGGCCGGGTGCGCCCGGAGGCGCTGCGGGCCGCGTTGGAGCGGGGCGCCGGTCCCGACGATGTGGCGCTGGTCACCGCGATGTGGGCGAACAACGAGGTCGGCACCATCCTGCCGGTGCCCGAACTCGCCGAGGTCGCCCGCGAGTTCGGGGTGCCGATGCACTCCGACGCGGTGCAGGCGTTCGGCCAGATCGACCTCGACTTCGCCGCCAGCGGCCTGGACGCGATGACCGTCACTGGGCACAAGGTGGGCGGCCCGTACGGCGTCGGCGCGCTGCTGCTGCGGCGCGAGGACACGCCCGTACCGCTGCTGCACGGCGGCGGGCAGGAGCGCAGCCGGTCCGGCACCCTCGACGTGCCCGCGATCGCCGCGTTCGCCGCGGCGGGCACGCTGGCGGCCGAGCGCCGCGCGGAGTTCGTCGGCCATGTCGGGGCGCTGCGCGACGAGTTGGTGCGCGGCGTCCGCGCGGCCGTACCCGACGCGGTGCTCAACGGCGACCCCTCCCCCGACGGACGGCTCGCCGGCAACGCCCACTTCACCTTCCCCGGCTGCGAGGGCGACGCGCTGCTGCTCCTCCTCGACGCCCAGGGCATCGCCTGCTCCACCGGTTCCGCGTGCACCGCGGGCGTGGCCCAGCCGAGCCATGTGCTGCTCGCCATGGGCCGTTCGGCAGCCGACGCCCGCGGCACGCTGCGCTTCTCCCTCGGGCACACCTCCACCGCCGACGAGGTGGCCGCGCTCACCGGCGCGATCGGCGGCGCGGTGGAACGCGCCCGCGCCGCCGGCCGCGCCTGACCCGCACACCGGTCCGCACACCCGACCGCTACGTCGTGCGCAGCGCCTCCACGCCGACGCCCTCGGGCGTCCGCGGCCCGGGCAGTCCCGGTCCGGTCCCGGCGGCGCCCGCCTTCGGGCGGCGCTTGCCGCGGCGCTCCAGCGCCTCCGCGAGCTGGGAGAGCACGGCGTTGACCACGATGTAGATCGCGGTGACGCTGAGGTAGCTCTGCAGGAAGTCGTGCGTGTAGGAGCCCAGCACCTTTCCCTGGTTGAGGAGTTCGGGGTAGCTGACGATGTAGCCGAGGGTGGTGTCCTTGAGCAGGCTGACCAGTTGGGAGACCAGCGTGGGCACCACGAGCCGGACCGCCTGCGGCAGCACCACCAGCCACATCACCTGGCGGCGCCGCATCCCGAGGGCGTAGCCGGCCTCGGACTGCCCGCGGTCCAGGGCGAGTACGCCGGCCCGGAAGATCTCGGCGAGCAGCGCGGACGTGCACAGCACCACCGGGATGACCAGCTCCCAGAAGACCGGGAAGGTGTAGCCGGCCCGCGGGATGCCCATCAGGAAGACGTACAGCACCAGCAGCAGCGGCACCGAGCGGAAGAGCTCGACGAAGCCGCCGGCCGCCAGCCGCAGCACCCGGTGCGGCGAGAGCCGGCCGAGCGCGAGCAGCGCGCCGGCCGGCAGCGCGATCAGCGCGGCCATCCCGGCGGCCTTGAGGGTCCGCACCAGGCCCTGGAGCAGGAACCGCTGGTAGGGCCACTGCCCGAACGGCTGCCATCGGGCGTGGTCGAGCTGGCCGTGCCGCGCGAGCTGGTGCACGCCCAGGGCGATCAGGCCCGCGATGACCAGTACGGACAGCGCGGTGGCGAGGCGTATCCGGCGCCGGGCCCGCGGGCCGGGCGCGTCGAAGAGCACGCGGTTCGGTCCGGTCATCTGCGCACCGCCATCCGCTTCTGGAGCCGCCCGGCGAGCAGCCCGACCGCGAGGGTGATCAGCACGTAGCCGACCGTGGCGAGCAGGAACGTGGGCACCGGCTCGTCGTACTGAAGGTCCAACCACTGGGTGCGGCCGATGAGTTCGCTGACGCCGACCGCCGCGCCCAGCGACGAGGAGAGCACCACGCCGATGAACACGTTGGCGAGCGGCTGGACCATGGTGCGGAACGCCTGCGGGAGGATCACCAGGGCCAGCGACTGGCCGAAGGTCATACCGATCGCGCGGGCCGCCTCGGCCTGCCCGACCGGGACCGCGTTGATCCCGGCCCGCACCGCCTCGCAGACGTACCCGGCGAAGTACAGCGCCAGGCAGATCGCCTCGGAGGTGAACAGTGAGTAGGTGATGCCGGCGTCGGGCAGGCCGAAGACGAACAGCACCAGGAACGCCAGCAGCGGCACGTTGCGGAACACCTCGACGTAGAGGGTGCCGAGCACCCGCAGCGGGAGGATCGGGCTGACCCGCATCACCGTCAGCAGCGTGCCGAGGACGACAGCGCCGGCGAAGCCGAGCAGGGACAGCTCCAGGGTGGTGCCGAGCCCGCCGGCGAGGTAGCCGAGGTGGTGGAGGACCTCATGCATGACGGCTCGTCAGGAACCGTCGGCGGAGCCGATGGTGGGCGGCGCGGGCGGCGAACCGGCGATCTTGGTGCCGACGGTGGCCTTCCACAGCTTGGCCCACTCGCCGTCCGCGTAGATGGTCTTGAGCCACGCGTTGACGAACGCCTTCGCCTCCGGGTCGGCCTTCGGCAGCCCGATGCCGTACGGCTCCTGGGTGAACGGCTGCCCGACGACCTTGAGTTGGGGGTCGCTGACCACGTCGCCGAGCAGGATGCCCTGGTCCAGCACGTAGGCGTCGGCGCGGCCCTGCTTGACCGCGGCGACGCACTCGCCGTCCTCCTGGAAGAGCAGCGTCTTGGCTTTGGGGGCGAACTTCTTCAGGTCAAGCGCGGCGGTGGAGTTGCCCTCGGTGGCGACCGTCTTGCCGTTGAGGTCGGCCGGCTTGGTGATGGTGCTGTTGCTCGCCTTGACCAGGATCGCGTCGCCCGACTCGTAGTACGGCCCGGCGAAGGCGACCTTCTGGGCGCGCTGCGGGGTGATGGTGTAGGTGGCGAACACGGTGTCCACGGTGCCGTTCTGCAGCATCGTCTCGCGGGTGTCGACGGTGACCAGCGAGAGCTTCGTGGCGGGCTTGCCGGTGATGTACTTCGCCAGCATCTGCGACAGGCCCGCGTCGAAGCCCTCCAACTGGCCGCTGACGGGGTTGCGTTGGGAGAACATCGCGGAGGAGTCGGTGCCGCCGACCAGCAGGGTGCCGCGCTTCTTGACCTTGGCCATCCAGGAGCCGGCGGTGATCGCGGAGGCCGGCGCGACCGGGGCGGCGGCGACCACCTGCGCCTGGGTGTACGCCGACGGCTTGCCGGCGCCGGACTTGCCGCCGGGCGAGGACGGCAGCGACGAGGAGCCGCCACCGCCGCACGCGGTGAGCGCGCCGGCCAGGGCCAGCGCCGCGCCGGCGGCGGCCACCCCGCGCCTTCCGCCGCGCCCCCTGCCGCGCCCTGGGCCGCCGACACCGACGGCGCCGCCACCGCCGCCACCGCCGACGCCACGCTCGCGTCCGCGGGCCGACCGGTTGCCGTTCTTCTGGGGAATCATGGATCTCCTTCGGTACGGGTGGGCTGGCCGGCGACGGACGGGTCAGTGCCGGAGGATCGTGGACAGGAAGTCGCGGGCCCGCTCGGTGCGCGGCTCGGTGAAGAACGCGTCGGGTTCGCCGGTCTCGACGATCTGGCCGTCGTCCATGAACACCACCCGGTCCGCGGCCCGGCGGGCGAATCCCATCTCGTGGGTGACGGCGACCATCGTCATGCCGTCGCGGGCGAGTCCGACCATCACGTCGAGCACCTCCCGGATCATCTCCGGGTCCAGCGCCGAGGTCGGCTCGTCGAAGAGCATCAGCTTGGGGTGCATGGCGAGCGCGCGGGCGATCGCGACGCGCTGCTGCTGGCCGCCGGAGAGCTCCGCGGGGTGCCGGGACTCCTTGTCCCGCACGCCGACCCGGTCCAGCAGCGCCCGGGCCTCCTCGACCGCCTCGTCCCTCGGCACCTTGCGCACCCGGGTCGGGCCGAGCACCACGTTCTCCAGCACGGTCTTGTGCGCGAACAGGTTGAACGACTGGAAGACCATCCCGACATCGGCCCGCAGCGCGGCCAACGCGGCGCCCTCCTGCGGCAGTTCGCGGCCGTCGAAGACGATCCGGCCGGAGTCGATCGTCTCCAGCCGGTTGACGCACCGGCACAGCGTCGACTTGCCGGACCCGGACGCGCCGAGCACGACCACGACCTCGCCCTCGTGCACGCCGAGATCGACATCGCGCAGGGCGACGAGGTCGCCGAACCGCTTGCTGACCGACTCGATGCTCAGCAGCACTTTTCCGGTACGGCCGAATCCGTGCTCGGGCGTACCACCTGATGACCTGTCCGCGTCTTCGACCATGTCAACGACGATAGGGCGCGACGCGGCCGGCGGGTAAGAGCGGCATACTCATCGGGTCGCGGGCTCCGGACGCTGGTCGGCCGCGTTCTCCGGGTGGTGGCAGGCGACTTGGTGGCCCGGGGCCAGCTCCACCAGCGGCGGCTGCTCGTCGCGGCACACGTCGGTCGCCTTCCAGCAACGGGTGTGGAAGCGGCAGCCGGACGGCGGAGAGATCGGCGACGGCACGTCGCCGGTGAGCAGGATGCGGCCGTTGCTGCTGACCGGCGCGGCCCCCGTACCCGCCGTGCTCCCCTCGGCCGCCGCGTCCTCGGTGCCGCTCGTCGCCGCGTCCTCGGTGCCCTCGGCGCCGTCCGCGGCCAGCGCCGGCTTCACCGTCGGCCGGTTGCGCCGCTTCGGGTCCGGCACCGGCACCGCCGACAGCAGCGCGGTGGTGTACGGGTGGAACGGCGTGCGGTAGAGCGTCTCGCGGTCGGCCAGCTCCACGACCTTGCCGAGGTACATCACCGCGATCCGGTCCGAGACGTGCCGGATCACCGACAGGTCGTGCGCGATGATCACGTAGGTCAGGCCCAGTTCGGACTGCAGGTCGTCCAGCAGGTTGACCACCTGCGCCTGGATGGACACGTCCAGCGCGGAGACCGGCTCGTCGGCGACCACCAGCTTCGGGCGCAGCGCCAGCGCCCGGGCGATCCCGATCCGCTGCCGCTGCCCGCCGGAGAACTCGTGCGGGTAGCGGTTGTAGTGCTCGGGGCTCAGGCCCACCAGCTCCAGCAGCCCCTGGACCTCCTTCTTCACCCCGTGCTCGGTGGCGACCTTCTGCAGCCGGAACGGCGTGCCGACGATGGTGCCGATGGTGTGCCGCGGGTTCAGCGACGAGTACGGGTCCTGGAAGATCATCTGCACGTCGCGGCGCAGCGGGCGCATCGCGCCGGTGCTCAGGTGCGTGATGTCGCGGCCGTCGAACTCGACCGTGCCGCCGGTCGGTTCCAGCAGCCGGGTGATCAGCCGGCCCATGGTGGACTTGCCGCAGCCGGACTCGCCGACCACGCCCAGCGTCTCGCCGGCGTTGACCTGGAAGTCGATGCCGTCGACCGCCTGGACCGCGCCGACCTGGCGGCGCAGCAGGCCCTTGGTGATCGGGAAGTGCTTGGTCAGCCCGGTGACCTTCAGCAGCGGTTCCCCCGGCGGCTTGCGCGGCGCGGGGGTACGCGGCTGCGGCTCGGCGCCGGCGGCCGGACCGCCCTTGTCCAGCGAGGTCTTCTCCGCCACGGTCTCGTCCCGGCCCTTCCCGGCTTCTGCGTCCTGGCTCTTCACAGCTTCGGCTCGATCTCTTCGGTCCAGATCCTGGCCCGCTCCTCGTCGGCGAGGTGGCAGGCGGACAGATGGCCCTCGGCCACCTCGCGCAGCTCGGGCACTTCGGTCTCGGAGGCGCCGCCGGTCAACGCGGCGTACGGGCAGCGCGGGTGGAAGGCGCAGCCGGTCGGCACGTTGATCAGGCTGGGCGGCGAGCCCTTGACCGGGTTGAGCCGGTCGGTGCGCTCCCGGTCCATCCGCGGCATCGAGCCCAGCAGGCCCCAGGTGTAGGGGTGCTGGGGCTCGCCGAAGAGCTTCTCCGCGGTGCCGCGCTCGACCACCCGGCCGGCGTACATCACCAGCAGGTCGTCGGCGACCTCGGCGACCACCCCGAGGTCGTGGGTGATCATGATGACCGCGGAGCCGAACTCCTGTTGCAGGTCGCGGATCAGGTCGAGGATCTGCGCCTGCACGGTGACGTCGAGCGCGGTGGTCGGCTCGTCGGCGATGAGCAGTTCGGGGTTGTTCACCAGCGCCATCGCGATCATGGCGCGCTGGCGCATGCCGCCGGAGAACTGGTGCGGGTAGTCCCGGAAGCGCTTGCGCGGCTCGGGGATGCCGACCCGGTCCAGCATCTCCATGGCCCGCTGGGCCGCGATCTTCTTGGGTACCTGGTGGTGCACCCGGTACGCCTCGACGATCTGGTTGCCGATCGAGTAGTACGGGTGCATCGCCGACAGCGGGTCCTGGAAGATCATCGCCATCTTGCGGCCGCGCAGCCGGCGTACCGCGTCCGGCGGGGCGCCGACCAGTTCCTCGCCGTCGAGCCAGACCTCACCGGAGATCCTGGCCCGCGCGGTGCGGTGCAGGCCCATGATCCCCAGCGACGTGACGGACTTGCCCGACCCGGACTCGCCGACGATGCCGAGGGTACGGCCGCGCGGCAGGTCGAAGCTGAGGCCGTCGACCGACTTCACCACGCCGTCGTCGGTGTCGAAGTGGATGCGCAGGTCGCGCACGGACAGGTAGGCGTCCTGGGCGGCGGCCGGTTCTGCGGGCGTTTTCAGCAGCCTGTCGGCGGAACTCACGAGTACCTCACGCGGGGGTCGAGGACGGCGTAGGCGAGGTCCACCAGCAGGTTGCAGACCACGACGAAGAAGGCGACCACCAAGGTCACGGCCATCACGATGGGCAGGTCGTTGGCGGTCACACCCTGGATGGCGTAGGCGCCCATGCCCGGCAGCGAGAAGACCTGCTCGGTGATGACCGCGCCGCCGACCAGCAGCCCGAAGTCCATGCCGAAGATGGTCACGATCGGGGTGAGCGTGGAGCGCAGCGCGTGCCGGACCACGACGTCCCGTTCCCGCAGGCCCTTGGCGCGCGCGGTGCGGATGTAGTCCTCGCCCATGGTCTCCAGCATGCCCGCCCGGGTGAGCCGGGCGTACAGCGCGGAGTACAGGAAGGCGAGGCTGCACCAGGGCACCAGCAGGTTCCACGCCCAGTCGGCGGGATTGTGCGTGAACGACACGTAGTTCATGCCGTTGCTCCACAGCGGCCACTGCACGGTGAACACGCTCAGCGCGAGGATGCCGGTGAAGAAGATCGGCAGCGACACGCCCATCAGGGCCACGCCCATCGACAGCCGGTCGATGATGGTGCCCCGCTTCAGCGCGGAGACCACGCCCACCGCCACGCCGGTGACGACCCAGATCACCGCGGCCCCGATCGCCAGCGAGAACGTCACCGGGATACGGGACTTCAGCTGCGGCCAGACCTCGACGTGGCTCTTGAAGGAGTAGCCGAAACAGGGCGCGTTGCAGTGCACCGGGTCGGGACCGTAGTGGTAGTCGGCGCCGGCGACCAGCGCCTTGAGGAAGTGCCAGTACTGCTCGTAGAGCGGCAGGTCGAAGCCGAGGTTCTTCTTGATCGCCGCGACGGCCGCCGGGTTGGCGTCCTTGCCCACGTACTGCGTGGCGAGCTGGGTGGTGGTCTGGCCACCGATGCGGGGGACGAGGAAGAAGATCGCGAAGGTGATCATGCTGACCACCAGAAGGAGCACGATCGCGGCGAACACGCGACGGATGAGGTAAGCGGTCACGGCCGTTCCGGCTGGCGTCCGCCCGGCCCGGATCGGGGGCCGGACCGGGCGGACGCCGGAGCCTTCACCTGCCTTTCGGTGCGTAGGAGCCTTGCGGCTACTTCGAGGAACCCATCAGCAGGAAGTCGTACATGCCCAGGTACGCCTGAGTGACCGTCACGTTGGTGGCGGAGTCCGGGCGATAGAGCAGGTTCTTGCGGTAGATCAGCGGCACCACCGAGGCGTTCGCCATCACCATCTTGTCGATGTCGCCCCACGCCTTGGTCCGCGCGGCGGTGTCGGTGTTGGAGATCGCCGAGGACAGCGCCTGGTTGATCTTCGGGTCGTTCAGCTCCATCAGGTTGTTGCCACCGGACGGCTTGATCGCGCTGCCGTCGACGATCTGGTCCAGGAACCCGTAGCCGGTCGGCCAGTCGGCGCCCCACGCCATCATCATCATGCCGACGCCGTGCGAGTGCACGTAGTCCGGGACGCCCGCGTAGTTGGAGAAGTACTTGTCCGACGGGAAGGTCTTGATGTTGACGGTGATGCCGACCTTCTTCAGCGCCGCCTGGATGGCGGTGGCGCCGTCGATCTCGGGCTGCCGGTCGCTGCGCGCGGTGAGCGTGGTGGTGAAGCCGCCGGGCTTGCCGCACGCCGCCAGCGCCGCCTTGGCCTTGGCCACGTCACCGTTGTTGCCCGCGGTCGGATAGTCGTCGAACTTGGTGTAGCCGTTCACCGACGGGGGCAGCAGGGTGCTGGCCACGTCGCCCTTGACCGCGCCGCCCTCGGCGTTGACCACGGAGGTCTTGTTCACCGCGTACTGCACGGCCTTGCGGCAGTTGATGTTGTCGAACGGCTTCACGTGCAGGTTGAGCGCCATGTACGAGGTGGCGCCGGCGATGGAGTCGTCGGTGTGCGCCAGCCGGTTCTTGTTGCCCAGGATCTTCGACTGCGTCTCCGCCTCGACACCGGTGCCCTGGAGGTCGACGGTGAGGTTGTCGGAGAGCAGGTCGTTGTCGATCGTCTTCTGGTTGACGTTGAACTTCAGCACGTACTTGTCGGGCAGCGCGGTGCGGATCGGGTCGGTGGCCTTGCTCCACTCCGGGTTGCGCACCAGCGTGGCGCCCTTGCCCTCGGAGTAGGAGGAGAACTTGTACGGGCCGGTCGACTGGATGTGCTGCACGTACGTGGCGCCGGTGTCCTTGGACTGCTCGACCGGAGCGGTCTGCGAGAACGTCGCCAGGTAGTCGAAGTCGGCGAACGGCTGCGACAGGTGGAAGACGATCGTCTGGTTGTCGGGCGTCTCTATGGACGACAGCCCGTTCGGGCTCTTGTCCTTGTACGGGCCCTGGTACTTGCCGTCGTCGGCAAGGTAGCTCTTGAAGTACACCGGGCCGTTGGACATCACGTCGGGCGCGAAGTTGCTGCGCTCGATCGCGTACTTGACGTCCTTGGAGGTCACCGGGGTGCCGTCCTGGAACTTCACACCCGTGCGCAGGTGGTACGTCCAGGTCTTCGCGTCGGGGCTGGAGGTGCCGAGTCCGGTCGCCAGGTCCGGGACCACCGTCAGGCCCGCCTTGCCGGCCGCCGGCTTGAAGGTCAGCAGCGTACGGGCGTAGAGCCGGGAGAAGTCCTGCACCCAGCCGTAGTAGGTGTTGCCCGGGTCGAGGGAGTCAGGGCCGGTGGAGTGGTCGGCGGTGACCGTCCCGCCCTTCTTGCTCGACGCGTTGACGATCGAGGTCAGCGCCTGGTCCTTCTTGCCCGAGCCGCTGGAGCCGCCCGAGCCGCCGCAGGCGGACACGCCGAGTGCCATCGCCAAGCAGAGCGCGAGAGCGGAGGTCACCTTTCTGGTGTTCATACCGGGTTACGCCCCTCACTTCCTATTTGAGTCGCCGGGTCGGCCATGGGTGCCGCACGGCACACGAGGTGCCACCCGGGGTCGGTGGGTCATCCCTGCGGAATCACTTGCTGCGCGGATCGAGGGCGTCCCGCAGCCCGTCGCCGAAGAGGTTGAAGGCCAGCACCGTGATGAAGATCGCGAGGCCGGGCACGAACATGTACTGCGGGTCCGACTGGTAGACGTCGACCGCGCTGGTCAACATGCCGCCCCAGGAGGCCTGCGGAGGCGCGATACCGACCCCGAGGAAGCTCAGGGCGGCCTCGAACAGGATGTTGGTGGGGATCAGCAGCGTGGAGTAGACGAGGATCGGCGCCACGAGGTTCGGCAGCAGCTCGCGGAAGAGGATGAACGGCCCGCGCGCGCCCATGCCGCGGGCGGCGTCGACGAACTCGCGCTCGCGCAGGCTCAGCGTCTGGCCGCGGACGATCCGGCCCATGTAGGGCCAGTTGAAGAAGCCGATCACGAAGATCAGCACGCAGATCCGCAACGGAAGCCCGCTCAGCCCGAAGGCGCCGTCCTGCAGCGAGGCGGAGATGGAGATCGCGAACAGCAGCAGCGGGAAGGCGAGGAAGACGTCCATCAGCCGGCTGATCAGGCTGTCCACCCAGCCGCCGTAGTAGCCGGCGATGACGCCGAGCACGGTGCCGATCACGTTGGACAGCACGGTGGCACCGGTGGCCACCAGCATGGAGATCCAGGAGCCCTCGATGATCCGGGCCAGGATGTCGCGGCCGAACTTCGGGTCCACGCCCAGCGGGTGGGACCAGCTCATGCCGCCCCAGCCGCCCTTGGGCGACAGCAGTTCGGGGTCGACCAGGTTCTGGTGGAAGGCGTTCGGATCGAGGTTGAAGACCATCTCGATCGGCTTGGCGAGGATCGCCAGCAGCACCAGCAGCAGCACCACCACGCCGCCGGCCATCGCGACCTTGTCCCGTCTGAGCCGGCCCCAGGCGATCTGCCCGAGCGAGCGCCCCTCGATCATGCCTCGCCCGGCCCCGCTGAGTACGGCCTCCGGATGCGCTTCGGCCTGTCCGGAGGTGGTCTCGATAGGTGCGGTCATGGCGTTTGCCGACCCCTCTCGCCGGTGGGTAACCGGCGCGCGCCCGCCGCTGTAGCGGCTTCCTCGTCAGTTGGTGCACTTGATGCGGTAGTTGCAGATGGCACTGAGGTCACCCACAGTGGCCGCTCGACGTGATCATGCGTGCGACGTGCGTATCCACTACGCGCGTTGCGGTTGGGACATGTCAACACCAAGGTGTCTTGCCGCTGGATTCTTCTTCTGGTTGGCGATCACCCGCCAGACCTGGCCGCGAAGGGATGCGTAACTGTGATGTGGGTGGTTCTTTCATCGTTACCGACGCGTACCTCGGGGTACGGTCGGTTGATGGACGAACGGCTGCGCGCGGTCTGCGACCTGATGATGCCCCAGGCCCGGGAGATGTCGGGCCTGCACGAATACGACGGCCGGGTGCAGGACCTGTCCCCCCAGGGAGTCCGCGACGGGCTGGCGGCCCTGGCCCGCGCCCGGCGCGGCGGCCCGCTCCGGGACCCGCACGACGAAGCCCACCTTGCGGTCTTCGAGGAGGCCCTGCGCGTGCAGTTCGGCGAGCTCGAACTGCACCGGCGCGACCCCTACCCGCACCTGTCCAACCTCGAACTGGCCTGCTACGACCGGGAGTACGCCCCGCGCGGGGACCGCGCCCGGGCCCGCCGGGAGCACCTCGCGCGGTGGCCGGAGGCCGTGGACGCCGCGCTGTCCTCGCTCGACCAGGTACGGGCCCCGGTCGCCGAGGCGCTGCTCGGTTCGGTGCTCGGCCTGGCCGCCGACCTGGACCCGGACGCCGGCGAGGTCGAACGGGCCGCGCTGCGCGCGCACGAGCGGCTGGTCGCCCACATCCAGCACATCGCCGAACACGGCGACCCCGACCCCCGGCTCGGCGGACGGGCGCTCGCCGCGCTGATGGGCGCCCAGGAGGGTCTGCGGGTGGACCTCACCGAACTGGCCGGGCGGTCCGACCGGGAGCGCGCCCGGCTCACCGAACTGCTCACCGACTCCTGCCGCGTCCTGGACCCGCGCAGCGACGTGGACGAACTGCTGCCCGGGCTGCTCGCCGACCACCCGGGCGCCGACGGCGTCATCGCCGAGGCGGCCCGACTCACCGAGGAGGCCATCGAGTTCACCCGCGAGCGGGGGCTCGCGCCCTACGTGGACGGCGAGTGCCTGGTCGGCCCGGCGCCCGCGTCCCGGCGCTGGGCGATGGCCATGATGACGTGGTCGGCGCCGGCCGAGCCCGACGCGCCCTCCTGGTACCACGTCACGCCGCCCGACGCGGACTGGCCCGCCGACGAGCGCGAGGAGTGGCTGACGGTCTTCAGCCGCACCAGCCTGCCGTCCATCACCCTCCACGAGGTGGCCCCCGGGCACTTCGCGCACGGCCGCGCGCTGCGCCGGGCGCCGTCCCCGGTCCGCCGTCTCCTGCACAGCCTCTCGTTCTCCGAGGGCTGGGCCCACTACGTCGAGGAGGTCTGCCTCGACGAGGGGTTCCGCGCACGCGACCCGCGCTTCGCGATCGGCGTGGCCCTCGAAGCGCTGGTCCGGGTCACCCGGCTCACCTGCGCGATCGGTTTGCATACAGGGGCGCTGTCGCTGGACGAGGCCGCGAGTTACTTCGTGCGCGACGCCCACCTTTCGCCTGCGGCGGCCTCGGCGGAGGCGCGGCGCGGCACTTTCGACGCGGGCTACGGGCGGTACACCTGGGGCAAGTTGGAGATCCTCCGGGTGCGCCGGCGCGCGGAGCGGGAGTGGGGCGCGGATTTCTCCCTGCCCCGTTTCCACGGTGCCCTCATGCACCTGGGCAGCCCGCCTTTGGGGTTGCTGGACGCGGTGGTCCGCCCGCCCGGCCCCACCACGTGATGTCCCGGACCTTACGGCCCGCTGCGGCGTGTCGCGCATTTCCCCGTGCCCCTGTAGGCGCGGCCGCCACCAGGGGGTAGGGGCGCCCTACCTGTCGAAGAAGGGGCGGCCGAAGGTGCGCATCCACAGGGCGACCGGGTCGTAGGGGTCGGCCATGGCCACCGTGGAGACGGCGACGCCGTCGGGTACGCCCGCGACCGCCTGCTGCATCATGAGGCGGACGGACTCCACCGCCTGCGCGGCACCTTCGTGGAGTTCGACGCCGATCGCGAGGTAGGGCTCGCCGAGTACGGGCTGCACCCATGCCTGCCGCAGCGCCCGCACCGCGGAGGTGCGGTGCGCGGCCTGCGCGAGAAGCGCGTAGAACTGCGGCATCTGCAGGGACGGTTCCCCGATCTGGAGCGGGCCGGCGGGCAGCAGGTCGAGCCCGACCGCGATCCTGCGCAGGTCCGCCCAGGGGATGCCGATCCCGCCGCCGGCCGCGTGCGGGTTGAGCCACAGCCCGGAGCGGTCCGGGTAGAGGGTCTGCGCGATGTCCCGCCCGGAGACCACCTCGTGGTCGCGGTTCCAGCCGCTGGCGGCCAGCTCACGCGGCGAGGTGAAGCACGGCGCGTAGCCGTACCCGCCGACCTCCATGGTGCCGTACTGCGCGTCGGACGCCCCGGAACTGCCGTGCCACAGCAGCATCCACACCTGGCCCTCGGCGAGTGACGCGAGCAGGTTCTCGTATGCGTCGAACCGGCCGGGAGCCACCTGGAGCAGCATCTGCTCCACATGGCCGGCCTGCGCCGCACCGCCTTGCGCGCCCGCGATCACGTGGGACCGCCCCTTTCCCCTCGTTTCGTTCTGCTCTTCGCACGACATCAAACCAGGTCGAGTGTGCCCAGCGGTATGGCGACCGACTCAAGCGGAACCGGCTATAGACCAGGTATACGACCGTTGAACGGGCGCGAGGCGGCCGGACCCGCTCGCCACGCGACCGCGGCCGAGATCAGCGCCGGTCCGCGGCCCGATCACCGCCCGATCACCGCCGGGCCGCAGCCGGTTTCGCGGCCCGTCCGCGAACCCGGCCGCGAACTCGCCCGCAGACGCGGTCACGGACGCCGTCACGGACTCAGTCACGGACTCAGTCGCGGGCGAAGAACGGCCGCACCGTCTCCAGCAGCCAGTCGCCCACCGGGTCCTGCGCCACGTCCAGCAGGATCAGGTGCACCGGCCACGGTGGCGGGGCCACGCCCATCGCCCGGCCGAGCGCGTCCATCGCGGCGGCCCGGTCGTCCTCCTGCCAGCGGTCGAGTTCCACACCGATGAACAGGGCGGGCGGCTCCTCCTCCACGGCGGCCAGCGCCCGCCGGCCGGAGAGCAGCACCGGGGTGACCGCGAACTCGCCGGCCGCGGCGGCCAGGAAGTCCACCGGTTCCTCGTCGTGGCCCGGCTCCCACAGCCGCACCCGGGCACCGGGGGGCGCGTCCCCGCCGCGTACCCCGGAGAACTGCGGCGCGCGCTCGCCCGGCACCGGCCGGCACAGCTGGGCCACCGCGGCCGGCGGCAGCGGCACGCCGACCGCCCCACCGGGGTTGACGGCGATGCCGACCAGCGGCGGCAGCCCGCGGGCGAACTCGTGCACCGGCGCGACCGTGCAGGACATGCCGTCCGCGGCCTGCCGGAACTGCTGCTCGGAGCTGAAGACCGGTACGTAGGGCGCGCCGCCGAGCACGACGGTCGGCAGGTCGAGGCCGGCCGCGTCCGGCGAGCCGCCGTTCGGCAGCGGCACCCACACCTGGGAGCGGCCGAGCACCTCCAGCAGCCGGGGGGTGGCCGACGGATTGCCGAGGCTGGCCCCCAGCACCTCTTCCAGCTCGTTGGCCGGCCATATGTACGGTGCCGGATTCTCCATGTCCACCCTTGTCCGCCCGTGTACCGCGTCTGTAGCGTTGTGCAGCGTCATGCCCGGGAAACCCTAACCGCTGCCGGGGGCCGGGGACCCTGGGCATGCAATGATGAAGGCCACAACTTGCATACCGGCCGTTCGAGGCCGCGCGGGAGAGCCCCGGACCTGTGCACGCGACCAGCTCGCGGGCGCCGGGACGGGCGCCGAAGGAGCAAGTCCTCCCTTGAATCTCTCAGGCACAGATACCGCGCGGGCGAGGCAGATCTGAAAAGCGGCGGAGCCGTCGGCGCACCCTCGGGTGTGCGGTCCCGCCCACCCAAGGTGCAAACCGCGGCCCGCGCGAGCGGGGTTCACGGTGAACCTCTCAGGTTCCGATGACAGATGGGGAGTGTCCATCCGTCATCTCTCCTTCCTCTTCACCGAGACCGAGCCTGGGAGCCTGTCACCGATGAGCGAACCCCGTCACACCGCGCTCGACGCCCTGCACCGCGCCCTCGGCGCGACCATGACCGACTTCGCCGGCTGGGACATGCCGCTGCGGTACGCCAGCGAGCGCGAGGAGCACCAGGCGGTCCGCACCCGGGCCGGTCTCTTCGACCTGTCGCACATGGGCGAGATCACCGTGACCGGCCCGCAGGCGGGCGAGGCGCTGGACCACGCCCTGGTCGGCCACCTGTCCGCGCTGGCGGTGGGCCGGGCCCGCTACACGATGATCTGCGCGCCCGACGGCGGCATCCTCGACGACCTGATCGTGTACCGGCTCGGCGAGCAGGAGTTCATGATCGTCGCCAACGCGTCCAACGCGCAGACCGTGCTCGACGCGGTGGCGCTGCGCGCGGCGGAGTACGACGCGCAGGTCCGCGACGACCGCGACGCGTACGCGCTGCTGGCCGTCCAGGGCCCGCAGGCCCCGGCGATCATGAAGGCGGTGACCGACGCCGACCTGGACGGGCTGAAGTACTACGCCGGGCTGCCCGGCACCGTCGCCGGGGTGGACGCGCTGATCGCCCGCACCGGCTACACCGGGGAGGACGGCTTCGAGCTGTTCGTCGCGCCGGCCGACGCCGAGCGACTGTGGCGGGCGCTGACCGACGCCGGCGAGTCGGCCGGCCTGGTGCCGTGCGGGCTGTCCTGCCGCGACACGCTCCGCCTGGAGGCGGGCATGCCGCTGTACGGGCACGAGCTGACCGCCTCGGTCACGCCGTTCGACGCCGGGCTCGGCCGGGTGGTCAAGTTCGACAAGCCCGGGGACTTCGTCGGGCGCGCCGCGCTGGGCGCCGCCGCCGAGCGGGCCAAGGACCTGCCGCCGCGCAAGCTCGTCGGGCTGGTCGCGCAGGGCCGCCGGGTGCCGCGGGCCGGCTACCCGGTCACTGACGCCTCGGGCGCGGTGATCGGCGAGGTCACCTCGGGCGCCCCGTCGCCGACCCTCGGCAAGCCGATCGCGATCGCGTACGTGGACGCGGCGCACGCGGCGCCCGGCACGCCGGGGGTGGCGGTGGACATCCGCGGCTCGCGGGAGCCGTACGACGTCGTGGCGCTGCCGTTCTACCGGCGCGAGCGCTGAGCGGACCGGGCTCGCTCCCCCGTCGCCGCACCCGGCGCCGGTTCCGCGGCCCGCGCCGCACCTCGCCGTTTCCCCGTTCTTCCCCCTCGCCCCCCTTTCCCTCAGCTTTCCGTTTGCCGTGCCGCACCCGCGAGCACCCCTGCCGATCCGGGAGAATTCAGCCATGAGCATCAACCCTGAGCAGCTTCGTTACAGCAAGGAGCACGAGTGGCTCTCCGCCCCCGCCGACGGCGCGGCCACGGTGGGCATCACCTCGCACGCCGCCGACGCGCTCGGCGACGTGGTCTTCGTCCAGCTCCCCGAGGTGGGCGCGACGGTGACCGCGGGTGAGACCTGCGGCGAGCTGGAGTCCACCAAGTCGGTCAGCGACCTGTACTCGCCGGTCGGCGGCGAGGTCACCGAGGTGAACCAGGACGTCGTCGACGACCCTTCGCTGGTGAACACCGCGCCCTTCGAGGGCGGCTGGCTGTTCAAGGTGAAGGTCGCCGAGGAGCCGTCCGACCTGCTGTCCGCCGCCGAGTACGACGCCTTCATCGAGAACTGAGGGAACCCGCGATGTCGCTGCTGAACCAGTCCCTGCACGAGTTCGACCCGGATGTGGCGGCCGCGGTCGACGCCGAGCTGCACCGCCAGCAGTCCACGCTGGAGATGATCGCGTCCGAGAACTTCGCGCCGGTCGCGGTGCTGGAGGCGCAGGGCTCGGTGCTCACCAACAAGTACGCGGAGGGCTACCCCGGCCGCCGCTACTACGGCGGCTGCGAGCACGTCGACGTGATCGAGCAGCTCGCCATCGACCGGGTCAAGGCGCTGTTCGGCGCCGAGGCGGCCAACGTGCAGCCGCACTCGGGCGCCCAGGCGAACGCCGCCGCGATGTTCGCCCTGCTCAAGCCGGGTGACACCATCCTCGGCCTGGACCTGGCGCACGGCGGGCACCTGACCCACGGCATGAAGATCAACTTCTCCGGCAAGCTCTACAAGGTCGCCGCGTACCACGTGGACGCGGAGACCAACCTGGTCGACATGGCCGAGGTGGAGCGGCTGGCGAAGGAGCACCACCCGCAGCTCATCGTGGCGGGCTGGTCGGCGTACCCGCGGCAGCTGGACTTCGCGGAGTTCCGCCGGATCGCCGACGAGGTCGGCGCGTACCTGATGGTCGACATGGCGCACTTCGCCGGGCTGGTCGCGGCCGGGCTGCACCCCTCCCCCGTGTCGTACGCCGACGTGGTCACCACCACGACCCACAAGACGCTCGGCGGCCCGCGCGGCGGGGTGATCCTGGCCAAGGCCGAACTCGCCAAGAAGATCAACTCCGCGGTCTTCCCGGGACAGCAGGGCGGCCCGCTGGAGCATGTGATCGCCGCGAAGGCGGTCGCGTTCAAGGCCGCGGCGACGGACGAGTTCAAGGACCGCCAGTCCCGTACGCTGGAGGGCGCGAAGATCCTCGCCGACCGGCTGACCCGGCCCGACGTGGCGGAACTCGGCGTCTCCGTACTCTCCGGCGGCACCGACGTCCACCTGGTCCTGGTCGACCTGCGCAACTCCGCGCTCGACGGCCAGCAGGCCGAGGACCGGCTGCACGCGGTCGGCATCACCGTCAACCGCAACGCGATCCCGAACGACCCGCGGCCCCCGATGGTCACCTCGGGTCTGCGGATCGGCACGCCCGCGCTGGCGACGCGGGGCTTCACCGCCGACGACTTCCGCGAGGTCGCCGACATCATCGCGGCGACGCTCACCGCGTCGCCGGCCTTCCCGCCGTCGGAGAGCGGGCCCTTGCGGCAGAGGGTCACCGCGCTGGCGGAGAAGCACCCGCTGTACCCGGGCCTGTAGCCGGGTCGCCGGTTCGTGTCCGCCCGCGCCCCGTGGTCGCGGGTACTCCCCCGTGCGAAGCTCAAGGGGGAGGCGGGCACGAACCGGCCACCGGCCGGCCGGCGGGACACCGTATCCGGCCCGGCAGCGCGCCCCCGCCGAGCGCGGCCGCAGCACCCTGCGGACAACGGCGTCCGCGAACCCCAGGAGCTAAGAACACCGTGGCAATCTCCGTCTTCGACCTGTTCTCCATCGGAATAGGCCCGTCCAGCTCGCACACCGTCGGCCCGATGCGGGCGGCGAACATCTTCGTGCACCGCCTCAAGAACGAGGCGCTGCTCACCCATACCGCCTCCGTGCGGGCCGAGCTGTTCGGCTCGCTCGGGGCGACCGGCCACGGCCACGGCACCCCGAAGGCCGTCCTGCTCGGCCTGTCAGGACACGCGCCGCGCACCGTCGACGTGGAGACGGCCGACGACGAGGTCGCCCGTATCCGCGCCGAGCACCGGCTGGACCTGCTGGGCACCCACGAGATCGCCTTCGACGCCGACACCGACCTGGTGCTGCACCGGCGCCGCTCGCTGCCGTACCACGCCAACGGGATGACGCTGTCGGCGTACGACGACGCCGGCGAGGTGCTGCTGGCGAAGACGTACTACTCGGTGGGCGGCGGCTTCGTGGTCGACGAGGACGCGGTCGGCGAGGACCGGATCAAGCTGGACGACACGGTGCTGCGCCACCCCTTCCGCACCGGCGACGAACTGCTGCGGCTGTCCCGGGAGACCGGGCTGTCGATCTCCGCGCTGATGATGGAGAACGAGAAGGCCTGGCGCAGCGAGGCCGAGATCCGGGCCGGGCTGCTGGAGATCTGGCAGGTGATGCGGGACTGCGTGGAGCGGGGCATGTCCCGTGAGGGCATCCTGCCCGGCGGCCTGAAGGTGCGCCGCCGCGCCGCGCAGTCCGCCCGCCAGCTGCGGGCCGAGGGTGATCCGTCCGCCCGCGCGATGGAGTGGATCACCCTCTACGCGATGGCCGTCAACGAGGAGAACGCGGCGGGCGGCCGGGTGGTCACCGCCCCCACCAACGGCGCCGCCGGGATCATCCCGGCCGTCCTGCACTACTACCTCGCCTTCGTCTGCTCGCCCACCACCTCCGCCGCCGACCGGGACGACGCGGTGGTCCGGTTCCTGCTGGCCGCGGGCGCGATCGGCATGCTCTTCAAGGAGAACGCCTCCATCTCCGGCGCCGAGGTCGGCTGCCAGGGCGAGGTCGGCTCGGCCTGCTCCATGGCCGCGGGCGGCCTCGCGGAGATCCTGGGGCTCACCCCGGAACAGGTCGAGAACGCCGCCGAGATCGGCATGGAGCACAACCTCGGCCTCACCTGCGACCCCGTCGGCGGCCTCGTCCAGATCCCCTGCATCGAGCGCAACGGCATGGCCGCGGTCAAGGCCGTCACCGCCGCCCGCATGGCCATGCGCGGCGACGGCCGCCACCACGTCTCCCTCGACAAGGTCATCAAGACCATGAAGCAGACCGGCGCGGACATGAAGGTCAAGTACAAGGAGACCGCCCGCGGCGGCCTCGCCGTCAACGTCATCGAGTGCTGACGCGGAAGGCCCTGACCTGGGGTTTCCCGTCTTTCCGTGCTGTCGGAGCCTTCCGGGCCTGTACGTCGGAAAGTCCCTCGGAAGTGTGCGGCTCCCCCGAGGGGACCCGCCCGGCCGTACCGTTCTCCTGCTCCGGCGAAGTGATGACCGGCCTCGGGCGTACACCGCGGCGGTCGGGTCGGCTTACGTGTCCTGGGGGTTGTGGAGGGCTGCGCCGAGGGCGCTCTGCCGGTACAGGACCCGGCGTCCGTGGCGGGTGCGTTCGACCAGGTGGGAAGCGGCGAGCACGGACAGGTGCTGGCTGACCGCGGAGGGGGTGACGCCGAGCCGGTGGGCGAGTTCGGTGGTGGTGGCGGGTTCGGCGAGCAGGGCGAGGAGCCGGGCGCGTGGGCGGCCCAGGAGCGACTCCAGTGGCCGGGGCGCGGAGGGGGCGGGGTTCTCGCCGAGGAGGGCCAGGCCGCGTGCGGTGTAGACGATGTGGGGCGGGGCGTCGAGGCTGAGCATGGTCGAGACGCCGTCGACGAAGCAGCTGGGTGTGAGCAGCAGGCGTCGGCCGTCGATGGGGATGTCCGCGAGATCGTCGCTCCGGCGGCCGCCGCGTTGGACGCTCAGGATGCCGTCGGTCCAGGTCAGGCGGTCGTGGATGTCAGTGAACAGGTGTGCTGCACCGTGTTCGGCCAGGATGCGGGCCCGGTGGGCGAGGTCGCTCTCCAGGATGGAGCGGATGCGTGGCCAATGGGGGAGCAGGCAGGCGTTCCAGTAGGCCTCCAGCTCGTCGGCGATCCGGGTCAGGAGACGGGCCGGGTCCAGCAGCCCGGCGGCCAGTGGCGGCGGAAGGGGTTCACCCAGGGGCAGGAAGGTGCGTTCCAGGTCGGGTCCGAGCAGGAGCGGGTCGGTGCGGCGCAGGGCGGTGAGCTCGGCGCGGATGTCGGGGGCCGGGGTGTGGGGACGGGGGGTGAGCAGGTCGGGCACCCAGTAGCGGCGGCGTGCGACCAGCGAGGTCAGCAGTTCCTGGTCGAGCCGGCCGAAGGCCGGGCGCATCGCTTCGCGCAGGCCGCGCAGTTGTGGCAGGCGAGCAGCGTGTCCGGCCCACAGCCGCAGGCTCAGGACGGTCTCCTGGAGCGGAGAGTAGGCGAAGGAGGTAGCCGCGAGATCGGCGGTCTCCAGTCGGAAGCGAATCATTAAGCCCCAGTCTTAACTCCTTCTGCCCCTCGCGCACGGCGGATTGGCTGGCGCGCATGACCACCGCACCGCCGTCCGACGCCCGTACCCCCGGCGCCACCGGACGCCCGTCGCCCGCCTCACTGCCGCCCGCGCCGGGTGGTTCCTCTCCCCGGACGGACCCCGTCGTGCGGGCGCTCGCCGTCCTGCTCGTGATCAACGCGCTCGGCAACGGCCTGTTCCTGACCGTCAGCACGCTCTGGTTCACCCACGGTCTGGGCTACTCCGCCTCCAAGGTGGGCCTGGCCCTGACGGTGGCCGGCCTGTGCGGCATCCTCGCCTCCTTCCCCGCCGGCCGCGCGGCCGACCGGTACGGTGCCAAGCCCGCCCTCGTCGCCCTGCACCTGGCGCAGGCGGTCGCGATGGCGGGCTTCGCCGTCGCCCGCAGCTACCCCGCCTTCCTCCTGCTGGCCTGCACCGTGACCGCCGGCAGCCGGGCCAACAGCACGGTCCGCAGCACCCTTTACGCGCACAGCCTGCCCGCCACCACCCGGACCCCCGCGCTGGGCCTGCTCCGCGCGGTCAACAACGTGGGCATCGGCGCCGGAGCCGCGCTCGGGACCACCGTCGTCGCCCTCGGCCACACCGGCGCCTACCAGGCCGCGATCATGATCAACGCGGCCACCTTCCTCCTGGCACTCATCCCCCTGCGCACCGTCCCCGCCCAGGCCCACCTCGCCCCCGCCCCCGCGGCGGCCGACGACGAACACCGCGGCAAGCGCCCGGCAAGCGCACTGCGCGACGGCCCCTACCTCGCCGTCACCGCCCTCAACGCGATCGTCAACATGCTCTACGTCGTGCTGGAAGTCGCCCTGCCGCTCTGGCTGGTCAACTACACCCACGCCCCTCGGCCCCTGGTCGGCACGCTGCTGGTCCTCAACACCACCCTGGTCGTCGCACTCCAGGTCCGCGCCACCCGCCACACCGGCGACCTGCCCACGGCCGCCCGCTCCTTCCGCACGGGCGGCCTGCTCACCGCGCTCGCCTGCGCCACCGCCGCCACCGCCGCCCACCACAACCCCACCGCGGCCACCGCGATCCTGCTGACCGCCGTCCTGCTGCTCACCCTCGGCGAGGTCACCTCCCAGGCGGGCAGCTGGACCCTCGGCTACGCCCTGGCCCCCGACCACGCCCAAGGCGCCTACCAAGGCGTCTTCCAAACCGGCGTCTCCGTCACCCAGGCACTGGGCCCTTTCGTGGTCACCGCTCTGGTCCTCCCGCACGGCGCGGCCGGCTGGTGCACGCTGGCCGCCATCTTCGCCGTCGCGGCACTGGCCATGCCCGCCGTCTCACGGCGAGCCGAACGGCGCTGGGCCGCCATGCCTCCCGCGGGGACCCGCACCGGCCCGTGACGGCCCGTTCCCCGCAAGTAGCGTGACGGGGTGCGGAGATGCCCGGTTCTGCCACCACGGCCGCGGCGCCGGTCTGCGACGGTTCATGGCTTGTCGAGGGCAACGTCGTCCACGTGAACCTCGGTGGCCACGAAGCCCCCTGGCTCCGGGGGCCGTCGCTCCCGCCCGAAGGGCCGGGCGGCTGGGCGACGGCGGTGGGGTCAGGGCGTCGCGGTGATGTTCTTCTCGAGCGCGGCGATGTAGTTGGGCAGGTGGTGGTCCTTGATGGCGTCGGTTTCGGGGGCGAGCAGGTCGATGGCCACGCCTTTGGCGCGGTCTTGGAGCGTGGCGAGCAGTGGCATGGCGTGGTGCAGGCGGCCGTCGGCGTCGAAGTAGCGCAGGGCGTCGACGTGGGTGTAGGCGGGCTCCGGTGGGAGGTGGGGGACGATGTCGTTGTTGTTGACGAAGCGGTAGCAGCGGTCGGCGAAGGCCTTGTTGTGTGCCGCGGCCAGGAGGCGTTCGCAGGTGCGGGGCTGGCCGAAGGTGTAGATGCCGTGTGCGAGCAGCCTGGGCTGTTCCAGGTACAGGCGGGCGCCGGCCAGCATGGCCAGGGCCGCGCCGAGGCTGTGGCCGGTGAACCACAGGCTCTGGCCGTGGTCGCGGAAGTCGACGACGGTGTCGCGGATCTGCGGGTAGACCGACTGCAGGGCCTGGTGGAAGCCGTAGTGGACGAAGCCGGTGTCGGCGGGCCCGGGGACCGGCGGGGTGTCGACGTCGGTGAGCCAGTCGCGGATCTTGGCGACCTCGGTGCCGCGGAACCCCACGATGATCATCTGATCGTCGGCCATGACGTAGGCCTGGGTGTCCTCGATGGGGAACGGCATCCGATGCGTGGACTCGAAGTACCGGACCCGGTCGAAGCCCCAGGCGGACGCCTGGGCCTGGAGGCCGTCCTGGTCCAAGGTGGCCAGCGCGGCTGCGCGGGCCATCCAGTAGGCGTGGGGCAGCGAGTAGCCGCCGGCCGCGTGGTCGAGGGCGGGAATGGTCATGAAGGTGTCCTTCGCGAAAGGAGGTTCCGGTGGCCGGCGGGGGTGGCCGGCTGCCGGGGGACCGGGAGGGGGCCCGCGGCGATCGGAGTTCACGCGGTTGCCGCGGGCCGGCGGTGAGGGGTCAGAGGACGGCCAGGGTGAAGCCGGCGTTGAGCCGGGCGGTCGCGGAGGACGTCTGGACCAGAACAGTGGTGGCGTTGTTCCCGCACAGGGGCTGAGTGGAGCGGGCGACCTCGATGAACACGCGCTTGCCGCCGCTGAGGTTCACCGAGACCTCCGACACCGCGGTCCTGACGTCGAAGCCCGACGCGGAGACCTTCACGCAGTATTCGCCGAGCGCCACCCGTTTGACCGAGGAGACGGCCTTCGCCCGCACCAGCGTGCCGTCCGCGGCGACGACGGCCGCGGCCCGCGCGTAGGGGGCGACGGCGACGGGCACGGCCGCCGGCGCCTTGTTCGGTGCCTTGCCCGGTGCCCTGTCCGGCGGCGCGGCCGCGACGGCTCCGGCGGTGAGCGCGGACACGGCCACCACCGTCACCGCGATGACCTGCGACTTCTTGAGAGCAATCATGGGAGAGCCTCCTCGACGAACCCGATCGGATCGCTACTCACAGTGGCCGATGACTCCTTTGGGTAGCCAGCGGTGCGGGTCTGCTTCACCCCAACGAGCAGTGCCGCCTGCCGCCTTGACCACGCCGGCCGAGCCGGAACGAAGGCATCGACGGGTTCGCAACGGTTCTGGTGGGCCCTCGCCGCCTTTCGTCAGAGGGAGACCCGGGCTGTTCTGCCGGCGGTGAACCCCGGCCCGACCGGGCTCGACGATCACTACAGTCCGGACTCATGACAACGATGACGACCCGCACCGTCGAGTACCCGGCCGACGGTCTGACGATGATCGGGCACCTCGCGCTCCCGGCCGGTGTCGACCGCCGGCCCGCGGTGCTGCTCGGACCGGAGGGCATGGGGCTCAGCGACGTCGAGCGCCGCAGGGCCGACGCGCTCGCCGAACTGGGATACGTCGCGCTGGCCTTCGACCTCCACGGCGGGCGCTATCTGGGCGACCCCGAGGAGATGCTGGCCCGTTGCATGCCGCTGCTCGCCGACCCCGACCGGATGCGGGGCATCGGCCACGCGGCGCTCGACGTGCTGCGCGCCGAACCGCGGACCGACCCCGACCGGATAGCCGCCGTCGGCTACGGCACCGGGGGCGCCATCGCGCTGGAACTCGGGCGCGACGGCGTCGACCTGCGCGCGATCGGGACGGTCAACGCAACCATCACGGGCCGACCGGGCGAGGCAGCGCGCATTCGCTGCCCGGTGTGGGCCGGGGTCGGATCGGAAGACCCGATCATGGCGCCCGCGCAACGGGACGCGTTCACCGCCGAGATGCAGGCCGCGGGCGTCGACTGGCGCCTCGCGGTCTACGGCGGCGCCTTGCACGCCTTCCACCACCCGCCGGTCGACCACCCCGCGGTCCCCGGCGTCGGCTACCACCCGCAGCACGCGCGGCGCGCCTGGCGCGACGTCGTCGACCTGCTCGCCGAGTGCCTGCCCGTGACGGAGGACCTGGGGGTATGACCCGGGCCCCCTCCTGCCCCGCCTGATCGGCCGCCGTGCCCGCCGGCCGGGTGACGGCGGCCCGTCCATGCCGTGAGGACCGGTTCGACCCATGCCCCCCGCTCGCCGTCAAGTCGCCGCAGTACGAGGTGCGTTCGCGTACGGATCGCGCGGACAGGGCGCGGGCTGTGCGGCCGCGCATTCATGGCCGCGGGGGCGGCCCCGCACCCGGCCCGATGTGGTCCCGGCCGACAAGGCCTACGCCTCACGCGCCATCCGCGAGCACAGCTGAAGCAATGGCACGGCCTCGCCACCACCTACGGCAAGACCGCGACCATCCACCTTGCCGGACTCCACCTCGCAGGCATCCTCATCTGGTCCGCCCGATGATCCAAACGAAACGGGTCAATACACCTAGGTGAGCCGCAGGATGCGCTCGGCGTTCGCGTGCGCGACCTTGGCCTTGTCCGGTGGGGCCAGGGGCGCGGTGCGCATGAACTCGGCCGCCGTCGCGGTCGGCTCGAACGGGTAGTCGATCGAGAACATCACGTTGTCGACGCCGATGGTCTGGATCGCGTCGACCAGCGCCGCGTGCGAGAACACGCCGGAGGTGGTGATCGCGATGTTCGTTCCGAAGTACTCCGAGGGCGCCTTCTTCAGCGGCCGCTGCACTTCGGGGTCGAGATCGCGGTAGCGGGCGTCGACGCGGTAGAGCTGCGCGGGCAGGAACTCGCCCATGTGCCCCAGGATGATCCGGGCGCCGGGGAACCGGTCGAAGACGCCGCCGAAGACCAGCCGCAGTGCGTGCCCGCCCGTGCTGTGGTTCCAGCCCCACGTCGCGTGCTCCAGCCCCGGGTACCCCTTGACGACGTTCCAGTGGTCGGACGGCACCGGGTTCGGGTGGATGTAGAGCGGGACGCCGAGGTCCTGCAAGGTCTCCCAGAACGGCGCGTACTGCGGCTCGTCCAGGTAGTGGCCGAGGGTGTGGTCGTTGACGAGGGCGCCGCACAGGCCGAGTTCCCCGATGGCGCGGCGCAGTTCGGCCGCGGCCCGCTTCGGGTCCTGCAACGGGACGGCGGCCAGGCCCTGGAACCGGCCCGGGTGCTCGGCGACGACGGTGGCGAGGAAATCGTTGGCCATGCGGGCGTCGGCCACCGCGATCCGCGGGTCCGGCTGCATCTGGACACCGGGGGCGGTCAGCGAGAGCACCTGCAGGTCGACGCCGTTCCGGTCCATGTCCGCGAGCCTGAACTCGGTGAAGTCGGGCAGCAACCGCCCTACGTTCGCGAGCACTTCGGGCTTCAGGGGGATATGGCCGACCGGCGAGCCCTTGGTCTGCAGCTCGTCGTACCAGAACGCTTCCTCCAGGGCGATCAGCTTCATCGGAGCGCCTCTCATCCATCCGTTCCGCTTGAGTCACGGATCGGCGGTGCCGTCGGCGGAAGGGCGGCGGGCACCGCGTAAACCATTAAGCAGCTTAATGGTTCTCGGTGCTACGGTAACACGGTGCCCAGCGAAGACAATTCGACCCAGGAACCGCTCGCCAAGCTGCTGTGGCGGGCGCACAACTGGTTCCGTACGGCCGTGACCGCGCACCTTGAGGACGGCGCCGGCGGGGTGAGTCCGGCGCACGCGACGCTGCTGAGCCAGCTCGATCCGGACGGCATGCCGATGTCCGACCTGGCCCGGCAGATGGGTGTGAGTCCCCCGGCGGCCCACCAGATGGTCCACCAACTCGCTGCCCTCGGGCTGCTCCAGGTGGTGCCGAACCCCCGCTCGGGACGGTCGAAACTCGTCGTGCTCACGCCGGAAGGTCTCACCCGCCGCCGGCAGGCGCTGGAGGTACTCGACGATCTGGAGGCGGAGTTGGCGCAGCGGATCGGGAAGCGGCGGGTCACGGCGCTGCGTGACGCGCTCGAACAGGGCTGGGGTGACACCGCCGCCGTGGACCGTACGTCCACGGCGGAGGGTGCGTAGCCCGGATTGGTGTGGCCCGGATTGGCGTGGCCCGGATTTGGTGTGGCCCGGATTGGCGCAGCCGGGAACGTGCGTGCGCCCGCCCGTCAGTCGGGGCGGGCGCACGACGGCCGGCCGTTGGCAGGCGACCGTTGACGGTCAACGGCCGGCCGTTGACGGGGCGAGGGTTCAGACGCCCTCGTTGATGTCCACGTCGGCCGGGGTGGTGCTGAGTTCCTCGCCGAAGTAGGCGCCGACCCCGCTGGTGCCCATGGTGGAGGAGCCGAAGTTGGCGGTGCCGGTGCCGGTCAGACCGGTGGTGGTGCCGTGCAGCACCCAGACCGCGCCGGTGCCGGCGTTCTCGTCCGGGTCGCCGATCACCACCTGCGCCGGGTCGGAGGGCGTCGCCGGGAGCGCGCCGACCACGGCGCCGAACTTGTCGCCGCTCTCGGAAGCGCCGGGTACGCCGTCGGAGTTCTGCGTGAAGACCTGGGAGCCGGTCCCGGTGACACCCTTCGAGGAGCCGAGCAGGAGAAGGAACGAGCCCGCGTTGGTCAGCCCGTCGTAGTCCTCACCGGGCACGCCCGCGACGACGTCGGCGTACCCGTCGCCGTTGACGTCACCGACCGCCACGGATGCGCCCATCGCGTCGCCGGTCTCGCCGACGCCCGGGACGCCCGGGGTGTCCTGGTTGATCCACACCGGCGGGAGGGTGGTGCTCTGACCGTGGGCGCCGCCGTAGACGATCGTGACGGCGCCGCCCTTGACCGGCAGGTCCTCGTCGCTGTCGTAGTAGTCGGTGCTGTGGCCGAAGACGATGTCCCCGTAGCCGTCGCCGTTCACGTCGCCGATCGCCACGCTCTGGCCGGGCACCCGCATCCCGCTGGTCTGCTTGGCGTATCCGGTGTAGGTGAAACCGTTCGCGCCGCCCAGCAGCAGGTAGCCGCGGTAGGAGTCGGGCTCGTCCGTGTCGGTGACCAGGGCCACGAGGTCGGTGGTGCCGTCGCCGTTGATGTCGCCCGCCGCGATGCTGTGCAGGGTCACCGTGTCGCCGCCCTCCATATCCCACAGGTTGAGGTCGGAGACCGAGGCGACCTTGCCGTCCGTGCCGATCCCGGACAGCGTCCGCAGGGTCTGGCTGCCGTAGGAGGTGACCAGTTCCTGTTTTCCGTCGCCGTTGAAGTCGCCGGCCTGGAGGAAGGCGCCGACCCCCGCGTGCGCGGTGGCGCCGGTGTCGATGGCGGTGGCGTTGCCCAGACCGGACGCGCTGCCCCACAACACGGTCAGCATGCCCGCGTCGACACCGGACGCGTCGGTGCCGATGTCCTCCCCGGAGGCGCCGACCACGAGGTCGGTGTAGCCGTCACCGTTGAGGTCCACCGGCACCACCGTGGACCCGAACCGGTCAAGTGCCTCGGAGCCGCCGGGGATTCCGGGGCTGTCCTGCGCGAACAGGTAGTGCTTCGCCTGGTCGACGCCGCCGGCCGCGCCGTACACCACCGACACGTAGCCGGCCTCGGACTTGCCGCTGGCGGTCCCGTACGGCGAACCGACCGCCATGTCGGCGTGGCCGTCCCCGTTGAAGTCGACGACCTGCGCCTTCTGGGTGGCTTTGGCCCCCGCGGTGGCCGCGTGCGCGGTGCCGCCGGGGGCGGCTTGGGCCACCGCCGCCGGTGCGACCACCGCGCTGACCACGGCCACGGCAGCCGCCAGCGCCAGCCGGTGGGCACGACGGGGGATACGTTGAGACATTCGGGCTCCGTTCAACGATGATGCGACGACCGGATGATGTTCCGGTGAACTCCCGCGACGTAGGACTCACCGGCCCGGGGAACAGTTGTACGGGCGGAAGGGATCGGTCCGTGGGCCCGCGACGGGCCCGGGCCGTTGTCGGCGGTCGGCTCTCGGTTCTCGGCTTTCGGCGTTCGGCGTTCGGCGTTCGGCTTTCACTGCCGGCCGTTCGCCGGGGTCACCAGGCCAGGGCGAGGTCCATCGTCTGCTGCCAGTAGGTGGTGGCGAGGGAGTCGTCGATGTAGACGCCCTTGGCGGGCAGCGGGGGGTGGGCGGCGGTGCCGACGCTGCCGACGCCGGAGCGACCGGAGAAGTAGACCTCCAGGCTCTTCACGGTGCGGCCGTTCGTGCCGCTGCCGTCACTCGCGGACAAGGCGACCGAGGCATAGCCGGACTGGCCCGGCTCCAGGGTGACCACGGCCTGCGGCACGGAGTCCTTGATCACCGGCGGCACCGCCTGCGCGCCGGTGAACCGCAGCTCCGGGTAGTTGTAGAGGTAGCAGGTCTTGCTGCCGGTGTTGGTGACCGTGAGCAGCATGTGGTTCACCGGACGGTTCAACGGGGCCGCCACCACCTTCGTGTCGGAGCCCTGGCACGTGACCGGCTTCCCCGAGGCGGCCGGGACCTTGGTGGGAACACCCTTCGCCGCCGGCCGGGTGGCACCGGCCCCCGCCGACGGCTTGATCCCGGACGGCGCCGTGGTGGCCGGCGCGGACACGCCGTCAGCGGAACCCGCGGCCGTGGAACCCGCCGCCGAGGAAGCGCCCGCCGAGGTGACACCCGCCGAAGGCGCCAGGGTCGCCGAGACGTCGGCCGTCGAAGCACCCTCATTCCTGCTGCCCGATCCGTCGTCACCGCACGCGGTCAGGGAGAGCGCGCCAAGCACGACGGTCGCGGCGGCACCGAGGAGACGGCTACGGGTGTTTCGGATGATGGACATGAGGTCGTACCTCTTTCGCGGTTCTGGTGGTCGGAGTGCTTGGATGAGGGGAGCTTGTGGGGAGATCCGTCCCAACCGCCACGCACGGCGGACAGTTGGGGACACTGGAACGCAGAACGCCGCTCTGAGCAGGGGGAACACGGTGCCCCTGGAACGCCGGAACGGGACACTGCGAAATGGAGGCACGGGTGTCGGGTGCGGCAGGAGCCAGGGAGACGGACCAGTTCGCGACGCTTCTGCGCGAGCTCAAGGACCGCTCGGGACTGAGCTACGGGGGGCTGGCCAAGCGACTGCACATGAGCACGTCGACGCTGCACCGCTACTGCAACGGGACCGCGGTCCCGAACGAGTACGCGCCGGTGGAACGCCTCGCACGCGCGTGCCGGGCGACCCCGCAGGAACTCGTGGAGCTGCATCGGCGCTGGGTGCTGGCGGACGAGGCGCGCAGGGTCAGGGGGGACCAGGCGGCGGCGACGCGGGCGGAGGCGGCGGCTTCGGGTGACGCCGGCGCGGGTACGGTCGCGGGCGCGGCGGCGGGCGCGGCAGCCGGTCCGGCCGCGGACTCGGCGTGGGCCCCCGCCCCCGCACCTGCCCCGACCCCGACCCCGGATTCAGCTCAGGGCGCCGGTTGGGCCGATCCCGCGGCCGAGGCGGGCGCGCCGCAGACGGCGGGCACCGGATCAGCGGCCGAGTCGGACCGTACCGCGGCGCTTCCCGCCTCCTCCCCCGGACCGTCGCCCGCACCGGGACTGACAGCGGGACCCGCGCAGGACGCGGATGGCGGACCGGACGAGCCGGACGGCCAGGTCGTCGTGCGGCTGCCGCGTGGCCCCTCGTCGCCGCGGCGGCGCCGCAACGCGCTGATCGCCTCCGCCGCGGCGGCCGCTGTGCTCGCGACGACGGCGCTCGTGGCGCACCCATGGGACCGGGCCGGCGACAACGGCCGTGACCAGCAGGCCGTCGGCGCCACCGCGAGCAGCGACACGGCCGACGCGAAGGCGCCGTCCACCACCCCGTCGCCGACCGGGTCGCGGCACACCCGCTCCGCGTCGCCGTCGGCCCCCGCGAGCAGCAGCACGTCCGGTGCCCCGCAGGGCGTGACCACCCAGGGCGCGAAGTCGACGCCCACCGGGAGCAGCAGCAAGGGCACCCCGCTCACCGTCGGTGTCCGCCCCTACGCCTTCGACGATCCGTGCCGCCAGCACTTCCTCGTCGACAGCGCACCCGCGCAGGTCGGCCCGCCCGGGAACGAGCAGGACGCGCCGCGCTGGGCCGCGGCGTACGGCGGGGTCTCCTCGGGCGAGCAGCGGATCGCCCTCACCATCCAGGGCACCGGCTCGGACACCGTCGTCCTACAAGCGCTGCACGTACGCGCCATCAGCAGCGGCGCCCCGCTCGCCTGGAACGACTACTCGATGGGGGTCGGCTGCGGTGGCGGCGTGGACGTCAAGACCTTCGACATCGACCTCGACAACGGCAGCCCCACGGCCACGGTCCTGAACGGTCAGCGCAACTTCCCCTACAAGGTCAGCGAGTCCGACCCGGAGGTCTTCTACGTCACCGCGCACACCAAGGCGCACGACGTCCGCTGGGACCTGAGCCTGGACTGGTCCAGCGGCACCCGCAGCGGCACGATCAGCATCAACGACAAGGGCACTCCCTTCCACACCAGCGCAGACGTCGACCGCCCCGGCTACGACTACCCCAACGGCGGCAGCGACTGGATCAAGCGCGACAGCTGACCGGCTTCCCAAGGTCGTACGCGGTACGGTCCCGCCAGCGTGTGCCGTCCCAGACGATCAGGTGGACCCCGCGGACGTGGCTGGTCAGCGGCAGGGACGCGGCGAGTTCGGCCTCGCACGCGTCGTGCGCGGCGCCGGAGTCCGCGGGGTTGTCGCTGACCGCGACCGTCAGGTGCGGGCCGGGCCCCGGACCGAAGATCCCCCGGTACGGCAGCGCTTCGGGCCAGCGCCGCGTGAGGTCCTTGGTCAGCGCGACCACCGGGTCGTGCGGCCACGGGTCGAGGTAGAGCACGCCGGGATAGCGGCCGAACTCGCCGAACGTCAGGGTGAACGCGTCGTGCCCGGCGAACAGTTCGGCCAGTTCACGGTGGACTCGCGCGTCGATGCGGCTCTCGTGCAGGAACGGGTAGAGCACGGTCACATGCGCGGGGAACCCGACCCGGACCAGCGGGTCCGCCTCGGGAACCTTGATGGTGAGTGCGGTGTCGCCGGGGATGTCCGGCCACCCGTCCTCCTCCTGCGCGCGCTGCGTGGTCTGCATGCTGCTCCTGTCTGCGCGACCTACCGGGCCCTGACCGCGGGAGACCGCGCCCCGGCGAGACCTGAACCGGCTTCGGCCCGGCCCCGGCCCTGGTCATGACGTGTCCGGCCGCTCCTGGCGAATCGCAACACCGGCGATCACCGCGGCCACACCGATGATGTCGCGCCAGGTGGGTATCTGGCCAAGCACGACCAGCCCGATCACGGTGGACGACGCGGGCAGCAGCGCCAGCAGGAAGGCGAAGACAGACCGCGGCAGCCGGGCCATGGCCAACTGATCGCTGGCGTAGGGAATGACGGAGGAGCAGACTCCCACCCCGATCCCCCACAGCAGCCACAGCAGCCACAGCAGCCACAGCAGCCACAGCAGGTGAACGAAGGCGGTGCCGGCATCGCCGAACCCGAGGGGCTCACCGGCCAGGCGTACACCGGTGAGAACCGCCACCCCACCGACGGCCAGGGCGAGCGCGGCGAGGTTGCGGCCGCTGCGGGTCCCGACGAGGGCCAGGACGACCACCCCGAGGAACTCGATCGCCCCCACCGTCGACAACGGCAGCCGGTCGACGGCCAGATAGAACATCGCGTTCATCGCGGCGAGCAGCACGCCGAGCGCCACGAACAGCCTGCGGCGGGCCGGGGCCGCCTGCCGGAGCACCCGCAGCGGACGCCGCCAGAGCAGGAACACCGCGGCCGCGCCCGCGATCCTCAGCCACGCGACACCCAGGACCCCGACGCGCGAGAAGAGCAGGACCGCCAGCGACGGTCCGAGGTAGGGGAAGACCGCGCTGCACAGGATGAACACCGCGGGCGGCGCGCCGGTGGGGACACCCGTCAGCCGCGAGCCGACCCGGAGGGCGCTCGGCGCAGGGCTCCACCGTCCGACGGTCACCCGTGCCCCAGCACCGGGTGCGGGCGGTACGGAGCCTCCAACCTCCGTACCTCTGCGTCGTCCAGCTCCAACTCGACGGCGGCGACCGCGTCGTCCAGATGCGCGGGCCGGGTCACCCCGACGATCGGCGAGACGACCCCCGGCCGCCCCTGCAGCCACGCCAGCGCGACCTGCGCCGGCGGCACCCCGCGCTCCCGCGCGACCTCCGCCACCGTGTCCACCACGGTGAAGTCGTCGTCCGTGTAGTGCTCTTCGGCCAGCGGGTCGCTGCGGCCCCGGACCGTGCTGCGTCCGCCGCCACGGGTGCGGCTGCCGGTCAGGAACCCGCGGGCGAGCGGGCTGTACGGCAGCACGCCGACGCCGAGGTCGCGGCAGAGCGGGATCATCTCCCGCTCCTCCTCGCGGTAGGCGAGGTTGTAGAGGTTCTGCATCGACACGAATCCGCTCCAGCCGTGGGCGCGGGCGGTGTACTGCGCCTTGGCGAACTGCCACGCGTACATGCTGGATGCCCCCGGATATCGGATCTTTCCCGCCCGCACGAGTTCGTCGAGGGTGCACATCGTCTCCTCGATCGGGGTCGCGTCGTCCCATCGGTGAATTTGGTACAGGTCGATGTGGTCGGTGCCCAGCCGGCGCAACGACGCGTCCACCGCGGCGTGCAGGTGCTTGCGGGACAGGCCCCGCGAGGTAGGCGCGTCGCCCGTCGGGAAGTACACCTTCGTGGCGAGCACATAGTCGTCGCGGGAGCCGAAGACCTCGCGCAGCAGAGTGCCGGTGACCTCCTCACTCGCGCCCTGGTCGTACATGTCCGCGGTGTCGAAGAACGTCACGCCCGCCTCCGCCGCCGCCCGCACCAGGGGCAGTGCCGCGTCGGCGTCCAGGTGCCAGGCGCGGCGCGAGGTGTCGCCGTAACTCATCATCCCCAGCCCGACCCGCGACACGACCAGGCCGGACGACCCGACGCGCGAATACCGCATGCTTCCCCTTGTCCCGCCGAAATGGCGTCGTATTCGCTGTTTACGACCTTGACCGCCCGGCTATTCTCCTCTGCACCGGGCTTCCGTTGAAGCCGATATTGAAGCCCAAGGAGCGAATGCGCCTGGAAAATCCAAGAAGAAGAGGCGGATTTCCTTTGGCGAGCCACACTCGGCCCTGGACGAGATGAACGTCAGACTCCTCGCCGAACTCCACCGCAACCCACGCCTGTCCATGTCCGCCCTCGCCCGCATCGTCTGCATGTCGGCACCCGCCGTCACCGACCGGGTGCGCCGGCTGGAGGAGGACGGCATCATCACCGGCTTCCGCATGGCCGTCGACCCGTCCGCACTCGGCCTGCCCGTCACCGCCCTGGTACGGGTACGGCCCGGCCCCGGACAACTGCCCAACCTGATGGCCCTCGCGACCGACCACGAACAGGTCAGCGAATGCCACCGGCTCACCGGCGAGGACTGCCTGCTGCTGAAGATCCACACGGCGACCATCGACGGCCTCGAAGCCGTCCTCGACGAGTTCCTCCTCTACGGCCAGACCACCACATCCCTCGTCGTGGCGACCCCGGTACCACCACGCCCCCTTCCACTCCCCTCACCCGCCGAATAGGACTCCCCCACGGGCAGCACCGGGCGCCCATGAGTGAACACCGGGCCGAATCCGCCCCGTTGGGCCTCCCGTCGACCCCTCAGAATTGGTCTGGACTATTGACAGGTTCAGACCATTTCCGTTTGAGTGCTGACTCCGGTCCCACTTCGCACCCCCACAAGGAGTGGCACGTGTCGAGACAACGCTTCATCGCCTTCCTCACCGCGCTCGCGGTCGCGGTCGGCCTGGCGGTCATGGTCCCCTTCGCATCCTCCGCTTCAGCCACGGACTGCGCCGCCGCCTGGAGTTCCTCCTCTGTCTACACGGGCGGCCAGACCGCCTCTTACAACGCGCACAACTGGTCGGCGAAGTGGTGGACCCAGGGCGAGACCCCCGGTTCCGCCGACGTCTGGGCCGACCAGGGCGCCTGCGGCAACTCGGGCGGTGGCACCGGCGGCTCGACCGGCGGCAACGACAGTTGCAGCTACCCCGCCTGGGTCGCGGGCCAGAACTACGTCACCGGCGACATCGTGCAGTACACCAACGGCAGTGACTACATCGCCACTCACGACAATCCGGGCTACGACCCGACCATCAGCACCTGGTACTGGAGCCCGTACAGCTGCTCCGGCGGTGGCGGCACCACGCCCCCGACCAACGGCGCATTCGTGGTCAGCGAGGCGCAGTTCAACCAGATGTTCCCGAACCGGAACTCCTTCTACACCTACGCCGGCCTGACCGCCGCCCTCAGCGCCTACCCGGGCTTCGCCACCACCGGCAGCGACACCGTCCAGAAGCAGGAGGCCGCGGCCTTCCTCGCCAACGTCAGCCACGAGACCGGCGGCCTCGTCTACGTCACCGAGATCGACAAGTCCGGCAACTACTGCGCCTCTGAGCCCTACGGCTGCCCTGCCGGCACCTACTCGTACTACGGGCGCGGCCCCATCCAGCTCAGCTGGAACTTCAACTACAAGGCCGCGGGCGACGCGCTCGGCGTCGACCTCCTGGACAACCCTAGCCTCGTCGAGACCGATCCCGCCATCTCCTGGAAGACCGGACTTTGGTACTGGGACACCCAGACCGGACCGGGCACCATGACCCCGCACGACGCCATGGTCAACGGCGCCGGCTTCGGCGAGACCATCCGCAGCATCAACGGCAGCATCGAGTGCAACGGCGGCAACCCCGCCGAGGTCCAGGACCGCGTCAACGCCTACGAGAACTTCACCTCCATCCTCGGCGTCCCCGCGGGCAGCAACCTCTCCTGCTGACCCGGACCCTGCTCCACCCGCGCACCGCGCACTGACGCGCCCCGCCCCCGGCGGGGCGCGTCGGCGTGCCGGGACGACGACCACCGCGAGCGCACCGCCGCCGGGCCGTCACCGGCCGGCCGGCGGGACGGTACTGAACGTCGTCTCGCCGCCGACGGCTATCGCCGGGACGTGGGAGCCGTGAGAGCCGCGGGCACGATCGCGGACCTTCTTGACGTAGGAGCGTGTGAACGCGGCGGGCAGGCCGAAGCCGAGGACCTGGACGATGACCCGGGGCAGAGTCCCGGAGCCGGCGGCCTCGCAGGCAAGGGTGGCAACGGCACTGAGCGTAAAACCGATCGTCCAGGCGCCGGTGAGCACCGTGCAGGTGCGCCGGAAGAGCGGAGTGGTCCAAACCTCCGGTGCGGTATGCCGCTTGGCGATGCCCAGGACGAACGGCCGCCGCACCAAAAGCGTCACTGCTGCTATCAGCGCCAGCCACGCCGAGGACAGTCCGCCGGCGACATCACGCAGCGGCGAGTGAGGGTCGGCGAAGGCCACCGCGGTCAGCGCACCGAAGTAGGCAACCGTGCCGAACTCCAATATCTGCGCGTCCGCGGTCACTCCCGCCCTGCGGTCCTTCACCAGAGAGAGCACGCCAAGGGCCAGCGCCAGAAGCGCCGCCCACTGCCAGGCAAGACTCGACACGACGGCGAACACGATCCAGGGGAGAAAGCCTCGCAGCTGGCTCACGGCGACTGTCCCTTCCGCTTATATGCGAATTGACGACCCGGCGGGGATTTCCCGCTGCTCGAAAATGTACGGCGATGAAGGCGCCGCGTCCTCCACCCCCGGGTTGATTCCCGGGTGGAGAAATTTCTCCACCCGGACTCCACCCGTGGGGGGATGACGACTCCCGCCGCAGGTCGTAGCGTTGATGAAAACGAGGCCGGAGCAAGCCTATTCGGGACGGGACCGGCGTCGGCCCCTTTCACCGCGCGAACAAGGAAATGCGAGGATGCCATGTCCATGGCTATGGAATCGAATCACCGTCAGTACTGCAAACCGCCCGCGTCCACCGATCCGCAGGCGTTCCGCATCTCTCCCGCGGGCGCGATCGAATACGGCCACGCGCCGGCGCCATGGACGGACACGACCATGTGCCTCCCCACGGCCTCTTCATCCCGCCGGCGCCGGCACCAGCGCCGGCACCGGCACCCACTCACCGCGATCCCGCGCGGGCCGGCCGAGCTCGACGTCGCCGAGGGCTCCTTCACCCACAGGCCGCGCTGTTCTCCTCGGGTCAGACGCCGTCTCACGCGTCGTTGCGGTTCTTCCAGCGGAAGGTGAACAGGCACAGCAGGAGGCCGCCGACACACCACGCGGCGAGGACCAGGGCGGTTCGGCCGAACTCCCAGGCGCCCGCCGGTTCGAGGGCCGCGGCCGCCTGCGGGAGGAAGACCCCGCGCAGCCCCTGGCAGAGCCACTTGAGCGGGAAGAAGGAGCCGACAGTGAGCATCCAGTTCGGAATCGTGTCAATGAGGATGTAGACGCCGGAGATGAACTGGAGCACCAGGAAGGGCAGGACCACCACGGAGGTGGCGCTGCGTCCGGACTTCGGCACGCTGCTGATCGCGATGCCGAGCAGCGCGCATCCGGTGATGCCCAGGACGAACACCCAGCCGAACGTCAGCCACTTGACGGGCGTGGAGGGCAGGTCCACGCCGTACACGGTGGTGCCGAAGACGAGGAGGATCGCAGTTTCGAGGATGCCAGTGGTCAAGACCAGCCAGATCTTGCCGAGGAAGTACGCGGCCGGGGGCATCGGGGTGCCGCGCAGCCGCCGCAACACCTTCTCGTCCCGCTCGATCGCGATCGAGATGCCCAGTGACTGGAAGCTGGTCGACATGATGCCGGAGGCGATCATCGAGGTGACGTAGTACTGGGAGGCGCTGGTGCCCGTGTTCTTCATGTTGTCGCTGAAGATCGAGGCGAAGAGAAAGAGGAAGATGATCGGGAAGGCGAAGGTGAAGACGACCTGCTCACGCTGACGGAAGAAGAGCTTGATCTCCATCGCGCCCCGGTGCAGACCGAGTTGCCAGGCGCCGGGCAGCCGTGCGGTGGCGGTGCCGTCGTGGCCGCCGCGACGGCCGGCGCCCCGGCTGGTGCCGCCCGCGCCTCGCCCCTCGGCGGGACCGGGGTCGGTGCCGAGACTTGCGCCTGGGTCGGTGCCGAGGCCGGCGCGGGGGCCGGCACCGGACGCGGGCTCGGGATCGGGATCGGGGTGGCCCGCGGGAGTCGGGGCATTCGCGGCGGTCATCGCGGGGCCTCCTGTCCGATGAGTCGCAGGTAGACGTCCTCAAGGGTCGGCTGGGTCACCCGCAGTCCGGGTATCTCCCCGTCGAAGCGGCGGGCGAGTTCGGTGACGACGCGGGTCGGGGTGTCGGTCTCCTCGGCGTGCGAGATGCCGTCGGGGCCGGTCCAGTGGACGGTCGTGCGGGCGTCGGCGCGGCCGGCCAGCGTGCCGGGGGCGCCCTCGGCGACGACCTTGCCCGCGGTGATCACGGCGAGCCGGTCGGCGAGGGCTTCGGCCTCCTCCAGGTAGTGCGTGGTGAGGATGATGGTGGTGCCCTCGTCGGCGAGGGAGCGGATCAGTTCCCAGAACTGCCGCCGGGCCACCGGGTCGAAGCCGGTGGTGGGCTCGTCGAGGAGCAGCAGCCTCGGGTCGCTGATCACGCCGAGGGCCACGTCGAGCCGGCGGCGCTGGCCGCCGGAGAGCGCTTTGACACGACTGCCGGCCTTCGCTTCGAGCCCGACCAGCGCGATCACCTCCGCCGGGTCGCGCGGGCAGGGGTAGTAGCGGGCGAAGTGCCGGACCGTCTCACCGACGGTCAGTTCGCTCACCGCCGACTCGTCCTGCCATACGATGCCGACCTGCGCCTTCCAGGCCCGGTCGGCGGTGGCGGGGTCGGCGCCCAGGACGGTCACCTCGCCCTCGTCGCGGGAGCGGTGGCCCTGGAGGATCTCCACGGTGGTGCTCTTTCCGGCACCGTTGGGCCCGAGGATGCCGAACACCTCGCCCGCCCTGATGTCCAGGTCGAGCCCGTCCACCGCCATGACGTCGCCGTACCGCTTGCGAAGCCCCCGTACGCGTACCGCGTCCCCCTCAGCCATGCGACCAGTGTGCCGCGCTGGGGCCGCCGCTCGAACGGGAACGGCGAAACCGTACGAACGGATGAACGCGGCTGGGTGCGCGCCTGGTTGACGGCCGCACGTGGGTGCCGTTGTGTCCCGGTTGGATAACGGGCGGGCGGTGCGGGGGGTTCGTCCTTACTCTGACTGTCCTACCGGGTTCGCCAGGGGGGCACCCGGGATCGATCAGGGGACGTCAGGGACATCATGAATCGCTTTCGCATGCTCGCCGCCGGGTCCGTGGCCGGTGCGGCCGTCGCCGGGGCGCTGCTCGTGCCGACTCCGGCGAGCGCGTCGGCCGGGTCCGTGCACTTGCACAAGATCTACTACAACAGCCCGGGGGTGGACCGGCGGACGAACGCGAGCCTCAACGCGGAGTACGTGCAGATATCCAACACCACCGGCAAGTCGGCGAGTCTGAAAGGTTGGACCCTAACGGATGCGTCGAAGCACAAGTACACCTTCACCACTTACACACTTGGCGCTCACAAAACCGTGACCATACACACCGGCAAGGGGAGCAACACGGCCGCCAACCGGTATCAGGGTCGTTCCGCGTACGTCTGGAACAACGACAAGGACACGGCCACGCTCAGGTCTTCCAAGGGCACCAAGATCGACACCTGCTCGTACAACTCGACGCGGGTCGCGTACAAAATGTGCTGACGCCTCGACCAACCGCCGGGTAGGGCGGAACGGGCCACCAGGAGGGGCGGCGGATCGTCGTGACGATCGCCGTCCCTCCGCCGTTTCGGAGGGACGTTTTGGTATCCATGGAGTATCAAAGACACAAAGGCGAGTGGCGGGTGAGACGGCGTTAGCAGGTATTTGACACGCCGGGAAACCCACTCGTAGAGTCAGCCCCCGTCAACTCCGAGTAATTCCCGGGCCAAGCGCGGCTCAGGGCGGAATTTCCGTTTTGGCGCGTTCTGACAGCCGTGACCACCCCCGCCCCACCGGGGAGACGGCTTCTACTGGCGACCGACACACGCGCCGACGATGGAGACTGAGGACGGGGATGCACGGTGAGTAGCCGGCACCAGCGCGAGCCACGAAAGAAGCCGCGGCACCCGTCCTTCGAAGGACGGTACATCTGGCACTCCGCCGCCGACGACCGGCAGTTGGCCGACGCCTGCGTGGATGTGCAGGCGGGCCGCTACCTGAGCGCCTCCGAAACCCTGCGGGAGACGCAGGACGACTTCGGCTTACGCGCGCATCGCTCGCTGGTGCTCGCCTCCGAGGCATGGGACTCGGACCTGACGGAGCGTTGGGTCGCCGAGGAGCCCTGCGCCGAGTCGGCGCTGCTGTGGGCCCGGGTCGCCGTCCTGCGGGCCCTGCGCGCCGCGGACAGCAAGGACGACCGCGCCACCGCGCTGTCCCGGATAGCCCTGGCCGCCTGCCAGCAGGCGGCCGGCCACGCACCGCAGGACCCGACCCCATGGGTGGCCCAACTCGCCCTGGCCCGCTTCCATCGGTCGTTCGACCCGGCCCCACAGGGCCTGCTGACCGCGCCGCCCGGACCCTGGCGGCTGCTGTCCCACATCCTGCGGCTCGACCCCTGGAACCGCGAAGCGCACCACCGCTTCCTGTCCATCTACTTCCCCCGCAACGGCGGTCGCGCGTCCGAAGTCTGGGACGTGGCCGCCTTCCTGAGTCAACGGGCCCCCAGCGGATCACCGCTGTCGCTGCTCCCTCTGGTGGCCCTGGTCGAGAACTACAACCCGTCGGCACCACTCGCCTACAAGATGTGGGAGCAACCGCCGTGGAGCACCGCGGCGTTGAGCATTTACCACAAGTGGCTCCCGAACGTGGCCGGTTACCGGTTCACGCCGGTGGTGGATCTGTCGTACCTCGCGCACGCGCTGGTCATGGCGCGCAAGGAGTTCGAGGCGCGGGCGGCCTTCATGTTGATGGGCCCGTATGCCTCACGCATGCCCTGGAGCGCGTTCGGCGCCCCGGAGGAACAGCTCACGAAGGCCCGAGAGGCATGCGGCCTCACCGTGCCCGGCGGTCCGTGAGCCCATACCGGTACCGGTCGACCAGATCCCACCAGAATGGACGGTTCGCATGTCTGACCCAGCAGTGACCAGCCGCGACAGGAGAACGGACCAGGCGGCACCGATCGCCCTGGACGACGACGCCACGCTGCATGCGATGGGCTACCCGCGGAAATTGACCCGGCGATTCCGGGCATTCGACAATTTCGCGATCTCTTTCACCATCATCAACATCATTTCCGGCATCTTCTCGGCGTTCGGGATGGGAATGGCCGGCGGCGGCCCGCGCATCCTGATCTTCGGCTGGATCGGGGTGTCGGTGATGGTGCTCTTCGTCGGGGCCGCCATGGGCGAGATCGCCTCGGCGTACCCGACCAGCGGCGCGCTGTACTTCTCCGCGGGCAAGCTCGCCAAGCGGCACAACGGCGCCTGGTCCTGGTACACCGGCTGGCTCAACTTCATCGGCCAGGTGGCCGGCACCGCCGCCACCGACTACGCCGCCGCGACCTTCATCCAGTCGTACATAGCCATGCAGTGGGACTACACGCCCACGCTCAAGAAGACCGTGCTGATCACCGCGGCCATCCTGCTGGTCCACGCGCTGCTCAACACGTACACCGTGCGGTTGGTCGCCCTCATCAACCGGATCTCCGTGTGGTGGCTGATCATCGGCCTGCTGGTGATCGTGATCTCGCTGATCTCGGTGCCCTCGCACCACCAGCACGCGAGCTACGCCTTCCACTACGTCAACACCACCGGCTTCCACAGCGCGATCTACGCCGGGCTGCTCGGTCTGCTGGTCACGAGCTGGACCTTCACCGGCTTCGACGGCAGCTTCCACATGTCCGAGGAGACCGTCCAGGCCACCGTCAACGCCCCCAAGGGCATCGTGCGCGCCATCGGCTACTCGGCGATCACCGGCCTGATCCTCATGGTCGCGCTGGTGTACTCGATCCGTGACTACGGCAGCGAGGTCACGTCGTCCGCGCCGCCGGTCCAGATCCTGATCGACGCGCTCGGCCAGGGCCTGTCCAAGGCGATCCTGGTCATCATCATCGGCGCCATGCTCTTCTGCGGCCTGGCCAACATGACCTCCAACACCCGCATGATCTTCGCGTTCTCGCGGGACGGTGCCATGCCCGGCTCGCGGCTGTGGCACTCCGTCTCCCCGCGCACCCGCACGCCCGTCAAGGCGGTCTGGCTGGCCGCGGCCTCCTCGCTGGTGCTGGTGCTGCCGGGCTGGTGGTCGCACACCGCGTTCAGCGCCGTGGTCAGCGTCAACGTGGTGGGCCTGTTCCTCTCCTACGGCATCCCGATCTTCCTGCGGCTGCGCCTGAAGGACGAGTTCGCCGCCGGCCCGTGGCACCTCGGCCGCTGGAGCAAGCCGGTCGGCATCGTCGCGGTACTGTGGATCATCACCAGCAACGTGCTGTTCATGCTGCCGCAGGCCACCCCGATCACCGCGAGCACGTTCAACTACGCACCGATCGCCCTCGCGGCGGTCCTGGTGATCGCGACGCTGTGGTGGTTCGCCACGGCCCGCAAGTCCTTCCACGGACCGGTCAGTTACGGCGGTCCCGACGAGGTCGCGGCGATGGACCTGGTCTGAGCGGCGGTCACCGCGCCGGCGCACCGGACCAGGCAGTAGCCAAGCAGGGAGTTCCAGCGGGACGATCCAGCAGGACGACCAGGCGGAGCGGCCCGGCAGAGGACCGGCAGCGCGCCGGCGGACCGGCACCATGCCGGCGGAAGGAGAGGAACGTGCGGGACGACCTCACTGTCACCCAGGCGACGGCTGCCGAGTGGGACGAGATCGTGGCGTGGACCGCCGGCGAGGGCTGGAACCCCGGCCACGGCGACGCGGCCCACTTCCTCCCCAGCGATCCGGCCGGCTTCTTCGTCGGCCGGCTGGACGGCCGCGTCGTGTCGGCCGTCTCGGTCGTGGTGTACTCCCCCGAGTACGCCTTCCTCGGCTACTACCTGGTCCATCCCGACCACCGCGGCACCGGCCTCGGCCTCGCCACCTGGAACGCCGCGCTGCCCCACGCCGAGGGCCGGGTGATCGGCCTCGACGGGGTTCCGGCGCAGCAAGCCACCTACGCGCGTGCCGGGTTCGCCCCGGCCTACCGCAACGTCCGCCACACCGGCCGTCCGCGCACGGCCGGTGCGGCGACGGACCCCGCCGTCCTCGCGGTGCAGCCGCACCACCACCGGGCGATCGCGGCGTACGACCGCGGCTGCTTCCCCGCCGCCCGCGCCGACTTCGTGTCCCGCTGGCTCACCGACGACGGCCACACCGCCCGGGTGCTGCTCGGCCCCGACGGCGGCGTCCGCGGGTACGGCGTCATCCGCCCGGCACACCAAGGCCACCGCGTCGGACCGCTGTTCGCGGACACCGCCGAGGAGGCCGGCGTCCTCTTCGACGCCCTCGTCGCCACCCTGCCGCCCGAGGCGGAGGTGTCCATCGACATCCCCGACCTGTACCCGGCAGCGGCGAAGCTCGCCGCCGACCGCGGCCTGACCGCCAGTTCGGAGTGCCTGCGGATGTACAGCGGCACGGCGCCGGTGAGCCGCGTCGAGGCGGTCTACGGCACCACGTCCCTCGAACTCGGCTGACGGCACTGCTGACCGGCACGGCCGATCGGACGGGCCGCATGACGGATCAGCCGACCGGCACGACCTCGATCGACGGCCGCCCCGGCGAGTCCAGGTACAACCGCTCCTTCCTGCCGTCCTGTTCGAGCTCGACCGTGAGCCGGTAGGGGTAGCGGCCGGGGGCGAGAGTGGCGACCACCGCTCCGGCCCAGTAGCAGTAGACCGGGGTGTACGGGTCCCGCATCCGGTCGGGCACGCCGTACCTCTTCAGGTCGGTGCAGACCTTCACCTCGGCGACGACGTCCTCGTCGCCCTCCTCGCCGTCGAGGAAGACCACCCCGCCGATCCTGGGCAGCGGTGGCCAACTGCCGTCCGGGCGAGGCGACATGGCGATCGGCCGGACGATCCAGTTGAGCACCTGGCCCTGCTTGCAGACCGTCCGCAGGTCGGCGGTGCCCTGGCCCGCGCCGCCGACGCTGTTGTCCATCATGAAGACGGCGCCGTCCAGGGAGCGGGCGGCGGTGGCCTTGGCCACGTCCACGAAGGTGACGACGTTGAGCTGGACGGAGTTGAGTTGACCGGGGTAAGGACGGTCGGGGTCGGGCCGACCGCGCTGGTCGGAACCGGAACCGGAGCCGGGGCCGTCGGGGTCGCGCCGCTGCCCGGCCGACGTCGTGGCGGGTCTCATGGCGGTGCGGTCACCTCTCCCAGGCCAGCAGCGGCGACAGTTCGGTGACCATCGGCTCGGTTCTGCTGCCCAGCAGGAACGCGATGCGGTACGGCGTGGCCGGGATGGCGTCCTTCTTCACAGTGCCGGTCCAGTACGAGATGTCGGTGCCCGGGTAGATCTTCCGGACCGGCTCGCACACCGACGGGTCGATCTCGACGGCGTCGATGGCCAGATACGCCTCGCACTCCAACGGGATCGCGGACCAGAGGAGTTGGTCGCCGGCCCGGACCACGGTACGCAGTTGCTCGGTGCCGTGACCGGTCGAGCCGGCCGCCTTCCCGGTGTCGTAGAGGTACAGGTTGCGGTGCAGGGCGCCCGTGGCGAGCGCGCCCACCACGTCGATCACCGCGGCGATCGAGATCGGCCGCCGTTCGTCGTCCCGGCCCCGGCCTCCGCCGGCCGAACCCGCCCCGCTCGTCTGGTGCTTCGCCGCGGTCATCGCCCATCCCCTTCCGGCTTGCGGCAGTCCGCCGCGCCTGTGCCGAACCCGGCGGCGGCTGCGCGGATCGGCAGCGTCCCCAGTCCGGCCTTGGTGAACCCGTTGCGCTTCGGGGCGGTCCTGATCCTGACCGCCGAGTCGTACGCCAGCCGCACCGGCTCCCATCTCCACTGCCCGTCGCTCTCCACCGGTTCGTGCAGCTCGATCCGCATCGTGTAGCCGTACGTGCCCGGCCGGGTGGTGTCGACGGACGCGGACCAGTACCAGCCGTCGGTGACCTGGTCGGGCGAGCCGTAGACCGCCGGGTGGAGCACGCCCTTGTCGACCGCCTCGCCGACGATGGCACCGAGCACCGGCTCGGGGTGGGCGTGGCCCGCGGGGAACCAGCCGGACCTCGGGGTGTGGAGCCCGCCGGTGATGTCGGCGACCCGGCCGACCGGCTTGCCGCCCGGTTTGCCCACCGGCTTGCCGCCCGACGTGCCGCCCGCGCGGGCCGGGGTCCTGGCGGTGCCACGGCCGCGTTCGGCCGCGAGGTAGCCGCGCGGGACGGTCGGCGGGATCGAACCGAGGCTGTACAGCGCCCAGTTGATCACCTGCTCGTCGGCCTGCGAACCGTCGCTCCAGTAGCTGCCGTTGATCGCGGTGATCAGGTCCGCGCTGCCCTGGCCGACCGAGCCCTGGAGCCGCGCGTTGTCGAGGAGGTGGATGCTGCCCTCCAGGGTCCGGCTCTCCAGGGCGGCGGCGACGTCCACCAGCACGACGACCGCCACTTGCTGGTTCATACGGCCCACCTTCCATCTTCCTTGTACGGGCGCGGTGCGCGGCGTGCGGTGTGTGGTCCGAGGTGCACGGTGTGCGGTGCGCAGCGTTCCTACGGGCACAGCAGCGACGGGGTGTCGACGTACGCGAGGCTCGACTCGCCCCCGGACATGCGGAGTTCCAGCCGGTAGCGCTGCGGCACACCGCGCGGCATGTCGGCGGGGACCACGCCGGACCAGACCGCCAGGTCCGGTCGGGCGCTCTCCGGGACCTCCCCCACGTCCCCCGACTCCCCCTGCTCCGGGCCGAGGAACACGATGCGTCGGATCGCCACCGGCGTCTGCACGTCCAGCGGCACGGCCGACCACTGGACGACCTGGCCGGGGCGTACCACCGTGCACAGGTCGGGGGTGCCCTGCCCCTGGCTGTCGCACCCGCTGTCGTCCATCAGGCAGAGGTGGCCGCCGCGCAGGGTGCCCGTGGAGAGCGCCCCGACCACGTCCACGGCGACCGCGATGTTCACCTGCGGCTGCACGCGGGGCCTCACCGGGCGGTCCAGTCGGCCCTAACGTCCCGCACCAGCGGCACCTTGCCGACGGCGGTGTGCTCGATCTCCGGCGAGTCGCGGGGCACGAACCGCAGGTCGAAGCGGTATCCGCTCTTCGCGATCGACACCGGGTCGGCCTCCCACTGGTTGTACACGGACAGGGCCAGCGGCAGGCTCTCGGCGAACGCGCGCTGCACGCCGTGCGCGCCCAGCGCCTCGTCCAGCCGGTAGGCGGCGCCGGGCACGTCGTCGACGGCGGCGAGCAGGGTGAGCAGCTTCGACTCGCGGTGGTTGACGAACTGCACGTCGTGCGCGGCCTCGTCGAGGTCCAGCACCCTCCCGGCCCGCAGCCGGTCGCGCAGTGCGGCGTAGGCGCGGGCGGCGGCGTACTGCGTGTCGCCCAGGTGCAGGACGTCGCCGCTGCGGCCGGCGAACTCGAACCGCTGGGTGCGCAGGCCCGGTTCGTCGGTCCTGGGCCGGCGGATCATCCGGTCGCCGAGCTTGAGCCGCAGCAGCGGGGCCTCGTGGGCGTGCAGGCGGGTGACGACGAGTTCGCCCTCCGCCCCCTCCGGCACCCAGCGGCCGCTGTCGTCCACGATCTCCACCAGGTGCAGTCCGGGCACGGCCGCCAACCATGCTGAGGACTCGCTCAGTTGCAGGCCGATGGTCTCGGCCTGGGTGGCGGCGAAGTAGCTGAGGATGGACAGGTTCGGGTACATCGCCTTGAGTTCGGCGCGCTTGCGCCTGGCGAGCACCCCGCTGCCGTACATCGCCACCCGGAAGCTCTCCTTGGCCGGACGGCTCATGCCGGCGCCGAGTTCGGTGAGGATCGCGATGCCGGCGGTGATGCCCATCAGCGCCTTGGGGCCGGGGTAGGAGAACATCTGCTCGATGACGGCGGTGCCGACCGGGCCGGCGCCGATGTAGTTGACGCCCGGCACGCTCTGCAGGACACCGCCGACCATGGTGCCGCTGCTCCACATCTGGTAGTCGGCGAGCGTGGTGAACAGCCACTTCGGGTCGTCGCCGGTGAGGTGGGGGGCGAGCATGTGCCGGCCGATGAAGTCGCCGGCCAGCCGGTAGGTGTCCTGCAACTCCCGTAGCGAGTAGACCGTTTCGACCGGCAGGCCGCCGCTGGTGCCGCCGCTGGCGACGATCTCGAAGCCGCCGCGGGTCAGGGGCACGACCAGCCCGGGCCGTTCGCCCATGAACAACTCGCGCTGGGTGTCCTTGTCGGCGAGCGGTACCCGCTGCCACTCGTCGTACGTCGCCGGGGTGTCGGGCACTCCGGCCCCGGCCAGCCGCTCGCGCCACAGCGGGTTGAGCCGCACGGTGTGCACCATCTGCTGCAGCCGGCGGAGCACCAGCGTGTCCTGCATCTCGTGGTCCACCGCGCTGTACGGGGTGCCGAGCGTCTGCTCGCAGGCCCGCAACACGCTCAGGAAGGAGGGGAGTCGGGAGACCTGCTCGATGCTCGCCGGGCGGTGGTCGAGGTCGGGGATCAGCCGCCTCACCAGCTCGGTGCGGCCGGCCGCGGTGGTGTTCTCGGTCAGCATGCTCGCTCAACTCCCTGGCCGGCCGTCCGGATCTCCGCGAGCAGGGTCCGGAAGTGGTCGGCGGTGGTCCGGTGGTTCATCAGCACGACGCGCAGCGCGGCGGTCCCGTCGACGTCGACCTTCGAGATGAAGAAGTCGCCGCGGGCCTTGATCCGGTCCCTGATCGCGATCTGGTGGCGGTGCACGTGGTGCTCGGGCAGCCCGGGCGGGCGGTGCCGGAAGCACAGGATGTTCGCCTCCGGGTGGTGCAGCGCCTCGAAGTCCGGCGCGGCGCGGACCAGTTGGTATGCCCGCTCGGTGAGCCGGCACAGCTGCTCGATCCGCTCGGCGAACAGCGCCGGCCCGTAGACCGCCCACAGCACCCACAGCGGCATGATCATGGGGCGCTTGGTGCACTCCAGGTTCCGGTCGCCGCTGTCGAGCGCGGTGTAGAGGTCGGGCTCGTCGTCGAAGACGTAGCTGGCCCGCTGCCGGAAGGCGCCGGCGCCGGCGTCCTTGTCCCGGTGGAAGAGCAGGGTGCACGGCGCGGGCACGAACATCATCTTGTGCGCGTCCCAGGTGAGCGAGTCGGCCTTCTCGATGCCGCGCAGCCGGTGCCGCAGCCGCCCGGAGAGGAGCAGGCTCGCGCCGTGGGCACCGTCGACGTGCAGCCACAAGCCCATCTCCGTTGCCAGGTCGCCGAGTTCGTCCAGCGGGTCGAACGCACCGAGCGCGGTGGTGCCGGCCGAGGCGACCAGGCAGAAGACGTCCAGGCCGCGGGCCTTGGCGGCGTCGAGCGTGGTGCGGGCCGCGTCGGGGTCGATCTGCTTGGCGGCGTTGAGCGGCAGCCGGACGATCTGGGACTCGCCGACGCCGATCACGCCGGCCGCCCGGGCCACGCTGTAGTGGGCGTCGGCGCCGATCGCGATCGCCGGCCGGGCCCCGCGCCCGCCGAACGCGGCGGCGCCGTCGGCCCAGAAGCCCGGGAAGGCGCGGTTGCGGGCGGCCAGCAGCGCGGTCAGGTTGGCCAGCGAACCGCCCGACGTGGTGGTCATGCAGAACCGCCCGGGGTCCCAGCCGATGTACGCGTTGAGCTCGGCGGCCATGATCTGCTCGGCCACTTTGGGCAGTTGGGCGGCCTCGTAGAACGACGAGGGCTGGTTGGCCACCGATCCGGCGAACTCCACGACGGCCGCGAGCGGCACCGAGCCGGTGAACTGCCGGCCCATCGCACCCGGCGAGTGCACCTGGATGCCGGTCTCCAGGTAGAGGTCGACGATCGCGGCCAGCCGGTCCCCGTCGAAGCCGGCGACCCGCTCGCGCTCCCGCGTCATCAGCGAGCGCGCGGTCTTGGCCAGCACCCGCGGGTCGGTCAGTTCGAGACCGCGCACGGAGTGGTCGCCGATGTGCCGGGCCAGCTGTCCGAGGGTGCGCTCGGCGGCCGTACGGAAGTGCGCGGGACCGAACGCGGCTGCCTCCGGTGGGCCTTGGGCAGGCTCGTCCGCGTCGCGCGACTCGGTGTACGGCTCGGCGTACGGCTCCGACTGCTGCGACGGAATGCGACCCGCGGCCCCTACCGCGGCCGCATGGGGCTCTGCCATGCGTGGTCCCCCTCGATACAGCGTCCTGCTGCTCGGAGGATGGCAACGCCGTTCCGTGGACGTCTACGCGCTTCACTCACATAGGGTGCGAGATTCGCCCGTACGGCCCAATCCGGGCGCAGTTGCGCGCGGGTGTGCGAAACGGACGCCCGCGAGGGGGTGGATGGGGACGCGGACCACGGCGACCGCGGCAGTCCGGACACCGTAGGCACGGCGCCCGACGACGGCTGCGTGGCGAGGGAGGCCTACGCGGGGAGGAACGGCTACGCGGGGAGGAACGGCCGGAGCATCCGCCGCAGGTCCGCCTCGCCGAGGATGTGCAACGCGCGGGCCGCGATCCTGCCTTGCGCGTCGATCACGACGGTGGCCGGCACGCTCTGCGGATTGACGCTGTTCCTGGGGAACTTCAGCACCTCCCGCCCGGACGGGTCGAACAGGCTCGGGTAGGGCAGGGCAAACCGCTTCGCGAAGGCCGCGCCGTTCGTCCGCGAGTAGTCGCGGGTGTCGATACCGAGGAACCGCACACCCTGCGCGCGGGTGGACGCGGCGACCGCGGCCAGCCCGGGCGCTTCCGCGCGGCAGGGACCGCAGTTGCTGGACCAGATGTTGATCACCACCACGTGGCCCTTGTACGCGGCGAGGCTGTCGCGGCCGCCGCTCAGCGTGCTGCCCGCCAGGTCGGGCGCCGCCACGCGCCGGGTGGCGGCGATCGGCGCGAGGTCGTCGGTGCCGGCCGACGTGGAACCGCCGCCGCCCCCGCACGCGGCGAGCAACGGGGCAACGGCCGACGCGACGAGCAGCGTTCGCGGGGTACGGCTCCACCGCACCCGGCCCGGCCGGCGCGGCGCTTCCCGACGGGGAATCCGGATCACGCCGCCCAGCCTCGCACAGGGTCCGAACTCCCCTTCATCCGGGCCGGGTTCGAACTCGCCTTCGCCCGGGCCGGGTTCGAACTCGCCCTCGCCCGCGCCGGGTTCGAACTCGCCCTCGCCTGCGCCGGGTTCGGGTCGGCGCCTGATCCGCACGCACGCGCTCCGCGTGGCCCCACCACGCGACGCAGCGTGCGGCAGGGCGGTCACGGCAGCGTCAGCACCCGCGGGCCGGACGGGGTGACGGCGACGGTGTGTTCGATGTGCGCGGCACGGCTGCCGTCGGTGGTGCGCAGGGTCCATCCGTCGTCGGCGGTGAAGTAGGCGTTGCGCCCGCCGGACATCAGCATCGGCTCGATCGCCAGCGTGAGGCCGTGCCGCAGCGGGAAGCCGCGGCCGGGGCGGCCGCGCCCGGGCACGTGCGGGTCCTCGTGCATCCGCCGCCCGATGCCGTGCCCGCCGAAGTCCGGGGGCATGCCGCAGCCGGCCGCGTCGGCCACCTCGCCCACCGCGTACGAGATGTCGCCGATCCGGTTGCCGGCCACCGCGGCGGCGATCCCCGCGTCGAGCGCGCGCTGGGTGGCGTCGATCAGCGCGACGTCCTCGGGGCGGGGCGTGCCGACGATGAAGCTGATCGCGGCGTCGCCGGTCCAGCCGTCCAGTTCGGCGCCGCAGTCGATGCTGACCAGGTCGCCGTCGCGCAGCCGGTAGCCGTCCGGGATGCCGTGCGCCACGGCGTCGTTGACCGAGGCGCAGATCACCGCGGGGAACGGCACGGACGCGAACGACGGCCGGTACCCGAGGAACGGCGAGCCCGCGCCCGCTTCGGCCAGCACCGCGCGGGCCACCTCGTCCAGCTCGGTGAGCGATACGCCGACCGCCGCGGCCGACCGCGTGGCGCCGAGCGCGTCGGCCACCACCCGCCCGGCCTCGCGCATCGCGTCCAATGCCGCGTCCGTCTTGATCTCGACCATGGAACGCGCCTCCCCATTCTCATACCGGATAACTATCCCGGTATTAGTATCACGTCCATGGTGCGCAATCCCCTGACCCCCGAGGAGCGGGCCCGTGGCGAACGCCTCGGCGCCTTGCTCCGCGCAGCCCGCGGCGACCGGAGCATGACCGCCGTCGCGGCCGCGGCCGGCATCTCCGCGGAGACGCTGCGCAAGATCGAGACCGGCCGCGCCCCCACCCCGGCCTTCTTCACGATCACCGCCCTCGCCAACGCCCTCGGCCTGTCCGCCGACCGCCTGGCCGCCGAGTGCAGCCCACCGGAGCCCGAAGCCCTGACCGCCTAGCACCCGGCGCCCGACACCCGGTCTCCAGCACCCGGCGCCCCGCACCCGGGAACCCGTCCGACGCCACCACCGCGGCGAACCCGAGCCGGCCCGCGCACCCGGCCTCCATGCAAACGTTTCACCCCGCGGCCCGCCACCCCTGGACCGGCCGGCCCGACCCGTCCGCGCAGCCCGCCTCCAACCGCCGCCTCCCCCACCACCGTTGGCACAGATATGGGGCGCCGGACCCTGGACGCTCGCGCGGCACAGCACATAGTCTCGCGTCGTTCCGCCATTATGAATCGTTTCACACCTATCGTGGGAGCCGCGCACCCCTCCCGTGCGCGACCGTTCGAGACGCGAGGCGCCCGGCGCCCTTCGGGCGGAACTGTCATGTTCATGACCTGATGCGACAGGAGCCGACATGGACCGCCCGACCGATCCGACCCATCCGACCCATCCGACCGATCCGACCCGCCCGACCGATCCGGCCCGCCCGGCGGGCAACCCGGCGGCGCCCGCCCGCCGCACGGTGCTCAAGTCCCTGGGCGCCGCCGGTGCCGCCGCCGCGGCCGCCCCGCTGCTGCCCGCGACCGCCGCACACGCCGAGGGCGCCGCGGGAGCCGCCGCGCCGCTGCCGATCGACTGGCACGCCGCCGGCCGTGTGTCGAAGACCACGCCGACGCTCCAGGTCGTGGTGAACCCCAAGATCCGCCGGGAGTCGCCGATCCACGACAGCGTCTACCGCGCGCTGCGCAACCTCGACACCGACTACGTGCGCTTCGTGCCGTGGTTCCCCTACCCGAAGCTCGGGGTGGCCGAGCTGGAACCGCCGGCCGACGGCCGTACCAGCTGGGACTTCTCGCTCATCGACCCGCTCGTCGAGGACTTCGAGAAGGCCACCCGCGGCAGATCGACGATCCTCAACTTCAGCACCATCCCGGAGTGGATGTGGCAGCCCACGCCGTGGACGCTGGAGGACGGTGCGCTGCACGTGGTCGGCGGCGACATCGGCATCGCCGCGAGCGGCACGGACTGGACCGACTACACCTTCGCCGTCGACGTCACCCCGCGGGCGACCGGCGTGCAGGACGGGTCCGACTACGCGCAGGCGGGCTGGACGGTCCGGATGCGGGACCCCGGCAACGGCTACGGGTTCCTGCTGTCGAACTACCCGTACAGCGCCCCGGCGCAGAGCGGCTACCTCGTCTTCGTGCCCTTCAAGGACGGCCAGTCGGGCCCCGTCCGGGCCACCGCGCTGCCGTTCGCGGTCGAGGACGGCCGGACCTACCAGGTGCGCACCACCGCCGCCGGCTCCACCCTGACCGTCAGCGTGGACGGCACGGACGTGCTGACCGTGCAGGACGACACCTTCGCCGCCGGAACGGTCGGGTTCCGCGAACACGGTTCGGAGTCGGCCGACTTCGACAACGTCGTCGTGACGTCGGCCGACGGGACGACGCTGCTCTCCGACGACTTCTCCGGCGACCTGTCCCGCTGGGCGGCGCCCGTCGCCTACCCGGACGACCCGGACACGCCGGACTTCGGCTACTCGCAGGGGCAGCGCCTGGCCGTGCCGGTCTCGGTCGTCGCCGACTACTACCGGCGGCTGGTCTCCTGGTACACCGCCGGCGGCTTCACCGACGAGTACGGCGCCTTCCACCGGTCGCCGTACCACTACCAACTGCCGTACTGGGAAGTGCTCAACGAGGTCGACTTCGAGCACGCGATGACCCCGCAGGAGTACACGGAGCTGTACGACGCGATCGTCACCGCGATCCACGAGGTGTCACCGCGCACCAAGTTCGTCGCGCTGGCGCTCGGCAACTCCGCCGGCTTCGACTTCTACCGCTACTTCCTGGACCGGGCCAACCACCGGCCGGGCGTCCCGCTCGACCTGATCAGCTACCACTTCTACGCCGTGCCCAACTCCGCCGACACCGCGGACGACTACGGGCCGGACGGCTTCGCGCAGGCGGACGGGTTCCTCGCGACCGTCGCCCAGGTCGAGCAGATCCGTACCTCGCTGGCACCCGATGTCCGCACCACTGTCGACGAGTTGGGCACGATCCTGCCCGACTCTGCCACCCAGTCCGACCCGGCGCCGATCCCCGACGCGTACTGGAACTTCTCCGGCGGGCTCTACGCCTACGTCTTCGCCCGGCTCGCGCTGATGGGCATCGACATCGTGGGCGAGAGCCAGTTGATGGGCTACCCGAGCCAGTACCCGTCGGTGTCGATGCTGGACTGGACGACCGGCGGGCCCAACGCGCGTTATCGCGTGCTGGAGTTGATCCTCGACGAGATCCGGCCCGGCAGCCGGCTGATCGAACTCCCCGACCAGCCCTCCGGCGACGTGTACGCCCTCGCGCTCGTCGACAGGGGCCGCCGCAAGGTGCTGCTGGTCAACAAGACCAACGCGCCGGTCACCGTCACGATCGACGGGCTGCGCGGCGCCCACGTCAGGGTGGTGGACCAGAAGTCGGCCGGCGGCGAGATCCGCGGCGAGTGGAGCAGCGCCGACTCCTACCCGCTGGGCGGATACGCGGTCGCGGTGGCGACGCTCACGACGTGACCGGCTGACCGGCTGACCGGGGCCGACCGGTTGAGAGGGCCGTTACGCTCGGCCCAACCGACCTGTGGAGGCCCCGTGTCCGGGTACGTCACCGTGCAGACCACGACCGACAGCGCCGAACGCGCCGAGCAGCTGGCACGGGTGGCGGTCGAGGCCCGCGCCGCGGCCTGCGCGCAGATCGACGGGCCGATCCGCTCCGTCTACTGGTGGGAGGGCGAGGTCCGGGCCGAGCAGGAGTGGCGGGTGCTCCTCAAGACCCCGGCCGAGCGGTACGACACGCTCGAAGCACTGCTCGAGTCCGCCCACACGTACGACACTCCGGAGATCATCGCGGTGCCGATCGAGCGCGGCAGCGCGCCGTACCTGGCCTGGCTCGACGCGGAGACGGCCGCGGGCTGACCGGCCACCGCCACCGCCCGCCGGCCCGCCCGTACGCTCCCGCGATCGATCGGGAGGTACGGGCGGGCCGGCGGGCGGGCGGATGGGCCTACGGGCAGGCGTCCCTGCGGGCGTTACGCCGCCACCGGCTCCTCGGCGATCTGCTCGGCGCTGGGCGCCAGCCGCGGCGACAGCGCGGTGACCGCGATCGCCACCACCATGAAGGCGGCCGCGACCAGCAGTCCGCGGTGGAACCCGGCCACCAGCGCGTCGGACTGGGAACTGCCGTGCGCGAGGTCGGAGGTGGTCTTCGAGGTGGACAGCGTGGTGACGACGGCGAGCCCGAGTGCGCCGCCGACCTGGTTGAAGGCGGTGACGACACCGGAGGCGGCGCCGGCCTCGTGCGCGGAGACGTTGGCGACCGCGGCGATCTGCGAGGGTACCGCCACGGACGTGATGCCCGCGCCGAACAGCAGCAGGCCGGGCAGGAGTTGGCCGGCGTACGACCCGTCGGCGCCGGCCGCGGTGAGCAGCAGCAGCCCCACCGTGCTCATCATCGCGCCACCGATCTGCACCGGGCGGGTGCCGAACCGGGTGACCAGCGGGGTGGCCGCGACCGCGCCGAAGATCGCGGTGCCGCCCATCGGCAGGAACTCGACCCCCGCGTGCAGCGCGCTGCCGTGCCTGACCTGCTGGAGGAAGATCGCGGTGAGGAAGAACATCGACAGGAAGCCGGCCCCGTTGAGCGCGAGCGCGCCGCCGGCCGTGCTCAACGCGCGGGAGCGCAGCAGCCGCAGCGGCACGAGCGGCGCCGCCGCGCGGGACTCGACCACCAGGAAGCCCGCGAGCATGGCGACGCCTGCGACCAGGCAGCCGATCACCTCGAACGAGGACCAGCCGACCGGCTCGGCGCGCACCACGCCGTAGACGACCGCGAGCAGCCCGCCGGTGCCGAGCAGCGCGCCCGGCAGGTCGAACGAGCGCGCACCGGCGCGCCGCGGGAAGTGCCGTACGAACAGCGGCGCGGCGATCACCAGGCCGACCACGATCGGCACGTTGACGATGAAGACCCAGCGCCAGCTGAACGAGTCCACCAGCACGCCGCCCGCGACGACCCCGAGGGTGCCGCCGAGTCCGGCCAGGCCGCCCCAGATGCCCATCGCGATGTTGCGGCGGCGGCCGTGCTCGAAGGTGACGGTGAGGATGGACAGCGCGGCCGGCGAGAGCATCGCGCCACCCAGCCCCTGGACCGCGCGGGCGGCGACGAGCAGCCCGGGCGAGCCGGCCAGGCCGCCGGCCAGCGAGGTCACGCCGAACAGGACGAGCCCGGCGACGAAGATCCGGCGGGCGCCCAGCAGGTCGGCCGCGCGGCCGCCGAGCAACAGGAATCCGCCGAACAGGAGGGTGTAGCCGCTGATCACCCATTGCAGGCCGTCGGTGCTGAAGCCGAGGTCGGACTGGATGTCGGGGAGCGCGACGTTCACGATCGTCACATCGAGCACCACGATGAACTGAGCGAGGGCCAGCACGGTGAGCGTGGCCCAGGGACTGCGTCGCATGGCGTCTCCGCAGGTAGCTGGTGGGAGCAGATCCGGGCAGGCCGGAAGGAGCAGGTACGCCGAATGTGTACGACGTATGCTTACGGAGTCACCATACATGAGACGTGTACGACGTATACCTAGTGACGTGCTCTGGCGCCGTGGCCGGGCGCGGACCGCGCGCGGGATCGACGGGTACGGACCCTGCGTACGATGTACACAACCGAGCTGATCGGAAGGCGAGAGATGGCCGCGCAGAAGCGACTCAACCGCGACGAGCTGATCGCGACGGCCTTGTCCCTGACCGACACGGAGGGCCTGGGCGCCGTCACGATCCGGCGGGTCGCCCAGCAGCACGACGTGACACCGATGGCGCTCTACCGGCACTTCCCGGACAAGGAGGGCCTGCTCGACGCGGTCGCCGAGAGCCTGCTCGCCTCGGTCGAGATGCCCGAGCCGGACGACCGGCCCTGGTACGAGCAGCTGGAGGGCGTGCTGACCGCCGTGGTCAAGGCGCTGGTGCCGCATCCGAACGCCGCCGTGCTGCTGCTCACCCGGATCACCGGGAGCGAGCCGGGCCTGGACATCACCGAGCGGGTGCTCGCCCAGCTCGGCTCCGCCGGGATGGACGTCCAGCGGGGCGCGGACAGCTCCTGCCACGTCCTGGCGTCACTGATCACCCTGGTGATCGGCGAGCCCGGGCACGCCTCGGGCGACGCGGAGGAGCAGGAGGCCGCGGTCCGCGCCAAGCGGGCCCACCTGAACTCCCTCTCGCCGCGCCGCTATCCGCACGTGGTGGCCGCGGCCGGCCCGCTCGCCGATTGCGCGAGCGCCGAGTTGTACTACCGCCGCGGGATCGAGCTGATCGTCACCGGCCTGCGCGGCCTGCGGAGCGGGTCGCAGCCGGTGGCGGGATAGCCCCGACCCCGACCGCGACCCGACCCCGACCCCGACCGCGCCGGCTCTCCTACGGCCCGGCGTCCACGCCGGCGAGGTCCGGTCCGGGCTCCCGGTCCCGGGGTCCGATCCGGGAGCCGGTGGGGCCGCAGGTGCTACCACGTCACCGAGGCCGGCCGGGCGGAACCGCGGGCGTGGCCGACCGGGGTCGAGCCGAGCCGCACCGTACGCGGCGAAGTCGCTCTCCGCGCCTTCCTGTTGTCCACCCCCGCCCCGGAGGACGCCGCCGGCCCGACCCGGGCGGAGGAGCGGTGCCACCGCCAACGGACCGAGGAGAGCGGCCGGTTGCGCGACCTGGCGACCGCCCCCGGCAGCTCCGGGTTCGGCGCGTACGTGGCGGAACCGGGGGTACGCCTGTCCGCCGCCACCGCGAAGTGGGCGCGGTGGGCCGCCGAACGCCTCGAAGCCGAGGCGAAGGACGCCGGCTCCGGCAGGCCCCGGACCCCGGACCCCGGACGGGAACGCGCACCCCCCGCGCGCCCCGGACGGCGACACCCACCCCTCCTGACCCCGCGTCCGTCGCCCACCGTGAGCGGGCCCACGGCGACAGGCACGGAGAATTAACTCCAAGTACCTTCTGCGGCCAGATCTACGCGCGTATCTTGAGCGCGTTCGCGCGTGTCTCCTCCTCCCTCCCCGGGGGCGGTAGCGCCCGCGGCACCGTAAATCGCCCACCGCACAAAGGAGATCCCCTCCGGTGTCGCACTCCCCTGAGGGCGCCTCGCGCCCCGCGAGACCCGGTACGCCCGGGCAGGCCGCGCCTTCCGCGCAGGCCGCGTCCGCCACGCACCCGCCGCGCTCGGCCCTGCTGCGCAAGCGGGTCCTGCCGTTCGGCATAGCCGGCGCCGTCGTCCTGGCGGGCATCGGCGTCCACTCCGCTTTCGCCACGCCGTCCGCCGACGCCGTGATCGCCGAGGTGTACGGCGGTGGCGGCAACGCCGGTGCCACGTACACCAACGACTTCGTCGAGCTGGCCAACTCCGGTGCCGCCACGCTGGATCTGAGCGACTACAGCATCCAGTACCTGTCGGGCGCGCCGACCGCGACCTCCAAGTGGCAGGCCACCCCGCTGACCGGGTCGCTGGCCGCGGGCGGCCGCTACCTGGTCGGCGAGGCCGCCGGCACCGGCGGCAGCACCGCGCTGCCGGCGCCGGACGCGACCGGGAACATCGCGATGTCCGGCACGTCCGGCACCATCGCCCTGGTGCAGGGCGCCGACCCGCTGACCTGCGTGACGGCGGCGGACTGCGCCGCGGACTCCCGGGTCAAGGACCTGGTCGGATACGGCACGGCCGTGGTGCACGAGGGCAGCGGCCCGGCCGCCGGCGCGAGCAACACCGCGTCGGTGGCGCGCAATGCCACGCTGACCGACACCGACGACAACGCGGCCGACTTCACCGCGGGCGACCCGACCCCGCAGAACGCCGCGGGCACCGGCGGCAGCGGCCCGACCTCGCCGCCCACCACCCCGCCCACCACGCCGCCGACGTCACCGCCGGCCACGGTGAAGATCCACGACATCCAGGGCGACACCCGGGTGTCGCCGTACGAGGGCAAGGCGATCAGCGGCGCGACCGGCATCGTCACCGGCGTGCGCGCCTACGGTTCGTCGCAGGGCTTCTGGTTCCAGGACCCGCACCCGGACAACGACCCGCGCACCAGCGAGGGAATCTACGTCTACACCAGCTCCACTCCCACGATCTCGGTCGGCGACAGCGTCTCCGTCGCCGGTACGGTCTCGGACTACTACCCGGGCGGAACCACCGCCGGAGGCCAGGCCGTCACGGAGATCACCAAGCCCACGGTGAGCAAGATCTCCAGCGGCAACCCGGTGCCCGCCCCCGTGGTCCTCGACGACAAGAAGGTGCCCGACTCCTTCGCGCCCAGCGCGGGCGGCGGTTCCATCGAGAGCTTCCCCCTGCGCCCGTCCGAATACGCGCTCGATTTGTACGCTTCCCTCGAAGGGATGAACGTCCAGATCGGCGACAGCCGGGTGGTCGGCGCCACCGACCCGTACTCCGAGCTGTGGGTCACGGTGAAGCCGAAGCAGAACCCGACCAAGCGCGGCGGCACCCTCTACAAGGGCTACGACGACCCCAACTCCGGCCGGCTGATGGTGCAGTCGCTCATCCCGACCTCCACCTCCGCGTTCCCGACCGCGAACGTCGGCGACACGCTGAAGGGCACCACCACCGGCCCGCTGGACTACAACCAGTTCGGCGGCACGTACGCGCTCCAGGCGCGCACCCTCGGCACCGTCAAGAGCGGCGGCATCAAGCCCGAGGTCACCGCGAAGGCGTCGTCGGACCAGGCCACCGTCGCCACGTACAACGTGGAGAACCTGGCGCCCGACAACCCGCAGTCGAAGTTCGACGCGCTGGCCAAGGGCCTGGTCACCAACCTGCGTTCGCCCGACGTGGTGGCGCTCGAGGAGATCCAGGACAACGACGGCGCGAAGGACGACGGCGTGGTGGCCGCCGACCAGACGCTGACGAAGCTCACCGCCGCGATCGCCGCGGCCGGCGGCCCGCACTACCAGTGGCGCGGCATCGACCCGGTCAACGACAAGGACGGCGGCGAGCCCGGCGGCAACATCCGCCAGGTGTTCCTCTTCAACCCGGCCCGGGTCGGCTTCGTCGACCACGCCGGCGGCGACTCGACCACCGCGGTCGGCATCACCGGCAAGGGCGACAAGACCGAACTCACCGCCTCCCCCGGCCGGATCGCGCCGAACGACCCCGCGTGGAACAGCAGCCGCAAGCCGCTCGCGGGCGAGTTCACCTTCCGCGGCAAGAAGCTGTTCGTGATCGCGAACCACTTCGACAGCAAGGGCGGCGACCAGGGCGTCGACAGCCGCTTCCAGCCGCCGGTGCGCAGCTCCGAGGTGCAGCGGGTGCGCCAGGCGATCCTCGAGCACGACTTCGTGGAGCAGTTGGAGGCCGCCGACCCGAAGGCCGACGTCGTCGCCCTCGGCGACCTCAACGACTACCAGTTCTCGCCCGCGGTGTACGCCCTCACCGGCAACGGCAAGGCGCTGACCGACCTGGTCAACACCCTCCCGGTCGCGGAGCGTTACTCCTACGTCTACGAGGGCAACTCCCAGGTGCTCGACCACATCCTGGTCAGCCCGAACCTCGGCAAGCACGTGGACTACGACGTGGTCCACATCAACTCCGAGTTCGCCGACCAGACGAGTGACCACGACCCGCAGGTCATCCGCCTCAAGCCGTAACGCGTACGGCGTAACGCCTAGCACGCAGCACGCCGCGGGCAACGCCCGTCAGGGGCGGGGCCTGTTGACGGGTGGCGGCGGTCGGAAGTGGCCGCCGCCGTCTGTTGGCCACCCGCCGCGCGACTGCCGTACCCGCCGCCCGCCGCCCGCGCGGCGAACCTCAGCGGTGGCCCAGCACGTTGACCACCCGTCCGCTGGGGTCGCGGACGAAGAAGCGCCGCACGCCCCACTCCTCGTCCTGCAGCGGGTGGACGATCTCGGCGCCGCTCTCCCGCATGAGCGCGTAGGCCGCGTCCACGTCGCTCACCTCGACGCTCAGGTCAGGGGGGACGGGCGCGGTCCTGTCCTCGCTCATGATGCTGATCTGCGCGGCCGGGCTGGACGGGGAGGCGAGCGTCATGATCCAGCCGTGGTTCATGACCTCCTCGAAGCCCAGCAGCCCGTAGAACTCCCGGCTCTCCCCCGCGGCTTCGGACTGGATGTTGGGCACGACCCGGCGAACGGTCATCGACGACTCCAAGTACGGACGGACGGACGTGTTTGCGTGCCTCCAGGAGTACTACGGCGCGCTGACCGACGCACGTTCACCGGCGCGCTCGGACGCGTCGACAGGGCAGACTGGTCGCCGCACCGGCGTCCCCCGGCGCGTCCCCCGGCACCGTACGAAAGCGGACCAGATGACCACACCGACCGATCGCGTCGACCACGAACTGATCCGGGCGGCGGCCGATGTCGCGGCCACGGCCTGCCGGGGCGACAACCACACCATGGCGGCCGCGGCCCGCGCGCGGGACGGCCGCGTCGTCACCGCGGTGAACGTCTACCACTTCACCGGCGGCCCCTGCGCGGAACTGGTCGCACTCGGCACAGCCGCCACCCAGGGCATCGACGACCTGGTCACCATCGTCGCCGTGGGCGACCGCGAGCGCGGCGTCGTGCCCCCGTGCGGCCGCTGCCGCCAGGTCCTCCTCGACTACTTCCCCGCCCTGACCGTCATCGTCGGCGCCGGCGACCAGCTCCGCGCCGTCCCGATCACCGCGCTGCTCCCCGAGAGCTACGTCTGGGCCGACCACCAACTCGACGCCGACTGACGGGGGTTGCCCTCCACCGATGGCGCGCGACGACAAGAAGCCCCGACCACTGCGCCCCCTCCGGCGCCATCGCCACCGCGGGCGGCCCCTGGCTGACCCTGCGCGAACCCGGCGCGGCCCGGGCCTTCCCGGACGAGGCCACGGCCCGCGGCTGGGACCCGTCCACCCCGGCCACCCCGGCCACCGAACAGCTCGACGGCCGGCCCCCGTACGAGACCCTCACCGACCCGAGCCGCCCGCCGACCCTCAGCCGCACCCCCGCCGCACCCGTACGACCGGCTCCCTGACGTCCACCGGGTGATGCCCCTCTCCCGCCGCCCGGGCTCAGGCGGGGCGTTTGGCGACGACGACCACCCCGGGGCCGACCTGCTCGTCGGCGGGGAGCCGGAGTTCGGCGACGAGGCTCAGGCCGGCCCGTTCGATCAGGTCCACGAGTTCTTCCGGCCGCCACTTGTGCGTGGTCCACCGAACGGACACGCCGCCGTATGCCTCGGTGCGCACCGCGTCCTCGTCGCCGACGTGGGTCGCGGTGATGAAGTGCCCGCCGGGCTTCAGGGCGCGCGCGAACATGGCGAGCACCTGCGGAAGGACGTCGCGCGGGAGGTTGAACAGCGACCACCATCCGAGCACGCCGCCGAGGGACCCTTCCGCGAGGTCGAGTTCGGTGGCGGAGGCGACGTCGAAGCGGCACTCCGGGTGCAGCCGGCGGGCGTTCTCGATCATGCGGGGCGAGAGATCGACGCCGGACGCGTCCAGGCCGCGCTCGACGAGGTAGGCGGTCACCGTTCCGGGTCCGCAACCGACGTCGAGTACCGGGCCGACGTCGCTCACGGTGTCGGCGAAGGCGTCCATGGTCGCCTTGAGCCAGGGCTGGAGGCGGATGTCGCCGAGCCCCGTCGTCGCCACCATGTGAACGTAGTTGTCCGCCACCCGGTCATAGGACTCGCGAACCTTGTCGAGGTCGGCCGGGCGGTCAACGGAGTGTGCACGCATCGGCCCACCATAGGACGACGGCCCTGGGGACGGCAGGACAACAGGCGATCGGTGCACGGGGAACGCGGAATCCGCCGCGCCCGCACCCCATCGGGCGCAACGGCAACGGCGGCCACGGCCACCACGGCCGCCACGGCGCGGAAACCGGTGGCCCCGCGGACTGCGGCCATGCACACTGACCCCGTGATCGACTCCCAGCCGCCTGCCGCCGCGCTCACCTGGGCGGCGGAAGTCGCCGGACCCGAAGCCTCCGCGCGTACCGTACGGCGACTGCTCGGGGGCACCCACGCCGCCACGCACCTGCTGGAGACCGTGGACCCGGCGCACGAGATGATCCTGCACCGCTACCCGCCCGGCGACCGCGCCGCCGCTCGGGCGGCCGTCGTCCTGGCGGCGCTCGACGGGCTGGGCGGCTGGGCGCCTCGGCTGCTCGGCGCCGACCCCGAAGGAGAGCGGTTCGGCGAGCCCGCGACCTTGATCACCCGTCTCCCGGGCCGCTCGGACATCACACCGGCGTCCCCCGAGGTGGCGGCGGTCCAACTGGGCCGCACCCTGGCCCGGCTCCACGAGGTCCCGCTCCACGAGCTCACCGGACTGCGCGACGGAATGGCGACCATCAAGGACGCCGCCTCCGCCCATGCCGCCGCCTCCTCCGACCCGGGCACCGGCACCGCTCCCGCTCCCGCTCCCGCTCCCGCTCCTGCCTCGGCGATCCTGGCCTCCCACGGCCACCGCCTCACCGAGGAAGCACCGGTCCTGACGCACTACGACTACTGGTCGGGCAACGTCCTGTGGCAGGGGGACCGGCTCACCGGCGTCATCGACTGGTCCGGCGCCTCGCTGGCACCGCGCGGCTTCGACGTGAGCTGGTGCAGGCTCGACCTCGTCCTGCTGCACGGCCCGGCCGCGGCCGAGACGTTCCTGGCCGCGTACGAGGAGGCAGCCGGCCAGGACCTGCCCGCCATGGTGCTGTGGGACCTGTTCGCCCTCACCAACTCGCTTCACTCCGTGGAGACTTGGTACCCGAACTACCAGGATCTCGGGCGCACCGACCTCACCCCGGCAGAGCTCCGCACGCGCCACACCGCGTGGACCGACGACCGCCTCGCGCACTACCGCGCGCTCCCGTCCTCCGGGCGGATCTGAGCGCGCCACCCACCGCCCACCACGCGCCGCCCGCAACCCACCACCGGCAACCCACCACCGGCAACGCGCCACCGCACCAGTCGGGTACGGCGACCGGCATCCCCAACGGACCACCTACCGGCCCGCGTTACGCCCCCGCACACCCCGAGCACCTCCGCGCGCCCTCCCACGCCCCCGCCGAACGGATCACTGTGGGACAGGAGTTGCGCAGGGTTTGTGTGGGGCGGGTTGACTCCCAGGAAGCGGGGCACTAGACCACTGTCTGACCGAGAGAGCGCTCTCACGGGCGTAGCGACCCTGTACACGGACCCCACCCGGGCAGGAGAGATGCATGGCAGCCGTATGCGCGTCGTGAACTCAGCGCTCGCTCATGGCACTTGCGCGCCCACGGGCGCAACCCCCCACAGATTCCGATCGGGACAGGAGATCGCATGTCCAGCGGACAGGTACCAGAGCAGGAAAAGGCGCAGGGCGGGCCAGGCCGCGCGGCGCGGCGCACCCGCAGGCCGAAGGGACGGTTGGCGCTGACCGCGCTGGCCGTGGCCGCGCTGAGCCTGGCCGGGATGACCGCGGCCACGGGCACCGGAAGCGCGGCCGCCCCGACCGCGGCCACCGTCGCACCGAACGACGTGCCCGCGCCGCCTGCCGGCTTCACCACCACCTGGAGCGACGACTTCAACGGCGCCGCGAACACCGGTGTGCCGTCGTCGGATTGGAAGTACGACACCGGTCCGGGCAGCAGCTTCGGCACCGGTGAGATCGAGACGATGACCAACAGCACCTCGAACGTCTACGAGGACGGCAACGGCCACCTGGTGCTGAAGGCACTGCACGACGGGTCGGACCCGGGCTCGGGCTGGACGTCGGGCCGGATCGAGACGCAGAGCGACAGCTTCGGCGCGCCCGCCGGCGGCGTGGTGATGATGCAGTCCTCGATCCAGCAGCCGGACCTGACCACGGCCAACGGCGCGGGCTACTGGCCCGCGTTCTGGATGCTCGGCTCGACGCTGCGCAGCGGCACCACCTGGCCGACCTCGGGCGAGGTGGACATCCTGGAGGACATCAACGCCCGCAGCTCGGTGTTCGGCACGCTGCACTGCGGCACCAACCCGGGCGGCCCGTGCAACGAGTCGACCGGCATCGGCTCCGGCGAGCAGGCCTGTTCCGGCTGCCAGACCGGCTACCACACGTACGCGGTGCAGATCGACCGCTCGGTGTCACCCGAGCAGATCCGCTGGTACCTGGACGGGCAGAACTACTTCACCGTCAACTCCACGCAGGTGGACGCCACCACGTGGGCGAACGCCGTGGACCACCCGTTCTTCATCATCTACGACCTGGCGATGGGCGGCGGCTTCCCCGACGCGTTCGGCGGCGGCCCCAACTCCTCGACGGTCTCCGGCGGTCAGATGAACGTCGACTACGTCGCGGTCTACAACAAGGCGCCGTAGCCGCTCGAGCGTCGCACCGCACCACTCCACGCACCGCGGCACCCCATGAACGGCGGGTGGGCCGGACTCCACGTCCGGCCCACCCGCCGCGTCCATGCACCCCGGACCGCCGTACGGCGAGGCGGCCCGGCGTGCCGTGCTCAGGTCCTCACACGGTCAGGACGATCTTCCCGGTCGCGTGGCCCGTCTCGCTCTCCCGCTGCGCGTCGGCCGCCTCGGCGAGCGGATAGGCGCGATGCACGGCGAGGTGGAGCTTTCCGGCGGCGAGCAGGGCGAGGGCCTCCTCGAAGGCGGGCCGGCTGCGGTCGGATTCGCCGCCGCCGGAGAACGCGATCCCGGTCTCCTTCGCGGCCACGGCGTTGGCGACGGTGATGACGCGTTCGCTGCCGCCGGTCAGTTCGACGGAGTCCGCGAGCGCCTGCGGCTGACCGGAGAGGTCGAACGCGGCGTCGACCCCGTCGGGAGCGAGGGCCCGTACCCGCTCGACGAGTCCGTCGCCGTAGCGGACCGGTACGGCGCCGAGCGCGCGCAGGCGCTCGTGGTTGGCGTCGCTCGCGGTGCCGATCACCTTCACGCCGCGCGCGACCGCGAACTGGACGGCGACGGTGCCGACCCCGCCGGCGGCGCCGTGCACGAGCAGCGTCTCGCCGGGCCGCAGGGCGAGCGGCTCCAGCGCGCGGTAGGTGGTCTCGGTGGCGACCGGGAGCGCCGCGGCGGCGGCCCAGTCGAGGCTGTCCGGCTTCGGTGCCAGGCGGTCGGCGGGCGCGAGTGCCTGTTCGGCGTACGAACCGGTGACGGTCTGGCCGAAGACCTCGTCGCCGACGGCGAACCCGGTGACGCCGGGGCCGACCGCCTCGACCACACCGGACGCCTCGACGCCGGGCACGTGCGGGAAGGAGGTCGGGAAGACCTGCTGCATGGCGCCGGAACGGATCTTGCTGTCGACCGGGTTGACGCCCGCGGCGCGCACGGCGATCCGCACCTGCCCGGCGCCCGGCTCGGGCAGGTCGACGTCAAGGGTGTGCAGCACGTCAGGGGTGCCGAACTCGGTGAAGGCGATGGCCTTGGTCATGGCGTGTCCCGCTCCTGGGTGTCTCGATGGCTTGCGTGTTCAGCTGATCGGTCGGTGCACGGTGATCGGGGAACGGCGCCTGGTGCGCCGCCCGTTCACCGCCGTCCTCCAGCATCGCTCGCCACCGCGCCGATCCACCCGTCTCTTGGGAGGGTTCCGCCTGGCCGAAAGGCCAGTTCGCCCGGTCGGCCGAGGCCGTACCGTGGAATGCATGCAGACGCATGGTGGGAAACGTGTCCAGGACGCGCTGGCCCGGGCGCACTCGGTGATGTCGGCGCCGCTGCCCGACACCATGGACCGGATGTCGGAGGCGCTGGCGGACGTCGTCCCGCATGTGGCACTGGCCCGGCTGACCAGCGTGTGCACGTTCACGCCGACGCAGTTCGCCGGGGACGCCGAGGTGGCCGGGCGGATCACGGCGGCCGAGTTGCAGCGGCTGGTGGAGCGGGTGACGGTCGGCACGCCGTGGCTGGGCGAGGCGGAACTGGCCGGCCAGGCGCGGCCGGTGCTCGCGGTGGCGACGGCGCCGCAGGGCGTCAGCGGCCCGTCGCTGCTGGCGGTGGCCCGCACCTCGGGCGAGCCGCTGGACGCGGACGCGGCGGGACTGGCGCAGGGGCTGTGGGACCTGGTGAGCACGCACACCGGGCGCCGTACCGGAGAGGCCGACCCCGCGCAGACGGCGAGTTCACGGGCCGCGGCCGGGGCGCGGGCGCGGGCCATCGCGGACTTGACGGACGCGCACTCCAGCGTGCTGTCGGCGATCCTCGGCACCCTGCGTACGCCCTCGCTCGACGACCGTACGGCCCGGCGGGCGGCGGTGGACCTGGCGGTGGCGGCGCTGGTGGAGGCCAGGGCCGGGCTGGAGCTGGACCGGGCGGTGAGCGAGGAGCCGGCGGACACGGCCTTCGGGCGGCTGACCGACGAGTTGCGGGCGCTGTTGCGCTACAGCCCGGTCACCTTGGACCTGCGGGCGCCCGGGTCGCGGCGGACGCTGCCGGCGGACGTGGCGCACACCGCGCGGGCCGCGGTGCGCGGCGCGGTGCTGGCGCTGCTGGAGCAGGGGGAGGAGCCGAGCCGGCTGCATGTGAGCTGGACGCTGGAGCAGGAGGCGCTGCGGGCGGTGGTGCGCGACGACGGCCCGGGGCGGCTGGAGTTGGCGGCGCTGGCGGCGCACCGGGTGCCGGATCGGCTGGCCGCGCTGGACGGCGGGGTGGTGGTGGACGCGCTGCCGGGCTGGGGCAGCACCGTGACGGTGACGGTGCCGCTGGACCCGCCGGCCGTGCCCGCACCGGCGGGCGGGCTACCGGGGGCCGGGAACGCGCTGGAGTCCCTGCACCCGAGGGAGCGCGAGGTGCTGGCGCAGCTGGTGCTGGGCCGGCGCAACCGCGACATCGCGGCGGCGCTGCACATCAGCGAGTCGACGGTGAAGTTTCATGTGGCTAACATCCTCGGCAAGTTGGGCGCCGGTTCGCGCGGGGAGGCGGTGGCCATGGCCCACAGCGCGGGCGTGGCCCAGGGCGCCGTGGCGGCGATGGCCGCTGCCACGACGGGGGGCCGTGAGGCGGCCCGGCTCGACGGGATCACGGCGGCGACGAGGACGTCGGGCGCGGCCCGCCCGGGTACGGGGCCGGCGGGTGCGGTGCGCGGACCCGCCACCGCGGCCACCGCTCCCCCGCCCGGCGCGGCGACCGGCCCCCGCGCCCGCAGGGCCACGCGCACCGGAACCGGAACCGGCCGCGGCACCGACGGCGGCACGACGACCGGCGCGAATTGGAAGGCCCGTACGGCACGGGCGAGCGGCGCGGCACCCCAGGCGCCCCAGGCGCCCCAGGCACCCCAAGCGCTCCGGGCGGCCCGCACGACCGGACCCGCGACGCCGGCCGCCCGGCCCGCGACCCCGGCGATCCGCCCGCCGCGCGCGGTCGGCGACTGAGCGCGGCGGGTCCGCGCGAAGACGTACCGCAGCAGCAGGAAGCGGGCGATCCCGGCGGCCCCGGAGGCGGCGAGGTAGACGCCCTGCCGCACCAGGGCGCCGCCGCCGGTGTGGAAGGCGTCGTAGCCGAGCAGCGCGCCGGTGGTGAAGAGGTACGACAGCAGGACGGTGAGCCCGCTCGCGCAGTGGTCGCTCCAGCTCGCCCGGCCGCGCCGGAAGGTGAAGCGGGTGTGCAGTTCGGTGGCGAGCAGGGTGGTCACGACGGTGACGACGGCGTTGGCGGCGGCGACCGGCGCGCGGTCGCCGACCAGCAGCAGCGCGCCGCTGCCCAGCAGGGTGACGCCGCCGCCGAAGACCACGAACCGGACGAAGGCCGGTACGGCGCGTATCGCCGCCGGGGCGGTGCCCGCCCCCGTTGCTGCCATGGTGCCTGCCACAGGCTCTCCTCGTGTTGCCGACCGACCACCCGAGCCTCTCGCGGCGGCGCGGCCCAGCCCATCCGGCGAATCCCCCAACTCCTATGGGGGCTTACCCCACCATGGAGTCAGGGTGAACCCCCTACAGGGTCTCACCGGTCACATAAGCATTCTCTATATGAAAAGGTCATGAGAGAGTTTAACCATCATTTACAAGGTGGGTGGCACATGTCACCCTTTCATCCACAAGTAATATGCCCGGTTTGTGGCGAGAGACACGCTTCCCAAACTTGCTCTCGCACCCCGACCCGTGCGAGAGTCGAGTACAACGGCCGCCACGGACCCGAGCTCGGCCGTTCCCAGGGCGCCGCGGAACACCCCCCCTGCTTCGCGGCGATGTTGAAGAGGCCCCCCGCTGTCATCCCCCCCGACGCGCGGAGGGCCTCTTCCCGTTCCCGGCGGTTCCGACGAGTCTCCCGCACCGCTCCTGACGAGTGTGCCGCACCCCTCAGATCCGGTCCATGACCCGCAGCTCGAACCACGTGGTCTTGCCGCGCGGCTGGAGGTCGACCCCCCAGCGGTCGGAGAGCTTGTCGACCAGGAAGAGCCCGCGGCCGCTGGTGTCCATCTCGCGCACCGGCATCAGGCAGGGCAGCGCCCGCGACGGGTCGCGCACCTCCACCCGCACCCAGCCGCGCCGCCGTGGCATCCGCAGCCCGAACATCTGCGCACCGGTGTGCCGTACCGCGTTGCCGACCAGTTCCGAGACGAGCAGTTCCACGGTGTCGGCGAGGTGCGGCAGGCCCCACATCCGCACCACCGACAGCGACAGCCGGCGGGCGGTGGCGGCCGACTCGGGCCGCGAGGCGAGGTGCACCTCCTTGACCGAGGGGTCCCCGATCAGCTCCAGTGCCTTGGCCGCGGCGGCGGCTGCGTCGTCGGGGTCATCGGCCTCACCGGGGTCGTCCGCGGCCATGAGCGGTACCCCGTCAGCCACTTGTGCCGCCTGCCGCGGCTGCTCCGCACCACCCCGTACCGCCATGTCTTCATGATGGCCGTAACAGGACGGGTTCGCCCGGTAACCCCGCTAATTCATCTGAACCGGCGTCACCCACGTCACACGGCGCCGGCGCGCCCCCGGCCGGGCGGCCGCGAGCACTCGTGACCGCGCCCGCGACCGCCCGCGAACAGAACCGCGCTCAGGCGAACTCCGCCTGGCCAGGGCCGTTCTCGACGAAGCTGCGCATCCCCGTCTCGCGGTCCTCGGTCGCGAACAGTCCGGCGAACAGGGTGCGTTCGAGGGTGAGCCCGCTGGCGAGGTCGGTGTCCAGGCCGCCGTCCACGGCCTCCTTCGCGGCCCGCAGCGCGTACGCCGGGCCGCGGGCCAACTGCCGTGCCCACGCCAGCGCCTGCGCGTACACCTGCTCGGCCGGGACCACCCGGTCGACCAGGCCGAGGGTCTGCGCCTCGGCCGCGCCGACGGTCCGGCCGGTGAAGATCAGGTCCTTGGCGCGGGACGGGCCGACCAGCCGGGCCAGCCGCTGGGTGCCGCCCGCGCCCGGGATCAGCCCGAGCAGGATCTCCGGCTGGCCCAGCTTGGCGTTCTCCGCGGCGATCCGGATGTCCGCGCACAGCGCCAGCTCGCAACCGCCGCCCAGCGCGTAGCCGTTGACCGCTGCCACCACCGGCTTCGGGATGCGGGCCACCGCGCTGAAGGCGTCCTGCAACCCGCGCGAGCGGTCCACCATGTCCTGGTAGGACATCGCCCGCATCTCCTTGATGTCCGCGCCCGCCGCGAACACCTTCGGGCCGCCCCACACCACCACCGCCCGTACGTCCGCCCGCGCGGCGGCCTGCTCGGCCAGCTCCTTGAGCAGGTCCTGCATCGCCGCGTCCAGCGCGTTCATCGGCGGCCGGTCCAGCCGGATGGTGCCGACGCCGTCCTCGACCTCAAGAGTCACCGGGGTTTCAGTCATGACCGGAGCGTACGACGACGGCCCGCCCCGGCGAAGGGCGGGCCGTACGGTCGATCTCCCCGGCCGGAGGCCGGATGCCTGATCGGGACGGTCGGATCGGGACGGTCGGATCAGGACGGTCGGGTCATGACGATCGGGTCAGGACGCCTGCGTCCACTCGCTCCACGGCATGTTCCAGCCGTTGAGGCCGTTGTACCACGGCACCGTCTTGTCGTGGGAGTTGGTCACCTGGACCACGTCCCCGATCAGCGAGTTGTTGTAGAACCAGGCGGCCGGTGTGCTCGCGTCGCCCGCGCCGCGCACGTCGTGCAGCCCGACGCAGCCGTGGCTGGTGTTGCTGTGGCCGAAGACGGAGGTCGCGGCCCAGTAGTTGCCGTGGATGAAGGTGCCGGAGTTGGTCAGCCGCATCGCGTGCGGCACGTCCGGGATGTCGTACTCCCCGCCGAAGCCGACCGTGTCACCGTTCATCCGGGTCTTGATGTACTTCTCCGAGATCACCATCTTGCCGTTGTACGTGGTGTGTGCCGGAGCGCCGGAGGAGATCGGGATGGTCCTGATCGCCTTGTTGTCGCGGTAGACGGTCATGGTGTGCTTCGCCGCGTCCACCACGCTGACCTGGCGGCGGGCCACCGTGAAGTGCACCGACTTGTTCTGCTTGCCGTACACCCCGGGGGCGCCCTCCACCCCGTCCAGGTTGAGCTTGAGGGTGACCTTGGTGCCGGCCGCCCAGTAGTCCTGCGGGCGGAAGAAGAGCTGGGTATTGCCGTTCCAGTGGCCCGCGATCGGCACGGAAGGCGACGCGGTGACGCTCAGCCCCTGCTCGACGGCCTTCTTGTTGGTGATCGGCCGGTTGAAGTTGAGGTACACCTCCATGCCGACACCCACGGTGGAGTTGTCCTCCGGGGTGAAGAACCCGACGAAGGTGTCCTTGGGCACCACCGTGGTGAAGGTCGCGTGCTTGTCGGACTCGCGGCCCGAGGAGTCCTTCGCGGACGCGTCCACCGTGTACTCGGTGGAGGTGTTGAGATGGCCGCTCGGCGCCCAGCCCAGCCCGTCGGACGTGATGCTGCCGTCCACCGGGTTGCCCTTGTCGTCCTTCACGGTCACCGTGGACAGCTTGCCGCCCGTCGCCGCCACCTTGAGCACACCGGTGGTCGCGACGTTGCTCGCGCCGTCCTTGGGCGTGATGTCGACGACCGCCTTCGAGACGGTCGTGTCCGGGGCGCTGGTCTTGGCGCCACCGCCCTTGCCGTCGTCGCTGCCCGAGCTCGCCTTGCTGCCGCTGCCGTCGGGACCGCAAGCGGTCACCACCAGCATCAGCGCCCCGAGCACCAGAGCCGCAGCCGCGTGCCTTCTGGCACCACGGGCCCCACCTATCGGCTTCAAAGTCCTGACTCCCCTACCGCGCGACACACCCGAACTCCCCCTGCCAGCGCAAGAAAACCATATGAACCGCGTACCCGTGCCACGGGAATGTCACTGTTCCGTCCCAACTGCCATCCGGGTGTCTACCCGAAGACGCGGCCGGTCAACGCCCGATTCACCTCGGGAGTACCGGGTGCGCACGTGTACGGATACCCGCCGCGGCTCAGAGCGCGGACCCGGCGGTCCACTCCGGCCAGCTCAGGTTCCACCCGCTCATCCCGTTGTCCGGGGCGACCGTGGCGTCCGGGGAGTTCACCACCTCCACAGTGTCGCCCACGATGGACTGCCCGTAGAACCACCCGGCCGGCGTGTCCGCGCCGCCGCCCTTGCGGTCCCGCAGGCCGACGCAGCCGTGGCTGACGTTCCGCGTGCCGAAGACGTACGGCGGCGACCAGTAGTTGCCGTGCACGAAGGTGCCCGATCTGGTCAGCCGCATCGCGTGCGGCACGTCCGGGATGTCGTACTCCCCGCCGAAGCCCACGGTGCTGCCGTTCATCCGCGTCACCTTGTACTTCTCGGAGATCATCATGATGCCGTTGTACGTGGTGTGCTGGTCGCTGCCCGCGGAGATCGGCAGCACGCGCAGCAGGTGTCCGTCGCGGACCACGGTCATGGTGTGGGTGAGCACGTCCACGGTGCTGTGCTGGTCACGGCCGACGGAGAAGGCCACGTCCTTGGACTGCACCCCGCGCACGCCCGGGGTGCCCATCACCCCCCGCAGCCGCAGATGGAGGGTGACCCGGGTGCCCGGCTGCCAGAACCGGGCCGGGCGCAGGTCGAGCCGCTGGTCGCCGAACCAGTGGCCGGTCACCTCGACCGGCGGCACGCTGGTGACGCTGACGCCGCGCTCGACGGCGGCCCGGTCGGTGATGTGCCGGGTGAAGTCCAGGGAGATGATCATTCCGGTGCCGACGGTGGTCCCCGTCTCCGGGGAGTAGACACCCACGAACGCCGGCGGCTTCGTCGCCTGGCCCGTGCTCGCCGACGGGCGCGGCTTGTCGTCCGTGCCGCCGCCCGCGCCGCATCCGGCGGTCAGCACCGCCAGTGCCGCCACCGCCGCGGCGATCACCGCGACCGGACCCTTCGTTGCACGCTGTGCGCGCGTCGCCACACCTGTCACACAAGGTCAACGACATGATGCCGGGTTGGTGACTGCGCGGCGGCTTCGGGGTGACGGGCCACCCGCGAGGGAACAATGCCTGCAAAGACACGGTCGGCCGCCGGGCACGGGACGCCTGGCGACGCCGAGAGCCGTGCCGGAGCCGCTGGAGGGCAGACACGTGTCCGAGACGCGCGAGTTCGGCGCCGCCGGGCGGGCGGAGTCCTTCCCCCGCCCGGCCCCGGGAGTCCGTGAAGTGCCCCAGCAGCCCGGTACACCCGGCATACCCGGGGCCCCGGCCGCGCCGCCGGGGCCCCGTACCAGCCCGACGAGCGGCACGGGCACGACGAGCGGCACGAGCCGTACGCACAGCGCGGGCCCGGGGACCGGCGCCGCCCCGGCCTCCCCCGCCGACGCGCCGCCGGCCCCCGCCACCGTCTGGCCCGGCTCCCCGCAGCCGCTCGGCGCCCGCTTCCACACCGGCCCCGACGGCACGCCCGGCACCAACTTCGCGCTGTGGGCGGGCGGCGCGGAGTCCGTCGAGGTCTGCCTGTTCGCCGACGACGGCACCGAGACCCGCGCCCCGCTCACCGAGCTGACCCACGAGGTGTGGCACGGCTTCCTGCCCGGCGTGCGCCCCGGGCAGCGCTACGGCCTGCGGGTCGACGGCCGCTGGGACCCGTGGACCGGCGCCCGCTGGAACCCGGCGAAGCTGCTGCTCGACCCGTACGCCCGCGCGGTGGACGGCGGGTTCACGATGGTCCCCGAGGTGTACGGCCACGCGCGCGACTGGCCCGAGCAGGACGTCGCCGACACCGTGCGCGACAACCGCGACTCCGCGCCGTACGTCCCCAAGGGCGTCGTGGTCGAGGACGACGACGACTGGCAGGACGACCGCCGCCCCAAGACTCCCTGGTCGGACACGGTCATCTACGAGCTGCACGTGCGCGGGTTCACCCGGCGGCACCCCGACGTCCCGCCGGAGCTGCGCGGCAGCTACGCCGGTCTCGCCCACCCGGCCGCGATCGCGCACCTGACCCGGCTGGGCGTCACCGCCGTGGAGCTGCTGCCGGTGCACCAGTTCGCCGACGAGGAGCACCTGCTGCGCCGGGGCCTGCACAACTACTGGGGCTACAACTCGATCGGCTACTTCGCCCCGCACGCCGGGTACAGCGCCAGTGGCAGCCGCGGCGGGCAGGTCGGGGAGTTCAAGCGGATGGTGCGGGCGCTGCACGCGGCGGGCATCGAGGTGATCCTCGACGTGGTCTACAACCACACCGCCGAGGGCGGCCAGGGCGGCCCGACGCTGTCGCTGCGCGGCATCGACAACCGCGGCTACTACCGGCTCGGCCCGGACCCGCGCGGCTACTCCGACTACACCGGCTGCGGCAACACCCTCAACGTGGTGCAGCCGCACGTGCTGCGGCTGATCACCGACAGCCTGCGCTACTGGGTCACCGAGATGGGCGTGGACGGCTTCCGTTTCGACCTCGCCGCCGCGCTGGCCCGCTCGCTGCACGACGTGGACATGCTCTCGCCGTTCCTCGCGGTGATCGCCCAGGACCCGGTGCTGCGCCGGGTGAAGCTGATCGCCGAGCCGTGGGACGTCGGCGACGGCGGCTACCAGGTGGGCGCGTTCCCGCCGCTGTGGACCGAGTGGAACGACCGGTTCCGCGACACCGTCCGGGACTTCTGGCGCGGCGCGACCGGCGACGTGCGCGACCTCGGCTACCGCCTGTCGGGGTCCAGCGACCTCTACGACTGGGGCGGTCGGCGGCCGTACGCCTCGGTCAACTACGTCACCGCGCACGACGGCTTCACCCTGCGCGACCTGGTCAGCTACAACGGCAAGCACAACGCGGCCAACGGCGAGGACGGCCGGGACGGCACCGACGACAACCGCTCCTGGAACTGCGGCGCGGAGGGCGGCACCGACGACCCGGACGTCCTCGCGCTGCGCCACCGCCAGTTGCGGAACCTGCTGGCCACGCTGCTGCTGTCCACCGGGGTGCCGATGCTGGTGGCCGGCGACGAGATGGGCCGCACCCAGGGCGGCAACAACAACGCCTACTGCCAGGACAACGAGACCGGCTGGGTGGACTGGTCGCTGCGCGAGGACCCGTGCTGGGCGGCGCTGCTCGACCTGGCCGCGCGGCTGATCGCGCTGCGCCACGCGCACCCGGTGCTGCGCCGCGGCGGCTTCTTCTCCGGCCTGTCGCTGGCGCCCGAGGGGCTGCGGGACGTGACCTGGTTCGGGCCGGACGGGCGGGAGATGGCCGAGGAGGACTGGTTCGCGCCGTCCGCGACGCTGGGCATGCTGCTGTCCGGCCGGGACATCCCGCAGCGGGACGCGCGCGGCGAGCCGGTGGTGGACGACAGCTTCCTGCTGATCGTGCACGCCGACCACCGCCCGCTGGAGTTCACGCTGCCGGGACCGCCGTGGGCGTCGGGGTACGAGGTGGTGCTGGACACCGCGGAGGACGGAACGCCCGGTCAACTCGTCGCGGACGGAACGGCCGGTCAGCCCGCCGCGGACGGAACGGACGGTCGACTCGTCGCGGGCGGACGGCCGGTGACGATCTCGGCACGCTCGGTACGGCTGCTGCGGGTACGGCCGGAATCGGGCTGAACCCGGCCGTCCCGCCCGGTCCCGGCCGCCCCCGCCCGACCTGGACCGTCCCGGCATCTCGCAGGTCAGAACCCTGTGGAAGTTACCGAGTGGTCCAGTCCATATTGGCGGGGTGAGCTCTCCGCATTTCGGCCCCGAAGCCGCCACCGCCGTTTCGGGGCCTTCCGTACGCCCGCCGGCCGGCCCGCTGTGGTCCGCCAACTTCCGGTACTTCTTCACCGCCCGCACGGTCGCGATGCTCGGCGACACCATGCTGCCCGTGGCGCTGTCGGCGGGCCTGCTCGGCTACGGCTACTCGGCCGGCGACATCGGCCTGGTGATGGCCGCGTCCACCGCCTGCTTCGCCGGGTTCGTGGTCTTCGGCGGGGTGTTCGCGGACCGGTTCGACGCCCGCGCGCTGATGATCGGCGCGGACCTGGTCCGGGTCTGCTCGCAGTCCACCGCGGCCGTGCTGTTCGCCACCCACCAGGTGCGGCTGTGGGAGATGGCCGTGATCGCGGTGATCAACGGCACCTGCGCGGCGATGTTCCAGCCCGGCGTGGCCAGCACCATCGTGCGGGTGGCGACCGACGTGCAGGGCGCCAACGGGGCGACCCGCACCGCCGAGTCCGTGGCCAGCCTGGTCGGACCCGCGCTCGCGGGCGTGCTGGTCGGCTTCACCTCCACCGGCGTGGTCTTCGCCGCCCACGCCACCACCTACCTCGCCAGCGCGCTGTGCCTGATCTCGCTGCGGCTGCCGCCGCTGCCGCCGCGGCTGACCGCGGCCGTCTCGACCTTCCGGGCCGACCTGGCCGAGGGCTGGCGGGAGTTCCGCGCCCGCACCTGGATGTGGTCGGTGATCCTCGTGTGGATGGTCTACATGGTGTGCACGGTCGGCCCGTACACCCCGCTGGCCGCCGCCCAGATCATCCCGGCCCACGGCGCGGGCGCCTACGGCCTGGTCAACTCCGCGCTCGGCGCCGGCACCGCGCTCGGCGCGCTGTGCGCGATGCGGATACGGTCCAGCCGGCCGTTGCGGGCCGGCTCCCTCGCGCTCTTCGGCACGATGCTCATGCCGACGTCCGTCGGCCTCGGGCTCCCCGTCTGGGCGATCACCTGCTGCATGCTCGTGGCCGGGGCCAGTTCGGCCTACTGGGGCGTCAACTGGGCGACCAGCGTGCAGACCCAAGTGCCCGGGGACATCCTCAACCGCATCCACGCCTACGAAGTCGCCGGCTCCATCGCCATGGTCCCGGTCGGCCAGGCCATGGCCGGTCCCGCCTCCACCACGTTCGGCGCCCGCCACGTCCTCCTCCTCGGCGGCGCCGTCCCCCTCCTCGTCGCCACCGCCCTCCTCGCCATCCCCGCCGTCCGCAACCTCCCCCGCAAATAGCTCCCCACGGTGCCGAACCCCCCAGGCCGCCCCGTTCCGTCGGTTCCGGGACCACCCCCCGGTGGGTGCCTCGTCGCGCCGTTCTCCCCCAGAGCTTCGCCTGGGAGGTGCCCCCACGCGCCCCTGGTCCAGTACGGGTCCCCCGCGCCCCACGGCAACCCGCCGCGAGTGCCCAGGCCCGACCCCGACCCCACGCCGCCCCTGGTTGCCCGCGCAGTTCCCCGCGCCCCTGAGCAAGTGCGGGTCCCCCGCGCGCCTGGGGAGCCTCCACCCGCAGGGTGAACCCGGAACCCGCAACGCCACCCCAGCCAGGTCAGGTTCTTTCCGAGGAAGCAGCCGCAGTCACTCAGGGGCGCGGGGAACGGCGCGACAAGCCCCCCACCCACGTGGTGATCCCGGAACCCACATCAAGCCCCCCCACCAGGGGAGCTTCGTTTCACGGAAGAGCCGTCACATACCCAGGGGCGCGGGGAACGGCGCGACAAGCCCCCCACCGGCAGGTGGTCCCGGAACCGACAGAACGCACCACCCCGGAGGGTCAGCCCCCCACCACCACCCTCAACTCCCCCAGCGCCTCCCCCACGAACTCCCCGAGCGAACGCCCACCCTTCCCCCCGGGCACCCCACCCCCGCCCGCATCAACCCCCACCCACTGCTCGAACCCCACCTTGAACACCGCGATCCCCGCTTCCCCCGCCAGACTCGCCGCCGGCTCCGCGACCCCCCGCCGCCGCAACCCCTCCGCGAGCCGCGCCGATATCGCCGCGAGCTTGATCAACTCCCGCTCCCGCAACTCCTCGTTCGCGAGGATGATCTCCTGCCGCTGCCGGGCGAACTCGTACCGCCCCGCGAACACCTCCGCCACCCCCGCCAGCGTCGCCGCCACCGCCTCCAACGGCGTGGCCGCCGCAGGCACCCCCGCCAGCGTGTCCACGAAGAGCTTCTCCAGCTGAGCCGCCCCCGCGAACAGCACCTCCCGCTTGTCGGCGTAGTGCCGGAAGAACGTCCGCTCGGTGAGCCCCGCACGACTCGCGATCTGCGCGGCGGTGGTCTGCTCGAACCCCCGCTCCCGATAGAGCTCCATCGCGGCCTGTTCGAGCCGCCCCCGCGCGTTCGGCTCCCATCGACCCATGCCCCGATCCTACGCGATAGCAGTGACTGACATCGAGTGCTACGGTTGATAGCAGTGACTGACATCGGCAGTCGCGACCCGGCATCTGCCGGCCAACCCTGCCTACCAGGAGGCTCCCCTCATGCGTGTGTTCATCACCGGCGCGTCCGGCTGGATCGGCTCCGCGGTCGTACCGGAACTCCTCGGCGCCGGCCACCAGGTGATCGGGCTGGCCCGCTCCGACGCCTCGGCCGACGCCCTCGCCCGGGCCGGCGCGGAAGTGCGCCGCGGCACGATCGACGACATCGACACGCTGCGCGACGCGGCCGCCGAGTCCGACGGCGTGATCCACCTGGCCTTCAAGCACGACATCGCGTTCAGCGGCGGCTTCGAGGCCGCGGCGGACGCGGACCGCCTCGCCATCGACGCCTTCGGCGAGGTGCTCGCCGGCTCCGACCGGCCGTTCGTCATCGCGTCCGGCGTGCTCGGGCTGTCCCCGGGCCGGCTCGCCACCGAGCAGGACGGCCTCGCGGGCAGCCCGGTCGGCGACCACGTGACCGGCGGTCCGGCCAAGCGCCTGGCCAACGCGCACGCCACGGCCGCCCTCGCCGAGCGCGGGGTGCGCTCCTCCGTCGTCCGCCTCCCCCCGACGGTGCACGGAGACGGCGACCACGGCTTCCTCGCCACCATCGTCGGCACCGCCCGCGCCAAGGGCGTCTCCGGCTACGTCGGCGACGGCGCCAACCGCTGGCCGGCCGTACACCGTTCCGACGCCGCGACCCTCTTCCGGCTGGCCCTGGAGAGCGCCCCCGCCGGATCGACGCTGCACGCCGTCGCGGACGAGGGCGTGCCGATCCGCGAGGTCGCCGAGGTGATCGGGCGCCACCTCGACCTGCCGGTGGCCTCGATCGCCCCCGACGACGCGGACGCCCACTTCACCTGGATGTCCACCTTCATCGGCCTCGACAGCCCCGTCTCCAGCGCCCGCACCCGCGAGCTGCTCGACTGGCAGCCGACCGGCCCCGGCCTCCTCGAAGACCTCGACAAGGGCCACTACTTCACCACTCCGACCGCCTGACCCCCGCTCCCCTCTCCCCCGCCCCGCCACCCGAACAGCGCCCGCCCGGGCCTGTCCCGGCGGCGGGGCCGCCTTCTCTCCACGTCCTTCTCTCCACGTCACCGCGCCGTCCATGTCCGCCGGCTGCCCTACCGGGGAGGACCCCGGCTCGTTGACCAGCCGGGACGCCCTCCCCGGACCGTGGAGGAACGAGATGGGCGCGGCTCTCGCTCCTGCGCCGTAGCCGGCGCGCGGGCGCTACACCAGGCTGTCCTGCCACGCCTGGTGCAGCCCGGCGAAGTGGCCCTCGTCGGCGATGAGTTCGGCGGGGGTGCCGTCCTCGACGACGTGGCCGGCCCGCATCACCAGGACCCGGTCGGCGATCTCCACCGTGGACAGGCGGTGCGCGATGATCACCGCGGTACGGCCGCGCAGCACCGTGTCCATGGCGTGCTGGACGGCCTGTTCGCCGGGGACGTCGAGCGAGGACGTCGCCTCGTCGAGGATGAGGACGGCCGGGTCGGCGAGCAGCGCCCGGGCGAACGCGACGAGTTGGCGCTGCCCGGCCGAGATCCGGCCGCCGCGCTTGCGGACGTCGGTGTCGTATCCGTCGGGCAGGGCGGCGATGAAGTCGTGCGCGCCGATCGCCTTCGCCGCGGCCTCGATCTCCTCGCGGGTGGCGTCGGGCCGCCCGATGGTGATGTTCTCCGCGACGGTGCCGGAGAAGAGGAACGCCTCCTGGGTGACCATGACCACGCCCTGGCGCAGGTCGTCCCGGGCGAGGTCGCGCAGCGGCACGCCGTCGAGCAGGACGCGGCCGTCGGTCGGGTCGTAGAAGCGGGCGAGCAGCTTCGCGAGCGTGGACTTGCCCGCGCCGGTCGCGCCGACCACCGCGACCGTCTGCCCGGCGGGGATGCGCAGGTCGAAGGTGGGCAGCACCTCGCCGCCGGTGCGGTAGGCGAACCGCACGGCGTCGAAGACGACCTCGCGGCCGGGCAGCGCGTCGTCGCCGCGGGCGGGCAGCGCTTCCGGCCGCTCCGGCTCCGGCACGGTCGGCGCCTGCGCGAGCAGCCCGGCGATCTTCTCCAGCGACGCGGCCGCGGACTGGTAGGAGTTGAGGAACATCCCGAGCCGGTCGATCGGGTCGTACAGCCGCCGCAGGTAGAGCACGAACGCGGCGAGCACACCGAGCGCCATGCCGCCGCCGGCCACCCGGTAGGCGCCCCACAGCACGATCCCGGCGATGGTGATGTTGGCGATCAGCCGGGACCAGACGACGTAGCGCGCCATCTCCAGGATCGCGTCGCCGTTGGCCTGGTAGTGCCGCGCGTTCAGCTCGGCGAACGCCTCGTCGTTGGGCTGCTCGCGGCGGAACGCCTTGACCGGGCGGATGCCGTTCATCGTCTCGGTGAACTTCACGATGACCGCGGCGATCGCGGTGGAGCGCCTGCGGTACGCCTCGACGGCGCGGCCCTGGTAGCTGCGGATGGCCAGGTACAGCGGGCCGTACGACACCAGGGTGAGCAGGCCGAGCTTCCAGTCCAGGAAGAGCAGCAGGGCGGTGATGTAGACGGCGGAGAGCACGACCTCGATCAGCTCGTCGAGGCCGTCGTTGAGCAGTTCGCGGATCGACTCGACGTCGGAGGTGGCGCGGGCGATCAGCCGCCCGGAGGTGTAGCGCTCGTGGAAGTCGAGGCTGAGGGTCTGGGCGTGCCGGAAGATCCGCCCGCGCAGGTCGACCAGGACGTCCTGGCTGACCCGGGCGGCGGTCCTGATGAACACCCGTTGCAGCGCGCCGGACGCGAGGCCGCAGCCGATGTAGCCGCAGGCCACCGCGATCAGCGGGCCGTGCCGGCCGTCGCGGACCGCGGGGATGGCGTGGTCGATGGCGTAGGCGACCAGCAGCGGGCCGACCTGGACGGCGGCCTGCTGGATCAGCAGGTAGATCGCCGCGGCCCAGACCCGTTTGGAGTGCGGGCGCAGCAGGGAGCGCAGCAGCCGGAGTTGGGCGTTGCGCGGCGCGGGGAGGACGTCCCGGTCGAACGGGTCGCCGTCGCCGGGTGTCGCGGGCGCGGCGGCGGCAGTCGCGGCGGGCGCGGTGCTCGTCGCGGGGCCCGGGAGGGTGCCGGTCGCGGCGCCCGTGAGGTCCGCGGAACCCTGGGAGTCCTGGGAGTCCTGGGAGTCCTGGGAGTCCTGGGAGTCCTGGGTGCCCTTGGGGTCCGGGGCGTCCGGCGTGGGTCCGGTCGTGGTGGCGGCCGAGGGGGTCATCAGGCGTCGCTCCCTTCGAGCGCGGCGAGTTCGTCGTGCTCCTGCGCGCCGCCCGACATCAGATAGCGGTACTCGGCGCTGTCGCGCAGCAGGTCGGCGTGGGTGCCGACGGCGGTGATCCGGCCGTCGGCGAGGAGGGCGACCCGGTCGGCGAGCATGACCGTCGAGGGCCGGTGGGCGACGACCAGCGCGGTGGTCTCCCGCAGCACGTCCCGCAGCGCGGCCTCGACCAGCGCCTCGGTGTGCACGTCGAGCGCGGACAGGGGGTCGTCCAGCACGAGGAACTGCGGGCGGCCGACCACCGCCCGGGCCAGCGCGAGCCGTTGCCGCTGCCCGCCGGACAGGCTCAGCCCCTGCTCGCCGACCTGGGTGTCCAGGCCCTGGGGCAGCGCGTCCACGAAGTCGCACTGTGCGACGGCCAGCGCGCGCCGCACCGCCTCCTCGTCGGCGCCGCCCGGACCCGCGCCCATCGCCACGTTCTCCCGCACGGTGGCGGAGAAGAGCGTCGGCTCCTCGAAGGCGACGGCGACCAGCGCGCGCAGCCGGTCGGCGGCCAGCCCCGCGGTGTCGACGCCGTCCAGGGTGATCCGGCCGCCGGTGGCGCGGTGCAGCCGGGGCAGCAGCGCGGTCAGGCTGGTCTTCCCGCAGCCGGTGGCGCCGACCAGCGCCATCGTCTCGCCGGGGCGGATGTGCAGGTCGATGCCGCGCAGCAGTTCGGGGCTGTGCGGCGGGGCGTCGGGGTAGCGGAAGCGGACGTCCTCCAGCCGGATGCCGTCGGGCCGGGCGTCGTCGCCGGTGCCGGTGGCGTCGGCCACGGTCGGGGTGTCGCAGACCTCGAAGTAGCGGTCGGCGGCGGTGGCCGACTCGTTGCTCATCGCGAGCAGGAAGCCGATCGACTCGACCGGCCAGCGCAGGGCGAGCGCGGTGGACAGGAACGCCACGAGGGTGCCGGCCGACAGCTTGTCGTCGGCGACCTGGAGCGAGCCGACCACCAGCGCGGCGCCGAGCGCGATCTCCGGGAGCGTCATGATGACCGCCCAGAGGTTGGAGAGCAGCCGCGCCTTGTGGATCTCGGTGTCCCACAGTTCGCGGGTCTGCCGGCGGAAGGCGTCGGCCTGGCTGCGGTGCCGGCCGAACGCCTTGATGATGCGGATGCCGAGCACGGACTCCTCGACGAGGGTGGCGAGGTCGCCGGCCTGGTCCTGGGCCCGGCGGGCGGCGAGCGCGTAGCTGGTCTCGAAGTACGAGCACAGGATCATCAGCGGGACGGCCGGGGCGAGCAGCAGCAGCCCGAGCAGCCAGGACTGGCTGAAGAGGATCGCGAAGCCGATCAGGATCGTGGCCCCGTTGACCACCAGGAACACCAGCGGGAAGGCGAGGAACATCCGCAGGATCTGCAGGTCCATGGTGGCCCGGGAGAGCAGCTGGCCCGATGCCCACCGGTCGTGGAAATCCACCGGCAGGCGTTGCAAGTGCTCGTAGAGGTCCTTGCGCATGGCCGCCTCGACGCGGGCCAGCGGGCGGGCCACCAGCCAGCGCCGCACGCCGAACAGGCCGGCCTCCAGCAGCCCGAGCAGCAGCACCAGCCCGCCGCCGAGCCAGACCCCGCCCGGGTCGCGGTCCTGGACCGGCCCGTCGACCATCCACTTCAGCACCAGCGGGATGAGCAGCGACATGCAGGACGCCACCACCGCGACGACCGCCGAGACCGCCAGTCTCACCCGCACCGGTCTGACGTAAGGCCACAGGCGGACCAGGGAGCGGACGGTGGATCGGTGGCGGTTTTCCGGCGCGGTCGTATCGCTGGTGGGAGAGGTCACTTGTCGACACTAGGCCCACCCTGTGACAGCCCTCATCCGGTTTTCCGGCCGGACGGCCCGCCGGTGCGACCGGGTACGCCCTACCGATCGAGCGGCGAACACGCGTCCCCTCTGTCCGTTATGCGAACCCAACACCCCGGTGAACGAACGAGTTTCGGCCAAGTTTGCACCACAGCCATGACATGGACAGGTAAAGAATGCCACTCTGTGGCCCGTTCCACAGCAGCACCACGGAGTCATCCGCACCACGCAGTCCTCTTCTCCACCCCCACCATCCGGCGGCTCACCAACCCCTGCTGTCCGGACTGTCCCGGCCGCCACTCCGCGGCCGACGCAGAAGGAGCGACGAGTGCGACACACCCTCCGCACGTCCCGCACCCCCCGTCCACCCCACTCGGCACGTGCCGCGGCCGGCGCCCTGCTCGCCGGCGCCGCGATGCTCGCGGTGGCCCTCCCGGCGAACACCGCTTCCGCCGCCCCGGACCCGAGCACGGCCGCCGCGAGCGGCCACGCGCAGCCGAGGTCCGGCGCCCTGCCCGCCTCGCTGTCCCCCGCGCAGCGCGGCACCCTGCTCGCCCAGGCGCAGGACGCGAGCGCCGCGACCGCCACGTCCCTGCACCTGGGCGCGAAGGAGCGCCTGGTCGTCCGGGACGTGGTCAAGGCCGCCGACGGCAGCCTGCACACCCGCTACGAGCGCACCTACGACGGCCTGCCGGTGCTCGGCGGCGACCTCGTCGTGGCGACGGACGCGGCCGGCCGCACCACCAGCGTGGACCGGGCCACCGACGCGACGATCGCGGTGCCCACCGAGACCGCCGCCAGGAGCGCCTCCTCCGCCCGGTCGTACGCCCTGAGCGCCGCGAAGGCCGCGGGCGCGGCCGCCCCCACCGCGTCGGCAGCACCCCGCAAGGTGGTCTGGGCGGCAAGCGGCACCCCGACGCTCGCCTGGGAGTCGGTGGTCGGCGGCCTCCAGGACGACGGCACCCCGAACGAGCTGCACGTCATCACCGACGCCACCACCGGCGCGAAGCTCTACCAGTACCAGGGCATAGAGAACAGCGTCGGCAACAGCGAGTACAGCGGCCAGGTGAACATCACCACCACCAAGTCCGGCTCGTCCTACGCGCTGACCGACGGCAGCCGCGGCGGCCACAGCACGTACAACCTGAACCACGCCAGCTCCGGCAAGGGCACCCTCTTCACCGACACCGACGACGTGTGGGGCGACGGCAAGGGCACCACCGCGCAGACCGCCGGCGTGGACGCGGCCTACGGCGCCCAGGAGACGTGGGACTTCTACAAGAACACCTTCGGCCGCAACGGCATCGCCGACGACGGCCGGGCCGCGTACTCCAGCACCCACTACGGCAACAACTACGTCAACGCCTTCTGGGACGACTCCTGCTTCTGCATGACCTACGGCGACGGCTCGGGCAACGCCCACCCGCTGACCGCGATCGACGTGGCCGGCCACGAGATGAGCCACGGCGTCACCGCGGCCACCGCGGGCCTGAACTACTCCGGTGAGTCCGGCGGCCTCAACGAGGCCACCTCCGACATCTTCGGCACCGGCGTGGAGTTCTACGCCGACAACGCCGCCGACCCTGGCGACTACCTGATCGGCGAGAAGATCGACATCAACGGCGACGGCTCACCGCTGCGCTACATGGACAAGCCCAGCAAGGACGGCGCCTCCAAGGACTACTGGTCCTCCAGCCTCGGCGGCCTGGACGTGCACTACTCCTCCGGCCCGGCCAACCACTTCTTCTACCTGCTCTCCGAGGGCAGCGGCGCCAAGGTGGTCAACGGGGTGTCGTACAACAGCCCGACCTACGACAACCAGTCGGTGCCGGGCATCGGCCGGGACAACGCGCTCAAGCTCTGGTACACCTCGCTGACCGAGCACTTCACCTCGACCACCAACTACGCCAAGGCCCGGACCCAGTCCCTCCAGGCCGCGGCCGACCTGTGGGGCGCGGGCAGCGCCACGTACAACACGGTGGCCGACACCTGGGCGGCGATCGGCGTCGGCAGCCGGGTCGACTGATCGGCCGTCAGCCGGAGTGATTTTTGCCGGTTTCCACCGGTGTGGGGTGATCATCCCCAGGGGCCCGATTCCGTACAGTGCGGTTCTGGAAACCCGCACCACCCCGTAGGAGATGGATTATGGCAACCGGAACCGTGAAGTGGTTCAACTCGGAAAAGGGCTTCGGCTTCATCGAGCAGGACGGCGGCGGCTCCGACGTCTTCGCCCACTACTCCAACATCATGGCCACCGGCTACCGGGAGCTGCTGGAGGGTCAGAAGGTGGAGTTCGACGTCACCCAAGGCAACAAGGGCCCGCAGGCGGAGAACATCCGCATGCTCGACAGCGCGGTCTGAGGACCGCCGTCCGGCTTCACCCCAGTGGCTGAGCGGAGGCCCGCACCACGCACATCGGTGCGGGCCTCCCCCCTGCCCGGGGCGCTTCGCTAGCGCAGCACGCCCGCCGTCATGCCCTCGGTCTCCGGCGGGACCGCGACCAGGCCCAGCTCGGCCGGGGTCGCCATCAGCGGATGGGCCGGCAGCACCCGGGCGGTGTAGCCGAAGGCGCCGGTCCGGTCCAGGGTGAGCGGTCCCTCGAAGGTGTAGCGGCCCGCCACGTCGGCGCGCGTCACCGGCTTGAGTGACTGCACCGCGGGCGCGGTGAGCCGGTCCGCGGCGTCCACCGGCCCGGACAGCAACTGGACGTCCACGTCGGAGGGGTCGAGGCCGCCGAGCGCGACCTGCACCCGCAGCGTGAGGGTGGAGCCCAGCTCCGCGGCGTCGTCCACCGCGCCCTCGGCGGCGACGGTCTCCACGTGGTCGACCGCGACCCGCGGCCACTCCTGGCGCACCCGCCGCTTCCACTGCGCGAGTTCTGCCGCGGCCGGGCCGCGCACGGCCCGGTGCGAGCGGGCCGCCGGGGCGTAGAGCTGCCGGACGTAGTCGCGGACCATCCGCCCGGCGAGCACCTTGGGGCCCAGCGTGCTCAGGGTGTGCCGGACCATCTGGACCCAGCGCTGCGGCAGGCCGTTCCTGCCCTGGTCGTAGAAGCGCGGGGCGACCTGCTGCTCCAGCAGGTCGTAGAGCCCGGCGGCCTCCAGTTCGTCGCGCCGGTCCTCGTCGGTGACGCCGTCGGCGGTCGGGATCGCCCAGCCGTTCTCGCCGTCGTACCACTCGTCCCACCAGCCGTCGAGGACGGACAGGTTGAGGCAGCCGTTGAGCGCGGCCTTCATCCCGGAGGTGCCGCACGCCTCCAGCGGGCGCAGCGGGTTGTTGAGCCAGACGTCGCAACCGGGGTAGAGGGTGCGGGCCATCCGCATGTCGTAGTCGGGCAGGAAGACGATGCGGTGCCTGACCCGGGGGTCGTCGGTGAACCGCACCAGCTCCTGGACCAGCCGCTTGCCGCCCTCGTCGGCGGGGTGGGCCTTGCCGGCCACCACGATCTGGATCGGCCGATCCGGGTGCAGCAGCATCGCGGCCAGCCGCTCCTTGTCGCGCAGCATCAAGGTGAGCCGCTTGTAGGAGGGCACCCGGCGGGCGAAGCCGATGGTGAGCACGTCCGGGTCCAGGACGTGGTCGGTCCAGCCCAGTTCGGCGTCGTTCGCGCCACGCTGCCGCCAGGAGGCGCGCAGCCGGCTGCGCACGTCCTCGACGAGCTGCTCGCGCAGGGTGCGGCGCAGCTCCCACACCGCGGCGTCGGGCACGTCGGCGACCGCCTCCCAGCGTTCGGCGCCGCCGATCATCAGGGCGTCCTCGGCGCGCGAGGCGCCGAACTGGCGGCTGCCGAGCCGCAGCACCTCCGGCGCCACCCAAGTGGGCGCGTGCACGCCGTTGGTGATCGAGGTGATGGGCACGTCCTCGGGGTCGAACCCGGGCCACAGCCCGGCGAACATCTGCCGGCTGACCGCGCCGTGCAGCGTGGAGACGCCGTTGGCGCGCTGGGCCAGCCGCAGGCCCATCACGGCCATGTTGAACAGGTCGGGGTCGCCGCCGGGGTAGGTCTCGCGGCCGAGTTCGAGAATCCGGCCGACGTCCACGCCGGGCAGCTCGCCGCCGTCGCCGAGGTGGCGGGCGACCAGGTCGCGGGTGAAGCGGTCGATGCCGGCCGGGACCGGGGTGTGGGTGGTGAACACGGTGCCGGCCCGCACCGCTTCCAGGGCCGCGTCGAAGTCGAGCCCCTCGTGGGACAGCTCCCTGATCCGCTCCAGGCCGAGGAAGCCGGCGTGGCCCTCGTTGGTGTGGAAGACCTCGGGCTCCAGGTGGCCGGTGATCCGGCAGTAGGCGCGGACCGCGCGGACCCCGCCGATGCCGAGCAGCATCTCCTGGAGCAGGCGGTGCTCGCTGCCGCCGCCGTAGAGCCGGTCGGTGACGTCGCGTTCGGCGGGCTGGTTGGGCTCGACGTCGGAGTCGAGCAGCAGCAGCGGCACCCGGCCGACCTGGACGGTCCAGATCCGCGCGGTCAGCGTCCGGCCGCCGGGCAGCGCGAGGGCGACCCGGGCCGGGGTGCCGTCGGCCTCGCGCAGCGGGCTGACCGGCAGCGAGTTGGGGTCGAGGACGGGGTACTGCTCCTGCTGCCAGCCCTCGCGGGACAGGCTCTGCCGGAAGTAGCCGTGCCGGTAGAGCAGGCCGACGCCGATCAGCGGCACGCCCAGGTCGCTGGCGGCCTTGAGGTGGTCTCCGGCGAGGATGCCCAGGCCGCCGCTGTACTGCGGCAGCGCCCAGGTGATGCCGAACTCGGGTGAGAAGTAGCCGACGGCGGCGGGCAGGTCGCTCTGCTCCTGGTACCAGCGGGGCCCGGCGGTGTAGTCCGCGAGGTCCTCCGCGGCGGCGGTCAGCCGGCGCAGGAAGCGGCGGTCGCCGGCGAGCGCGGCCAGCCGCTCCTTGGAGACCGAGCCGAGCAGCCGGACCGGATCGCCCTGGGCGGCCCGCCAGCCTTCGGGGTGGACGCTGCGGAACAGCTCCCTGGTCTCCTCGTGCCAGGACCAGCGTAGGTTCGCGGCCAGTTCCCCCAGCGGGCGCAGAGGTTCCGGCAGGACGGTGCGCACGGTGAATCGACGGATTGCCTTCACGCCTTCGACCGTAGCCCGGTGGGCCGGGGGGCGGGCCGGTTGTCCACGATCTCCAGGGCCAAACGCCCGAACGGAGGCTCACGGAAGCGAACGCCTGACGGGCCTGGGCGCGGGCGCGTTCGAGACCGGTCGGCGGGCACGTCCACCGCAGGCAGGGGAGGGCTGCGGTGGTACCGAGGGGGTGCGATGCTGGTGGCTGGAACGAGACGGCGTGCGAGCGGCTCACCGGCGGCGTTCGCCCACCCGCAGGCGTACGCGGGGGCGCGCAAAGGGGCGTGAAGCTCTCACACCGAGCGTGCGTAAGGGGTGCGGCCGGTCGGCGGATCGGTCACCACGAACGCGCGCACTCGCCGCGCGCTACCGAAACGGCGTCAGAGGGGGCGTTCAGTCCGGGAAGCGTGGGCAGGCTCGGACGTATGCGGCACCGCACCAGCACTGCACCGGCACCGCATCAGCACCAGCACCAGCACCGCACCGCACCGCACCGCACCGCACCGGCAGCCACCCGGGTGAACCCCTCCCGGAGGGACCCCGCAGGCGAGCCGGTTCGGCCAAGAACAGTTAAAAAGTAGCGAGGCTCCCGTCCCCGGGCAGTCCCGGATACCCCGTGCACCGAAGTCACCCGCGCGTCAGTCGAGTCCGTCCCGTACCGAGCTGTCAGGTGAGGAAATGATCGGTCGTATCCCCGTCGTCGATGTCCAGCCGAGTGTGGACTGCGGCAGAAGGCCCGCCAAAGCGGTGGTCGGTGAGCGGTTCCAGGTGACCGCCACCGTCTTCCGCGAGGGCCATGACGCGGTGGCCGCGAACGTGGTGCTGCGCGACGGCTCCGGCCGGTCCGGACCGTGGACGCCGATGCGGGAGCTGGCGCCGGGCACCGACCGGTGGGGGGCGCACATCACTCCGACGGCCGAAGGGCGCTGGACGTACACGGTCGAGGCGTGGTCGGACCCGGTGGCGACCTGGCGGCACACCGCGGGCATCAAGATCCCGGCCGGCATCGACACCGAACTGGTGCTCGCCGAGGGCGCGCACCTGTACGAAAGGGCCGCGGCCGGGGTGCCCAAGGGCGACGGCCGGCCCGCGGTGCTCGCCGCGGTGGACGTGCTGCGCGACTCCGCCCTCGCCCCGTCCGCCCGGCACGCCGCCGCGCTGGCCCCCGAGGTGGTGGCGGCGCTGGACCGCTTCCCGCTGCGCGAACTGGTCAGCGCCTCCCGGCCGATGCCGCTGCACGTCGAGCGCGAGCGCGCCCTGTTCGGGTCCTGGTACGAGTTCTTCCCGCGCTCGGAGGGCGCGACCGCCGGGCCGGACGGGCGGCTGCGCTCGGGCACCTTCCGCACCGCCGCCGAGCGGCTGCCCGCGGTGGCCGCGATGGGCTTCGACGTGGTGTACCTGCCGCCGATCCACCCGATCGGCTCCGCGTTCCGCAAGGGCCGCAACAACAGCCTGACCCCCGGGCCCGACGACGTCGGCTCGCCGTGGGCGATCGGCTCGCCCGAAGGCGGCCACGACGCGGTCCACCCGGACCTGGGCACCCTCGCCGACTTCGACCACTTCGTGGCCCGCGCCCGCGACCTGCGCCTGGAGGTCGCCCTCGACTTCGCCCTGCAGTGCTCGCCGGACCACCCCTGGGTGGAGAAGCACCCGGAGTGGTTCGCGCACCGCGCCGACGGCACCATCGCCTACGCGGAGAACCCGCCGAAGAAGTACCAGGACATCTACCCGATCGCCTTCGACCAGGACTTCGCCGGCATCGTGCGGGAGACGCTGCGGGTGCTGCGGCACTGGATGGCGCACGGCGTCCGGATCTTCCGGGTGGACAACCCGCACACCAAGCCCGTGGTCTTCTGGGAGAAGGTGATCGTCGACATCAACCGGACCGATCCCGACGTGATCTTCCTCGCCGAGGCGTTCACCCGCCCGGCGATGATGGCCACCCTCGGCAAGATCGGCTTCCAGCAGTCGTACACCTACTTCACCTGGCGCAACAGCCGCGCCGAACTCACCGACTACCTGCGGGAGCTGAGCGGGGACAGCGCGGCCCACATGCGGCCGAACTTCTTCGTGAACACCCCCGACATCCTGCACGCCTACCTGCAGAACGGCGGCCGGCCGGCCTTCGAGACCCGCGCCGTGCTCGCCGCCACCCTCTCTCCGAGCTGGGGCGTCTACGCGGGATTCGAGCTGTGCGAGGGCACCCCCGCGCACCCCGGCAGCGAGGAGTACGCCGACTCCGAGAAGTACGAACTGCGGCCGCGTGACTGGGCAAAGGCCGAGGCCGAGGGGCGCTCGCTGGCCCCGCTGCTCACCACGCTCAACCGGCTGCGCCGCCGTCACCCGGCGCTTCGGCAGCTGCGGGACATCACGTTCCACCCGGTGGACAACGAAGCCCTGCTCGCGTTCTCCAAGCGGCACGGCGACGACGTCGTACTGGTGGTCGTCAACCTGGACCCCTTCCACACCCAGGAGGCCACCGTGTCGTTGGACATGGCGGCGCTCGGGCTCTCCTGGCACGAGTCGTTCCCGGTACGCGACGAGCTATCCGGTCAGACCTACCACTGGGGCAGGGACAACTATGTGCGCCTTGAACCGGGCCGCGCGCCCGCGCACGTCCTGTCGCTGCGACCGTCTCCATCGATCGGAGGGTCACTCAGTTGATCGTCAACGAACCCGTTCCTGACACGTTCGAGGACACGCCGGCCAAGGACCGTGATCCCGAATGGTTCAAACGGGCGGTGTTCTACGAAGTCCTCGTCCGCTCGTTCCAGGACAGCAACGGCGACGGCGTCGGCGACCTGAAGGGGATCACCGCCAAACTCGACTACCTGCAATGGCTCGGCGTGGACTGCCTGTGGCTGCCGCCGTTCTTCGCCTCCCCCCTGCGGGACGGCGGATACGACGTCGCGGACTACACCGCGGTACTGCCGGAGTTCGGCGACCTCGCCGACTTCGTGGAGTTCGTGGACGCCACCCACCAGCGCGGCATGCGCGTCATCATCGACTTCGTCATGAACCACACCAGCGACCAGCACCCGTGGTTCCAGGCGTCCCGCAGCGATCCGGACGGGCCGTACGGCGACTACTACACCTGGGCGGACGACGACAAGCAGTTCTCCGACGCCCGGGTCATCTTCGTGGACACCGAGACGTCGAACTGGACCTTCGACCCGGTCCGCAAGCAGTACTACTGGCACCGCTTCTTCTCCCACCAGCCGGATCTCAACTACGAGAACCCGCAGGTGCAGGAGGAGATCCTGGCCGCCCTGAAGTTCTGGCTTGACCTGGGCATCGACGGCTTCCGGCTGGACGCCGTGCCCTACCTCTACCAGGAGGAGGGCAGCAACTGCGAGAACCTGCCGCGCACCCACAGCTTCCTGAAGAAGGTGCGCGCCGAGATCGACGCGCACTACCCGGACACCGTGCTGCTCGCCGAGGCGAACCAGTGGCCGGAGGACGTGGTCGACTACTTCGGCGACTTCCCGGCCGGCGGCGACGAGTGCCACATGGCGTTCCACTTCCCGGTGATGCCGCGGATCTTCATGGCGGTGCGCCGCGAGTCGCGCTACCCGGTCTCCGAGGTGCTCGCCAAGACCCCGGCCATCCCGGCGAACTGCCAGTGGGGCATCTTCCTGCGCAACCACGACGAGTTGACGCTGGAGATGGTCACCGACGAAGAGCGCGACTACATGTACGCGGAGTACGCCAAGGACCCGCGGATGCGCGCCAACATCGGCATCCGGCGCCGGCTGGCCCCGCTGCTGGACAACGACCGCAACCAGATCGAGCTGTTCACCGCGCTGCTGCTGTCCCTGCCCGGCTCGCCGATCCTCTACTACGGCGACGAGATCGGGATGGGCGACAACATCTGGCTCGGTGACCGCGACGGGGTGCGCACCCCCATGCAGTGGACGCCGGACCGCAACGCCGGGTTCTCCTCCTCCGACCCCGGCCGGCTCTACCTGCCGACCATCATGGACCCGGTCTACGGCTACCAGGTCACCAACGTCGAGGCGCAGATGAGCTCCCCCAGCTCGCTGCTGCACTGGACCCGGCGGATGATCGAGATCCGCAAGCAGAACCGGGCGTTCGGCGTCGGCTCCTTCACCGAACTGCCGTCGAGCAACCCGGCGGTGCTCGCCTTCCTGCGGGAGGACGGCGACGACCTGGTGCTGTGCGTGAACAACTTCTCCCGCTTCGCCCAGCCCACCGAGCTGGACCTGCGGCAGTTCGCGGGCCGCCACCCGGTGGAGCTGATCGGCGGGGTGCGCTTCCCGGCGATCGGCCAACTGCCGTACCTGCTCACCCTGGCCGGGCACGGCTTCTACTGGTTCCGGCTGCGGCGCGACCCGTCCTGACGGCGGGGGCCGGGCGGACCGGCCCCCACTGGGCCGCTCCCCCGGCTCCCCCGGCTCCCCCGGCTCCCCCGGCTCCCCCGGGCTCGACCGGCCCCTCGGCGTAACGTTCCGTCACCCGGACGGTTACGTCCGACCGCCGGGAGGTTACGTTCCCGCGCCCGAGGTGCGGGGGGCCCGCACCTTTGGGACGATCAAGCGAAACCCGCAGCAGCCCGTACGGCGGTTTCCTGTCACCCGGCCGGGGCAGGCTCCCCGTGTCGCCGGACAGCCCGAACCCGTCATCCGGGAGGCTGGCGCATCCGCCGCTCGACCCAGCGGCAGGGTGCGCGACTCCCCCGGGGAAAGGACGTCATGTCGGACAGCTCCTGGACCCGTGTCCCCGCCGTCACCGGCCGCGATCTCGTGCCGGGGCTGCTTCGCTCCCTCGACCCGCTGCTGCGCGGCTGGCTGCCGAGACAGCGCTGGTTCGCCGGCAAAGGCCTGCCGATCGGTGACTTCCGGCTGGCCGCCGCGACCGAACTGGTTCCCCCGGGTGGCCGACTCGGTCCGCTCGGCCTGCTGCACGTCCTGGTCGACGTGGAGCAGCCCGGCCGGCCGCCGGACTGCTACCAACTCCTGCTCGGCGCGCATCCGCTGCTGCCGTCCGCGCTGGTGCGCACCGCCCTCGGCCCGGCCGTCGGCGGCCCGTACGACGGGCTGACCCTCTACGACGCACCGCACGACCCCCGAATGGCCGCACTTCTGCTGGAACGGCTCAAACTGCCCGGCCGCAGCGGAGGCCTGCGCTTCACCACCGAGCCGACCGCCGAGTTCCCGCCCGGGCTGGCCCCCCGGGTGTCGACCGCGGAGCAGTCCAACACCTCCGTGGTCTACGGCGACCGCTACATCCTCAAGCTCTTCCGCCGCGTCTCGCCCGGCACCAACCCGGACCTGGAACTGTCGCTCGCGCTGGCCCGGGCCGGGTCGCGGCGGGTGGCCGAGCCGGTGGCGTGGTTCGAGGGGCTGGACGGCGACGACGGCGACAGCGCCCCGGCGCAGGGCCGGGAGCCGACCACCCTCGGGGTGCTCCAGCGCTTCCTGCCCGGCTCGTCCGACGGGTGGGCGCTCGCGCTGGCGTCGGTGGCCGAGGACGGCGACTTCCGGGCCGAGGCGGCCGCGCTCGGCCGGGCCACCGCCGAAGTGCACCAGGCGCTCGCCTCGGCCCTGCCGGTGCACCGGCTCGACGGCCGCGCGCTGGAGCGGGTCGCCGCCGCGATGACCCGGCGGCTGGAGGAGACCGCCGCCGAAGTGCCCGCGGTCCGCCCCTTCGCGGGCGCGCTCCGCTCCGCCTACGACGACCTCGCCAAGCTCGGCGCGGGCACCGGTCCCGGCGGGGTGGTGATCGCCCAGCGCATCCACGGCGACCTGCACCTCGGCCAGGCGCTGCGCGGGCCGGACGGCGAGTGGGTGCTGATCGACTTCGAGGGCGAGCCGGCCCGCCCGCTGGCCGAGCGGCGCCGCCCCGCGCCGCCGGTCCAGGACGTCGCCGGCATGCTGAGGTCCTTCGACTACGCCGCCCACCACAGCGGCAACGGCCCCTGGGCCGCCCGGCACCGCGACGCGTTCTGCGCCGGGTACGCCGGGGTCGCCGGCACCGACCCGCGCGAACAGCCCGTGCTGATACGGGCCTTCGAAACCGACAAGGCGGTGTACGAGGCCCGGTACGAGGCCCGGCACCGTCCCGCCTGGCTGCCCATCCCGCTCTCCGCCCTGGCCCGCCTGGCCGCGTCGCCGGCCCCGTCCCCCCTGTCCGCGTCCGAATCCGAGGAGTGCTCGCCGTGACCCCCGCCGCACAGCCCCCGCGCCAGCCGTCCGCCGGTGACGGCGCCCTCCCGGAAGCCGCCGCCCGCGGCTACGACGCCACCACCCCCCATCCCGCCGCCTCGGGCGGCCCGGCCCGCGGGGAACCGCGCGACAAGCCCCCCACCGGGCAGGTGCTCCGGGACGAACCGAACCGCCCCACCGGGACGGTGGCGGCCACCCCGAACGGCAACGGCGCCGCCGCCGGCAGGGGCGCCGGGGGCACCCCGGGAGATCGGGGAGCGGCCACCCCGAACCGCGAGGGCACCGCCGGCGACGGCTCCGGGCTCAGCCCTGACGAGAAGTGGCGGCTGCTCAACGGCGCCCACCACGACCCGCACGCGCTGCTGGGAGCGCACCCCGAGCCGGGGGGACTCCGGTTCCGGGCCCTGCGCCCGTTCGCCCGATCCGTCGCGGTCGTCGTGGACGGGGAACGCAGCGAACTGGCCGCGGAGGGCGACGGATTGTTCTCCGCGCTGCTCCCCCTCGCCGACGTGCCGACGCGGTACCAGCTCGCGGTGACGTACGACGCGGGCGAGCTGGTGGTCGACGACCCGTACCGGTTCCTGCCCTCGCTCGGCGAGTTGGACCTGCACCTGATCGGTGAGGGCCGGCACGAGCAGCTGTGGAAGGCGCTGGGCTCGGAGCCGATGACGCACGGCGGGGTGACCGGCACCCGTTTCGCGGTGTGGGCGCCGAACGCGCGCGGGGTGCGGCTGGCCGCGGACTTCAACTTCTGGGACGGCACCGGACTGCCGATGCGCTCGCTGGGCTCGTCGGGCGTGTGGGAGCTGTTCGTCCCGGGCATCGGCCCCGGCACCGCCTACAAGTACGAGATCACCCGCCCGGACGGCTCGCGCGGCATGAAGGCCGACCCGATGGCCCGCGCCACCGAACTCCCGCCGGCCACCGCGTCGATCGTCACGCGGTCGTCGTACGACTGGAACGACGCGGAGTGGATGGCGCACCGCGCGGACACCCCGCTGCACCGCGCCCCGCTGTCGGTGTACGAGGTGCACCTGCCCTCCTGGCGGCCGGGCCTGGACTACCGCGGCCTGGCCGAGCAGTTGCCCGCCTACGTGCAGGAACTCGGCTTCACCCACGTGGAGTTGATGCCGGTCGCCGAGCACCCCTTCGGCGGCTCGTGGGGGTACCAGGTCACCTCCTACTACGCCCCGACCTCGCGGCTGGGCTCGCCGGACGACTTCCGGTTCCTGGTGGACGCGCTGCACCGGGCCGGCATCGGCGTGATCATGGACTGGGTCCCGGCGCACTTCCCGAAGGACGAGTGGGCGCTGGCCCGGTTCGACGGGGAGCCGCTGTACGAACCGGCCGACCCGCGCCGCGCCGAGCACCCCGACTGGGGCACCCTGGAGTTCGACTTCGGCCGCACCGAGGTCCGCAACTTCCTGGTGGCCAACGCGGTGTACTGGTGCGAGGAGTTCCACATCGACGGCCTGCGGGTCGACGCGGTGGCCTCGATGCTCTACCTCGACTACTCCCGGGAGGGCGACGACTGGCTGCCCAACGTGTACGGCGGCCGGGAGAACCTGGACGCGGTGGCCTTCCTCCAGGAGATGAACGCCACCGTCTACCGGCGCTGCCCCGGCGCGGTCACCATCGCCGAGGAGTCCACCGCGTGGGACGGCGTCACCCGCCCCACCCACCAGGTCGGCCCGACCGGCTTCGGCGGCCTCGGCTTCGGCCTGAAGTGGAACATGGGCTGGATGCACGACACGCTGGAGTACATGGCGCACGAGCCGGTGCACCGCAAGTACCACCACAACGAGATGACGTTCTCGATGGTGTACGCGTACAGCGAGAACTACGTCCTGCCCATCTCGCACGACGAGGTGGTGCACGGCAAGCGGGCGCTGGTCGAGAAGATGCCCGGCGACTGGTGGCAGCGGCGGGCCGACCACCGCGCCTACCTCGGCTACATGTGGGCCCACCCGGGCAAGCAACTGCTCTTCATGGGGCAGGAGTTCGCCCAGGGCGCGGAGTGGTCGCACGAGAGCGGCCCGGACTGGTGGCTGCTGGACGAGACCTACTCCGCGGCCGGCGACCACCGCGGGGTGCGCGACCTGGTGCGCGACCTCAACGCGGTCTACACCGCGACGCCCGCGCTGTGGCAGCGCGACACCGACCCGGGCGGCTTCGAGTGGATCGACGGCGGCGCCGCGGAGGACAACACGCTGTCCTTCCTGCGCTACGACACCGCCGGGCGCCCGCTGATGTGCGTCAGCAACTTCTCCCCGGTGGTCCGCCAGGACTACCGACTCGGCTGCCCCGAAGGGGTCTGGACCGCGGTGCTCAACACCGACGAGACCCGGTACGGCGGCAGCGGCGTGCGGGTGGAGGGGCCGGTCAAGAGCGAGCCGTCGCCCTGGCACGGCCGGCGCCACAGCATCGCGGTGACCGTCCCGCCGCTCGCCACGGTCTGGCTGCGGCCGGCCATCGACTGAGCCGGCCGCGCCGCGGGTGGCCGCGCCGCGCCGGCCGCCCGCGGGTCAGACGTCGGGTCGCAGCGTGCGGCGCAGATGGGCGCGGGCGGACGGCGGCAGGCGGCGGAAGACGGCCTTCGCGGGGGAACGCAGCCGCTCGTCGGCGGCCGCCCGCATCAGCACGGCGCGCCGCAGGGAGGTCTTCTGCGGCGGGGAGACGCGCAGTTGGAGCTGGCCGCCCGGGCCGTTCCAGCCGGCCACGACCATGCGCGGCGGGGTGCCGACGATGGCGAGGCGGGCGGCGTGCCGGCCCGGGTGGCCGGCGCTGCGGGCGCTCGCGGGGAGGGTCACCCGCGGGCGGCGGCCCACGCCCAGCGACTGGACGTCCAGCCACAGTTCGTAGCGCCCGGGGTCCAGGGGGCCGCCGCCGGCGAGGGTGAGCGGGTCGATGACGGTGTCGGCGGCGAGCACGACGTGGCAGCGGCCGTCCCCGGTGTCCTCCAGCCGCGGGCGCAGGTCGTTCTCCGGGTACCAGTACAGGGTCTGCCGGGGGTCCTTGACCAGCACCTCGCCGTGCGCGTACGCGAAGGGGTCCTTGACCTCCCAGGTGTCCTGGCCGGGTATGTCGGCCAGCAGCCCGGGGTCGAGCAGGAGGCGGCCGTCGTCCTGCCGGGCGAGGGTGACCGGGCTGCCGTCGGCGTGCGCCAGCCAGACCCGCAGCGGCAGCGTGAGCCGGCCGCCGTGCCAGCGCGCGGCGCCGACCTCGACGCGCAGCCGGATGTCCTGGGAACGGCGGCCGAGTGCGACCAGCCCGTCGAGGTTGCCCTGCTCCAGCAGGTGGGCCCGCAGCCCCGCGATGCCGGGCAGTCCGGCGGCGACACCGGGCGGGAACTCCTCGCGGGCCAGGTCGCGGACGATCCGGAAGTGGCGCTCCAGTTGCTTGCCGGTGCGCTGGAGCACCCGGGGCTCGGTGACCGGACGGAGGATCTCCACCCGGTAGTTGCGGCGCAGCATGCGGTCCTGGACCTCGCCGGGCTCGGAGCGCTCCTTGACCGCGCGCACCACGTTGCGCAGGTGCCCGTAGTAGTCCTCGGGGCTGGGCGGCCGGCTGCTGTTGTTGCCGCCGTCGCCGCGCCGCTGCCAGTGGTAGACGGGGCGGTCGCCGAGGATGGAGACGGTCCTGGCCAGCGGGTAGGCGCGGGCGAGGAAGAGCTGGTCCTCCAACCGGACCCGGCCCTCGGGGAATTCGATGCCGTGTTCCAGCAGGAAGTCGCGGCGGAACATCTTGTGCGGGGTGAGCGTCTCGAAGAGTTCGGTGTCCTGGACCGAGCAGCGCTCCCGGGTGTGCCGGAAGATGTTCCCGGGCCCCTGCATCTCGCCGTGCGCCTTTCCGAACACGATGTCGGAGCCGTTGCGCACCGCGAGCGCGTGCAGCCGTTCCAGCGCGTCGGGGGCGAGTTCGTCGTCCTGGTCGACGAAGTGCACATACGCGCCCCGGGCCAGTCTGATCCCCACGTTGCGGGGTTTTCCCGGCCAGCCGGAGTTCTCCTGCTCATGCACTCTGACGTGCGGGAACTCCTCGGCCAACCGGGCCAGCCGCTGTGCCGAGTCATCGGTGGAACCGTCGTCGACGTAAATGACCTCATAGGCGTCCGGCCCGATGGTCTGCCCGGTCAGCGACGGAGCGCAACGGTCTATGTACTCTCCGGCGTTGTAAACGGGTACGACAATACTGGCCTTCAGCACGGCAATTCCCCTCCACGCACCACTTGAACGGTGCTTTGCTTGGGAGACTGCCGAACGTGGCGAAGAGTTGTACGGGACTTGACCGGCGGGTGAAGGCACTCGGACGACGGACTCGGGTGACGGGCCTCAAGTGGACGGCCCTGGCGGTCAGTACACCGATTCGGCCTCGTCCATCCGGTCCTCGGGAACGGTCTTGAGGTGGGTGATGGCGTCGGCGAGCGGCACCATCACGATCCGGGTGCCGTGCAGCGCGGTCATGTGCCCGAACGAACCGGCGTGCGCGGCCTCGACCGCGTGCCAGCCGAAGCGGGTGGCCAGCACCCGGTCGTACGGCGTGGGGACACCGCCGCGCTGGATGTGGCCGAGGATGACCGGGCGGGCCTCCTTGCCCAGCCGGGTCTCCAACTCGCGGGCGAGGGTGGTGCCGATGCCGGTGAAGCGCTCGTGGCCGAACTTGTCGATGGCGCCGACGCCGTAGTCCATGGTGTCCTTCGCCGGGTGCGCGCCCTCCGCGACGCAGACCACCGCGAACTTCTTGCCGCGGGCGAAGCGCTTCTCGACCATGTCCACCAGGTCGGCCGGGTCGAAGGGCCGCTCGGGCACGCAGATGCCGTGCGCGCCGCTGGCCATGCCCGCCTCCAGGGCGATCCAGCCCGCGTGCCGGCCCATCACCTCGACCACCATGACCCGTTGGTGCGACTCGGCGGTGGTCTGGAGCCGGTCGATCGCCTCGGAGGCGACGGTGACGGCGGTGTCGAAGCCGAAGGTGCGGTCGGTGCCGTTGATGTCGTTGTCGATGGTCTTGGGCACCCCGACCACCGGCATCCCGGCGTCGGCGAGCATCCGGGCGGCGGTCAGCGTGCCCTCGCCGCCGATCGGGATCAGCACGTCGATGCCGTAGGCGGCGCACAGTTCGTCGGCGTTGTCGGCGGCCTCGCGCAGCCGGGCGCGCTCCAGCCGGGCCGAACCGAGGATGGTGCCGCCGCGGGCCAGGATGCCGCTGACGGAGTTGAGGTCGAGTTCGCGGAACCGGCCTTCGAGCAGGCCGACGAAGCCGTCCTCGAAGCCGATCACCTCGTCCGTATGGCCGGTCAGCGCACGATGCACGACCGATCGGATGACGGCGTTGAGGCCGGGGCAGTCGCCTCCGGCGGTGAGCACTCCGATGCGCATGGGCGATATCTCCAGGAGACACGGATAGCGGTTCGCGGGTCGGGCGCGGGTCCGCACCGGCCTCGCGGGTCGGCAGAACGGGCCCCCGGCGTCACGGGGACTTCGGGATCAGCGTGCACTCCGTGATCCGCCCGACGACGAAGTCGTCCACATTGCGGACGGTCGCCGCCACGATCTCCTCCACGGCGTCCACCGTGAAGTACGCCTGGTGCGAGGTGACCAGCACCTGCGCGAAGGTCAGCAGCCGCGCCAGGGTGTCGTCGGTCATCACCTCCAGGGACTTGTCGTAGAAGAAGACGCCGGCCTCCTCCTCGTACACGTCGAGCCCGACCCCGCCGAGCCGGCCCTCGCGCAGCGTGTCCACCAGCGCCCCGGAGTCGATCAGCGCGCCGCGGCTGGTGTTGACCACGATCGCGTCGTCCTTCAGCTCGGACAGCCGCCGGGCGCCGAGCAGGTGGTGGGTGGAGGGCATCAGCGGCACGTGCAGGCTGATCAGGTCGGACTCGCGCAGCAGCCGGTCGAGTTCGACGTACTCCATCCCCATCTCCTGGCACTGCGGGCTGACCGAGATGTCCCAGCCGAGCAGCCGCATGCCGAAGCCGCGCGCGATCGAGGCGAACGCCGAGCCGATCCGCCCGGTGCCGATCACCCCGGCGGTGCGGCCGTGGAAGTCGCGGCCGAGCAGGCCGTCCAGCCGGAAGTCGAAGTCGCGGGTGCGCGAGGCGGCCCGCACGATCCGGCGGTTGAGCGCCATCGCCAGCGCCCACGCGAACTCCGCCACCGCGTACGGGGAGTAGCGCGCCACCCGGGCCACGGTCAGGCCCAGCCGCTCGGCGTGCGCGAGGTCGATGTTGTTGTAGCCGGTCGAGCGCTGGGCGATCAGCCGGGTGCCGCCACGCACCAGCGCCTCCAGCGCGGGCGCGTCCAGGACCGCGTTGACGCTGGTCGACACCGCTTCGTAGCCCGCGGCGAGCGGCAGGGTGTCGGCGGTCAGGACGGTCTCCAGGCAGCGGACCTCGTGCCGCGGCGCGAAGGCGCGCTCCAGCAGGGGCCGTTCGTCGCGCTGCACTCCGGTGGCCAGGACCTCCATGGCACCGCCCTCCCTCTTCACTCCCCCTCACTCTACGTGCACATCCGGTTCCGCCGGCCGGACCCGCCGGAGCCGCCGGGGCGCGCCCGGCCGGCTGAGCCGAACGGCCCAGCGCACCGTCCGTCCCCCGACGCGTCCCCGGTATGCCCCGCCCTGGTCGGGCATTCGCCCGGTTGGCGCGTTAGCGTCTGCTGTACGTACGCGCGATCTGCGCACGTACGCACCTACACACACCGCGCGGGCCGGGGCCGGCCCGCGGCACGGGTTCGGCAGGAACGGAGCACAGGGGTGACGCGCAGCGTCTATGTCACGGGCATCGGCCGTGGCGACGGCCGCCAGGTCGTGGAGCTCGGAATAATGGAGCTGCTGACCCGGCAGGTGGACCGGGTCGGGATCTACCGCCCGCTGGTCCATGACACCCCCGACCGGATCTTCGAACTGCTGCGCGGCCGCTACCGGCTCGCCCAGGACCCGGCGACGTTCTTCGGCATGGGATACGAGGAGGCCGCCGCGCTCCAGGCCGAACAGGGCCAGGAGGCGCTGACCGCGCGGCTGGTCGAGGGCTATCTGCGGGTCGCCCGGAGCTTCGAGACGGTGCTGATCCTCGGCTCGGACTTCGCCGCCACCAACCTGCCCGCCGAGCTGGGGGTCAACGCCCGGCTGGCGAACGAGTGCGGCGCGTCGGTGCTGCCGGTGATCGGCGGCCGCGACCAGAGCGCCGAGTCGGTGGTCGCCGAGGTCCGCAACGCCCACCACGCCTACACCAACCTCGGCTGCGACGTGATCGCGATGATCGCCAACCGGGTGGACCCGGCGCAGCTCGACGCCGCGACCGACCAGTTGCGGCGCAGCCTGGACGTACCGGTGTACGTGCTGCCCGACGAGCCGGCGCTGTCGGCGCCGACGGTCCGGCAGATCGTGGAGACGCTGGGCGCGGAGGTGCTGCTCGGCGACGACGCGGGGCTGGCCAGGGACGCGCTGGACTTCGTCTTCGGCGGTGCGATGCTGCCGACGTTCCTGCCGGCGCTGACCACGGGCTGCGTGGTGGTCACCCCGGGCGACCGCGCCGACCTGATCATAGGGTCGCTGGCAGCGCACTCGGCCGGGTCGCCGCCGATCGCGGGCGTGCTGCTGACCCTGGGCGAGAAGCCCGGCCCGGACATCCTCCAGCTCGCCGACCGGCTGGCCCCCGGCACGCCGGTGGTGGCGGTGCCGACCGGGTCGTTCCTCACCGCGACCGAGCTGTTCGGCCTGGACGGCAAGCTCGGCGCGGGCACCCCGCGCAAGGCGGAGACCGCGCTCGGCCTGTTCGAGACGCACGTGGACACCGCCGAGCTGACCGACCGGCTGTCGGTGGCCCGCTCCGCGCGGGTCACCCCGATGATGTTCGAGCACGCGCTGCTGGAGCGGGCCAGGTCCGACAAGCGGCGGATCGTGCTGCCGGAGGGCGGCGAGGAGCGCATCCTGCGGGCCGCCGAGGTGCTGCTGCGCCGGGGCGTGTGCGAGCTGACCCTGCTCGGCGAGGAGGACGTGGTCCGCAAGAAGGCCGGCGACCTCGGCATCGGCCTGGACGACCCGGCGCTGGACATCGTCGACCCGCACACCTCGCCGCTGAGGGACCGTTTCGCCGCCCTGTACGCCGAGCTCCGCGCGCACAAGGGCATCAGCTACGAGCTGGCGTACGACGTGGTCGCCGACGTGTCGTACTTCGGCACCCTGATGGTGCAGGAGGGCCTGGCCGACGGCATGGTCTCGGGCGCGGTGCACTCCACGGCCGCCACGATCCGCCCGGCCTTCGAGATCATCAAGACCCGGCCGGGCGCGGCCATCGTCTCGTCGGTGTTCTTCATGTGCCTGGCCGACCGGGTGCTGGTCTACGGCGACTGCGCGGTGAACCCGGACCCGGACGCCGAGCAGCTCGCGGACATCGCGATCCAGGCGGCGGGTACCGCGGCGCGCTTCGACGTGCAGCCGCGGGTGGCGATGCTGTCGTACTCCACCGGCACCTCCGGCTCCGGCGCCGACGTGGACAAGGTGCGGGCCGCCACCGACCTGGTCCGCGCGCAGCGGCCCGACCTGCTGGTCGAGGGCCCGATCCAGTACGACGCGGCGGTCTCCCCGGTGGTCGCCGCCACCAAGCTGCCCGGTTCCGCGGTGGCCGGCCAGGCCACGGTGCTGGTCTTCCCCGACCTCAACACCGGCAACAACACCTACAAGGCCGTGCAGCGCTCGGCCGGCGCGGTCGCGGTCGGCCCGGTCCTGCAGGGGCTGCGCAAGCCGGTGAACGACCTGTCCCGGGGCGCGCTGGTGCAGGACATCGTCAACACGGTCGCGATCACCGCGATCCAGGCCCAGGGGGACCCCCGGTGACAGCGGCGACCCGCGTACTCGTGCTCAACTCCGGCTCCTCGTCGGTGAAGTACCAGCTGCTCGACATGGCCGACCACTCCCGGCCCGCGGCCGGCGTGGTGGAGCGGATCGGCGAGGAGGGCGGCGTCGCCGACCACGCCGAGGCGCTGCGGCAGGTCGCGCGGCAGCTCGACGAGCAGGGCCTGGGCCTGGACTCGCCGGCGCTCGCCGCGGTCGGGCACCGCGTGGTGCACGGCGGCACCCGGTTCACCGAGCCGACCCTGATCACCGACGAGGTGGTCGCCGAGATCGAGAAGCTGGTGCCGCTCGCGCCGCTGCACAACCCGGCGAACATCACCGGCATCAAGGTCGCCCGCGAGCTGCGCCCCGACCTGCCGCAGGTGGCGGTCTTCGACACCGCCTTCCACGCCACCATCCCGGAGGCCGCGGCCCGCTACGCGATCGACGCGGCCACCGCCGACCGGTACGGCATCCGCCGCTACGGCTTCCACGGCACCTCGCACGCCTACGTCTCCCGGGCCACGGCCGCGCTGCTCGGCAGGGAGCCCGCCGAGGTCAACGTGATCGTGCTGCACCTGGGCAACGGTGCCTCGGCGTCGGCGGTGCGGGGCGGGGAGTGCGTGGACACCTCGATGGGCATGACGCCGCTGGAGGGCCTGGTGATGGGCACCCGCTCGGGCGACATCGACCCGGCGGTGGTCTTCCACCTGGAGCGGGTCGGCGGCCTGGGCAGCGACGAGATCGACGCCCTGCTCAACAAGCGGTCCGGCCTGCTGGGCCTGTGCGGCGACAACGACATGCGGGAGATCGGCCGCCGGATGGGCGAGGGCGACCCGGCCGCCCGGCTCGCCTTCGACGTCTACGTCCACCGGCTGCGCCGCTACGTCGGCGCGTTCACCGCGGTCCTCGGGCGGGTCGACGCGATCGCGTTCACCGCGGGCGTCGGCGAGAACTCCGCCGCGGTCCGCGCCGCCGCCCTGCGCGACCTGGAGGCCCTGGGCATCGCGCTCGACCCGGTGCACAACGCGGTCCGCGCCGGCGGCGCCCGGCTGATCTCCACCGCCGCCAGCCGGGTGGCGGTGGCGGTGGTCCCCACTGATGAGGAGTTCGAGATCGCGCGGGATACTTACCACTTGGTGAGCGGTTGAGGACTGACACCCAGATTATTCCGGAGCGGAACAAACCGATAGGATAGCGCCCATGCGCCGAGCCAAGATCGTCTGCACCCTGGGTCCCGCCGTCGACTCGTATGACCAGCTCAAGACGCTGGTCGACGCCGGTATGAACGTGGCCCGCCTCAACTTCAGCCACGGCAGCCACGCCGAGCACGAGAACCGGTACCAGCGCGTGCGCAAGGTCGCCGAGGAGACCGGCCGAGCGGTCGGCATCCTCGCCGACCTCCAGGGGCCGAAGATCCGGCTGGCCACCTTCGCCGACGGACCGGTCGAGCTGGTGGCCGGCGACGAGTTCGTCATCACCACCGAGGAGGTGCCCGGGGATCGGACGATCTGCGGCACCACCTACAAGGGCCTGCCCGGCGACGTCTCGCAGGGCGACCCGATCCTGATCAACGACGGCAACGTGGCCCTGCGGGTCATCGAGGTCGAGGGCTCCCGGGTCCGCTCGCTGGTGGTCGAGGGCGGCGTGATCTCCGACCACAAGGGCATCAACCTGCCCGGTGCCTCGGTGAACGTGCCCGCGCTGTCCGAGAAGGACATCGAGGACCTGCGGTTCGCGCTGCGGATGGGCGTCGACATGGTCGCGCTCTCCTTCGTCCGGGACGCCAAGGACGTGCGCGACGTGCACCGGGTGATGGACGAGGAGGGCCGCCGGGTCCCGGTCATCGCCAAGGTGGAGAAGCCGCAGGCGGTGGAGAACATGGAGGACGTCGTCATGGCGTTCGACGCCGTGATGGTGGCCCGTGGCGACCTCGCGGTGGAGTACCCGCTGGAGCGGGTGCCGGTGGTGCAGAAGCGGCTGATCGAGCTGTGCCGCCGCAACGCCAAGCCGGTGATCGTGGCGACCCAGATGATGGAGTCGATGATCACCAACTCCCGGCCGACCCGCGCCGAGGCGTCCGACGTGGCCAACGCGATCCTGGACGGCGCGGACGCGGTGATGCTGTCGGCGGAGTCCTCGGTCGGCAAGTACCCGATCGAGACGGTCAAGACGATGTCGCGGATCGTGGAGGCCGCCGAGGAGGAACTGCTCTGCCGCGGGCTCCAGCCGCTGGCGCCGGGCAAGAAGCCCCGCACCCAGGGTGGCGCGGTGGCCCGCGCGGCGGCCGAGCTGGCCGACTTCCTCGACGCGCGCACCCTGGTGGCGTTCACCAAGTCCGGTGACACCGCCCGCCGGCTGGCCCGCTACCGGGTGCCCGAGCCGGTGGTCGCGTTCACCACCGACCCCGCCACCCGCAACCAGCTCGCGCTGACCTGGGGCGTCGAGACGTTCGTGGTCGAGCACGTCGACAACACCGACGCGATGGTGGAGCTGGTGGACCGGGAGATGCTCAAGCTCTCGGAGTACGCCAAGGGCGACACCGTCATCATCACGGCCGGCTCCCCGCCCGGCGTGCCCGGCACCACCAACCTGGTCCGGGTGCACCACCTCGGGAACTGACGGCGCGACGACCAGCGGCCACGCACCCCTGTGGGAGGGGGTACGTGGCCGCTGCTGTTCGCCGGACCGTGGGAACGCTAGGGCTGGTCGGGCAGCACCTGCATGCCGGGCACGTGCAGGTTGCCGCCGAACTGGCCGGCGTTGATGACCGTCACGTCGGTGAAGAACAGCTCCGGCAGGGTCAGCGGCGGCGGCGCCTTCGGGGTGAAGGTGATCGGGATCAGGCCGAGCAGATTGCCGCTGAGCGACTCCGTGTAGAGCGTCGTGGTGCCGCCGGTGATCGTGGACGTGGAGCCCTTGGCGGCCTTGACCTCGGTGTGGCCCTTGCCGTTCGCGCCGACCACGAACTGGTCGAGGTCGCCGATGTCGATGCCGCTGGTGGTGAACTTCAGGACGTCCTTGATCTCACCGCTGGCCGTCTTCACCTGCACGATGCCGTCGTAACTGAGGCCGTGCAGGGTCAGGATGCTGCTCTTGAGCACCCAGGGCTGGTCCGGCAGAAGGGGGATGCCCCCTTCGGTCTTCGCGTCGTCGAGCGCCTTGGCGTCGTACGTCGGGCAGGGGTAGCCCTGCTTGCCGTCGGAGCCGGCCGTGGACGAGGGCGACGGGCTGGCCGTCGGCTTCGGGGTCGCGGTGGCGTCCTTGAGCGCCTTGGCGGCCTTCTTGGCGGCGTCCGTGGTGCTCTTGCCCGCGTCCTTGGCGGCCTTCTTGCCGCTGTCCTTCGCGCCGCCCGCATCCGAGCCGCCGCTGGGCGACGGGTCCGGCTTCGGCGCGGAGGTGGTCGGCGCCGGGGTCGGGCTCGTCGTGGTGGGCGCGGGGGTCGGGTCGGTCTTCTTGCCGCCGCCCAGCAGCCCGTTGAGCAGGTCGCCGAGGCCCAGCGGGTCCAGCGGGTTGTACGACGAGGTCGGGCTCGCCGTGGGCGTCGGGGCGGTGGTGGCCGTGGACTTGGTGTCCTTGGCCGCGCTGTCGCCCGAGGCGCTCGGACTGGCGCTCGGGGACGGCTTGTCGCCCTCCGGGCTGGCCGACGGCGAGGGCGTGCCCGAGCCGTCCTTGGCGCCGTCTTTGCCGGTCGACCCGGACTTCGCGTCCTTTCCGCTCTTGTCCGCCTTCTTGGCGTCCTTGGTGTCCTGCCCGCTCGCCGTCGGTGACGGCGTGTCGGACTGGGAGACGCAGGCGCCGGGTGCGAAGGACGGGGTCGAGGGCTCGTCGGCCTGGGCGAGGTGCGGAGTCAGGCCCATGCCCATCAGCACCGCCGTCGGCATCGCGGCGAGCGCCACCGCCTTCCCGGCGGGGACATGCAGCTTGGTCAGCAGCGACTTGCGCGGAGCCGCGTGGCGCGGCCCCGAGGTCGCCCTGACGCGTGGCCCGTCGCTCGTGGCCGGCTGAGCGTCGTCACCCAGCACGGTGCCTCCCGTTCTCCTTGGTGGTCTCTTCGTCGCCGCGGCCGCCGGCGAGCACCGGCTCCTCGGCACGTTGCGGCTCGTCGCCCCGCGCCTGCGCGGGCACGAACGGCTCGTCCGGCCGCGTGGTGTCCGGGGTGCCCTGGTCCTCGCCCGCCGGGCCCGGGTCGCCGTCGGGCAACTCGGCCTTCTCACCGGGCTCGTCGGTCGCCGGGACGCCGGGCGCCCAGGACACGGCGAGCGCGCCGCCGAGCAGCGCGAGCAGGAAGCCCATCAGGAAGCCGCCGACGTTGGACTTCGGCAGCGACACCAGGGCGAGCAGGATCGAGGCGACGCCGGAGAAGATCCGTACCGCGGGCTGGAACCACATGGTCAGGCCCAGCACGAACAGCAGGACACCGATGATCAGCGAGGCGGACCCGGTGGTGGTGGACATCCGCACGGTCAACTGGCCGAGCGTGAGGTCCGCGTACGGGAAGTACGCGATGGGCAGGCCCGCGAGGAGGGTCAGCAGTCCGGCCCAGAAGGGGCGTTGCCACCTCCAGTGGCGGAACGCCAGGCGTCCGTAGCGGAACCGGGCACTCAGTCCTGTCGACTCGGCGCTCATCGAAAACAGCTCCCTGGGACTGGCTTGGTGCGGTGGAAATACGTTCGGCGGCCGGGGCGAGCCGCGACCGGCGCGACTCGCCCGTGGCCACTCGGCGCGGCTTTCGCCAGGTCGCCTAGTAGCACTCGACTCCGGAACCGGAGCCCTTCTTCACGCTCATGCTCAGACCGGCGAGCTTGAAGGTGCCGGCACTGGTCGCCCAAGCGGTCTGATCCACGTCCGTCAGGACGGCCCGGTCGGCCTCCTGCGCGAACGAACCCGGGTCGGCCTTGTCGCCCGACGCGATCCCGGGGCCCTTGTGGCTGTCCCCCGCCGCGACACCGATGTTGATGTCGTAGAAGGTCGCATCCGCGTTGAGCTGGTTCAGGTCGATGTAGAGGTTGCTGGCCTTGACCTTCTTGCCGTGGTTTCCCGCGGTGAGCCGCAACGTCACATCGCCGACCAGCGGGACGTTCGGCAGCACCACCGACTGGCAAAGGCCGGTGATGGTGGCCGACTTGAAGGCCGACACCGCGACCGGCTGAGCCTTGCCGTCGTGCTGGACGTCGACCGCGCCGTACTGGATGAACCCGGTGCCGTTCAAGGTGTCGGCGTGCACCTTGAACTCCTGGCCCGACACGCTGAAGGACGCGGCCAGCGCCCCTTGCGCCAGTGCCACGCCTATCGCGGCCGAGGCCGCGATACTCGGCACCATGACGACGGCGAACCGCCGCCATCTGGTACCGCCACGAACGAGCGACTCCATACTTCCTCCTTCTCGGACGTACATCTCCGGCCGGATCGTTCAGGCCCGGCCCGGGATGGGAGAAGTGCTACGTCCTCGGAAAGGAGAGCGCCGGTGGTCGATGAGCCGTCCCTCCCAGGGGAGTACGGACGGCGGTGTCCGAACGCCGGCGATCACCCCCGAGCGACAACCACTGGCCACGCTCTCGCGCAACCTTGCGGGACAGGCTCCATCCGGTTCCATCCGTGGACGGAGACCCCCCTGTCCCGGGGCGGCGGCGATCACCGCACACCCCGCCCGGCGGGGACCCGTTACCCGTCGTACCGACTGGCGGCCGGACGCACGGTTACGGGACCGAGCTTGGCCGATCGTGGTCCATTCGGAGCCGGTGCACAAGGGGGTTCGTTACCAGCGAGTAACGGCAGAGCGTCACCAACATGATCGCCAGGGCGCTTTATATGACGCTGTGTGACCGAATTCGGGAGGAGCGAATCCGGCATCACCGGACAACAACTCGCAAAGGGGGGCGGGCTTCCTACCGGAAGTAACAGCGGCCGCCCATTGTCACGGTTTGATAAAGTGCGGCCGCCGTGTCGCTAAATCCCTGAGTACGCGAAGCCCGCCGCGCCGGTCAGAACAGCACCCTGGCAAGGGCGGTACGCGCCGCGGCCACCCGCGGGTCGTCCGGGCCGATCACCTCGAACATCTCCAACAGCCGCAGCCGCGCCCGGTCGCGGTCCTCGCCCGCGGTGCGCCGCACGGTGTCCACCAGCCGCCCGAAGGCGTCCTCGACGTGACCGCCGACCAGGTCGAGGTCGGACGCGGCGAGTTGGGCGTCGATGTCGTCGGGCGCGTCGGCCGCCGCCCGGCGCACCTGCTGCGGGTCGGCACCCTCCACCCGCTGCAACAACTCGGCCTGCGCCAGGCCCAACTTGGCCTCGGCGTTGGCCGGCTCGTCGGCGAGCACGTTCTTGTACGCCTGGACGGCGCCGGCCAGGTCGCCCGCGTCCAGCGCCTCGTGCGCCGCTCCGAGCGCGAGCTCCTGCGGGGTGGCGGGGCGGGGCGGGGCCTCCTCGGCGGGCTCCTCGGCCGCGTCGCCGGGGTCCACCTCGGCGCCGACGATGCCGAACCGCTGCTCGGCGACCGCGATCACCTGGTCGAGCACCTCGGTGATCTGCTCCTCGGGGGCGGCGCCCTGGAAGAGCGGCATCGCCTGCCCGGCCAGCACCGCGAAGACCGCCGGCACCCCCTGGACACCGAACTGCTGGAAGAGCATCTGGTTGGCGTAGACCTCGGCCGTGGCGAGGACGAAGCGCCCCCGGTACTGGCCGGCCAGCCGCTCCAGCACCGTGTTGAGCTGCTTGCTCTGCTCGGCCTGATCGGCCCAGAAGCTGATGACGACCGGGACCTCGGCGGAGCGCTGCAGGACATCGCTCTCGAAGGTCGCCTCGGTCACCTCGATGACGAGCGGGGAGGCGGGGGCGGCGCCCGGGCCGGCCTCCTGGCGTTGTGCCCTGGCCTGCTCGGCCTTCGCCTTGGCCTCAGTGGCCGCCTTCACCGCGGCGAGGTCGACCACGCCGCTCATGGACATGTTCCGTGGCTGCATGAGGCAATCCTCCCCCCTCGCGGAGCAAAGCGTGTACAGACCCCGGGACCCGCCGGCTTGCGGGCACCGAGGATGGTCCCCGGCGCGGCGGTGAGACCGCCGCGGAACGTGCTGGGTACGGAATCCCCGTCCGTACGGTGTGGCTGTCGCGTCGGTGGGCCGCGTGGTCCACCCTTTCGCTACGAGTCGTAGCGTAACTGCCGGGCACCGGCCGCGCGGTGGCGGGCGTTGTGACAACCGTCACTCGACCCACGAAGGCTACTGGCCGGTATGGTCCGGCCTATGCCCCCCACTCCCCCGGCCCACTCGCACAAACGAACCGGCCGGCCCAGAAGTGCCGAGGCGGACCGCGCGATCCTGGACGCGACCCGCGCGGCGCTGGTGGAGTTGGGCTTCGGCGGGTTGACGCTCGGCGACGTGGCGGCCCGCGCGGGCGTGGCGAAGACCACCTTGTACCGGCGCTGGGCGGGCAAGAACGAGCTGGTGGTGGACGCGCTCGCGGCGCTGTTCGAGGAGCAGTTGGAGCTGCCGGACCGCGGCAGCCTGCGAGCCGACATCGAGGGCGTGGTGCTGCGCTTCGCCGGACTGCTCAACCGCCCGGAGACCCGGACCTCGTTGATGGCGGTGGTCTCCGAGGCGAGCCACGACGAGGCGCTGCGGGAGCGCATCCGGGAGGCGATCGTCGACCGGCAGAAGCACCTGGTGCTGCTGGGCCGGGCCCGCGCGCAGTCGCGCGGCGAGCTGCCCGGCGACGAGGGCGCCGCGGACCCGGCCCGCGACGACCTGATCTTCGACGTGGTGGCGGGCGCGGTGGTGCACCGGGTGATGGTCAGCTCGGAGCCGGTCGACCAGGAGTGGGCCGACCGGCTGGCCCGGCTGCTGGTGGGCGGCCTGACCGCGAACCCGGGCTGCTGAGGCCGGGTCCACCGCCCGTCCGGGCCAATGCGGCGCCGGCCCGGTGTCCAGGCCGGCGCGCGCTCCCGCCGGCCCGCCTCCCCTCGGTCCACCTCCACATCGGCCCGCGCCACATCGGCCCGTGCCACCCCGGCCCGCCGCCGCCTCAGCCTGCCTCCGCCTCCACACCCGCGACGAAGTGGTCGAACTCGCCGGCCTTGACGCCCTTCACGAAAGCCTCCCACTTCGCGGGCGTGGTCACCGCCACCACCTCAGGCCGCTCTGTCTCGCGGATGTAGATCAACCCGTCGTCACCGACGGTCGCTTCGAGGGACACCAGGTTCCTTCCTCGGAGATGCCGGTTGAGTGCGTACGAGGTTACGGGCGTTGCAGCCCGTAGCATCCCGTGATCAACTCGGCTTCAGGAAGGGGGTGTTGGTCTGTTCGGGTGACGTCCGATCAGAATCGGGCCGGCTCCGTGTACGATCCCCACTCGTCGCGCAGCACGCCGCAGACCTCACCGAGCGTGGCCTCGGCCCGGATCGCGGTCAGCATCGGCTCGATCATGTTGGACCCGTCGCGGGCGGCGGCGAGCATCGCGTCGAGCGCGGCGCGCACCGCCGTGTCGTCGCGGGCCGCCTTGCGGTCGGCCAGCGCCCGCACCTGCTCGCGCTCCACCTCGTGGCTGACCCGCAGGATCTCCAGGTCGCCGGTGACCGAGCCGGTGTGGCAGTTGACGCCCACCACCTTCTTCTCGCCCTTCTCCAGCGCCCGCTGGTAGCGGAAGGCGGACTCGGCGGTCTCCCCGGTGAAGTAGCCGTCCTCGATGCCGCGCAGGATGCCCGAGGTGATCGGGCCGATCGGGTGCTGCCCGCTCGGCACCGCCTTGGCGCCCAGCTCCCTGATCCGCTCGAAGATCTTCTCGGCGTCCGCCTCGATCCGGTCGGTCAGCGCCTCCACGTACCAGGAGCCGCCGAGCGGGTCGGCCACGTTGGCCACCCCGGTCTCCTCCATCAGCACCTGCTGGGTGCGCAGCGCGATCTCGGCGGCCTGCGCGCTGGGCAGCGCCAGCGTCTCGTCCAGCGCGTTGGTGTGCAGCGAGTTGGTGCCGCCGAGCACCGCCGACAGCGCCTCGACCGCGGTGCGCACCACGTTGTTGTACGGCTGCTGGGCGGTGAGCGAGACGCCCGCGGTCTGGGTGTGGAAGCGCAGCCACTGCGCCTTGTCGGAGGTGGCGCCGTACTCGTCGCGCATCCAGCGGGCCCAGATCCGGCGGGCGGCCCGGAACTTGGCGATCTCCTCGAAGAAGTCCAGGTGCGCGTCGAAGAAGAAGGAGAGCCCGGGCGCGAAGGTGTTGACGTCCAGACCGCGGGAGAGGCCGAGCTCCACGTAGCCGAAGCCGTCGGCGAGGGTGTACGCCAGCTCCTGCGCGGCCGTGGAGCCCGCCTCGCGGATGTGGTAGCCGGAGACCGACAGCGGCTTGTACGCGGGGACGGAGCGCGCGCAGTGCTCCATCAGGTCGCCGATCAGCCGCAGGTGCGGGTCGGGCGCGAAGAGCCACTCCTTCTGCGCGATGTACTCCTTGAAGATGTCGGTCTGGAGAGTTCCGTTGAGCACGCCGGGGTCCACGCCCTGACGCTCGGCGGCGACCAGGTACATGCAGAAGACCGGCACGGCCGGGCCGGAGATCGTCATCGAGGTGGTGACGTCGCCGAGCGGGATGCCGCCGAAGAGCACCTCCATGTCGGCGGCGGAGTCGATCGCCACGCCGCAGTGCCCGACCTCGCCGAGCGAGCGCGGGTCGTCGGAGTCGCGGCCCATCAGCGTCGGCATGTCGAACGCGACGGACAGGCCGCCGCCGCCCGCCTCCAGGATCATCTTGTACCGCTCGTTGGTCTGCTCGGCGTTGCCGAAGCCGGCGAACTGGCGGATGGTCCAGGTCCGGCCGCGGTAGCCGGTGGCGTGCAGGCCGCGGGTGAAGGGGTACTCACCCGGCCAGCCGATGCGGTCGAAGCCCGGCACGTCGGCGCCGGGCGGTGGCCCGTACACCGGCTGCACGGGGTCACCGGAGAGGGTGGTGAAGTCGGCGTCCCGGGTGCGCGCTGAGTCGTAGCGCGCCTGCCAGCGCCGGCGGCCTGTCTCGATCTCGTGGGCGTCCATGCCTCAAATTTACTTGGACGTCCTACTAAATGTCGACGGGAAGCCGACCCGCACTCGGGTGAAGCCGAGGGATACGCCCCTGACCTGCGACGGAGCGGCAGGTCAGGGTGAAATACCGGTCAGACCTCGACCGGCTCGGCGGCCTTCTCGGCGCCGATCACCTTCGGGGCCAGCTCGCGGCTGACGCGGCGCTCGACGAAGAAGGCCGCGGTCGGCACGGTGCCGGCCAGCAGCACCCAGACCATCCGGCCCAGCGGCCACTTCGCCTTGGTGCACAGGTCGAAGGCGAAGATGAGGTAGACCACGTAGAGCCAGCCGTGGGCGAAGCCCACGATGCCGGTGGCGGTGCTCGCGCCGTCGATGTGGAGCACGTACTCGGCGATGACGCTGAGGGTGAGCACGATCAGCAGCACACCCGTCACGTAGGCCATCACCCGGTAGCGGGTCAACACGCTGGATTTCATGGGTACGAGCGTAAACCGCCCGGAAACTCCCCCCGACTCCGGGGCGGCCCCGCAGACCCCGTGCTGCTCAGGGCCCCCACCCCGGCGTGCACGGGCGCCCGCCCCCACGCCTCACCGCTCGGGCGCCGGCCCTCATCCCTCCGGCTGGAAGTCGCCCGCCGCTATCCGCAGCGGGCGCAGCAGCGCGAAGATCTCGCCGCACTCCTCCTGGTCGTAGACGCCGAGGCCGAACTCCATCGCCATCAGGTCGCGGGTCGCGGACTCGACGATCTCCCGGCCCTTGCCGGTGATGGAGGCGAGGGTGCCGCGCCCGTCGTTGGGGTTGGGGCGCTTGTCGACGAGGCCGGCGGAGACCAGCCGGTCGACGGTGTTGGTCACGGAGGTGGGGTGCACCATCAGCCGCTCGCCGATCTTGGACATCGGCAGCTCGCCCTCCTTGGAGAAGGTGAGCAGCACCAGCGCCTCGTACCGGGCGAAGGTGAGGCCGTACGGCTTGACCACCGCGTCGACCTGGCCGAGCAGGATCTGCTGGGCGCGCATGATGGAGGTGATGGCGGACATCGAGGGCACGCCGCCCCAGTGCCGCGTCCACAGCTCGTCGGCGCGGGCGATGGGGTCGAAGGGCAGGCTCAACGGCTTTGGCACGCCCCCGAGCCTACCCGCCGGTCACATACCGGGCACAGGTGTCCACCGTGTGGGCACTACCGCAGGCGTGCGGCGCGCAGTTGATCGGCCACCGGCTGCAGGGCCTCGCGGTAGGCGGCGAGCGCGCCGGGGGCGAGCAGGTCGATGAAGTGCTCCCGGACCGAGGCGACATGGCGCGGGGCGACCTGGCGCATGGTGGCCCAGCCCTCGTCGGTGAGGACCGCGTACAGCCCGCGGCGGTCGGACTCGCAGTCCACCCGGCGGACCAGGCCGGCGGTCTCCATCCGGGTGATCTGGTGGGAGAGCCGGCTCTTCGACTGGAGCGTGCACTTCGCCAGATCGCTCATCCGCATCCGGCGGTCGGCGGCCTCGGAGAGGTTGACCAGGATCTCGTAGTCGTTGTTGGTCAGGCCGAACGGCTGGAGGTCGCGCTCGAGTTGGTACATGAGCAGGCGGCTGACGTCCAAGTGAAGGCGCCAGGCCCGCTGTTCGTCCTCGTTGAGCCAGGTGGTCGTGTCACCCGCGGTCTCGGTCTCCATGGTCCCCATGGCCCCTATGCTACCGGGAGTTGCACCTCGTTCGATCACCAGGGTAGCCGTGTGGTCACCCTGAGGAACGAGCGCGCGGACGCGGGGGTTACGCCCCGGGGTGCGCCCGGGCGTCGGTCAGGTCGTCACGTGCCCGGCTCGGGCCCCGCGCCGGTGGCGCGTTCGGCGAGCACCGACTCGGTCGACTGGAGCAGCACCTGCCCGGCGCCGACGAACTCGTACTGGTGCTCCTCGCCCGACGCGCCCCCTATCCCGGTCATCGCCCGGATACCGCCGAGCACGCCGCGCAGGTACGCGTGGTCGTAGTGGTGGCAGGGCGAGGGGCAGTCGGCCCAGCCGACGAGCGCCTGCGGGTCGACCCGGATCGGCGGCTCCACGAAGTGCACGGCGCCGTTGGAGGCGGCCACGAACTTGCCGGTGCCGATGAGGGTGAGGAAGCCCGGGATGATCGACTGCTTCAGCGACAGGCCGGGTTGGAAGGCGAGCAGGTTGCCCGAGCGGATGGTGAGGTTGCCCTCGTCGAGGTCGTAGGAGTTGATGTCGTACGACCGGTCGGCGAGCAGCATCTTGCCGCGGCCCTGCGCGACCACCCACTCGGCGGCGTGCATCGGCGAGTGGAAGTTCTCCGCGATGAGGTGGTCCAGCGGGCCCGCGCCGATCGCCTGGAAGTCGATCTGCCCGAAGAAGGCGATCATCTTCCCCTTCTGCAGGAACCACTGGCCGTCCAGGTCCACGCTGAAGGCGTACGGGTTGACGTTGTCGTTCGACGGCAGCGTCCACGCGTCATGGACCACCGGCCCGCCCGGCGGCGCGGGCGGCGCCTGCGGCGGCACGGAAGGCGGCGACGAGGGCGGGGGCGGAGGCGTGGAAGCGCCCGCGTGTCCGTGGAACTCCGGGGACGTCACAGCTTCTCCTCCGACGCCTGTACGTACACCGTGCCGTTGCCGGACAGCTCCAGCTGGAACGCCTCGCCCGAGCCGCGGCCGACCATCTCGCGCCAGCCGAGCGCGGTGGTCAGCTTGTTGCGGACGTCGCCGCTGTGCGCGACATACGCCTGCGGGTCGACATGGACCGGGCCCCGGGCGGTGATCGGCAGCTCGATGACGCCGCCGTGCGCCATGAACGCGACCGAGCCCTTTCCCGCCAGCGTGGTGGTGAACAGGCCCTGGCCGGTGACCTGGCCGCGGATCACGCCCATCACACCGCCCTGCGAGCCCATGAACATCGTGCCCTGCCGGAGCGAGCCGTCGAAGGCGAGCAGCCGGTCGGCCTCCACGTAGAGCGTCTCGCCGGTGAGGTCCACGGTGTGGATGTGGTGGCCGCCGTGGCCGAACATCACCGAGCCCGGCGGGGTCCCGCCGGGGCCACCGGGCCCGACCGGCACCTCCACGGTCATCAGCGGGGTGGCCTCGTTGGCCACGCGGCGGCCGATCATGGACATCACCCCGCCCTGGCCGCCGGTGATGCTGGGCGTGAAGGTGACGGGGCCGCGGTAGGCGAGCATGGCGCCGCGCTGGCTGAACACCCGCTGCCCGGGCGCGATGTGCGCCTCGACCATCTTCGAGTTGATCCGGGTGAACGGCACTACAGCTGCCCCCCGACCGTGACGCGCTCGCTGGGCTGGACGTAGACCAGGCCCTCGCCCTCGAAGCGGAGCTGGAAGCTCTCGCCCGAGCCCTCGCCGATCAGGGTGCGCCAGCCGACCGCGGCCTGGAGCTGCTGGCGCAGGCCCCCGGTGTGCGCGATGTACGCGCCCGGGTCGACCACGAGCGGGGTCTGCGCGCTGACCCGCAGCACGATCGCCGGGCCGTCGGACATGATCGCGGCCTGGCCGCTGCCCTCGACGGTGGTGGTGAACAGGCCGTTGCCCTGGGAGGCGCCGCGCAGCCCGGTGAAGGTGGTGCCGGTGCGCAGCGACGGCTCGGTGACCAGCAGGTTCGACGCCTCGACGTAGAGCTTCTCGCCGCTGAGCCGGACCAGGTTGATCTCGGTGGCGCGGTCGGCGAAGTAGCAGGTGCCGTGGCCCTTGACCTCCATGACGGCCATCGACTCACCGGTGATGCGGCGGGTCATCAGGCCGCGCAGGCCCTCGCCGCCGCCGGTCATCTTCTTGAAGGTCATCTCGCCGTCGTAGGCGACCATGGCGCCGTTCTTCGCCTTGACCGCGTCGCCCGCCAGGTCGACGGCGAGCACGCGGGTGCCCTGCAACCGGAAGTTGGCCATGGGTCACACGGTATCGGCCGACGGGCGGCGCCGGACCGGAAGCGGCGCCTTGCCGGCGTCGTCCTGACCGCCGAACAGCCCGCCGACCGGCGTGCCCGCGGTGTCCGCCGCGCCCGCCGCCGCCTCGACCTCGATCAGCGACTCCCCGCGCCGGGCCGCCTCGAACGCCGCGTGGCCGCCGCGCAGCCCGAACAGCCGCTTGCCGATGAGGATGTAGAGCACCGCGACGACGTTCAGCGCGAGCGTGCCGACCTTGAACCCGCTCATCTTCTCGGTGAGCTCGTAGACCTCGATCGGCAGGAACGCGGCGGTGGCGATGACCGCCAGGTACTCCGCCCAGCGCTTGCCGAACCACAGCCCGACGCCCTCGACCGTCTCGATCAGGGCGTACCCGAGCAGGCCGCCCGCCACCACGTGCAGGGTCGACTTCTTGTAGTCGAAGGTCTTCTGGATGGTGCCGACGACCGGGGAGTGGTCCAGGTCGTAGCCGAAGTGGTTGGCGACCGGGCGGAAGACGGTGAGGTCCTGCTCGAAGAGCCGGCGCACCGCGTCCTGGGAGTTGGAGAACTTCCACACCGCCCAGGCGGCCAGGATCACCAGCACCCCGCGCAGCACCCGCTCCACGGCGAGGAAGCGCAGGATGAACAGGTCGCGCAGCGCCCGGCCGCGCGGCACCAGCGGCGCCTGCTCGGCCGGCCCCGAGCCGTGCGGCTCGCCGAGCACGAAGTCCCCGCAGCGCAGGCAGCGCCAGACGGTGCCCACGGCGGTCCTGGCCTGGAGCCGCTCGCGCAGGCCCGGCTCGTCGGGCGCGTAGGTGATGTGGCCCTTGCTGGCGCAGTGCCTGCGGTCCCAGTCTCTGCTCATCGGTGTCGGTCCCCGTGGGTGGTGGTCGCTCGGAAACGGAAGGTACAGGTGGTGACGCGGTGCGCCGGCCCCGTGGCCGGACGGCGCTCCGTGGAGAGGGACGTTATCGCCCGTCGCGCGGTTGCCCACCCCGGACGCGGGTCATCGATACGGTCCGGTGATAATGGAGAAGAGTTTGTGATCGCCTTCACAAAGGCTTCGCATCCGCCCGTCCGCACATCGCACCCGACCGTTTTCGACAGCGAGGTCCCCGTGGAACTGAAGACCGCCGCCGCTCTGCGCCGGCTGCGCCTGATCTCCGCCCCGGAGGCGGCGTCCTTCGTGATCCTGCTGGTGTGCGTGGTGCTGAAGAGCACCACGGACTTCAACGCCGTGCCCGTGATGGGCATGGTGCACGGCATCCTGTTCATCATCTACGTGCTCTTCTGGGCGGACGCCTGGAACCGGGCGCGCTGGCCGCTCGGCCGCTCGGCGCTCTACCTGGTGCTGTCGGTGCTGCCCACCGGCGGCTTCTTCGCGGAGCGGATGCTGGCGCGCGAGTGCGAGACCGCGGTGGCGACGGCGCGGGCGGCCCAGGAGCAGGCCGCGGCCGAGGGCCCGGCCGGTTCTGACCAGGACGCCGAGGCGGTGACCTCCGCGTGATCGTCGCCTTCTCCGTGACCCCGCTGGGCGTCGGCGAGGACGTCGGTGAGTACGTCGCGGACGCGGTGCGGGTGGTCCGCGAGTCCGGGCTGCCGAACCGCACCGACGCGATGTTCACCTCGATCGAGGGCGAGTGGGACGAGGTGATGGACGTCGTACGGCGCGCGGTGGCCGCCGTCGAGGCCCGCGCGCCCCGGGTGTCCCTGGTGCTCAAGGCCGACATCCGGCCGTCGGTGACGGACGGGCTCACCTCGAAGGTCGAGACGGTGGAGCGGTTCCTGGCGCAGTGACGGCATGAGGGGCATGACGGCATGACGTCATGAGCGCATGACGTCATGAGCGCGGGACGTCATGAGCGCGGGACGTCATGAGCGCGGGACGCGGGACGTGGGACGCGGGACGTTTCAGAGCAGGCCGCCGGTCGCCATCGCGATGCCCAGCGGGGTGCGTTCGTAGAGCACCTGGTGGCCGTAGCGGCGGGACCTGAGCAGCCCGGCGTCGCGCAGCACCGCGAGGTGGGCGGAGACCGAGGACATCGCCAGGTCGTGCCGGTGCGCGAGGGCGGTGGTGGTCGTGGGCGCGTCGAGGCCGGAGAGGATCGCGGCCCGGTTGGCGCCCAGCAGCCGGACCAGGGCGTCGGACGCGCTGGGCCCGGTGCGCGCCCACAGGCCGCCGACCCCGCGGGCCGGGTAGACCACGGTCGGCTGCCACGGCGGGTCGAAGGCGCTGCTCGCCTCGGGCCAGAAGAAGACGCTGGGCACCAGCACCAGGCCGCCGCTCGCCGAGGGCAGCCGCTCCTTCTCCGGCAGGCCGCCGCCGACCGACAGCGCCCCCTCCGACCAGTTGAGCAGCGGGTGCAGCCCGGTGAACAGCCGCTGCATGCCGCCGTCGGCCAACCGCCGCGCGTGATAGGCGACATCCGCCTCCAGCACCGCCCGCAACCGCGGCCAGTGCGGCGCGAGCAGCGCGGACCACACGTGTTCGTACTGCCCGGCCAACTGCCGTACGGTGCCGGCCGGGTCGGCGAGCATGGCGCGGCCGCGGCGGGAGTCCCTCGCGCCCGGGGTCTTGGCCAGCGCCTGCGCGATCTGCTGCCGGGCGACCTCCGGATCGGTGGCGCGTATCGCGGCGGTCTCGTCCTCCAGCGCGGCCAACGGCACCGCGGGGACGGGGTGGAGGAAGTCGGGGCCGTGGCCGTTGCCCGGAGCGAGCAACCAGAACGCGATCAGGTCGAGGCCGGCGGCGACCGTACGGACCTGGCGCAGCCACGGAAGGTGATAGCCGTGCCGGTCCGGGTGGGAGAGGGTCCGGATCGCCCCCTGCGCCTCGCGCAACGGTGAGATCGCGAAGCGGCAGCGCAGCAGTTCCTCGGCCGTGAAGCGCATGCGCTGCGACATCACACCCCCCAAGATTCGGCAGCAGCCGAAAGACTACGACGGGTGGGGCCAGTGCCACCAGTGTGATGTCATGACAACGGACAGCGAGCACCCGTCTCGTGAGGGGAACCACTCCTCGCAGACGGGCTCGGACAACTCCCCCGACACCCAGGGGGAGAAGAAGAGAAGCGCCGGATACGGCGCGGTGTTCGCAGTACGGGAGTTCCGGGCGATGTTCGCCGCCCATGTGCTCTCGATGCTCGGCACGATGTTCTGCGAAGTCGCCCTGGCGGTCATGGTGTTCCGGCAGACCGGCTCCGCGCTGCTCACCGCGCTGGTCTTCGCGCTGACCACGCTGCCGTACGCGCTGAGCGGCCTGCTGCTGTCCGGCATCACCGACCGTGCCCCCGCCCGGCGGGTGCTGGTCACCTGCGACCTGCTGTCGGCGTCGTGCGTCGCCCTGATGGTCATCCCGAACATGCCGATCGCCGCGCTCCTGGTGCTGCGGATGGGCGTCTCGATCATCTCGCCGCTGTTCACCGGCACCCGCGGCGCGAGCCTGTCCGAGATCCTGGACGGCGACCTGTACGTGCTGGGCCGCTCGCTGATCTCGACGGTCTCCCAGACCTCGCAGATCATCGGCTTCGGCGTGGCCGGTCTGGTGGTCGCCTGGCTCACCCCGCGCCAGACCCTCTACATCACCGTGTGCACGTTCCTGTGCTCGGCGCTGCTGCTGCGGTTCGGCACGCTGCCCCGGCCGGCCCGCGACACCCGGGGGGCGGCGCTGATGCGCGAGTCGCTCGGGGCGAGCGGCCGGTTGCTGTCGCAGCCGCGGATCAGGGCGCTGCTGCTGATGTGGTGGGTGCCGCCGATGTTCTTCGGGGTCGCCGAGGGGGTGGCGGTGCCGTTCGCGGCCGAGGCCGGCGCCGGATCGGTGGGCTACGGCATCTTCCTGGCCGCGATGCCGGCCGGCACCGTCGTCGGTCAGATGGCGGCCGGGTCGCTGCTCGGTCCGGAGGCCAGGGACCGGATCACCCTGCCACTGGCGGCCGTCGCGCTGCTGCCGATGCTCGCGTTCTTCGTCCATCCCCCGCTGCCGCTGGCGGTGGGGCTGCTGGTGCTCACCGGGCTGTGCGGCGCCTACGCGCTCGGCATGGACCGCTGGTTCGTGCAGGCGGTGCCGCTGGACATGCGCGGCCGGGCGATGACCCTGCTCGGCACCGGCCTGATGACGCTTCAGGGCGTCGGCCTGACGGCCGGCGGCGCGGTCGCCGAGGTGGTCCCGCCGTACGCGGTGGTCGGCGGCGGCGGGCTGGTGGGGACGGCCGGGGTGTTCATGGTGCTCAGGTCGGTGCGCAGGACCGGCATCACGCGCGAGGCGGCGGCAGCGACGGGCGAGCCGGCGTAGAGAGCCGGCGTAGGGCGTCGGCGCGGCCACGGCGGGCGAACGAACCGGCGCAGGGCTCCTACGCGGCGGCCCGACCGCCCGGCGCGACGCGGCCACGGCGAGCGGGCCGGCGTGGGGCCGCGAACGGGCCGGACCCGCGCCGCTACGACTCCGTCAGGCCCGCGACGAGTTCGTCCGCCGCCGCGTACGGGTCGAGCGTGCCGTCGGTCACCTTTCCGGCCAGCGCGGAGAGCCGGGCGTCGCCGTGCAGGCTGCCGATACGGCGGCGCAGCGCGGTGACGGCGATGGTCTCGATCTCGCCGGCGGCACGGGCACGGCGCCGCTCGACGAGGGCGCCGTGCTCCTCCATCCAGCCGCGGTGCTTGTCGAGGGCGTCGAGGAGTTCGTCGATGCCCTCGCCGCGGCTGGCGACCGTCTTGACGATCGGCGGCCGCCAGTCGCCGGCCGCGCGGGCCTCGCCGAGGCCGAGCATGTGGTTCAGCTCGCGGGCGGTGGCGTCGGCGCCGTCGCGGTCGGCCTTGTTCACCACGTAGACGTCGCCGATCTCCAGGATGCCGGCCTTCGCGGCCTGGATGCCGTCGCCCATGCCGGGGGCGAGCAGCACCACCGAGGTGTCGGCCTGCGCGGCGATCTCCACCTCGGACTGGCCGACGCCGACGGTCTCCACCAGCACCACGTCGCACCCGGCGGCGTCCAGCACCCGGATGGCCTGCGGGGCGGCCCAGGCCAGGCCGCCGAGGTGGCCGCGGGTGGCCATCGAGCGGATGTAGACGCCCGGGTCAGAAGCGTGCTCGGACATCCGGACCCGGTCGCCGAGGAGGGCTCCGCCGGAGAACGGTGAGGACGGGTCGACCGCGAGCACGCCGACCCGGCGGCCGGACCTGCGGTACGCCGTGACCAGCGCCGAGGTAGAGGTGGACTTGCCGACGCCGGGTGAACCGGTCAGCCCGACGACGTAGGCTCCGCCGGTCAGCGGGGCGAGCGTCGCCATCACCTCGCGCAGTTGCGGGGAACCGCCCTCCACGAGCGAGATCAGCCGCGCCACCGCCCGCGGCCGCCCCTCCCGCGCCTGCTCCACCAGCGTCCCGACGTCCGCCTGCACCTCGACCTCTTTCCGCTCTCTGGTCCTCGGTTCGCCTCCGGGCCCCGGAAGCCGCGCCCGCGAGGCGCCCTCAGGTCCGGTCCGGGGGCGCCGTTCCGCCGTCAGCCGACCGTAGGCACCGTTCCGCCGTCAGCCGACCGTAGGCACCCTTTTCCCGTCAGTTGCCCGGGACGCGGAGGATCAGGGCGTCGCCCTGGCCGCCGCCGCCGCACAGGGCGGCCGCTCCGGTGCCGCCGCCGCGCCGCTTGAGCTCGAGGGCCAGGTGCAGCACGATACGGGCGCCGGACATCCCGATGGGGTGGCCGAGGGCGATCGCGCCGCCGTTGACGTTCACCTTTTCCGGTGTCACGCCCAGGTCCTTCATCGACTGCACGGCGACCGCGGCGAACGCCTCGTTGATCTCGATGAGGTCGAGGTCGCCGACGGTCAGCCCCTCCTTGCGCAGCGCGTGGTTGATCGCGTTCGACGGCTGCGACTGGAGCGAGTTGTCCGGCCCGGCCACGTTGCCGTGCGCGCCGATCTCGGCGATCCAGGACAGGCCCAGCTCCTCCGCCTTGGCCCGGCTCATCACGACGACCGCGGCGGCCCCGTCGGAGATCTGCGAGGAGGTGCCCGCGGTGATGGTGCCCGCCCCGGTGGCGTCGGCGAAGGCGGGCCGCAGCCGGCTGAGCGACTCCACGGTGGTCTCCGGGCGGATGCCCTCGTCCTGGGCGAAGACCACCGGGTCGCCCTTGCGCTGCGGGATCTCCACCGGGGTGATCTCGGCGTCGAACAGGCCGTTCTTCCGGGCGGCCGCGGCGCGCTGGTGGGACAGCGCGGCGAACTCGTCCTGCGGGGCGCGCTCGATGCCGAGCCGGGTGTTGTGCCGCTCGGTGGACGCGCCCATCGCGATCTCGTCGTAGGCGTCGGTCAGGCCGTCGTGCGCCATCGAGTCGAGCATCTCGATCGCGCCGTACTTGTGGCCCTCGCGGGACTTGGGCAGCAGGTGCGGCGCGTTGGTCATGGACTCCTGGCCGCCGGCCACCACCACCTCGAACTCGCCGGCCCGGATCAGCTGGTCGGCGAGGGCGATCGCGTCGAGGCCGGACAGGCACACCTTGTTCACGGTGAGCGCGGGCACGCTCATCGGGATGCCGGCCTTGACCGCGGCCTGCCGGGCCGGGATCTGGCCGGCGCCGGCCTGGAGCACCTGCCCCATGATCACGTACTCGACCTGGTCGCCGGCGATGCCGGCCCGGTCCAGCGCGGCCTTGATCGCGACGCCGCCGAGGTCGGCGCCGGAGAAGGTGCGCAGGCTGCCGAGCAGCCGCCCCATCGGGGTGCGGGCGCCGGCGACGATCACGGAGGTGCGGGCTTCCTGACTGGTCATGGTGCGGCCCCTTCGGCTGAAGAGAGGTTAACGAGGGTTACCGTCAATGTACTGACCGGTAGTCGCCGGGTCACGAGGCGGAACGTGTGATGGCGCGCACGTTGCGTGACCGCCCGCCGGTACGGTGAACTGTGCGCATGCTGACACGCATCGACCACATCGGGATCGCCTGCTTCGACCTCGACGCGACCGTCGAGTTCTACCGTGCCACGTACGGCTTCGAGGTGGAGCACACCGAGGTCAACGAGGAGCAGGGTGTCCGCGAGGCGATGATCAGGATCAGCGGGACGGACGACGGCGGCGCCTCCTACCTGCAGCTGCTGGAGCCGACCCGGGAGGACTCCGCGGTCGGCAAGTGGCTGGCGAAGAACGGCGAGGGCGTGCACCACATCGCCTTCGGCACCGGGGACGTCGACACCGACTCCGAGGCGGTGCGCGACAAGGGCGTGCGGGTGCTCTACCAGGAGCCGCGGATCGGCACCATGGGGTCGCGGATCACCTTCCTGCACCCCAAGGACTGCCACGGGGTGCTCACCGAGCTGGTCACCTCCGCCCCGCACACCCCCGACGCCGGCGACAAGGCGTAGCGATCCGGCCGAACCGGGCCCCCGGGACCGCCGAACAGGCCCGAGACCACTGACCCAACCCCGGTGCCGCCCGGTAGAGTGACCGAGGGCCGACCGGGGTGGGCGGCCGGGAGCACGCTCCTGGGTACGCTCCCGCTCCGTGACGTTGATCTGACACCATTCTTCGTATAGCTCTGTTCTCTCAAACCGAGCTACGGAGAATCTCACCCGGTTGGCGGGTGAGGACGCCAGGAGACCGATGGGACCGCGGAGTGCGGGGCAACGACAGCTACCGGGCTGACGACCAGCTCTCTCGACTCGAAGCCGAGATGGACCGGCTGCGTACCGAGCGCGGCAAGGCGGTCGATCACGCCGACGACCTCGGCTACCAGGTCGAAGTGCTGCGCGCCAAGCTGCACGAGGCGCGCCGTACTCTCGCCACCCGTCCCGCCTACGACAACATCGGCCACCAGGCCGACCAGCTGCTGCGCAACGCCCAGATCCAGGCCGACCAGCTGCGCGCCGACGCCGAGCGGGAGCTGCGCGAGGCCCGCGCCCAGACCCAGCGGCTGCTCCAGGAGCAGGCCGAGCACCAGGCCAGGTTCGAGTCGGACTGGCACACCGAGGCGATCGCCCGCCGCCGCCAGCTCGACGAGGAGCTCGCCGAGCGGCGCGCCACCGTCGAGACCCACGTCAACGAGAACGTGGCCTGGGCCGAGCAGCTGCGGGCCCGCAGCGAGTCGCAGGCCCGGCGGCTGCTGGACGAGACCCGCGCGGAGTCCGAGGCGGCGCTGGCCGCCGCCCGGGCCGAGGCGACCCGGATCGCCGAGCAGACCAGCCAGCGGCTGACCGCGGAGGCCGAGGCGGCCCGCGCCGAGGCCGAGCAGTTGCTGCGCCGGGCGCGCGCCGACGCCGAGCGGCTGATGGCCACCGCCTCCGCGCAGGCCACCGAGGCCACCACCGAGGCCGAGGCGCTGCGCACCACCACCCGCAGCGAGTCCGACGAGGCCAGGACCCGCGCCACCGAGCTGTCCCGGCTCGCCGACGAGCGGGCCAGGGCCGCCGAGGAGACGCTGCGGCAGGCCACCACCGAGGCCGAGCGGCTGCGCGAGGAGGCCGCGGCCGGCGCTGCCAAGCGGCTGGCGGCCACCGAGACCGAGAACGAGCAGCGCACCAAGACCGCGCGCGCCGAGATCGCCCGCATGGTCGGCGAGGCCACCAAGGAGGCCGAGGCGGCCAAGGCGGAGGCCGAGCAGACCGTCGCCGACGCCCGCGCGGAGGCCGACCGGATCAGGGCCGAGGCGCAGGAGACCGCCCGCGCCAAGGCCACCGAGGACGCCGCCGCCCAGCTCGCCCAAGCGGCCAGGTCGGCCGAGGAGATCCTCACCAAGGCGTCCGAGGACGCCCGCTCCACCACGAAGGCCGCCGCCGAGGAGGCCGAGCGCATCCGCCGCGAGGCCGACGCGGAGGCCGAGCGGCTGCGGGCCGAGGCGGAGGCGTCGGCGCAGGAGCTGCGCGGCGCCGCCCAGGACGACACCGAGGAGTACCGCGCCAGGACCGTCGAGCTCCAGGAGGAGGCCCGGCGGCTGCGCGGCGAGGCCGAGCAGTTGCGCGCCGACGCGGTCGCCGAGGGCGAGCGCATCCGCGGCGAGGCGCGGCGCGAGGCGGTCCAGCAGATCGAGGAGGCCGCGAGCAAGGCCGAGGAGCTGCTCGCCAAGGCGAAGGCCGACGGCGACGAGGTGCGGCAGGGCGCGACCGCCGAGGCCGACCGGATGCGCACGGAGTCCGTGGAGCGGGCCTCGGCGCTGAACACCAAGGCCGAGGAGGCGCTGCGGCAGGCGCGCGCGGAGGCCGACGAGCTGCACGCGGAGGCCGGGCGGCAGGCGGAGGCGGCCAAGGAGGCGGCCGAGCAGACCCTCGCGCAGGCCCGTACCGAGGCCGAGGCGGTCGCCGCGCGGATGCGCGAGGAGGCCGAGGGCGACCTGGCCCGGCTGCGCGAGGAGGCCGAGGCGCGGGTCGTCGGTGCCGAGCAGGCGCTGCGCGAGGCCACCGCCGAGGCGGACCGGGTCCGCGCCGAGGCCGGCGAGGAGGCCGAGCGGCTGCGCGGCGAGACCGCCGAGCGGGTCCGCGTCCTTCAGGAGCAGGCCGAGGCGGAGGCGGTGCGGCTGCGCGACGAGGCGGCCTCGGACGCGGCGCAGACCCGCGCCGAGGGCGAGTCCGTCGCCGTACGGCTGCAGGCCGAGGCGGCCGCCGACGCCGAGCAGCGCAGGACCGAGGCGCAGGAGACCGCGGACCGGCTGCGCGCGGAGGCCGCGGCCGCCGCCGAGCGGATCGGGGTGGAGGCCGCCGAGGCGCTGGGCGCGGCCCAGGAGGAGGCGGCCCGGCGCCGCCGCGAGGCCGAGGAGGTGCTGGGCGCGGCCCGCACCGAGGCCGAGCAGGAGCGCACCCAAGCCCGCCGGGAGAGCGAGGAGTTGCTGGCCGCCGCCCGCAAGCGGGTGGAGGACGCCGGCGTCGAGGCGGACCGGCTGGTCGCCGAAGCGGAGCAGCGGGCGGCGGAGTTGGTGGCCGCCGCCGAGGGGACCGCGCAGCAGGTGCGCGACTCCGTCGCCGGGCTGCGTCAGGAGGCCGAGGAGGAGATCGCCGGGCTGCGGTCGGCCGCGGAGCACGCCGCCCACCGGATGCGCGCCGAGGCGCAGGGCGAGGCGGACCGGCTGCACTCCGACGCCAACTCCGAGCGGGAGCGGGCCGGTGAGGACGCGTCCCGGGTCCGCCGGGAGGCGGCCGAGGAGGCCGAGGCGGCCCGCGCGATGGCCGACCGCACGGTCAGCGAGGCGATCGAGGAGTCCGACCGGCTGCGTTCCGAGGCGCGCGAGGACGCGAACCGGATGCGTACCGACGCGGCGAACCAGGCCGACCAACTCGTGGGCAAGGCACGCGAGGAGGCCGAACGCCTCGGCGCCCAGGCCCGGGACGCGCTCGCGAGCGCCGAGCGGACCGCCGAGGACTCCCGTACGCACGCGCAGCGCATCCTGGACGAGGCGCGCGAGGCGGCGAACAAGCGGCGCAGCGAAGCGGCCGAGCAGGCCGACGAGTTGATCGGCAAGGCGCAGGCGGAGGCGGTCACGACGCAGGCCGCGGCGGAGCAGCACGCCGACGCGATGGTCGGCGCGGCCCGCACCGAGGCGGAGCGGATCGTCAACGAGGCCACCAACGAGGGCAACGGGATGGTGGAGCGCGCCCGCACCGACGCCGATACGCTACTGGCCGAGGCGCGCAACGACGCCACCAACACCCGCAACCGCACAGCGGAGTTGCGCCGCCGGGTGGAGTCCGAGGTGGAGGAGTTGCACGAGCGGGCCCGCAAGGAGGCCGCCGAGGCCATGAAGGTGGTCGGCGAGCGGGTGGACAAGCTGGTGGCCGCCGCGACCGAGCAGTTGGGGGAAGCGGAAGCGAAGGCCGCCGAGATCAAGAGCACCGCCACGTCGGAGGCGAGCAAGGTCCGGATCGCCGCCGTGAAGAAGGTCGAGGGCCTGCTCAAGGAAGCCGAGCAGAAGAAGGCCGAGGCCGAACGCGAGGCGGAGCGGGTCAAGGGCGAGGCGCGCGCCGAAGCCGAGCGCGTCGTGGCGGAGGGCAGAAGAGAGTTGGAGGTCCTGGTGCGCCGCCGAGAGGACATCAACGCGGAGATCTCCCGGGTCCAGGACGTGTTGGAGGCGCTGGAGTCGTTCGAGGCGCCCGGCGGGTCCGGCAAGAGCGCCGTCGCGGCCGGCGCGGGCGCACCCGCCACTCGTACGAGCGGCAAGCGGTCCGACGAGGCTCCACTCGATTGAGCGGACATTCTCCATACCGAATACGCAATGGCTCGGTGACACGCCGCCGCGCCCCCTAGGATTCCCCCTATCACCTCACCGGTCTGAATCATCGACAGGAACCCCATGAGCGACACTTCCTCCCCCTTCGGCTTCGAGCTCGTGCGTCGCGGATACGACCGCGGTCAGGTGGACGACCGCATCACCAAGCTCGTCGCCGACCGTGACAGCGCGTTGACCCGGATCACCGCGCTGGAGAAGCGCATCGAGGAACTGCACCTCGAAACCCAGAACGCCCAGGCCCAGGTCACCGACTCCGAGCCGTCGTACGCCGGTCTCGGCGCCCGTGTCGAGAAGATCCTCCGCCTCGCCGAGGAGGAGGCGAAGGACCTGCGCGAGGAGGCCCGCCGCGCGGCCGAGCAGCACCGCGAGCTGGCCGAGTCGGCCGCCGCCCAGGTCCGCAGCGACGCCGAGTCCTACGCCTCCGACCGCAAGGCGAAGGCCGAGGACGAGGGCGCGCGGATCGTCGACAAGGCGAAGGGCGACGCGACGCAGCTGCGCGCGGACGCGCAGAAGGACGCCTCGGCCAAGCGTGAGGAGGCCGATGCGCTGTTCGAGGAGACTCGCGCCAAGGCCGCCCAGGCCGCCGCGGACTTCGAGACCAACCTGGCCAAGCGCCGCGAGCAGTCCGAGCGGGACCTGGCGTCCCGTCAGGCGAAGGCGGAGAAGCGGCTGGCGGAGATCGAGCACCGCGCCGAGCAGCTCCGCCTGGAGGCGGAGAAGCTGCGCACCGACGCCGAGCGCCGCGCCCGCCAGACGGTGGAGACCGCGCAGCGCCAGTCCGAGGACATCGTCGCGGACGCGAACGCGAAGGCCGACCGGATTCGCAGCGAGTCCGAGCGCGAGCTGGCGGCGCTCACCAACCGCCGCGACAGCATCAACGCGCAGCTGACCAACGTGCGCGAGATGCTGGCGACGCTCACGGGTGCGGCCGTCGCCGCGGCGGGCTCCCCCGCCGACGACGAGCCGGTCTCGCGCGGCGTCCCGGCCCAGCAGTCCCGCTGACCGGCACTTCCGCGCCGGCCGGCGGCTCCGCCCCGCGGTGGTGCCACTGGCCGGCGGCTCCGCTCGCGGGCTGTACCACTGGTCGGCGACCGGTGGAGGCACGTTTTTCCACAACCCCCGCCCCTCCTCGGGCGGGGGTTGCGCCGTCTGAAGTAGCCTCGGGCCCATGATTGAGTTGCAGGGGCTCACCAAGCGGTACGGGGACAAGACCGCAGTCGACCATTTGACCTTCACCGTGCGCCCCGGCGTGGTGACGGGCTTCCTCGGGCCGAACGGCGCGGGCAAGTCCACGACGATGCGCATGCTGCTGGGGCTGGACAACCCGACCAGCGGCAGTGTCCGGATCGACGGCAAGCACTACGCACAGCTCAGCGAACCGCTGAAGTACATCGGCGCGCTGCTGGATGCCAAGGCGATCCACGGCGGCCGCACCGCGTACAACCACCTGCTGTGCATGGCGCAGTCCAACCGCATCCCCAAGCACCGGGTGGACGAGGTGCTGGAGACGGTGGGTCTGAGCGCGGTGGCGAAGAAGCGCTCCAAGGGCTTCTCGCTCGGCATGGGCCAGCGGCTGGGCATCGCCGGGGCGCTGCTCGGCGACCCGGAGATCCTGATGTTCGACGAGCCGGTCAACGGACTGGACCCGGAGGGCATCCACTGGATCAGGAACCTGATGAAGGGCCTGGCCGCCCAGGGCCGCACGGTCTTCGTCTCCAGCCACCTGATGAGCGAGATGGCGCTGACCGCCGACCACCTGATCGTGATCGGCCGCGGCCGGCTGATGGCGGACACCTCGATGTCCGAATTCATCGAGAAGAACTCGCGGTCCTACGTCCGGCTGCGCTCTCCGCAGCAGGAGCGGTTCAAGGACGTGATGGCCAAGGCCGGTTACACCGTGGTGGAAACCGGCGACGGAGCGTTCGAGATCACCGACGGCGACGCTGCCGCGCTCGGCGAACTCGCGGCGCAGCATCAGCTGGTGCTGCACGAACTCAGCCCGCAGCGGGCGTCGTTGGAGGAAGCGTTCATGCAGCTCACCGCGGAGTCGGTGGAGTACCACGCGCATGGCCAGGTCGGCCCGGGGCCGGTCGGCGGGCCCGGGGCTCCGGTGCCGGGCGGTGCTGCCGGGCAGCAGCCCGGGGCGCCCGCGGGGCAGCCTCCGTACGGCTCCTCGCCGTACGGAGCGTCGCCGTACGGTGCCTCGCCGTACGGACCGGGGCAGGGAGTGCCGCAGGGGCAGGGCCAGGGCGCGCCGCAGGGGCAGGGCTGGCAGCAGCCGGGCCAGGGCGGTCAAGCGGCGCCGCCGCCTCCCGCCGCCCCCGAGTGGGGCGCCCAGTGGCGTGACAACGGCAAGAAGAAGGGGCACTGACCATGGCCTCGACCTCCGCCGTCCTCCAGTCCGAGTGGACGAAGATCCGCTCGGTGCGCTCCACCGTGTGGACGCTCGCGCTGGCCTTCCTGGTCACCATCGCGCTGGGCGCGATCATCAGCGCCGTCTTCAACAGCCAGTGGAGCTCGATGTCGCCGTCCGACAAGGCGACCTTCGACCCGACGAACACCAGCTTCTTCGGCATGACCCTCGGCCAGCTCGCGCTGATCGTCTTCGGCGTGCTGGTGATCTCCAGCGAGTACAGCACCGGCATGATCCGCACCTCGCTGGCCGCGGTGCCGCAGCGCGGCCACTTCTACGCCTCGAAGGTCGCGGTCGCCGGGGTGCTCGCCCTGATCGTCGGCATGGTGACCAGCTTCCTGACCTTCTTCGTCGGGCAGGCGCTGCTCGGCTCGCACAGCGCCTCGATCAGCGATCACGGCGTGCTGCGCGCGGTGTTCGGCGCCGGGCTGTACATGACGCTGATCGTGCTGTTCTGCGTGGGCACCGCGGCGATGCTGCGCAGCCCGATGCTGGGGCTGGGCATCCTGATGCCGTTCTTCTTCCTGGTCTCGCCGATCCTCAGCGCGGTGCCGAAGGTCAAGTCGGTGGCCCGCTACTTCCCCGACCAGGCCGGTCAGAAGATCATGCAGGTGGTGCCGGGCTCCGGGGACCACACGTCGTACGGCCCCTGGGGCGGTATCGGCATCATGGCGCTGTGGGTGATCGCGGTGCTCATCGGCGGCTACGTGGTACTCAAGCAGCGCGACGCCTGAGCCCGGGTCCGCCCGCCGGTCCGCGCCTGCGGCAGGCCCGCCCGCACGGGCGCGTCACGCCACTTCGGGAGCACGGAACGCGTCACTCGAACGAGTGAATCCGCCGGCGGGCGCGACCACCGAAAGAACCGATGCCGCGGAGCGTTCGGAACCGCGGTGCACGTCAATACCGCGGGACGCGTCAATACCGCGGGGCGTTACGGGACCGCTGCACCTTGCTGGTGCGGCGGTCCCTCGCGTTCCAGCAGGCGCGGTGCCAGTGCCGGCGGTCGTCCACCCCGCCGTACTCCCGCCAGGCCACCACGTGGCCGACGCCGGGCGGGATCTCCTGGTCGCAGCCCGGGCAGCGGTAGTGCTTCGCGGACGCGCTGCCGGCGATCGGCCGCACCACCCACTCCTCGCCCTGCCACTCCTCGGTCCGGCCGCCGCCGAGGCCCGACTCGCGCTCCTGCGCGGGCGCCGGCTTGTACGGGCGGTTACGTCGCGGCGACACGGACACCTCGCGCTCTGCCCGGCCAGGCCCCGGGCTGCACTGGTTCGACAGCGGACCGGTCCGAGCCGCCGGGGCCGAACCGTCCCTCCAGGTTACGCGTACGCCCCGGGCCCGGCGGCACACCCACACGCGGCCCGCCGCCCTCCTGACGCCCGCCCAGCGCCCTTCGGCAGCGCTTCCGCCGCCCTTCCGCAACCCGCCCGCGTCCCGCCCGCCTCCCGGCTGGCGCCCGGCTGCCGCCCGCTCATCGGCTGCCGAAAATCATGAAAACTCCCGGGCCAGGCCGTGCCTTTGGCACGTGCCAAGCGTTGGACGGGGAAAGAGGGAGTGCGTGATGCGCGTTGGGACGTTCGTTCTCGCAGCCCAGTTCCCCGGCCAGGGCCAGGGCGAGGCGCTGAGCCGGGCGATATCCACGGCCGACGCGGCGGAGGCTGCGGGGCTGGACTCGGTGTGGCTGGCCGAGCATCACTTCGTGCCGTACGGCGTCTGCCCGTCGGCCGTCACCCTTGCCGGGATCATGCTCGGCCGCACCTCGCGGATCGGGGTCGGCACCGCGGTGAGCGTGCTGCCCACCGTCCACCCGGTCGCGCTCGGCGAGCAGGCCGCGCTGCTGCACCTCGCCTCCGGCGGCCGCTTCACCCTCGGCGTGGGGCGCGGCGGGCCATGGGTGGACCTGGAGGTCTTCGGCACCGGACTCGACGCCTTCGAGCGCGGCTTCCCCGAATCGCTCGATCTGCTGATGCGCTGGCTGAGCGAGCCCGCCGTGGCGGCGACCGGCCCGCGGTACGCCTTCCGCGAGGTGGCGGTGGTGCCGCGGCCGGACGAACTCGACGGGCGGCCGGGCCCCCCGGTGGTGGTGGCGTGCACCTCGCCCGGGACCGTACGGGAGGCCGCCCGGCGCTGCCTGCCGATGCTGCTGGGCATGCACTGCGGCGACGACGACAAGGCGGCGATGGTCGCGATGTGGCGGCAGGCGGCGCTCGCCGCCGGGCACCCGCCGGACGTGGTCGCGGCGGCCGGCCATGTCTCCGCGGGAGTGGTGCAGGTCGCCGACACCCGCGCGGACGCCGTGGAGGTGCTGGCGAAGGCGATGCCCGGCTGGCTCCAGCAGGGCCTGGCCGCGCACCGCACCTACGACGGAAGCCCGCGCGCGATGCGCGACCCGCACGGCTACACCGAACTGCTCTGCGCCCTGCACCCGGTGGGGTCGCCGCGGCTGTGCGCCGACCGGCTGGCCGCCACCGCCGAACGCACCGGCATCACCCGCTTCGCCCTGCTCGCCGAGGGCTCCGGCGACCTCGACGCGACCATGGAGAACGTCGCCCGGCTCGGCGGCGACGTGCTCCCGGAACTGGCCTGATCCGGTGCGGAGCGCCCGGCACGGCGGCACGCCTGGTTGTGTGCGGCACCGTTGATCGTTTACGGCCGCCGGTCCCGCCGCGGCGGGTGGGCGCGCCGACCGGCCCCGCGGACGGGCCGATCGGCGCGGCCGGCTCAGCAGTCCCGCAACTCCGGTGACTGGTTGAGCACTTGGGACCGCAACGAGGTGAACTCGTCAAAGCTGCGCTCCACCGCCGGGTCCCAGGGGAACACCGCCACCCGGTGGCAGTTCTGGAAGGCCAGCCGCACCCCGAAGTGCCGTTGCAGCGCGCCGCGTATCGCGTCGCTGGCCAGTGCGCGCAGCAGTTGGCCGCGTTCCTTCTCGCTCGGCGGCGGCACCTGGTTGTCGGCGAACTCCCCTCCGTCGACCTTCAGTTGCGCCACCAGCGAGCTGATCATCTCCCACGCGTAAGGGAGGGACGTCCGGACGCAGTCGACGAACTCCTGCTCGTCGACCTCGCCTCGCTCGGCCTGTTCGAGAAGGGCCGGTGAGACGTCGAGCGACATGGGTACTCCTCTCGTGACCACGCGTCCTGAGCGGACGGGGGTCTGCGGGCACCGCGCACGGCCGGAAGCGCCGTGCGGGAGGACGTGTTGCCCGGAGGCCGCCCCAAAGTGCGGATCGTCGGCCCCGGTACGTCAACCGTAGGCGTCACCTGCGCGGCCGCACCAGGCGGCGACACCCACAACCGGCCAATTTTCCGGGCGGGGGCGGGGTCGGATAGCGTTGCACACCATGCGCCTCGTGATCGCCCGCTGCTCCGTGGACTACGCCGGTCGGCTCTCCGCTCATCTCCCTTCCGCCACAAGGCTGTTGCTGATCAAAGCCGACGGCAGCCTGTCCGTGCACGCGGACGACCGCGCCTACAAGCCGCTGAACTGGATGTCCCCGCCGTGCTCGCTCAAGGAGGGCGACGACGGTGTGTGGACGGTCACCAACAAGGCGGGCGAACAGCTGATCATCTCGATCGAGGAGATCCTGCACGACTCGTCGCACGAACTCGGGGTCGATCCCGGTCTCATCAAGGACGGCGTCGAAGCGCACTTGCAGGAGCTGCTCGCGGATCGGATGGAGGTGCTCGGCGCCGGCTGGACCCTGATCCGGCGCGAGTACCCCACGCCGATCGGCCCGGTGGACATCCTCTGCCGCGACGGTGGCGGCGCCACGGTGGCGATCGAGATCAAGCGGCGCGGTGAGATCGACGGGGTGGAGCAGCTCACCCGCTACCTCGAACTCCTCAACCGCGACACCCGGATCGCGCCCGTGAAGGGCGTGTTCGCGGCGCAGGAGATCAAGCCGCAGGCACGCGTGCTCGCGACTGATCGCGGGATCGACTGCGTGGTGCTGGACTACGACGCGTTGCGCGGCATCCAGGACGACAAGCTCCGCCTCTTCTAGGGCCCCTGACCCGCCCGGGTGGGCGGTTCTGTCGGTTCAGGGACCACCTGCCCGTGAGGGTTGCTCGCGCCGTTCCCCGCGCCCCTGGGGGGCACCGTTGTCTACGGGGTCGCGGTTGCCGTATCGGAGGGGGTCGCGGAGGGGGTGTCCGGGGTGGTGGCGGGTGTGCTCGCGGGCTGCGTGGCGATGGAGGGTGAGGGGCCCGTCGGGTCATCCGTGGGGGGCGTGGTCGGCGGGGTCGTGGGCGGGGTGGTCGGAGGCTTCGTGGTGGGCGAGGGCGTGGTCGGCCGCGTCGTCGGCGAGTGGGTCGGCTTGCCGCCTCCGCCCGGGTGGCCCGTGCTCGGGGTGGTCGGGGGCGTGGTCGAGGGGGTCGTGGCCGTGGTGCCGGTGGCGGTGGTGGTGCCCGCGGGTGTGGAGCCGGTGGGGGTGGAGGTCGTCGAGGGCGAGGCGGTGGACGAACTCGCCGGCGGGGAAGCCGTCGTGCCGTCCTGGGCCGGGGCCTGCGTGGTGTCCGGCGGGTCCTGCTGGACGGACTCGATCGGCTTGACCTGGTCGTCCGGGTGGTCGTCGCCGCCCGAGGTGGCCCCGAGGGTGACGATCGTGCCGACCACGGCGGCGATCAGGACCCCGGTGCCCGCGGCCACGAGGTTGCGGCGGGAGCCGACCACCGCGAGCTTCCGCACGCTGGGCGCGGCGCGCCCCGCGGCGGGGGCCGCGCCGGGCGCGGGCGCCTTGCTGATGAGCACGGGCGGCACGGCCTCGGGCAGCGCGAGCGTCCCGGTGGCCGCCGCCCGCGGCTCGGCCGGCGCCGCCGCCGGCGGGACCTCCGGGGCGGCGCTGCCGGCCAGGTCGGTGACGAGCGCGAGGGTGCGGCGGCCCACGACGGTGCCCTGACGGTCGGCGAGCGCCGCGCGCAGCGCGATGGACGCCTCCAGGTCGGCGCGGGCCCGGTCGAGGTGGCCCGTGCACAGCGCGAGCACCCCGAGTTCGTGCAGGAAGTACGCCTCCTCGGCGACCTCCCCCGACAGCCGCGCGGCCTCCTGGCCGATCCGCAGCGCCCGCTCCCAGGCCCCCCAGTGCAGCGCCGCGGCGAACGCGGGCGCGACCGTACGGGCCAGCAGCACCGCTGCGCTGGCGTGCCCGCCGTCACGGCAGGCCGTCATCGCCGCGATGATCGCCTCGGACTCGGCGGTGGCCCGCTCGGGCGTGACCGAGGGGTGCCCGGTCCACCAGGCGTAGTGCAGTGCCGCGGTGTGCGCCTGGACGTCGGAGAGTTCGCCGTCGACCGACAGGCTCGGGGCGAGCTGCGGTACGACCCCGGCCGCCAGCCGGAAGTGCGCGGCGACCGGCACCGCGAGCCCGACGGACGTCAACTCGCCGAGCGCCGCGTCACCGTGGGTGTCGCCGACCAGCGCGGGCAGGTGCGAGGGGTGCGGGCACTCGCCGTCGAGGGCGACCGCGAAGGCCAGCGCCTCCCGGGCGGCCTCGCTCAGCCGCGAGGCGAGCAGGTCCGCGGGCGCGGCGCTCTCCGCGAGCGAGGGCAGCGGGTCCGGCGCGGGCCGACGTACGCCAGGGGACGGCACACCGGTGCCGGGGGCGCCCTTCTCCCACACCGAGTCGTCCCACTCCGCCGGTTCGGCCTCCTCGACCGGCGCGCGCAGCGCGTCCCGCTGCCGGAGCAGGGCGCCGGCCTGCACGAAGCGCAGCGGCAGCCCCTCGGACTCGAACCACAGGTCGGCCGCCCACGCGGCCTCGTCCTCGGCCAGCGTCCGGCCGGCGGCGAGCTGGAGCAGGTCCAGGCTGGCGACCCGGGTGAGGCCGGCGAGGAAGACCTCCTCGACCATCGAGTCGGCGGCGGGCGCGGGCACGCCGGGCGTGGCCGACATCAGGAAGGCGCATTCGGGGGCCGCGGCGAGCAGTTCCTCCAGCGCGGCGCCGCCGAACTCCAGGTCGTCCACCACGACCACGGCGCCGATCGGGCGCAGCAGCCCGGGCAGCTCGGCGCGGGCCGGGCGGTAGCCGTCACCGGCGTAGACGACGGCGTAGAGGTCCTGCAGGACATCGGCGACGGTGCGGTGGTAGCCGGACAGCCACAGCACGCCGTCGGGCGCGAGGTCGCCGCAGGCGTTGGCCACGGACTCCAGCAGGGCGGTGCGTCCGGCCCCGGACGGGCCGGTGACGCGTATGGAACGGCCGCGGGCCAGCAGCCGTATCAGCCGCTCCCGCTCCTCGTCGCGCTCCAGCAGCGGCAGTTCGGGACCGGGCGGCCCCGGCGGCGGGGTGGGCCGGGCGCCGGCGCTGCGCGCGGTGCGCTCCGCCTTGCTCCGGCGCGCGGGCACCCGCGCCTCCTCGGGCGGGCAGCTGACGACCTCGGTGCCGTCGACGTGGTTGATCGTGAGCAGGTAGTCCGCGGTCACCACGCGTTCGACCCTGGTGCCCGGGCCGCTGCCGCCGCCCACCTCGGGGGCGAGCGGGTCGCGGGCCGGCCGGGTCACCCGCGGCACGGGCGAGGTCGCGTCGAAGAGCGAGGGGGTGTGGCTGGGTCGCAGCGCGGGCAGCCGGTCGCCGTCGCCGACCGCTCCCGCCGCGAACGCGTCGAAGCTGCCGCCCGACCGGGCCCCTCCCCCGGTCCCGCCGGACCCGCCGGCCCCGCCACCGGACCCGCCGAAGGCGTCGAACGACCCGGACACCCCGGATGCCCCGGAGTTCCGGGGCGCCCCGAAGGCGCCGAACCCGGAGCCCGGCGCAGAGCCGCTCAGGTCGCGGTCCGCGGGGGCCAGTCCACCCGGGCCGCTGACGTCGACGGCCGGGGCGTCGGCGAACCCGCCGCCGAACCCGTCACCGAACCCGGCGATGTCGCCACCCCCGCTGAACGGCACGACGCCCGCGCCCGGGTCCGCCGGCTGCGCCGGGTCGACCGGGGCGGCCGGAGCGAAGGGGTCGAAGTCGTCGGCGAGCGGGTCGTACACGTCGAGCCCGGCACCAGGTGCCCGCCCCTCGTCCGCGTCACCCGGACCCGTAAGGTCGCCGCGCGTACCGTCGCCGCCCGCGGCGCTGCCGGCCGCTTCCGTACCCGCGTCGCCCGTACCGCCCGCGTCGTCCGCCTCGCCCCCGGCGCTCTGCTCCGTCCCGCGCAGGCTCTTCCCGCCGGTCCCGAACGCGTCGAAGCTCTCGGCGCCCTTCAGCCGCGCGACGGCTCCGGCGCCGGCCGCGAGCCCCAGCCCGTCGTCCTCGGCGGCCGGGTCCTGGAAGACCGCGGGAGTGGCGAAGGCGCCAAGGCCGAACGGCGGCTGCGCGGGCGGCTCCGGCGCGGCCGGCCACTCACCGCGGGGCTGCTCCTGCCGCGCGCCCGGCCGCGGGGCGCCGGCCGCGAACGCGTCGAACGCCCCCGCCGGGCGCCGGCCGGCCGAACCGCCGGAGGCGCCGCCGAACGGCGACACCCCGGACGCGGCCGGTCCCGGCCGGTCCGCACGGGCGCCGTCGCCCCGCGCGAGGTCGTCACCGCGACCGGCCGCACGGCCGTCGTCGCCGTCCGGGTCCTCGACGGAGTCGAAGCGCTCGGTGTGATCCATGTCGTACGCCCCCAAGGTGCGTCACTGGTTGGGGGCCGCCACGGGCTGCCGCGGGTCCGCGCTCACGGACCGCCGCCCGGATTCCCCTACTGCGGCGCACGCGGTGGCACGCCTCCTGGCCATCGATGCGCAAACTCTAAGGGCTCGCACACCATCCATGAAGTGCCGGGGGTGCCTCACCTGCGAGAAGCGTCCGTTACGCCTTTTACGTGCGGTTGGCTGCCGCGGATTACGTTTCCGCCTCGATCGCGAGGATTCGGTGCAGCCGGGTGGCGATCAGCAGCCGCTGCATCTGCGGGGGCACACCGCGCAGCACCAGCCGGCGGCCGCCGCGGCCGGCCCGCCGGTGCGCGCCCATGATCACACCGAGGCCGGTCGCGTCCCACGAGTCGAGTTCGGTCAGGTCCAGCACCAGGTCGCCGTGCCCGGCGTCCAGCGCGGTGTGCAGGGCCGTACGGGCGTCCGCAGCGCTGCGCACGTCGAGGCGCCCCCCGACGACCAGCTCGGCGTGGTCGCCCCTGATGTGCATAGTCACTCCCGGACGGTGCTGGCATGGACACGGTGCTGGTGCGGACACGGTGCCGGCATGGATGCCGTGCGAGCGGCGTGAACGCGTCGACCCGTCAGTCCTCACACAACTGACGGTCCGTCGTATACAGAAGTTGCCGCCTGTGAGCGAACCGAGACCGAATTCACTCCTTGGAGTGACGTCGGTTAGTACGTGTAGAACCCCTGCCCGCTCTTTCGGCCCAGGTCACCCGCGTCGACCATCCGCCGCATCAGCTCCGGCGGGGCGAACTTCTCGTCCTGGGACTCGGTGTAGATGTTCCCGGTGGCGTGCAGCAGGATGTCCACCCCGGTGAGGTCGGTGGTGGCGAGCGGGCCCATCGCGTGCCCGAAGCCGAGCTTGCACGCGGTGTCGATGTCCTCCGCGGTGGCGACCCCGGACTCGTAGAGCTTGACCGCCTCCACCACCAGCGCGGAGATCAGCCGGGTGGTCACGAAGCCCGCCACGTCGCGGTTGACGACGATGCAGGTCTTGCCGGTGCGCTCCGCGAACTCCCTTGCCCGGGCGAGCGTGTCGTCGCTGGTCTTGTGGCCGCGGACCAGTTCACACAGCCCCATCAGCGGCACCGGCGAGAAGAAGTGGGTGCCGACGACCCGTTCGGGGCGCTCGGTGGCCGCGGCGATCTTCGTGATCGGGATCGCGGAGGTGTTGGAGGCGAGCACCGTGTCGTCGCCGACCAGCCGGTCGAGGGTGCGGAAGATCTCCCGCTTCACCTCGACCTCCTCGAAGACCGCCTCCACCACGAGGTCGGCGTCGGCGGCCGCGTCCAGGTCGGTGGTCGTGGTGATCCGGGCGAGCGCGGCCTCGGCGTCCTGCGCGGTCAGCTTCCCCTTCGCCACGAACTTGTCGTAGGACGCGGCGATTCCGCTCCGGCCGCGGGCCAGCGCCTCGTCGGTCACGTCCCGCAGTACCACCTCGTAGCCCGCCTGCGCGGACACCTGCGCGATGCCGGCGCCCATCAGTCCGGCTCCGATGACGGCGACCTTCTTCGCCACGGCACACACCTCTCCGTCGGGGTATCTGGCCCGGACCCTAACGCCCCTTCAGCACCCGGCGCAGCATGATGTCGGCCGCGTCACCGTGTGTCCTTGGTCGCACAGTTGGGGCGGCGCGGCCGGGTGGGTGGCGCCCCGGACCGGGCCGGGCAGGGCCTACGCTCGTCGGCATGGTCAACCTCACCCGTATCTACACCCGTACCGGCGACGACGGCACGACGGCGCTCGGCGACATGAGCCGTACCGCCAAGACCGACCCGCGGATCGGCGCGTACGCCGACGCCAACGAGGCGAACGCGGTGCTCGGGGTGGCGCTGGCGCTCGGCGATCTCGCGGAGCCGGTGGCCGCCGTCGTGACCCGGGTCCAGAACGAGCTCTTCGACGTGGGCGCGGACCTGGCCACCCCGGTGGTGCCGGACCCGAAGTACCCGCCGCTGCGGGTGGAGCAGCCCTACGTGGACCGGCTGGAGGCGGAGTGCGACCGCTTCCTCGCCGAGCTGGACAAGCTGCGCAGCTTCATCCTGCCCGGCGGCACCCCGGGCGCGGCGCTGCTGCACCAGGCGACCACCGTGGTGCGCCGGGCCGAGCGCTCCACCTGGGCGGCGCTGGACGAGCACGGCGACACGATGAACCCGCTCACCGCCACCTACCTGAACCGGCTCTCCGACCTGCTCTTCATCCTCGCCCGCAGCGCCAACGTCGCCCGCGGCGACGTGCTGTGGGTGCCGGGCGGCGACCGCTGAGCCGGTCACGGCACCACGGGGTCAGCGCACCCGGCCGCGCGGTACGGTGCCGCGCCGCGTTCGTCCGCGGCTCAGCCGGCCGCGGGCGTCATGCCACGTTGACGCGCTGGCCGGGCGGGGCCGCCTCCAGCCAGGCGAGGAAACCGGTCAGGGCGTCGTCGCTCATCGCCAGCTCCAGCCGGACACCCCGGTGGACGCAGCAGAGCACCACCGCGTCCGACAGCAGGGCCAGCTCCTCCGAGCCCTGGGGTTCGCGGCGGCCGGTGACCTCGATCGAAGGGCGCTCCAGCACCCGGCGCGGCCGGATCGCGTAGGAGAAGACCCGGAACCACTCCACCCGGTCACCGCTGTAGCGGGCCACTCCGTAGACCCAGCCCTTGCCGGCGGCCGACTCGGCGTCGCCGGCCGGGGCCGGGCGCAGCGAGCAGTCGAAGGTGCCGCCGGGGCGCTGGATGAGGCGCCGGCGCAGCCCGAAGAGGAAGAGACCGAGCAGCGCTGCCACCAGGACCGCGCCGCCCACTTCGAAAGCGAGGATCACGTCCACCGACCTCCTCGCCTCGAATGAGTTGCCGCCCTTGCTGTGCCGGTGCCGCGGACCGCCCCTGCGGGCGGTCCGCGGCACCGTGGTCCTGCTGGTACTACGTCCTGCGGTCAAACGTCCTTCAGCGTGCGCCCGCCGCGGCGGCGAGCCGCACCTCCGCCCGGCGCTCGGCACCGGCGTCGTCCTCGGACTTGGAGCGCTGCAGTGCCCGCTCCGCCCGGTCGACGTCGATCTCGTCGGCGAGTTCGGCGATCTCCGCGAGGACGGAGAGCTTGTTGTCCGCGAAGGAGATGAACCCGCCGTGCACGGCGGCGATGACGGTGCCGCCGTCGCTGGTCCTGATGGTGATCGGACCGGACTGGAGCACCCCGAGCAGCGGCTCGTGGTTGGCCATGATGCCGATGTCACCCGACTTGGTACGGGCGACGACCAGGTTGGCCTCGCCGGACCAGACGTTGCGGTCCGCGGCGACCAGCTCGACGTGAAGATCGGCCAAGACGGCTCCTCGGGTTGGCACCCACCGCCTGCGGAGGATGCATAGGACACAGAATAAGGGGTGCGACCGGAAGGCTGGTCCGAGGACCCCCTGCGGAGTCCACCGGATCGCCCCCCGGTCGCGTGGGCCTGGCGGCCCGGGTGGTGCGAGGCGTCAGCTCACGCCCAGCTTCTTGGCGTTGGCCTTGAGGTCCTCCAGGCCACCGCACATGAAGAACGCCTGCTCCGGGAAGTGGTCGAACTCACCATCGGCGATCGCGTTGAACGCCGTGATGGACTCGTCCAGCGACACGTCCGAGCCGTCCACACCGGTGAACTGCTTCGCCGCGTGGGTGTTCTGCGACAGGAAGCGCTCGATCCGGCGGGCACGGAAGACGGTGAGCTTGTCCTCCTCGCCGAGCTCGTCGATGCCGAGGATGGAGATGATGTCCTGGAGGTCCTTGTACTTCTGCAGGATTCCCTTGACGCGCGAGGCGCAGTCGTAGTGCTCCTGCGTGATGTACCGCGGGTCCAGGATGCGCGAGGTGGAGTCCAGGGGGTCCACCGCGGGGTAGATGCCCTTCTCCGAGATCGGCCGCGAAAGCACGGTCGTCGCGTCGAGGTGGGCGAAGGTGGTGGCCGGGGCCGGGTCGGTCAGGTCGTCCGCGGGGACGTAGATCGCCTGCATCGAGGTGATCGAGTGACCACGGGTCGAGGTGATCCGCTCCTGGAGCTGGCCCATCTCGTCCGCCAGGTTCGGCTGGTAACCCACCGCGGAGGGCATCCGGCCGAGCAGCGTGGAGACCTCGGAGCCGGCCTGGGTGAACCGGAAGATGTTGTCGATGAAGAACAGCACGTCCTGGCCCTGCACATCGCGGAAGTACTCCGCCATGGTCAGACCGGCCAGCGCGACCCGCAGCCGGGTGCCCGGCGGCTCGTCCATCTGACCGAAGACCAGCGCGGTCTGCGGCAGCACGCCGGACTCTTCCATCTCCGCGATCAGGTCGTTGCCCTCACGGGTGCGCTCGCCGACGCCGGCGAACACGGAAACGCCCTCGTGCAGCTTCGCCACACGCATGATCATTTCCTGGATGAGCACGGTCTTGCCGACGCCCGCGCCGCCGAACAGGCCGATCTTGCCGCCCTTGACGTACGGGGTGAGCAGGTCGACGACCTTCAGGCCGGTCTCGAACATCTCGGTCTTCGACTCGAGGTCGTCGAACTTCGGCGCCTTGCGGTGGATCGCCCAGCGCTCGGTGACCTCGGACTCGGCCGCCGGCTCGTTGAGGATCTGGCCGAGGGTGTTGAAGACGCGGCCCTTGGTGACGTCGCCGACCGGCACGGTGATGCCGTCGCCGGTGTCGGTCACCGGGGCCTGGCGGACCAGGCCGTCGGTGGGCTGCATGGAGATCGCGCGGACCAGGCCGTCGCCGAGGTGCTGCGCTACTTCGAGGGTCAGCGTCTTGGTGGCGCCCGCCTCGGCGTAGTCGTCGACCTCGACGTGGAGGGCGTTGTAGATCTCCGGCATGGCGTCGACGGGGAACTCCACGTCGACGACCGGGCCGATGACCCGGGCTACGCGGCCGGCGGCCACGCCGGCCGTGGGTGCCGTTTCAGCAGTGGTGGTCATAGTGGTCAGTCACTCCCCGCGCTCGCGTCGGCGAGGGCGCTGGCGCCACCGACGATCTCGCTGATTTCCTGGGTGATGTCGGCCTGTCGGGCCGCGTTGGCAAGCCGCGTGAGCGACTTGATGAGGTCTTCCGCGTTGTCCGTGGCGGACTTCATCGCCCGGCGGCGGGCCGCGTGCTCGGAAGCGGCGGCCTGGAGCAGGGCGTTGTAGATCCGGCTCTCGACGTACCGCGGCAGCAGCGCGTCGAGCACGCCTTCCGCGGACGGCTCGAACTCGAACAGCGGCAGAGCCTCGCTCTTCGCCGGTGCGGCGTCGCCGTCGCCGGCCCCGCCGTCCTGGTCCTTGACCGACAGCGGCAGCAGCCGCCGGTCCACCGGGTTCTGGGTCATCATCGACACGAACTGCGTGAAGACGATGTGCAGTTCGTCCACGCCGCCGTCGGCCGTGTCCGCCAGCACCGACTCGATCATCGGTGCCGCCGCGGTCTTGGCGTCGGCGTAGCTCGGGCTGTCCGAGAAACCGGTCCAGGAGCCGGCGACCTTGCGCTCACGGAACGCGTAGTACGCCACCGCCTTGCGGCCGATCAGGTAGGAGTCGACCTCCTTGCCCTCCGCGCGCAGCCGCTCGGTGAGCCGCTCGGCCGCCTTGATCGCGTTGGACGAGTACCCGCCGGCCAGACCGCGGTCGCTGGTGACGACCAGTACCGCGGCCCGGGTGGGGTGCTCCGCCTCGGTGGTCAGCGGGTGCTTGGTGTTGGAGCCGGTCGCGACCGCGGTCACCGCGCGGGTCAGCTCGTCCGCGTACGGGGACGAGGCCGCCACCTGGCGCTGGGCCTTGATGATCCGCGAGGCCGCGATCATCTCCATCGCCTTGGTGATCTTCTTGGTGGCGGTGACGGACCTGATCCGGCGCTTGTAGACCCGAATCTGTGCGCCCATGCGATCAGCCCTCGACCAGCAGCGCGCCCGAGGACGTCTCGAACTGCTTCTTGAAGGCGGCCACCGCGTCGGTCAGCGCGTCCACGGTCTCGTCCGGCAGCTGGCCGGTCTCGACGATCGCGGTGAGCATCGACTTGTGCTCGCGGTGCAGGTAGTCCAGCAGCTCGCGCTCGAACCGGCGGATGTCCTCGACCGGTACGTCGTCGAGCTTGCCGGTGGTGCCGGCCCAGATCGACACGACCTGGTCCTCGATCGGGAACGGCGCGTACTGGCCCTGCTTGACCAGTTCCATCATCCGCTGACCACGGCCGAGCTGCGCCTTGGAGGCCGCGTCGAGGTCGGAACCGAAGGCGGCGAACGCCTCCAGCTCGCGGAACTGCGCCAGGTCCAGCTTGAGCCGGCCGGCCACCTTGCGCATCGCCTTGATCTGCGCGGAGCCGCCGACCCGGGAGACCGAGATACCGACGTTCAGCGCGGGCCGCTGGCCGGCGTTGAACAGGTCGGACTCCAGGAAGCACTGGCCGTCGGTGATGGAGATGACGTTGGTCGGGATGAACGCCGACACGTCGTTGGCCTTCGTCTCCACGATCGGCAGACCGGTCATGGAGCCGGCCCCGAGGTCGTCGGAGAGCTTCGCGCAGCGCTCCAGCAGGCGCGAGTGCAGGTAGAAGACGTCACCCGGGTACGCCTCGCGGCCCGGCGGGCGGCGCAGCAGCAGGGAGACGGCGCGGTAGGCGTCGGCCTGCTTCGACAGGTCGTCGAAGATGATCAGGACGTGCTTGCCCTGGTACATCCAGTGCTGGCCGATGGCCGAGCCGGTGTACGGGGCGAGGTACTTGAAGCCGGCCGGGTCGGACGCCGGGGCGGCGACGATCGTGGTGTACTCCAGCGCGCCGGCCTCCTCCAGCGAGGCGCGCACGCCCGCGATGGTGGAGCCCTTCTGGCCGATGGCGACGTAGATGCAGCGGACCTGCTTCTTCGGGTCGCCGGAGCGCCAGTTGTCGCGCTGGTTGATGATCGTGTCGATGGTCAGCGCGGTCTTGCCGGTCTGCCGGTCACCGATGATCAGCTGGCGCTGGCCGCGGCCGATCGGGGTCATCGCGTCGACGGCCTTCAGGCCGGTCTGCATCGGCTCGTGCACCGACTTGCGCTGCATGACGGTGGGCGCCTGGAGTTCGAGGGCACGCCGGCCCTCGGTCTCGATCTCGCCGAGGCCGTCGATCGGGTTGCCCAGCGGGTCGATGACCCGGCCGAGGTAGCCCTCGCCGACCGCGACGGAGAGCACCTCACCGGTGCGCTGCACCGGCTGGCCCTCCTCCACGCCGTCGAACTCGCCGAGGATGATCGCACCGATCTCGCGCTCCTCGAGGTTGAGGGCGAGGCCGAGGGTGCCGTCCTCGAACTTCAGCAACTCGTTCGCCATGGCCGAGGGCAGACCCTCGACCTTCGCGATGCCGTCACCGGCAACGCTGACCGTGCCGACCTCCTCGCGCGAGGCGGCGTCCGGCTGGTACGACTGGACGAAAGTATCCAGCGCGTCCCGGATCTCCTCCGGCCGGATCGTGAGCTCCGCCATCTGGGTTCCCTGCTCTCCTTGTTGGGCCCTGTATTCCTCACGGCCCAACTAGGGCCGCCTTCATGCTTGTTGCGTTGGTGGCTGTCAGCCGGCCATACGGCGGGCGGCTTCGTCGAGCCGGTCCGCGATGGAGCCGTTGATGACCTCGTCGCCGACGCGTACCCGCACCCCGCCGAGGACCTCGGGGTCCACGTCAAGGTTCAGGTGCACCGGGCGGCCGTAGATGCGGGACAGCGCGTCTGCGAGCCGCTGCTTCTGCCGGTCACTGAGCGGAACGGCCGAGACCACTTCCGCCACCGTCCGGCCCCGGCGGGCCGCTGCCAGCTTGGACAGGGATTCGATCCCGCCCTCCAGGCTACGTCCTCGCGGCGCGGTGACCAGTCGTACGACCAGCCGTTCCGTGACCGGATTGGCGCGGCCGCCGAGCAGCGTGCCCAGCAGGGCAGCCTTGGCGTCCGCGGTCGCGGCCCGGTCGGCCAGCGCGGCGCGCAGCTCGCTGCTGCCCGCGGCGATCCGGCCGAAGCGGAAGAGCTCGTCCTCGACGTCGTCCAGGTCGCCACCGCGCTGGGCGGCGATCAGGTCGGCGGTGTCGGCCAGCTCCTCCAGGGCGTCCACCAGGTCACGCGAGCGCGACCAGCGGGACCTGACCATGCCGGCCACCAGGTCGACCGCTTCGCCGCCGATCTGGCTGCCGAGCAGCCTGCGGACCAGCTGCGCCTTGGCCTCACCGGTCTGTGCCGGGTCGGTCAGCGCGCGCCGCAGTCCGCTCTCGCGGTCGAGCAGCGTGGTGACCGAGGACAGCTCGCCGGCGAGACCGGCCGCGTCCACCGACGTGCTGTCGGTCAGCGCGTCCAGCCGCTCGCGGGCGGCCGCCAGTGCTTCGCGGCTCGCACCGTTCATCGCGCCGCCTCGGCGGACGATGCGGCGCTCTGCTCCAGGCCGTCCAGGAAGCGGTCGACCACGCGGGACTGCCGGGCGGAGTCCTCCAGGGACTCGCCGACCACCCGGCCGGCCAGGTCGGTGGCGATCTTGCCGACCTCCTGCCGGAGGCTGACCGTCACCTGGCGGCGATCCGCTTCGATCTGGGCATGGCCCGCCGCGATGATGGAGTCGCGCTGCCGCGAACCCTCCTCGCGCATCTCCGCGATGATCTGCGCGCCCTGCTCGCGAGCCTGCTCGGTGATCCGGGCCGCCTCGTGGCGGGCCTCGGCGAGCTGGGCCTTGTACTCCTCAAGCGTGCGATTGGCGTCGGCCTGAGCCTTCTCCGCCCGCTCCAGGCCACCCTCGATCGCGTCGTGCCGCTCTGCGAGGGTCTTCTGGATGTTCGGCAGGAGCTTCTTTCCGAGGATGCCGAAGACGATGAAGAAGCAGAGCAGGCCGACGATCAGTTCCGCGGTGTCGGGGATCAGCGGGTTCTGCGCCCCCTCCTCCGCAAGGAAGATCATCATGTCTGAACCTTTCGTCGAGTGGCTACTGGTCGGGGGTCCAGGTCACTTCTGGAAGATGAAGGGGACGACCAGGCCGAGCAGTGCGAGGACCTCGCAGAGCGCGAAGCCGAGGAACATGTTGGTGCGGATGACCGGCATGGCCTCGGGCTGGCGGGCCATGGCCTCGATCGAGTGGCCGAAGACCAGACCGATGCCCACGCCGGGGCCGATGGCGGCGAGGCCGTAGGCGACCGCGCCCAGGCGGCCGGCGGTGGTGGCGGCGGCGAGGTTAACGAGCTCGGCAGACATTTCCCTGTCTTCCTTTGTGATGCGGTCCGTTGGGGGGCTTCCCAGCGGAAGATTCGATGGATGGGTTCCGGGCGCGGGTCAGTGACCCTCTTCGAGCGCTCCACTGATGTAGATCGAGGCGAGCAGCGTGAAGATGTACGCCTGGAGGAACTGGATCAGGATCTCGAAGGCGGTCATGAAGACGGCGAGCGCGAACGATCCGCCGGCCACCGCGGTGAACGCCGAGGGGGTGAGCAGGTACCAGCTCGCCACGCTGAACATCACGATCAGCATGTGGCCGGCGAACATGTTCGCCCACAGCCGCACCGCGAGGGTGAACGGGCGGGTGATCACGTTCTGGATGAACTCCAGCAGCACGATCAGCGGCACGAGCGGCTTGGGCAGGCCCGGAATCCAGACCAGGTTCTTCACGCCGCCGCGGAAGCCGTGCGTCTTGAACGTGAGGTACATGTACGTGATGAAGACCAGGGCGGCGAGGCCCACCGGGAACGCGAACCGCGACATCGGCGGGAACTGCGCGACCGGGATGATCGACATGATGTTCATGAACCACACGAAGAAGAAGATCGACGCGAGGAAGGGGACGTACTTGTCGCCCTTCTTGCCGATCACTTCGCGGGCGATGCTGCGGGCCACGAAGGTGTAGCCGATCTCACCGACCAGCTGCAGCTTTCCCGGCACGAGCTTCGGCTTGCTGAACGCGGCCCAGAAGAATCCGACGACGAGCAGCATGCAGATGATCGCGAGCAGCATCGGCTTGGTGAAGTCGAAGCTGCCGATGCTGAAGATCGGCTTGAAGTCGAACGAGTTGAGACCCGGAGCGGGGAATGCGCAACCGTGCTGGATGTGGCATCCAGCTTCAGCGAGCAGCGTGTGGGCACTCACCCGTGACTCCTTCGTCGTGACGCATAAGTAACGGCAACCTTGTGTGTCAGCGCGGCTGGTGGGGCCGCTGTTCGGCACTGCGGGTAGGGCGTGGCGAAGCTCGCTCGGTCCGCTGAGAGCCCGCATCGCGTCGCGGGCATCCGTCTTCCGTGCCGCCAGTGCGGTTCCGGTTCCGAATACACCGCAGGGCGCGGGGGCTTGACCCTCTGCATGTGCGAGGGGCCCTCACGTCCGGATGCGACTTCGGACGATAGCAGACCTGGATGAAGGCCCCTTACCCTCCCCTTACGTAGCATCGCGCGACCCCGTCCCGACCGCGTCCGCCTCCTGCTTCCGTGCGGCGGGGACCGAGGGTTCGGGATCGACGTAGAGCATCCGGCTGGTCAGCGACTGCTTGATCTGCCCGCCCACCCAGGCGAGCGCGGTGACCAGCAGGGTCAGGCCGAACGCGCGGCCGTTGAAAGCGCTGGTGTTCTTGAAGACGACGATGAAGACGCCGATCAGCAGGATCTGCACGGCGTAGACCAGCATCCCGGCGGACATCGCCAACTGGGGCTGGTTCTGGGTGATCCGCATCAGCGCCCAGGAGCCGAGCGCGAAGAAGACAGCGACCACGGCAACCGCCACCACACCGCCGAGCAGGCCCTTCTCGCCTGCGACGAGGGCGCTGACAACAATGGCGATGACTCCGACGGGTCCGGCCGCGAGGGCCGAGCCCCGGAGAATCCGGGCGTCGTTGGGCTGCATGGGGCGGCTCCTCCGGCGGGAGTTGGGGCGAGCGGATGTCGTCGGAGACGAGCGGGGCGAGGCGGGGGGGAGAGCGAGGGTGTGCCTCTCGCCGGAAGACCGTCTCTCTCAAGGTCTTTCGGCGCGTTCCCTGCTTTCGTGAACGGTATCACAAAGTATTTGATGCGGTCTTTACCATGAAGATGTGCTGCCTGTCACACACAGGAGGTAGCAACACGCCGTCCTATTTACCTGAGTTGTCCCTCGATCGGGAAACGACCGATTACGGCGCGTTGTTGATCGACTACCGCTCACCGGCCGCTGTTGGCGGTGGGCGCGGGGTGGGTGGTGGTCGCGGACCGCTCCGGCAGCCGGGGCCGATCCCCCACCGCCGTCGAGCCGTTGAGCGCCGGCCGGTCCGGGCCGCGCATCTCCCGCTCGGCCGCGGCCGCGGCGGCCGCCAGCCGGCGACGCCTGCGGCGGTAGCGCGGCGGCACCACCGACTCCGCCCAGCGCGGGGCGTGCGGCCGGAAGGCCGGCAGCAGCAGCACGACCAGGCCGATCGCGCTCAGCGCCACGATCACCAGCACGATCCACAGGCTGGAGGAACTCACCGAGAACGCCACCGCGGAGAAGGCGAACAGCGCCGCCCAGAAGTACATGATCAGCACCGCGCGGCTGTGCGTGTGCCCCAACTCCAGCAGCCGGTGGTGCAGATGGCCGCGGTCGGCGGCGAACGGCGACTGGCCGCGCCAGGTCCTGCGGACCACCGCGAGCACCAGGTCCGCGGCCGGGATCGCGATCATCGTCAGCGGCAGCAGCAGCGGCATGTAGACCGGCACCATGAAGTGCACGGTCTGCCGGGTGGACCCGGTGAAGTCGGTGATGGCGTCCGGGTCGACCTGCCCGGTGATCGAGATCGCGCCGGACGCCAGCACCAGGCCGATCAGCATCGAGCCGGAGTCGCCCATGAAGATCCGCGCCGGGTGGATGTTGTGCGGCAGGAAGCCGACGCACATGCCGATCAGGATCGCCGAGAAGAGCGTCGCGGGCGCGGCCTGCTCGATGCCGTAGCCGTACCACATGCGGTAGGCGTACATGAAGAACGCGATGGACGCGATGCACACCATGCCGGCCGCGAGGCCGTCCAGGCCGTCCACGAAGTTGACCGCGTTGATGGTGATCACCACCAGCGCGACGGTGAGCAGCGTGGACTGCACCGGGGTGAAGATGATCGTGCCGAAGCCCGGCACCGGCAGCCACAGGATGGCCAGCCCCTGGAAGACCATGACGCCCGCGGCGATCATCTGCACGCCGAGCTTGATCAGCGCGTCCACGCCCCACTTGTCGTCCAGCACGCCCAGCAGCCAGATCAGCCCGGCCCCGGAGAGCAGCGCCCGCGGCTCGCTGGAGAGCTTGAAGACCCCGGAGAGGTTGCTGAGGTGCGCGGCGACCAGCAGCCCCGCGCACAGCCCGCCGAACATCGCCATGCCGCCCAGCCGGGGGGTCGGCTCCTTGTGCACGTCGCGGTCGCGGATCGGGGGCATCGCGCCGGCCGCGATCGCGAACTTCCGCACCGGGCCGGTCAGCAGATAGGTGACGGCGGCGGAGACGCACAGGGTCAGCAGATACTCGCGCACAGGCAGCCTCCGACGTATTCGGGGGTGCGGCGGGCACGCGCACACGTCCGGGGGATCTTCACAGCGTCACACCCTAGTGGTGGCCGGGCCGGGACGGCGAACACCTATCGAGACTCACAGGCGGCCCGGACGGTTGCAGATGGCCCGTTGTGGGCAGGTAAAGAGATCGGCCCGGCCGCGGTGGCCGCAGAAACCGCAGGTCGGCGGCGAGGCGGCGGTCGGCCCCGGCCGCGGGAGGATTCGCGCGGCGCCCGGAGAGCGACCAAGATCACGGTCCGGCCGCAGCCCGACGGCAGTCGGATCACGGACCGCCGGAGCGGGTCCGGCGGTCGAACGATCGGCCCGTGGGCGGCCGTGGGGCCGTCCCGATGGGGCGGTGGGGCGGTTGCAGTGCGGTGGGGCCGTGCGATGCGGCGGTGGGACGGTTGCAGTGCGGCGGTGAGGCGGCCGGCCGGTCGGACGGTCGCCGGAATCCCGGTGAGCGCGGTCCTCCGGTCAGACGGTGGCCGGAATCCCGGTGAGCGCGGTCACCACCGGGTCCAGGGCGTCGTGGATCTCCTCGCCGATGCTGCGGAAGTACGAGATCGGGGCGCCGTAGGGATCGTGCACCTCGTCGGCGTCCGGGCTGGGGGCCAGCAGCCAGCCGCGCAGCGCGGCCGCGGCCCGGACCAGCGCGCGGGCCCGCTCGGTGACGCTGCCGTCGGGCAGCGTGGCCGGGTCTATCGCCCGCACCAGCCGGGTGAACTCCTTGAGCGTGAAGGTGCGCAGGCCCGCCGCGTGCCCCATCGAGATGACCTGGGCCCGGTGGTCGCGGGTGGCGGTGAGCACCAGGTCGGCGTCGATGACGTGGTCGTCGAGCAGCTCCCGACCGGTGAAGTGGGCCGGGTCCGCGCCGTGCTCGGCGAGCACCGCCGCGGCGTGCACCTCCATCGGGGCCCCTTCGTGGCCCCACGTGCCCGCCGACTCCACGAGGATGGCGTCCGCGCCGGCACCCAGCCGCTGGGCGAGGCCGTGCCGCATCAGCCGCTCGGCGATCGGCGAGCGGCAGACGTTGCCGGTGCACACGTGCAGGACGCGCAGCACGTCGAGTGGGGCGTGAGCGGGGTGGCCGCCTCCCCCGAGTCCGGTCGGCGCAGTGGTGAACCCCCGTATGGCACGCCCGTCGGGCGTGGTCAACGGCGCTCCTCCAAGTCGGGTACCACCTTGCGCAGCTCCTCGGCGCTGATCGCACCGGCCCGCAGCAGCACCGGCACCTTCCCGGTCACGTCGACGATCGAGGACGGCACGGCGGCGGGCGTGGGTCCGGCGTCGAGGTAGATCGCCACGGAGTCGCCGAGCATGCCCTGGGCGGCGTCGCAGTCCTGCGGGGACGGCATGCCGGTGAGGTTGGCGCTGGAGACGGCCATCGGGCCGGTCTCGGTGAGCAGCTCGATGGCGACCGGGTGCAGCGGCATCCGGACCGCCACGGTGCCGCGGGTGTCGCCGAGGTCCCAGCGCAGCGACGGCTGGTGCTTGGTGACCAGGGTCAGCGCGCCCGGCCAGAAGGCGTCGACGAGCTCCCACGCCTGCTCGGAGAAGTCGGTGACGATGCCGTGCAGCGTGTTCGGGGAGCCCACCAGCACCGGCGACGGCATGGAGCGGCCGCGGCCCTTGGCCTCCAGCAGGTCGCCGACCGCGTCCTTGTCGAAGGCGTCCGCGCCGATGCCGTAGACCGTGTCGGTCGGCAGCACCACGAGTTCGCCGCGCTTGACCGCCGAGGTGGCCTCGCGCAGCCCGGTGACCCGGTCGGTCGCGTCCGCGCAGTCGTATCGCCGTGCCATGGGAAGTCCTCCATTAGCTCTTCTGCCGCCGTTGCGGGGGATGCTGTGTTCACGGTGCCGCTTTGCGGGCGGAGGTCCGCGCTCTCACGGTGTCGCCTTGCGGGCAGTGGTGAATCGCGGCCGTTTGTTGAGGTCGGGGTGGTCGGCCGCGTCCGCCCAGCCGGCGTCCTCCTTGAAGATCCACGGCACCTGGCCGCCCTGGGAGTCGGCGTGCTCGATGACGACGACGCCGCCGGGCCGCAGCAGGCGGTGCGCGGTGCGCTCGATGCCGCGGATGGTGTCCAGGCCGTCCTCGCCGGAGAACAGGGCGAGTTCGGGGTCGTGGTCGCGGGCCTCGGGTGCGACGTACTCCCACTCGGTGAGCGGGATGTACGGCGGGTTGGAGACCACCAGGTCGACCTGGCCGTTGAGTTCGGGGAAGGCGGCCAGCGCGTCGCCGTGCCGCAGGTCCACCTTGCTGCCGGCGACGTTCTTGCGGGCCCACTCCAGCGCCTGCTCGGACAGCTCCACGGCGTGCACCCGGGACCGGGGCACCTCCTGGGCGAGCGCGAGCGCGATCGCGCCGGAGCCGGTGCACAGGTCGACGATCAGCGGCTCGGCGACGTCCATGGCCCGGACGGCGTCTATGGCCCAGCCGACCACCGACTCCGTCTCCGGGCGGGGCACGAACACCCCTGGCCCGACCTGGAGTTCCAGGTAGCGGAAGAAGGCCCGGCCGGTGATGTGCTGGAGGGGTTCGCGGGCCTCGCGGCGGGCGACGGCCTCCCAGTAGCGCGCGTCGAAGTCCGCGTCGGCCACGGTGTGCAGCTCGCCGCGCTTGACCCCGTGCACGTACGCGGCCAGTTCCTCGGCGTCGAAGCGGGGCGAGGGCACGCCCGCGTCGGCGAGTCGCTGGGCGGCCTGGGCCACCTCGGCGAGCAGCAGGTTCACGTCCGCCCCCTTCTCAGCTGCCGTCGCCGGCCGCGGCCAGCTTCGCGGCGGAGTCGGCGTCCACACACGCCTGGATCATCGCGTCGAGGTCTCCGTCGAGCACCTGGTCCAGGTTGTACGCCTTGAAGCCGACCCGGTGGTCGGAGATGCGGTTCTCCGGGAAGTTGTAGGTGCGGATGCGCTCGGAGCGGTCCACGGTGCGGACCTGGCTGCGGCGGGCGTCGGACGCCTCGCGCTCGGCCTCCTCCTGGGCGGCGGCCAGCAGCCGGGAGCGCAGGATGCGCATCGCCGACTCCTTGTTCTGCAGCTGGCTCTTCTCGTTCTGGCAGGAGACCACCAGGCCGGAGGGAAGGTGGGTGATCCGGACCGCGGAGTCGGTGGTGTTGACCGACTGCCCGCCGGGGCCCGACGAGCGGTAGACGTCGATCCGCAGCTCGTTGGGGTTGATCTCGACCTCGACCTCCTCGGCCTCCGGGGTGACCAGCACGCCGGCGGCGGAGGTGTGGATACGGCCCTGCGACTCGGTGGCCGGCACCCGCTGCACCCGGTGCACGCCGCCTTCGTACTTCAGCCGGGCCCACACGCCCTGGCCGGGCTCGTGGCTCGCCTTGGCCTTGACGGCGACCTGGACGTCCTTGTAGCCGCCGAGGTCGGAGGCGTTGGCGTCGAGGATCTCGGTCTTCCAGCCGACCCGCTCGGCGTACCGCAGGTACATCCGCAGCAGGTCGCCGGCGAACAGCGCGGACTCCTCGCCGCCCTCGCCGGCCTTGACCTCCAGGATGACGTCCTTGTCGTCGCTGGGGTCCCGCGGCACCAGCAGCAGCCGCAGCCGGTCGGTCAGCTCCTCGCGGTGCTTCTCCAGCTCCTTGACCTCGGCGGCGAACTCCGGGTCGTCGGCGGCCAGTTCACGCGCGGTCTCGGCGTCCTCGCCGGTCTGCCGCCAGGAGCGGTAGGCGGCGATGATGGGGGTGAGCTCCGCGTACCGCTTGTTGAGCCGGCGGGCGTTGGCCTGGTCGGTGTGGACCGCGGGGTCGGCAAGCTGCTTTTCGAGGTCGGCATGTTCGCCGATCAGTTCCTCGACCGCCTCGAACATCATGTATTCCTGGAGGAGTAGGTGCTGCCTGGGACCGGGCCGCCGTGGGACGGGCGCCGCCGGCTGGGACGCGAGGACGACAAAGCGCCGGTCCGGTCACCCTGGGCTGGGCGACCGGAGACCGGCGCTGGTCGGGTCGCTACTTCTTGGCGGACCCGGCGTTCTTGCCGAAGCGGGCCTCGAAGCGGGCCACGCGGCCGCCGGTGTCGAGGATCTTCTGCTTGCCCGTGTAGAACGGGTGGCACTCGGAGCACACGTCCGCGCGGATCTGGCCGCTGGTCTCGGTGCTGCGGGTGGTGAACGAGGCGCCGCAGGTGCAGGTGACCTGGGTCTCTACGTACTCGGGGTGGATCTCGCGCTTCAAGGGTGCTCCTAGGTTCGGGAGGGCGCCGGGTCGCTCATGCGGGTTGCGTGGGCGTGAACCGGGGCCAGCGGACCAGTCTGCCAGCACTGGCCGCAGCTACCAAAACCAGGTCGGGCCCCGGATAATTCCCGCGACGTCCTCGCAGGTCAGCGCGGTGCTCGCGAGGGTGACGCCGGGAGGACGGGGCTGACGCGGCGCGCGGGGCGGACGCCTACGGCGAGGCCGAACCCGACGGCTTCGAGCCGGCCGGCCCCGACGGCTTCGGAGTGGCCGGCGCCGTGGCCTTGCCGCCGACCACCTTGCCGGCGTCCACGTGGTCGGCGACCGAGCCCTTCGTGGCGTCGGCCGGGATCGGCTTGTCGGCGCGCAGCGCGGCCCACACGATGTCGGCCTGCGCCCGGATCGGCTCGACCCGGTTGGGGTTCGCGGGGTCGTAGCGCACCGGCAGGGTCACCATGTGCACGTCGCCGGAGTGCAGGTGCTGCACGCTCTCGGCGAGCCCGGTCAGCTTGTTCACCGAGCCGAGGCCGGTGTCGGTGGTGACCGCCTTGGTGGCGGTGTCGGCGACCGAGAACAGCTTCGTCGGGCTGGTGAACAGCCCCAGGCCGCCGATCCGGTCGATCAGCGCCTTGATGAACGCCTGCTGGAGCTGGATACGGCCCAGGTCGCTGCCGTCGGCGACGCCGTGCCGGGTGCGGACCAGGCCGAGCGCCTGGGAGCCGTCGAGGGTGTGGGTGCCGGCCGGCAGGTTCAGGTGGCTCTTGTCGTCGTGGATCGCCTTGGTGGTGGTCAGCGGCACCCCGCCGAGGTCGTTGACGAGGTTCTTGAAGCCGGTGAAGTCGACCTCGATGTAGTGGTCCATCCGCAGCCCGGTGAGCTGCTCGACGGTCTTGACCGCGCAGGCCGGGCCGCCGACCTCGTAGGCGGTGTTGAACATGACCTGCTGCCCGGCCGGCTCGACGGCGCCCTTGGCGCCGGTGCAGGCCGGGCGGTCCACCAGGGTGTCGCGCGGGATGCTCACCACGCTGGCCTTCTTCCGGCCCTTGTCCAGGTGCACGATCATCGCGGTGTCGGAGCGCGCGGTGCCGCTGTCGTGGCCGTACGCGCGGTTCGCGCCGGAGCGGGAGTCCGAGCCGAGCACCAGGATGTCCATCGAGCCGTTGTCGAGCCGGGCCGGGCGGTGGGTGCCCAGGGCGCCGTCGATGTCGACGCTGTGGATGTTGGCGTTGAGCCGGTGGTAGAGGTATCCGGCGCCGGTCGCGCCGAGCAGCACCACTCCGGACGCGGTCCAGGCGACGATGTGCAGGGTGCGCCGGCGGCGTCGGCGGGCCGCTCCGGCCCCGCTGGGGCTGGAGCCGGTCCGCGGCTGCTGCTCGTCCGGCATGGCGGCACCTCGGCTTCCTGAGCGTCCGGTGTCAGGCGTCCCGCGGGTCCGGTGTGCGGCCCTGCGGCTCCCGACGCCGGGAATGTCCGTAACGTCAGACGTTCCATCGTGCGCCCGGGGTGCGGGTGCCGCCATTCGAGGGGCGAGCGGGCAGTGCGTCGACGAGGGGCCGACGGGGGCGGACGGGGGCCGCAAATCGCGACCGCCCGCGTATCCCCAGGTCAGCTGGGGTAGGCGGGCGGTCGGACCGATCCTGGCGGTTACTGTCAGTCGTTGTTCTGGCCAGGGGTGGTCTTGGCGATCTGCATCAGGAACTCGGCGTTGGACTTGGTCTGCTTCATCTTGTCCAGCAGCAGCTCGATCGCCTGCTGCGAGTCGAGCGCGTGCAGCACCCGGCGCAGCTTCCAGACGATCGCCAACTCCTCGCGGTCCAGGAGGATTTCCTCCTTGCGGGTGCCGGACGGGTCGACGTCCACCGCGGGGAAGATCCGCTTGTCGGCGAGCTTCCGGTCGAGCTTGAGCTCCATGTTGCCGGTGCCCTTGAACTCCTCGAAGATCACCTCGTCCATCCGCGAGCCGGTCTCGACCAGCGCGGTGGCCAGGATGGTCAGCGAGCCGCCGTCCTCGATGTTCCGCGCGGCACCGAAGAAGCGCTTCGGCGGGTAGAGCGCGGTCGAGTCGACACCACCGGACAGGATGCGGCCGGAGGCGGGCGCCGCCAGGTTGTAGGCGCGGCCCAGCCGGGTGATGGAGTCGAGCAGCACCACCACGTCGTGGCCCAGCTCCACCAGCCGCTTGGCCCGCTCGATGGCGAGCTCGGCGACGGTGGTGTGGTCCTCGGCGGGCCGGTCGAAGGTCGAGGAGATGACCTCGCCCTTCACCGAGCGCTGCATGTCGGTGACCTCTTCGGGCCGCTCGTCGACGAGGACGACCATCAGGTGGCACTCGGGGTTGTTGGTGGTGATCGCGTTGGCGACCGCCTGCATGATCATCGTCTTGCCGGTCTTCGGCGGGGCGACGATCAGGCCGCGCTGGCCCTTGCCGATCGGCGAGACCAGGTCGATGATCCGCGTGGTCAGCACGCCCGGGTCGGTCTCCAGCCGGAGCCGGTCCTGCGGGTACAGCGGGGTGAGCTTGTTGAACTCCGGACGGCCGCGGCCGGAGTCGGCGCCCATGCCGTTCGCGGAGTCGAGGCGGACCAGCGCGTTGAACTTCTCGCGCCGCTCGCCGTCCTTGGGCTGGCGCACCGCGCCGGTGACGTGGTCGCCCTTGCGCAGGCCGTTCTTACGGACCTGGGCGAGCGAGACGTACACGTCGTTCGGCCCCGGCAGGTAGCCCGAGGTGCGGATGAACGCGTAGTTGTCGAGGATGTCGAGGATGCCCGCGACGGGGATCAGCACGTCGTCGTCGGCGACCTGCGGCTCGCCGCCGCCACCGAACTCCTCGCGCCCGCGGCCACGGCCACGGCGGTCGCGGTAACGGCCCCGGCGGCGGCCGCGGCCCTCGCCGAACTCGTCGTCGTCCTGCGGGCCGCTCTGCTGGTGCTGGCCGCCCTGGTGCTGCTGCTGGCCGCCACCCTGGCCGCCGCTCTGCTGCTGGCGGTCCCGGCGGCTCTGGCCGCCGCTCTGCTGGCCCTCGCCGCCGTCCTCGCCACGGTTGCGCTGGCGGTCGCGCTGCCGCTCGCGGCGGTCACCGCGCTGGCCGCGCTGGCGCTCCTGGCGGTCGTCCCCGCCGCCCTGCTGCTTGGCGTCGCCGCCCTTGGCCTCGGCGCCCTTGGCCTCACGGCCCTCGGCGCTGTCTGCGGAGGCCTCGGCGGCCCGGTCGGCGCCGCGCTCGCCCTGCGCCCGCTCGCTCGCGGAAGCGGCAGCCTTCGCCTTCTCGCCGGCCGGCTGGCCGGGGATCTCGATCTGCTGCTGCTTCGCCTCCTTCGGCTCCTTCGCGGCCGGTGCGGCGGCCGCGGGGGCCTCGGCGGACTCCGCCGCCTGCTCCAGCCGGGCCCGCGAGGTGGCGCGGCGCTTGGGCTTCTCGGCCGGCGCGCCGGTGGCGGCGGCGGGCTTCTCGGCCGCGGCGGCACCGCCGCCGGCCTGGCGCTCCTTGATCGTCTCGATGAGCTGGCCCTTGCGCATCCGCGCGGTGCCCTTGATACCGAGACCTGCGGCGACCTGCTGGAGTTCGGCCAGGACCATGCCCTCCAGGCCGGTCCCGGACCGGCGGCGCCGTGCGGCCGTGGCAGCACCGGTGGCAGGCGCGGCGGCTTCGGACGCGGCGACAGTGTTGTCTGCGCGCACGCCCATCAGATCGGTGGTGTCGCTCACGAAGGGTCCTTCCCTGGAGCGGGCGTCGGCCTGTCTGGCTCGGCGACCGGTCGTGCTGACCGGGTCTGGCGTTCCCGCTGCTTCGACCCGGGGCGGTGGTCTGCCTGATGGCGGCAGAAATACATAGATGCTCTCGGCACGGGAGAGAACTCGTACCGAATCCGGAGCGTGCTCGACACTTCCCGGACAGGCTGTCCGGCCGACCCGGACTGGCTGCCTATACGGTGTGGGAGGCTCCCGGAGAAAGTGCGGTCCCACTGCGGGGACACAGCCCATCGCGCCCAAAGGGCGGCGAATGCTGGCTTGAGGTTAACACTACCCGGTCCAACAGATATTCCCCCTCTCTTCGACCGGCAATCGTGTCACTGCCCACCTGCGAGCGGCAGGACACTCGCCCCGGCGGCGTCCAACGCCAGGCGGTTGGCCGCCCAGCCGTCACCCGCGAGCCGGGAGACCTTGTCCGCGGCGCCCTCGTCGGTGAGCGCGAGCACGGTCGGCCCGGCACCCGATACGACAGCAGGGACGCCCTCCGCGCGTAGACGGTTCACCAGCGCGAGGGATTCCGGCATCGCCGGCGCCCGGTAGTCCTGGTGCAACCGGTCCTCGGTGGCGGGCAGCAGCAGCTCGGGGCGCCTGGTCAACGCCTCGACCAGCAGCGCCGCCCGGCCCGCGTTCACCGCGGCGTCGACGTGCGGAACGGTACGGGGCAGCAGCCCGCGGGCGGTCTCGGTCAGCACCGGCACCCCCGGCACGAAGACCACCGGAACCAGCGACCCGGCCGGCTCCATCCGGACCGCCCGCGCGGCCCCGCCCTCGGTCCAGGCCACGGTGAAGCCGCCCATCAGACACGCCGCGACGTTGTCGGGGTGCCCCTCGATCTCGGTGGCCAGCTCCAGCAGGGCCGTGTCGTCCAGCCCCGCCGGGCCGCCTATCGTCACCGCGCGGGCGGCCATGATGCCCGCGCAGATGGCGGCGGACGACGACCCCAGACCGCGGCCGTGCGGAATGCGGTTCGCACAGACCACCTCCAGGCCGCGCGGCTGGCCGCCGAGCAGGTCGAAAGCGGTGCGCAGGCTACGGACCACCAGGTGTTTCTCGTCGCGCGCCAGCGTGTCGGCGCCCTCACCGGCGATGTCCACGTGCAGACCGGAGTCGGCGACGCGCACCACCACGTCGTCGTACAACCCCAGCGCGAGGCCGAACGCGTCGAAGCCCGGGCCGAGGTTCGCGCTGGTCGCGGGGACGCGCACTCGTACTGCGGCGGCGCGAAACGCTGGACCGGCCATCGTTCGACGAATCTCCTTGGTGCGTACGCCCTGCGGGCGTGGCTCCGTTGCCAGGCGGCGAGGCGGGAAATGGCGATGCGGCGGCATCAGCCGGAACTCGGCGCGATTGCGCCGCTGGGGTAAGCCTATCGAAACAAGGTTCCCCCGCGACATAGGGCGCACGGACCGCGCGTGATGCGTGTCGCCTTCGCGGCGTGCGCCCCTTACGGGAGTGAACCATGGGGAAGGCGGTGCTCCGGGGGCGCGGGGAACTGCGCGGACCAGCCCACCGCTGCCGGTGGTCCGGCGAACTCGCCGCGGAGGCCAGGCTCGCGGGCCCGGCGCACCACCGCCGTGGCTGGTCGCGCAGTTCCCCGCGCCCCTGGTGAGTTGCCGTCTTCCGCGACGGCGCCCACGCGCCCCTGGGTGGGCGCCGAATTCCGCGACAGCGCCCACGCACCCCTGGTGAGTTGCCGTCTCACGCAACGGCGCCCACGCACCCCTGGTGGGTTGCCGTCTTCCGCGAGGGACCCCCGCCCCGGGGAGGGGCACCCTGGTCCGTCGGATTCAGGCGAGGCCCAGTTGGGTCGCGGCGGCGTCCGCGTTGACGGGGACCGTGATGGGCTGGGGGGCGCCGGCGACGGCCCAGTCGGGGTCCTTGAGCCCGTTCCCGGTGACCGTGCAGACGATGCGCTGGCCGGGGTCGACGCGGCCCTCGTCCACGGCCTTGAGCAGGCCGGCCACGGACGCGGCGGAGGCGGGCTCGACGAAGACGCCCTCCTTGCCGGCCAGCAGCCGGTAGGCCGCGAGGATCTGACGGTCCGTCACCGCTTCGATGAGGCCGCCCGACTCGTCGCGGGCCTGCTCGGCGAGCTGCCAGGACGCGGGGTTGCCGATCCTGATCGCGGTGGCGATGGTCTGCGGCTCGCGCACCGGCGCGCCGTTGACGATCGGGGCCGAACCGGCCGCCTGGAAGCCCCACATCCGCGGCGTGCGGCCGGCGAAGCCGTCGGCGGCGTATTCGCGGTAGCCCTTCCAGTACGCGGTGATGTTGCCCGCGTTGCCCACCGGGAGCACATGGATGTCGGGCGCGTCGCCGAGCGCGTCCACGATCTCGAACGCCGCGGTCTTTTGCCCCTCGATCCGCACCGGGTTCACCGAGTTGACCAGCGCGACCGGGTACTTCTCGCTGAGGCCGCGGGCGAGGTCGAGGCAGTCGTCGAAGTTGCCGTCGACCTGGAGGATGCGGCTGCCGTGCACCAGCGCCTGGCCCATCTTGCCGAGCGCGATCTTGCCCCGCGGCACCAGCACGGCGCAGACCATCCCGGCCCGTACCGCGTACGCGGCGGCGGAGGCGGAGGTGTTGCCGGTGGAGGCGCAGATGACCGCCTGGGCGCCGGCCTCCTTCGCCTTGGAGATCGCCATGGTCATGCCGCGGTCCTTGAAGGACCCGGTGGGGTTGGCCCCTTCGACCTTGAGCAGGACGTCGCACCCGGTGCGCTCGGAGAGCACCTGGGCCGGCACGAGCGGAGTGCCACCCTCCAGCAGCGAGACCACCGGGGTGTCCACGCCCACCGGCAGGCGGTCGCGGTACTCCTCGATGATGCCGCGCCACTGGTGGGTGCCGGACATTCGGAGCTGGTCGACCTTGACGTTCATAACGGTGCTACTCCCCTTCCACGCGCATGATGCTGGCCACGCCGCGTACGGTGTCGAGTTCGCGCAGACTGGCGACGGTCGCCGAGAGGGCGGCGTCCGTCGCACGGTGGGTGACGACGACGAGCGATGCCTCGCCGCCCTCGCGCTGCCCGCCACCGCTCTGCTCGACGGCGGCGTCGTCGCCGCTGCCTTGGTTCCTGCCCTGCTGGCGCACCGTGCCGATCGACACGTCGTGCTCGGCGAACACCGTCGCGACCTGAGCCAGGACGCCCGGTTTGTCCGCCACGTCAAGGCTGATGTGGTAACGGGTGACCACATCCCCCATGGGGCTGACCGGCAGTCGCGTGTACGCGGACTCGCCTGCTCCGATGGTAGCGGCGAGTTTGTTGCGGCAGGCCGTCACCAGGTCGCCGAGAACGGCGGAGGCGGTGGGCGCGCCACCGGCGCCGGGACCGTAGAACATCAACCGGCCGGCCGCCTCCGCCTCGACGAAGACGGCGTTGTACGCCTCGCGGACCGAGGCGAGGGGGTGGCTGAGCGGGATCATCGCCGGGTGCACCCGGGCGGTGACCGAGCGGCCGTCGGTGCTGCGCTCGCAGATCGCGAGCATCTTGACCGTGCAGCCCATCTTGCGGGCGGAGGCGATGTCGGCGGCGGTCACCTCGGTCAGGCCCTCGCGGTGCACGTCGTCGATGGTGACGCGGGTGTGGAAGGCGATGCCGGCCAGGATCGCCGCCTTCGCGGCGGCGTCGAAGCCCTCCACGTCGGCGGTGGGGTCGGCCTCGGCGTAACCGAGCGCGGTGGCCTCGTCCAGCGCCTCGCTGTAGCCGGCGCCGGTGGAGTCCATCTTGTCGAGGATGAAGTTGGTGGTGCCGTTGACGATGCCCAGCACCCGGTTGACCCGGTCGCCGGCCAGCGACTCGCGCAGCGGCCTGATCAGCGGGATCGCGCCGGCCACCGCGGCCTCGTAGTACAGGTCGACACCGTGCTCGACGGCCTTGGCGTGCAGGCTCGCGCCGTCGGCGGCGAGCAGGGCCTTGTTCGCCGAGACCACCGAGGCGCCGTGCTCGAACGCGGTGGTGATCAGGGTGCGGACCGGCTCGATACCGCCGATCACCTCGACCACGACGTCGATGTCGCCGCGCTTGACCAGCGCGGTGGCGTCGGTGGTGAGCAGTTCGGCGGGAACGCCGTCGCGCACCTTGTTGGGGCGGCGGACCGCGATCCCGGCCAGCTCGATCGGGGCACCGATCCGCGCGGCGAGGTCGTCCGCCTGCGTCGTGATGATGCGCGTGACCTCGGAGCCGACCACACCGCACCCCAGGAGCGCCACCTTCAGCGGACGCGTACGCATCATCCGACCTCGTCTCTCGTCAAACGTCTCACTCGTCGAACCGTCCGGCCGATCCCGCCGGGCCGGGCTGCGCGAGCAGGCTCTCGCGCGGTCGGGCGCGGGCGCGCCCGCACCTTTGAAAAGTCCAGTCTCACGCACCGGACGGGAGAATCCACGCCCTGTCCGGATCGCGAGACCGCCCGGGCGAACCTTGAGATTTTCCGCCCGCCCGGCGATCTTCCACGAATTGCGTGGGCAACCGGCGGCGCCCACCGCAACTTCCGTCTCCGCGCGCCCTGGTAGCCCACCGCTGCCGCGCCGGCCTCGTCCCGGCGCGCGGTTGCCGCACACCCTGCTGGTGCCCCTCCTGTCGCGGAGGGACCCGCACACGCTCAGGAGCGTGTGGGGGGCACTCCCCCTGGCCCTGGCTCCGCCGGCGGCACTCCCACCCAGGCGAAGCTCTGGGGAGAACGGCGCGAACAACCGCCCACCGACAGGTGGTCGTCCCTCAGCCGGCAGAACCACCTGCCCCGGCGGGTCAAGGGCGCCCCCGCAGGGGGTCAGCCGACGTCGAGGCGGAGCAGGTCCTCCTCCGTCTCCCGGCGGACGATCACCCGCGCCTGCCCGTCCGCGACCGCGACCACCGGCGGCCGCAGCGCGTGGTTGTAGTTGCTGGCCATCGCCCGGCAGTACGCCCCGGTCGCGGGCACCGCGATCAGGTCCCCCGGCGCGAGGTCGGCCGGCAGGAACGCGTCCTTGACCACGATGTCCCCGCTCTCGCAGTGCTTGCCGACCACCCGCGCCAGCATCGGCTCGGCGGTGCTGGTGCGCGAGACCAGCGCGACGCTGTACTCGGCGTCGTAGAGCGCGGTGCGGATGTTGTCGGACATGCCCCCGTCGACGCTGACGTACGTCCGCAGGCCGTCGAGCGGCTTGATGGTGCCGACCTCGTAGAGCGTGAACGCCGTCGGCCCGACGATCGCCCGGCCCGGCTCGACCGACAGCCGCGGCGGGGTCAGCCGCGCCGCGTCGCACTCCCGCGCCACGATCTCGCCGAGCGCCTTCGCGATCTCCTGCGGCTCGCGCGGGTCGTCCTCCGGGGTGTAGGCGATGCCCAGGCCGCCGCCGAGGTCGATCTCCGGCAGTTCCACGCCGTGCTCGTCGCGGACCTCGGCCAGCAGCGACACCACCCGGCGGGCGGCCACCTCGAACCCGGCCATGTCGAAGATCTGCGAGCCGATGTGGCTGTGGATGCCGACCAGGTCGAGGCTGTCGAGCTGGAGCACCCGGCGCACCGCCTCGGCGGCCTGCCCGTCGGCCAGGCCGATGCCGAACTTCTGGTCCTCGTGCGCGGTCGCGATGAACTCGTGGGTGTGTGCCTCGACCCCGACGGTCACCCGGATCTGCACCCGCTGCCGGCGACCCTGCCGGGTGGCCTCCGCGGCGACCCGGGCGATCTCCTGGAAGGAGTCCAGCACGATCCGGCCGACGCCCTCGCGCACCGCCCGCTCGATCTCCGCGGCGCTCTTGTTGTTGCCGTGCAGTGCGATCCGCTCGGCGGGCATCCCCGCCGCCAGCGCCACCGCGAGTTCGGTGCCCGAGCAGACATCGAGGTTCATGCCCTCCTCGTGCAGCCACTTCACCACGGCGCGGGAGAGGAACGCCTTACCGGCGTAGAACACGTCGGCCTCGTGCCCGAAGGCCGCCCGCCAGGCGCGGCACCGGGCCCGGAAGTCGGCCTCGTCCAGGAAGTACGCGGGCGTGCCGTACTCGGCGGCGAGGTCGCGTACGTCCAGCCCTGCGACCTCCGCGGCGCCGTCGGCGTTACGGGTCACGGTGCGCGACCAGATCCGCGGGTCGAGGGAGTTGAGGTCGGCGGGCGGGCCGGCGTAGTGCCCTTCGGGCAGGACATCGGCGTGGCGGGGGCCGGCGGGGTGTGCGGAACGGCTCACTTCAGGACTTCCTCGGGGCGTGCGGGCGGGGGTTCAGGTCGGTCGGGGTCCACGTCCGGCCGGGGTCAGGCCAGACCCGGTCCGGGGTTCGGTCAGGTCAGGCCCGGGGTTCGGTCCGGTCAGACCCGGTCGGGGGTTCAGATCCGGTCGGGGGCGCTGATGCCGAGCAGGTGCAGGCCGTCCGCGAGCACGATCCCCGCCGCGTCGGTGAGGCGGAGCCGGGCCGCGTGGACGGCCGAGGGTTTCTCGTCACCCTTCGGCAGTACGCCGCACTCGTCGTGGAACCGGGCGAACGCGTCGGCGAGCCGCTCCAGGTGCCGGGCGACCCGGTCGGGGCCGCGCCGGCGGGCGGCGCTCTCCACCACGCGCGGGAAGTCGGCGATCAGGCCGAGGAGTTCGGTCTCCGCGGGGTGGTGCGAAGGGCTCGGTGTGCCCGAGGACGCCGGCGAAGGGCCGCCGCCGTCGACCGGAGCGGGATGCGGGCCAGCCTCTTCGACCGTACACGTGTCCGCCGCGTCCGCCTCGCCGTCGGCCGGCATGCCCAGGTCGTGGGCGTTGCGGAGCAGGGCGCGGGTGCGGGCGTGGGCGTAGCGGACCCGGAACAGCGGGTTGGCCTCGCGCTGGGCGAGCAGGGCGGCGCGGGCGGGGGCGTCCAGGCGCGGGACGTCCTCGGCGGGCGGGCGGAGCAGGGCCCAGCGGGCGGCGTCGCGGCCGAGGGCGGATTCGAGGGCGGCGAGGGTGAGGGGGGCGGTGCGGCCGGTGCTGAGTTCGGCGGGGGTGGCGCTGAGGTCGGCGGGGGTGGCCGGTTCGGCGACTTCGAGGGGCTCGGGCGGGGTGTCCGGGGCGGCCGGGAGTGCGCCGGCGGCCCGCAGCAGGACGTTCGCCACCTCCGCGACGAGCGTGCCGCGTACGGCGCCGTCGGTCGCGGCCACGGTGACCCGCTCGTCGGCGAGCCCGTCGCCGTACCCGTATCTCTCGCGCTCCTCGCGGACCCTGCGCACCACCACGTCGTACGCGCGCGAGCTGAGCGTGATGTTCAGGAAGCCGGCGCCCGCGATCTGCACGCCCGCGATGCCGGGCTCCCGGGCGAGCCGGCGGCGCAGGATCTCCGCGACCTCCCGGGCGGTGCGTCCGGCCGGCCCGGCCAGCTGGAGTGCCACGTTCGTGGCGTAGTCCCCGCAGCCGGGGCGGGGCGGCCGCTGCACCACCACCTTCTCGGGCACCTCCACGGCCAGCTCGGCCGCGTCCACGGCACGGCGCACCGTGGTCAGGACGGTGCGGGACAGCTCGGCGGGGGTCACGGGAAAAGCGTAGGCGAGGGAGGGGGTGGGGAGGCGAGCGGGTTTACGGCCCGGCGTGTGGGCCGGGGCACGGTGGGAGGCGCGCTCAGGCGCCGGAGCCGGGTCCGGGGGTGGCGGCGGCCTGGTCCTGGGGCTGGTCGGGCGGCTGGTCCGCGCGGTGCTCCCCCGGCACTCCGGACGGCGGCCCGGGTTCCTCCGGCGCCTCGACGGGGCGGGGGCCGCGCCGGACCAGCCGCCGCACCGTCTCCACGAGCAGCGCGGGCTCGAACGGCTTCGCCAGATACGCGTCGACCCCGCCGGGCCCGCTGACCGCCTCCGGCAGGTTCCCCGCGCTGATCATCACGATGCCCACCTGCCGCGTCCGCGGGTCCGCCCGCAGCCGCATCGCGGTCCGCGCTCCGTCCAGCCGGGGCATCACCACGTCGAGCGTCACCACGTCCGGCTGCACCGAGTGCACGATCTCCAGGCACTCGGCACCGTCAGCCGCGGTCACCACCTCGAAGCCCTCCAGCTCCAGGTTGACCCTGATCAGTTGCCGGATCACCCTGTTGTCATCGACAACAAGCACCCGGCCGGACGCTCCCGCCACACCCGAAATCGTAGGCGCCCCCCTCGCGATGCGTCCGCGTTTTGCCCATTTCTTCCCCGCGACGGGTGAACCCGACCCCCACCCACCGGCCCTCCCCCCGCACCCCCGAAACCCCGTACACGTCCACCCTCCCCAACCTGCTAATGTTCTTCCCGTCGCCCCCGTAGCTCAGGGGATAGAGCAACGGCCTCCGGAGCCGTGTGCGCAGGTTCGAATCCTGCCGGGGGCACCTTGCAGAAGGTGCCGACAGACCCCGCCACCAGCGAAGTTGCTGGGTGCGGGGTCTTCGTCTGTGTGCGGCCGGACGCGGGCGAGGGCAGCCGTCTGACGGTGATCACGTTGTAATAGCGTGTTGATCTTCGGGTGCCCGACGCGACTGACGTGGGTCCGGCACCGCACACCTGCCCATCAGAGCACGACGCCTCGCAGCGGTCCGAAATCGAAGCAGCCGCCCCCTCCCCGGTAGTAGTCTCCGGGAACTTATTGGGACGAATTGGGGGCTCCTGATGATCACCAGGACCGTCGCGCCGGAGCAGCTTCCACGGCCGACAGGCGAGGATGGACACGTTCTCCTGGACGCGGTCTGGGGCTTCTTCACTGCCAATCGGACCTGGCCGACCTTCGACTACATCGACCGCAAGCTCTATGCCGGTCCGGGTCAACTTGTGTTCAAGGAAGTCATCCAGCAACTGTCGCCCGCGCTCCTGCGGGGCCTTCATCCCAACATCGGCTACATGCGGCCACAGGGCACTCATCAGTTGTCTCTGACGATCGCAGGCGCAGCCAACTGCACAGGCGCAGGTGGAGCATTGTCCACATTTCTGGCAATGGTGCGGATCGCCAGCGAAATCGAGCCGCATTGGGCCCCACCTTCTGGCGAGCAGCCCATGCTTCAATTTCAAGATCTTCGCAACGTGACCGGCATCGATCCGAGGCTCGTCACACGAGAGATCACGTTTGTCGCGGCCGCTCTGGCGGTAGCCGAACCCTGTTTCCGGGGTGGCGGCAGCAACAAGGAGAACTTGGACTGGTCACTCGCCTTCGACCGAGAGATCAGGCCCTTCGCGGGTGTTGTTTCGCTCCAAGACTATTGGTCACGTCGCGCGCAGGTGCTCGGCGCAGACCGCATCGACCAAGATACCCGCCCGTACTCGGTTCGACGGGAAGAACTGCACATATGGCAAGGCGCTGCCCCGACACCCACACAACCAGCGGAGGGGGCGGACGAACCAAGTCAGAACGAGGGGTCATCCGTACTGCAGTGCGTGTTGCATCCCTTGATTGCCCAGGTGGCGGGCGACAGGTTCCGTAGCGGCCAGTATCAGGACGCGGTACTGGGCTCCTTCCGCGCGGTCGAGCACAGGGTTCAAACCTTGACTGGCTCAACCGAGGTCGGTGACAGGCTGATGGGCACAGCGCTGGGATCATCCACCCCGCCCATCCGTGCGACTCGGTCTACCGGGCCGTCCCTGGAAAGCGAGCGGATGGGAATTCGCGATCTCTTCAAGGGAGCGATGACCGGCCTGCGTAACCCTCGTGCTCATGGCCCGGAAACTCAAGACGACCCCGCAGAAGCTCAGGAGATGCTTGTGCTCGCAAGTTTCCTCATGCGCCGACTGGACATTGAAGAAGAACTGCGAGAATCCACGGAGTGAGAACGGGAACCGCCCCTTGCTTCACTTTTCGCTAAGTCTTGTCCCGTAAATGATCTACGGCGTGCTTGCTGACCTGTCGCCTTCTACGTCACCCGGTCAGGGTGAGGTTGTGGAGGCGGGCGATGCCGAGCATGGCGTGATGGACGCCGTCGCCTTTGCGGCGGCAGTCGCGGAGGATCTTCCAGGTCTTCATGCGGGCGAAGGTGTGCTCGACGCGGGCGCGGACCTTGCGGTGGGAGGTGTTGTGTTCCTCTTTCCAGGCGGGGAGTTCGGTCTGGCTGGCTTTTCGGCGGTGCGGGATGATCAGGCCGGTCCCCTGGTAGCCGCCGTCGGCGATGGCCGTGGCGCGGCCGACGGCAGCCTTCGCTCCGGATTCCTCCCATGCTGTGCAGTCGTTGCGGTTGCCGGGCAGGGGCCGACCGATGGCCACGACGAGCCGGGTGTCGGCGTCGATGACGACCTGGTGGTTGGTGGAGTACCGGTAGTTCTTGGACTGCGCGGCGACGCTGTGGTCGTGGGTGGGGACCAGCGTGCCGTCGACGATCAGCACGGTGTCCCTGCGGAACCGCTTGCGGGGCTCGAGCGCGAGCGACGGTCCGAGGTGGTCGACGATCCGGTCCGCCGCGGACTTCGACACCCCGAACAACGGGGCAAGTTGACGCAGGGTGAGGTTGGTGCGCCAGTACGCGGCAACCAGCAGGACCCGGTCCTCCAGCGGCAAGCTCCAGGGCCGGCCCTTGCGCACCGGGTCCACACCCTCCCGACGCAGCACAGTGATCAACTTGCTGAACTGCCGCGGACTCAGCCCGGCGAACGGGGCTATCCAGGAGGGCTCCGACGCCGTGATCACACCAGACACAGCAAGATCATCTCACCGATGGCCAGCAGTTACGGGACAACGCTTACGAGCTCGTGCATGGTTGGCGGTAGCGCGTCGAGACCTTGATCGTTGATCATGATCCGTGTGGTGGGGAGCCGGACACGTGCAGCAATCATCCGTAGCCAGCGGATCACCGGGCTGGCGCCCGACGTGATCGCAGAACTCGTCGCAGAGATCGGTCCGTTGTGGCACGAGCGGCACCAGGCCGTGCTGACGTCCCGCCCTCGCCGCCGGGCCGTCGGTGCCGGGGCCAAGTACAAGCTGGTCTTCGTCGACCGCCTGTTGGCCACGCTCGTGCATCTCCGCCATGCAACGACGCACGACGTGCTGGCCTGCTGGTTCGGCGTGGACCGCTCCACCATTACGCGTGCGATCGGTGAAGTGCGGCCACTGCTCGCCGAGCGGGGCTGCACCGTCGCGCCTGACATCCGACTGTGCACACTCGCCGAGGTCATCGACCATCTCGGCGCGAGCGGGCAAACCGGAATCATCGACGGCACCGAGGTCCGGGTGCGTCGCCCGGCTGTCGGACGCAAGGACCGGGAGAAGTTCATCTCCGGGAAGAACAAGCAGAACGCCGTCAAGTCCATGGTCGTCACGGACGCCGAGGGGCGGCTGCTGTTCTGCAGTCCGGCCGAGCCTGCGAGCTGCGCGGACATCACGCACGCCCGGAAGCTGGGCCTGGTCAAGCTCCTGGCCGACGGTCCGGCCGTAGAGATCCTCGCCGATGCCGGCTACCAGGGCCTGGGCGCCCAGACCGGCGGCCGCGTGGTGACGCCACCGCACCGCAAGTTCAAGAAGAACCCGCCCGAGTGGTACGAGGAGATGCACGAGCGCCAGCGCAAGGCCCACTCCTCACGCCGCATCCGGGTCGAGCACGGCATCGGCCATCTGAAGAACTGGCGATCTCTCGCCCGCCACCACGGCCGTCGCGAGCACATGAGTGACATCATCCAAGCTGTCGCCGGACTGCTCTCGCACCAGCAGGCGGCCACGGCAAGCGGTACACGAACGTGAACACGGCGGACAGTCCGCGGCCTTCGACGCGCTACCGCCAACCATGCACGAGCTCGTTAGCAGTGCAGATTCGGCGGAGCGGGCATGATAGGTCCATGAGACGGCGACGCTCAGAGGACGCGGCCACTCCTTACTACTGTCACGTGCACCGAGGACCAGACCCCCGCGGGCCGTCCTCACGTCGGTCTAACGAGCTCGTGCATGGTTGGCGGTAGCGCGTCGAGACCTTGATCGTTGATCATGATCCGTGTGGTGGGGAGCCGGACACGTGCAGCAATCATCCGTAGCCAGCGGATCACCGGGCTGGCGCCCGACGTGATCGCAGAACTCGTCGCAGAGATCGGTCCGTTGTGGCACGAGCGGCACCAGGCCGTGCTGACGTCCCGCCCTCGCCGCCGGGCCGTCGGTGCCGGGGCCAAGTACAAGCTGGTCTTCGTCGACCGCCTGTTGGCCACGCTCGTGCATCTCCGCCATGCAACGACGCACGACGTGCTGGCCTGCTGGTTCGGCGTGGACCGCTCCACCATTACGCGTGCGATCGGTGAAGTGCGGCCACTGCTCGCCGAGCGGGGCTGCACCGTCGCGCCTGACATCCGACTGTGCACACTCGCCGAGGTCATCGACCATCTCGGCGCGAGCGGGCAAACCGGAATCATCGACGGCACCGAGGTCCGGGTGCGTCGCCCGGCTGTCGGACGCAAGGACCGGGAGAAGTTCATCTCCGGGAAGAACAAGCAGAACGCCGTCAAGTCCATGGTCGTCACGGACGCCGAGGGGCGGCTGCTGTTCTGCAGTCCGGCCGAGCCTGCGAGCTGCGCGGACATCACGCACGCCCGGAAGCTGGGCCTGGTCAAGCTCCTGGCCGACGGTCCGGCCGTAGAGATCCTCGCCGATGCCGGCTACCAGGGCCTGGGCGCCCAGACCGGCGGCCGCGTGGTGACGCCACCGCACCGCAAGTTCAAGAAGAACCCGCCCGAGTGGTACGAGGAGATGCACGAGCGCCAGCGCAAGGCCCACTCCTCACGCCGCATCCGGGTCGAGCACGGCATCGGCCATCTGAAGAACTGGCGATCTCTCGCCCGCCACCACGGCCGTCGCGAGCACATGAGTGACATCATCCAAGCTGTCGCCGGACTGCTCTCGCACCAGCAGGCGGCCACGGCAAGCGGTACACGAACGTGAACACGGCGGACCGTCCGCGGCCTTCGACGCGCTACCGCCAACCATGCACGAGCTCGTTACGAGCTCGTGCATGGTTGGCGGTAGCGCGTCGAGACCTTGATCGTTGATCATGATCCGTGTGGTGGGGAGCCGGACACGTGCAGCAATCATCCGTAGCCAGCGGATCACCGGGCTGGCGCCCGACGTGATCGCAGAACTCGTCGCAGAGATCGGTCCGTTGTGGCACGAGCGGCACCAGGCCGTGCTGACGTCCCGCCCTCGCCGCCGGGCCGTCGGTGCCGGGGCCAAGTACAAGCTGGTCTTCGTCGACCGCCTGTTGGCCACGCTCGTGCATCTCCGCCATGCAACGACGCACGACGTGCTGGCCTGCTGGTTCGGCGTGGACCGCTCCACCATTACGCGTGCGATCGGTGAAGTGCGGCCACTGCTCGCCGAGCGGGGCTGCACCGTCGCGCCTGACATCCGACTGTGCACACTCGCCGAGGTCATCGACCATCTCGGCGCGAGCGGGCAAACCGGAATCATCGACGGCACCGAGGTCCGGGTGCGTCGCCCGGCTGTCGGACGCAAGGACCGGGAGAAGTTCATCTCCGGGAAGAACAAGCAGAACGCCGTCAAGTCCATGGTCGTCACGGACGCCGAGGGGCGGCTGCTGTTCTGCAGTCCGGCCGAGCCTGCGAGCTGCGCGGACATCACGCACGCCCGGAAGCTGGGCCTGGTCAAGCTCCTGGCCGACGGTCCGGCCGTAGAGATCCTCGCCGATGCCGGCTACCAGGGCCTGGGCGCCCAGACCGGCGGCCGCGTGGTGACGCCACCGCACCGCAAGTTCAAGAAGAACCCGCCCGAGTGGTACGAGGAGATGCACGAGCGCCAGCGCAAGGCCCACTCCTCACGCCGCATCCGGGTCGAGCACGGCATCGGCCATCTGAAGAACTGGCGATCTCTCGCCCGCCACCACGGCCGTCGCGAGCACATGAGTGACATCATCCAAGCTGTCGCCGGACTGCTCTCGCACCAGCAGGCGGCCACGGCAAGCGGTACACGAACGTGAACACGGCGGACAGTCCGCGGCCTTCGACGCGCTACCGCCAACCATGCACGAGCTCGTAACGAGCTCGTGCATGGTTGGCGGTAGCGCGTCGAGACCTTGATCGTTGATCATGATCCGTGTGGTGGGGAGCCGGACACGTGCAGCAATCATCCGTAGCCAGCGGATCACCGGGCTGGCGCCCGACGTGATCGCAGAACTCGTCGCAGAGATCGGTCCGTTGTGGCACGAGCGGCACCAGGCCGTGCTGACGTCCCGCCCTCGCCGCCGGGCCGTCGGTGCCGGGGCCAAGTACAAGCTGGTCTTCGTCGACCGCCTGTTGGCCACGCTCGTGCATCTCCGCCATGCAACGACGCACGACGTGCTGGCCTGCTGGTTCGGCGTGGACCGCTCCACCATTACGCGTGCGATCGGTGAAGTGCGGCCACTGCTCGCCGAGCGGGGCTGCACCGTCGCGCCTGACATCCGACTGTGCACACTCGCCGAGGTCATCGACCATCTCGGCGCGAGCGGGCAAACCGGAATCATCGACGGCACCGAGGTCCGGGTGCGTCGCCCGGCTGTCGGACGCAAGGACCGGGAGAAGTTCATCTCCGGGAAGAACAAGCAGAACGCCGTCAAGTCCATGGTCGTCACGGACGCCGAGGGGCGGCTGCTGTTCTGCAGTCCGGCCGAGCCTGCGAGCTGCGCGGACATCACGCACGCCCGGAAGCTGGGCCTGGTCAAGCTCCTGGCCGACGGTCCGGCCGTAGAGATCCTCGCCGATGCCGGCTACCAGGGCCTGGGCGCCCAGACCGGCGGCCGCGTGGTGACGCCACCGCACCGCAAGTTCAAGAAGAACCCGCCCGAGTGGTACGAGGAGATGCACGAGCGCCAGCGCAAGGCCCACTCCTCACGCCGCATCCGGGTCGAGCACGGCATCGGCCATCTGAAGAACTGGCGATCTCTCGCCCGCCACCACGGCCGTCGCGAGCACATGAGTGACATCATCCAAGCTGTCGCCGGACTGCTCTCGCACCAGCAGGCGGCCACGGCAAGCGGTACACGAACGTGAACACGGCGGACAGTCCGCGGCCTTCGACGCGCTACCGCCAACCATGCACGAGCTCGTTAGTGCCCGAGCGCATGCGAGGAACAGCCGCGGCGTTTGTGGAGTCGAGGGGTGCAGCTTCCGGGTCGACCGACGCGGACGGGTGCGTTCGATCAGTGGTTCGAGTGCCGAGGAGGTCATTCGAGCGCACCTCGCAGTTACACGACGGTCAGAAGGTCGGCGAGGCCCCTGGCTCAGCGGATCTTTCTATCTCTTCGCCATCGTGATCATTGCACTTATCACCATCGGAACTACCTTGCTGGCGCCGCTGTGGATCGTTCCTGTTGTTGTCGTTGGTTCGTTGTTGGGAACGGGGACTGTAGGCGCGCTCCAGTTACGCCACGACGACAGGCTTAGCGAGCGGCGGTTCGTCGAGCTCATCAAGATCACGTTCTTGAACCTGTCGGCCCTCCTACGGCGTTCCCATCCGTCGAGGGAAGCATCGGCGATCGGTCAGGCAAGCCTGACCGATCGAAGTGGCCAGGGAACACCACCGATCTAGATTCGACGAACTGGCTGACCGAGGTACCCGTAGGTCCTGTGGGCTGGGCCGTCTCTGGGCCGTCCGACGCCGCTCGGCGGTGCCCAAGGACGACCGATGACGACCCTTCAGACGCCAGCGGTGCCCGCCCCCACCTGCGAAGACCTAGCTCACTCCGACCCCCACCAACAACCAGGGCAAGAAGAAAGGTCCTGCCTTCCCCACCGAAGCGTCACCGACTCAGATCCGTGGCCATATTGGCGACAAGGGCCCTCTGTGTCGAGGGATGTCACCCCCGCATCCGTGCGGCCTCGAAGACCACGCGGACGTCCTCAACGTGCCGCCCTTCCAAGGTCTCATGGACCAGGAGGTCATGGCCCATGCGGCTGAGGACGTTGGCGCCCATGTTGGGGTCTCGGAGGCCGAGAAGGTGGCGGGGGTAGGGAGGAGCGTCCGGACCCGCGTAGTCCAAGGAGAGGGCCCCGGCCAGGATCGCATCGGTAATCGCCAGAACCGCCTGGACGAAGTGGTCGTAGAGGCCGGCGGTCGACTCGATGCCCGGTCCGGCGTAGAGCCAGCCGGCGAGGAGCGGTTCGAGGTAGACGCCCGTGGTGTGGACGTCGGTCGGGGCGTAGTTGGTGACGAAGCCGCGGAAGCAGTCCCGGGCCTGGTCGATGTGGCCGTCGATCGGTAAGGGTGCGGGCGGGCGGTTGACGGGCATGGGGATTCCTTGTGGGTCGCAGGGGTGGTTGTCGATCAACGGCAGTGCGGGTGTCACGGCGCGTACGGGTGTCTTGGAAGTCGAGAAGTGGGCGCCCACACGGCTCGCCGCCTCGGTGCGGGCTGCGGCGCTGGGGCGCCGGTCCCGCCCCGAGGCGGCGACCACGCAAAAGGTCAGCCAGGGCGCAAGGCCCGCATGTCGATTCCGGCCGAAGCAAGCTCCGCCTCCAGGTCGACGAACGTGCAGCCGCGCAGTCCCATGGCCATCTGCGACGCCAGCACCCACGGCATCCGTACATCACCCCAGGGCAACAGCACCTGCCCCACAGGCACCGGTCCGGCCGGCCCCGATGCGTACAGGGCCCCGACGACCCCCGCCGGTCGAGGGTCCCTGACGCGTACGGCAACGTGACCGCCACGCCGGAGGAACGGGCACATGCGGACCGAGAGGGCGGCGCACCGCAGGCACACCGGCGGGTGCGTCGCGCCCATCTCCTCCGGCCAGCCCGGCCAGTCGTCTCGGTCATCGCCAAGCAGCCACAACACGCCGTCGTCATTACGGTCGGCTGGGCCGGCGCAGACCTGGCACAGGAGCTTGCGCATGGTGCGGCGCTGCCGGGCGGCATGGACCGTGCCGAACTTCGGACGCCCCTGCCGGGGACGGAAGACGCTGCGATACCAGAGGACCCCGTGACGGTCCCGGTCGTGCAGCGTTTCGTCGGCGTAGGCGATGCCGCGCCCACCGGGGCGATTCACGATATGGGCAGGGGGACGGCTCTCGGCTGTCCAGGAGGCGATATACGGAACGGTGGGCTGGCCCGGCGGATCGTCAGCGGAACGCGAGCGCTCCTTGCGTGCCGGTACTGCTGTGTAGGGCATGAGGTGGCAAGTCCCTCGGGGTAGGAGGTCAACGGCCGTCTTGGTCAGGAGGTTCGGCCGGCTGGTGAGAAGGGGCCGGGGGAAGGAGCCCGGCTCGTCCCCCGGTTGTGCTGCTGGGCCATCTCTGCCGCCAGACCGGCGGCGATCAGGCGTGCCAACTCCCGGCAGACGTCGGGGCGTACGGTTCCGACGGGGACGACGCCTTGTCCGATGACGTTGACGTCGGCCTTCAGGCCAGGAACGTCGGACGCGAGGCCCGCGCCGGTGAGTTGACGGGCGAGGGCCTCCGCGGCACGGCGGGCATCGGACCAGCCGCGCACGTACGGGATGCCAGGGGCGAGGGTTTCGGCCGATCGGGCGCACACACCACGCGGGTCGGTCATGTCGTCGGCTCCCCTTCCTGGGGTGCGGTGGTGGCCAGACCGAGGCGCAGCAGTTCGGCGACACGTTCGGCGGTGTGCGGGGCGATACGGCCGAGGTCGACGTAACCCAGGCCGAAGGCGTTCATGTCGGCCCGCAGGTACGGGAAGTCACGGTGCAGTCCGGCGGAGGTGAGTACGTCGCGAAGCGCGGTGGTCGCGTCGCGAGCCGCGTACCACTCGGCCGTGTCCAGCGGCGTCCCGTCGCCGGCCCCAAGCCGACCGAACTCGCCCGGCCCGCTTCCGTCATCGGGCCTCATGGAGTTCCACCTCTCCGATGTGCGCAGCCCGTGCGATGAGGTCAGCGGAGGCAGCGAGCATCACGGCGAGGGCGGTCGTACGGCCCGAGGAAGGCCCGCCCTCGCCGACCGGAGGGCACAGCCACTCGTACCGGTCGCCGCTCAGCGTCAGAGGACCGGGCACGACGAGCACCGCGTCGGCGTCGAGGTACCGGAAGGCGGGTGGAGTGCTTGTCTCTCCCGCCAGTACACGGTGGAAGCTGCCACGGGACCGCGGCGGAAGCATGAACCCGATCTGCCGGGCGGCCCAGTCGGCCAGCACGGGGCCCGCCGGCATACGGCGGCGCCGGAGTTGGCCGAAGGTCTCCATTCCGAGTTCCTGGCCGACCACCAGCACCTCGAAGTGCTCCCCCACCGGCAGGGCGTAGGGTGCCCGCGGATTGTGCCGCCAGAGGTTGCGGCACTCCTCGCCGTCGACAGCGGCCCGCGTCAGCCACTGAACGCCCGATCTCGTGACCCGTTGCATGCCTGCTCCCTCCCTTCTCGTCAGGCGGCGAGAGCTGACATCCGCCGCGGTTCCAGATTCGATGCGGACGGCATGGGCAGGGCAGATGACGGCAGGTGACGGGTGATGACGAGGCCATACGGGACGCGTCATCCCCGGTCACCGTCGACCGGGCAGCCCGGACACGGAATTCGGGGGTCCCTCCGGTGCCCCGACACGTACGGTGGTGGGGCAACTACATGTCATCCACGGCTGGGAGGGCGCGCGATGGCGGGCGCTCCGGAGCAGATCGGCTTACGCCTCAAAGCGGCTCGCCAGCAGCGGGGTTGGAGTCAGCCCCGGTTGGTCAGCGAGTTGCGCCGGCGCGCTCAGTCGAGTGGGCAGGCCCTACCGGCCGACGCGAGCGTCAAGCGGAGGTTGGCGAGTTGGGAGAACGGGCACAGCGTGCCGGACGAGTTCTACGGTCTGCTGCTCGCGGGCGCCCTGGACCTCGGTGCGGCTGAGCTCGGCTTGTCTCCGAGCGGAGTACGAGACGGCTCGCTCCTGGAGACTCGGTATCCGCCATCCCCCGAAGCGGCGATCTCCACGGTGGACCAACTCTGGCGCGCCGACCTTCACGGATACGAGCCCCTTCTCAACGCCGCGCCCTCCGAACCGGCATGGAGCGACGCCTCGTTGCGCTGGTTGGTCGCCCCCGAACCGGCTCCGCTGACCGCCGAAGGCCGCACCGGGGCGCGGGTTGGCCTCACCGACGTGGCCGTGATCAAGTCCACGGGCGACACCTTCGCCATGCTGGACGACCGGTTCGGCGGCGAACACGCCCGGCACGCGGTGGTGCAGTACCTCAGCCACGACGTTGCCCCGCTCCTTCACGGTCGCTACGCAGACAACGTCGGCCGGGCGCTGTTCTCCACCGTCGCCGAGGTCACGCTCCTCAGCGCATGGATGTCCTACGACGCAGGCCAACACGGCCTCGCACAGCGCTACTTCCTCCAGGCACTCCGTTTCGCCCAGGACAGCGGGGACCGCCGGCTCGCCGGGAGCATCCTGTCCGCGATGAGCCACCAGGCCACCTTCCTCGGACACTTCACCCAAGCCGCGACGCTCGCTCGTGCCGCTCGCATGGGCATCTCGGGCGTGGCAACACCGACGCTCATGGCCCAGTTCCACGCCATGGAAGCCCGCGCACTGGCCCGCACCGGCGACCGGCACGCCTGCGAACTCGCCCTGGCCGAGGCCGCACGGCACCTCGACCGCCGCAACGACGGCGACGAACCCGAGTGGATCACCTACTTCGACGAGGCCGAACTCGCCGCCGAGGCTGCCCACTGCTTCCGCGACGTCAACAGCGCTCGGCAGGCTGTCGAGCACGCGCGCAACGCCATGAGCGGCAGCCACGTCCGATCCGACTTCTTCGCAACCATGGTGCTGGCTGACGCGCACCTTCGGGCCGGCGAGTTGGAGGAGGCATGCCGCGTCACGCTGGACGCTCTGGACCTGGGCGAGCAACTGAGGTCGGCCCGGTGTGTCAGCTACCTCGCCGAGTTCCGTACCGCCTTGGCTCCGCACGCCAAGAGCACGGCCGTACGCGAGTTGCACGACCAGGCAGCGGAGCACCGACTGTGGCTTGCCACGAGTGGGGGACAGGCTCGGCAATGAGCTGGTCCCTGTGGCTGTGTCCAGACACCTCGATCAAGGAGAGAATCCCGGCATGGTGATGGCCCGGCGCTGGTACTCCTCCTCGCCCGTCGTAGACGGGCATCCGCTCCTCGACGTGCCGGGCTTCTGGCCGGCTCACCTGGCGGACCTGTCCGACGGTTTCCCACCGGAAGCATTCGGCTCGGACGCAGGTGACGCGGGCGCCATGCTGGACCGGCTCCATCACCCGTCGGCCTGGCCGGTGTTCACGATCCCCTTGATCGGCGGCTTCACGATCGTCGTGCACTACAACAGCGGGGAGGAATTCACCACCACCGACTACTTCCTCACGCATCCTCGCTGGGGTCACGACCTGGTCCTGGCCAGTGACGATCAGGACCGAATAGGACCGGGACTGTGCTGGCCCGAGCTTGCCGCACTTCTTGCGCCGCCGCCCGGCGTGGCCGGTGTCACCGATCCCCACGCCAGGCTCCTCCTCCTTCTCCCGGCCCTGGGTGACGCTGCGGCCACGGACGGCGCCGTGGGGGCTGTGGTCCAGGCCCTGATCGGTCAGGGGGCTCCGGAGGCGAGCGAGCCGCTGGCCAGGCAACTGCTTCAGGGGCATCCCATGTGGGGAGCGCAGGACTGGTCGTTCGACGTCGACGAACGCAGCTGGAGGTGCGAAGGAGACCACAGCCCTCGCAAAGTGCCCTTGGGTCGCCACCTGCCCGAGCAGGAGCGGGACGCTCTCGCAGCGATTCTCGCCCCAGCCGAACGTTCAAGCAGGACCTGAAATGGCGGCTGTAAGCGCACTTGCGGGGCTGCTGGAGACAGCAACGCAGGTCGAGCACCGCTATCTATCTCTCACCCAAGCTGCACTACCGTTCCTTGCTCGGGGCTAGCGTAGGTGTCCCAGCAATAGCCCCGGACCGTAGCGGTATTCGTCACGCCTCTTCGCGGTGCGAATCGCTGGACGTCGTCAGTCAGAACACCCCCCAGTCGCGCCGGCTGCCGTTCGTCCGGATGGCCTCCACCCGTCGTACGAACTCCTCGGCCGCTCGCGGCTCGGCCGCCGCCTTCCCGCCCATCCACAGCGTCATCATCAGCTCACGCACGTCGGCCAGAACCGGATAGCCGGGCCAGTTCATCAGGTCGAAGCCGTAGTGATGGACGAAGGACTCGTACTGCTCGCGCGTGTGCCAGCCGTAGCGGTCGTAGTAGATAGCGGTGAGGATCAGGTCCCACTCGCGCGGAGCCAGGGCAAAACCGTCGAGGTCGATCAGCACAGCTTGACCGGAACGGTCACGAAGGATGTTGCCGATGTTCGCGTCTCCGTGGATCAGCCCGAACGGCAACACGAAGTCGAGCCGACCGTAGTCCTTCTCCAGGCGGTCAGCACGCTCAGCGAGGAACTTGACGTCCTCGGGCTGAACGCCCGCGCCCAGGCCCCGCAGCGACGCGCGTACCTTCGCGAAGGGATCGAAGTACGGCAACTCCAGTGACTCCGGCTCCTCAAGCCAGTGCAGCCGCTTCAGCAGATCGGCGAGTTCCGTGACGCTCGCGTACTCCTCGTCGTCCTGGACGCTCTCCCAAAAGGTGACCACGCGCCCGCCTACGACAAGCGGCTGCGCAACATCGAGCACCACCCTGTTGGCGGGAAACTCCTCCACCGCCAGCCACCGCGCCACACGGACCGCCCGCTCCATCTCGCCGAGGGCGTCAGGGTCGGCCGCGATACGTACGATCACGCGCAGGTCGGGTAAGTCGTAGACCGCGTTGGAACCGAGCCGGACCAATCGCGCCCCCTCCGCGTCCAACCCGGCCGTAACACAGGCTTCTTCGAGTACCGCGAGGGTTGCCTCCGCGGTGAAGCCCGCGGCCCCGCCATCTGCCATGCCATCGCCAGAGCCGCCACTCGCCATGCAACCGACCATACGGCCCGCCTCCCGTGCATGACAGGCGCTTGACGTCGTAGGGACGTAATGATCACGCCCCCGCGCGCCACCGGAATCGACTGCTGTCCAGCTCAGCGACATGCAAAGGACAGCATCTCCCCCAGCCTCCGGAGCCGTGTGCGCAGGTTCGAATCCTGCCGGGGGCACCGCAGTTCAGGTGCCGAAAAGACCCTCTGATCTGGCCGAACGGCCGATCAGAGGGTCTGTCGCTTTGTGCAACCGCATGCCGCGGAAAGCAGCCTTGGGACCAGCGCTGTGGGCTGTTTGTGGGATGGCACCTTCCGGGCTTTCGAGACATATACGGACACAGCGAAGGCCCCGAGGGTAAGTCCCGGGGCCCCTCGTGATGACGATGATCACTCGTATTCGCGGAGGAGTTTCTCAATTCGCGTATGGGCGACGGCTTGTCGGCCGTGGAGGCACTTGGCGTAGCGGGCGAGCAGCACCTCGACGCTGTTTCCAGCACGTGCGGTGACCTCGGTCGGATCACGACCGGCGTTCAGCCAGGTGGACAGTGCGGAGTGGCGCAGATCGTAGGGGCGTCTCGCCAAGGGGCTCTTGACCAGCTCCGCCGGCAGCCCGAACCCCCGGGCCATGGACCACACACGCCAATACGCCGTGGAGCCCACCACGTTGCCGCGTTCAGTGAAGAACAGCCGGCCGTCGTCCGCCGTCCCGAAGGTGTCGATGGACTGCTGCCAGATCTCCACGAGCTGCGGGGGAAGGAGACCCGGACGTCCTCGGCTGCCCGGTTCTTCAGGCCGCGGTCGTCGTGCGCCTCGCCGGTGCCGGTCCACTCTTGCCGACCACGGGCCGGGTGCGGTGCACCATCCTCGCTTGGGCAAAAGGCAGCCGGCCGGCGCGCCCCCTACGGCCTCGGCAGGCCGAAGGAGGGCGTAGTACATGCCCGCGAACATGCCCCCCGGACGCCGCCCCCGAGCGCGGCGACAGCCCCGATATAGGAGACGGAATCGATCAGGTTGGCCGCTTGGCGGGGGTTGGCCACCACCCGGGGGCCGACAGTCTCGACAGTGATCGGCCTTCGCGACGCAATGCCCGACCGGGTTCTTCGGCAGGTCACCGGTCTCCACCGCGTAGTTCAGAGCGTTGACGAAGACCTTCCTCTTCGCCGTCTCGGCCGCGGCGGGCCCGCCGTCGAGCTTGAACTTCATGGCATTCAGGACCGACCGCACAACCGCGGCTGCTGCAGCTCGGCCAGGGGAGGCGAGGTCCGCTCGACTCAGTCCGGCACCACGCGCGTCTGCGGCGGCAACTCTCGCCTGGCCGGTCCCGGCAGGACGAACGCGAAGTCGCGCAGCGCGCGCTGCGACGCCTCGTCGGCCGGACGGCTGGGTTGCTTGGGCGCCAGCGCCTTGGTGGCAGCGGTCAGTGGGAAACACCCACCACAACGCACGCATCCTCCTCGGCCGCCCCGAGGAGGTCGCCCGGGCGGTCGGCCGGCTGCTGTCGGAGGGGCCCGGACGGTGCGGCCAGATCGTGCGCGCCAACGGCGGCACGTTCCGATCGGAGCACACGGCCGCCCCACTGGCCCCCTCTCCCGCCCCGCTTGACGGCGACCAAGTCGAGAAACCGTCGAGAAACCTTGGTCGGCATGCAACGCCGAGACCACGCGCCTTCGTACAAGGGGTGTCCGGCCGGCCGGAGCCGAAGCGAAAGGTGTGTGTGTCTGTGAAGGGTGTTGTCGAGCGAGATCGTGAGTTCACCGAGTTCGTCGTGAGGCAGCGCGCCTCGCTCGTGCGTGTCGCGACGTTCCTGCTGGGTGGTGACCACGCCCAGGCGGAGGACGTGGTGCAGACCGCGTTGACGCGCGTGTACCTGCGATGGCCGAGGCTGCGTTCCGACAGCGTGGCGGCTTACGCCCGGCGCTGCGTAGTGAACGCGGCGATAGACGACCGGCGGAGTCTGTTCCGCCGCCGGGAACGGGTGTCCGCCCAGCTGCCGGAGGTCGCGGCAGTCGACGCCCAGTACCGCGACGGGGCACCGCTGATGGCGCTGCTGGCCAGGCTGCCCGAACGGATGCGGGCGGCGATCGTGCTGCGCTGCGTCGAAGGGCTCAGCACGGCCGAGGCCGCCGCGGCGATGGGCTGTAGCGAGGGCAACGTCAAGAGCCAGACCGCCCGCGGCCTGGAACGCCTGCGCGAGATGTACCCGAAGCACGCCCACGACTTCGTGTGACGAGGAAGACCGAAGGATTGAGGAGAGAAGTCATGCGTGACATGGCAGAGATGCTGAGCGAACTGCGGGTTGCCGACGCTTCGGGGGCGGAGCCGGTCGACCCGGCCGTCGTCGAGGCGGACGTCGCCCGCGGGCGACGGGCGCTGGTCGGCCGGCGGCGCCGGCTCGTGGGTTCCGGTGTGATCGCAGTGGCCGCCACGGCCGTCATGGCGGTGGCTGTGCCGATGGGAGGCGAGTCGGGCTCCGGCACGCAGTCCGGGGCCCAGTCCACGGCGGCGGGGCGACCGACGTCGGTGACGGTGGAACTGGCCTCGTACCACGGCGCCCAGCCGGCGGGCTTCGAGGTCCGCACCGTTCCGCAGGGCTGGAAGGTGGTCTCGTCCACGCCGTACGCCTTCCTGGCCGTCCCGCCCGGGACGGACACGAGCACCATCGTCGCCCGCGGGACAACCGCACAGGTGGCCTTCGACCGCGGGATCGCCGTGACGCTGACGGGAGATGCGCAGTTCCCCGCGAACGAGCGGCCCGAGAAGGTGAACATCGACGGGCGGGCCGGGAAGCTGGGCGTCACGCAGGACAAGCAGGCCATGTGGCTGATGTGGTACGACGCCGCCGGGCACCGGCTCCAGGTGCAGGTCCCGGACCGGCTCGGGCTGACGAAGCAGCAGATCGTCACCTTCGCGGACGGCGTCACCGCCACCGACAAGGCGACCGCGGGCAAGGGGTGATGGCGTTGCCGTACCCCAGGGGCCCGGACGCCGACGCGTCCGCCGAAGACCAGGACGACGCCGCTCCCCAGGAGTGACCGGGAGTGGGGTCGATAGCCCCAGGTGAATGACAGGTGGGCCGTGTTGCCCGGTCGCGGGACGACCGGGCGACACGGCCCGTTCGGCGGCGCCGGTGAGGGCCCATGCCGCAGCCGTCCCGTGTCATCGGTGCGGTCAGTGCCTTCGGTGCCGTCAGTGCCGTCGGTGCCCGCGACCCGGGCTCACGCATTGGCCGACCTCACAGAATCCGCGGCATGGGCCGCAAGCCCGCCCGGGTCCACCAGACCGGGGCGACCGCGATCCGGCGGGGGGTGACTCGTCGTTTCAGCCGGCGCTCTCGATGCGGGCGAGGGCCTTGTCGGAGATCCGGTGCAGTGTGCGGAGTTCGTCCGGGTCCAGGACGTCGATGAACAGGTCCAGCACCCGGGCCACGTGTCCGGGTGCCGCCTCTGCCAAGTAGGCGTAGCCGGCTTGGGTCAGGATCGCTTGCGTGTACCGCCCGTTGTGCGGGTCGGGCTCGCGGCGCACGAACCCGCGCTTCTCGAGCCGGCCGACCATGTGGGACAGGCGGGACAGTTCCGTGTTGGCCAAGTCCGCGAGCTCGCTCATTCTCGTACGGCGCTCGGGCTGCTCGGACAGGTGCGCCAGCACGTGGTACTCGATGAAGCTGAGCTTGGAGTCCTGCTGGAGCTGCGACTCCAGCGCCGCCGGCAGTCGCTGGAGGAGTTTCACGAACCCGCGCCACGCCGTCAGCTCGTCACCGGTGAGCCAGCGTGACCCGGAGCCCTCTGGCTCCCCTGGAACAGACATGTGCGCAGTCTACTGAGAGACATTGACTTGAATCTTCATGTAAGGCGGGCTAGGGTTTCACTTGAACATTCAAGCGTGACCGGATCGGAAGGACCGTCCATGAGCAACTTGAAGCTCGCCGTCATCCTCGGCAGCACCCGCCCCGGCCGTAACGGCGAAGCGGTGGCGAACTGGGTGCTGACCAAGGCCAAGGAACGCGCCCATGCCGACTACGAACTGATCGACCTGCTCGACTACCCGCTGCCGCATCTGGACGAGGCCGTGCCCGCGAGCCGGGGCGTATACGCGGGCGAGCACACGAAGGCCTGGTCCACCAAGATCAAGGAGTTCGACGGGTACGTCTTCGTCACCCCGGAGTACAACCACTCCACCTCGGGTGTGCTGAAGAACGCCATCGACTACCTCTACGCCGAGTGGAACAACAAGGCCGCTGCCTTCGTGTCGTACGGCTCGCTCGGCGGAGCGCGGGCGATCGAGCACCTGCGGGCGATCGCGAGCGAACTGCAACTGGCCCACGTACGCCAGCAGCTGAGCTTCTCGCTGCTCACCGACTTCGAGAACTTCTCGGTGTTCAAGCCCTCCCCGACACACGACGACGCCGCATCCGTCCTGTTCGACCAGCTGGAGTCCTGGGCCCGCGCACTCACGTCCGTCCGAAGCTGAGCCCCGATGCGGCTCTGCGGTCTTGAGGAGCACTTCGTCACCACCGACGTGGTCGAGGCGTGGAAGCGGCGCGACCCCCGACTCGCCGAACCGATGATGAAGTGGGCCGTCGCCAGTGACATCACGTCGGCTTTGCCGGACCTCGACAGCGAACGCATCGCCGCGATCGACGACGCCGGAATCGACGTGTCGGTGCTGTCCCTCACGACGCCGGGGCCGCAGAACCTCGACACGGCGGAGGCGGTTGCCGTGCGGACGCCCACGAACGACGCGATCGCCGCCTCCGCTCCGTCGGCCGCAGCCGCCGAACCGCGGCGCGCGGTCACCGAACCGGGGCTCAACGGCACGCTGGTCAACGCGAACTCCGATGGCCGGGCTCTGGACGCGCCGGAATTCTGGGACGTCCACGAGGCTGCCGAGGATCTGCGCGCGCCCGTCTACGCGCACCCCAACGTTCCGTTCCCGGCTGTCACCAAGGCCTACTTCCGCGGTTTTCGGCACGCCGGTGGACGACATGCCGGCCACCGGCGCGTTCGGCCGGCACTACGACACCGGGCCGACCGTGCTCCGGATGATCATCGCCGGCGTCTTCGACCGGTTCCCCGGGCTGCAGCTCGTCCTGGGGCACCGGGGCGAGGTCGTGCTGTTCGCCGACGCGGGCGGGGGGTCGGCCCTCATGCGGCAGCTCGCCCGGCACCTGCCCGGGACGGAATAGACCGTCCTCAAAGGAACCGTGGGCGCGACCTGCGCCCACCCGGAGAAGGACGGCGCGAGCCACTGGGCGGCGAGCGCCCGTGCCGACCCCGCCGGCTCCGAACACGAGTCAGTCACCCCGGAACACCCAGCGAGGACACGTATGAATGCTGCAGCCGATCCTGCCGTTGCCTACGACCGGTTCATGGTCGAGCAGGCTCCCGCCAGTCGCGGTCAGCGTCCCTGGACGCCGGCCGAGGGCCCGATGCCCGCGCTCTACCTCAGCCATGGCTCTCCGGCGCTGTTCGAGGACGCGGTCTGGATGAGCGAGCTGTTCGGCTGGTCCCAGGCGCTGCCCAAGCCGACCGCGATCCTGATCGTCAGCGCGCACTGGGAATCCGCGCCGCTCAGCCTGTCGGCGACGCGCCCGGCCACACCGTTGGTCTACGACTTCGGGGGCTTCGCCGACCGGTACTTCCGGATGACCTACGCAACACCGGACGCCGGCGAACTGGCCGCCCGGGTCGCGGCCTCGATGCCGGACAGCGAACCGGTCCACCAGCACACCATCCGCGGCCTGGACCACGGTGCGTGGGTCCCGTTGAAGACCATGTACCCCTACGGCGACGTCCCGGTCCTGCAGATGTCCCTGCCCACCCACTCCCCCGCCCGGCTGATGGCCATCGGCCGCCGGCTGCGGGGCCTGCGGGAGGAGGGCGTGCTCGTGGTCGGGTCGGGCTACATGACGCACGGGGTTCCCTTTCTCACCCGGGACCAGTTCGTGCACAACGTCGTTCCGTCCTGGTCCGCCGACTTCGACGCCTGGGCGGCCGACGCCCTCACCCGTGGCGACGTCGACACCTTGGCCGACTACCGCAGCCTCGCCCCCGCGGTGCACTTCGCGCACCCCACCGTCGAGCACTACACGCCGATGTTCGTCACCCTCGGAGCCGCGACCGCCGCCGGAGCACCCGTACGGACGACGATCGAGGGCTATCGGTTCGGCCTGTCCAAGCGATCCTTCCAAGTCGCTTGATGCCAGGTGCGGCTATGCCGCTCCGCGCGGCATGAGGGCTTCTTCGGCGGCCTTGGCCCGGCCCTCGTCCCCTCGACTCGGTTCGGCCCCGACGAGGCCATCCCCCTCCGGAAAGGCGCGCGGGAGCTCACTTCACTGCGCGAACGGGCACCGCGACGCGTCCGCACGTGCACGGTCGCGGCCGTCTCCCCCGGGTCCGAATCCGACGGTGCGCCACGTCTCACCTCACCAGCAGCCTTCGAAGGGGCTCCGCCGGACGGCTTCGTCATGTCGTCGTTCGGTGCAAGCCGTCGAGGGCGGTCTCGAAGAGGGGTTGCAGGTAGTCGGGCGATTCGTTGACCTTGGCGATGGCGACGATCAGGTCGAAGACCTGCTCCAGCGTGAGGTCGTCGCGGATCTGTCCTGATTCCTGGGCCGCGGCCAGCAGGGGACGACCCACTTCGATGGCTCGGCCACGGTGGCTGGTGATGCCGTCCCGGTCGGTGTGCTCCAGCAGTTCAGAAATGATCAGCCGTTTGTGCGGAATGAACGCGATCTGCAGACGAAGCCAGGCGATGAGAGCCGACGCGGGGGTCTGGCCAGGCTCGATCGTTGCCGCGGCGCAGATCTGATCGACCTCGTCTGCGTAGAGCGCTTCCAGGAGTTCCTGCCGGCCGGGAAAGTTGCGGTACAGGGTGGCCATACCCACCCCGGCGCGACGGGCGATCTCCGCCATGGAGATGTCGGGGACAGGATCGGCGAACGCCTCCCGGGCCGCGTCGAGGATCTTGTCGCGATTGCGTTCCGCGGCTGCCCGCCGCCTGGGGAACGCCGTGTTGCCCGCCTCCATGAACTCCTCCACGCGTGCTCTTCGTGTTCGGGTACGCCAGCCAGGGCCCGCACCTCCCAAGTGGACAGCCTATCCGGTATCGCCCTACGCTTAGCGGACAGGCTATCCGGAAACTTCGAGGAGCAGAGCCATGCCCAGCCGATCACACCCCTTCCCAGACGCCGGCGCATCCGCGCCGTCAGAGGCGGGTCCCTCACACGGGGTGGCCAAGCGCGGTGTGGCGCTCGCGGCCGTCGCGGCCGTGGCGTGCGTGGCGCAGTTCATGGTGGTGCTGGACTCGTCCATCGTGAACGTGGCCCTGCCGGCCATGAAGTCGGACCTGGGCCTGTCGCCCTCCGCCCAGCAGTGGGTGGTCAACGGCTACCTGGTCGCTTTCGGCGGTCTGCTGCTCTTCGCCGCGCGTGCCAGTGACCTGTTCGGACGCCGCCGTGTCTTCCAGATCGGTCTGGTCGTCTTCTCGGTGGCGTCCCTCGCCGGCGGCCTGGCGCAGGACGGCTGGATGCTGCTGGCGGCCCGGGTGGTGCAGGGCTCGGGAGCGGCGGCGCTCGCACCGTCAAGCCTGAGCCTGATCACTGCCAGCCACAGCGAGCTCGCTCAGCGCACCCGCGCCATGACGTGGTGGGGCGTTGCCGCCTCCAGCGCCGGGGCGGCCGGCATCGTGGTCGGCGGACTGCTGGCGTCGGTGAGCTGGCGGTGGGTGATGCTGGTCAACGTGCCCATCGGCGTCGGCCTGCTGATCGCGAGCCTGACGTGCCTGGCACCGACCGCGACCGGACAACGGCGCTCCCCGATCGACCTTCCCGGCGCGATCACCGTGACGCTGTCGGCCGCGGCACTCGTCTACGGTGTCTCGGCCGCACCTGACGCGGGCTGGGGAGCGGCCCGCGTGATCGTCGCGCTCGTGGCCGGTGCGCTCCTGCTCGCGGCGTTCGTGTCCATCGAGCGACGCACCAGTGAGCCGCTGGTCCCGTTGGGGATCTTCTCCATCGCCAACGTGCGCATGGGCAACGTCCTCACGCTGTGCATGGGCGCCGTCCTCACCGCACCGCTGTTTTTCCTCTCGCTGTATCTGCAACAGGTTCTGGGACAGGGCGCCGCGCGCGCCGGACTGTCCCTGCTCCCCATGGTCGCGGTCATCAGCATCGGAGTACTGCTGTCCCAGAAGCTGATCCCCCTCGTCGGAGCCCGCCGCCTGGTGGTGACAGGCGGGACCATCGCCGCCGCGGGCCTGGTGTGGGTGGCGCAGCTTCCCGCCCACTCCGACTACGTCGCCCACGTTCTGCTGCCCACCGTGGTCGTCGGTGCGGGCACCAGCCTGACGATGATGCCCGCGATCGTCGCATCGACCAGCGGCATCGACCCCCGCAACGCCGGCGTCGCCTCCGGGCTGATCAACATGTGCCGTCAACTCGGCGCGGCCCTCGGCCTGGCCGTCCTCGTCACCATCGCCGCCACCGTCACCAGCCACAGCACCAGCACCAGCACCAGCAGCGGCAACTCGGCCGTCGTGGACGGCTACCGCGTCGCCTTCTACGCGCTCGCCGCCCTCAGCCTCGTCACCGCCGCCCTGGCCCTGCGGCTCAAGCCCGCCCCGGGCACCGCGGCCGCGACGAACCCGGCGGCCGCCGACTGAGCCATACCGCCACCACGGTGGAGACCCTGTTCACCCGGCCCCCACCCCATGGCCCCGCCTCAATCCCCGCACCAGTCAGAAGGAAGCAACCCGTGCCTGTCAACGCCCCCTGCGGACCCATCGTGGGAATCACGCGCGAGGCCCACACCGCCTACCTCGGTGTCCCCTACGCCCGCGCCCCTTACCCCAGCCACGCCTTCGACACCCCCCAGCCGCGCGAGACGTTCACCACCTGCTTCGAGGCGACACGTCCCGGCCCCAGCCCCGCTCACCCCCACGTCGGCCAGGAACTCTTTCCCGACCCCGTCGTCGCGGGCGATGAAGCCCTCAACCTCAACGTCTACGCCCCGTCCCACGGCGACGGGCCCTTCCCGGTGATCGTGTGGCTCTACGGGGGCGGCTTCTTCACCGGCAGCAACGCCAGCCCCTGGTACGACGGAGCCTCCTTCGCCCGCGACGGCGTCGTCTTCGTCGTCCCCAACTACCGTGTCGCCGCTGAAGGGTTCATGATCCTCGACGACCTGGTCGCCAACCGCGCACTGCTCGACATCACCGCCGCCCTGGCCTGGGTACGCGACAACATCGCCGCCTTCGGCGGCGACCCCGCCAACGTCACCCTGGCTGGACAGTCCGCCGGCGCAACGGCCGCCCTCGCACTGACCGGTGCCCCAGCGGCTCGCGGCCTGTTCCGTCGCCTGGTCGTCATGAGCGCCGGGACTCCTCTGCTCACGCCGCTGGAGCGTATGCGGCAGCTCTCCGCCGACTTCGCGGACCAGCTCGGCATACCGCAGACCCGACAGGCCATCTCCGCCACGCCGACCCAGCGCCGCATGGAACTCGAACAAGCCTGGCTGCCCGGAGAAGTGCGGGCGCTTGCCGAGAGCGTCGACGACCGCGCCCGCCAGGCCGGCCGGGACGCACTGCGCTGGCAGCCCACCCTGGACGGCGACGTCGTCACCACCACACCCGAACAAGCACTCTCTGACCCCGGCGCGGTGGAGGCCCTGCTGATCGGCACCACCACACAGGAATGGAACTTCATCCTCGGCGACCTCACCACCGCTCCCAGCACCGACGCCAGCCTGAAGGGCATGGCCAACCTCGGCCTCACCGCCGACGACCTCGACACCTACCTCGGCCGGCTCGGCAGCAAGAATCCGGGCCACGCACTCGCCCAGGCGTTGAGCGACCGCACTTTCCGGCGCCCCGCTCGCCGCATTGCCGACACCGCCGCCAAAGCCGGCATCCCCACCTACACCTACCAGTCCGCCTGGCCCGTTCCCCTCTTCGGCGCCGCCCACTGCGCCGACCTTCCCTTCGTCTTCGACCACCTGGACGCACCCCAGGCCCCCGAGCTACTGGGACCAGACGCTCCCCAGCACATGGCCGAGCGCATGCACACAGCCCTCATCCGCTTCGCACACGGCGACAATCCGGGCTGGAGCGCCTACACCGTCGACGAGCGCCGCACCATGGTCTTCGACCACGATTCCTACGAATGCTCCGACGGCCTCGCCAAGACCCCCAACAACTTCAGGAAGTTCACCTGATCTTCCTCGTTCACGCTGGTCAGATCCCTGTTCTCGAAGTGTTCCCGCCTGGCGCACTGTCAGGTCGGACGACTTGGTGACGTTCCACTGCCGTCCTCGGCAGGAACGACATGGCGACCAACCGTCACCCCGAATCCGATGAGGTCCATCAGCATGTCCGACCAGCCCGATTTCGATCATCTCGACACCGACTACGACCGGTTCCTCCCTCTTCTCCAGGGGGCCGACGACGGCCTGCTCGCCGCGCTCAAGGCCGTCCCCGAGTCGGGCAGGGTGCTCGATCTCGCATGCGGAGTGGGGGAGCCGGCAGTGACACTGGCACGGCAGCGTCCCGACCTGCGGTTGACAGGCATCGACATCTCCGAGACCCAGATAGCAGCCGCGCGAGCACGCGCCCCGCGGCTCGGAATCGACGGTGTGCGATTCGAGGTCATGTCCATGGACGCCCTGGAGCTGGACACCGGTTCGGTCGACGCGGTCATGTCCCGCATGGGGGCCCTGATGATGGGCGATCCCGCACGCACCGCCCGGGAGGCCGCGCGCGTACTCACCCCCGGCGGCAGGCTCGCCGTCGCAGTGTGGGGAACGCTCGACATGCACGCCGCCATGCGGCTCGGCCTCCGCTGCCTGGAATCCGTGCTGCCCGCGGAAGAGGTACCCGACTTCAGCGCCTTCGACCGGCTGGCCGCTGCCGGCGTACGTGACGGTATCCTCCGCGAGGCAGGTCTGACCGCGGTCGAGTCGCACACCCTGCGCTGGACCTTCGAACGCGCCGATTTCGAGAGCTGGTGGTCCTTCGTCCTCAGCATCCCCGGCCCCATGCAGGACGCCTTCCGCCGTCTTGACCAGGACGCTCTGAGCCGGGCACGCCGCACCATGGCCGAACTCGCCGCCCCCTGCCGCCGTCGGGACGGCTCGTACGCGTTCCCGATGGGCTGCCAACTTCTGAGCGGGCGAGTCTGAGAGGCCGGTACGTGACCTGTCACGTTCGACGCGGGCACAGCACCCGCGGGCACCGCGTGACAGCACGTCCAACCGCTGACCGGCGACTGCCGACCGGGGCCGGATGCCCGCCCTCGGCCAACTGCGCCTTCGGCGCCCCGGGCCTCGCCGCCCGCAGGCTCCGCCTCAGGCCCTACGGTTCCTCCGCCACCAGGATCAGCTCGCGCAGCAGCGCGCCCAGCCGCTCCCGCTTCGTGGCCGAGATCCCGTCGAAGAGCTCGGCCGTGGCCTTCGCGTGCGCCTGCACGCCCCGCTCGGCCAGTTCCCTGCCCTCGTCGGTGAGAGCGACCAGCAGGGAGCGGCGGTCGTTCGGGGCGAGCCGGCGGGTGATCAGTCCGCGGTCCTCAAGGCGCCCGAGCCGCTTGGTGAGACCGGGGCCGGAGATGAGCAGCCAGTGGCTCAGCTCGGTCGGCGTCGTCTCCCCGGCGGGTCCGCTGCGCAGCAAGGTGGCCAGCACGTCGAACTCGCCGCGATCCATGCCGAGCGGAGCCAGGCACGCGGTGGCGAGGTCCTCCAGGACGCGCGCCATCCGCGTGATGCGTTTGGAGACGGCCATCTGCTCCAACGGGAGGTCATGGGTCCGCCATGACCACTGCCCCAGCATCCTGTCGATGGAGTCCTGTCGGTCCATGAGGCAATCGTACCCGACCGCAAAGCCGGGGAATAATTTTCCAGCTAATACATATCCAGCTAAGCAAACTGCTAGGGTCGTGCCTATGACTAGCCAGGACTTGAGCCGGCCTGTGCCCCGCACCCGCGAGGCGACGTCGGAGCCCGTCGGCCGCAGCAGCCTCGCGGTTGCCTTCATCACGCTTCTCGTCATCGGCACCGACCTGTTCGTGGTCTCGCCCCTGCTGCCGGACATCGCGCACCAGTACCACGTCTCCGCGTCCGTGGCCGGGGTCACCGTCACCACGTTCTCGCTCGCGTACATGATCGGCGCTCCGATCATCGGCACCCTCGCCGACCGGGTCGGCCGCCGGACCGTCCTCATCGGCGGCCTGACCGTCTTCGGCCTCGCCAACGCCCTGACCGGCCTGTCGCCGTGGTTCGGCATGCTGCTGGCCGCCCGGGTGCTCGCGGGTCTGTCGGCCGCCGCCGTCACGCCCTCCGTGCAGACCCTGGTCGGCCTGGCCGCTCCGCCCGAACGCCGCGCCGGCTGGCTGGCCGTCGCCGCGTCGGGCTTCCTCATCTCGCTCGCCACCGGCGCCCCCACCGGCACCGCCGTCGCCTCGCTGCTGAGCTGGCGGGAGACCTTCTTCGGGATCGGCGGGGTGACCCTCGTCCTCGTCGTGGTCAACCTGTTCTCCTGGCGCAGCGTGGCGCCGGGCGGCGCTCCGGGCGCCGGCCGCGCCCCCGCGGCCGGCCCGCGCAGCAGCGCCGTCACCAAGGCCCGGGCGGTCTCCGTCACCGGGCTGTGGGCCTTCGCCGTCTACAGCCTCTACACCTACGTCGGCACCGCGCTGACCGACAACGCCCACCTGTCGACCGGCATGGTCGCCGTCGCGCTGGTCATCTACGGAGTCGGCGCCGTCGCGGGGAGCCTGAGCGGAGGCCGGCTCGCCGACCGCTACGGTGCGACGCGGGTCGTCACCGGCAGCCTGGTGGGCCTGTCGGTGCTCGAAGTGCTCCTGGTCCTGGCCTTCCACGCCCCGACCGCGGTACTGCTCCTGGTCCTCGGCCTGTTCGCGCTCAGTGCCTTCCCCTGCCTGCCCGCCTTCCAGTCCCAGCTGATGCACACCTTCGGGAGCGAGATCGGCTCGGTCATGGCGTGGAACAGCAGCTTCATGTACCTGGGCACCTCGCTCGGGTCCGCGGCGGGCGGCGTACTGCTCTCCTCGGCCGGATTCTCCTGGATCGCCCCCGTGGCCGCCGCCGTGGGCCTGTTCGGCGCACTCGTCCACGCACGGTGGGCCCTGCCCGTCGCCCGGCCGGCCTGAATCGGCCCGCCCCGTCGAGACCGCAGGAGGCAATGACCCATGACGCCCCATCCGTTCACGGAGTCGACCGAGGTGGTTCTGGAGGTGAACGGGACGACGCACCGGCTCTCGGTGCCCGCCCGGATGACCCTGCTGGACGCTCTGCGCGACCTCCTCGGGCTCACCGGCACCAAGAAGGGCTGCGACCGCGGCGAGTGCGGTGCCTGCACCGTGCACGTCGAGGGGCAGCGGATCAACTCCTGCCTCGCCCTGGCGGCACAGCACGACGGACGGTCCGTCACCACCATCGAGGGGCTGGGCGGCCGGACCGGCGAGCACCCCGTGCAGCAGGAGTTCGTCGCGCACGACGCCCTTCAGTGCGGTTTCTGTACGCCCGGCCAGATCATGTCGGCCACGGCCTGCATCCGCGAGGGCCACGCCGATTCGCCGGAGGAGATCCGGGAGTGGATGAGCGGCAACATCTGCCGCTGCGCCGCCTACCCGCAGATCGTGTCCGCGGTGGCGGCCGCACGGGCCCGGACGGAGCGCGCCGGTGCCTGAACCCGGATACCTGCGGGTGGCGGACACCGCCGCCGCGCTTGCCGCACTGACGCGATACGGCCCCTCCGCCCGGCTCATCGCCGGAGGTACCGACCTGGTCAACCTGATCAAGGAGGGGATCGAGCGGCCGGACGTCCTGGTCGACATCGGCCGGCTGCCGCTGGACACCGTCCGGGCGGACGGGGACGGCCTGTGGATCGGCGCTCTCACCACGATGAGCGCCGCGGCGGGACACCCGGAGCTGCGCTCCGGATATCCCGCCGTCGCCGAGGCGCTGGAACTGTCCGCCTCCCCGCAGATCCGCAACGCGGCGACGATCGGCGGCAACCTGCTCCAGCGCACCCGCTGCCCGTACTTCCGGGCGGAGACGAAGCTGCCGTGCAACAAGCGACAGCCGGGTTCGGGCTGCGCGGCGAGCGCCGGCCACGACCGGACCCTGGCGGTGATCGGTGGGAGCGACGCCTGCCGGGCCTGCCACCCATCCGACCTCGCCGTGGCGCTGGTTGCCCTGGACGCGGAGCTCACCACCGAATCCCCGCGGGGCGGCCGCACCCTGCCGCTGGCGCGGCTCTACCTCCTGCCGGGCGACGCCCCGGAACGGGAGACCGTACTGGAACCCGACGAGATCATCGTCGCCGTCAGGGTGCCGTCCTCCCCCGCCGCCGCGCGCTCCGGCTACCTCAAGGTGCGGGAGCGCGCCTCGTACGAGTTCGCCCTCGTCTCGGCGGCCGTCGCCGTGGAGACGGACGGGGCGCTGATCCGCGACGTCCGGATAGCCCTCGGCGGAGTCGCCCCCCGGCCCTGGCGGCTGTACGAGGTCGAACGACGCCTGGTGGGAAGGGAGTTGACCGAGCCGGTGGTGCGGGAAGCGCTGACGTCGGCGCTGGACGAGGCCCGCCCGCTGAAGAGCAACGGTTTCAAGATCGAGCTGGCCCGGCGCTCGACCCGCCGGGCACTGCTGGAACTCCGGGACAGAGGGGTGGTCCGCACGTGAGCACCGAAGTCACCCGCACGGACGCCTTGGCGAAGGTCACCGGTCAGGCGAAGTTCGCGGCCGACCAGGCGGTCGAGCCGCTGCGGCACGCGTTCCTCGTCACCGCCACCGTGCCGAGCGGCCGGATCTCCTCGCTCGCGACGGAGGCGGCGGAACGCTCACCGGGTGTGGTGGCCGTGCTCACGCACCTCAACGCACCCCGGTTGTCGCCGCCCCAGGGGCTGTACATGCACCGGCTGCTCCCGTTGCAGGACGACGAGGTGCACTACGAGGGCCAGCCGGTGGCCGTGGTGGTCGCCGAGCGTCCCGAGCAGGCGAAGGCGGCAGCGGAGGAGCTGCGCGTCGGCTACGTTCGCGAGTCCGTCCCGACGGTGCTGGACGACGCTCTCGGCGAGGCATGGCGGCCCACTCCCATCCCGCGGTGGGGCCCCGCGGACACCGCCGTGGGGGATGTCGCCGCGGGCCTGGAAGCCGCCGACGTCGTCCTCGAACGCCACTACCGGACGGCCAACCGGCACCACAACGCGCTGGAGCCGGCCGCCACGACCGCCCACTGGGACGAGAAGGCCGGGCTCACCCTGTACGACGCCACGCAGGGCGTCGCCAACGTCCGCACCGTCGTGGCCAGTGCCCTCGGCCTGGCACCGGAACTGGTCCGCGTGCTCTCCCCCTGGACCGGCGGCGGCTTCGGCAGCAAGGGCCACGTCTGGCCGCACCAGATCATCGCCGCCATGGCCGCCCGGGCAGTGGGCGGAGGTGTCCGGCTGGTGCTGACCCGTGCGCAGAGTTTCACCTCACACGGCTACCAGCCCGCCACCCGCCAGACCGTCACCTTGGGGGCCACCACGGACGGACGGCTGCTGGCGATCCGCCACGCCTCGGTCAACCAGACCGCGCGCTACGCCGAGTACCCCGAACTGGCCGCCACCGGCACCCGGACCGCGTACGCCTGTCCGGCGATCGAGACCACCCACCGGGTGGCACCGGTCGCCACCATCGTGCCGACCCCGATGCGAGCCCCGCACGAGGGCCCGGGCATGTTCGCCCTGGAGACCGCCATGGACGAACTCGCGGACGAACTCGACCTGGACCCGGTCGAGTTACGGCTGAGGAACTACGCGGAGACCGACCCGACCAGCGGCCGGCCGTTCAGCTCCAAGGAGCTGCGCGCCTGCTATCTGACCGGGGCCCGGGTCTTCGGCTGGAAGGACCGTCCGCCGCGCCCGCGCGCCCGCCGGGAGGGCCACGAGTACATCGGCTGGGGCATGGCCACCGCCCTGATGAACCAGTACGCCTTCCCCGCCTCGGCCAGGGTGGGTGTGGACCGCTCCGGGGCCGTACGGGTGGAGACGGGCAGCCAGGAGATAGGGACGGGCACGTACACCGTGCTCGGCCAGATCGCCGCGGAGACCCTCGGCTGCTCCCCGGACCAGGTCACCGTGATCCTGGGTGACAGCCGCCTGCCGGCCTCGGGGATGTCCGCCGGGTCCTCCACCACGCTCAGCGTGGGATCGGCGGTGCGTGCCGCGGCGGCCGACCTCCTGGAGCGGTTGGCCGCGATCGGCGGCGACCCGGCCGACCGCTCCGGACCGCCGTCCGGCGGGTCGCCCGAGGCCCGCTGGCGGCGGATGACCCGCGGCCTGGCGGGGAGCGGTACGAAGTGGCTGTGGGGCAGGGGCGAGTGGGCTCCGGAGGACAACGGCTCGTCCCCGCACACGTTCGGCGCGGTCTTCGCCGAGGTGGCGGTCGACGCCGAACTGGGGCTGACCCGAGTGCGCCGCGTGGCCGGCGCGTACAGCGCGGGCCGGATCATCAATCCGCTGACCGCCCGCAGCCAGATCATCGGCGGGATCGTGTGGGGCATCGGCCAGGCGCTGCTGGAGCAGTCGCACACGGATGCCGGACTCGGCCGGTTCGTCTCCAAGAACCTGGCCGGCTACCTCGTGCCGGTCCAGGCCGACGTTCCTGACGTGGAGGTGGAGTTCATCGAGGAGTACGACGCCTTGAGCGGCACGATCGGGGCGCGGGGCGTCGGTGAACTCGGGGCGGTCGGCGTGTCGGCGGCGATCGCCAACGCCGTCCACCACGCGACCGGCATCCGGGTCCGGCAACTGCCGATCGCCCCTGAAGCCCTCCTGGTTCCGGACGCGTGATCGTGACGGCCTTACCGGTGCCCTTGCGGAACCGCCACCGCGTCCGGCACCCGCGGGGCAGGCAGCGTCCGGCGCTCGGACCTGGCCAGGTGGCCGCGGTGCTCCGCCCCGCGGTGGGCGGTCGGGGGTTCCGGCTTCTCCAGGGCCGAGAACGCGAAGGCCGCCGACACCAGTGCCAGGTGCCGGTGCCAGCCGCCGAACGACCGTCCGCCGAAATCGTGGACGCCGAAGTCGCTGACGAGTCGTTCGACGTCCTGGCCGTGCCGACGCAGCACGGGCAGGGCCAGACCGAGGACGCGCAGGTCCCACGGGTCGATGTTCGTCACCCAGTGGCGCGCCGGGTCGTCGCGCTGGATCGGTTGCTGGGTCACGACCCTGATCGCCGAGTGCGCGGTGCCGCGATCGGCGAGCTGGACGACCGAACTGGTCACCCTCCCCGGAGTGGTGGCGATCTGGCCTTCCTCCGGAAGCGCCGACGCGTCGACGCAGACCAGGAACTCGATGTCCCGCTTGGCCAGTTCCCGGATCAGACACTCGGCCCGCGGCCACCCGGTGCAGTCCGCGACCACCGGGCGCCGGGGCGGACCGCCTCTGCGGATCGCCGCGTCCAGCAGATCGACGCCCGCCTCCCAGCCGTGCTCCAGGCGGTACTCCTCCGGCACCCCGGCGCCTTTGCGCAGCTCGCGGTCGACCATCCAGCGCCCGCGCAGCAGTATCCGCCAGTCGACGGGGACGCTGGAGCGCTGCGAGGAGAGGAAGAGCGCGACCCCCATCTGACCGTTCATCGTCCGGCCGGACCGCCGGACGAACCAGCGGCCGGCGCCCACCGACGCGTCACCGCGCTTCCGGATGAACACGCTGTCCAGCACCCACAGTTCCGGCGGCAGCCTGCTGGAGACCACCGGGGTACAGCGCCGCGCGACCGACTCCCACGACCAGGTGCTCTGGTTGATGAACTGCCGGAGCGACTGCACGTCGGAGAGCGAGGAGTGCGGACCCGCGATGTTGCGGATCGTCTTCTTGCCGGAAGCGGAAAGGATGCCTCGAAGATAGACATTCGCCCAACGCCGCTGATCGGCTCTCGCCAGGTCCGGGAAGATCTCTCTGGAGAAGGCCGAAAGCCTCTCTCCGTTCAGGAACACCGCGGATTCCGACCCACCCGAATTCAGGCTCATTTATCGCGATCCTCTCGGCGCTCCAGGCACCCGCGCGGATACGGGCGCTCTTGTGGGAACCTCAGCTGCTCCGAAATGTTCCGACCGTCGCGGCATGAGCCGTCCGGAACGACGGATTCCGCAAATCCCACCGCCGCCGAATCAGCGCGAACCCCCGCCACGCCCAAGCGCTTCAACCGACCCACGCAGGGGTTGAGCTGGGCAGAAGAGCCTCGCCAGGAGTACGAGCCTCCATCGCCTCTCCCCCTGACTGCACTCGTGAACCAAGCGTCACCCACTTGGCAGGGCCATATCAATAGGACTTTGGTCCTATGACATCCATGGCAGATGCCTTTTCGGCCAGAACCGGCCGGCGAGAAGCCGACAAGGCCCAGCCGAGGGAGAAGAACATCGTTGACGCACGCCTGTTCGTGCTGAAAAATGTCATCCGCTCATCGCTCCACCTGTAGATGGAATCTTTATCGATGCGCACAGCGAGGGACATGAAAATATGACTCGACAGGCCACCGACGATTCAACATCTCATGCCGGCGACCCGGCGCGGAGCGCGGGCGAGGAGGAGCTCTCCCCCCGGCAGACGGAGGTGCTGCGCCTCGTCGGCGGAGGGCTGAGCAATCGGCACATCTCCAGAGAACTGAACATCTCGGAGAAAACCGTCAAGAACCATCTCACCGCGATATTCCTCAAGACGGGACTGGGCGACCGCACCCAGGCCGCCATCTACGCCCTCCGCTCCATCCCCGCCGACGAGGACACCGGGCGCGGAGCCAAGCGGGGCAACGGCTCCTCCACCGCGGCCGCCGGCCCCTGCCTGACTCCCCGGCAGACGGAGGTGCTGCACCTCGTCGGTGGAGGAATGAGCAATCGGCACATCTCCAGAGAACTGAACATCTCGGAGAAAACCGTCAAGAACCATCTCACCGCGATATTCCTCAAGACGGGACTGGGCGACCGCACCCAGGCCGCCATCTACGCCCTCCGCTCCATGCCCCGGCGTCGACCGACGGCGCCCGGGCGCGCCGGCCAGGACGAGTTGGTCCCGCTCTGAGCGCCACCGGTCCGACCCGCACCCCGGTCCGACCCGCACAGCGGTCGGACCCGCACCCCGAACCGGCCCGCACCCCGAACCGGCCCGCACCGACACGAAAAGGAGGGTGAGCGGCCGTGCGCGACATCGCGGAGGAACTCGCCACGTGGTACGCGAGCGGACAGGCGTTCGCGGTCGCGAGTGTGGTCGGCGTCAGCGGCAGCGCCCCGCGCGAACCGGGCGCGGCGCTGGCGGTGAACGCCGAAGGCGACGTGGTCGGCAGCGTCTCCGGCGGATGCGTGGAAGGCGCCGTGTACGAGTCGTGCCGCGAGGCGATCGCCTCGAACCGCCCCGTGCTGGAACGCTACGGCTACAGCGATGAGGACGCCTTCGCCGTGGGCCTGAGCTGCGGCGGCACCATCGAGGTCTTCGTCCAGCCGGTCCTGCCGGACCCGGCCACGCCGGACATCCGAAGCCGCGCCGCCTGCGGCCACGGTGCGGACGGCCGCCATCTCCCGCCGGCCCGGCCCCCCGTCGCGAGCGGCCTCGCCGCGGCCCTGACCGCCATCATCGGCGGCGTACCGGTGGCGGTGGCCCGGGTCATCAGGGCACCTGACGGGCTGTCGGACCTCCTGGGCAGAACGGTCGTCGTCGGCGCCGGACCGGACAGCGGTGTCTCCGACGCGCTGGGCACCGCCGTCGCCGCGCAGGCCCGGGCGATGCTCGACGCCGGACGCACCGGCCGCCTGGTGAGGGCACCCGACGGGCTCCCCTGCGAGCCCCATGACGAGTCGAGCGGCATCACGTTCTTCGTGGAGTCCTACGCGCCCGCGCCACGCATGCTCGTCTTCGGGGCCATCGACTTCGCCGCCGCGGTGGCCGGGATCGGGGCGTTTCTCGGCTTTCACGTCACGGTTTGCGACGCGCGTCCGACCTTCGTCACCGCCCGGCGCTTTCCGGCGGCCGATCAGGTCGTGGCCGACTGGCCGCACCGCTACCTCGACGCGGAGTACGCCGCCGGGCGCCTGGACAGCCGCACCGTCGTCTGCGTCCTGACGCACGACACGAGGTTCGACGTCCCGCTGCTGACCAGGGCGCTGCGCCTTCCACTGGGCTACGTCGGCGCGATCGGCTCCCGCCGTACGCACCGCCACCGCCTCGACCGGTTGCGGGAAGCGGGCCTCGGCGACACCGAACTCGCCCACCTGCACTCGCCGATCGGCCTCGACCTGGGCGCGCGCACTCCGGAGGAGACCGCCGTCGCCGTCGCCGCCGAGATCGTCGCCCACCGCCGCGGCGGCGGGTGCCTTCCGTTGAGCGCCACCGACACCCCGATCCACCACGAGCCGTCGCGGCACACGATCCCCACGCCCGAACGGGCAGCGCGACAGACCTCCAGCGCATTCGCGTGGTAATAGCCGGACAATACCGACCCGTCCGCTCACGGCCATTTGCGTCGATTCAGCACGATGACATAGCGGTGACGCCGGCGCGGGCGAAGTCGCCGACCCCGGCCGCCGACTCCGCAACCGCGAATCAAGCCGCCGGAATACGGAAGGAAAAATTCCGAATGCAATTGCATCCACGCACGGATGATCATTGGTCGATTGCACAGAAAGAAACCCATGATATTGCAAAAACCGCAGTTCAGCGCGCCAGGTGTCGTTTGACAGAGCAGCGCTCTCCAAAACGGCGAACCGCGGCAGCCTTGACAACACGGTGGTCAAGCAACAGGCTATAGAAGGCATAGCCAGCATTCGACCGGTCAAATCGCTGCGCAGATTTTCGCCACTCAACAAGACGGAAATCTGCCGCCAGGACGAAAGGTTGAGATCATGGTAGCTCCTGTTGCTGAGGGAACTCAGACAACTTCCGCAGGAATCGTCTTCGATGCGCTCATCGGGCGCCTCAGCTACGACGAGGAATTCGCAAACGCGCTCACCGCGAACCCTGGCGACATGCTCGACCTCGCCGGCCTGCACCTCGACAAGTCGAGCGTCGAACTGTTCATCAAGAGCGACCCGCAGCGCTTCGACCTCATCTGCGACCGACTCGCGGAACTGGTTCACCCCGACGTGATCGTCGCGGTGTCGGCGCCTACCTGCGACTGAGCGACTAGGGCGCCCGGCCGAATTTCTTTTGGCCGGGCGCTTTCGGCCGCTTGGCCCTTCCTTGACCAGGTGTCCGATCTGCCCGCTGCTCCAGTGACTGCTTTGAGGAGGACGTCATCGTGGCGCGCATTGCTCTAGTAAACCTTGCCAGTATGCCGATGCCCGGGAACGAGCCCATCTTCCCTATCGGCGCGCGCTGCCTGCAGTCCGCGCTCGAACTGGCCGGACACGAAACCCTCCTGGTGGACTTCGTCGAGACACCGCAGGCCTTCGACGATCTGTCCTGGGCCACGCAGCACTGGGACGTCATCGGCTTCTCGATCCGGAACATCGACCCCATCGACCTGGCCCGCGAAGGCTTCGTCCGCTACTACCAGCAGTTCATCCAGCGGGTCCGCGAGGCGGTGGGCTCGGCGGCGCCCGTCATGGTCGCGGGCGGGCCCGGCTACAGCCTGTTCGGCAGCGCCCTGCTCAAAAGGCTCGGGCTGGATGTCGGCGTGGTGGGCCCGGGCGAGACGGCCATGCTCGACATCGCCACCGATCCGGAGAAGTACCGGGGCTCAGGACGCAACCTCACCGGCGGACGTTACGAAGGCTTCCTGACCGACCGCCTCGATCATCCGGCCGCCCTCCTCCAGGCCTACGCCGGCTCCTCCACCGCCATGATCGGGATCGAGACGAAACGCAAGACCTGCTACCAGGAATGCGTGTACTGCCCGTACGCCCACATCAGCGGTGACAATCTCGGCGACCTCAAGCCCATCTCCCTGATCGAGCACGAGATCCGCGGGATATACGAGGCGGGAGTGCGCCGGATCTTCTTCACCGACGCCATATTCAACAGCGAGATCCGATTCGCCAAGCAAGTGGTCGCCCTGCTCGCCGACCTCAAACTGCCCGGCCTCACCTGGACCGGTTACTTCGCACCGCGGCCGTTCGACGACGAATTCGCCGAGCTGGTCGCCGCCAGCAACGTCGAATCGGTCCTGATCTCCCCGGACAGCCTGGACGTCGCCATGATGGGGCGACTGGGCAAGCGTTTCGACACCCGGCACGTCACCCGGTTCATCGAGCGCTGCCGCGCACACGACCTCAAGACCCGCGTCAATCTGGTCTTCGGCGGTCCCGGCGAGACCGAGGAAACGGTCCGCGCATCGGCCGAATACGTGAACGCGCACCTGCGCACCGGGGAGCCGGTGCTGAACATCGGTTTCCGGGTCCTTCCGGCCACCGCCCTGGCCCGCCAGGTCGGAATTCCGGACGACGACCTCGTCGAACCGACTTTCTACCCGCTGGACCCCGACCTGTTCGGCTGGGTGATCAAGTACTTCGACGGCCAGTTCCTTCCCAACGAACGGCTGTTGCACATCATGGTCGGCAACATCGCCAGCAAGAAGATGACCAAGGTTCCCTATCCCGAGGAATCGGCCGAAATCGCGCCGACCGGATTCCCCTATCTGGCACTGACCCGGAGGCCCGCGGATGCTTGATACCGCGTCCGGGTCCGCGCTTCCACGGTCGCCGGAGGATGTGCAGGTCCTCGGCCCCGCCGACCTGCGGGACGTTGCCGACCTGGTGGCCGGGCACCGATTCACCGACGCGATCCTCCACGCGGAACTGTCCGACCACGACCGCTACCGGTGGATGGGACGACGCCGGCCCGACGGCAGCCTTGCCGCGGTGCATCGTTCACTGCGCTGGGGCGACTACCTGTTCCTCAAGGGCGTCTTCGTCCATCCCGAGGCACGCGGCGGCGACCACGCCCTGCGTCTTGCGTTCGCGCTGCGCCGCCTGGCACAACAAGCAGGACTGCGCGGGATCGCCGCCTGGGTCTCCGAAGGCAGCCCGGCCCAACTCGTGCTTGCCGAGCGCTTGCGACTGCGGCGGGCCGGCGACCCGCTCCACCTGTTCGCGCTGCCCTTCGCGGCCCTGCCGGAAGGCGAAAGGACCGGGGACAGCCCGCCGTCACGCTCCTTTGCGCTCGGGCGGATCGAGGACCTGCTTTCCCCCGACCGCGTCAAAGCGCCGGGGGAGGCTCTGGTGCCGGATCTGCTGCCCATCCCGCCCTTGGCCGGCGGCCCCCCGATCGCCGGCCGGCGGGCGGTTCTCGACCGGGACCGCCTGCTCCTCGGTGCGCTTCCCTGCGCGGCGGTGAGTGACGTCGCGACTCTCCTGGCGGAACTCGCGCCGTTCGCCGCCGTATGGGAAATGCCGGAGATCGAGATTCCGGTGCCGCTTTCGGCCATCACCCTCATGTTGTGGCTGGGCGGTCGCAAAGGCCGGCGGGTGAGCGGTCGGCCGGTCCACGTCGGCCGATACGAATTCTGACCTCAGAAGGGACAAGCGATGGGAACACAGGCTCCCGAAGCCGCTCAGCGAGGCGCCCAGGACGGATCGAAAGCGGTCGCCGAACTCCTTGACGACTACCCCGCCGTACGCGACGGCCAGTGGCTGTATCTCGTCATACCGAGGTCCATGCACGCCATCCGTGTCCCGGCCGACCAGGAGGCGGCCGCGCCATGGCGTCAGGTCCTGGCCGACTACCCCTCCCTGCGGGACTCACGGCTCTACAGGCGTCAACCCGACCCCTGGGGCGTCACCCTGGTGGTCGGCCACCGGTGCAACCTCAGCTGCGTGTACTGCTTCAGCGAAGTGGGCCACAGCACCGCGAGTCTGGAAGCGGACCGCATGCTGGCCATCGTCGACCACACCCTGGAGCGTCGACCCGGTCCGCAGAACAAGCTGTTCGGGGTCAACTTCTTCGGTGGGGAACCCACCCTGGCCATCAGCGACATCGAGAAGGTGGTCGAGCACACCGAACGGGCGTGCGCGGCCAAGAACGTCACTCCCTACTTCACGATGGTCACCAACGGCACCGCGCCCCTCCCGGTGCTCCAGTACCTGGTGGACCACCGTTTCACGCTGACCGTGTCGATGGACGCGGCGCCGGAACGCCAGGGCGAGCAGCGGATCTACGGCAAGCGCCACAACGTCGGCCAGACCATGGACACCATCAGGTTCCTCGCGGAAGCCGGTGTCCCCTACCGCGTGCGGTCCACGGTCACCGGCGAGACCGTGCACCACATGGGAGAGACGGTAGGGTTCTTCGCCGACCTCGGCGCCAACTTCGTCCACTTCGAGCCGGTCGGACCGGTCGGGACCACGACGCCGGGACGGCTGTCCCGCTACTCCGAACCCTCGGCCGAGGACTACGCGGAGAACCTGCTGCGCGCCATGGACGTCGCTCGGGGCATCGACGCCAGCGTCTTCAGTTACGCCTTCCAGCACCTGCTGTCCAGCCCGCCCCGCTCCTACTGCGGACCGATGAGCAGCGGGGACTCCTACCACGTGCTCAACGCCACCGGCGAGCTGATCATGTGCCCCGAGATGCAGGACCCCGCCCGCAACAAGCAGTACGGCCACAACGTCGGGCAGGCCACCGACCGCAACGTGGTCTTCGTGGACCTGCTGCGCAAGGACCAGATCGGGCAGGCGGCGCTGCCGTCCCAGCATCAGTCCTGCCAGACCTGCTACGCGCGCGACATCTGCGACAGCGGGTGCCCGTCACGCAACATCCAGGCCACCGGCAGCCTCACCAAGCTGGACCGGTACTCCTGCGCCGTCGCCAAGCGGGTGTGCGCGGACGTCCTGCGCCGCCTGGCGGTCGAGACCTTCCGTTCCGTGGAGCCGAGCGTGGAGCCGCTGGTGAAACCCATCGCGCTGCCCCGGGAGCTCTGCTCAGTGCCGCTGGTGGGCAGCGCGATCGGCATCCTGCAACGGGCCAGGGTCGTGTTCGCCCTGACCGGAGAGCGCCTCGACCCGGCCGTCGACACCGAGATCGCCCGGCTCACCCGGCTCGGAGCCACCCTGTGAGTTCCATGCGGTCGTGGCCGAACCCCCTGGTGCCGGTGGGGGATCGGCCGCCGCCCATGGAGGAGGGCATGCGCCTGGGCGCCGCCAACCTCCGCAGGGCACTTCGCCGGTTGGGCACGGACCGGGCGCCGGTGCCCGGCACCTCGACGGTCGAGCTCTGCCTCGGTGCGCGGACCACCACCATGGTGGTGCACGTGCCCGAGTCGGCGGGCCCTCACCCGCCGGCCCTGATCGTGCTGCACGGCGCCGCGAACACCGGGGCCAGGATGCTGCCGTCCTTCGTCGGCATCAGCGAACGGCTGGGCATGGTGCTGCTCTGCCCGGACGCGCAACTGCTCGACGACGTCGTGGGGAAGCTGGACGTGAGCGGCGTCTTCGCCAAGCACTTCCGCCATCCGCGGTGGAGCGGCCGCGACGACGACTTCCCGGTGGCGGCCCTGCGTTGGGCTCTGGAGCACCTCGACGCGGACCCGGACCGTATCGTGCTGGCCGGCGTGTCCATGGGCGGGCTGGCGTGCTGGAACCTCGCCATGCGGGGGTGGCCGCGGTTGGCGGCGGCGGTGCCGATCAACGGCGCCCTGTCGATGTGGGAAGCGTTCGGCAGCGACCGGCGCACCCGCTTCCTGCTGGACAACGTGCTGCCGCTACCGCTGTTCGTCATCCACGGCGCCCAGGACAAGCGCATCCCCCCGCAGTTCGACCGGACCTCCGTGACGCAACTGCGCGAGGCCGGCCACCAGGCGCTGACCTACGTCGAGGTACCGGACGGCGACCATCCGCTCGGTTCGCTGCACTTCGAGGACGACGGCGAGCTGGTCGCGAGCCTGTCGGCCTGGTTGAGGGACCGCCGGCGGGAACCGGATGTGGCACGCGTGCGCCACCGCGCCCTCGACGACCGGCACGGCAGGGCCCACTGGGTCGCCCTGTCGGGTGTCGACCCGGCGGGCGCCGAGGTGACCGCGGAGCGCACCGACGACGACGCGTACGACCTGCGGGCCGAAGGCGCGGAGCAGGTCCGGCTCTACCTGACGAGTGATCGGCTCGACGCCGGGCAGCAGGTCCGCGTCGTGGTCAACGGCGAAACCTCGACCGTCCGCTTCCGTCCCAGTGTCGACACGGTGTTCCGTACCCACCGCCGGCACTGGGACCCCGCACTGACCGCGGAGGCGGTCGTGACCCTGGACGTGCCCGGTTCGCCGCCGCGTCCCCGTGACGATCCGGAGGAAGAAAGCCCCAGCGATGCTGACACGATCTGAAGTCCGACACGCGCTCCGGTCCGTCGGCGCGGACCAGGAGGCACTGTTCGCCGAGGCGAGCCGGCTGAGGGACGAGAACTTCGACCGGGCGGTGCTCCTTCGCGGGGTCATCGAGATCACCAACGTGTGCCGGGTGAACTGCGACTACTGCCCGATGCGGCGGGACAACCTCGGTCACCTGGACCGCTTCGTCATGAGCCCGCAGCAGATCCTGGAGCGCGCGGAGCACATCCGCGGCGCGGGTATCGACATCGTCCTGCTGCAGGGCGGCGAGACGCCGAGTCTCTTCCCCACCCTGCGCGAGGTCATACCGGCCCTGCGGCGCATGTGGGACGGCCAGGTGGAGATCCTGCTCAACCTCGGCAACTTCTCGCGCCGACAGTACGAGGAACTAAGGGAGTTGGGCGCCAACAGCTATATCATCAAGCACGAGACCAGTGATCCCGTGCTCTTCGAGCAGATGCGCCACGAGAAGCTGGACGCACGGCTGGAACGGATAAGGACCCTGCTGGACCTGGGATTCAAGGTGGGCACCGGACTCATCTCCAGCCTCCCCGGGCAGAGTCTGGAAAGCGTGATCGACGACATCGAACTCGTCGGCGAGTTGGGTGTGCAGATGTGCAGCGTGAGCCCGTTCGTCCCGGCTCCGGACACCCCGCTGATGCTCTCTCCCGCCGGCGACCTCCAGCTCGCGCTCAACGTCATCGCGACCCTGCGGGTCTGCTATCCGGGCCTTCTCATACCGTCGGTCAGCGCCCTGGAGAAGACCAGTTCGGGCGGGCAGTCCCTCGGTCTGGCCGCCGGAGCGAACGTGATGACCAGCAATTTCACCGGCGACGCCAACGCGGAGCGGTACCTGATCTACGGAAAGGAACGGTTCGTGGTCGGTCTGGATCACGTGCGGGCCGTGATCGACAGCATGGGGCTTGCCGTCCGAGGGTCGGCCTTCCTGCCCGAGGGGGCGGAGTGACGCCTGGGAAAGAACGGCGACCGCCCCTCGAACGGCGGCTGATCCTGTCCTTCGGAATCCTGTCGCTGGGCACCGGCATGTCCACCTCGGTGCTGGCCGTCTACCTGGTGCGGCAACTCCACGCGAGCGCGGGCGCCTTCGGTGTGACGATGAGCCTGGCGGCCTTGTGCGGCATGGTGTCCGGCCCGCTGGCCGGCCGGCTCGCGGACAACGGCAGCGCCCGACGCACGTATGCCGGGCTGGTCTGCACGATGGCCGTCGCCACCGGGCTGCTCGCGGTCGTGAACGCCTGGACGGCGTTCGTGCTGATCTGCCTGCTCTTCATCTGCGGTCGGGGCAGCGGCGCCGTCATGGGCGCGCTCGTCCGGCGTGAGGTACCCGCCGACCGTCGGGTGCGCTACCGGGCCATGGTGAAGACCGTGAGCAACGCGGCCATGCTCATCGGTCTGAGCCTGGGAGGCGTCGTCCTGTCGCTCGACTCGCGCCCGCTGTTCCGGACCGCCTTCGTCGTCGAGGCCCTGACCCTGTGTACCGCGGGCTTCCTCGTCGCCACCGCACCCCGCGGAACACCGCAGCCCCGGCCCGCCGACGCACCGAGCGGCCAGAGCGCCGGTGCGGGCGCGGCACCCGAACCGGGCAGGCCGGGACGCCGCATGGTCTACCGGGACGGCCGCTTCCTCGGTCTGGCGGGGCTCAACGCGTTCCTGCTGCTCTACTCGTCGGTGTTCTCCGTCGCCCTGCCGCTGTGGATCTCGGCCCAGGCGTCGTCACTGCTGTGGCTGGTCTCGGTCGTCTCCGCCCTCAACATCGGCGTCGTGCTGCTGCTACAGGTTCCGGTCTCCAAGAACCTGAGCGGCGCGGTCGCCGCGGTGCGGGCCGGGCGACGCGGCGGCATCCTGCTGGGCGCGGGCCTCGCGATGTTCGCGGCCGCCGGTGCCGTGCACGGCACCGGGCCCAAGGTGGCGGCGATCATCCTGCTGGGTCTGCTGGTGGCCGGCGGCGAAGTGCTGTACTCCGCCGCGTCCTGGGAACTCGTCTACACGCTCGCGCCCGCCGAGTCCGTGGGGGAATACCAGGGCGTCTACAACATGGGGCTGGACGTCAGCATGCTGGTCGCGCCCGCACTGTTCGGCTGGCTGGCCGCCGACCGGCACACCGCCGCATGGCTGGTGATGGCGGGACTCTTCGTCGCCTGCGCGCTGGCCCTGGGCCCGATCGCGGGCCGGGGCCCCCAGCCGGACCCCAGTGACGCGGAGCCGGACCGCGATGTGGCGGAGGCCGTCCGATGACCGCCCCCGGCGCACCGGCGACGCGGCGCGAACTGGCCGAGCTCGTCACGGAGGCGGGCGGCCGTCTCGACGACACCGGGATGGCGGAACTGCGGCCGCTGGTCGACGACTACGTCCAGCGGCTGGACTCCGCGGGTGCCGGTGAACGCGCGGTGATCGCGGTGACGCAGCAGCGGGCGGAGGACTTCTTCGCGGTCGTTCTCGCGGCCTGGCAGACGGACTCCGTACCGCTGCTGTGCGAGAGCCTGACGGACGCGCCGCTCGGTCCGCTCGGCGCGGAGCTGTCGCCGTCGGCGCGCGTGTGCCGGCCGGCGGGCTCCGACGTCGCGGCGGAAGGGGATTCGACCGCCGTACTCCACATGACATCGGGTTCGACCGGCCCGCCCAGGATCGCCAGGCGCAGTTGCGGCAGCGTGCTCAACGAGGCCGCCGGGTACCGCACACGGCTCCCGCTCGGCCCCGACGACACCGTGTACGTGCCGACACCGCTGACGCACTCCTACGGCTGGGGCATCGCGTTCGCCGCGCTCATGGCCGGCTCCCGGCTCGACGCGCGCCGCCTCGTGCACGCCCGACGGGCCGCCGCCCGAGCCGGAGCCGCGAGCGTCGTGGCGCTCACGGCCCCGACGGCCGACCTGCTCGCCGCCACGCCGGCGACCGCGTCCGCGGGGCCGCGGATCGCGATGGTCGGCGCCAGCCGCGTCAGCAGCGACCTGGACGAGCGGTTCGCCGCGAGGTTCGGCATCCGGCTCACCCGGAACTACGGGTGTTCGGAGACCGGCCCGACCTTCATCGGCTCGGCCGGACTGCCGGAAGGGGCCATCGGCACCCCCATGCCGGGGGTCACGGTGCTGGCACCGGACCCGGGAGCCGAAGGCGAGCTGCGCCTGCTGCTGGACGCGCCGGTCGAGGGCTTCCTGGGCGCGGCCGGTCCGCCCCGGACACGATGGGACACCGGCGATCTGGTGCGGCGGGGACGGGACGGCGTGGTGACGTTCGTGTCCCGGCTGCACCCCTCGGCCCGGCTCAACGACCGGACCGTGGACCTCGACGGACTGTGCCGCGCGATACGTCACGTACCCGGTGTCGTCGAGGTGGTTCCCGTCGTCCTGGTCCGCTCCGCCGGTGAGACCGAGGACCTGTACGCCGTCGTGCAGGGCGAGGGCGTCGACCGGGCCCAGGTGGAGCGGAGCCGTTCGACCTTCCCGGCCGGCACGGGCTCCGTCCGGCTGGTCCACTGCGACGAGTTGCCCGTGACGGCCGGCGGAAAGGTCGACCGGGCCCACGTCATCAAGCTCATCGACGCGCAATGGCCGGGACGATGAGCGGGCCCCCGCCGGACCGGGACCGGGCCCGGGAGACCACGCAGGCGATGGCCCGGATCGTCGCGGCCAGGCTCGAACGCAGCGGGGTCCGCGGAATCCCGGCCGACGCTCTGTCGGATGACCCGCGGCTCAGCCGGCTCGACTTCGCGGCGCTGGGACTCAACTCCGTCGACTGGATGGGCCTGGCGACCGAGGTGGAGGACGCGTTCGGGATCGAGCTCCCGGACGAGGTGCTGCTGGACCCGGAGCACCGCTCGGTCGCCGGATGGAGCGAGCACGTGCACCACCTGATCCGGCCGCGGACGGCCACCGCGGCTGAACCGGAGCGCGGCATCGACGACGATGCGCGCGGGAAGAAGGGCGATCCATGCGAATGACAGAGCGCGGCGAGCGCTACGTGGTGTACGACGACTTCCTCCCCCCGGAGGTCTTCGACCAGGCGGTGGAGCTGATGGAGCGCTCGGCGCTGGGCGAGACCGGAAGCGTGATCTCCGCCGAACTCGACGGCCCGGCCCACCGGACCCGGGGCACGCACTTCCCCGCGTCCATCGGCGAGACCGGGAGCAGTGGACGGCCCGCGGTGTTCACCCGCGTCACCCAGGCCGTGCGCACCGAGACCGGGCTGTTCGGCGCGGCCGGTACCGACTGGGACCGGCTCACCTTCACGTTCTGGCAGTACCCCGCCAACAGCCGGCTGGGCTGGCACAACGACGCCGGGCGCGGCCGTCGCGGGGAGTACATCGTCTATCTGCACCGCGAGTGGGACATCTCGTGGGGTGGTGAGCTGATGCTGATCGACCAAGAACCGCGCACCCTTCTCCCCGCGGCCGGCGGCGGGCCGGACCCGGAGGAGACCACCGCGAGCGGCTCCGCGGGCCTGGTGAACAAGATCCTGCGCACGTGCGAGCGGAGCCCGGTCGCCGTACTGCCGCGGCCCAACCGCCTGGTCATGGTGATGTCGGACACCCTGCACACGATCCGGAGGGTGGACCACACCGCGGGCGAGAACCGGCGCTGCTCGCTGACCGGCTTCGCCTACCTCAACAGGAAGTTCCAGCCGGATTCCGAGCGCAACCGGGATCTGGCCAGGAACTCCATCCTGAACAGCACGACCCCCTGAGGCGGGGGCGCAGGCCGGACGTCCGCAGGGTGTACCCGCATCCGTCACCACTCTCCCTCTTCCCTCTCCGGAGGAATGCCCGTGAACGCATCACAGCCCGCCGTCACCGACAGGCGGCGGTTGCATGTCGTGTCCCAGGAGCTGGCGCCGCGCAGGCTGGAGTCGGACGGCGCCGGACGGCGCTACGCGACCTTCGAGGTCCGGCCGCTGTCCCCGCTCATCGGCGCGGAGATCCACGGGGTCGACCTCGCCCGGCCGGTGGACGCCGACACGCTGACCGAACTGAGGGGGGCGTTCCTCGACTGGAAGGTCCTCTTCTTCCGCGACCAGACGCTCACCGGCCGTCAGCAGGCCGCGTTCGCCCGCAACTGGGGGGAACTCCAGGCGGCCCACCCCCAGCGCAGGGCCGAAATCGACGAAGTGGCGCGGCTGGAGCACGACCGGGACAACCCCGGAAGTGAGAACGTCTGGCACAGCGACGCGTCGTTCTACGAGGCACCGCCGCTCGGCGCCGTCCTGCGCGCCGTCGACCTGCCGCCGCTCGGCGGTGACACCTTGTGGGCCGACACGGCCGCCGCCTACGACGGGCTCCCGCAAGACGTCAAGGAGCGCCTTGAGGGGCTCCGGGCGGTCCACGAGCTTCCCGCGGCGAGCGGCAGCATCGCCGTCCTGCTCAGGAGCATCAACGCGCGGAGCGGCCGGCCTCCGGTCGAGCATCCCGTGGTGCGCACGCATCCGGAGACAGGTCGCAAGTCCCTCTACGTGAATGCCGCGTTCACCTCCCACCTCGTCGGTCTCCCCGACGACGAGAGCGAAGAACTTCTCGGCTTCCTGCTCCATCAGCTGTCCTACCCGGAGTACCAGGTGCGCTTCCGCTGGGAGGCAGGGTCCGTGGCCTTCTGGGACAACCGGACCACCGTTCACTACGGGGTCAACGACTACTTCCCGCAGCACCGTCTGATGGAGCGCGTCGTCATCGCCGGCGACCGTCCGGAGTGACCGGGAGATCGAGGAGGGGGTCGAGGAGGGTCGAGGAGGCGTTCACCGTCCTGTGACGAGGCCGATGTCGTAGGCGAGGATCACGGCCCGTACGAGCGACCACCGGCCGCGCCCACCCACCTGTTCCGGCTGCCGGTGATCCGCCGCGCGACGCCGGGGACCGTCGCGACGGGTCGCGCGCGTATCCGCGCCCGGTCGCCTTCTCGTCACCCGCAGATCGCCTGCCGCTCACCCTGGCTCGGCAAAGTTGGCTGTACAACTTGACCGACCCGACCCACCGAGGGGAACAGCATGGCGGCGCAACCAGCGGTCGTACCTGCCACTCGTCACCTGTCCGCACGGATCAGGGCCCTGCCGGCGGCCTGGCTGCGGGACAACTGCCCGTGCCCCGAGTGCCGCGATCCGCGCACCGGCCAGAAGCTCTTCCAGATCACCGATCTGCCGCGGGGACTCGCCGTCGAGGAGGTGGTGGAGCCGGGCCCCGACTCGCCCTGCGTAGAGGTCGGATGGGCACCGGACGGCCACCGGTCCCGCTTCACCGTCGGCTGGCTGGACGCCCACCGCCCCGCGGACTCCCCCCTCACCGGCGACCGGCGCACCGAGACGGGGAAGGAGCTGTGGAGCGCGGCGGATCTGGCGGGGCGCCTGCCGGAGGCGGCCTGGGACGACTACCTCGCCGACCCGGCCCGGCGCGCCCGCGTGCTCGAAGCGTTGCAGCGGCTGGGCTTCGCCCTGCTGCGCGGGGTGCCGGTGCGGGAGGGCCAGGTACTGGCGGTCGCCGAGACCTTCGGCCACGTCCGGCAGACCAACTACGGCCGGCTCTTCGACGTCAGGGTCGAGCCGGACCCCAACAACCTCGCCTTCACCTCGGCGCGGATCACCCCGCACACGGACAACCCCTACCGCGACCCGGTCCCCACCGTGCAGTTGCTGCACTGCCTGGAGAACTCCGCGTCCGGCGGCGACTCCGGGCTCGTCGACGGCTTCCACGCGGCGGCGCTGCTGCGGGCGGAGGACCCCGAGGCGTTCGCGGTGCTGACCGGTACGCCCGTCCCGTTCGTCTTCCGCGACGACCGCACCGAACTGCGCGCGGACCGCCCGCTGATCGAGGTGGACGCGCGCGGACGGATTCGCGAAGTCCGTTTCAACAACCGGTCGTTCGGCACGGTACGACTCCCCGCGGCGGAGCTGGACGCGTTCTACGCCGCCTACCGCGCCTTCGGCGAACTCCTGCTCCGGCCCGGCCTGCAACTGGACTTCCGGCTGGCCCCGGGCGACTGCCTGGTCTTCGACAACACCCGCCTGCTGCACGCCCGTACCGCGTTCGCGCAGGACGGCTCCCGGCACCTGCAAGGCGCGTACGCCGACCTGGACGGGCCGGCGAGCTGCCTCGCCGTACTGCGCCGGGCGGATTCGCCCGCCTTGCTGGCCGAGCTCTTCGACGGGGCCGGGGCGGCGGAGTACCTGGGCGAGGAGGTCACCATGGCCGCGCACATGCTCCAGGCGGGCGCGCTGGCCGAAGCCGCGGGCGCCCCGCCGCACCTGGTGGCGGCGGCCCTGCTGCACGACGTCGGCCACTTCGGCGAGCACGCGACGGGCGCCGAAGCGGGAGCGGACGCCGACGCCGACGTCACGGAGTACGGCGACACCCGGCACAGCCACACCGGCGCCGACTTCCTCGCCCGCTGGTTCGGCCCCGAAGTCACCGAACCGGTACGGCTGCACGTCGCCGCGAAGCGGTACCTGTGCACGGTGGAGCCGGGCTACCGGGAGGGCCTGTCCGCCGCCTCCGAGCACACCCTGCGGCTCCAGGGCGGCCCCATGACCGACGCGCAGGCCGCCGCCTTCGCCCGCCGTCCGTACGCGGCCGACGCGGTGGCCGTACGCCGCTGGGACGAGCAGGCCAAGGAACCAGGCGCCGCCACACCGGAGTTCGGCCACTTCCTGCCGCTGCTCACCTCGCTGCTGCACGGGTAGCGCCCTGGCCACGGGGGGCGCCGCGCCGGGGTCGGGGCGTACGGCCCGGCGGGGTCAGGGCGTACGGCGGTGGCGACGGCCGAGCGCCGACGCGGCTATCGAGTTGTGCACCGTGAACGCGACGGTCCCGGGGAGGTAGCGGTCCTCCGACCACTCGACGGGCGCCCCGACCGGGTCGGTGGAGCGGCGGCGCTCGCGCAGCAGCGCCTGCCCCTCGCCGCATTCCAGCAGCCGGGCGTCGTCGGTGTCGGCGAGCACGAGGTCGATGGTGTGGTCGGCGTCGGCGAACACCACCCCCTGCTCCTGGAGCGGTTCGGTGTGCGAGACCGCGTCGGTGGGAATGCGGGCCACCAACTCCCCCACCCACACCGGGTAGACGCTGCGTTCGACCATCACCGGGCGGCCGGACAGCGTCCGCACCCGCAGCACGACGACGACCTCCGCGCCCGGTTCCAGGCGCAGTTGCTCCCTCTCCCGCGCGTCGGCGGCCCGCCGCTCGATCCGCTCCACCCGCCCGCCGGGCTCCTCGCCCACCGAGCGCGCCCAGCTGGTGAAGCTGACCAGCTCCGCGAAGCTCTGCACGCGCGTCGTGGCGAGCACCACCCGCCGGGTGCCGCGGCGGGAGGTGACCAGGCCGTCGGCGCGCAGCGACCCGAGGGCCTGCCGGATGGTGCCGCGGGAGACGCCGTACCGCTCCGCCAGCGCGCTCTCGGCGGGGAGCTTGCCGCCCGATCCGTACTCGCCGGCGGCGATCGCCTCGCGGAGGTCGGCCGCGACCTTGCGATAGAGCGTGCCCTTCGCCGGCACCGCGCTGTCACCTTGCAACGTCGCTCCTCGTCACCGCGCCACGGTCGAGCCCTTCCGCTCCGCTGGACCCTATCTGCTCTCCGTCACCAGGCGTCCCCCGCGACGGACCGCCGGCGCCGGCCGGACGCCGACATTTCGCCACCGTCTCCCGGCCGTCGCCGTGCCGTTCACCCGCCGGACACGGGCGTCGGGCGTACTGGCGAAAGTTGTACAGCCAACCTCGGCGTTCGTTCCGTCGGCGGTCATCCGACCCGCCCTCCGCGCGCCGCTCCCCAGGAGGAATCCCGTGACAGTCCCTCGTGTCCGCGTTGCCGCCATGGCCGCCGGGCTCACCGCCGCGGCGCTCGCCCTGACCGGGTGCGGCTCCGCCTCAGGCACCGCGGCCTCCGCGGGCGGCAGCGGCAAGAGCGCGGCGACCGCCGCGTCCGCGGCGGACTTCGGCGGCATGCCCGCCCTGGTCGCCGCCGCCAAGAAGGAGGGAACGCTCAACGCCATCGCGCTTCCCCCGGACTGGGCCAACTACGGCGCCGTCATCAGCGCCTTCGAGAAGAAGTACGGGATCAAGGTCTCCGACGAGAACCCGGACGGCGCCAGCCAGGACGAGATCACCGCGATCACCTCGCGCAAGGGCCAGGGCCGCGCCCCCGACGTGGTCGACCTGGGCAACTCCTTCGCGCTGAAGGCCGCCTCGCAGGGCATCCTCGCGCCGTACAAGGTCGCCTCGTGGGACGACATCCCCGCCGCCCAGAAGGACCCGGGCGGCCTGCGCTACGACGACTACGGCGGCTACGTGTCCATCGGGTGCGACGCCAAGGCGGTCAAGGAGTGCCCGACCACCTTCGCCGACCTGCTCAAGCCGCAGTACAAGGGCAAGGTCGCGATGAACGGCGACCCCACCAAGTCGGGTTCGGCGTTCGGCGGCGTCTACGCGGCCGCGCTGGCCAACGGCGGCTCGCTGGACGACATCCAGCCCGGCCTGGACTTCTTCCACAAGCTGAAGGCGAACGGCAACTTCAACCCGGTGGAGTCCACGCCGGCGACGGTCGAGAAGGGCGAGACGCCGATCAGCATCGACTGGGACTACCTCAACGCCGGCTACGCCAAGGAGTTCGCGGGCAAGGGCCTGGACTGGCGGGTGGCCGTGCCGGCCGACGGCCAGTACGCCCAGTTCTACAGCCAGGCGATCAACAAGTACGCCCCGCATCCGGCGGCCGCCCGGCTGTGGGAGGAGTTCCTCTACAGCAGCGAGGGACAGAACCTGTGGCTGCGGGGCTACTCCCGCCCGGCGGAGCTGCCGGCCATGACGCAGAAGGGCACCGTGGACAAGGCCGCCGCCGCGAAGCTCCCGGCGGTCTCCGGCAGCCCGCGGTTCCCGACCACGGCCCAGGTCGACGCGGCGCAGAAGACCGTGCTCGCCGGCTGGGCCAAGGCCGTGAGCTGACCGGCACCATGACCACGGCTCGCGCCGCGACGCCGTCCCCCGCCGCCGGCTCCTCCGCTCAGGAGGCCGGCGGCGCCGGGACCGCTGCCGCCCCCACCCCCCGCAAGGCCACCTCCCGCAAGGCCACTTTCGGCAAGGCCACTTTCCGCAAGGCCGCCTCCCGCAAGGAGTCCTCCCGGAAGGCCGGCCCCCGCCGCCGGCCGCGCGCCGCCGGATGGCTCGCCGTCCTGCCGCTGATCGTCTTCGTCCTGGTGGTCTTCGGGCTGCCGGCCTTCGCGATCGTCACCAACGCCTTCAGGACGTCGGCCGGCACGCCCGGCGGCCGGCACTGGACCACGGACAACCTCAGCCAGTCGGTGCACGGCGCCTACCTCACCGCGCTGTGGGGCAGCGTCAAGCTCTCCGCCCTGACCGCGGCCGTCGGCGTGCTGGCCGGCCTGCCGCTCGCGCACGCCGTCGTGACGTCGCGCTTCCGCGCGCTGCGGGAAGGCGTGCTCGCCGCCTCCGGCGTGCTGGCCAACTTCGGCGGCGTGCCGCTCGCCTTCGCCTTCGTCGCCACCCTCGGCAACTCCGGCGAGCTGACCCGCGCCCTGAACCTGGGCGGGCACGGCTGGAGCCTGTACTCCTTCACCGGGCTGAGCGTCGTCTACCTGTACTTCCTCGTGCCGCTGATGGTGCTCACCATCACCCCCGCGCTGGACGGCCTGCGGGCCCAGTGGCGCGAGGCGGCACAGAACAGCGGCGCCACCAGCCGCCAGTACTGGCTGCACGTCGCCCTGCCGGTCCTCGCCCCCTCCCTGACGGGCGGCTTCGTCCTGCTCTTCGGCAGCGCCTTCGCCGCCTACGCCACCGCGGCCGCGATCGTCGGCAGTTCCGTGCCGCTGATCACCCTGCAGATCGCCAACGCGCTGTCCGGCAACGTGCTGGCCGGGCAGGGCAACGTGGCCCTCGCGCTGAGCCTGGACATGATCGTGATCGCGGGCGCGGTGATGGCCCTGTACATCCCCCTCCAGCGCAGGAGCGCACGATGGCTGCACTGACCCCGCCGGCCACCGGCGCCGCCCGGCCCGCGCGGGCACCCGGCGGCCGCCGCCGGCCCCGGCTGTGGCGCGGGGTCGTCGGCCTCGTCGCCGCGCTGTACTTCCTCGGCCCCATGGTCTTCTCGGTGCTCTTCACCGTGGACGTCCCCGGCCAGGGCCTGACCTTCGGCTCCTACCGCGGGATACTCGGCGCCGAGGGCTTCGGGAGCAGCCTGCGGCTGACCCTGGAGCTGGCCGCGGCCACCACCGCGGTGACCCTGCTGCTGCTCGTGCCCGCGCTGATCGCCGTGCGCCTGACCGCTCCCCGGCTGCGGGTGCTGGTGGAGGTGCTCTGCTCGCTGCCGCTGGTGGTGCCCGCGGTGGCGCTGACGGCGGGCATCAGCTCGGTGTTGCAGTGGGGTCCCGACGACTTCGCCGACACCCCGCTCTTCCAGACCTTCAACGCCGTGCAGAACCCCGGCTTTCCGGTGGTCCTGCTGCTCGCCTACGTACTGATGGCCCTGCCGCTGGCGTACCGGACGCTGGACGCCGGGCTGCGCGCGGTCGACCTCACCACCCTGGTCGAGGCCGCCCGCAACTGCGGGGCGAACTGGCCGCGCGCCGTCCTCCAGGTGGTGCTGCCGAACCTGCGCGGCGCCCTGCTGAACACCTGCTTCCTCACGCTGGCCCTGGTGCTGGGCGAGTACACCGTCGCCTCGATCCTCGGCTTCCGGCCGTTCGCGGTGTGGATCGTCTCCCTCGGCGGCAGCAACGCGCAGATGTCGGTGTCGGTCTCGGTGCTCAGCCTGGTCCTCACCTGGGTGCTGCTGCTGGTGCTCGCCGCCGCCGGGCGCGGCCGATCGGCCCGTACCTCCGCCGGCAGCCGCGACACCCGTACCTCCCGCAGCAAGCGGAGCGATCGCGGCCCCCGCGGCGCCCGCACCGCACCGACCCCCACCGCCGAGGAGAACTCATGACCGCCACCACCGCGGCCGCCCAGGCCGCCGCGCACGCGCCGGGAACCGGCGGCGCCACCGTCGAACTCCGCGGCCTGCGCCGTACGTTCGGGAGCACGGTGGCGCTGGACGGGCTGGACCTGTCCGCCGGGCCGGGCGAACTGCTGGCGCTGCTCGGCCCGTCCGGCTGCGGCAAGACCACCGCGCTGCGCATGGTGGCCGGTTTCGAGCATCCGGACGCCGGCGACGTGCTCGTCGACGGCGAGGACATCACCGGCGTGCCCGCCCATCGGCGCGGCGCGGGCATGGTGTTCCAGTCCTACAGCCTCTTCCCGCACCTGACCGCCGCCGGGAACGTCGCCTTCGGGCTGCGGATGCGGGGCGCCGGCAAGGCCGAACAGCGCGGCCGGGCAGGTGAGTTGCTGGACCTGGTGGGCCTGGCCGACCTCGCGGGGCGCTACCCGCACCAGCTGTCCGGCGGGCAGCAGCAGCGGGTCGCGCTGGCCCGCGCGCTGGCGCTGGAACCGCGCGTACTGCTGCTCGACGAGCCGCTGTCCGCTCTCGACGCCAAGGTCAGGCTGGCGCTGCGCGAGGAGATCCGCCGACTCCAACTCGACCTGGGGATCACCACGTTGTTCGTCACCCACGACCAGGAGGAGGCGCTGTCGATGGCCGACCGGGTGGCCGTCCTGCGCGCCGGGCGGCTCGAACAGGTCGCGTCCCCCGCGGAGTTGTACGCCCGCCCGGCCACCGCGTTCGTCGCGGAGTTCGTCGGCACCATGAGCCGCATCCCCGCGGCCAGGGCCGGCGGCGGCCCCCAGGTCGAGGTGCTGGGCGCACGGCTGCCGGTGCAGGGCGAGCTGCCCTCCGACGGCGAACTGGACGCCCTGGTACGGCCCGAGGCCGTGCGGGTCACCGCCGATCCGCGCGGGGCCGCGCTGGTGGTCGCCGCCTCCTTCCTCGGCGCGGTCACCCGGGTCACCGTGCGCCTCCCGGACGGCACCGAGGTCAAGGCCGACGTGCCCACCGAGCGCGCCGCCGCCTTGCCGCTGGGCTCGCCGGCCGCGCTCACCCTGCCCGAGCGTCCCGTGCTGGTGGACCGCCGGACCGCCTGACCCGCTCCCGGCCGACTCCGAACTCCCCCTCCAGGAAGGGCATTCGTGCACTCCCGTACCGTCCGGCTCCGTCCCGCCGCCGTCCTGTTCGACATGGACGGCACCCTCGTCGACACCGAGCACCTGTGGTGGCGGGCCGTCACCGAGATCGCCGACCGGCTCGGGTACCGGTTGACCGACGCCGACCTGCCGGAGGTGGTCGGCCGCCCGGTCGGGCACACCGCCGGGTACCTCCACCGCGTCGTCGGGCCGGCCGTCACCGAGGCGAGGATCGCCGCGGAACTCGACGACGCCTTCGCCGCACGCGTGGCCGGCGACGTACGGCCGCGGCCGGGCGCGCTGCGGCTGCTGGCGGAACTGCGGGACGCCGCGGTGCCCGCCGCCCTGGTCACGGCGTCCCCCCGGCGGGTGGTCGACCTGGTGCTGCGGACGCTGGGGGCGGACTGGTTCGCGCTGACCGTGGCGGCCGAGGACACCGCCCGCCCCAAGCCCGACCCGGGACCGTATCTCGCCGCGGCGGCCCGGCTCGGGGTGCCGCCCCGGACCTGCGTCGCGGTGGAGGACAGCCCGCCCGGCCTGGCCTCCGCGCGGGCGGCCGGCTGCCGGGTGGTGGCGGTACCGTCCACGGTGCCGCTCGCGCCGGGGGCCGGCGTCCTGGTGGTCGGGAGTCTGGAGGAGGTCGACCTGGCGCTGCTCTCCTCGCTCGACGCCGCCGGGGTCTGATCCCCGCCGCACCCGCCGCCCGCCGCCGGGCCCGACCAGCTCCCCGGGAGTCACGTTGCCCTACCTGCTGCTCGCCCTCGCCATCGCCTGCGAGGTCTGCGCCACCAGCTGCCTGAAACTCACCGACGGCTACACGCGGTTGCTGCCCACCGTCGGCGTGGTGATCGGCTACGTGGTCTCGTTCGTCCTGCTGGGGCGGGCACTGACCCGGATACCGGTGTCCGTCGCCTACGCCGTCTGGTCGGGGGCCGGCACCGCGGCGGTGGCGGCCATCGGAGCGGCGGCCTTCAACGAGGCGCTGGGGTGGCCCCAGTGGACGGGCATCGCCTTGATCATCGCCGGCGTCGTGGTGCTGAACGTCCACCGCGCGTGAGCGTCGGGCGTGAGCCTCGGGCGTGAACGCACCCCCGGCCCGACCCGCCCGCGTGCCCGCGTGCGCGTTCGATCCGGCCTCCGGCCTGCCCGGCCCCGCCTCCGGCCCGAATGGGGGGTGAGATGTTGCCGCGCCGGGGGGCCGTGGTGACGATGAGCGGGACGTCACCCCGGTACCGATGAGCGCGGGGCCGAACCGCGCCGGTCACGGCGAGCGGAAGGAGCCCGTGCGATGAGGGTCATGCTGAGTGCCCGAATGGACACCCAGGTCGCCAACAAGGCGATCAAGAACGGCGCCATGGAAAAGCTCATGCAGTCGCTGGCGGAGCAACTCAAGCCCGAGGCGGCCTACTTCTTCGCCCGCGAGGGCGAGCGGTGCTCCCTCTTCGTCTTCGACATGCAGGACAGCTCGCAGCTGCCCGGCATCGTCGAGCCGCTCTTCGAGGAACTCGGCGCACGGATCGAGATCCAGCCGGTGATGAACGTCGAGGAGCTCCGGAAGGGCCTCGCCGCCGCGCGCTGACCGCCCCGGGGCCGCCACCTCCACGGCCGCCCGCGTACGTCGCCGCTCGCCGAGCGGCCTCGTACGCGGGCGGCTCCATGACGCGGAGCGGCCCGGTACGCCTCGCGCCCCGCCCACTCCTCCCGCTCCCTCCGCCCGCCGCCCCGCTCCCGTCGGTCAGAGTTCATCTGCGACCGGTGTGCCGCTCACCCGCGCGCTGCTGAAATGAATGGCGCCGGCGAGCAACAGGACGTGTCACAGGGCGACTTGGAGGTCCGAGCTGATGAAACTCCGGTATGCGGGAGGTGCGGCCGCGGCGGTCGCCGCCGCGATGGCGCTGCTGCTGCCGCAGGCGGCGTACGCGACCACATGGACCAGACTCCCGGACTACTCCACCTGGACCGGGATCACCGCGCTGGAGCGCGGGCAGGGCATCGCGACCGACGGCACGTTCTTCTACTACTCGGGCACCTACAGCCTGGACAAGGCGACGGTCGGCGGGAACCAGGAGACCGCCTCCAACGCCCTGGCGATCCCCGCCGCGTTGAGCGGCCCCTACGGCTCCGACCACATCGGTGACATCGACGTCTACGGCGGATACGTGATCGCCCCGCTGGAGGACGGCAGCGACTACCAGCACCCGCTGCTGGCGCTGTACAACACCGGCGACCTGAGCTGGACCGGGCGATACGTCCAGTTGCCGCTGGCGCTGCTGCCCGGCGGCGTGCCGTGGGTGGCCGTCGACGCGGCGGCCGGGCTCGTCTACACCGCGGCGTGGAACCAGGACGCGGCCCTGGGCACCGACGAGTTGGTCGCCTACCGGCTCGCCGACCTGCTGTCCCTGCCGGCCGGGGCGGCGCTGCCGGTCGCCCGGACCGTCCGGCTGTCGCGGCCGCTCAGCCGAATCCAGGGCGCGGCCATGCTGAACGGCGTGCTCTACGCCTCGGTGGACGGCGACGGCGACAAAGCGGTGTACGGGATCGACCCGTCGACCGGTGCGGTCACCCGCGCCTTCTCGCAGGACGTCCAGCCCGACGACGAGGTCGAGGGCATCGCGGCGCTGGACCTCGGCCCGAGCGGCGGCCAACTGCACGTCCTGAACGTGGGGTCCGGCTGGAAGTCGATCTTCCTCTACCTCCAGCACTACCAGCCGGCGGGCTGACCTCGCCCGCCTGGGCCCGCGCCGGCCCACCGCCGGCGCGGGCCGACGCCGTACACCAGCACTGCCGTCACGGGGGGACGAGCCGACCATGGGCGACTACTTGAGCGCCGACAACATCGTGGCGCTGGTCACCGCGCTGATCGGCGTTGGGGTGTCGATCGGCGTGGTCTGGTACGAACGCCTGGTCCGCGGCAAGAGCATCGGCTACCGCGTGCAGATGGACATAGCGGTCGACAGCGACAACGAACTGTTCAACGCGCTGCCCCGGATGCCCGACGCCACGCTGGTCCTGCTGCGCATCGAGAACGACGGCGCGGAGGACATCCGGCAGAGCGACTACACCGACCGCGACGAACAGCCGGGCCTCACCGTCCGGTTCGCCGGCCGGCACGTGCAGAGCGCCGCGGTCACCCAGCCCGATCCCAGCGGCCTGATCGAGCACTTCAGGCTGTCCGCGGACGCGACGGGCGTACGCCACCAGGGGAACAAGGTCTTCCTGCCGCGCGTGCCGCTCAACCCGGGTGAGCACTACAAGTTGCTGATCCGGCTCACCGGCGGTCCGGTCCGCTCCAGGGTCGAGATCACCGGCGGGATCGCGGGCGGCCGGGTGAAGCCCAACCGCTCGGTCCCGATGGACGAGAAGCCGCCGCTGTTCAGCCGGCCCAGCCGCCTGATCACCCTCATGCTGACCGTCTGCGTCACCGTACTGGCGGGCATCATCATCGTGGGCAAGGACACCCCGCTGCCGATGGGCTGCGCGACCGGGCACCTCACGGTCACCGGTTCCACGGCGTTCGCCCCCGCCATGGACCGGATCGCGCACGAGTACCAGTCCGAGTGCCCGCACTCCACGGTCACGGTGGCCGCGCAGGGCAGCGAGCAGGGCGTGCGCCAGTTGTCGGAGGAGGGCGCGGCGGCCGGCAAGGGCGCCGCGCCGGCCGTGATCGCCATGTCCGACGGCCCCGCGCCGGACGGCGGTTACCCGAACCTGCGGGACCACCGCGTCGCCGTCATCGCCTTCGCGCTCGTGGTCGACGACGACGTGCCGGTCAGGAACCTGACCACCGGCCAGATCCGGGCGATCTACCGCGGCGACATCACCAACTGGGACCAGCTCGGCGGCCCCGACCTGCCCGTCCTCCTCGTCAGCCGCAGCGCCGACTCGGGCACCCGGGACATCTTCCGCAGCCGCATACTCGGCGGCCGGGGCGAGCCGGCCTTCACCTCACGCGACTGCCGGCACAGGAACTCCCCCTCCGACAAGGTGATCCGCTGCGAACTCGACAGCACCGGCGAGGTCCTCCGGACCGTCGCCCGGCTGCCGGGCGCCATCGGCTACAGCGAACTGGGCGCCGCCACCACCTCCGCGGGAGTGCGCACCCTGACCATCGACGGGCACGCGCCCACGCCGCAGGCCGTGGCCGACTCCAGCTACCCGTTCACCGAGATCGAGTACGCGTACACCTACGGTCTGCCGCCCGCGGACTCGCTCGCCGCCGGTTTCCTGGACTTCACGCTCCGCGGCGCCGGCCAGGACCTGCTGACCGCCGGCGGCCACCTCCCCTGCTACACGCCGGAAGGGCTGAAGCGCTGTCAGGAGCCCGCCGCCGGCGCGACGACGTAGCGCGGAGCGGACCGGCGTAAGCGGCGACGTAGCCCGGAGCGGACCGGCGCACGCGACGGCGCAGCGCGGAACTGCCGGGGCGCGGCGTGACGTTCGTCTCCGTCGTATGACAGCGGTCACCGTCCCGTCACAGGCGGCGCACAGCGGAAACCCCCGCAGGCGCCTCGCTGTCCTCATGAGTGTCAGCCGATGCAAGTGACCAGCTCATCGCTAGGGGAAACCATGATCCGCCGTACCGCACTCGCCACCGTCGCCCTGGGTTCCGCCGCTCTGCTCCTCACCGCGTGCGGCTCTTCCCACTCCGCCGCGAGCGGGCCGGCGAACGGTGCCAAGGCGTCCACCACCGGTTCCGCGGCCCCCTCGAACCCGGCGAGCCCGGCGACCCCGGCGACTCCCCCGAGCAGCCCGGCCGGCGCCGGGAACGCGCCCGCCCCGAACGCGGCCGCGCCCACCACCGCACCCGCGCCCGCGCCCACCACCGCTCCGGCCGTCGCACCCGCCGCGCCCGCCGCCGCGACCAGGACGGCGAAGCCGATCCACACCCAGACCCTGGTGGACGGCAGCAAGGCCGAGATCTACAAGCTCGGCGACGAGCACTACCTCGCCAAGGTCGTCCACAACGGCGAGCTCTTCGTCACGCTGGAGACCCACGGCCACGACGCCGGGCTGGACGCCAACGACATGTTCATCGAGCTCTCGCTGGACGGCACCCTCCACTCCTGGATGGGCGGCGGGAAGCAGGGCCCGGGCACGTTCAAGCTCGCGGGCGGCTGGACCGCCAAGGTCACGAAGATCGGCGAGCTGCGCTACCGCGCGCAGATCCTCGGCAACGAGGGCGAAGTGGACGCCACGGTGGAGACGAACCAGCACGACGTCGGGCTCGACGCCAACGGCATCTACATCGTGCTCAGCGACGGCGGCATCATCAGCGCCCACGCGTGACCGCCGGTCCGGACGGTGCCGGCGGGCCGCCGCGCGGCGATCGCACCGCGCGGCGGCCCGCCGGCACCGTGACCTGAGCGTTTCGGCCGGCCCGGGGAATCAATCAGGGCCGCCGAACGCTGTCCAGTAGGTGAAGAAGATCGGATTCCTCTCCTTCGGACACTGGTCGCCGAACCCGCACTCCGAGACACGTACCGCCGCCGACTTCCTGCATCAGTCGATCGATCTCGCGGTCGCCGCGGAAGAGCTCGGCGCGGACGGCGCGTACTTCCGGGTGCACCACTTCGCGCGGCAGGCGGGCAGCCCCTTCCCGCTGCTCTCGGCCATCGGCGCGCGGACCTCGAAGATCGAGATCGGCACCGGTGTGATCGACATGCGGTACGAGAACCCGCTGTACATGGCCGAGGAGGCCGGCGCCGCCGACCTCATCTCCGGCGGCCGGCTCCAGCTCGGCATCAGCCGCGGGTCACCGGAGCAGGTGATCGACGGCTGGCGCTACTTCGGTTACGCGCCCGCCGAGGGCGAAAGCGCGGCGGACATGGCCCGCCGGCACACCGAGGCGTTCCTCAAGGTGATCGAGGGCGACGGCTTCGCGCAGCCGAACCCGCGCCCGATGTTCCCCAACCCGCCCGGACTGCTGCGGGTCGAGCCGCACAGCGAGGGGCTGCGCGAGCGGATCTGGTGGGGTTCGGGCTCGAACGCGACCGCCGTGTGGGCCGGGCAGCTCGGGATGAACCTGCAGAGTTCCACCCTGAAGGACGACGAGACGGGCGAGCCGCTGCACGTCCAGCAGCGCAAGCAGATCGAGGCGTACCGCGAGGCGTTCCGAGCGGCCGGCCACCAGCGCACCCCGCGGGTGTCGGTCAGCCGCAGCATCTTCGCCCTGACCAACGACCTGGACCGGGCCTATTTCGGCCAGGACCGCGAGTCGCGCGACCAGGTCGGCATGATCGACGACACGACCAGGGCGATCTTCGGCCGGTCGTACGCCGCCGAGCCGGACGCGCTGGTCAAGCAGCTCCGGGAGGACGAGGCGATCCAGGCCGCGGACACCCTGCTGCTGACCGTCCCGAACCAGCTCGGGGTGGAGTACAACGCGCATGTGCTGGAGAGCATCCTGACCCACGTGGCCCCGGAGCTCGGCTGGCGCTGACCCGCCCACCCGGGCCCGGGCCGCCCTGACCCGCAGCCGGCCGCCCCGGCCCGCAGCCGGCCGCCCCCACCCGAACCGCAGGCCACCACCCGGCCACCCCCGGCCCAGCCGCTCACCCCGGCTGGGCCGCACCCGTTTTCGGGGCCGCCGCCGCGAAAGGACCGTCACCGCGCCGGCGCCGTATACGACCGGCCCGCCGGGGCCGCCGCCCCGCCGTTCCGCCTGACAAGCCGCAATATTCCGCGCCACCGGTCCGGCCACCGCACGCGTCGAACGGCCGCTCCGACAGCGACTTCCGTCGACTTCAGTCAGAAATATCCTCGCACGCCACCCGCCGAGGCCGCCCCGGAACGCGCCCGTTGGTCAGGATCGAGCCGACCGGCGCGGGCACACCGGGCACCACCCGCGCACCAGGGCGCGAAGTCGCCCGGACCCGGCCCCGACCTGGGCCGACGACCGCTTTTAGGCATATTCAACCCCGCTCGCCGCTACCCGCGCCGGCCCCGCCCAACCGCCCGATCTCCTTGCCAAAGCGCCTATCTGACGCATCGTGCGGGTTCCGTGGGAGTCCTGAAGGAAGTCTTGACTTCTGCTCATACCAAGCTGAACAGTGTGTCAGCGAGATTTCGTCAGCCCGGCAGGCAGCCGCGATGCACGGTGCGTCGTACGCGAAGGAGACATCGTTGTCATACCTACGCAATCCGCGCACTCCGCGCATGCCACCGTCAAACGGTGCCGGCCTGCTCCCCCATGAACCTGTGCCCCAGCGGGGTATGACGTGAAGGAGACAACCATGCGCTCCCGAAGACTCAGATCAGCAGTTGGACGACGAGTGCTGACCGCCGCGTTGGCGGTGAGCGTGGTCGCCGGGGTGCCGGCGGTGGCGCAGGCGAGTCCGCAGTCCGCGGCGCTGTCCGCCGCGGACTCGACGCAGCCGATCTACCTGAACACGCACTACACCTTCGCCGAGCGGGCCGCGGACCTGGTGTCGCGGATGACGGAGGCCGAGAAGGTCGCGCAGCTGCAGACCAACAACGCGCCGGCCATCCCCCGGCTCGGGGTCCAGCAGTACACGTACTGGAGCGAGGGCCAGCACGGCATCAACCGGCTCGGCGCCGACACCCAGGCCGGCGGTCAGGGCGAGCTGGACGTCACGGCGACCAGCTTCCCGGTGAACTTCGCATCCACGATGTCGTGGGACCCGGAGTTGACGTACCAGGAGACCACCGCGATCTCGGACGAGGTGCGCGGCTTCCTCGACAAGTCGCTGTGGGGGAAGGGCCAGAACAACATCGGCCCGTCCGCGTCGGACTACGGCGACCTCACCTTCTGGGCGCCGACGGTGAACATGGACCGTGACCCACGATGGGGGCGGACCAACGAGTCGTTCGGCGAGGACACCTATCTGGCGTCCACGATGGCCGACGCGTTCGTCAACGGCTACCAGGGCCAGACCCTCACCGGCAAGGCGCAGACCCCGTACCTGAAGGTCGCCGCGACCGCCAAGCACTACGCGCTCAACAACGACGAGAACAGCCGGCACACCCAGAGCGCGAACACCACCGACGCGAACATCAGGGACTACTACACCAAGCAGTTCGCCAGCCTGGTGCAGAACGCGCACGTCTCCGGTGTGATGACCTCGTACAACGCGGTGAACGGCACGCCGGCGCCGGCGGACACCTACACGGTGGACCAACTGCTCCAGGCCACCTACGGGTTCGGCGGGTACACCACCTCCGACTGCGGGGCGATCAGCGACGTCTACTCCTCCGGCGGCCACAACTGGGCCCCGCCCGGCTGGACGACCAACGGCACCACCTGGACGAACACCGCCACCGGCAAGCAGGTCCCCGCGGCGGCGGGCGGGCAGGCGTTCGCGCTGCGCGCCGGCACCCAGCTGAACTGCGCCGGCGGGGAGATGAACACGCAGAACATCGACGCGGCGATCTCGATCGGGCTGCTGACGCCCGGCGTGGTCGACAGCGCGCTGACGAAGCTGTTCACCGTCCGGATGCAGACCGGCGAGTTCGACCCGGCGAGCAAGGTCGCCTACACCAAGATCACCAAGGACCAGATCGAGTCGCCCGCGCACCAGGCGCTGGCCGAGAAGGTCGCGGCCCAGGACCTGGTGCTGCTGCAGAACGACAAGGTCTCCGGCACCTCGGCCCCGCTGCTGCCGGCGAACCCGAAGAAGCTGAACAACATCGTGATCGTCGGCAACCTGGCGAACACCACGACGCTGGGCGGCTACTCCGGCCAGCCGACGCTCAGGGTCGACGCCGTGCAGGGCATCACCGCGGCGGTCAAGGCGGCCAACCCGTCGGCGACCGTCACCTACGACGCCTGCGGCACCTCGACGGGCGCCACCACGCCCGCGGCGTGCTCGGCCGGCACGCAGTCCGCGATCAAGAAGGCGGACCTGGTGGTCGTGGACGTCGGCTCGGACATGGGCGTGGCCGACGAGGGCACGGACCGCTCCACGATGGCCCTGCCCGGCAACTACGACTCGCTGATCAGCCAGGTCGCCGCCCTCGGCAACCCGCGTACGGCGCTGGTCATGCAGGCCGACGGCCCGTACGACATCCAGCAGGCCCAGAAGGACTTCCCGGCGATCGTGTTCAGCGGCTACAACGGCGAGAGCCAGGGCACCGCGCTCGCGCAGGTGCTCTTCGGGCAGCAGAACCCGTCCGGCCACCTGGACTTCACCTGGTACGCCGACGACTCCCAGCTGCCGTCGGTCGACAACTACGGGCTCTCCCCGTCCGAGACCGACGGGCTCGGCCGTACGTACATGTACTTCACCGGCAAGCCGACCTACCCGTTCGGATACGGCCTGTCCTACTCGCAGTTCAAGTACTCCGGCGTCAAGGTCGGACCCGGTTCGGTCTCCGCGGACGGCACGGTGAAGGTGGGCTTCGACGTCACCAACACCGGTACGACCGCGGGCGCGACGGTCGCCCAGCTCTACGCGGCGCCGCAGTCCGCGGCGTCCGGCAGCCAGTCGCCGAAGGAGCAGCTGGTCGGCTTCAAGAAGACGGCGGTGCTCGCGCCGGGGCACACCCAGCACGTCAACCTGTCCGTCAAGGCCGCCGACCTCAGCCAGTGGGACGAGAGCGCGCTGAAGCAGGTCGTCCGCAACGGCTCCTACCAGTTCCGCGTCGGGCCCGACTCCGCCACCGTGGCGGGCTCCGGCACGGTGCGGGTGCACGGCGCCATCACGCCGAAGGTGCGGTCCGTGACGGTCCAGCCGGACGAGGTGCTCTTCCAGCCCGGCGGCACGCTGGACCTCACCGGCACCAACCCGATGAAGGCGGCGGACACGAATCCCTCGCTGGAGCAGAAGCACGCGCCGGCGGACCACATCGTCGAAGCGGCCGACAACGACCAGTCGCTCGCCGACCTGTCGCACGCTCATGTCACCTACCGCAGCAGTGACCCGCGGGTCGCCACGGTCAGCGCGCGTGGTGTGGTCACCATGCGGGCGCCCGGCGCCGCGACGATCGACGTGACGGTGAACGGCGTGACCGGCAGCACCCCGATCGTGGTGCAGAACCCGTTCGCTCTGGCGTCGGCGGCCGTGGTGAAGCCGAACACCACGATCACCGCGACCGCGACGTTCGCCAACACCAGCGCGCAGGCCGTCCGCAAACTCTCGCTGGGTCTCGACTCGCCGAGCGGCTGGACGGTGAAGGCGACCTCTCCGGTGTCGCTGTCGAACGTGGCGCCCGGTCAGAAGGTGACGGCCACCTGGAGCGTCACGGTGCCGGCGTCCGCGAGCCCGGGCACCAAGGCGGAGTTGGACGCGTCGGCGGAGTTCACCGGCGGTGCCGGTGCCTACTCCGAGGCCGCGGTCAGCGCGGTCACGGTGACCTCGGGTGCCACGCCCGAGCAGGTCACCCCGGTGGTGACCGGGACCAACCCGCCGGCCGGGAAGTTCCAGGTCGTGCTGAAGAACCCGTCGGACACCCCGACCACGGTGACCGGGGTCAACTGGAAGCTCGGCAGCGCGTCGGGCACCCAGCCGGTCAGCGCGACCATCGCGCCCCAGGAGTCGGCCACGGTCGACGTGCCGGTGACGGGCGTCACCTTCGGCAAGGGCTCGTCCTTCACGGTGACCAGCGTCATCGCCGGCGACCTGCCCTCGGAAGCCCTGTCCGGGCATGTCTCCTTCCTGCCGGTGGTCAACAAGAGCCTCGGCAAGTCGTGGACGCTCGACCAGGTCAAGGACGGCCCCGCGGTGGACATGTCCGCGACCGCGGACGGGAAGTGGGTGACGCTGGACGGCTCGCAGCCGTACGGCGGCGACTCCGACCTGTCGGGCAAGGTGTGGCTCGACTGGGACTCCGACAACCTCTACATCACGGCGAACCTCACCGATGACGTCCAGTCGCAGCCCGCGACCGGGGCGGACATCTGGCAGGGCGACTCCCTGCAGTTCGCGGCGACCTCGGGCGTGCCGGGTGCCTCGGCCACGGAGAGCACCGCCTCCGCCAACGGGCACTACGAGTACGGCGCCGCCCTCACCTCGGCCGGCCCCCAGCTCTACCGCTGGACCGCACCGACCGAGGGCAGCGGACAGGTCACCGACGCGACCGTCACCGTGACCAGGGACGAGGCGACCCACACCACGCTCTACGAGATGGCGCTCCCGTGGAGCGACGTCAGCTCGGTCCAGCCGACCGACAACACCGTGTTCTCCTTCGCGTTGGACGACAACGACAAGGACAACGGGGTGCGCAAGGGCTACGACCAGTGGGGCGACGGCATCGGCTCCAGCAAGGACGTGGCCGGCTTCAACATGGCCCAACTGATGCCCGCGAGCTGATCGCACCCGCTCCCCGCACGACCCCCTCGTGCGGGGAGCACGGTTCCACCTGACACCCACCACGGCCACCTGCCGCGCTTCGATCCGGTCCAAAGGACCCGAAGCGCGCCAGGTGGCCGTGCCCTTGTGCCCGTCCGGCGGGTCCGCCCGATCGGCGCTGCGGCCCAACTTCCCTATTCGGTAAGCGAGTTCGGGGGTGGGCGGGTGCGCTCGGTGTGCTCTCTTCACCACCGGGCGCACGACTGCCCGGGGTGGGGGGTTCGCTGCGATCGTGGGGAGCGCATGCGAGTGCCGTGGATGACCTCGTCGAGGAGTGATCGTGGGAGAACGCCAACTGATATGCCATATGCGGACGTTGCGCGGGCGGAGATGCCAACGTCCGGCGATGGAGGGCTCGTCGCGGTGCGCGGACCACCAGGGTGCGTGGACGTCGTACGAAGCGGAGAAGCGCGGGGGCGCCGAGCGGGAGAGGTGACGGCCGGCCGCGCGGGGGGCGCGACGGGGTCCGCGCGACCACCGGGGCAGGGGGCGCCCGCCGTCGGGGGCGACGGGTGAGCGGGGGCCGGGGGCTGATCTAGTGTTCTGGGCTATGAACGCAGCAGAGGAGCTGACCGAGCCCGATCGGATGATCGCGTACGCCCTGCAGGTCAACGGGCGCGCGACCTGGGGGGCGATCGCCCGGGCGCTCGGGTTGTCGGAGCGGACGGTGCAGCGGCGGGGGCAGCGGCTGCTGGACGCCGGACTGGTGCAGGTCTCGACGTATCTGGACACCACGATCGTCGGCGAGGCGCATCCCCTGGTGCTGCGGCTGTCGACCCGCACCGGGGTCGCGCTCCAGGTCGGCGAGGAGCTCGCGCGCCGCCCGGACGCCTCGTCGGTCTCGGTGGTCGAGGGGTCCGGCGACGTGGTGTGCATGCTGCTGCCGCGCACCCGCCAGGACAGCTCCCGGCTGCTGCTGGCCGAGCTGCCGGCGATAGACGGCGTGGTCTCGGTGGAGGCCAGCACGGTGCTGCGCTACTTCCGGTCCGGTTACGACTGGAGCGTGGGCGTGCTGCCCGCGCCGGTGGTGCAGACGCTGCGCGCGGACACCCCGGCGCGCGGCGCGACCGCGTCGGGGCCGGTGCAGCTGACCCAGGAGGACGAGGCGCTGGTCGCCGCGCTCGCCGAGGACGGCCGCGCGACCGTGATCTCGCTCGCCAAGGCGGCGGACATCTCCGCGCCCACCGCCCGGCGCCGCCTGGAGGCGCTGTTCGGCGCGGGCGCGCTGCACGTACGGACCGAGCTCTCCTCGGCCGTGCACGACCTGCGGGTGGAGGCGCTGATCTGGCTGAGCGTGCCGCCGGACCAGGTGGAGGCGGCCGGCGCCGCGCTGGGCTGCCGCCCGGAGGTCCGTTTCTGCGTCGCCTGCACCGGCTCCTCGCAGATCCTCGTGGACTGCCTGGTCTCCGACCCGGCCGCGCTCTACTCCTTCCTCACCGGGGCCATCGGCTCCCTCGGCTCGGTCACCGTGGCCCGCTCCTCGGTGGTCCTGGAGGCACTGCGACGCGGCCCGATGCAGATGGCGAACATGAGACACGAGTGAGCCTCATCTGTCGGAACCAGAAAGAAACCATTGCCGAAATAGCCGACTAGGCATAATCTCTCCTCATCCAGAACGAGGAGAGATCGATGCGGCTTCACGACGCGGCTCTTGCCGCAGGGCTCGACTGGTCGGCCGGCCACCTGGTGGACGGCCGGCGGGTCCAGCCACACGGGGAGCGGGAGATCACCGTGGTCAGCCCGCGCGACGGCAGCGTCGTCGGGCTCCTGGCCGCGGCCGACCGGACGGACGTGGACCAGGCCGTCCGCGCCGCCCGGCTGGCCTTCGAGGACGGCCGCTGGTCGCGGCTGCCGGCCGCCCGGCGCGGCGAGATCCTCATCCGCTTCGCCGACACGGTCGCCGCCCACGCCGAGGAACTGGCGCTGCGCATCGCGATCGAGATGGGCAAGCCGGTCCGCGAGGCGCTCGACGTCGAACTCGCCGCCGTCGCCGGCTGCCTGCGCTGGTACGGCCAGCTCGCCGACAAGCTCGCGGACGAGAACCCGGCCTCGCCGGGCGACGCGCTCGCCCTGGTCACCCGCGAGCCGGCCGGCGTGGTCGCGGCGGTCGTGCCCTGGAACTTCCCGCTCACGATGACCGCGTGGAAGCTCGGGCCGGCCCTGCTGGCGGGCAACAGCGTGGTCCTCAAGCCCGCCGAGCAGACCTCCTTCTCGGCGCTGCGGCTCGGCGAACTCGCCCTGGCGGCGGGGCTCCCCGCGGGCGTGCTCAACGTCCTTCCCGGGTTCGGCCCGGAGGCCGGCGAAGCGCTCGGCCGCCACCCCGACGTCGACGTGCTCGCCTTCACCGGGTCCGTCGCGGTCGGCCGCCGCTTCCTCGGCTACGCCGCCGAGTCCAACGGCAAGCGGGTCTGGCCCGAACTGGGCGGCAAGTCCGCCAGCGTGATCCTCCCGGACGCCGACGTCGCGAAGGCCGGGCGCACCACCGCCTGGGCCTGCTTCTACAACCAGGGCCAGATGTGCAGCGCCTCCTCGCGCATGATCGTCCATCGGGACGTCGCGGACGAGGCCATCGCGGCCGCGGTGGAGGAGGCGCGGCGGATGCGGCCGGCCGACCCGCTGGACGCCGACGCTCCGTCGGGCGCGCTGGTGAGCGAGGCGCACCTGGCGCGCGTGCTCGGGCACGTCCGCGGCGCGCTGCGCGACGGCGCGACGCTCGCCGCCGGAACCGCGGAGCGCTTCGTGCCCAGCGAGGCGCTGGTGCGCGGCAGCTACCTCGCGCCCGTGGTGCTCACCGGGGTCACCGAGAAGATGTCCATCGCCCAGGAGGAGGTGTTCGGCCCGGTGCTGTCGGTGCTCGTGGTCGACAGCACCGACGAGGCGGTCCGGCTGGCCAACGCGACACCGTACGGCCTGGCCGCCGGGCTGTGGACCCGTGACCTTTCCACCGCCCACACGGTGGCGCGGCGGCTGAAGGCCGGATCGGTCTGGGTGAACTGCTACGAGGAGGGTTCCATGGCCATGCCCTTCGGCGGTACGGGCGCGAGCGGCTTCGGCCGCGACAAGTCCGCGCACGCGATCGACAAGTACACCGACCTGAAGAGCACCTGGTTCCAGCTGGAGCCCCGATGACCAGCCCGCTGCCCGCCACGCACCGCCACGCGCCCGCCGCCAACGGCCCGCTGCCCGCCGCGCACCGCCCGGTACTGGTCGCCGTCACGAGCTGGCGCCGCCCGCTGGACACGTACCTGGGGGACGGCACCGACCTCTACACCCTCGGCACCGAGTACGCCCACGCGGTGAGCGCGGCCGGCGGCGTCCCGGTGCTGACCCCCACCCTCACCGCGGAGGAGGCCGAGGTCGTGCTGGACACGGTGGCCGGGGTGCTGCTGTCCGGCGGCGGCGACGTCCATCCGGCGACGTACGGCGCGGCAGGTGCCGCGGGCGCGGCCGACTCGGCCGACTCGGCCGGCGACCTCGACCCCGGGCGGGACGCGACGGAGACCGCGCTGGTCCGCGGCGCGCTCCGCCGCCGGATGCCCGTGCTGGGCATCTGCCGCGGCCTTCAGATCGCCAACGTGGCCCTGGGCGGCACCCTCAAGGCCGACCTCCCGGTCACCGCGGCGCATCCGGCCGTCCACGGCGCGCGGGAGCTGCGGAACCTGCGGCACGAGGTGCGCACCGACACATCCTGGCTGCGCGACTGCCTGCCCGACCCCGCGCGGGTCAACTCCATCCACCACCAGGCCCTGGACCGGATGGCCGCCGCGCTCCGCCCGGTCGCCTGGGCCGCCGACGGCGTGATCGAGGCGGCGGAGAGCCGCACGCCGGACTGGTACTTCCGGGGCGTCCAGTGGCACCCGGAAAAGATGACGGCGCCCGGTGAGCGGCACCACGCCGACATCCTCTTCGACGACTTCGTGGCCGCGGCCCGCGGGTACGCCGCGCGGACCCGCTCCGCCGCCTGACACCCCGTCCACCGACGGCCCCCAGCCCGCTCATACCGTGCGCTTCCGCGCACACCATGAGTCTCCTCACAATCCGTTCCTGTCCGAAATAAGACGAACTATCGTTCTTATCACCGCTCGCACGTGTGGCGACGGTCATCACTTCCGGAGAAACCCATGAGCACCGACCGCCGGATCTACCTCCAGTTCGACGACGGCACCCGCGCCGTGGCCACCCTCGCCACGGACGACGCACCCGAGACGTGCGCGGCCATCTGGGACGCCCTGGCGGAGCCCGTGACCGAGAAGGTCATGCACGCCATGTACGCCGGGCCGGAGATCATGTTCGGCCTGCCCGAGCAGGCGCACACCTTCGACCCCCGGGCCCTGCCCGCGGAGAACCAGCAGGTGATCCCCGGCGCCGGCGACCTCATCTGGTTCTTCCAGGAACCCGGCCAGATGTCCGGCCTGAACTTCGAGCTGTGGGAGGTCGGCATCTTCTACGGCAAGGGCGGCCGCGTGTTCGGCCCGCTGGGCTGGACCCCCTGCACCATCTTCGCCTCGATCACCGAGGGGCTGGCGGAGTTCGCCGCGGCCTGCGCGCAGACCCGGGTCAGCGGCGTGCGGTCGCTGACCATCGGCCGCGTCGCGTAGTACGAACGCCCCCGCCCCGAAGCCACACACCCTGCGAGAAAGTACGGCGCCCCTCATGAAGATCAGAAAGAGCATCCTCGCCGGCACCGCCGCGGTGGTCGCCGCCGGCGTCCTGACCGCCTGTTCCGGCTCCTCCTCCGACAACGGCGGCAGCTCGCCGAAGGACTCCGCCGGCAGCGGCACCTCGACCGCCTCCGTGCAGCTGCCCGCCGGCGCCAAGGGCGACCTGGTCGCCCCCATGGTCATCGGCTACCCGCCCTACGCGATGCTGGAGTCGGGCAAGGCGGTCGGCGTGGACGTGGACCTGGCGGACGCGCTCAGCGGGCCGTTCGGCAAGAAGGTCCAGCAGAAGAAGGACTCCTTCGAGAACGCGCTGCTGGGCGTGAACCGCGGCACGTACTTCGGCGCGTTCGGCGCGGACGTCACCGCCGAGCGCGAGAAGTCCTTCGACCAGGTCGCCTTCCTGGAGGACCACTACGAGTTCCTGTCGCTGAAGGGCAGCCCGGCGATCGGCGGCTCGATGGACGACCTGTGCGGCAAGAAGATCTCCATGGTCGCCGCCTCCAGCTCCATCCCGGTGCTGAAGGAGCAGTCCACCACCTGCGTCAAGGCCGGCAAGGGCGCCATCGACGTCAAGACCTTCGCCGACCAGGGCGCCGCGACCCTCGCGGTGCGCAGCAAGCAGGTGGACGCCACCACCGCGACCGTCACCAACCTCGGCTACGTGGCCAAGCAGTCCGGCGACGTGTTCACCCTCGGCGGCCCGCACTACCTGTCGGTCTACATCGGCGTGGCCACCAAGAAGGGCAGCGGGATGGCCCAGTCCGTCGCCGACGGCATCGACGCGCTGATCAAGGACGGGTCGTACCAGAAGATCCTGGAGCGTTACGGCGTCGAGAAGGCCGGCGTGACCAAGGCGCTCGTCAACCCCTCCCCGAACCCGACCAACTGAGGAACCGGCCATGGCCGACACCAGCAAATCGCCCCAGGGGACCGCGCTCCCCGGGAACACCGTGCCGCCCCCGGCCGACCGCGCGGCGGGGGGAGCCGCCGTGCTCCCCCCGCACCCCTTCGCCGGGATGACCCGCTCCCCGCACCCCCACTACGCGCGCAAGGTCGCCGCGGTCGTGGTCGTGCTCGTGTGCGCGTTCTGGCTGCAGGGCCTCGCGCGCAACAAGAACCTGGCCTGGGGCACCGTCGGCGACTACTTCTTCGACCACTCGATCCTGGAGGGCCTGGAGCGGACGGTGATCATCACCGTCGCCTCCATCGCCATCGCGGTCGTCCTCGGCGCGGTGCTCGCCAACATGCGGCTCTCCGCCAACTCCGTGCTCCGCGGGGCGGCCGGCGTCTACGTGTGGTTCTTCCGCTCGATGCCGCTGCTGGTCCTGCTGATCCTGGTCTACAACTTCTCGCTGATCTATCCCGCGCTGGGGCTCGGCGTCCCGTTCGGGCCCCAGTTCTTCGACGTCGACACCAAGAACCTGGTGCAGCCGGTCACCGCGGCGATCGTCGCCTTCGGGCTCCAGCAGGCGGCGTACACCTCCGAGGTGCTGCGCGCGGCGATCCTGGCCGTACCGAACGGGCAGCGGGAAGCGGCGACGGCGCTGGGCATGTCGAACATCCGCACCCTGCGCCGGATCGTCTTCCCGCAGGCCCTGCGGACCGCGGTGCCGCCGATCGCCAACGAGTCGATCAACCTGCTGAAGTCCACCTCCCTGGTGGCCTTCATCTCGGTGCCGGACCTGCTCTACTCCGTCCAGCAGATCTACAACAGCAACTTCCAGGTCATCCCGCTGCTCATCGTCGCCAGCCTCTGGTACATGATCATCGTCTCGGTGATGTCGGTGGGCCAGACCCTGCTGGAGCGGACCCTGCGCAACACCCGCGGCCGGTCCGCGAACCGGCCCAAGGCAATCGAGGTGGACCAACCGTGACCTCCACAGAGACCACCGCGACCACCGCGGGCAGCGGCCCCATCCTGCGCGCGGTGGACATCACCAAGCGGTACGGCGACCTGACCGTCGTGGACCACGTGAGCCTGGACGTGGCGCGCGGCGAGACCATCTGCCTGCTGGGGCCCTCGGGCGCGGGCAAGAGCTCGTTCCTGCGCTGCCTGAACATGCTGGAGAAGGCGGACGAGGGAGCCGTCCTGCTGGACGGCGAGCTCCTCGGCTACCGGCCGCACGGCACCGCCGTCCGCGAGCTGCCGAACCGCCTGGAGGCCGCGCAGCGCCGGAACATCGGCATGGTCTTCCAGGGGTTCAACCTCTTCTCCCACATGACCATCCTCCAGAACATCATCGAGGCGCCGGTCGGCGTGCTCGGCCGCAGCAAGGCCGAGGCGACCCGGCGGGCCCGGGAGCTGCTGGCCCTGGTCGGGCTCAAGGAGAAGGCGGACGCGTACCCCGCCGAGCTGTCCGGCGGGCAGCAGCAGCGGGTGGCCATCGCGCGCGCCCTCGCCATGGACCCCCAGGTCCTGCTCTTCGACGAGCCGACCTCGGCGCTGGACCCCGAACTCGTCGCCGGCGTGCTGGACGTCATCCGGTCGCTGGCCAGTTCCGGAATGACGATGCTGATCGTCACCCACGAGATCGGCTTCGCACGGGAGGTGTGCGACCGGTTCGTGTTCATGGAGAACGGGCGGGTGGTGGAGACCGGCCCGTCCGCGCGGCTGACGCCGACGGGCGCCGCGCACGAACGCACCCGGGCATTCCTTTCGACGGTGCTCTGAGGGGCGGCGCAGCAGGTCCCCGAAGGGGCAGGAGAACTCAGAGCCGGATCAGGAGGCCAGGACGCCGAGAGGGCGCCCTGGCCTCCTTTTGCGCGCCCGTCGCCGCGCCACGGTATCCATGCGTCGCCGCGTGCACCGTATCCATGCGTCGCCGCGCCACCGTATCCATGCGTCACCGCATCACCGCATCACCGCGTGCCCACATCGCCGCATCACCGCGCCTGCGCGCCTCCACGTCCCCACGTCGGCAAATCACCCGAAATCACCCGCCGAGCCGATCGCACGCGCTTCCTTATGTCCGATTCGATGACATAAGCGCTCCTTGGGCAATTTGCACGTCTAAGCCATTGTTAAGAAGGAAAAGCGTCCGCACTTTCCGCGCCCGCATCCTTACGTCGCGTTTCCCCATCGGGCACTCCGACGTGATGCACGACATAGGACACACGTCACCTACGAAGCCGGTTAGTGCATTCTCGGGCGCCCCCGCCCCGCTATCCGGGGAGAAAACCGCGGGGACCATGGCCGTCTACTAAGCGGCATAGCACATAGGGCAATTGTGGACCCTTTTATCGGCTGCTAACAATGTGCTCGCCACAGCGCATCGATAAACGAAATGCGGGTCGGAATGACGAGGGGGGCCGACCACCACTGAACAAGCAATCGTGAAGAGGTCCGCAGATCATGCCCAAGCATGCCCACAACAACTCGATGAAGAAGCGTCTCGTCTCCACCCGGGGCGCCATCGTCGCCGGCACCTTCGCCGCGATAGCGTGCGCCACGCTGGCCGGTACGGCCCAGGCCGCCGAGCCGTCCGCCGCGAAGAACGCGCCGCACACCGCGGGCACCGCTCACGCCAAGCACGGCGCGCACTGGCGGGGCCACCACTCGTTCACCACGTACACGGTCAAGCCCGGCGACACCCTGATCGGCATCGCCCGCGCCCACAAGTCCCCGGGCGGCTGGCACGCCATCGCGTGGGCCAACAAGATCCACAGCCCGTACATCATCCACCCGGGCCAGGCGCTCAAGGTCCCGGCCGGCAAGGCCACCCCGGCGAAGTCCGGCGCGTCCGCCTCCTCCACCTCGTCCGCGTCCTCCTCGGCCACCACCGCGAAGGCGGCCCCGTCTGCGGCGAGCAGCTCGTCGGCCACGACCTCGACCGCCACCACGGCGTCCGACGCGTCGGCCACCACGACCACGGCGACCCAGACCTACCCGGACAACCTGGACGGCTGGATCAACCAGGCGCTGGCGATCATGAAGCAGAACGGCATCCCGGGCAGCTACGACGGCATCTACCGCAACATCATGCGGGAGTCCTCGGGCAACCCGAACGCCATCAACAACTGGGACTCCAACGCGGCCGCGGGCACCCCGTCCAAGGGCCTGCTGCAGACCATCCAGCCGACGTTCGACGCCTACCACGTCGCGGGCACCTCGAACGACATCTACGACCCGGTCGCGAACATCGTCGCCGCGTGCAACTACGCGTACCACGTGTACGGCTCCATCGACAACGTCAACGGCCCTTACTAAACCGCTCGCGGGGCGCTGTCCCCCGCCCGCGCCTCCCGACCCGCCGCCCTCCTCACCGGGCGGCGGGCCGGCGCCGTTTCGGGGCCGTCACGGGGGCCATTCGTCCCGGCTCCCCCGGCCCCCGCACCGGACGACGTGGTTCCGCGAAGCACCAGGTGAGAAGCCTCTGACCGGGGATCGCGCCGCGCTACGCTGCTGCCGGGCCCGGCCGGACCGTCCGGCGGGCCGGAGGGGGACGGCATGACGCGCCGGCAGAGGATCACGACGTACCTGGCCACCGCCACGGCGCTGGCCGGCACCGCGCTCGCCGCCGGCGCGACGTCCGCCGACGCCGCCACCGCGCGGTTCGAGGGCAACTCCCCGGTCGTCCTCCAGGGCTGCGCCGTCGTCCAGGAGATCCAGCTCCAAGGCTCCCCGGCCCACGACCACATGCGGTGGGAGACCGAGGGCGACTCCCAGGGCTGCCGCGCCTGGATTCAGGACGACGCCGGCAACAGCGCCGACGTCATCGAGTCCCAGCAGATCACGACCGCGGGCTACCACCACAGCTCCTGGTACTACGACGGCCCCGGCCGCCTCCTGACGGTCTGCGTCCAGCGCGGCACCGACAGCGCCTGCGGCCCGACGAACTGACCCGACCGCCCTCGCAGCCCTGGGACGACCGGGCCGTCCGGGGTCAGGGCGCGCAGGGCTTCAGGTCGCCGACCACGCCGACGCGCAGGCCCAGCCAGGGGTGGGTGCGATCGCCGCCGGGCCGGCATCGCCCGACGCTCTCCGCCGTCATCACCTCACGGACGCCGGCCGGCGCGAGGCACCCCGCGCCCACCGCGCCCCGCCCGGCACTCGGTCGGCGGTACCCGCGGCCGCCGCGGGCGCCGGGGCAACGCGAGGCGGGCGCCGTCCCGGCCCCCTGGGGGGTGGGGTGGCGCCCGGCGGTTCGGTCGGGTGGGTGGCGCTACCAGCGGTACCAGCGGTTCCGGCTGCCGCTGGAGTGGGTGCCGCGCAGCAGGAATCCCAGCAGCCACACGACAAGCGCCGCGACAGCGACCCACCACAGCAGGTGGATGGCGAATCCCACGCCGAAGAAGATCAGCACGAGCAGAAGAACGACGAGCAACGGTCCCATGGCGATCAGCCTCCGAGGAAGCGCCTGCCCCTGCCCGGGGGGATCATGCGGTGGCCCCTGCCCCGGATGGCCCCGCCGCCGCCGCGGGCGGGCCCGGGAGCAGGGCTGCGGGCACGCACCCGCCGGGGGTCGGCCGGAAAAGGCGCCGTTCGTCCTCTTGGTGAGCAAACATCATAAAATTTCCGGTATGGACCTCAGACGGCTGGACAACCTGACGGAACGGACGCCGCCGCTGGCGATCGTCATCCCGCTCGCCCTGGTGGTCCTCATCACCGTCGCGGACGCGGTGTCGCCGAGGGACGTCTTCCTCAGCCCCATGCTCGTGGTCGCGCCGGCGCTGACCGCGTCGTTCGCCGGGCCGTGGCGCACGGCGGCGATCGCCGTCGTGGCCGTGGGCGCGCAGGCGTTCGTGGCCTTCGTGACCCAGGGCTCGGGCACGGTGGCCCGCGCATGGCAGCTGGTCGCGCTGATCGTGCTCTCGGTGCTCCTGGTCTTCTTCAGCTACATCCGCGAGCGGCGCGGCCGGCAGCTGAGCCGGGTCAGACTCGTCTCCGAGACCGCCCAGCGGGTCCTGCTGCGGCCGCCGCCGCAGTACGTCGGCCCGCTGCGGATCGCCTGGCTCTACCTGGCCGCCGAGGACGACACGCAGATCGGCGGCGACCTCTTCGCCGTCACCCGCAGACGCCCCGCGACCAGCCGCGTGATCATCGGGGACGTCCGCGGCAAGGGGCTGCCCGCCATCGCGGAGGCGTCGGCCGTGCTCGGCGCCTTCCGGGAGACCGCCCGGTTCTGCGACACGCTGCCCGAACTCGCGGAGGCCCTGGAGGCACGGGTCAGCCTGGACATGGACGAGGTCGCGGACAGCCAGGAGGACCCGGGCGAGCACTTCACCACCGCGCTGCTGCTGGAACTCCCCGACGGCGACGGCGGTCCGGTCCTGATGGCCAGTTGCGGGCACCCGGCCCCGCTCGTGATCGGCTCCGACGGCCAGGTCACCGCCACCAACTGCACCGCCCCCTCGCCGCCGCTGGGCTCCGGCTTCCTGCCGGCCGTCGGGGTCCACGCCGACGAGATCTCCTACGGCGACGGCGACACGCTGCTGCTCTACACCGACGGGCTGATCGAGGCCCGCTCCCGGCAGGGCATCTTCTACCCGCTCGTCGAACGCGTGGCGACCTTCCCTCCGGCCCTGACCCCGGAGGCCCTGCTGCGGCACCTGCGCCAGGACCTGCTCCACCACACCGGCGGCCGCCTCTCCGACGACGCGGCCCTGCTCGCGATCACCCGTACGGTGCAAGCACAGGGGGCGGGGGCCTCGCACGGCGCCGACCTCATGTGAGGCGGGGCCACGGCCCGGTGCGACGAGCTGCCGCGACGAGCTGCTACGACGACCTGGCGCGCGACAGGCCGCGGGTCGGCTCGTCAGCGCGGGAAGTCGCGCTTGTGCCGGAACCACGGCCGGCGCGGCGGTCCACCCGGTCCCGGCTGTCCGGCCGGACCCGGCGCCGCGGGCCCGGGCGGGCTGTCGGCGGCGGGCGGCGGCTGCGGGGCGGCGCGGTCCGCCGGGTAGAGCCCCTCCTCCGAGTACAGCGCCGTGGCGATCGCCTCGACCGTCTGCTCGTCGGTGAAGCTCTCGGACCCGGGGATGTGCGGGACGCAGCCGACCAGCACGCCGTCCCTGATCACCTGCGCGTCGAGCCCGGCGGCTCCGCCGGGCGTCCACAGCGCCTCGCTTCCGTCCCCGATGACGACGCGGATGCCGAAGCTGTACACGCCGGTCTCAGTTCGATGGGCCATGACGTCTCGCGCGCGGAGTTGGGAGACCATGCGGTCGATACGGTCGGCTTCCATCGTCTGAGTACCTCGCTTCCGGCCTGCGCCGGCGCCACCGTGTCGTCTGGCGCCGACCGGCAGTCGGTATCGCCCTTTCCACGGTACTGCGGGGGCGCGCCGCTGGTCGGCTGAGCGGCCAGGGCGCCACGGGGCCACGGGGCCACGACCAGGACGGTCACGACCAGGGACGCTCAGGACCGGGCCCGCCGCTCCCGCACCGTCCTCGCGTCCCGGCGGCGCGCGGCGAAGGTGAGGCCGAGCCAGCTCGTCCAGCCGATCGGCTGGAGCGCCCAGTAGCTCAGAATCCGGTACAGCAGGGTCACCGCGATCGCCTGGTCCGCGTGCAGCCCGTAGAAGACCAGCAGCGCGGCGAGGCTGGTCTCCACGATGCCGAGCCCGCCGGGCGTGAGCCGCAGCGCCCCCGACATCTGGGTGAGCGAGTACGCGACGAGCACCCCGCGCCAGGGCACGGCGACGCCCAGTCCCCACGCGCACGCGACGAGGCAGGCCGCGTCGAGCAGCCAGTTGCCCAGGGCCAGGGTGAGCGGCGGCAGCCACGGGCGCACCCCCGGCCGTACCTCCCGGACCTCCCGGGCGAGGCGGTACAGCCCGTCCTCGACGTTCCACAGCCGGCGGGAGCGGACCCCGACCCGGCGCCAGATCCGCCACGCCCGCCGCCGTACGAACGCGGAGCGCGGCAGGAGCGCGGCCAGGGCGGCGAGCGCCACGAGGACCGCGGTCAGCCAGAGCACGGCGGTGCGCAGGCCGCTCGGCCCCGCCCTGCCGCTGGCCAGGACGCCGACCACCAGCAGCAGGAACAAGGTGGTGGCCGACATCAGGCCGGCGACCGCGAGGGCCGCCCCGGCGAGCGCCAGCGACACGCCGCGGCGGCGCAGTTGCCCGTACAGCCACGCGGCGGCGAACGCCGCGCCGCCGGGCAGGGTCCCGGCCACGGCGTTGGCCGCCAGGGCCATGGCGCCCATCAGGGCGAGCCGCAGCCGGGCCCCGCCCAGCTTCAGCAGCCGCCACTGCAACGTCGCCAGGCAGGTCAGGGAGAGCGCCTCGAACAGGGCGGCCACTGCCAGCGGCGCCGGGCGGACCACCGCGATCTGGTGCAGCGCCAGCACCAGGTCGTGCCGCCGGTCCACCGCGAGGGCCACGGCGGCGGCCACCAGCATGGCGGAGAGCACCCACCACACCGGGTGCCGGGCCCGCCCCGGACCGGAGTCGGCGCCCCCGGAGTCGACCGTTTCCTCCGCTCCGCCCCTTTTGTTCACCACGCGAGACACGGTACGGCGGGGCCGCCGCCGGAACCGTCAGGCCACGGGGGCGCCGCCCGACCCGCGAGGCCCGCCCCGCGCACGGCACCCACCGGGCCGCCGCGCCTACACGTGGTACGGGACGTTGGTGACGACGATCTTCGGCAGCGTCCGCAACGCCCGCTGGAGCCGGCTCGCGGTCCGGCTGTGCAGCAGGCGGTAGCGCCGGCGCCGCGTCACGATCTCCGGGACGACGATGGTGAGGGTGAGCTGCGGCTGCTGCTCGTGCAGCGCCTCGATGTAGTGGACCAGCGGGGCCACGGTCGCCCGGTAGGGCGTGACCAGCACCTCCAGCGGCAGGTGGTCGCCCCACACGTGCCAGTACCCCCGGAAGCGGTCGGCCTCCGCCTCACCGGGGCTGAGGTGCAGCGCGAGGACGGGCTGGCGCAGGGACGCGGCGTAGGCGAGCGCCCGCATGCCGGCCAGGTCCAGCGTGGAGATCGGCACGATCGACAGGTTCCGGATCTCCTCGGGGCTCTCCTCGTCCTCCCGGACCGTCCCGTTCACGACCGGCTCCGCCCCGGCCGTTACGGCGGAGGTCGCCGCGGGCGGGGGCGGGGGCTCGGGCGGGGGCGCCGGGGGGTCGCACTCCTCGTGGGGCGGGGACTCGGGCGACGCGGGGACCTCGATCGCCTGCGGGTGCAGCCGGAGCGCGGCGCGGACCTCCTCGTAGTGGTGGTGGATGCGCGTGGTCACCAGGAGGAACAGGCCGACGGCGAGGATGGCCACCCAGGCGCCCGAGGTGAACTTGGTGATCCCCGCGGTGACGAAGACGAGCGCGGACAGCACGCAGCCGGTCGCGTTGAAGAACAGGCTCTTGCGCCAGTGCCGGTCGCGCAGCCGCCACCAGTGGAGCACCATCCCGGCCTGGGACAGCGTGAAGGCGAGGAAGACCCCGACCGCGTAGAGCGGGATGAGCGACGCGGTGTTGCCGCTGAACGCGACGAAGACCACCGCGGCGGCCACCGACAGCACCCCGATGCCGTTGCTGAAGGCGAGCCGGTCGCCCAGCCGCAGGAACAGCCGCGGCGCGTGCCCGTCGCGGGCCAGCAGGAACAGCACCCGGGGGAAGTCGTTGTACGCGGTGTTGGCGGCCAGCAGCAGGACCGCGGCGGTGGCGATCTGCGTGAAGACGTACATCGGCCCGGACCCGAAGCTGCGGTGGGCGAGTTGGGAGAGCACGGTCTCGCCGGAGCGGGGCACCACGCCGTCGAGCCGGGCCAACGCCGTCACCCCGGCGAACAGCGTGATCAGCAGGCAGATCATCCAGGTCAGCGTGGTGCGGGCGTTGCGCCACTCGGTCGGCTGGAAGGCCGGCACCGCGTTGGAGATCGCCTCGATGCCGGTCATGGCGGTGGAGCCGGAGGCGAAGGCGCGCATGACCAGCAGCACGCCGACGCCCTCGGTGGCGTTCAGATGCGGGGTGGGCGTGGCGTGGAAGTCGCGGCCGGCGGCGTCGGACAGGCCCACCCCGACCAGCACGAACATCGCGATGATGAAGGCGTAGGTCGGTGCTGCGAACAGCGCCCCTGCCTGCCGCAGCCCGCGCAGGTTCCCGACCAGCAGCAGGGCGATCACCCCCGCGCCGATCGGCACGGTGTACGGGGACAGCGACGGCAGCGCGGAGGTGATGGCGGCGACCCCGGAGGCGATCGACACCGCGACGGTGAGGATGTAGTCGGTCATCAGCCCGGCCGCGGCCACCAGGCCGGGCACCCTGCCGAGGTTGTCGCCGGCCACGATGTACGAGCCGCCGCCGTGCGGGTACGCGCGGATCGTCTGCCGGTAGGACACCCCGACCGCGAGCATCAGGAACGCGATGGCCGCCGCGATGGGCGTGGTCCAGCCGAGACCGGCGGTGCCGGCCAGCACCAGCACGGCGAGCATGGCCTCGGGGCCGTACGCCACGGAGGACAGCGCGTCGGCGGAGAGCACCGGCAGCGCCACCAGCTTGCGCATGCGCTCGCGGGTGACCGCGGTGCTCTTCAGCGGCGCCCCGATCAGCGCGTGCCGGACGCGGTAGGCGGCGCGGGCCGCACCGGAGGAGGGCACCGCCTCCTCCGGCGCCGTGGCGGTGCCCAGGGTCGCCACCCGGACCATCCGGCCGAAGCGGTCGGGACCGATGTCCTCGGCCGACGGGAAGCCGCCGAGGTCGGGGTCGACCGGCAACTCGTGGCGCCGCAGGTCCGCGTCGTCCGACACCCGGGCCCACGCCTGCCCGACCTCGCCCAGCACCCGCAGCTGGTCCTCGTCGAGACCGGGCAGCATCTCCGCCGGGCCGGGCACGCCACCCCTTGCATCGGGCGTGCCACCACCACCATCGCCGTCACCACGTGCAGTTTTCACATCACTCAGTGTCACCCACGGCGCGATGCGCGCCCGCTTCCCGCGCGGACGACCCCGGTGGTGGCCCCACCGGGGTCGTTGTCCGCGGGGAGCCGCACCCACACACGGGTCCCGCTGCGGAGAACGGTTCGCCGTGGCGGCCGGCGAGCCGAAGGGCGCCCCTCAGGCGTGGAGGCCCATTTCGGCGGAGAGCTTCGCCAGGGCCTCCAGGCGGCGCTCCAGGCTCGGGTGGGTGGAGAAGACGGTTGCGAGGGGCGAGCCCTCCTTCAGCGCCGGGGTGAAGAAGAACGCGTTGAAGGCCCGCGCGGTGCGCAGGTCCTCGCTGGGGATACGGGCGATGGTTCCGCTCACCTTGACCAGCGCGGACGCCAGTTCGGAGGGCCGGCCGGTCAGTTCGGCCGCGCTCCGGTCGGCGGCCAGCTCGCGGTAGCGGGACAGCGCGCGGATCAGCACGAAGCTCAGCGAGTACACCACGACGGACACCGCCATGATCATCGTGAGCAGCAGCAGGGTGTTCTGGTCGCGGCGGCCCCGGCCGAACAGCTCCGAGTAGAAGGCGAAGCGCACCAGCAGCCCCGCGAGCACGCCGAGGAACGAGGCGATGGTGATCACCGCGACGTCCTTGTGCGCGACGTGGGACAGCTCGTGGGCGAGCACGCCGTCCAGCTCGCCCGGTTCGAGGCGCCGCAGCAGGCCGGTGGTCACGCAGATCACCGCGTGGTCGGCGCTGCGCCCGGTGGCGAAGGCGTTCGGCAGGTCCATCTCCGAGACCGCCACCTGCGGCTTGGGCATGTCGGCGAGGGCGCACAGCCGGTCGACCGCGCCGTGCAGCTCGGGCTGCTCCTGCGGGGTGACCTCGTGGGCGTGCATCGCGAACAGCGCGATCCGGTCGGAGAACCAGTACTGCGCCGCCAGCACACCGGCCGCGATCACCACCACGACCACCACGGACTTCAGCAGCGCGACGAGCACGGCGATGAACGCCACGAACACCAGGCCCAACAGGAAGATCACCGTCAGCATCCGGACCGTGAGCCGCCAGTCAGGCGCGAAACGAGAGCGCACAACCGCTCACCCCATCTCCACGGAGCCGGCACCGACGCACCGGCCCCATTCCCGCGGTGACCGGCACACCCGACGGCCGGAATCCCGCCACTGTCCAGTGTGCTCCGCTTCGGCGGCCGACGGGGCCGCGAATCCGCAGGCCACCGCCCCGGGGTGGGGCACGGGCGGGGGGCACGGGCGGGGGTGCGGCGAGGGGTGCGGGCGCGGCGTGTTCTCGCGGGGTGTCCACCCGGGTCCTGGTCCGGGTCCAGCCGGGTCCTGGTCCGGGTCCGCCCGATGTCCGGCGCGCCCTCGTCCCGGCGGGGTTCCGCCGGCCGCAACCCATCCGGTCGGCGACTGCCCGTGTGTCTGCGCGCCCGCGGACGGGGCGTCCCGGCCGTGCGAGCGGCTCCGTATCCCATTCTGATGGAGCGTCAGCACTACCGCTGGCGGGAGGCGTCGAGAGGCGGGCGTTGCACTCATGAGCCACCGGCTGCGCGTGGGCTGGGCCGCCGCCCTCTGTGCCCTGTCCTTCGCCGCGGTGTGGGTCCTGCAACGTGTCACGCACGTCTCGCTCATCGACGTCATGGTCTACCGCGCGGCGGGCCGGACCGTGCGCGAGGGCGGCGACCTGTACGCCATGCACGCCACCTCCGCGATGCTGCCGATGACCTACCCGCCCTTCGCCGGGCTGCTGTTCGTCCCGCTCACCTGGCTCGACGTCGCCCACATGCGCACCGCGGCGACCGCGGGGAACCTGCTGCTGACCGTGGTCCTCGCCGGGCTGTCGCTGCGCCTGGTGCTGCGCCGCCGCCCCGGCGCGGCCGCCGTGCTGGGCACGGCCGCGTGGGCGGCGTGGAGCGAACCGGTCTGGACCACCATCCGCTACGGCCAGGTCAACATTCTCCTGGTGTGCCTGGTGCTGTGGGACTTCACCCGGCGGCCCGGCAACCGCTGGGCCGGGATCGGCATCGGGCTGGCGGCGGCCATCAAGGTCACGCCGCTGCTGTTCCTGGTGGTGCTGGCCGGGGCGGCCGCGGCCACCCGCGGGCGCGGCACCCCCTGGCGGCGCCGCTTCCTCACCGCCACCGGCAGCTTCGCCGGCGTCACGCTGCTGACCGCCGCGGTGCTGCCGCACGACTCGCTGCGCTACTGGACCAGTTGTGCCTTCGCCCCCGACCGGTCGGGCTCCGCGGTGAACATCGCCAACCAGTCGGTGCGCGGCGTCGTGGCCCGCGCGCAGCACACCGTGCACCCCACGTCCCTGTGGCTGGCCGCCGCCGTCCTGGTCGCCCTCGGCGGCACCGCCGTCGCGGTCGCGGCGCTGGCCGCGACCGGCCGGGTGCCGAACGCCACCGCGTGGGGAGCGGTGGCCTGCGGTGTCACCTCTCTCCTGGTCAGCCCGATCACCTGGACCCACCACTGGGTGTGGAACGTGCCCATGACGGTCCTGCTCGTCCACGAGGCGCTGCGCCGGCGCGATCCGCGCTGGGCCCTGGGCGCCGCGGCGTGCGTGCTGGTCTTCTGCTGCGACGCGGTGTGGTCCCTCCCGCACGGCGCCGGCCGGCCCGAACTCCACGAGAACGCCGGCCAGATACTGGTCGCCGCGAGCTACCCGCTGGCCGGGCTCGCCTTCCTCGCCACGGCCGCCGCCGTCACCGTACGGCCCCGCGCGACCGCCCCGGCGGAGACCAGCACCGTGTACCCCTGACGGCCGGCCCGCCTGCGGGACCGTCCCCCCTTGTCCTGGCGGCCGGGGGCGGCCCCGGCGGGCCCCACCACCGGCCGGCGGGCCGCACGACGGAAGGACCCCATGAGCGTCGCGTCGCAGAGCAGGATGGCCGGCCTGGCGCGGGAAGCCGCCAGGTTCGGCGCGGTGGGCGTCAGCGGCATCTTCGTCAACCTGGGCGTGTACAACCTGCTGCGCCGCTACACGTCCCTGCTCGTGGTGCAGGCCGGCGTGATCGCCACCGTGGCGGCCGTCGCTTTCAACTACGTCGGCTTCCGCTACTTCACCTACCGCGACTGCGACCGGCGCCGCCGGCTGCGGCGGATCACGCTCTTCCTCGCCTTCAGCGCGGTCGGCGTCGTGATCGAGAACGGCGTCTTCTACGGCGCGACCCGGGGGCTCGGCTGGAGCAGCCCGCTGCGCAGCAGCGCCGGGAAGTTCGCGGGGATCGCGCTGGCCACCGCGTTCCGCTTCTGGGCCTACCGGACCTGGGTCTTCACGGCGCTGCCCGCCGCCCAGGCCCCCGTCCGGCCGGCCGGCGAGGAGTGAGCGCCGGCGGACCTCCGCCCTCCGCGCGCACGCAGCCGACACGCACGCGCGGAACCGTCACGGACCCGTCTGCCGGAACCGGTCGCGCCCGGCCGTCCGGCCGCGCCCTCACCGGAGCAGACTGGAAGGGGAAGGCGTCCCTCCGGATGGCGGGCCCGCCTGCCGGGAACGGGCGTGGGAGGTGCGATGAACGGATCGCTACCGCTGGGCCGGATCGCCGGTGTGCCCCTGCGGGTCCACTGGAGCGCCCCCCTGCTGATCGTCGTCCTGAGTTTCGGGCTGGCCGGCGGGGTGCTCCCCGCCTGGGCCCCCGGCCACTCCGGGGCGGCCTACGACGCGTGGGCGGTGGTCGGCGCGCTGCTGCTGATGGTGAGCCTGGTCGCGCACGAGGCGGCGCACGCCCTCGTCGCCCGCCGCTCCAAGGTCGAGGTGGAGGACGTGACGGTCTTCGCGCTCGGCGGGGTGACCAGGATGGGGTCGGCCACCACCGCGCGCAGCTCGGGTTGGATCGCCGCGGTCGGCCCGCTCACCAGCCTGTTCCTGGGCGGCCTCGGCCTGGGCGCGGCGGTGCTGGCCGGCGACGTCCTGCACTGGACGCTCTTCGCCGCGCTGCTGGCCTGGACCGGCTGGGCCAACGTCCTGCTCGCCGCCTTCAACCTGATCCCGGCCGCGCCCCTGGACGGCGGCCGGGTGCTTCAGGCCGTGATCTGGCGGATGCGCGGGGACCGCGAGAAGGCGGCCCGGATCGCCGCGCGCTGCGGGCAGGTGGCCGGTGTGCTGATGATCGCCGGCGGCTGGCTGGAGTTCCTCGCGGGCGGCGCGGCCGGACTGTGGCTCGCCCTGGTCGGGCTGTTCGTGCTGATGGCCGCGTTCTCGGAGGTGCGCCGGTCGGTGCTGTTCGAGGCCGTACGCGGGGTGCGGGCCGCCGACGCGATGCGGCCGGTGGCCACCGGCCAGGACTGGCAGACCGTGGACCGGTTCCTCACCGAGACGATGCCGCGGGCCGCCGACCAGGCCGTGGTGCCCGTGACGGACCTCGACGGCCGGCCCAGCGGGGTGGTCACGGTGCCCTCGCTGCGCGCGGTCCCCCTCGCGCAGCGGGCGCAGGTCCGGGTACGCGACATCGCCGCGCCCCTGGAGAGCTGCACGCTGGCCGCACCCGACGACCAGGTCACCGACATCCTCGACCACGCCGTGAAGACCGCGGGCCGCCCGATCCTGGTGATGGCGGACCGGCACGTCGTCGGGATGATCACCACCGAGGACATCATCGGCTTCACCCAGCGCCGACCGCCGCACCCGCCGGCGTGGCCGCCCACAGCGCACAGCGCCGGGCACGGCCGCTGACGGGTGCGCGCGTCCAACGGTGGGGGCGCGCCCAGTGTCAGGCGCGCCCTCCGCCGTAGAGGGAGGCCACGTTCTCCCGCGGGGCGGGCTGGTGCCGGACGGCGGGTCCCTCGGCGAACCCGGTCAGCACGTTCTCGGTGACCTTGGTGACGAACCCCCGGGTGCGGGCGTCCATCTTGTGGTCCCGCCCGTCCAGGCCGGTGCCCGCCATCAGCCCCTCCACCCAGCGCATGGTGCCGGTGGAGAAGACACCGGCGCCGCTGGGCACCGTGTAGTACGCGGAGTCGGAGTGGCTGTGCTTGCCGTGGCACACCAGCGGCGAGTGGGCGACGACCTCGATCGACCTGGGCATGGGAGAGCCCGGGGTGACCCGGTCGTACTCGACGCCGACCAGGTGGGCGAAGCTCTCGCCCCGGCGCACCCCGGTGCCGCGGAAGGCCCAGTGGTCGGGGTTCTCCACGACGTAGGGCGCGTCGGTCGGGAAGCCCTCGTACAGGACGCCGGTCAGCGAGGACTCCGGGTCGGCCCCCGGACCGCTGCGGAAGTCGGTGGTCGCCATGTGCGGGTGGTCGGCGAGGTACGGGTCGGCGTAGAAGTCGGTCTTGTAGCAGACCACCGGGGGCGGCGCGGTGGCCGTGGTGGCGGCCAGCCGGACCCGGCGGAAGCAGGTGTTGGCGCCCAGGAAGGCCAGGTTGGTGCCGGCGTCGCGGGCCGCCGTGACATGCTGCCGCTGCTCCGGGGTCCAGTACTCGTCGTGGCCGAGCGCAACCGCGGTGGTCGCGCCCTTCAGCACGCTCGGGTCGCGGTGGACGTCCATCCCCGTGGTGTACGCCAGCGGGATGCCCGACCGCTCGGCCAGCACCACCGCGGCCCGCTCGTAGACCAGGAACTTCTCCGCGCCGCTCTTGGCGTAGGGCCGCTCGAAGGACACCTCGTACGCCCGGCGCGCGTACGAGCCGTCCGCGCCGTAGTAGAGGCAGTTGCCGCCCCAGTCGTTGTACGCCTGCCAGGTCGCCGGGGCGTGCATGAGGAGGGTGCGGCCGTGGGCGCTGGTCGAGCGGACCACCAGGGGGACGTACCGCTGGTGGCCGCTGTCGGCCTCCAGCCGCAGCAGGTAGGCGCCCGCCGGCCAGCCGTCGGCCGCGATCTCCAGGCTGCGGTCCCAGCCCGCGTGGATCATCCGCGTGTCCAGGGCGGTGCTGTACGGGCCCTGCCGCCGGCCGGCCACCGTGTGCGAGGCCCACACCAGGGCCGCCTGCTTGCCGTCGTACCAGCCGACCCGGAAGGCGGAGACCCGGAACGCCCGCGCCGTGGTCGACACGTGCAGCCCGAAGGTCTCCCCCGGCAGCACGCTGACCCGGTCGGCGTAGCCCTCGATCGCGTGCGGCGGGCCGATCGGGCCGAGCCGCCAGTCGTCGGTGCCCTTCGGCGCCGCGTGCCCGGTGAGGCGGTACGCGCCCGGGTCCGGCGCGGGCGGCGTGGGGCGCGCCCGGTGCGGGCTCCCGCCGCATCCGGCGCTCGCGACGACGACCAGCCCGGACGCCGCGACCCGCAGCACCCGCCGTCGCCCCGGCCCGCCCGGACCCGCCGGATCTGCCGGATCTGCCGGACCGGTGCCGTCGGCGCCACCCCTGGCCGCGTGCTCCTCACCGCTGCGCATGACGCCGCCCTCTCCACCCGTCTCCACCACTCGCCCCCTCGATCCTGCGCCGGACCCCGCCCGCGGGCCAGCCGAACACGACCGAACGGCGGCACCGGGCACGGCTGTTCGGCGACCAGCCCCCGTCGGACGTCGCCGAGGCCGAACACGGTCGTCGTCGGCGCGGAGCCCGCGCGCGGTCGTGCGGTCGGGTGGCGTACGTTCCGCCCCCGCCGCCTGACGCCACTCGGGGAGATGCCGCGCCGCCGCGGATGAGAAGGTATGCGGTACGGGCGGCGGACCGGGGGCGCCGGTCCCGTCCTGGTGCAGCGGAAGCGGAGAGACCTATGAGCACGCCGGACGGCGGCAACGGTCGGCGTGACGGATACGAAGGTCCGTACGGGGAGGACGGGTACCCGCGGGACGGCGGGTACCCGCAGCAGTACCCGGGCCAATACGGCGGGTACGACCAGCAGGGACCGTACGACCAGCAGGGCGGGTACGGCCAGCAGGCACCGTACGGCCAGCAGGCGCCGTACGGCCAGCAGGGCGGGTACGAACCGCAAGCGCCGTACGGCCAGCAGGCGCCGTACGGCCAGTACGGCGGGTACGAACAGCAAGCCCCCTACGCGCAGCAGCAGTACGGGCCCTACGGCTACACCTCCGTGCCGCAGCAGAGCGCGCCGGACCCGGACCCGTACCGCCACCTCTACCGGGACGACGACGCCGACTACTCCCTCTACTACGCGCCGAACGTCTACGGCGGGGCCAGCGGGGACGTGGCGGCGGAGGCGACCGGGACGTTCCCGGTGATCGACGTGGACCGGGCGCCGCCGCGGGAGGCGGGGCGCGAACCGGCCGCGGACGGCAAGGCCAAGTCCAAGGGCTCGGTGCTCGGTTCGAGTGCCGTGATGGCGCTGGGCACCATGGTGTCGCGGGGCACCGGCTTCGTCCGCAACATGATGATCGCCGCGGCGATCGGCCAGGGCGTGATGGGCGACTCGTACCAGGTCGCCTACACGCTGCCCACGATGGTGTACTTCCTGGTCGGCGGCGGCGCGCTGAACGCGGTGTTCGTCCCGCAGCTGATCCGCAGCATGAAGAACGACGCGGACGGCGGCGAGGCGTACGCCAACCGGCTGCTGACGCTGGTGATCACCGCGCTCGGCGCCGTGGTGCTGGTGATGGTGGCGGCCGCGCCGCTGCTGGTGCGGATGCTCTCCCCCTCGCTGATGTCCACCCCGGCCAGCGCGCACGTCACCGTGGACATGGCGAGGTACTGCCTGCCGACGATCTTCTTCATGGGCGTGCACGTGGTGGCCGGCCAGATCCTCAACGCCCGCGAGCGGTTCGGGGCGATGATGTGGACCCCGGTGCTCAACAACATCGTGGTGATCTTCACCTTCGGGATGTACATCTGGGTGTTCGGCAGCTTCGGCCACTCGGCGGTCAGCCCGAACACCATCTCCCCGCAGGGCGTACGGCTGCTGGGTGTCGGCACCCTGCTCGGCCTGGTGGTGCAGGCGCTGTCGATGCTCCCCTACCTGCGCAAGTCCGGGCTGCACTTCCGGCCGCGCTTCGACTGGCGCGGCCACGGTCTGGGGCACGCCGCCAAACTCGCCCGCTGGACCTTCCTGTTCGTGCTGGCCAACCAGGCCGGGCTGATCGTGGTCACCCAACTCGCCACCGCCGCCGAGAAGTCCGCGGCGGCGCACGGCTTCGCCAGCGGCACCGGCCTGGCCGCGTACACCAGCGCCCAGACCATCTGGCAGCTGCCGCAGGCGGTCATCACGGTCTCGGTGATGAGCGCGGTGCTGCCCCGAATATCCCGGGCCGCCTCCGACGGCGACGCGGCCGCGGTCCGCGCCGACATCTCGCACGGCCTGCGCACCTCCGCGGTGGCGATCGTGCCGGCCGCCTTCCTCTTCCTCTCCCTCGGCCCGTGGATCGGCGCGCTGATCTACGGCACCGGCGCCAACGGCGGCCGCTCGGTGGGCTACATGCTCGCCGCGTTCGCCCTCGGCCTGATCCCGTACTCGGCGCAGTACGTCATGCTGCGCGGCTTCTACGCGTACGAGGACACCCGGACGCCCTTCTTCAACACGGTGTGGATCGCCCTGGTCAACGCGGCTGTCGCCGGGCTGTCGTTCCTGCTGCTGCCGCCGCAACGGGCCGTGATCGGCATGGCGTTCGGCTACGGCGTCGCGTACTTCGTCGGCCTGATGGTCGCGCTGCCCCGGCTGCGGCGCCGGATCGGCACCCTCGACGGGCCGCGTATCCGCCGCACCTACGGCCGCCTGATCGTGGCCAGCGTCATCCCCTCGATCCTGAGCTTCCTGCTCGCCCGGACCACCGAGCACGTCCTGGGCGGCGGCCTGCTCGGCGCGGCCGGCGCCCTGCTGATCGGCCTCGTGGTCCAGATCGGCCTCTTCCTCGCGATCGCCAAGCGGATGCGGATCGAGGAGCTGAACGCGCTGCTGGGCATGGTGCGCGGCCGGTTGGGCCGCTGACCGGGCCGGAACGCGTTGTCAGAGGGTCGCCCTAGGGTCGTGGTGGAGTGATCGTGAGGGAGGGGGCGGGCGGCGATGGTGCTGCTGGAGGTGCGCAGTCGCGCGGTGGGGGTGCCGGACGGGCCGACGGTGCCGGCGGTGTGGCTGGAGGTGGCCGCGGACGAGGCCGTGCTGACGCTGCGGGAGATCGTGGGCCGCGCGGTCGAGGCGCAGCTCGCGGCGGCGGACGCGGCGGACCGCGAAGGGGCCGCTTCGGGCTCCAAGAGGCCGCGCGCGGCGCGGAGTTCGGTGGGCGCCCAGTTCCGGTCCGGCCCTGACCGTACCGAGCCGGTGGGCGGCGCCGCGGCCGAGACGGAGCGGGCGATGGCGGCGATCGACCGCGGCCTGGTCGCCGTGTTCGCGGGCGGCCGCCGGCTGGAGTCCCCGGACGAGCCGGTGGCGGTCCGGCCGGGCGACCGGATCACCTTCCTCCGCGTCACCGCGCTGGTCGGCGGATGAGCGCCGTCCCGGCCACGGACGAAGTGGCGCACCGGCTCGGCGAGTTGCTCGCCCGGTCACCCGGCCCGTTGCGGCAGCTCGCCGACGAAGTGCCGTTCGACGTCCCGGTGGAGCTGCACACGTTCCTACAGGAGACGTTCGGCCCCGGGTCCTACGGCCTGCACGAGTGCTGGGACGCGGCGGCCCGCGCGGTCCTGGAGCGCCCCGTCACGCCGGAGCGCACCGCCCTGCTGCGTTCCCTGCTGCTCGGCAACGGCTCCGGCTTCCGCGGGTGGGAGCTGATCCGGCTCGTGCAGGGCTTGTACGACGCGGGGGCGCTGGACGACGACGTCCTGCACCCGCTGCTGCGGGTGCGCCATCGGTCCTGGGAGCTGTGCCCGGTCGATCCGGCGCGCCGGGAGCAGCCGCACTTCCACGACCGGCCCGCGCTGTGGGACGAGGCCTCCGCGGGCTGCCGCGACAGGATCGCGGACTCCCTCGACCGCTTCGTCGACCTGCTCTGCGCGGCGCCCACCGCGGAGAGCGTCAGGCAACTCCCGCCCTGGCGCCCGCGCGGCACGCGGTTCTTCCTGCGGGCGCTGGAGCTGTGGCGGGCCGAGACCACCGCGCCGGGCGGGGACCGCGCCCGCGGCACCGCCGCCGTCTACCTGGCGCAGGCCCGCCTCACCGAGGCCGAACAGGTCTCGCTGCTCGACGAGTTGGGCACGCGTCCCCGCGCCGAGCGCGAGGCGGCCGTGGCCCTCGCGGCGGCCGCGCGGGAACAGCCCCTGGACCTGCTGGAGTTGCTCGACGCCGCCGACGCGCGACCGCTGGCCCGCCTGATCCGTGCCGGCGTCGCGCCCGTCGACCCGGAGTCCGACGCGATCGACCTGGGCGCGCTGCGCCGCGTGGAACTGCCGGCCGAGCGGATGGCCGACCTGCTCCCGCTGCTGTGCGCCACCGCGACGACGGTCACGGCCGACCTCGCCGGCCTCGGCGCCGGGTCGGTCGGCGCGGCGGACGACCTGCCGGAGTTCCTGCTCGCCCGGTACGGCCTCAACGAGCCGCGGGTCCGCGAACGGCTGCGCCGGCACGCGTACTCGGCGATCGCGTGTCTGGGCCTGCTGCCGCTCACCGCCGGCGAGACCGTGCTCGACCGCTATCTGGAGCTGCGCGGCTGCGCGAAGGCGGCCACCCGGTTCGGCGCCGAGCGCCGCGCCAACCACCTGCGGGCGGTGCACGCCGGGCTGTGGCACCTCGCTCAGGTCACCGGGTACCCGTCGGCCGACCGCCTGGAGTGGGACATGGAGGCCCGGCTGGCCACGGACACCCCGCAGCGCTGGAGCATCGGGGCGTACACCCTCGCCGCCGACCTGGCCGACCCCGCTGTGCCCCTGCGGGTCGAACGCGCCGGCAAGCGGCTCGCGTCCGTACCGAAGCAGGTCCGGCAGGACCCTTCCTACGGTGAGATCCGCGCCGTGCAGGAGCGGTTGCGCGAGCAGGCCCGCAGGGTGCGCACCGGGCTGATCGAGCCGCTGGTGGCCGGGGGCGACCTGCTGGACGCGGCCGCCTTCGACCGCCTGCTGGCCCTGCCCGCCGCGCGGGCCATGCTGTCCGCGCTGGTGCTGCGCACCGCCGGCGGCGTGTTCGGCCTGCTGGACCTCTCCGGCGCCGCCCCCGCGCTGGTCGGCCTCGACGGCGTGCCGGTGCCGATCGGAGCCGGCGGCGGCGCCGGGGTCGGGGTCGGGATTGGCGCGGCCCACCCGCTGGACCTCGCCGCCCGGGACCTGCTCGGCGGGTGGCAGCGGGAGGTCGTGCGGCGGCGGATACAGCAGCCGGTCAAGCAGGTCTTCCGGGAGTGGTACCGCCTCACCGCGGCCGAGCGGGAGGACGGCACGTGGTCACTGCGCTTCGCCGGGCGGGACGTGGCCGGCGCGGTCGCCGGGCGGCTGCTCACCGCCCGGGGCTGGCGGGCGTCGGTGCGCGAGGACCAGCCGTTCGCGACACGGCGCCTGGGCGGCTGCCACGCCGTGCTGCGCTTCGACGAATTGGGCCACTTCCTGGGCGAGGGCTCGGCCAGGACCGGGCCGACCGGGTTCGTCGAGACGGTCGACGGCCCCGGCCACAGCCTGGTGCTCGGCGCGGCGGTGCCGCTGGCGCGGGTGCCGGCGCTCGACCTGTCCGAGGCGCTGCGCGACGTGGACCTGGTGGTCTCGGTCGCCGCGCGGCAACTGCCGTCCGAGGAGTCGCCGTCCGATTCGGCGGCGGCGGTCCGCGCCGCGCTGCTCGCCGCCCTCGTGGCCGACCTCGGCCTGGACCGGGTCACCCTCGACGGCCGGTACGCCCGGGTGCGCGGCACCCGCGCCGACTACCGCGTGCACCTCGGCAGCGGCAGCGTCCACGTCGACCCGGGCGGCCACCTGTGCATCGTCCCGGCCGGGTTGACCCGCACACCGCACCGCGACCTCTTCCTCCCCTTCGCCGACGACGACGAGCAGACCTCGGTGATCCTCAGCAAGGTCCTCCTCCTCGCCGACGACGAACACATAACAGACCAGGACATATTGGGGCAGATCGCCTACGTATCGGCGCCGGTCGACCGCTGAAAAGATGCCGCGTGGAAACTGTTCCGAAGAAGTGGGAGTGTGGGGGGAGGTCGGGGGTAAGAGGCCGAAGAGCAGTTCCGACGACTGAGGATGATGACATGACGGTGGCCACGCAGACCGCAGAAGCATCCGTCCAGCCTGCTGCGACGGGTTCCGCTACCTCTCCTGGTGCCCCCGTGTCGGGCGCGCACGCAGGGTCGGTCGGTGAACTGCCCTGGATCGAGGAAGCCGGCAAGGTCGCCCCCAAGGACGCGCGGGCGCTGTCGAAGCTCTTCTTCGACCGGCTGCAGACCCTTGAGGAGGGCACCCGCGAGTACAGCTACGCGCGGAACACCCTCATCGAGATGAACATGTCGCTGGTGCACTTCAGCGCCCGCCGGTTCCGCAGCCGCGGCCCGGAGGAGATGGAGGACATCCTCCAGGTCGGCACGATCGGCCTGATCAAGGCGATCGACCGGTTCGACCTGAGCCGCGAGGTGGAGTTCACCACCTTCGCCGTGCCGTACATCGTGGGCGAGATGAAGCGGTTCTTCCGCGACACCAGCTGGGCCGTGCACGTGCCGCGCCGGCTCCAGGAGCTGCGGGTGGAGCTGGCCAAGGCCCGCGACCACCTCACCGCGGTGCTGGACGCCAAGCCGTCCGTCGCCGAGCTGGCCGCCTACCTGGAGATCGGCGAGGAGGACGTCATCGAGGGCCTGGTGGCGTCGAACGGCTACACCGCCGGCTCGCTCGACCTGCCCGCCGGCGACGAGGAGGGCGGCTCCGACAACAGCCGGCCGTACGCCGAGTCGATCGGCGCCTGCGACCCGGCGATGGAGCTGGTCGAGGACTTCCACGCCCTCGCCCCGCTGCTGGGCCGGCTCGACGACCGCGAGCGGAGCATCCTGCGGATGCGCTTCGCCGACGAGATGACGCAGGCCGAGATCGGCGCCGAGCTGGGCTGCTCGCAGATGCACGTCTCCCGGCTGCTGTCGCGCACCCTCACCAAGCTGCGCAACGGGATGCTCACCGAGCGGTGAGCCGCCCCACGCGGCAACCCCGCGCCACCGGGTGAGCCACCTCACACACCTCGACCGGGTGCCGATCCACCCCGGGCCCACCCGCCGCGCACCCTTCCGCGGCAGGCGCTGAACGCCGCTCCGACTCCGAGCCCCGCATGGTCACGATGCGGGGCTCAGTCGTGTGCCCGTCGCCCGGCATGCCCCCATCTGCGCCAAGCCCGCCACCCGTTCCGCGCGTCCCGGTCCGCGTCGGGGCGCGCGGCCAGCACCCTTGGCCCATGAGGCACTGGTTGGGCGGCACGCACGGCATGCAGACCTCGGGCGCCGGGCGCGAGCAGCTCTTCCTGCTGCTGGCCGGGCTGGTCTGCTCCTTCCTCTTCATCCGGTTCAGCACCCGGATGATCCGGCGGCAGGTGTCGTGGTGGCCGGGGAACGTGCAGCCGGGCGGGATGCACATCCACCACGTGGTCTTCGGCCAGGTGATGATGATCATCGGCGGGGTGGGCGCGTTCGGGATCAGCGGCGGGCCGGTGGCGCACGACATCCTCGCGGTGGTCTTCGGGATGGGCTGCGGGCTGGTGCTGGACGAGTTCGCGCTCGTGCTGCACCTGGAGGACGTGTACTGGAAGGAGGAGGGCCGGCGGTCGGTCGACGCGGTGATCCTCTCCGTCGCGGTGATCGGGCTGCTGGTGGCGGGCGAGGCCCCGCTCGGCGGGTACGTCGGCGGGGGGTCGTACGGGTCGTACGCGGTGGCCGCGGTGCTGCTCGGGTTCGTGGTGCTGTGCCTGCTCAAGGGCAAGGTGTGGACCGGGCTGCTGGGCGTGATGGTGCCGGTGCTCGCGGTGGTGGGCGCGCTGCGGCTGGCCCGGCCGCACAGCCCGTGGGCGCGCTGGCGCTACGCCGCGCGGCCACGCCGGATGGCGCGGGCCGAACGGCGCGAGGAGGGCGCGCGGCGGCGGGTGATGGCCGCGAAGACCGCGGTGATGGACGCGGTCGCCGGGGCACCCACCCCGGTGTCGCTGGCGAAGCGGGCGTCGGCGGTGCCGACGGTCGTGGAGGTGCCGCCGTCCCGGCTGGAGTTGCTGCTGGGCCGGGTGCTGGGGCCGCTGCGCGGGCCGGGCGCGGTGATCGCCGTGTGGTACCTGCGGCTGGCGGCCGCGGTGGACGTCGTCAGCGGGCTGGTCGGCCCGCTGCGCGACCGGGTGCGGGCCGCGAGCGGCGGCGGCCACGTCTCCGCGTTCCTGGTCAGCCCCGGATTCACCGGCGCCGCGCTGGCGTTCGTGCTGTCGGTGAGCCTGCGCCGGCGCAAGCGGGCGGCGTGGCTGCTCACCACGGTGGCGACCGCCGCGTACACCGTGGCGATCGCGAGCACCGTCGCGGCGGCGCCGGGGGCGCACCGGCACGCCGCCGACTGGCTGGCGATCGCCCTGACGTTGGTGCTGCTGGGCGCGCTGCTGGTCTCGCGCACCGCCTTCAACGTGCGCGGCGAGCGGCGCAACATCGCCGTGGGCCTGCTCAGCCTGGTGGTGGGGGCGGCGGTCGCGGTGGGCGCCGGCACCCTGCTGGTCCAGGCCACCGACCAGGACCCGCCGTCGCGTTGGGGCCCCAGCGCCCGGTACGCGGCGGTACGGACGCTGACGCTGTCGGCGATCTTCGACCACCCCGGGATCAGGGTGCCGTGGTGGGCGGACCTGCTGATCAACCTGATCAGCGTGGCGCTGCTGCTGCTCGTGGTGCTGGCGTTCCTGCGTGCGCCGCGCGGCCGGGACCGGCTGCTGCCCGCGGACGAGCGGCGGTTGCGGGCGCTGCTGCGGGCGGACGGCGGCCGGGACTCCTTCGGGTACTTCGCGCTGCGCCGGGACCGCGCGGTGTGCTGGGCGCCGGACCGGCGGGCCGCGATCGTGCACCGGGTGGTGAACGGCGTGACGCTCGCGGCCGGCGATCCGGTGGGACCGCCGGCCGCGTGGCCGGCGGCGGTCGCGCACTGGCTGGACACCGCCCGCCGGCACGCCTGGGTCGCGGCCGTCGCGCACGCGGGCGACAGCGCCGCGGGCGTCTACACCGCGGCCGGGCTGCACGGCCTGGACTCGGGCGTGGAGCCGGTGGTCGAGGTCGGCGCGCTGCCGGCCGAGCCGGCCCGGCTGCGGCAGGCGATGGAGGGCGCCGGCTACACGGTGGTGGTGCGCCGCGAGCGGGAGGTGGCCGAGGAGGAGTGGGTACGGCTGCGGCAGCTCGCCGACGCGTGGCGGCGGCACGGCCGGGCGGCCGGCGGGGTGCGGCTGGGGCGGCTCGGCGACCCGGCCGACCCGGGCTGCGTGATCGCCGAGTGCCGCGACCGGCACGACCGGACCTGCGCGCTGCTGGCGTTCGTGCCGTGGGGCGAGGACGGGCTGACCCTGGCGCTGCTGCGGCACGACCAGGAGTCGGGGCACGGCCCGGTCGATCTCGTCCTCACCGAGGTGCTGCTGCGGGCGCGTACCGGCGCCGAACCGGTGGCGGGCGTGGTCCGCGTCTCGCTCAACCTCGCGCCGTCCGACGGCGAGCAGGCGTACGCGGGGTACCGGCCGCGCTGGGTGACCCGGCACCTGCTGTACGAGCGGCGCGCCGAACTCCCCCGGGTGATCGCCGCCGCGGCCTACACCGAGGGCCTGCGCCTCGCCGCCGCACGAACCGCCCGGGCTTCCCACCAGGTGCACTGACCCGCAGCGTTGCGGACGCGGGTCACCACACCCGGGGCCTGCCCGGGGGTGGCCGCGCGGGCGGTTCGGGGGTGCCCCGGCGGCCCCCTCCCTCCGGCCGTTCGGGCACTCCCGCCGCCGGGCGCACCCGTCTCCGCGGATTTCCGCTGCCGAATCGCCTGCGCGGTGCGGGAATTCCGGCGCCTCGGGTCGGCCGCGGAGGACTCACCCGGGCGAATTTCGCGGCGGGCGCATACGGCAGCCGAATGAGGCGGACGAATGCGTCAGCCGAATACGCCGTCCGGGAACCGAATACCGGATGTCCGGCCGCGTTCCGGCCGCCGGAATCCGCGCTCGCGGATTCACCCGGGCGGGGCCGGGCGAAAGGCGAAGCGCACCGTGCCGAAAGGGAGGAAGCGCGGGCCGTACAGCTCCCTGCGACCGCCACGGCACCCGCCGCGCGGCGGCCGCGTCCCCGGCGGGCGCCCGCCGGTCGTACGGGCAACGCCCGCACCGCGGACGGGAGCCGAGCGGCCGCCCGGCGGGCGCCCCACCATTGCCGGCACCCGCAATTCCGACCGCGCGGCACCATACGCGGCACGGAACGCGGGGGAAGTCGGCGGTGAAGTCCGCGGCTCGCGGGAAACCCGGGCCGGTGCGGCCGACTTGTACCGCGGTGACCAGCGCGGCGGCGCCCAGGACAGCCCGCACCGGACGCCGTCGAGACGCCGAGCGCGAATGCCAGGCTCTCCCCTGAGATCGGACGGAACGTCAACTCCGGTTCATCCAAACGGTGTTGATATGAAGTCATGATGGGCTGACGCCGCCGAGATCCACGCCCGGACCGCGCCCGGACCAGGGCGAGAAGCCCGCCGCACCCCCGCCCGCCGGTGAAGCGGGGGCCGATCGACCGGTCCCCGCGGGACCGCGGCAGGGGCAGCCGCGCCCGGTCGTCGTCGCGCCGACGGAGGGAAACCGGGCCGCCGCCGTCAAGCCGGCGCCGGCGGATCGTCGCACGCGCCACCCGTTCGCGGTCGGCATTCGCGACTCCAACTCCTTCCGGCCTACGTAACGGTAGGCTCCCTCTCCGTACCTGACCGCGATCGCCTGCGACGCCGGCCCGGGGACCGGTGCGCCCACCATCGCGCCCGCCCCGTGGACTCCACCGCGGCCGCGACTGCCACAACCCTCGAAGGGGTGGAGAATTCGGTTGTCTGATCGAGCGACTCGCCCGAATTCGCCGCCTTCTTCCGCACATATGGGCGGCGAGCAAATGCAGCGGCTTGGCGCGGAACGGCCGCCTGTATATGATCGCAAAGTGGCCGCACCAAGGCCGTTCCCCAATGGCCAGGCACAATCGAATCCAGTACGGCGCCCCGAACCACTCGCACCGCGCGACCGTTCGGCCGGGCGATCAGGACACCACCCACGCCCGCTCGTTCCGGTCGCCGGCCGGCGTGATCCAGCGAGCCGCCGCACCCCCGACGGTGAGGACAGGCAAGTGACCACGGCCGTCAGCCGCAGCCTCCGCAAGGACCCGGCCCGGTGGCCGCGCCCCGCCCGGGGGCGGTTATCCGCGGGCCCGCCGCCGTCATCGACCGTCAGCGTCTCCCGTGCCGCGGCCGGAAGGGTGTGCCTGGTTCGCGGTGCCCGGTGCGGAGCGTCGCCAGGCGGAGGATCGTCCTCGTACCGGGCGTACGCGGACGACTCCGACCACGCAGCGAGGTGCCGCGCCGGGCACCGCGAACCGGTGCACCTCTCCGGTCACGGCACCCGACACCGCCAACCCCGGACGGGCGTTGAGCCGCGTCCAGATTCCTGAGGATCTGATGACCACGTTGATACAGGAGGCGGCAGCTGCGCTGCTGTTGGCCCTCGCGCTGGCCGCCGGCGGTGCGGCTCTGCGGTTCCGCCGTATCGCCCGCACCCGGCAGCGGCAGGCCGAGCAGCAGCACGCACAAAGCCATGCCACGGTCCTGACCGAGCGAGAACGGGTACGCCAGTACGCCGAGCAGCAAAGGGCGTTGGAGGACGCGCTGGGCTACCTGGCGTCGGCCGGCCTGGCCGAGGCCACCGCCGCGGCGCTGGAACCCGGCGAGAACCGCGAGGTCGAGTTCGTGCTGCCGCAGCCGCTGGCCGGCACCCTGGCGGCGCAGCGCATCGAGGAACTGGTCTCCCAGCACACCGCGTTGGTCCGGCAGACCCGGCGCGACGCGCAGGACGCCGCCGAGTTGCGGGTCGAGAAGGCCCACGAGGACGCCCGCGACGCCACCCGCGCGGCCGTACTGACCTTCGCCTCGGCCCTGGTGAGCCTCGGTGCCGAACTCGCCGAGGAGGTCAGCGTGGGCGTGCGCCGGCACCACGGCGACGACGCGTACGAGACGCTGATGGAGATCGACCACACCGCCCAGCAGATGCTGCGTATCGCCCAGGGCTACATGGTGCTGTCCGGCGGCACCCTCGGCCGCCGGCTGCCGGCCACCGAGTTCACCGACATCGCCCGGGCCGCGATGGGCCGTATCCAGAACTACGAGCGGGTGCGGGCGCAGGAACTGGACCAGGCGGTGGTGCCGCGCGCGGTCGAGGCGCTGGTGCACACCCTGGCGATCCTGCTCGACAACGCCGTCCGCTACGCGCCGCCGACCTCCTACGCGGAGGTGTCCTTCCGTACCGGGCACAACGGCGTGACGGTGGTCGTGGACGACGCCGGGCTGCAGATGAGCACCGAACAGCTGGAGCGGGCCCGGGAGATCCTCAGCGGCAAGCAGTCGCTGGACATCCACGCGCTCGGCGCGTACCCGCAGACCGGCTTCCGGGTCGCGGCCCAGCTCTCGGCGCGCTACGGCTTCCGGATCGACCTCGAAGCGCCCAACCTGTTCGGCGGCACCCGGGCGCTGGTGTTCGTGCCCGCCGCGCTGCTGACCACGCTGCCGGCCGAGCAGCCGGCCGGCCACCGCGCGGGCCCCGGCGCCGACCAGCCGTACCTCCCGGCGCAGGGCCACCCGAACGGGCCGCAGCCGGGGCAGCCCGCGCAGTACGCGCAGAGCCCGCAGCCGGTGCAGGCCGCCCACGACCCGCAGCCGTACGCGGCGGGACCCTCGTACGGCTCCGACAGCCGTCACGACGGGTCGCTCGGCGCCCAACCGGCCACCACCGCGAGCGGGTTGACCCGGCGGCGGCGCCGGCCGCAGCCGGCACCCGCGCCCGCCGCACCCGCCGCGCCGGTGGCCGAGACCCGGCCGGGCCGGCCGGACATCGCCGCCGCGTGGGCCGACGGGTCCCGCCGGGGCCGGGCGCTGTCGGAGCAGGCATCTTCAGCGGCCTCCTCCTCGGCGGGGAGCCGGCCGGACCCGGACGAGGGTCCGCGGGAGGACCTGCCGGACCGCCCCTGGGGCACCGACCGGCAGGGCACGTCGGAGAACACGTCGGCCACTTCGAAGGGCGATTCCTGACCATGTTGAAAGCTCACGACGACAATGCGCTGGGGTGGCTGCTCGACGAGCACCTCGGCAATTGCCCGGGCGTGCGGTTCGCGGTCCACATGACATCAGACGGCCTGCTCAGCTCGTACACCAAGACCATCGACAAGGACACCGGCGACAAGCTCGCGGCCGTGACGGCTGCGCTGCGGGCGGCCGGGCTGGCCTGGGCCGAGGTCACCGGGCGGCGGGGTGAGCCCAACTCGGTGCGCCAGCACCTGATCGAGACCGACCAGTGGATCGGGCTGACCTCGGCCGCCGCGGAGAACTCGCTGCTGGCGGTCTGCGCCGAACTCGACAGCGACATCGGGCTGATCAGCGAGCGGATGAACGCGCTGGCCCAGCGGGTCGGCCACGAGCTGGTCAGCAGGGAGCGCCGACCCGTCGGCGAGGGCGGTCGGGCGAGGTGAGCGGCCCGCGGCGTGACCCGGATGTGGTCCGGCCCTACGTCCGCACCGGCGGGCGCAGCCGCCCCTCCCGCGACGTACGCCTGGAGTCCCTGGTGATCGCCGCGCCCGCCCCGGTGCAAGGACTGGAGCCGGACGCCCGCCGGGTGTTCCTGCTGTGCCGCGGCGGGGTGCTGGCGGTGGCGGAGATCGCCGCCGGGCTGGAGCTGCCGCCGTCGGTGGTCAGGATTCTGGTCTCCGGCCTGATCGACTCCGGCCACCTCGCGGCCCCGGTCCGGCGTACCCGCGCCGACGCGCCGTCCACCGACCTGCTGAAGGAAGTGCTGCATGGCCTCCGCTCCATCGCCTGACGCCGGCCTGTCCGAGATGACGGGCCCGTCCGGCGAGACCGCCCGTCCCGACGACGACTCCGCCGCCGAGCCGCTCGGCTTCGACTACCTCCCCTCCACCATCACCCGCTCGGCGAAGCTGCTGGTCACCGGGCCGTTCGGGGTCGGCAAGACCACCTTGGTGGGCACCGTCGCGCCGCTCGTGCTGCGGATGGACGAGCCCATGACCGAGGCGAGCGTCGGCGTCGACGACCTGCGCGGCACCCCGGAGAAGACCACCACCACCGTGGCCATGGACTTCGGCCGGCTGCACCTCAACGAGAGCCTGGTGCTCTACCTGTTCGGCACCCCCGGCCAGGTGCGGTTCAAGCCGCTGTGGGAGGGGCTGGCCGACGGCGCGCTCGGCGCGCTGGTGCTGGTCGACACCCGGGACCTGGACCGCTGCCACGACGTTCTGGACCTGCTGGAGGAGTACGACACCCCGTACGCCGTGGCGATAAACCGCTTCGACGACGGGATGGAGTACCCGCTGGAGGAGGTCCGCCAGGCCCTCGACCTGGACGACGCCACCCCGCTGACCACGTGCGACGCGCGGGACCGGCAGTCGTGCCTGGGCGCCCTGATCACGCTCGTCGAATTCCTGTCCACCCGCCAACTGGAGCCCCGCCCGTGACGTCCCCGCCCTATGCCGACCCCGCGCCCGCCACGCACGCGCCGGGCCGGCGCGTCCCGCTCTACACCGAGGAGTTCGCCGCCGACCCGCACGGCGCCTACGACCGGATGCGCGCGGAGTTCGGCCCGCTGGTGCCGGTGGACCTCTCGCCCGGTGTCCCCGCCACCCTCGTCATCGGCTACGCCCAGGCGCTGCGCATCCTCAACGACCCGCAGCGCTTCCCGGCCGACCCGCGGGTGTGGCAGCGCGACGTGCCCGACGACTGCCCGGTGAAGCCGATGATGGAGTGGCGGCCGAACGCGCTGCGCTCGGCCGGCGAGGAGCACCACCGCTACCGCGGGGCGAACACCGCGAGCCTGGACCAGGTCAACCAGCACCAGCTGCGGGCGACCGTGGAGCAGGTCGCCGCCGAGACCATCGGCCAGTTCAGCCCCACCGGCACGGCCGACCTGCTCACGCAGTACGCCTGGCCGATCGCCTTCCGCGTGCTCAACGAGATGCTGGGCTGCCCGCCGCAGATCGGCCAGCGGGTCGCCGACGGCATGGCCGCGATCTTCGAGGGCGTGGACGCCGCCGCCGGGAACGTGATGCTCGGCCAGGCGCTGCGCGACCTGACCACCAGCAAGCGCACCTCCCCCGGCGCGGACATCACCAGCTGGCTGATCGGCCACCACGCGGCGCTCACCGACGAGGAGATGGACCACCAGCTGGTCACCCTCTACGGCGCCGGCATCGAGCCGACCACCAACCTGATCACCAACACGCTGCGGCTGATGCTCACCGACGACCGGTTCTCCGGCAACCTGCACGCCGGCAGCCTGTCGGTGCGCGACGCGCTGGACGAACTGCTCTTCACCGACCCGCCGATGGCGTCGTACTGCGTGTCGTACCCGCCCCGGCCGATGGACGTCGACGGGGTGCGGCTGCCCGCGCACCAGCCGGTCGTCATCTGCATGTCCGCCGCGAACAACGACCCGTCGATCGGCGCCGCGCCCTCCCGCCGGGTCGGCAACCGCGCCCACCTGGCCTGGAGCAACGGCCCGCACGCCTGCCCGGCCAAGTCGCACGCCTACCTGATCGCCGAGACCGCCCTGGTCCACCTCGTCGACGCGCTGCCGGAGATGGATCTGGCCGTCCCCGCCGAGGAGTTGACCTGGCGGCCAGGACCGTGGCACCGCGCGCTCACCGCGCTGCCGGTCACCTTCCCGCCCGTCCCCGCCCCGCCCGCGCCCCAGAGCTGAACGGAGCACTCCGCCGTGTCCCTGCCCACCCCTCTCGTCCTGGACCCCACCGGCTCCGACCCGGACTCCGAGCACGAGAAGCTACGCTCCCAGGGCCCCGCCGCCCGCGTCGACATCCTCGGTGTGCCGGCCTGGGCCGTCACCGACCCGACCCTGCTCAAGCAGCTCCTGACCGGCCCCGACGTCTCCAAGGACGCCCGGCAGCACTGGCCGGCGTACGACCACGCGGTCGCGACCTGGCCGCTGGCGCTGTGGGTGTCGGTGCACAACATGTTCACCGCGTACGGCGGTGACCACCGCAGGCTGCGCCGGCTGGTGGCCCCCGCGTTCACCGCCCGCCGGATAGCCGCGCTCGGCGACCGGGTCGAGCAGATCGTCAGCACGCTGCTGGACCGGCTCGACGAGCTGTCCCACGACGCCCCGGACACCCCGGTCGACCTGCGCGAGCTGTTCGCCTACCCGATCCCGATCCAGGTGATCAGCCATCTGATGGGCCTGCCCGAGGAGCAGCAGGCGGACTTCCGTACCGTGGTGGACGGCGTCTTCTCCACCACCCTCACGCCCGATGAGGCGATGGCCAACACCGTTCGCCTGTACGGGGTGTTGGACGACCTGATCGCCGCCAAGAGGACCGCGCCCGGCGACGACATGACCTCCCTGCTGATCGCCGCGCGCGACGAGGAGGGCGACGGCTCGGCGCTGTCCGAGACCGAACTGCGCGACACGCTGCTGCTGATGATCAGCGCCGGCTACGAGACCACGGTCAACCTCCTCGACCAGGCGATCTCCGCGCTGCTGACCCACCCCGACCAGCTCGCGCTGGTCCGCTCCGGGGACTCGGACTGGTCGTCGGTGGTGGAGGAGACGCTGCGGCTGGAACCGGCGGTGAAGAACCTGCCGATGCGCTTCGCGGTCCGCGACATCCCGCTGCCCGACGGTCAGATGATCGCCGCGGGCGAGGCGATCCTCGCCGCGTACGCCGCCGCGAACCGGCACCCCGACTGGCACGGCGACACGGCCGGGCAGTTCGACCTCACGCGCACCGCGCCCGGCCCCGAGCACCTCGCGTTCGGCCACGGCGTGCACTTCTGCCTGGGTGCTCCGCTGGCCCGGCTGGAGGCGGTGGTCGCGCTGAGCGCGTTCTTCACCCGCTTCCCCGACACCCGCCTGGCGACCCCCGCCGACACCCTCCCCCGGGTGCCCTCCCTGATCACCAACGGCCACCAGACCCTCCCGGTGGTCCTGCGCCCCACCGACTGACGCTCCCCCACGACCCACCCGCGGCGGGCCGCCCCACTCCGGGGTGGCCCGCCGCCTTTTCCCCTCACAGGGCACGGGTTCACCACCCGGTCACCAAGGAACGTTAAAGTTGCCCATGGTGACGACGTGCCTCCGGGGAGGGAACCGCATGGGAGACGGCCGCGACCAGAAGTTGCGCAGCGTGGACCCCGTCGACCTGGAGCAACTGGCCACGCTGCTCGACGGCAAGGGGCCGAACAGCCTCAAGAGCCGTACCGACGCCGCTTTCCGCAGCGCGGCGGCGCTCGGCGCCACCTCCCATCTCAACGGCCTGCGGCCGCTCGCGCGTTGGGCCGACGACACCGCGCCCGACCTGCGCCGCCGCGCGGCCCGGGCCCGCATGAACGCGGGTGACCTCACCGGCGGGTTCCTCTGGGCCGGGTTCTCCGCTCAGGACCTCGCGAAGTACAAGGGCGACGGGCTCTCCCCCGAACTCGCGCTCGTCGCCAACTCCGTCGCCGCCAGCGACGACCCGAAGGCGTCGCAGTTCCGGCGCCGCCCCAATGAGAACCTCGACGACTGGATCGACCGCCTCAAGGCCCAGGCCCTCACCTCCCTCCCCGGACTCCAACCGTTCGAGCCCGCGGTCCAGAGCTACCTCACCAACTTCGGCGACTGGAAAAGCGCCACCGACGCAGCCGGCCACGTCCTCTTCCAGGGCTCCCAACTCACCAAGGTGCTGGTGGGGAACTCCTTCAAGGCGGGGTGGGCGAAGCCGTGGCGGCTCTGGGCGGCGACGAAGTTGCAGAGCAGCGGTTCCCGCGTGCTCAAATGGAGTGGCGCGAAGCTCGCGGACATGGACAAGATTCGGTCACTGAGCGCCCCAGGTGCCTGGCTGCCGAGCAAGCTCACGTCCGCCTTGCAGCACGTCCCCGGACTCAACGGCAGGATCAGGGACGGGACAAGTGGGCTCTGGGACGACCTCCGGCTCAAGCCCATCATGAACCTTGGGCGCTGGGCATCACCCCGAACAGCGTGATCAACGCCCTGGTCGGCAATGACGAGTTCGCGAAGAAGTTCGGTGGACTGACACATTCGGGTGTCCCGGTCGAGCGCGCGGCCAACGCCAACCTGGCGAGAGTCGGCGTCAAGGCGTACCAAGGGTTGCGCCAAGGCACGGCCTTCGAGAACGTCGCGGCCAAGAGCCGCTACGGCGCCGCGTTGAAAGGACTCGTCACCGTCGGCGAGACCGCCGGTGCCTTCCGCAGCTTCAACATCGCCACGAGCGTCGCCATGACCGGCATCAGCGCCGCGAACCTGATATCCGACGGCAACCCCGTCAAGGCATTCAAGCGCGAAGGCGCCGGCTACGTCGCTGACGCCGCCGACACGGCATTCAACGCGTCCCTCACGGCCACCCTGATCGCACCGAACCCGGTCACCTTCGGCCTCACCATCGCCACCGGCAGTGTCTACGTCGGCGCGGAAGTCGTCCAGCACTGGGGTGACATCAAGAAAGGCACGTCGAAGGCCACTCACTGGGTCGACAAGACCACGAGCAACGTGACCCACGACATCGCGGGCGGCGCCAAGTCCGCGGCGAAGAAACTCAACCCGACCCACTGGCACTTCTAGGACCAGGACATGACCGACCTCATTTTCGAGCTCGAACCCTTCGAAAACGAAGCGCACAAGGGCGTACGCGGCGTCGTCGGCGCGTACGGGGACACCATGGTGTACAACATCAAGCCCGCGAGGCCGCAAGGCTCGAACGAGATACTTCACGCTCACCTCGCGTCGGAGTATCTCCCGGAGGCTCGCCTCGGCGGAATTGGCGTGAGCGGGCAGCCGTCCCCCTACAAAGCGAGCCTCGAAGTCGGCGGCGCACCGGCCCGGCTCACGTACAACTCCTACGGACTCACGAGGTCCTCCCGAGCCCTGCGCATCAAGTACCTGGAGCGCGCCTACACCTACACCTGCCTGAAGTCGCTGACGCGGAACGCCGAACTCCGGCGTCCGGGAATGCACGTGACCGTCACCACCGGAAAGTACGTTCCCAAACTGGGCGACCGGCGGCACGGCACGGCCGAGGGGGACTTCGACGAGGTCGACCTCGCCGTCGCCCTCGTCTTCGAGGCGGTCACGATCGACCCGCTGGACCCGGTCGCAGCGGCGGTCTACGCGTCTCAACGAAGCAACGCGAACTCGAAGGAGCCCTGAGCATGCCTCGGTGAACCCACTCGGGCCGCAGCGGCGGCTCGGCGCATTCCTTCCTCAACTTCCCTGCGGCACAGGGCAGGTTCGCGCGGCGTTCCCTCGCCAGGGCCTACGCCGCGTTCCCCTCGTCAACCAGTTCCGGCTGGTCCGGGAGGAGGTCAGTCAGGCGGGTCCAGAGGGTTGAGGTGGTGGCGGGGGTGAGGTGGAGGGGGGTGGTGGGGTCGACGCCGCCGGGGAGGATCGGCTCTTCCGGCTGCTCGCGCACCCAGTAGCCGAGGGCGCCGCAGTCCCAGACGGCGAGGGCGCGGAGTGCGGTGACGGGTTCGGCCGCGGGCGTGGGCGGGGCGCCCCAGACGACGGTGACGCGCCAGGTGCCGGCGAGTGCGCAGACGAGGTCGGCGAGCAAGGAGAGTTCGGGGTCGGCGAGGGAGCCGTCAGCGGCGGCGAGGGCGGTCCGGGCGAGGAGGGCGCCGTCTTCGGGTGGCACCGGGGCGCCGTCGGCCATGGCTGCGGCGAGGGCGGCGAGGGCGGCGTCCAGCGCGCCCATGGTGGTCGCGATCCGGGGCGGCACGGCCGGCTCCGGCGCGGAGACACCGTGCAGATTGACCATGCGGGCGATCTCCCAGACGAGGGTGGTCGGGAGGATCGAGAGGTACTCGGACTCCTCCTCACCGGGCCAGCCGTCGTGCGCGATGACGGCGTCCGGGCCGACGACCAGCCCGTGGTGGACCGGACCGTGGCCGCCGGTGACCTCGATCCGCACGACGGCGACGGGATCGGCGAGGGTCTCGATCAACTGCTTGAGAGAAAGGTCGAGTTCGCCCTCGGGCCCGACCAGCCCGAGCTCCTGGAGTTCGCCGAGCGAGGGAAGCAGTTCCTCGGGCGGGGACTGGTGGTCGGAGAGATGGCCGAGCACGGCGATGTGCCGGTCGGCGAGGCGGAACCGGCTACGTGAACTGTCGTACGAAGGCATGCGGGTGGCGCGCTCCTGGTCGGGCCGACCGAACCCGGGCGGCGTGCGGCGGCGTATCGCGGCGTAAGGCGGCACCCGGGTGCCGTACGGGCGGCTACTTGAGCTTCTTCGCGTTCTGCTCGCACGTACCCGCCTCGGTGCGCAAGGACTCCGCCACGGTGCGGCACGTGGTCCGCCACGTGCCGAGTTCCCCGCGGGTCCGGTCGGCGTGCGGGCCGGACCAGTCCTTCATCGTGGCGGTGGCGAAGGTACGGGCCGCGTCCGGCAACGCCTCGATCTCGTCGGCCAGGCCGCGCAACCGGCTCGCCCTGTCGGTCAGTTCCTGGACGCCTTCCGATGCCATCCGCGCCATCCCCCCAGGTGGGCCGCACATACGAAAACATGATCAGGACCCACGATAGATCCCGGTCCGGCCGCGCTCCAGACGGGTTCGCGCCGAAGCGGCCACGGGAGTGGTCCGCGCGGCGGCTCAGAGGGTGGCGAGGGCGGGGAGGAGGAGGGTCGCGGCGGTCACGTCGGGGGTGAGCGGGCGGTCCCCCGGGCCGGCCGGGAGCGCGGGCGAGGTCAGGACCGCGTGCACGGGTGCGCCCGGGTCGAGAAGGTCCGCCGGCTGGATACGCAACGCCCGTACCGCCGCGACGAGTTCGCAGGCGAGCACGAGACGGTAGGCGCCCGCGGCTCGGAGCGCCTGCCGTGCCGCCTGGGAGGCGAAGCTCGCCGCCTCTTCGAGCCCGCGGGAGATGACGGTGTGCCCGGCGGACGCGGGCGACGAGGCGGAGGCCCGCAGCTCCGCGAGCGCGGAGTTCGCGCTGTACTCGAGGATCATGATCCCTGAGCTGGCCGCGGGCCCGTCCGCGAGGAAGGGCCGCAGCCCGGTGATGTCGGGGTCGCCGAGGTGTCCGAGGCGGGCGGTGGACAGCCGGGCGGTCTGGAGCACGGCCAGCGAGAGCTGGTCGAGCGCGAGGCCGAGCGGCGCGGCGAAGAACCCGCCGTGGTGGTAGACCGCGGGACCGCCGTCCGGCCCGCCGTCCTCGGTGATCAGCGGGTTCTCCGAAGGGCAGTTGATCTCGACGCCGAGCACCCGGCGCAGCGCGCCGACCGCTTCCAGCGCCGGCCCGTGCACCTGCGGGAACGCCCGGAAGCCGTACGGGTCCTGGATGCGCCGGCCGGGCGCCTGCGGGCGTTCCGGCTGCCCGAGCAGCCTGCGCACCTCGGCGGCGGCGTGCAGGGTGCCGGCGTACGGGCGCAGGGCGTGCACCGGAGCGGCGTACGCCTCCAGGGAACCGCCGACCGCGGCCAGCGAGAGGGCGGCGATGGCGTGCGAGGCCCGCAGCAGGACGTCGATGTCGTGGCAGACCAGCGCGGCCTGGCCGAGCGCGAGGGCGTTGCTGCTCATCAGGGCGAGCCCGTCGCCGCGCTGGAGGGTGACGGGCGCGGGTCCGGGCGCGGTGGCGCTGGTGTGCAGCGGCGCGACGGGGCCGCCGTCGGGGTGCGGATCGGCGTGGACGCCCACCGGCCCCGGCTCGGTGGAGTTCGCGCCGGGCGATACGGGACCGGGCGGTACGGCTCCGGGCGACGCGGGACTGGCTGGTACGGGACCGGCCGGTACGGTGCCCGGCCCCACCCCGCCGTGCCGCACCCCGCCGTCCCGTACCGTTTCCGCGCCCAGCACCTCCGCGCCCCGCGCCTCCGCACCGATCGGGTCGAGTTCCGGCCCCAGCGCCCCCACCGGGTCCGCCAGCCAGGGCCGCTCGCCGATCAGCGTCAGCCCGGTCTGCGCGAGCGCCGTCAGATCGCCGGTGCCGACCGCCCCGTACTCGTTGACGGCCGGGTGCACATGCAGCCGCAGCGCCTCGACCATCGCGTGGACGAGTGCGGGCTGGAGGCCGGAGCCGCCGGCCAGCACCTGGTTGGCGCGGACCGCGAGCATCGCGCGGACCTCGCGGGCGGGCAGCAGCGCGCCGACCCCGCCGGCGTGGCTGCGCAGCAGCCGCAGGTCCTGCTCGTCCTTGTCCTCGTCGCTGAGGAAGACCATCCGGTTGGCGCCGACGCCGGTGTCGCGGCCGTAGATCCGGCCGGAGGCGGCGAGCCGCTGGGCGGTGCGCCAGGAGCGTTCGGCGCGTGCGTACGCCTCCGGCGGGACGACGGGTCCGGCCACGCCGTCGGCGAGCAGTGCGACGCCGTCGGCGTCGAGGCCGAAGCCGTCGAGGACCGCGCCGGCCGCCTGCGCACGCTGGGGTGCGGAGGAAGCGTCGTTGCCGCGGTGCGACGACGACTCAGGGGCTGTTCCCATGGTCGCCTCCGGCTGAGGGCGGTACGGAAGGGTGGATCGGAGAGGTGGTGCAGAGGGGCGGTACGGAGGGGCCGTCCGTCACGGTCGCGCCCCGGGTCGTACGTCGTGCGGGCTCCGGGGGGTCCGTGACGCGTGCTCCGGGGCGCCCCGGTCGTCCCCGCGGCCCGGGCCGAACCGGGCCGCCCCGGGGTGCGCTCGGCACCCCGGGACCGTCCTCAGGCTCGTACGCGGGCGTAAGCGGGCCTACCCGGGCCCGGCTCAGCCTTCCCCGCTCAGCTGACGCCGATGGACTTCAGCCACGTCTGCGCGACCGCGAGCGGGTCCTTCTTGTCGGTCTGCACCTGGGTGTCCAGGTCGAGCAGCTTCGCGGTGTCGAGCTTCGCCGACACGCTGTTGAGCGCGTCGACACCGGCCTGCGAGAGCCCCGACTTGTAGACCAGCGGAAGCACGTTGCCGAAGCCGAAGAGGCTCTTCGGGTCCTGGAGCGTGACGAACTTCTCGGAGGAGATGGTCGGGTCGGTGGTGAAGATGTCCGCGGCCTGGACGTTGTTGCTCTTCAGCGCCGACTCGGTGAGCGGGCCGCCGGCGTCCAGCGCCTTGAAGGACTTCGGCACCACGTTGTACTCGGACTTCAGGCCGACCAGGCCCTGCTGGCGGGTCTGGAACTCCGGCGAGCCGCCGATCACGAGGTCCTTGCTGATCGAGGCGAGATCGGCGATCGAGGAGGACGCGGTCAGGTGGTACTTCTTCGCGGTGGCGGCGTTGACCGTCACCGAGTCCTTGTCCTCGGCCGGGGCGTCTTTCAGCACCGTCAGCTTCGGGTCGAGCTTCGCGGTGATCGCGGAATCCGTCGCGGCCGCCGTCGTGGCCACCGCCTTGGGGTTCAGGTAGGACAGCAGCGCGCCGTTGAACTCCGGCATCACCGTCAGCGTGCCGTTCTTCATCATCCCGTAGGTGGTCTCACGGGTGCCGATGTTCAGCTTGTAACTGACCTTGATGCCCTTGGACTTGAGGGTCTCGCCGTAGATGTAGGCAAGCACGGTGCTCTCGGCGAAGTTGTTGGAGCCGACGACCACGGTGCCGCCGGACGCCTTCTTCCCGGCCAGCGGGTCACTGCCGCTGTCGCCGGACGAGGAGGAGGAACAGCCCGCCAGCAGGGGCGCTGCCACGGCAGCGACGACCGCCACGGCGGCCAGTCGGAGGTAACTCGGGCTGGACCAGGTGCTGTTCTCGCGAGTAGTCACGGTTTCCGCTTCCGGCTCGGTGTTCGAAAGATGATCAACGTTGTTCGAAACATGCCTTGGTGACGATCCAATCCAGCCGCTTCCCACCCAGTCAAGTGAAGGCTGGTCACCGATTGGCATCGACGCGTGCGAAGCGCCGATCCGGCACCCGGCGGCACCGCGCTGACCTGCGGCGGAACCGGATCGCCACAGGTCGGTGCGTGGGCGGACTTAACAGGATCTTGATGTGCAGGCCAGGTGCCGGACGACAAGACGAGGTAGTCTCCGGGCAGTTGGCGACCATTCCCGGACTGACACGGGGAGTTTTCGGCCACTTCCGTCCGACCAAGGTGACGAAAGTGGTCAAAGTCACGGAGGAGGGCGCGTCGTGTCCGCGAACGGAGCGATCGGACCGGAACGAGAGCATCCGGTACCGGAAGTCCCGCACGATGGCGACCGTCCGCCCCGAACATCCGCGCTCGCCCGCTTCGCCGACCGCCGGCCCTTCCGGCGCAAGCTCGACGTGCTGCTCGGCGTCCCCCTCGTCGTGATCGCCCTGCTGCTCGGCTACGTGATCTCCGGGCTGGTCGGCCAGGCCAGGGACGCGGGCTCCGCCGCCCAGCTGGTCCGCAGCAGCCGCCAGGTCGCGACCCTGGTCGACCGGGTCGAGTCCGAGCACCAGCAGGCGCTGCTGCTGTCGGTGCGCTACGAGTCGGCCACCACCGGCGGCCGGCCGTCGCTGACCGCCTACCGCTACGCGCAGGACGCGGTGGACCGGCAGGTCGCCGCGGTCCGCCACGCCTTCGGCTCGCGGCTGCCGGCCGCCGAGGAGCAGGTGCTCAAGGAGATCGACGGCCTGAGCAGCCTGCGCAGCACCGTGGAGCAGAGCTACCTGCCGGCCGACAACATCGACCCGGCGTACACCTCCGCGATGGACGACCTGATCGACGGCCTCGACCTGGACACCAGCACCAACCTCTCCACCACCCGCACCGGCAGCCTGCTGGACTCGCTGCTGCGCGCGGAGGCCGCGCACAGCTCCTTCGAGACCAGCGTGTTCTCCGCGCAGACCGGTGACGCCAACGCGCTGATCGAGTTCGTCCACGCGGTCGGCGACGAGCAGGTCTACACCACCGAGGCGGCCCGGTTCGGCCGCTACGCGACCTCCAAGCAGAGCGCCGAGCTGGCCGGGATCGAGCAGGGCACGGCCTGGAACACCATCTCGCAGCAGTACGCGGGCCTCCAGGTGGACCCGAGCTCGCTGGTGGCCAACGGCCCGGCGGCGATCAAGGCGGCCTTCACCTCCGCGCTCCAGGCGTACCCGCAGTACCAGCAGCAGGCGGAGAGCCGGCTGCGCGTCACCAGCTCGCTGATCGGCCAGATCGCCGACCGGGCCGACCACGCCTCGGACAACGCGTGGTGGCGGGCGGCCTGGCTGCTGGCCGGCGCGCTGGTGGCGTTCGTCCTGTGGCTGGCGCTGTCGGTGGCGATCCGCCGCTCGGTGATCCGGCCGGTGCAGGCGCTCACCGGGGCGGCCGCCGAGGTCGCGGAGGTGGCCGGGCGGGAACTGGCCCGGGTCGCCGACGACGACGCGGTGGACGCGAGCCCGCCGCGGCTGCGCGAGATGCCGGTGACCGCGCGCGACGAGATCGGCGACCTGGCCGCCGCCTTCAACCGGGTGCAGACCACCGCGGCCGCGCTGCTGGAACGGCAGGTGCTCAGCCGCCGCAACACCGCGGAGATGTTCGGCAACGTCGGCCGCCGGGTGAGCAACCTGACGGCCCGTCAACTCTCCCTGATCGACGCGGTGGAGCGCGGCGAGACCGACCCCGCGCTGCTCGACCGGCTCTACCGCATCGACCACCTCGCGGTCCGGCTCCAGCGCAACGCCGACAGCCTGATGCTGCTGGCCGGCATCCGCGAGACCGGCATGGAGGCGGGGCCCACCCCGCTCACCAACGTGGTGCGCGCCTCGCTCGGCCAGATCGAGGGCTACCAGCGGGTCTCGCTCAGCGCCGAGACCGAGGTCACCGTCGCGCCCGACATCATCGCCGACCTGACCCTGATGCTCGCCGAGCTGCTGGAGAACGCGGTCGCCTTCTCGCCCGCCCGCAGCCCGGTCGAGGTGACGGTGAGCGCCCGCTCCGAGGGAGCGCTCATCGAGGTCACCGACCACGGCCTGGGCATGAGCGCGGCCCGGCTCGCCGAGGAGAACGCCCGGCTGGTGCGCCGCGAACGCCTCGACCTGGTGCCCACGAAGGTGCTCGGCCTGTTCGTGGTCGGCAGCCTGGCCCGGCGCTGGGGCGTGCGCGTCACGCTGACCCGTACGCAGGGCGGCGGCGTCACCGCGCAGGTGGCGATCCCGTCGGCGCTGCTGCTGATGATGAGCCCGTTCGCGGAGCCGAGGAAGCGGCTGGACACCGGGAACGGGGCCGGCGCCGGAACCGAGGGCCGGGCCGGGCGCAGGTCGTACGAAGGCGGGGCCGCGGAACTCGAACGGGGCGACCTGGCCGAGCGCGGCGAGCGGGCCGCACGGGGGCCGCGACACGCCGCCCGGGTGCCCGAGTCGGGCCCGGCCCGCCCGCACCCGGAGCCGGGCCGCGACACGGAGGCCGGCGGCGGCGCCCGGCACGCGGCGCCGAACCGCCCGGACGCGCCCGCGCCGCTCCCCCGCAGGGTGCCGCAGCGCAACGCGGCGATCAGCTCAGCGGCCGTGCCGTCCGCGCCCGCCGCACCGGTCCGGCGCCTCGGCCCGGGGCAGGGGACCGCCCCGAACGGCAACGGAACCGGGAACGGGAACGGGAACGCAATAGCGCCGGGCGGCGCCGCGACCGGCGCACGGACGGTGAACGGCGCGGCGAGCGGGCCCGGTTCCGCGGGTGCCTCCACCGCACCGGGTACTCCCGCCGCGCCCGGCACACCCGCCCACGGGAGTACGTCGCCGGGCGGGCTGCGGCGCCGCGTGAAGGGCGCCACCCTCGCCACCACGCTCGGAGCGGCGGCCCCCGCCGCCCCGGCCGCCGCCGGCCCCGCCGTACCCTCTCCCCCAGACCCGCACCGCCCCGCCGCAGACGCCGAGCAAGTCCGCTCCGAGCTGGACGAGTTCGAGGCGGCGGTGGAACGGGCGCACCGCGACACCGCGGCGGCCGACACCGGCCAGAGCCGCACCACACTGGACACGGGGTTCCCGGAAGGAGCCGAAGAGTGACAACGCCGACAGGTGGCGGGCCCGAGGAACTGCGGGCCGCCGCAGCCGATTTCACCTGGCTGCTGAACCGTTTCGCCACCGAGACCGCGGGGGTGGTGGACGCCATCGCGGTGTCCTCCGACGGCCTGCTGATCGCGGTGTCGCAGCTCCGCGACCCGGCGGACTCCGAGCGGCTCGCGGCGATCGTCTCGGGCATGACCAGCCTCGCGGCGGGCGCCGCCGGCAACTACGGCCTGGGCCCGCTGAACAAGGTGATCATCGACCTCGCCGAGGGCCACATCCTGGTCTCGGCGATCGGCAGCGGTGCCGTCCTGGGCGTGGTGACCTCCAAGGAGGCGAAGCTCGGGAACATCGCCTACGAGATGACGGTGTTCGCGAACCGGGCCGGGGCGGCGCTCAATCCGGAGCTGGTGCTGGAGTTGAAGAACACCGTCGGTTCGCCGTCGGCCCGTTGACGTACCGGCCTTCCGCGTACGGGCAGTCGACGTACCGGCCGGGCGGGTACGGCCGGTACGCGCACCGCCCTTGCGGGCACGGGCAGTCGCCGTACCGGGCTTCCGCGTACGGGCAGTTGACGTACCACCTGTTCACGTATGCGCGGCCGGAGGCGCCGGCCGCCGCTGAGCGCACACCGCTGACGGCTCACCGCGAGGAGGTGAAGGCCCATGGGTGCCGGTGACGAACCGGTCGACCGGGCGCCCGCCGTACGGCCGTTCCTGGTGACCGCGGGCCGGGTGGCCGGGGCGGGCGGCGGCTCGGACCTGCCGCCGATGCCGGTCGAGACCCAACTCGTGGCGACCGCGGCCGGGTTGGAGCGGCTGGACCTGATGTCGTTCGAGCGGCACGACATCGTGGCGGCCTGCCGCCGACCGCAGTCGGTGGCCGAGATCGCGGCCACGCTGCGGCTGCACCTCAACGTCGTCCGGGTGCTGGCCGAGGACCTTTCGGCGGGCGGCCACCTTTCGGTGTACGTTCCGAGCGCCGACATCGCCCGCGACGTTTCCGTACTGCGAAGGGTTATCGATGGTCTCCGCACCATCCCCGACTCCGGGGGGACACTCCGTGACAACGACTGAGGCGCCCGGCCGGGGCGCTCCCCCGCTGCCGGTGAAGATGGTGGTCGCGGGCGGGTTCGGGGTCGGCAAGACCACCGCGGTCGGGTCGATCTCGGAGATCCGGCCGCTCACCACCGAAGCGGCGATCACCGAGGTGGCCGCGGGGGTGGACGACCTCAGCCACACCCCGCACAAGACCACGACCACCGTGGCGATGGACTTCGGCTGCATCACCATCGACGCCGGCCTGAAGCTCTACCTCTTCGGCACCCCGGGCCAGGAGCGGTTCGGCTTCATGTGGGACGACCTCGTCCAGGGCGCCCTCGGCGGCCTCGTCATCGTGGACACCCGCCGGCTCGACGACTGCTACGCCGCGGTCGACTACTTCGAGCACCGCCGGATACCGTTCGCGGTCGCGGTGAACGCCTTCGACGGGCGCGTCGAGCACACCCTCGACGAGGTGCGGTGGGCACTGGACGTGGCGGAGAACGTCCCCGTCATCACGTTCGACGCGCGGGAGCGGGGTTCGGTGCGGGACGCGCTGCTGGTCGTGCTGGACGTGGCGCTCACCCGAGCGGAGGCGTGAGCGGGGCGCGCACGGAGAGCGGGGGCGCCGGCTGATCCGGGTGCTGTCGTCCGGCGTGGCGGTGGCGGCGGCCCGCATGCCGCTCCTACAGTCGGGGGTCGCACCGCGCACGCACCGCGACGAGCCCGGGCAACCGCCGGAAGGGACTGCTGGCATGGCGAGCGAGCCGAAGGGACCCGACGCGCCGAACACCCCGGGCGACCCGGGCGACTCCGCTGACGGGCCCGAGAGTTCGGCGGAGCGGGTCGCGCTGTGGCGCGCGCTGCACGTACGACTGGACGCGCCGCCGCACGTGTTCGTGGACGAGGTGGGGCTGCGGCTGGTGGCCCCTCCAGAGGGGTGGCGTGACCGTCCCGACATGGACCCCGAGGCCAGCCGCGGGTTCCGCGCGGCCATCGTGTCCCGGGCGCGCTTCATCGAGGACCTGGTCGCCGAGCGCGCCGGGCAGGGCGTGGACCAGTACGTCATCCTCGGCGCGGGGTTGGACACGTTCGCCCAGCGCGAGCCCGAAGCCGCCGCCCGGCTCACGGTGTTCGAGGTCGACCAGCCCGCCCCGCAGGCGTGGAAGCGGCGCCGCCTGGACGAACTCGGCTACGGCGTCCCCGCGTGGCTGCGCCTGGTCCCGGTGGACTTCGAGGCGGGCGACTCCTGGCTGGACCAGCTCGTCACCGCCGGGTTCGACCGCTCCCGGCCCGCCGTCTTCGTCTCCGCGGGCGTCACCATGTACCTCACCCGGGAGGCCACCGAGGCCACCCTCCGCCAGATCGCGGCCCTCGCCCCGGGCACGACCCTCGCGATGACCTTCCAGCTCCCCACCGAACTCGTCGACCCCGTCGACCGCCCGATCCGCGAGGCCACCCTCAAGAACGCGCGCGCCTCCCGCACCCCCTTCATCAGTTTCTACGCCCCGCACGAGATGCTCGCCCTGGCCCGTACGGCCGGGTTCCCCTCCGCCCACCACGTCTCCGGCTCCGACCTGTGCCACCGCTACTTCACCGCCCGCCCCGACGCCCTCCGCCCCTCCACCGGCGAGGACTTCCTCATCACCACCGCCTGACCCCCACCCCTGTCCCCACCCCCCGCCGCGGCCCCGGCGTTCCCCCGCCGGCTCCGGCCGCCCCGGCGCGAACCGTTGAATCGTCGGGTTCTCGGCCAGCCCGGGCACCTCCGCGGTCAACCGAGCATGCTCCCCCCGCAGGAGGCTGCCGAAAGCGTCCACCAGCTCTTCCCGCGCCACGGAAACACACCACTGACGGTGCGATGAGGTGATGACGACGCGACCGGAATCGTGCCGAAAGTGAACGACCTCGGCGTCCTCGGTGAAGCCGATCGCCGTATCCTCGCCTGACGACAGGCGGACCAACCCGCGAGACCCTGTCCCAGGTGTCCCGCCAGGGCGAACCCGCACGCGGGACCTCGAAGCAGAAGCGCACCACGAACTCCTCAACTCACCCTTTGCCCAGGCAACAAAGGAAATCCGTTCTTCTCCCTGATCGGCGGTACGCTCTGACGGCTGCCGGATGTGAACACTGCCAGGAGCCGGGGCGAGTCTGGTCGTCGAGCGAAGGTGCGGCGCCGATAGGCGACCTGCAAGTCCTGCTCGGTGCCCCGGCCATCGCGAGAGAGGTCGATCTCGCAGGCATCACAGGCGCCGTTCCGTGCGATCCACCCACCGCGCTGAGCCTCCACCGGCAAACCGGACAACCTGTAGGTGCCGCCCCCTACTCTTCCTTCTGCTGTCCGTTGGAAGGCTCCAGCCTTACTTGTTTCCTCTGTATGCCTCCCAAGTCATCCAATGCAGGATCTGATCTTTGCTCCGATCATCGGCCTGCGGAAGTCCTTCCAGATCGCCTGCCGCAACGTCAAGCCGCGAGAATTTGCACTCCTGCTGCATTCCCCCCTGCAAATCAATGGGTTGAGAGAAAGAAACTACAAGGCAAATCCAACACGTCTCGGGCGATCCTTCCAGCAGAAATGGCACCAGCGCATGCCAGACCCCGATGCCGAAGTCAATTCCTCGACCCTTTCTGCTGTATCCACGATCATTCGCGAGCCGCACCAACTCCGTCAGTCGCTGCGACGTTGGTACGCATACGACCCCCGGCACGGGACACCCCAAGGAGGATATCACCATCCTCCCCTTGCGCGGGAAATTAAAAATCCGGTAGAACCATCGGGCATTCACGTTCGCCCTCCTCAATCCAAACCGCACCACGCAGCGCATTTATCGAACTACCATGACCATCGTATCCGGATCAATTTCCCCTTTTCTCACACGCTCCAACGCCTCATGCATTCGATGATTCCCCTGCTGGACTTCACCGTCTTTTATGACAACACTTCCCCCCATCCTATCTGGGTTGTTAATCGCGTCTATGAGGCGCTCGTCATCCATCCCCTCCATTTCGCTAACTTTTTCCTTGTCTCCATAATCCGGCGTCTTCACTCCTACCAGGTCGCCCAATCTCACCGGAACGCGACTTGCCAGCAAATCTTCATCCGCTATCTCTGCATCAGTTTTGCTCCGGGCGAAGAGTTTCCGAATGAATCCACCAGTACCACACTTCCCGCCCACGTTGTGAACAAGAACGGAATGGGAGCCAACAAGAACATAGTACGTGTGAGACTGGTCGACGGTGAGGTTGTACATGTCGGCCACGCCCGGGCGTACTTGGCGTCCGGCGAGGCGCACGCGTTGGTTGGTGGCCGTTTCGAGGCTGTCACCGAGCGTAAGCTTTCCGGCGGGTACCCATTGGTGGGTAGTGTCGTCCCACAAGGGGTGGTTGGAGGTGGTGTGGAGGACGCTGTCTTGGCCGGGGGTCGTTTCGATGGTGAGATCGATGAGGTCGCTGTCGTGGTTGAGCCAGGTGGCCGTCACAGCGCGAGGGCCTTGGTGTTTACCGTTGTCCGGGTTTGCGGCTTGGACTTTGTCACCGGGTTTGACCTTGGCGATGGGTTTCGTCTTGCCGTCGGCCATGAGGACGGGGGTGGTCGGCGTGAAGCTGCATCCCGTGCCTGCGGGTTCTCCTCCTTCAGGCAGATCCATCATGCCCATGATCTGGATCAGGGAATTAATCGACGCTTCCACTCCCGCTTGGATATCTGCGTCGGCTTCGCATTCTTTGAAGTTGGTGATGCAGTAGTTGGCGGCTATCTCTTTGGCGCCCGCCACGTCGTGCGGATGCTCGATGAGGTGTTTGTACGCTCTGGCGCAAGCGGTTCGTCCGAAGCAGACATTGACGATGTGACCGTTCTCGCTACGTATCGGGTTCCAGTAGGAGTCGGTGTTTTCCATATTATTGCTGCTGTCGGCAAAGAAGTCGCTCGTCAGGTTGTCCGCGTCGTTGCTTCCGGGCGTCCACTCCTGGGTCCACTGCTGCTTGGTGTCGACATCTCCAAAGCGACCGTCACCGCGGACGAGGGGGGCTCCGGTACCGGTTCCGTGGCGGTAACCGTCGCCAGGAGTGGTGCCGGGCTTGGCCGGCTTCGGCTTCGGGCCCGGTCCGTCCTGGACCCCGATGTACGGCATGAGGCCGTCGGGGTCGGCTCCGGTGACGGGGTTGTCCGCGGCGTAGCCGTATCCGTTGATCTGTTGGGGGTCGGTGAGTTCGAGGACAGGGTCGAGGGAGATGAAACGGCCGGTGGTGGGGTCGTAGTCGCGGGCGCCGAGGTGGGTCAGGTCGGTGGTGGCGTCCTGGGTGCCACCGACGAAGCCTTGGTCGCCCGCCCAGGGGCCCATGGCAGTGCCGCGGTCGTTGCCGAAGGGGTCGGTGCGGCGGTAGGTCGCTGCTTGGGTGGTGGCGTCGATCTGGGTGGTAGCGGTGTTGTGGGCGTCGGTCAGGACCCATTGGAAGGAGCCGCTGGTGGTACGGACAGCGATGGTCTGGCCGAGCCAGCTGTAGTAGCGGGTCGCGGAGGTGTTGGTGGTGTCCTTGTCGAGATGGATCTCGGTGTCGCCGAGGAAGAGGGTGGTGCCGGTGGCGTCGCGGGTCAGCAGGCGGTTGCCGTCTGCGTCGTACAGGTACGAGGCGGTAGTGCCGTCGGCGAGCTGGTCGGAGGCGAGGTGGCCTTCGTCGTCCCAGTGGAGGTTCTGGGTAGTGCCGTTGAGGTCGCGGCTGGTGGTATTGCCGGCGGCGTCGTAGCCGTAGGAGTTGGTGGTGGTGCTGGTCGGGGTGGTTGTGGAGGAACTGGTCTGGGTGTGCGGCTGGGTGCCGTTGAGGGAATCTGCCGGGGCGCCGTAGCCGTAACTGGTGGTCGTATCAGCGCCGCCGGCGGAAGTAGCGTGCTGGACGAATATTTTGCGGTTGCCGAGCACGTCGTAGGTGTAGGACTGCCAGTACGGGGCCGGGCCACTGCCGAGGGTGGCATCGGTGGGCGCCGTGGTACAGGCGCCAGTGGTCTGCCAGGTGTCGGCGGTGGTGAACGCCGCGGTGAGGCGGTCGTGCCCGTCGTACTGGAAGCACTGGGTATCGTCGACGCTGTCCGTACGGGTGTCGGCCATCGTCGGGTTGCCGGAGTCGTCGTATGCGTAGTGCGAGTCCTGGACGACACCGCTGCCGGTGTCGTCGGTAACCAGTTGCCGGTTCAGACGGTCCGTGCCGATGTCGTAGCTGTTGGTCTCCTGTACCTGTTTGGCGGTGGCCATGGTGATCTGCGCGATCTGGCCGAGCTCCGTGTACTGGGTGTCGCGGACGTAGCTGTAGGCGCCTTGGAGCGTGGCCGGCATGGTCAGGCTGTTGTAGCCGTACTTCAGTGTCTCCTGCGGCATCCCCCCAGCAGCGGGTTCGGTGGTGTCGTTGAGTGTGCCGTCGAGGAAGTAGTCGGAGTCGGAGACGTAGGAGCCGGCCAGCGCTTCCTCGCCGGGTACCGACGGAATAACCACTCGGGTGTGGACCGGTCGATACATGGCGTCGTACGTGCCGACCTGCGACATGTAGGCGACGCCGCTGGTTCCGGAGCCGCCTACGTAGCGGATCGAGGATGTGGGCTGACCCAGTTGCACGGAGTCGTAGGTCCACTTGGCGAGCTGGTTGTCGGCGCTCTGCTGGTCGGCTGGGGCGTCGTATTCGCCCGTCTTGCGGCCGAGTTCATCGTAGGTGTAGCTGATCGTCTTGCCGCGGCTGTCGGTCGTGGACTGGAGTTGATCGAGGTCGGTGTACGTGCTGGTGCTGGGGCCGGCGTCCGGGTCGGTTGTGCTGGTCTTACGCCCCATCAAGTCGTAGCCGTACTTCCACACGTTGTTCCCGGCATCGGTGACCGTGGTGAGCCGGTTCTTCGCGTCGTAGCCGTACTTGATCGAGGTGTAGGGGCCGCTGTCGGTACCGTCGTCGTACTGCCGGGTCTCGATGGTGTTGCCGGCGGTGTCGGACAGATTCGTGGTGGCGACGCCGCCCTTGGGCGGGATGACGGTGGTGCGGTCGCCGCCGTAGATGGTGGTGGTGGACCACTTGTAGGTGCCGTTGGCGTAGAAGTCCGCCAGCGTTGGGCGGCTGGCGCCGTCATAAGTGGTCAGGGTCTGCGAGGGTTCGGTCGAGGTGATGTTCGCCAGTGTGCTGGACGGGTCGGAGGCGTCGACGTAGTCGCCGTCGTCCTCGACGTCCAAGCCCCGGGAGTCATACTTCGTCTCGGTGATGACCCGGCCGCCGTTCGGCCCTGGCGCCTGGATCTGCCGCGGCCGCAGCATCGCGTCGTAGAACGTGTACGCGTACGTGTAGCTGGTGCCGTCGTTGCGAATCGTGCCGGTGCGCACATACGAGGCAGCGGTGGGGGAGACACCGTAGTCATAAGTGGTGTTGGGGTTCTGCCCACCGGACTTGCTGCGGGTCGGCAGCCATACACTCGTCAACCGCCCAAGCGGGTCATAGGCGAAGTCGGTGCGCTTGCCGTTCGGGTCCGCCGTGGACGTTTTGAGATTGCGGGCCGGGTCGAAGGTCGTGGTGGTGCCGTACAGCTTGGCGTCCTTCGTGACGACGCTGGTCAGCGGACCGCCGGTGGTCGGAGTGTAGATGGTGTAGGTGGTGTTCCCTTCGGCGTCCGAGACCGTCAGGCCCCGGCCCTGGCTGTCGAAAGTACTAGTGGAAACCGTCTGGTAGACCGGCGTGGTGCCGTTATAGGAGGAGACACGCTGCGTCGAGGTGACCTCGCCGGTCGTGGGCGGGACTCCGAACGCCGCGTTGTCGTAGAGCGAGCGATTGTCCGTTACCACGTCGTCGGGACGCTTGGTCGTTGCGTCGCAGGCGACGTCGACGGTCTCGACCCGGTCCGGGGTGTCACGAATCCACGCGGTGGTGTTGTCCGCGTAGGTCGTACGGGTGCACTGTTCGTCGCCGCTGACGGCATCGTCGCCCGCGTCGTCGACCTGCGTGACATTACCGGTAGCCGGGTCGTAGCTGGTGCTGACGGTCGCGGTCCGCGGAGTGCCACTGGCGCGGTCGGTTCGGGCGTGGCTCACTCCCGGCCGGACGTAGTAGGAAGTGCGTGTGCCGTCGGACCCGGTGTCCTTCGACCACTCGTCGATGATGGTGCTGGAGAGTTCGGCGGAGCCGTTGAAGACCCGCGCTTCCCGTGTCTGACCTGACAGTTCGTCGGAGTCGGTCACCTTGGTGCCGTTGGAGTCGACCACCGTGGCAGAACGGGTCGTGCCATCGGACCGTTTGTCGCCGTCCATGCCCTGGAAGTACGTGTCGACGGTCTTCGTGCGGACCGACTGGTCATTGCCGGTGGTGGTCGTGACCAGGCCGAAGCCGCGCCACTGCGACCAGGTCTTGTCCGCTTCGGGGCTGGTGACGTTGTCGGTGTCGTAATGCCAGGCCGGGTTGGCGTAGGTGTAGTCGGTCTCCTGGTTCGGAGCGTGGCCGGTCGGATCGGATTGCACGACCTGTTTCACCAGGTACTTGCGGAACCAGTCCGTCTGGACTTTGCCCTGGGGAGTGGTCCAGATCACCGGGTAGCACAGCATCGTGTCGCTGTCCGGTGCGGATGGCATCTTCGTCCCGGCGACGCACTGGCCGGTCTGGTTGGTGTCCGCGCTGTCGTCGTAGTTGGCGGTGATCTCCGATCCGGTCTCGGTGGTGATCATCTTCACTCGCCACTTCACCAGAGCGGCGATGTCGTCGTGCGTGGTGTCGACCCGGTTGGGCAGCGGCGTGCCTTCGAAGGTCACCGGCGGCATCGCCTTGGTGCCGCCGTCCTCACCGGTACGCGTGATCGATTTCAGCCACAGGCTGGCCGACGTCCCATCACCCGGATCGACGAAGCTCTGGTCCAGCGCCCAAGAGTCCACGTCCCGGTACCCCGGCTTCGCGGGGGACGCATCCCACACCTTCGTGGTGATCCCGGTCAGCCGCTTGCGGGAGAAGAACGTGGGTGCCGGGTTGTTCGTGCAGACGGTGTCAGCCGCGCAGACCTGGTCGAACGGCACGTCCGGCCAGTCTGCCTTGGTGGTCGAGGTCAGTGACGTGCATGGCTCGGTCTTGTCGACGACCAGACACCGCTCGGCGGTGGTGAACTTCACCTGGTCCGGCGCGTTGCCGAAGAAAGTGGAGTCGGTCTGGCCGTAGTTGATGTGGTCCAGGTACGAGGCGCGGTCGTATGCCGTGCCCTTCGCGGTGGTGGTGCCGTTCTCGCCGTAGGAGTTGCTCTCCTTCGTGTACCAGTACGACATCGCGTTGTGGTGGGTGTCCACCACGTAGTCGAGGTTCCACCGCCATGCTTGCGTGCACACGCTGGCGGCGAAGGTACTGGCGTGGCAGGGCTCCCCGGCGTCGTCGCCGAACACCGGCACCGTCAAAGTGGAGTTGGTCACCGGGTCGCCTGTGGACCAGCCCGGCAGGCGCTCCTTGCCGAAGACGTACTGGGTACCGTCGGTCGTGGTGACGGTCCAGTACTCGCCGTCGTTGTCGCCGTTGACCGCGCCCGTGGAGCGCACGACCCGCTCGCCGTCATCATCCTTGGGATGCCACTGCTGAGACTTCGTGTCCAGGATCAGCGGCGACGCCGATCCGTTGAGCATGAGCGTGGCGTTGTCGTTCGCCCAGCACTCGTCGTACTTCACCGGCACGACATTGTCGTCCTCACAACTGTCGTAGGAGCGCTCGATGTACGACGTGCCCAGGTCGAAGCCCTCGCCGATCCAGGAGGGCTGGTTGTTCGTCGACGGGCCCAGCCCGTCCACACTCTGCGAGTCATAGTTGATCGCAAGGCTCGGAGACGGACCGGCGGCCGGGGTAGGTGCCGACAGCGGGTACGACCACGAGAAGTCACCGCTGCCGCCGCCTCCACTCCACGAAGCCGACGGGGCCAGAGACGTGGCCTGGTACGAGCCCGCGCCGGACTTCGCCGTCGAGTCCGCGGCCAGCACCATCGTGGAGACTGCCGCCGAGCTCAACGACGCAGGTATGGACGCGGACAGGGTCTGCGCCTTCACATTGTTGTCCGTCGCCACCGGTGTCTTTGTACGGCATTCGGCCTTCTGCGGCGTGGTCAGCACACACGCGGGCAGTTGGACCAAAGCCAAGCGCGCACCGAAGTCGCCGCCGTACGCGTTGGCGAAGCCGGAGTAGTCCAGGGAGACCTTCGCGCTGCTGGTTGCCGTGGCGGGGCGGGTGACTTTCAGCAGAGCGCCGTTGACACCGGCAGCTGTCGCAGCAGCATGAGAGGCCACAGTGACGGTCAAACCTGATGCAGACGGGTCCGTCGTGGTCGTGGTCTTCGCCTGGGGCGCCTCCTTGCCGGCTGCCCCGACGTCGGGAGCTGTGACCTTGACATCCGTCGACGTCGGCCACTTCACCGGCTGTTTCGCCAGCGCGGCCGCCTTCGTGGCGGCAGCCAGCGCCGGGTCCTTCCGTACCCGCTTGACGGCCTTGTACGGCACCGCCGTGCCGTACTTCGGCTTCGGCAGCGCCACGTTGTGATGCCCGGCAGCCTCGACGGCCGGCGCCACACTCAGCAGCGCCGCCGTCACCGCGCCCGTCGCAAGTCCAACGATCCAGGTCCGGGCAACACGGCGCCTGCTCCGCCGCCCGACCGTCCCCGCCCCAACGCCGCGCATCTGGAAACTCCACATCGTCGATATCCGCAGAACCAAGACCGAGCCGTGCCGTAAGTCCTCGCGCCTACTCGTCCGGGAACCCTCCGTCCGGGTCCTTCGGGCGCTCCCGCTGATACAGGTCACTGACGTCGCCGACCAACCCGGTCCAGACCTTGGCCTTCGCCACCAGGCCCTTCATCGGGGCTCCGAACGTGCCGCTGCCGGTACGGTTGCCGCCGATGGTGAAGGCGCCCGACGCCTGCCACGGTGTGGTGAAGACCGTGCCCGCCCCGGCGCCTTGTGCGCTCGGGTCCTCGCTCACCGCGTCCTGCTGCTGGTCGTTGACGTAAAGCTGGATCGTGCCGTTCGCGGAGTCGTACACCCCAGTCAGCATCGTCCACACCCCCGGATCAGCCAGAACTCCGGACGTCACGTCCGCCGGCGCGGTCGTGGTGGTCGCGCTCGTGGAGTCCTCGGAAGTGCGGCCGAAGACCCACCGGCCCTCCGACTGCCCGGCCGCCTGCGTGTACCACAGGCCCCAGGAGTCACGGGTGGTTCCGGCCTGTCCGGCGATCCTCATCGTGTGCGCGGTCGTGGTGTCCGCGAGGGCCGCCACATCGAGGTTGACCCAGATCGACACCGTGAAGTCCCCCTGGGCGTCGACGATCGGCCCCGCCGTGGACAACGAACCCGATGAGCCGTCCAGAGACACGACATCGCCCATGTTGCCGTCGACATCGTCGTACTGCGACACGCCACTGGTGGCCGTCGCGTCACGGCCGTACCCGGACGAGTCCGTGAACTTCCCATTCGCCGTCGCGTCGAGTTCCCAGTCGGCAGCCGCCGCCTGCCGAGCCAGCCCCGTCGCCGGGTCCGTCATGGTCTGAAGGCCGGCGGCTTCCTGCGAAGACACAATGCGGTCCCACAGTTGGACCTCGTCGACCTGGCCGGGGAAGAAGTTGGCGGGCTTGTCGTTGTACTGGCCCCCGCCGATCCGCAACGGTCCCGTGGACTTCCATGGCGTGGTGAACGCAACCGGGTCGCCCTGGGCCACACCGTTCACATACAGCTCTATCGTCTGCGCCGTGCTGTCGTAGACACCCAGCAGATGCGTCCACACGCCGGCCGCGGGCACCGCGGTGGAGATCGATCGGATCACCGTCGGGGTCGGGACATCGGAGGCGTTGCGGTTGAACACCCACCGCCCATAACTGGGCGAGTAGTACAGGGAAAAGGAGGAACTGCTCGTCGCGTCCTGCGAGACCACGACCGATGTCTGCGTGAGATCGGACAGCCGCGCCCACGCCGAGAGCGTGAACGACTTGGAGGTATCCAGGCCGGACGCGGAAACCGAGGCGCTGCCGGGCTGACCGTCGAGACTCAGAGCACTGCCGATGCGCCCCTTCCCGCTCCACCCCGCGGTACCTTCCAGGGTCGCCGTGTTTCCACCTGCTGAGTCAGCGCCCGTGGTGCCGCTTCCCTCGTCGAACGACCAGTTGTCCACCGCGGCAGCGCCAGGGGACACGTCGAAGAAGTACGAGGCACTGTCCGAGGTGTTCCCCGCCCCGTCGGTGGTGTACACCGTCAACGCGTTGACCCGCTCCTGGTTGGGCACTACGACCAAGTCAGCAGTGAATGCCTTGGTCACCGGCTTCTCGTCGTTGAGCGTGTATGTGTACGACACCACGTCGCCGGCACCTGGGGTGATCGTGAACGTGCCCGCTACCCCGACCCCGCCGTTGGGCAGGCAAGTGTCCGGGTCGTCAGGTGCAGCACACTGCGGATAGGAGGTGGAGGCGATCGCCGGCTGCGGAGGTCGGGACGTGTCGATGGTGAACCAGCACCCCGCTGTCCACCCCGAATACATCGACCCGTTCGTGCCGTTGTAGGAGTACTGATACTGCGTGCGCGCCCGGAACCAGTAGGTCTGGCCGTTCTTCAACGAACCTGATGTCCACGTACCGGCCTTGCCGGATGTCGTCCACGCCGACGGGCTGCCTGAACCCACCACCGGGTCAGCGGCAGACGCGTCGTACTGATGGACCTCGAAGTTCGGCCGCAGCGTGGCCTGGGAGCCGTCCGCCGACAGCGGCACCGCTGACAAGGCGGGCGTCGCGTCACTGATCTTCACAGCGGCCGCCTTGTTGATCCCGCACGCGAGATAAGGGGAAGCCAGCTTCAGCGACGACTGTGCCGGTGTCTTGGGCGGCGACACATACGTCACTGACAGCACGGCCTTCGTGTCATGCGGAGACGCGAACTGCTTCCACGCGCCCTCGTCCGACTCACTCGCCGCCCGCAGCCCCAGCGTCGTGGTGGAACCGTCCCGCACCGCGCCGTACGCCACCGCCGAGGTCGCATCGAACTCCACGTTCCCGCCCGGACAGTCCGAGGACCAGCCCTTCGCGGTCGTCACCGAGTCGATGTGCCCCATCCAACTCGGCTGCTTGTTGTACGTCGACGACGAGGAGATCCCCCCGGTGTGCCACAAATCCACTTCTTTGGCCGTGCAGTTGTAGGACCACACCTCCTCCGCGGTAAACGTCGCGCTCAGCACCTTCTTGCCGGCCACACCGTGCGTGTCGAACTGGTACAGCGACCGCACGATTTTGGTGTCCTCGGGCAGGTCGTAGCCCACACCCAGCGTGTGCGTGGTCTTCCAGAACGACGTCGACGGCTGCCCCGACCACAATGCCGTCCACCCCGCGAGCGACTGACTCGTCGTCTGCGGGTCCAGCACCACCGGATAGACCGTCAACGGGTCGGCCATGAACGACGGGTCCGGCGTGACCGTCATCGCGCTGTCGGTCACGTCGACACCCATGACGTCGGTGTTCGACCCGGGCCCCGGCGCGACCACCGTGTCCGCCGGGCCGGCCAGCGTGCCCGCGGCGGACCGCGCCTTCGTGCCGACCGAGTCCGCGGAATCACCCGAGCCGCCGGAGTCGCTTCCGGTGGCGCTGTCCCACGCGAGCGCCGAGCCGGTGCTGAACACCGGCCGCCCGTGCCCGTCGACCAGCACGGCGCCGCCGGACTCCTGCGCCTTCGCCGTCAAGCCATGCTCCGTCACCGGGAAACGCAGGCTCGCCAACCCCGGGTCCTGCGCCGCCGTACGCGTCTTGACGACCACGTTCTCCGTGAAGCCGTCGGCCACCGCGGACACCACCAGGTCCACGTCCGGCAGGACCGAGGAATACGTCGCCGACGAACCCGACACCGTTGGCACCGGCAACGACCACGGCGCGGAAATGCTGTACGACGTTCCGCCCTGTGACACCGTTGCCAGGGCCGTTGAACCGCCCCCGCCCGAGAACGCCACGTCCACCGCGGCGGCCTTCGGCCGGATCAGACCATCGGCTCCCGCCTGGAGTGTCGTGTCCAACGGCACCCACGCGTCGCCCTGTTTCGCCCGCACCGGCACCGGAGAGGCGTCCAGCCGGAACGTTCCGTCGGGCAGCGCCGTCACCGTGTCCGTCGGCGTCGTCTCCGACGTCACCTCCACCGGGTCACCCGAGTCCGCGGCCTTCTGGGACGCCGCCTGCTCGGGCGACAAGTCCGCGCCCGCGTTCGATCCCGCAGCAGTCGTACCCGCGCGCACATCCGACGAGCCGTCAGCAACCGCCGCATGCGCCCCGACCACCAGCAACGGCTGCACCAGCAGCGCGACCGCCGCAAGCCAAGCCCTGCGCGCAGGCATACGCCCGCGCCCCAACGTCCCCATCCCGGCCCCACCCCAGACGTCACAGACGGTACCTGCGCGGCACCGTGTAGTTAGCTGGGTGATCGTTACATGAGAAACGCAAACTCCACGCCATGCGTTCACCAAGAATTCGCAAGATCGGACCCAGTTGGGGAACTTTCGCGCGACAGATCAACTTACGTCTTCCGAATAGGGTGAAGACGGTTAAATGATGATGAATTCCCCTCCAATGAGCACGCGAAGTCCCACTGACAACCACGCCATGGACACAACTCGCACGAGCCCTCACCAGTCCGTCACAAGTTCGGCCTCTCTGGTGAATCTGCGTCAGGCGGCTTGTGCAAAGCGGAAGTTGGGTCCCTCGCGCACCCCAGTTCCACCCATCCGACGACGCCAGCGCGGGGAGATCGCGTCAACTGGACGTCGGCGAAGATCCGACTCCCCTGCCCACCTTCCCGGTGACGGGCTGTCAACCCGGTCGCGACACCCCCACGGCGGTGGAAGAGTTGCAGTCAGGGGTTCACCCGGGGGGAGGGCGCCCCCGCCCCGCCCGCTGACAAGGGCGCCCCCTTCCCGCGTACCGCAAGAAGGCGGGGCGCCGCGTTCGGCTACTTCCGCGTGCGGACCAGCAGGCGGACGAAGTACGGCGTGCCCACCACCGCTGTCATGAGCCCCGCTCCCAGTTGGGCCGGGGCGATCACGGTGCGGCCCAGGAGGTCGGCCGCGCAGACCAGGGTCGCGCCGAGCATCATGGCGACCGGGAGGACTCGGACGTGTCGGCGGCCCACCAGTGCGCGGGCCGCGTGGGGGGCCACCAGGCCGACGAAGCCGATGGTTCCGGCGGCGGCGGTCGCGGTGGCGCTGAGCAGCACGGCGACCGCGAGGAACCCGAACCGCGTGGGGGCGAGCCGCAGTCCGAGCAGGCGGGGGGTGTCCTGGTCGAGGGAGACCAGGTCCAGCTCGCGACGCCTGACGACCGCGTAGCCGGTGCCCGCGAGGAGGACGACCGCGACCGGCGCCAGGTCGGGGCCGGTCCGCCCGTAGGTCGAACCGGACAGCCAGGTCAGGGCCTTGGTGGCGTCGAACGGGTCGGTGAGCACGATGACCAGGCTGATGAGCGCGGTGGTGGCGGCGGACACGCCGACGCCGACCAGGACCAGCCGGTTCTGCTGGAACCCGCCGCGCGCGGCGAGCCCGAAGACGATCAGGGCGGCGGCCGAGGACCCGGCGAACGCGGCCCCGGCGATGCTCCACGCGCCGGCCGCCGGCACCGAGGTGACCAGCAGGACGGCGCCGAGGCCGCCCCCGCCGGAGACGCCGAGGATGCCGGGTTCGGCGAGCGGGTTGCGGGTGACGGCCTGCACGAGCGTGCCGGACAGCGCGAGCGCCGCGCCGGCCAGCAGTGCGGCGCCCACCCGGGGCACCCGGGTGTCCAGCACGAAGGTGACCCCTTGACCGGCCCTGCCCAGCGCCCAGTTGGTGACGTCGCCGAGCAGCAGCTTGGTGTCGCCGAGCAGCACCCCCGCGATCACCACGGCGACCAGCACCGCGCTGAGCACGACCAGGCAGACCGCGAACCCCGCCCGGGTCGGCACGCGCATCCGGTCGGTGTCGGCGGCGGCCGCGGAGTCGCGGGCCCGGAACGCCATCGCGATCAGGAACGCCGCGCCGACGACGCTGGTGATGACGCCGGTGGGCACCGCGGGCGCGGACTGCTTGCTGACCAGCGCGCGCAGCAGCACGTCGGAGCCGAGCACGAGGGCCGCGCCGACCAGTCCGGCGAAGGGCACGGCCGCCCGGACCCGGACGAGCGTGCGCAGCCGGCGGGCCAACGGCCGTACCAGCGCGGGCGCGCACAGCCCGACGAAGCCGATCGGCCCGGCGAGCGTCACCGCCGCGGCGGACAGCAGCGCGGCGAGCACGACGACGGTGACGCGGGTGCCGCGGACCGGGACGCCGACGCCGCGGGCCGCGTCGTCGCCGAGGGCGAGCGCGTCGACGCGGCGGGCGACCAGCAGCAGCCCGGCCAGGCCCACCGCGACGACCGGTGCCATCTGGTCGACGCCGCCGAACCCGTTCTGGCTGATGCTGCCCTGGCTCCACTGGTACAGGCCGTTGGTCCGCTCGGGGAAGAGCAGCAGCAGCGCGTCGGTGATCGCGCCGAGCCCGAGCGCGAGGGCGCTGCCGGCCAGCACGAGCCGGACCGTACCGGCGCCGAGGCCGGACAGGCTGAGGACGACGGCTGCCGCGGCCAGTCCCCCGGCGAACGCGACGCCGGAGGAGGCCAGCAGCGGGAGCGAGGCGCCGGTGACGGTGAGCACCCCGAGCGCGAGGTAGGAACCGGCGTTCACCGCGAGCGTGTCGGGGGCGGCGAGCACGTTGCGGCTCACCGCCTGGAGCGCGGCGCCCGCGCTGCCGAGCGCGGCGCCGACGAGGATGCCGGCCACCATCCGCGGCAGCCGCGAGGCGATGACCACGGACGCGTCGGCCTGGTCGGCGTGTCCGGTCAGCGCCTTCCACACCTCGCCCGCGCCGACCGCGGCGGTGCCCTGCGTGATGTCGACCATCGCCAGCGCGGCGACCACGAGCACCAGCGCGCCGGCCGCGGCGGCCGCCCCCGCGCCGGACCTGGCCGAGGCCGTACGGGCGGGGGCGGGCGCGGTCGTCTCGGTGACGGCCATGGCGCTACTTCGTCAGGGCGTCGACGAGGCCGTCGATGTACGCCTCCATCGACCCGGGTCCGCCGAACATCCAGACGCCGTCGGGCAGCCGGTGCACATGGCCCGCCTTCACGAACGCCAGCGACTTCCAGACCGCGTTCTTGCCGAGGTTGGCGGTGAACGGGTCGCCGTCGCTGCTGTTCTGGATGTAGGCGAACGACACGTCGCCGAGGCCGGTGAGCCCTTCGACGTCGGTGGTGGCCAGGCCGTAGCTCTTGTCGCCCTTGACCGTCCAGGCGTTCTGCAGGCCGAGTTGCTCGTTGACGGCGCCGATCAGGGAGCCGCTGGTGTAGGCGCGCACCGAGACCTGGTTGGACACGACGTAGCTGTCGGCGAAGGCGATCTTCTTCCCGGCCAGGCCCGCGTCCTGGAGCTTCTTGCGGCCCGTGGCGAGCTTGTCCTGGAAGGCGGCCTTCACGGCCGTCGCCTTCGTGGTGGTGCCGGTGGCGCGGGCGATGAGGTCGAGGTCGTCGGTCATCGTGCCGATCTGGTCGGCGGCGTCGGCGGGCTTCACCACCAGGACGGTGGCGACCTTGCGCAACTGTTTCAGCACCGAAGGCGAGAGGTCGGTGGTCGCCACCACGAGGTCGGGGGTGAGGGCCGCGATCGCGTCGGTGCTCGGCTCGCCGCGGGTGCCGATGTCCTTGGGCGAGCCGGTCAGCGGGGCGGCCTTGTCCCAGTCCGTGTAGCCCTTGACGTCCGCGACGCCGACCGGGGCGACGCCGAGCGCGACGAGGTCCTCGACGACGTCCCACTCGGTGCCGACCACGCGGGTGGCGGGGTGGTCGAGGTGCACCGTCGCGCCGGACGCGTCGGTGAGCGTGACCGGGCCGGCCGGCGTCGCCGAGCCGCCGGCGGACGCGGCGGAGGGGGAACCGGCGGAGTCCGAGGAGTCGGTGGAGTGCTCGGTGGTGCCGCAGCCGGCGAGGACGAGCACCGAGGCGAGGGTCGCGGAGAGGGCCGCGACGGCGGGGAGACGTCTCATGAGGGGGTGTGGTGCCTTTCGCTTCGTGCGTGGTGGCGGCCGACCGCGCGGGTGCGCAGCCGACCGGTCGCGGGGTCGGTGTCCACGTTGATCCGGATGCCGTAGACCTCGGTGAGGCGCTCGGGCGTCAGCACCTCGTCGGGGGTGCCGTCGGCGACGATCCGTCCGTCGTGGAGCAGGGCGATCCGGTCGGCGACGGCCGCCGCCTGGTCGAGGTCGTGCAGGACCACGCCGACGGCGATGCCGTGGTCGTCGGCGAGGTCGCGGATCAGGTCGAGGAGTTCGACCTGGTAGCGCAGGTCGAGGTAGGTCGTCGGCTCGTCGAGCAGGAGCACGCCGGTCTCCTGGGCGAGGCAGCCGGCGAGCCACACCCGCTGGAGCTGCCCCCCGGAGAGGTGGTCCACGCCGCGGCCGGCCAGGCTCTCCAGGCCGGTCAGCGCGAGGGCCCGGTCCACCGCCGCGGTGCCGCCGGGGTCCGGCCGGCCCCAGCGGCCCCGGTACGGGTAGCGGCCGAACTCGACCACGTCCCGCACCGTGAGCCCGCTCGGCGTCGGCCGGCCCTGCGTCAACAGGGCGATACGGCGGGCGAACTCGCGCGCGGACAGCACCCTGCCGTCCAGGGCCGCCTCGGTGCCGCCGTCGAGCGTGAGCGTTCCGGTGCGCGGGTCCTGGAGGCGGGCGAGCGTACGCAGCAGCGTCGACTTCCCGCTGCCGTTCGGCCCGACGAGCGCGGCGACCTCGGCGGGCCGCAGCGTGATCGCGACGCCGTGGACGACGTCGGTGCCGTCGTACGCCACGGTCACGTCCGCGGCCGACAGCTCATGACCACGGCGCGGCGGCGCCGACTTCTCGGAACGTTCCCCAACTCTCACGCGAGTTAGGATAGCCTTACTTTACTTCGCCCATGGTCAGGGGGTCCCCGGCGGGGATCGCGGGGTGCTCGGCGGGAAGCGGGCGGCCTCGAACGCGGCGACCCCGGCCGGGGCGGCCTCGAACGCGGCGGCCTCGAACACGGGGGCCGCGCAGGGGGGATCACCGGGCCGGGCAGGTGGGATCATCACGGCATGACCCGTACCGACATGCCACCCGCCTTCGACGAGCGCACGATGCTGACGACGTTCCTCGACTACGCGCGCGCCACGGCGGTCGCCAAGTGCGCGGGGGCGTCGGCGCAGGACGCCGCGAAGGCTCCGCTGCCGGGGTCGCCGTTGATGACGCTGGGCGGGCTGCTCAGCCATCTGCGGTGGGTGGAGTACTGGTGGGTGCAGGTGATGTTCCTCGGGGAGGAGGACACCGAGGGCCCCTGGACCGACGAGGACCCGGACCGGGAGATGCGGATCGGCGCGCGCACCCCACTCCCGGAACTGATCAGCGCGTACGAGGAACAGAGCGCGCGCTACCGCGAGTTGGTCGCCGCCACCGACCTCGCGACGACCGCGAAGCGCCCGACGCGGGACGGAACGTACGTCACCCTCGGGTGGGTGCTGATGCACCTCATCGAGGAGACCTCACGGCACAACGGCCACATCGACGTCCTGCGCGAACTGGCCGACGGCACCACCGGCGACTGAACGTACGGCGCGCCCCTCGGCCGCGATGGGACGGCGAGTCACGCCGCGAGCCGGACCGCGGTCAGACCGCGGGGTACGTCTCCCGCAGGAACCCGGTCACCAGCTCCGTGACCTCCTCGGGCCGCTCCAGGCCGGGGAAGTGCCCGGCCCAGGGCAGTTCGACATGACGAACGTCGGCGCCGGTGAGCAGTTTCGGCAGCCGGGCCCCGATCTCCCGGAAGTCGGTCACGTCCTGCCCGCCCGACACCGCGAGGCACGGCGCGCCGACCGCCGACAGATCGACCGCCACCTCCCTGCGCCCGGCCCCCTCGGGCGCGGCCAACTGCACGTCGAACGCGCGTTGTTGCATTGTCCGCACCGCGGCCCGGGCCTCCTCGCCGGCGTCCGGCCCCAGCCAGGTCTCCACGTTCAGCTCCACGGCCGCCGCGATCTCGCCCGCTTCCAGCAGCGCGTCCTCCCGCTCGCCGATCGCGCGCAGTTCGGCGCTGGGTTCGTGTCCCGGCTGCCCCGGGCACAGCAGCGCCAGCGCGGCCACCCGCTCCGGGCGGCGCGCGGCGATCTCCAGCGACACGTGTCCTCCGTACGACGACCCGACCAGCGCGGCCCGCCCGATGCCGAGGACGTCCATCAACTCCACGACGTCCTCGGCGTCGTTGTGCCGCTCCCCCGGCAGCGGCGACTCGCCGAACCCGCGGAAGTCGCAGGCCACCACGCGGTATCCGGCGGCCACCAGCGCGGGCACCTGCCGTTCCCACATCCGCCGGTCACACACCCCGGAGTGCAGCAGCACCACCGCGGGCCCGTCCCCCGTCACACCATGCGCAAGCGTCATGCGCCCGACCCTAGGTCCCGCGTGCTGGCAGCGCCTCCCGATTTCGCCACTGGTGGAAGTACGCGGAACTCGTTGCCGTCGGGGTCGGCCAGGGTGACGCCGACGGTGCCGGTCCCGGGGGTGTCGAGACGGGTCGCGCCCAGCGCGAGCAGGCGTTCGACCTCGGCGTGGAGGTCGCCGTCGGCGGGCGGCGCGAGGTCGAAGCGCACCCGGTCCCGGCCGGACCTCGGCATCAGCGGCGGGCCGCCCCAGGTGAACTTCGAGCCGCCGTGCGGCGACTGGATCGCGGTCTCCTCGTCCTGGTCCCAGACCAGGGGCCAGCCAAGGGCCTTGCTCCAGAAGTAGCCGACCGCCTGGGTGCCGTCGCCGGCCAGTGCCCCGATGAAGCCGCAGCCGGCGAGGAAGTTGTTGCCCGCCTCGATGACGCAGAACTCGTTGCCCTCCGGGTCGGCCAGCACCACATGGCCCTCTTCGGGGAGTTGGCCGACGTCGGTGTGCCGCGCGCCCAACTCCAGTGCCCTGGCCACCGTTTGCCGCTGCCCCTCCGGGGAGGTGCTGGTCAGGTCGAAGTGCGCCCGGTTCTGGCTGGTCTTCGGCTGGTCGGTGGGGAGGAAGCGGATACGGAAGCCGGTGTCGTCGGCGGGCGGCAGCACGATGCCGCCGCCGTCAGGGTCGTCCGCGGACTCCCGGCCCAGGAAGGCGGACCAGAAGCGGGCGAGGCGCGGCGGCGAGGTCGCGTCGATACAGAGGGCGAAGAGCGAGGACGTCATGGTACTGGGCTTCTCCGGTTCCGGTGGCGGACCGGCCACGGCCGGCGGGGCGCGGTGTCCGCCCCTCCCGCCGCAGCCTAGGAGCGGTCCGGCCCGGCCGCATCCGAGTTACCCGGAGGCCGGCCGCCCGCGGAGTCCCCCTGGCCGTCCGCCGTCCCGGACCGCACCAGCCACCACCCGGTGAGTACGGCCCCGCCCAGCGTCACCGCGCCGGCCACCACGAACGCCTCGTCGAGTCCGGCCTCCAGCAACGACGTCCCACCGGACCGCTCGACCCGATCCTGCGCCACGCCGCAGAGTGAGCCCGCCGCAGGGTGAAGCCCCGCACGGTGAACGCGCCGACCCGGGGCCCTCGGTCAGCGGCAGAGGGTCAGATCGACCTTCTCGCCGCCATGGAGGACCGTCGGGCTGAGCGGCGAGACCGCGATGACCGCGCCCGGCTTGCACGCGGGAACCGCCCGGTAGGTGACCTTGCCGACCGTGAGGTCGCCGTGCGCCAGCGCCTCCTTGGCCATGTCCAGGTTCATGCCCCCCAGGTCGAACGGCTTGACGTACGGCACCGTGGTGTCGTTGCCCTTGACCGCGGTCGGGGTCGGGGTGCCGTGGGCGGCGGCGGAGTGCGTGGCGTGCGAACCGGTGCCGACGGTGGCCAGGGCGGTGCCGCCGCCGACCACGATGAGGGCCGCGGAGGCGGCGGCGATGAAGCCGGCCCGCTTGCGGCGCACACGGCTCCTGATGCCGGTGGCGTCGAAGTGAGGCGCGGGGGAGGTGCGGGAGAAGTCGTTCAAGGCGGTCACCAGTTCCTGTTCGAAGGGGTCGACGTGGGTGTCACCGTCAGGGCCGCCTGAGGACGGCGATGCGTAGCCGGTCATCGGATGGGGTTTCCTTTCCGGGACCGCGGTGACGGAGGTTCGGCGAGCGCGGGCATCTGGGCCCGGAGCTTCTCCAGGCCGCGGGTGAGCTGGGACCGTACGGCGCTCGGCGAGATCCGCAGGTCCTCGGCGATCTCGGCGTCCGAGAGGTCGTGGAAGTAGCGCAGCACCACGACGGTGCGCATGCCGATCGGCAGACGTTGCAAGGCGCGGACCAGCTGGTCCCGGCTGTCGACGCGCCCGTACTCGTCCCCCGGGGCGGCCCGGTCGTCACCCGCGTCCTGCTGGGGTACGACCCGGCGGAAGCGCCGCCAGCGGTCGTTGGCCAGATTGACCATGATGCGCCGCACGTAGGCGTCCGGTACGTCCTTGGCGGCGATGGTGCGCCAGCGGCGGCAGGCGCGCTCCAGGGTCTCCTGGACCAGGTCCTCGGCCGCCTCCCGGCTTCCGGTCAGGACCAGGGCGCCGCGGAACAACACCGCCGAGCGGGCGGCGACGTAGGAGTGGAAATCCTCCTCCGGGTCCATGCCGGACGACGTCGCGGACGCCGGATCGGATCGGCCGCGCCGACCGAGCCGACGTGTGCGCACCGCCTCGGAAAGCGGCGCGTTCCATTTGGCTGCCAGAGCCACACCGTCCCTCCCTTCCTGTCCCCCCATTGACGGCGGGGCGTCCCCGGCTGCTGCACCGCTTCGTTGAGACCTGCGTCACAAGGGGTGCGGCTGGGGGGCCGGTTGGGGGGTGCGGGCGGCAGCGCGGGAAAGGGCGGGCGCCGAACGCCGCCCGCACCGGAGGTCCGGCGGGGGGCGCCGGGTGGTGCGGGCGGCGGGCGGAGCAGGTCCGGCGGGCGGAGCGGGCGGAACGGGTGGAGCAGGTGGAACGGGTGGCTCGGGCTACATCGGGGTCGGCTTGAGCAGGGCGAACGGAGCACCCTGGGGGTCGGTGACGACCGACATCCGGCCCGCCACCATGTCGAACGGCGGGGCGAGAACGGTCCCACCACGCTTGACCAGCGCGTCCACCGTGGAGTCGGTGTCGTCCACCGCGAAGTAGGCCAGCCAGTGCCCGGGCGTGCCGGGCGGGTCGTTGTCGAGCAGCGACGCACCGCCGACGGTACGGTCGCCGACCCGCAGCTCCCAGTAGTCGTCGGCGCCGTCCATCGGCTTGATCTCGATGCCGAAGACCTCGCCGTAGAACGCGGTGGCGGCGAGCACGTCGGGGGTGTGCAGCTCGTTCCAGAGCAGCGCGCCGGCCTCGTTGACGATCCGGGCGCCGAAGAACTCGCCGGGCTGCCAGACGCCGAACACCACGCCCTGCGGGTCGGCGGCGATCAGCATCCTGCCGAGCGAGCCCACGTCCATCACCGGGGCGATCAGGGTGCCGCCCGCGCCGACGATCGCGTCCTGGGTGGCCTGGGCATCGGTGGTGGCGAGGTAGCTGGTCCACACGGTCGGCGGAACGGCCGTGCCCTCGGCCGCCATCGCCTTGCCGATGCCGGCGACCGCCTTGCCGTTCAACTCGCAGACCGTGTACCCGCCGAACTCGTCCGAGCCGACCTCGCCCTGCCAGCCGAGCAGGTCGCGGTAGAAGTCCAGCGCGGCCTGCTGGTCCTTCGCCATCAGATCGACCCAGCACGGGGTACCGGTCTTGTACGGAGTGGTCACTTCGGGCATTTTCGCCCCTTCTGGTGGGATTCCGGAACGACCAGACTCGCCTCACGGACCCCGCTCCACGGCTCGACACGCGGTCGCGCCCGCCGGATGCCCGGAATGCCGGAGCACCGGCCGGAGGCCGGCCGCGCCCCGGGTCCGGGCGCCGTTTCCCGGGTACCGTCGTGAGGACCTACGGCGTACGGCAGTTGGGCGAGGGGGTCGTGGTGACGGGTGTGGAGATCGCGGTCGGGTACCTGTTCGCGTGGCTGGTCCGCAAGGCCGGACGGGTGGGCAGGCGCGCGGACACCGAGGTCGACCGGGGCCTGGACGCGGGCATGGACCGTCTGCACGAACTGGTCAGCGCCCGGCTCGGCGCCGATCCGGCGCTGGAGCGGGCCCGGCAGGAGGCCGAGGCCGGCCGGCCCGAGCCGAGCGAGCGCACCCGCCGCCGGCTGACCGACGCGCTCGACGACGCGGCCGAGCACGACGAGGACTTCGCGCGCGCCCTGGCCCGCGCGGTCGAGGAACTACGGGCGGCCGGCCCGATCGACACCGCGACCCGCACTGGTGCGGCGAGCGCGAGCGACGGGGGCCAAGCGAACACGGGCGTGCGCCGCCCGGGCGGCGCGGCGGGCGGGGGCGGTACGGGCAGCGGTACGGGCAGCGGTACGGCGACCGCGCGGGACACCGGGAACGCCACGGCGGACGGGCCGGGCAGCGAGGCGAACTCGGGCATCGACTACCGCTGAGCCGTGCCCGGTGCTGCCGGCGGTTCCGGTGCGTGACTCCGTCCGGGACGCCGAGCGGCGGTCAGTGACCGCTGGAGTGGATCTCCTGGACCTTGCGGACGGCGTGGTGGACGAGGGCGATCCGCCGTGACGCGCTGGGGCGGTGTGCCAGGGGCGCCCGCCCCCGGCGGGTCCGCGCGTTTCTGACGTAGGTTCTCCCCATGACGAACCTCCAGCTCGCCGATGGCCGGACACTGGAATACCTGGTGGCCGGTCCCGCGGACGGCACGCCCCTGGTTCTGCACAACGGCACGCCGTCCGCGGCGGTGCTCTTCGAGCCGATGGTCGCGACCGCTGCGCGGCATGGCCTGCGGGTCGTGGTCCACAGCCGGCCCGGATACGCCGGTTCGTCGCCGCAGCCCGGCCGTACGGTCGCCGCGGTGGCCGTCGACGTCGCCGCCATCCTGGACGAGCTGGGCGCCGACCGGTTCCTGACCGTCGGCTGGTCCGGCGGCGGCCCGCACGCTCTGGCCTGCGCGGCGCTGCTGCCCGGCCGGTGCCTCGCCGCCGCCACCGTGGCCGGTGTCGCCCCGCACGGCGTCGAGGGCCTCGACTGGCTGGGCGGCATGGGCGCGGAGAACATCGAGGAGTTCGGGGCGGCCGTGGCCGGAGCGGGGCCGCTGACCGCCTTTCTGAGCGCTCAGGTTCCCGGCCTGGCCGAGGTGCAAGCCGGCCAGATCGCGGCCGCGTTGGGCGATCTGGTGTCCGACGTGGACCGCAGGGCGCTCACCGACGAGTTCGCCGATTACACGGCGGCGACGTTCCGGGCGGCCGTGTCCAGCGGCATCGCCGGCTGGCGCGACGACGACCTGGCCTTCGTCGGTGACTGGGGCTTCGATCTCGGCGCCGTCAAGACTCCGGTTTCGGTCTGGCAGGGCGCCGAGGACCGGATGGTGCCCTACGCCCACGGCCGCTGGCTGGCGAGCCGGTTGACCGGTGCCACCGTCCACCTCGAACCGACCGAGGGTCACCTTTCGCTGATGCTCAACGCGTTCGACGACATCGTGACCGAGCTGACCGGGCACCTGGCCTGACGCGTTCCCGGCGCCGGCGTGCGGGGTCGCGTCAGCCACCGGGCTGGGTCCGGGACCGGCGCAGGACCGCGGCCGGGTCGGCGGCCAGGTCGGCGGCCGGCACGCCGGATGTGGGCGGGCGGATCGCCGGTCACCCTCAATCCGTCGATCTTGCGCTGGTGGATCGGGAACGAACGCGGCGACGCCGGCGACCCGTAGCGGTGCCGAAATCGTCGAGGGCCACCCGGCCGCCGCTCGCGGTCACCCGGTGCAAGGCCCGGTGTGCGGCCCGGCGTCCCGTACGGCGCCCGGCGCGCGAGCGGCACGGGGCGGCGCGAACCCTTCAGCGGACCGAAACCCGTATCAAGGGGCGCCCGGGCGGCGGCGCCCCGTCACCGGAACCAGCGCGGCCCCTTCCGCTCCTCCAGAGCGCCGGCCGCCTCGACCGTGTCGGGGTGCTCCGCGCCGAACAGCCGCTCCCGGTCCGCCACGACCTGCTCCTCGATGCTGATGGCCTCGCCGATCCACTGCCGTGGACCTCGACCTCAGCGGAACCCGCAACGGCGCCCGCGGCAGCGGCTGTTGGCGGAGGGCCGCGGCAACCCGTCACCGCGCGGACGCCGTCCACGGCGTTCGCGTCACCGCTCCCCGCGACCGTCACCGCGTCGCGCGGCGCACCCGTATCCGTATCCGTATCGGTGTCCGCGCCTGCACCCGCGTCCGACGCCCTCCGGCCGACCCTCGCCCTTCCCGCCCCTCCGGCCCGCCCGGGCCCGCTCGCCGTATCACCGGACGGCTCCGGGGCTCACCCGGCTGACGCGGCCGACGCGTCGGGCGTACGGACGTGCTGGGTGAGGAACAGGGCCGCGCGGTCCAGCGCCAGGTCGGCGTCGTCGAGAACGCCGGCGAACGCCTGGAACACGTGCGGCACGTCGGCGGTGACATCCAGGATGACGTCCACGCCGGCCGCCCTCGCACGCGTGGCCAGTCGCGTGGAGTCGTCCAGCAGGATCTCGTTGGTGCCGACCTGGATGAGCATCGGGGGGAAGCCGGTCAGGTCGGCGAGGACGGCCGGGCTGAGCAGGGGCTGGCGCGGGTCCTGCCCGGCGAGGTACATGGCCGCGGTGTGTTCCACGGACGCGCGGGTGAAGATCGGGTCGATGCCTTCCTTGGTGTCCATGCTCTCGCCCGTGCGGGTCGCGTCGACGCCCGGGGAGAACATCACGAGGGCGGCGGGCAGCGGCAGGCCCGCGTCGCGGGCGGCCAGGCAGGTCGTGACGCTGAGGCCGCCGCCGGCCGAGTCCCCGGCGAACGCGATGCCCGAAGGGTCCCGACCGCTGTCGAGGAGGGCGCGGTAGGCGCTCAGCGCGTCCTCGATCGCGGCCGGGAACGGGTGCTCGGGGGCGAGGCGGTAGTCCACCGAGTACGCCCCGAAGCCGGTCCTGGCCACGAGGTGCCCCGTCAGCGACAGCGCGGTTTCGGGGGAGCCGAACACCCAGCTGCCGCCGTGGAAGTACAGGATCGTCCCGGCCCTCGCCCCGCTGTCCGGCTCGACATGGAGTGCGGGCCGGTCGCCGAGCGCCGTCCGCACGCTGCGGATGCCGTCCGGCACCACCATCTGCGCCATCAGCTCCTCGAAACCGGCTCGGATCGCCTCGACCGACCGCGGGCCCTCGGGCCGCGGCTGCCGCAGCATCGCGTCGACCCGCGCACGCTGTTCCTTGCTCATCGTCTTCTCCTGTCGCGGATAGCTTCCACAGAACTATATGCCGTGGAATCTAACGTAGACTACATGCCGTGACATCCAAAGCGAGCGGCGAGACGGTCGACCTCCCGGGTTTCTTCTCCGACCTGGTCCGATGCGAGACGCGTCTGTACAACGCCCTCAACGACCGCCTCCGCGAGCGACACGAGATCGTCACCTCGCAGTTCGAGGCCCTGCGCTACCTGCGCGACCACCCCGGGGCCCGAGTGGCGGACCTGGCCGCCGAATTCGCCATCGGCATCGGCGCGACCAGCAAGACCGTCGACCGGCTGGAGAAGCAGGGTTGGGCCGTTCGGCGACCGAATCCGTCCGATCGCCGGTCCTCGCTGCTGGCCCTGACGGACGACGGCCGGCAACTGGTCGACGCGGCGGAAGAGACCTTCACCGAGCGGCTGGCCGAACTGACCGCGGACGCGCGCAAGGCGTCCGCCATGACGGCTGCCGCGCAGGCCCTGTCGGTACTGCGTTCCGGCCTGGAGCGCGAGCAGATCGGCACACCCACGGGCTGACGCGCCTCCCGCGGGTCACTCCGCCCGCCGGTCGGGCGCGAGGCGGACGCGCACCGGGCGCCGGGCGCCGGGCACACCCGAGTCCGCCCGGCGGGCGCGGTCGGCGGGCGCGGTCGGCCGGGCGCCCGAAAACCACTGGAGCCGCACATCCGCGTGCCGTTACGGTGCTTCCGCCCGCAGCCATCGCAGTCTCCCGGTCGAGGACGAGCCGTTGTACACCAAGTGAGCACCCCCGAGCGCTGATCCGTCGCGCGTCGCCGCTGTGCGCCGCGCTCCTTTCCGCTGCGGTCCTCTCACTGGAACCGGTGTCTCTCCATGTCCAAGTACCTTGTGGTCCTCCCCACTTGCCCGCCGACCTTCGTCTGCCCGCCACCCCTCCCCCTCCGCTGCCGCAGGTGTTCGTCCGAGTACTCCCGGCTGAACGGCGCGTTCCGCGTACGGGGCGGCCCGGACCGCACCGACCGGCCGGCCTGGCAGTCGCCGTACGGCCCGCCGCAGCACCGCGCGCACCGCGGCCGTTGGGCGCCCGTGCCGGGGGTGTCCGCGACGTCCCGTTCCGCGGTGCGGCGCGAGCAGTTGTGCGGGCGGTGCGGGTGACCGCCGACCGGCCGCCGGTGTAGGCCCGGCCGACCGCCCGCTCCCCCGAGGCCACGTCAACTCCGCCCCGATCCCGTCGACTTCAGCTCGACGGGATCGGGGCGCGCTCGAACGCGTCGGCGTGGTCGGCGACCCACCCGGCGAACGACCTCGGCGGCGCTCCGAGGATGTCGGCGACCGCCGAGGTGACGTACGCGGGCCTTCCGATCGTCGCGCCCCATGCGGCGAGCAGCATGTCGACGACCGCGCGCGGCGCCTTCCCCTCCGTCTCACCGCGGAACTCGTCCGGCGACAGCTCCTCGAACCTGATCGGGCGCCCCAGGACGTCTCCGATGATGCGCACCTGCGCCGCCTGGCTCAGCGACTCGGGGCCCGTGAGGACGTAGTCGCCTCCGGCATGGCCGTCCTCGTACAGCACCCGCGCCGCGACGGCCGCGATGTCGCGGTCGTCGACGGGGGCGGTCTCGGCGGCGCCGTAAGGCCACCGGACGACGTCGCCGGCGCGGAGGGCGGGCGCCCACCAGGCCGTCGCGTTGGAGGCGAACATCCCCGGGCGGATGATCGTCGACTCGATTCCGGCCGCCGCGAGGAGTCGCTCGATCTCGGCGTGCAGCACCGCCATGGGGTTCGGCTGACGGAAGAAGGGGTGCGGTGTCCGGTGCGGCGAGGAGAGGAGGACCACGCGCCGCGCGTGGGTCGCCAGGCGCTCGACGACCGCCGCGGCGGTCGTCGGTGGCGCGGTCCACAGCAGGAAGACGGCGCCGATGCCGCGCAGCGCCCCGTCGAGGGACGCGGGCACGGTGAGGTCACCGGTGACGACGTCGACGCCGGCGGGCAGCTTCGCCGCCGCTTCGGTCCGGCGCGTGAGGGCGCGGACCGGTATGCCCGCGGCCACGAGCCGGTCGATGACGCCGCGCCCGATCCGGCCGGTGGCGCCGGTGACGAGCACCGGTGGCATGGGGTTTCGGGGTGGGTTTCGGGTCGGGTTTCGGGTCGTGAGTGCCTCGCCGCGGTCCTTGGGCAGGCGCGCGGAGCCGCGGGAACCGTCCCAGCCCGCGTCGGAGATGTCTGAAGGAGTCACGCCCCGCATCAAACCGTTACTCGGTTAAAAACACAACCCGGTTACACGTTGATACACTGCTCCCATGACCGAGCCGACAGGGCTGCGCGAACGCAAGAAGGCGCGGACCCGTGATGCCATCGCCGACGCGGCGATCACCCTGTTCCTGACGCACGGATTCGACCAGGTCTCGGTCAGCGACATCGCCGCGGTGGCCGAGGTCTCCAAGCCCACCCTCTTCCGGTACTTCCCCAGCAAGGAGGACCTCGTACTGCACCGGTTCGCCGACCACAACGGCGAGGCCGCGCGCGTCGTACGCGCCCGCGGGCCCGGTGTCTCCCCCGTGACGGCGCTGCACCGGCACTTCCGGGCCGGCCTCGACCGCCACGAACCCGTCACCGGCCTCAGCGACCATCCCGCGGTGGTGGAGTTCCACCGCCTGGTGTTCACCACCCCGAGCCTGGCGGGACGGCTCACCCAGTACCTGCTCGACGACGAGCAGGCCCTCGCGTCGGCCCTCGATCCCGGCCCCGACATCCGCGCACGGCTGCAAGCGGCCCAGGTCCTCGCCGTCCAACGCGTCCTCGCCCGCGCCAACTGGCAGAAGATCGCCGACGGCCGCGCCGCCGACGACGTCCACCCCGAGGCCGTCGCCGACGCCGACCACGCCTTCGCCCGACTCCGATAGCGGGCTGTCGCCCTACGCGACAGCTGCGGGCTGTCGGTCGAACCGGAGCCGGCCTCGGGCGACCGCGGCAACGGCTGTTCACAGAGGGGTCAGTTGGGCCGTCGCCATGGTCGCAGCGCGACAGCAGCGGCCAGCAGCAGTACGGCGGCACCCCAGATCGGTGCGCGCAGACCCGCTTCGCGGGCGACGAGGCCCCCGGTCAGTGCGCCCAACCCCGCGGCTCCGACGCCGAAGAGGCGGAACGCGGAAACCACTCGCCCGAGGAGGTCATCGGGGGTGAGCGCCTGCCGTGCAGAGCCCGCAGCGACGCTGGTGAGGGTGGAAGCGGCTCCCAGCAGCGCCAGGAAGGCTCCCGCGGCGAAGGCGTTGGGAACGGCGGCGATGCCGCTCCAGGCGACGGCTTGCAACACGCTGGCGATGGCCATCATTTGCCGGTAGCTGAGCGGGCGGGTCAGCGGGGCGGCCCGCCAGCCCGCGGCGACTCCGCCGAGCGCGGCGACCGCGAGCAGGACGCCGTAACCGGCCGTCGCGACATGCAGGCTGCTGGTCGCGTACAGCACGAAGGTCGCCATGGAGAGGTTGTAGGCGAAGTTGTACGCGGCCATGCTCGCCGCGAGCATGCGCAGGTCAGGGGTCGTAAGAAGGTGTCGGAGCCCGGCCCGGATCGCCGTGATGAGCGAAGCGGTGTGCTGCGCGCCGGGGGCCATCTTCGGCAGACGGCTGATGCAGGCGGCGGAACATACGAAGGAGGCCGCGTCGGCGGCGAAGGGCACGGTGGCGCTGAGCGCGAAGGCGCCGGAGCCGAGTGGCGGCCCGGCCAGCGAACGCCCGATGGTGTCGATGGCCCAGTAGCGCCCGTTCACTTGGGTGAGTGCTTCCTTGCTGCGGCCGACCAGCAGGGGGATGACGGCTTGTGAGGAGGCGTCGAAGAAGCACTGGGCGACACCGACGATCAGGATCGCCGCGGCGAGCAGTGGCAGCGTGGCGTGGCCGCTCACCACGACCACGGCGAGGGCACCCAGGACCACGGCGCGCAGGAGGTCGGCCGTGACCATGACGGTCCGGCGCGGCCAGCGGTCGGCGAGTGCCCCGGCGGGCAGGCCGACGAGCAGCCAGGGGACGTAGAAGGCCGCGGTGACCGTGGAGATCGCCAGCGGGTTGCGGGTGAGGGAAGCGGCCAGCAGCGGGGCCGCGGCCATGAAAGCGCCGTCACCGGTGACGGAGATCCCGGTGGAGGCAAGCAGCGGACCGACCCGGCCGATGGTGGTCACGGGTGGGTCCGCCGGCTTGGTCGTACGGTTCTGCGGGCTGGCGCTCAGGTCGTGCTCTCCTCGGCCTCGAAATCCCCCTCGCGCAGGCCCTCCACGAAGGAGGTCCATGCCGAGCGGCTGAAGGAGAGTATGGGTCCGGTGCCCTGTTGTTTGGTGTCGCGGACGCCGATCGAAGGGGTGTTCAGCGCGACCTCGACGCATCCTGTGTCGCCGCTGTTGTTGCTCTTGCGCCAGAGCGCGGTCTCGAAGTTCACGTCAGCCACAAGTACCTCCGCCTTGGGATGATGGCGAGCGTTGCCACACAACCCGACCCGGGGGTCCTGCACAAGCTGATCCGTGGGGCGATTGTGAGCCAAAATCACCGGGCGCCCAGCCCCCGGCACCGCGAACTGATGGACTGGGTACGGCGGAGTCAGGCTGCGGTGGAGGGTTGGATGGATTCGGAGATCACTGCGCTGGCGGCCACCGCGGGAAGCACGGTGGTCACGCTGATGGCGACCGAAGGCTGGCAGCGCACCCGCGAGGGCCTTGTCGCCCTGTGGCAGCGGGTCCATCCCGATCGAGCGGATGCCGTCGACGCGGAACTGGAGGCCACGCGGGTGGATCTGCTCGCGGCCCGCGCCGCCCATGACGACCGGTCCGAGGACGAGTTGCGCGCTGAATGGCAGGGCAGGCTCCGCAGACTGCTGGCCGCCGATCCCGGTGTGGCCGATCAACTGCGGCTTCTGCTGGAGGAAGTCAGCCCCCAGGCTCCGACCGCTGCCGAGGGAGTGCGGATGCGGGCGACCGCGACCGGACACGGCCGGGTGTACCAGGCGGGCCGCGACCAGCACATCACCGAGGCGTGAACCCGGCCGGCCCGGACGACGTCCCGGCGTCCCGCACCTCCGTCGAAGGCCACGCGTCCGAACAGGGGCGTGTCTATCAGGCCGCCCGCGATCAGCTGATCACCGAGCACCATCACCACTACCCACAACCCACCACCGGCGGCCATTGGCCCGGGCCGGACTCCGTACGTGTCGCCCTGGCCGAACGGGTCCCGAAGATCCTCCGCAATCGATCACACCTGCGAGCCGCGCTCACGACGGCCATCCGCGAGGGCCGAGGCATCCACGTCGTCCACGGCATGGGCGGCTGCGGAAAGACCTCGCTTGCACACTGGGCCTTTCAGGAGGCCCTCAACCAGGACCGAGTGGCGCTGTGGGTGAGTGCCTCGGATCGTACGACGCTCCGCGCGGCGATGCTCGCGGTTGCCGCCGACCGCGGCGCCGCTCCGGGGGAGGTGGCCGCGGCCCAGCTCGGCCAGCGCGCCGCCGCCGACCTGGTGTGGCACTACCTGGAACGCTCCCCCCAGCCCTGGCTGCTGGTCATCGACAACGCCGACGAGCCCAGTCTCCTGGAGGAGGGCGGCTGGCTGCGCGCGAGCGCTGCCGGAACGGTCCTGGTGACCTCTCGCCGCTCCACGGCGGCGCTGTGGCACGGTGCCAGCCTGCACCGGCTCGACGTTCTGCCGTTGGACGACGCCGCGCAGGTGTTGTGTGATCTCGCCCCGGATGCGGGAAGCATCCAGGATGCGAAGTCCGTGGCCCAGCGGCTGGGTTGCCTTCCGCTGGCATTGAACCTCGCCGGTTCCTATCTGGCCCACCAACTCCTGGAGTCGTGGACGATGAGCGACTACCACGATCGCCTGCAAGACGACGCCGCCGGGCTGATCGACCAAGGCGCGCACGCACAGGACGGGCGGCACCTGGTGTCCCGAACCTGGCAGCTCACCCTGGACGGCCTCACCGCCCAAGGTCTGCCCGAGGCCACCACACTGCTGAGACTCCTGTCCTGTTTCGCCGCGGACCCCCTTCCCCTGACGGTCCTCGGCCGCGGCGCCGTCGCCGCGGCCGACCTGGAATCGCTCGAACCTCCGCTCCCAGTGGACCAGTTGGAGTCAGCACTGCGGGGGTTGCTGGATCACTCGCTGGCCACCCAGTGCGCGGGCCCCGGTGCGGTCCGCTGCATCCAACTGCACGGCCTCCTGCTGGAGAGCGTGCACGGCGGTATCCCCGCGCCGCAGCGCGCCGGTTACGTCCGCGTCGCCACCGACCTCCTGCGAGCGGTCCTCCCGGCCCAGGACCCGGTGCCCGTCGACACCGAGCAGCTCAGGCTCATCACCCCGCACATCACCGCGCTGCTGCGACACGTCGACGAGGCCACCGTCTCCCCAGCCCTCGGGATCGCCCTACAGGTCGCCCAACGCGTCCATGAAACCGGCGACTACGCCGCCGCGATCGCCCTCACCACCCTCGCCGGTGACACCTCTCAGCGTCTCCAGGGGGCAACGCACCCCGACACCCTCGGCGCCCGTCACCAGCAGGGGGATGCGCTCCGCCGGCTGGGCAGACTCGCCGAAGCCGAGCGACTGCTGCGTCACGTCCATCACGAGCGCACCGCCGTCCTGGGTGCCGGACACCCCGACACTCTGCGCACCGCCGCGCTGCTGAGCCTGCCGCTCTACCTCCTCGGACGGCATGACGAGAGCCTGGCCTGGCTCGGCGGCGCCATCGAAGGCCAGCGCCGCGCCCTGGGCGAGGACCACGTCGACACCCTCAGGAGCCGGGCCCTGAACCTGGAGTTCCTCGCCGAGACCGGCCACACCGACGCCTTCGTACGCGAGGGGCCCGAGACGGTCGCCGGCTGCGAGCGCGCACTCGGCTCCGAACACCCCGTCACCGTCATCGCCTACAGCAACTACGCCCTCGGCCTGCTTCACACAGCCGCCCCCGAGGAGGCCGAGGCCGCGGCGCGGCGTGCCCTGGACGCCCGTATCCGCCTGCACGGCCCGGACCACCCGCTGGTGTACTCCGCCAAGTTGGTCCTCAGCTGGGCTCTGATGCTGGACGGGCGCCACCGCGAAGCAGTCCTCATGATGCGCGACGCCACCGCGGGCCGCGAACGCCTCCTGGGTCCCCAGCACCCCCTCACGACCAAAGCCCGCATCCTCCTCGCGGAACGCCTCGCCTCGGCCGGCGAACACGACGAGGCACAGCAGTTGCTGCGCGCCAACCTCACTGCCGCCGAGGGCATATACGGCGTGAACGACCCCGACGTGATCCGGGTCCGGGCGCTCTACTCCGACTGAGGAAGGCTCTCCCGCCACAGCCAGCGGAGGGCGTCGGGGAGGAGGACGCCCGTGTGGTTGGGGGTGTGGGGGCCGTCGCCGAGGACCAGGTGGAAGTCGTAGCCCGCTTCGGCCAGGGCGGCGGCGACGCGGAGGTTCTCGGCGAGCCAGTTCCGTTCGGGTGCGTTCCAGCGCAGGTCGCGGTGGCCGGCTTGGAGGAAGACGCGCAGCGGTTTGCGGGGGGTGTCGGGGAGGAGCCGGGGGTAGGGGTTGCCGTCCGGCATCTGCGCGAAGCTGGAGAGGCAGCCGATGACGCGGCGGAACCTGTCGGGCCTGAACCAGGCCGCGGTGAAGGCGCAGTTGCCGCCGCTGCTGCCCCCGCAGATGCCCCAGCGTTCCGGCTCCTCGGCGATGGCGTAGCGCGCGGTGACCTGGGGGATGATCTCGGTCAGCAGGAAGGTGGCGTAGCGGTCGTCGAAGGCGTCGTAATCGTGGTTGCGGTTCTTCGGGGCCTCGGCGTCCGGGAAGAAGCCGGGGTCGACGAACACGCCGATGGTGGGCGGGATGTCGCCGCTGTGCACGAGGTTGTCCAGGACCGTCGCGCCGCGCACCTGCCCGTCCGGGTCCAGGTACCACCAGCCGTCCTGGAACACCATCAACGACGCCGGCGCCGAAGGGTCGTAGGTGCTGGGCACGTGGACCCAGAACTTCCTTACGGTGCCCGGGTAGATCGCGCTGCCGGTCCAGTCGAAGGCGATCGTCTCGCCGGCGGGCACGCCCGGCCGCAGCACCGAGTCGGGGCCGTACGCGTAGCGCACGTCCGACTGGTCGAGCGGAAGCGGCCGGTAGGGAATCTCGCTGCTCACCCGGGGCACCCTAACTCCGTTGTCCCGCAAGGGTGTTCGGGGCGGGGTCGGGTCAGCTCGGGGGGACCCAGGAGAAGTCGTCCGCGGGGGTGCGGGCCGGGGAGATCCAGCGCAGGTAGGGGTCGGCGAGGCCGAGGGAGCGGTCGTGGTCCGGGGCGGCTCCGCGCAGGCTCGCGCCGACCAGGTAGAGGGTGTTGCGGCGGGCGAGGGGGCCGCGCAGGGCGGGGATGTCGAGTCCGGTGGTGGCCAGCAGCCCTGGCGCCTCGGCGAACACCCAGGCCACCGGGCGCCGTTGGGCGGCCTGCCGGAGTTGGGCGACGAACGCGGTACGCGCCTGGGCGGTGAGATAGCTGAGCAGCGACGCGGTGAACACGACCACCGGCTCGCGGCCCGGCAGTTCGCCGAGGATACGGGCGGTGTCCGTGGTCGCGTCGCCCCGTACGACGCTCGCGGCTGCCGTGGCCGCCGCGAGGGTGAAGGCGCCGCGCAGGGTGGCGAGTTCGGCGGTCTGCTCGGGCCAGACGAACGCCTCCAGCCAGGCCCGGGCGCCGGGGTCGGACAGGTCGATCGGGTGCTGGTCGATACCGAGCCGCCGTACGATCGGCGGCGCCGCCCGGAAGAAGCCCGCACCAGTCGCGCCCCGCGCCTCCCCCTTCACCTCGCCCAACTCCCCACCCCTCACCTCGCACGACACCACGACCCGCGAACCGTCGCAGCCGGTCGCCGCTCCCCCGTCGAACCGGTAGTCGTAGCGGTCGAACAGCAGGTTCAACCCCGCACTCGCACCGACCTCGACGAGGTGCACCGGCCCCGGCCAATGGCGTTGGACGTGATCGACGCCGAGCCGCAGCGCGACGCACCGCCGGATCTCGTTCGTCTGGGTGGACCGCTCCGACAGCAGCCGGGCCAGCTCGTCACGATGCCGGCGGCAGAACGCCACGAACACCGGCACCAGTTGGCCGTCGACCGCCTGGCTCCCCCCGTGGATCGGGTAGTACGCGGCCAACTCCGCGCCCCGGCCGCCCGCCAGCAGCAGGTTCACCGCCGCGAACAGAAGGCTGGGCCGGCGCTGGTCCGCCGGCGCGTCGAGCAGCAGCGCGAGCAAGTCACCGTCACCCACGACGCCTTCGCTGAGCGCCGCGTACACCGGGGAGCGCCCGGCGCCCTGGATCGCACCGAAGACCCCGAACAGCCGCCGCAGCCGCCCGACTTCGCCCTCGCGCCGAGGGTCACTCACGCCAACGCTCCCGCCCCGCTCCGCCGCCGTCCGCGCCCTGTCCGCACCCCGTCCGTGCCCGTGTGGAACACCGGCACCGGCACCGACACCGACGCCCACCCCGCACTCACTCCGACGCGGCCTCTTCCGCCTCCCCCTGGAACCCGGCCTTCTGGTCGAGCATAGGCGCAGCCGTTCCGCGGCCGACCTGGTGGTCGGAGCGCAGTTCGCGGAGCCTGCCGAGGATGTCCCGCATGTTCGCCATCGGAAGTGCCTGGACCAGGCCCGCCATGTCGCCGCCGCCGATGTACTCGGGGACCTGGAACTGGGCGAACTCCCGTACGATCCGGATGACCGCCGCGTTCTCGGGCCCGAGCGCGTCGATCTCGGCCTGCAACTCCGCCTCCAGTTGCATGGCGACACGCCTCCGGTCCTTCCGCGACTCGATCTCGTCGATCTCGTCCGCGGTGCCGGCGCCCTCCAACTTCGCCATCAGGAAACGGTTGTTCATCTCGGCGAGGAATTCCCGCTTCATCGCCTCGTTCATGCTGGCGTCCTCGGGCTGGAACTCGCCCAGCGTGGTGCCCTTGGCCTCGACACCCCACACCAGCAGGGCGTTGCGGACCTGGGCGGTGAGGTCGGTGCGCGTCTCGGCGTACCTGCTCAGGAACTCCTGGATGGTGGTGGCGGCGGCGATCTCGCTGAAGTAGGACTCCACGGTGGCGCCGAGGACCCGTTCGACGAACCGCTGGACCGGCGCCGGGTTGTGGGACAGCCCGCCGATTCCCGAGGTGGTGCCGCCGAACTGGCTGACCAGCACCGGCGCGGCCTTCTCCGGGATCTGGAGGCTCTGCTTCATCTCGACGTTGACCCGGTGGCCCTGGATGGTCACGGTGATCTGTTCGAGTTCGGCGTCGTAGTTGCGCTGCGCCTCCGCGCCGGTCTTCTTGGTCCACTCCAGGATCAGCAGCCGGGTCGGGATCAGCATGACCCTGACGAACCAGGGGTTGAGCGCGCAGACGGCGCCTTCGCCGAGCGTCTCCTGCTGCACACCGCGGCGGCCCCCGGCCGCCAGGAACACCCACGGCAGCCGGAAGCTGCCGTGCCCCTCCACCCGCGGCGCCACGGTCTCCGCCGCACCGTCCCGCGGGGGTTCGGCGCCGTCGAGGGTGACCACCACCCCGGTCGCACCGATCGGGATGGCGATCTCCTGGAGGCTCTCGACGGTGAGGCCGTCGCGGGACTCCCGCACGTTGGCGACGGTGGTCACCTTGAACAGGGCCGGGTTGATGTCGTAGTAGGCACCGCCGCCGAGGATCGCCAGTTGCCGGCCCTGCTCGCCGCCACCGGACAGGAACGCGTGTCCGTCCTGGAAGCTGTTGCACTCCACGTGCCTGCCGAACGGCCGGTGCGGCGGCCGGATGCCGCCCGCCCTGGCCTCCACCACGCCCACCGTGCCGGGGGGTACGTACGTGCGCGGCTCGGTCTCCACGGTGAAGAGCATGGTGTTGATGTAGTACGACTGGCCGCCCGCCAGCGTGTTGGCCTGCCGGCCCTGCTCACCGCCGCCGAGCAGGAACCCCGGCCCGTCCTGGAAGTTGTCGCACTCCACCTGCCGCGCGAGCGGCTGGCCGGCCGGACGGCTGCGGCCCTCCACCGCCGTGACCACGCCGATGCTGCCCTCCGGGATGTCCACCCTGGGCACGATCTCCACCGTGTACAGACCCGGGACGAGCCAGCTGGAGCCGTTGGTGGGCAGCACCCGCGCCTGGAGGCCCCGCTTGTCGTACGGGGTGACCCGCCTGAACACGGGATCGGACGGGCCGAACCGCCGCCGGACGATGCCGACATGGCCGGGCGGTACCACCACGCGCCCGATCACGCCGACATACCCGGCGCCCGCGGCCAGGAGCACGAGGATGACGATCGTCGTGATCATTGCAGGGTTCCCCGTTCGTCCAGGCGTAGGTGTACCGCCAGCGCTGTGGCGCTCCACTGGTCGTACCAGTCGGCGAAGTGCTCGTTCTGCGGATTGCGGAGCGTCGGGAAGAAGCCGGCGCGGCGGCCGGGCCCGGCGCGGTCGGCGAACTCCTGGTAGCCGGCCGGCACGACGTCGTCGACCGCCCGCCGCCAGCCGCACGCCACCGACAGGTTCAGGAACTCCGCGTGCCGTCCCCTGCGGACCCGCGCGAGGCCGCGTTGGACCCGCAGCCCCTGCCGGTCGTGGGAGTGGCGGGCCCACACGGCGTCGACCCCGGCCAGCAGCTCCGCCGGGAGGGCGTGGGCGTCCCGCGCGCGGAGCCAGCCGTCGCCGGCCCGGTTCGCGGCCTCCAGCAGCAGCGAGGTGGTCAGCAGGTCGGCGTGGGTGTACTCCTTCTCCGCCAGGTACGTGTCCAGGCGGCTGAGTCCGGTGGCCGCCGGCACGCGCACGGCCCGCACCGAAGGCCGGGTCGGTGGCTGCGGGAGGACGGCCACCGGGTCCACGTCGGGACCGTCCGGCGCACCGCCGTCCGGCCCGGCGGCCACCAGCCGTTCCAGCAGGGCCAGTTCGCCCTCGCCGAGCAGCCGGCCGTCCCGCGCGTCGACGTACCACGTGTTGGCCAGGTGGAAGTTGCGCTCACCGTGCAGCAGGATCGGCACGAACGGGCGCCCGTGCTGCTGCCCTTCGAGGATCATCCGGGTCACGTCGTCGGAGTCCTGCGACTGGGGCGACATCAGGACGACGATCCCCACCGCGTACCGCAGTTGCCGGCGGACCGTCCAGAAGTGGGCGTCGCCGGGGCGTAAGTCGCCGATCGACCACACCGGCAGCCCGCCGGCGCGGAGTTGCCGCACGAGTTCCCCGGCGTACTCGGCGTCGGCGCCCGCGTAGCAGACCACGAAGGAGTGCTCGGGCGGTTCGGTGAGCGGGCGCGGCGGCGCCGGTTGGGACGCCGCGAGGTTCTCCTCGGCTGCCGCCACCCGGTCGGGCGCGGCCTCGCCCAGGATGACGGCGGCGATCTCGTCGACTTTCTCGTCGTACTGGTGATCGGTGATCTCGCGGAAGTCGCGCCAGACGCGGTTGGCGGCGAACGGCGGAAGTGCCACGTCGCCTATCAGTAGGGGAATGAAACGGAGTTGGCGTTCCGCGGAGGCGTGGGCGAGGGCGGCGTACTCCTCCATGACGCGCGGTGAGCCGACGGATTCCGGGCTGATGATCGCTATTCCGTGGGAGGCGCTGCGAATCGCCGCGTCGAGTCGGTGGACCAGCACGTCGCCGAAGTCCAGACTCCATCGATCGAGGAAGATCCGGATGTCGGGCCGGTTCAGCCGCTTGGCGAACCCTTCGGCCCATTCGCTGTCACCCGGCGCGTGGGAAATGAACACGTCGATCACTCGGCCGCCCCCCTGCCCGCTACGCCGCAATCCTGCCCGCCCTCCTCCTCCATGGTAGGAGGAAATCCAGCAACCCGGCGGTTCCCAAAGGAAATTCAGCGGTGGAGTTCGGCAGGCGCCGCCACTCGTCCACCGCGCCGGCGCACGCCCTCGGCCGAACGGTCAGGAGCCCGCGCCCAGTTCGGTCGGCCGCAGCGCACGGACCAGCAGGTCCACCCGCGTCTCGTACTCGGCGTCGCCGCACGCCAGGTCCAACGGCACCCGAATCCGTGCGAAGGGCGGCAGTTCCACCGGCTCGGCCAGCACCGGGACGAACCTGCGCGCCCCGGAGTGCACCCGCTGGAGCAGTGCGGCGTATTCGTCCATGATCCGCGGATCACCCGTCGTCGCCCTGCTGAAGATCAGTACGCCATTCGCCGAACCCAGCAGCGCGCGCTCCTTCTCCAGGATTTCCACCAGCCCGGGGCCGATCCACTTCGCCAGGAAGATCCGAATCCCGCGGAGGCGAAGTTTTTCGGCCAACCGGACGGCGTGCGGCTCGTCCGCCTCGGCGTACGAGATGAACACGTCGTAAGAGGAAGGTGCGGGTTCGGAGGAGGGCGCGGAACCGTCAACCGCCGGCGCCGCCGGGGGATCATGGCGGCGCCGTATTTGACCCCTGAGGGTGACGTAGGTGAAATACGTCGCCACCACGCCAGTTGCCATCGCGGCAACCGCTACGAGCAGATTCGCCCAAGCCATCAGCCGAGCGTACTGGAGTGGCCCTCGGCCCGACCGCGAAAAGCGCCACCCTTTCCCGCACGGCGCCGCCCCATCTCCGCCGCCTCGCCCCGCCCTCGTCCACCCGTCCCCCACCCCGCAGGCCGCCGACCCTGGTTCTGCCCCATCGGCTCGCTGAGCGAACCCGGGGTGTCGGCAGCTCACGCAGCGGCGCCGTGCTCTCGCATCAGCCGCCGCACCTCGGCGCCCTTCCATGTAGACGCCCTCTCCACTCGGATGGAGGCGGGTCGTTCCGCTGCCGGCGGCATGCCGTCGTGAGTACGGTTGCTCTACGTGGTGGAGTAATCACGGCGTCTGGGGGCGTCCTGTGGCGGGCATCGACAGTACGATCGGTGGACGGATCGAGAAGGGGCGCCGTCGCAAGGGCTGGCACCAGAGGGATCTCGCGGAGCGAATCGGCCGTTCGGAGTCCTGGGTGTCGCAGGTGGAGCGTGGCGTGATCGCGCTGGACAGTGTGGGCTTGGCGGAACGGATCGCTCAGGTGTTGGGGCTGGCTGTCGATTACGTGCTGGCGTTCGACGTTCGGTACGCCGGAGCTGCTGTGATAGCACAGTCGTCCAGATCACATCTGCTTTCTCCGCCTTCCCCCCGCGCGACTGCGCCCGATCCGGAAAGTTCTGAGATTGTGCGTCGACGTACTTTCACCCTCGGCTCCCTGGCAGGTCTGACCGGTGCCGTCGCCGGGCTCTCCCCGGACGCTCAGGCCCAGGTCAGCCGACCGGCTGGTGGCGCCGTGGACCAGGCGACTGTGGACGAGTTGCGGTCGATCGGCGCCAGCTACCGCCGGTCGTACAAGTCCTTCCCGGCCTCCACCCTCGTCCCGGTCGCCCATGGCCAGCTCCAGTTGGTGACCTCGCTCAAACCGAAGACCCAACCGGCTCGTCTGCGGAACTCGCTGCTGGCCCATATGGTCGAGATGGCGTCGCTGGCTGCCGTCCTGCTGTCACTGGACCTGGGTGACCAGGAACAGGCCGACGCCTACATGGACTTGGGGTTCCGGATCGCGAAGGAGATCGGCAGCGCAGAGTTGTCCGCGCTGATCCTGGCCGGCCGGGCATTCGGCACCTCCTACGGTGGCGATCCGGAGGGCGGGCTGGACTACGCGCTGGCCGCGGTGGAGGCCGCCAAGCGGGGGGCGTCGGTGCGGATGCGGGCGTGGACGAACGCGGTCGCCTCGGAGATGTACTCCTCCACCGGCGACGAGTACGGCTTCCGGTCTTCGATGGAGGCGTCGCGCACACTGTTGTCCGGGTCCATGGATGACGAACGGTGGGGCGGCATCGCCTGGTTCGACCTGTCCAAAGCGGATGCCTACGAGGGCAGTGACCTGGCGCGGCTGGGCCGCTTCGATGAGGCGCTGCCGTCGCTGGACCAGGCGCTCGTGCGGCTGTCGCCGGAGATGCTGCGGCACCGCTGCACCGCGTTCATCTCCCGCGCGGAGGCACATGCCGGGGCCGGCCACGTCGAGCAGGCATGCGAAGACGGCCACGCGGCCCTGGACTTGGTCGAGCAGGTCCAGCACCGGGGGACGCTGCGGCGGGTCACCGACCTGCACCGGACCTTGCGGGACAACAAGACCGCGGGAACGCGGAGCCTGAGCGAGCACCTGATCGACACCAGGACCCTGCTGAAGGCCATTGGGAGTGCAGCGTGAAGGGCCGCACGGGGCTGATCCTCGACTTCGGTGGGGTGCTGACCACCAGCGTGGCCGCGTGCGCACTGGCCTTCGACCGGCGGGCCGGCCTGCCGGAAGGCACGTTCTTGTCGGTCATCGCCAAGGACCCGCAAGGCGCGGCCTTGTACGCGGACCTGGAACGCGGGGCGATCACCCAGATCCAGTGGAACGAGCGGACAGCCGCACTGCTGGGGATCGACGGCGCCAATCTCCTCGGGCGCGTGCTGGAAGACCTGCACCCGGAGCCGACGGTGATCGCCGCTTCCCAAGCGGCCCGTGCGGCCGGAGTCAAGGTCGGGATCTTCTCCAACAGCCTGGGCACCGGTCCGTATGACGTCTACGCAGGCTACGACCTGGCCGCGAACTACGACACGGTGCTGATCTCCGAGGACTACCAACTGCGCAAGCCCGACCCGGAACTGTATGCGGTCATGCTCGGCCTGATGGATCTGCCCGGCGACGCCTGCGTGTTCGTCGACGACACCGCCCGCAACCTTCCTCCTGCCGAAGAACTCGGGGTCGCCACCATCCTGGCGGTAGACCCGGCGGACACGATCGCGCAGATGGAAGCCGCCCTCGGGCTGCGGCTCACCCACGAGGTCTAGACCCATCCGCAGCCGGGTTGCGGGGCCGCAGTCCGGCTGCGGATACGGACCCGGCCGGGGCGCGATGGTGGTTCTCCCGCCGCCTCGGAGCAGACAGGGTTCCCCGCTCCGGGGCGGCGGCCCAAGCCGCACAGCACCCCTGCTGGGGGTGCCCACCCGGATCGGAGACACAGGTGACCACCACCGTCGACACGACCACGATCACGGTCGAACTGCCCGAGGCGTTCGACCCGCGCTGGAACCGCCTGCCCGGCATCACCGTGGACGGCACGCGTATCACCATCGACCCTGCGGAGTATTTCTTCCGCTTCGAGATCAGCTCCTGGCTCGTGATCGACTGGCAGACCGTCAGGGACGGGCTGCTGGCCGCGGACGAGACCGAGACCGCGGCCGTCGAGCAGATGGCACTGGACTTCATCAAGGACCACGCCCGCTCCACCGGCGACGCCGGCGAGGTCCTGGCCATCGCCTGGCAGGTGTACTCCTACCTGTTCCGTGACGAGCACCTGGTCACCCTCGGCCTGCCGGACTTCACCGCCGGCCACCTCGCGATGCTGCGGCAGGCCGCGACGCTGATGGCCCTGAACAAGGTCGAGCTGGACGGACACATCTCCAACGTCGGCCCCTGCTGGTTCTTCCCCTCCGCCACCGGGGTCGTCTTCGACCTCAGCGAGACCGACGGCCAGATGCTCGACGAGGTCTACCACGGCGGCTGGTTCAACGAGTACCGCCGCATCGAGGGCATCAAGGCCCACACCGCGCTCGGCGGCCGGCTGGTGCACGGCTGCCAGTCCGTCCCCGACCAGTCCGGCGGCGTCGTCGCCGCCTACGGCACCTCCATGGCCGACTTCGCGGTGGAATTGGCCGGGATGAAGTCCGAGTGGATCGAGCAGATCGAGTCGTACCGCGTGACCGCCGCCTGATCCGTCACGTCGGCCCACCGGTGCGGGGCGGCAGGCGCCGCCGCCCCGCACCCCAACTGCCCTTTCCCGTCTCGCACGTTCGGAGCACGCTCGTGGACACCCAGCACATCACTGACCTCCTGGCCGCCGTCTGCTCGGCCGCCGGCAGCCCGACCCCGACTCGCAGCCCGATCCGCGTGTGGTCCCTTTCCGGGGTCGAACGCCTGACCTTCCCCGACGGCGCCACCGCGATCTACAAGTACGCCGCCGAGCCGTTCACGGCCGAGGACCGGTTCCTGCGCGCCGCCGCGACCGCCGGTATCCCGGTGCCGGACATCGCCGGCTCGCTGGTCCGCGACGGGGTTCTGGGCATGGTGATCGAGGACCTGGGCGAGCCCGTCCGCGAGGCCCAGGACGCGGACGGCGTCACGGCCGCGGTCACCCTGCACGCCGCCGCACCGAGCACACTGGTGCCCGCTCTCGACGAAGACGCCCTGGCTGCTCTGCCAGGCTTGGCCTTGGGCCATCTGCGGCATCTGCGGGAGGCCGGCCGGTGGACCGAGGGCACCGAGGACATCGCCGAGATGCTGCACGCGCTGAACGGTGCCGCCGCCAAGCGGGCCGAGGGCACCACCGTCGCCCCGTGGGGCTGGGTGCACTCCGAGTTCCACCCCACCAGCCTCCACATCAAAGCCGACGGCTGGCATCTGCTGGACTTCGCCCGCACCTTCAACGGCCCCGGCCTGCTCGACCTCGCGTCCTGGCACGGCACGATCGACAACGCCGACCCCGACCGGCTGCGCGCCTTCATCGAGACCTACGTCGTGGCGGGCGGCAACCGCTGCGCGCTGTCCACGCGAGGCGGCCTGGCCCCGCAGGCGTGGGCACTGGGATGGCACCGCGTCTGGGCGATCGAGTGGTTCATGGAGCAGGCCCTGCGCTGGATCAACGACCCGACCTCGGACGAGGCGTACATCACGGTGGTCCGCCGCCACCTCCACAGCGCCGCACGGCTCCTGGAACCATGAGATGGAAACCTGGGACGCCCACGCGGCTTCGAAGCCGGCGGACAGCCCTCCAGGGCCTTTGGCAGCGCCACAGCGGTTGGAGTGGACCCAGCGGCCCGGCATCGGTCCCGGGGCCGAGATCCTGGGCGGTGATCTGAGCGACCGCCGGATCGTGGAACTGGGTTGCGGCGCGGGCCGCAACAGCGCCCATCTGGCGGCTGCGGGGGCGATCGTCACCGGCGTGGACCGCTCAGCCGGGCAGATCCGCCGTGCCAGAGCCCACTACGGCCACACCGGCGCCCGGTTCGTTCGCGCCGGAGCGACGCTCCATCTCACCCGCAGCGCCACCCGCCTGGACGCGATCGTCTCGGTCTTCGGCGCGATCGGCACCACCGAACCCTCCCAGATCCTCGCCCTGTGCTCACGCCGCCTGGCCCGGCGCGGAGTCCTGGCCTTCGCCGTAGCGCACCCGCACCGCACCGGCGCCCTGCCCGCCACCGCGCGCACCCTGACCGAGGTGACGCTCCCGAACGGGACCACCGGCAGCGTCCAGCACTGGGACATCGACCCCGGAGCCTGGGCCCGCGCCCTGAACCGGGCGGGCCTGCTGGTCACCGGTACGCAGGACCTGTTCGCGCCCGCCGACGCCCCCTGGCCCACCACCCTGCTCATCACCGCGCGCAAACCCTGACGGCCGACCCACCTTCCGGGAGGCACCGTGCACCAGATCCCGTACCTGCTGCTGGACATAGACGGCGTCCTCGTCCCGTTCCCCGCGCAGGACAAAACCACCCCAGCCACCCACACCCGCCACCAGGTCCGCATGACCGGCCGTCCCGACCCGGTCACGGTCTGGCTCAACCACCACCACGGCCCGATGATCACCGACGCCATCGCCACTGGCCTCATCCGCCCGGTGTGGTGCACCAGCTGGCGCGCGGACGCGCCCGGTGTGATCGGCCCGCTGCTGGGCCTGCCGGTCTTCGAGTACATCGACCTGCCCCGGCTGCCGATCACCACCAGCCACCCCGACGGCTACCTGTGGAAGCGCGACCACGTCGACACCTGTCTCGGCATCGCACCGGCCGCGTGGATCGACGACGACTTCACCGCGCTGGACCACGAGTGGGCCGCCGACCGCACCGCGGCCGGGCACGCGACCCTGCTGATCCAGCCCGAACACCACGTCGGTCTTCAGCCCGAACACGTCTTCACCGCGCTGGAATGGGCTGCCGACATCACCGCGGCCACCGAAGCGGCCTGAGTGTCCGAACTCGGGGTCGGACAGCCGGTGACCATTGCTGATCTCCGGCTGTCCGACAACAGAAGGCCACGGGGCTGCCTCCCTCACTCGAAGGTGAGCCGGGGGATCGACTCGATGTCGATGCCGTACCGGCGGTAGACGGCGGTCGTGTTCTCGCTGGTGAGTTCGTCCACGGGCAGCCCGAGGGCCTCGGCCACGCGGTGGACGTGGTCGCCGCTGGTCCCCTCGATCTCCAGGTAGGGAGGGATGCGCGGCCAGTGGTCGAGCTCGACCGACGCGCCGAGCACCGTCCAGGACGACCGCCGGTTCTCCTGGTACGCCTTCGGCAGGTAGCCCAGCTTGCCGAGAATGGCGTGCGTGGCGTCGAAGTCGCTCACGGCCGTCTCGGTCTCCCGGACCCCGTCGATCGCGTCGCTCAGGATCTCCTTCACGCACAACGTCGCGGTCTCCCCGTTGTCCCGCAGCCGCACCCACGCCCCGGACCTGCCCGGGATGTCGTAGACGTAGCGCCGCTGAAGCCGGTCCCCGGCGTGCTCGGCACCGGCTTCCAGCAGCCTGGTGCGGATTTCCTCGGGGTCGATGCCGAGGAGCTTCGCCTCGAACTCGATCGCCGTCGTACCCATACGCATGACCTCCTGTGGATCGGGGCGGAGCACCCAGAACACCACAGTGCGCTTTTTCAGCGTTGCCTCTCCAGAGATGACCGCGGCGACCGCCTGCCCGAGCAACGGTCGGACGGTGGGGAGTTCGCCCGCGCGACCCGGGCCCCGCTGACCTCCCCACCCGAGGGTTCCGCGCCGTACGTTCACGCGGCGACGCCGCGTACCTCGCGCGTCCGCCGGACGAACTCGCGTACGGCCGGCGGGGCGGCACGCTGGTCGGGGCAGTCGGCGACCGAGTTGGCCCGCCATCCGGCCTCCCGTGCCGTCCGCGCCGGTTGCCGTCCGCGCCCGGGCCGTAGGCGTAGGCGTACTCGTCGTCGCCGGTCCACCGCGGGGATTCGCCCCGCCTCTGCCGCACCTTTTGCCACCTCACCGGAAAAAACGGCTTGCAGCCCCATGGACTAACTCCTATGGTGCTGCGCATGGGTTCTCTGTGATATCCCCCGTGCGGCCGCGTTGAGCTTGGCTCCGTCGTCGCGCGTTCTCATCCGTGCTTCCGTTCCTCCCGTGATGCCGTCTGTCCGGCCTACCGCGGAGTGTTTCCGGCGTGCGCGGAGGCGTCCGTCCACCCGTGCCGATCGGCCCGGCCGAGAACAGGGGAATCCATGCTTACCGCGCAGCTATCTCTTCAGAACGTCACCCGCCGCTACGACGACCACGTCGTGCTGGACGACGTGTCCTTCAGCATCAAGCCGGGCGAGAGGGCCGGCATCATCGGCGACAACGGAGCCGGAAAATCAACCCTGTTGCGACTGATCGCCGGGCAGGACCGGCCGGACAACGGCGAACTGACCGTGATCGCACCGGGCGGCTCGGGCTATCTGGCCCAGTCGTTGGCCCTGCCCCCCGAGGCCACCGTCCAGGACGCGGTGGACATGGCTCTTGCCGACCTGCGTGAACTCGAAGCGCGGATGCACCACGCCGAAGCCGGACTCAAGGGCTTGGCGGGGGCGGAGCTCACCGCCGCGCTGGACGCCTACGCCCAAACGGTCGCCCAGTACGAGGCGCGCGCCGGCTACGAGGCCGATGCCCGGGTGGACGTCGCCCTGCACGGGCTCGGCCTGCCGGGTCTGGCTCGGGATCGGGCCCTGGGCACGCTGTCGGGCGGTGAGCGATCACGGCTGGCGCTGGCCGCGACCTTGGCGTCCCAGCCGGAACTGTTGCTGCTGGACGAGCCGACCAACGATCTGGACGACCAGGCGGTGGGCTGGCTGGAGGCGCACCTGCGGGCGCATCGCGGCACGGTGCTCGCGGTCACCCATGACCGGGTGTTCCTGGAACGGGTCACCACCACGATCCTGGAGATCGGCGAGGGCAAGGTGACGCGTCACGGCGACGGCTACAACGGCTACCTTGCCGCCAAGGCCGCCGAGCGGCGGCGCCGCCTGCAGGAGTACGCGGACTGGTGCGCGGAGCTGGCTCGCAACCGCAAGCTGGCCGCCACGAACGTGGCACGGCTGGAGGCGGTGCCTCGCAAGCTGCCGTTCGCCGTGTTCGGCCACGGCGGCTTCCGTGCCCGCGGCCGTGGTCACGGGGCGATGGTCCGTATCCGCAATGCGAAGGAGCGGGTCGAACGGCTGACGGACGATCCTGTCGCGCCGCCGCCCGAACCGCTGGTCTTCGCCGCTCGTATGACCACCGCCGACGGTCGGACGTCGCAGGCCGCGGCGGAACTCACCGGCATCCGTGTCGAGGACCGGCTGCACGTACCTTCGCTGCGGATCGGCGGCGAGGAGCGGCTGTTGGTCACCGGGCCCAACGGGGCCGGCAAGACGACGCTCATGCGGGTGCTGGCGGGTGAGTTGCAGCCCGATGAGGGGACGGTGCGCACGCGGGGCCGGGTCGGGCACTTGAGGCAGGAGGAGACACCGTGGCCGCCTGGCCTGACCATCCCACAGGCGTTCGCCCACGGCCGCGGAGGCGAACTGGACGAGCACCTCGACCATCTGCTGTCCCTCGGCCTGTTCAGCCCTGCCGACCTGCGCCTGAAGGTGGGCGAGCTGTCCTACGGACAAAGGCGCCGGATCGAACTGGCCCGACTCGTCAGCGAACCCGTCGACCTGTTGCTGCTGGACGAGCCGACCAACCATCTCTCCCCCGTCCTGGTCGAAGAACTGGAAGGAGCCCTGGCCCGCTACCAAGGCGCGGTCGTCGTCGTCACCCACGACCGCCGCATGCGAACCCGCTTCACCGGCAGGCACGTGGAACTGGACGCCGGCCACGTCGCACCGCCTCGGCCCTGTTCTCCCGAGGCAACGGCGACGTGACAGTTGGCCCTCCGCAATCGGAGTGACGCTCGGTCAGGGGTGGGTGAGGCCAGGCCCGGGGAGGCCAGGCCCGGGGAGTGCAGGCCCGGGGAGGCCAGGCCCGGGGAGGCCAGGCCCGGGGAGTGCAGGCCCGGGGAGGCCAGGCCCGGGGAGTGCAGGCCGAGCCCAGCCGACCACGCGTCGGCTGGGCTCGGCCTGCCGACCACGCATCGGCTGGGCCGCGGGCGCTCCCGGCTCGGCACGGCGGCCATCCGAGGCGGCTGTTGTCGTCAACGGCTGTTCGCGGATGCCTCGTTCGAGGTGGCGACCGCACCCGGATCGGTGGAACGTCGCGGCGCCGCGGAGCCCTCTGCGGACGTGGACCGCGCCAGCCACAGGCCGGTGAACACGGCGGTGGCCAACGTGATGGCGCCGGCGGTGAGGAAGGCGCTGTCGAGGCCGGTCTCGAAGGAGGCGCCGCCGGATTGCCGGGTGCGGACGACTGCTCCGAGCACCGCCACACCGAGCACCCCGCCGATCTGCCGGGTGGTGCTGCTGATGCCTGACGCGAGGCCGCCTTCCTGCGGGCTGACGGCTTGGATGGCGGCTCCCGTCAGGGGGGACAGGGTCAGGGCGAAGCCGATGCCGACGAGTGCCAGCCGCCACCACACGTTCCCGTAGCCGGTGTCGGCGTGCACCGTGCCGAGCGCGAGCAGTCCCAGGCCGGCCAGGGCCAGGCCGGCGGTGACCACGACGCGGAAGCCGCGCCGGGCGGCGATCCGGCCCGCGTACGGGCTGACGATCACCATGGCGAGGGAGACGGGGAGGGTCTGTAGGCCGGCGCGCAGGATCGAGCTGCCCTGGACGTACACGAAGAACTGGGAGAAGAAGAACGACGAGCCCATGAGCGCGAACCCCACCACGACCATGGCGGTGTTGGACACGGTGAACAGGCGCTGCCGGAACAGCCGCAGCGGCAGCATCGGAGCGGAGCGGCGCGCTTCGACGGCGAAGAAGGCGGCGAGGAGCATCACCCCTGCGGCGAAGCTGCCCAGGATGACCGGCGACGTCCAGCCGCGGGCACCGCCCTCGATCAGCCCGTAGGTCAGCGCCCCCACCGCCAGGGCGGACAGCACCGTGCCCGGGATGTCGATCGCGGGGGCGCTCGGATTGCGGGACTCGCCGAGGTGGCGCAGGCCGATCAGCAGGAGGAACCCGCCGATGGGCAGATTCACCAGGAAGATGGCGGGCCAGCCGTAGGCTTCCGTCAGCACGCCGCCGGCCACGGGGCCCGCGGCCATGCCGATTCCGCTGAATCCGGCCCACAGTCCGATCGCCTTGACTCGTTCCTGCGGCACGGGATAGGCGGCGACGAGCAGGGCCAGTGAGGCGGGGCTCAGGGCCGCGGCACCGATGCCCTGCACGACCCTTCCGGCGATCAGCCACCCCAGCGAGGGCGCGACCGAGCACAGCACGGACGCGAGCGTGAACACCCCGACGCCGGTCAGGAACACCCGCTTGCGGCCGAACCGGTCGGCGAAGATGCCTCCGGACAGCAGCAGCATGGCGACCAGCAGTACATACGCGTCGACGATCCATTGCAGACCGGTCAGCTGCGTGTGCAGCCGGTCCTGCATGTCGGGCAGCGCCGCTCCGACGATCGTGTTGTCGAGCAGGACCATGAACTGACCCAGGCAGGTCACCGTGAGCAGCACGGCCCGGTTCGATCGGCTGCCTACGGTCGCATGTGATGCGGTGATGAGGATTCCTCTCGATCGTCAGGTGCGCCCGGTCACGGTCGACGTGGGGGGCGATACACCTGAGCGCCTTAACGCAGTCTTCGCCTGCGTTAAGGCGACTATAGGGAGGGCTCCGCGAAAACGCAAGTCCCGACTGCGTTAAGGTGAGGGGATGAGCGAGCGACAGCAAGCCCGGCGGCCCGGCGGGCGCAGCGCCCGTGTCGGCGCGGAGGTGCACCAGGCCGTCACCGACCTGATCAGCGAGCGTGGCTACGGCAACTTCACCGTCGGCGACGTCGCGGCCCGCGCGGGCGTGGCCGACAGCAGCATCTACCGCCGGTGGGGCAGGCTGGAAACCCTGCTCACCGACGTGGCACTCACCCGCCTCAACGCGCAGTCACCGATGCCCGACACCGGGAGTCTCGCCGGCGACCTGCACACTTACGCGGCCAACGTGGCCCGCGAGATCACCGGACCCGACGGCCCGGCACTGCTGCGCCTGGCCTTCGCCCTGTCCAACAACGGTGAAGAGGGCCGGCGGGCCGGTGACGACCTGCGCGCCGAACGCACCCGTCAACTGCAGTCCATGCTCGATCGCGCCCACGACCGTGGCGAACAGGCACCCGACGCGTTCACCGTGCTGGACCACATCCTGGCCCCGATGTACATCCGCGTCCTGTTCGGCATCGTGCCGCTCACCCCGGAATACGTCGACGGGCTGGTCGACCGATTGCTGTGACCCCGACCCGGTCGGCAGCAGGCCGGGGCCGGACGACGCTCCGCTTCCACCAGGACCAGATCAGACGGTGGGGAGTTCGCCCGCGCGGACGGCGTCCACGAACGAGGTCCACGCGGCGGCGGTGAACGTCAGCTGCGGGCCGTCCGGGTCCTTCGAGTCACGCACGGGGACGACCCCGTCGGCGTGCGGAGCGAACTCGACGCACGAGCCGCCGTCCCCGTTGCTGTGGGAGGACTTCCGCCATACGGCCGCGGCTTCGACGCAACTGCCGCCGTTGCCGTTGCTGTGGGACGACTTACGCCATTCGGCGCGACTCAACTCCCGTTCCGTGTGCATGCGTACGCTCCTCCGCGGGTGGGCCGGGACGGTACGCGTGCAGCGTCGCGCCCCGGTCACTCACCGGCAAGAGGGCGATCCGGCCACGGTCAGACGGCCGGGAACTCCCCCGCCCGCACGGCCCCGACGAACGAGGCCCACGCGTCAGCGGAAAACGCGAGCGCGGGGCCCTGGGGGTCCTTCGAGTCGCGTACGGGGACGACCCCCGGGAAGTCGTCAGCGACCTCCACGCAGCTACCGCCGTTGGCGTTGCTGTAGGTGGACTTGCGCCAACGGGCGGCGCTCAGGTCAGGGGTGGTGTGCATCGCGCGTACTCCTCAGCCGCCGAGTCGAGCAGGGCCAGGGACGCCTCCGGGGACAGAGCGACAGCCCTAGCGAGATCGTACGACTTCCAGTACAGGCCAACAACTTCGTTCTCGTCGATGATTTGCCCGGAATGCACGCCCTCCGTATAGGCGAGATCGGGGGCATCATCGAACGACATCAGTGACACCATCCCGGCCATCATCGCGTGGGCGCCGTCCTGGAAGCGCAGCACCTGCACAATGACGCGCCCCGCACGCACCAGCGCCGCAATCGAGCGCAGTTGCTCCGCCATGACGGCAGAACCGCCAACGGGCATGCGCAAGACGGTCTCGTGCAGGATCGCCCAAAACTCGGGCCGTGCAGGGTCGTTGAGAAGCGCGGCCCGCTCTCGCTGCGCATTGACGACTTCATCGACTTCTGGCACCTGGGCGCGCGGCCGCGTCGCCTTGATGCCAGCTCGGATGTACCCCTCCGTCTGCAACAGCCCCGGCACCAGCGTGGGCGCGTACTCCGCGATCGCCGACGCGCGAGCCTCGTGGTAGGCCGCCTCGGCGAAGTAGCTGGCGTGGCCGCCGGTGTAGAGCGGCTTGGACTTCTTCGCCATCAAACACAGGTGTTGCAGGTGCTTGCCGGAGCCGAGTGCACCGTCGAGGCGGATCGACAAGTCCAACTGCGGCTTGCGGATGGTGGTTTCGATTTGCCCGATGTATGCCGCCGAGACGAACACCAGTTTCCCCAGGGCGTCTTGGGTGAGACCCGCTTCTTCGCGCAGTCGGCGTAGCTCCGAACCGTAGAACGCGTAGGGGCTCTGAAACGGGTCGAGTTGTTTGGGCTCGGTCATGCGGCAAACCAACCTCTCTACCGTGCCGATGTAGTCCGACGATGCTTCCGAGGCTAGTGGTTGTTCGGCCACTGTGTGAGTGGCTGAACACAGAGCGTGGGCGGCTCGGAGACGCGGGAGCGAACGATGCCGTACCCCGAGGGGACCTGGGTGGTGGACACCCGCACCGGCGACCTGGGCGAGGTGATGCGCAGATCTCCCGGGCTGCTGTCGCTGAGCCGCCCGGGCAACCGGGGGCTGTGGACGGCGGAACCGTGCAGCGTACGGCGGGCGCGGCCCTCGGAAGTCGCCTCGGCGGAAGCCGTTTCCGGGGCGCGGGACGCCCGCGTGGGGAGCCCGGGGGGCGGCACGCAGGGCGAGCCCTTCACCCGTACGTATGAGCACGCGCGGGCACTCGGAAAGCTCGCTCCGGAAAAAATCGCGCAGAAAGGGAAATTGCAGATGGAACCCACCACCGTGGACACCACCGCGCTGACGTTGCCGGACGGCCCGAGGAAGGGCGGCGAAGCCTTACCGGTGGCCGGGGCGCCGCAGGCACGTGAGTGGCGGATCACCACGACCAGCCGGCACACCGTGAGCGGGTATCTGCCGCCGTGGGCGACGGAGGACCCCAGCGAAGTGGACGTGCCGATCGAGCACTTGGCCGCGCGGCTGGTGGACGTGCACCACTACGCCGACTTCGAGGGCCAGACCGTACGGAACGCGCGGCGCACCGGGCACGACGGCGCCGAACCCGCCGACCTGCACGTGCTGTGCGGCAGCATCGACTGCGTACCGTTCGCGGCCGACCCGGACCCGCGCGTGCCGACGGTGAACCTCAACCTCACGCCCGAGTGCTGGCTGAGCGACCTGGGCCCGGACGACGTGTTGCGGTTGGTGGCCCAACTGCGCGCGCAGGCGGACCGGTTGGCGTACGAGGTGCATCCGGCGCTGGTCGCGGCGCGGGCGGACTGGGCGGCGGCCCACGGCGACGGCGCGGACGCCGGGGCCGTCCACCTCGTGGGGAGCCGCACATGAGCGCCCACCTTCGTACCGGCGCCGACAACTCCGGTGTACCCGCGGTCCCTTACATCACGACGTGGAGCGCGGAGGACCGTACGGCCGGGGCGGTGACGCTGCGACCGGACCGGTGCGGCATCGCGTACCTGGACGAGACGCCGCACGATCGGGACCGCGAGGGCGCGTTGTGGCTGCGCACGGGGCTGGCGCGGGGGCGCGGCCGGCCCAGGTTCGGCGCGGTGCACCCGGCGCGCCAACGGCGGGCGATGCGGCTGATGTTGTGCCAGGTGTGCGCGGGGCCCGCCGACCGGGACGAGCGCGGGGTGCTGTGGCTGCTCGGCGACGACCACGACGACTGGCCGGGCTGGCCCGAGGAGATGGGCGCCACCCATCCCCCGGTGTGCCGCCCCTGCGCGCTCGCCTCGCTCCGCCTGTGCCCGTATCTGCGGCGCACCCACACCGCCGTCCGCGTCGCCCGGCCCCGGCTCGGCGGCGTGCACGGCATGCTCTACGGTCCCCCGTCCGGCCCCGGCGAGGTCCGCCCCCAACCCCTCGGCCCCGCCCTCGTCCCCTACGGCGACTCCCTCATCCCCTGGGTCCTCGCGTCCCAACTGGCCATGCAGCTCCGCGACTGCACCCCCGACCACCTGGACCCCGACGCCCGCCACCCGCGATCCACCCCGTAGGCCGCCGCACCCCGGTACGCCCACGGGGTCGGATGGCACAGGTCTCTCGTCAACCTGCTCCGTGAGGACCACCCGCAGGGGATCTTGCCAGCCCGACACCCTTGTGACTTTCTGGAATGAGTCGACAACCGCTCGTAGCCGGCGGTCAGCGAACGGCGAAGGGATGGCGATGAGCACTGCCCAGACGGAAGCCACAGGTGGCGAACGATCCGACCCTCCGATCAGCACGGTCGCGGGGACCGGGGTCGCGGGATTCTCAGGGGACAACGCGCCCGCTGTTTCGGCTCAGTTGAACCGTCCGTACGGGATCGCGGTGGACGGCGCCGGCACCCTCTACCTCTCCGACTACAGCAACCACCGGGTGCGGAGGATCACGACCGACGGGAGGATCAGCACGGTCGCGGGGAACGGCGTCGCCGGCTCCCGGGGGGACAACGGCCCTGCCGCCTCTGCCCAGTTGAACTGCCCGCGCGAGGTGGCGGTGGACAGCGCGGGCAACGTCTACATCGTCGACGCCGGCAACCACCGGGTCCGGAAGATCACGAAGGACGGGACGATCAGCACGGTCGCCGGCTCGGGCACCGCCGGCTTCAGCGGTGACGGCGGCCCGGCGACCGCCGCCCGGTTGAACCTCCCGCTGGGGGTGGCGGTGGACCGTACCGGCGTCCTCTACGTCACCGAGTACCACAACCAGCGGGTCCGGAAGGTCACGGCCGACGGGACGATCAGCACGGTCGCCGGCTCGGGCACCACGGGCTTCAAAGGAGACGGCGGCCCGGCGACCTCGGCCCAGCTGAACCGCCCGTACGGGGTGGCGGTGGACAGCGCGGGCGATCTCTACATCGCCGACGCGGACAACAACCGGGTCCGGAAGGTCACGGCCGACGGGACGATCAGCACGGTCGCCGGCTCGGGCACCGCGGGCTCCGGCGGTGACGGCGGCCCAGCCGCCTCGGCCCAGCTGAACTTCCCCGTGGGGGTGGCGGTGGACAGCACCGGCACCCTCTACCTCTCCGACCACCGCAACAACCGGGTCCGGAGGATCACTCCTGACGGGACGATCAGCACGGCCGCCGGCACGGGCACCGCGGGCTCCGCCGGCGACGGCGGCCCAGCCGCCTCGGCCCAGTTGCGCAACCCGTACGGGGTCGCTGTGGACTGCGTCGACGCCCTCTACATCGCCGACCACGCCAACGACAGGGTCCGGAAGATCGCGTCGGAGATGATGGCCGGGCTGCCCGATTCGGGCACGGTGGCCTGCTGGGCCAACGTCCGGAGCCGGTTGCGGATGGGGGTCCTGCGCGAGTCCACCAAGGACGGGGCCGAGATCCACCAGTCCCTCGCCGCCCCCCGGGAACACCAGCGGTGGCGGCTGGTCGTGGCGGGCCAGGACGACGGCGAGGTCCTGTACACGATCGAGAACGTGCGCAGCGGCAAGGTCCTGGAGGTCGTCGGAGCGGGCATGGCAGACGGGGCGGTGGTCGCGCAACGCGCCTACGAGGGCCTTGACGCCCACCACCAGCAGTGGCGGATGCTCCCGGTGGGCTCCGTGACCGACAGCCCGAGGGTGTTCGAGATCGCGAACCGCAACAGCGGTCTGCTGCTGCGCGTCGGCACCAACGCCCCCGCGGCGGTCAAGCAGCACACGGTGACGGAGGGCGACCCCCGCGACCGGCAGTGGCAGTTGCTCTCCGTCTGACCCGCGAATCGGCACACGAACGAGGGGTCAGGGGCAAGGCCGCCCCTGACCCCTCGGGACGAGGACTACTCGGAGCGGCCCGGCTTCTCGGCGCTCGCCTTGGGCGCCTCGGGCTTCTTGGCCTCGGGGGTCGCCGGTTTGGGCTGCATGCACTCGCTCTTCTTCGGCATGTCGTTCAGGTCCTCGGGCTTCCTGAGGTCGCTCTGGCCCTTCACCGTCGCGCTCGACTCCTGCATTCCGGCGGCAGCCGCCGCGGACACCGAGCTGGGCTGCTGGGCGTACTGGGCCTGCGCATCGGCCGATGCCTGGGTGTTGCGGATGAACGCGCCGAGGAAACCCAGGACGACCCGCGCCTCGGGTGACTGCTCCTGCACGATCTTCGCCCGGGAGGAAGCCCCGTGGATCGCGCTGGTGTACAGGCTCGTGGTCGTGTCGTCGTAGGTGGCGTCGTCGGCGTCCTCGAAGTCGACGCCCGCTCCCGGCTGCGGCTTGTCCCGATCGGGGATCACCGAGAAGAGCCCCGCGCCTTGGCCCGCGAAGCGGAAGATGTTGTCGAACACCATGATCGTCACCTCTGGTCGTCGTCGTGGCGGTGCCGCACGTGCGGTCAGGGCTGCTTGTACAGCTCGCGCCGGCTGTCGGTCAGGCTCTCGCCGTCGAACATCGTGTGGTGGACCTCCAGGGCGGAGACGACCTCGGCCAGCCCCTTCATCCGGAAGCCGCCGCCGGCCAGGCCGACGTCGCCGATGTCGCGGGCGACCAGCTGGTCGAGGCCGGGGTAGTCCCCGCGCTGCGGGGGTGCCAGGACCGCCACCGGAACGTCGTACTGCACCGCGATCAGCCCGGAGAAGGTCACCGGGATCTCGTACGTGTACTGCTTGCGGGTACGGCGCTGTGTCACGAGGGTCTCCACCCGGGAGCCCGGGGGGACCTTCCCCGAGATCTGTGATTTCGAGGCCCAGCTGGTGGACAGGGAACCGCCGACAGAAGCCGCGACGCCCTGTGCCAGCGCGGCGTTGAGCCCGGCGGTACCGGAGGCGCTGCCGGTGGTCGTGAACGCCGTCGACCCTGTCACCGAGCCCGTCGCGGTGTTGGTCACCCCGTTGGTCATGCCCATGTCCATGGCGTTGGCGTTGTCCACGCCCACGTTGTCCTTGCTGTTCTTGTTGGTCATCGTGTTCGTGTTCTTGTTCGTCATCTCGTTCTTCAGCTGCGCCTGAAGCTGCGCCTGGAGGTTCAGTCCGAGCTGTAGCTGAAGCTGCAACTGGAGCTGCGCGCTGACGCTGCCGCCGAAGGTGAGCTTGGAGTCTCCCTGGAGCGACCAGGTGGCGCCGTTCGACACGGTGAAGTCGACCGAGTCGGTGAAGGTCATCTCGGACTGGCTGCGGTTGACGTAGGTCCGCGAGGAGAAGGTGTCGGGCGGAGGCTGGCTGATGTCGCGCCGCTCCTCGATCAGCGGCTCCCCGAGATTCATGTAGGCGAGCCAGCCCAGATCGAACGCCAAGCTGCCGGTGAAATCGCCGAAACCCAACTTGTTCACGGAGAACCCGACGGGCCTGTGCCGCACACCGTATTCATCGACATATACCAGGCTGGGGTGTCCCAGGATGGACTCCGGGGCCTGCGCGATGCCGAGTTCCCGCAAGTTCTTCTTGGTCAGCGGCTGGCGCTTGGCCCGTTCCAGGTTGTACGCGTTGGAAGGCATTTCCCGTCCTTGACTGATCCGGTCGAACCGCGCTCGGCGAAAGGGAACCAGGAACCCGCGCACGTTCGGACGATCGAAAGTATCACGGCCCCCATTGCCGGGGAAGGCGAATGCACGCATCACACTCAATCGTGTGGTCAACGTTTGGCGCCTGCCGGTGCGTTGCGGGAGGCGGAACCTTTCCTCACGGCGGTCACCCGAAAGATGACTTCTCGGCCACCCCACCTGCCCGTACTGTGGCCTCGATCATTCCCGTGGGCGAGGGATGTTCCTCGATCGTCCGTGCGCTGCCCGAATTCCTTCGCCCGATGGCGATGTGGCCTGTGGTCATTCCGCGTGAGAATCCTGCAACGAGCGCCCGACGTATTGTTCTCCCCCATTCAGAACAGGTGAGGTTCCGCGATGTACACCCAAGAACGCACGGCGATGGCGAATTTGGTGGTCGGCGGCCCGGTGGCGGTGAACAGCTACGACAACGCGATCGTGGCAGCGCTGATCGAGAATCGTCCGGTCATGCTCGTCCACGCCTTCAACGGCGGTTACCTGCGGCCCGCCGAACTGAAGGAGGCGAGCCACGACAAGGGGGTCAAGCTGGCGACCGCGCTCGACTCCGCCACCAAAGACGCGGAGGGCCATCTCTGGTACATCACCCCCGGCGGCTTCTTCGGGCAGCGACCGCTGTACTTCATCGAGAGCGCCGCGGGCCAGGTGCCACCCCCGCCCGCCGGCGTGGGCGGAGCCGGAGCGGGCGGGGCCGGCGTGGGCGGGGCCGGCGTGGGCGGAGCCGGCTTGGGCCGCGGCGACGACGGTGCGCCGAAGCCGCAGCGCAGGCGCGTCACCGTCCACCAGGAGGCCCCCAAGAGCGCCGCGGACACCGTCCAGGTGGGCCTGCCCGACAAGGTGGGCGACAAGTGGCGCGGGAAGAACGGGGCGCCCGAGGACACCCAGCTCTGGGTCGTCACCGTAACGCCGTGGGGCGGCATCACCTTCGTGCCGATCACCCACCCCGACGCCATCCTCGGGTTCAAGGACCACGCGGTGACGGCCGACAGCGAGGTGCGCCTCACCTACAACTGGGGCGGGGACTTCACCGGGACGGTCATCAACACGTTCTACCCGCGACTGCCCAACGAGTGGAACGTCCCGTACCACCACGTCTTCACGTGAGCCGGCGCCGCGCCACACCCGTCCCGGGCCGACGCCCGTTCCACATCAACGCCCGCACCGCCTGGAAGAGGCACCACGATGCCCGTGCCCACGGAAGAACTGAAACTGGAGATCGTCAACGCCGCCACGGGGAAGACCCTCGGCGCCAGGGCCGCGCCGGGCGCGGACGGGGCGCTCGTCGTCCGCGACTTCCCCGATACCGGCCCCGGCCCGGAGCAGTGGCAGCTCAGCCCCGTGCAGGCCGCGCAAGGCGGGCGGGAACACGACGACCAGGCATACGTGATCCGCAACGCGGTCAGCGGCAAGGTGCTCGACAACCCTGCCGCCGCGGACCGCGGCGTCCGCCAGTGGGCCGCCACCGCCGGCAGGCAGGGCCAGCAGTGGCACCTCGTCCCCGTCGAGGGCGAGGCGGGCCTCTACTTCATCGAGGGCGCGACCGACGGCGCCGTTCTCGACCTGGCCGAACCCGGAGCGGACGACACCCGGATCGTCCTGCGCGAGTACGACGACGGCGCGGAGAGCCAGCGGTGGCGGTTCGTCACGGCCGAGCCCGAGCGCACCAGCGACGCCGTGCTGCGCTTCGCACCGCTGGACCACTGGAACGGCCGCCGGTCCTGGCGGCTGGCCCCCTCGACCGCGCTGCGGCCGGCACCCGACGCGAAGCCCTCCTTCAGCGACATGCTGCTGGTCCTCGATCAGTTCGGGAGCGACCAGGCCGCAGGCGGCTGGAAGACCGACGAGGCCGTCCCCTCCTCCAACGGCCGACCGGACCGGTGGGCCGGCCTCGGTGCGCGCTTCCTCGCCGACACCACCGGAACCGGACGGCCGGACATCGTCGGAATCAAACCCGCCAAGGGGGCGGTCACTTCGTCCGGCGGAGGCGACGGCACCTTCGGCGACAGCGAGCGCGTCCTGCACTCGCCCCCGCCCTCCCCGAGTCCCAAAGACCTGTGGACCCTCGCGGACACGACGGGCGACGGCAGGTCCGCCATCGTCGTGCTGGCCGCCGACGGTGTCCGGGTCTCCCTTCGGAGCGAGAGCGGGACGTTCACGCCCACGGGCGGAAAGCTGGCCCTCAAGGCGTTCGGCCACGGCCCGCAGGCCGGCGGGTGGGTTGACGGCAAGCATCCCCGCTTCCTCGCCGACACCACCGGCGACGGCCGACTCGACATCGTCGGCTGCCACGACGACGGCGTCCGGATCTCACTCCAGAACGAGGACGGCACGTTCACACCCCTCGCCGACGAGCCGGTCCTCAAGGCGTTCGGCCACGGCCCGCAGGCCGGCGGGTGGCTCGTCGGCAAGCATCCCCGCTTCCTCGCCGACACCACCGGCGACGGCCGGCTCGACATCGTCGGCTGCCACGACGACGGCGTCTGGGTGTCACTCCAGGACGAGGACGGGGCGTTCGCCGAACCTCTCTACGTCCTCGACGACTTCGGCGTCCACCAGGGGTGGAGCTCGGTCGAGGAGCACCCCAGGTACCTGGTCAGGACCACCGGTGGCGGAGCGCTGGACCTCGTCGGGTTCGGCCCGCAGGGCGTGGTCGTGGCCCGCGGGCGCGGCGACGGCACGTTCGAGCCCTCGAAACTCGTGCTGAACGACTTCGGGCTCGCCCAGGGATGGACCGGCGGGAAGCACCTCCGGTGCCTCACCGACGTCACGGGGGACGGCAGCCCGGACATCGTCGGCTTCGGTGACGAGGGGGTCTGGGTGTCGCACAGCCGCGGCGGCGGCCGGTTCGAGCAGGCCCAACTGGTGTGCCGAGGTTTCGGATACGACGACGACGCGGGCGCCTGGCGGGTCGACCGCCACCCCCGCTTCCTCACCGACATCACCGGTGACGGGCGTGTCGACATCGTCGGTTTCGGCGGGCCGGGAGTCTACGTGGCCCGCAACCTCTTCCGGCGCTTCAGGACCCGATGACCCGCGAACTGGGGTGCGCGCAGGCGTGAGCGAGGTCGGGGCGGTGAAGGTCTCCCCTCACTCGGCCGTGCGGCGCGGCCCGGGCGCCCCGGCGCACCCTCACGCGCCCGGGGCGGCCTGCTCGGAAGCGCCGTCGAGCGCGTCGAGCACCGCGTCGCCGTTCGCCCTCGCCCACTCCGTCAGCATGTGGATCGGTTCGATCAACGTCGCCCCGAGCGGGGTGAGTTCGTACTCGACGCGGGGCGGCACCTCGGCGTAGGCGTGGCGGCGGACGAGGCCGTGCGCGGCGAGCCGCCGGAGCGTCTGGGTGAGCATCTTGCGGGAGATGCCACCGATCAGCTCGATCAACTCGCCATGCCGAACAGGGCCCTTGCTGAGTCCGTAGAGCACGACCACCGTCCACTTGTCGGCGATCAGCTCGACCGCCAGACGTGCCGGGCAGTCGGCGAGGAAGAGATCACCGGGGGGACCGAAACCGCTCATGGGGCCAAAGGTACCTGCGGGTTCCGGTCGGAAACCTAGCCTGGGTGCTCCCCCCTTCCGAGCCAGGAGAGTCATGCGAACCATCACCCAGCAGACGCTCGGCGGTCCCGAGGTGCTCACCGTCGTGGACACGCCCGAGCCCCGCCCGATCCCGGGCGAGGTGCTCGTCCGGGTCAAGGCGATCGGACTGAACCCGCTGGAAGCGCGCCTGCGCGCCGGCGAGTTCCCGCTGATCGGCCGGCCGCCGTTCGTCCTCGGCTGGGACATCAGCGGCGTGGTCGAGGAGGCGCCGCAGACGTGGCGGTTCCGGCCCGGCGACGAGGTGTTCGGGATGCCGCTGTTCCCGCGGGCGGCGAGCGCGTACGCCGAGGCCGTGGCGGCCCCGGCGCTGCACCTGGCACGCAAGCCGGCGTCGCTCTCGCATGTCGAGGCGTCGGCGCTGCCGGTCGTCGGGCTGACGGCCTGGCAGGGCCTCGTCGACCTCGGCGGCGTGACCGAGGGCGACCGTGTCCTCGTCCACGGCGGCGGTGGCGGGGTCGGCCACGTCGCGATCCAGATCGCGAAGGCGCTCGGCGCGTACGTGATCGCGACCGCCGGCCGGAGCAAGCGGGCGTTCGTCGAAGGGCTCGGCGCCGACGAGGTGATCGACTACACGGCGGTCGACTTCAGCGAGGCGGTCCGCGACGTCGACGTCGTGCTCGACACGATCGGCGGCGACACCGCCGAACGGTCACTCGGCGTGCTGCGCCCTGGCGGTCACCTGGTGACGGCGGTCGCCGAGGAGGACACCGCGCTCGCCGCCGCGTACGAGGCGGCCGGCATCCGCTTCAGCGGCATCGCGGTCGACCCCGATCCGGTCGCCCTGCGAGGGCTCGTCGCGCTCGTCGAACAGGGCAGGCTCCGGGTCCACGTGCAGGAGACGTTCCCGTTCGAGCGTGTCGCCGACGCGCACCGGCTGCTGGAGGGCGGCCACCTCCAGGGCAAGCTCGTCCTCACCGTCTGATTTCGGCGCGGGGCTGCCCCCATCGCACCCCGCCCCGCCCCACCCCGCCCTCAGCGTGAGCCTTCGGAGCCTGCCCTTCAGACGGGGCCTGGCCTTCCGACGGAGCCCGCCCTTCAGATGGGGCCCGCCCTTCCGAAGTCGCGGTCGACGCCGATGCCCAACGTCCTGACGAGCTGGGCGAGTTCCTCGCGGAAGAGCTTCTCCGGGCTGGTGGTCTGGGTGCGCATGTGGCCGTAGACCTCCAGTGACACCAGTCCGTGCAGGTGCCCCCAGATCCGCAGGGCCAGGGCGACGGCCGCGGGCGGCAACTCGGGGAAGGCGGGACGCACTTTCGCCAGCAGCCCGGGGTCGAAGTCGGCCCAGTCGAAGTCGCTGTCCTGGTAGTGCTGCCGGGCGTGGGGCCAGGCGGCTGCCGCGAGGGCGGTGATGCCGGTGCAGACCCGGCGGGCGGCGTCCGGGGCGGCGCCGCCCTCGGGGGCTTGGTAGCCGGGCACGGGGTCGCCGTAGATGAGGCGGAAGCCCTCGGGGTTGGCCAGGGCCCAGGCCCGGAAGGCGTTGGCCCATGCCTCGATCCGGACGGCGGGTTCCGCGGAGGGCGCGGCGTCCCAGGCGGTGTCCACGGCATCGGCCAACGCGGTGTACACGTCGTTGATCAGCGTGGTGACCAGGTCGTCCCTGGTCGGGAAGTAGCCGTAGATGGCGTTGGCGGTCATACCCATCTCACGGGCGATGGCCCGCAGGGTGATGGCGTCCGGGCCGCCCGAGGCCATCAACGCCAGGGCCACCTTCTTGATTTCGGCCGTCGTCTCGGCCCGTAGCCGCTCGCGCCTTCCGCTGCTGCCCGTGACTGTCACAACAGGCACTCTACAGCGTCGAGTTACTTCACCCCGTACAGAAGCTGCACGGCGTATAGTTTCCGCACGGCGTCACCACCGTGGCGTTCCGCTTCTGCATGCACCGGGGAGAACCAACATGCACATCGGAGTCATCGGAGCCACGGGCACCATCGGCGGCCGGGTCGTCAGCGAAGCCCTCGACCGCGGCCACCACGTCAAGGCGTTCAGCCGGGACGCCGGCCAGGCGCAGCGCGAGGAGCGTCGGGAGAACATCACCTGGACGAGCGTCGACGTCCTGGACCCGGAGAGCATCGCCGCCGCCCTGCCCGGACTTGACGTCCTGATCAGCGGATTCCAACCGGGCAATGCCGCCAAGGACTTCGCGGACACCTTGCGGCGCTCGGTCGCCGACCCGACCGTCTACGCGACGGCGGCGCGGGCCCTGCTGAAGGCATTGGAGACCCGTCCGCGGACCCGGCTCATCGTGATCGGCGGCGCCGGCAGCCTCGAAGTCGAGCCGGGAGTGGTGCGGGCGGACTCGGACGAGTTGCTGAACCCCGGCCTCGACCGGCTCGGGCTGCCCCGCGAATACGCCGCGGCGGTGCGCGGCCACCGCGACGCCCTGACCGTCCTGCGGACGTCGAACCGGCTGTGGACCTACTTCAGCCCCGCGGAGGAGATCGCCCCCGGCGAGCGGACCGGCCGCTTCCGGATCGGCGGCGACCAGGTGGTCCAGGACGCCGACGGCCGCAGCCGCATCTCCGTGGAGGACGCGGCGGTCGCGTTGATCGACGAGGCGGAGCTGCCGCGCTTCGTGCAGCGCCGCTTCACCATCGGCTACTGAACGCCCGGCGCACGATGCGGACGGGCTCTGCGCGGGGGCCTGCGCGAGGCCGCGTCCGCGTCCCGGAACCGCCGGGGATGTCGTGGACGTGGCGAGGCCGTGTTCGCGCGCCGGCGAGGCGGCGACGCTCGTACGCCGACGCGCCTGCCGCGGTCGCTCGGGGCCCGGGAATTCCGTGGCAGGCCCCGCCTCGGGATGCCAGGGTTCGGGGATGGGAACTCCACTCGGCAGCGATTCCGACACCTCGTGGCTCGGCACGCCGATCGACGTGCGCCCTTTGTTCGCAACGGAGTTGGCCTCCCTCCTGGATCTCCTGCGCACGCTGGTGCCGGCCGACTGGGAGAAGGCGGTGGTGCCGGGCTGGACGGTCCGCGATCTCGCCGCCCACCTCCTCGGCGACTACCGGGGCCGCCTCGGCTGGGCCACCCCCGGCTTCCGGCCCGCCTTCGGGCCCGGCGAGACGCTGGAAGCCTTCATCCATCGCGCCAACCAGCAATGGGTGGACCTCCACGCCGATACGGACTCGGCGACGCTCGTCGGGGCGCTGGAACGCGCCGGCACGCAGGTCGTCCGGCGGTTCGAGGCGGCCGACCTCGACGCCATGGGGCTGGGCGTGTCCTGGGCCGGGGCCATGCCCGCCGCGCCCAACTGGCTCGACGTCGCACGGGAGTTCACCGAGTACTGGACCCACCGCCAGCAGATCCGCCACGCGGTCGGCCTGGACACGGACACCGCGACGCGTCCCCTGGCCGCGGTCCTGGACACCTTCCTGCGCGCCCTGCCCCACACGCTCAGCGCCACCCCGGCGACGGCGGGAACACAGGTCCAGGTGGTCATCGACGGCCCGCCCGGCGGCACTTGGACCGCCACCGCCACCGCGACCACCCGCTGGTCGCTCGCGGAAGCCCCCGCCGGCCCACCCGCCGCAACCGTCCACCTGGACGCGGAGACCGCCTGGCGACTGTGCACCCGCGGCATCGAGCCCACCACGGCCCTGTCCTCCGCCCACCTCCAAGGAGCCCCCCACCTCGCCCGCGCCGCCCTCCAGATCGTCTCCATCGTCCGCTGAGCCCCACCGCGTCCGACCGATTTCCGCTGCCGCGGCGCACCGGCCGGGTGCGGTGGGGGCGGTGGTACGTTCGGTGGGTGTGGGAGGTCGACTACTCGTCCGTGGGGATGACGGCGCCGGAGGGGCCCGCGGCGCCCGCGGGGTTTCACGGGCTGACCGTGCGGACCCGGCTGGGGGTCGGGACGTACGACGCGGCGGCTCGCGCGCTGTTCGGGTGGGAGATGCACCGGGGCACCCCGTTGCTGGACGTGCCCGCGGGCACCCCGGACGCCGCGCCCGGGGTGCGGGTGACGGTGCGGATGGGCCCGCTGCAAGCGCCGTGCCAGGTGGTGTGGACGCTGAACGAGGCCGACCGCACGGGCTTCGGGTACGGGACGCTGCCCGGGCACCCGGAGTGCGGTGAGGAGTCCTTCGTCCTGCGCCGGCACCCGGACGGCTCGGTCGACTTCACGGTGCACGCCTACAGCCGTCCCGCCGCCTGGTACCTGCGCGCCGCCGGCCCGCTCGGCCGCCTCGGGCAGCGCGTCGCGGCCGACCAGTACGGCAGGGCGCTGCGCCGGGCATCCCGCGGGCGCTAAGCCCGTAGCCCGGGTTCAGGCGGGAAGCTCACCCGTGGCCGCGTCGAGCGCCAGCACGCGGCCGTTGACGGAGGTGTACACGAAGCCGTAGGCGGCGGCCATGTCGCCGCCCACCTTTTCCAGTGTCGCGGTGGACCAGCGCTGCGAGCCGTCACCGGTGTCGACGGCGTAGACGGTGCCGTCCTTGTCCTCGGTGCTGGCGACGAAGACCAGGTCACCCGCCAGTGCGATCTGCGTGGGGTACTCCTGGCTGGTCTTCACCACGTGGCCCCACTTCCTCTTCCCCGTCGACGAGTCGAGCGCGTGGACCAGTCCGTTGCCCAGATCGTCGCCGCCGGTGAGGTAGAGCGTGTCGCCCGCCGCGCGGATGCTCTCCCCGTTGAACTTCAGCGACCACTTCCTGGTGCCCTCGGCGGCGTGGAGCGCGTAGAGGGTCGTGGCGTCGTCGAGGACGTACACGACTCCGCCGGACACGACGGGCGGCTGGTCGGGGCGTGCTCCGGAGCTGAGCGGGAAGGCCCACTTCTTGGCGCCGCCGGTCGCGTCCAGCGCGTACAGGGCCTTGCCGCCGCTGACATACACGGTGCCGTCGGCCACCGCCAGAGCGCCGGAGTCCTTGTCCCCCAGCGGGTGGTCCCACAGCTTCCGCCCGCTGTCCGCGTGCACGGCGTACGCGTGGCCGTACGCCGTGAAGTAGACGATTCCGCCGGCCACGACCGGCGCGTCGCCGGTGTCGCCGAAGGCGCAGAACCACTTCTTCCGGCCCTGCGCGTCCAATGCGCCCAGGCCGTACGTGGTGCCGACCTGCCCGGCCGCGTACACCGCCCCGCCGGCGGCCGTCAGGGGGTCGCTGAACCGGTACTCCCGGGAGAAGTCGGCGGGGCCTTTCCAGCGCTTGCGCCCGGTGCGCGCGTCCAGGGCGACGACGGTCTCCTCGGTGGAGACGTACAGCACACCGCCGGCCACGGTGAACCGCGGCGGCTTGTCATCAGTGGTCGGACCCTCGACGGCGTACTCCCACGGGTCCACCTTCTTCTCGGGCTTCGGCGGGGTGTGGCCGCCGGCCTTCAGGGCGATCCCGATGCCGCCGGCCACCACGGCGGCCCCGCCCAGGCCGAGCCACAGGACGCCGCGCCGCCCGAACGCCCTGGGCGCGTCGGTCGCCGGGGCCCCGCCGGCCCCCGGCGGGAAGGCGGGCGAGGAGGCCGGCGGGGAGGCCGGCGGTGCGAACGGTGTACCCGTCTGGGTCGGCAACTGGTGCGCGGGAGCGGGCGTATGAGAGGGGGGAGCGGCGGGAGCCACGGGTATGTCGGGCGTGGTGGGCGTCGGCACCCGCACCGACGCCAGGTCCAGCGCCCGCAACTCGTCGTGGACGGCGGCCGCCGACTGCGGACGGTCCTCCGGCCGCTTCGCCAGCAGCCGCAGCACCAGGGCATCGAGGGCGGCGGGAAGCCCGGCGCGCAGCGAACTCGGCGTCCCGGGCGGCCTGGTGAGGTGCGCGGTCATCAGCGACACCGGGTCGCTCATCGTGAACGGCGGCTTCCCGGTGAGCAGTTCGTGCAGCACGCAGCCGAACGCGTACAGGTCGCTGCGCGCGTCCCCGGACTGCTCCGCGAACCGCTCCGGCGCCATGTACGCCAACGTGCCCATCACCTGGCTGGACTTGTCGGTGGCGGCCATGAAGCGGGCGATACCGAAGTCGAGGACCTTGACCTCGCCCTCGGCGGTCAGCATGAGGTTCGCGGGCTTCAGGTCCCGGTGCACCACGCCCGCCCCGTGCGCGGCGGCCAGCGCGGCCGCGGTCTGGGCGGCCCATTCGACGCTCAGCGCGGGCGCGGGCGGGCCGTCCTCGTGCAGCACGACCGCGAGGTTCCGCCCGCTCACGTACTCCATCACGAGGTAGAGCGCGCCGTCGCTCGGGTCGCGGCCCAGGTCGTGAACGGTGACGACGCCGCGGTGGTTCAGCCCGCCGGCCGTGCGCGCCTCCCGGAAGAACAGGTCCGCGGCAAGGCCGTGCTGGTGGTCCGGCAGCAGCTTCACCGCCACCCGGCGCCCGATCACCCGGTCCCGGCCCTCCCACACCTCCCCCATCCCGCCCCGTCCCACGAACGCCACCAGTTCATACCGGTCCGCTACGACTCGCACCTCTACGTCCCTCCCGAGCGTTCCCCCGCCAGCCCAACCACCCCGCACCGTAACGGAATCGCCCCGCCCCACGCGCCCCAACTCCGGTCCGCCGCACCACCCCCGGGTGCCGCCGAGCCCCGGCAGGTCGCCGCCGGGGACGCCGAAGGGCCGGTCCGCGTGAGGTGCGAACCGGCCCGTGGCAGTGAACTCCGTGGCGCTCAGCCTCAGTTGCTGCGCCGCACCCCCGGGGAGACGACCAGGCGCTCGATCAGCCAGATCAGCCCGACCATGGCCAGCGCGAGCAGCGCGATCAGGGTCGCACCGCCCACCACCGTCGAGTAGTTGCGCTGGTAGAGGCCGTCCACGATGTACCGGCCGAGGCCGCCGAGGCTGACCGTCGCGGCGATCGCCGCGGTGGAGACGACCTGGATCGTCGCCGAGCGCAGGCCGCTGATGATGAGCGGGAGCGAGGCGGGCACCTCGACCTGGAAGAGGACCGCCATCGGCCCCATGCCCATGCCGCGGGCCGCGTCCACCGGGGCCGGGTCGACCGTGCGAATCGCCTCGTAGGAGGTGACCAGTATCGGCGGGACCGCGAGGGCGATCAGCGGGATCATCACCGGGACCAGACCGATGCCGAGCCAGAAGAACATCAGCACCAGCAGACCGTAACTCGGCAGCGCGCGACCCGCGGTGGCGATCAGCGCGAGGGCGTTGCCGCCGCGCCCGGTGTGGCCGGTGATCAGGCCGATCGGCAGCGCGATGGCGGCGGCGATGGCCAACGCCTCGAAGGTGTAGCCGAGATGCTCTTCGAGGCGGTGCGGAACGCCGTACTCGCCGTGCCAGTGCGCGCTGTCGCTGAAGAACACGTTCATGAAGTGGAAGATGTTCACCTGGCCGCGCCTTCCAGCTCGGCCGGACCGTCCGCGTGGCCGCCACCGTCACCGGACGTGGCGGGTTCGACGGCGGAGGCGAGGCTCGCCCGGCGCGCGGCCTTGCGGCCACGCGGCATCCAGGGAGTGAGCAGCGTCCGCACGCCGATCAGCAGCAGGTCGATCACGACGCCGAGGATCGCGATGGACACCACCGACGTCACCGCGAGGTTGGACCGGTGGTAGGCCAGCGCGTCACCGAGCAGGTTGCCGAGGCCGCCCTGGTTGCCGATGATCGTCCCGACGCTGACCAGGCTGATGCTGGAGACCGTGGCCACCCGCAGCCCGGCGAAGATCGCGGGCACCGCCATGGGCAGTTGCACCTGGAAGTAGCGCTGGAAGGAGTTGAAGCCCATCGCCTCGGCGGCCGCCAGCGTCTCAGGAGGCACCGATCTGACGCCGTCGACGATCGACGGCAGCAGGATCACCAGGCTGTAGATGGTCAGCGGGATGATCACGGTGGTCGCGCTGTCGCCGGTGTAGTCGATCAGGAAGACGAAGAACGCGATCGACGGGATGGCGTAGAGGATCGTGGTGATCCACAGCACCGGCGGGTACAGCCACCGGAACCGCACGCACGCCTGGGCCAGCGGCAGCGACACCGCGAGGCCGATACCGACCGGGATCAGGGACTCCTGAAGGTGCACGCCGATCAATCCGGCGTAGGAGTGCTGGAGGTCGCTGGGAAGATCGAAGAATCCGTTGCCGCCGCTGCTCATGGGGCGACTCGCACCGCTTTGGAGTCACGGCCGGCCGGGCCGCTCCTGCCACCGCCCGCCCCGCCGGCGCCCTCACGCTCCGCGTGCGCGGAGCGGATCGCCGCGCCGATGGTGGCCTGCGAGGTCACCCCGACCACCCGCCCGGTGTCGTCGACCGCGACCGCCCACCCGGTGGGCGAGAGCACCGCGCAGTCCAGCGCGTCCCGCAACGACTCGCGGCCGAACTCGAACGGCCGCCCGTAGCTGATCAGATCGGCGGCCGGGACGCTGTCGGCGCCGCCCGCGAGATCCTTCGGCTCGGCCCAGCCCAGCGGCTTGCCGTCGGCGTCGGTGACCAGCAGGTACGGGGTGTCGGCGGTGGTCCGCTCGGCGACCTGCGCGGCGGTGGCGTCGACCGGGACCACGGGCACGGTGGTGAGTTCCAGGCCCGCGGAGGTGAAGAACGACAGCCGCCGCACCCCGCGGTCGGTGCCGAGGAAGTCCTCGACGAAGGCGTCGGCCGGGTGGGAGAGCAGCTCGTCCGGCGGCGCGAACTGGGCGAGCTTGCCGCCGGTGCGCAGCACCGCGATCATGTCGCCGAGCCGGATCGCCTCGTCGATGTCGTGCGTGACGAAGACGATGGTCTTGCCCAACTCCTCCTGGATGCGCAGGAGTTCCTCCTGGAGCACCTTGCGCACGATCGGGTCCACCGCGGAGAACGGCTCGTCCATCAGCAGCACCGGCGGGTCCGCGGCGAGCGCCCGGGCCACCCCGACGCGCTGCTGCTGGCCACCGGAGAGCTGGTACGGATAACGCTTGGCGAGCGAGGAGTCCAGGCCGACCCGCTCCATCAGCTCGGACGCGCGCTTGCGGGCCCGGCTCTTGTCCCAGCCGAGCATGCGCGGGACGGTGGCGATGTTGTCCAGGATGGTGCGGTGCTGGAAAAGGCCGGCATTCTGGATGACGTACCCCATCGACCGGCGCAGCGCGTTCACCGGCTGCTGGTGGATGTCGGCGCCGTCGAGCAGGATGCGGCCCGAACTCGGCTCCACCATGCGGTTGATCATGCGCAAGGTGGTGGTCTTGCCGCAGCCGGAGGGCCCTACCAGCACGGTGATGGAGCTGTCCGGTATCTCCAACGACAGGTTGTCGACCGCTGTCGTGCCATCGGGATACCGCTTGGTTATCGACTCGATCTGTATCAAAAGTCCGTGTCCCCTCCGGGATTGGGCATCGGTGCGGCCTGCTCCCGGGCACGAACGCACAAGCCGTCGCGGGCAGAGTCTAGACCGCGAGTATTACAGGAGTTTGGAATTGGCCAAGGCGGCTGGTCTTATGCCCCGCCACGACTGCACCATGCCACGCCGCGTGACTTCCGACCGTGACGGTTATCACGCTGGGTGACGACGGCCGGCCGTACCACCGTACGGCCGGCCGCGCGTCCCGCTACGCGTCCCGTGCGCGCAGCACCGCCGTCCCGGCGAGCAGCGCCGCGCCCGCCCAGCACGCGAGCACCCCGAGCCCGGCCCACGGTCCGATGGGCTGGGTGTGCAGCACGGCCGGCACCGTGGTCTGCACCGCGAGCCCCGCGCTGGACGGACCGATCTGCTGGAGGTGGCGCTGCCAGTGCGGGTCCGCCACCAGCGCGGCCGTGATCGGGAAGAGATAGAGCAGCGCGAGCACGGCGCCGATCGACGTGCCCGGGTCGCGTACGGCGGCAGCGGTACCGAGCGCGAGCAGCGCGACCAGCACCAGGCACAGGGCCGAGCCGAATCCCGCGCGCAGCACCGAGCCGTCGGTCGCCGACAGCGCGGGCCGCGCGGCCGCGGGCAGCAGCAGCCGCCCGGCCAGCAGCGACCCGCCGACCGACAGCAGCGCCGCGGGCAGCACCATCGCGGCGAGCACCGCCGCCTTCGCGGCCAGTACGGTGCCCCGGCGCGGCATCGCGGCGAACGTGCTGCCCAGCATCCCCGTGGAGTGCTCGCCGGCGATCATCGCCGCACCGAGCACCGCGGCCACCGCCTCGCCGAGTTGCACCCCGGTCAGGCTGACCTTCGCCGCGTCGGTGCCTGGGTGGAACGACACGGTCGCCGCGGCCACCGCACCCAGCGCGACGGTCAGCAGGACGAGCGCGCCGAGCAGCGGCCGGGTGCCCGGGAGCGTCCACACCTTCGTCCACTCGGCGCGCACCGCGTCCCGCAGGGGTTCGAAGCGGGGCGCGGGGGCGCGGGACTCGGGTGCGCGGAAGGCGGGTGCGCGGAAGGCGGGCGGCCCACCGGGGCGTTCAGGCGCGCGGGATGCCCCGGGTGTCGCGGATGGCACGGATTCGCCTTCCGGCGCGGGGAGTTCGGGCCCGCCGGGTGCCGTTCTCATGTGTCCCTCCTGCGCAGCAGCGCGTACGCGACGGCGAGTACGACCGCGGTCCAGCCGCACAGCACGGCCAGCCCCGCCCAGGGCGGCAGCGGGTAGTAACCGTCCGACGGCGCGTAGACGTTGGCGACCTGGTGGTAGCGGAGCGTCGTCTGCTGGATGGCGAACGCGGCCGCCGGCGTCACCCGCAGCACCCAGTCCGCGGCGGCGTCCGGGAGGGCGGTCATCGCGAGGATGTAGGGGAGCACCACCCCGGCGACGACGGCGGTGACCGCGCCGGTCGCGCGGCGCAGGATCGTGCCGACGGCCAGCGCGAGGACCGCGGCCAGCGCGACCAGCAGGGCGGTGCCGACCACCACCCGGGTCTCGGTGCCGAAGCTCGCCGGGAGGATGAAGACCCCGTTGGAGCGCAGCCGGTGGAGGGTGAGCACGAGCGTCAGCACGGACGCGGCGAGCCCGACCGCGAAGGCCGCCGCGCCGACCACCACCGCCTTGGCGGCGAGCACCTGGCCGCGGCGCGGCTGCGCCGCGAGGGTGGTGCGGATCAGGCCGCGCCGGTACTCGGCGGTGACGAACGACGAGCCGACCACCACCACGACGAGCAGCCCCGCGAACGTGCCGGCCAGCCCGCGCTCGATGCTGCGCGCCCCGAAGACCTGGCCGCCCACGGCGGGCGCGATGTCGCCGGAGCCGCTGACGGAGAAGACCTCGCCGTTCGCGGTGGTGCGGTGGGTGGCGGCGGAGAGGGAGGCGGAGAGCGGGTCGCCGCCGACCTCGGTGGTCTGCCAGCCGTGCGCCGCCTGCGCGGTGGAGCTGCCGCCGGTGCCGCTCCCTCCCGTGCCGCCGCTCCCGCCGGTCCCGCCGGTCCCGCCGCCGCTCAGCGTGACGCGGTCGAACGCGGCCGTCGCGCGGGTCGGTGCGCTCATCGCGCTGCTGCCGAGCGCGTGCCGGTCCACCTCCATGTGCGCCGAGGAGGTGACGAAGAGGCCGACCCGGGCGGTCGCGGGCAGGTCGGGCAGGGTCGCGGTGCCGACCGTCGTCCAGTGGGTGCCGTCGGGCGAGGTGGCGCCGGTCAGCGTGCTGCCCGCGCGGGTCAGGCGCAGCCAGCGCGGGGCTGCGGCGGAAGGCGCGGCGACCTCGGGGCCCGCCGTGTCGTGGGTGAAGTCGCTCTGCATGCGCACCCCGTGGCTGCCGGTCACCATGACCGCCGCGTAGGTGCTGCCCGGCGCGGTGCCCGCCTTGACGATCAGGCCGGCCTTGGCCCACGCCTCCAGGTCGGGGGTTCCGGTGCCGTCCGGGGTGCGCGCCGCGATCCGCCCGGTCATCGAGGTGATCCGGGCGGTCAGGGTGCCGTCGGTGCCCAACGGCCGCTGGACGAAGGTGAAGTCGTCCACGACGGCCACCCCGCCCGGCCCCTTCGGCGGCCCGCACACCTTCATGCCCGGGCAGCCGCCGGACCGGGTCGCGTCGGCCGAGGCGTAGCCGATACCCACGACCACGACGAGCGCGGCCACGAGGGCGAGCACCCAGCCGCGTACGGTGCGCAGCTTCGTCCACTCGGCGCGGACGGTCAGCGGGAAGCCGTTCACGCCTGCTCCCCCTCGCCAGCGCCGCGTACGTCCTGACCGCCGCGTACGTCCTGACCGCCGCGTACGTCCTGGCCGCCGCGCGCATCCCGTGCGCCGCCCCGGTCCTGACCTCCGCCCGGGTCCGTTCCGCTGAACTCGACCTCGTCCCTGGTCAGCCGCATGTACGCGTCCTCCAACGTGGCCCGGTGCGCGGTGACTTCGGCGAAGGGGACGGCCCCGCGGGTGAGATGGGCGACGACCTCCTCGGCCGGCAGCCCGGAGACGTGCAGCGCGCCCGTACCGGCCGGGACGGCGGTGCCGCCCGCCGCGGTGAGGACCTCGGCGGCCCGGTCCGGCCGCGGCGTGCGCAGCGTGACGTGACCGCCGGCCGAGGCGGCGGCGAGGAGGTCGGCCACCGACGTGTCCGCGACGACCCGGCCGCGGCCGACCACCACCACATGGCTCGCGGTGTCCTGGAGTTCGCTCATCAGGTGGGTCGAGATCAGCACCGCCCGGCCCTGATCGGCCAGCGTGTGCAGCAGGCCGCGCAGCCACACGATGCCCTCGGGGTCCATGCCGTTGAACGGCTCGTCCATCATCAGCACCCCTGGGTCGCCGAGCAGCGCCGCCGCGATGCCCAGCCGCTGCCGCATGCCGAGCGAGAAGCCGCCCGCGCGGCGGCCCGCGACCGCAGTGAGGCCGACCTGCCCGATCACCTCGTCCACCCGGCGCGCGCCGATGCCCTGCGAACGGGCCAGCCACATCAGGTGGTCGCGGGCCCGGCGGCCCGGCTGGAGCGCGGCGGCGTCCAGCAGCGCGCCGACGTGCGTCATCGGCCGGCGCAGCGCGCGGTACGGCCGGCCGCCGATCAGGGCGGTGCCCTCGTCCGCGGTGTCCAGGCCGAGCACCACCCGCATCGTGGTCGACTTGCCGGCGCCGTTCGGCCCGACGAAGCCCGTGACCCGGCCCGGTTCGACGCCGAACTCCATCCCGTCCAGGGCCGCGGTCGCCCCGTATCGCTTGCGCAGGGCCCTGACGGCCACTCCCACCTCGCCCATGGCGACGTGTCTCCCTCCGTGCGCGCGCCGCCACCGCCGTCCGGCGGCGTACCCGCGCTGTCGGCACCGGTTGTACGGCGCGGGCGGTGACGGCGAGGTGACGGCCGCCGTCACCTCGCTGACACCGGGCGGCTGGCATCGTGGACGCATGAGAGTGCTGGTGGTCGAGGACTTCGAGGTGCTGGCGACGGCGCTGGCGACCGGGCTGCGCCGCGAGGGCATGGCGGTGGACGTGGCCCTGGACGGCACGCAGGCGCTGGAACGGCTCGCCGTGACCCGCTACGACGTGGTCGTCCTGGACCGCGACCTGCCCGGGGTGCACGGGGACGAGATCTGCCGGGGGCTGGCGGAGGGGCCGGCGCAGAGCCGGGTGCTGATGCTCACCGCGGCGGCGGCCGTCAGCGACCGGGTGGACGGGCTCGCGCTGGGCGCCGACGACTACCTTCCCAAGCCGTTCGACTTCGCCGAACTGGTCGCTCGGGTACGGGCGTTGGGCCGCCGCTCGACGCCCGCGCTGCCGCCGGTGCTGGCCGGCGGCGGGGTGCTGCTCGACCCGAACCGCCGCACCGCCTTCCGGGCCGGGCGCCGGCTCGACCTCAGCCCCAAGGAGTTCGCCGTGCTGGAGTGCCTGCTGGGCGCCCGCGGCGCCGCCGTCTCCGCGGAGGAGCTGCTCGACCGGGTCTGGGACGAGGCGGTCGACCCGTTCACCACCACCGTGAAGACCACCGTCCGGCGGCTGCGGTTGAAGCTCGGCGACCCGCCGCTGATCGCGACCGTCCGCGAGGGCGGCTACCGGATCGAGGAGTCGTGAGCGCCGCGCCGACGGCCGCGCCGGGCGGCCGGCCACGGCGGGTGACCCGGCTGCTGCCGCGGCCCCGTACCCTCCGGATGCGGCTCGCCGTGCTCTACGGCGCCCTCTTCCTCGCCTCCGGGGTGCTGCTGCTCGCCATTCCGAACCTGTTCGTGGGATCGTCCTCGGCCGTCAAGGCGCCGGGCCCGGACGTGCCGCCGTTTCCGGACGGCTCCAGGCCCGTGCTGCCGATCCTGGGCGGCGGCCGGGCCTCGCTCGCCGAGACGCAGCGCGGGCGGGACATGGACCGGTACGTCACCGGGTCGGTGATCGCGCTGGTGGCGCTGGTGGCGCTGTCGGTGGGGCTGGGCTGGCTGCTGTCCGGGTGGCTGCTGCGGCCGCTGCGCACGATCACCGCGACCGCCGGGGAGATGTCAGCGGCCAGCCTCGGGCGGCGGCTCGCCATCCGCAGCTCGGGCGACGAGTTCACGCAGCTCGGCCGGACCCTGGACGACCTGTTCGCCCGGCTGGAGGCGTCCTTCACCGCGCAGCGGCACTTCGTCGCGAACGCCTCGCACGAGTTGCGCACCCCGCTCGCCGCCGAACGCACCCTGCTCCAGGTCGCGTTGGCCGATCCGGACGCCGACGCGGCGACCCTGCGGGCCGCGTGCGAGCAGGCCCTGCTGCTCGGCGCGCAGCAAGCCCGCCTGATGGAGGCGCTGTTCACGCTGGCCACCGGGGAGCGCGGGGTGCGGCGGCGGGAGGACTTCGACCTCGCCGAGGTCGCGGCGGGGGTGCTGGCCCGCCGGGGCGACGAGGCCGCCGGCCTGCGCATCCGGGTCGAGGCCGCCCTCGACGAGGCCCCGGTCTCCGGTGACCGCGGCCTCGTCGAGATCCTGCTGGACAACCTCGTGGACAACGGACTGCGCCACAACCACCCCGGCGGCGACCTCCGGGTTCGCACCGCCGTCTCCGCCGGCCGCCGCGCCTGCCTCGAAGTCGCCAACTCGGGCCCCGTGGTCCCCGAGGCCGACCTCGATCGCCTCTTCGAGCCCTTCCAGCGGCTGGGCACGCCCCGCACCCGCGCCCGGACGGACGACGCCCACCACGGCCACGGCCTGGGTCTGGCCATCGTCCGCGCCGCCACCACCGCGCACGCCGCCGCCCTCACGGCCACGCCGCACCCCACCGGCGGCCTCACCGTGCGCGTCGACTTCCCACCCGGGGACGCGAGCGGCCCGGGTGACGCGGGCGGCCCGGCCGGCAAGGACGCGCCGGCCGGATCACGCTGACCGGCAGCCGCCGGGGGCGGTACAGGTACGGGCCGGGGTCCGCGCTCGGGCTCAGCCGCCGGGCTTCTGCTTGGCCACCCGCCGGCGCAGGGCCGGACCGATCCGGACCAGGGCCCGCCGTTCGATGCCGTTGATCCGCTTCTCGACCGCGGCGACCCGCTTGCGCAGCGCCGCGGCCTCCTTCTCCGCGGTGACGTGCCGCTTCTCCGCGGCGGCGGCCCGCTTCTGCAACTCCCGGTTCTTCCTGGCGAGGTCGTTCGCGCGCCGCTCCGCGGCGGCCCGGTCCGTGGCGATCTGCTCGCGCAGCCGGGCGAACCGGTAGCGCAGCGCGCCGTCGTCGGCGCCGTCCCAGAGGCTGACGGACGGCGGGAGTTCGGTGCCGGCCAGCCGGGCGTCGAAGGCCGCGCCCGCGTCGCCGTGGGAGTAGGTGTTCGCCAGGTCGTTGCGGTCGAGGAAGTCGGTGTAGTGGGTGAAGCGCTCCTTGTGGCCGTTGAGCAGCCCGCTGAAGTCGGCCTGTTCGTACAGCTCGGCGGGGTCGGTGTCCGCGGGGACGTCGGTGAGCATCCGGTGCGGCAGGTCGAAGTAGCGGCACAGTTCGAGCGTGCGCGAGTCGTGCGTGAGCACCACCGCGGGGGTGCCGGCCAGCAGCGCGGCGATGTTGCCGTGGATGCGGGTGCCGTACGCGAAGTCGTGGCCCGCCAGTTCGTCGAGCCAGGTCCGGGGGTCCAGCGGGACGCGGACCTTGTCCGCCCGGAACAGCTCGTGGGTGAGCTGGAGCGGGAAGGAGTCGTGCCGGCCGGCCTCGGCCGAGGTGTCGCCCCAGAAGAGCAGTTCGGCGTCGACCAGGTTCTGCGCGTAGTACGTCAGGGCCGGGAAGCGCTCGAAGGCGTACCGGGCGAGGCCGCCGATGTCGCCGACCGGGATCGCGTCCGGCGACAGGTTGATCGCGATCCGCGCGTCCGGGCCGATCGTGCCGGGGTCGGAGGGCACCGGGAAGACGTCGCCGTGCAGGAACATCGACGGGCAGCCGATGATGTCGACCTGGTCGAAGCCGAGGCCGCGCAGGTACGACGCGGTGAGCTCGCCGCGCACCCCGATCGAGGCGGAGCGGTCGAGCACGGCCCGCACGAAGCGCCGCACCGACTCCTCCATCGGCCCGAGCGTTCCGAGGTCGTAGTCCGCGCCGACCTGGGCGCCGACCCCGACCACCACCACGGGGATGGTCAACTGCTCGATCAGCGCGGACAGCCGGTCCAGCGAGGCGCGGAAGCTCGGCCGGAAGGCGTTGGCCAGCGGCACCACGAAGACGTCGTACTCGTCGTTGATCCGCGCGGCCCGCTGCTCCGACGCGTCGGTCCTGATGCCGTTCGAGACCACCTCGGTGTCGGGGGTCAGCAGCATCCGGTGCACCGCGTCGCTGAACAGCAGGTTGCCGGAGTTCGTGCCGAAAAGGTCCTGGTGCAGGAACTCGGCGTGCGTGGCGGCGTGGAACGGGCTCTTCCCGGACCGGATGAGTATGCGCTTCACGTGCCACCCCTCGCTCTTTCGGACAGGGGACAGCTCTCACCTGGCGCGACGCACGTCCGGGGCCGACCTCCGAGCGGGGACGATACCCCACGGCACTTTGAATTCCTATACGAAATCATGGGGAAGAACAGAGAAACCCATGGCGTCTCACAGGGAAATCCTTGGTGCGGCAAAGATCGATCCATGAACTGTGCATTACTTGTGCCTCGTCTGTGCGCCCAAGCCGCACGCACCCCCGGCAGAGGGTGCCCGGGAGGCGGGCCGGGGAAGGGCCGGGGACGGGCCCGGGACGGGGATGAGCTTGGATGGAGGGGAGGCGCAGCACGAAGAGAGCAGCACGAAGAGAAGAAGAGAAGGGCGGGTCGCGGGATGGCGGTTACGGCGCTGGTGGTGCAGAACACTCCGACCGGTGGGCCGGGGCGGTGGGAGCGCTGGCTGGACGAGGGCGGGCTGACGCTCGACGTGGTGCGCGGCTACGCGGGAGAGGAACTGCCCGAGCGGCTGCGCCCGCGCCACCAGGCACTGGTGGTGCTCGGCGGCGGCTACCTGCCGGACGACGACGCGCGGGCGCCGTGGCTGGCCCGGACCCGTGAACTGGCTTGTGAGGCAGTGGAGTTCGGGCTGCCGGTGTTCGGGATCTGCCTGGGCGGGCAGTTGCTCGCGCAGGTCGCGGGCGGCGCGGTGCGCGGGGAGCACGGCCAACCGGAGTTCGGCAGCACGCAGTTGACGCTCCGCCAGGAGGCCGCGGACGACCCGCTGTTCGCCGGGCTGCCGGCGCGGCCGCACGCGATCGAGAACCACGTGGACGCGATCACCGCGCTCCCGCCGGGCGCGACCTGGCTCGCCTCCACCGACGGTTGCCCGTATCAGGCGTTCCGGCTGGGCGAGCGCGCGTGGGGCGTGCAGTTCCACCCCGAGGCGGACGCCGAGCGGATCAGCGGGTGGGACACCGACCGGCTGGCCCGGCACGGCGCCGACCGCGACACCCTGCACCGCGCCGCCCTCGCCGCGGACGCGGAGTCCGCGGCGGTCTGGCGCGAGGTGGCGCTGCGCTTCGCCGGGCAGGCGGTGGCCGCGGCGGCGTGACGCGGCGCGAAGCGGCGGCCACCCGGACGTACCCGCGGACACGCGCCCGGACGCACGCGCACGTGCACGCGTCCGGGCGCGTCGCGGACTACCAGCGGGCCTGCTCCGCCAGCGAGCGGGCGAGCGGCGCCACGGACTTCGCCGGCAGCGCGATGTGCCCGGCGTCGTCGTCGACCACGTCCACCATCAGCAGGATGTTCCCCGACGTCGCGGGCAGCGTCACCACCGCGACGTTGCCGGACGGGGTGAGCACCGGCGTACCGGGCTTAGCCGCCAGGCACTTGGCGAAGTACGCCGCCAACCGGGAGTTCGGCAGGTGCGCCCGGGACGCGATCAGCGGAAGCGTCATGGACAGCGCCGGGTCCTTGCCGTCCGCCGGGTCGTCGGTCCGGGTGGCGACCGTGGTCAGATCCGTCTCCTGCGCGCCGATCGTGTAGTTGCAGTAGACGACCACGCCGTGCGCCTTGGCCACCGGCGCCGTCGGATCGGCGCCCTTCTCGGTGTCCGCGCTCACCGCGTCCTTGTCCCGCATGAGCGCCGCGTGCCCGGTCAGCCCGGCGCTCCTGGCGGCCTTGTCCATCCGGTACGGCACCGGGCACGTCGTGGTCTTCCCGGCCGCCACCTCGTCCCCGAGCTTCACCAGCCCGGACGGGTCCAGCTTCTTCCCCGCGCCCGACGACCCGCCGCCGCACCCGGCCGACGCGACCGCCACGGTTCCCAGGACGACCGCCGAGACCGCCATCCGGCCGATCCGGCTCCTCATCGCCGTCACTCCCCCCACTCCCCCCACTCGGCACGATCCGGGGACCGTACCACCCGAGGAGACCTCGGCCACCGCGGCTCACCCCTTCAACGAGCCGTTGAGCATGCCGCGTTCGAAGAGCCGCTGGAGCCCGAGGTAGACCAGCACGCTCGGGATCATCAGCATCAGCGACGCCGCCATCCGCACCCCCTCGCCCTGCTCCTGGCTGGAGGACAGGCTCGTGACGACCAGGGTCATCGTGTACATGTGCGGGGTGGAGGCGACCAGCAGCGGCAGCAGGTACTGGTCCCAGATCATCAGGAAGCCGAACACCGCGCAGGTGCCCAGCGCGGGCCGGCACAGCGGCAGGATGATCTGGAAGAAGATCCGCAGGTCCCGGGCGCCGTCGACGCGGGCGGCCTCCTCCAGTTCGGCCGGGATGGTCTTCATGAACCCGGTGAGCACGTAGATCGGCAGCGCCCAGCCGACCACCGGAAGGATCAGCCCCGAGTACGAGTCGAGCAGGTCGCTGCCGCCCAGCGGGTCGGGGACCTTGCCGAGCACCAGGTAGAGCGGGATCGCGATGACCTCCTCCGGCATCATCATGGTGGCGAGGATCGCCAGCAGCACCACGGCCTGGCCGCGGAACTTCTTGCGGGCCAGCGCGTACGCCGCGAAGGCGCTCACCGTGACCTGGAGGAAGAGCCCGACGCCGGTGACGATCACCGAGTTGAGCAGCCCCCGGCCGACCCCGAACCGGAAGGCGGTGCGGATGTTGGCGAGGGTGAAGTGCCCGGGGAAGAGGGCCATCTGGCCGGTCTTGAGGGTGGTGCCGCTGAAGACGGTGGCGACCATCGTCCACAGCGGCATCACGAAGACGAAGAGCACCGCGGCGTAGAGCACGACACGGACCGCGGTGCGGGTCCACGCCTTGGTGGGCATCCGCAGGCCCAGCGCGGTGGTGGGGGCGCTCATGCCGCTCATGCCTCCTTGCGCCTGCGCCACCACAAGGTGAGGCAGGTCAGCAGGACGGTGACCAGGAACAGCACGGTGGACACGGCCGAGGCCATCCCCAACTGGTTGTTCTGGATGCCCTGTTTGTAGGTGTAGGTGACGATGGTCTCGGTGGAGCCGGCCGGGCCGCCGCCGGTCAGGACGTAGATCTCGGTGAAGACCCGCAGCCCCCGGATGATGCCGAGGGTGAGCACGATGGTGGTCACCGGGCGCAGCGACGGCAGCGTGACGTGCCGCAGCCGGTGCCACGCGCCGGCCCCGTCGATCGCCGCGGCCTCGTACAACTGCCGGTCGATGCCGGCCAGTCCGGCGACGAAGATGACCATGTCGTACGGGGCGCTCTTCCACACCTGGATCAGCATCACCGAGGCGAGCGAGGAGTGCGGTGAGGACAGGAACGGCTCCGGGCCCAGGCCGACATGGCCGAGCAGGGAGTTGAGGGTGCCGTAGCCGCCGGGGTAGAGGATGGTGTTCCACAGTTCGGCGACGGCCACCATCGCGGTGACCACCGGCAGGAACGCGGCCGTGCGCAGGATGCGCAGATGCCGGGCCGGGCCTTCGAGCAGCAGCGCGAGCCCGAAGCCGAGCAGCGCCGAGGCGGCCACCGTGACCAGCGCGTCCACGACGGTGTGCTCGACCGCCGAGCGCAGCGCCGCGTCGTGGAAGGCGGTGCTGAAGTTGTCCCAGCCGACCCATCTGTTGCCCAGGTAGGGACGCACCTCGAAGAAGCTGAGGTACATCCCCCACAGCGTCGGCCAGAACTTGAAGACGCCGAAGAGGACCAGTACGGGCGCCAGGTAGAGCCAGGGGGTGGCCACCCGCGGCCACCTGGGCAGGGCGCGCGGCGCGGAGGGGTTGCGGTTGCCGGCCGGGAACCGGGGGCGGCCGCTGCGCGGGCTGCCTCCGGGCCGGTCCTTGGTCAGGGCCATGTGTCGTCTGCCGTCTTCTTCTGCCGTCGTCTTCTGCCGTCGTCTGCTACGGGCATCGGTGCCGCGGGCGTCCGCTGCTTCGGGGTACCGGCGGGCGGGCACCGGCTACTTCTTGAGCAGCGACCGGTACTGGGAGTCGAGCGTTGCCAGCGTCTTGCCGGGGTCGCCGCAACCGGACAGCATCTTGTTGAGGCTCTCCGAGGCGTCGCTGCGGTAGGTCTCCCAACCGGGGGCGCTCACCGGCTCGTAGGTGGAGCTCTTCGCGTAGACCTGCTGGGCGACCTGCCAGCGCGGGTCGCCCGCGTGCACGGTCGCCGGATCGACGGTGGTGTTGATCGGCAGCCGCACGATGGTGGACGTGGGCACGCCGGTCATCCCGGTCTTCTGCGCCTCGGGCGAGACCATGTACGAGGCGAGCGCGTCGAAGTCGGCGGCGCGCTTGGAGCCGGCCATCGCGTAGACGGTGGTGCCCTCGGCGAGGCTGCCGGTGCCCTTGGGCCCGGCCGGCGGGGCGACCACGTCGTACTTCCCCTTGACGGCGGTGGCGTCCATGGTCGCGTAGGCGTAGGGGCCGGTGAGGTACATGCCGGCCACGCCGGTCTGGAACGCCTTGTTGGTGTCGGTGGTCAGGTTGTTGAGCGCCCCGGGCTGGACCACCTTGTCGGTGCAGTACAGCTTCTCCAGGAACTGCGCGGCCCGCACCGCCTGCGGCGAGTCGACGACCGAGCGGAAGCCGCCGCTGCCGGTGGGCTCCAGGAAGTTGCCGCCGGCCTGGTAGAGGAAGTTCGACCAGAACCAGGAGAGGTAGCCGCGCTGGGTGGAGCCGGGCACGGCCAGGCCGTAGGTGTCGTTCTTGCCGTTGCCGTCGGGGTCCTGGGTGGTGAACGCCTCGGCGACCTTCTCCAGGTCGGCCCAGGTCTTCGGCGGCTGCATGCCGACCTTCTTCAGCCAGTCGCTGCGCACCAGCAGGACGTTGGCCTGCGCGGAGAACGGCACGCCGTAGGTCTTGCCCTGGTCGTCCGCCACGGACTTCCACGCGGCGCCGCTCACCTGGGACGCGCCGCTGATCTTCGCCTGGTCGACCTCGGTGATGATGCCCTGGCTCTTGAACGCGCCGAGTTGGGAGCCGTCGTCTATCACCACGTCGGGCAGCTTGTGGGCGGCGGCGGCCGCGTTGAGCTTGGTCTCGAAGTCGGTGTTGGTCATGAAGAGCTGGACCTTCACGCCGGTCTTCCTGGTGTAGCCGTCGAAGACCATCTGGTAGGCCTTCTGCGAGTCGCCCGCGCCGCGCACCCAGACCTTCAACGGGCCCGACGCCGAGCCGCCGCCGGACCCCCCGCCGCACGCGGTGAGCGCGGTGGAGGCGGTGACGAGGGTGATCGCGAGGGCCGCCATCGGAAGGGCTCGTCGCCGGCGGATGCTGCCTGTGGTGCTGGTACGGGGCGCGCTCATCGTCCACTCCGTTCATGTACTGGAATCATGTCCACATCCAGGAATAGCCGGGACCCTAGGGCGAGGCGGCGGCCCGGTCAAGGGTTCCGACACGTTTGCGCAGCCCTCTTGACGCGGACGGACAGTCACCCTAGCTTCACCAGACGTCGCAATGGTTCAGTATTGCGACTTGAATTCATGCACATGAACTCGATCACGCCGGCACGCCATCGATCCGGGAGGCACCCCACATGCCCGACCGACCCCTGCTCACCACCGCGTTGGCCGCGCTCGCCGCTACCGGCGGGCTCGTCGCGGCGGGCGGCAGCGCGTCCGCGACCGCGGCCGACGCCGCCCGCCCCGCCGCCTCGTCCCACGCCGTGTCCCACGCCGCGACGGTCTCCGTGTCCACCTCCGACCAGCTCGTGGCGGCCCTCGCCGCGGCGGCGCCGGGCGACACCATCCAGCTCGCCGACGGCTCGTACACCGGCAAGTTCGTCGCCACCACGGCGGGCACCTCGTCGAAGCCGATCACCCTGGTCGGCAGCGCCAAAGCGGTCCTGCACAGCTCGGAGTACACCGGCCCGTCCGCGGTCGCCACGAACGCGCGGGCGGCGTCCCCCACCGCCGCCCGCGCCGCATCCGCCGCCACCCCGGCCTCGTCCTGCCCGACCGGCGGCACTGGCTACGGCCTGTACCTCGACGGCGCCGCCTACTGGCACCTCACCGGCTTCACCGTCGACACCGCGAGCAAGGGCATCGTCATGGACGCCGCCCCGCACGTGACCATCGACGGCGTCGAGGTGCGCAACATCGGCGACGAGGGCGTCCACTTCCGCAAGGGCAGCTCCGACGGCGTGATCGAGAACTCCTACGTCCACGACACCGGCCAGAACCAGCCCGGCTACGGCGAGGGCGTCTACATCGGCTCGGCGAAGAGCAACTGGGCCTGCTACGCGGGCTCCAGCGGCGTGGACGCCTCCGACGACGTGCAGGTGCTGAAGAACCGGATCGGCCCGAACGTCGCCGCCGAGGGCCTGGACATCAAGGAGGGCACCAAGAACGGCGTGGTCAGCGGCAACACCTTCGACGGCACCGGCGAGCAGAACGAGAACTCCGCCGACTCCACGATCGACGCCAAGGGGGACGGCTACCGGATCGACGGCAACAAGGTCTCCCACCCCTACCTCGACGGCTTCCAGACCCACACCGCGCAGTCGCCCTACGGCTGCGGCAACACCTTCGCCGGCAACACCTTCTCCGTCACCGCCTCCGACGGCTACGGCATCAACGTCACGAACAACAAGAAGTGCGCCGACGACGACCAGAACGTCGTCTACGACTCCAACAGCTCCAGCGGCGGCAAGGGCCTGACCGACATCACGGTCACCCCGAGCAGCTGACCCCCACTCCTCCTCCCGGCGAGGACCCGTCCGCCGGGAGGAGGAGCACGCACCCACGGGCACCCGGCCGAAGCCGCCGGGCGCAGCTCCGGGAGCGAGACCGCGCGGGCGGCCACCCGCCCGCCGCGAGGTCCGGCACCGCGGGTGAACCGGCCGCCCGCACGGTCCCCGAGCCCACCTTTGAACCGCAAGGAGCCAACGACGTGTCCCTCTTCCACGGCGTGCTGTTCTTCCCCGTCACCCCCTTCACCCCCACCGGGCAGGTCGCCCCCGACCTGCTGGCGCGCCACGTCCGCGCCGGCCTGGACGCCGGCGCCGGCGGCGTCTTCGTGGCCTGCGGCACCGGCGAGTTCCACGCGCTGGAGCCCGAGGAGTACGCCCTGGCGGTACGCGCCGCGGTCGAGGCCACCGGCGGGCGGGTGCCGGTCTACGCGGGCGCCGGCGGCCCGCTCCCGCTGGCCCGCGCCTTCGCCCGCGCGGCGCGCGCCGCCGGCGCGGACGGCCTGCTGCTGATGCCGCCGTACCTGGTGCGCTCCCCCGCGGCCGGGCTGGTCCGCTACGTCGAGCAGGTCGCGGCGGCGACCGACCTGCCGGTGATCGTCTACCACCGCGGCACCGCCGTCCTCGACCCCGCCTCGGCCGCCGAAGTCGCCCTGCTGCCGCGGGTCGTGGGCATCAAGGACGGCTACGGCGACCTGGAGCTGATGGCGCGGATCGTGACCTCGGTCCGGCAGGCGCTGCGCGAGCGGGGCGAGGGCAAGCCGTTCCGGTTCTTCAACGGCCTGCCCACCGCCGAGGTCTCGGTGCCCGCCTACCGGGAGATCGGCGTGGAGCTGTACTCCTCGGCGGTGTTCTGCTTCGCACCCGACATCTCGACCGCCTTCCACCGGGCGGTGGAGAGCGGCGACGGCGACCTCGTCGAGGGACTGCTGGCCACCTTCTTCCGCCCGCTGGTGGCGCTGCGCGACCGGGTGCCCGGCTACGCGGTCGCCCTGGTCAAGGCGGGAGTACGCCAGGGCGGTCTGGACGTCGGCGGGGTGCGCCCGCCCCTGCTCGACCCGGCCGAGCCGGACCTCGCCGAACTCGCCCGGATCACCGCGGCCGGGCGCGCGCTGGCCGCCGCCCAGCCCGCCCGCGCCCGGCGGTGAGCACGGCGAACGGTTGCGCGGGCGGTGCCGAGCGCGCCATCGCGGCGCTGTCGAGCCATCTTTGAGCCAGGATGAAAAGCACCGCCTGTCCGGTTTACCTCCGTTGACGACGACAGCTTCGAAGTCCAGGATGGGGCCTGCATGTTGATCGTCGCGCGCGGGTCGCGCCCGACGACTGGCGACGGCCCACAGGACCGGCCGGGCCGGCGACTCCCCCCGTGGTCGCCGGCCCGGCTGCCGTCTTTTTCGGTGATGCCGCGAATTCGCCACGCCGAATGGCCGTGCTTCGCCACACCACCCGCCGAAGACGCGTAACGTAGGACCTGCGTGGCGGCCCCCATCCCCCCCCGGGGCCGTCACCGCATCGTTCGGCGGCCCCGGGTTTCCCCGGGGCCGCCGTTTTGTGCGCGCTCAGTGCCCGAACAGATGCCGCGCGTGGTGCCGTGGACGGGATGGCGCGTCGACCCGGTGCGAGCCCTCGCCGGTGCCGGCCGCGGCCGTCCCGGCCCCGGCGGGCGCGCCCGCCGCCGCGTCCTCGTCGCCGACCCGCGCCGCCAGCGTGTCCCGTTCGCGGGCAGTGGCGGCCGCGTCACGCCGGATGGCACGGTTCCTGCGCGCCTTGCGGCGGTGCAGCAGCCCACCGGTCATCGCCATCATGCAGCCGAGGCCGAAGATCAGGGCCAGCGCGAGTCCGGCGCAGAAGATCGCGAGCCCGTTCATGGACGCGATGTGGTGACCGAGGATGCTCACGTCGTAGTGCGGGCCGCCCGAGATGTTGTCCGCGATCGCGAGTCCGACGAACGCCGCGGTGCAGGCGAGGAGCAGAAGTCCCAGGATCAGCATGTGCCGTCACCTCCGTGTGAAGGAGCTCCTGACCCGGCGGGTACCCCGAACCCGGATCTCCACGCGCCCCGCGGGGCGGCCCGGCCACGGGATCGCCCGCGCACGGCCCCAGGTCAGCCCGGCCACGGGATCGCCTCACGCGCCGCCTCGGGCCAGCCCGGCCACGGGATCGCCTCACGCGCCGCCTCAGGTCAGCTCAGCCGCAGGGCCGCCTCACGCACCGCCCGGGCGTCCTGGCGCACATCCGCCAGACCGGGCAGCGCGGTGTCCCCTTCCCCGCTCAGCTGCCGCGCCCAGGCCATGAGCTGCCGCCGGAACCCGGTGTGCCCGGGCTCCGCGGTGTGGACGCGGCGCTCGGCCAGCCCGCGCCCGGCGTCCCAGCTCTCGACGGTGAGCGTGGCCGCTTCGTCGCGCGCCCACGGCGAGGGCAGCGTGAGGGTGGCCACGCCGTCCTCCGCGGTGAACTCCAGCACCTCCCGATAGCGGCGGTGCTTGGGCAGCCGTTGATGGGTCATGTCGACCAGCAGCGCGTCGTCGGGGCGCCAACGGCAGCTCACGCCGGCGCCCCCGGCCCACAGATCGGCGTGCAGCAGCGATCCGTACAGCTCCCGGCCGCTGCCGGCCAGCGCCGCGTGCACCAGGTTCACCTGGTGGATCAGCGATCCGCCGAGCCCGCGAGCGTACGCCTCCCGCTGCGCGCCGGTGGACCCCGGGCCGAGCGCGCGGGCCAGCGCCTCCCGGGCCGGCGGCGGCTGCGGGCCGAAGGGCGGCGGGTCGTACGGCACCAGGTGCGCGACCTGGTGCGGCGCGTTCGGGTCGTGGATGTCCACGGTGAAGCGGCGGGCTTGGTCGAGGCGGTCGCGGCAGTGGTCGACGAAGAGCCGCACCACCGGGTCGTGCCGCTTCATGTAGCCGGCCGCGACCGGCAGTCCGGTGCGCCGCTCGGCCGCGGCCAGCTCGTCGATCTCCGCCGGGTCCAGGCTCACCGGCTTCTCGCACAGCACCGGCAGCCCGGCGGCCAGGCACTCCGCGACCACCTCGCGGTGCGTCCACCACGGCGTGCACACCAGCGCGCCCCGTGCCCCGGCCCGCACCGCCTCCTCGGCCGACCCGCACACCGGGACCCCGCCGAACCCGGAGTGCCGCAGCGCGTCGACGTGCCGCGGGTCGGTCTCCACGACGGCGGCCAGCCGCAGCTCCCCCGGCAGGTCCCGCACCTCCCGCAGATGCGCGGCGTGCGCGACCTTCCCCGCGCCGACGAGCACCACGGGCACCGGCCGTCCCGCCGACCGGCTCCGCGCCGGAAGGGGGCCGTCGGAAAGGCCCGGCTCTGCCATCGGGAACCTCTTTCTGCCGTCCATCGGAAAGGTGGCGTTCGGCGGTCGTGTGATCGATTATGGGGTGGTGCGCCGTCGGCCGACAAAGGAAGGCCGAAGCAGCGCCTCTGGCACCTGACGTATCCATTGCTAAAGTCGCTACGGGCGTCGACTCGGGAACCGCGCGAGCCCGCCGGGGCAACACAGGGTGTGAAGTGAGGGGGAGCGGACGTGGCCGGTGTGGCACGACGTGGAGACGCGGACGCGGCCGGTATCGGACTCGCGATATACCGGGCGCTGCTGGCCAACGGCTCTTGCGAGCGCGAGACGGTCAACGCGAGCCTGGGCCTGGCCGACGAGGAGGCCGCGGCCGGCTGGCGCGAGCTGGACGACCTCGGGCTGGTGCGGCCGAGCTGGCGGCCGGGCAAGACGGACTCCGTCGAGCCCGACACGGCGCTCATGGGGCTGCTGGCCAAGCAGCGCGAGACCCTCCTCGCGCAGCGTGACGAGCTGACCGCCGTGGTCAAGGCGGCCGAGACGCTGATGGAGCGGTACCGCCCCATGGTGACCAGGGAGCCCGCCGACGTCGAGGTGGAGGTGCTCAGCGGGCCGGCCCGCCGCCGGGAGTTCGTGCTCGATTTCGCCGCCACCATCTCGGAAGTCGTCTCGTCCATGCATCCGGGTCCGCTGCCTCCGCCGGAATTCCTGGAGAATTCACTGGAGACCGACCGCGCATTCATCGACCACGGCATCAGGGTGCGCGCGATTTACGGGCAGAGCGTTAATTCCGGACCGCGGCAGCGTAAATACCTCAGCGATCTCACGGCACTCGGAGCGGAGGTCAGGCTCATTCCGCAAGTGCCTTTCGACCTCCTGGTGGCCGATGAGCACAGCGCGTTGATGACGTCCGATCCGTCGAACCCGGAGGGCCCGGCGGTGGTCATTCGCGGCCAGACCCTGATCCGCACCTATCTCGCGATGTACGAGGACTGCTGGCTGCGTGCCGTGCCACACACGGCCAAGACGTCGACCAGCCCGGACGACGAGCACGAACTGACCGAGCAGCACCGCACCACCCTGCGCCTGCTCGCGAATGGCCTGACCGATGAGCGCATCGCCAGGAAACTGGGGGTATCCCTGCGCACAGTGAGTCGCCTGGTGTCAGAGGTGATGCGCTATCTTGATGCGGAGAGCCGATTCCAGGCCGGCGTACTTGCAGCCAGCAACGATCTGATCTGAATGTGCGCATTCACGCCATGGCGTACTTTCGCACCATCGGAAGATGGCACTCCACTTGTCGGCATTGGCATCCTGGAGCAGGCTCATGCGCATTTGGGCTCAGGAACCACTTCAGGCTGCCCCCGGCCTTGACTGCTAAGGAATCCGATGTCGCGTAAATGGCTCAGGGCCCACGCGCCCGCCGTCGCTGCATTGGCGCTCGCACTCGGCTCCATCGGCGGCACGGGTGTCGCCGTCGCCGCTGGTGCTCCCCCCGTGGCTCCGCCAGCCGTCAGCACCCCGCACACCACCGCGGTACAGTCCGCGACCCTCACGTCGAGCGACTCCGACAGCGGCACCAACCAGAAGGTGCTCTCTCCCACCATCTGGTTCCCGCCGTCCTAGAGCTCCGATCGTCCCCCGCGGCCCCCGCGCTGTACGGCCCGAGATGGTTCACGGGCCGTACAGCGCTTCCTGCGTGTGGGGGGCCGCGGTGATGGGGGGACGGCTCCGCAGGAAGTCTCGGGCTGGGGGTTCAGCGGGCGCCGATGCCGGTGGGCACGGCGGGGAAGCTGGGGAAGCGCAGTATCCGCAGGGCTTCGCGGAGTACCGCGTCTATGTCCGTGGCGGCGTCGTCGGCGGCCGGGTGTACGGCCAGCCAACCCAGATGCCGGCGCAGGAATGCGGCGAGGGCCGGTACCGTCCGCAGGGGGAGGCGAACGGTCCGGCCCTCGACAATCAGATCGGCCCAGGAGGCGAGAGTGCCTCGTACAGCGGCGCGCGCCTCGACAGCCGGCCCGTTCAGGGGGATGCCGGGCCGGGCAGTGCCGGTCTCTCGGTCGCCGGAGTCCGGCGCCGGTACGAGCGCGACCTCCAACTCGCCGTATACCCGGGGAAGCAAGGCGAGTTGCCGATCCAGCCGCTCCTGGCAGGGCACGCACAGCGCCGGGTCCGTCTCGACACACAGATGGTGTGCGCTCCGGAACTCGATCTCCTGCACTGAGTCGTTCCCTTCTCGCCGGGGGCGGTAAGAAGAGCGAACCAGGAAGCGGGTGATCCGGACAATGCCCGCCGACCGGCCGGAATCCGCAATGGCGCGATCGCGCAACAGAGCACCTGTCAAGGCTGTCACCAGGGGTGGCGGAACGGGTGTCCCGGGACGCCTGTTGCGGCCGGTCAGCGGTCCTTCACGGTGATGCCGAGAGTCTGCGCCAGGGCGGGTGCGAGGTCCAGCAGTTGCCCCGAACTGATCACCGCGCCGCGCAGGCTCTCGTACCCGTCGGCGAGGTCGATGCCGACGGCGCCGCGCAGGTCGGTCCGCTTCAGTTCGGCGCGGCCGAGGCGGGCCTGCTCCAACCGGCTGCCGGGGAAGGCCACCCCGTCCAGCCGGGCCTCGCCGAGATCGACGTCGCGCAGCACGCAGTCCTCGAAGACCACGTCGTGCAGCCGGGCCGCGCGCAGGTTCACCGAGTCGAGCTTGCAGCGGCGGAAGACCACCCGGCGCAGCACCGAGCCGAACGCCTCGACCCCGGCCAGCGAGCAGCCGATCAGCGCGGAGTCCAGCCAGTTGCTCTCGGCGAGCGAGACGCCGGTGAGCCGGCTGCCGGACGCCCACAGGTCGTTCATCCGGGCGCCGCGCAGGTCGGTCTCGGCGAAGGAGCAGTCGGTGACGGCCGATTCCAGGAAGCGGGACCCGGTGGCGCGGCTGCGGGCGGGGAAGTCGATCCGGTCGAAGTGCACGGTGTCGTAGTCGCCCTCGACCTCCAGCGGACCGGCGTGCGGGCGCAGCAGCTCGGCGTAGGGCAGGTCGGCGAGGTCGTCGGGGGCGTCGGGGGCGTCTGCGGGGGTCATGGCGGCCACCCTAGGGCCGGGCACCGACAGCGGGAGGCGGGCGCCGGGCGGACGTGGGGGCCGGCGGCAGGCGGGCGCCGGGCGGGTCAAGCGGCAGGCGCCGGGCGGGCGCGGCACGGGGCGCGGCATCCGACTTAACGGACATAGCGGTCGCCGGTTGCTAGCGTGACGGCCCATGAGCGCAACGTCGGCGACCGCTCCTCCCCCGCCCGGGCCGCCGCGCCCGGTGCCCCCGCACGGCGCCGCGCGGCCGCGCCCGGCCGCCCGCCGCGGGGTGGAGCTGTGCCTGCTGGTCGCGGCGGTGGGCATCTCGGTCTACGGCTACGCGGAGGTGGGGCTGGCCCGCAGCGGCGCGGTGCCCAAGGACGCGCTGGCGTACGGCGGCGGGCTGGGCGGGCTCGCGCTGCTGGCCCATGTGGCGGTGCGGGCGCGGGCTCGGTACGCCGATCCGCTGCTGCTGCCGATCGCGGTGCTCCTCAACGGCCTGGGCCTGGTGCTGGTCTACCGGCTGGACCTGGAGCCGGTGCTCGGCCCGCGAGCGGCGCCGGCCCAACTGGTGTGGTCCTCGCTGGGGGTGGGCCTGTTCGCGGTCGCGGTGCTGGCGCTGCGCGACCACCGGGTGCTGGCGAGGTACACGTACGTGAGCGTGACCGCGGCCCTGGCGCTGCTGGTCATGCCGATCGCGTTCCCCGCGGTGAACGGGGCGCGGATCTGGATCAGGGCGGCCGGGTTCTCCATCCAGCCGGGCGAGTTCGCGAAGGTGCTGCTGGCGATCTTCTTCGCGGGCTACCTGGCGGCGAACCGCGCGGCGCTGGCGTACGCCGGGCGCCCGTTGCCGGTCGCGGGCGGGCTGAAGGGGCTGCGGCGGCTGCAGTTGCCGACCGGGCGGGTACTGGGGCCGGTGATCGCGGTGTGGCTGGCGAGCGTCGGCGTCCTGGTGCTGGAGCGCGACCTGGGCACCTCGCTGCTTTTCTTCGGCCTGTTCGTGGTGATGCTGTACGTGGCGACCGGGCGGACCGGCTGGACGGCGGTGGGGCTGCTGCTGGCGGCGGCCGGCGCGGCCGCCGTGGGCGGGACCGAACCGCACGTGCACGCGCGGGTGCAGGACTGGCTGCACCCGTTCGCGTCGATCGCCGCCGGGCAGGGCCCGAGCCAGCTCGCCCAGTCGCTGTTCGCCTTCGGCAACGGCGGGGCGCTGGGCACCGGGCTCGGCCAGGGCTCCTCGTACCTGGTGGGATTCGCCGCGAAGTCGGACTTCGTGCTGGCCACCGCGGGCGAGGAGTTGGGGCTCGCCGGGCTGTGCGCGCTGCTGGGGCTGTACGCGCTGCTGGTGGCCCGGGGGTTCGCGGCGGCGCTGGCCACCCGCGACCCGTTCGGGCGGCTGCTGGCGGCGGGCCTGGCGTCGATCCTGGCGCTCCAGGTGTTCGTGGTCACCGGCGGGGTGATGGACCTGATCCCGCTGACCGGCATGGCGATGCCGTTCCTGGCGCAGGGCGGCTCGTCGGTGGTGGCCAACTGGCTGATCGTGGCGCTGCTGGTACGGATCAGCGACCGGGCCCGCCGCCCGGAGCCCGAACAGCCCGCGCCGGCCGGAACGACCGGAACAGCCGGAACAGCCGGAACGGCCGGCCCCGACACCCCGCCGCCCGCGAGGCCAAAGAACCCGGAAACCCCGGGGAGCACGGGGAGCGCGGGGAGCGCGGGGAGCACGGCGTGAACCGCTGCGTGCGGCACGCCGCCGCCTTCTGCTTCCTGCTGCTGCTCGCGCTGCTCGCCAACGCCACCCGGGTGCAGCTCGTCGAGGCCGGCGGCCACGCCGCGAACCCCGCCAACCGGCGCGCCGACATCGCGCTGTACGCCCGGCCGCGCGGCGACATCCTCGCCGGCACCCGCACGGTCACCGGATCGCGGTCCACCAGCGGCCAGTTGAGGTACATCCGCACCTACGCCGACGGCCCGCTGTACGCGCCGGTCACCGGCTTCGCGTCGCAGACCTACGGCGCCACCCTGCTGGAGGGCACCGAGAACGGCCTGCTGGACGGCACCTCCCCCGTGCTGCACGAGCAGCCGCTGTGGCGGGAGATCACCCGCGCCCGGCAGCGCGGCGGCGACGTGCACACCACGATCGACCCGGCCGCGCAGCAGGCCGCGTACGACGGGCTGGCCGGGCGCAGGGGCGCGGTGGCCGCACTCGACCCGGCCACCGGGCGCATCCTCGCGCTGGTCTCCTCGCCGTCCTACGACCCGGGTCTGCTGTCGGGTGCGGGCCCTTCGGTGACGGCGGCCTGGAAGCGGCTCAACGCCGACCCCGAACAGCCGATGCTGGACCGGGCGATCCGGCAGACCTACCCGCCCGGGTCGACGTTCAAGGTGGTCACGGCGGCGGCCGCGCTGGCCGGCGGCGAGGTCACCGACCTGCGCGCGCCGACCGACTCGCCCGACCCGTACCGGCTGCCCGGCACGAATGTCGCGCTGACCAACGAGGGCCCGGGCTGCCGCGACGCCAGCGTGTACGACGCCTTCCGCTATTCGTGCAACACGGTGTTCGCGAAGCTCGGCGCGGACCTGGGCGCCCAGGACGTGGTGGCGCAGGCGGAGTTGTTCGGCTTCAACGACAACGAGTTGCGCGTCCCACCGAGCGTCGCGAAGAGCAACGTGGACACCACGATGAGCCCGGACCAGGTGGCGCTCTCCTCGATCGGGCAGTACGACACCACCGCCACGCCGCTCCAGATGGCCATGGTGGCGGCCGCGGTCGGCGACGGCGGGCGGCTGATGGCGCCCTACCTGGTGGACCGGGTCACCAACCACGCCGGGACCACCGTGTCCGAGACCCGGCCGCACACCCTGCACCAGGCGGTCGGCACGCGGACGGCGGCGGCGCTGCAGCAGTTGATGGAGGCGGTGGTCACCGACGGCACCGGGACCAACGCGGCGATCCCGGGGGCGGTGGTCGGCGGGAAGACCGGCACCGCGCAGCACGGCCTGGCCAACGCCGGTACGCCGTACGCCTGGTTCCTGTCCTACGCCAAACCGCCCGGCAGCGGCCGGGCGGCGGTGGCGGTCGCGGTGGTGGTGGAGGACGCGGACGCGGTGCGGGCGGACATCTCCGGCGGCGGCAACGCGGCGCCGATCGCCCGCGCGGTGATGGAGGCGGTGCTCAAGGAGCCTGCGGCGGGGGTCAGTTCACCTGCGGGAAGCTGAACGCGTAGCCCTGGCTCTGCAACCAGGTCAGGGTCTGGTCGAGCGCGGCCACGGTCTGCGAGCGGTCGCCGCCACCGTCGTGGAAGAGGATGGTCGGGCCGTTGCCGATCTCGTACTTGACGGTGCTGACGATGGTGCCGACGCCCTTGCGTTCGTAGTCCTTGGTGTCGATGTTCCAGCCGAGCGGGCGCAGGCCGTGCTGGGCGGCGAAGGCGCGGCTGGCCGGGGTGAAGGCGCCGCCGGGGGCGCGGTAGTAGTACACCCGGGCGCCGCCGGACGCCTGCTCGATCATGTTCAGCGCGTCCAGAATCTCCGACTCCTGGTAGGCGACCGGCTTCTTGTCCATGCCCTCGTCGTGGTGGACGGTGTGGTCGCACAGCCGGTGGCCGGCGGCGACGACCGCGCGGACCGTGGCGGGGTTGTCACGGGCCTGCGGGCCGATCATGCAGAAGGTGGCGTGCACGTGGTGCTTCTTCAGCACGGCCAGCACCTTCGGCGTCCAGAACGGGTCGGGCCCGTCGTCGATGGTGATGTTGACGGCTTTGCCGGGGGTCTCGGCGGCGTGCACGATCGAGTCGGGCACGAGCGGGTAGTGGTGGCCGGGAGCCGTCGAGTGGCCGCCCTTGCCGCCGGAGCCGCCGCCGGTCTTGCCGGTGCCCGCGGTGCCGGTGGAGCCGGAATGCGCGGAGTTCTGCGGGGCCTTCGGGTCGTCGGCGGCGGAGGAGTGCTTGCCGGAACCGGGCGCGACGATCGCGGTGACGACGGCGGCGAGTACCACGACGGCGACGGCCAGCGCGATCGCGACCACCTGCGGGGCGGACTTCGCCCGCGAGCGCTGCGGCGGCCCGCTGTTCCAGCCGGGGCCGCCGTTCCACTCGGGTCCGCCGTTCCAGCCGCCGTCGTTCCCGTAGGGGCCGCTGTTCCCGTCGGAGCCGCCCGCCCCGTTCCCGCCCGGTTCGTACGGCGGCTGCTCCGGTATCCGTCCCCGTGCCGTCATGTGTACCCCGCCCGCTTTCCGTCTCGCTCGGCTCCTTGGCGCGACCGGGTCGCCGCCCGGTCCGCGATCGGATAGATGCCGTCACCCACCGTACGGTTCCGTGCCCGAGCGGCAGCACCGGCACCGTTACAGAACCCGGACCAATACCCACGGACCGGGTGCCGCCGGGACGGTGACCTCGCACTACCCGCCGGGCGGGGCGGTGAGGCCGGAGCAGCGCCGCAACTGCCCGTAGCGGTCGGTGATCCCGGCGGCTGCCGCACCGGTCTGCGGCTTCGGCACCCCGTCACCGCCGACGGTCCCGGGGGTGAAGCGCGCCCCGGTGACCTTGCCGGCGCGGGTGACGGTGATCGTGGTCACGCCGGTGTCGTCGGAGTGCGGGTAGGGCGAGGAGCCGTACCAGAGGAAGTTGCCGAAGCCGTAGGCGACATAGGTGGGGCCGAGCATGCCGGAGCCGAGCATCACATGGGCGTGGGTGCCGACCACGGCGGTGGCACCGGCCGCGGACAGGTCGGCGGCGATCGACTTCTGGTCGGCGACCGGGCAGCTCTCGCCCTCGATGCCCCAGTGCAGGTAGACCACCACCACGTCGGCGTGCGCCTTCGCGGCGCGGACGGCGGCCAGCAGTCGCGGCCGGTCCAGCGCGGAGGCGATGCCGGGGGTGGCGGGACCGGCCCGGAAGTCGGAGTTGGTGATGTCGTAGACCTGGCTGGCGGCCAGCACCGCCAGCCGCACGCCGTGCACGGTCTCGGTGTACGGGCGGTACGCCTCGGCCTGGTTCGCGCCGATGCCGATCACCGGGATCGGTGAGGCGTGCTTGGCGGCCACGGAGTCGGCCAGGCCCTGCGGGCCGTAGTCCACGGCGTGGTTGTTGGCCATGGTGACCGCGTCGACGCCGGAGTCGTGCAGCGCGGTGAGGGCGGCGGGGCTGGTGCGGAAGTGGTAGATCTTCGCCTGCGGGGTGCCGCGGGTGGTGATCGCGGACTCCAGGTTGACCATCGAGAAGTCGGCGGCGGCCAGTTGCGCGGACATCGGGCCGAGCGCGGGGTCGACGGTGAGCCGGCCGGCGGTGCGGCCGGTGAAGTGGACGTCGCCGGCGAAGGCGAGGGTGAGGGTGCCGTCGGTTCCGGTACCCGCGTGGTTGCCGCCGCGCGCCGAGGGTGCGGCGGAGGCGCCCTGGCCGGCCGCGGCGGGCTCCCCGGACGGACCGCTCCCGGTGCCGGACCTCGCGGCGGCCTGCCCGCCACCGGCTCCGTGCACCAGGTACAGCGTGCCGGTGACGGCGGCCAGCAGCCCGGCGAGGCCGAGCGCCGCGTTCCGGCGCCGCCGGGCCCTGGCCCGGCGGGCGGTGCGGCGCCGGTCGGACCGGGCGCCGGGCGGCGGCGTCCGGTCCTCGCCGTGCTGCGGGCTCTCCCCCGGCACGTGGGGCGGGGTGCGCCTGGTGGCACGGCGCCCGGGGCGCGATGATCTCGGACCAGCATTCATCACATAAACATACGATTAGCGCGTCCGTGATCATGACGGGGGCCGCTATGTCCGGGGCGCGACCCCGGCCGGTTCACCGCCCTGGGCGATGGCGTCCGTCACCTCGGCGACCCGGGCGGCCTCCTCGGCCGCGAACCGCTCCGCGTCCAGTTGCTCGGCGATCTCCTCGTCCTGACTCATCAGCAGGTCCAGGTTGGAGTCGCCCAGGTCGAAGACGCCCAGGTCCACGTACGCCTTCTGGAGCCGCGGCCCCCACAGCCCGATGTCCTTCACGCACGGCACGATCCGGCTGAAGAGCAGCTTCCGGAACAGGTGCAGGAACTCCGACTGCTCGGTCATCTCGACCGCCTCGGCCTGCGGGATGCCGAAGTTCGCCAGCACCTCGGTGCCGCGCAGCCGGTCCCGCATCAGGTAGCAGCCCTCGATGACGAACTCCTCGCGCTCGCGCAGTTCGGCGTCGGACAGCTGCTTGTAGTAGTCCCGCAGCGCCATCCGGCCGAACGCGACGTGCCGCGCCTCGTCCTGCATCACGTAGGCGAGGATCTGCTTGGGCAGCGGCTTGTCCGTGGTGTCGCGGATCATCCCGAACGCGGCCAGCGCCAGCCCCTCGATCAGCACCTGCATGCCGAGGTACGGCATGTCCCAGCGGGAGTCGCGCAGGGTGTCGCCCAGCAGCGCCTGGAGGTTGTCGTTGATCGGGTAGAGCATCCCGACCTTCTCGTGCAGGAACCGGCCGTAGATCTCGGCGTGCCGGGCCTCGTCCATGGTCTGGGTGGCCGAGTAGAACTTCGCGTCCAGGTCGGGCACCGACTCCACGATGCGCGCCGCGCAGACCATCGCGCCCTGCTCGCCGTGCAGGAACTGGCTGAACTGCCAGGAGGTGTAGTGCTGCCGCAGCAGCCCGCGGTCGCGCTCGCTCATCGCGTCCCAGTACCGGGTGCCGTACAGCGTCATCGCCTCGTCGGGCGTGCCGAGCGGGTCGTACGGATCGACCTCCAGGTCCCAGTCGATCCGGCGCACCGCGTCCCACTGCTTGTCCTTGCCCTTCTGGTACAGGGCGAGCAGGCGGTCGCGGCCGTCGTCGTACTCCCACGAGAAGCGGGCGGCGCCCTGGGCCGGGACCTGCCAGGTCCACTCGGTGGGCGGCTGCGTGTAGAGACCTTCCGTCGACATCGACACACTCCGATCGGGCGGCTGCTGGTGTCCGCGCCCTCGCTCGCGGCGACTACCGGACCGGACCGGCCCCGGCCGGTCCGGGTCGATCCGGGTCGGTCCGGGTCGGTCCGGGTCGGTCCGGGTCGGTCTGCTCCGGTCCGCGCGGTCCGACTCGCCACCGTTGCCGCGCGAGGGCTTGACGGGCTTGTTGACACAGAGTCTCATAAGAACCGTACCCCAGGTAACCCTCATGCGGCGGAGGCCGGTTGACCATGGACGCGACCCTCATCGACCGGGAGAAGACGGCGGAGCGGCTGCTGTCGGCCTCGGCGAAGCACTCCTTCGACCCTGACATCGAGCTGGACTGGGAGGCGCCGTTCGAGGACGGCGCCTGGTTCTGGCCGCCCGAGCTGGTCTCGCTCTACGACACCCCGTTGTGGCGGCGGATGCCGCAGGAGCAGCGGTTGGCGCTGTCCCGGCACGAGGCGTCGTCGCTGTGCGCGTCGGGCGTGTGGTTCGAGACGATCCTCATGCAACTGCTGCTCCGGCACACGTATTCGCTCGATCCGACGAGTGCGCATGTGCGCTACGCGCTCACCGAGATCGCGGACGAGTGCCGGCACTCCAAGATGTTCGCTCGGGCGGTGACGAAGTTCGGGACGCCGGTGTACGGGCCGAGCAGGTTGGATCATTCGCTCGGGCGGGTGCTCAAGACGTTCTCGACCACGCCGGGGTCGTTCACCGGGACGTTGCTGGCGGAGGAGATTCTGGACTGGATGCAGCGGTTGACGTTTCCGGACGAGCGGGTGCAGACGTTTGTGCGGGGTGTGACGCGGATTCATGTGGTGGAGGAGGCGCGGCATATCCGGTACGCGCGGGAGGAGTTGCGGCGGCAGATGGTGACCGCGCCGCGGTGGGAGGTCGGGCTGACGCGGGCGATGTCGGCGGAGGCGGCGCGGGTGATCGCGCGGTCGTTGATCAGTCCGAAGGTGTATGCGAATGTCGGGCTTGATCCGGCGGAGGCGGTGGCGGCGGTGCGGGAGAGTGGGCACCGTCAGGAGATGATGCGGCACTCGGCGAAGAGGTTGATGGACTTCTTCGAGGAGATCGGGTTGTTGCGGGGGGCTTCGAAGCCGTTGTGGAAGGCTTCGGGGTTGCTGTAGGTCCTGGTGCGGTCGCTGGGGCTGCGGCGGCGGGGTTCGAGACTGCATATTTACGGCGCCTGCGGGGTTTTCGTGACTTTGCCGTACTCCTCGCGCCACAAATATACGAACGTCTCGAACCCCGCCCCCTTCGCCCCCGCTCCGGTCCGTCCTCGCTCCCGCTATGGGCGCCGCATGGGGTGGGGGGTGGGGGCGTGGGGGGGTGGGGTGGGTGGGGTGCCTTGCGGGTTGCGGGTGGGGGGTGCCGTGACCGCTGGGGTGGGGGGTGCCCTGCGGGCTGCGGGTGGGGGGGATGCCGTGCCGGCTCGGGTGGGGGGCCGTGACCGCTGGGGTGGGGTGCTGTGCGGGCTGCGGGTGGGGGGCCTTGGGGGTGGGGGTCAGGGGGTGAAGAGGGTGGTGACTCGGGTGAGGAGTTGGTGGCCTGGGCTGGTGGGGGTTTCTTGGGAGAGGGCGAGGGCGGCTGCCTGGGCTGCTTCCGGTTCGGTGACGGCGGTGGCGACGAGGAGGGCGGTGAAGTGGTCGACCAGCCAGCCGCGGAGTTCGGGGAGTGGGGGTTGTTTGCCGTTGTCGAGCCAGAGCAGGGACACGGCTTCGACGGAGGCGATCCAGGAGCGGACCATCATGGACAGGCGGATGCCGGGTTCGGTGACGCCGAGGTGGAGGAGGACCTGTTCGGCGGCGCGGCGGCGTACGCCGTCGACGATGGCGTCGGTGCGGCTGGTGCCCACGACGCTGCCGCCGCGCAGGAGGGCGCCGTAGGCGGCGTCGTGTTCGTCGACGTAGGCGAGGTAGCGGTCGAGGGCGTCGGCGAGGCGCTGGGTGGGCGGGCCTTCGGCGGGGACGCCGAAGCGGCCGATGAGTTCGTCGGCGGCGCCGAGGACGGCGGCCTCGTAGAGCTGCTGCTTGCCGCCGGGGAAGTAGCGGTAGACGAGCGGGCGGGAGACGCCCGCGGCCGCGGCGACGTCCTCGACCGAGACGTCCTCGGGGCGGCGGTGCCCGAAGAGGTCGAGCGCCGCCGCGAGCAGCTGCTCGCGGCGTTGCTCCACGCTCATCCGGCGGTAGGCGGGCACCGCGCTGCTGCTCATACCCGGCAGCCTAACGACCCGATCCGCTCGCCATCGCGTCCCAGGTCGTAACGACCTGCGTTGCCTGTCGTGGGTCCGCCGGTGGTCGTGGGAGTGTGGGGCCGTGCGACACGAGAAGACCGAGTTCGTCGGTGGGCCGCTGGACGGTCGGGTGCTGGAGGTCATGGTGGGGATGACCGGGCAGCCCCCGCTGGACTACCGGGTGCCCGTGCCCGCTCCTGAGGGCGGCCCGGAGAAGGTGCACGTGTACCACCGGGAGCGCGGCGAGGGCCGTGGCAGCCGGTGGGTGTTCGTGTACGACCCGGAGGGCAGCCCGCATCCGAACCGCCCCAAGTGGCCGTGGTCGAAGCGGCGGTGAGGGCCGGCGGGGGGAAGTGCCGTGCCGTGGTGGCGGGTTCGGGGTGCCCCTGGCGGCGAATGTTGGTCCGGACCATTGACGGAATTGGTCTGGACCTGTTTGCTACCCGGTGACATGAGCACTCCTCGCCGAAGGAGCATCCCCCCATGCCCACCGCCACCGCACCCGATCCGCACGGGCCCACCGTGCGCACCGGCTCCCCCACCCGCAGGCGCGCCCTCGCCGCCGCCGCGACCGCCCTCGCCGGCGCGCTCGCCGTCGGCGGCATGGTCGCCCTCGCCCCGTCCGCCAGCGCCGGGGAGTTCCTGACCAACGGCGACTTCGAGTCCGGCACCCTGTCCGGCTGGACCTGCGACGCGGGCGCCCAGGCCGTCACCGGGCAGGCGCACAGCGGCAGTTACGCCCTGAAGGGCACCCCGTCCGCCTCCGCCACCGGCCAGTGCGCCCAGACCGTCACCGTCGCCCCGAACACCGCCTACACGCTGTCCGCCCAGGTCGACGGCTCCTACGTCTACCTCGGGGTGGACGGCGGCACCTCCACCTGGACCGCGAGCACCGGCGCCGGCTACGCCCCGTTGAGCGTGTCCTTCACCACCGGAGCGACGCAGACCACCGCGAAGGTCTACGTGCACGGCTGGTACGGCGAGCCCTCGTACCTCGCCGACGACATCTCGCTCCAGGGCCCGGGCAGCGGCACCACCACGCCCCCGACGACGCCGCCCACCACCCCGCCGACGACTCCCCCGACGACGCCGCCGACCTCCCCGCCCTCCGGCGACCTGCCCACCCACGCGCTGGTCGGCTACCTGCACGAAACGTTCGCCAACGGCTCCGGCTACACCAAGCTCGCCGACGTCCCCGCCGACTGGAACATCATCGACCTCGCCTTCGGCGAGACCGACTCCCCCACCTCCGGGACCATCCACTTCACCCGCTGCTCGGTCAGCGAGTGCCCGTCGGTGGAGTCCGACGCGGACTTCAAGGCCGCGATCAAGGCGAAGCAGGCCGCGGGCAAGAAGGTGCTGCTGTCCATCGGCGGCGCCAACGGCGAGGTCCAGCTCACCACCACCGCCGCGCGCGACGCGTTCGTCTCCTCGGTGAGCTCGATCATCGACCAGTGGGGACTGGACGGCGTCGACATCGACTTCGAGAACCAGTCGCTCTCGCTCAACACCGGCGACACCGACTTCAAGAACCCGACCACCCCGGCCATCGTCAACCTGATCGCGGCGATCAAGTCGCTCAAGGCGAAGTACGGCAGCGGCTTCGTGCTGACCATGGCGCCGGAGACGTTCTTCGTGCAGATGGGCTACCAGTACTACGGCACGGGTCCGTTCGGCGGCCAGGACCCGCGCTGCGGGGCGTACCTGCCGGTGATCTACGCGCTGCGCGACGACCTGACCCTGCTCACCGTCCAGGACTACAACTCCGGGCCGATCATGGGCCTGGACAACCAGTACCACACCATGGGCGGCGCGGACTTCCACATCGCCATGACGGACATGCTGCTCACCGGCTTCCCGGTGGCGGGCAACACCTCGAACATGTTCCCGGCGCTCGCCCCCTCGCAGGTCGGCATCGGCCTGCCCGCGTCCGTCAACGCGGGGAACGGCTACACGTCACCCGATCAGGTGGACCAGGCGCTCGACTGCCTGACGAAGAAGACGAACTGCGGCTCGTACACCACCCACGGCTCCTGGCCTGGGCTGCGCGGCCTGATGACCTGGTCGATCAACTGGGACGGCTACAGCGGCTGGGCGTTCTCGCACAACTTCGACAGCTACTTCGGCTGAGCCGGGTCCCGGCTGACAGGACCCGCCTGGCCTGGGGGGCGAGCCGCCGCCCCGGAGCTGCCCCCGGGACGGCACAGCTGCCCGCGACCCCTGCTCACAGGGTCGCGGGCAGTCCCCTGCCGGGCCGGAGATGACGGATGATGGCGGGTGGACGACGGGTGACCCGCGGATGGCTCCGCGTCGAATCCTCGGCCGTGCGGGTGACCGTTCCGCGGAGATTCGGCCCGTACCTCTGTCGAAGATATGACAATCCATGATTGGCTACTGGCGCTGCTTGTTACCCGCCGGTCATGGGGAGATGAGGGAATGTCAGTGGCCCGTCAGCCCAGCTCGTGGTTCCGCTCGGCCGTGGTGTGCGGCACGCTGCTCGCCGCCGCCGCGGCGCTGTCGCTGCCCGCCGCCCAGCAGGCCGCCGCCCAGCCGCACGACCCGCCGGCCGGACAGGTGCCGCTTTCCACGCTCCTGACCCAGCTCCAGACGTACTACCAGCAGACCGAGACGGCCACCGAGGCGTACAACCAGGCCAAGGAGACCGCCGACCAGAAGCGCACGGCGGCCCGGAAGATCGACAAGCAGCTCGCGGACCAGAAGTCCGCGGTCGCCGACAGCCGGGCCCAGCTCGGACTGATGGCCACTCAGATGTACCGCAACGGCGGCGTGTCGCCGTATCTGTCGCTGCTCAGCGGGCAGACCCCGCAGGACTTCTTCGGGCAGCGGCACGTCCTGGGGCAGATGGCGCAGCAGCAGCGGAGCGTGCTCGGGCAGCTCACCTCCGGCGAGGCGAAGCTGAAGACGCTCAACACGCAGGCGCAGAAGGCACTCGACACCGCCGAGCAGGCGCAGACCGTCGCCGGGACGAAGCAGAAGGACGTACAGGCGCACCTCAAGCAGGTCGAGCAGATGCTCGCCGGGCTGACCGGGGTGCAGATCGCCGAACTGCAGAAGCTGGAGCAGGAGGACACCGACAAGGCCCAGCGGGAGCTGATGGACTCCAAGGCGCTGGGCGGCGACCCCGCGCTGCGGGCGCCCTCGCAGGCCGGTGACCGGGCCATCGGGTACGCCTTCGACCAGCTCGGCAAGCCGTACGTGTGGGGGGCGCAGGGGCCGGACTCCTTCGACTGCTCGGGGCTCACCTCGCAGGCGTGGGCGCACGCGGGCACCGTCATCCCGCGCACCAGCGAGCAGCAGTGGGCGCAGTTGCCGCACGTGCCGCTGGCCCTGCTGCGCCCGGGTGACCTGGTGATCTACTTCAAGGGCGCCTCGCATGTGGCGCTGTACATCGGCGACGGCCTGGTCATCCAGGCGCCGCGCCCGGGGTCGTACGTCAAGGTCTCGCCGATCGCGGCCAACCCGATCCTCGGCGCGGTCCGGCCCGACCTCGGCGAGCAGCCGGTGAGCGGCTACCGGCCGAGGTCCATCCCGAAGAACGCGGAGCAGCCGCTTCCGATCGCCGCGGAGACGAAGGCCCCGGCGAAGCCGGCGAAGAAGCCCTCGAAGAAGTCCTCGAAGAAGTCCTCGAAGACGTCTTCGAAGGAGTCCTCGGCGAAGAGTTCGGGGAAGGGCTCCGCCACGTCCTCGGGCGAGGGCTCCGCGAAGCCCCCGGCGAAGGGGACCGTCGACGGCTCCGGCAAGGACTCCTCGGACGGCGGCAAGTCGGCGAAGTAGCCGCCGGCTCAGCCCTGTTCGGCGGGTCCGCCCGCCGCTGCCGACGTGCCGACCCGCGCGAGGTAGCCCTGCGCGAGCTCCGGATCGTAGAACCACTCCTCGAAGTCGGCCGGGTTGTCGAAGCCGTTGGCGAACCGGTCGGCGACGGGCTGGAGTTCACCGGCCGCGCCGATCAGGCCGAGGACGTGCTCGGGGGGCGGCGCCAGCATCGCGTTGGTCCACTTGGTGACCGGCGCCGCCGCCTCCCAGTACCGGTCGAAGGTGGCCTGCATCCAGGCGCGGTCGAACGGGCGGTCCCCGTGCGCGGTGATCCGCTCCAGGTAGATCGCCGCGCACCGGGACGCGTTGTTGGAACCCTGGCCGGTGACCGGGTCGTTGGCGACCACGACGTCGGCGACGCCCAACGTGAGTGCGCCGGAGGGAAGTTCGCCGATCGGGCGGCGCACGGTCGGGGCGAAGCGGCCGGAGAGGGTGCCGCCGGCGTCGGTGAGTTCGACGCCGCCGGCGCGGGCGTGCTCCCACGGGACGTAGCGCCGCATCAGGTCGAGGGTGAGCCGCAGGTGCTCCGCGGGGTCCTTGACGCCCGCGAAGACGTCCGCGGGACCGCCCGGGAGGGCCTCCCAGAAGAGGATGTCGCAGGGCCCGGAGGTGGTCAGTGCGGGGATCACGAAGAACTCGCCGATGCCCGGCACCAGGTTGCAGCGCACCGCCCGCACCTCGGGGTGCTCCGGCCGGGGTCCGAGGCCGTGCACGTAGGCGACCGCGAGCGCGCGCTGCGGGGCGTCGTACGGCGAGCGGTCCGCGTCCCGGCCGAACATCGACACCAGCTCGCCCTTGCCCGCGGCGACCAGCACCAGGTCGTAGGCGCGGGCGAAGTAGTCCAGGTCGGAGACGGCGGCGCCGTGCACGACCACCTTGCCGCCGCGCTCGGCGAACGTCTCCAGCCAGCCGGACATCTTCACCCGCTGGTCCACCGACTGGGCGGTGCCGTCGAGCCGGCCGAGCCAGTCGATCGCGCGGGTGCCGTCGGGAGCGGTCACCGAGACGCCCAACCCGGTGACGTCAGGGGCCTGTTGACGCCAGAAGTCGATATCGAGGTCGTGCTCGTGGGCCAGCGAGCCGGCGAACATGCACTGCGTGGACATCACCCGGCCGGTGCGTATCTCGTCCGCGGTGCGGTTGGTCATGACGGTCACGCGGTAGCCCCGCGCCTGTAGGCCCAGGGCGAGTTGGAGCCCGGCCTGACCGGCTCCGACGATGAGAATGCTGCGCATGGCGACTCGCTCGCTTCTTCGCTGTCCGACTGACGTGCACACACCCGTACCCGCCCGCACGGCAACCTACCGGCCCGGGCCGCGCGGCCACAGGGTCCGGGCCTGCCGCCCGGGCCCGCCCCGCCGGACCCGCCGTCCGGGCTCGCGGTCCTGACCCGCCGTCCGGGCTCGCGGTCCTGACCCGCCGTCCGGACCTCCGCGGCGTCAGGTCACAGCGGCTGCTCGGCCATCGCGTGCGTGACCAGCGCGAGCAGCGCGTCGACCACGGAGCGCCGCTCGCGGGCGTCGATGACCAGGACCGGGATGTGGTGCGGCACGGCCAGCGCGTCGCGCACGTCGTCGGGCCCGTAGGCCGCGGTGCCCTCGAACTGGTTGACCGCCACGGTGTAGGGCAGACCGGTGCTCTCGAAGTAGTCCAGCGCGGGGAAGCAGTCCGCCAGCCGCCGGGTGTCGGCGAGCACCACCGCTCCTATCGCGCCGCGTACCAGGTCGTCCCACATGAACCAGAACCGCTGCTGGCCCGGCGTGCCGAAGACGTAGAGCACCAGGTCCCGGTCGAGCGTGATCCGGCCGAAGTCCATCGCGACCGTGGTGGTGGTCTTCTCCGGAGTGGCCGCCAGGTCGTCCAGCGCCTCGCTGGCCTGGGTCATGACCGACTCGGTGGTCAGCGGGGTGATCTCCGAGACGGAGCCCACGAACGTGGTCTTGCCCACGCCGAAACCGCCGGCGACGACGATCTTCGTGGAGACCGGTGCGCGGTCGCGCGTGGTCTGCCAGTCCCGCAAGCCCTCCTGCTGGTCAAAGCCTGCGAAGTCCACTGAGCACCCTTTCGAGCAGCGCGCGATCGGGTCCACCGGGACCGTACCCGGTGCCGTACACGCGAATTCTTCCCTGGTCGGCCAGGTCGCTGATCAGGACCCGGACGACACCGAGCGGTATCCGCAGCAGTGCGGAGATCTCCGCCACCGACCGCAGCGCGCGGCACAGTTCGACGATCGCCCGCAGTTCGGGCATCACCCGCTCCGCCCAGTCGCCCCTCGTGAGGGCGGGCTGTTCGTCCGGATGCTCGATCGTAGCCACGAAAGTCTCGACCAGCAGCAGATGCTCGGAACGCGTACGGCCGCCGGTGAGCGCGTACGGCCGCACGCGGGAGGTGCGGCGGTCGCCCTCGCGCTGCCGCGCCGCGGTGCCCGGGGAGGCCGTCGGCGGGGCGGTGGGCGGGCCGGACGGGCCGGCCGGTCGGATCACCGGCCGCCCTCCATCGCCTGCCGCAACTCGCCGCGCAGCGACGGGGTCAGCACGTGGCCGGCCCGGCCGACGAACAGGGCCATGTGGTAGGCGATGACGCTCAGGTCGCACTCGGCGCCGGCGTGCACGCCCAGCAGCGAGCCGTCGCTGATGGACATCACGAACAGCATGCCGTCCTCCATCGCGACGGTGGTCTGCCGCACCTTGCCGCCGTCCATGAGGCGGGCCGCGCCCATGGTGAGCGAGGCCAGCCCGGACACCACCGCGGCCAGGTCCATCCGGACGTCGGAGATCCGGGTCGGCCCGGCCGCCTGCCGGGGCGCGACCGGGTCGGGCTCCGAGCTGAGCAGCAGCAGACCGTCGGAGGAGACGACGGCGACCGAGCGGACGCCGGGCACCTCGTCGACGAAGTTCGCCAGCAGCCACTGGAGGTTGCGGGCATCGTGGCTCAGTGCGTCGGAGTGGACGCCGGTGCCCGAGTGGGCGCCGGTGCCGTGGGTACTGGTGGAGCTGGTGGTGCTGAATTGCGTGCGGACCGCGTTCAACGGGTCGCCTCCTCGACGGTGTCTCCCGGACTGGTTGCCGTGGCGGGCCGTGCCGCCGTTGTCTCCGTGGCCCCTCGTGTCTCCAACTCGGCGTCCCTGCGGCCGTCCCGCAGACCGCGCTGCAACCCGGCCAGCTTGCGGCGCAGCCCTTCCGCGTCCAACGGCTCGGTGCGGCGCCTGCCGTCCTGCGCGGCGGCCCGTATCCCGCTGGCCTTCCGCACCCGGCGCGGCAGCGTCCCGTCGGCCCCGTCCGCCCCGGGGTCCAGAGGCGGCGGGGGCGCGGTGGCGGCATGCCGCGGCGCGTACTCGGCACGCGCGTGCTCGACCGACGGTACGTGCCCCGCGGGCGGTACGGCGCCGCCCGGCGGTACGGCCCCGGGTGCGCTCCCGGCCGGGGGTTCGGCGGCCGGCCGGGGCGCGAGCGGGGGCTCGGGGGCGGCCGCGGGTTCAGCCGTAAGCGGCTGCACTTGCATGTCCGGCAACCCCGTCGAGGACATCCGCGCAGGTGGGACGCGCAGACGTTCGACCCGGACCCGCGGCTCGGCCGGGGGGTCGCCGAGGTCGGGCCCAGGGGCGTCGGTAGTCTGCTGCCCGGGCAGCGAGAAGGCGGCGGGCGTCTGCCCGGGCGGTTGCCGCTCGGGCAACGGCGCCTGCGGCAGGGCCGGTTCGGCGGTCTGCTGCCCGGGCACGGGGTGGTCGGGCGCCGGTTGCTGGCGGACCCGCCGGGCGAGGGGCGGGAGCCCGCCCGGCGGCTGCTCCGCCGAGGACGGCTCGGGCGGTGCCGACGCCACGGGCGGTGCGAGCGGTGCGGGCTGCTCGGGCTGCTCGGGCTGCGCGTGCTGCGTGCCCTGCTCGGCGAAGTGCGCCTCCACGAAGGGCTGTTCGACCGGCGGCCGGGTCTCCGACGGCAGTGCGGGCACGGGAATCCCGCCGCCCGCGCCGTGCTCCGCGCCGAGCCCGGCACCGAACTCCCCACCGGGCACTGCGTCGTACTCCGCGCCGTAATCCCCGCCGAGCCCCGCGCCGTATCCCGCGTCCGCGTCCGGCACCGCGCCGTACCCCGGCTCGGGCGACGCCCCGCGCTGGCCGGGCAGCACCCGGGCGAGCGGGTCGACCGTGGGCACCAGCAGCCGCGGCAGCACCGCGACGGCCGTGGTGCCGCCGTTCGCGTGCGGGCGCAACTGGACCCGGACGCCGTGCCGGTGGGCGAGCCGGGCCACCACGTAGAGGCCGAGGCCGGCCGCCGCGCTCGGCGGCGCCGGGTCGGGGTCGACCAGCAACGCGTTGAGCTCGTCGATCCGCTCCGGGGGCACCCCGATGCCCGAGTCCTCGACCGCGACCATCACCTCGCCGCTCTCCATCACCCACCCGTTGAGCCGGACTTCGGCGGTGGGCGCGGAGAACGCGGCGGCGTTGTCGAGCAGTTCGGCGATGAGGTGGCTGACGTCGTCGGCCGCGCGGCCGGCCACGTCCGCCTCGGGCATGGCCAGGATGCGGACGCGTTCGTACCGCTCGACCTCGGAGAGGGCCGCGCGGGCCACGTCGATCAGCGGGACCGGGCGGGCGGCGGCGCCATGGCTGTGCTCGGTCCCGGTGAGCACCAGCAGGTTCTCGCTGTTGCGGCGCATCCGGGTGGCGAGGTGGTCGAGGCGAAACAGCGTCGCGAGCCGCTCCGGGTCCTGCTCGTGCTCCTCCATGCCCTCGATCAGGGTGAGTTGGCGCTCGATCAGGCCGAGGGTGCGCAGCGAGAGGTTGACGTGGACGACCTGTACGGCGTTGCGCGCGGTCGCCCGGTTGAGGCGCTCGGCGATCTCCTCGCGGGAGCGCATCAGGTCGTCCCGGGTGCGGGCGAGTTCGGCGCGGGCCACCAGCGCCGCCTGGTGCTCGGCGGCCAGCGCGGTGTGGGCGGCGGCGGACTCGGAGCGCTCGGCGGCGAGTTCGCCGGCGCGGGTGCGCAGCGCCTGGGCCTCGTGGGTGAGGGCGTTGATCCGGCGGGCGACGGCGGCGAACTCGTCGGCGCCGATCACCTCGGCGCCCTGGCCGCTCTCCGGGTCCGCCCGGGACCAGCGGTGCAGGGCGGCGAGCGGGCGGGTGAGCGTGCGGAAGAGGGTGACCAGCACGGCGAGCAGCAGGATCAGGCACAACGCGGCCAGTGCGGCGCGCAGTTCGAGGACGGTGACCTCGTGGTCGCGGTGCGAGGCGGCGGTGGCGGCCTCGTCGGTGGCGGCCGAGGACTCGACGCCGCGCATCAGCGAGAGCCGGGCGGCGAGCGCGGTACCGACCTTCTTGGCGCCCAAGTCGCGGTCGGCGGAGGTGAGTTCGCCGCCGCCCAGCAGCTGGTTCAGGTCGCGGTCGGCCTCGGCGGTGTCGGCGCCGGTGACGGTCTGGTCGTAGTCGGTACGGACCCCGGCGGGCGCGGTCGCGTGGAACTCGGCGAGGGCGGCCTGCTCCTGGAGCCGGGCGGCCTGCGCGTCGGCGACCAGGCCGTGCTGGTCGCCGCCGGCGGTCAGTCCGGCGACGAGCAGGCCGCGCTGCACGGCGGCGGCCGCGGTGGCCCGGCCGAGCGGCGCGGTGACCGGTCCGGCGGCGCGCCCGACCGCGTCGACCAGCGGCTGGTAGGCGGCGACGGCGGCCGGCGCGGAGGAGGCGGCGCGGGCGGACCTGCGGACGGCGGGCAGCGAAGCGAGCGCAGTGCGCAGGTCCGCGGAGAGGCGGCCGCCGCCGGTGACGTCGGCGACCTGGCGGTCGGTGCGCTGCTGGTCGGCGGTCGGGGTGGCGGGCTGCCCGGCCGCGACGGACACCGCGAGGTCGTCCCGCTCGTCGGCGAGGTCGGCGGCCAACGCGGTCGCGCGGACGGCGAGTCGGGCGTCGCCGACGGCGTCCTGGGCGGCCGACAGGTCTCCCACGGCGAGGGCGACCCCGGGCGCGGCCGCGGCCAGGACGATGGCCGCGCAGACCAGCAGGGCGGCGAGCATGCGCTGCCTGACCCGCCGTTCGCGCCGTCGGAGACGTCGTTCACGCACTGTCGGTGCTCGCAATCACGAGTCGCGGGGGCCCGGGATCGTCCCCGGGATACGTGCAGAATCCCTCAGACCCTCGCAGGCCAGCGGGTTCGGGGGCCAGGCGTCCCCTCCCCGGACACCCGAACGAGTGAATCGCACAGGTGAGTTGACCGACAAGTCCGGTACGGGTGGCACCCTCCGCCCGGCACCCGTCGCCGCTGGCACACACCGTTCCGCTTTGGCAGGATGCCCGCGCACAGCAGCGCGTCGCGGTGGTACGGACCAACCGGCTGCGAGACTGGCCCCATGCGGATCGAGACGGCGACCGAGCCCGGGACGACGGGCGTGCCCAACGAGGACTTCGCGGCGGTGGCGCTTCCGGCGTCCGGCGCCGGCGGCGTGGTGGTGGTGCTGGACGGGGTGACGCCGCCGCCGGACAACGGGGGCTGCGTGCACTCGGTGCCCTGGTTCACCGCCCGGCTGGGCGGCGCGCTGCTCGAACTGGCCCTGGCGCGGCGGGAGTCGGAGCTGGCGGACTGCCTGGCCGACGCGATCGCGCGGACCGCCGAGGCGCACCGCGGCACTTGTGATCTTTCTCACCCGCTGACGCCGCAGGCCACGGTGGTCGTCGCCCGCTGGGACGAGGCGGACGTGGAGTACCTGGTGCTGTCCGACTCGGTGCTGCTGGTCGAGGACACCGCAGGGGTGGTGACGGCGGTCCTGGACGACCGGATCGACCGGCTGCGGGCGACCGGGGTGCGGGTCGGGCCGCTGCGGAACCAGGAGGGCGGCTTCTTCACGGCCGCGGCCGACCCGTCGGCGGCGACCCGCGCCGTGACCGGCCGGCTGCCGCGCGCCGACGTCACCGCGCTGGCCGCGCTCACCGACGGCGCCACCCGCGCGGTGGAGTACTACGCCGTGGACGACTGGGCGGGCACCTTCGCGCTGCTGCGCAAGGCGGGCCCGGAGCGGCTGTTCGCCCGGGTGCGCGCGCTGGAGACCGAGCAGCCGCCGCCCGGCAAGCAGCACGACGACGCGACAGCCGTACTGATCGAGCTGTAGCCCGGCACGGGCGGGGGCCCGCAGCCACGTACGAGCGGGGGTCCGCAGCCGCGTCCCGGGCGAGAACCCGCAACCACGTACGAGCGGGGCCCGTAGCCACGTCCCGGGCGAGCACCCATAGCCGCGTACGGGCGGGGGTCCGCAGCCACGTCCCGGGCGAGCACCCATAGCCGCGTACGGGCGAGGGTCCGCAGCCGCGTACGGGCGAGGCCCGCAGCCACGTACGAGCGGGGCCCGCAGCACCTCCCGGGCGAGCACCCACAGCCACGTACGAGCGAGGCCCGCAGCACCTCCCGGGCGAGAGCCCGCAGCCGCCCCCGGCGGGGCGGGCCGGTCGGCGCCGCCCGGGGGGCGACCGGCCCGCGCGCTACCCGGACTGCGTGGCGTTGAGGCGGTGCAGGAGGCGGGCGAGTTCGGCCACGTCGCTGGGGTCCCAGGCGGCGAGCTGCCCGAGGTAGCGCTCGCGGCGCAGCCGCCGCACCCGGGCGAACCGCTCCCGGCCCTCGCCGGTCAGCCGCATCAGGTAGGCGCGGCCGTCGGCGGGGTCGGGTTCGCGGGCGACCAGCCCCAGGTCCTCCATCGCGCGCAACTGCCGGCTCATGGTGGCCTTGCCGACGCCGAAGTACGCCGCCAGGTCGGTGGCCCGCTCGGGCTCGACCTCGTCCAGCCGGACCAGGATGCCGTAGGCCGCGGCTTCCAGGCCAGGGTGCACCGCGCGGGCCAGGTCGCCGGAGGCGGCCCTGGCCCGGCGGAAGAGCACGGTCAACTCGCGCTCCAGCGCGCCCGCCACGCCGTCGCCGGGCGGCTCCGTTCCGCCCGTGCCGCCGGCATCGCACGCGGCGCGGTTCGCTTGGGTCACAGGGGCCCCGCTTTCAACGGCTGAAAGTTTTCTTCACAGACGGTGGTTTCCGCAGCACGTCAAGTATTTCGCAGGCGTAGACCAACGGCGGTTACCGGTCCCTCTTTCCACGCGCGTAGCGCCCAACGTACCGTCAGTTCTGTCATGACCACACCATGGTCATGCGAGTCCCCCACCTGCCCCTCCTGGAGGCACGCATGTCCCACGGAGTCTTCTCCGTCGTGCACGGCAACGGCTCGGCCAGAACCCGGCTCGCGGTTCTCGCCGGCCTGATCGTCTCCCTCCTCACCCTGGCGTTCACCGCTCCCGGCGCGGCCCATGCGGCGACCGCGACCGGCACCGGTCCGAGCGCCGGCCACCTCACCCACCCGGAACTGGACTGGATGGGCTCGACCGTCGCGGCGCACGAGGGCTCCAGCGCGCACGGCTCGGCCACGTCCGGCACCGTCTCCCCGATGGTGACCCAGACCCCCGGCATGGACGTCTCCGCCTACCAGGGCAGCGTCAACTGGGCGACCGCGTGGGCGAACGGCGGCAAGTTCGCGTACATCAAGGCGACCGAGAGCACCTCGTACACGAACCCCGACTTCGCCCAGCAGTACAACGGTTCCTACAACGTCGGCATGATCCGCGGGTCGTACCACTTCGCCACGCCGGACACCTCCGGCGGCGCGACGCAGGCGGACTACTTCATCGCGCACGGCGGCGGCTGGTCGGCCGACGGCAAGACCCTGCCGGGCGCGCTGGACATCGAGTACAACCCTTACGGCGCCACCTGCTACGGCCTCAGCCAGGCCAGCATGGTGAGCTGGATTCACGCGTTCGCCAACGAGTACCACGCCAAGGAAGGCGTCTACCCGGTCATCTACTCGACCTACGACTGGTGGTCGACCTGCACCGGCAACAACAGCGGGTTCGCGACCACCAGCCCGTTCTGGATCGCCAAGTACTCCTCCAGCGCGGGGACCCTGCCGGGCGGCTACGGCTTCTACACGTTCTGGCAGCACGCCGACTCCGGCACGTTCCCCGGTGACCAGGACTACTTCAACGGCCCGATCTCCGGGCTCCAGGCTCTCGCGAACGGCTAGCGGGGAGGTACCCCACGCGCCCCGTGACAGGTGCGGCTCCCTCCTCGCGGAGGGAGCCGCACCAACAGGGGCGAGGGGAACCGCGCGCTCGGCAGGCCACCGGCCTGCGGCCGGGAACGGCGAGCAACCGCGGCGGCGGGGCGCAACCCACCACCGGAAGGTGGTCACGCGGCGATCGGGACCTCCTCGGCGGGGGTGTCCGCCTCCGCCGGCTCCAAGGCCAGCGCCAGCACCTGGCGGACGTCGCTGACCGGGTGGACGTCGAGCACGCCGAGGATCTCCGCGGGGACGTCGTCGAGGTCGGCCTCGTTGCGCTTGGGAATCACCACGGTGGTGATCCCGGCGCGGTGCGCGGCCAGCAGCTTCTGCTTGACCCCGCCGATGGGCAACACCCGGCCGGTCAGGGACACCTCACCGGTCATGGCGACGTCGGTACGGACCCGGCGGCCGGACAGCAGGGACGCGAGGGCGGTGGTCATGGTGACACCCGCGCTCGGGCCGTCCTTGGGCACGGCGCCGGCCGGCACGTGCAGGTGGACGCCGCGGTCCTTGAGGTCGCCGACGGGCAGCTCCAGTTCCGCGCCGCGCGAGCGCAGGAAGGAGAGCGCGATCTGCGCGGACTCCTTCATCACGTCACCGAGCTGGCCGGTGAGCTGGAGCCCGGACCCGCCGGTCTCCGGGTCGGCCAGCGACGCCTCGATGTAGAGCACGTCGCCGCCCGCGCCGGTGACCGCGAGGCCGGTGGCCACGCCCGGTACGGCGGTACGCCGCTCCTCCGGGTCCTGCGCGGCCTCGGGCACGTGGTGCGGCCGGCCGATCAGGGCCCGCAGGTCGCCCGGGCCGACCGCGAACGGCAGTTCCCGGTCGCCCAGTTCGTGCTGCGCGGCGATCTTCCGCAGCAGGCGCGCCACGGTCCGCTCCAGGTTCCGCACGCCCGCCTCGCGGGTGTACTCGCCGGCCAGCCGGCGCAGCGCGTCCTCGTCCAGGCTCACCTCGTCGGCGGCCAGGCCCGCGCGCTCCAGCTGGCGGGGCAGCAGGTGGTCGCGGGCGATGACGACCTTCTCGTCCTCGGTGTAGCCGTCGAGCCGGACCAGCTCCATCCGGTCCAGCAGCGGCTCGGGGATGGCCTCCAGCACGTTGGCGGTGGCCAGGAACACCACGTCGGACAGGTCGAGTTCGACCTCCAGGTAGTGGTCGCGGAAGGTGTGGTTCTGCGCCGGGTCGAGGACTTCGAGCAGCGCGGCCGCCGGGTCGCCCCGGTAGTCCGAGCCGACCTTGTCGACCTCGTCGAGCAGCACCACCGGGTTCATCGACCCGGCCTCCTTGATCGCGCGCACGATCCGGCCGGGCAGCGCGCCCACGTACGTCCTGCGGTGGCCGCGGATCTCGGCCTCGTCGCGGACGCCGCCGAGCGCCACCCGGACGAACTCGCGGCCCATCGCGCGGGCCACGGACTCGCCGAGCGAGGTCTTTCCGACCCCGGGCGGCCCGACCAGCGCCAGGACCGCGCCGCCGCGACGACCGCCGACCACGCCGAGACCGCGGTCGGCCCGGCGCTTGCGGACCGCCAGGTACTCGGTGATCCGCTCCTTCACGTCGTCGAGGCCGGAGTGGTCCGCGTCCAGCACGGCCCGTGCGCCCGCGACGTCGTAGGTGTCCTCGGTGGTGGTGTTCCACGGCAGTTCGAGAACGGTGTCCAGCCAGGTCCTGATCCACGAGCCCTCCGGGGAGGCGTCCGAGGAGCGCTCCAGCTTCTCGACCTCCTTCAGGGCTGCCTCGCGGACCTTCTCGGGCAGGTCGGCGGACTCCACCCGGACCCGGTAGTCGTCCGTCTCGTTGTCGGGGTCGCCGTTCAGCTCGGCCAGCTCCTTGCGGACCGCCTCCAGTTGCTGGCGGAGCAGGAACTCGCGCTGCTGCTTCTCCATGCCCTCCTGGACGTCCTTGCGGATCGTCTCGGCGACGTCCTGCTCGGCGAGGTGGTCGCGCAGCCACTGCGTGGCGAGCTTCAGCCGGGCCACCGGGTCGGCGGTCTCCAGCAGCTCCACGCGCTGCTCCACGCTCAGGAACGGGGAGTAGCCGGAGTTGTCGGCGAGCTGCCCGGCGTCGTCGATCTGCTGCACGCGGTCGACCACCTGCCAGGCGCCGCGCTTGCGCAGCCAGCTGGTGGCGAGCGCCTTGTACTCCTTCATCAGCTCGGCCACGGTGCCCGGCGCCCCCTGCGGCGCGGGCTCCTCCACCACGGTGCCCTCCACCCACAAGGCCGCACCCGGTCCGGTCGTACCCGCGCCGATCCGCACCCGCGAGCGGCCCTTGATCACCGCGCCGGGGTCGCCGTCGGACAGCCGCCCGACCTGCTCGACCGTCCCGAGGGTGCCCACGGCCGCGTAATTCCCATCGACCCTCGGCACCAGGAGCACGCGGGGTTTGCCCGGCGCGTCCCCGGTGTGGGCCGCCTGGGCGGCCTCCACCGCGGCCCGCACTTCGCTGTCCGTCAGGTCGAGCGGTACGACCATGCCGGGCAGCACGACCTCGCCGTCGAGCGGCAGTACGGGGAGGGTGAGGTTGGAACTCTTCGGCTCAAACGCCATGATCGCTCCCTTTGCAAGCAAGTTGAGTACACCTGACTCAATGCAAAGGGCTCCGCCCGTGTTCCCGGCCCCACGTTCGCCCTGAGCGATCAGGGCACCCCGCGCCCCCCGGGAGGGGGGTTCCCGTCGGCTCCGGGACCTTGCGGCCGGTGGTGGGCTGGTCGCGCAGTTCCCCGCGCCCCTGGAATTGGTGCGGCTTCTCCGCGGCGAGCAACCACCCCCAGGGGCGCGGGGAACTGCGCGCTCAGCAGGCCACCGGGCGCAAGATCCCGAAATCCACAGGTGCGGCCCCTCCGGGGGCATCCCCGTACCCCCCGAGCCTGCGACAACGCTCTTTTCGCGGAAGAGCCGTCACGAATCCAGGGGCCCGGGGAACGGCGGGCGCAACCCCCCACCGGCGGGTGGTCCCGGAGCCGACAGAAGGGGGCACCCCGGTGGGTCAGTCCCGCGCCCGCAGAAACGCCGAGGTGGAAACGCGTCCGACCAGGTCGAAACGGGTGGAGCCGGCGAGGTAGGCGTCCGCGCCCTCCTGGACGCCGGCCCACTTGTTGTCGCCGTAGTCGTCGAGGACCACGACGGCGCCCGGGGCCGCGATGGTCTCGGCCCACTCGAGGTCCTCGGTGACGCCCTGCGCGGAGTGGTCCCCGTCGATGACGATCACGCCGTACTCGCGGTCGGAGACCGCCGCGCGCACGTCGGGGTCGCCGGAGAAGCCGACCTGCACCCGGGCCCGCTCACCCGCCTTCCCCCCGAGCGCCAGGTTCGCCCGGACCACGTCGAGCCGGACCGGCGTACCCGTGGGGTCGAGGCCCTCCAGCCCGCCCGGCTGGAGCTGCGTACCGACCAGCGGGTCCACGATCGTCAGCTCGGGCTCTATCCCCGCGCGGTGCAGCATCCGCAGCATCGTCGCCGAGAAGAGCCCGTACAGCGTGCCGATCTCCAGCACCTCCGCGTTGGGCGGGTCGAGCAGCGGCACCGTGGCGAGCTTGCCGCAGACGTTCTGGGTGGAGCCGGCGAGCCGGCCCACCGCCAGCGCCTCCAGCGCGATCACGTTGCGGAACGCGACCGTCACGTTGCGCCGGGCCGCCTTCGGGTCGGTCCCGCTGACCTTCGCCACCTCGGCCACCAGCGTGTCGATCTGCGCCGCGGTGGGCAGCCGGGGGCCGCTGCGGCCGGTGCGGTCGAAGAGCAGCCCGACCGCGTACTCCTGGCCGCGCAGCTCGCCGACCTGCCGGCGCAGTTGCTCCAGCTCCTTCACCTCCCGCCGCAGGGCGTCCAGTTCCTTGCGCAGCCGGGAGACGGGGCGCTGGACGCGCTGGTCGACGAGCGTCGTGGCAGGGCGCAGGAGCCGCTTGGCCATCGGGCTGTTCAGAATGGGCGACATGGCCGGAACCTACGCCGCGCCCCAGGGGCCCGGACCATCTGCGGGCACAGAACAACGGAAGTCCTCCGGTACGGGAGTTGAACGCCCGATGGCGCGGCGGCCGACGTCCGGCCATGGGTTTGCCGCGGGTCCGTCAAAATGGGGTCATGGCGGCTTTGAACACGCGTGACCCGCGCTTCCCGACCCCTGGTCCCGGCCTCCTGACCGGCGAAGGACCGGTCGTGCTGGACCGGCGCGACGGCCCGTACGGGGAGGCGGTGCTGCGCCGGCGCGGCGCGCACCTGGAGATCATCGCCAACGGCACCTTCCTGATGGACACCTCCGACGGCCGCTCGGAGCGGCTGCTGGTCGACGTGGCGCTGGACGCGCTGCCGGCCGGCCGGGACCGGCCGAGCGTGCTGATCGGCGGGCTCGGCGTCGGCTTCTCGCTGGCCCAGGCCGCCGGCCAACCGCGCTGGGCGCGGATCGACGTGGTCGAGCGGGAGCAGGCGGTGATCGACTGGCACCGGGCCGGCCACTTCGCGGCGCACACCGACGGCGCGCTGGACGACCCGCGGGTGCGGCTGATCACCGCGGACCTGCCGGCCTACCTGCGGACGGCGCCCGGCGAGCGGTCCGGTACGGAGCCCGCCGGCGCAGGCGCGCGCCCGCCCGCCGGCAGCTACGACGCGCTCTGTCTGGACATCGACAACGGCCCGGACTGGACAGTCACCGACAACAACGGCAGTCTCTACAGTCCCAGCGGCCTCGACGACTGCCGGGAGCTGCTCAGCCCCGGCGGTGTCCTGGCCGTGTGGTCCGCGCAGCCCTCGGCCGCCTTCGAGACCGCACTCAAGGGGGCGGGGTACACCGGGGTGCGCAGCCTTGAGGTTCCGGTCGCGCGTGGCGTGCCCGATGTGGTGCATGTAGCCGTCAAGGCGTGAAGGCGTCATAGTCAGGGCAGCGGCCCGCCCCGTACGCTGCCGGTAACGGACGAGCTTGTGGGGCGGAAGCGGAAGTGGACAGCGCACAGACAACAGGCGCGCAGCGCCGGGTTCTGGTGGTCGAGGACGACCAGACGATAGTTCAGGCCATCGCGGCCCGCCTCCAGGCCGAGGGGTTCCAGGTCCGCACCGCGGGCGACGGGCCGTCCGCGGTCGACGCGGCCCACGCCTGGCAACCCGACCTGCTGGTGCTCGACGTGATGCTACCCGGGTACGACGGGCTGGAGGTCTGCCGGCGGGTGCAGGCCGACCGGCCCGTTCCGGTGCTGATGCTCACCGCGCGCGACGACGAGACGGACATGCTGGTCGGCCTCGGCGTCGGCGCCGACGACTACATGACCAAACCGTTCTCCATGCGCGAACTGGCCGCGCGGGTGCACGTCCTGCTGCGCCGGGTGGAGCGGGCCGCCGACGCGGCCTCCACCGTCCGGGGCGCCAGCATCCACCTGGGCGACCTGGAGATCGACCACACCCAGCGCCGGGTCCGGGTCGGCGGCAGCGACGTGCACCTGACCCCGACCGAGTTCGAACTGCTGGTGTGCCTGGCCCACCAGCCCCGGGCGGTGCTCTCCCGCGAGCAGTTGCTCGCCGAGGTGTGGGACTGGACCGACGCGTCCGGCACCCGCACCGTGGACAGCCACGTCAAGGCGCTGCGCCGCAAGATCGGCGCCGAGCGGATTCGTACCGTGCACGGCGTGGGCTACGCGCTGGAGAACCCGGCGCCATGAGCCAGGGGCCCACCGGGGACCCTGCGCGCACCCGGAACCCGGCGCGGGCCCTGAGCGGCTCGGGACCGGCCCGGGGCAGGGTGCCGGCGGTCGTGCTGCGCGGCCGGCAGGTGGTCCGCGGGTGGCTGCGGCAGTTGTGGGAGGCGCTGCGGCCCTGGGACCCGACCCGCTCGATCAAGGCGGCGCTGCAGGCGCTGGTGATCGCCTCCGTGATGATCACCACGCTGCTGGTGACGCTGGCGATCCACTCGCGGACCGAGATCCGGGTGATCACGATCTTCTCGATCATCGCCTCGCTGCTGATCACGCAGATCGTCGCCACCAACCTGACCGCGCCGCTGCGCGAGATGACCGCGGTGGCGCGGGCGATGGCGGGCGGCGACTACACCCGCCGGGTGGCCCGGGTGCGCCGCGACGAGGTGGGCGAGCTCGCCGAGACCTTCAACCGGATGGCCGCCGACCTGGCCGCCGTGGACCGGCACCGCAAGGAGCTGGTGGCGAATGTCTCACATGAGCTGCGGACGCCGATCGCGGCGCTGCGCGCGGTGCTGGAGAACGTGGTGGACGGCGTCTCGGCCGCCGACCCGGAGACCATGCGGCTGGCCCTGCAGCAGACCGAGCGGCTGGGCAAGCTGGTCAGCCAGCTGCTCGACCTGTCCCGGCTGGACAGCGGGGCGGTGCGGCTGGACGCCAAGCGGTTCGAGGTGTGGCCGTACCTGTCGGCGGTGCTGAAGACCGCCAGCCTGGGCGCCGACCGCGGCAAGGCCGGCGGCACCCTCACCCGGGCCCGCGCGGACGTGCCGCTGCACCTGGACGTGTCGCCGCCGGAGCTGGTGGCGTACGCCGACGGGGAGCGGCTGCACCAGGTGGTGGCGAACCTGGTGGACAACGCGATGAAGCACAGCCCGCCCGGCGGCCGGGTCACCGTGCGGGCCCGCGGCGGGTCGGCACCGGGCAGCCTGGACCTGGAGGTGCGCGACGAGGGCCCGGGCATCCCCGAGGCGGACCGGGTCCGGGTCTTCGACCGCTTCCACCGGGGCTCACATCCGGGCACGGACGGCGGCACCGGTCTCGGCCTGGCGATCGCCCGCTGGGCGGTGGATCTGCACGGTGGCCGGATCGAGGTGGCCGAATCCCCGCGTGGCTGCCGCATCCACGTCACCCTCCCGGGGATGCCGCCGCAGCCGCGTTGACGCGGCGGCATGGCGGTGACGTGCGACGCCGCCGCAGACCGGGCGGATGGCATAGACCACTGGCCCGGCGAACCCACAAGAGGGACCACTTTCCCGCCACGATCCGTCCCGAAACCAGTCTTCGGGTGTGACTTGCGCGACGACTGGCCCCCTAAACTGCGTGAACGGGTCAGGTAGGCGTAGCCTTTATTCCCGCTGTCCACCATCTTGTGAAGCGGAAGAGGGCGGTTGCCGCCGTGTCGCCACAGTCCCCCAATAGCTCTAGTGTCTCCACCGACCACGAAGCGCAGGGCGAGGGCCCCGCAGCGGGTTTCGGCCCGAATGAGTGGCTCGTGGACGAGATCTACCAGCAGTACCTCCAGGACCCGAACTCGGTAGACCGAGCCTGGTGGGACTTCTTCGCCGACTACAAGCCGGACGGCTCCGCCGCTCCGGCCGCTCCCGCGGGCCAGGGCGGTGCCTCGGGCGCCGCCGCCCGCGCCAGCGCGGGCGTGCCCGGTTCCACGCCTCCTTCCGCGCCTGCCGGCCCGCAGGCCGCCGCGGCGCCTGCCCCGGCTCCGGCGGCTCCTACCGCGCCGGCGACCCCCGCCGCGCCCGCCGCTCCGGCCCCGCCGGCCCCGGCCGCCGCCAAGCCGGCCGCGCAGGCTCCCGCCCCGGCTCAGCCCGCTCCCGCGGCGCAGCCCGCGGCGCCGGCCCCCGCGGCCAAGCCCGCCGCCGCCCCGGCCGCGGCGCCCGCCGCCGCCGAGACGGAGTACGTGCCGCTGCGCGGCCCGGCCGCCGCCGTGGCGAAGAACATGAACGCCTCCCTGGAGCTGCCCACCGCCACCTCGGTGCGGGCGATCCCGGTGAAGCTGCTCTTCGACAACCGCATCGTCATCAACAACCACCTCAAGCGGGCCCGGGGCGGGAAGGTCTCCTTCACCCACCTCATCGGCTACGCCATGGTGCAGGCGCTGAAGACGATGCCGGCGATGAACCACTCCTTCGCGCTGAAGGACGGCAAGCCGACGCTGGTCAAGCCCGAGCACGTCAACCTGGGCCTGGCCATCGACCTGGTGAAGCCGAACGGTGACCGCCAGCTCGTGGTCGCGGCCATCAAGAAGGCCGAGACGCTGAACTTCTTCGAGTTCTGGCAGGCGTACGAGGACATCGTGCGCCGGGCCCGCTCGGGCAAGCTCACCATGGACGACTTCTCCGGCGTCACCGCGTCGCTGACCAACCCCGGCGGGCTGGGCACCGTGCACTCGGTGCCGCGTCTGATGCCCGGCCAGTCGATGATCCTCGGCGTCGGCTCCATGGACTACCCGGCCGAGTTCCAGGGCACCTCGCAGGACACCCTGAACAAGCTGGGCATCTCCAAGGTCATGACGCTGACCAGCACCTACGACCACCGGGTGATCCAGGGCGCCGCCTCCGGCGAGTTCCTGCGGATCATGAGCCAGCTGCTGCTCGGCGAGAACGACTTCTTCGACGACATCTTCGCCGCGCTGCGCATCCCGTACGAGCCGGTGCGGTGGCGCACCGACATCGACACCGCGCACGACGACGACGTCACCAAGGCCGCCCGGGTCTTCGAGCTGATCCACTCCTACCGGGTGCGCGGCCACGTGATGGCCGACACCGACCCGCTGGAGTACCGCCAGCGCAAGCACCCGGACCTGGACGTCCTGGAGCACGGGCTGACCCTGTGGGACCTGGAGCGGGAGTTCGCGGTCGGCGGCTTCGCCGGCAAGTCCCTGATGAAGCTGCGCGACATCCTCGGCGTGCTGCGCGACTCGTACTGCCGGACCGTCGGCGTCGAGTACATGCACATCCAGGACCCCAAGCAGCGCAAGTGGATCCAGGACCGGATCGAGCGCCCGCACGCCAAGCCCGAGCGCGAGGAGCAGCTGCGCATCCTCCGCCGGCTGAACGCCGCCGAGGCGTTCGAGACGTTCCTGCAGACCAAGTACGTCGGCCAGAAGCGGTTCTCGCTGGAGGGCGGCGAGTCGGTCATCCCGCTGCTGGACGCGGTGCTGGACGCGGCCGCCGAGTCCCGGCTGGACGAGGTCATCATCGGCATGGCCCACCGCGGCCGGCTGAACGTCCTGGCGAACATCGTCGGCAAGTCGTACGCGCAGATCTTCCGCGAGTTCGAGGGCAACCTCGACCCGAAGTCGATGCACGGCTCCGGCGACGTGAAGTACCACCTGGGCGCCGAGGGCAACTTCACCGGCCTGGACGGCGAGCAGATCAACGTCTCGCTCGCCGCGAACCCCTCGCACCTGGAGACCGTCGACCCGGTCATCGAGGGCATCGCCCGCGCCAAGCAGGACGTCATCAACAAGGCCGGCACCGACTTCACGGTGCTGCCGGTCGCGCTGCACGGCGACGCGGCCTTCGCCGGCCAGGGCGTGGTGGCCGAGACGCTCAACATGTCGCAGCTGCGCGGCTACCGCACCGGTGGCACCGTGCACGTGGTGATCAACAACCAGGTCGGCTTCACCGCCGCCCCGGAGTCCGCGCGCTCGTCGATGTACAGCACCGACGTGGCCCGGATGATCGAGGCGCCGATCTTCCACGTCAACGGCGACGACCCGGAGGCCGTGGTCCGCGTGGCGCGGCTGGCCTTCGAGTTCCGGCAGGCGTTCAACAAGGACGTCGTGATCGACCTGATCTGCTACCGCCGCCGCGGCCACAACGAGTCCGACAACCCGGCCTTCACCCAGCCGCTGATGTACGACCTGATCGACAAGAAGCGCTCGGTGCGCAAGCTCTACACCGAGTCGCTGATCGGCCGTGGCGACATCACCCTGGAAGAGGCCGAGCAGGCGCTGCAGGACTACCAGGGCCAGCTGGAGAAGGTCTTCACCGAGGTGCGCGAGGCCGTCGCCGCGCCGCCGGAGAGCCCGAGCCAGGACAACCAGGCCGAGTTCCCGGTCGCGGTGCCGACCGCGGTCTCCAGCGAGGTCGTCAAGCGGATCGCCGAGTCCCAGGTGAACATCCCCGACCACGTCACGGTGCACCCGCGGCTGCTGCCGCAGCTGCAGCGCCGGGCGGCCATGGTCGAGGACGGCACCATCGACTGGGGCATGGGCGAGACGCTGGCGATCGGCTCGCTGCTGCTGGAGGGCACCCCGGTCCGGCTGGCCGGCCAGGACTCCCGGCGCGGCACCTTCGGCCAGCGGCACGCGGTGCTCATCGACCGGGTGACCGGCGAGGACTACACCCCGCTGCTGTACCTGTCGGAGGACCAGGCCCGCTACAACGTGTACGACTCGCTGCTCAGCGAGTACGCCGCGATGGGCTTCGAGTACGGCTACTCGCTGGCCCGCCCGGAGTCGCTGGTGATGTGGGAGGCCCAGTTCGGCGACTTCGCCAACGGCGCCTCCTCGATCATCGACGAGTACATCTCGGCGGCCGAGCAGAAGTGGGGCCAGACCTCCGGCGTCACGCTGCTGCTGCCGCACGGCTACGAGGGCCAGGGCCCGGACCACTCCTCGGCCCGGATCGAGCGCTACCTCCAGCTGTGCGCGCAGAACAACATGACCGTCGCGTTCCCGACCACCCCGGCGAACTACTTCCACCTGCTGCGCTGGCAGGTGCACAACCCGCACCACAAGCCGCTGATCGTCTTCACCCCGAAGTCGATGCTGCGGCTGAAGGCGGCGGCGTCGAAGGCCGAGGACTTCACCACCGGCCAGTTCCAGCCGGTGATCGGTGACACCACGGTGAAGCCGGAAGAGGTCCGCAAGGTCGTCTTCTGCACCGGCAAGGTCTACTACGACCTGATCGCCGAGCGGGACAAGCGCGGTGCGGGCGACGTGGCCATCATCCGGATCGAGCGGCTCTACCCGCTGCCCGGTGCGGAGATCCAGCAGGCGCTGGCGCCCTTCACCAAGGCGCAGAAGTTCGTCTGGGCCCAGGAGGAGCCGGCCAACCAGGGCGCGTGGCCGTTCATCGCGCTGAACCTGATCGACCACCTCGACCTGGTGCTGGGCGCCGCTCCGGACAACGCGGACCGGCTGCGCCGCGTCTCGCGGCCGTCCTCGTCGTCGCCCGCGGTGGGTTCGGCGAAGCGGCACCAGGAGCAGCAGCAGAACCTGGTCAGCGAGGTCTTCGAGATCTGACCGGCGGCGGCCGCGCGGTCCCTCCGGTTCCGCGCAGCCGCCCGCACCTGACGGCCGGCGGCCCCCTGCCCTTCCCGGGCACGGGGCCGTCGGCCGTCGCGGTGGCCGCGCCTGCGCGCCGACACGACTGCGGGCCTGCGGGACTGCGGGGCTACGGGACTGCGGGCCTGCGGGACTACGCGCTGAACGGCTCGAAGTCCCAGAACGGCAGGGCGCGGGCCCTGGCCGCCGCCGCGCGCGGGTGGCCGGGCCCCAGGGCGCCGGTGAGGGCGCGCAGGGCCTCCTGGTCGAGGGCGTCCGCCGCGTCGGCGCGGCCCGCGTGGCGCAGGGCGGCGGCGTGCGCCAGCCGGCACAGCACGGCCAGCGGGTGGGCGGCGCCGAGGGCCTGTTCGGCGCGGGCGGCCGCGTCCTGGGCGGTCCCGACCGCGGCCGGGTCGCCGGTCTCCCCCTGCGCGACGGCGGCGTTCAGGGCGCAGCCGACCGTCCAGGGGTGCCCGGCGCCGACCGCCCGCGCCATCGCCGCCAGCGCGGCCTCGGCCTGCTCGCACGCCTCCTCCCGCTCCCCCGCCACCCGCAGCACCAGCGCGTGGTTGGCGAGAGCGCCCGCGGTGTAGGCGTGCCCGTCGCCCAACTGCCCCCGGTAGCGGGCCAGTACGGCGGCGGCCAGCTCGTGGGCCCGGTCCAGGTCGCCGTGCTCGCGCTCGTAGCAGGAGTACGACGCGGCCACCCGCAGCGTCAGCGGGTCGGTGTCGCCGAGCACCCGCTCGCACCGGTTCATCAGCCGCCCGAGCGTCGCGCACGCCCTCGGCCCGTCGCCGGCCTGGCCCTGGCACTCCGCGAGGTTGTGCTCGGCCCGCAGCGACTGCGGGTTGTCCGGGCCCAACACCTCCGCGTGCTGGGCGCAGTTGCCCTCCTGGACCCGCAGCGCCTCCTCGAACCGGCCGAGCAGGCGCAGGTCGTGGGCGTAGGAGTCCTCCGACGACAGGGCGCGGGAGTGGCGGGCGCCCAGCCGGGCCCGCTGCGCGTCCAGGGTCCGCGCGTCCAGGGCCAGCGCGTCGCCGTAGCGGCCGAGCAGGCGGAAGGTGACGGCGGTGTTGTTCTGTGCGGTCAACTCCCCCGCCTCGTCGCCGATCCGGGCGTAGCCGGTGCGCACCAGCTCGGCGAAGTCCAGCGCCTCGCGGTACTGCCCGAGGTGGCGCAGGTCGGCGGCGAGGCTGCCGGCCGCGCGCAGCACCAGCAGGTCGGCGTCGCCGCGGTCGGCCCGCAGCCGTTCGTAGGCGTCCCGGTCCAGGGCCTCGCTCTCGGTGTACTCGCCCAGCGCGCGCAGCAGGTTGGCGCGGTTGTGGGCGAGATCCCACAGCCGGGCGTCACCGGGGTCGAGCAGTTGCGGCCAGTGCTCGTTGGCGCGGCTGGCGATACGCAGGCCGGCGCCGTACTCGCCGGACAGGAACAGGTAGCGCAGGCAGCGGATCACGGTGGTCTGGACGGCCGGATCGGCGGACTCCAGGGCGCCGGACGCCGCCAGGTGCGGCACGATCTCGGCGTAACGCAGCCACCGGGCGGGCTCGTTGGGGCGGCCGGGGTCGGCGGCGACCAGCGCGTCCCGGACCACCCCGGCGTAGCGGTCGCGGATCTCCGGCGGCATGTCGGCCCGTACCGCCTGGTAGACCAGCCGGTGCATCTGGATGACCTCGGCGGCGCCGGCCGGCTCCTCGCTGTCGGTGTCCGGCGGGTCGGACTGGATCACCGACCACTGGACGAGCTTGCCGATCGCCGCGTCCCACCGCTCGGGGTCCGTGGTCAGCCAGGCGAGTTCGGGGGCGATGCCGTCGCCGGTCGCGCCGCGGTCCGGCAGGTCGCGCAGCAGCCGGACCGGGACCGGCCCCGGCGCGAAGAACACGCACAGCCGCAGCAGGTCGACGGCCTCCGGCGTGTCCTCGCGCAGCCGGTCGAGCACGATCGAGAACGCTCCGAAGTACGTCATCCGGAAGTCCGCGGAGATCTTCAGGCCCGACTCCACGTCCGCGCCGCGGCGCAGCATCCCGATGTACTCGTCGACCGGCATGTTCGAGTCGTCGAGCGCGCCCGCACTCTGGTCCAATGCCAGCGCCAGGTCGCCCAGCGCGTCGGCGAGTTTGTCCGCGTCGGCGAGGTCGAGCCGGGGCGCGCGGCGGCGCACGAACGCCACCGACTCGTCGCGGTCGTAGACCGGCACCTCGATCAGCGCGCTGTTGTGCTCGCCCCACTCCCGGTTCTGCGAGGTGATCAGCACATGCCCCGGCCCCGTCGGCACCAGGTCGTGGACCTCCTCGGGCTGGTCGGCGCCGTCCAGCACCACCAGCCAGCGGAAGTACGGGTCCCCCCGGCGCAGCGCGTCCCGCACCGCGCGCAGCCGCTCGCCGTACTCCCGCCCGGTGACCAGGCCGAGGACGGGGGCCAGGCCGGCCAACTGCTCGCGCAGGCCGCCGCGTTCACTGGCCCGCACCCACCACACCACGTCGTACTCGCCGGCGAAGCGGTGGACGTACTCGGCGGCGACGTGGGTCTTGCCGACGCCGGACAGGCCGATGAGCGCGCTGACCGCCGCGCCCGGCGGGGCCTCGGTGAGCCGGCGGTGGAGCAGGGCGAGCACGTCCTCGCGGCCGGTGAAGCGGGAGTTGCGGCGCGGCACCCCGCCCCAGACCGCGGGCGGCCGCAGCGGGAAGCGCGGGGCGCCCCAGCCGCCCGAGCCGCCGAGGGTGTCGTCGGGCGACGTGCGCCGCGACGGGACGCCCAGCCGGGCCAGCACCCGCCGCTCCGCCTCGACCTCGTCCATGTCCCGCAGGTCCACGACCCCCAACAGGTCTGCTGCCGCGGGCAGTTCCGCGGCGGTGACGCGGACCGCGGCGAAGCGGTCGCTGTGGTCCGGCATCACCGCGCGCAGCGCCGAGTTCCACTCGTCCGGGTCACGCGGGCCCAGCCGGAAGTACCACTCGCTGACCACCACCAGCACCCGGCCCCCGGACAGCAGCAGGTCGCGCAGCCCCTGCTCGACGGCGGCACCGGCGGCGCCGGCGGCGACGTCCCAGCGCTGCATCGACACCTGGACGTCCTGGCGTTCGAGGCGGTGGGCGATCCACACCGCCCAGGGCCGGTCGGTGCCGGCGTAGCTGATGGTGACGCGCGAGTGCGGGGCGTCGTCGGGGGCGGGGGCGGGCTCGGCATCGGGTTCCGGCTCGGGGCCGGTGTCCGGCTCGGGTTCGGCGTCGGGTGCGGGCTCGGGTGCCGTCTCGGGCGCGGCGGCCACCGGCGGCGGGGTCAGCCCCCCGTACGGCCCTTCGCCGTAAGCCCCTTCGCCGTAGCCGCCCGCGGCCTCGCCCTCGCCCTCGCCCGCCGCCACCCGCAGCGGGACGCCCTCGGTCGCGCCGTCCGCCGGTCCCGTGCCCGCCGCCACCACCTCGACCGGCAGCCCGGCCGTACGCACCGGCACCCCGTGGGCGTTGAAGACCGACAGCCGCAGCAGCGCGGGGCCCGGCTCGGCGCCCGCGGTGACCACGAACCGCGCCGGGCCGTAGGTGCCGCCGAAGCGGTGCAGCACCACGGACGGGTGTCCCAGCGCCTCGCAGACCAGGTGCGGGCTGCCGTCCAGGGCGATCCCGAAGGCGAACTCCTCCTGCTCGTACGGCCATGCGTCGGGGTCGCAGGTGCTGCGCAGGTCGACGGTGACGAGGTAGCCGCGGCCCGCCTCCGCGACGCGGGGCCGGCCGACGACGGGTTCGACGCGCAGCCGCGCGCCCTCGCCGCTCACGGTGCCGCCGATCCCGGTTGGCGGGGCGCGAGTTGGAGGGTGGTCTGCGGGTGGCCGTAGTAGACGTACATGAAGTGGTGGAGCAGCGAGAGCACGCGGCGCTGGGCTTCGACGTCCTGGCCGCCGCCGGCTTCCTGGGTGCGCGGGATCTGGCGGGGCAGATCCTTGACCGCGCGGGCCCGGAAGTCGCGGAGCATGTGGGCGAGCGGCTGGTCCGGAGAGCGGCGGGCGTGCTCGACCAGGTGCCCGAGCAGGGCCCGCGCCTCGGTCTCCTCGACCTCGCCGCGGGTGGCGATGCACGCCTTGGCGCCCTTGCGCAGGAAGAGTTCGGAGAAGCCGCGCAACGCGTCCTCACCGCCGCCCCTGTTGTCCACCAGCCGGCCGGAGTGGCAGACGTTGAGGCACACCAGGGTGCCGCCCGTCCCGCTGCCGCCGCGCAGCGCGCTCATCGCCGGCTCGTCCATCTCGTACCAGGTGAGCATGCCCGCCGTCAGGTCGTCGATGCGCTTGCCGTGGGTGCCGTGGCAGCCCATGTAGACCAGGCCGATCCCGGGGTCCGCGCCGGGTGCGGCGGGTGCGTCAGGTGCGGCGGGTGCGTCAGGCGCGCCGCCGGGCCCGGTGGGCGCGGCGCCGCACTCCCCCGCCGCGCCGCCCGTCCGGTCCGGGGTGCCGGGCGCGGCCGACGGCCCGTTCCCGCGGCGGCGTTCGTCGAGGCAGTCGAGGAACCCGTCGACGTCGGTGTGCGGTTCGTGCTCGAAGGGCGAGAAGGCACCGATGTCCTGGCGCATCCGCTCGTCGAAGTAGCCGACCACCCGTCCCGAGCAGTGCGCGGGTTCGTCGAGCAGCGGGCGCTGGAGTTCCCTGATGGTGGTCCAGCGCGCGACCGGCACGGCGGCGCCGAGCGGCAGGTCGGGCCCGGTGCCGCCGTCGTCGTTGAGCAGCAGCATCTCCCACGGGATCTCGTACGCGGTGTCGTCCCAGATCACCAGGTGCAACGCGGTGCCGTGCCGGTCCCGTTGCTCGTTGAGCCAGCCGACCAGCGGGCGCTGCCGGTGCGACCAGTGGCGCACGGCGCGGTAGAACTGGCTGGGTACGGCGCCGCCCGCGCGCACCCGGTCCAGGTTGATGTTCGTGGGCGGCAGTTGGGGCGCGCGCGAGAGGTACGGCCGGGTGGGCGGTCCGCCGCAGGCGCCGGTGAGCAGGTAGGCGGGCTCGTCGTCGCCGGATCGCACCCGCTGCACGCGGAGTTGGGCGAGCCCGTCCGGCAGCCGTTCGGTGGGGTCGGCGGCGACGCTGCCGAGCACGTCGGGCGCGCCGTCGGGCACGGCGGCCTCCGGTGCCCGCGCCGGGCGGGGCGCGGGCAGCCGTTCCGGCCGGGGGCTGCGCGGGCCGCTGCCCGGGCCCACCGCGCGGCCTCCGGTGAGCCATTCGGCGGCCCGCCGCATCCGGTCAGAGGGCGGCATCGGCGTCCCCCCGCGTTCCGGGGCCGGCCACCACGCTCCCGCCGAGCGCGTCGGCCAGCTCGAACGGCAGCTCGGCGTACGGCTGCGCGCCGGTGTCCAGCACGACGCAGTGCAGCCGCATCCGCCCCAGCGCGCCCAACTGGCCCGCGGCGGCGAGCGCGTCCTGCACCCCGCGCCGGCCCACCGGCCCGTCGTGCCGGCCGGTGAGGCTGGTGCGCAGCGGTACGTTGCCGCGGCCGTCGCTGACCACCACCAGCCACGCCTCGGCGAGCGCGGTCGGCTGCTGCTGGAACGCGCGGCGCACCAACTGGGCGGCCAGCAGCAGCCCGTGGGCCAGCGGGGTGGCCCGGCCCGGCGGCCGGTAGAGCGCTTCGGCGAGCCGCGGGTCGAGCACGTTGCGGGCGTGGAAGGTCTGCGCGCGCAGCTCGTCGGCGGCCGACGCGCCGCCGACCTCGACGACGGCGACGGTCGCACGGGCCGCGTACGCCCACTGCACGTAGGGCGCGAGCGCCTGCGGCCACTCCCACTCGGGCCGGCTGGTGTGGTCCAGCAGCAGCACCAGCATCCGCTCGGGTTCCACGGCGCGGGCGTGGCTGCGCAGGTCGGCGGGGCTGATCACGACGCCGTCGCCGCGGCGGCGGGTGCGGCCGGGCAGCCACTGGTGCTTGGCCGCCTCGATGACGGTGGGCACGAGCGCGAGGTCCCGCAGGTCGGTGGCCCGGCGGATGCCGGTGACCGGTCCGCGGTCGGCCGCCGGGCCCGCGTCGCGGCGCCACGCCGCGCGCAGCGGCGCGAACTCCCGCAGCGGCTCGGCCTCGTCCTCCGGGTAGGGGTCGCCGCCCGGGGGGTCGGGGGCGTGGTCGGCGAGCGGCCCGAGCGGCTCCTCCGGCCCGGGTGCGGGCAGTTCGGCGGTGCGGGTGGCGGTGCCGGGCTCGGAGCCGCGCGGGGGGCGGGCGGGCGCCGCTTCCGCGGGCGGCAGGGGCTCGTCGCGCGGCGGCTCGGCGGGCTCCTCGGGGCTGCCGGGCGTGGGACGGTGGGCGCCGCCCGGCGCGAGCCCGATCAGGCGGGCCGCCTCGGTGACGTGCTCCGCGGTGGTGGCCGGGGCGGGGGCCTCGCCGAGTACGGCCAGCGCGCGGGCGATCCGGGCCAGCGCGACGGCTCGCCGCTCCCCCGGCGCCAGGTCGGCCGCGCGGGCGAGGGCGCCCTCATCGAGCGGCGGTCCACAGGCCCTGCCGCCGGCTGCGGCGCGCGCCGCGAGCCGCACGAGCGCCTGCCGTACGCCGCTGGCCCGCCAGGCGGCCACCGGGTCCGCGGGCAGCCGCAGGTCGGGCACCGCCAGGCGCAGCGGGAAGCGGTCCAGCAGGTGCGGGGAGACCCGGCCCGCGTCCTCCGTACGGCAGAACGCGAGCCAGCGGGCCCGCGGCCGCCACACCTCGCTCACCCCGTGCCGCTCGACGGCCGCGACGTCCGCCCCCAGCACCGTGACCGCCGCCCGCAGCCCGGGCAGCGGCAACCGGGCCAGGTCCGACACGACCACGACCCGCGGCGGCGCGGCGGGGTCGGCCTCCACCAGGTCGCCGCCGAGCACCTCCAACGTGATCCGGCCGCCCGCCGGCCGCAGCCTCGTACGCGACCACAGGTCGTCCTCCCGCACCCCGGCGCCCAACCGCACCACCGGCCCTCCGGCCGCGGCCGAACCCCGTTGCCCGGGAAGGCCGTTGCGGATGCCGGCCGGCTCCCCTCGCGGGACCGCGTCCATGGCCGTCGACGCGAACACGCCGGCGACCGGAGCCGCCAGCTCGGGCGGGACGTCGAAGAGGAGGACGCCGGTGAGGCGGGGGTCGGCGGCGGCGCAGGCGAGGACGCGCAGGAGGCGGTCGAAAGCGGGCGTGGTGCCGTACGGCGTGCTGCCGGCGGGCGTGGCGTCAGGGGGCGTGGTGCCGGGCGGCGAGGTGTCGGGCGGGGTCATGCGAGGAGGTCGTCGAGGCGGGCGAGGTCGTCGGGGGTCCAGTCGGCGGAGCCGCCGTGGGTGCTCTCGGGCCGGCGGTGCCGCAGGGCGAGCGGCGCGGTCGCCCGCAGGTCCGCGGCGGTCACCGCGGGGGCACCCTCGGCGGCGGCGTGCGCGCGGGCAGCCTGGAGCATGACCACCTCGCCGCGGTGGCCGACCACCTGGAGCGCCGCGGCGATGTCGGCGCAGCGCCGGACCACGGCGTCGGGCACCTCGACGTCGAAGAGCCGGGCCCGGGCCGCGAGGAGCCGTTCGCGCAGCTCCCGGTCGAGCCGGTGCCCCTCGGCGAGCCAGGCCGAGCCGGGGTCGCCGCTCTCCTCGTCGAACCGCAGCACCGCGCGGAGCATGGCGTGCCGCTGGTCCGCGTCGAGCGGCTGCGCGGTGGCCATCAGGCCGAACCGGTCCAGGAGTTGGGGCCGCAGCCCGCCCTCCTCGGGGTTCATCGTGCCGACCAGCCCGAAGTTGACGCTCATCACCTTGTCGATGCCCTCGCGCTGCACGGACAGCACCCCGGTCGAGGAGACGTCGAGGATGATGTTGACGACGTGGTCGTTGAGCAGGTTGACCTCGTCGATGTAGAGCAGGCCGTCGGCGTGGGCGGCCTCCAGCAGTCCGGGCTGCTCCCTCGTCTCGCCGCGCAGCAGCGCGTTCAGCTCCCAGCCGCCGAGTACGCGGTCGTCGGTCGCGTCGATGGTGAGGGTGACCGGCAGCCGGCCGCGGGCCATGAGCGCGAACGCCCGGACCACGGTGGACTTCGCGGTGCCGGGCTGGCCGGAGATCAGCACCCCGCCGATCGCGTCCGCGATGTAGTTCAGCTCCAGCGCGAGCTTCAACTCGTCCTGGCCGACGACGTAGCTGTACGGCAGGATCGCGATCCCCCGCGGCGGCCCGCCGTCTCCCCCGCGCCCCGGGTCCCCCTGCTCGGGTGCGCCCTGCCCCGCGTCGCTCTTTTCGGCGTCGCCTTGTCCGGCGTCGCCCTGCCCCGCGTCGCCCTGTTCCGCCTCGCCCCGCTCCGTCCCGGCCGTCACGACGCGGTGCCGGACTGCCAGCGGAACGTCACCTGTAACTGGGCCTCCGCCGAACTCTGCACGACGTACGCGCCCAGCGAGGCGTCCAGCTTGATGCCCACCTGCATCTCGACCTCGTCCGGCCGGGTCCCGTCCGGCAGCGCCCGGAAGCGGGTGGCGGCGATCTCCGCGCAGCGGCAGGCGAGCGCGATGCCGTCCTCGTACACGTCGCGGGACAGCTCGGCGACGCGCCGTGCGGGGTTGCCGCGGGTCTCGCCGGAGTACACCCCTTCGGCGGGGCCGACCGGACCCGGCACGGCGGCCGGGCCCGGCTCGACCTGGACGTAGACGGGCGGCGCGCCCGAGGTGGCGGGCGGGCCGCTGACTATGGACATGTTCCTCGTCCCCCATGGCGGTTGTGGCGTGCGCGGGTCACGGCGGGCGTGGCCCGGTCAGGAGCTGAACGGCTCGAAGTCCCAGTACGGACGGCTCCGGGAGCGGGCCGAGATCGTGTGCGGGTGCTGCGGGCCCAGCGTGCGGGAGAGGGCTTCGAGCGCCTCCTCCTCGACCTTGTCGGCCTCCTGGCGCTTGCGCAGGTTGCGCAGGTCGGTGGCGAGCGCGATCCGGCAGGACAGCGTGAGCGGGTGCTCCTTGCCGAGCCCGGCCGCGGCCTTGTCGGCGGTGATCCGGCTCAGCTCCACGGCGCTCTCCGGGTCGCCGCTGAAGTTGCGGGCCGCCGCGACGTTGAGCGCGCAGCCCAGCGACCAGGGGTGGTTCTCCCCGACCACGCGGGTCATCGCGACCAGCGCGTCCTCGACCTCGATCTGGGACTGCTGGCGCTCGCCGGCCGCCCGCAGCAGCAGGCCGTGGTTGGCCAGCACGCCCGCGGAGTACGGGTGGCCGTCGCCGAACTGCTGCCGGTACCGGGCCAGTACGAGCTCGCCCAGCTCGCGGGCCCGGTCCAGGTCGCCGTGCTCGCGCTCGAACGTGGACAAGGTGGCCGCCACCCGCACGGTCAGCGGATCGGTGTCGCCGAGCACCCGGTCGCAGCGCTCCAGCAGCCGGGCCAGCAGGTTCGCGGCGCGCGGCCGGTCACCGCCGCGCTGGTAGCACAGCGCGAGGTTGTGCTCGGCGCGCAGCGTCTGCGGGTTGTCGGCGCCGAGCACCGTGCGGTGGATCTCCGCGTTGCGCTCCTGCACCGACGTGGCCTGCTCGTAGCGGCCGAGCAGCCGCAGGTCGTGGGCGTAGGAGTTCTCCGACGACAGCGTCCAGTTGTGGCGGTCGCGCAGCAGCTCGCGCAGCGCCTCCATCGTCACCTGGTCCAGCCGGAAGGCGTCGGAGTAGCGGCCCAGCAGGCGCAGGGTCAGGCCGATGTTGTTCTGGGCGACGAGGGTGCGGGAGTCCTGGCCGCCGACGAGTTCCTGGTAGCCGTCGCGGACCCGCACCGACAGTGCCAGCGCCTCGTCGTAGCGGCCCAGCGCGCGCAGGTCGGCCGCGAGGCCGCCGCCGGCCCGCAGCGCGAGCAGGTCGCCGTCGCCGCGGTCGCGGCTCAACTGCTCGTAGGCACGGCGGTCGATGGCCTCGGTGGTCTCGTAGTCGCCGGTGGCGCGGATCGCGTTGGCCTGGTGGTGGGCGAGGTCCCACAGCCGGGGGTGGCTGGGTTCGAGCAGCCGGGGCCAGGTCTCGGCGGCGGTCGCGGCGATCCGCTGCGCGGTGCGGTACTCGCCGGACAGGTAGAGGTAGCGCAGGCAGTTCAGCACGGTGAGCTGGATGTCCGGATTGGTGGACTCCAGCGCGTGGGACGCCTCCAGGTGCGGGACGATCTCGGCGTAACGCGGCCACAGCCGGGTGTCGTTGGGGCGGCCGGGGTCCGCGGCGGCGAGCAGCTTGCGGACCACCCGGGAGTACAGGCTCTGCTCCTCCTGGGGCATGTCGGCCCGCACCGCCTGGTAGACCAGCCGGTGCATCTGGATGACCTCGTTGGTGCCGACGGACTCCTCGTTGTCGGTCTCGGGCGGGTCGGACTGGATCACCGACCACTGGGCGAGCTTGCTGACCGCCGAATTCCACAGCAGCGGGTCGTCCATCAGCCCGGCGAGCTGCTCGGGCACGTCGCGGATCGGCAGGTCGCGCAGCAGCCGGATCGGGATCGGCCCCGGCGCGAAGAACACGCACAGCCGCAGGAAGTCGACGGCTTCGGGCTTGTCCTCGCGCAGCCGGTTGAGGAGTATCGAGAACGCGGTGAAGTACGTCATCTGGAAGTCGGCGGCGACCTTCAGCCCGGACTCCACGTCGGCGCCGTGCCGGAGCATCCCGATGTACTCGTCGACCGGCATGTTCGAGTCGTTGAGGGCGCCCGCGTTCTGGTCCAGCGCCAGCGCCAGGTCGCCCAGCGCGTCGGCGAGTTTGTCCGCGTCGGCGAGGTCGAGCCGGGGAGCGCGGCGGCGCACGAACGCCACCGACTCGTCGCGGTCGTAGACCGGCACCTCGATCAGCGCGCTGTTGTGCTCGCCCCACTCGCGGTTCTGCGAGGTGATCAGCACGTGTCCCGGCCCGGTCGGCACCAGGTCGTGGATCTCCTCGGGCTGGTCGGCGCCATCGAGCACCACCAGCCAGCGAAAGTACGGGTCCCCGCGGCGCAGCGCGTCACGGACCGCGCGCAGCCGCTCGCCGTACTCCCGGCCGGTGACCAGGCCGAGGGCCGGGGCGAGGCCGGCGAGCTTCTCGCGCAGGGTGCCGCGCTCGCTGGCCCGCACCCACCACACCACGTCGTACTCGGAGCCGAAGCGGTAGACGTACTCGGTGGCGATGTGGGTCTTGCCGACGCCGGACAGGCCGTGCAGGGTGGCCACGCCCGCGCCGGGCTCGGCGGAGGTGAGTTCCTGGTGCAGCCCGAACAGCAGCGCCTCGCGGCCGGTGAAGCGGGTGTTGCGGCGCGGCACGCCGCCCCAGACCGCGGGCTGCTCCAGCGGGAAGCGGGGGCCGCCCAGGCCGATGAGGGTGTCGCTGGGCGACGTGCGCGGCGGGGTGATGCCCAGCCGGGTCAGCACCCGGCGTTCGGCCTCGACCGCGCCCAGGCCCCACAGGTCGGCCGCGCTCAGCGCGGCGGCGGCGCTGGGCAGCGCGGCGGCGGTGACGCAGACCGCGGCGAAGCGGTCGCTGTTCTCCGGGACCACCTCGCGCAGCGCCGAGTTCCACTCGTCCGGGTCACGCGGGCCGAGCCGGAAGTACCACTCGCTGAGCACCACCAGCACCCGGCCCTCGGACAGCAGCAGGTCGCGCAGCCCCTGCTCGATGCTGGCCCCCGGAATGACGTCCCAGCGCTGCATCGACACCTGGAGGCCGTGCCGCTCCAGCCGGCTGGCGATCCACGCCGCCCACGCCCGGTTGTACCCCGCGAAGCTGATCGTCACGGGCCCCCGCCCGGCTGCTGATGAAGCGGTGTTCCGCCCTCCGGCCATGCGACCGACTCCCTCGTTGTACGCGCGTAGTCCTCTGACGGTGCGACAGGTGGCTGCGCCAGAAACTACACCGAATGCTCCCCCGTTGACGTGTCGTCATGCCGGTTCGCGCCCGTTCGTGGTCATCTGCGCCCGTCGGCGCCGCCAGATGACCCGGGCCGTCTCGACGTAGGCGGTGGCGCGGGCCAGGTGGCCGTCCGGCGGAGCGTGCTCCTTGAGCCGAGTGTGATGCGCCGCCATCGCGTTGGCCAGAGCCCGGCCCTGCCGGGTGAGCGCCCGCGCGCCGAGGAGCTGCGGCAGCGCGGCGCCGACCTGCTCGCGGCAGCGGCAGTGGTCGGCCCAGGCGGCGTCCCTGCGGGCCGGGTCGATCAGCGCCTTGGCGGCCCGCAGGTGGAAGTCGGCGAGTGCGAGGTGGGCGTACGCGCCCTGGAAGAGCCCGTCGAAGGGCCGCGGGTCGGGCCGCCAGGGCGCGAAGTAGCCGGGAGTGTCGTCCGCGGTGTGCAGCACCGCCAGTTGGGAGACGGCCAGCAGCTTGGCGTGCTGGAGTTCGTGCACCAGCGTCGCGGCCAGCTCCAGGCCGTCGCGCGGGGTGCTGCTGAGCAGCGCCCCGAACGCCTCGCCCCGGGTGGCGCTGCACTGCGCGCCGGGCGCGCCGGCCAGCGGCACGACGCAGTCCAGCAACGCGCCCACCTCGGCCGCCCGGGTGGGGCCGCCCAGCCGCAGCCACGGCCGCGCGTCGCGCCACGCGGTCCGCCAGGCGGCGTGCCCGCCGAGGTCGAGCCGGTCGGCGATGTCCAGGCCGTAGGGGTTGGTGCGCCGCTCCTCGTCGCGGTACGGGTCCACGTCGTCGATCAGCACGGCGCGGCCGTCGGGGTGCCGCAGCGCCTGGAGCGGGCGCCAACCGGGGGCGGCGGAGCGCCAGATGCCGTCGGCGCCCAGGCGGACCTCGACGGAGCCGGGCAGCGGTCCGGGCGTGTCGAGGTCCTGGCCGGAGGCCCGGGCGGGGTCGGGGTCGGGGTCGGGCGGCAGCGGGACCAGCCAGAGCCGGCGGGGCTCGCCGATGACGCGGATGCGGGGCGCGGGCGTGCCGGGAGCCGGCGAGCCGGCGGCCGGGAGGAGGGCCGGGCGGTGGCCGCCGAGGGTGGGCAGCCGCAGCTCGCCGTCGCGCAGCGGGACGTCGACGGTGAAGCGCAGGCCCGCGCGGGCGGCGGCGGCCACCGCGAGCCCGGCCAGGTGCGGCAGTTCCTCGACGGCGCGGTGCGCCTGCCCGGGCCGGGTCAACGCGCGTAGGCACCGCTCGGCCCAGGCTCCGGTGTGCGGATACTGCACGACCTGGCGGGTCGCGGCGCTGTCCGCGCGGTCGGCGGCCTCCAGCAGCCGCCAGTCGCGCAGCACGCGGTCGGCGGTGCCGGCCGGCAGGACGCCGGCGGGCGCGTCCATGACCGCCTCCAGCAGGGCGCGCAGGGTCAGCAACCGGCGTGCGTGCTGGTGCGAGACGAGCAGGGCCAGCAGCTGCGGGGTGCTGCCGGTGCTGCCGAGTACGGGCAGCATCTCGTCGGGTAGGGCGCTGTCGGCGGGGGCGGGTGCGGGGGTGGTGGTGCCGGGCGGGTTCACCGGATGGTCTCCCGGGTCGTGGGGCGGCCGAATCCGGTGTCGGCCGCCTGGGCGAGTCGGTGGGCGGTGTGGCGGACGAGCCGGGCCAGGTCGGCGCAGTACACCGACGGGTTGCCGAAGCCGGCGCCGGCCCGGTAGCGGTGGGCGTAGTGTCCGCCGCCGCAGACCGTGACCAGGGCGCAGGCCCGGCAGGTGGCGCCGAGGGCGGCGAGGCCGGCCTGGCGGGCGGCGACACCGGGGTGGGCGAGGGCGTCGTCGAAGCTGTTGCGGAAGACGTCGAGACCGGTGGCGGCGGCGCCCTCGTAGGCGGACTTGAGCGAGTCGACCTGCTCGATGGCGCCGTCGGTCTCCACCACGACCGCCGTGAACGGCTGGAGGCCGAGCCGTTCGATCGCGGCGGGCACGCCCAGCAGCAGCGCGACGCACTCCTCGAACAGCCGTATCCGGGTGCGGCGTTCGGGCGCGTCCCACCACCGGTCGAAGACGGTGGTCAGCCAACGGCCGTACGGTGCCGGGTCGTCGGCCGGTGCGGGCAGGCCGGGCGGCGGGCTGGTCCAGTTGCCGTGCGGCAGCAGCAGGTCGATCGCGGGCGGGTCGAAGGCCAGCAGCGAGTCGTAGACCTCGACCGGGTCGTGCCGCAGGTCGACCACGCACAGCACCCCGCCGTACGCCTCGGGCGCGTGGGCGGCGAGCAGCCGCAGGCCCGCGGCGGCGGCCGGCCAGGAGGGGCGGCCGGCGTGGTCCACGCGCTCGCGGTTGTGGCCGGGCAGGCCGCCGTCGAGGCTGACGCCGATCCGCAGTCCGGCGTCGGCGAGGGTACGGACGCGGTCGCGGGTGAGCAGGGTCGCGTTGGTCTGCACGCTGCCGTGCACCGCGCAGCCGGGCGGGAGCGCGGCGCGGATCACGTCGAGGTCGGCGGCGAGGCGTCCGGCCCCGGCGAGCAGCGGTTCGCCGCCGTGGAAGACCACGGAGACGTCGGTGAGGCGGTGCGCGGCGGCGTGTTCGGCGATCCGGGCGGCGGTGCGCGCGGTCACCTCGTCCGCGGGGACCCGGGGGCGGTCGCGCCAGGTGTGGTCGGGTCCCGCGTAGAGGTAGCAGTAGGTGCAGGCGAGGTTGCACCGGCTGTGCGTCTTGAGGATGAACTGCCGGATCGGCGACGGCGGTTCGGGAGCGGGTCCGGATACGGTCGCGGGCTCCGCCACGGATACGGGTGCGGGTGCGGGGTCCGGCGCGGGTGCCGGTGCCGGCGCGGTCATGGGCCCGGGCGCGGCTCCTCGCGCGGCTCCTGGCGCGGTTCCTGGTCGACCCGGGGCGGGGGCGGCGCCGACCGGGCCGGACCGCCGGGGTGCCCCGGCAGTGTGCCGCACGTCATCACCTCCCCCGGGCGTGGGCCACCGAGGGACTTCCCACCGGCCCTCGCGGTTGTTCCCGCCGATCGCCGGGCAGCAAACACCCGGACGGGTAATTGGCCGTATCCCTTCCGGGGCGCGTCCAAAAGCAGGCCGGCGCGCGGAGGCGCTCACGGGGTGTCGTTGTCGAACCCCCACAGCGCCTCACTGCCCGGCGCGGCCACCCGCTCCCGCAAATCGCTGACCAGCGCGGACAGTACCGGGTGCCGTACCGTGCGCAGCGACTCCAGGTCCATGCCGAGCAGGTCGATTCCGGCCTCGCGAAGCGCCGGGTCGCTGTACGCCTCCGCGCCGCCGTAGGGTCGTTCCTCCATCGCGCGCCTCCCAAGCCGTCCGGTCGTCCCGCTGTCCCCAGGTCCCCCGCTGTACCGCTGGTACTGCTGGTACCGCTGCTCCCGCTCGTGCCGCTGTTCCCGCGCCTTTCCGTCCCCACCGCCCGTCACGTCCATGGTGCCCCTCCGGGCGCACGCTGTCGCCACCGTTACCGCGCCCACCGGCCCATCACCTTACGGAACAGGGTGGTTGCGCGGGCGCCGCCGGATCGCGCGCCGCTCATGGGGCGCCCACGCGGCGGTCACTCGGCGGTCAACTGGTCAGCGCGTCAAGGCGCGCGCCGGTGTCCCGGCCCTCCTCGCCTCCGTCGTCGGGCAGTTGGCGCCACTGGCGCAGGGCCGCGCGGTAGGCGTCCACGGCGGCGCGGGGCCGGCGGGCGGTCTCGTAGGCGTCGCCGCGCCAGTGGTGCGCCCTGGCCGCCAGCCGCACCATCGGCTCGGGCTCGGCGGAGGAGCGGGCGGCGTCCGAGGCCGCGGCGGCGGCCTTCCGGTACGCCTCGGCGGCCTGGTCGAGGCGCTCCGGCCGGCGCGAGTGCTGGGGCACCAGCCGGTGCGACTCGCCCAGCTCGAACCATATCCGCGCGGCCAGATCCGCCCCGTCGGCGCCCTGCGCGGCCAGCCCGAGCACCTGCTCGGCCTCGCGCAGGTCCACCAGTTCCTGCTCGGCCCGGTAGCGCAGTATCAACGCGCGCCCCAGCATCAGCAGCCGCTCCGGCTGCTGCGGGTCGGACTCGGGTGTCTCCATCCGGCAGTCCCGCAGCACCAGCACCGCCCGGTTGACGAACGTCCAGCCGCCGGGCAGCTCCGACCGGGCCAGCAGCGCCGCGCCCCACTCGGCCACCAGGTCGCGGTACTCGGTCCGGTCGCGCGGGGTGAGCCGGCACGCCTCCTCGAACCGGCCCGCCGCCGCCTCCAGTTCGCCGGGCGGGCCGCCCTCCGCGTGCCGGGCCACCCTGATCCGGCCGGCCCGGGCCAGGATCGCGGCCCGCTGCAACCGGTCGCGGGTCTCGCCGAGGGCGCGGTCCACCAGCCGCTGCGCCTCCACCAGCCTTCCGCCGGACAGGAGTTCGGCGTCCACCAGGCTGAGCGTCGCGGCGGTGACGGCCTCCGGCGCGGCCTGCTCGCGGCGCAGCGCGATCAGCGCGCCGGCGTAACTGCGGCCCGCCTGCTGCGCGTAGGTCTGCTTGCGCTCCCGGCTGCCCGCGGCGTCGGCCAGCCGCAGCAGCGCGCGCCCGAGGGCGAGGGAGAGTTCGCTGGGGCGGGGGCGCTGCGGCGACCAGGAGTCGGCGACCGCCTCCAGCGTTCCGACCGTCTCCTGGAGCAGCGCCGTGTCACCGCTGATCGCCCACTGCTCCTCCAGGACCGCGACCCGCTCCAGCGTGGCGTCGAGCTGCTTCGCGGAGTCCAGGCCGGGCGCGGCGCACACGGCGGTGAACTCCCGGTCGGCGCGCTGGAGCAGTTCGAGCGCGCCGCGGTTGTCGCCGATGGCGGCGAGTTCCTGGGCGGTGGCCTGGAGCACCCGGGCGCGCACCGCGCGGGCCGGCAGCGAGGAGTGGTGGGCGGCGGCGGTCTCGGCCGCCTCGCGGGCCTCACCGAGCAGGTCGGTGCCGCCGCGCAGCCGCCACAACCGCAGGAGTTGCTGGGCCAGTTCGGTCCACAGCTCCGGGTCGAGGCCGCGCACCCGCTCCTCCGCGGCCGCCCGGCGCAGCATCGCCACCGCGTCCAGCAGGTTCTGCACCATGCCCTCGGCGGTGAACCGGTCCGCCAGGTCCCGGGCGCGCTGCACCACCGTCGAGGACTGCACCGCCTCGTACGGGTCGGAGTACGGGCTGGGCGCGGTGCCGTCGTCGGGCAGCGGCATGAAGCGCTCCAGCACCCGCGCGGCGACCTCCGCGAACGGCTGCCGCGACTCCGTGATGGTGCCGTCCTCGCCGCCCCGGCCGGCCCCCGACCCGGACCCGGCCCCGTCGGGCCCGAAGCCGCGGGCGGCGTGCTGGACGGCGGAGCGCACCGCGGCGTCCGCGGTCGGGTCGCCGGGGCCCTCGGCGAGCTGGGTGATGGCCAGGGCGGGGAAGTTGGGGCCGGACTTGCCGAACCGCTGCTCGACGTACTCCGAGCAGTGCTTGAGCACCAGACGCGCCTCGTCCACGCCGAGCGGGCCGAGCAGCGCGTCCCGTACGCCGGGCGCGAAGTGGTACCACCGCTGGTCGTCGCCGCTCTTGCGCACCACGAGGCCGCTGAGCAGCACCTCGGCCAGCTCCGCGGGGCCGGAGTCGGGCAGCATGGTGCGCTGCACGAGCTGTATCACCGGCAGGAACAGCGGGGCCGCGGCGAGGTAGACCGCGAGTTGGGCGGCGGCGGGCGACGCGGCGGCGCGGAACCGGCGGACCAGCGCGGGCACCGGCACCGTCGCCCGGCGCGGCCGCACCCGGACCGCGGGCTGGTCGGCGCGCACCCAGCCGACGGCCGCGGGCACCTCGCCCGCGCCCATCCCGGCCAGCAGCCGGGCCCACGCGCCCAACGCCGCGGCGGTGGGCGGCAGTACGGGCACCGGCAGCGCGTCGGGCGCGGCGGGCACCCCGGTCGCGCCGGGCGAGAACCGCAGCGGCGAGGCGAGCAGCATCCCCTCGGCGCGGTGCAGCACCCCGTAGGAGACGGGCAGCAGGGTGCGGCTCCACAGCCGGGCGGGCAGCGGCTGGAGCACGCCGACCGGGCCGTGCCGGCTCAGCCGGTGCAGCAGCCGGTGGGCCTGCCCGGAGCGCCACAGCGGGCCGGCGCAGTCGCTGACCATGAGGGTGATCCGGCGGCCGGTGGGGTCGCTGAGCTGCTCGGCGGAGCGCAGGCTCGCCGGTTCGGGGTCGAAGCGGCCGCTGACGCCGAGCGTGCCGTCGGGGGTGGCGTGCAGGTAGCGGACGTGCACCTCGTGGAAGGCGCCGAGGCGTTCGAAGACGCTGCTCAGCTCGCGCAGCATCCGCTCCCACACGAACATCGAGGAGGAGGTGTCCATGAGCAGTTGCATCGCGGCGTCGCCGTGCGAGGCCGGGCGGAAGACCGGCAGCAGCAACCCGCCCGCGCGGGCGGCGCGTTCGGCGGTGGCGGACTCGTCCAGCTCCACCCGCAGCGGGCGGGCCGGGCTGCGGTAGCGCTGCAACGGGCGCAGGGCCGACTGGAGTTCGAGCAGCTGGGGCAGGGTGCCCGCCTCCGGCACGGCCACTCCGAGCGCGGCTCCGGCCGGGGTGGACCCGACCTGGCCGGGGTAGCCCTCGCCGGGGTAGAGGCTGATCACGCGGTCTTCCGGGGGGACGTGGACCGGTGGGGGCTGGGCCGGGGGGACCAGGCGGGTGCCGGCGCCGTCGGTGCCGTCGGGGCGGTGCGCGCGCGGGTACTCCACGCCGGCGCCGGGGCTGCCGCTGTGCGGGCCGACCAGGGTCTCGGGGTCGGGCCGCGCGGTCGGGCGCGACCAGCGGGCCAGCCACAGGGCGTCGGCGATCTCGGCGGGGTCGGGGTCGAGGCCGGCCCGGCTGATCGCGCTGACCACCCGGGTCAGCGGGTCCGTGGCGCGCGCGGCGGCGCGGTCATCGGGGTCGGTGCCGCAGCCCGTGGCCGCGCCCGTGTCCTCGCCCGTGTCCTCGCCCGGGCCGGCGCCCGAACCGCTCTCCGAAATGCTCTCCGAGCTGGTCTCCTGGCTGCTCTCCTGGCTGCTTTCCTGGCCGTCGGCCGGGCCGCTCTCCGGGCCACCGTGCGTGCCGCCGTTCGGCGCGGTGCGCGCCGTCAGGTCGTCGTCGGCACGGTCGTCGTCGGGCTGCCGTCCGGGGCCCCTCTCGGCCATGATCGCCTCACCTGGGCCTGTCGAGCCGCTGGATGAGCATGTCCGCGAGCCGGGCGCGGGACGGCGGCGCCGCGTGGTGGGTGAGGTATATCGCGTTCAACAGCTGGTCGGTGGCGAGCAGCTCGCTGCGCGAGCGCTCCAGGAAGCGCTGCACCAGGTCGTCGCCGACGGTCGCGGCCTCGTCGCCGAGGTGGGCGCGCACCACGGTCGAGAGCCGTTCGTGGTCGGGCCGGCCCAGCTCCAGGTGGATACAGCGGCGCAGCAGCGGCGGCGGGAAGTCCCGCTCCCCGTTGCTGGTCAGGATCACGAACGGGAAGGCCCGGCAACGCACCCGTCCCTCACGCAGCGTGACGCGGCTGCCGTCGTCGGTCAACACGTCGACCTGCGGCTCGCGTTCGGCCAGCCGCTCCAGCTCCGGGATGCCGAACTCGCCCTCCTCCATCACGTTCAGCAGGTCGTTGGGCAGGTCGATGTCGCTCTTGTCGAGCTCGTCGACGAGCAGCACCCGGGGCTGCGCGGTGGGCAGCAGCGCGGTGCCCAGCGGGCCGAGCCGGATGTAGCTGCCGATGCCGCCGGGCGGCACGGTGCCGGAGTTCGCGGCGATCTGGGTGTCCTGGAGCCGGGCGATCGCGTCGTACCGGTACAGGCCGTCCTGCAAGGTGCTGCGGCTGACGATCGGCCAGTGCAGCACCCGCCCCAGGCCCAGTTCGTACGCGACCGCGTGCGCGAGGGTGCTCTTGCCGGCCCCGGGGCTGCCGGTGACCAGCAGCGGGCGGCGCAGGTAGAGCGCCGCGTTGACCATCTCCAGCTCCTCCGGGCTGGGCCGGTGCATCTCGGCCATGTGCCGGTACGCGCCCAGCCGCCGGGCCGAGGAGCTGTCCGGGCCCGGGCCGCTGCCGACCAGCGGGCCGCCGTCGAAGTCCCGCCACGGCGGCGGCTCCGGCAGGCCGTCCATGCCGGTGTGGGGTTCGCCGGTGCCGCGGTAGATGAGCCATTCGCCGGCCGCGCCGGACTCGGTCCCGTCACTCATCGCGATACCCCCGTCGATCCCGGGCGTCGGTGTTCGTCATGGAGTCTCCAGCAGCTCGTCGGTTCCTGGAAGGGGTCGGGTGGGATCGTCGTAGAGCAGCGCCAGCCCGCCCGACCAGAACATCTCCGGCACACCTTTGGCGACGGCGGCGCGCAGGCCCGCGAGTTGGGCGGGCAGGCCGGCGGCCGTCCGGGCGGCGTGGACGGCTTGCGGCACCCCGCGGTGGAGGTCCGAGCAGATCCGCTGGGACTCGATCTCGTCGCGCCGCCACAGCGCCACCGAGTAGCCGCAGCGCAGCAGCCGGTGCAACGCCTCCGGGGCGGTGGCGCCGCTGCGGCACAGCACGGGCAGCATCTCCCGTGGCCGGGAGCGCAGTTCGGCGTCCTCCGGGAGCGGCTGCTGCTGCGAGTCGAGGCAGTCGAGCACTTCGGTACGGGGCAGCCGGCGGTGCAGGGTCTGCCAGCGGCTGAGCCGCTCCTCGGCGACGGCCGGGTCGGTGTCCGACGGCGGGTCGGTGCGGCGCACCACGACCGGGCGGACCGCACCGAGCGTGGTGCCGTCCGGATCGAGCCGCCAGGTGTCGGCGGCGAAGGCCATCAGCGAGCCGGGCACGGCCAGTTGGAGGGCGGCGACATAGCCGGGCTCGTCGCAGCGGCGGAACGCCTCGGCGAGCGGCGCGGCCAGCCGCGCGGGCAGGTCGGCGACCGCGGTGCCGTGGAAGTCCTCGTGCACGCAGTCGACTTCGCCGCTCTCCGGGGACACCGTGACCCGCCAGTCGAAGCGGTCCGGCTCCCAGCCGCGCGGGATGATCTCCAACTGGGCCTCGCCACGCGCCCGCAGCGCCGGCTCGGTCCCTGCCTGCGACGGCACCTCCGCGCCACGCGCCCGCAGCCGCGACATCCGCTCCCCTATCAGGGAGTTGCGGAAGAGCATGCTCAGGCCCTGGTCGGCCGCGGTGGACTGGGCCCACTCCCACAGCTCCCGCTCGTCGGACTCCTGGGCGGACTGCGGGCGTTCTGCGGTGGCGGCGAGCACCGCGTAGCGCAGCACCGCCTCCAGTTCGGAGCCGCGCCGCAGGTCGTAGAGCAGGCCGAGGCCGTCGCGCCAGGCGCGGGGGGCGACCGCGAAGCCCTGGCCGGCGCCGCCGCGCACCTCCGTGACGAGGTCGCCGAGCGCGCGGGCGCCGGAGGGCGGCGGGAGTTGGGCGAGCAGGCCGAGCAGGGTGGTGCGGCGGCCGGGGGTCAGGGCGCGGCCGGCGGCGGCGCCGATCTCGCTGTGCGCCTCGGTCCAGCCGTAGAAGTCCCGGTTGAGCAGGAACTTGTGGTGGTCGGCGTGGTAGAGGTCGTGGGCGGTCATCACCCGGTGGTACAGGTCGTCGGCCGGGTTCTCGGCGGTCGGCAGGAGGCGTAACTGCTGGATGCTGACGGCGAGTCCGCCGTCCCGCTCGGCCCGGCGGGCCTGTAGCACGCCGATCACCTCGCCGCGCACCAGGTCCACCACCGGCCCGCCGGACAGGCCCTGCGGCATCTCGTCGTCGTTGCTCAGCCGAAGCAACCCGCCGCCACCGGCGCCGAGTTGACCGCTGATCACGCACCGGCCGCTGTACGGCATGAGGATGCCGCCGAGCGGCAGCCAGCCGAAGTACGCGACCGGGTTGGTGGTGTAGCCCTTGGCGGTGCGCTCGGTGAGCCACACGCAGGGATGGTCGAGCGGGTCGACCAGCCGGATCAGCGCCAGATCGGGGGCCGACCAGCCGGACGGGCCGCGACCGCCGGGGCCGAAGCCGGCCGCCGCGCCGCCGTATCCGGCGTCCTGGCCCTGGTTCTGGCCGGGGATGCCGGAGGCCGGGCCGGAGGGCTGGGCCCACTCGACGACGCCCGCGAGGAGCTGGTCGCGGTAGCCGACGCGCACTTCCTTGCGCGGCGCGCCCACGAGTGTCACCTCCCCTTCGGCCCTCGCGACATGGGCACAGGTGAGCACCCAGTTGGGCGCGACGAAGAAGCCACTGCCCAGGAGAGGATTCCCGGCCTCCGCGCCGTGAATGCGTACGGTGGCCTCCTCGGCGAGCGGGACCAGGATCTCGGCAGCCTGGCCAAGCTGCTCCGATGCGCCCCCGGACGTCACCGTGCGCCCCTTGCCCCGCCATCGGCGCACGCGGCGGCGCGGACGGCGACTCCCATCGGCCCCAGGGGCCGCGACACCCCCACCGGCCGCATCCCCGCGGGCCGCATCCCCGCGGACCGCGCCGTGGCCGTGGTCCGCGTGGTCCCCGCGGGCCGTGACCCCGCGGTCCGCGCCGTCGCCGTGCTCCCCGTGGTCCGCACGAGGGCGCGCGCCGCGCCGCATACCGCGGCCTGCTGGCCGATCGCCGACGTCCGCACGCGCTCATTCCCCCCACTGCCGGGTAGTGCAAGGAAGGTTATCGCCCGCCCGACCTGCATGGGGGCCTTCCCGGACACTGCCTATCCTTGACGGTGTGCGGGCCACGCGGGCCGCCGGCCTCGCGGCCCGCCCCGGGCGGCTCGCCGCCCCGGTGGTTGCTGCGTTTTTCCTGCCCGTCCGTCGCCCGTCCCACCCCTGTTCCGGAGCAGATCTTGTACTTCACCGACCGCGGTATCGAGGAGCTGGCAGACCGGCGCGGCGAGGAGGAGGTGAGCTTCGACTGGCTGGCCGACCGGCTGCGCGAGTTCGTCGACCTCAACCCCGAGTTCGAGGTGCCGGTCGAGCGGCTGGCCACCTGGCTGGCCCGGCTCGACGACGAGGACGAGGACGAGTAGCCGGCAGCCCGCGGGCCCTTCCCGACCCCGGGTTCCGGTCCGAAACGCGGGTTCCCGACGACAACCGCTTGACTTGCGCAGCACGCGATATATCGTGTCTCTCAGAAGACGCGATATGTTGCGTTGGGCGGGCACCCGAGGAGGGGCAAGATGAGCGGCACGTCGGAGCGGCACGTCGCCGAACCGGAGAAGTTCGTCTTCGACGAGCTGATCGACACCCTGAAGGTCCGGATCGTCAACGGCGCGATCAACGTCGTCGGCACCGACGACGGCCCGGCCCGGGTGGAGATCACCGAGCTGGAGGGCCCGCCGCTGAAGGTGCGGCTGGAGGACGGCACCCTCAGCGTCGGCTACGACGACATGGAGTGGAAGGCGTTCTCCAAGTGGTGGGACCGCAAGGGCTGGGCGCGCCGCGCGGAGATCTCGCTCGCGGTGCCGCAGCACACCAGGGTCGAGGTCGGTGTGGTCGGCGCCAACTCGGTGGTCTCCGGGATCAGCGGCGCCACCACGGTGCAGGGGGTCAACGGCGACGCCACCCTGGTCGGCCTCAGCGGCTCGGTGAAGGCGCACACCGTCGGCGGCAACGTCGAGGCGCAGTCGCTCTCCGGCGACCTGAGGTTCAGCACCGTCTCCGGCAACCTGACCGTGGTCGACGGCAGCAGCGAGGTCAAGGCGGACTCGGTGAGCGGCAACATGGTGCTCGACCTGGACCCGTCCGGCGGCGGCGAGGTGCGGCTGACCACGGTCTCCGGCGAGATCGCGCTGCGCATCCCCGAACCGGGCGACGCCGAGGTCGACGTCAACACCACCAGCGGCAACGTCTTCTGCGCCTTCGAGGAACTGCGGGTCTCCGGCAACTGGGGCGCCAAGCGCATCACCGGCATCATCGGCAGCGGCACCGCGCGGCTCAAGGCCACCACGGTCTCCGGGTCGCTGGCGCTGCTGCGCCGCCCACCGCTGGAGGACCCGGCGGGCCCGGCAGGACCGGCGGGACCCGCAGAAGCGGCAGGACCGGCGGAACCGTCCGGCTCCGGCGGGCCGAGCGACACGAGCGGCGACACCCCCTCGCTGCGGAAGGACGTCTGACATGCCCCCCGTCTTCGCCCACGGCCGCCTGCGCCTGTACCTGCTCAAGCTGCTCGACGAGTCCCCGCGGCACGGCTACGAGGTGATCCGCCTGCTGGAGGAGCGCTTCCAGGGCCTGTACGCGCCCTCCGCCGGCACCGTCTACCCCCGGCTCGCCAAGCTGGAGCAGGAGGGCCTGGTCACCCACTCCACCGAGGGCGGCCGCAAGGTGTACGCCCTGACCGCCGACGGCCGGGCCGAACTCGCCTCCCGCGCCGACGAGATCGCCGGCCTGGAGGCCGAGATCCGCGAGTCGGTCTCCTCGCTGGCCGCCGAGATCCGCGAGGACGTCCGGGGCGCCGCGGGGGACCTGCGCCGCGAGGTCCGCGCCGCGGCCCAGCAGGCCCGTACCGGGCCCGACGGCCACACCGGCTCGGGCCGGCACGGGCTCGGCGACGCGCAGCGGCAGTGGAAGGAGCAGACCAAGCGGGCGAAGGAGGAGAGCCGCCGGGCCAAGGAGGAGGCGCGCGACGCCCGCCGCCAGGCCAAGGCCGCCCGCGAGGCCGCGCGCGACGCGATGGACACCGCGCGCGACGAGATGCAGCGGATCGCACGGCAGGTGCAGGAGCAGGTGCAGTCGCACGCGAAGGGCGGTGACTGGCAGAGCGGGCTGCGCGAGGGGCTCGCCGAACTCACCCGCGAGCTGGGCCAGTTCGGGCAGCCGCCGGCCTCTCCCCCGCCGTCGCCGCCGGCGCCCGCGCCCGCGGCATCCGGCGCTCCGACGCCTCCCGCGCCGCCGACTCCGCACTCTCCCCCGGCCCCGCCCGCCGCACCGGCGCCGCCCGCACCGCCTGCCGGTGCCGACGGCCGCGACACCGAACCCGACGACGGCCTGCCGCCCTCCGACGACCCGCGCCGCGACCTCGAACGGCTCCTCGACCACTTCCGCGACGACATCCGCGACACCGCCCGGGACCTCGGTGTCACCGACCGCCAGCTGCGCGAGGTACGGCGCCACCTGTCGGCCGCGGCGGCGCACATCTCCGCCGCGCTGCACGGCCACGGGCCTACGTCGTGAGCACCACCTTGCCGAACGCCTCGCCCTCCGCCAGGCGTTCGAAGCCCTCCCGGGCCCGGTCCATCGGCAGCACCGAGTCGATCACCGGCCGCACCCCGGTCGTGGCACAGAAGCCGAGCAGGTCCTCCAGCTCCTCCTTGGTGCCCATGGTCGACCCGACGACCTTCAACTCCAGGAAGAAGATCCGGTTGAGTTCGGTCGCCGGCGGGTTGGCACCGCTGGTGGCCCCGGAGATCACCAGGGTGCCGCCGGGGCGCAGCGACTTCACCGAGTGCGACCAGGTGGCCGCGCCGACCGTCTCGATCACCGCGTCCACCCGCTCCGGCAGCCGGGCGCCCGGTTCGTACGCGCCGTGGGCGCCCAACCCCTGGGCCCTGGCGCGCTTGGCGGGGCTGCGGCTGGTGGTGTAGACGCGCAGGCCGGCCGCCTTCGCCAGCACGATCGCGGCGGTGGCGACGCCGCCGCCCGCGCCCTGCACGAGCACCGCGTCGCCCGGCCGGACCCCGGCGTTGGTGAACAGCATCCGGTAGGCGGTCAGCCACGCGGTGGGCAGGCACGCCGCTTCCTCGAAGGAGAGTTCCGGCGGCTTGGGCAGCACGTTCCAGGTCGGGACGGAGACCTGCTCGGCGAAGGTGCCCTGGTACTTCTCGGTGAGGATCGAGCGTCGCTCGCGCGGGCCGACGCCGTGGCCGGTCTGGCCGATCACCGAGTGCAGCACCACCTCGTTGCCGTCCTCGTCCACCCCGGCCGCGTCGCAGCCGAGGATCATCGGCAGGCTCTCCTCGCTCAGCCCGACCCCGCGCAGTGACCACAGGTCATGGTGGTTGAGCGAGGCGGCCCGCACCTTCACCCTCGTCCACCCGGGCCGCTCCGGCGGCTCCGGCCGCTCTCCCGACTCCAGCCCCCGCAGCGGCTGCTCCGCATCGATACGCCCGGCATACACGGCAAACATCCCCCGACCCTAGGCCCCCTACCCACCAGTACGGAAGCACCCCCGATGTGACCCGAGCCCCTTCCCCCGCCCGCCCCGCCTCAAAAACCCCCGGTGTCCAGCTCCACATCGAAAGGCCCCGGCAACCGCACCGGCGACCCGAACGGGTGGGGTCCGCGCACCTCGGTGTACCCGAGCGGACCCGGCTCGGCGAACAAGGTGCAGGTGCGCTCCTGCCGATCCACGAGCAGGTACAGCGGCGCGCGGTACTCGGCGTACCTTCGGCGCTTGGCGATCCGGTCGGTCTCGCCGTTCGACTCCGAGGTGACCTCGACCACGAGGAGCGTCTGCTCCGGCAGCAGCGCACCGGCCCCCTTGGCCAACGCGTGCGGCACCACCGCGAGATCCGGGACATACCAGTTGCTGCTCCCCGGCAGGTCCAGATTCCCCGACCCCGCCACACAGCCCAACTCACGCAACGCGCCGGCGATCTGCTCCCTGATGGACGATGCCACGAACTCGTGGTCCCAGCTCGGCGCCACCGGATCGATCACACCCTCGACGATCTGCACCCGGTCCCCCCGGATGTGCTGGATCGCGTACTTCAATGCGGTCTCAGGATCACCGACGGCATACGGCTCCGGCTCTGCGGTCAACGGTCCTCCTCACACGCCCGACGTACGACGACACTTTCCCACCCGGTCTACCGCACCCCGCATCCCCGACGCCCGCGCCCGCGAACTGAATCACCCGTTCGAGTGGGCGGTAGGGGGAGGCGTGCCGCAGGCGCTCCTCCCCCGTCGAACCGACCGCCCGGCCACCCGGCCCGGAGGGCTCAGCGCCTGGCCACGCCCTCCGCCCGGGCCGCCGCCGCGACCGCCGCGGTGACCGCCGGGGTCACCCGCGGGTCGAACGGGGAGGGGATGACCCGGTCCGCGGACAGTTCGCCGGCGACCACCGCGGCCAGCGCCTCCGCGGCCGCGAGCTTCATCGTCTCGGTGATGGCCGACGCCCGCACCTGGAGGGCACCCGCGAAGATGCCGGGGAAGGCGAGCACGTTGTTGATCTGGTTGGGGAAGTCGCTGCGCCCGGTGGCCACCACCGCCGCGTACTTGTGCGCCACGTCCGGGTGAACCTCGGGCGTGGGGTTGGCCATCGCGAAGACGAAGCAGCCCTCCGCCATCCGCGCCACCGCCTCCTCCGGCACGGTGCCCCCCGAGACGCCGATGAAGACGTCCGCACCGACCAGCGCGTCCTGGAGCGAACCGGTCAGCCCCGCCTTGTTCGTATACGAAGCCACCTCGCGCTTCACCGCGTTGAGGTCGTCCCGGCCGGCGTGCACCACGCCCTTGCGGTCGGTGACCGCGACATCGCCGACCCCCGCCTCCAGCAGGATCTTCGCGATCGCGACGCCGGCCGCCCCCGCGCCGGAGATCACCGCCCGCAGGTCGCCGAGCGAACGGCCGGTGAACGTGGCCGCGTTGCGCAGCGCCGCGAGGGTGACCACCGCGGTGCCGTGCTGGTCGTCGTGGAAGACGGGGATGTCCAGCGCGTCCTTCAGCCGCCGCTCGATCTCGAAGCAGCGCGGCGCGGAGATGTCCTCCAGGTTGATCCCGCCGAAGGACGGCGCGAGCCGCACCACGGTCTCCACGATCTCGTCGACGTCGGTGCAGGCCAGCGCGATCGGCACCGCGTCCACGCCGCCGAACTGCTTGAAGAGGATCGCCTTGCCCTCCATCACCGGCAGCGACGCCTCCGGCCCGATGTCGCCCAGCCCGAGCACCGCGGTGCCGTCCGTGACCACCGCGACGACCTGCGACTTCCAGGTGTAGTCGTGCACGAGTTCCGGCCGTTCGGCGATCGCCGTGCAGACCTCGGCGACGCCGGGCGTGTAGGCGAGCGACAGGTCGTCGGCGTCGCGGACCGGGACGGTGGCGACCACCTCCATCTTGCCGCCGCGGTGCAGCGCGAACACCGGGTCGATCGGGAAGTCTTCGTCCGCTTCGGCGGTGTCCGTACCGTTTCGGGGATTGACGATCTCCGCTGCCACTGTGTGACCCCTTGGTCGAGAAGGTGAGGGTGAGTGCTCGCCCCGGTGTGGGGAGAGGTGGGCTCGGCGCCGCTGCCACCGGGTACGAGTAGCCGGGGTGACAGGGCAGCACCAGGCGCGCCGCACGCACGCCATAGGCCCCGGATGAGGGGTGAAGGACCCGTTCTACCGGAAGCAGGTTTCCGATGACGAGTGCAAAACGATCGACACGGCCCCCATCGCGGTCCGGCCTTGGTGTGCCGGCCCGATGGCAGCCCGGGGATGGCCCGTTATCCGATTTTGACACAACGAGAACCCTGCCTGGCGCTGTCCGGATGGCAAGATGCACAGATCACACTGGGTGGCGGCACTCGAAGATGCGTGCCCCTGGCGCCCAAGGACCGACCGCAGGTAACACGCTCGTTTCGTTGGAGGACACAGCGATGACCGCAGGCTCCCCTCGGTGTTCGACCCCCCTCACTCGCCTCACCGCGGTCGCCGCCCTCGCGGTCGCCGGCGCCCTGGTGCTCACCGGGTGCGGCGACCAGACCAAGAAGGACGACTCCGGTAGCTCGTCGGGAGGTTCGTCCGGTGGTGCGTCCTCGACCAGCACGTCTGCGGCGCCGTTCTTCGCGAAGCTGCCGAAGAAGTTCCAGGACGCCGGCGTGATCAAGGTCGGCACCGACGCCTCGTACGCGCCGATGGAGCAGACCTCCAACGGCAAGATCATCGGGATAGACCCCGACATCGGCGCCGCGCTGGCCAAGCAGCTGGGCGTGAAGCTCGAGTTCACCAACGGCCAGTTCGACGGTCTGATCACCTCGCTCTACACCGGCCGCGAGGACATCGTGATGTCCGCTATGAGCGACACCAAGGACCGCCAGCAGGGACTGGACGACAAGGGCAAGAAGACCGGCAAGGGCGTCGACTTCGTCGACTACTACATGTCCGGCTCCTCGCTGCTCGTGCAGAAGGGCAACCCGAAGAACATCAGCTCGCTCGCCGACGTGTGCGGCAAGACCGTCGCCGTCCAGCGCGGCACGATCTACGAGGACGCGTTCAAGAAGCAGAAGACGGCCTGCGGTTCGAAGGGCCTGAACATCCAGGCGTTCGACACCGACGCCGAGGCGCAGACCCGGGTCAAGGCCGGCGGCGCGGTCGCCGACCTCAACGACACCCCGGTGGCCGCGTACATCGCGCAGAAGTCCGGCAACGGCAAGGACTTCCAGATCGCCGGCTCCCCGGCCGACGCCGGCCCGTTCGGCATCGCGCTCGACAAGAGCAACAGCCAGCTGCGGGACGTCCTCCAGCAGGCGATGAACGCGATCATCCAGGACGGCAGTTACGCCCAGGTGCTGCACAAGTGGAACGCCGACAGCGGCGCGATCAAGACCGCCGCGATCAACGGCGGCTCCTGACATGACCGGTGCAGTGGCCGGCCCCGAACCGGCCGACACCCCGGCGAACCCCCCGTCCGACACGTCGCAGAAGACCCCGCCGCAGAAGTCCCCGCCGCAGACCCCGCCCGGCGAACCGGCCGGCGCGCCGCCGGCCGGCGTGCCGTACGAGCCGATCCGCGCCATCCCGGTGCGCCACTACGGGCGCTGGGTGGCCGGGCTGGTCGTGCTCGCCCTGCTGGGCTGGCTCGCCTACGCCTTCTCCCAGGGCGACATCCTGTGGGGCACCGTCCGCGGCCGGCTCTTCGACCACACCATCCTCCAGGGCGTGTGGCACACCATCCTCATCTCGGTGTGCTCCATGGCCATGGGCCTGGTGCTCGGCGTGCTCTTCGCGGTGATGCGGCTGTCGAAGAACCCGGTGACCGGCGCCGTCGCGTGGCTGTACATCTGGTTCTTCCGCGGCACTCCGGTGTACGTGCAGCTGCTGATGTGGTTCAACCTCGCGTTGATCTTCCACACCATCAACCTGATGCCGGTGTACAAGAACGACACCACCGCCGTGATGACCCCGTTCGTGGCCGCCCTGCTGGGCCTGGGCCTCAACGAGGGCGCGTACATGGCCGAGATCGTCCGGGCCGGCATCCAGTCGGTGGACGTGGGGCAGTCGGAGGCGTCGCAGGCGCTCGGCATGACCGGCGCGAAGACGATGCGCCGGATCATCCTGCCGCAGGCGATGCGGGTGATCATCCCGCCGTCCGGCAACGAGTTCATCAACATGCTGAAGACCTCGTCGCTGGTGTCGGTGGTGCAGTACACCGAACTGCTGCGCGCCGCCACCAACATCGGCAGCGACACCACCGCGATCATGGAGATGTACTTCGTCGCCTCGATCTGGTACCTGGTGCTGACCAGCGTCTTCAGCGTCGGCCAGTACTACATGGAGCGGCGGTACGCGCGCGGTTCGCAGCGCTCGCTGCCGCCGACCCCGTGGCAGAAGGTCATGAGCAACCTGACCACCGTGCGCCGACCGAAGGTGGCCTGAGATGAGCACCCCCAGCAAGGGCGCCGGGCTGGTGAAGTCCGGCGTCGAACCGATGGTGCGGGCCGAGGCGGTGCACAAGTCCTTCGGGGCCGCGCACATCCTCAAGGGCATCGACCTGGAGGTGGCGCCGCGCGAGGTGTTCTGCCTGATCGGGCCGTCCGGCTCGGGCAAGTCCACGTTCCTGCGGTGCGTCAACCACCTGGAGCAGATCAGCGCCGGCCGGCTGTGGGTCGACGGCGAGCTGATGGGCTACCGCGAACACGGCGGCAAGCTCTACGAGTTGCGGGACCGCGAGGTGGCCGCCAAGCGGCGCGACATCGGGATGGTCTTCCAGCGTTTCAACCTCTTCCCGCACCTCACGGCGATCGAGAACGTCATGGAGGGCCCGGTGCAGGTCCGCCGGGAGACCAGGGCGGTGGCCCGGGAGCGGGCCCAGCGCCTGCTGGACCGGGTGGGGTTGGCGGACAAGGCGGCCAGCTACCCGTCCCAGCTGTCCGGCGGGCAGCAGCAGCGGGTGGCGATCGCCCGGGCGCTCGCCATGGAGCCCAAGTTGATGCTCTTCGACGAGCCGACCTCCGCGCTGGACCCCGAACTCGTCGGCGACGTGCTCGACGTGATGCGCGGACTCGCGGAGGACGGCATGACGATGATCGTCGTCACCCACGAGATGGGCTTCGCCCGTGAGGTCGGCGACGCGCTGGTCTTCATGGACGACGGCCAGGTCGTGGAGTCCGGCCACCCCCGTGACGTGCTGGGCAACCCCCAGCACGAACGCACGAAGGCCTTCCTCTCCAAGGTGCTGTGACGCACCCCTGCGGTGCCCCCGCGCGCCCCTTGGGGGTCGCCCTCCTTCCGCGGAAGGAGGGTGCGCCCCGAAGGGCCGCTGGGGGCACTCCCCCTGGCGCCGCCGGGGGCACGCGCCGCCCCGGGGGGACCGCCCTACCGCAGCGCCAGCGTCATCGCGTCGGAGGGCGAAGCCCACACCGCACGGGCCTCCCGGAACCCGGCGGAGCGCAACGCCTCCGCGTGCCAACCCGCGGACGGCGTATCCCCGTCGGCGTGCTCCCCGTAGATGCGGAACCGCTCCGCCGTGGCCTCGGCGAGCGCCGGCTCGGCCGCGGCGAGCTCCCACCACTCGGCCCAGCCGAGCACACCCTCCGCGCGCGCCCGCTCCATTCGGGCGTGCCGCAGCGCGGACTCCGCCGCGTTGATCAGGGGCGTGCCGGGGTCGGGCATGTGATCGGCGTTGAGGAACACCCCACCGGCCCGGACCAGCCCCGCCAACTGCCCGTAGAGCACGCTCAGCTCGTCGGAGTGCAGCCAGTGCAGCGCGGTCGCGGTGAGCACCGCGTCGTAGGAGTCGTACGGGAGGGCGTCCGGCCAGTGCGGGTCCTTGAGGTCGGCGGTGACGAAGGAGGTCCGGTCGTCCTGCGCGAAGGACCCGCGGGCGATGATGAGCAGCGCCGGGTCGAGGTCGACCCCGGTGCTGCGCGCCTGCGGGAACCTCCGCAGCAGCCGGTCCGTGATACTTCCGGTACCGCAGGCGAGATCCAGCACCCTGGGCGCGTCGCCGACCGTCGCCTCGACCATGTCGAGCATCACCCGAAAGCGTTCCTCCCGGTCGGGCAGATACCACTCCTGCTGGCGATCCCAGCTCCGCTGCCAGGCGGCCCAGTCCGTGCCGTGCCGATCGCTCCTGGCGCTCTCGGATGTGATGGACACTCCGAACCCCTCCTTGCATGTAATACCCTGGTAGCCCAAGCGGCTATTACAGAGCCTAGACCGTGACCAGTAAGGACCACAAGTGGAACTGGCTTATTACTCGGACTACGCCGTGCGCCTGGTGAACACCGAGGAGCCGCGGCGCGGCACCGACACCCTGAACTCGACGGACACCGTCCGGGAACTGTGCGGGAACAGCACCCAGCTCGCCGCGCGGGTGGTGGAGAGCGACGTCGCACGGCTGCGCGCGGTGCGGACCCGGCTGCGCGGGATCTTCGAGGCGGCCGACGAGCAGGACGAGGTCCGTGCGGTGGACCTGCTCAACGCGCTGATGCTGGAGTTCCCGGTCAGCCCGCAGATCTCCGGGCACACGACCGTCAACGAGGAGACCGGCCGGCCCGACTGGCATATGCACCTGGCAGATCACGCGGTGAACACCGCGGCCGCCTACTCGGCAAGCGCCTGCATGGGGTTGGCGGTCCAGGTCACCTCGTTGGGCGTGGACCGGCTGGGAATCTGCGAAGCAGCCCCCTGCCGCAACGCATACGTCGACACATCGACAAACCGTTCGCGCCGGTACTGCTCCGACCGCTGTGCCACCCGCGCGAACGTGGCGGCTTACCGGGCCCGCAAGCGCCTGGAGAACGACCGGTCGGCGCGCAGCGGGCGCACGCACGACGCCGCCCAGGACGCGACCCCCGCCACCGAGCGCTGAAGCTCACCCGGCGGCCGGAACCGGCCTCTGGCCCGGGCCAGCACCAGCTCGTCCGGCACGGTGCCGAACTCCCGGCTGTCGTTGGCGACGAAGGCGTTGTCTCCCATCACCCACCAGCCGCTCTCGCGGCGCTCGACCGCTCGCTTGACGATGAGCAGGTCCTGCTGGAGGGGATGCCGCATCACCACGACGTCCCCCTCGCGTACCTGCTCGGCTCCGCTGCTCACCTTCTGGATCAGCAGCCAGTCGCCGTGCAGCAGTGTCGGTGCCATCGACGGACCGGTGACCTCGACGAGCTGCCATGACAGCCTCGCCCCCTGCTCCCGCATCCTCCGCCTCCAGGTTCGTTTCTTCCCCCAGGGTGACACCAGACTTTTGTCCTAAGCCACCTGGGGCAGCCGGGAAAACGACTACCCCAGGGAGTAATGTCGCACCTGAAAGACGATCACGAGGAAGGACGGCCATGTTCACTCGCCTGTTCGCGCCCAAGGTGAAGGTAAGCGCACACTGCGACCTGCCGTGCGGCGTGTACGACCCGGCTCAGGCCCGCATCGAGGCCGAGTCCGTGAAGGCGGTGCAGGAGAAGTACCAGGCCAACGAGGACGCTGACTTCCGCACCCGCGCTGTCCTGATCAAGGAGCAGCGTGCGGAACTCGCCAAGCACCACGTCTCGGTGCTGTGGAGCGACTACTTCAAGGCCCCGCACTTCGAGAAGTACCCGCAGCTTCACCAGCTCGTCAATGACACCCTGAAGGCGCTCAGCGCCGCCAAGGCGTCGAACGACCCGGCGACCGGCCAGAAGGCCCTCGACCTGATCGCCCAGATCGACAAGATCTTCTGGGAGACCAAGCAGGCCTGACCGCCCGCCGCGCCACCCGCAGACGACCGACGGTCCCGTCTGTGTGACGTTCCTCACGTTTACGTGGGTGTCACACGATCGGGGCCGTCGTCGTCTGCGGCGGCGCTCAGATCTCGTCGGCCAGCTCCTGGAGCAGCCGCCGCTTCGGCCGCGCGCCCACCAGGACCTTGACCGGCTCGCCGGCCCGGAAGAGCATCAGCGTCGGCATGGACAGCACGCCGTACTTGGCCTGGGTGGCCGGGTTGGCGTCCACGTCGAGCTGGACGATCCGCAGCCGCTCGGCCTCCTCGACGGCGATCTCCGCGAGCACCGGGGCGATCATGCGGCACGGCGGGCACCAGGACGCGGTGAAGTCGACCAGCACGGGCAGGTCGGCGGCGAGCACGTCGGCGGCGAAGGTCGCGTCGGTGGTGACGGGCACGCCCGGGTGCGGATGACCGGCGGTCGTGCCGGCACTCCCGGTGACGTGCGGGCCGGCGTGCGTGCTGCCGGTGGCGTGCGTGCTGCCGGTGCCGTGCGTGCTGCCGGTGGCGATGGTCATGGCGACGTGGTCCTCTCGGTCGGTGGGCCCAGCTCGCACATCGGTTCCTCGCCGGCCCCCGCGGCCAGTTCCGCCCGGGCGAGCTGCGCGGCGACCTGGTCGCGTACGGACCGCAACCGCTCGACGCAGGCGTCCAGTTCGGCGAGCTTGCGCCGGTAGACCGCCAGCGAGTCCGCACAGGTGTCGCCGGACTCGTGGCCGGCCCGCAGGCACTCGACGAAGGGGCGGGTCTCCTCCAGGCCGAAGCCGAAGTCCTGGAGGGTGCGGATCTGCGCCAGCAGCCGCACGTGCTCGTCGTCGTAGGAGCGGTAGCCGTTGGCGGCCCGCCCGGCGGGCGGCAGCAGCCCGAGGGATTCGTAGTAGCGGAGGGTACGGGTCGTGGTGCCCGCCCGGTCCGCGAGTTCACCGATGCGCATGCGAACGACCGTAGACCTTGACGTATGCGTCAAGGCCAGCCCCGGCGGGCGGCGGCGCGCGGCCCGGAATCACCCGACTCGCACCGACCCGCACCCCCGGCTCTGAAGAAAACTTTCAGGATTTACGTCGAGGAGGTTGCTTACTGCCAGCCGACCTCGCCAGGCTGCGGCCCAGCACTTCTCTCCATGCACGCCCATCCGGAACGCGAGGAGCCTGGATGCACCACCCCCTCAACCTCCCCCGCAGGCGCAGAGCGGCCACGCTGGTCGCGGCGATGTCGCTGCTGGCCGGCCTGTCGGTGACCGCGGTCACCACGACCACCGCGCGCGCCGCCGACCCGCAGTCCACGCGGCAGGCCGAATTCACCGCGGCCGCCGCCGAGTTCGGCGTCCCGGCGCCGGTGCTCGAAGCGGTGTCGTTCTACGAGACCCGGTGGGAGGACCACGCCGGGCAGGAGAACGCCGAGGCGGGCTACGGCCCGATGAACCTCACCGACCTCACCACCAAGGAACTCGACGCCGACGGCCTGACCACCCAGTCCCCGCGCTACGCCGACCTGCTCAAGGCGCCCGCCGAGCACACCGCGGCCGCCGCGGCCGCGCTGCTGGGCACCGACACCGCGACCGTGCGGAGCGACGAGACGCAGAACATCCGCGGCGGCGCCGCGCTGCTCGCCTCGTACGCCAGGAGCTACGGCCACGGCAAGCTGCCGCGGACCGTCGACGGCTGGTACGCCGCCGCGGCGCGCTACGGCCAGTCCACCGAGGACAAGGTCGCGCAGGCGTTCGCCGACGGCGCCTGGAGCGCCATGCGCACCGGCGAGACCCGGACCACCGAGGACGGCCAGCAGATCACGCTGGCCCCGGTGCGCGGGCTGCACCCGAACCGGAACGACGTGCGCAAGCTGGGCCTGAAAGACGTCACCCCGCCGGTGAGCGACCAGAAGCCCGAATGCCCCAAGTCCGTGACGTGCAACTCCATCCCGGGCGCCTACACCCTGCTGGACCCCAGCGACCTCGGGGACTACGGCAGCCACGACATCGCCGACCGCCCCAACGGCGGCCTGGACATCCGCTACATCACGCTGCACACCACCGACGAGACCTACGACGGCACCCTCGACCTGTTCCGCGACCCGACCTACGCGGCCGGCGCGAACTACGTGGTGCGCTCCTCCGACGGCCTGGTCACCCAGATGACGCCGGACAAGGACATCGCCTGGGACAGCGCCAACCGCTCCTTCTACCAGCACTCGATCGGCATCGAGCAGGAGGCGTGGGCCACCCACGGCGCCGCCTGGTTCAGCGAGGACCTCTACCGGTCGACCGCCAACCTGGTGAAGTACCTCGCGGCGAAGTACGACATCCCGCTGGACCGTGCGCACATCCTCGGCCACGACAACATCCCCGGCGGCACCGAGACCGGCATCGCCACCCAGCACTGGGACCCGGGACCGGGCTGGGACTGGGAGCACTTCTTCGACCTGCTCGGCGCGCCGATCCACGCCACCGCGAAGAAGGGCAGCGACATCGTCGCGATCAAGCCCGGCTACCAGAACAACAAGCAGACCACCACGTACTGCGACGACGTGCAGGGCTACAAGCAGTTCCCCGGCCCGTACCGCAGCTTCGACTGCCCGGTGACCTCCAGCGACACGCCGTCCAGCTTCGTGCCGCTGTACACCGCGCCGAGCACGAGCGCGCCGCTGCTCGCCGACCCCTACCTGCATCCGACCGGCGCGGGCACCAACGCGATGAACGACTGGGGCGACAAGGCGCCCGCCGGTGAGCAGTACGTGGTCGCCGAGCGCCGGCCCGGCTGGACCGCCATCTGGTACGGCGGGCAGGAGGCGTGGCTCCAGGACACCGCCCAGCACCCGACCACCGTGCCGGTGAAGGCCGAGCGGATCGTGCCCAAGGCCGGGCGCGCCACGATCCCCGTCTACACCACGGCGTACCCGGAGGCGTCGGTCTACCCGGCGGACTTCGTGGCCTTCGAGGGCGGCACCGCGCCGCGCCCGCAGACCCCCGCGAAGAAGTACTCGATCGCGGCCGGCCAGTCGTACGTCGCGTCGGGCCCGGCGGTGAACACCGACTCGTACTTCGCGATCTACTACGACGGGTCCGCGCCGCACGACCGCACCGACTTCATCGGCAAGACCAAGGTGTACGAGATCGTCTACAACCACCGGATGGCGTTCGTGAGCGCGGACGACGTGGACGTGGTGCCGGCGAAGTGACGTCAGGACCGCGGTGAACCGGCGGCCGGCGGCGGCCGAGCGGCGGCGAGGCCGACGGCCGGACGTCGGTTCACCGTGACGTCACGACGTCGAAGGACCGGAACGACGGGAGCGGCCGGGTGCGCGGGAGGTCAGCGCGCCCGGTCGCTCTCCAGCGCCTGGTGGGTGATCCGCAGCGCACGGCTGGACAGGTCGAAGGTGCGCTGTGCCACGCACACGAACAGGCAGTCGACCACCACGAGTTGGCTGATCCGGCTGGCCATCGCGCCCGGCCGGAAGGTGGTCTCCCGGCCCGCCGACACCAGGACGAAGTCGGCGAGCCGGGCGGCCGAGGACATCGGGTGGTTGGTGATCACCACGGTGGTGGCGCCCAACGCGGAGGCGCGGCGCAGCGGTTCGAGCACATCGCGGCTCTCGCCGGAGTGCGAGACGGCCAGGAACACGTCGCCCGCGCCGAGCAGCACCGCGCTGGTGAGCGCGGACTGCGAGTCGCCGTGCGCGTGGCAGGGCCGGCCGACCCGGGCCAGCTTCTGCTGGAGGTCCTGCGCGACGAGCCCGGAGGCGCCGACCCCGGCGATGTGCAACTGCCCTCCCCCGCATACCGCCTTGACCGCGCCGGTGAGCTGCTCGGGGTCGAGCTGGGTGGCGGTCTCCAGCACCGCCTGGGACTCGGTGTGCACCAGCTTGGCGATCACCTCGCCGGCCGAGTCGTCCGGGGTGATGCCCGCCGAGAGCGTCGAGCGCGGGCTCTGCCGGGCCGCCGACGCGGCGAGCGCGAGCCGCAGTTCGGGGTAGCCGGCGAAACCGAGCGCGCGGGCGGTACGCACGATCGAGGACTCGCTGGTGCCCGCCAGCGCGCTCAACTCCGAGATGGTGCTGCGGGCCACCTGGGCGGGGTCGCGCACGATGAGCGCCGCGATCCGCGCGGCGGCCGGGGTGAGCGAGGGCAGCAGCCCGCGCACGGTCGCGGTGAGCGCGTCTCCCGCGTCACTGGCCGCAGTGGCTCCCTCCGCTGCGGACCTCACGGGTCTCGGGTCCTTTTCCGGCACGGGAGTAAGGATGCACCGTGAATCCCGCTTGTGGGAGCAGGTGCGCCAAGAAAACTCCGGTTCTTGCGACGGCTGCCACGCGCCGTCAGGTGTCACCCATGCGGGTGACACTTCCACCTGACCCTCCGGGGCGAGCACGGTGGGAGCCGCACCTGCTCGGAGGGGCGCCCGGGAGAATGGGTGGGTGAACGTATCCGTACCGCTGCCCCCGGGTCACCCTGGAGGGCGGCTGCCGACTCCGTTGGTGGAGGTCGCCGACGAGCGGCTGGCCCGGCACGGAGTGCACCTGCTGCTCAAGCGGGACGACCTGGCCCACCCCCTGCTCCCGGGCAACAAGTTCCGCAAGCTCGCCCCGAATCTGGCCGCCGCCGTCGAGGCCGGCCACGACACCCTGCTGACCTTCGGCGGCGCCTACTCCAACCACCTGCGCGCCACCGCCGCCGCAGGCAGACTGCTGGGCCTGCGCACCGTCGGCGTGGTGCGCGGCGACGAACTGGCCGGCCGCCCGCTCAACGACTCGCTCGCCGGCGCCGCCGCCGACGGCATGCGGCTGCACTTCCTCGACCGCGCCGCCTACCGCCGCAAGACCGAGCCGGACGTCCTGGCCCCGCTGCTGGAGCGGTACGGCCCCGCCCACGTGCTCCCCGAAGGCGGCTCCAACTCCCCTGCGGTGCGGGGCTGTACGGAGCTCGGCCGGGAGATCGGCGCGGCCGCCGACGTGGTGGCGGTCGCCTGCGGCACCGGCGGCACCCTGGCCGGACTGGCCGCCGGACTGCCGGCGCCGGCCCGCGCGGTCGGCGTCGCGGTGCTGCGTGGCGGCTTCCTCACCGAGGAGGTGCTGCGGCTCCAGCAGGACGCGTTCGGCGGGCGGCGCGGCGACTGGAGCGTGGCGGACCGCTTCCACTGCGGCGGCTTCGCCCGTACCACCCCGGCGCTGGACGCCTTCGCCGCCGGCTTCGCGGCCCGGCACCGCGACGCCCTGGACGGCAGGGACCTGGAACGCGTCTACGTCGCCAAGACGCTGTACGCCGTCTTCCACCTCGCCGAGGAGGGCGCTTTCCCGCCCGGCACCCGGGTCGCCGCCGTGATCACCGGATGAGCGAACCGGACGCTCCTGCACCGCTCACACCGTACGGTCGTAATCTGGTGGCATGATCCGCGCCGCGACCCCCGAAGACGTCCCCGCCATCCAGGCGATGATCCGCGAACTGGCCGCGTACGAGCGGGCACCGCAGGAGGCGCGGGCGACCGTGGCGCAACTGCGGGACGCCCTGTTCGGCCCCGACGCGGTGGCCTCCGCGCTCATGGCGGAGCCCGACGGCGAGGGCGACGGCGGCGGACCGGCCGGGTTCGCGCTGTGGTTCCGGAACTTCTCCACCTGGACCGGGAAGCCGGGCATGTACCTGGAGGACCTGTACGTCCGCCCGGAGATGCGCGGCGGCGGCCACGGAAAGGCGCTGCTGGCCGCGCTGGCGGCGATCTGCGTCGAGCGCGACTACGAGCGCTTCGAGTGGACGGTGCTCGACTGGAACGAGCAGGCGCTCGGGGTCTACCGGTCGATCGGCGCGCTGCCGCAGGACGAGTGGACGGTCCAGCGCCTGTCAGGACCCGCCCTGCACGCGCTGGCGGCCCGGGCCGGCACGCGCGCCGAAGCGGAGATCACCGGATCAGCGATCACTGCAACCGGTGCGACCATCCCATCGTCCAATCAGACGCCGACTCATGCGCGTTGAGTCGGCAGCGCGCACTCCACGTTCCGTACCCGTACGCTTACGATCGGTGACAGAATGGGAAGGGGCCGTGCGCCGTCCGGGCGACAGCCGGGTACGGATCGCGGTAGCGTCGCTGCGAACCAGAGCAATCACTGTGTGCCACCTTGGAGGTGTGGGTGTCCCAGATCGCAGGCGAGCCCGGGTCGAAGGACTTCGTCGAGGTCCGGCTGCCCGCGGCGGGAGCGTATCTGTCGGTACTGCGGACGGCCACGGCCGGACTCGCGGCCCGGCTGGACTTCACCCTCGACGAGATCGAGGATCTGCGGATCGCCGTCGACGAGGCGTGCGCGATCCTCTTGCAACAGGCCGTCCCCGGTTCGGTGCTGAGCTGCGTGTTCCGGCTGGTCGGGGACTCGTTGTGGGTCACCGTGTCGGCGCCGACCACCGACGGCCGCGCACCGGAACGCGACACCTTCGCCTGGACGGTGCTCTCCGCGCTGGCCGGCGAGGTGGACTCCACCGTCGCGGAGGACCGGACGGTCAGCATCAGTCTGCACAAGAAGCGCGGCGCCGTACCCGGGCTGTCGTGAGGCATGTGAGGCGGCCGTCGTGAGCCCAGCAGACACCCCCGGCCCACCCGCGGAGCACGACGTGCCCGCGGCGCGCGGGCATGCCTCCGTGCCGGCCCAGCAGCCGGACCCCGTGGGCGCCGGGCCGGGTGGGCCGCCGCGGCCGTCGGCAAGACCGCACCCCGATCCCGGGGCGGCGGACCCCGACCCCGGCCTGGCCCGGGGCCGGACGGACCGTAGGGAAGTGATGGACGCGTCGGAGCAGGCGGAGCAGGCGGACCGGATGGATCAGCACGAGCACGCGGCATCGGCGGAGCAGCCCGACCAGCCGACCCGGCCCGAGCAACCGGGACGACCGGACCAGCCGGGACAGCCCGAGCAGGCGGAGCAAGCGGACCAGCCGGAGCGGCCGGAGCAGTCCGAGCGGCCCGAACAGGAGCCCGCCGCGGGCGAGTCCGCCGAGCAGCACGACCCGCACGACCGCTCGGGGGCCCGCGCGCTCTTCGTCGAGCTGGGCAAGCTGCCCGAGGGCTCGCCGGAGCGGGCCGAGTTGCGCAACCAGCTGGTGCGGATGCACCTCCCGCTGGTCGAGCACCTCGCCCGTCGCTTCCGCAACCGCGGCGAGCCGCTGGACGACCTCACCCAGGTCGCCACGATCGGGTTGATCAAGTCCGTCGACCGGTTCGACGTCGACCGCGGGGTGGAGTTCTCCACGTACGCCACGCCCACGGTCGTCGGCGAGATCAAGCGGCACTTCCGGGACAAGGGCTGGGCGGTCCGCGTCCCGCGCCGGCTCCAGGAGCTGCGGCTGGCGCTCACCAGCGCCACCGGGGAGCTGTCCCAGCGGCATGGGCGCGCGCCCACCGTGCACGAACTCGCCGAGCACCTCAAGATCTCCGAGGAGGAGGTCCTGGAGGGGCTGGAGTCCGCGAACGCGTACAGCACGCTCTCGCTCGACGTGCCCGACACCGACGACGAGTCGCCGGCCGTCGCCGACACGCTCGGCTCCGAGGACGAGGCCCTGGAGGGGGTCGAGTACCGCGAGTCCCTCAAGCCGCTCCTGGAGCAACTCCCGCCGCGTGAAAAGACGATCCTGCTGCTGCGGTTCTTCGGGAACATGACGCAGTCGCAGATCGCGCAGGAGGTCGGCATCTCCCAGATGCACGTCAGCCGCCTCCTCGCCCGCACCCTCGCGCAGCTCCGCGACAAGCTCCTCATCGACGAGTAGCCCTTGCCGGGCGGGCCGAGCGGACCCCCCGGGGTGGTGTGTGCCGTCGGTCCAGGGACCACCTGCCGGCGGGTGGCTGCGCGCTGGGGGTGCCCCCTTTGGGGGGAGTTCCCCGCGCCCCTGGACACGCCCGGGTCCCTCCGGGGCAAGCACGCTGGGAGCCGCGCATGCACAGGGGCGCGTGGGGGCGCTCCCCCTGGCTCTCCGCCGGGGGCACCCTCACCCAGGCGAAGCTCCGGGGGAGAACCGCGCGACAGGCCCGTCGCCGCCAGGTGGTCCCTCGGCCGACCGCACCCACCACGCCGGAGGGTCCGCTCAGGCCGGGCCGGCAAGGCCCTAGGCGGCGGTCCTGTTGATTCCGAGTGCGTCGGTGGTGGCGGGGTGGACGAGGAGGACGAGGCCCGCGAGCGCGAGCACCCCGAGCACCGCGCCGGAGGCGACGAACCCGGCGCCGTCGCTGCGCACCATGTTCCAGCTGATCGGGAGCGCGACGAGCTGCACGATGAGCGCGGGCCCGCGGCTCCACCGACGGGCCCGGCGCAGCCCGTACGCCGCGAGGAGCGGAAGCGCGGCGAGGGCGAGCACGAGAAACCCGGGCAGCACGTCACTGCTGCCGCCGAAGAACATCGTCACGCCCCACGCGGCGATGGAGAGCCCTTCCAGCCCCGCCACCGCGGCCGCGGCGGTCAGCCGCAGGGGCGGCGGCCCGGCCGGCGGCACCTGTGCCGTGGGGCCGGCGGCCACGCCGTCTGCCCCGCCCGCGCCGGACTCCTTGCGCTTCGTCGTCTTCTGGCTCACACGTGCCAGCGTAGCCCGGCGTGAAAATCCGTAGGTACGCTGTCGAGCATGCGTGCTCTTCTCGTGGTCAACCCCGCCGCCACCACCACCAGCGCGCGGGTCCGCGACGTGATCAGTACCGCGCTGTCCAGCGATCTGAAGCTGGAGGTGGCCACCACCGAGTACCGCGGGCACGCGCGGGACCTGGGCCGGAGAGCCGCGGAGGGGGGCGAGGTCGAGCTCGTGGTGGCCCTCGGCGGCGACGGCACCGTCAACGAGGTGGTCAACGGCCTGCTCCACCACGGCCCCGACCCGGAGACCCTGCCGCAGCTCGCGGTGGTCCCCGGCGGCTCGACCAACGTCTTCGCCCGCGCCCTGGGCCTGCCCAACGACGCGGTGGAGGCCACCGGCGCCCTGCTGGACGCGCTGCGCGCGGGCTCCTCCCGGACCGTGGGCCTGGGCCTGGTGAGCGGCACCCGGGGCAGCGAGGACGAGGGCGTACCGCCGCGCTGGTTCACCTTCTGCGCGGGCCTGGGCTTCGACGCGGGCGTGGTCGGACGGGTCGAGCAGCAGCGGGAGTTGGGCAAACGCTCCACGCACGCGCTGTACCTGCGGCAGGTGGCCCGCCAGTTCATGGCCGACCCGCACCGCCGGCACGGCACGATCACGCTGGAGCAGCCCGACCAGGAGCCGATCGACGAGCTGTCCACCGCCATAATCTGCAACACCGCCCCGTGGACGTACCTCGGCAACAAACCGGTGTACGCCTCCCCCGGGGCGTCCTTCGACACCGCGCTCGACCTGCTGGGCGTCACCAAGATGTCCACGGTCGCGGGTGCCCGTTACGCGGCGCAATTGCTCCGTTCCACCCCGGAGCGCGGGCCCCGGGGCAAGTACGCGGTGGCGCTGCACGATCTGACGGACTTCACCTTGCATTCGCAGGCGCCGCTGCCCTTCCAGGTCGACGGTGACCACCTGGGACTGCGTACGAACGCAACCTTCACAGGCGTACGCCGTGCACTGCGTGTGATTGTGTAAGTCGAAGAGCCTAAAGTCCTTTTACTCGAACGTTTAGGCTGCCCCGCACCCCATGGAAGTACGGCTGTGACCGAGGCGACACCGAGGAATCCAAAAAAACTTCCCTGAAGGGGTTGTATCTCCAGCCGAGGTTTGCGAGTCTCTTACTGGCGATCGGGACGGCCGACAAACGGCCCCCATGAGAGCCCGAATCTCCTACCTCACACCAAGCGGGACCGCACCAGCCAGCGAAGGCTGGGTGGCGTCCCGTTCCCTGTGGGGGGATTCGTGAAAGCGTTCACATTCACAAGCAACCTGTTTGTCACACAAGGAGTTGGAGCAGCCATGGACTGGCGTCACCGCGCCGTTTGCCGCGAGGAAGACCCCGAGCTCTTCTTCCCCATCGGCAACACCGGTCCTGCGCTGCTGCAGATCGAGGAAGCCAAGGCCGTCTGCCGCCGCTGCCCTGTCATGGACCAGTGCCTTCAGTGGGCGCTGGAGAGCGGTCAGGACGCCGGTGTCTGGGGTGGCCTCAGCGAGGATGAGCGTCGTGCGATGAAGCGCCGCGCCGCCCGCAACCGGGCCCGTAACGCCAGCGCCTGAGAGACCGGACGACCCAGAAGCCTTAGCCCCGAGCCGCAGCGCGCAGCACCTGCCAATACGCGCAGCACGCAGTATCGCGAGAAGCCCCGTACCGGATGGGTACGGGGCTTCCGCGTGTTGTCCTGCCGGCCGTGCGGCGGGCCGGCGGCGTTCTCAACCGTCAGGCGTCCAACGGCAGTTCGAGGGTCACTCGGGTGCCGGGGCCGGCCGGGGCCGGGAGCATGTCGAAGGTGCCGCCCAACTCGCCCACCACCAGGGTGCGGACGATCTGGAGGCCGAGGTTGCCCGCCCGCTGGGCGTCGAACTCCGGGGGCAGGCCGCGCCCGTCGTCCTGGACGGTGACGGTGATGCGGTCGCGGCCGCGGGTCGCGGTGACCTCCACGGTGCCCGACTCCCCCGGCCCGAAGCCGTGTTCGAGGGCGTTCTGGACGAGTTCGGTCAGCACCATGGACAGCGGGGTGGCGGTCTCCGCGGTGAGGATGCCGAACTTGCCGCCGCGCCGGGTGGTGACCCGTCCGGGTGAGATCTCCGCCACCATCGCCAGCACCCGGTCGGCGATCTCGTCGAACTCCACCTTCTCGTCGAGGTTCTGCGACAGCGTCTCGTGCACGATCGCGATCGACCCGACCCGCCGCACCGCCTCGTCCAGCGCCTCACGGGCCCGCTCGGAGTCCATCCGGCGGGCCTGCAGCCGCAGGAGCGCGGCGACCGTCTGGAGGTTGTTCTTCACCCGGTGGTGGATCTCCCGGATGGTGGCGTCCTTGGTGATCAGCTCCCGCTCGCGGCGGCGCAGTTCGGTGACGTCGCGCAGCAGCACCAGCGAACCGGTGTGCACGCCCTTGGGTTTGAGCGGGATCGAGCGCAACTGGATCACCCCGTCGCCCGCCTCGACCTCGAACTCCCGGGGCGCCCAGCCGCTGGCGAGCTTCACCAGCGCCTCCTCCACAGGACCGCGGTCCGGGGCGAGTTCGGCGGTGGCCCGGCCCAGGTGGTGGCCGACCAGGTCGGCGGCCAGGCCGAGCCGGTGGTAGGCGGACAGCGCGTTCGGGCTGGCGTACTGCACGAGGCCGTCGGCGTCCAGCCGGATCAGCCCGTCGCCGGCCCGCGGCGAGGCGTCCATGTCCACCTGCTCGGCCGGGAACGGGAAGGACCCCGCGGCGATCATCTGCGCCAGGTCGGAAGCGCTCTGCAGATAGGTCAGCTCCAGCCGGCTCGGGGTGCGCACGGTCAGCAGGTTGGTGTTGCGGGCGATCACCCCCAGCACCCGGCCGTCGCGCCGGACCGGGATCGACTCCACCCGCACCGGCACCTCCTCCCGCCACTCCGGGTCGCCCTCGCGGACGATCCGCCCCTCGTCCAGCGCCGCGTCCAGCAGCGGGCGCCGGCCGCGGGGCACCAGGTGGCCGACCATGTCGTCCTGGTAGGAGGTGGGGCCGGTGTTGGGGCGCATCTGGGCGACCGAGACGTACCGGGTGCCGTCCCGGGTGGGAACCCACAGCACCAGGTCGGCGAAGGACAGGTCGGAGAGCAACTGCCACTCCGAGACGAGCAGATGCAGCCATTCGAGATCGGATGAGTCGAGGCCGGTGTGCTCGCGGACGAGGTCGTTCATGGAGGGCACGCCTGTGAGCGTACCTCCCTGCGAAAGCTGTGAGGTTCGGCGCGTTTCACGGCGCGTCCGACCGGGAATTCACGGACGGAATCGGTGGCACACCCATGGACAAGGCCGACTGGTCTAGTCCACAATACCGATAAGTAGACCTCCGCCCTCCCCGCACAGGAGGACGGATCGAGGCCACGGCGTTCTCTGCCCTGACTACGCCTGACGCCTCACTGGTCGGCCCTATCGGGTCGGAAGGGCACCGCACACCCGTCCGACCACGGTGCCGACGGCAGCTCCGGGCTGCGGTGCTGGAGAGGTTGAGGGTCCTCTCCCGGCACCGCGGCCCGAAGTGTTCTCACGGCCAGGCGCGCAGGGCCAACTCGGCTATGGCGGACAGCTCTTCACGGGTGGCGCCGTCACGGGACTGCTGGGACATGCCCTGGATGACGGCGCCGACGTAGCGTGCGAGGGCGTTGGCGTCGGTGTCCGGGGGAAGCTCGCCGGCGTCGACGGAGGCCGCGATCCGGACCCGGATCGCCTCGACGTTGGCCTCGCGGCGGGCCCGGAGCGCGTCGCGCACCTCCGGGGTCGTGCAGTTCGCGGCCGCGCTGATCATGAGGCAGCCGCGCGGATGGGCCTCGTCCGCGTACTCGACCGCCGCCTCCCGCAGCAGGCGGGCCACGGCGGCAGCGGCGGTCGGCTCCTCCGCGAGCGCGCGTTCGCCGAAGGCTCCGTAGCGGGCGGCGTAGACGTCCACGACCTCAGCGAAGAGGGCCCGCTTGTCGCCGAACGCGGCGTAGAGGCTGGGCGCGCCGATCCCCATCACGCGGGTCAGGTCCGCGACGGACGTGGCCTCGTAGCCGTGCTCCCAGAAGGCGCGCACCGCCTGGTCGAGGGCGGCCTCTCGGTCGAAGGCGCGGGGGCGGCCGCGGGGCCGGGTGGAAACCATGCCCCACATTCTATAGCGACCGCTAGACAATGTGGTACGGTCCCGTCGCAGGTCATTCTGTAGCGATCGATAGAGAAATCGGGTGCGGGCAATGACGAACACGGGTACGGCGGCGGTCACGGGCGCAGGCACAGGCACGGGTACGGGTACGGCCGTGCGCTCCGGCACAGCCACGGCGGCGGGCCCCGGACCGCTCACCGGCAGGACCGCCCTGGTCACCGGCGGCAGCCGCGGCATCGGCCGGGGCATAGCCCTGCGGCTGGCCCGCGACGGCGCCAGGGTGGGCGTGCACTACGGCACGAACAAGGCCGCCGCCGACGCCACGGTCGCCGCGATCCAGGCGGCTGGCGGCGCCGCCTTCCCGCTCGGCGCGGACCTGGCCGACCCCGACGCCCCGGAAGCGCTGTGGGCGGCCTTCGACCGGGCCGCGGACGGGCTGGACATCCTCGTCAACAACGCCGGCATCGGCGTGGCGAGCCCCTTCGCCCGCATCGACCGGGCCGAGTTCGACCGGGTCTTCGCGGTCAACACCCGCGCGCCCTTCTTCCTCACCCGCGGCGCGCTGTCCCGGCTGCGCGACGGCGGCCGCGTCGTCAACGTCTCCACCGGTCTGACCCACAACGCGGTGATGCCCGAACTGATGGCCTACACCATGTCCAAGGCCGCGCTCGACGTCTTCACCCGCGACCTGTCCAAGGAGCTCGGGCCGCGCGGCATCACCGTCAACGCGATCGCGCCCGGGATCATCGACACCGACAACACCGCGCCGGTCATCCGTACCTCCGACGCCGCCTGGGAACAGGCCGCCGGCTACTCCGTCTTCAAGCGGGTCGGCGCCCCCGAGGACGTCGCCGACGCCGTCGCGTTCCTCGCCTCCGACGCCGCCCGCTGGATCACCGGGCACTGGCTCGACGCGACCGGCGGCTCCCTGCTCTGACCGGCGGAACGCGCCTGCGCCGGGCGCGCGTCCACCCCCAGGCGCACGTCCACCGGGGGCCGCCCCGCTACCGGGTCTCGGTCACCTTCGCCAACGCCCGTGGCGCGTCCGGGTCCTGGCCGCGCGCGACCGCCACCTCGTAGGCGAGCCGCTGCAACGGGACGATCTCCAGCACGGGTTGGAGCGCTTCCGGCAGCCTCCCGGTGGGCAGCCCGAAGCCGCCCGTGGCCGCCTTGACCTGGACCCGGGGGCCGATCACCACGAGGTCCGCGCCCCGCCCGCGCAGCCGGTCCAGCACGGGCTGCAGCGCCTCGCCGCCCCGGCCCTCGGTGACGATCGCGATGACCGGGGAGATGTTGTCGACCATCGCCAGCGGCCCGTGCAGCAGGTCGGCGCCGGAGTAGGCGAGCGCGGGGATGTAGCTGGTCTCCATCAGCTTCAGCGCGGCCTCCTTCGCGGTCGGGTAGCCGTATCCGCGCGAGGTGATCACCATCCGCTCGGCGAAGCGGTACCGCCCGGCCAGCGCGCGCACCTCGGCGGAGCGGTCCAGCACCTCCTGCACGAGGTCGGGCAGCACGGCGGCGGCCGCCCCGTCGTCGTCGCGCAGGCCCATGACGAAGAGGTAGAGCACCAGGAGTTCCGCGGTGTACGTCTTCGTCGCGGGCAGCGCCTTCTCCGGCCCGGCCAGCATGTCGAGGTGGAACTCCGCGACCTCCGCCAGCGGCGAGTCCGGGTTGTTGGTGACCGCGAGGGTGATCGCGCCGGCCCGGCGGGCGGCCCGCGTGGTGGCGACCAGGTCGGGCGAGCCGCCGGACTGGCTGACGCTGACCAGCAGCACGTCCTCCAGGTGCGGGGTGGCCCCGTACGCGGTGACGGTGGACATCGAGGTCAACCCGCAGGGCAGGCCCAGTTCCACCTCGATCAGGTACTTCGCGTACAGCGCCGCGTGGTCGGAGGTGCCGCGGGCGCTGAGCAGCACGAACCGGGGCCGCCGGGCCGCGATCCGGTGGGCGGTCCGGCGCACCTGGGGCGCGGCCTCGGCCAGGACCCGGCGCAGCACCTCCGGCTGCTCGGCGATCTCACCGAACATGATCCAGCCCGGCTCACCCGCGCGCGGGGCCGGGGACGACGCAGAAGCCGACATCCCCACCGCCTCCATCCCACCCGTCCGACCTCCACCAGTCGAACACAGGACGCCCCCCGCCGCACCACCGGAGTGGCCCAATCTGATAGATTGGTCTATACCACATGTATCCTTCTTGAGAACGGCAGGCCCAGCGTGGAAGTTGTCATCGTGCCGGACGCCGCCGCGGGCGGCGAACTCATCGCGGAGGCCATGGCCGCCCTGCTGCGCCGCAAGCCCGACGCACTGCTCGGCGTGGCGACCGGTTCCACCCCGCTGCCGGTCTACCAGGCGCTCGCCGCCAAGGTGCGCTCCGGCGCCGTGGACGCCTCCAGGGCCCGGGTCTGCCAGCTCGACGAGTACGTGGGCCTGCCGGCCGGCCACCCGGAGTCGTACCGCTCGGTGGTGCTGCGGGAGGTGGTGGACCCGCTCGGCCTGTCCTCGAAGTCGTTCATGGGTCCCGACGGCGCCGCCACCGACGTACGGGCGGCCTGCGCGGCGTACGACGAGGCGCTCGCGGCGGCCGGCGGGGTCGACCTCCAGCTGCTCGGCATCGGCACCGACGGGCACATAGGGTTCAACGAGCCCTGCTCCTCGCTCGCCTCCCGCACCCGGATCAAGACCCTCACCGAGCAGACCCGGGTGGACAACGCCCGCTTCTTCGACGGCGACATCGCGCAGGTGCCGCAGCATGTGATCACCCAGGGCATCGGCACCATCCTGGAGGCGCGGCACCTGGTGCTGCTGGCCACCGGTGAGGGCAAGGCCGAGGCCGTCGCGCAGACCGTGGAGGGCCCGGTCGCCGCCGTGGTGCCCGCCTCCGCGCTGCAGTTGCACCCGCACGCGACGGTGGTGGTCGACGAGGCCGCCGCGTCCAAGCTGAAGCTGGCGCCGTACTTCCGCGCCACCTTCGCCGCGAAGCCGGACTGGCAGGGGCTGTAACCGGCGGCACCCCGCGCCCGGCCCGGCCGCCGCGGGCCGTCCGTGACGACCGGACGCCGCGGGCTCCTTCCCGGAGCCCGCGGCGTCTGCCGTATCCGGCGCCTTCCCGGCCGCCGCCTGCCCGCGCTACGCCTCGCGGCCGACGATCGCCTCCGCCGCGGCCTCGCCGCAGACCCGGGCGGCGCCGTGCGTGGCGATGTGCAGCGAGCCGACCGGCGGGGCCTGGGGCACGCCCATCTCCACCACGATCGTGTCCGGGCGGGCGGCCAGCAGCCCGTCCAGCGCCCGCGCCATCCACGCGTGCCGGTGCGCGTCGCGGACCACGGCCACCACCCTGCGGTCGCCGGCCGCGGCGAGCAGTTCGGTGACGTCGTCGGTGCGGTAGGTGCCGGTGCGGGTGCCGGGCAGCAGCCGCTCCAGTTCCGCGGCGACTCCCCACGGGGTCACGTCGCCTACCGCGATGTTCGCCATCGGGGTGAACGCCGCCACGTAGGGCGGGTTGTCCAGCGGGGTGAAGCCCTCGGCGCGGGTGATCCGCAAGGCCCGGCGGGCCGCCTCCAGGCCGATGTCGGAGTCGGGTGCGCTCCCCTCCGCCGCACCCGACCGCTGTGCGACCGCCCAGGCGGCCAATTCCCTCACCCGGCGCGCCGCGTCGGCCAGCCGCTCGGCCGGCAGCGAGCCGTCCCGTACCGCCGCCACGATCGCGTCGCGCAGGTCCAGCGCGGTCTGCTCGTCGCACAGCCCGCCGCCCACGCAGATCGCGTCGCACCCCGCGGCCAGCGCCATCACGGTGCCGCGCTCGATCCCGTACGTGGCCGCTATCGCCTGCATCTCGATGCCGTCGGTGACCACCAGCCCGTCGTAGCCGAGGCCGCCCTCCTCGCGGGGGGCGCGCAGCAGGCCGCCCAGGACGGCCGGGCTGAGCGTGCCGGGCAGGTCCGGGTCGAGCGCGGGCACCAGGATGTGCGCGCTCATCACGACCTTGGCGCCGGCCGCGATCGCCGCCCGGAAGGGCACCAGTTCGCGGGCCCGCAGGGTGTCGAGGTCCACGTCGATCCGCGGCATCGCGTGGTGCGAGTCCACCGCGGTGTCGCCGTGGCCGGGGAAGTGCTTGACCGACGCGGCGACGCCCGCGGACTGCAGGCCCTCCACGTAGGCCGCGGTGTTGCGGGCCACCAGTTCGGGGTCGGCGCCGAAGGAGCGCACCCCGATCACCGGGTTGCCCGGGTCGGAGTTGACGTCGGCGGACGGCGCCCAGTTGAAGTTCACGCCGCAGGCGGCCAGCCGGCGGCCGAGTTCGGCGGCGACCGCGCGGGTCAGCTTCAGGTCGTCGACCGCGCCGAGCGCGAGGTTGCCGGGGAACGACGAACCGCCGCGCGCCTCCAGCCGGGTGACGTCGCCGCCCTCCTCGTCGGCGGCGACCAGCACGTCGGGGCGTACCTCCCGCAACTGCGCGGTGAGCGCGGCCACCTGCTCCGGTGACTCGACATTGCGGGCGAACAGGCCGACCGAGCCGAGCCCTTCGCCGAGCAGCCGCAGCACCCACGCGGGCGCGGTGGTGCCGGCGAAGCCGGGCTGGAGGACGGCGAGCGCGTCCGCGGTGACGGTGTCCGGGTGCGGGCCGGTGGCGCCGCCGAGGTCGTCGGTGTGGGCGATGGGGCTCATCCCTTCACCGCCCCGGCTGTCAGACCGGCGACGGCCCTGCGCTGGAGGAACAGGAAGACGATCACCACGGGGATGGTGAACAGGCTGGACGCGGCCATGGTAGCGCCCCAGTCGTCACCGAAGTTGGTCTGGAACTGGGTGATCCACAGCGGCAGGGTCTGGCCGCTCTCCTTGTTGAGGATGAGCACCAGGGGGAACTCGTTCCACGCCGTGATGAAGCCGAACAGCGAGGTGGACATCAACCCCGGCGCCAGCAGCGGCAGCACCACCCGGACGAACGCCTGGAACCGGGTGCAGCCGTCCATCAGTGCCGACTCCTCCAGTTCCTTGGGCACCGCGGCGATGAACCCGCGCAGCGTCCAGATGGAGAACGGCAGCACCATCATCATGTAGAAGAAGGTCAGCGGGACCAGGCTGTTGAGCATGTCCTGGTCGCGGACGATCAGGTAGACGGAGATCGTCATGACCTCCCACGGCGCCATCTGGGCCATCATCACGATGAGGATGAACGCCTTGCGGCCGCGGAAGCGCATCCGCGCCACCGCGAACGCCGCCGCGGTCGCCACCACCAGCGACAGCAGCACCGAACCGATGGTGACGGTGAGGCTGTTGCGCACCAGGGTCCAGAAGCCCGCCGCGTGCACGGCCTTGTCGAAGTGCGACATGGTGCCGTGGACGGGCACGAAGACCGGGGTGGTGGAGATGATGTCGAGGTCCGGCTTGAAGGCCGTCGTCAGCATCCAGTAGACGGGGAAGACGAAGAAGACGAAGAGGATGACCGCGACGACGTTGGGCCACAGCCGTCCGAACGTGGAGCGCCTCACAGCTCGTCCTCCTGCTTCAACATGATCCGGAAGTAGTAGGACATCAGCACCAGCAGGATGAGGATGGTCAGTACGGAGATCGCCGCGCCGGTCCCGTAGTGCTGGCCGCTGACGCCCTGGACGTAGGCGTAGACCGGCAGCGTCTCGGTCAGGCCCTCGGGGCCGCCGGAGTTGAGGGCGTAGACCTGGGTGAACGCCTTGAACACCCAGATGACCTCGAGGAACGCGGTGCTCAGGAAGAACGGCTTGAGCATCGGGAAGAGCACCGAGCTGAAGGAGCGCCAGGCGCCCGCGCCGTCCATCCGGGCCGCCTCGAAGATCTCCCCGGAGATGGTGGTCAGGCCCGCGTAGAGGTTGAGCGCGACGAACGGGAGCGACTGCCAGACGATCATCAGGGTGATGACCGCGAAGGTGGACAGCTGGTGGCCGAACCAGTTGTAGCCCTGCATCGAGTGCCAGCCGAGCTTGTTCAGGGACCAGTTGACCACGCCGTAGCGGGTGTCGAAGAGCCACTGGTAGACGGTGGTGCCGGCCACGATCGGCATCGCCCAGGCGAGCACCATCCCGATCGACAGCAGCAGCCGCATCCGCTTGCCGAGCCGGTACAGCAGCAGTCCGATCAGGGTGCCGCCGACCATGATCAGCGCGACGTTGGCGAGGGTGAAGAAGACCGACCGCTCGGTGGTGTGCCAGAAGTCGGCGCTGGTCAGCTGGGCCTTGTAGTTGCCGAACCCGGTCCACTGGGTGGTGTGCTGGATCAGCTGGAAGGCGTTGAGGGTCTGGAACGAGATGATCACGTTCCGCACCAGCGGGTAGCCCAGCAGCAGCACGGTGGCCGCCAGCGCGGGCAGGATCAGCAGGTACGGCGCCGAGCGGCCGACGACCGCGCCCCCGACGGACCGCGTCTTGGGACGACCGGCCGGCGGCTGTCCCGCGGTGCGCGCGCCGGAGGGCCCGGGTATGGCCGCTCCCTCGTCGGGGCCCCGTACTTGCGTCCCTTTGTACTGCGCGGCCATGCTTCCCTCTTCCTCGTACCGTCCGCTGCAAGGCGCTGTGCCGGGCCCGGGCGCCCGCCGCTCAGGACGGCGGGCGCCGGGACCCGGACCGGGTGACTACTGCTGGCTGAGCCGCTTGTCGATCTCGGTGTCCGCCTTCTTGGCGGCCGCGCTCGGGGACTGGCCCTGGAGCACGCCGGTCATGAAGAGGGTGGTGATCGGGTTGGGCGCGTTCTCGACGTTGCCCCACGCCGGGATCAGCGGGGTGGTGCCGCCGTTGGCCGCGGCGGCCGCGGAGACGGTGCCGAACTCGTTGCCGGTCAGGTTGGAGTCGAGGCTCGCCTTGTTCGGGACGACGCCGCCCTCCTTGGCCAGCTCGCCCTCGAACTGGTCGGACATCGCCATCTTCAGGAAGTCCTGGGCCAGCTCGGGGTTCTTGCTCGCCTGGGAGATCGCCAGGTTGGAGCCGCCGACGAAGACGCTGGCGGTCTTGTCCGCCGTCTTGCCCGGGAAGGCGAAGAAGCCGACCTGGTCCTTCAGCGCCGGGTTCTTGGTGATGGCGCCGGCCGCCTCCCAGCCCAGGCCGAGGAACGCGCCGACGTCGCCCTTGGCGAACACGTCGGACTGCTGCGGGGTGGCCTCGTCCTTGTCCTTCGGCGCGGTGCCGTAGGAGTTCACCTTCTTGTACAGGTTGATCGCCGCGGCGGCCTGGGGGGTGTCCAGGTTGCCGGTGTACTTGTCGCCGTCCTTCTTGACCAGGTCGGCGCCGGCGTCCAGCAGGAAGCCGTCGAAGCCGTACCAGTCCTGGCCGGGCAGGTAGAAGGCGTCCTTGGTGCCCTTGGCCTTGATCTTGTCCAGGTCGGAGAAGAGCTCGTCCTGGGTCTTCGGCGGCGTGGTGATGCCGGCCCCGGACCAGATCTTCTTGTTGTAGACGACGACCCGGCTGGCGAAGTACCACGGGGCGGCGAACTGCTTGCCGTTGTAGACCGCGGAGCCGTTCAGCGCCGGCACCCAGTCGCTGCCGCCGATGTCGGCCTTGACGCTGGTGAGGTCCTTGAGGCCGCCGGTCGCCGCGTAGTACGGGGTCTGGGTGTTGCCGACCTCGATGACGTCCGGCGGGGTGCTCTCCGACAGCGCGGTGGTGAGCTTCTGCTGGATGCCGTCCCACTGCTGGACGGTGATCTTCAGCTTCGCACCGGGGTACTGCTTCTCGAACGCGGCGGTGATGTCCTTGGTCCACCCGGGCGGGTTGGAGCCGCTCATCAGCCACACGTTGAGCGTCTTGCCCTTGAAATCGGCCGGCCCGGCCGAACTCCCCTTGCCCGAATCGGACTTGTCGCTGCTGCCACCACAGGCCGCGACTCCGGTCAGCACTGCCGCGACACCGATCGCAGCGATGAGCTTGCGCCTCATGCCACCCTCCTCAAGGATGCCCGAAACTCCCCCCACCGCCCGAAATGTCGGCTGCCGCACGCGCATTGCAGCCGCGTCCTGCTCGTGGGTCTGGGATTGGTCGTTAATGGTTTAGACCAGTACCCGGAGCTTGGCCTAGACCTTTAGGGGTGTCAAGGGTGTATAAGAACACCCGTCGGACCTGTTATCGGACCGACACCTGAAGGGCATCAGCCACCCACCGCCTCCCTCCGGCAGGGGAGCCCGTGCCACCATGTGACCGCGATCAACGGAGGAGCCGGTGACGGCAGTACGACGGCAGTCGGGAGTACACGGCATGGACAGCGACACGGGCAGCAGCGCGGAGCCCACGGGGAACGGCACCGCCGGCCGCACCGCCCGCGTGCCGAAGTACTACCGGCTCAAGCGCCATCTCCTGGACATCACCCAGACCATGCCGCCCGGCACCCCGGTGCCCCCGGAGCGCACCCTGGCCACCGAGTTCGACACCTCCCGCACCACCGTGCGGCAGGCGCTGCAGGAGCTGGTGGTCGAGGGCCGGCTGGAGCGCATCCAGGGCAAGGGCACCTTCGTGGCGAAGCCGAAGGTCTCCCAGGCGCTGCAACTCACCTCCTACACCGAGGACATGCGCGCGCAGGGCCTGGAGCCCACCTCACAGCTGCTGGACATCGGCTACATCACCGCCGACGACCGGCTGGCCGGGCTGCTGGACATGAAGGCCGGCGGCCGGGTGCTGCGGATCGAGCGGCTGCGGCTGGCCAACAGCGAGCCGATGGCGATCGAGACCACCCACCTGTCCGCGAAGCGCTTCCCCGCGCTGCGCCGCAGCCTGGCGAAGTACACCTCGCTCTACACCGCGCTCGCCGAGGTCTACGACGTGCGGCTGGCCGAGGCCGAGGAGACCATCGAGACCTCGCTGGCCACCCCGCGCGAGGCCGGGCTGCTGAGCACCGACGTCGGGCTGCCGATGCTGATGCTCTCCCGGCACTCCGTGGACACCACGGGGGAACCGGTGGAGTGGGTGCGGTCGGTCTACCGCGGCGACCGGTACAAGTTCGTCGCGCGGCTCAACCGCCCGACGGACTGAGCCCCACCGATCCGAATGCTGTCGTACGAAGGCCCGCCGGACCCGCCGGCGGGCCGCTTCGGCGTTCCCTCGTACGGCTGATATCCGCACAGGTAGTGACGCCTGTCACTCCCCTCCCCTAGATTCCTGCGCACCACATTGATCGCTCTAGGGGACGGGAGCACCAGCTGTGCCGACCGCGCCGACACAAGTACCCCAGCCGCGCCGACCGGCGGACGGACCACGACCGGCGGTCACGCCCGCGCGGGTCGTCGCCGGAATCTGCCTGCTCATTCCGCTCGTCAGCACGCTCTGGGTCAGCTCCTATTCACGGCTGACCCCCACCTTCATCGGCATCCCGTTCTTCTACTGGTACCAGCTCGCCTGGGTGCCGGTCTCGGCGGTGCTCACCTACTCCGCCTACGTGCTGGTCCGGCGTGACGCACGCAGCCGCAAGGGAGGTGCGGCCAAGTGAAGAACCACGTCGACGGGGTCGCGCTCGGCATCCTCATCTTCTTCTTCGTCGCCGTCACGGCGATGGGCTTCATGGCCGCGCGCTGGCGGCGCGCGGACAACGCGCTGCACCTGGACGAATGGGGGCTGGGCGGCCGAAGTTTCGGCACCTGGGTGACCTGGTTCCTGCTCGGCGGCGACCTGTACACCGCGTACACCTTCATCGCCGTGCCGGCCGCGATCTACGGCGCCGGAGCGTCGGGCTTCTTCGCGGTGCCCTACACGATCATCGCCTACCCGCTGGTCTTCCTCTTCCTGCCGCGGCTGTGGTCGGTCTCGCGCAAGCACGGCTATGTGACCTCCTCGGACTTCATCCGCGGCCGGTTCGGCTCCAAGAGCCTGTCGGTGGCCGTCGCGCTCACCGGCATCGTGGCCACCATGCCGTACATCGCGCTCCAACTCGTCGGCATCCAGGCGGTGCTGGACGTGGTCGGGGTCGGCGGCAGCGACTCGACCAACTGGTTCGTCAAGGACCTGCCGCTGCTGATCGCCTTCGGCGTGCTCGCTGCGTACACCTACTCCTCCGGGCTGCGGGCACCCGCGCTGATCGCGTTCGTCAAGGACGCGCTGATCTACATCGTGATCGCGGTGGCGATCATCTACATCCCGTACAAGCTCGGCGGGTTCGGCGACATCTTCCACAAGGCGGGCGCCGCGTACGCGGTGAAGAACCCCGCCACCGGCAAGCCGCACGGCTCGCTGACCGTCGCGCCGCAGGCCCAATGGGCCTACGCCACGCTCGCGTTGGGCTCCGCGATGGCGCTGTTCCTCTACCCGCACTCGGTGACCGCGGTGCTCTCCGGCAAGAGCCGCACCGTCATCCAGCGCAACACCGCGATCCTGCCGCTGTACTCGCTGATGCTCGGGCTGCTGGCGATGCTCGGCTTCATGGCGGTCGCCGACGGCGTCGGCAAGAACGTCAAGGGCTACAACGCCCAACTCGCCATCCCCCAGCTCTTCGAGAACGTCTTCCCGAGCTGGTTCGCCGGGGTCGCCTTCGCCGCGATCGCGATCGGCGCGCTGGTACCCGCCGCGATCATGTCCATCGCCGCCGCGAACCTCTTCACCCGCAACATCTACAAGGACCTGATCCGCCCGAACGCCACGCCCGCGGAGGAGACCCGCGTCTCCAAGCTCGCCTCGCTGGTGGTGAAGGTCGGCGCGCTCGTCTTCGTGCTGTCGATGGACAAGACCGTGGCGATCAACTTCCAGCTGCTGGGCGGGATCTGGATTCTGCAGACGGTGCCCGCGATCGTCGGCGGGCTCTTCACCCGCTGGTTCCACCGCTGGGCGCTGCTGGCCGGCTGGGCCGCGGGCATGGCCTACGGCACCTGGAAGGCGTACGACCAGTCCAGCCCGAGCCAGTCGCACTTCGGCGGGAACTCCGACACGATTCCGTGGATCGGCAAGATCGGGTACATCGGGCTCACCGCGTTCGTGCTCAACGTGGTCATCGCGGTGGTGCTCACGCTGGTGTTGCGGGCGGTGAAGGCACCCGCGGGCACCGATGAGACGGTCCTGTCGGACTACACCGCCGAACCGGGCGAGCCCGGCGCTCCGGGGGTGCCCCTGACCCCCGAGCCCGCCCCGTCCGCGTAGTCGCGGTCCCCTTGTGCGGCTCCTTCCGCGGAAGGAGCCGCACATACACAGGGGCGCGGGGAACTCCCCCGGAGGGGGCACCCCCAGCGACCAGCCACCCACCGGCGGACGGTCCGGCGACCTACGCCAAGGGGCTCGGTGTGCGGAAGGTGCGCCGGTACGCCTGCGGCGTCGTCCCGGTCCACCGGACGAAGTGGTGCCGCATGGTGGCCGCGTTGCCGAACCCCGCCCGGACCGCGACGGAGTCGACGGTCGCGTCGGTCCCCTCCAGCAACTCCCGTGCGAGCAGGACACGTTGCCCCAGCAACCAGCGGTACGGCGTGGTCCCGGTCTCCTGCTGGAAGCGCCTCGCGAAGGTCCGCGGTGACATGTGGGCGCGCAGCGCCAGTTCCTCGACGGTCACCTCGCGGTCGAGGTGCCGCTCCATCCAGGAGAGCACCCCGGTGACGGTGTCGCTCTGCGCCCGGGGCAGCGGCCGGTCCACGTACTGCGCCTGGCCGCCCTCGCGGTGCGGGGGGACCACCATGCGCCGGGCGATACCGTTCGCCACCGCGCTGCCCTGCTCCTTGCGGACGAGGTGCAGGCACGCGTCGATGCCCGCCGCCGTGCCGGCCGAGGTGACCACGCCGGCGTCGTCGACGTAGAGCATGTCGGCCTCGACCTCGGCCTTCGGGTGGCGCCGCGCGAGCCGTTCCGCGTGCCGCCAGTGAGCCGCGCACCGCCGCCCGTCGAGCAGCCCGGCCGCGCCGAGCACGAACACCCCCGAGCACACGCTCAGTACGGTCGCGCCGCGCTCGACCGCGCGGTTCAACGCGTCGAGCATCGGCTGCGGGAAGGTGCGGATGTTGTACGAGTCGCCGGCCGGCACCGCGATCAGGTCGGCCTCGTCCAGCCGGTCCAGGCCCTCCGCCACCACCAGTTCGAACCCGGCGTGCGTCCCCACCCGCGGCCCCTCCGCCGAGACCACCGAGAAGTCGTAGACCGGCAGACCCTCTTCGCTGCGGTCCAGCCCGAAGACCTCGCAGACCACGCCGAGTTCAAAGGGGTGAACCCCGTCCAGGACCACGGTCGCCACGTTGCGCAACATGTCGTCCAGCCTGCCACGTGGCAGCATGTTGCGGTAGTACGGCAGTGCTGCCACTGTTCGACCGTAAGCGGCGCGAGCACGATTGACCCATGACCGTACTCCTGGACATCGCCGCTCTCCTCGGCCTTCTGCTGGCCCTCACCTTCGTCCCCGTCCTCGGTCTGCGCCACGAGGCGAAGATCACTCGCGAACTGCGGGAGGCGGACCGCAAGCGCGCCGAACTCTGAGACCCCTCCCGCGCCCGCCCGACCGGGGCCCGCCCAGGCCCTTCCGCGGCCCCGCCAGACGGCGGGGCCGCGGCCGCATGCGGCCCGACAACGCGCTCGGGCCACCATGAGATTGACAGCGCGACACAACATGTGGGGGTGCCTGCGGTGGGCGCCACTACATGTATGCTCAACCCCGTTGCCGCAGGGGAAGCCGGTGAAAATCCGGCGCTGCCCCGCAACGGTGAACGGTCGCGCGCCCAGCGCCCCGTACAGCCCGATCGCCTGCCGGCCGACACGCTCCCGCGTGCCTTGTGCGCGGGGGTGCCTCCCGAGCCGCCGGGCTCAAGGGGAGGAATCCGTCCGGGCCTCGTGGACTGGGTCGACGGGCGCACGGCGGCGTGCCGGAAAACGGCCCCGCCATGCCTCTCGTCGCTCTCCGCGCGGCCGCCGCCGCGTATGAGGGAGAGCACCACCGTGACCACCGCGCCCACCGCCCCCGCGCCCACCGCCGCCACCTCCTCGGCGGCCCCCGCCACCGCTCCCCCCGGCCGGCCGCGGGTGCCGGAGCCCGCGGACGGTGCCGGCGCCGAACTCCTTCGCATGCTCGTCGAACTGACCGCCGACCTGCCCGACGCCGACCCGGGCCGGGTCACCGCCGCCGCCCTGCGCGGCCGCAGCACCGGCGCCGACCGCGCCGAACTGCGCACCCTCGCCATCGACGCCGCCGCCGGTCTGATCTCCGACGACCCGGTGTACTCCCGGCTCGCCGCCCGCCTGCTGAGCGCGGCGATCACCGAGGAGGCGGCCGGCCAGGGCGCGGTCTCCTTCACCACCTCCATCGCGGTCGGCCACCGCGAGGGCCTGGTCGGCGACCGCACCGCCGCCTTCGTCGCCGCCCACGCGGCCCGGCTGGACGCGCTGGTCGACCAGGCGCTCGCCGACCGCGCCGACGACCGCTTCGGCTACTTCGGCCTGCGCACCCTGCACAGCCGCTACCTGCTGCGGCACCCGATCACCCGCCAGGTGATCGAGACCCCGCAGCACTTCATGCTGCGGGTCGCCGCGGGCCTCGCCGAGGACGACGGCGTCACCGCGCCCGGCGGCCCGGCCACGGCAGGCGGCGGGCCCGAGGTGGGCGGCGGCCGCGCGCTGGAGGAAGTCGCCGACCTGTACCGGCTGATGAGCGCGCTGGACTACCTGCCCAGCTCCCCCACCCTCTTCAACTCCGGCACCCGCCACCCGCAGATGTCCTCCTGCTACCTGCTGGACTCCCCGCTCGACCAGCTGGACTCGATCTACGGCCGCTACCACGAGGTGGCCCGCCTCTCGAAGCACGCCGGCGGCATCGGCATCCCCTACTCCCGGGTGCGCGCCCGCGGTTCGCTGATCCGCGGCACCAACGGGCACTCCAACGGCATCGTGCCGTTCCTGAAGACCCTCGACGCCTCGGTGGCCGCGGTGAACCAGGGCGGCCGCCGCAAGGGAGCCGCCGCGGTCTACCTGGAGACCTGGCACGCCGACATCGAGGAGTTCCTCGAACTGCGGGACAACACCGGCGAGGACGCCCGCCGCACCCACAACCTCAACCTCGCGCACTGGGTCCCGGACGAGTTCATGCGCCGGGTCGACGCCGACGCGGACTGGTCGCTCTTCTCCCCCGTCGACGTCCCCGAGCTGGTCGACCTGTGGGGCGCCGACTTCGACGCCGCCTACCGCCGCGCCGAGGCGGCCGGCCTGGCCCGCCGTACCCTCCCGGCCCGCGAGCTGTACGGGCGGATGATGCGCACCCTCGCGCAGACCGGCAACGGCTGGATGACGTTCAAGGACGCCGCCAACCGCACCGCGAACCAGACCGCCCGCCCCGGCCGGACCGTGCACTCCTCGAACCTGTGCACGGAGATCCTGGAGGTCTCGGACGACTCCGAGACGGCCGTGTGCAACCTGGGTTCGGTGAACCTGGGCGCGTTCGTGATCGCACCGCGGGACGGTACGGCGGGCGGCGCGGACGGCATCGACGACGCGATCGACTGGGAGCGGCTGGACCGTACCGTGCACACCGCGGTCACCTTCCTGGACCGGGTGGTCGACATCAACTACTACCCGACCGAGCAGGCCGGGCGCTCCAACTCCCGCTGGCGGCCGGTGGGTCTGGGCATCATGGGGCTGCAGGACGTCTTCTTCCGGCTCCGGCTGCCCTTCGGCTCCGAGGCGGCCCGCGCGCTGTCCACGAAGATCTCCGAGCGGATCATGCTCGCCGCCTACGAGGCGTCCTGCGACCTCGCCGAGCGCAACGGCCCGCTGCCCGCGTGGGACCAGACCCGTACCTCCGACGGCGTGCTGCACCCCGACCACTTCGGCGCCGCCCCGCACTGGCCGGAGCGCTGGACCGCGCTGCGCGCCCGTGTCGCCACCACCGGCCTGCGCAACTCGCTGCTGCTCGCGATCGCCCCCACCGCGACGATCGCCTCCATCGCCGGCGTCTACGAGTGCATCGAGCCGCAGGTGTCCAACCTCTTCAAGCGCGAGACGCTCTCCGGCGAGTTCCTCCAGGTCAACTCCTACCTGGTGGCCGACCTCAAGCGGCTGGGCCTGTGGGACCCGCGGACCCGGGAGGCGCTGCGGGAGGCCAACGGCTCGGTCCAGGGCTTCGACTGGATTCCGGCGGAGGTGCGGGAGCTGTACCGCACCGCCTGGGAGCTGCCGCAGCGCGCGCTGATCGATCTGGCCGCGGACCGTACGCCGTACCTCGACCAGAGCCAGTCGCTGAACCTGTTCCTGGAGACGCCGACGATCGGGAAGCTCAGCTCGATGTACGCGTACGCGTGGAAGCGGGGGCTGAAGACCACGTACTACCTGCGGTCGCGGCCGGCCACCCGGATCGCCCGCGCGGCTTCTTCCGGGGGTTCCGGGGCTTCCGGGGCTTCCGGGGCCTCTTCCGCGGCTTCCGCTTCTTCCGCCGCGTCCGCGTCCGTACCCGCGCCCGCCGCCGTACCCGTGATCGCCGACGCCGACGCGATCGCCTGCTCCCTTGAGAACCCCGAGTCCTGCGAGGCATGCCAGTAATGACCACCGACACCACCGCGAACGGGACCACGAACGGGACCACGAGCGGGACCGTGGACGGGACCTCCCCCGCCGTGAAGAACCTGCTCGACCCGGGCTTCGAACTGACCCTGCGCCCGATGCGCTACCCCGACTTCTACGAGCGCTACCGCGACGCCATCAAGAACACCTGGACCGTCGAGGAGGTCGACCTCCACTCCGACGTCACCGACCTCGCCAAGCTCTCCCCGGCCGAACAGCACCTGATCGGACGGCTCGTGGCGTTCTTCGCCACCGGGGACTCCATCGTCTCCAACAACCTCGTGCTCACCCTCTACCGGCACATCAACTCCCCCGAGGCGCGGCTGTACCTGTCCCGCCAGCTCTTCGAGGAAGCCGTCCACGTCCAGTTCTATCTGACCCTGCTGGACACCTACCTGCCCGACCCCGACGACCGCGCCGCCGCGTTCGCCGCCGTCGAGAACATCCCGTCCATCCGTGAGAAGGCGCAGTTCTGCTTCCGCTGGATGGACTCCGTGGAGACCGTCGACCGCCTCGACGACCGCGACGACCGCCGCCGTTTCCTGCTCAACCTGATCTGCTTCGCGGCCTGCATCGAGGGCCTGTTCTTCTACGGCGCCTTCGCCTACGTCTACTGGTTCCGCTCCCGCGGCCTCCTGCACGGCCTGGCCACCGGCACCAACTGGGTGTTCCGTGACGAGACCATGCACATGTCCTTCGCGTTCGACGTCGTCGACACCGTACGCAAGGAGGAGCCCGAACTCTTCGACGCCCAACTGCGCGACCAGGTCACCGATATGATGCGTGAGGCGGTCGAGGCGGAACTCCTCTTCGCGCACGACCTGTGCGGTGACGGCCTGCCCGGCATGAACACCGCCTCCATGCGCGAGTACCTCCAGTGCGTCGCCGACCAGCGCCTGTCCCGCCTCGGCTTCCCCCCGGTCTACGGCTCGGAGAACCCCTTCTCCTTCATGGAGCTCCAGGGCGTCCAGGAACTCACCAACTTCTTCGAACGCCGTCCCTCCGCCTACCAGGTCGCCGTCGAGGGCACCGTCTCCCTGGACGAGGACTTCTGACCCCGCACCTGCCGTGACGGCCCCGCCCTGCTGGGCGGGGCCGTCGTCCTGGGCGGGGCCGTCCTGCTGGGCGGGGCCGTCCTCCTTTCTCCTCCCATCGCCCGTCCCATCGCCTCCCATCAGCCACCTTGGACACTCTCCGTACCCGTGTTCTAACCTCCTGCGTACGAGACCGAACAATGGCAACCAATGGCAACCCGGGGGGGCTCGCCATGTCACGGCGCGCAGACGACGGCAGCACGTTCAGCGGAATCGATCCGAAGCAACTGCACACGTTCATCACCACGATCAACAGCCACACCGGCCACGACGGCACCACGAGCGCCCAACCCGTGGTGCGCGACTGGATGAGCCGGGCCACCTACCTCGGACTGGACACCTCCACCCTCGCCGCGGTGACCAGGCACCTGTCGTGGGCGCAGGACCAACTCCCCATGCTGCGGCAGCGGCTCTTCCTGGCCCAGCAGACGGAGCAGCCGTATCCCGGCTCGAAGCACATGGTCGAAATCGACGACGGCATGGTGGACACCTCCTCGCCCGCTCAGGTGCGCCGCGACTCCGCGCAGGCCGTCAAGCTCGCCAAACTCGCCACATCCGACCCGAGCAAGCTCAGCAACGCACAGTTGGAGCAGCTCAACGACCTCCTGGCACTGCACGAGAACAACCCTGACTTCGCCGAGCGGTTCGCCACCGGACTCGGCCCGGCCGGCACCCTGCGGTTCTACGCGGCCGTCACCGACCCACGGCAGTTCACGACCAACCCGCGGAGCAACGTCGGCCTGTCAGCCGACCAGAAGGAGCGGGAAAAGCTCCTGGGCGGCCTGGAGAAGTCGATGGGCACCACCCTGGCCACCGCGACCCGCAACGACGACCCGGCCATGCGGCAGTGGAAGAAGACCATGATCTCCCTCGGCGGCACGGACGTCGGTGACGGACCGGACCAGCACGTCTACGGCTTCCAGGTGATGAGCGACCTGATGCGCAACGGCACCTACGACACGACGTTCCTCGACAGCTACGGGACGTCCTTGATCGCCTTCGAGAAGGCGAACACCAGCGATGTCACCGGCGGCCTGCAAAAGCAGGTCCTCGAGAAGGACGTCCTTCCCTGGGACCAGCCGGACATGATCTACGACCGGATGCACTACGGCGCCGCCAACGACGGCGGCACGGACCCCATGACGGGATTCATGGAAGCGCTCGGCCACAACCCCGCGGCCTCCACCACCTTCTTCGAGAACAGCAAGAACTTCGACTACCTCACCGAGACCCGCAACTGGCCCGGTGACTCCACCACCAGCCACTCCGCGAAGACCATCGCCGGCTACAAGTCCCTCGGCCACGCACTGGAGTCGGCGACCATGGGCTCCCCCTATGACGCCAACCCACCCCAACTCCACCGCACCAAGGACACCGCCAAGGTGATGACCGAGGTCGTCAACCGCTACGGCCAGCAGGCGACCGGCACGGACAAGGTCAAGACGCGTGACAGCGGCGCCGACCTCCTCGCCCGCCAGTCCGGCATCGGCCCGAGCCTCGGCCGCATCACGGCGGCGTACATCGACGACGTGGACTGGGGACTGGACGACGACAACGACCTTTCGGTCTACAGCGGAACGAGCAGCGGCAGGCCGCCGAAGGACCGGGCGCACTTCGACGGAGCCCACCTGGAGACATTCCTGGGGACTCTCGCCCACGACGACGACGCCTACACCTCGGTGACCAACGCTCAGCAGGCGTACACCACCTCGGTGCTGAACGCCCACCCTCCCGTCATCGACAAGAACGGCCAGGTGCAAAGCACCGACAGCCAGAACGCCATCCGCATAGGCGCCCAACTCCAAGGCATCATGGACCGCGGCTGGATCGACGAGTACAAGGCCAAGGGCGACAAGCAGGACGCCGACTTCAACGAGAGCGTCGACAAGCGCTCCGAGCGACAGCAGATGGTCGCGGGCCTCATCACCGGCGGCGTCTTCGCCTTCGCACCCGAACCCGAGTCCGGCATCGGCGCCACGATCGTCCCGCTCGTCACCGACGACGTCCACGACCAGATCGACGACCAGATCAGCAAGAACATCGGCGACTACTCGGACTCCCAGCACCGCAACCTGGCCGATGTGCGGCAGGGCAAGGCAGCCGGCGTCTACTACGCCGGCAGGCAGGGGTCCTGGGTTCCCGCCCAGCAACTCGTCGACGATGGCCACTCCAAGCACTGGAGCAACGATCAATTGACCCAATTGAACTCGGCACTGCGCCAGGCGCAGTTGATCGGCTACGACACAGGAAGCCTCGACCAGGAACAAGGCGGCAACCTGCCGGAGACCAGCTGATGGGACAGGAACCGATGATGATCGGAATTCACACATCCCGTCGCCACGGCGTCACTGCTGTGGCCGTACTCGTCGCGCTCGGCGCTTCGCTGATGGTCGGCTGCAGCTCGAAGAAGGCCGCGCCAGCCGCCTCAGCCCATCCTCCGTTCAGCATGCAGAGCGCCTGTGGTCACTCCTTCGATGCACAGGGGATCGCGGCGTTGCGGAAAATCACCGGGAAGAAGCAGTTGTACCCCGCGCTCGCCGCCGAGGAACGGACAGTCAAGCAAGTCGCGAGCGCGCTCCGCGCGGACCTTGACGACACCAGCGACCAGAAGCAACTCGATCTGTGTCTCCTCGGTGTGGTCGGAGGACTGGTGTCGTCGGGCCTGGAGATCACCTTTCAGTGGTGGCAACGAAACCCTCATGACAAATCCGCGGGCAGTGAACCCGACCAGACCGAATACGATCTCGCGTACGGCGCCTCGTCGTTCGACAACACGTCCTACTTGAGCTTCACGTGCCCTCTTCCAGGCGCGCTGGCATCGACAAGCCGCGCCTTCTACATCACGGCCGAAGCAGACACCATGGGCCTGGACGCCGTCGGCAGCGCCGAAAAGCGCGAGGCCGGCGTCCGCCTGCTGTACTCCCCCGCGGTGAAGGTCGCCGCCGCGCTGGGCTGCCAGGGCAGTGATCTCCCGCCCACGCTGGGCACCTTGAAACCCCTCCCGATGAAGAAGAAGTGACCGAGAGCGGACGGACGAACTCCATGAGCGACAAGGTCCCCAGCCCCATGTGGCAGGCCCTCAACACCCTCTACACGGTCGTGGAACGCGACCTCGACTCCGTGGCGAACGCCCTGCACACGGCCGACCAGCAGATGGCCGGCGGCAAGGGCGACGTGTGGGTCGGTGCCGCCGCCGTCACCTGGGCCACCGACCTGTCCGGCAACGCCCGTGGCACCAGCACGAAGACGCGGGCCTTCGCCGCATACGTCAAGAAGGAACGCGACGGCCACCCCAAGGAGGTCACCCAGGCCGAGGCCGACGCGGAACGGCGTCAACTCGCCCTGCCGGCCTGACCGTCGTGGACGCACTACGTGACGACAGCTAACGTAGGGCACCGAACGTTGCAGAATGTGGCCACCGTGAAGGGGGGCCGGCCCGGGGGGGCTCTGCACACACCAACTCCTCGGCGCGGCCATGCCCGTCACTCCCGTCACGTCTGCGCACACTGACCACGGGAGACTGGCAACACAATGGCACCCCGAACCAAGTTCAGCGCGGCTGCGGGCACCCTCACGGCAGCAGCCCTCCTCCTCACGGCGTGCGGCGGCGGCCACGACAAGAAGATCGCGTCGAGCCCGACCCCCAGTGATACGACTGCGTCGCAAACCACGGCCCCACCGACGACGCCCGCGGCGGACCCCAGCGCGCCGACGTTCGACTTCCCGAGCGATTTCAAGATCGTAGTGGCCCCGGACAAGACCGGTGACCCGACCAAAGACGCGGTGCTACGGGACCAGGGGTACGCGGTGCAAGCGATCTACCTCGCAATCACCAAGCTCGACAAAACGCTTCCGGTCTTCACGAAGTACGTCACCCAGGACGCCTCCGAGGGCTGGAGCGCTTCCATCGATGCGGGCAAGAAGGATGACCGCTCGATCACCGGCACGCTCCAGATCTACAACCGCAAGGTAACGGTGAGCAGTTCCACCGTTGCCGCGGTGAGTTTCTGCGAGGACCAGTCCGCCGCCTACGACAAGAATCTCAAAACCGGGAAGGCTGTGATGACCACTCCGAGCATCACCGACTTCGTCTTCCACACCTCGCGCATGCTCAAGGGAACGGATGGCATCTGGCACACCACGACATACAACAACCAGAAGGGGGCGACACAGTGCAAGCGCTGAGCAAGCGAGCGCTTCGGGCAGCAACCGTAGTGCTCTCCGCCGCCTGCGGAGTTGTGCTGCTCGGGGCGCCAAGTCAGGCAGGCACTGGGTGGTCGTCGGACCCACCTCCGAAGTCGGACGATCCGAAGCCGCCTTCGGCACCCACCACGATCCAGTCCAAGGTCAGCTACAAGAAGAGCTACCACGGAGCCGGCGTACCGATGACCGCGCCCGCCACCTCCAACTGGTCCCCCCCGCCGTGCTGGTACGAGCCCGAGTTCACTCCGAAGCAGTTCTCGGACTACATCAACAGCCACTACACGTCGGCGCAATCAGCCTGGGCGCAGATGGCGAGCGACTACGGCGCGAACGACTACCACAAGGGTGACAAGGGCGGCTGGTATCAACTGGTCACTCCCGACATCTCAAAGGCCGACGCCTGCGCCGCCCTCGACCCGTGGAAGTGGATCGCCCCCGACCAGCCGTCCACGCCGGACATTCCGACCGTCGACCCCAAGACGCTTGCCGGGCTCGCGTTCAATCGGACGATTCTGCCGAAGCCGGATATCACGCTGCGACCCATCGCCCAGAACCAACTCGTGAACCTGGATACGGAGATCGCGTTCGACAAGGCGCTGCCGAAGGTGTGGGTGACCGCGAGTCTGGACAACCCGGCCTTCGGTATTCACGTGGCGGCGACCACCACGGCCGTGCCCGTGCGGCTGACGGTGGACGCGGGGACGCAGTACGCGGACCCGCAGAACTGCACGTACGACCTGAAGGCGTCGGGCGGGAAGTACAGCGTGAACACCAAGGACGCGGGGTGCAACGTCACCTACGACAAGGCGTCGCCGAACGGCGGTTACCCGTTGAAGGCGAGCGTCGTGTGGGAGGTCACGTGGACCCCGTCTGCCGACCCCGACGGCCCGCCGAGCGCCCCGGGGCTGCCCAACGGCCAGTCCAGCAAGCAGTTCCAGGTCACCGTGCGCGAAGACCAGACCGTCAACCGCTGACGCGAGGAGGACGCGAAGGGGCCACGGGGGGCGGGTCAGTCGTTGGGGACCGTCTCGAACTTCGGGGTGGCCTCGGCCATTTGGCGCATGACGTCCTTGCGGTCGCGCTTGGAGAGGCGGTCGATGTAGAGGCGGCCGTAGAGGTGGTCGGTCTCGTGCTGGAGGCAGCGCGCGAAGTAGCCGGTGCCCTGGAGGACGACCGGGTTGCCCTGGAGGTCCTGGCCGCGGACGACGGCGTAGTCGGGGCGGGCGAGTTCCATGTAGGCGCCGGGGACGGACAGGCAGCCCTCGTTGGAGTCGTCGAGGCGGCGCCGGTCCGCGGGGAGTTCGACCAGGACGGGGTTGCAGAGCGCACCGACGTGGCGGACGTCGTCGTCATCGGCGCAGTCGTAGACGAAGACCTTGAGGTCGACGCCGATCTGGTTGGCGGCGAGGCCGACCCCCTCGGCGGCGCGCTGCGAGGCGAACATGTCGTCCACGAGGGCGAGCAGGCTGTCGTCGAAGGCGGTGACGTCCTTGCACTCGCGGTGCAGCACCGGGTTGCCGACCACCGTGATGGGACGAGCGGTGCCGCGCTCGCGGTGGGCCGACTCGCGGTCCGCCGCGTCGGTCACGTCGTCGACGAAGTCGACTTGCTGCTCGGTGTGCTGCTGGGACATCTCCGCCGTACGCCTTCCCGGAACCTGTAAGTGATCCTTCCCAGGGTACGGGACCGCGCAAGGGCGCGATGCCGCCGTCGTGATGCTCGGCACACCACGTCGACGCCCACCGCTTCGAGGGTCAGCACACCTCTTCGAGGTCCCGCCAGTCCCGGGTGTCGGGGCTGTCGGCCACCCACCCTTCGAGCAGCCCGCGGACCAGGCCGGCCGGCGCGGCGATGCCGCACTCCCGCTCGGGCGTCCAGCCCGGCTCCTCCCCGGCGGGGCTGAGGTGGCTGAGGTGACCGGGATGCCCGGGCTCGCCGTGGTCGTGCGGGTCGCGCGTCGCGGAGGAGCCGTCGTCGGTGGGCATCCGGCTCTCGGAACAGGTGCGGCACAGCAGCCGGACCGAGGACGACCAGTCCTCGGCGGCGTATCCGGCCTCGGCGGCCAGCCGCTCCAGGGCGTCGCGGTCCGCCTGGGTGCCGGCTTCGAGCAGCACCAGCCAGGTCGGCACGGGCGAAGGCGCCCACAGCTCGATCTCGTCGAAGACCGGGTAGACCGAGGAACCGGAGCCGCGCTCGGTGGCACGCTCGCCGTGCGGCACGCCGTCGTGGAGCACCACCTCGCCCCACCGGCGGCCGGAGGACGGCAGCGGGATGGAGAGCACCTCGATCCGGGCCGGGTCGAGCCGGCGGCCCCAGACCACCTCGGCCTCGCCCTCCGGGGACAGCCGCACCGCGGCGCTGCCGAGCGGCAGCCGCACGGACTCCTCGCCGGTGCGCTCGGCGGTCCCGGCCGGCATCCGCAGCCCGTACGCCTGCCAGGCGCGGCGGGCCAGCGGCCAGTCCTGGAGCGCGGTGGCGGCGATGCCGAGGTTCCACCAGTCCGGGGCGCCGACCGGGCGGTCCAGCAGCGCGACCGCGCGCAGCCCGGCGATCCGGGCCTGCGCCCAGTCGTGCCGGAACTTGTGCAGCAGCGCGAGGTTGTACCAGGACTCGGAGAGCCAGGGCTCCAGATCGGCGGCACGGGTGAGCAGCGCGCCGGCGTCCTCGTAGCGACCGTCGTCGATCAGCGTGAACGCCCGGTCGGTGGCCTGGCGCCACGTGGGCGACGGCCGGTGCCGCACTCTTCCGAAGATCTTCAACGTCGTATCCCGCCTGCCCGCTCAGCCGGTCGGCCCGATGCGGCCCGTACCACCCTGTACGACACCAACCTTGCACATTCTGGCCGTTGTCTCAGCCCGAGCCCGCCGCTTGCGGAACGCGGGCCTCACCCGACTCCCTTGCCCTTCGCACCGGCATCCAACCATGCCCAGGTCGGAGGGTGCGCGGGCACCCTGGCCAGCAGGGGTCCCTCGACCGCCGCGGTCGCCCCGCACAGCGCCGGCAGCGGCCGGAGCCGGGCCGGTGCGCCTGGTTCGACCGGTGCGGCTGGTGCGGTCGGTTCGGCCGGTGCACCGAATACGCCGGATACGTCGCGCCCGTCGCGTACGGCCACCGGGTCGGGAACGACGGGCGCCGCCGGCACCGCGGGCACCGCGAACCGCGGCCGCGCCGCCAGCGCACCCGCCAGCGCCTCCACCATCATCGGGTCGAACTGCGTGCCGGCGCACCGCCGCAACTCGGCCATCGCGGGCGCGTGCGGCCGGGCCGAACGGTAGGTGCGCGTGGACGTCATCGCGTCGAACGCGTCGGCCACCGCCACGATCCTGGCAGCCTCCGGAATCCGCCCGCCCGCGAGGCCGTACGGGTACCCGGTGCCGTCGATCCGCTCGTGGTGGTGCAGAACCGCGGGGCGGGCCTCTCCGAGCACGGAGATGCCGCGCAGCACCCCGTCGCCGTCGACCGGGTGGAGTTGGACCACGCGTCGCTCCTCGTCCGTCAGCGGACCGTTTTTGCGCAGCAGCCCGGTGGGCACCGCGAGCTTGCCGATGTCGTGCAGGGTGCCGCCGAGCCGGACCGCCTCCACCCGGGCCGCGGGCGCGCCGAGTTCGCGGGCGATGAGCGCGGCCAGCCTGCCGACCCGCTCGCTGTGGCCCCTGGTGTAGGGGTCCTTGAGTTCCAGGGCCTGCAGCAGGGCCTGTACGGTCGCCTGCTGCGCCTCCTGCCGGACCCGGCGGGCACAGGCGGAACCCCAGCAGACCGCGGGCGGCTGCGAGCGGCGGTGCGCGGGTGACACGGCGACAGCCTCCTGTCCGTACGAAGATGTACGAGACTCAGGAGGATAGGGCCGTAGCGGGCGGCTATGAGGGTTTTGCCGCCATTACGCCGGAAGGGGGGACCACCACTCACCCGTAGGAGTGATGTACGGCCGAGCGGCTTGACGGCGTCCAGACGGTCGCGTGGTAGGGCGTAAAGCCCTCAGGCGGCCGCGAGTTCGGGCGGTGGCGGCAGGTTCGGGGCGGGTGCGGAGCGGTGCGCGGGCCGGGCTGCCAGACCGGCCCGGCGGTCACGCGGAGGGTGCCTCGGTCGTGGTGATCTCGGCGCTGAGCGCGTCCTGTTCGGGCACGGCCTCGCCGCGCCGGACCAGCTCGATCCGCATCATCACCTTGGAGCGCAGGTCGCTCGGTACGTCGTCGGAGCCGCAGCAGCGCTTCACCAGCTTCTTGACCGCGACTTCCAGGCCGTACTTCTCCAGGCACGGGTGGCACTCGTCGAAGTGCTCCCGGAACTTGGTGCAGGCATCGTCGGACATCTCCTCGTCGAGGTACTCGTAGAGGTGGTCGAGCACCTCGGAGCAGTCCGTCTCATGTGCGTCTCCGCAGCTCATGAATCCGCGCCCTTCTCATCTGCCACGCCCGCGGGGACGAGTCCGCGGTCCCGGGCGTAGTCCTCCAGCAGTTCGCGAAGCTGGCGACGCCCGCGGTGCAGCCGCGACATCACGGTGCCGATGGGAGTACCCATGATGTCCGCGATCTCCTTGTAGGCAAAGCCCTCGACATCGGCGAGGTACACCGCGATGCGGAACTCCTCGGGGATGGTCTGGAGCGCCGTCTTCACGTCGGAGTCCGGCAGATGGTCCAGCGCCTGGGACTCCGCGGAGCGCAGGCCGGTCGACATGTGCGACTCGGCGCGCGCCAGCTGCCAGTCCTCGATCTCCTCCGAGCCGCTGCGCAGCGGCTCGCGCTGCTTCTTGCGGTAGGAGTTGATGAAGCTGTTGGTGAGGATGCGGTACAGCCACGCCTTGAGGTTGGTGCCCTCGCGGAACTGGTGGAAGGACGCGTACGCCTTCGCGTAGGTCTCCTGCACCAGGTCCTCAGCGTCGGCCGGATTGCGGGTCATCCGCAGTGCGGCCGAGTACATCTGGTCGAGGAACTCCAGCGCGTCCCGCTCGAAACGCCGGCTGCGCTGCGCTTCGGTCTCCTGTGCCGCCCCCGTGGCCGTAGGCACGGGTGGCACCCCCGAACCGGACGCACCCGCGGTGCTCGCCGTGCTGTCGTCGGTGCCGGTGACCGGACCCACCTCCTCGATAACGCCGGCGCGCCCAGAAGTGGACCCGCCCGCTTGGGAGGATATTGCACGGGTGGTGGACGTGCTGGTCGTGCCCTTGCCTCGGTCCTGCTCCGGCCACCGGGTCCAGTCCAGGTACGGCGCGGCGGCGGCCTGACCGGCGCTGAGCGGCGCGGACTGCGCGCTCACCTGTGCGGCGGCCTCCTCGCGTGACCGGCATGCGGCTGAAACCATGCGGCTGCCTCTCTCACCCTGTGTGGTACCGCCGGCGCGGTCCCTGTCGACACGCACAACAGCGCGCGCGCTGTCGTCATTCCCGGGAAGGAGAACTGCGCCCGCACGGCCTACCACGCCGGGTGGAGAGCGTTCACGCCGGGGCGGCGAACCCCAGCCCGGTGAGCCATTCCGCGACGGTTCCGGTCAGCAGGGCGAGTGCCGCCTCCTGGGTGACCGGCGCCCGCTTGGGCACCACGAAGCCGTGGTCGCCGTAGGGCACCTCCACCGGCCGGCGGTCCGCCGGGAACTCCTCGGGCCGCCCGAACGTGTCCGCGCCGCCCTGCACCCCGAGCAGCGGCAGTACGGCGGCGGCGCCGGCCAGCTCCTCGTAGCGGGACTTCTCCGGCTTGCCCGGCGGGTGCAGCGGGTACGCCAGCGCGAGGACGGCGGCCGCGCCCAGCGGGTGGGCGGTGCGGCAGGCCACCCGGGCCCCCGCGCTGCGCCCGCCGGCCACCACCGGCAGCCCGGGCGCGGCCAGCCGCGGCCACACCGCGGTCCATCCGACGTCCAGGGTCCTGGGCGCCGGTGCGATCTTCTTCCCGGCGACCCTCCAGGGTTGCTCGACCAGCGCGACGTTCACCTCGCGCTCGGGCAGCGCGGCGGCCAGCGCGGCCAGGTCGCGGGCCGTGATGCCGCCGCCCGCGCCGTGCCCGAGGGCCAGCACGCAGCGCGCCCGGCCCTCGGGGCGGTGCCAGGTGATCCGGGCCGGGCCCGCTGGGGTGTCGACGAGTTCGGCGTCAGGGGTGTCCACCCGCCAAGCCTGCCAGAGCCCCGGCGCGGCGCGGGGGAACGGCGCCCGCCCCGGCCGGGAGCGGCGCGGACCAGACCCGGAGCGCCGCGGATCAGAAGAGCATCTCCTCCTCCGGCGCCGGCAGTTCCACCACCAACTCCGGTCCGTTGTTCCGCACGTTGCTGACGGCGGTGCCGACCGGGTGGGCCCGCAGCAGCCCGGCGGGCGGGGCGGAGAGCAGGTCCTGGAGCACGTCGGGGTCGGTGGTGCCCGGGTCCAGCCAGGCGTTCCAGCGGTCCGGGGTCATCATCAGCGGCATCCGCGGGTGGATGTCGTGGAGCGCGCGCGGACCGGTGCCGTCGTATCCCGCCAGGTCGGTGCTCTCGGCCTCGGTGGTGAGCACGGTGCACGTGGCCCACCAGGCGCGCGGGTGGCCGTCGGGCAGGGTGCCGTCGCGCCAGAACTCGTAGAGCCCGGCCATCGCGAAGACCGAGCCGTCGGCGGGGGTGACGAAGTACGGCTGCTTGCGGGAGCGCTTCTTGCGGCCCTCCTCCTCCAGCTGCCGCTCCTGGACGCCGGTCACCCACTCGAAGTACCCGTCGGCGGGTACCAGGCAGCGGCGGGCGGCGAGCGCGCGGCGGAAGGACGGCTTCTCGGCGGCGGTCTCGGCGCGGGCGTTGATGAGCCGCACCCCGACGTCGGGGGTCTTCGCCCAGGACGGCACCAGGCCCCAGCGCAGCGGCCGTAGCTGTCGTACCGGATCGGGGGAACCGGAGTCCCGCACAGGTCGGTCGAGTATGACGTAGACGTCCTTGGTCGGAGCGACGTTCCAGTCGGGCGCGAGGCTCTCGGTGGGGTCCCACCGCTGGACCTCGAAGAGGTCGACGAGATCTTCGGGTTTCCGGCTCGCCGCATATCGACCGCACATGACTGCCACACTGCCACGACCGCGGGCCCGACTGACAGCCCGGCCGCACGATCCGGCCGGGACGATCCCGCCGACGACCCGACCGACCGTCCGACCCGACCACCCGACCGGCGACCCGACCCCCAACCCGGCCCGACCGCCCGGCCCTTACCGAACCGGCACCGCCGGGGCCGCGGGAGAAGCGAGAGGAACGAGCACCGCATGAACGTCGCGAGCATCACCGAGATGTGGGACCGGCTGACCGGTACGCAGCCCGACCCCTCGCACTGGCTGGTGGGGGCGACCGCGCTGATCGCGCTCGCCGCCGTGGTGGTGCGCGGCGCCTGGCACGTCACCCGCAACGCGGTGACGATCGCGCACGAGGGCGGCCACGGCCTGATCGCGCTGCTGACCGGCCGCCGGCTGCAGGGCATACGCCTGCACTCCGACACCTCGGGCCTGACCGTCTCCAAGGGCAAGCCGCACGGCCCGGGCATGGTGCTGACCGCCGCCGCCGGGTACACCGCTCCCCCGCTGCTCGGCCTGGCCGGGGCGGGACTGCTGACCGCCGGGCACATCACCGCGCTGCTGTGGGGGGCGACCGCGCTGCTCCTGGTGATGCTGGTGATGATCCGCAACGCGTACGGGGTGCTGACCGTCGTCGTCACCGGCGCGCTGTTCCTGCTGGTGTCCTGGCTGACCGACGCGCAGGTGCAGGCCGCGTTCGCGTACCTGGTGGTGTGGTTCCTGCTGCTGGGCGGGGCGCGGCCGGTCGCTGAGCTCCAGGGCTCCCGGCGCAGGGACCGCAGCGGCTCCTCCGACGCCGACCAGCTCGCCCGGCTGACGCACACCCCGGCGGCCCTGTGGCTGCTGCTGTTCTACGTCGTCGCGCTGTGCTCGCTGTTCGCGGGCGGCCGCTGGCTGCTGATCCGGTAGGAACGGGTCCGGGCCGGGCCGGCGCGGGCCGGGCCGATCCGACGGTGGCCGCTGATCAGGTCATCAGCCCGGGGCCGTATCCGGGACCGTCCCGGGCGCCGGTGCCCGGATCGGCGGTCCCGGGGCGCGCCTCCTCACCGCGGGCCACACGGCAGAGACCTGGCGGGGCCGAGGGTAGCCGCACCCTGTTTCCAGCGGATTTCGCCGCTTTCGCCGACTTATCTCCCCGTACCCGAGCCACTAGGCTTGCTGCCCATGACCGACAGCACCGCGCAGACCGACCTGTGGCCGGCCCCGACCGCGCCCGCTGCCGTGGACGCGACCGTCCAGGTACCGGGCTCGAAGTCGGTGACCAATCGCGCCCTGGTGCTCGCCGCGCTGTCCGCGGAACCCGGATGGCTGCGCCGCCCGCTGCGCAGCCGCGACACCATGCTGATGGCTGACGCGCTGCGGGCCATGGGCGTGCAGATCGACGAAACGGTCAACCCCGACGGCGGCGAGGCGTGGCGGATCATCCCGGCCGGGCTGCACGGCCCGGCCACCGTCGACGTCGGCAACGCCGGCACCGTGATGCGCTTCCTGCCCCCGGTGGCCGCGCTCGTCGACGGCCCGGTCCGCTTCCAGGGCGACGCGCGGTCGTACGAGCGCCCGCTGCACGGCGTCATCGACGCCCTGCGCGCGCTCGGCGCCCGGGTCGACGACGAGGGCCGCGGCTCGCTGCCGCTGACCGTGCACGGCGTCGGGTCGCTGTCCGGCGGCGCGGTGGACGTCGACGCGTCGTCGTCCTCCCAGTTCGTCAGCGCCCTGCTGCTGTCGGGCCCGCGCTTCAACAAGGGCCTGGAGCTGCGGCACACCGGCCACCGGCTGCCGTCGCTGCCGCACATCCGGATGACCGTCGACATGCTGCGCAAGGCCGGCGCCAAGGTCGACGCCCCGCAGGACGGCGGCACCGCCAACGTGTGGCGGGTCGCCGCGGGCGCGCTGCTGGGCCGCGACCTGACGGTGGAGCCCGACCTGTCGAACGCGGCGCCGTTCCTGGCCGCGGCCCTGGTCACCGGCGGCCGGGTCACCGTGCCCGGCTGGCCGCGCCTGACCTCGCAGGCCGGCGACGCGCTGCGCGACATCTTCACCCGGATGGGCGGCTCCTGCGAGCTGACCGACCACGGCCTGACCTTCGCCGGCAGCGGCCGGCTGCGCCCGCTCGTCGCCGACCTGAGCGACGTCGGCGAGCTGACTCCGGTGATCGCGGCGGTCGCCGCGCTCGCCGACGGCGACTCGGAGCTGTCCGGCATCGCCCACCTGCGGCTGCACGAGACGGACCGGCTGGCCGCGCTCGCCACCGAGCTCAACGGCCTGGGCGGCGACGTCACCGAGACCGAGGACGGCCTGCTGATCCGCCCCCGCCCGCTGCACGGCGGGGTGTTCCGCACCTACGACGACCACCGGCTGGCCACGGCGGCCGCGGTGCTCGGTCTGGCGGTGCCCGGCATCGAGGTGGAGAACATCGCGACGACCGCGAAGACGCTGCCGGACTTCGCCGAACTGTGGACGGGCATGCTGGCCCGGCCCGGGGCCGCGCCCGGGCCCGCCGGCACCGGGCCGGGGCGGGGCTGACGGCCGCCATGCGCCGCTACGGCAAGAACCCCGACGAGGACGACATCCGGGTCCGCCCCAACAGCAGGGGCACCCGCCCGCGCACCTCGATCCGCCCCAAGCACGAGGACGCCGCCGAGGGCATGGTGCTCACCGTCGACCGCGGACGGCTCACCGTCCTGGTGGACGACCGCGAGGTCACCGCGATGAAGGCGCGCGAGCTGGGCCGCAAGTCCGCGGTGGTCGGCGACCGGGTGGCCGTGGTGGGCGACCTGTCGGGCGTCAAGGACACCCTGGCCCGGATAGTGCGGGTGGAGAAGCGCACCTCGGTGCTGCGCCGCACCGCCGACGACACCGACCCGTACGAACGGGTGGTGGTCGCCAACGCCGACCAGCTCGCCATCGTCACCGCGCTCGCCGACCCCGAGCCGCGCCCCCGGATGATCGACCGCTGCCTGGTCGCGGCCTACGACGCGGGACTGACCCCGCTGCTGGTGCTCACCAAGTCCGACCTCGCGCCGGCCGAGCCGCTGCTGGAGACGTACGGCGCGCTCGACGTGCCGTACGTGGTCACCAACCGGGAGGACTTCCTGAGCGGCGGGGTGGACCAGATCCGCCGGCGGCTGGCCGGACATGTCACCGCGCTCGTCGGACACAGCGGCGTCGGCAAGACCACGCTCGTCAACGCGCTGGTGGAGCGGCAGCGGACCACCGGCGTGGTCAACGCGGTCACCGGCCGCGGCCGGCACACCACCACCTCGGCACTCGCGCTGCCGCTGCCGGGCGACTCCGGTTGGGTGATCGACACTCCCGGGGTGCGTTCCTTCGGCCTGGCGCACATCGATCCGTCCCGGGTGGTGCTGGCCTTCCCCGACCTGGTGCCGGGCACGGAGGGCTGCCCGCGCGGCTGTTCGCACGACGAGCCGGACTGCGCGCTGGACGCGTGGGTAGCCGCAGGTCATGCCGAGCCCGCCCGACTGGACTCGCTGCGGCGGTTGCTGGCGACACGTGAGCCGCACGAAGGAGACTGACGGTACCCCCATCGGTTCCCCGGCCCGGCTGTGTGATGATCGGCTGCGAACACAGGCGTGCGACGCACGGCGGAACGACGGATACGGATACGGAGGCACACCCGATGCCCTGGCTTCTCGTGGTGGTCGCGGGGCTCTTCGAGACAGGATTCGCGGTGAGTCTGAAGCTGTCCCACGGCTTCAGCAGGTTGTGGCCGACGGTGGCCTTCTGCCTGTTCGCCCTCGGCTCGTTCGGCCTGCTGACCCTCTCCCTGAAGAAGCTCGACGTCGGACCGGCGTACGCGGTGTGGACCGGCATCGGCGCGGCCGGCACCGCGATCTACGGCATGGCTTTCCTCGGTGACCTGGTCTCCGCGCTGAAGCTCGTGTCGATCTCGCTGGTGATCCTCGGAGTGATCGGCCTGCAGATCTCCGGTTCCTCCCACTGACCTCGCGCCTGCCGCCGACCTCGCTCCTGCCACTGCCCCCGCGCCGCCCGCGGCCCCGGAGCCACCCGCGCACGGCGCCCGGCCGAACCGCTGCCGCGCGCACCTGACGTCACGTCAACGGCCGGTCCCAGGCTTGACGTCCCGCCAAGGTCCGCCATCAGCACGTCTCCTGACGTCCCGTCACCTGCGGTGCCGGGCCAGCAGGCTGCGGACCAGCTGGGCGATCCGCACGCAGGCGTCCTCGTCGCTCGGGGCGGGGGCGACGACGTAGGAGACGGTGAGGCGGATGGCGGCGTCGCAGGCCCAGGCGATGTCGTCGGCGGGCAGCCGGGGGAAGGCGCGGGTCAGGGAGAGGGCGGCGCGGGCGCGCAGCGCGTCGGCGAGGTCGGGCAGCGGCGGGTGCGAGGTGCGGTCGCCGGCGAGGGCCGCGCGGACCAGCGGGCTGCGGCGGGCGTGGCGCAGCGTCCAGCCGGCCGCGGCGGCGAACCGTTCGCCGGCGTCGCCACCGTCCCGCTCGGCGCGGGCGAGCGCCTCGTCGACGCCGGCGAGGTAGGTGTCGGTCTCCCGCCGGGCCAGTGCGCGGGCCAGCCCGTCCTTGCTGTGGAACTCGTTGTAGAGGGTCTGCCGGGAGACTCCTGCCGCCGCGGCCACCTCGACCATCCGGACCTCGGTCCACGACCGGTCGGCGAGCGCGGTGAACGCCGCTTCGAGGAGCGATTCGCGCACGGTAGGCATCGTTGCCTCCCCAATACCGCAAGCGTCGTGGGCCGCGGGCAGCGGGCGTGCCGAAAGAATTGACGCGGGCCGACGCGCTGTCAAGGCTCCGCGACGGTCTGTGTCGGGCCGGGCCCGGCGGTCCCGCCCGCGGGCCCGCGCAGGCGCCGTGGACGTGATGGCCGCGGACCTGGCCGAATCGATACTGTTCGGCACATGCCCGATTACAACGACGACCTGCGGCTGGCCCATGTGCTCGCCGACGCCGCCGACGCCACGACCATGGAGCGGTTCAAGGCGATCGACCTCAAGGTGGAGACGAAGCCGGACCTGACCCCGGTGACCGAGGCCGACCGGGCCGCGGAGGAGCTGATCCGGAGCCAGTTGGGCCGGGCCCGGCCACGGGACGCGGTACTCGGCGAGGAGTACGGCAGCGAGGGCGGCGGCGCCCGGCGGTGGATCATCGACCCGATCGACGGCACCAAGAACTACGTGCGCGGCGTGCCGGTGTGGGCGACGCTGATCTCGCTCGCGGTGCGCGGCGAGGGCGGCGACGAGGTGGTGGTCGGCGTGGTGTCCGCGCCCGCGCTGGGCCGGCGCTGGTGGGCGGCGAAGGGCGGCGGCGCGTACACCGGGCGCAGCCTGACCTCGGCGACCCGGCTGCACGTCTCACGGGTCGGCCGGCTGGAGGACGCCTCGTTCGCGTACTCCTCGCTGCACGGCTGGGAGGAGGCGGGCCGGATGGAGGGCTTCCTGCACCTGACCCGGAACTGCTGGCGGACCCGCGGGTACGGCGACTTCTGGCCGTACATGATGGTAGCCGAGGGCTCGGTGGACATCTGCGCCGAACCGGAGCTGAGCGTCTGGGACATGGCGGCGAACGACGTGATCGTGCGGGAGGCGGGCGGCCGGTTCACCTCGCTGGAGGGCGAGTCGGGGCCGTTCGGCGGCAACGCGGCAGCGTCGAACGGGCTGTTGCACGAGGAGCTGCTGGGGTACTTGGGACGCTCCTGACCCTTGCCTCACGCGGAACAGCATGTGAACATGAGAATACCCCCGCTTGTGAATATGTGAAACCGTTCACGGAAGGCCACGGCAGGCTTGCGCGGACGGCTCACCCCCTTTCTGGAGGTGCCCCCACATGCTGGTCCGCGACGCGATGAGCACGGTGGTCCTGACCATCGGCCCCGCCCACACCCTCCGCCAGGCCGCCCGCCTGATGTCCGCCCGCCGAGTCGGCGCGGCCATCGTCCTCGACACCGACACCTGCGGCCTCGGCATCCTCACCGAGCGCGACATCCTCGACGCGGTCGGCGCCGGCCTCGATCCCGACGACGAGCACGCCCACGCCCACACCACGACCGACGTCGTCTTCGCCGCACCGGCGTGGACCCTGGAGGAGGCCGCCGCCGCGATGGTGCACGGCGGCTTCCGGCACCTGATCGTGCTGGACGGCCGCGAGCCGGTGGGCGTGGTCTCGGTCCGCGACATCATCCGCCTGTGGGCGCCGGCCCGGTCCGCGGTGCCGGCGTAGGGCCCGAAGGACGCATAACGCCTGTCGGGCTCGTGGCAGGCGGATACCCCGGAGGGGGCCGGAGCCCCGTGGCGTCCGGCCCCCTCCGGTTTTACGGTCAAGCGCTGGTTCAGCCGCGAAGGGCCTGGACCGCGGCGTCCAGCCGCTTGCCGTAGTCAGCGTCCGCCTGGCGGAAGTTGGCGATCGCCCGCTCGACGATGTCCTCGCGCGAGACCTGGGCGAGGGCGCCCGCGAGGTTGTCGATCAGGCGTGTCCTGGCGTCCTCGTCGAGCAGCCGGTAGAGGTCGCCGGCCTGCACGAAGTCGTTGTCCTCGGCGTGCGAGGGCGCGGCGCCGTACTGGGTGGCGCCGGCGACGGCGGTGGACTCCCACAGCGGGCGGCCGGTCTCGACGGGGCCGCCGAAGCTGTTCGGCTCGTAGTTCTTGGCGCCCTTGTGCCGGCCGTCGTACAGGTGGCCGTCACGGGCGTGGGTGCGTGCCTCGGTGGCGTGCGGGCGGTTCACCGGCAGGTGGTCGGCGTTGGCGCCGACCCGGTAGCGGTGCGCGTCGCCGTAGGCGAACAGCCGGCCCTGGAGCATCTTGTCCGGGGAGGGGCCGATGCCGGGCACGAAGTGCGCCGGGCTGAAGACGGACTGCTCCACCTCGGCGAAGACGTTCTCCGGGTTGCGGTTCAGCTCCAGCCGGCCGATCTCGATCGGCGGGTAGTCAGCGTGCGGCCACACCTTGGTGAGATCGAACGGGTTGAAGCGGTAACCCGGCGCGTCGGCCGCCGGCATCACCTGGACCTGCACGGTCCAGCTCGGGAAGTCGCCGCGCTCGATGGCCTCGCGCAGGTCGCGCTGGTGGGAGTCCGGGTCGGTGCCGGCCAGCCGCGCGGCGTCCTCGGCGCTGAGGTTCCTGATGCCCTGGTCGGTCTTGAAGTGGTACTTCACCCAGAAGACCTCGCCCGCCTCGTTGCTCCACTGGTAGGTGTGCGAGCCGTACCCGTTGAGGTGGCGGTAGGAGGCGGGGATGCCGCGGTCGCTGAAGAGCCAGGTCACCTGGTGGGTGGCCTCCGGGCTCAGCCCCCAGAAGTCCCAGACGTTGTCCGGCTCCTGGGAGCCGGTGTACGGGTCGCGCTTCTGGGTGTGGATGAAGTCGGGGAACTTGAGGGCGTCCTTGATGAAGAACACCGGCGTGTTGTTGCCGACGAGGTCGTAGTTGCCCTCCTCGGTGTAGAACTTCAGCGCGAAGCCGCGCGGGTCGCGCACCGCGTCCGCCGCCCCGAGGTTGCCCGCCACGGTGGAGAAGCGCAGGAACGTCTCGGTCTGCTTGCCCACCTCGGAGAGGAACTTCGCGCGCGTCCACTGCGACACGTCGCGGGTCAGCGTGAAGGTGCCGTACGCCCCCGCGCCGCGGGCGTGCACCACGCGCTCCGGGATGCGCTCGCGGTTGAAGTGGGCGAGCTTCTCCAGCAGGTGCTGGCTCTGCACGAGCACCGGACCGCCGAGGCCGGCCGTCTCGCTGTTCTGGTTGTCCGCAACGGGCGCGCCGGACTCCGTGGTCAGCGGAGCCGTCTCCTGAGCAGTCACGTCATGTCTCCCTGGTGTCGGGCTGACCCTCGGCCGCCGCCGGGCCTCTCAGCCGGTGTCAGACTCGATCCTACGATAGACATTGTCCAAGTCAAGACGAGAGTCATCTGTGGACCATGTCGTCTTCAGGACCCCGACTGTTAGGCTGGGACACATGAGCGACCTGTTGGAACGACTACGCGAACGCGGCTGGCGGATGACCTCCCAGCGGCGCGTCGTGGCCGAGGTGCTCGACGGCGACCACGTGCACCTCACCGCCGACGAGGTGCACGCCCGCGCCATCGCCCGCCTGCCCGAGATCTCGCGGGCGACGGTCTACAACACGCTCGGCGAGATGGTGAGCATCGGCGAGATCATCGAGGTCACCACCGACGGCCGCGCCAAGCGGTACGACCCGAACGCGCACCACCCGCACCAGCACCTGGTGTGCGCCGACTGCGGCACCGTGCGCGACGTCCACCCCACCGGCGACCCGCTCGCCGCCCTCCCCGTCGACGAGCGCTTCGGCTTCACCGTCTCCGCCGCCGAGGTCACCTACCGCGGGCTCTGCCCGGACTGCGCATAGCCGTTCGCCCACCCCGTACGCCGATCCGCTCGGCCAGCCGGCGCACCGCCGGCTCGGTCCGGGTCCGGCCGATCCACAGCGTCTCCGGCGGCACGTCGTGCGGCACCCGCGCCAGCCCCCCGAACACCTCCCTGGCCACACCTGGGTCCGGATCGTTGGCCAACGGGGCGAGCAGCGGCACCAGTTCGTACGGCTTGGCCAGCCGTCCCACCGCGCGCGCCGCCGCCCTGCGCACCGCCGCACGCGGGTCGGGCAGCAGCCGGGCCAGCGCCCCCACGTCCGCGGCGTCGCCGCACTCCCCCAGGCCCGCGGCGAGCCCGGCCAGCAGCCCCGGCGCGGCGTCCGCCGCCTTCACCGCCTTCCGCAACTGCTTGCGGTAGACCTCCGCGGGCGGCTCACCGCGCTGGTAGAGCTTCCAACGGGCCTGCGCCCGCACCATCCTGGCCCGATCCGCCAGCGGCGCCACCAGCCGCGTGGCCGGCACGTCCGCGGGCAGCACCGAGACCGCCAGCTCGCGCACTCCCGCACCACTCGCCCATAACAGCCGCCCGGCCTGCTCCGGGTCCAGCTCCAGCAGCCGCTGCGCGCACAGCCGCCGGCACACCTGGTCGCTGTCGTGCAGCGCGGTGCGCAGCAGGTCGCCGCGGACGTATTCCCCCAGGTCCAGGGCGAGTTCGACACCGAAGCGGCGCACCGGCGGATCGGCGTGCCCGGCCAGCACCCGCACCGCCCGGCACTGCGCCGGCTCGCCCAGCACCGACCGGTACCCGGCGAGCAGGCCCTGCGCCCGCCGCCTCTCCCCGACCCTCAGCAGCACGCCCACCACCGCGGGCGCCTCGTCCGGGGCGGTACGCGCCAGCAGCGCACCGCGCGCCCCCGCAGCGACCTGCGGCACCCAGTCCACCGCCCGCACCGCCAGCGCCGCCGCGGGCAGCGGCCCCCCGAACGCGGCCAGCGCCTCCACCGCCGCCTGCCGCACCCGCCCGTCCGCCTCCAGCGACGCAACGAGCCCGCCGAGCAGATCGGATGACGGTACGACAGCCTCCGCCGCGGCCGGCACCGTACGCACCCGCTCCGGGCACCGCGCGTGCCGGTCCAGCAACGTCAACAGCCCTGCGGGCGCCCGCCCCAGCGCCTCCACGGCCGCACTCCGCGTCTGCGGGGTTCCCCGCTCCACGGCCCCGCGCAGCCGCGCCAGCAGCGCCCTCACGTCCTCGGGGCGCCGCCCCTCCACCACCCGCCCGCACCACGCGGCCCACCGCGCCGCCTCCGCGGCCCGCTCCGCGGATACGTCAACCGCCTCTGCCCGACGCCGCCTGCGCAGCAACCCGCCTCCCGGCCTTGCGCGACTCTCCACCCCCATCGTCCCGCCCCACCCGGCCCCCACCAAGCAGCTTCACCCGGACTTTGCCCGAACAACACGTAAGCCCGAAAGCAGTTGCTTTCGGGCTTACGTCCTACGTGGTAGCGGGGACAGGATTTGAACCTGCGACCTCTGGGTTATGAGCCCAGCGAGCTACCGAGCTGCTCCACCCCGCGTCGTTGTTCCCTCACCATACCCCGCCCCACCGACCCCACCAAATCCCTCCCCCAATCCCCCTCATTCCGCCCCCACCAAAAAGGCAACCCCCAGGGGCACCCACCCAGGGGCGCGAGGAACTGCGCGACCAGCCCCCCACCCACCGCACACCAACAACCCCACCGCAAGGCAAACCCGAAACCCCAAGGGGCACCCACCCAGGGGCGCGAGGAACTGCGCGACCAGCCCCCCACCCACCGCACACCAACAACGCCACCCCAACAGGCACCCACCCAAGGGCACGGGAAGCCACCTCCCAAGCGAAACCCTGGCGAAGAACCGACCACCCCCCACCAAAAAGGCAACCCCCAGGGGCAGCACCCCAGGGGCGCGGGGAACTGCGCGACCAGCCCCCCACCGGCAGGTGGTCCGGGAGCCGACAGCACCAGCCACCCCGGGCGGACCGCCCCAGCGATCACGCAGTGAGTTCGTGGGAAACCGCCGCAGTGAGCCGCGCCGCCCGCTCCGCCACCTCCGGGGGCCCGCAGTCGATCGCACGAGCACACCACGACTGCGCGGCCGGCAGGTCCCCACGCCGCGCCGAAAGCAGCGCCATCCGCAAAGCCGCCCGCCCGTGCCCCGCCTCCGCCGCACGGGTCCACCAGAGCGCGGCCTCCGGCTCGCTCCCCTCCCGCGCGAACAGCAACCCGAGGTTGAACGCCCCGTTGCGCGACCCCGCTTCGGCCGCGAGCCGGTACCAGTGCGCGGCCTCGACCACGTCACCCCGCTTGGCCGCGCCCATGCCGAGCCGCACCTGAGCGCGGCGGTGCCCCTGGCGCGCCGCGCGCTCGTGCCACTCCTCCGCCTCCTCGGCGACCTCCGTGCGCCCCTCCTCATGACCGTCGAGGAGCGTGCCGAGGCGGAAGGCCGCCTCGGGGCTGCCGCCGCCGGCCGCGCAGCGCAGATGCCGCTCGGCGGCGTGCTGGTCGCCCTCGCGCTGGAGCGCGATCGCGACCTGGAGCGCGGCCTCGGCGTGTCCGGCCGCGGCGGCGTGCTCGTACCAGCGCCGCGCGGTGGCGTCCTCACCGCGGGAGGCGTGCAGGATGCCGAGGTTGAAGGCCGCGTCGATGCTGCCGGACTCCGCGGCCTTGGAGAACCACGGCTCCGCGCCGGCCGCGTCCCCGCGCTGGAGCAGCAGCACGGCGACCGCGTTGGCGGCCTCGCGGTGCCCGGCGTACGCGGCCTTGCGGTACCACTGCTCGGCTTGCGCGGCCCGGCCGTTGCCCGCGCAGAGCAGGCCGAGGTTGTACGCGCCGTTGACGTCGCCCGCCTCCATGGCGGTGCGGTACCAGCGCTCGGCGGTCTGCGTCTCGCCCTCCTGGGCGTGCAGGGCGCCCAGCGCGTTCGCCGCGTTGCCGTCACCGGCCTGGGCGGCACGCCGCCACCAGGTCGCGGCCAGGTCGACGTCGCCGGCGTCGCGCAGCAGGAAGCCCAGCGCGCACGCGGCGCGGGCCTCGCCGTCACGGGCGGCCGTCAGGTACCAGCGCTCGGCCTCCTTGGTCTCGCCGCGCTCCTCCAGGAGCGTGCCGAGCCGCAGCGCGGCACGGCGGTGCCGCTTGGCGGCGGCCTGGCGGTACCACTGCTCGGCCTCGCGCTCCTGGCCGCGGACCGCGCAGATCCGGGCCAGCCGGTAGGCGGCCTCGCGGTGGCCCTGCTCGGCGGCGCTGCGGAACCAGCGCTCGGCGGCGACGTCCCGCTGGTGGTCGAGCAGGTCGGCGAGGGCGTACGCGCCCAGGGCGTGGCCGGCCTCGGCGGACTGGCGCAGCCAGTACTCGGCGCCGGGCTCGTCGCCACGCTCGCGCAGGTGGCGGCCGAGGGCGTGCGCGGCGGGCGCGGAGCCGGCGACGGCGGCGATCCGCCACCAGCCGGCGGCCTCCTCGGCGCAGCCGCGCTGGTGCAGCAGCAGGGCGAGGTTGTTGGCGGCGGCACGGTCGCCGTCCTGGACGGCGCCCCGCAGGTAGGGCTCCGCGCCGTCGAGGTCGCCACGGCGCAGCAGCAGGGTGCCGAGCGCGCTCATCGCGCCGGGGTCGCCCGCGTCGGCGGCCACCCGGTGCCGGGCCTCGATCTCGGCCTCCTCGCGCATCGCGAGGGTGTCCTCGTCGGGCAGGTCACCGAGCAGGGCCGGCGCCATGGCCGAGGCGTCGTCGGGGGCGCCCGCGGACTCCTGCGCGGGCTCGGCGCTACGGGGCGCGGGCAGCAACTCGGCCACGGTCACGGCCTTCCGGCCCGTCGGCTCCCGCTCCTCACGGTTCTGACGAGTGTTCAGCAGTCCTGCACCGTCCCCCATAAGCCCCATGGTCGCACCACCTGTCAGCGGCGTACACCTGGTATACCGCACCCCGCTTGGTCACTTCGGCGTTTTATCGACTTCCCGACAAGGCGTCAGGCCAAACACCGTAAACGTGATGTCACACGAACAAGTGAAGTGACCCGAACTCCCTTGACGGTAAGTCTGGTTCTCACCTAAACGGAGCGGCGCCCCGCGACCTGGCGGCGGGCGCGAAAAAACGGCCCGGGGTCCCTTGAGACCCCGAGCCGTCGTGGTAGCGGGGACAGGATTTGAACCTGCGACCTCTGGGTTATGAGCCCAGCGAGCTACCGAGCTGCTCCACCCCGCGTCGTTGTGTGCCAACCGTACCACGGCGCGGGATGTCACCTGATCAGCCCGCGTTCGAAGGCTTGGCGGCCTTCGCCGGGTTGACGGCCTTCGCCGCCTTCTCGGCCCGCTCGGCCTCCCGCAGCGCCTTGCCGAGGCGCCGCTGCGCCTCGCCGTACGCCGTCCAGTCGTTCTTCCGCATGGCCGTCTGCGCGTCGTCGTACGCCTTCTGGGCTTTCGTCAGGGCCGCCTCGACCTGGGGGTCGGCGGAGCTGCCCGGCGGCGAGGCGGTCGGCCCGCCCGGGCTCGCGGGACCGGTCGGGCCGGTGGGGCTCGTCGGGCCGGTGGACGTGCCGCCGCCGCTGCCGAAGAGGGAGTCCAGCGCCTGGTCGAGGGTGTCGTCGAACGCGTTGCGCCCGTTGAAGCTGACGAACACCTTCTTCAGCAGGGGGTAGTCGACGTTCGCGCCGCGCAGGTAGACCGGCTCCACGTACAGCAGCCCGCCGTCCAGCGGGAGGGTGAGCAGGTTGCCGTACTCGATGGTGGAGTCCTTGCCGCGCAGCCGGGAGATCTGCTGGGCGTAGGCGGAGTCGGAGTTGAACTTGCTCTGCACCAGCCGCGGCCCGTCCACGGGGTCGTCGGTGGGCGTCTCCAGCAGGCGTATCTTCCCGTAGTCCGGGCTGGTCGCGTCGGAGTCCACCGCGACGAACGCCGCCAGGTTGCCGCGCCCGTCGGGCGTGAAGGTGGAGGTGAGCGAGAACCTCTGCGCACTCTGGCCGGGCATCTTCAGGCTCAGGTAGTACGGCGGCACCGCCTTGCCCGACTTGGACGCGGGGTCGTTCGGGACCTGCCAGACCTGGCTGCCGGTGTAGAACTGCGCGGCCTTGGTGACGTGGTACTGGGTGAGCAGCTGGCGCTGCACCTTGAACAGGTCCTCCGGGTAGCGCAGATGCGCCATCAGCGCGGCCGGGATCGCGCTCTTGGGCCGTACCGTGTGCGGGAACGCTTTCATCCAGGTCTTGAGCACCGGGTCCTTGGCGTCCCACTGGTAGAGCGTCACGGCGCCGGTGTAGGCGTCCACGGTGGCCTTCACCGAGTTGCGGATGTAGTTGACCCGGTTCTGCCGGGCCACCACCGACCGCTGGTTGTCGGTGAGGGAGTCCGCGGTGGTGTTGCCCAGCGTCGTACGCGAGGCGTACGGGTAGTTGTCGCTCGTCGTGTAGGCGTCGACTATCCACACCACGTGCTTGCCGACGACGGCCGGATACGGGTCGCCGTCGATCGTCAGCCAGGGCGCGACCGCCTCGACGCGCTGCTTGGGGGTGCGGTGGTAGAGGATCTGCGAACCGTGCCCGATCGCGCCCGAGTAGAGGATCTTCGGCTCGCCGAGCGTCACCGCGTACGCGGCCCGGGTGACCGGGTTGTCGAGGCTGACCCCGCCGTTGCCCCGGTAGGTGGTGGTCACCTCGCGCTTCTTCTCCGCGTAGTCCAGCTCCTTGGTGGGGCCGCCCACGATCGAGTACTGCTTGGTCTGCTCGCCGAAGTAGATCTGCTGCGTGTACGGGCCGAGGGCGCCGGCGGTGGGCAGGCCCTGCTCGGTGTAGACCGGCTGGCCGGTGTGGTCGGAGTCGCTCGACGCGCCGGAACCGGCGCCGGAGCCGGTGTCAGTGCCGTTGCCGGAGCCGGCGGTCGAACCGGCGGTCGAGCCGGCCCCGTTGCCGGTCACGGTGGTGCCCTTGGCCGCGACCATCCCGTAGCCGTGGGTGTACTTGAAGTGGTCGTTGATCCAGTTGTTCTCCGGGATGCCCTTCACGTTCAGCTCCCGGACGCCGACCACGGTGTCCTGCTCCTTGCCGTCGACCGTGTAGCGGTCGACGTCCAGGGTGGAGGGGAAGGAGTAGTAGCTCCCGGACTGCTGGGTCTGCTGGAAGGTCGGTGAGACCACGTTGGGGTCGAGCACCCGGATGGATGCCGCGCTGCCCGCGTCGGCGCGCAGCTTGGCGTTCGACGCCTTGCTGGTGCCCTTGTAGTCGGACTCCACGGTGTCGTCGATGCCGTACGCGGCGCGGGTGGCGTCGATGTTCCGCTGGATGTACGGCGCCTCCTTGGCGGCCTCGTTCGGCTGGACCTGGAACTTCTGCACGATCGCCGGGTACAGGCCGCCGATCAGGATCGCGGACAGCACCATCAGGCCGAAGCCGACGGTCGGCAGCGTCCAGGTGCGGCGCCACAGGGTGGCGAAGAACAGCAGCGCGCAGATCACCGCGATCGAGAACAGGATGGTCTTGGCCGGCAGGTACGCGTTGGCGTCGACGTAGCGCAGGCCGGTCCAGTTGTCGGTGGCCTTGATCCCGCTGGACTTCACCGCGAGCGAGTAGCGGTCCAGCCAGTAGGCGACCGCCTTCAGGGAGACGAACAGCCCGAGCAGCACCGACAGGTGCCCGGTGGCGGCCGTGGTGGCGCGGGCGCCGGGCGAGGTGATGCGCAGCCCCCCGTACAGGTAGTGCACCAGGACGGCGGCCAGCAGGGACAGCAGCACGACGGCGAAGCAGAAGGCCAGCAGGAAGCGGTACCAGGGCAGGTCGAAGGTGTAGAACGACACGTCCTTGTGGAACTGCGGGTCCTTGGTGTGGAACGGCGTCGCGTTGACGAACAGCAGCCACAACCGCCACTGACCGGTGGCCGATCCGCCGGCGACCAGCCCGACCACGGTGCTGACCGCGAGCAGCACCCACTTCTTGTACGGCGCGATGCCCATCCGGTACCGGTCGAGGTTCTGCTGCTCGGGCGACATCGCGCTCAGCGGCGGGCGCAGCCGGTGCGCCAGGAACATGTTCGCGCCGACCGCCAGCCCCATCAGCAGCCCGAAGGCGCAGAACAGCGCGATCTTCGTCCACAGCACCGTGCCGAACACCGAGGAGTAGTGCACCGACCGGTACCACAGCAGGTCCGTCCAGAAGCCGGCGAACATCACGAACGCGATCATCAGCAGGGCCAGCACGGCCACGGTGACGAGCAGCGTACGGGCGCTGCGCGACGGGCGGCCGACGGTGAAGCGAGGTGCGGGCGCCCCTCCGTCTCCGTCGCGTTCCGGCATCTCGAATACCACGGTGCGCACCTCGAAGTGGTCGGCGATCTCGGGGTGCCCCGAGTCGGACTCCCACAGGTGCAACTTATCGACGCATTGGCCGGTTCCCGATTCCGGTCGGAGAAGGGGGAGGATACTGACATGTCCAACACTGCGACCGAAGGTTCGCCGCTCGCGGCGAACCCCCTGACCCGCGCCGTCCTCGAGATCGACACCTATGCGTCGGGCCTCGGCTGGGACCGGCCCGCCCGGCTGTTCGCCCTCGTCGACACCGCGCACCTGCGCACCCGGGAGCCCGCGCTCGCCGACCAACTCGGGCTGGACGCCGCCGACTCGGCGGCCGAGGGCCTGACCCCCATCGAGCAGGACGAGTTGCCGGCCGGCCAGGCGCTCGACGAGTTCCTGGCCACCATCGCCTGGCCCGAGGTGATCGCCGGGTGCGCGCTCACCGTGGAGCGGCTGATGCTGCCGCCGTCCGCCGAGGCGGCCATCCCCGACGACCTGGACGACAAGGCGCTGGCCGCCTGGGTCGCCGCGCACCCGGAACGGCAGGAGGTGCGGATGACGGTCGGCGTGCTGCGCGACGGGACGCGGGAGTCGGCGGTGCGGCTGCGCGCGAAGGACTCGGAGACGGAGGTGCTGACCGGCAAGGACCTGGTGCCGGGGCTGGCGGACGCGCTGAGCGCGACCTTCGAGGAGTGAGGGAGGGCGGCTGAGCGCCTAGGTTGCCGGGGCCGCGGGAAGCGGGACGGGCCGGGCGCGGGAGGGCCGCCCCGGCGGTCAGCTCTTGCAGCTCGGCAGCTTCGAGACGTCGCCGTCGCGGATGTCCTTCAGGGCCGCCATGGCGTCGTCCAGGGTCTTCACCTTGACCAGGGTGAGGCCGCCGGGGATGTCCTTGGCGGCCTCCTCGCAGTTGTCGGCCGGGGTGAGGAAGTACTTCGCGCCCTTGTCGCGCGCACCGATCGTCTTGAGGCTGATACCGCCGATCGGGCCGACGTTGCCGTTGTCGTCGATGGTGCCGGTGCCGGCCACGAACGCGCCGCCGGTGAGGTCCCCCGGGCTGAGCTTGTCGATGATGCCGAGCGCGAACATCATGCCGGCGCTGGGGCCGCCGACGTCCGCGAGCCGGATGTCGATGGTGAACGGGAACAGGTGCTCCACGCCGGCCTGGATGCCGACGACCGCGCGCTTGGCGCCCTCGTCGTCGGAGGTGCGGGTGGTGATCGTCACCTGCTGGGTGGGCGGCGCCTTCTTCTTCACGTCGGCCGCCCTGACCACGGTGAACACGGTCTTCTCACCCGGGGTGTGCTTGGTGACGAAGGTCGCCACCTGGTCGGCCGCGGTGACCTGGTGGCCGTCCACCGCCTTGATCACGTCACCGGCGTGCAGCAGGCCCTCGGCGGCGCCGCCCTTGACCACGGCGGCGACGATCACCCGGGACTGCACGGGGATCTTCAGCTCCTCCAGGGCGGCGACCTTGGCGCTGTCCTGCGACTGGCTGAACTCCTCGGCGTTCTCCTGGTCGGCCTGCTCGGCGGTCTGGCCCTTGGGATAGAGGGTGTCGTGCTCGACGACCTTGTCGTCGTGCCGGGCCCAGCCGAGCACCGCCTCGACCAGGTTCATCCGGTAGTCGGCACCAGTGACGCGGACCGTCGTCATGTTCAGGTTGCCGCTGGTGGGATACGTCTTGTGGCCCGAGATGTCGATGACCTTCTCGCCGCCGTAGCTGCCCAGGGTGTTCACGGTCGGCCCGGGCGACATCTCCGCGTACGGAGTCGGTGTCACCAGCGCCACGCACAGCAGCGCTATCAGCGTCAGAGTCGAGGCGAGCAGCGTCGCGGTGCGGCGTGACATGCCCTGACCCTACGGGACCGGTCCGACAACCGGCCCGCGGGGTGAATCCTCCTCGTCCTCCGCCGGGATGTCCCCGTCGACGGCGGAAACCGGGGCGCCGCCGGCCGCCGCCGGGGTGACCGAGGACGTCTGCATGGCCTGCCGGAACCGCTCGTAACCGGCGAGCGAGGCGCCGTCGCCGAGGCTGCGCCGGCGGGCGGCCCAGCGGGCCCAGATGGCGGCGGCGACCGCGGCGGCCACCGGAATGAGCAACCAAGTGAGTGCTCCCACTGCGAACTCCCCGATCCCCTATGACCCAAACGAGATTAATCAGACCTATGAGCAGATTAACCACTCGGTGAGTCAACGTTCGGCCGGGGCGCGGGGTTACGCAACCCGAAGTACCACTAACGGAGGGTGTTCGGCGCCGGCTCGCCGCCTCGCCGAGGGCCGCCCTTCGGCGAGGAAAGCTACGCGCCGACCCAGTCCTGCTCGCCGTCCGCGAAGGTCTGGTGCTTCCAGATCGGCACCTCGCGCTTGAGGTCGTCGATCAGGCGGCGGCTGGCGGCGAACGCCTCGCCGCGGTGCGGGCAGGCGACCGCGACGACCACCGCGATGTCGCCGACCCGCAGGTCACCGACCCGGTGGACGGCGGCGAGCGCCCGTACGGGGAAGTCCGCGGCGACCTTCTCGGCGACCCGGCGCAGCTCGGCCTCGGCGGTGGGGTGCGCGGAGTACGACAGCCCGGTCACCTGGGCGTCGGGGCGGCCGTCGTGGTCGCGGACCGTGCCCACGAACAGCGCGGTGCCACCGGCGGCGTCGTCGCCGACCGCGGCGAAGACCTCGTCCACCGACAGGGGCGTGTCGCGGATCGCGAGCAGGCGGACGACCGGTCCGTCGTCGGCCGCGCCCCCGAAGGACGCGGGCTCACCGGGTGCGCCGGATACGGATGCCATGCCTTCCATCCTGCCTCACTCCCCCGCTCATACCGCGATGCGGAAACAGTATTCCATTACCGTCGATCGTTGGGGGCCGTCAGGGCTCACCAGCCGTCAGATGTCACAGGCCGCGGCGTCTGCGGGCGCTGCGCACCACGGCCGCCGCGCCGATCAGGGCGACGGTCGCCCCCGCGGCACCCAGCGTGGTGGCGTCCTTGCGTCCCAGGCGGCGCCCGGCGACGGAGTTGCGGCCCTCGACCTCGGCGAGCAGTTCGGCGAGCACCTGCTCGTTGGACCACTGGGGCCGCCAGCCCGCCTCGTACAGCTTGCGCCCGCTGACCACCCAGGGGTGCATGGTGTACGCGAGGTCGCCGGCCGGCGACGGGGTCAGGCCCAGTCGGTGCAGCCGGGAGGCCGCGCCGAAGGCGACCGCGGCCGGAAGCTCCATCCGGCGGACGCCGGACAGCTCTTCGACCTCCTCCTGCTCCAGCCAGCCGTCGCAGCCGACCGCCATCTCGCCGTCGACCTTCTCCAGCACCGCGAACTCCAGCGCCGACACCAAGTCCTCGACATGGCAGAACTGCCAGCACGGCCGGCTGCCCGCCACCACCAGCAGCCGCGGCGACTCGAAGTACCGGGTCAGCGCGGTGTCGGTGTCGCCCACCAGGACCGCGGGCCGCAGGATCGTCACGTTCAGGCCGGGGTGGGCGCGCGGGGCACGGCGGCCGAGCCGCTCGATCTCCAGCAGGTCGTCCACGAAGCTCGCCTCGGACGTCGCCCGCAGTGGCGCGTCCTCGGCGAGCGGCACGTCGTTGTCGGCCTGGGCGCCGTAGACCATCGCCGAGGTGCACAGCACCACGCGGTGCACGCCGGCCGCGGCGGCCGCGGTCAGTACGGTCTGGGTGCCGCGCACGTTGAACGCCGAGCGGGCCTTCGCGTCGGACTCCAGGTCGAGGTCGAGCGCGAGGTGCACCACGACCGACGCGCCGCGCAGCTTCTCGGCGATCGCCGGGTCGCGCACGTCCAGCACCCGCCAGGTCGCCCCGGGCACGTCGCCGCGCCGCTCGTCGATCGCCACGACCTTCCTGACCTGGTCGGACTCGGCGAGCCGCATGGCCAGCGCGCGCCCCACCCCGGAAGCCGCGCCAGTGATCGCGACCACCGGCCCGGACCCGGCCCGACCGGGGCTCCGCTCTGGGCGAACGTGTGCTTCTGGGGAACTCACCGGGTGTCTCCCACGGTTGTCTCAGATACGTACAGCGCCATCCTGCCGGACGGGTGTCTACGCTGGAGGTAGAGCCCATCACACCGGGCCGGGCCAGCAAGACCTCCCGACAACCGCCGCACCACCGGCAGCCAGAGTTCCAGCCCACCACGAACCGGCCCCCGACACAGCCCATCACGACACAGATCCGAGGAATCCCGTGAGTGACATCCCATTCGGATTCGGCGTCCCTCCCGAGGAGCCCGAGGACGGGGACGAGGGCAAGCAGCCCAAGGGCGGCCAGCCGAACCCGTTCGGGTTCGGCGGCGACAACCCCTTCGGCCCGGGCGGCGGCGACAACCCGCTCGCGGCGATGTTCGGCTCCCTGAACCCCGGTGACCTGGGCGCGGCCTTCCAGCAGCTCGGCCAGATGCTCTCCTACGACGGCGGTCCCGTGAACTGGGACATGGCCAAGGACATCGCCCGCCAGACCGTCGCCCAGGGCACCCCGGACGGCGTGAAGGACGCGAGCGTCGGCCGCGCCGACCGCGACTGGGTCCAGGAGGCGGTCCGCCTCGCCGACCTGTGGCTCGACGGCGCCACGTCCCTGCCGTCCGGCGCGAACACCGCCGTGGCCTGGAGCCGCGCCGAATGGGTCGAGGCGACCCTGCCGGTGTGGAAGGACCTCGTCGACCCGGTCGCCGAGCGGGTGGCCGGCGCCATGGGCGACGTCCTGCCCGAGGAGATGCAGGCCATGACCGGCCCGCTGCTCGGCATGATGCGCTCCATGGGCGGCGCGATGTTCGGCTCCCAGATCGGGCAGGCGCTCGGCACCCTGGCCGGCGAGGTGGTCGGCTCCACCGACGTCGGGCTGCCGCTCGGCCCGGCCGGCAAGGCCGCCCTGCTGCCGGCCAACGTGGCCGCGTTCGGCGAGGGCCTGGGCATCCCCCAGGAGGAGGTGCGGCTGTACCTCGCCCTGCGCGAAGCGGCCCACCAGCGGCTCTTCGCCCACGTGCCCTGGCTGCGAGCCCACCTGTTCGGCGCCGTCGAGGGATACGCGCGCGGCATCAAGGTCGACACCGCACGCCTGGAAGAGGCCGTCGGTCAGCTCGACCCCACGCAGCCCGAGCAGCTTCAGGAAGCGTTGCAGCAGGGCATGTTCCAGCCCGAGGACACCCCGGCGCAGAAGTCCTCGCTGGCCCGGCTGGAGACCGCCCTCGCGCTGGTCGAGGGATGGGTGGACGCGGTCGTGCACGCGGCCGCCGCCCCGCACCTGCCGTCCGCGGGCGCGCTGCGCGAGACGCTGCGCCGCCGCCGGGCGACCGGCGGCCCGGCCGAGCAGACCTTCGCCACCCTCATCGGGCTGGAGCTGCGGCCGCGTCGGCTGCGCGACGCCTCCCGGCTGTGGGCCTCGCTCACCGACGCCCGTGGCGTCGAGGGACGCGACGGGCTGTGGGCGCACCCCGACATGCTGCCGACCGCGGCGGACCTCGACGACCCGGACGGCTTCGTACACCGCGACGTCATCGACTTCTCCGAACTCGACAAGCTGCTCGGCGAGGCCGCCGGCGGCACCGGCAGCGGCCCCGAGACGAGCCTGGACAAGGGCACCAAGGGCACCGCAGGCGGTAGCGCGGCCGATACACCCGCCGGGCCGGAGAAGCCCGCAGAGACCGAGGACGGCGGTTCGGCCAAGGACGCGAGCGCGGACGCCGAGAGCACGGACACCGAGCGCCCCGACGACAAGGACGGCGACACCGGCAAGTGAGCACCCTGCACAAGGACGCGGTGGGCGTCCTGGAGAGCTGGCACGCCCCCGACGCCGGTCAGGACGAGCTGCGCCGGGAGTACCTGGCGCACCTGGCCGCCCACTCGGACGGCATGGAGAAGCTCTGCAAGGCCGGGCACCTCACCGGCAGCGTGCTCATCCTGGACGCCGAGCGGCAGCACGTCCTGCTCACCCTGCACGCCAAGCTCAAGCTGTGGCTGCAGACCGGCGGCCACTGCGAGCCCGCCGACACCTCACTGTCGGGTGCCGCGCTGCGCGAGGGCACCGAGGAGTCCGGCATCCGGGGGCTCGATCTCCTGGTGCCCGGACCCGTCAACCTCGACCGCCACCTGGTGCCGTGCGCCTGGCACCTCGACGTCCAGTACGCCGCGGTGGCTCCCCCGGGTGCCGTCGAGTCCATCAGCGACGAGTCGCTCGCGCTGCGCTGGTTCACCTTCGACGAGGTCGCCGAGCTGCCGGACCGGTCGGTCCGCACCCTCGTGGCACGCACCAGGGCGCTGCTCTGAGGAGCGCGGTCCGGCCGGACGGGTAGAGCGCCACGGCCGGCGGGAGACGGACCGGCCGGCGGGAGACCGGCGATCGGAGACCGGTAAGAGGCGCCGACCCTGGGTCGGTGCCCCTTACCGCGCAGTTCCTCAGGGGCTCAGCGACCGCCCCACACGTTCCCCTGGTTGGCGCCCTGCGCGCCCTGCGCCCCGACGCCGTACTGCGCCCGCAGGCCGTGCAGTTCCACGTTCTGCGGCGGCATCATCTCGCTGGGCTGCACCAAGACGTAGCCCTGGCCGACGAAGTTCAGCTCCCAGCCCTCGCCGGTGTTGCCGCGCCGCCGGAACACCGACGAACTGCTGGTCTGCGCCTGCATCTGGACCCGCAGCGAAGTCGACCAGGCGACGACCGCGTCCGCGTCGCAGGACACGTACGTGTTCGGGGTGACCGGGAGCATCAGCGGCTTGCCGGACGTCATGAGGGCGACCTTGCCCTGCCCGGCGATGGCGACGTTGTACTGCCCGGTGCCGGCCAGGCCGTACTGGCTGTCGACCGCGATGACATCCCAGTGCAGGCCGGAGTCGAGCGCCAGCACGTAGGCGCTGTCGACGGTGAGACCGTCGTGGTCGACATCCAGGATGTGGATCTGCTGGGCGAGGTTCGCCAGGTACACCGTGCCCTGGCCGGAGCAGCGCATCAGGTCCAGGCCCTCGCCGGTCGCGCGGGCCGCGCTGCGCTGGAAGTGCGACTGGTACTCCCCGTCGAACTCGATCATGCCCTGGTAGGCGACCATCGCGCCCTTGCGGGCGAGGCAGTCCGGGCCGGTGTCACCGTCCAGCCGGACCCGCAGCAGATAGGAGTTCTGCAGGCTGTAGTGGTCCTGGTTCTGGACCTCGGTGAAGGCGAAAAGCGGGCTCTGCATGATGTGTCGCTCCCCCTCAGCCCCGGGCCCGGAGCCGGTCGGTACTGTCCTCGCTGGGCTGGACGACCACGAAGCCCTGGCCGGAGAACGCGATCTGGAACGCCTCGCCGCTGCCGCGCCCGATCAGCGACGACGCCTTGAAGCTGCGCTTGGCCTTCATCTTCAGCCCCGACGACCAGGCCACCAGGGCGTCAGGGTCGACATACGTCTCGTCGGCGCCGGACCCGCAGTCCACCACGATCGGAGTGCCGCGAGAGGTGATCGCGACCCAACCGGTGCCGGACACCGCGACGTTGAACAGGCCCTGGCCGGCGAACTTCGCCAGGCCCTTGACCCGCTCGACGCCCCATTGCAGGTGCGCGTCGAAGGCCAGCAGGTTGGTGCCGTTGACCGACACCGACTCGTTGTCCAGGTTGACGCAGACCACGTCGGCGCCGTAGTCGGCCAGGTAGAGCAGGCCGTCGCCGGTGCACTTCATCACCGGCGCGCTCTCACCGGTCAGCCACGACGCGGCCATCTGCCGTACCGCCGGCGGGTTCGGCTCGTACTGGATGAAGCCCTCGTAGGCGATCATCGAGCCGGTGCGGGCGTAGAGGTCCTGGCCGGTGGCCATGGCGACCTTGAGCATGGAGGAGCCGTGGTTCTCCATCCGGGCGGCGACCGGCTTGGGGGCGTAACCCGCGATCATCTGCTGGTCCATGGCGGGTCACACCTCGTAGGGCTGGACGACGATGAAGTTGCCGGGCGCGCCGCGGAACTGGAGGTTCACGGTCTCGCCGCTGTGGCCGGGGTAGACGCTTCTGCGCAGCCGCACCTGGCTGGAGACGATCACCTGGGAACCCGCCGACCAGGCGACGATCGCGTTGCTGTCGGCGTAGGTGGTCGGGGTGACCGGGAGGACCACAGGGGTGCCGTGGGTCTTGACGATCACGGTGCCGGTGCCCTGGAACTGCATGGTGAACAGGGCGCCGCCGGGGATGCCGTGGCCCTCGATCCTGCGCACCTCGTACTGGAGCCCCTCGTCGAAGGCGAGCACGTTCTCCGCGGAGACGCAGATCGCGTCGCCCTGGAGCTCGACGGGGTGCAGGTAGGCGGCGTTCTCGGCGAAGAAGACCTGGCCGCCGCCGGTGCAGCGCATGAGCTGCATCTCCTGGCCGGTCATGTTGCCGACGACGCGGCCCCTGAAACCCGCGCCCTTGTAGGCGAAGTCGACCTTGCCCTGGTAGAGCACCATGGCGCCCTGACGGGCCAGCACCGGCTGTCCGGTGCCCTGGCCGAGGTCGGCGCGCATCATCTTCGGGTTCTGCTGCGTCCAGCGCTGACCGGTGGGCTGCTCGCGGTACTTCTGCATGGAGACGGTGAGGCCCGCGCCCAGGGTGGGCGTCGGCGGCACGGCGTATCCGCTCTGGCCGCCCATCGGGGGTCCGGGCGGGCCGGGTCGGCCGAACTGGGCCGGCGGCCCGGGCTGCTGCGGGAAGGGCGGCGGAGCGGCCTGCCCGGGGAAGGGGGGCGGCGGCGCGGGCGGCGGGACCTGGCCGAAGGGCGGCGCCTGGGCGGGCGGAGTGCTCAACGGCCCGACCATGGTGGGCGCCTGGTGAATCGAGAGGCCGCCGGCTCCGGGCAGCGGCGGAGGGGTGGGGGCGGCCGGCGGGGTGGGGCCGACCGGCGGCGCGCCGAACGCGGGTGCCGGCGGTGGGACTTGGACCGGGGGCGGCGGCGCGGGGGCGGGCACGGCGGCCGGCGCCGGGAGCGGCGGCGGGGTGCCCGCGGCGGGCCCTGGCGGCGGCGCGAAACCGGGTGCGGGGGCCGCCGCGCCGGCGGGCGGGGCGAACCCCGGGGCGCCCTGCGGCTGTTGAGCGGCCGGCTCCTCCTCGGCGACCTCGCCGCCGAAGTTCCGCAGCAGCGCGTCGAGTCCCCCGTCGAAGCCCTGCCCGACCGCGGCGAAGCGCCACACGTCCTTGAGGTAGACGTCGGCGAGCATCACCGCGCGCTCGGTGCTGAACTCCGCACCGGTGAAGGCGTACCGCGCCACCTCCTCGCCGCCCGCGACCAGCCGGATGTAGCCGGGCGAGATCTGCGACATCTGCCCGTCGCCGTCGATGGTGGCGGTGAAGGACAGCTTCCGCACCGCGTCCGGAATCCGGTCGAGGGTGACCCGGAAGGACTCGGTGTCGCCGGCCTGCGCGCCGAGGAGCTGGATCGACTCCTCGGGCGACTTCGGCTGGTTGAAGAACACGAAGTACCGGTCGTCCGAGAGCTGTTCGGCGGCGTCGAGCCCGAAGCAACTGATGTCGAACGTGAGGCCGGGAGCAGTGATCTGCACGCCGACATAGAGATCCCTGCCGGCGGTCAGATCAGTGATCTTGGCCTTGTGGCCACGTTGGAACTCCCTGGCCATGCGCGACCTTCCCCCATTCCGCTTGTCGTCCGGCTCGTCGCGCCGCTTCGTACGCGCCCGTCGTCCTTGTGCGTTGCGTCAGGCTAACGGCTCGCATCGGAACCGGCCATCACCAGCTTGTACCGGTAAGGCGCCGGGCTTGTCCCGACGGGGTGACGGAGTGACGGGGGTGCGCGCGGCCGCGGGGCCGGGGCCGGTCAGTCCTCGCGCGGAGCGGGCGCGTGCGGCAGGCGGTCGACGGCGACGACGCCTTCCAGGAACCCGCGGGCGCGCTCGGTGCGCGGGTAGCTCTCCAGCAGCTTCCAGAACTGCGGGCCGTGACCGGGCACCAGCAGATGCGCGAGTTCGTGCAGCAGCACGTAGTCGATGACGTACTCGGGCATGCCCTGAAGGCGGTGGGACAGCCGGATGCTGCCTTCGGCCGGGGTGCACGACCCCCACCGGGAGTTCTGGTTGGTGACCCAGCGTACGGTGTCGGGTACGGCCCGGGCGTTCAGATACTGCTCGGAAAGGCGCTCGGCGCGGGCGGCCAGTTCGTCGTCACCGGGCATCCGGCGGCTCTCCTGAGCGGCGAGCTTCTCCAGCATCACCGTCACCCAGCGCTGCTCCTCGGCCGCGGACATCCGAGCCGGCAGGAGAACGATCGTACGGTCGCCGTCCCGATAGGCGGACACCGTACGGCGGCGACGGGCACTGCGGCGCACCTCCACCGGGCCTGTCATGCCTGGGCCACCCGCTCCGCCCGGCTCGCCCGCCCGGGTGCCGCGGGCGGGCTGGTCTGCGATGTCATGGGCAGGATCGGCGGACACATCTCGACGTTACCCGCTGTACGTGGGGGAAGTCCCGCCCCCGGGCCGGTTGCCGCGGGAATCACCTCGCTTTGTACGCATCTTGAACGACTATCCCTCACAGCCTGTGGATAACTTCTCCGGCCTGGTGAGTTTTTCGGGCATGGTGGAGATATCAGTCACTGAGAGTGATTGGGCGATTCGGTGGCGGTATGTCCGAGCGGGCTTTGGCGCGGGCGCGGTGGCGCGCCCGGGGTGTGCTCGGACGCGCCCGGCAGGCGAGGAGGGCCGAGCCATGCGGTTGATGTTGAAGAGCGCGCTGCGCAGGAGCTGGCGGGACCGGGAGTGCGTGCAGTTCGGGGTGGACCCGGAGCGGGCGGTGGTGCTCGAGCCGGTGGACGGACCGTCGGCCGGGTTCCTGTCGCTGCTGGACGGCACGCGGAGCGCGGACGTGCTGGCCCGCGAGGCGGAGGCGCTGGGCCTGGGGCCCGACCGGGTCCGGCACCTGCTGGGCCTGCTGGCGGAGGGCGGCGTGCTGGACGACGCCTCGGCGCACTCCGACCTGTCCGGGGCGCTGCGGCACCGCACGGACATGCTGGACCGGCTGCGCCCGGACCTCGCGGCCCTGTCGGTGGTACACCCGGGCCCGGGCGCGGGCGCGCTGCGGATACGGCACCGGCGCGCGTCGCGGGTGCGGGTGCTGGGGGCCGGCCGGGTGGGCGCCGCGGTGGCGTCCGTGCTGTCGGCCGCAGGGGTGGGGGCGGTGGACGTCGTCGACGTGGGGCGGGTCGAGCCGTGGGACATCGGCCCGGCGGGCTTCCCCGCCGAGCAGGTGGGTGAGCGGCGCGATGCCGCGGGAAGGGGTGCGGTCCGCCGCGCCGCGCCCGGGGTGACCCGCGGGCACGGCCGAGCCGGACCGGGTGGCGCCTCGCGGGCGCCGGGAGCGGTCGGCGCAAGCGGTGCCGGGGCGGCGGGCGGCGGCGCGCTCACCGTGGTCGCCCCTCGGGACGGACTGCTCGCCTACGCACCCGACGCGGCCCAGGCGCGCCGCCTGGTGGCTTCGGGAGTGCCACACCTCTACGCGGGGGTGCTGGAGGGCACCGGCCTGGTCGGGCCGCTGGTGCTGCCCGGGCGGAGCGGCTGCGGGGAGTGCCAGCTGCTGGCGCTGGCCGACCGCGATCCGGCCCTGCCCCGGGTGCTGGCCCAGTTGCGCTCCGGACGCCCGTCCGCGGTCCCGGCCTGCGACATCGCGCTGGCCACGGCGGTGGCGGGGTTGGCGGCGGCGCATGTGCTGGCCCACCTGGACGGGCGGGTGCCGCCGAGCGCGGGCGCCCGGGTGGAGCTGTCACTGTCCCGCTTGTCCACCCGGGTGCGGGCGCTGACCGCGGACGGCCGCTGCGGGTGCGGGGCGGCGGCGCGGCGGCGGACCGTCGGCGCGCCGGGGGCGCGAGGAGCGATCACCGCCGACGCGCCGACGGCGAGCGTCGGAGGTGGTGGCGCCGTGAGTCGGGAGGCCGGAAGCGGGGGCGGCGGCAGCCAGAGCGCCGGAAGCGGGGGCGGCACCGCGGAAACCCACCGTGCCGAGGTCCACGCGGCCGGGCCCGCCGCACCCGCCGGGGCGTGGACGGGGACCGGCGTACGGCCACGGCTCGGGGCAGGGACCGGCCCGGGGACACGGGCGACGGCGGGGCGCGCATGCGGGACCGCTGCTGCGGGTGGGGAGGGCCCCGGCAGCGGGGCCGCGGGGTCCCGGGAGCGCTCGCCACAGGCGATAAGTCGAGATCGTCACGGCCGGGCGGCGGCGGAGGGAGGCACAATGGCCATGTGACCGACGGGAAATGAGGGGGCGCATGTCTGATCTTCCGCGCAAGGCGGTGACTCGCACCGCGAAGCTGGCCGCGCTTCCTCTGGGCTTCGCCGGGCGGGCCACGCTCGGGCTGGGCAAGCGGCTGGGCGGCCGGCCGGCCGACGAGGTCGCCACCGAGTTGCAGGAGCGCACCGCCGAACAGCTCTTCAAGGTGCTCGGGGAGCTGAAGGGCGGCGCGATGAAGTTCGGGCAGGCCCTGTCGGTGTTCGAGTCGGCACTTCCGGAGGACGTCGCCGGACCGTACCGCGCGGCGCTCACCAAGCTCCAGGAGGCCGCTCCGCCGATGCCGGCCCGCACCGTGCACCGGGTGCTGTCCGAGCAGCTCGGCAAGGACTGGCGCTCGATGTTCACGTCGTTCGAGGACATCCCGGCCGCGGCCGCGTCGATCGGGCAGGTGCACCGGGCGGTGTGGAGTGACGGCCGCAAGGTCGCGGTGAAGGTCCAGTATCCGGGGGCCGGGGACGCGCTGCTGTCCGACCTGTCGCAACTGGGCCGGGTGGCGCGGCTGTTCGGCCCGCTGGTGCCGGGAATGGACGTGAAGCCGCTGCTCGCGGAGTTGCGGGCCCGGGTCGCGGAGGAGCTGGACTACGAACTGGAGGCCGCGGCCCAGCACGCACACGCGGAGGAGTTCGCCGGGGACCCCGATGTCGAGGTACCGGATGTGGTGCACCAGGCGGACCAGGTGCTGGTCACCGAGTGGATGGACGGGGTGCCGCTGTCGGAGGTGATCTCGGGCGGAAGCCGGGAGATGCGGGACCGGGCCGGACAGTTGCTGGCGCACTTCCTGTTCGCCGGCCCGGCCAGGACCGGGCTGCTGCACGCCGATCCGCACCCGGGCAACTTCCGCCTGCTCGTCGACGACGGCCCGGCGGAGGGCTGGCGGCTGGGGGTGCTGGACTTCGGCACGGTGGACCGGCTGCCGGAGGGCCTGCCGCTGCCGATCGGCACCGCGCTGCGGCTGGCGCTGGCCGACGACGCGGAGGAGGTGTACCGCATGCTGCGCGCGGAGGGCTTCGTCAAGCCGACGATCACCCTCGACGCGGAAGCGGTACTGGACTATCTGCGGCCGATCATCGAGCCGGCCGGGCGGGAGGAGTTCCGGTTCGACCGGGCGTGGATGCGGGCGCAGGCGGCCCGGATCGCCGATCCTCGGTCGCCGGCGCACCAGTTGGGCAAGCAGTTGAACCTGCCGCCGTCGTATCTGCTGATCCACCGGGTGACGTTGAGCACGGTCGGGGTGCTGTGCCAGCTCGGCGCCGAGGTGCGGCTGCGTGCGGAGTTGCAGCAGTGGCTGCCGGGGTTCGACCCGGAGGGCACCGCGGCGTCGGCGTGAGCTACCACCAGGCGGAGTCGAGGCGCCCCTCGATGCTGCGCAGGTGTTCGCGGGCGCAGGTGTCGCAGAAGTAGACGCGGCGCCCGTTCTCGACGGAGCAGGTCCAGGTCAGCGGAAGGCCCTCGGCAGTGGCGCCGCAGCGACCGCAGGCCGTCCCGGACGTGCGCGGTGTGCTGGACGGTGTGCCCGTCGTCGTGGCCTGAGAGGGTTTCTGATCCACTGGGTGACGATACCTCCGCGGAAGCCGGTTTTGTCGCGATAACGCACTGCGGGACCGGTCCTGGTCGGACCGGTCCCGCGGGATCGTACGTGGTCAGCGTTGCTTCGAGGTTTCCGGTGTGCCGTTACGGCATCCCGGTCACGTCGCGAGGGCTGTCGCGTGCGCCGGCTACTGCATGACCGCCATGGCCAGCGCGCGCCGGGCGCGCATCGAGGCGCGTTCGGCACGGCGCTGGAGCCGGCGGGCGGTGAGCAGGCGCTGCGACCTACGTTGCTGTTCGGCCTCGCGCAGTCGCTGTTGCATATGGGCACGAGCCAGGGCTTCTGGCATGAGTTGCATCTCGAGGTTCCTGTTCTGGGTCGACGCGAAGGCGTCGGAAGTACGTGCGAGCTGATCGGTGCGGGAAGTCGTCATCGGGGCCTGATTCTTGGAGTTGCGGTGCTTCGGGTCATGCGTCAAGGGCCGGTCGATCGTGCCGGGCCGGGTGCGGAACATGGCGCGAGTGCTCATGCCGCGACGGCGTTCTTACGCGGACGGCCACGCGGCCGCTTGCGGGGAACCACGACGCCCTGGATGAACAGCTCGCCGCCCCAGACACCCCAGGGCTCGCGGCGGTCCTTGGCGCCGGCGAGGCACGCCTCGCGGACCGGACAGGTCTGGCAGAGGGACTTGGCGTACTCCACGTCCGCCGGCGACTCCGCGAAGAAGACCTCGGGGTCGTAGGTGCGGCAGGGGACGGGCACGCCGAGTCGCTCGATCTCGTCGTCGAGCTCGGTGAGGGGCAGCAAGGTGTTCTCCGGAGGGTCTGCGCTGGGGTCCCCGACGGCAGTGCCGAGGGGAGGGTGGTCGGTGAGGTCGCCGGTGGGCGTCCCGGTCAGGTCGGGCTGAAGTCCGGACGTGTCGTGCGGGGCGGAATGCACGGTGTTCGTTCCTCGTCTGTCGGTCCGGCCGGTGGGCCGGTCTTCGGTTGTGTCTGTCTGCGTAGACAGCGATCTCCGGGTGGAGAAAACAGAAGGGCCGCGGTTCCCGGTGTGGGATTCCGCGGCCCTGAGGGTGCCGACCTGACTCGATGTCAGGTTGGATCACTCCAGGGTTCAGGCCCGCGGAAGGCCCACATACCGTGCTGCGTCTTCTTTTGCTGCTGTCCGATCACCAGTCCGGCGGCAATGGCGCCCTTGACACCATTGGCACCGCCCTTGGCAGCCTTCGCGCTCGTCGCGCCGGCGCCGGCAGCCGCAGAGGTAAAGGCATAGGCGGTCGCCTGTGCCTTCGCCGCCGCTACCGCGGGCGCCCCGGTCGGTCGCTCACTGTGCTCACGCACCGGCAGGACCGGCAGCAGAGCAGAGGCGAGGGACCGGCGGCTGCCATGCAGCGAGACCACGGAGACGTCGAGCGAGCAGGCGGCTGCCATGACCGGACGATCGGTCATTTTGGTGATGGTGATGTTGCTGCTCACTGTGCTCGCCTCCTCTCGGCGTCTCGTAAGGGCAGTGGACCGGACTTGCCTAGTACATCACAGTCTTGGCGGCTCTTGGAAGACCCGTTCTCGACCGTGCTCACGCAGGCTATGAGGACTCCCGCGCGATGCGCAAACTATTTTTCGGCTTCTTCCGAAGAAGATTCCGCGCCCTCCTGCGAGTTGGCCGGAAGGGCCTCTTCCGGTACTTCGTCCGGAGCGTCGTATTCCGCGCTGTCCTGGGCTTCGTCGGCTTCGTCCAGGGGAACTCCGGTGCACAGCGCCAGCACGTCGGCGCCGAACTTGTCGAGTTTGCGGGCGCCCACGCCGGGGATCGCGGAGAGCCCCTGCTCGTCGGACGGCCTGACCTCGGCGATGGCCAGCAGCGTCTTGTCGGTGAAGACGCAGTAGGCGGGCTGGCCGAGCGCCTTGGCCTGTTCCATCCGCCAGCCGCGCAACCGGTCGTACAGCGCCTCGTCGAGGTCGGAGGGGCAGTCCTCGCAGCGCATCAGCTTGATCTCGCCGGCTTCGGACAGGGTGCGCCCGCACACCCGGCACAGCACCGGGCCGCGGCGCCTGCTGCGGCCGCCCGAGCCGCGCTCGGCGCCGCCCTGGCCGCCGGCACCGCCCCGGGCGCCGCGCGGCGCGGACCCCGGCCGTAGTCCGTCCATGAAGCGGGAGGGCCGCCGACCGCCGCGCCCGCCGGGTGAGCGCGACAGCGCCCACGACAGCGACAGGTGCAGACGGGCGCGGGTCACCCCGACGTAGAGCAGCCGGCGCTCCTCCTCGATCTGCTCGTCGGTCTTGGCGTGGGTGATCGGCAAGGTGCCCTCGGTCAGGCCGACGAGGAACACCGCGTCCCACTCCAGGCCCTTCGCGGCGTGCAGCGAGGCGAGAGTGACGCCCTCAACCGTCGGGGCGTGCTGGGCGTTGGCCCGCTCGTCAAGCTCCGTGACGAAGTCGGACAGCTCCGCGGCGGGCCGGGCCGCGGTGAAGTCCTCCGACAGCCGCACCAGCGCCGCCAGCGACTCCCAGCGGTCGCGCACCGCGCCGGAGCCCGCGGGCGGCTCCGAGGCCCAGCCGCGCGAGCTGAGCACCGCCCGCACCTGCTGCGGGATGGTCTCCCGCTCCTCGCCCGGGTCGGCGGCCGCGCGCGCCGCGCCGCGCAGCAGCATGCCCGCCTCGCGCACCTCGGGGCGCTCGAAGAACCGCTCGGCGCCGCGCAGCTGGTAGGGCACCCCGGCGTCGGCGAGGGCCTGTTCGTACACCTCGGACTGGGCGTTGATCCGGTAGAGCACGGCGATCTCGCTGGGGCGCACCCCGGAGTCGATCAGGTCCTTGATCCGGCGGGCGGCGCCCTCGGCCTCGGCCGGCTCGTCCGGATACTCCGTGTAGACCGGGTCGGGGCCCGGCTCGCGCTGCGAGATCAGTTCGAGCCGGTGGGCGGCGGCGTGGCCGCGGGCCTGGCCGAGCAGGCCGTTGGCCAGGCCGACGACCTGGGGGGTGGAGCGGTAGTCCCGGACGAGCTTGACCACGGTGGCGTCCGGGTGGCGGGTGCGGAAGCCGAGCAGGAAGTCCGGGGTGGCGCCGGTGAACGAGTAGATCGTCTGCGAGGCGTCGCCGACCACGCACAGATTCCCCCGGCCGCCGAGCCACAGCTCCAGCAGGCGCTGCTGGAGCGGGCTGACGTCCTGGTACTCGTCCACCACGAAGTGCTGGTACTGCGAGCGGACGGTGTCCGCCACGTCCGGCCGGTCCTGGAGGACGCCGACGGTCAGCAGCAGCACGTCCTCGAAGTCGATCAGGCCGCGGTCGCGCTTCAACTGCTCGTACGTCGCGTAGATCCGCGCGACCTCGGCCGGGTCGCGCGGCACGTCGCGCGAGGTCTTGGCGGCGACGGCCGGATACTCCTCCGGCACCGTCTGGGTGACCTTGCACCACTCGATCTCGCCGGTCACGTCCCGCAGCTCGCTGCGGTCCAGCCTGATCCTGGAGCGGGCGCCCGCCTCCGCGACGAGCTGCACCTTGCGGTCCATGATGCGCGGCATCTCGCCGCCGATCGCCCGCGGCCAGAAGTACTGCAACTGCCGCAGGGCGGCGGAGTGGAACGTCCGCGCCTGCACCCCGCCCGCACCCAGCTGCCGCAGCCGCCCGCGCATCTCCCCCGCCGCGCGCGCGGTGAACGTCACCGCGAGCACCGTCGAGGGCTGGAGGATGCCCGACCGCACTCCGTACGCGATCCGGTGGGTGATCGCACGGGTCTTGCCGGTGCCGGCGCCGGCCAGCACGCACACCGGGCCGTGCAGTGCCGTGGCGACGGCGCGCTGCTCGGGGTCGAGTCCGTCGAGCACCGCGTCCGCGGAGTCGGGCATCGCGGGGAAGAGCGAGTCGTGGGTTGTCGCAGTCACACCGCCACTGTGCCAGGTTCCGGCGACACCCCGGCGAAGTTATCCACAGGCTTGCCCGTCCGGTGTACGGTCCGCGGCGCGGCGGCGGCATCGAAGCGGCGCCGGAGCAGCGCCGGAGCAGGGGCCGTAGCGGGGCCGTAGCGGGACCGGAGAGGGCGGAATGCACGCGGCGCCCCGGACGTTCGGAGGAATGACGACACCTCGTCCGGCGTTGCCGGATGGAGGACCCCGAGGACCCCTGGACGAGGAGCGGATCACCACATGTCCGGCACCGTGACCATGTACAGCACTTCCTGGTGCGGCTACTGCCGCCGGCTCAAGAGCCAGCTCGACCGGGAGGGCATCGCCTACACCGAGATCAACATCGAGCAGGACCCGGAGTCGGCGAAGTTCGTGGAGGAGGCCAACGGCGGCAACCAGACGGTGCCGACCGTTCTGGTCGTGGCGCCCAGCGGCAAGAAGTCCACGATGACCAACCCCAGCCTCGCCCAGGTCTCCCAGGCGCTCAGCGCCTGACGTTCAGCGCCTGACGTACGGCACGCCCCCAGGCGCCCCGCCGCGCCCGGGGGCGCCTGACCGCCTGCTCCCAGGAGACCGCCCGGGACCCTCCGTGGCCGCCCCGCGCCGGTGCTACCTTCGGGATCATGGACGACGCCGCCGGGTTCCAGGACATACCGCCGACCACGCTCGCCGACCTCCTCGGCCGGGAGCAGGTCATGGACATCGGCATCCGGCCGCTGTGGCCGTCGATGCCGCGGGTGGCCGGTCCGGCCTTCACCGTGCGGTGCCCGGCCGGTGACAACCTCATGCTGCACGCCGCCATCCACCGCGCCCCGGCCGGCTCCGTCATCGTCGTCGAGGCCGGAGACGTGGACTACGCGGTCGCCGGCGGCAACGTCTGCGCGGTCGCCCAGCGGAACGGGATCGCGGCCTTCGTGATCGACGGCGTGATCCGCGACCTCGGCGAGATCCGCGACATGCGCTTCCCCGTCTTCGCGCGCGGCGTGCTCCCCATCCCGGGCGGCAAGGCCGCCGTCGAGCCCCTCAACGCCCAGGTCACCTGCGGCGGTGTCCAGGTGAACGCCGGCGACATCGTGGTGGCCGACGAGGAGGGCGTCGTTGTCGCGCCCCGGGACCGGGGTGCCCGTCTGCTCGCCGACGCCCGCGCGAAGCTGGCGAAGGAGTCCGCCGAGACCCTCGACATGTGGGAGGCGGCGCACCGCTCCCGCATCGACCAGATCCTCGCCGCCCAGGGCTACCAGGACTGACCCGGCCGCACCCACCCCGGCCGTCCACCGTCAACCGGCCTCCCGCCGTACCCGGCCCGCACCGGCACCCGCGGGGCGCGGACGTGGGACGGTGGGGGAATGCGGGGAAATCGGGAGGGCGTGGTGCGCGGCGTGGCCCGCACCGCGACAGGCGAGCCGCTCGGTTCCTTCTTCGTCGCCGTGACACCGGACGAGCCCAGGATGCTCCGCTTGGCGGCCCCCTTCACCAGCCCGACCGGCTTCTTCTCGCTGTCGCTGCCCGCGGGCGGGTACACGGTCCGCGCCGGAGTGCCCCGCCACGACGGGCAACCGGCACAGGGCGGCGCGCGAGCCGACGTGGTGGCGGGCGAGGTCACGGTGGCCGCGCCGGTTCGCCGCCGAGCGCGACCTGCTCGCGGACGCCCTGCCGGGCGCACGGGCGATCGAGCACGTGGGGTCGACCAGCGTGCCCGGGCTGTGCGCGAAGCCGACCATCGACGTGATGGCGGTTCTCGACGAACTGGCAGCAGTGGCCGATCGGGTGGAGCCGCTGGCACGGATCGGGTACGAGTACCGCCCCGGGTCGTTCGCGGCCGACGAGGGGCACATGTTCCTCCGCAAGATGGCGGACGGAAAGCGGACGCACCACCTGCACGCCGTGGCCGCCGGCTCCCCGCTCGCCGACGAGTTACCGCCTGTTCCGGGACTTCCTGATCGCGAACCCGGAGGCCCGCGCGCCGGTACGGGGTGATCAAGCGGACGCTCGCCGCCCAGTTCGCGTACGAGCGGCAGGGATACGTCGAGGAGAAGGAGCGCCTGGTCAGCGTGTTGATGACCGGTGCGCGGGAGTGGCGGCGAACAGGTCACGCGTGGAGCCCCGGCTAGCCTCGGACCTCCGTCGCTCTCCGGTACGGCGGCGGCGCCACCCGCAGGCACGCGTCATCGGCACTCTGGGCAATTTCGACAGCCAACTGTGCAGTTGGCTGAAGAGAATGCTAGCCTGCAGAACATGGACGATCAGCGTGCGCCGGAGCGTGCACCGGAACCGGAGCGGGAGCCGTCGTCGGCGTCTGACCCGGCGGCCCTCGCCGGTGAGCTGCGCGTCGTTCTCGGGCAGCTCACCCGCAGGCTCCGCGAGCAGGGACACGGCAGCGACCTCACCCGGTCCCAGTCGTCGGTCCTGCTCAGGATCGAGCGCGACGGAGCGGCGACGGCGACCGTACTGGCGCGCGCCGAGGGCATCCGCCCGCAGTCGATGGCGAAGATCGTCGGCGTCCTGGAGGACGCCGGGCTGATCAGCGGTTCGCCGGACCCGAGGGACGGCCGGAAGACCGTACTGAGCCTCACCGAGACCGCGCGCGAGAAGTTCCGTACCGGGCGGCTGGCGAAGGAGGACTGGCTGACGCAGGCGATCGGGGCCGGGTTCTCCGCCGAGGAGGTCGCGCGGCTCGCCTCCTGTACCGACCTGCTCCGACGGCTCGCCCAGTCGCCCTGACCCGTCCCGCTCCCGCCTCCCCGGCACCGCTCGACCTCCGCCGTCCCGCTCCCGCCTCCCCGGCACCGCTCCGCCGCTCCACCTCCGTCGTCCCGGCCCCACCGCCGCTCCGGCGTGCCCTCACCCGGCTTGTCGGCACCTCACCACCCCGCCACTCCGAAGGACTTCGCATGCCCATCACCACCCTCGACCCGAAGACCGCGCTCATCGTCGTGGACCTCCAGGCCGGCATCGTCACCCTGCCGCTCGCGCACCCCGTCACCGGGATCGTCGACCGCTCGGCGGAGCTGCTGCGGGTGTTCCGCGACCGCGGCCTCCCCGTCGTCCTCGTCAACGTGGCGGGGGCACCGTCGGGCCGAACCGACCAGGGCCGCCCCGGCACCCGTTCGTTCCCCGAGGGCTGGACCGACCTCATCCCGGAACTGGACCGGCAGCCCGAGGACATCCTCGTGACCAAGCACGCGCGCAGCGCCTTCACCGGTACCGGCCTGGTCGACCGGCTGCGGGCACTCGACGTCACTCAGGTGGTCGTCACGGGCATCGCCACCGGCAGCGGCGTGGAGTCCACCGCCCGGGACGCGCACGAGCAGGGCTTCCATGTGACGCTGCCCGTCGACGCCATGACCGACCGGGACCTGTCCACGCACGAGCACAGCGTGGCGAACGTCTTCCCGCGCATCGCCGAGGTCGGCAGCACCCAGGATGTCCTGGACGTCCTCGCCAAGTGACGGTGTCCGGACCTCGGACCGAGGGCCGCGCCCATGGCGGCGACCGGGGCGCGTTCCCCCGGCGCCCCCCGAGGCGCGGCCCTCGTCGCTTTAGTGCCTGACGGCAGGTCAAACCTTCGCCTAGCCTGAATCCATGCTGAGCGAACTGGTCTACCTGTCCGACGCGAAGTTACGGCAGTTCGTCCCGTTGGCCCGGCGCCGCTTCAGTGGCCGGCTCAAGATGGCGCTGAAGGTCTCCACGCCCCTGGTCGGCGTGGACGTGTCCCCCGCCGCCACGAACGACGAGCGGGAGCGCCTCGACCATCTGCGGCGGGTGACCGAGCAGATCGAGAGCCACGCGCGCTGGTTCACCGATGCCGAGCACCGCCCGGGTCAGTGGATCTGGTTCGAGGCCCCGCTCAACGACATGCTGCTGGACGACCCGTTCAGCCACATGGTGGTCTTCCTCGACCCCGCCGACCCGGTCGAGGGCTACGACCCGCTGGACGCCTCCGGCCGCAAGGTCCGCCTGCTGATGCACGGTTCCGCCGAGCACCTGCTGCTGCCGGCCCCGCCGCCACGGCAGGAGCCGCCGCCCGCCGCGAGGATCGTCACGGAGTACGCCACCGGCGGCACGGCATGGACGTCCGGCGCCGCCTCCCGCCCCCCTGCCTACAGCGAGGTCACCAGGAGCCGGGCGTGGTTCAGGCGCGAAGGCGGCCAGGCCCACGACACGCTCGACACCCTCGGCCACCAGGACCTGCCGGTCCTCCAGGCGGACTCCCCACCCACACAGCTGTCCAGGCTGGGCCACCTCCACCAGGGCACCGCCGAACTCGTCGACTGGCTCGACCGCCGCGCCTCCGCACCCACCGCCGCCTGGACGCGGGGATACGCGCGCGTCACCGCCGACCTCGCCTACCCGCCCGGCGACGGCGACACCGCCGCCGCCGCCTTCAGCAGAGTGGTGATCGCCAGCCCGCTGTACGTGGAGTACGCGCACGACCTGCCGTAGCGCACCGGCCAGTGGCCCGCCCGCCGACCCGCCAGGCTCGCAGGACGCACACCCGCGGCTACCGCACCGCCGCGGCTCCCCCCTGCTTCGGCAGCGGCTTGCCGTACCACAGCTCGATCAGCCGGGCCGCGATCGAGATGCCGAACGGGGGCAGCACCTCGCCGGACTCGAAGGCGGCGCGCAGGTCCTCGCGGGAGAACCAGCGGGCCTCGTGGATCTCCTCGCCGTCGACGTGGATCTCGGAGGAGGTGGCCTGCGCCATGAACCCGAGCATGAGGCTGGACGGGAACGGCCAGGGCTGGCTGGCGACGTAGGAGACGTCGCCGACGGTGACGCCGGCCTCCTCGAAGACCTCGCGGCGCACCGACTGCTCGATGGACTCGCCGGGTTCCACGAAGCCCGCGAGGGTGGAGAAGCGGCCCTCGGGCCAGTGCACCTGGCGGCCGAGCAGGGCGCGGTCCTCGTCGTCGGTGACGAGCATGATCACGGCGGGGTCGGTGCGCGGGTAGTGCTCGGCGCCGCAGGCGGGGCAGCGGCGGATGTGGCCGGCGGCGGCGATGACGGTGCGCTCGCCGCACCGGGAGCAGAAGCGGTGCATGCGCTGCCAGTTCTCCAGCGCGACGGCGTGCACCATCAGCCCGGCCTCGATCGGGGCGAGCAGCCCGCCCACCTCGCGCAGTCCGGCCGGGCGGGCCGCCTCGTCCATCCGCCCGGGCAGGGTGTCCTTCTGCAGGGCGAAGTAGCGCACGCCCTCCTCGTCGATGCCGAGGAAGTAGCGGTGCTGCTCGGTCTCGGGGGCGTCGAACGCCGGGGTCATGACGAGTTCGGCGCCGCCGTCGGGGGTGTCCTCGACCAGCACCTGGCCGCCGGAGACGACGAAGACGCGGGTGGTGGGGTGGCTCCAGGCAGCCGCGAGCCATGCCTCGTCGAGCCGATGGTGGGCCGCGCGGTCCACCCCGGTGTAGGTGAGGCTCAGCGGCTTCGATGTCGCGTCGAGTTCGGTCAAGGCGTCTTCCCAACTCCCCTTTGCGGTGCCTGCGATGCCTGCGATGCCTGCCGTACGAGCGGTGCCGGCCGTACGGGCGGTACGGGTTCCACGCGAGCGGGCGCGAGGTGCCCGTTGCGCCGTCGGCCCGCGCCGCTCACCGGCTGCTCGGCCACGGTTCGGCCGCCCAGTCCGCGGCGAGCTCCGTCCACAGGTGCGCCGCGGTCTCGACGCCCTTGAACAGCAGGTCGAGATCCACTTTCTCGTCCACGGAGTGCCAACCGTCGGACGGCACGGAAATTCCCAGGAACAGTACGGGAACACCCAGTACGTCCTGGAGGTCGGCGGCCGGCCCGGACCCGCCCTCGCGGGTGTACCTGATCTCCTGGCCGAAGGCGCGGCCCATCGCGCGGACCAGCGAGCGCAGCGCGGGGTGGTCCAGCGGGGTCAGGCACGGACGGGTGCCGTCGCCCCAGAAGCGGATCTCGTGCCGGATGCCGTCGGGCAGCCGGGCCGCCACCCAGTCCGTGACCAGTTGCCGCACCCGGGCGGTGTCCTGCCCCGCGACCAGCCGGAAGGAGAACTTGATCTCCGCGGTGGACGGCACGATGGTCTTGCCGCCCGGGCCGCCGTAACCGGCGTGGATGCCGTTGACCTCGGCGGTCGGCCGGGCCCAGATCCGCTCCAGGGTGGTGTGGCCGTGCTCGCCGAGCGCCGCGTGCGACTTGGCCGTACGCAGCCAGCCCGCCTCGTCGAACGGCAGCTCCGCCAGCAGCGCCCGCTCCCGGTCGGTGAGTTCCACCACACCGTCGTAGAAACCGGGGATCGACACCCGCCGGTCCTCGTCGTGCAGCGCGGCGACCAGCCGGGCCGCCTCCGTGGCGGGGTTGGGCACCGCGCCGCCGAACGAGCCCGAGTGGATGTCCTGGTCCGGCCCGTACAGGTCGATCTGGCCGTCCACCAGGCCGCGCATGCCGGTGCACACCGTCGGGGTGTCCTCGGCCCACATGCCGGTGTCCGAGACGATCACGGTGTCGCAGGCGAGCCGGTCGGCGTGCTTCCTGATCAACGGCCCGAAGTGCGGCGACCCGGACTCCTCCTCGCCCTCGACCAGCAGTTTCAGGTTCACCGCCGGAGCGGTGCGGCCGGTCGCCGCCAGGTGCGCGCGCAGGCCCAGGGTGTGCAGGAAGACCTGGCCCTTGTCGTCCGCGGCGCCGCGTGCCCGCAGCCGCCCGTCCTGCTCGACCGGCTCGAACGGGTCGGTCGCCCAGCCGTCCTCGCGCGCGGCGGGCTGCACGTCGTGGTGCCCGTAGACGAGCACGGTGGGCGCGTCGGCCTCGCCGCTCGGCCACTCGGCGAAGACCGCCGGGCCACCGCCCTCGGTCTCCCACACCTCCGCCACCGGGAAGCCGGTGTCGGTCAGCGCCGCCGCGAGCCACTCGGCGCTGCGGCGTACGTCGGGGGCGTGGTCCGGGTTCGCGGAGACGGACGGGATACGGAGCCAGTCCCCCAGCGCGGCGAGGAACGCGGCGCTGTGTTCGGCGATGTACGGGGCCGGGTCGGCGGGGTGCGGGTGGACGGCGTTGTCCGGGGTCGTACGCATGGCTTTCAGCGTACCGGCCGCGTCGTCGGCCCTGCTCCGCCGCCTGCCGCCGACCCCGCCACCGACCCCGCCGACGCACCCCCGCGCCCGATCCCGCCGACGCACCCCCGCGCCCCGCGCCCGCCCGCTGTCAGTGCGGCGGTTCCTCGGCCCGGTCCGGCGGATCGGGGCTGAGCAGCCGCTCCAGCGCGGCCCGGTCGGGCAGGTCCGGGGGCCGCAGGAGCGTGCCGGTGCGGATGTGCAGGAACGCCGCCCGCACCCGCTCCAGCGGCACGCCCTGCTGCTCAGCCCAGGCCAGCCGGTAGATCGCGAGCTGCAGCGGGTCCGCGGCGTCGGGCCGGTGCCCGGTCTTCCAGTCGACGATCTCGTACGTGTACGGGTCCGCGTCGTGGCCGGACGGCTCGGCGGCACCGGCGTCGGCGGCCACGGCATCCGCGCGCACGGCGTCCGTACGTTCCCGGTACACCGCGTCGATGCGGCCGCGGACGAGGCGGCCGGCGAGGGTGAGGGTGAAGGCGGCCTCGACGCGGTAGGGGGTGCGCTCGGCGTACGGGGTGCGCAGGAAGGCGTCCTTGAGGGCGGCGAGGTCCTGCTCGTCGGCGATGTCGTCGCCGGGTTCGATGCCGGGCAGGTCCTCCGGGGCGAAGAGCGGGCGGGCCTCGAAGCGGGACTCGACCCAGGCGTGGAAACGGGTGCCGCGGCGGGCTGCGGGGGCCGGCGGGCGCGGCAGGGGGCGGGCCAGGTCGCGGGCGAGGCCGTCCGGGTCGGCGGCCAGCCGCATGAGCTGGGTGGCGGTGAGGGTGCGCGGGAGGGGGACGTCGTGGACGGTGGCGCGGGCGCGGCGGAGTTCGCCGGTGAGGGCGGTGAGGTCGCGGTCCCAGGCGGAGACGAGGCGGGAGTCGTCGGGAGGGAGCGGGGGATCGGCGAGGTGGGGGGCGCCGGTGGGGTCGGGGGTGGGGTGGCCTTTCCCCCGGGTGGGTTGCGGGGGGAGGGAGGGGCGGGGGGATGTGGCGCGGGTGGGTTGCGGGGGGAGGGGGGTGTCGGAGGCGTCCGGGCGGGTGGCGTCGATCTGGGCGCGGACGGTCTTCGCGGCATGGCGGCGCCGTTCGAAGGCGGCCGGGTCGAGGGGCAGCGGCCAGGGGGGTTCGGTGGCGGAGGCGAGGGCCGGGTTGTCGGCGTCCTCGGCCGGGGGCTCGGCCCACACCTCGATCTCGCCGTGCCCGGCCTCGCAGTGCGCGCGCAGGGCGTCGAGGAAGGCGGACGGCCCGAACGGCTTGGACTGGGTCGGCCCCCACCAGTGCCCGGAGCCGAGCAGGAGGGAGCGCGGCCGGGTGAAGGTGACGTACCCGAGCCGCAGTTCCTCGACGCGTTGGTGCTCCTTCATCGCGGCGCGGAAACCGTCGAGCCCGGCCCGGGTCCACGCCTCCACGTCGGGGAGGGTGGCGGAGTCGCCGCGCAGACCGTGCGGCAGCACCTTCGCGTTCAGCGGCCACAGCTCCCGTCCGCGTTCGCTGGGAAAGCCCTTGGCGACCAGCCCGGGCACCACGACCACGTCCCACTCCAGCCCCTTGGCCTTGTGGGCGGTGAGCACCTTCACCGTGTCGTCGCCGCCGGGCAGCGAACTGTCGAGGCCCTTCTCGTACTGCGCCGCGGTGTGCAGGAACCCGAGGAAGGCCAGCAGCGTCGCCTCCCCGTCCAGCCCGGCGAAGGACGCGGCCACGTCGAGGAACGCGTTGAGGGTCTCCTGGCGGCGGGCGGCCAGCGCGTGCGGGGACGCGGCCAGCTCCACTTCGAGCCCGGTGACGGCCAGCACCCGGTGCAGCACGTCCATCAGCGGGTCGGCGAGCGCCCTACGCAACTCCCTTATCTCGGCGGCCAGCCGCGCGAACCGCACCCGTGCCTCGGCGGAGAACGGCAGCTCGTCGCCGGGTTCGGCGTCGAGGAACGTCTCCAGCGCGTCGGTCAGCGACACCACCTCGGCCGGATCGACCCCTTCCACGGCCGCCGCGAGCCGGTCCGGCCCCTCGCCGTCCGCACCGGCGCCGGGCCCGGGACCGTACCGCACCAGCAGCCGGGCCCGGCGGCCGAGGAGCGCCAGGTCGCGCGGGCCGATCCGCCAGCGCGGTCCGGTCAGCAGCCGTACCAGGGCCGCGTTGGCGGTCGGGTCGTGCAGCACCTCGCAGGTGGCGACGAGATCGGCCACCTCGGGCAGGTGCAGCAGCCCCGACAGCCCGACCACCTCGACCGGCACGTCCCTGGCCACCAGCGCCGCGTGGATGTCGGCGAAGTGCGCGGCCGTACGGCACAGCACCGCGATCTCGCCGGGCGGGGTGCCGGTGCGCACCAGGTGGGCGACGGAGTCGGCGAGCCACGTCGTCTCCTCGGCCTGCGTGGGCAGCAGCGCGCAGCGTACGACGCCGTCGCGCTCGGCGCCGGGGGCCGGGCGCAGCGCCTCCACGCCTTCGTGCCGGGCGCGCAGTTCGACGGCGAGGGTGTTGGCGAGGTCCAGCAGCCGGCCGCCGGAGCGGCGGTTCTCGCTGAGCGAGTAGCGGTCGGCGGGCCGCCCGTCGGCGTACGGGAAGTGCCGGGGGAAGTCGTCGAGGTTCGCCACGGACGCGCCGCGCCAGCCGTAGATCGCCTGGCAGGGGTCGCCGACCGCGGTCACCGGATGCCCGGTGCCGCCCCCGAACAGCCCGGCGAGCAGCAGCCGCTGCGCCACCGACGTGTCCTGGTACTCGTCCAGCAGCACCACCCGGTACTGGTCCCGCAGCAGCGCGCCGACCTCCGGGCGGCCCTGCGCCAGCTCGGCGGACAGCGCGATCTGGTCGCCGAAGTCCAGCAGGTCGCGGCCCTTCTTCTCCTGCCGGTAGGCGGCGGCCAGTTCGGCCAGGTCGCGGCGGGCGGCGGTGGCGTGCGCCACCTCCTTCACCCAGGCGTAGCCGCGCGTGCCCGGGTCCAGCTCGCCGAGCCGCGCGGCGAGCCGCGTGTCGTGGGCGCGCAGCCGCTCGGCGGGCACCAGGTGCTCCGACAGCTCGCCGGACAGCGCGAGCAGGTCGCCGATGAGCGTGGGCAGCCCCTTGGTCAGCGCCGGGTACGGGCCGGGCGCGGCCCGCAGCACCTTCGCCGCCAGCTGGAAGCGGGTGGCGTCGGCGAGCAGGCGCGCGGTCGGCTCCAGCCCGATCCGCATGCCGTGGTCCTTCAGCAACTGCCCGGCGAACGCGTGGTACGTCGAGATCTGCGGGTCCCCCGGCACCTGGTCCGGGTCCAGGGCCGGGTCGGGCGGGCCGTCCGCCTCGCCCGGGGTGATGCCCGCCCGCACCAGCGCCCGCCGCACCCGCTCGGAGAGCTCCGCGGCCGCCTTGTTGGTGAAGGTCAGCCCCAGCACCTGGTCCGGCGCGACCTGTCCGGTGCCGACCAGCCACACCACCCGCGCGGCCATCACCGTGGTCTTCCCCGAGCCCGCCCCGGCCACGATCACCCCGGGAGCGGGCGGCGCGGTGATGCACGCCATCTGCTCGGGGGTGAACGGGATACCCAGCAGCTCCTTGAGCTGATCAGGGTGGTGGAGAGGGTTTGCCACCCAGCGAGGCTATCCGGCCGGGCCGACACGTTTCACCGGCCGGCCCGTCCGTTCGGGGGCAGGTCAGACCGAGTCAGACCGACAGGTGCGGAGCGTCGCTGCCCACCGAGGAGAGGTCGACGGTGTCCTTGGCCGGCGGCGCGGATATCCGCGGCGCCTTGCCGAAGTCGCTGAAGCGGAGGCTCCCCCCGCCGTCGGTGCTGACCAGGCCGAGGATGTACGGCGTGCCGTCGGCGGCGACGTACACCGTGTTCGTGGTGCCGTCGTCGTCGCGCTCGTGGAGCGGGACCACGGCCCGGCCGTAGCGGCTGGCGGGGGCGTCCTTGCCGGTCACCTCGTCGCCCTCCTCGACCGAGGCGAGCAGGGAGTCCAGCTTGCAGAACTGGTCGAGGTCGTCCGCCTCCTGCTCCTGCGCGGGCAGCCTGACCCACTTCCCGGCGAAGGCCCGGGCCAGTACGTCGCCGTGGCTGTCGTCCTGGTCCTCCCAGTAGGAGGCGTCGGCCTTCAGGTAGTACGCGTCGTGGATGCCGATGACCTGGACCGGGTCCTCCCCGTCGTTCTCGAGGGAGGCCGCGCACTTTCCGGAGGCGGTGAGCGCGGCGGTGATGTGCGCGTCACCCTCGTCGTCGGAGAGGACGACGTCGACGGTCACGGCCGTCACGGAGTCCATCGCCTCCTCGGCCTTCGAGAAGATCTGGTCGGCGCTCTCCCCCGCGAACGCCCCGGTCTCGGCGGTGGTGGCCGCCGGTACGACGATCGGCGCGCCGCCCGCGTCCGTGTCCCCGCCGCAGCCGGTCAGCACCGCCACGGCCACCGCGGTGCCGAGCACCGCCGCGCAGAAGTTACGTGTGGCCGCCACGGCCGCCCCCTTGCATCCCCCCAGGGGCCCGCGCTGGTGGCGGCGGGCACCCGGAATCCCCTTGCTCCGTACACAGACCATAGCGTCCGGCTGCGACAGCGTGCTGTGGGTTATCCACAGGCCGTCACACCCACCCCTGGCGTTCACTCCACGACGTGCCGGCCCTCCGGCCGGGCGGTGCAGGCCGAGCGGAAGGCGCAGTGCGCGCAGTGCTGGCCGGCCGCGGGTGTGAAGCGCTCGTCCAGCACCCGCCCGGCCGCCTCGGCGAGGAGGTCCTGGGCCCACTCCCCCTCGATGGGCTCCTGCCGCTGCACCGCCGGGAGCGCGTCGCCGCCCTCCTTGCGGGTGGCGCCGAGCCGGAGCTGCACGAGTTCGGCGCCGCCGGGGTGCGGACGGGCCCCGCCGAAGAGCGGGTCGACGGCCCCCTCGCGGACGGCGAGCTGGTAGACCGCGAGTTGGGGGTGCCGGGCGACCTCCTTCGCGGTGGGCTTGGCCCGCCCGGTCTTGAAGTCCACGACGTACGCCTGCCCTTCGGCGTCCGTCTCCACCCGGTCCATGCTGCCGCGGATGCGCACCTGCGCGTCGCCCGCCTCCAGCGTCACGTCGAACGCGTGCTCCCCGGCGACCGCCTCGCGGCCCCGCTCCATGACGTGCCAGCGCAGGAAGCGCTCCAGCGCGGCGCGGGCGTTCTCCCGCTCCTGCCGGGACTTCCAGGGCGCGTCGAACGCGAGCGCGTCCCATACGGAGTCCAGCCGCGCCATCAGCACGTCGAGGTCGGCGGGGGCCCGGCCGGAGGCGACCTCGTCGGCGAGGACGTGCACCACGCTCCCGAAGCCCTGCGCGGCCGTCGACGGCGGCTCGGCCTTGACCTCGCGCCCCAGGAACCACTGCAGCGCGCACGTGTTGGCGAGCTGGTCGAGCGCGCTGCCGGACAGCACGACCGGCTGGTCCCGGTCGCGGACCGGCACGGCCGACCGGGTCGGCTCGTACACGCCCCACCAGCGCTCGGGGTCCGCGGCGGGCACCAGCGCGTGGCCGTCGTCGGTGAGCGAGGCCATCCGGGCCAGTCGTCGGGCGGCGGCGTCACGCAGTTCGGGTGACACGGCCGGGTCCACGGTGGTCGCGCGCAACTCCGCGACGAGCGCGGCCACCGCGAGCGGGCGGCGCGGCCGGTGGCCCACGTGCACCGGTTCCACGCCGAGTTCGGCGAGGAACCGGGAAGGCTGGTCGCCGTCGTCCGCTGCGGACTTCACCGCCGTCACCAGCAGCCGGTCCCGCGCGCGGGTCACCGCGACGTAGAACAGCCGGCGCTCCTCGGCCAGCAGCGCGCCCGGGGTGAGTGGCGGCGCGAGGCCGTCACCACCGATCCGGTCCGCCTCCAGCAGGGAGCCGCGGCGGCGCAGGTCCGGCCACACGCCCTCCTGCACGCCCGCCACCACCACGAGCGGCCACTCCAGGCCCTTCGCGCGGTGCGCGGTCATCAGGCGTACGGCCTCGGGCCGGACCGCGCGACCGCCGAGCGTGTCGGCCACGATGTCGAACGACGACAGCTCGTCGATCAGGTTCAGCGCGCCGCGGCCCCCGGTGCGCTCCTCCGCCCGGGCCACCGTCTCGAACAGCGCGCACACCGCGTCCAGATCGCGGTCGGCGTTCCGTCCGGCCGGACCGCCGCGCAGCGCCGCCCGCTCCAGCCGGCCCGGCCACGCCGAACCGTTCCACAGCGCCCACAGCGCGTCCTCCACGGTGCCGCCCGCCGCGAGCCCCGCGCGCGCCGCGGCCAGTTGCGCCCCGATCCGCCGCGCGCCGCGCGCGTACGAGGCGTCGTGCGTCGCCAGCCGCTCCGGCCGCGCGACCGCCTCCGCGATCAGCAGGTCCGAGGGACGCGGCACCGCCACACCCGCCGCCCGCTCCTCCTCGCGCAGCGCGCGCCCCAGCTTCCGCAGGTCCGCCGAGTCCATGCCGCCCAGCGGCGACGTGAGCAGCGTCAGGGCGTCCTCGACGGAGAGCCCGAGAGCGTCCCCTTCCGAGCCGTCGTCCCCGCTCCCGTCCCCGCTCCCGTCCGCCGATACGGATACGGCTACGGGCTCGGGCCCGTCCGCGTCCCCGGTCCCGCCCTCCTCCGCGGCATCGCCTTCCTCCACGGCCTCCTCCGCAGCCTCCTCCACGGCCTCCGTCCCGGCCTCCCCCACGGCCTCCGGCTCGGCCATGTCCCCGCGCGCCGCCGCGGGCGCCGCCGCTTCCGCCGCCACCCGCAGCGCCAGCAGCAGCGGTGCGACGGCGGGGTCAGCGTGCAGCGGGGTCGCGGACGGGGCGAGGTCGATCGGGACACCGGCCGAGGCGAGCGCGCGGCGCAGCGTGGGCAGCGCGGAGGTGGTGCGGGTGAGGACCGCCATGTCCGACCACGGGATGCCGTCTTCGAGATGGGCGCGGCGCAGGGCGTCGGCGATGGCGTCGAGTTCGGCCCCGGGCGTCGGGTGGGTGCGCACCGCGAGGGCGCCGCCGGGGCGGTGGGCGGTGGGCGCGCGATGGGCGCGGGCCGCCGCGGCGGGCAGGCGGGGCAGCGCCATCCGGCCTGCCAGCCGTCCGGTGGCGGCGAGCAGCGCGGCGCCGGCCCGGCGGTTGCCGGTGAGCACGCGCACCGGGGCGGGGCGGCCGGCCCGGTCGGGGAAGGCGGCGGGGAAGTCGAGGATGCCGTTCACGTCGGCACCCCGGAACGCGTAGATCGACTGGTCGGGGTCACCGAAGGCGACGAGGGTACGGCCCTGCCCGGCGATCGCGTGCAGCAGCCGGACCTGCGCGGCGTCGGTGTCCTGGTACTCGTCGACGAAGACCGCGTCGTAGCGCCCGGCGAGCTCGGTGTGCACCTCGGGCCGCCGGACCAGCCGGACCGCGCGGTGCACGAGTTCGGTGTAGTCGATGACGCCCTGGAGGTCGGCGACGTCCAGGTACTCCTGGAGGAAGGCGGCTGCGGCGAGCCAGTCGGGCCGGCCGATCCGGCGGGCGAAGTCGGCGAGCGCGCGGGGGGCGAGGCCGAGTTCGCGGGTGCGGGCGAGCACCGCGCGCACCTCGTCGGCGAAGCCGCGGGTGGTGAGCGCGGCCCGCAGGTCGTCGGGCCAGCTCACCTTGGCGCGGCCCTCGCGGGCGAGCCGGGCCTGTCCGGCGAGCAGTTCGCGGACCATCAGGTCCTGCTCGGGCCCGGACATCAGCCGCACCGGCTCGGCGAACAGGTCCGGGTCCTGGTGGGCGCGCAGCAGCCCGTAGCAGAACGAGTGGAAGGTGGTGGCCTGCGGCGCGGCGGTGGCGCTGCCGGTCACGGCCTGCGCGCGGGCGGCCATCCGGTCGCGCAACTCGACGGCGGCGGCGCGGCCGTAGGTCAGGACGAGCACCCGGTCGGCGGGGGTGCCGGCCCGCACCCGCGCCAGCACGGCCTCCACCAGCGTGGTGGTCTTCCCCGTGCCGGGGCCGGCGAGCACCAGGAGAGGTCCCTGCCCGTGCTCAACCACAGCGCGCTGGGATGCGTCCAGCACTGGAGGCGCGGCGGACACCGCCGGCGCGCGCACCAGCCGGTAGCCTCCGACGCCCGGGCGGGTCGCACGGGCGTCGGCGGTCCGGTCCTCCCAGCCGGGCGCCGCGGGGGCGCCGCCAGGGGAAACGCGAGGAAGTGGGGAAGAGGGGTTCACGTGGTTCGCCGGTTTCGTGGTGGTCAGGCAATGTACTCCGTACGGGCTGGTCGCGGCATGTGTTGCCTCCGCATGGCGGAAGCTGGATGACATGACCCTCCGGCCGTCATCCGCCGCTCGCGCCACCCGCAGACCCGGGCGCGCCCTCGGGGCCGGCGCCGGGCGCCCGCCCGGGGCCGTCCGGCGTGCGCGTGCCGTCCGGCGAGAGCCCGTCCCAGCGGGCCGCGCGCATGTCCAGGCGCGGTATGTGGCCCTGGGCGGCGGGGCCGACCGTCCGCAGCGGGGTGCCCTCCGCGCGGTACGCGGCCAGGGCGCGCTGCTCGTGCCCGGCGAGCAGCACCCCGTCGGAGCGCACCACCCGCCACCACGGCACCACCGCCCCGTACTCCGCCATCACCCGGCCGACCTGACGCGGCCCGCCCTCCCCCAGCCACTCCGCCACGTCGCCGTACGTCATGACCCGGCCCGGCGGAATCAGGTCCACCGCGTCCAGCACCTTCTCCGCGTACGGGCCCAGCTCGCCCGCCCCGGTCGCACCGCTCTCCTCGCTCACCCGGCCAATCCTGCCGCACACCGCCGACACCGGGGGGCTACGGCTCCGTACGTGCACAGCGCATGCCACCATCGTCCGGGCGGTGACTGGTGATACGAGACCAAGAAGAGACAACAGGGGACAAGCAGGGCGCCGGCGAGGCCGTGGAGGCCGCCGGCGCTCCTGGAGCGCTGTCCCCGTCCGCCCCTGAGCCGCGGGTCGCGGTGAGCGAGGACAGCGACCGGGGCGCGAAGGCGGTGGCCGGCGGCTCGGGTCGCTCAGGTGACTCCGGCGGCTCAGGTGACTCCGGCAGCTCGGACGGCTCGGGCGGCAACGGCAGCTCGGACGGCTCCGGCGACTCCGGCACGGACGGGTCGGGCAGCTCGGACGGCGCTGACGACCCGGGCGACCTGGGCTACCCGGACGACCTGGGCGGCACCGGGTCCACGCGCGGCGCCCCCGACCACCCCGCCGGCTCCGACCACCCCGCGCAGCCGCCCGCCCCCCAACCGCACGGCTCGCACCTGGCACCGGAAGAACCGTTTTGGTCCGCACCGGACCCCGAGGACCCGTCCGGCGGCGACCTGCCCGCCGACGGCGCGCCGCTCGAACCGGCCGGCGCGACCCGGCAGGCCGTGTCCGTGGACGAGCCGCTGCTCGCCGCCCGGGTGCACCGCCCCGCCGACCTGGTGCGCTTCTTCATGGGCCTGCTGGGCATCGGGGTGGTGCTCGCCATCGCGGGCTTCGCCCACGCCACCACCAACGGCCTGGAGACCGACATCACCAAGGGCGCCATGCGGGCGCCCGACTTCTTCTCCTCGTTCACCGGCACCACCGCGAGCGTGGCGGTGCTCATCGTGCCGGTGGCGTTCGCCGTGGAGCGGCTGGTCAGACGCGACGGGCTGCGGATCGCGGACGGCGTGCTCGCGGCCGTACTGGCGCACGGCGCCGCGCTCGCCACCGACCTGTGGGTCACCAACGCCGCCCCCGGCTCGATCCGCGAGGCGCTCTCGCACGGCGCGCCGACCGGTCTGGGCATGACCGACCCGGTGCAGGGCTACCTCGCCCCGGTGATCGCCTACGTCACCGCCTCCGGCATGGCCAGACGCCCGCGCTGGCGGGTCGCGCTGTGGTTCGTCCTGCTGCTGGACGCGTTCGCGGTGCTGGCCGGCGGCTACACCACGCCGTTCTCCATCGCGCTGACCCTGCTGATCGGCTGGGCCGTCGCCAACGGCACGATCTACGCGGTCGGCTCGCCGAACGTCCGCCCCACCGGCCAGAACCTGCTCGCGGGCCTGCGCCGGGTCGGGTTCGCGCCGCTGACCGCGCGCCGGGTGGTGGAGACCGGCCCGGAGAGCGCGGACTCCGACCGCGGCCGCGCCTACCTGGTCACCCTGGAGGACGGTCCGCCGCTGGACGTGACCGTGGTGGACCGCGAGCAGCAGGCGCACGGCTTCTTCTACCGGGCCTGGCGGCGGATGTCGCTGGTCGGCGGGATCACCCAGCGCCGCAGCCTGCTGTCCCTGCGGCAGGCGCTGGAGCAGGAGGCGCTGCTGGCCTACGCGGCGATCGCGGCCGGCGCCAACGCGCCGAAGCTGATCGCCACCTCGGAACTTGGCCCCGACGCGGTGATGCTCGTCTACGAGCACATCGGCGGCCGCCGCCTGGACGCGCTGGACGACGACGAGATCACCGACGCCCTGATGCGCGAGGCGTGGAAGCAGGTGCGCGCCCTTCAGTCGCGGCGGATCGCGCACCGGCGGCTGGTCGGCGAGTCCCTGCTGGTGGACCGGAGCGGCACGGTCTTCCTCACCGACCTGCGCGGCGGCGAGATCGCCACCGGCGACATCCTGCTGCGGATGGACATCGCGCAGTTGCTGACCACCATGGCACTGCGGGTCGGCCCGGCGCGGGCGGTGGGCGCGGCGCTGTCGGTGCTCGGTCCGGACGCGGTCGCCGCGTCGCTGCCGCTGTTGCAGCCGATCGCGCTGAGCCGTTCCACCCGTGGCGAGCTGAAGATGCTCAACCGGGCCCGCGCGGTGCGGGAGCGCGAAGCGGTGCTCGCCGCGCTGGCCGCGGACAAGGAGGCCAGGGAGCGCGGCAGGGCGCACCCCGCTCGCGAGCCGGCGCCGAGCACCGCCACGGTGGCCGCCGAGCCGGACGGCTCGGCGGCCAAGACACCGTCGAAGGCGGAGCGGAAGGCCGAGACCAAGGCGGAGAAGCGCGCCATGGAGGACGCGCTGGAGGAGATCCGCGAGGAGGACCTGCTGTCGCGGATCAGGCAGCAGGTGCTGCTGATCCGCCCGCAGGCGCCCGTCGAGCCGGTGCGGCTGGAGCGGATCAAGCCGCGCACCCTCATCACGGTCATCGCGGGCGCCTTCGCCGCGTACTTCCTGCTCTCCCAGCTCTCGTCGGTGCCGATCGGCCACGCCATCGTGCACGCGGACTGGAAGTGGGCGCTGGTCGCCGTGGTCGGCTCCGCGGCGAGCTACGTCGCCGCGGCCGGCGCGCTGTCCGGTTTCGTGCCGGAGCGGCTGTCGTGGCCGCGGACGGTGATGGCGCAGGTCGCCGGGTCGTTCGTGAAGCTGGTGGCGCCGGCCGCGGTGGGCGGGGTGGCGCTGAACACCCGCTATCTGCAGAAGGCGGGGGTACGGCCCGGGCTCGCGGTGGCCAGTGTGGGCGCCTCGCAGCTCGTCGGGCTCGGTTCGCACATCGTGCTGCTGATGGCGTTCGGCTTCATCACCGGCACCGAGAAGACGCCGTCGCTGTCGCCGTCCAGGACCGTCATGGCGGGGCTGCTGACCGCGGGCGTGCTGGTGCTGGTGGTCACCGCGGTGCCCGCGCTGCGGAAGTTCGTCTCGACCCGGGTCCGCGCGCTGTTCGCGGGCGTCGTGCCGCGCATGCTGGACGTGCTCCAGCGCCCGGCGAAGCTGCTCACCGGCATCGGCGGCACCCTGATGGTCACGGTGACCTTCGTGCTGTGCCTGGACGGCTGCGTACGGGCCTTCGACGGCAACCTCAGCTACGCGACGATCGCGGTGGTCTACCTCGCGGGCAACGCGCTGGGGTCCGCGGCGCCGACACCGGGTGGCGTCGGCGCGGTCGAACTGGCGCTGACCGGCGGCCTGATCGCGGCGGGGCTGCCGAAGGAGGTGGCCACCCCGGCGGTGCTGTTCTTCCGGCTGCTGACCTTCTGGCTGCCGGTGCTGCCGGGCTGGCTCGCCTTCACGCACCTCAGCCGCAAGGGCGAGTTGTAGGACCGGAACGGGGACCGGTCAACGGGGACCGGGACGGTGGCCGTCCTGCCGGCCGGCGGGACGACCCGGTCGGCAGGATCGGCGGCTCACTGGTCCTCGATGTCCGAGATCTGCTTCGTCGCGAGGTCGGACTGGACCTTCAGGTACGTGTAGTACGGGCTGCTCGGGTTGCCCCAGGTGAGGCGGACGGTGCTGAAGGCGTGGCCGGCGCCGCCGCCGTCGGCCGTGACCTGCCAGCCGATCGGGTTGTCCTGGGCGCGCAGCACACCGTCGGCGTGCTGCGCGGCCTCCCACGCGGCCAGCTTCGTCCGGAAACCGCTGGTCAGGTAGTGCTCGCGCAGTCCGTTGCGCAGGTCGTCGTTGCGCGCGTCCCACACCACGTCGATGTAGGCGCCGTAGAAGTCCGCGACGCGGTCGACGGTCGACTGCGGGTCGCCCGAGCGGACCGACCCGGCAGCCTGCGGCACCTCGGCGCCGGTGGTGTGGTCGCCGTGCACGCTGCCCGCGGACTGGGTGGGCGCGGCCGGGTGCGTGCCGTGGGTGGTGCTCGCCTGGGCGGCTGCCGCGGGCGCGGCGACGGCGAGACCGAGCGCGACGGCGGTGAGGGCGAGCCGGCGGACCGAGCTCCGGGTACGGGTACGGGTACGCGCGAGTTGCATGACTGCCTGACCTTTCGTGAGATGTGTGGTGATAGACCACTCTTATCCAATAAGCGATCTGACACCCCGTAAGACCGTCTGTGTCCTGGAAGGGTTGTCCTTCGTCCGGGGAAATCCCGTGAACTCCGTGCATGCGGCGGCTGCTGACGGCGTGACACGTCCGTGACCCAATAGGCACTGCACCGCCCTCGAACAGGCTGTTCCGCTTCGATACGGTGAAAGCCTGGATACGGGGACCAGACTCGGGTGTACGTCATTGCCGCGGACCCGGTGGCTCCCTTTGCGACGACCGATCGGGAGCTCTCCACGATGCGCGCACGCACCGCAGTGACCGCCACCGCACTCGCGGCGGCCACCGCCCTCACCCTGACCGCCTGCGGCGGCGGCTCCGGCGGCGGCGGCGACAAGATCTCGACGTCACCGAGCACTTCGGCATCGCCCTCGGCGTCCACCGCCGCACCGAGCGAGGCGAACGGGGCGTCCCTGCGGATCGACCCCACGTTGAAGCTCCCGGCCGACCTGAAGGCCCAGTTCCAGTGGGCGACACCGAAGAACGCCGACCAGGCCGCCGCGCTCTCGGGCGCCGCCAACTACATCCAGGCGATCGACCACGCGGTCACCAAGCAGAACAAGAGCGACCCGGGCCTGCTCGGGTACTCCGCCGACAGCGCCCTCACCTACGCCCAGGGCTACGTCCAGCAGAACGTCGACCAGAAGCTGACGATGACCGGCACCGACCGCTACTACGGGCCCACCTTCACGATGGGCAGCGGCGGCGCCTCCGTCGAGGTCAAGCTCTGCAACGACCAGTCGAAGCTGTACAGCAAGGAAGTCGTCGGCGGAAAGGTGCACGTGACCGGGGCGAGCGACCGGAACTACGTGTCCTGGGACATCGTCATGGTCAAACTCCCCACCGCGAAGGCGGTCTGGCAGGCGCGCGAAGTCACCGTGAAGGAGAAGGCACTCCAATGCAAGCAGTGAACGCCAAGAGAACGGCGCGGCGCGGCCTGGTGCTCGCCGGAGTGGTCGTCCTCGCCGCAGCCGGACCCGGCTACGCCTACACCGGCACGTCCAAGGACACCCCGACGAGCCATACGTCGGGCGACAGCAAGAACGGCACCCTCACCGCCGGTGCCGGAGCCGTCAGCGTCACGTACCCCTCCGGCTCCCCCGGCGGGAACTCGCACCCCCTCACGTCCGTCGACGTGCACTGGACGCCGCCGCCCTGCTGGATCGGCCCGATAGCCGACCCGGTGACGTTCAAGAAGAACGTCCTGGACGGGGTGAAGGCCACCAACGTGCCGGGGCAGGCGAACTACGCCCTCGAAGCCATGGACCAGTACAAGAAGCACTACGACAGCAACTACACCTGGGACGGCAGCGGCAAGGGCTACAAGGACTTCAACATCGACCAGCAGGGCAAGGGCATGTTCTGGGGGCCGGTGGAGAACCCGGACGCCCCGAACAGCCTGGACAAGTTCGCCTGCAACTCCACGATCCCCTTCTTCGTGCCCAACGGGCAGCGCCCGCCCGCCGGCACGCCGAACGTGATCACGTCCGAGATGCTGTCGAAGATCGCGTACGCGCACACGCAGGTGCCCGGCGTGACGATCAAGACCAACCCGGTGAACACCCAGACCGTCAACCTGCCCACCTGGGTGCGGCTGGACGAGAAGTACACGCCGGTGAAGGTGCGGGCGTCGGTGGACCTCGGCGGCGGGCAGCAGATCTGGGCGGAGACCACCGCGAGCCCGACGAGCGTGCACATCGACCCGGGAACGTCGGACGCGACGGTGTACCCGGCATCAGGCGACTGCCCGATCGCGGGGGACGGGACAGTCGGCGCGGACTACAACGGGAACCCGAAGGCCGATCCGCCGTGCGGTGTGACCTACCTCAGGTCCACCCAGGCGACCGGGCCGTTCGACCTCGACGTCACCGCCACCTGGAGCGTCAGCTGGACCGGCTCGGACGGCGGCGGCGCGGCCCTGCCCGACGGCCGTATCCAGCAGCCCAGGCAGGTCACCGTGCAGGAGATCCAGTCCATCAACCGCTGAACCACCCGCGGGCACGGCATGGGTGAAACAGCATGAGCGGCAGGGCATGAGTAAGGGGCGGCACCTCAGGGTGCCGCCCCTTACTGTCTGGACCTACTGTCTGGACCGTCCGGCCTAGTAGACCGGCTTGTCCGGCTCGATCGTGTTCACCCAGCCGATGACGCCGCCGCCGACGTGCACCGCGTCGGAGAAGCCCGCGGACTTCAGCACCGCCAGCACCTCCGCGCTGCGCACGCCCGTCTTGCAGTGCAGCACGATCCGCTTGTCCTGCGGGAGGTGTTCGAGGGCCGAGCCCATCAGGAACTCGTTCTTCGGGATGAGCTTCGCGCCGGGGATCGACACGATCTCGTACTCGTTCGGCTCCCGGACGTCGATGATCTCGATGTTCTCGCCGTCGTCGATCCACTCCTTGAGCTGCTTGGGAGTGATCGTGGAGCCGAGCGCGGCCTCCTGGGCCTCCTCGGAGACGACGCCGCAGAACGCCTCGTAGTCGATCAGTTCGGTGACCGTCGGGTGCTCGCCGCACACCGCGCAGTTCGGGTCCTTGCGGACCTTGACCTGGCGGTAGGTCATCTCCAGGGCGTCGTAGATCATCAGCCGGCCGACCAGCGGGTCGCCGACGCCGGCCAGCACCTTGATCGCCTCGGTGACCTGGATGGAACCGATCGAGGCGCACAGCACGCCGAGGACGCCGCCCTCGGCGCAGGAGGGCACCATGCCGGGGGGCGGGGGCTCCGGGTACAGGCAGCGGTAGCAGGGGCCGTACTCGGACCAGAAGACCGACGCCTGGCCGTCGAAGCGGTAGATCGAACCCCAGACGTACGGCTTGTTGAGCAGCACGCAGGCGTCGTTGACCAGGTAGCGGGTGGCGAAGTTGTCCGTGCCGTCGACGATCAGGTCGTACTGCGCGAAGATCTCCATCACGTTCTCGGCTTCGAGCCGCTCTTCGTGCAGGATCACGTTCACGTACGGGTTGATGCCCTTGACGGTGTCCCGGGCGGACTCGGCCTTGGAACGGCCGATGTCGGCCTGGCTGTGGATGATCTGGCGTTGCAGGTTCGACTCGTCGACCTCGTCGAACTCGACGATGCCCAGCGTGCCGACGCCCGCCGCCGCCAGGTACATCAGCGCGGGCGAACCGAGGCCGCCGGCCCCGACACACAGCACCTTCGCGTTCTTCAGCCGCTTCTGCCCGTCCATCCCGACGTCCGGGATGATCAGGTGGCGCGAATACCTGCGGACCTCGTCAACGGTGAGTTCGGTGGCCGGCTCGACCAGGGGTGGCAGCGACACAGGGACCTCAGCAATACGGTTGGGTAGGTCATCGGACAGTAGGTACGGGCGGCCGCCCGCACGTCCTGGCCCTGTAACACTGCCACGCCCTTCTTCATTCCAAGACACCCGGTCCGAAAGCCGAGACGAAACCTGGTCACATGCTGGGCGGCGGCTCCTCGCGCACCCTGCGTACCGCTTCGTTCCAGTACCCGGGCAGGCCCGCCCAGGGGTCCGCGCCGTCCCGGTCGGTGCGGTCGGTCATGTACACGGTGCCCGCGCCCTGCCAGCGGGCGACCCGCAGCGCGGCGTCCAGGTGCGTGGCGGGCAGGCCGTGCACCAGGTGCGCGAACCGCCCCGGCGGGTACTCCGCCGTCCACGCGGGCACCTCCGACCAGCGGTAGCGCGTCCACGGCCCGGCGAAGACCACCAGCTGGTCGGCGAACTCGGCATAGCCGGGGTAGGGGTGCGCGCCGGGCGCGAGCACCACCCGGCCACCCTCCGGCAGCAGCGCTCGCAGAGTCGCGGTGGCCCGGCGGCACTGCGCCACCTCGGCGCGGAGCGTGGGCGCCCGGTCCACGTAGAAGCCGTCCACCTGGTACCAGTCCCGGTAGCGCGAGGCGTCCGCGACCAGCTCGCCGTACGGCCTGGTGCCGTACACCGCGTCCAGCCGTCCGAGGAGTGGTACGGCGTTCTCACGGACGCGGGTGAGGGCCTCGGCGCAGAGGGCGTCCGCGCGGCTGCCGGGGCCGGACGACACGTCGAAGGCGGCCCAGTCCACCGGCGCGCCCGGCCGGGCCAGTTCGGCCCACTCCGCGGGCGCGACCAGCGGGTGCGCGAAGAGCGGCACCCCGAAGCCGGTTCTGGCTCCGGGTACGGCCGGGGCCGGGCGGTCCGGCGCGGCACCGGACCGCTCGCCCCTGACCGGGTGGAACCTTGACGGGTCGGCCCGGGGCGCCCCGGCCCCGGACAGGTCGGAGACGGGCGGATCGGACATCGAAGGGCCTGACGTCGAGGCGCCGGACGCGGCCGACCGGGCCGGCCGGGCGACGACGACAGGTCCGATCGGCCGCGCGGGGCGGCCAGGGGGTCGCCGCGGGTCGACGGATCACTGCGCGGGAACGGGTTCAGACGCGGCATGCCGCCTCCATCCACACATCGGCCAGCGACTCCTCCAGGCCGATCCGTGGCCGCCAGCCGAGCCGGTCGCGGGCCGTACGCACGTCGGCCTGCTGCCAGGACCCGCAGCCGTCCGGATACGGCGCGGCGTTCGGCGGGTCGTCCAGCTCGCGCAGCGCACCGTCGTACCCGGCGACGTGGGCGAGGGCCGCGGCCATGTCCCGCATCCGCACCGCGCGCCCGCTGCCGATGTTCACCACGCCCTGCGCCGCCGACAGCGAAGCGGCGTGCACGGCCCTGGCCACGTCGCGGACGTCCACGAAGTCGCGCTGCGCGCTCAGCCCGCCGAGCTTCAGCTCGCCGTCGCCGTTCTGCATCGCCCGGCGCAGCGCCTCCGCGACCCGGCCCAGCGGCGCTCCCGTCGGCGTGCCCGGCCCGACCGGGCTGAACACCCGCAGCACCACGGCGTCCAGGCCCGACCCGAGCACCAGCTCGGTGGCGGCGAGCTTGCTCACGCCGTACGGGCCGCCCGGCCGCGGCGACGCGTCCTCGCCGGTGGACGAGCCGACCGGCGAGGGGCCGTACTCCGACCCGCAGCCGACCTGCACCAGCCGGGCCGCGACCGAGCTGCGGCGCAGCGCCTCGCAGACGGTCGCCACGGCCACGATGTTCTGCCGGGTCAGGTCGCGGGCGTTGCCCCGGGTGGAGCCGGCGCAGTTGACCACCACCCCCGGGTGGACCGCGTCCACGAACCGCGACAGCACCCCGGGCGCGCCCGAGGCGAGGTCGAACCGCACGTCCGCGTCGTCGCTGCGGCCCAGCGCGGTCAGTTGGCAGGCGGGGTCGGCCAGCAGGCGTTCCGCGACGTGGCGGCCGATGAAACCGTCGGCCCCGAGCAGCAGCACCCTCATCGCACACCCCGCCGGGTCCGGCGCCCCGCGACCGTACGGCTGCCCGCCGGCGCGGGCCGCACCGGGGGCGGCGGGACGGGGATCGCGAACGGGCCGACCGGCACGGCCCCCCAGGTCGGCGCCGCCGGTGGGCGGCCGTACGGGTACGGGGTCCCGGGGAATTCCGGGGTGATCGCTTCCGGAGTGGTCCGGGCGGACGGGTGGTGCGTGCTCACGAGGGTTCTCCTGGTTGGTGATATAGCAGGTCAGATGCGGTGGGCCGAGGCGCGCGGGACGAGGTGGAGGGAGTGCGCGGCCAGCACCAGGGCGGCGGCGCCGCAGGCGACGGCCTCGGCGGGGCCCGCCGGGAGCAGGGTCGGCAGCAGGGCCTGGGCGGCCACGGCGACGGCGAGGCCCGCGGCGGCGGTCCGCGGCGCGCCGTGCACGGCGAGCAGGCGGGCCGCGAACAGCAGCGCGCCGACGGCCGAGCCGCGGAGCGAGCCGAGGACGGCGAGCAGGACGAGCAGGGTCGCGGCGTATCCGGCCAGGGCCGCGATCAGCCGTGGGCGGACCGCGTCGGCGAAGTCGGCGAGGCCGTGGCTGGGGGCGAGTTGGGCGCGGGCGCTCGACGCGAACCAGCGGGCCAGGGCTGCCGCCGGGAGCAGGGTCAGCGCGAGTACGGCGAGGGTCCCGGTGCCGACCGGGTCCGGGCCGCAGCGGGCCAGGGCGAGCAGCGCGACGGCGCACAGTGCCGCAGGTACGCGGGTCGCCGCGCGGCCGGGGACGCGTAACGGTCCCCGGCTCAGCGCCGGCCACGCGGTGCCGGCGAGCACCGCGACCGCGACGGCGCCCGGGGCGTGCAGGGCCGCGGCGAGGGTGCAGGCCGCGGCCGGCAGCAGGTGCAGGGCGAGGTCGCGGGGGCGCGGCCGCACGAAGGTGCGGGTCGCGGGGGTGGGGGCGCTCCGCGGGGGTGTGCGGGGGACCCGGGCGAACAGTTCCTCTGCGAGGCCGAAGACGTCGCGGTGGCGCAGGCGCCGTGCGTCCACGTCCGTGACGCCCCGGGCCTCCAGGCCCGCGGCCACCTCCCACGGGTCGGCTGCGCCCGCGATCATCGCGTGGTGGTGGTGCATCACCCCGCGGACCGGGTCCGCGGGGCCCCTGCGCCGCGGCGCCCCCTTCCCCTCCGGCCGCCCTACGCCCGCGGCGCGGCTGGCCGCCGGCGGCCGGACGCTCTCGCCGTCACGGCCCGCGCCCGCCGCGCGACCACCCGCCGGCGGGACGACGCTCTCGCCATCCCGGCCCGCAGCCGCAGCGCGACCACCCGCCGGTGGCCGGACGCTTTCGCCGTCACGGCCCGCGCCGGCCGCGCGATCACCCGCCGGTGGCCGGTTGCTCGCGCAGTTCCCCGCGCCCCCTGACGTACCCCCCACCGACAAGGCACCCACGCCCACACCCTCACAGGGCACGACCGCAGCGCGACCACCCGCCGGCGGGACGACGCTCTCGCCGTCACCGCCCACGACCGCCGTGCGATCACCCGCCGGTGGCCGGTTGCTCGCGCAGTTCCCCGCGCCCCCTAGGGAACCCCCCACCGACAAGGCACCCACCGCCGCATCCTCGTGGGGCACGGCCGCCGTGCGATCACCCGCCGGTGGCCGGTTGCTCGCGCAGTTCCCCGCGCCCCCTGGAGAACCCCCCACCGACAAGGCACCCACGGCCGCAGCCTCGTGAGGCACGAGCGGAGTGCGACTGGCCGGGGGGAGGGGGCGGGGGGTGGGGAATTGATAAATCGATTCGCCTGGGGATTGCAGAAGCGATTCGTCTCGGGGTGGCATGGGGGCTCCTAGCGGCACGGGGTGAGGGCTTCCGCGGGGGCGACGAAGGGTCGGGGGGCGCCGGTGGCGTCGTGGAGGGGCTCGCGGGGGACGGGGTGGCGGGCGACGACGGAGAGGTAGGCGTCGCGGAAGGCGTGCACGCAGGTGGTCACCGTGAAGAGCGCGAGCGCGCGCTCGCGTGCGGCGGCGCCGAGGCGGGTGGCCCGCTCGGGTCCGCGGAGGAGTTCGAGCGCGGCGTCGGCGAGCGCCCGCGGGTTCCGCGGGGGCACGATCAGCCCGGTGCCGCCGATCACCTCGCGCACGGCGCCGACATCCGTGGAGACCGTCGGGCGGCCGCAGAACATCGCCTCGACCAGGTTGAGCGGGAAACCCTCCGCGCTGCTGCTGAGCAGCACCACGTCGCCCGCCGCGTAGGCGTCCGCGGGTTCGGGCGCGCCAGGAGACCCGATCTCCTCGAAGGCGACCGGGCTCTCGCCGACGGCGTGCGGGTGGGCCGCCTCGTCAGGGAAGAGCTGCGCGGCCAGGCTCCGGCAGTGCCCGAGGTACCCGGCGCAGCGCTCGTCGGTGACGGGGGCGTGGAAGACCCGCAGCCGGGCCCGCGGCTCCTCCGCGCGTATCGCGTGGAAGGCGTGCAGCAGCGCGATCAGGTCCTTCGCGGGGTCGGCCCGCCCCACCCAGACGACCGTGGGTTCGGCCCGCGCGGCGGGCCGCCGCGCCTCCTCCTCGGACTCCTCCCCCGCCCTGGCGAAGCGCCCCGCGTCGATGCCCGGGTGGACGGTGCGGATACGGTCGGTGGGCGCGCCGCACCGCTCCTGCCAGCGGCGCACATGGGTGGAGCCGGGGGTGACGAGCGCGGCCTGCCGGTAGGACTCGCCGGCCAGCAGCCGGTGGTAGTCCCCGAGCAGGACCCGTACCGCGGGGGTCAGCCCGGCCGCGCGGTGGGCCAGCAGCGCCTCCCGCACCCGCACGGTGTACTCGGTGACGATCAACGGCGTACCGCAGAAGCGTTTGGCCAGCAGCCCGGGCAGTGTGGCGGGGCCACCGGAGACGGCGTGGCACACGTCGGCGGAGCCCAGCTCGCCGGGGCCGTACCAGGGCAGCGACAGCGGCCGCAGCTGGTGCTCCAGCAGCGCGGCCACCGCGAGGAGTTCGGTGACGCCGATGTCCCCGAGCAGGGGGCGTACGCCGGGTGCGTGGCAGGCCGTCTCCAGGGCGGTGAGGGCGTCCTCGCTCCGTATCAGCTCGGGCAGTCCGCCGTGCTCGGCGGCCAGTTCGGCGAGGCCGTACAGCCCCGCGGCGAACCGGTCGGCGCGGTCGCGGCCGCGCGCCGGACGGCCCCGGCCGGCACTGTCCGCGGCACCCGCGAGCGCGGCGGCCAGGTCCCCGAAGTGCCAGCGGAACGCGGCCCGCCTGGCCTTCCGTTCGGCCCGGCCACCGCCCCGCACCGGGGCCGGCGGCTCGCCCCACAGCCGCTCGGCCCTGACCCGCTTGACCGGCGGGGGCGGGTCCACCCGGCCCCCGGCCTCGGTCCGCGGCGATCTGCTGAGCGCGTACACATCGAATTCGTGGTGCGCGAGACCGCGCACCAGGCGGTCGCACCACGCACCTCCTTCACCTCGCGCATACGGGTAACCACCCTCGGTGAGTAGTGCGATGCGCACGAGTGCGCCCCCTCTCGGCGTGCCGGATGTACGGTCGCTGCCGGGTCGGGGTGCTGCGCGGTTCGATGATGCGGTGGCTGTGCCCGTCCGGCGCGAAGCACGCTATGCCGGGACAACGGTGCTTCGGTGGACGGTTGTCCGCGCTGCCACCAAAAGGGGTGAAGGGGCGTAACTTCCGCGCGCGGCCGCCGTTTACCCGGCTTGTGCTGCGCCGGACGGGGCCGCGGCCAGGGGAACGGCTACGGGAACGGCCAGGGGTTGGGGGTGCAGGTCGGGCCGCCGTCGAGGGACAGGAACTTGGTCTGCTGCATCATCACCGGGGCGGGGGCTCCCTCGCGGGGGCAGCCGACGTGGTTGTGGCCGAGGCGGTGGCCGACCTCGTGGTTGACCAGCATCTGCCGGTAGGCGTGCATGCGGTCCGGGCCGTACGTCGCGGCGCCCCGGGCCCAGCGGTACGCGTTGATCATGGTGCGCGGGGTGGACGCGGCGTCGCAGGAAACGTTGTCGACCGTGGTGTCGAGGCCGGACTTGGCGCACCACTTGGCGGTGGTGCCGGGGCTGGCGAGGGTGACGACGATGTCGGCGGGGCCGGAGGAGACCCGTTCGAACGTCATCGTGCCGCCGTGACCCCAACTGCGCGCGTCGTTCAGGGTGGTGAAGACGGCGTCGGAGAAGAGCCGGGGGTCGAGGTCGAGCCCCTTCTCGACGTCGACCCGGAAGCGCATCACCTTGCCCTTGCCGGGGGCGGCCTGGTGGCCGGGCACGGTGGTGAAGGCGCCGGAGAGGCTGAGGTGCGGGTCGAGCGGATACTGCCTGGCCATCTGCTCGTCGTACGACGCCGGGCTCGCGGTCGCGGGCGCCGCGGACGGGGTGGACGGCGCGGCGGAGGTCTCCTCCGCCGAGGGGCCGGAGTCGCCGCCGGGAGCGGCGTCCTCCTCGGTGCGGTGGCCGCGGTGCAGCTGGGTGCCGGCCAGCACCGCGATCGCGGCCAGCGCGGTGGCGGCGGCGACGGCGGTGAGCGCGCGGGTCCTGCCGCGGCCCGCGGCCCCGGACGCGGCGGGCGCCGCGGAGTCGTCCGTGCCGCTGCCGCCCTCGTCGCCCGAGGCGGCTGAGCCGGCGGTGCCGGGCGGCGGGTGCGACACGAGGCGCGGCGACGGCTGGTCGAAGGCATCCACGAACTCCTGCCGGGGCCGCGGCATCACGCGCCCCACCTGGCCGTGCCGGGGAAGGGAGCCGTGGGCGGCGGGCGAGCTGAGCGCGGACGCGGTGTCGTACGGCGCCCAGTCCTCGGCCCACTCCTCGACCGGGTCGAACGGCAGGTCGCGGCGGCCGGACCGGGCGGCCGACCAGGCACCGGGGGTGCCCCAGGCGTTGTGCTCGGGATGCTCGGGGCGGTCGGGCCGATCGGGGTGGCCGGGGCGGGAGCCGGACGAGTCGTCCGGGTCGTACGGCAGCGGCGGTTCGGCCGGGTCGCGCGGGCTCCGCGGTTCGTCCGGGCCTTCCGGGCCGTCCAGGCCGTACGGGCTCAGCGGCGCGAAGTAGTCGCTGTCGTCGGCGGGGCCGCGGCGGCGGCGTCCGGTGCCGGGGGTGGCAGGGGGGATCGGGCCGCCGCTGACGAAACCGCCGGAGTCGGGTATCCGCTGCTCCCAGCGGTCCTGTTCCCAGCGGTCCGGTTCCCAGCGGTCCTGGCTGTCCCGGTCGTCCTGTCCGTCTGTCGCGCTGTGCTTCCCCACGCCCTCGATCAGCTCCTGGTCGCCGCGTCGGTACTCGGACCCCTGCCCATGCCCGCACCCGCCAGGCCGCCGAGCTGCCGCGGGCCGCCGGCGTCGCGCCGGCGCGCGGCCACGTCGGACAGCAGGTCACGGAAGGCCCGGTCGACCAGCCCCGGGTACTCCATCATCGCGACGTGCCCGCTGCCGGGGATGAGCAGCAGCCGCCGGTCGCGGAAGGCACGGGCCGCGTGGCGGGCGGACCTCATGGACACCAGCTTGTCCCGCCCGCCGTAGACCAGCAGGGTCGGCGCGAGCACCCGCTCGGCCTGGCGCCACGGCGCGTGCTGCCCGCCGAGGGTGTAGGCGTCGGCGAGCCCGCGGATGGAGCGGACCATCGCGTCCCGGAAGTACGGCAGGTGCAACCGCCGTTCGTACTCGGCCGCGGCGTCCTCGCGGGCCTGCGCGTCGACCACACCCGGGTCGCCGTAGCAGAGCGCCAGCAGGCCGGCGGTGCGGCGCTCCGGGCTCCAGTCCCGGGTCAGCCGGGTGAAGAGCCGGAGCACGCCGGGGACCGCGGTGAGCGTGGTGGGCCAGGCGGTGAGCTGCGGCGGGACCTCGGGGAGCGCGGGCGAGATGAGGGTGAGGGTGCGCACCAGGTCCGGGCGGGCCGCGGCGACCTTGACGGCGACCGCGCCGCCCATGGAGTTGCCGAACAGGTGGACCGGCCCGCGCCCGTCCGCTTCCAGCAGCCGGATCACGGCCCTGGCGTGCCCGGGGATCGAGTAGTTGCCGTCGTCCGGCGGCGGGGAATGGCCGAATCCCGGCAGGTCCGGGGCCTCCGCGCTGACCACGTCGGAGAGCCGGGCCATCAGCGCGGACCAGTTCTGCGAGGAGCCGCCGAGGCCGTGCACGCACAGCGCGGGCTCACCTCCGCCGTCGGTACGTGACCGCACCACCAGGCTGAGCCCGGGCAGCCCCACGGTCCGCACCGTCTCGCCTGCCGCCAGATGCGGCCCCTCCGGTGGTACGGACGCCGGTGCTACGGCCGCGCGGGGAAGATCGGTCGAGGGCATACGGCAATATTACGAGACGATCACGTCAACGGCCGAGTGTTCGCGGCCACATGCGGCCGGAAACGACAGGCGAGCGGCGGAAAGCCGCCGTCCCGCACTGCGCGGGCGCGCACCTGCTCCTAGGCTCGAACGTGGCGGTATCGCGCGTTCCGGCACGAGGAGGGGCAATGTCCGACCAGACCGGCAGCACCAGTGGCAGCCCTGAGGGCGGCGCCGGGGGGCCGGCCGCCCGCGGCAGGCTCGCCGCACCGGACGAGTCCGACCGCGCGGACGAGCGGGACGAGCGGGACGGGATCGGCGAGATGGACGAGGCGGAGGCCGCGGAGGCCGCCGAGGCCGCGCAGGAGGCGGCCGACCTCGGCCTGGAGGAACCCGAGGCGGACACCGCGGAGCAGCGCGCCGAACTGCTCCAGCAGCGCGACGACCGGATCACCGCCCGCCCCGCCGACCAGGCCACCGAGGCCGACCCGGTGGACGCCGCCGAGCAGCGCCGTACGGTCGCCCACGACGAGGACGACTACCGCTGACGGCGCCCCCGCGCCCCGCGCCGGTGCACCGCCGCGGGGCGGCCGGGACCGGAGGGACCCGTCGGGACTTCCGCCCGCAGGTCCCAGGAAGTGAGAATGTCCGTCCGCACGGCGCACAGGGTCGTTACTGAAAAGTACGATGGCCATCGCGGTGTTCATTCGTACCTTCACCACCAGAACTGGGAGGCGGCGTGACAGCCATCGAGCAGACTCAGGCGGCACGGCCGCGTGGCACCCGCCTGCCCCGCAGGGCTCGGCGCGAGCAGCTGCTGGGCGCGGCCCAGGAGGTGTTCGTCGCACAGGGTTACCACTCCGCGGCCATGGACGACATCGCCGAGCGGGCCGGGGTCAGCAAGCCGGTGCTCTACCAGCACTTCCCCGGCAAACTCGAGCTCTACCTCGCGCTGCTCGACCAGCACTGCGAGTCGCTGCTGCACTCGGTGCGCACGGCGCTGGCGTCCACCACGGACAACAAGAAGCGCGTCGAAGCGACGATGGACGCGTACTTCGCCTACGTCGAGGGCGAGGGCGGCGCCTTCCGGCTGGTCTTCGAGTCCGACCTGACCAACGAACCCGCGGTGCGGGAGCGGGTCGACAAGGTCGCGCTCCAGTGCGCGGAGGCGATCAGCGAGGTCATCGCCGAGGACACCGGGCTGCCCACCGAGCAGTCCATGCTGCTCGCGGTCGGCCTCGGCGGCGTCTCCCAGGTGGTGGCCCGCTACTGGCTGGCCAGCGGCAGCGACGTGCCCCGCGACACCGCGGTCCAGTTGCTGACCTCGCTCGCCTGGCGCGGCATCGCCGGGTTCCCGCTGCACGGGGCCGAGGGCGAGCACCGGCCCGAGCAGGGCTCCGAGGACGCGCGCTGAACCCTGTTCCACCACGTGCGGGGCCGGACCTTCGGGTCCGGCCCCGCACGTGCTCGTCGCGCACCGCCGCGGGCCTGTTCGCTCACGGCGTTTCCGCCGTGCCGGTACCGCCGGTCGGGCGGGGCTAGTCTTTGCTGCGTACGGCGCGATTCGACCGCGCACACCGCCCGACCATCGGAGGTATCCAAGCCGTGGAGGTCAAGATCGGCGTGCAGCACGCGCCGCGCGAGATCAACATCGAGAGCGCGCAGTCGGCGGCTGAGGTGGAAGCCGCCGTCGCCGAGGCGCTGTCCGGCACCAGCAAGCTGCTGAGCCTGGTGGACGAGCACGGACGCAAGGTCCTGATCCCCGCCGAGCGCCTTGCCTACGTGGAGATCGGCGAGCCCGCCACCCGCCGCGTCGGCTTCGGCGCCGCGCTCTGACCGCGCCTCACCGCAGGCCCTGAAGCCGCGCCCCCACCGGGGGGCGCGGCTTCTCCCTTGCCCCGGGCCGGCCACTCCCGCGAGTTGGCGAACGCGCCGCCACGCCCGGCCGCCAACTCCGCCGAGCGGCACGCCGATCCGGCCCGGCCACCCCTGGCGCCGCGCCCAACTGGCCGCCGAGGTGTTCGATCCCGGAGCAGACGGGTGAGAGCGCTTTGCGCCGGTGGACGGTGGGGTAGGAGACGTACGGACCGGTCCCGTTCCGTACGTGCCACCGGAGGGATTTCACGATGCTGTGGGAAGCCGTCATCTTCGCCGCCCTCGGGCTGCTGGCCGCCTGGACGGCGAGCCGGATGTTCCCGCTCCGGCTCCCCGCCTCCCCCCTGGTCCTCGCGACCGGCCCGGCCGCCGCACTCGTCGGCGGGCTCGTCACCTACAGCATCGTCGGCGGCAGCCACCCCGAGGCCACCTTCCCCGCGGCTCTCCTCACCTCCGCGGCCCTCCTCAGCGTCCTCTCCCGCCCGCCCCGCCGCGGCCGCCACGCCAAAATCCTGAGCCCCTGACCCCCCGAGGCGGTGCGTTCCGCCGGTTCCGGGACCACCCCCCGGTGGCGGGCTTGTCGCGCCGTTCTCCCCCAGAGCTTCGCCTGGGAGGTGCCCCCACGCGCCCCTGGTTTTGCACTGCCCTTCCGTGAAAGAAACCTCCCTCCCTCCGCGGTGCCCGACTCCCGCCTGCTCGGCCACGCCCAATCCCGGGCCGTCCACCCGCCGCACCCAGCCCCTGCCCCCGCCTTGCCGGACCACCTCCCGGTGGTCTGCTGCTCCCCGGGGCTTCCCTGAGAGATCTCCCCGCGCCTCTTGAGAGGCGCCCTCCCTCCACGGAAGCAGCCGCGCAAAACCAGGGGCGCGTGGGGGCACCTCCCAGGCGAAGCTCTGGGGGAGAACTGCGCGCGCAACCCACCACCGGCACGTGGTGAAGCCACGACCGCAAGGGGCACCCCCTCAGGACGCGCGGGCAACTCCCCCAGAGAAGCCCCAGGCACCAGCAGCCCACAGCAGGTGATCCGGAAACCCGGGTGATGGGCCTGGGCCCGGCGGGTGCTCGGCCCGGGATTGGGCGTGGCCGAGCGTGCGCTACCGGGGCACCGCGGAGGGAGTGAGGTTCCTTTGGCGGAAGGAGCCGAGGAAAACCAGGGGCGCGGGGAACGGCGCGACAAGCCCCCCACCGGCAGGTGGTCCCGGAACCGACAGAACACACCACCCCGGGGGGTCAGGGGCAACGACTACGCCGCAAGCCCCAGCGAAGCCATCCGCTTGGTGTGCGCCTCCGTGATCCGCGAGAACATCCGCCCCACCTCCGCGAGGTCGAACCCGTCCGCGACCCCGCCCACCAGCATCGTGGAGAGCGCGTCGCGATCCGCGACCACCCGCTGCGCCTGCGACAGCGCCTCCCCCATCAGCCGCCGCGCCCACAGCGCGAGCCGTCCCCCGACCCGCGGCTCCGCCTCGATCGCCGCGCGCACCTTCTCCACCGCGAAGGTGGCATGCCCGGTGTCGTCGAGAACCGCGAGCACGAGCGTGCGGGTGTCGGAGTCCAGCCGCGCGGCGACCTCACGGTAGAAGTCGGACGCGATCGAGTCACCGACGTACGCCTTGACCAGGCCCTCCAGCCAGTCCGACGGCGCGGTCTGGCGGTGGAAGCCGTCGAGCGCCGCGGCGAACGGCGCCATCGCCTCGTGCGGCGCCTCGCCGATCTCCGCGAGCCGGTCCCGCAACTGCTCGAAGTGGTGGAACTCGGCGGACGCCATCGCGGCCAGCTCCGCCTTGTCCTCCAGCGTCGGCGCGAGCTTCGCGTCCTCCGCGAGCCGTTCGAACGCCGCGAGCTCGCCGTACGCCAGCGCGCCGAGCAGGTCGACGACGGCGGCGCGGTACTGCGGCTGCGCGGACGCCGCGGCCCAGTCCTGGGCGGCGATGCCGGTAACGGTCGGCTGGTGGTCGGTGGGCGTCTCAGCAGGCGTGTCCATGCTGGGCACAATAGCCAAGTCCGCGGCCGCGGACGCCCCCGGTGACGGCTTCACCCGCCCTGTCGCGGCCGCCCCGGTACGCCGCCCGGCGGTGGCCGCCGAGAGGCCGCCGTGACCCGATGACGTCCCGAACGAAACATTTGATCGGGTGCAGCTACGTGTTTCCGGGGTAGAGTGGTAATGCACCCGTCGACAGTCGGCCTGGCATCGACCTACGACGGGCCACGTGTGCAACACCTGGATGCCCGGTCGGTGGCCCGATCGGCTCCGAACCGACCGCCTTCCCGTCATCGGGAGGGGCCCACTCGCGGCTTGAGCGAGGGCAGCGGTCCCGCGCCTAAACGGCCGACCTATGGCCGTACGACACCTCTGCGCGGTCAGTGACCGGTTCGTCGCACCCGACGTGCCGGCTTGCTCGACCCCCTCGCCGCCAGTGCCGCGTCTCACAGAAGAGGCAACATCCTGACCACCACGACTTTTCGCAGCCTTGGAATTCTCGACGAGACCGCCGAAGCCCTCGAGGCCGTCGGCATCACCACCCCCTTCCCGATCCAGGAGATGACGCTCCCGGTCGCCCTCGCGGGCAACGACGTCATCGGCCAGGCCAAGACCGGCACCGGCAAGACGCTCGGTTTCGGCCTGCCCCTGCTGGAGCGGGTCACCGTCGCCGCCGACGTCGAGGCCGGCCGCGCCACGCCCGAGCAGCTCACCGACGCGCCGCAGGCGCTCGTCGTCGTCCCCACCCGCGAACTGTGCCAGCAGGTCACCAACGACCTGCTCACCGCCGGCAAGGTCCGCGCGGTGCGAGTCACCGCGATCTACGGCGGGCGGGCGTACGAACCGCAGGTCGAGGCGCTGAAGAAGGGCGTCGACGTGGTCGTCGGCACCCCCGGCCGCCTGCTCGACCTGTCCGGCCAGAAGAAGCTGAACCTCAAGCACGTCCGCGCCCTCGTCCTCGACGAGGCCGACGAGATGCTGGACCTCGGCTTCCTCCCCGACGTCGAGAAGATCATGGCCATGCTGCCCGCGCGGCGCCAGACCATGCTCTTCTCCGCGACCATGCCCGGCGCCGTGATCAGCCTGGCCCGGCGCTACATGTCGCAGCCGACCCACATCCGCGCCACCGCGCCCGACGATCACGGCGCGACCGTGGCCAACACCACGCAGCACGTCTTCCGCGCGCACTCCCTGGACAAGCCGGAGCTGGTCTCCCGCATCCTCCAGGCCGAGGGCCGCGGCCTGGCGATGATCTTCTGCCGCACCAAGCGGACCGCGGCCGATGTCGCGGAGCAGCTGGAGAAGCGCGGCTTCGCCTCCGGCGCGGTGCACGGCGACCTCGGTCAGGGCGCCCGTGAGCAGGCGCTGCGCGCGTTCCGCAACGGCAAGGTGGACGTCCTCGTCTGCACCGACGTCGCCGCACGCGGTATCGACGTCGAAGGCGTCACCCACGTGATCAACTACCAGACGCCGGAAGACGAGAAGACCTACCTGCACCGGATCGGCCGCACCGGCCGGGCCGGCGCCTCCGGCACCGCGATCACCCTGGTCGACTGGGACGACATCCCGCGCTGGCAGCTCATCAACAAGGCGCTGGAGCTGACCTTCAATGACCCGGAGGAGACCTACTCCACGTCTCCGCACCTCTACGAGCTGCTCGGGATTCCCGCGGGCACCAAGGGGATACTGCCTCGGGCCGAGCGGACCCGTGCCGGGCTCGACGCGGAAGTGGTCGAGGACCTCGGCGAGACCGGTGGCCGCGGCCGCCGCCCCGCCGGCCGTGACCGCACTCCCGCGGCCCCGGTCGAGGAGCGCGCGCCCCGCACCCGTACCCCGCGGCAGCGCCGCCGCACCCGCGGTGGCACCGCCGTCGCCGGCGAGACCGTGATCGCCGCCGCCACCGAGGCCGTCCCCGTCGCCGTCGCGACGGCCGACGCCCCGGACGCCGACGAGCCGCGCAAGCCCCGCCGGCGGCGCACCCGCAGCCGCGCGGCCACCGCCACCGCGATCTCCCCGGACGCCCCCGAGCAGACCGCCCCCGCGGATGCCGCTCCCGCGGAGGAACCCGTCAAGGTCCCCCGCCGCCGCACCCGCAAGACCCCCACCGCCTGACCCCCCGGGGGTGGCCCGATCCTGCCGGTTGAGGTACCACCTGCCGGTGGCGGGTTGCCCGCGCGGTTCTCCCCCGGAGCTTCGCCTGGGGGAGAACGGCGCGACAAGCCACCCACCGCAAGGTCCCGGTGCCAACGGAACGGGTCACCCCCGGGAGGGTCAAAGCCACCCACCCACCGGCAAGGTCCCGGGAACCGCAAACAGGGGCACTCGGGGGGGGTCACGCCCCCACCAACCGCAACGTCTTGGACATGTGAGCCGCGTAATCTCACTGCATGAGCCGACCGAGCACCCTTGAGCTGCCGACGAACGTGGTCTCGCGCCAGATGAAAACCTCGCGGGGATCGTTCGCGGTGCTGGACGGCGCCCCCGCCAAGGGGGCGGAAAGACGTGGACACGTCCTCCTGATCCCGGGCTTCACCGGAAGCAAGGAAGACTTCCTCGACCTGATCACGCCGTTGACGGCCGCGGGATTCCACGCCGTCTCGGTGGACGGCCGCGGGCAGTTCGAGTCGGCCGGCCCGAGAGACGAGAAGGCGTACGCCCGGAGCGAGTTGGCGGCGGACGTCCAGGCGCAGGCGGTGGCCGTGGCCGAGGCGTACGGCACGGACGCGCCCCTGCACGTGCTGGGCCACTCGCTGGGCGGCCACATCGTACGGGCCGCCCTGCTCTCCGACCGTTCCGTGCCGTACGCCTCGCTGGCGCTGGTGAGTTCGGGTCCGGCCGCGATCGAGGCGCACCAGCAGGTGCGGACGCAGTTGCTGCTCGACCATCTGCCGACGATGGACATGGAGACCGCCTGGCAGGCGATGCGGGCGATGGACGCCGGGGCGGAGGCGGACAGCGCCGGGGACGCGGAGGGGCGCACCCCGACGTGGCTGGAGGACTTCCTGCACCGCCGCTGGTTGGGCACCGTACCCGAGCAACTGCTCGCCACCGCACGACAGTTGATGTCCGAAACCGATCGAGTGGCGGAGTTGGCGGCGCTGCCGCTCCCTAAACTCGTACTCTCCGGCGAGGTGGACTACGCCTGGCCGGTGCCGTGGCTGGACGAGATGGCGGTACGCCTCGGCGCGCGGCGCGTCGTGATCAAGGACGCCGGACACTCGCCCAACGCGGAGCGGCCCGCCGAGACCGCGGCCGCGTTGGTTGCCTTCTGGAAGGACGTCGAGGGGCAGCAGAAGGACTCCCTCACCAGCAAGTAGTCAAGGTCGGAAAGTTTTTCGTTAGCCTAGGGAATGTTTTGAAGGGGGTGTTCGTTGACCACACATGTAACGCGCGACGAAGGGAGAAGCCCCATGCGCTTTGAGATCATGCGACTCGACGACGTCAACGGTGAGGCCGTGGACAGCACCGTCGTGGACGCCAACGCTGTCGACAGGATCGTGCAGCAGGCCGCCGCTCTCGGCCAGCGCATCTACATCCGCCCCGCGGACTGATCGCAGGCCCACGTAACGGCGCCCCGTACCGAATGGATGTACGGGGCGCTTTCGTCTGTCCGGGGCCGGGTGCGTGGTCCCGTCCGGGACCGGAGGGTCAGCCCTCGCCGTGGATGAAGCCGAAGATGCCGTTCGCCACCGACTGCACGGCGATCGCGGACAGCAGCATGCCCGACAGCCGGGTCACCAGCACCACCCCGCCCTCCTTGATCAGCCGGATGATCGCCAGCGAGTACCTCATGGTCAGCCACAGGACCGCGTGCATCGCCACGATCGCCACCCACACCGAGAGCTGCTGCCCGAAGCCGTTCGCGTGCTGCACCGCGAGGATCACCGTCACGATCGCCCCCGGACCGGCCAGCAGCGGCATGCCCAGCGGCACCAGCGCCACGTTCACGTCCTTCGTCTGCGTCGGCTCGTCCGCCTTGCCCGTCAGCAGGTCCAGCGCGATCAGCAGCAACAGCAGTCCGCCGGCCACCCGCAGCGCGGGCACCGACACATGCAGGTAGTCCAGGATCTGCTGGCCGCAGATGCCGAACACGGCGATCACCCCGAGCGCCACGGACGCGGCCTGCCACGCCATCCGCCGCTGCACCTTCGTCGCGCGCCCCGACGTCAGCGCCAGGAAGATCGGCGTGATGCCGGGCGGGTCCATGATCACGAACAGGGTGAAGAACACGGACCCGAACAAGGTGATGTCAAACATGCGGCAGGCTTTCTGAACGTACGAGCGCGCCCCGAAGGGGGGCGCTGAGGGTGGGGGCGTCTCCCGACGGAGCCGGCGGGAGGACGGGAGGACGGGAGGGACTGCGCGACCGGGCACCGCGGAACGCGAGGTTCCGCGCGGCGCCGCGAGGTCCCGCGAGCCGTGGGCAGGGGCAGGAGCGAGGGCAGGGGCCGACCCGGGAGAGCCGACCCGGAGAATCCGACCCGCTAGACCGCCGAGATGGGCACCGCGCCCGTGGCCCGGCGCGCGATCTCCCGGTACACCTCGGGATCGGTGACGCACGCTCCGAGCCGGACCGTCTTGCGGTCGCCGTGGTAGTCGCTCGAACCCGTCGCCAGCAGGTCGTGCTCCGCGGCGAACGCGCGCAGCCGCGCCCTGGTCGCGTCGTCGTGGTCCACGTGGTCCACTTCGATGCCGTCGAGCCCGGCGGCGGACAGCTCGGCGATCACCGCCTCCGGCACGGTCTCGCCGCGCTTGTGCGCCCCCGGGTGCGCGAAGACGGTCACCCCGCCCGCGCCCTTCACCAGCCGCACCGCGTCGAACGGGTCGAGCTCGTGCTTGGGGACGTACCCGCGGCCGTCGTTGGCCAGCCACTGCTCGGTGAAGGCGTCCGAGACGCTGTCGACCACGCCCAGCTCGACCATCGCGGTCGCGATGTGCGGACGGCCCACGGAGCCGTCCCCGGCGATCCGGGCGACCTGCTCCCAGGTGATCGGCACGCCCAGCTCGCGCAGCTTGGCGACCATGCCCTGCGCCCTCGGCACCCGGTCGTCCCGGACGAGTTCGCGCTCGCGGTACAGCTCCGGCTCGGCCGGGTCGAACAGGTACGCCAGCATGTGCATGCTGATCCCGTCGATCCGGCAGGACAGCTCGGCGCCGGTCACCAACGTCAGGTCCCCGGGTGCTTCCAGCCCCGCCAGCGCGGCGGTCGCCTCGGCGTAGCCGCCGACCGTGTCATGGTCCGTGAGCGCCACCACGTCCAGCCCCGCGACCGCGGCGTTCCGCACCAAGTCGGCCGGCGAGTCGGTGCCGTCGGAAGCCGTGGAGTGGGTGTGCAGGTCTATACGCACGACTCGCTCCGCGGGTGGCTGGGGGTTGGGTGGCCGTCGCCAGGATAACCCGCCCGGGTGGTGCGTTCTGTCGTACGGCTCCCACCGTGCTCGCCCCGGAACACCCGGGCAGATCCAGGGGCGCGCGCAGCCCACCACCAACAGGTGGTCCCCCCACTGCCAGGACACACCACCCCGGAGGGTCAGGGGCACCGCTACGCGATGAGGCGGGGGGCGAGCGCACCGCACGGCAGGAGGTCGACCTCGGCGCCGGCGTCCCGCAAATCCGTGAGGACGAGCTCGTCGTACATCAGCAGCCCGGTCTGCTCGGGCCAGACGATGGCCCACAGCCAGAGCCCGCGGGCCTCGCCGGCGAAGACCACGCGGTCGTCGGGGACGCCCGCGACGTGCCAGAGGGGCGTGGGGCGCCCGGCCGCGAGGACCTTCGCGTGCGGCGGCATGTCCACGCACATGTTCGGACCGGGGTCGGGCCCGTCGATCCCGGCGAAGCGCGCGCCGAGCCCGACCCCCAACTCCTCTGCCACGAGCATGAGTTCACCGGGACCGCCGAGCGGCCCCGGCCCCGAGCAGGAGACGGCGGTGGCACGGCCGCCGCTGCGGTCGTCACCGGCGGCGGCCACTCCGGAGAAGAGCCAGCCGACCGGCAGCGGCCAGGGCATCCAGACCGGCACCTGGGAGCGGTTCACGACGACGCCGAGCGCTTCGACACTGGGAGGCACCACCGGCTGGAGCGGATACACGGTCCCGTGCACATCGCACTGCCAGGAATCGGCGAAGAGTCCGGGCGCACGGACCCTGCCACCGCACTTCGGGCAACTGGGTTCGCCCCTCATAGATCCCCACGGTCCTCCTGGCCCCTCCCCACGTCAAGGACGATCACCCGTCCGGACCCGCCGCCGCGCACCCTAGGAGGTCAGGGGCACCGCCTTCCGCAGGGCGTCACGCAGATCCGTCTCGTGGGCCAGCCAGCGGTCCTGGAGCGCCGCGGCACCGTGCACGCGTTTCCACGCTGCCTCGGCCGGGGTCATCGGCAGGAGCGGGAAGAAGCGGACCGGGTCGAGGGGGTCGGGGAGCGTGAGGTCCGGCACGAGGCCGCCGGGTTCGGCGACGAGCACCGCGGAGAAGGGCGCCCCCGGCCACAGCGGCTCGGTGGTGTCGAGGGAGCCGCCGGGCGCGATGACGAGGCCCTCCACCTGAGGGGAGGCGGCGAGCACGGCCAGCGGGCGCAGCACTTTGTCGGTGTCGGCGAGCCCCGCCCGGACGGTGAGCAGCAGCTCGCCGCGCGGCCCGCGCAGCGGGTCCGCCACGGTGGCGAGCGGGTCGGCCATCGGCTGCGCGGACATCCCGAGTGTGGCGTATCGCACCAGGTCACCGGTGGTGTAGCGGAGCACCTCGACCCGGTCGGTGCCGACGAAGGTGACCGCGGCGCGGGCGTCGGGCGCGCCGAGGACATCGGACAGCCGCGCTTCGACGAGCGCCAGGACATCAGCCATACGGCGAGCATAGAACGCGTACAGAACCCGTAAGGCGGCACCGAGGAGGTGCTCGGACTTGCTAAGGTAGGGCGTTCACTCGCGCACCAAGGACATCCCTCAGCGGGGATCGACCGGAGGAGGTGGGGACTGACATGGATCCGAGTCGACCGTGCAGTACCGGCAGCTCTTCCGTATGCCATTTCGCGCGCTGAATTCCCCGCAGTACTCGCACGTCACGCGTTCTCTACCCGGCTGGCCGGGTCCAAAACGCGTCACCTCGCGAGTCGCGGTCCACCCCCGTCGGATGCGAGGGGGAGGCACAGCTCCCGCGGAGCCCGCGACAGCGGAAGAGCGCCCTGAACTGCCTGCGATCACCACGCCCTGATCTGCATTTCAGTGCGGCGCCATGCCGTCGGCCAGTCCGTGAAGGAGCTTGCCATGTCGATGATCCGCGACCTGCGCGCAGTAGTCCGTCCTGCCCTGCGGCCGACCCTGCGCAGGACCACCACGTCCTACGAGTACGACCCCGTCCCGGAGCCGCGCGCCGCCAGCGCGATCGTGGACTGCGCGGTCTACCGCGACGGCCTGCGCCACGGTGACGTCACGGACCCGCACGAGGCGCTGAAGATGGTGCGCGCCGGGCGGCCCGGCCCGCAGTGCGACGGCAGCGACGGCTTCGTGTGGATCGGGCTGCACGAGCCCACCGAGCAGGAGTTCGCGGGCATCGCCGAGGAGTTCGGCCTGCACCCGCTGGCGGTCGAGGACGCCGTCCACGCCCACCAGCGGCCGAAGTTGGAGCGGTACGACAACTCGCTGTTCGCCGTCTTCAAGACGATCCGCTACGTCGAGCACGCCGAGCTCACCTCCACCAGCGAGGTGGTGGAGAGCGGCGAGGTGATGGTCTTCACCGGACGCTACTTCGTGATCACCGTCCGGCACGGCGGGCACGGGTCGCTGCGCGCGCTGCGGCACCGGCTGGAGGACGACCCGGAGCTGCTGGCCAAGGGCCCCTCGGCCGTACTGCACGCGATCGCGGACCAGGTCGTCGACGACTACCTCGCCGTCTCCGAGGCGGTGCAGGACGACATCGACGAGGTGGAGATCGACGTCTTCTCCGCCGACAACGGGAAGACCTCGCGCGGTGGCGACGCCGGGCGGATCTACCAGCTCAAGCGGGAAGTGCTGGAGTTCAAGCGGGCGGTGTCCCCGCTGCTGCGACCCATGCAACTGCTCGGCGAGCGTCCGATGCGGCTGATCGACCCGGAGATCCAGAAGTACTTCCGTGACGTGGCCGACCACGTCGCGCGGGTGCACGAGCAGGTCACCGGGTTCGACGACCTGCTCAACTCCATCCTCCAGGCCAACCTCGCGCAGGCCACCGTCGTGCAGAACGAGGACATGCGCAAGATCACCGCGTGGGCGGCCATCCTCGCGGTGCCGACCATGATCACCGGTGTGTACGGCATGAACTTCAAGCACATGCCCGAGCTCGGCTGGAAGTACAGCTATCCCGTCGTGCTCGCCGCGACCCTGGCGATCTGTTACGCGATCCACCGGGGCTTCCGCCGCAACGGATGGTTGTAGGGGCGCCCCGGAGTCCCCTCCGGAGTGGTACGGCCGGCCCGCGGCGGGCCCGTACGCTTGTGCGGTGACCACTCCCGAGAGCACCGCCATCCCGCCCCGTGCGGCATCGGCGGTGGACGAGAAAGCGCCCGAGGCCGGGCGTGGAGTGGACCTGACGCTGCTGGGCGTGGCGATCGCGGGCGTGTCCTTCTCGGCCCCCCTGATCGCGGCGACGGCCGCACCCGCGCTGGCGATCGCCTTCTGGCGGAACGCGATGGCCGTGGGGGTGCTCAGCCCGGTGGCTCTGTGGCGGCACCGCGGCGAGCTGCGGCGGATGGGCCGGCGCGCGCTGGGCCTGTCGGCGCTGGCCGGGCTGGTGCTGGCCGCGCACTTCGGGATGTGGCTGCCGAGCCTGAACATGACGTCGGTCGCCACCTCGACCGCCCTGTGCACCACGACGCCGATCTGGACCACGCTGATCCTGCGGCTGCGCGGCCACCGCCCGCCGCGGCTGGTGTGGGGCGGCACCGCGCTCGCGGTCGTCGGCGTGCTGATCCTCACCGGGATCGACCTGTCGACGGACAGCCGGGCGCTGGTCGGCGACGCGCTGGCGCTCGGCGCCGGGCTGGCCGCGGCCGTCTACATGCTGCTCGGCTCGGAGGTGCGGCGGACCGCGACGACCACCGCGTACACCTTCGTCTGCTACACGACCACGGCGGTGGCCCTGCTGTGCGCGTGCCTGGTCTCCGGGTCGGCGCTGGCCGGGTACGACGGGGAGACCTGGCTGAAGATCGCCGCGCTGACGGTGGCGGCGCAGTTGCTGGGCCACTCGCTGCTGAACCGGGTGGTGCGGGGCCTGGGGCCGTCGACCACCTCGACCGCGATCCTGCTGGAGACCCCGGGGGCCGCGCTGATCGCGGGGCTGTGGCTGGGCCAGACCCCGCCGGCGGCCGCGTATCCCGCGCTGCTGGTGATCCTCGGCGGTCTGGCCCTGGTGATCCTCTCCGACCGCCGCCGCTAGGCCCTGACCGGGGCACTAACCTGGGCACATGTCGACGCCGTCCACGCCGCCCGCCTCCCCCGCGCCCTCCGCCGTGCCCTCCGCCGACGAGGAGTTGTCGGCCCTGGTGGAGGAGGCCACGAAGAAGTCCGGGCTGGTCTGGGTCAACGGCCAGGCGGTGTGGCACCTGTGGCTGGACGGGGGCCTGCACCTCGTCGCCGGGCCCGGCGAGCAGCCGGTGCCGGACCTGGTGGACGGCGGGACCGCGACCGTGACCGTACGCAGCAAGGACAAGGGCGGGCGGCTGGTCACCTGGTCCGCGCGGGTCGAGGTGCTGGCGCCGCACGGCGAGCCGTGGGAGGCCGCCGTCGGCGAGCTGAAGGGCAAGCGGCTCAACGCGGTCGACGCCGAGTCGGTGCCGTCGCGGTGGGCGGCCGAGTGCCAGGTCTTCCGGCTGGCGCCGACCGGGAGCGTGCCGGAGCACCCGGGTGCGATGCCCGACACCTCCGGCGCCGTGGCCCCCGTCGCCACCTCGGCGACCACCCGCTCCCCCGCGCCCGCGGGACTGCCGAAGCTGCTCGCCCGGCGCCGCAGGACCTGACCGCGGACCCGGCCGGCCCGGGGCGACGAGGCGAGTCGAGGCGAGCGGGTGCGCTACTTGCCGACGGTCTTGCCGTAGTCCAGCACCTCGGACTTGGCCGGGGCGGCCAGGGTGAAGTCCTGGCCCCAGTCCGAGAGGGTCAGGGTGCCCGCGCCGCCGACGCGCTCGTAGCGCAGCGGGTAGGGCGTGCCCTTGAGGGAGACGTCCAGCGAGCCGCCCTTGGTGCCTTCGAGCGCGATGGTCTTGGTGGAGCCGACCTTGCGGTGGGCGCCGGTCTTGACCGTGCCGTCCAGCACGAAGAGGTCGGCGAGCAGCGTCTTCTTGTCGGTGAACCCGGAGAACTGCTGGTAGGAGGGGTCGTTCTGCGGCACCTTGACGTACTTGCCGTTGAGCTTCGCGGCGGCGGCCTTGCTGTCCTTGTCGCTGCCGCCGTCACCGTAGAAGTCGGCGCCGGCCTTGAGATAGAGGTCGTCGTCGACCCGCAGCAGCTGGAAGGTGTCGCCCTTGCTGCTGACCTCGCCGACCCCGCCGTTGGTGCGCAGCCGCATGTCGAGGCGGTAGGTCCGGCCGCCGCTGACCACGGTGCCGGCCAGCCGTACGGCGGCGGCGCCCGCGGCGGCGGACTTCGCCTTCTGCTCGATGGTCTGCGCCGGGAGCTTGCCGACCCCGTTGGTGCCCGCGTCGGGGTCGCCCCCGAAGCCCAGGCAGCCGGTGAGCAGACCGCTCGCGCCGAGCGCGGTCAGGGCGGCGGCGACAGTCCTGCGGCCGTGGTGCACGGGTTCTCTTCCTCCAGGGACGGCGGCTGCGGGCGGCCTCGAAGCTACCGCAGGGTTACTCCCGGGGACCATCCCATGGGGCAGGCAAGATCGGCCCGGAGTAGCCTGAGCGGGTGCGGCGGGTGTGGCCCGCAGGCACCGGAGCAGCCCTCCGCGGACCGTAGGAGGCCCCCACCATGGCGGCAGGCGCCCCTCGGGTCTTCGTCTCGCACCTGGCCGGGGTCGCCGTCTTCGATCCGAACGGCGACCAGGTCGGGCGGGTGCGCGACGTGGTCGTCATGCTGCGCGTCGGAGGGCGCCCGCCCCGGGTGCTGGGCCTGGTCGTCGAGGTGGTCAGCCGGCGCCGGATCTTCCTGCCCATGACCCGGGTCACCGGCGTGGAGTCCGGCCAGGTCATCACCACCGGCGTGGTGAACATGCGGCGCTTCGAGCAGCGGCCGACCGAGACGCTGGTGCTGGGCGAGCTGCTGGACCGCAGGGTGCGGCTGGCCACCGACGAGTCGGGCTCCCCCGCCGAGACCCCCACCGCCGTGGCCCGCTCCGCCGCCGACGAGGCCCTGTCCGTCGAGGTCACCGTGCTCGATGTGTCCATGACCCAGCTGCCCTCCCGGCGGGACTGGGAGATCGACAAGGTCTTCGTGCGGCGCGGCAAGAGCGGGGCGCTGCGCCGCAGAGGCGAGGCGCTGACCGTGGACTGGTCGGCCGTGAGCGGCTTCTCGCTCGCCGAGGAGGGCCAGGGCGCGGAGAACCTGGTGGCGACCTTCGAGCAGCTGCGCCCGGCCGACCTGGCGAACGTGCTGCACCACCTGTCGCCCAAGCGCCGCGGCGAGGTGGCCGCCGCCCTCGACGACGACCGGCTCGCCGACGTCCTGGAGGAACTGCCGGACGACGACCAGGTGGAGATCCTCAGCAAGCTCAAGGAGGAGCGGGCCGCCGACGTGCTGGAGGCGATGGACCCCGACGACGCCGCCGACCTGCTCGCCGAGCTGCCGGCGGACGAGCAGGAACGCCTCCTCACCCTGATGCAGCCCCAGGAGGCCGCGGGCGTACGGCGGCTGCTGTCGTACGAGGAGCGCACCGCGGGCGGGCTGATGACCACCGAGCCGATCGTGCTGCGCCCGGACGCGACCGTGGCCGACGCGCTGGCCCGTATCCGCAACCCCGACCTGTCCCCCGCGCTGGCCGCCCAGGTGTACGTGTGCCGGCCGCCGGACGACACCCCGACCGGAAAGTACCTCGGCCTGGTGCACTTCCAGCGGCTGCTGCGCGACCCGCCCTTCACCCTGCTCGGCGCGATCGTGGACACCGACCTGCAACCGCTGGGCCCGGACACCGCGCTGCCGTCGGTGACGAGCTTCCTGGCCACGTACAACATGATCTCCGCGCCGGTGGTGGACGAGAGCGGTTCGCTGGTCGGCGCGGTGACCGTGGACGACGTGCTGGACCACCTGCTGCCGGACGACTGGCGGGAGACCGCGCTGTACGGCGCGGAGGGCGGCACGGACAGCGGCATGGACGGCGACGGGGACGGCGAAGGTCGCGGCACGGACGAGCGCGGCACGGACGAGCGCGCGGAGGCACCCGATGGCCGCTGACGAGCGCGAGCGGACCCGCCACCCGGCGGGGGCCACGGCGACCGGACGGCCGCGCAAGAACCGGCTGGACCAGCCGCGCGAGCCGCGCCGCAGCCTGCTGCCGTCCTACGACCCGGACGCGTTCGGCAAGCTCTCCGAGCGGGTGGCGCGCTTCCTCGGCACCGGACGGTTCATCGTCTGGATGACGGTGATCATCATCGTCTGGGTGCTGTGGAACGTCTTCGCGCCACGGAACTTCCAGTTCGACCACTACCCCTTCATCTTCCTGACGTTGATGCTGTCGCTGCAGGCGTCCTACGCGGCGCCGCTGATCCTGCTCGCGCAGAACCGGCAGGACGACCGGGACCGGGTCAACCTCGAACAGGACCGCAAGCAGAACGAACGGAACATCGCCGACACCGAGTACCTGACCCGGGAGGTGGCCGCCCTGCGGATGGGCCTGGGCGAGGTCGCCACGCGGGACTGGATTCGCTCGGAACTCCAGGACCTGGTCAAGGAGATCGACGAGCAGCGGCACCGTGCCGAGCGGCGCAACGAGCGGCAGGGCCAGGACCGGCATGGTGACCAGCGCCGCCCGCGCAGTGACGAAGGCGACGGCCGGGGCCGCTGAAGGGCCGCTCGGGACCGCCGTATCCTCGTGCGTATGGCTACCGCTCTGCACGGTTCTACCCCGACCGGCACCCCCACCGACGACGCTGTACGCGCCGCGCTGGCGACCGTTGACGACCCGGAGATCCACAAGCCGATCACCGAACTCGGCATGGTGAAATCCGTCGACATCGCCGCCGACGGCTCGGTCGCCGTCACCGTCTACCTCACCGTGTCCGGCTGCCCGATGCGGGACGAGATCACCGGCCGGGTCACGGCAGCGGTGCAGGGCGTGGCCGGGGTGACGTCGGTGCGGGTGGCGCTGGACGTGATGAGCGACGAGCAGCGCCGCGAGCTGGCGTCCTCGCTGCGCGGCGGCCAGGCCGAGCGGGAGATCCCCTTCGCCCAGCCCGGCTCGCTGACCCGGGTCTATGCGATCGCCTCCGGCAAGGGCGGGGTCGGCAAGTCCTCGGTGACGGTGAACCTCGCCGCCGCGATGGCCGCGGACGGGTTGAAGGTCGGCGTGGTCGACGCGGACATCTACGGGCACAGCGTGCCGCGGATGCTCGGCGCGGAGGGCCGTCCCACCCAGGTCGAGAACATGATCATGCCGCCGTCGGCGAACGGTGTGAAGGTCATCTCGATCGGCATGTTCACCCCCGGCAACGCGCCGGTGGTGTGGCGCGGGCCGATGCTGCACCGCGCGCTCCAGCAGTTCCTCGCGGACGTCTACTGGGGCGACCTGGACGTCCTGCTGCTCGACCTGCCGCCCGGCACCGGCGACATCGCGATCTCCGTCGCGCAGCTCGTGCCGAACGCGGAGATCCTCGTGGTGACCACCCCGCAGCAGGCGGCGGCGGAGGTCGCCGAGCGGGCCGGGTCGATCGCCGTGCAGACCCACCAGAAGATCGTCGGCGTCGTGGAGAACATGGCGGGGATGCCGTGCCCGCACTGCGACGAGGTCGTCGAGGTGTTCGGCACGGGTGGGGGCGACCGGGTCGCCGAGGGGCTGTCCCGCACCACCGGCACCACGGTGCCCGTGCTCGGGCGCATCCCGATCGACGTGCGGCTGCGCGAGGGCGGCGACGACGGCCGGCCGGTGGTCCTCACGGCGCCGGAGTCCCCCGCGGGGGCGGCGCTGCGGGGCATCGCCGCGAAGCTCTCCGCCCGCGAGCGCGGGTTGGCGGGGATGTCGCTCGGGATCACCCCGCGCAACAAGTTCTGACGGCTCCCCCGGGCTGCCCGTCCCGTGACTCCGCGGACGGGCAGCCGGGTGGGTCCGGTTACCCCGCGTACGCGGTGAGGTCGGGGATGGCGGCCAGCGCGAGGCCGTAGGCGGACATGTTGCGGCCGTACGCCCCGAGGTGCACTCCCGCGGCGGAGCCGGCCATCACCCAGCCGTATTCCGACTCGCGGTAGTGGAAGGGGGTGGGGACGCCGTCGACGGGGAGGGTCAGGGACGACCATCCGGGTCCGGTCAGCTCGTCCGCGAGCTCCCACGCCGCCGAGGTCTGCTGGTCGAGCCAGTCCTGCCGCAGCGCGCGGTCCATCCGGGTGGGCCAGGTCGCCGAGAGCAGCCCGGAGCCGGCCAGCCAGGCCGCTGAGGAGACCGAGGTGGCCTCCATCACACCGGTGCCGTCGGCGCTGCGCCGCAGCGGCCGGTGGGCGACGGTGACCACGACCGCGAACTTCTGGCCCTCCGGGTCGGCGGCCTCGGCCTTGAGCGACGGCTCGTCGCCGTGTCCGGTCGCTCCGTGTTCGACGGTCCCGTCCGCGCTGGTGCCGAGCAGACCGAGCCACCGGGGCCCGGTGAATGCCTGGTCCAGCCCGTACCAGGGGAAGTCGGCCAACAGGTAGCCCTCGACCGCCCCCTGTTGCGTGCCGGTCTTCGTCTCCATATGGGTCGCGCCTCCTCGATGACCGCCCTCCTGGGCGACATGCCATCTTGCCCGACCATGGGCGGGTTCGGGGCGCGAAACGGCGTGGGGTGATGCCGAACACACGGACAACGGCCATGCAATCGGGTGAAAACGTGGATTCGGGTTGACGCTCCCCGGATCAGGTCGCGTCGGAGTCGTACGGCGGCGGCTCGTCCTGACCCAGCTTCTTCAGCCGGTCGGGGGTGCCGCCGGAGTCCGCGGAGCCGGCACCGGAAGAAGCCGTCCCCGCGGAGGCTGACGACGAGGACGAGCCGTTGACGCCCGTCCTGACCCCGTTGACCGCGTCGGTGACCTCCGCCATGTCCTTGCGCAGGTCGGTGACGTCGGTGAGGTCCTTGCGCAGGTCGAGGCTCTTGCCGAGGTCCTTCAGCTCGCCGAGGCCGTACTCGTCGTTCTCGCTGTTGATCAGGTTCTTGCGGATGAAGGTCTTCGGGTTGAGGTCCTCGAACTCGAAGTCCTTGAACTCCGGCCCCAGCTCGCGGCGGATGTCCTCCTTGGCGCTGTCGGAGAACTCCCGCACCTTGCGGATGAAGGCCATGGCGTCCTGGATCAGCTTCGGCAGCTTGTCCGGGCCGAAGACAAGCACGGCAAGGACCACGATCGCGACCAGCTCCAGCGGGCCTATGTCGAAGAACACCTTGCAGCTCCTTGAGACGTCCACGGCCGGCGTGGGCAGGGACCGGCGGAATTCACGGTACCTGCCCGAGCAAGCGATACGGGAGTGGCTGTGGCCAACACTATGCTGCCGCCCGGTAAAGACCTGCGCTGACACCGGGCGGTGCCCGACGCCGAACCACCGCTCAGCGCAGCGGGAACGAGCCGTTCGACGCCTGCTGGACCGGCGGTATCAACGGCACGGAGGTGGCCGACGCGACCACGATCCGCTCGCGCCGCTGCTCCTCGCGGTCCGAACTGAGCACGCCGCGCGGGATGGTGCCGCGGGTGTCGGAGACCTGGCCGGCGCTGAGCGGGCTGACCGCGGGGCCGTCGTCCGGCCGGGCGCCGCTGTCCATCGCCGCCTCCATCGGCAGCGCGCTGCCGATGGCGATCGCGGCCATCGAGAAGGCACCGGCCGCGGCGAAGGCGAAACGCCGGCCCCGGGAGGTGCTGTCGTGGACCCGGAAGCCGCGGCCGCGCCCGTCACCGGCCGGCAGCAGATCGGCGGCCGGGCCGAGGAAGGAGAACTCCTCGCGCCGCGCGCCCCCTGATCGGGCCAGGCCGGAGCCGGGGCGACCGGTGTCGGACCTGCCGGGGTCGGAGAGCACCGAGTCGGGAACCGTCGGCCGCGAGCCGAAGAAGCCGCCGTCGAACGGGCCGCGACGGTGGCCGACGCTGCCCGCCTCGTCGGCCGACAGGCCCTCGGGCCGCGCCGGGCCACCGGGGCCGTCCTGGCCGTCCATGGCCGGCAGTCCCTGTAGCCGCGCCAGCAGACCGGCCGATATGGCCGGCAGCTCCGAGCCGGCGATCACGCTCTTGAGCCGGCGCTGCTCGGCGGCGGCGGCCTTGCACTGCGTACATGTCGCGAGATGGGCCAGCACCCGGTCCCGGCTGTCGTCCGTCAGCTCGCCGTCGACGAAGGCGGAAAGTCGGTCACCGAGGTGCTGCTCGGCGGGTGCAGGACGTTGGGGACGGTGCTGCTCGCCTGAACCGCTGCTGCTCACGCTCTCCCGCCCTCCAGGGGTTTGGACGCGGTGGCAGCGAACGCGGGCGCCGGGCGCGCTCCGGGCGCCCGGTGCTCCAGAGCCTTGCGCAGGTGCGAGCGGCCGCGGTGGATGCGGCTTCGCACGGTGCCGAGTTTCACCCCGAGGGTCGCGGCGATCTCCTCGTACGACAGTCCCTCGATGTCGCAGAGCACCACGGCGGCCCGGAACTCCGGCGCGAGGGTGTCCAGCGCCTGCTGGACGTCCGCGTCGAAGTGGGTGTCGCTGAAGTGCTGCGCGGGGGACGGCTCGCGGCTGGGCAGCCGCTCAGCCGCGTCGTCGCCGAGAGCGTCGAAACGAATGCGCTGCCGGCGCCGCACCATGTCCAGGAAGAGGTTCGTGGTGATGCGGTGCAGCCAGCCCTCGAAAGTGCCGGGCGTGTAGGTGGACAGGGAGCGGAAGACCCGCACGAAGACCTCCTGGGTGAGGTCTTCCGCGTCGTGCTGGTTCCCGGTCAGGCGGTAGGCCAGCCGGTACACCCGGGCACTGTGCGTGCTGACGATCTCCTCCCAGGAAGGAGGCGTCCACGTCTGGCCGTCTCCGTCGGTAGCGAACGTCGCGGTCGCGGAGTCGGTCCTGGGTGAACGGTCATCAGCTGTGTCGGTCACGGATTTCGGCTGTCCGGCGGACTTTCGGAAGCGGTCGAGCATTCCTCGGTCACCGGCCGCAGCCGCACCTCCCCTGTCGGCTCTGGTGGTCTCCAGTAGAGCCCCTACCATATCCACCTCGCCCGTTAGCTCCGGATAAGTGCGCTGTTGCCAAAGCGGAGAGGGGGCTGCCGCTCCATCCCCGCGGGGGGCTGTTGCCACCCGTGTTCTCTAACGCCCGGTCCCATCAGCAGGTTCCCGGCGGCAACGGATACAGTCGCCCGGGCGGCGCAATTGCAAGGAGAACACCGGACAAGGGGAGCGGCCATTACCGGCAACCGGCAGGCGAGCTGGGCGTTCGCGGACGCCTTCGTCGCCGAGGACGACGCCTTGATACGCGCCCGCGCCCGCTCGCGTACGGAGGGGCTGCGCGCGGTCTCCCCCGGCACCGGCGCGGCCCTGCGACTGCTCGCCGGGGCTTGCGACGCGAAGTCCGTGGTCGAGATCGGCACCGGCACCGGCGTCTCCGGCATCCACCTGCTGCGCGGCATGCGGCCCGACGGGGTGCTGACCACCGTGGACTCCGAACCCGACCGCCAGCAGCTCGCCCGCGAGGCGTACCGCGAGGCCGGGGTCGCCGCCAACCGGGCCCGCTTCATCTGCGGCCGCGCCCTCGACGTGCTGCCCCGCCTCACCGACGGCGGGTACGACCTGGTCTTCTGCGACGCCGACCGGCTGGAGTGCCTGGACTACCTCGACGAGTCGCTGCGGCTGCTGCGCCCCGGCGGCGTGCTCTGCTTCGAGGGCGCCTTCGCCCAGGGCCGCGCGCTGGACGCCTCCCACCAGGACGCCGAGTCCCTGCACTTGCGCGACCTGATGCGGGCGGTCCGGGACAGCCCGCGGCTGGCCCCGGTCCTGCTGCCCACGGACGACGGCCTCCTCTGCGCCATCCGCCGCGCATGAGCACGGCCACGTACGTGGGACGTACGTGGCCGTGACGATTCGGGACCGCTGGTCTCAGACGATGGCCTTCTTCAGCGCATCGCCCAGGGCGTCCGCCTCGTCCGGGGTCAGCTCTACTACCAGCCGCCCGCCGCCCTCCAGCGGAACGCGCATGATGATGCTCCGCCCCTCCTTGGTCACCTCGAGCGGGCCGTCACCCGTCCGCGGCTTCATGGCCGCCATGCTCGTTCCCCTTCCTGAAACCAGCTCGGACTCGAACACATTGGTTCTCGGCCATTATCCCGCATCAGTCGACCTGATGACCAATAGCCGTAGCACTCCGTTGTACATTCCGATCCCCCAAACCCGGCTATTTCGCCGGGTCGGGCCGCTTCCGGGCCTGGCGCGGTTTGATGTACGTCACATGTCGGACCCTCATCGGGTCCGGCATCCTGGCCAGGACACTTGCCGCGACGAAGGGGTTCTGGCATGGGCGAGAGCGTGCTGTACGAGGTCGAGGACGGCTTGGCGACGGTCACCCTGAACCGACCGGAGGCCATGAACGCACTCGACACGAATACGAAGAACGCGTTGCGCGAGGCGCTGCGGACCGCGGGCTCCGACGAGGCGGTGCGCGCCGTGCTGCTCACCGCGACCGGCCGGGCGTTCTGCGTCGGACAGGACCTCAAGGAGCACGTCGGCATCCTGGAGTCGGGCGGCGGCCTGGCGACGGTCGCCGAGCACTACAACCCGATCGTCACCGCCCTGGCCACCATGCCCAAGCCGGTGGTCGCCGCGGTCAACGGGGTGGCGGCCGGGGCGGGCGCGGGGTTCGCGTTCGCCGCGGACTACCGGCTCGCCGCGGACACGGCGTCCTTCACCACCGCGTTCGCCGGGGTGGCGCTGTCCACGGACTCCGGGATGTCGTGGACGCTGCCGCGGCTGGTCGGCCAGGCGCGGGCCGCGGAGCTGCTGATGTTCCCGCGGCCGGTGCCCGCGCAGGAGGCGCTGGCGCTCGGCCTGGTGCACCAGGTGCTTCCGGCACCCGCGCTGGCCCAGGCCGCGGTCGCGGTGGCCCGGGCGCTCGCCGACGGCCCGACCGTCGCGTACGCCGCGATGAAGGAGGCGCTGGCGTACGGGGCGTCGCACACGCTGGAGGAGTCGCTCGCCCACGAGGACACCCTCCAGGCGCGGGCGGGGGCGTCGGCGGACCACCGTGAGGCGGTCTCGGCGTTCGTCGCGAAGCGGAAGCCGAGGTTCGAGGGGCGCTGACCCGAAGGGCGCTGACCCGAGGGGCGCCGAGTGGCCGGGGCGACGGTCGGGTCAGCGGGCCGTGCAGTCCGCCAGGTGGTCGTTGACCAGGCCGCACGCCTGCATCAGGGCGTGCGCGGTGGTCGGGCCCACGAAGCGGAAGCCGCGTTTCTTCAGGTCCTTGGAGAGCGCGGTGGACTCGGGGGTGGTGGCCGCGACGTCGGAGAGGGTGCGCGGGGCGGGGCGGCTCGCGGGGTCCGGGGCGAAGGACCAGACGAGGGCGTCCAGGCCGCCGTCGTAGGTGTCGCGGACCTCGCGGGCGGCGGCGGCGTTGGAGATCGCGGCGTCGACCTTGGCGCGGTTGCGGATGATCCCGGGGTCGGCGAGCAGCCGGGTCCGGTCCTCGTCGGTGAACGCGGCGACCTTGTCGATGGCGAAGTGCCGGAAGGCGGCGCGGAAGGTCTCGCGGCGGCGCAGGATCGTGATCCACGACAGCCCGGACTGGAAGGCCTCCAGGCAGATCCGCTCGAAGAGGGCGTCGTCGCCGTGCACCGGCTTGCCCCACTCCTCGTCGTGGTACGCCAGGTAGTCGGGGGTGGACAGGCCCCAGGGGCAGCGGAGCAGGCCGTCGGGGCCGGGGATGGCGGTGCCGTCACTCACCCGTGCCGCCCGGGAGGTCGTCGGGGCCGGCCACCGGCCGGTCGGGACGGGCGGCGGGCTCTGCGTAGCCGCTGCCGGGCCCGCCACCGTATCCGTGGCCGTATCCCTGCCCGTTGCCGCCGCCGCTCCCGTACGGGGCGCCGGGGGCGGTCTGGGGGGACGTGCCCGGCGCGGCGGAGGTGTCGTAGCGGTGCGCGCCGGCGTGGGCGCCGGCGAGGTGGGCCTCCAGCTCGGCGATGCGGGCGTCGCGTTCGGCCAGCTCCGCGCCGAGCCGCTCCAGCACCTCGTCCACGTCGAGCATGCGGTAGCCGCGCAGGCCCACCGGCAGCCGGACCGCGTCCACGTCGGCGCGGACCAGCGGGCGGTCGGGAGGCAGCCGGTCCTCGAGCCGGTCGGGCTGGGAGTCCTTGAGCGCGCCGCCGTCGCCGAGTACGGCCAGCGCCACCGCGGCGACCACCGCGACGAGCGCGATGAGCATGAACCAGAACACGTCGATACTCCCGGGGTACGGCCCAGGGACCTGCCGTCCGGATCGGCGGGTCCTCCATGTCAGGCACGATCGTGCCACGATCGCATGAGTCTGAGATGAGGAGTGACCGTGGGACTTCGGCTGGGCAGCCGGGAATTCGGTGAGCGGGAGCCGGTGATCATGGCGATCGTGAACCGGACGCCCGACTCGTTCTACGACCAGGGCGCCACCTTCACCGACGAGCCGGCGCTCGAACGGGTCGCGCGGGTGATCGCCGAGGGTGCCGCGATCGTCGACATCGGCGGGGTCAAGGCGGGGCCGGGCGAGGAGGTGTCGGCGGACGAGGAGATCCGGCGCACCGTCCGGTTCGTCGCGGAGGTGCGGCGCCGCCACCCCGACGTGGTGATCAGCGTGGACACCTGGCGGCACGAGGTGGCGCGGGCCGTCTGCGAGGAGGGCGCCGACCTGCTCAACGACGCGTGGGGCGGGGTCGATCCCGAACTGGCCGAGGTGGCCGCGCGGTACGGGGTGGGGCTGGTGTGCACCCACGCGGGCGGGGTGCGGCCGCGGACCCGGCCGCACCGGATCGGCTACGACGACGTGATGGCCGACATCCTCCGGGTCACCGTCGGGCTCGCCGAGCGCGCCGAGAAGCTGGGGGTGCGGCGCGACGGCATCCTCATCGACCCCGGGCACGACTTCGGCAAGAACACCCGGCACTCGCTGGAGGCGACCCGGCGGCTGCCCGAGATGACGGCCACCGGGTGGCCGGTGCTGGTCTCCCTGTCCAACAAGGACTTCGTCGGGGAGACGCTGGACCGGCCGGTCAAGGAGCGGCTGATCGGCACGCTCGCGACCACCGCGGTGTCGGCGTGGCTGGGGGCGCAGGTGTACCGGGTCCACGAAGTGCCGGAGACCCGGCAGGTCCTGGAGATGGTCGCGGCGATCTCCGGTGCGAGCGAACCCCGGGTGGCCCGGAGGGGGCTCGCCTGACCCTCCGGGGTGGGTCAGGGGCGCCCCGCTTACGCGCTTTCCTTGGTGACCCTTTCGACCGCGTCGTCGACGTCGTCGGTGACGTGGAAGAGTTCGAGGTCGGCGGGGGACGCCTTGCCCTCGGCGACGAGGGTCTGGCGGACCCAGGAGACCAGCCCGCCCCAGTACTCGGTGCCGAAGAGGACGATCGGGAAGCGGGTGACCTTCTTGGTCTGGACGAGCGTGAGCGCTTCGAAGAGCTCGTCGAGGGTGCCGAATCCGCCGGGCAGCACCACGAACCCGCGGGCGTACTTGACGAACATGGTCTTGCGGACGAAGAAGTAGCGGAAGTTGACGCCGATGTCGACGTAGGGGTTGAGCCCCTGCTCGAAGGGCAGCTCGATGCCGAGGCCGACGGAGACCCCGCCGGCCTCCAGCGCGCCCTTGTTGGCCGCTTCCATGGCGCCGGGGCCGCCGCCGGTGATGACCGCGAAGCCGGCCTCCGCGAGGGCGCGGCCGATCCGGACCCCGGCGTCGTACTCGCGGGAGTCGACCGGGGTGCGGGCGGAGCCGAACACGCTGACCGCCGAGCCGAGTTCGGCGAGCGCGCCGAAGCCCTCCACGAACTCGGACTGGATACGCAGCACCCGCCACGGGTCGCTGTGCACCCAGTCGGTGGCGCCGCGGCTGTCCAGCAGGCGCTGGTCGGTGGTGCCGGAGAGCACCTGTCCACGTCGGCGGATCACCGGCCCGGTGTGCCGTTCCGGCCAGCCCTTGCCCTCCGGGCGGCCCTCGGCGGCGGCGTTGGCCGCGGCTGCTGCGTCCTGCCAGTCACCGGCGTTCCCACCCGCGTCGTCGGAGTCGGTTGCGTCTGTTGTCATACCCGCAGCGTACGCATCAGGGTGCCGTCGACGGTGCCAAAGGCACCGCTCGCGGCGCTTCCAGCCGCCCGCTGAGCCAGGTCAGGGCGCCGGGGAACATCCGGCTCCAGGTCTTCCAGTTGTGCCCGCCCGCGGTCAGCTGGACGGTGCTGACGGTGCCGGGCGGCCGTACCGCGTCGGCGATCGCGTCGGCGAACTTCGGCGGGCTCTCCCGGTCCTGGAGGCTGGACTCGACCAGGATGTGGGCCGCCGGGCGGCTGTTGCGGGCCAGCCACAGCGGGTTGCGCACCCCGTGGGCCGGGTCGTCGGGTGCGAGCGCGGCCGCGGCGGCGAACCGGTGCGGGTAGTCCAGGGCGAGCCGGGCCGCGCAGTAGCCGCCGGTGGATATGCCCATCACCGCCCAGCCGGCGGGGCCGGGCAGGGTACGGAAGTTGGCCGCGACGGTGGTCGGCACGTCGTCGGTGAGCCAGGTGGCGACCTTGCTCTTGCCCGGCACGTCCGCGCAGCCGGTGTCCACCCGGTCCGGGGTGATCGTGGGCAGCACCAGGATCGCGGGTTCGGCCCGGCCCGCCGCGATCTCGCCGGCCATGATCCGGCCGATCCGCATGCCGCGCAGGAAGCTGTGCGGCGTGCCGGGTATGCCGTGCAGCACCTCGATCACCGGGAAGCGGGTGTGGGCGTACCCCTTCGCGGTGTACTGCGGCGGCAGCCAGACGATCACCTCGCCCTTGCTGCCGGAGTGCCAGCCGCGCACCGTGGCGCGGCGGAATCCCGCGGAGTACGAGCCGAACACCACGTGGTAGTCGGGTACGGCGGGCGTCACGGCCGGGTGGGCGGCGGAGGCGGTGCCGCCACCGCCGCTGTTGGCGTCGCCGAGTAGGTCGGCCCAGGAGGCGTAGAAGCCGTACTGGTTGTTCACCAGGACCATCATCAGGCAGATCGCGGTGGCCTGGCAGAGCAGGATCATGCCCACCCGGGCCACGGTGCGCACCACGCGGGGGCCGCGCACCCTCGCCCACAGCAGGAGCGCGGCCACCACCGCGCCGACCGCCGCGATCAGGAGCACCACGGCGAACCACGTGCTGGTCAGCCCCATGACCGTGTCCTCTCCCCCCGAACTTCGCCCGGATCGGGCGTATCCGATCACACCATGGCGGATGGGAGGATGCGCGCGCACCCCAGTTCGGTTGCTCGGACCGCCCGGACTATGGGGTGAGCCACTCCCGCAGCTTGCGCTCGGCCTCCTGGACGGCGGCGATCCGGACGTTCTCCTCGCGGGTGTGGGCGAGGGTGGGGTCGCCCGGGCCGTAGTTCACCGCGGGCACGCCGAGCGCGGAGAAGCGGGCCACGTCCGTCCACGCCTCCTTCGCCGCCGGCGGGGTGCCGATCGCCGCGACGAACGCGGCCGCGGCCGGCTGGGACAGGCCGGGCAGCGCGCCCGGGGCGCTGTCGGTGAGCACCACCTCGAAGCCGTCGAAGACCTCGCGCACCCGGTCCAGCGCCTCGGCCTCGCTCTGGTCAGGGGAGAAGCGGTAGTTGACGGTGACCGCGCAGGTGTCCGGGATCACGTTCCCGGCGTGGCCGCCCTCGATCAGCACCGCGTTGAGGCCCTCCGGGTAGACCAGGCCGTCGATCTCCACCCGGCGCGGCTCGTACGCCGCCAGCCGGGCCAGGATCGGCGCGGCCTTGTGGATGGCGTTCTCGCCCAGCCAGCTGCGGGCGGAGTGCGCGCGGCGGCCGGTGGTCTGCACCCGGACCCGGAGCGTGCCCTGGCAGCCGCCGTCCACCCGGCCGTCGGTCGGTTCCATCAGCACCGCGAAGTCCCCGGCGAGCCACTCCGGATGGCGCTCGGCGAGGCGCTTGAGCCCGTTGAACTCGGCGGCGATCTCCTCGGCGTCGTAGAACACGAAGGTGAGGTCGCGGTTGGGCTCCCGCAGTCCGGCGGCGAGTTTGAGCTGGACCGCGACGCCCGCCTTCATGTCCGAGGTGCCGCAGCCCCACAGCACGCCGTCGGCGTCCAGCCGCGACGGCAGGTTGTCGGCGATCGGGACGGTGTCCAAGTGGCCGGCCAGCACGACCCGTTCGGTACGGCCGAGCTCGGTCCTGGCCACCACCGCGTTTCCGTCCCGGTCCACCCGCAGATGCGGTTGCGCCGCCAGCGCCGCGGCCACCAGGTCGGCCAGCTCTCCCTCCGCCCGGCTCACCGATTCCACGTCCACGAGCTGAGCTGTCAACCCGGCGACGTCCTGCTCCAAGTCCAACACGGTTCCCATCCCGCCAGCGTAGGCGGTGCCCGCGGGTGCGACGGGAGGAGCCGCACACGGGCAGGGGCGCGGGAGACTCCCCCGGAGGGGGTGCCCCCAGCGACGGGCTCCCACCGGCAGGTGGGTCCCTGGACCGACCTGACGGGGCGACCCGGCGGATCGGGGCGCTCACATTCGGTAGGGTTCGGCCGTGCCCGAGTCGCCGTCCCCAGCGAGCAAAGAAGAGAAGCGCGGCCGCGGCTGCGGCCTGCGGTTCGCCGCCGGTTTCATCGTGTTGCTGGCCCTCGCGGGCTACCTCGCGTACCGCTTCGAGAACCACGAGAACCCGGCGGCCGCCGGCTGCACCGTGAAGACCGACGGCAACGACCTGACCCTCGACCAGGACCAGGCCGCGAACGCCGCGACGATCGCGGCCGTGTCGATCTCGCGCGGCCTGCCCGAGCGCGCGCTGACGATAGCGCTCGCCACGGCGATGCAGGAGTCCCGGCTGGTGAACCTCGACACCGGGGACCGCGACTCGCTCGGCCTCTTCCAGCAGCGCCCCTCGCAGGGATGGGGCACCGCCCAGCAGATCCAGGACCCGGTGTACGCGTCGAACGCGTTCTTCGACAGCCTGGTGAAGATCCCGAACTACACCCGGCTGCCGGTGACCGTGGCCGCGCAGCGGGTGCAGCGCAGCGGCTACCCGGAGGCGTACGCGCAGCACGAGACGGACGCCACGATGGTGGCCGCCGCGCTGACCGGGCGCGACGAGGCGGCGCTGAGCTGCACCACCGGCGCGAACACCGCGTACAGCGCCGGCGGGCGGCTGGGCGACACCGAGAAGGTGACGGCCCTGCTGAAGCGGGAGTTCGGCAGCCAGGTGCGGCCGCGGGACGACAGCGACCCGCGCACCGTGGCGGTGCCGTCGGTGCCGCCGGGCGGTTCCACGACCGGCGCCGGCAAGCAGCGCGGCTGGGCGCTGGCGCAGTGGGCGGTGGCGCACGCGCACGACCTGAAGGTGGAGCAGGTGAGCTTCGGGGACATGCGCTGGCAGGCGAAGAAGTCCGGCAAGGGGTGGCAGAAGACGTCGGACCCGTCCGGAACCAAGGGTGCTTCCGCGCCGGCCGTGGACACGCTGGTACGGATCACCGTCGCGCGGTAGTTCCCGCCCCGACCCGCCCGGGCGCCCCGGGAGTACCCGGGCGAGTCCAGGGGCACTGGGAACCGCGCGCGCAACCCACCACCAGGTGGTCCCTCACCCGACGGAACGCACCACCCCGGAGGGTCAGCCGAGCCGTTCCACCGCGGCGGCCACCCGCTCGTCCGTCGCTGTGAAGGCGATACGGACGAAGTTCTGCCCGGTGGGGCCGTAGAACTCGCCGGGGGCGACGAGGATGCCCTGCTTGGACAGGTCCCCGACGGTCTGCCAGCAGTCCTCGTCGCGGGTGGCCCACAGGTAGAGGCTGGCCTCGCTGTGCTCGACCCGGAACCCGGCGGCCTCGAAGGCGGTGCGCAGCGCGGCCCGGCGCCGGGCGTAGCGCGCCTTCTGGTCGACCGCGTGCTCGCGGTCGCCCAGGGCCGCGACCATCGCCGCCTGCACCGGCTGCGGCACGATCATCCCGGCGTGCTTGCGCACCGCGAGGAGTTCGGCGACGGCCGCGGGGTCGCCGGCGAGGAAAGCTCCCCGGTACCCGGCGAAGTTGGACCGCTTGGACAGGGAGTGGACGGCGAGCAGGCCGTCGTGGGTGTCGCCGCACACGTCGGGGTGCAGGACCGAGACCGGCTCGGTGCCCTCCCAACCGAGTTCGATGTAGCACTCGTCGGAGACGACGAGGATGCCGTGCTCGCGCGCCCAGGTCACGATCCGGCGCAGTTCGGCGGCGGACAGCACCCGACCGGTCGGGTTGGAGGGGCTGTTGAGCCAGAGCAGCCGGGTGCGGGCCGGGTCGAGATCGGTGACCGGGTCGTCGTAGCCGGCCGCTTCGGCCCGGGCGATGAGCGCCCCGATCTCGTAGGTCGGGTAGGCGAGCGCAGGGTAGCCGACCTGGTCGCCCTCGCGCAGGTCGAGCAAGGTGGGCAGCCAGCCGACGAGTTCCTTGGAGCCGATCAGCGGCAGGATGTGCGCCGGGTCCGCGCCGCTGACGCCGTGCCACGTGCGCAGGTAGTGCGCGGCGGCCTCGCGCAGCGCGGCCGTGCCGTAGGTGAGCGGGTAGCCGGGGCTGTCCGCGGCGGCGGTCAGCGCCTGCCGGATCACCTCGGGGACGGGGTCCACCGGGGTGCCCACGGACAGGTCGACCACACCGTCGGGGTGCGCGGCCGCCGTGGCCTTGTACGGCTCCAGGCGGTCCCACGGGAAGACCGGAAGGCGGGCGGAGATGCTCAACGTGCTCACTCTCGCAGGGTGGTTCGTGCGGGCGGCGCAGAACACCGGGCCCCGTGCCGGCAGCGGTGCGCTGCCGGACGGGGCCCGGCGGTGTCAGCCCCGGGGGGTTGTCACCGGGTCACTGGTTCTGCGGGGGCAGTTCCGCGATGAAGGGGTGGTCGCGCTCGATCAGACCCAGCTTCGAGGCGCCACCGGGCGAGCCGAGTTCGTCGAAGAACTCCACGTTCGCCTTGTAGTAGTCCTTCCACTCCTCCGGGGTGTCGTCCTCGTAGAAGATCGCCTCCACCGGGCAGACCGGCTCACACGCGCCGCAGTCGACACACTCGTCCGGATGGATGTACAAGGACCGGGAGCCCTCGTAAATGCAGTCGACCGGGCACTCTTCGATGCACGCCTTGTCCTTGACGTCGACACAAGGCTGCGCGATGACGTAGGTCACGCTGTCGTTCCTCCTCGGTAGGGCTCATCTCGCGCGGGAGCGCGGCGTCGTCGATGCCCACACCTAGTATCTCCGTTCCTGGGCACGTTCCGAACAGGAGGGGCAGGCATGCGAGGGGTTTTCTCGTCCGGAGCTCGACTCGAAATCCACATTACCCCCGCTGACGTGGGAAAACGCGTCTCGGTCCGGCAGTTGGTCGAGGTCGCCGACGGGCATCCTATGTTCACCGATACGGTCGGTGTTCTCGCATCCTGGAATACGGGAGTGGTCTGCGTCACTCGGCGGACCGGAGAGACGGTGCGGATCGAGGAGGAGACACTGGTGGCGGGGAAGGTGGTGCCGCCCGCTCCGGAGCGGCGTGACAGGGGCCGGAGCAGGCCGGGAGTGCCCGCGGTGACGGCCGAGGAGATCGAGGCGGTGGCGTCGCGGGCCTGGCCGCCGGTGGAGTCGGCGCCGCTGGGCGGCTGGGTGCTGCGCGCGGCGGGCGGTTTCACCCGCCGCGCGAACTCCGTGCTGTTGACGGGCGACCCGGGGATGCCGCCGGCGGAAGCGCTCGCCGCGGTGACACGGTGGTACCAGGAGCGCGGGCTCGTGCCGCTGTTCCAGGTGCCGGACTCCTCGCCCTACGTGGTGGAGTTGGACCGCGCGGGGTGGGTGCGCGAGGCGGACACCCTGGTCCGTACCGCCCCGCTCGCGCCGTTGACGTCCCTGGCGAAGGCCGCCGGCCGCCCGGTGGAGCTGTCGCGCACCCCGGACGCGGCCTGGCTCGCCTCGTACCACCGCACCGGCGAACTCGCCGACGCCGCGCTCCAGGTGGTCTCGGGCGGGCCGTCGGTCTGGTTCGCCACCGCGCCGGGCGCGATCGGCCGGGCCGTGGTCGAGGGGCCCTGGGCGCTGTTCGGCGCCGTCGAGGTGGCACCGGACCAGCGCCGGCGCGGCCTGGCCACCGCCGTGATGGGCGCGCTCGCCCGGCGGGCGTACGACGAGGGGGCGACCGCCGCGTACCTCCAGGTCGAGGCGGACAACGCGGCCGCCCGCGCGCTCTACGACCGGCTCGGCTTCACCGACCACCACGGCTACCACTACCGGCGCCCCCCGGCATGACGGCTTCGGTACGCGAACGGTTCGCCGCGGCCGCCCGCGAGGAGCGGCCCGACCTGGCGGAGTTGTGCCTGCTGATCGGCGCGGAGGCGGACCCGGCGCTGGACGGCCCGGTGGCGGACCTGGCCCAGATCGAACTGGACCGGCTCGCCGGGCTGCTCCCGTACGGCTCCACCACGCCGCAGGACTGGGCCCAGGCGCTCAGGCGGGTGCTGGGCGCCGGGCACGGCTTCCACGGCACGCCCGCGGACTACGGGCTGCTGTCGTCGTCGCTGCTCCAGGAGGTGCTGCGACGGCGGCGCGGGCTGCCGATCCTGCTGTCGGTGGTGTGGATGGAGGTGGCGCGGCGCGCGGGGGCGCCGGTGCACGGGGTGGGGCTGCCGGGGCACTTCGTGGTGGCGCTCGGCGAACTGGAGCCGCACGGAGCGGAGTTCGGCGCGGAGTTCGGCGCCGAGTTCGACAACGGCCCGGCGCCGTACGTCCTGGTCGACCCCTTCGACGCGGGCCGCGTGCTGTCCGGGCCGGACGCCGAACGGCTCATGTCGGGCTCGGTCGGCGGCATCCGATCCGGTACGGGGGCGGGCGGCCGCGCGATGGCCGCGCCCGCGCCGGCCGACACGCTGGACATCGTCCGCCGCGTGCTCAACAACATCCGGGCCTGGGCCGCGCCCCGGCCCGAGCGCCTCCCCGTCCAGCTGTGGACCCTCGACCTGACGCTGCTCCTCCCCCGCCATCCGGCCCGCCTGCGCTACGAACGGGCCCAGGTCCTCGTCCAGATGGGCGACTTCCTCGGCGGCGCGGCAGAGATGGAGGAATACGCCGAGGTGATCGGCTCGTTCGACCCGGAGACCGCGGCGACCATCCGCACGCAGGCGCGTGCCGCGCGGGCCCGGCTCAACTGACCTTCCCTTCGGGGAGGAGCCGAGCAGATTCAGGGGCGCGTGGGGGCGCTCCCCCGGTGCCCGCCGGGGCGCCCCCACCCAGGCGAAGAACTGCGGGAGAACCGCGCGCGACCCACCAGCGAGAGGTGGTCCCCGAACCGACCGCACGGGGCGGCCGGGCGGGTCACAGCCACCCCTTCTCGCGGGCGATGAGGACGGCCTCCGCCCGGTTGCGCGCGCCGGTCTTCTGGATCGCGGTGGAGAGGTAGTTGCGCACCGTGCCCTCGGACAGCAGCAGCCGCCGGGCGATCTCCGCGTTCACCGAACCGTCGGCGGCGGCGTTGAGCACTTCCCGCTCCCGCCCGGTCAGCGGGTCCGCGCCCTCGGCCAGCGCGGCCGCGGCCAGCGAGGGGTCGATCACCCGCTCCCCCTGGAGCACCCGCCGTACCGCGTCGGCGAGTTGCGCGGCGGGCGCGTCCTTCACGAGGAACGCCTCCGCCCCCGACTCCATCGCGCGCCGCAGGTATCCGGGCCGGCCGAAGGTGGTCACGATGACGACCTTCACCCCGGGCGCCGCCTTCCGGAGCAGCCCCGCCGCCTCGATCCCGGTCATCCCGGGCATCTCGATGTCCAGCAGCGCCACGTCCGGCCGGTGCTCCAGCACGGCGGCCACCACCTCGTCGCCCCGCGCCACCTGCGCGACGACCTCGATGTCCGCCTCCAGCCCGAGCAGCGTGGCCAGCGCCTCCCTGACCATCGACTGGTCGTCGGCCAGCAGCACTCGGATCATCCCCGTCACCCCGGCAGGGTAGCGGCTCCGCTCGGCGGGGTCCGGCCCGGGAGCGGCGTCACCCGGTGATGCGCATGAGGGCGATGTGGTTGTCGGAGACGGTGAAGGCGAAGTCGGAGGGGCCGTTGAAGCCGTTGCCGCCGACCTCGGCGGAGACCGTCGTGGTGTCGCCTTCGGTGCGGGTGCCGGTGACCCGCAGGGTGACCTGCTTGCCGATGAACTCGGCGTCGCTCCACTCCCGGACCGCGTCGTGGCCGCGGAAGATCCGGCCCCAGTCGTCCACGGCCCCGTCCGGCGCGAACGCGGCAAGGAAGTCCTCGGTGTTCCCCGCGCTCGCCGCCTCCAGGGCCGCGGCGATGGGGATCGGCAGGGGCTCGGCGCTGGTCATGCCCGCTCAACGAGGGCCCGCGGGCCAGGTCACGCACCATATGGGCCGACCGGGGGGCGGTCCGGGAACCGGCCGGGGCGAACCGGAAACCGGCGGGGAGCCGTTCGCGTCAGCGGCGCCGTATGACATCTGTCATGCGGATGTCACGACCGTACACACTGCCGCCGGGCCTCCCCCTCGGACCACAGTGGTGCCATGACCGCAGCATCAGTGAGCACGACCACGCAACAGCAGGACGGGGCCGGCGGCCCGGGGCAACCCGTGGTGAGCTTCCGGGACGTGAGCAGGAGTTTCGGGGCCGTCCAGGCGGTCGCCGAGGTGAGCCTGGAGCTGCACCCCGGCGAGACGGTGGCGCTGCTGGGGCCCAACGGCGCCGGCAAGTCCACCGCGCTCGACCTGCTCCTCGGGCTGAAGAACGCCGACCGCGGGGAGGTGAAGGTGTTCGGCACCAGCCCGACGCAGGCGATCGCCAAGGGCCGGGTCGGCGCGATGCTGCAGAGCGGCGGGCTGATGGAGGAGGTCACGGTGCGCGAGCTGGTGGGGCTCGCCTGCGACCTGCACCCGAAGGCGTACCCGGTGGACCAGGTGCTGGCCGCCGCCGACCTCACCGACATCCGGGACCGGAAGGTGAACAAGCTCTCCGGCGGCCAGGAGCAGCGGGTCCGGTTCGCGATGGCCACGGCCGGCGCGAACGACCTGATCGTGCTCGACGAGCCGACCACGGGCATGGACGTGAGCGCGCGGCAGGCGTTCTGGGCGACGATGCGTGCGCAGGTCGACCAGGGCCGCACCGTGCTGTTCGCCACCCACTACCTGGAGGAGGCGGACGCGATCGCGGACCGCGTGCTGGTCCTGCACCGGGGCCGGCTGATCGCGGACGGCACGGCGGCGGAGATCAAGGCGCGCGCGGGGGCCCGCCGGATCACCTTCGACCTGGCCGACGGGATCGACGAGCAGGCGCTCGGCGCCCTGCCGAACGTGGTGGGCCTGGACGTGACCGGCCCGACCGTACGCATCCGCTCCAACGACGCGGACGCCACCATGCACGCGGTGTACGGGCTCGGCCTGTACCCGCGCAACCTCGAGGTCGCCGGGCTCGGTCTGGAGCAGGCGTTCCTCGCCATCACCGACGCGGCGACCAACGCAGAGGAGGCAGGGCAGCGATGACGACGCTGATCCGGCTGGAGATCACCCGCACCCTGCGGAACCGCAAGTTCATGTTCTTCTCGGTGCTCTACCCGGCGTTCCTCTTCCTGGCGATCAGCCTGAGCTACAAGAAGAGCGACACCGTCGGCGACCACGGGCTGTCGGCGGTGGCCTACCTGATGGTCTCGATGGCCGCGTTCGGCGCGATGACGGCGGTGCTGATGGGCAACGCCGAACGGATCGCGCGGGAGCGGGAGAAGGGCTGGGTGCGGCAGCTGCGGCTGACCGCGCTGCCCGGCCGCGGCTACGTCACCGCGAAGGTGGCGTCGGCGGCCACGGTGAGCCTGCCGTCGATCCTGGTCGTGCTGCTGATCGGCGGACTCGTGAAGAGCGTCCGGATGGACACCTGGCAGTGGGTGGCGATCGCCTTCAGCACCTGGGCGGGCAGCCTGGTCTTCGCCGCGCTCGGGGTGGCGATCGGCTATCTGGCCACCGCCGACGTGGCCCGGCCGATCTCCATGCTGTTCTACTTCGGCCTGGCGGTCCTGGGCGGCCTGTGGGTGCCGATCTACAGTTTCCCGCAGTGGTTGCAGAACCTCGCCGGCTACCTCCCGGCGCGGCCGTACGTGGCCCTGAGCCAGGCGATCGAGGTGGGGAACGCCCCGCACGTCAAGGACGTCAGCGTCCTCGTCGTCTACCTGCTGCTCTTCGCGGGGGCGGCGGCCTGGCTCTACCGCAAGGACACCCGGAAGGCGTGACCGTATGACCGGCGAGTGGTGGCGCCGCCGCGCCGGGGACGGCGCCCGGCGGGGCGGCGGTCCCGGCGCCGTAGCCGAGGACGGCGGCGAGCCGTGGCCGAAGTGGCGGCAGGAGGTGGAGGACGCCGACACCAGCCCGATGGGCCGGCCGCCGGAGAACCGCAGGCAGGCGATGATCAAGCTGATGTGGATCGGCATCTGGCTGCTCTACCTGGCCTCCCCGGTGAGCGACCTGGCCGACGGCGGCCACTCGCTCGCCGCCGCCGTCCCGGCCGCCTTCGGCCTGATCGTGTTCGTCGCCGGGTACCTGGTGCTGGCCTTCTTCCGCACCAACAACCCCGGGCCGCCCCAGCCCTGGGTGTACGCCCTGCTGGTCGCGCTCGCCTCCTTGGCACTGGCGCTGTCGGCCCTGCTCGGCAAGAACTGGCTGGTGCTGTTCGTGTACGTGGGGGTGGCGTGCGGGGCGGCGCTGCCCGGCAAGGACTCGCGGTGGGCGGTCCCGCTCTCGGCGGCGCTGCTCGCCGCGACCGGGGCGGTCGTCGATCCGCACGGCACGCTCTACCCGTCGCTGCTGGTGCCCGCCCTGCTCGGCGGCTTCGCGATGATCGGCGTGCAGCAGCTCGTCCGGACCATGCGGGAGTTGCGCTCCGCCCGGGACACCGTGGCGCAGCTGGCCGCGACCGAGGAGCGGCTGCGGCTCGCCCGCGACCTGCACGACCTGCTCGGGCACTCGCTGTCGCTGATCACCCTGAAGAGCGAACTGGCCGGACGGATGCTGCCGGACCGGCCGCGGGACGCCGCCCAGCAGGTCGCCGACATCGAGTCGGTCAGCCGCCAGGCGCTGGTGGACGTGCGCGAGGCGGTCAGCGGCTACCGGCGCCCCACCATGGCCGCCGAGGTCGCCTCGGCCCGCAGCGCGCTGGCCGCGGCGGGCGTCTCGGCCCGGCTGCACGTGCCCGACCGGATCGAGGGCCTCACCCCGGCCGGGGAGGGCGCGCTGGCCTGGGCGCTGCGCGAGGCGGCGACCAACGTCATACGGCACAGCGGCGCGACGACCTGTGTGGTGGCCCTGGAGACGGGCGGCGGCAGCGCGACGCTGACCGTCTCCGACGACGGGCGGGGGCCGGACGACTCCTGCCCGCCAGGCAACGGCCTGACCGGGCTGGGCGAGCGGCTGATCCTCGCGGGCGGCAGCCTGAAGACCTCCCGGGCAGGTGACGGCGGCTTCACGCTCACCGCGACGGTGCCGCTCGCCGCGGCGCCGGTGGGTGCGAAACAGCCGCCGAACGGCGAGTAGTAGGGTCCGGGCTGTGCCCGAGACCCCCGAGATCCCCGAGATCCCCGCGCCGAGCCAGCCGATCCCCGAAGATCCCGAAGCCGCCGGAGCCGCCGGAGCCGCGCCCGCCGCGGGCACCGACGGCGAGGGCGTCGACGCGACCGCGGATGCGGAGCCCGAGCACGGCGCCGCCGCACCGGACCTCGGCGAACCCGGCTTCGCCCACTCGGCCGCGGTGGTCGCCGGCGGCCTCGTCCCGGACTCCGTACTCCAGGTCGCCGCCCGCGCGACGCTGCCGTTCCAGGCGGCCCGCGCGGACCTGAGCTTCGCCACCGCCTTCTGGTACAACGACCTGATCGAGACCGGCGGCGACCACGAGGTCATCCGGCAGTACCTCGTCACGGCCGCGCCCCGCACCCGCTTCGAGATCGGGCAGTGGACGCTGCGCGGCGACCTCACCGACCCGGAACAGCCGCTCGACGAGCTGGTGATGGGCGGCTTCGCGAAGCGCTGGACGGTGCTCGACGGCCTCGGGGTCGCGGTGATGCCCACCGTGGACCTGCACCTGCACGCCGAACGCAAGGGCTGGCGCTGGGACACCCAGGAGATCACCGACGGGCTCGCCGCGCAGCCCGACGACATCGCGGCGATCGGCGACGACCCGCTGCCCGCGTACGTCCTCGGTCACGAGGCCGACGACAGCGGCGCCTCCGCGCACCCCGACCGGCCGCAGGCGCTGCTGGCGGGCGAGGTGCGCCGGGCCGCCCCCGACGCGCCGCTGACCTGGTCGGGTCCGCTGCCCACCGGCTTCGACGGCTCGCCGGTCTTCGCCGCCCTGCCGCTGCCCGACGAGCAGTTGAAGCTGCTCTGCCTGGGGGTGGCGCTGCCGGGCGCGGACGGACCCGACGCGCCGGCGACCGTGGTGGCCTTCGCCGAGCTGCGCTCCGCCATCCACGCGCTGGCCCCCCGCCGCAGGCGCCACTGGTGGCAGCGCGGCTGAGGGGCCCGACCCGGGGAGCCGCCCGCGGGAGCCGGCCCGCGAGGGCCGGCCGAGGGGCGGCTTCGCCCGGTTCCTGACGGCTCTTGCCGGCTCCCGCGTGCTCCTACTGCTGGACCGCGTCCTGGAGCGTCACGCTGCGCCCGGCGACGGTCTTGGAGTTCAGCGCCTGGATCAGCGCGGTGGCGACGTCCTGCGGGGTGACCGCGGTCTTCGAACCGTTGCCGCGCTTCAGCAGCACCCCGTCGAAGGAGTTGCCGTACAGCGCCTGGAGCGCCTTCAGGTCGATGTGCGGGGCGAGTTGGCCGTCCGGCGTGGCCTGCATGGTGAGGAACTGCGGCAGCGTCTTGTTGAACGGCAGGTCCTTGCCCCCGGCCAGGATGTGCACCGGGCCCATCATCGCGGTCTTGCCGAAGCCGTTGACCGCCTTGTCCAGCGTCGCCTGGGTGACCTTCGGCTGCACGGTGGTGCCCCGGAGGTCGATCGGGGTGTTGCGGCCGGACTCGGCCCGCAGCCGGTAGGCCGCGGAGACCTGGGTCGCGGCGGCGTTCACGTCGACGGACTGGCTGGGCTTGCCGGGCACCGCGACGGCCTTGCCGCCGGTGAAGCGCACCATGCCGTCCGTGCCCTTGCTCGACGGCCCCGCGACCGTCGTCAGCGCCGCCTTGAGCTTGTCCTGGTCGACGACGATCACCGGGTCCGTGACCTGGGTCCGGCCGAAGAGCGAGCCGACCACCGAGACCGGGTTGTAGTCGGAGTGCGCCACCTTGCGGACGGTGGCGTCGGTGTCGATGGACAGGCCCGCGATCGACGGCTTGAGCGAGTGCTGCTTGCCGTCGACGGTGACGGTGAGCGCCGCGGTGCCCCGGTTGCCGAGCGCGTGGTTCAGCTTCTTGACGGCCGTCGCCTGGCTGGTGTTGCCGATGTCCACGCCGAGCACGGTGGTGCCCTTCGGCACGTCGGAGTGGTTCATCAGCAGCCCGGCGCCGTACGCGAGGACGGCGGCGCCGACGACCGCGACACCGAGCAGCGCGAGCTTGGAGCGGCCCTTCTTGACCGGCTTGGCCGACTTCGCCGGTGTGGACGGCGCCGCGGGTCCTGGCCGCGGGACGGACCCGGGGGCGCCGGGTCCGGGCGGCGGCACTGCTCCGGGGCCGCCCGCGGCGCGGCCGGGGCCCTCCCCCGACGGCACCGGCGGGATGCCGCCGACCAGGGTGTCGCCGGCGTCCATCCGCCGGGGCGGCTCGGAACCGGCCGGGGCCGGCGGGCGGATGGCGTGCTCGCCGGTGTCGCCGCCGATCGGCGGCACCCGCATGTCGCCGGTGGCCGGGCCGGTGGTGGCCCCGGCGGGCGGCGGCAGCGGCGCGGCGCCGCCGCCGGGCGCGAACGGGTCGGTGGGGATGCCGCGCGGCACCCCGGGCGGGAAGTCCTCGGTGCCGAACGGCGCCGGCCCGGAGCCGGGTTCGGCGCGGCCCTCGGCGCCCGCGGGGGTCTCGAAGGGCGAGGCGAACCCGCCCGACGGCGTGTCGTGCGGGCCGCGCGCGGCCGGGGCGTCGTCGAACGGCGAGCCCACCGGCGGCGGCAGGAACGCCTGCGGAATCTGCTGCGTACCGGTGTCGGAGTCGGTGAACGGCTCGGCGAACTGCTCGTCGTACGGCCCCGCGAAGGGGTCGTCCGCGCGCGGGGTGCCCCCGGCGGGGGTGCCCGCGCCGAAGAAGCCGTCCGCGACCGGGGACCCGGCGTCCGGTGCGTCGCCGCCGCCCGGGGACCGCACCGGCGGCACCGTGAAGCCGCCGCCGGCCGTCCCGTTGCCGGGCGCACCGCCACGCGGGAAGTCGCCCTGGAAGCCGTCGCCGGAGAAGCCCTCGGAGAAGCCGTCGCCGGTCGCCCCCGCGCCCGGGGGGAAGCCCGTCGGGGCCTGGCCGGAACCGCTGCCGGGAGCCGTACCGGTGTCCGTGCCGAAGCCGGGGCCGCCGCCCGGGAAACCCTCACCCGGGAAGCCGTCGCCGGGGAAACCCTCACCCGGGAAGCCCTCACCCGCACCGGAACCCGCGGCCGAGCCGGAACCGGAGCTCGTACCCGGAGCGGAACCCGCGCTCGTACCGGCGGCCGAGCCCGTACCCGAGCCCGTGGGGCCGACCGGCTTGCGCGGCGCGAACCAGTCGCTGGTCTTCTCCTTCTTCTCGGCCCGCTCCTGCGGAGCTTCGCCGCCCTGCCCGCCGTCGGCGGGAGGTTCACCGGCGGAGGCGCCCGCGGTGCCCGGGGCCGCGGTGTCCGGGGCACCCGCGCCCTGCGGTCCGGCCGCGGGGGCCGCGGCGCCCTCCTCGACGGTGGTGCGCATGACGACCGGCGGGATCGGCCGGGAGCCGGGGATGTTGATCCTGATCCGGGTGGTCAGCGTCGTCTCGGTCCTGGGCTCGCCGGCCGCGTCCGCGTCGGTGCCCTGCTCGGCCGCTTCGGCGCCGTCCTGCTCCTGGCCGGCCGGACGCGGCCGCTCCTGCGGGTGCAGCGACGGGAAGGGGCGGGGGCCGTAAGGCGGGGTCCCTGACGGGTACGCGGCACCGCCGCGTCCCTGGGGACCGGAGGACGAACTGTCAGTTTCACGACTCAAAGGAGGCTCTCCCGGTTAGCCACGCCGCCCGACACATCACTTGGCAGGCGGCTCGCCGGCGCACCCACCATACCGACCTGTGCGCGGAGGCGACTGCGGTCCGGCGGAACGCTGGGGCACACCCAACCATGCGTCGGCCCCTGCCCGCCAAGTCAGGCCCTATTCGTGCCGGATGAGGGTACTTGGGGCAGCGTGGCGCAGATCACCGCCGACAACGCCCCGCCGAGCAGGTAGATGTACGGCCCGATGCCGGCGGCGAGCAGGAAGTCGCCCTCCGGCTGGGAGCCGCTGAGCAGGATCACGCACACCAGCCAGACCGCGGCGGGCACCACGGTGCCCAGGCGGGTGCCGGTGAGCTTCCCGCCGCCGTAGAAGGCCGCCACGCACCCGGCGAGCGCCAGCAGCAGCCCACCGGGCTCCCAGGCGGCCTGCACGAGGGCGCCGGCCACCGCGATGGCCACCGCGAGCACGGCGAGGCCGAAGTACCCGGCGATCCGGGCGCCTTGCGTCCCCCGCGGGTTGCTGGACAGCGGCCGGATCACCGGCGTACGGGACGGGGCCGGACCGCGGCCGGCGGCGGGGCGGCTCATCGCGCGCCGCCCGGCGCCTCGGCGGACTCGGGTTCCGCGCCGAACAGGTCGTCCGCGCGGCCGGTGGACTCGCCCCGCACCTGCCGGTAGTACTCGACGGCGAAGAACGGCTGGCCGAGGTCGTTGGAGAGCGCGAAGAAGGGGCCGTCGACGGCGATCTGGGTGGCGTGCGCCCGCATCGCGGCGGTCTTGCGGTCGGCGTAGGCCGAGCCGTCGACCGACGCGGTGACGAGCGCGTCGTCGACCACGCCGGGGACGTCGTCCGGGGTCGCGACGCCCTTGAACGGGAAGTCCCGGCCCTCGGCGGCGAGCCGGTCGAAGCCGGCCTGGACGACCGAGCGGGGCGTGCAGATCTCGTAGACGCGGTCGACCCGGTGGCCGCGGTCGGCGGCGAGTTCGTAGCCGCGCATGGCGACGCGGTGCGCCTGGATGTGGTCCGGGTGGCCGTAGCCGCCGTTGTCGTCGTAGGTCACCAGGACCTGGGGGCGCACCTCAAGGATGACGTCGGCGAGGTGGCCGGCCGCCTCGTCCAGGTCGGCGCGCCACAGGCAGGCCGGATCGTCGTTCTGGGCGACGCCCATCATCCCGGAGTCCCGGTAGCGGCCGGGGCCGCCCAGGAAGCGGTGGTCGGTGACGCCCAACGCGGCCATGGCGGAAGCCAGTTCGCCGATCCGGTGCTCGCCCAGGGTGTCGTCGCGGTCCGCGGCGAGATGGGCCAGCTCCGGCGGAATGACCTCGCCCTCCTCACCGAGGGTGCAGGTGACGAGGGTGACGAGGGCCCCCTCGGCCGCGTACTTGGCCATGGTGGCGCCGTTGTTGATCGTCTCGTCGTCCGGGTGGGCGTGGACGAACAGCAGGCGCCGCTCAGGAGGGCCGTCGGGAGCATCGGTCATGGTCGAAGCCTACGGCTCCGCCCACCGGACCCGGGCAGCGGCCGCCGCTGCTGCCCGCCGTCCGCTTACCCGCCGGTATGACCGTCAGATCTTGATGTTGGAGATCGTCTGCGCCACGTTGCTGGTGAGGTCGGTGATCTGGGGCGCCCACGAGGAACTGGCAAGGTAGAAGCCGAGCAACGTACAGGCCACCGCGTGTCCCGCCTTGAGTCCCGATCGGCGGATCAGCAGGAACACGATGACTAGCAGCAGCAGCACCGCCGAAATCGAGAGTGCCACAGCGGCTCACCTCCTCATACGCAGGGTCCATGTCAGTTGCCACATGCTTATTACCCACCCACGGCTACGGATCATAACTTTCCGTGCGACCGCATATGTCGGAGCACGGAAGCACGCGGGGGCGCATGACCAGATCCAGCCAACGGCCGTGCCCGGTACGGCGGGTGGGCCGGCGCCGGACCGCCAGGTCAGGGCGGCGCGGGCGGCGCCGGGCGCTAATACAGGGGCGATTGTCGGTGCCACCCTCTAGGGTCGCGGGTATGACGTACCTCTCATTCCCACGGCAGCACGCGAGGACACAGCGGTTCACTCTCGGGGCGCCGCGGGCCTTCGCGGTCGCGCCGGGCGGGGACCGGGTGGCGTTCGTGCGCTCCCGGTCGGGCACCGAGCGGGAGCAGTTGCTGTGGGTGCTGGACCTGGCGGAGGGCGGCGCGGACACGGCGGCGGTGGAGCGGCTGGTGGCCGATCCCGCCGCGGTGCTGGGCGGTGCGGACGAGGAGTTGCCCGCGGCGGAGCGGGCCAGGCGCGAGCGCAGCCGGGAGGGCTCCGCGGGCGTGGTGGCCTTCGCCGTGGACCAGGCGGTCGAACTGGCCGCCTTCGCGCTGTCGGGGCGGCTGTTCGTGGCGGATCTGACCGCCGTGGAGACGGCCGCCGAAGGGACAGCCGAAAAGGCGGCCGCAGGCACCGGCGGCGGCGTGCCCGCGGTGCGCGAACTGCCGGTGCCCGGCCCGGTGGTGGACCCGCGGCCGTCCCCTGACGGCCGCTGGGTGGCGTACGCGGCGGGCGGCGCGCTGCGGGTGGTCGGCGCCGATGGCGCGGGGGCCGACGACCGCGCGCTCGCCGAGCCTGACGGCGCGTCGGTGACGTGGGGGCTGGCGGAGTTCGTCGCGGCCGAGGAGATGGACCGCACCCGCGGCTTCTGGTGGGCGCCGGACAGCAGCGCGCTGCTCGTCGCCCGGGTGGACGAGGCACCGGTCCAGCGCTGGTGGATCTCGCAGCCCGCATACCCGGACCGGCCGCCGGTCGAGGTGGCCTACCCGCAAGCGGGCACGCCCAACGCGGAGGTGACGCTGGCCCTGTTCACGCTGGACGGCTCGCGCACCGATGTCGAGTGGGACCGGGACCGCTATCCGTACCTCGCGTCGGTGCACTGGTCGGCGGCCGGCCCGGCGCTGCTGCTGGTGCAGACCCGGGACCAGCGCGCGCAGGCATATCTGACCGTGGACCGTAAAACCGGCGCGACCGAGACGGTGGCCGTCGAGGAAGATCCAACTTGGCTGGATCTCTTCCCCGGTGTGCCGGTCCGCACCCCGGCCGGCGAGCTGGTCACGATCACCGACACATCGGGAGCACGTGCCCTGAAGGTGGGCGAAAGGACGCTGACCGGCCCGGGGTTGCACCTGCGGGCGGTGCTGGACACCGGCGCCGAGGATATTCTGGTGACCGCCTCCTCCGGTGAGACGGCGGCCGAGCCGGAGATCGGCGAGGTGCACGTCTACCGGGTGGACCACCGCGGCACGGACGCCGCCCCGGTCCGGGTCTCCACCGAACCGGGGGTGCACACCGCGGTGCGCGGCGGCGGCCTGACGGTGCTGACGACCTCCACCCTGGACCGCCCCGGAGCGGTGACCCGGGTGCTGCGCGACGGCGCCGAGGTCGCCCGGATCGCCTCCCATGCCGAGACCCCGTCCCTGACCGCGCGGCCCCGCCTGCTGGAAGCCGGGCCGCTGCGCATCCCGACCGCGGTCCTGCTGCCGACCGGCTGGAGCGAGGACGACGGCCCGCTGCCGGTGCTCCTCGACCCGTACGGCGGCCCGCACGGCCAGCGGGTGTACGCGGCGCACAACCCGCACCTGGTCTCGCAGTGGTTCGCCGACCAGGGCTTCGCGGTGATCGTGGCCGACGGCCGCGGCACCCCGGGGCGTTCGCCCCGGTGGGAGAAGTCCATCGCCGGCGACTTCGCCGGGATCTCGCTGCCCGACCAGGTGGCGGCGCTGCACGCGGTCGCCGAGCGGTATCCGCTGGACCTGGGCCGGGTGGCGATCCGCGGCTGGTCGTACGGCGGCTATCTCGCCGGACTCGCGGCCCTGCGCCGTCCGGACGTCTTCCACGCCGCGGTGGTCGGCGCCCCGGTCACCGACCTGCGGCTGTACGACACGCACTACATGGAGCGCTACCTCGGCGACCCCCGCGAGCAGCCCGAGGTCTACGAGGCGAACTCGCTGGTGGGCGACGGCGGCCTGGTGCAGGCCGCCGAGCCGGCCCGGCCGATGATGGTGATCCACGGCCTCGCCGACGACAACGTCCTGGTCGCCCACTCGCTGCGGCTGTCCACCGCGCTGCTGGCGGCCGGCCGGCCGCACGAGGTGCTGCCGCTGTCCGGGGTCACCCACATGACCGCCCCCCAGGAGCAGGTAGCCGAGAACCTGCTGCTGCTCCAGGTGGACTTCCTCAAGCGCGCCCTCAGCGGCCGCCCGCACGGATAGCCCGCCGGCCGCAGCCGCGGCCGCGGCCACGGACGCCGCCCCACCCGCCGGCCGGACCGCCGGAGAACCCGCGGAGCGCAGCACCGAAGATCCCGCCCGAAGCCCCGGACACATCGCGTCCGGGGCTTCGGCGTGCATACGAACCGGAAGGAATGCTCACACCATTCCGGCCATGGGGAGGACGGCGAGGTTAGGGGGAACGGCCGGCCGGGGACCACATCATCACGAGCCCCGACCGGCCTACGGCACCCGCACGGCCGTACGTTGTTCAGACTGCTCGGTCCGTATATCGGAGCTGCGACAGAAAAGTTGCTTGCATGTAAACGCGCTACGTCCAAAAATATCCGTTTTGCCCGTTTCAAATATCAGATGTCAAGCACGTACGGACACCAATCTGCAAAACCTTCGCTCAAGATGCCAAACAACAAGCTTTCTTCCCTCCTTCCCCCCTTGACTGGAAGTTGATTCCATTGCGAAAGTCCCGCTCAACACGCGTTGCGCATCGGCGTTGTACGCACGTTTTCGGTCCCGGGGAAGTGTGATGACAAGTCCTAGTAAGGCTGCCGCTGAGAGTGCCGGCAGCCTCACTCTCGACCCAGAGGGCGGCAACCCCGACCCCGGGCAGCACCAGGCACCCGAACTGGTGGGCCGGTCGCCGCGGCAGCTTGCCTGGATCAGGTTCAAGCGCGACAAGATCGGCATGCTCTGCGCCGTCGTCGTGGCGATCTTCATCCTGGTCGCGATCTTCGCGCCCTTGATCGTCAAGCTGTACGGCCAGAACGCGTACTCGCTCTACGGCCAGGACGACGGCCTGCTCAACGCCTACGGCCTGCCGATCAAGCCCAACGGTGGCATCGACGGCACCCACTGGTTCGGCATCGAGCCGCGCCTGGGCCGCGACGTGCTGGCGCTGCTGATCTACGGCATCCGTACCTCGCTGGGCGTCGCGGTGTGCGTGACGATCCTCTCGGTGGTCCTCGGCGTCGTGGTCGGCCTGGTGCAGGGCTACATCGGCGGGCGCACGGACTACTTCGTCGGCCGGGCCTCCGACTTGATGATGTCCTTCCCGCAGCAGCTGTTCTTCATCGCCTTCACGCCGGTGATCCTCTCGCTGTTCGTCAAGCCGGGTGCCGGCGAGCCCACCTACCTGCGGTTCACCGCGCTGGTGCTGGTGCAGTTCATCCTGGGGTGGATGTCGCTCGGCCGCCTGGTGCGGGCACAGGTGCTGTCGCTCCGGGAACGCGAGTACATCGAGGCGGCCAAGCTCTCCGGAGCGTCCAGCGGCCGCATCATCCGCAAGGAGCTGCTGCCCAACCTGTGGACCACGATCCTCGTGCAGTCCACCCTGCTGGTGCCGGTCAACGTGACGGCCGAAGCGGGTCTGTCCTTCCTCGGCGTCGGCATGCAGCAGCCGACCCCGGACTGGGGACTGATGTTCCAGGACGCGGCCGCGAACTACCAGTCCGACCTCACCTACATGTTCTTCCCCGGCATCGCGATGGTCATCTTCGTCGTCGCCTTCAACCTGCTCGGGGACTCAATCCGGGACGCTCTCGATCCCAAGACCATCCGCTGATGAGTGTCCACGTCGTCTCGCCGGTCCCGGGGAGCGGCAAGGCCAGTTCGATGACAGGCAGGAATAGATGAAGAAGCGTAGGGCGTATAGCGCCGCAGCTGTGCTGTCGGTGGGGGCTCTGGCCCTGAGCGCATGCAGTAGCGGCAACGGCGGGGGCGGGTCCGACAACCCGAGCAGCGGCAGCTCGACCGCCGCCACCACTGCGAAGGTGCAGGCCATCACGGTGGGCACCGCGGCCGACTCGGTCGGCCCGGCGCCGGCTGTCGCGGGGGCGAAGAAGGGCGGCACCGCGATCGACCTGGAGCCGGCCGGCATCAACCACCTGGACCCGGCCGAGGCGTACGTCAACCAGGAGCAGGTCATCGGCCAGCTCTTCAGCCGCCAGCTGACCAACTACAAGATCGACCCGACGACCGGCAAGACGGTCCTCGTGGGCGACCTCGCCACCGACACCGGCACCTCCTCGGACGGCGGCAAGACCTGGACGTTCCACCTCAAGGACGGCCTGAAGTGGCAGGACGGCACGCCGATCACCTCTGACCAGGTGAAGTACGGCATCGAGCGGCTGTTCTCCAGCTTCGAGACCGCCGGCCCGCAGTACGTCCAGCAGTGGCTGACCGGCTCGACGGACTTCCGCAAGGTCTACGGCGGCCCGCAGGGCGGCAAGTCGCTGCCGGACTCGGTGCTGGCCACCCCGGACGACAAGACCATCGTCTTCCACTTCAAGGCGCCGCACGCCGACGCCCCGTACGCGATGGCGCTCTCCGGCTCCGGCCCGATCCTGAAGGCCAAGGACACCGGCCCGAAGTACGACACCGCGCCGTTCTCCGACGGCCCGTACGTGGTCAGCAGCTACAAGCCGGGCAAGGCCCTGGAGCTGACCCGCAACAAGTACTGGGACCCGAAGACCGACCCGATCCGCGGTGCGTTCCCCGACAAGTGGGACATCCAGCTCGGTGTCGAGCAGCCCGGCCTGACCCAGCGCCTGGAGCAGCAGAGCGGCAGCGACAAGAACGCCGTCTCGCTGGTCCAGTCCGCCGACCCGACGCAGATGTCGGTGCTCGCCGGCTCGCAGTACAAGTCGCGGCTGGAGAGCAACTACCAGCCGTTCGTGGACGTGTTCAACATCAACGTCTCGCGGATCACGAACGTGAAGGTCCGCCAGGCGATCATCTACGCGTTCCCGATGCAGCAGGTGCAGACCGCGCTCGGTGGCCCGCAGCAGGGTGAGCTCGGCACCAACCTGATCGGCCCGACGGTCTCCGGCTTCAAGGCGTCCGACCCGTACGGCAAGCTGACCAAGCCGCTCGGCGACCCCGAGAAGGCCAAGCAGCTGCTCAAGGAGGCGGGCGTCAAGGACCTGCACCTGTCCTTCGCGTACTCCAACTCCGGTCAGCGCTGGGCGAACGTCGCCACCACGCTGAAGAACTCCTTCGCCAAGGCCGGCATCACGCTGGACGCCAAGGCCATCGACCCGACCGCGTACTACACGCTGATCGGCAAGAAGGACAACCCGTACGACCTGTACCGCACCGGCTGGGGCAGCGACTGGCCGAACGCCTCCACCGTCATCCCGCCGACCCAGGACGGCCGGCTGATCGCGGACGACGACCCGAACTACTCGCACCTGAACGACCCGAAGGTCAACAGCGAGATCGACCGGATCAGCAAGATCACGGACCTCAACCAGCAGGCCGCCGAGTGGCAGACGCTGGCTGAGACGATCATGAAGACCGACGCGCCGGAGATCCCGTACCTGTACGACAAGTACTACAACATCTACGGCGAGGGCCTCGGCGGCGTCAGCTACAACTCCGCCTACGGCACGATCAACCCGAACACCATCTACGTGAAGTAGTCGGCACCACCGGCGTCGGCCCCGCGGCACCATCGCGGGGCCGGCGCCACCGGCGCGAGCCGAAAGCTCCACCCGATCCCTCCCGCTCTCGACCGGCGCCGCCACCCGCGGCCCCCCTACGGAAGAGCCCGACCCCATGCTCCGTTTCCTCACCCGCCGGGTGCTAGGCGCCGCAGTCATCCTCGTACTGATCAGCCTGGTGACATACCTGCTGTTCTTCGCCCTGCCGAGCGACCCGGCACTGCTGTCCTGCGGCAAGAACTGCACGCCGTCGAACATCCGCCAGATCCACAAGAACCTCGGTCTCGACAAGCCGGTCATCGTCCAGTGGTGGAACTACCTGATCGGCATCTTCGGCGGCCGTCACCTGCCGATGGGCAACTGCCCGGCACCGTGTTTCGGGCTCTCCTTCAACAACCAGACCCCGGTCTGGTCGCTGCTGAAGGACCGCTACCCCACCACCCTGTCGCTGGCCATCGGCGGCTCCTTCACCTTCCTCGTGGTCGGCGTCGGCCTCGGTCTGATCTCCGCCTGGAAGCAGGGCTCGATCTTCGACCGCGCCGCCAGCTCGGTGTCCCTGCTGGGCCAGTCGGTGCAGATCTTCTTCATCGGCCCGCTCGCCATCTACGCGTTCTCCTACAAGCTGGGCTGGCTCAACCGCGGTGGTGACCCGAGCTGGACCAGCAACCCGGGTGCCTCCTTCTCCGGCATGGTGCTGCCCTGCCTGGTGATGTCGGTCATCTTCTGGTCCAACTACAGCCGCCAGACCCGCTCCCTGATGGTCGAGCAGCTGTCCGAGGAACACGTACGGACCGCCCGGGCCAAGGGCATGGGCGCCCGCTACGTCTTTCTGCGGTACGCGCTGCGCGGCGCCATGGGCCCGATCATCACGATCTTCGGCATCGACCTCGGGTCGGTCTTCGGCGGTGCGATCATCACCGAAGCCACCTTCGGCCTGCACGGCCTGGGCAACCTCGCCGTCTCGGCCGTCACCCAGCAGGACCTGCCGCTGGAGATGGGCGTGATGCTGATCGGCGCCACCTCCATCGTCGTCTTCAACATCATCGTCGACGCCTGCTACGCCCTCATCGACCCACGGATTCGGCTCGCATGAACCCGGCGCACCCCCTACCGCACCAGGCTCCGGACCCGAGGAGAGCCCCGAAGTGACCACAGTGACCAAGCCGGACCCCGCACCCGAACCCAAGGGTTCGCTGAGCACCGACCCGTTCCTCTCCGTCCGCGACCTCTACGTGCGGTTCGCGACCGAGGACGGCACCGTCAAGGCGGTCGACGGGCTGTCGTTCGACCTCGAACGCGGAGAGACGCTCGGTATCGTCGGCGAGTCCGGGTCGGGCAAGTCGGTGACGAACCTGGCCATCCTCGGGCTGCACAACCCGCGCAACACCACCATCAGCGGCGAGATCACGCTCGACGGCCAGGAGCTGACCGGGGCGAGCAACCGCACCCTGGAGCGGCTGCGCGGCAACAAGATGTCGATGATCTTCCAGGACTCGCTCACCGCGCTGTCGCCCTACTACACGGTGGGGCGGCAGATCGCCGAGCCGTTCATGAAGCACACCGGCGCCTCCAAGCGGGAGGGCCGGAACCGGGCGATCGAGATGCTCGCCAGGGTCGGCATCCCGCAGCCGCAGACCCGGGTGGACGACTTCCCGCACCAGTTCTCCGGCGGTATGCGGCAGCGCGCGATGATCGCGCTGGCGCTGGTCTGCGACCCGGAGCTGGTGATCGCGGACGAGCCCACCACGGCGCTCGACGTCACCGTGCAGGCCCAGATCCTCGACCTGCTCAAGGACCTCCAGCAGGAGACCGGCACCGCGATCATCCTGATCACCCACGACCTGGGGGTCATCGCGAACACCGCGGACAACGTGGTCGTGATGTACGCGGGCCGGGCGGTGGAGCGCGGCACCACCCGGGAGATCCTGAAGTCCCCCGAGCACCCGTACGCATGGGGCCTGCTGGGCTCCATCCCGCGGCTGAGCGCCTCGGTGGACGTGCCGCTGGCACCGATCCCGGGGACCCCGCCGAGCCTGCTGAACCCGCCGTCGGGCTGCCCGTTCCATCCCCGGTGCGCCTTCGCCGAGACGGTCGGCGGCGACCGGTGCAGCACGGAGCGGCCGCAGCTGCCGGACGGACGGGGCTCCGCGTGCCACCTGACCGCAGAGCAGAAGCGTGACATCTTCATCGAGCAGATCCAGCCGCGGCTGCGCTGACCGGGAGTCGAGGAACCAGCAATGAGTGAACAGCAGAAGCCGAGCCTGGAGAAGGGCGCTACGGCCGACGCGGCTGCGGTGACGGAGGAAGCCGGCGCGGCGCCGGAGACGGCCGTGCCGGTCAAGCGCCCGGAACCGGGCGAGCGGCTGCTGGACGTCACCGGCATGCGCAAGTACTTCCCGATCCACGGCGGCTTCGTGTTCCAGCGCCGGGTCGGGGACGTCCGGGCGGTCGACGGTGTCGACTTCCACATCGACAAGGGCGAAGCGCTCGGCATGGTCGGTGAGTCCGGCTGCGGCAAGTCCACGACCGGACGACTGGTCACCCGTCTGCTGGAGCCGACGGCAGGCCGGGTCGAGTACGCCGGGCAGGACATCACGCACGCCTCCCGCAAGCAGCTGGCGCCGATCAGGTCCGAGATCCAGATGATCTTCCAGGACCCGTACGCCTCGCTCAACCCGCGGCAGACGGTCGGCAACATCATCTCCGCGCCGATGGAGATCAACGGGATCAACCCGGCCGGCGGCCGGGAGAAGCGGGTCCGCGAGCTGCTGGAGACCGTCGGTCTCAACCCCGAGCACTACAACCGCTTCCCGCACGAGTTCTCCGGCGGCCAGCGACAGCGCATCGGGGTGGCCCGCGCCCTGTCGGTGAACCCGAAGCTGATCGTGGCCGACGAGCCGGTCTCCGCGCTGGACGTCTCCATCCAGGCGCAGGTGGTGAACCTGCTGCAGAAGGTGCAGAAGGAACTCGGCATCGCGTTCCTGTTCATCGCGCACGACCTGGCGATCGTGCGGCACTTCTCGCAGCGCATCGCGGTGATGTACCTGGGCAAGATCGTGGAGATCGGCGACCGCGACTCGATCTACACCAAGCCGCGCCACCCGTACACCCACGCGCTGCTCTCCGCGGCGCCGGAAGCGGACCCGGACGACAAGGGCCGCGAGCGCATCCGGCTGGCCGGCGACGTGCCCTCGCCGATCAACCCGCCGTCCGGCTGCCGGTTCCGCACCCGCTGCTGGAAGGCGCAGGACGTCTGCGCCGAGCAGGAGCCGCCGCTGGTGCAGCTCGGCGACAGCGTGGACGGCCACATGACCGCCTGCCACTTCCCCGAGGAACCGACGGTCACGGCGCGCGAGGAGGACATAGTGCTCGACCCCGCGCTCGCCGCTGCCGAGGAGTCGAACGCGGTGGCCTCCGCGTCGGAGGAGTCCGCCTGACCCTGACCGCCCGACTCCTGAGCGCCTGACCGTGGCCACGGCCACCGCGGGCCCGTGCGGTACCGAACGCCAGGGCCGTGTCCCGACTCCCTGCGGGGAATCCCGGACACGGCCCTGGCGTTCGGCATCGCACGGGTGGCTCTCACTCCGGCGGGACGATCTGCTTCTCCTCGGCGAAGTGGCACGCCGAGGGGTGCTCGGCCGGGCCCGCCGTGCCGCGGAAGACCTCCGGCACCGCCAGCGGCGGCTCCTTCTCGGCACAGATCTCCTGGGCCTTCCAGCAGCGGGTGCGGAACCGGCAGCCGGACGGCGGGTTGGCCGGCGAGGGCACGTCGCCGGCCAGGATGATCCGCTCCCGGTGCTCGCGCGCCTCCGGGTCGGGCACCGGCACCGCCGAGAGCAGCGCCTGCGTGTACGGGTGGGTCGGGTGCTCGTAGATCTGCTCGTCCGAGCCGATCTCCACGATCTTGCCGAGGTACATCACGCCGACCCGGTCGGCGATGTGCCGCACGATCGACAGGTCGTGCGCGATGAACATGTACGACAGCTGGAACTCGTCCTGCAGCCGCTCCATCAGGTTGACCACCTGCGCCTGCACCGAGACGTCCAGCGCGGAGACCGGTTCGTCGGCCACGATGATCTCGGGGCGCAGCGCCAGGCCGCGGGCGATGCCGATCCGCTGCCGCTGGCCGCCGGAGAACTGGTGCGGGTAGCGGTTGATGTACTCGGGGTTGAGCCCGACCACGTCCAGCAGTTCCTGCACCCGGCGCCGCCGGTCGCCCTTCGGGGCCACCTCGGGGTGGATGTCGAAGGGCTCGCCGATGATGTCGCCGACCGTCATCCGCGGGTTCAGCGAGGTGTAGGGGTCCTGGAAGACCATCTGGATGTTGCGGCGCACCGCCTTCAGTGCCCGCCCGGACAGCTTGGTGATGTCCTCGCCCTTGAAGACGATCTCGCCCGCGGTGGGCTCCTCCAGGTTCATCAGCAGCTTGGCCACGGTGGACTTGCCGCAGCCGGACTCGCCGACGATGCCGAGTGTCTCCCCCGCGTACAGGTCGAAGTTGACGCCGTCGACGGCCTGGACGGCGCCGATCTGCTTCTTGAAGAGGATGCCGCGGGTCAGCGGGAAGTGCTTGACCAGGCCCCGGACGGTCAGGATCGGCTCGCGCCCGGAGGGGTCGGGCGGCACGGGCCGCTCAGGCGTCTGCGGACGGGAGGCTGTCGTCATCCAGGGTCTCCTTCCAGAAGTGGCAGGCGCTCGCCCGGTCCTGGTCGACCCGGTACAGCGGGGGCACGTCGGTGCGGCACACGGCCTGCGCGCGCGGGCAGCGCGGGTTGAAGGCGCAACCGGGCGGGATGTGCAGCAGATTGGGCGGCAGGCCCTTGATCGCGTACAGCTCGCGGCCCTTCTGGTCCAGCCGCGGGATCGAGTCGAGCAGGCCCTTGGTGTACGGGTGGGCCGGTGCCCGGTAGATGTCGTGGACCGGCGAGGTCTCCACGATCCGCCCCGCGTACATCACCGCGATCTTGTCGGCGACGTCCGCGACCACCCCCAGGTCGTGGGTGATCAGGATCAGACCCATGTTGTACTCGCGCTGCAGATCCGCGAGCAGGTCCATCACCTGCGCCTGCACCGTCACGTCCAGCGCCGTGGTCGGCTCGTCCGCGATGATCAGGTCCGGCTCCAGGGCCAGCGCCATCGCGATCATCACGCGCTGCCGCATACCGCCGGAGAACTGGTGCGGGTACTGCTTGACGCGCTCGCGGGCGGCCGGGATGCGGACCCGCTCCATCAGCTCGATCGCCTTGGCGCGGGCGTCCTTGCGGGACGCCTTGTGGTGCACCCGGAACATCTCGCCGAGCTGCTCGCCGACGCTGAGCACCGGGTTGAGCGAGGACAGCGCGTCCTGGAAGATCATCGCCATCTTCGCGCCGCGGACCCGGCGCCGCTCCTCGGTGCCGAGCTTGAGCAGGTCCCGGCCCTGGAAGACCACCTCGCCGCTGGTGATGAAGCCGGGCGGCGTGTCGAGGATGCCCATGATCGCCTGCGCGGTGACCGACTTGCCCGAGCCGGACTCGCCGAGCACCGCCAGCGTCTCCCCGGCGTTCACCGAGTAGTCCACGCCGTTGACCGCCTTCGCGGTGCCCTCCCTGGTCCGGAACTCCACGTGCAGGTCGCGTACGTCGAGCAGCGGGCCGCCGTCGCCGGGCGGCCGCCCGGGCGCCACCACCGCCGCGTCCGTGGCTCCTGTGCCACCTGTTGGCATCGCGACGCCTCCTAGCGCAGCTTGGGGTCGAGGGCGTCGCGGACCGCGTCGCCGAGCATGATGAACGCCAGCACCGTCAGGCTCAGCGCGCCGGCCGGCCACAGCAGCATGTGCGGCGCGTTGCGGATCTCGTTGGACGCGTCGGAGATGTCGATGCCCCACGAGACGGTGGGCGGTTTCAGGCCCACCCCGAGGTAGGACAAGGTCGCCTCCAGCGCGATGTACGTGCCCAGCGCGATGGTGCCGACCACGATCACCGGGGCGACCGCGTTGGGCGCGATATGGCGTACCAGCATCCGGGAGTTGCCGGCGCCGAGCGCGCGTGCGGCCTGCACGTAGTCGTTCTGCCGGGCGGTGATCACCGAGCCGCGGGCGATACGCGCGATCTGCGGCCAGCCCAGCAGCACCATGAACCCGACCACCGGCCACACCGTGGAGTTGGTGACCACCGACAGGAAGACCAGGCCGCCCAGCACCACCGGGATGCCGAAGAACACGTCGCTGATCCGGGAGAGCACCGCGTCCCACCAGCCGCCGAAGAACCCGGCGAGGCCGCCGAGCACGCTGCCGAGGATGACCACGCCGGCGGTGGCGCACACGCCGACGGTGACCGACGCCCTGGCCCCGTACACCACCCGGGTGTAGACATCGCGGCCCTGGTTGTCGAAGCCGAAGGGGTGCCCGGGGGACGAACCCTCCTGCGCCCTGGCCAGGTTGGCCTTCAGCGGGTCCTGGGTGGCGATGGTGCCGGGCCAGATCGAGATGAAGATCAGGAAGAGGATGATCAGCGCGGAGATGATGAAGATCGGGTTGCGCCGCAGGTCGCGCCAGGCGTCGGACCACAGGCTGCGGGGCTTGGCGGCCGGGCCGCCCTCCTGGCCCTCCCCCGGCGGCTTCTCCAGGGTCTCCGCGTCGGTGGCGGCCAGGTCCATACCGCCGCCGAAGCCGCTGGTCGGCGCGATGGCCTGGTTGGGGTCGACCGCTTCGTTCGGGTCGATCGGTTCAGGCATAGCGAATCCTCGGGTCCAGGACCGCGTAGAGCAGGTCGACAAGCAGGTTGGCCAGCAGGAAGACCAGCACCAGGATGGTGACGAAGCCGACCACCGTCGGCGCGTTGTTGCGCAGGATGCCCTGGTAGAGCTGGTAGCCGACACCGTGGATGTTGAAGATCCGCTCGGTGACGATCGCGCCGCCCATCAGGGCGCCGATGTCGGTGCCGATGAAGGTCACCACCGGGATCAGCGAGTTGCGCAGCAGGTGCCGGATGATCACCCGGCGCCGGGGCAGGCCCTTGGCGACGGCGGTACGCACGTAGTCGGCGCGGGTGTTCTCGGCGATGGAGGTGCGGGTCAGCCGGGTGACGTAGGCGAGCGAGACCAGGGCCAGCACCAGCCCGGGCAGGATCAGTTCGTTGAACGGCGCGCTCGGTGACACCGAGGGGCTGGTCCACTTCAGCTCCACGCCGAAGATGTACTGGAGCACGTAGCCGGTGACGAAGGTCGGCACCGAGATGACCACCAGGGTCAGCAGCAGCACCCCGGTGTCGACCGGCTTGCCTCGCCGCATGCCGGTGATCACGCCGAGGGCGATGCCGATGATGATCTCGAAGATGATGGCCACGATGGTCAGCCGGATGGTGATCGGGAAGGCGCTGCCCATCAGCGAGGTCACCGACTGGCCGTTGAAGGCGGTGCCGAAGTTCCCGCTGAAGATGTTCTTCATGTAGTGCAGGTACTGGGCGCCCAGCGAGTGGTCGAGGTACAGGTCGTGCCGGATCTGGGCCGCGGTGGCCGGGTCGGGTGCCCTTTCGCCGAAGAGCGCGGCGACCGGGTCGCCGAGCGCGTAGACCATGAAGAAGATCAGGAACGTGCTGCCGATGAACACCGGGATCATCTGGAGCAGCCGCCGGATCACATAGCGTCCCATGGGGCCTCCTGCACGGGGAGTGGGCGGAGGCCGCACCGGGGCGACCCGGTGCGGCCTCCGGCCGGTCTCACTTGACCTTGATCTCGTTGTAGACCGGGACGCTGAACGGGTTGAGGAGGACGTTGCTCAGGTTCGAGGAGTAGCCCGCGCTGCCGTTCTGGTACCACAGCGGGATCGCCGGCATGTCCTTGACCAGCAGCTTCTCCGCGTCCTGGAAGGTGCTGATCGCCTTGCCGGTGTCGCTGTCGGCGTTCGCCTGGTTGACCAGCTTGTCGAACTGCGGGTTGCTGTAGTGCGAGTCGTTCGACGAGGCGTTGGTGAAGTACAGCGGCTGCAGGAAGTCCTGGATCAGCGGGTAGTCCATCTGCCAGCCGGACCGGAACGGGTTGGTCATCTGCTTGTTGGTGATCTTGTTCCGGAAGTCGGCGAAGGTGCCGGTGGGCTCGCCCACGCACGCCTTGTTGTTGCCCAGCACGTTGTTGATGCTGTTGCAGACCGCGTCCACCCACTCCTTGTGCGAGCCGGTGTCGGCGTTGTAGCCGATGGTGATCTTCCCGCCCGGCAGGCCGCCGCCCTGCGCGATCAGCTGCTTGGCCTTGGCGGGGTCGTAGGTGCACTCCTGGCCGCACAGCCCGGCCTTGTAGCCGCCCGCGCTGCCGAGCACCGGCGAGGTCCAGTCGGTGGCGGGGGTGCGGGTGTTCTGGAAGATCTGCTGGGTGATCTGCTTGCGGTTGATCGCCATCGACAGGCCCTGCCGGACCATCGCGGACTTCGCCGACGACCAGCGGTTGCTGTACAGCGGGAAGGCGATGGTCTGGATGATGCCGGCCGGCTCGTTGATGTAGCGGCTGCCGAGGTCGGACTTGACGTTCTTCAGCTGCGAGGCCGGGATGTCGTCGACCAGGTCGATGTTGCCGGCCTGCAGGTCGGTGTACGCGGTGTTGTTGTCGGTGTAGACCCGCAGGTCGACGCCCTTGTTCACGGCCGCGTCCGGCCCGGTGTACCCGTCCCACTTGCGCAGGGACATCTGGGTGCCCTTGGTGTAGTTCTGGATCAGGTACGGCCCGTCGCCGATCGGCTTCTTCAGCCAGGCCGCGTGGTTGGTGAAGAACGACTGCGGCAGCGGGTAGAACGCCGCGTAGCCGAGGGTGTCCGGCCACAGCGAGAACTTCTGGTTGAGCTTCACCTTGAACTCGGTGTTCGACACCTTCGTCAGACCCGAGAGCTTGGTAGCGGTGGCCGTGGCGCCGGCGGCGTCCGGGTGCACCTTGTCGTAGCCGTCGATCTGCTCGAAGAAGAAGGCGTTGAGCTGGGCGTTCTTCAGCAGCGCGCCGTAGTTCCAGGCGTTGATGAAGGAGTCGGCGGTGACCGGGGTGCCGTCGGAGAACTTGAAGCCCGGCTTGATCTTGATGTCGAAGTTCTGCGCGTCGGTGCTGGTGATCGACGAGGCGATCAGGTTCTCGGCCTTCGCCGTCTTCGGGTTGTACTTCTTCAGGCCGCGGAAGACCATGTCGAGCACCTTGCCGCCCTGCACCTCATTGGTGTCGGCCGGCTCCAGCGGGTTCTGCGGGTCTCCCCAGGAGGCGCGGACGATCCCGTTGCTGCTACCGCCGCTGCTGCCGCCGCTGCTTCCGCCGCCGCAGGCCGTGGCGGCCAGCGCGACCGCCAGCACGCCCACCGCACACCTCACGCGTGTGGCTCCGCGCATCGAACGCCTCCTCATGGGTCACAAATGGCATGTGAGTACTCATGACACCCCAATACGGACACGACCGCACTTCTTCGCTCCCGTGTCGTGGGCCCAAAGTGCGGGTCAGGAGGTGGCCGGGCGGCGGAAGTTCACCCGGTTGGCCGCGCCCGGGCGGTCGCGGAACCCGTGCACGCCGAAGCGCCCCGGCCCGCGGCAAGGCGGACCGGGGCGCTCCCGGGTGTTATACGGCGGCGGCTCGCGCAGCGGGCCGGCGCCGGCTGTGTGCGACGGTGCGTCAGGCGGCGTCGGCGGACGCGCTGCCCACTACGTCCTTCTCCGCCGCGAAGTGGCACGCCGACTCGTGCGCGGCCGGGCTGTCGGAGCCCGCGAAGACCTCCGGCACCGCGAGCAGCGGCGTCTCCTGCGCGCACCGCTCCTCCGCCTTCCAGCAGCGGGTGCGGAACCGGCAGCCGGACGGCGGGTTGGCGGGCGAGGGCACGTCGCCGGAGAGGATGATCCGCTCCCGGTGCTCGCGCGCCTTCGGGTCCGGCACCGGCACCGCGGACAGCAGCGCCTGCGTGTAGGGGTGGGTCGGGTGCTCGTAGATCTCGGTGTCGGTGCCGATCTCCGCCATCCGCCCCAGGTACATCACGCCGACCCGGTCGGAGATGTGCCGCACGATCGACAGGTCGTGCGCGATGAAGATGTAGGACAGGCCGAACTCGTCCTGCAGCTTCGCCATCAGGTTGATCACCTGTGCCTGCACCGAGACGTCCAGCGCGGAGACCGGCTCGTCGCAGATGATGATCTCCGGGTTGAGGGCCAGGCCGCGGGCGATGCCGATCCGCTGCCGCTGGCCGCCGGAGAACTGGTGCGGGTAGCGGTTGATGTACTCGGGGTTGAGCCCGACCACGTCCAGCAGCTCGCGCACCCGGGCCCGGCGGTCGCCCTTCGGGGCCACCTCGGGGTGGATGTCGAAGGGCTCGCCGATGATGTCGCCGACCGTCATCCGCGGGTTCAGCGAGGTGTAGGGGTCCTGGAAGACCATCTGGATGTTGCGGCGCACCGCCTTCAGCGCCCGGCCCGAGAGCCGGGTGATGTCCTCGCCCTTGTAGAACACCTCGCCGGAGGTGGCCCGCTCCAGGTTCATCAGCAGCTTGGCCACGGTGGACTTGCCGCAGCCGGACTCGCCGACGATGCCGAGCGTCTCCCCCGCGTACAGGTCGAAGGAGATGCCGTCGACGGCCTTGACCGCGCCGATCTCCTTCTTGAAGAGGATGCCCTGCGTCAGCGGGAAGTGCTTGACCAGGTTGCGGACCCGGAGGATGGGCTCGCGGACGGCGGGCTCGCCGGCGGCGGGCGCACGAGAGGCGCGCTCACGGGAAGTGGGCTCAGTCACCGATCGTCTCCTTCCAGAAGTGGCAGGCGCTGCCCCGCTCGGCGCCGACGGTGTGCAGCGTCGGCACCTCGGTACGGCACACGTCCTGCGCGATCGGGCAGCGCGGGTGGAACGCGCAGCCACCGGGGATACGGGTCAGGTTGGGCGGCAGGCCCTTGATCGCGTACAGCTCCTGGCCCTTCTGGTCCAGCCGCGGGATCGACTGGAGCAGGCCCTTGGTGTACGGATGCGCGGGCGCGCCGTAGATGTCGTGCACCGGCGAGCTCTCCACGATCCGCCCGGCGTACATCACCGCGATCTTGTCGGCGACGTCCGCGACCACCCCGAGGTCGTGGGTGATCAGGATCAGGCCCATGTTGTACTCGCGCTGGAGCTCCGCGAGCAGGTCCATCACCTGCGCCTGCACCGTGACGTCCAGCGCCGTGGTCGGCTCGTCCGCGATGATCAGGTCCGGCTCCAGGGCCAGCGCCATCGCGATCATGATCCGCTGGCGCATACCGCCGGAGAACTGGTGCGGGTAGTCGCCGATCCGGTCCTTCGCGGCCGGGATGCGCACCCGGTCCATCAGCTCGATCGCCTTGGCCCTGGCCTGCTTGCGGGACATCCCCTGGTGCACCCGGAACATCTCGCCGAGCTGGTAGCCCACGCTGAGCACCGGGTTGAGCGAGGACAGCGCGTCCTGGAAGATCATCGCGATCTTCCGGCCGCGTATCCGGCGGCGCTGCTCGGCGGACATCTTCAGCATGTCCTGGCCCTGGAAGAGGATCTCGCCGTGCGTGATCCGGCCGGGCGGCATGTCGAGGATGCCCATGACGGTCTGCGCGGTGACCGACTTGCCGGAGCCGGACTCGCCGAGCACCGCCAGCGTCTCACCGGCGTTCACCGAGTAGTCGACGCCGTTGACGGCGCGGGCCACCCCGTCACGGGTGTGGAACTCCACGTGCAGGTCGCGTACTTCCAGCAGCGGAGTGGTGGACGCGGGCGCCGCGGCGCCCGCCCTCTCGTCGGTGACAGTCAACGTGACGCCTCCTAGCGCAGCTTGGGGTCGAGGGCGTCGCGGACCGCGTCGCCGAGCATGATGAACGCCAGCACGGTGATGCTGAGCGCGCCCGCCGGCCACAGCAGCATGTGCGGCGCGTTGCGGATCTCGCTGGACGCCTGGGAGATGTCGATGCCCCACGAGACGGCCGGCGGCTTGAGGCCCACGCCGAGGAAGGACAGCGTCGCCTCCAGCGAGATGAACGTGCCCAGCGCGATGGTGGCCACCACGATGATCGGGGCGAGCGCGTTGGGCGCGATGTGCCGCAGCAGCATCCGGGTGTTGCTCGCGCCGAGCGCGCGGGCGGCCTGCACGTAGTCCTGCTGCTTGGCGGTGATCACCGCGCCGCGGGCGATACGCGCGATCTGCGGCCAGCCCAGCAGCACGATGAAGATCGACACGGTGGTGACGGTGCCGCCCTTGACCACGGAGAGGAACACCACGCCGCCGAGCAGGATCGGGATGCCGAAGAAGACGTCGCTGATCCGGGAGAGGATCGCGTCCCACCAGCCGCCGAAGAACCCGGCGAGGCCGCCGAGCAGCGAGCCGAGCACCGCCACCCCGAGGGTGGAGAAGATGCCGACCGACACCGACGCGCGGGCGCCGTACACCGTGCGGGTGTAGACGTCGCAGCCCTGGGTGTCGAAGCCGAACGGGTGCCCGGAGGTGGCCCCCATCTGGGACTTGGCCAGGTCGCAGGAGAGCGGGTTGCCGCTCGCGAGCACGCCCGGCCACAGCGAGATGAAGATCAGGAAGAGGATCAGCAGGCCCGATATGTAGAACATCGGCTTGCGGCTGAGGTCGTGCAACGCGTCGGACCGCAGGCTGCGGGCCTTCTCGCGCTCCTTGCCCTGATCGGAGGGCTGCTGGGGGGTGGTGGCGACGCCGTTGACCACCGAGTGGCTGTCGGTCATCTCAGACATACCGAATCCTCGGGTCCAGGACCGCGTAGAGCAGGTCGACGAGCAGGTTGGCGGCGAGGAAGACGATCACCAGGATGGTGACGAAGCCGACCACCGTCGGTGGGTTCTGCCGCAGGATGCCCTGGTAGAGCTGGTAGCCGACGCCGTGGATGTTGAAGATCCGCTCGGTGACCACCGCGCCGCCCATCAGAGCGCCGAGGTCGGTACCGAGGAAGGTGACCACGGGTATCAGCGAGTTGCGCAACAGGTGCACGGTGACCACGCGCCGCCGGGGCAGGCCCTTGGCGACCGCGGTACGCAGGTAGTCGGCGCGGGAGTTCTCCGCGACCGAGGTGCGGGTCAGCCGGGCCACATACGCCAGCGAGACGCCGGCCAGCACCAGGCCAGGCATGATCAGGTCGCCGATCGGGGCGCCCTCGGCGACCGCGGGGTTGGCCACGTGCCACTTCACACCGAAGAAGTACTGGAGCAGGTAGCCGGTCACGAAGGTGGGGACCGCCACCACGACCAGGGTGAACGCCAGCACACCGGAGTCGGCGAACCGGCCGCGCCGCAGGCCCGCGACGAGGCCCAGGCCGACACCGACCACCGCCTCGATCGCGAAGGCGACCAGGGTCAGCCGGATGGTGACCGGGAAGGCGGTACCCATCAGCTCGGTGACCGGCTGGCCGCTGGCCGAGGTGCCGAAGTCACCGGTGAAGATCTGCTTCATGTAGTGGATGTACTGGGCCGGTAGTGAGTGGTCCAGGTACATCGCGTGCCTGATCTGCGCCGCGGTGGCCGGGTCGGGCGCTTTGTCGCCGAACATGGCCGCCACGGGGTCGCCGAGGGCGTAGACCATGACGAAGATCAGAAACGTCGTGCCGATGAAGACCGGCACCATCTGGAGCAGTCGCCTGATGACGTAGCGCCCCATGTGTCCTCCATGGATCGGACCAGACGGTGGTGCGCGCCCGCCCCGGGGTCGCCGGGGCGGGCGCGGCACGGCATCAGGTCAGCTGTTGACCGTGATGTCCGTGTAGACGGGGTAGCTGAACGCGTTCTCGGTCACGTTGGACACGCGCTTGGACCAGCCCGCCTCGCCGTTCTGGTACCAGAGCGGGATCACCGGCATGTCCGTGAAGAGCAGCTTCTCGGCCTGCTGGTAGAGCTCGGTCGCCTTGGTGGTGTCCGGCTCGGCGTTCGCCTGCTTGATCAGCGCGTCGAACTTCGGGTTGCTGTAGTGCGAGTCGTTCGAGCTGCCACCGGTCGCGTACAGCGGCGTCAGGAAGTCGTCGATCAGCGGGTAGTCCATCTGCCAGCCCGACCGGAACGGGTTGGTCATCTGGCCCTTGGTGATCTGGTTCCGGAAGTCGGCGAAGGTGCCGGTGGGGGCACCCACGCACGCCTTGTTGTCGCCCAGCACGTTGTTGATGCTGTTGCAGACCGCGTCCACCCACTGCTTGTGGGAGCCGGAGTCGGCGTTGTAGCCGATCGTCATGTGGCCGCCGGGGATGCCGCCGCCCGCCTTGATCAGCTCGCGCGCCTTGGCCGGGTTGTACGTCACCGAGTCGCCCGCGATGGTGGCGCTGTAGCCGCCGGCCGCGCCCAGCACCGGCGAGGTGAGGTCGCCGGCCGGGGTGCGGGTGCCCTGGAAGATCTTCTGGGTGATGGTCTTGCGGTCGATCGCCATCGACAGGCCGAGCCGGACCTTGTCCATGCCGGGCGCGTTCCACGCCTTCTGGTTCAGCGGGAACGACACGGTCTGGATGATGCCGGCCGGCTGGTTGAGGTAGCGGCCGTCCAGGTCGGACTTGGCGTGCGTGAGCTGCTCGGCCGGGATGTCGTCCAGCACGTCCAGGTTGCCGGCCTGCAGGTCGGCGTAGGCGGTGTTGGAGTCGGTGTAGACCTTGAGCAGCACGCCCTTGTTCTTCGGCTTGCTCGGCCCGGTGTAGTACGGGTTGGGGACCAGCTTCATGCTGGAGCCCTTGGTGTAGGACTCGACCTTGTACGGGCCGTCGCCGACCGGCTTGTTGAGGTAGCCGGCGTGGTCGGTGAAGAACGACTTCGGCAGCGGCGCGAACGCCTTGTAGCCGAGCCGGTCCGGCCAGGTGGAGAACTTCTGGGTGAGCTTGACGGTGAAGGTGCTGCTGTCCACGACCTTCAGGCCGGACATGGTCTTCGCCGTCGGCGCGCCGCTGTCCGGGTGCACCTTGTCGTAGCCCTCGATGTCCTCGAAGAAGTACGCGTTGAGCTGCTTGTTGGTGAGCAGCGCGCCGTAGTTCCACGCGTCCACGAAGGAGCTGGCGGTGACCGGGGTGCCGTCGGAGAACTTCAGACCCGGCTTGAGCTTGATGGTGAAGTTCTGCTGGTCGGTCGTGTCGATCGACTGGGCCGCCTCGAGGTTGGCCTTGCCGGTCTTCGGGTCGTACTCCTTGAGGTCCATGAAGATCATGTCCAGGACCTTGCCGCCCTGCACCTCGTTGGTGTTCGCGGGCTCGAGCGGGTTCTGGGGGTCACCCCACCAGGCCCTGACGATCCCGTCGTTCGAGCCGCCGGCCTTGTCCGAGCTTCCGGAACCGCAGGCGGTCGCGGCCAGCGCGACTACCGCCGCTCCTACGACCCACTTGGCGCTCTTGGCACCGCGCATGGGTATGCCTCCTCAGGAGTCACTGTCGATACATGTGTCGATGTGTGAGAAGGCCGAGCGCCCCCTGACACCCCTGACAGCGACTGCGACCTTCTGTGCTCGTGAGTCGGCGCGGCAGTGGCTGCGCGTGACCCATTGACCCGAGCTCAACCTGATCCACTATCCGCTACGGAAGAGGGCCGCCGTGCAGCCGTGATCACGCCCAGGTCACGAGGCCGCGCCTACACCGTCCTGAAATCCGGACAATCCGGAACGTATACAGACACGCACAAATCGGAAATGTGATCTAACTAACGACCACTTGTGTCCGATAAACGGACGGCGAACAAACGGCGCAGGTCATGCCGAAGGGGCGCTGGACGTGACTCCCAGCGCCCCTTCGGTGACAGATCTAGCGCTTGGCGCGAGCGGCCGCGCGGCCGCGCTCCTTCTGGTCGAGGACGACCTTGCGGATGCGGACCGTCTCCGGAGTGACCTCGATGCACTCGTCGTCGCGGCAGAACTCCAGCGACTGCTCCAGCGACAACTTCCGCGGCGGCACGATCGACTCGGTGACGTCCGCGGTGGAAGACCGCATGTTGGTGAGCTTCTTCTCCTTGGTGATGTTCACGTCCATGTCGTCGGAGCGCGAGTTCTCACCGACGATCATGCCCTCGTAGACCTCCGTGGTCGGCTCGCAGAACAGTACGCCGCGCTCCTGGAGGTTGGTCATCGCGAACGGCGTCACGACGCCGGCCCGGTCCGCGACGAGCGAGCCGTTGTTGCGGGTGCGCAGCTCGCCGAACCACGGCTCGTGGCCCTCGAAGATGGAGTGCGCGATGCCCGTGCCGCGGGTCTGGGTGAGGAACTCCGTCCGGAATCCGATCAGGCCGCGGGACGGCACGATCCACTCCATCCGAATCCAGCCCGACCCGTGGTTGGTCATGGTCTCCATCCGGCCCTTGCGGGAGGCCATCAGCTGGGTGATCGCGCCCAGGTGCTCCTCCGGCGAGTCGATGGTCATCCGCTCGATCGGCTCGTGCACCTTGCCGTTGATCTCCCGGGTGACCACCTCGGGCTTGCCGACGGTCAGCTCGAAGCCCTCCCGGCGCATCGTCTCCACCAGGATCGCCAGCGCCAGCTCGCCGCGGCCCTGCACCTCCCAGGTGTCCGGGCGCTCGGTCGGCAGCACCCGCAGCGACACGTTGCCGACCAGCTCGCGCTCCAGCCGGTCCTTCACCAGGCGCGCGGTCACCTTGTGGCCCTTGCCGCCCTTGCCGACCAGCGGCGAGGTGTTGGTGCCGATCGTCATCGAGATGGCCGGCTCGTCCACCGTGATCAACGGCAGCGCGATCGGGTTCTCCGGGTCGGCCAGCGTCTCGCCGATCATGATGTCCGGGATGCCGGCCACCGCGCAGATGTCACCGGGACCGGCGGACTCCGCGGGCTTGCGGGTCAGCGCCTCGGTCATCATCAGCTCGGTGATGCGCACGTTGGAGATGGTGCCGTCGCGCTTGATCCACGCGACCGTCTGACCCTTCTTCAGGTGCCCCTCCTCGACCCGCAGCAGCGCGATACGGCCGAGGAAGTTGTCCGCGTCGAGGTTGGTGACGTGCGCCTGAAGCGGCGCCTGCTCGTCGTAGGTCGGCGCGGGGACGGTGGACAGGATGGTGGAGAAGAACGGCTCCAGGCTGTCGCTGTCGGCCGGCACCGTGCCGTTGTCCGGCTTGGTGAGCGAGGCGATGCCGTCCCGCGCGCAGGCGTAGACGATCGGGAACTCGATCTGGTCCTCGTCCGCGTCCAGGTCCAGGAACAGGTCGTACGTCTCGTTGACGACCTCGTCGATCCGGGAGTCGGGGCGGTCGGTCTTGTTGATGCACAGGATCACCGGCAGCCGGGCGGACAGCGCCTTGCGCAGCACGAAGCGGGTCTGCGGCAGCGGGCCCTCGGAGGCGTCCACCAGCAGCACCACCGCGTCCACCATGGACAGGCCGCGCTCGACCTCACCGCCGAAGTCGGCGTGGCCGGGGGTGTCGATGATGTTGATCGTGACCGGGTCGCCACCGTCCTTCGGGTGGTACCGGACAGCGGTGTTCTTCGCGAGAATGGTGATGCCCTTCTCGCGCTCCAGGTCGTTGGAGTCCATCATCCGGTCGTCCAGATGCTGGTGCGCGGCGAACGCCCCGGCCTGCTTCAGCATGGCGTCCACCAGGGTCGTCTTCCCGTGGTCGACGTGGGCGACGATGGCGACGTTACGGATGTCGTGGCGCGTGGACATGAATGCGGCGCTTCTCCCGGAATCGTGGATGGCGTCGCGCCTTCTCCTTCGACGCGAATCGCCCGCCGGGCAGGGTCACGCCACGGCCTCACCCCATGGTACGGGGAGCTACGCGGTGCGTTGACGACCGCGGCTCCCTCCGGGGCGGGATCGGAGGGAGCCGCGGTCGTCGACGGGCACGGGGAACGGGACGGGCACCCCGGAGGGCCGGGGCGCCGTAGCCGCTACTTCCGGAACCCGATGTTCTGGTAGCTGGGGGTCTGGAACCCGAAGGCCCCGGCGTTCGCCACGTTCGTCCTGAGCGCGACCACCTCGGGGCGCTGGTAGAGCGGGATCGACGCGGCCGCCGCCCAGATCCGCTCGTCCGCCTGGTTCGTGAGGCTGCGGGCCTGCCCGGAGTCGAGCTCGGAGCCGGCCCGGGCCATGAGCTGGTCGATCTGGTCGGTGCCGACCCGCGTGTAGTTCTCGGCGACGGCGAGCGACCCGTCGGGCGCGGGCACCGGCTTGGCGAAGATCGGCGTGTCATCGGTGGCCGGGAACGCGGTGCCGGGCCAGGAGTACAGCGCCAGGTCGAAGTCCCCGGACGCGATGTGGTCCTGGAAGAAGCTGTCGTCGTCCACCTTGCTGATCTCCGTGCGGATGCCGATCTGCGACAGCATCCGGGCGATCTGCCCGCCCACGTCGTCGAGCGTCGGCGAGTCGGCCGGCAGGACGAACCGCATGGTCAGCCCCTTGCCGTCCTTCGTCACCGCCCGCGCCGGCTCCACCACGGTCAGCGCCCCGGACGCGGAGGTACGGCCCGAGCCGGCGGCCGGCCCGGCGGCCTTGTCACCGGTCTTGCCGGCGGCCGGCCGCTGCCAGCCCGCGTCGGCCAGCAGCGCCGCGGCCTGCTGGGCGTCCGCGGTGCCCAGCGCCGAGCTGTGGTCGCTGTACCCGGCCTGCGAGGGCAGCACCAGGTGGTTGCCGAGCGGCTCCGCGGGCAGTCCGAGCGGCTTGAGCACGGTTGCGGCGATCTTCTTCCGGTCGATCGCGCGGGCCACCGCGTGCCGGACACGCTCGTCCGCGAGCGGACCGGAGCTGCCGTTGAGCGCGAGCTGCGCGTACGCGTCGTCCGGGGCGGTGCGCACCCCGACGCCCTTGGTGCCCTTGGCCGCCTTCAGCTCGCCCGGGTCGATCTCGGCCACGTCCAGCTTGCCCGCGGCCAGCTCCGCCGGGCGCTTGTCGCGCGGCGTCGCGGTCAGCACGATCTGGTCGAGCTTGGCCCGGCCACCCCACCAGCGGGTGTTGCGGGCGAGGGTGACGGTGCCGGCCTTGGCGTCCTCCGCTTTGACCGTGAACGGGCCGGCGGACACCGCCAGCGCGGTGCGCACCCCGTCGTTGAAGGAGTCCGCGCTGCCGGTCACCGTCTTCGGGTACAGCGGCGCGAAGAGCGAGCGCCAGTCCGCGTAGGGAGTGGCGAAGGTGACCTTGACCTGGTGGGCGCCGGCGCCGGGGGCGATCGCCGAGATCCGGTCGTAGCCGGCGTTGCGGGCGGTCCAGAACGAGGTGTTCTTGCCGCCGAGCGCCTTCCACTGCGAGGTGAAGTCGTCCGCGCCGATCGCCCGGCCGTCGCTCCACTTCGCCTTCGGGTTGAGGTCGTAGGTGACGACCTGGCGCGGGTCCTGGGCGGTGACCTTCGCCGCGGTCACGTAGTCCCGGTCGAGCCGGGGGGCGCCGTGGGCGTCCAGCCGGAACATCGCCGGCAGCGTCGCGCCGGTGACGGTGGCGGTGCCGGCGTCCGCGTCGGCCTGGAAGGCGTTGAGGGTCTTCGGCATCTCGTCGACGGCCCAGGTGAGGGAGCCGCCGTCGCGCACCCCGGCGCGGGAGACCGCGGCCACATCGGTGCCGGCGGTGCCGGCCGCCTTGGTCCCGGACGAGGAGCAGGCGGTCAGCGCGGTGGCGCCGACCGCCAGCGCCAGGGCGACACATGCCGTGGTCGACACGGCACGACGGCGCCGTTCCGGGGCGGCCGGCGGTACGGCGGTCGGTTTCGCGCTGCGGTTCATGGGCTCGGACACCTCCGCGGCCCGGCCGGCGCCGCTCTGGGGCGCACGACCGGGACGTCATCGATCGGCCTGAAGCACGGGGACGGGAAGAGTGAGGGCCCGGCCCTCACTGCAAGAAGACCTGTGCCCCTTTCGACCCGTGACACGACGCACCTGCGCCCGGGGTCCACCCGGACGGCTCAGAAACCGCCGCCGACCGCCGTACGCACCAGGTCGACCGCCGGTCGCGTCACCGTCGCACCACCTGTCACGTCACCTGCCGCGCCGTCGGCCGCGCCACCGGCCGCCCGGCGGGCTCCCGCCCCGGGCCGCACACGGTCGGTGCAGCGGTCTTCACAAGAGCAGGTGTGACACGCGACACTCTCAAGCGCTGCTTCCCCACTTCGCACGGCGACAGATGGCGAGGGCGCTCCATGTCCCTGCACGACGACCTGACTTCGGTCCAGCGGCGGCTGGACGACCTGATGCGCTGCGTGGCGCGGCTGGACGAGCACGCCGGCGACACCCTGGACATGCGCCGGGTGCGTGCGACCGCGGACCATCTGCGGGACAGCCTGGCCCTGCTGACGGAGTCGGTGCCCGCCGCCGCGGACCGCCGCACCCTGGAGATCGTCTCGATCCCGGACGCGCCGTACGACCGCGGGCTGTGGGCGGACGCCGAGGACGAGGGGCTCGGCTCTCCCTACCGGCACGCGCCCTGACCCTGCCGCCGGCCGCGAGTCCGTACGGACGGCCGGCCGCGGCCGCTCCCCCGGGCCGCCGACGAATCCCCCTCTCCCCTCCCCGGGCGGCCCCGGCGCGTGACGCCGGCGACCGCTCCCGCGGCCCTCCCGGCCCCGGCCCGCCGCCTCGCGGCGGGTGCGCCCCTTGCCATCCCCCGCGGAGTCACCTTTGTCCACCGGAACCACCCCGAGCACCCCGAGCACCCCACCGAGCACCTCGCCGTCCCCGCCGCCGGCGGCCGCCCCCGCGCGGATCGCCCACGGCGTCGGCAGCCCCGGCCGCGCGGCGATATCCGCGCCGCACCTGAGAACGGACCGATGGTGGCTGCCGCCCCTGGTCAGCGCGCTCGGCCTGGCCGCGTTCATCGGCTACTCGACCTGGCGGGCGTTCGCGAACAGCCACTACTACGCCGCGCCGTACGTGTCGCCGTTCTACTCGCCGTGCCTCGCCTCGAACTGCACGGACATGAACGGCGGCGCCGACTGGCACCTGTTCGGGAACTGGTGGGGCCTGTCGCCCGCCCTGCTGGTGCTGATCTTCCCGCTGGGCTTCCGGCTGACCTGCTACTACTACCGCAAGACGTACTACCGGTCGTTCTGGCTGTCCCCGCCGGCCTGCGCGGTGGCCGAACCGCACGCGTCGTACAGCGGCGAGACCCGGCTGCCGCTGATCCTGCAGAACGTCCACCGTTACTTCTTCTACCTGGCCGTGGTGGTCGCGGGCATCCTCACCTACGACACGGTGCTCGCCTTCCGCGACCGGCACGGCAACTGGGGCCACGCCGGCCTCGGCACCCTCGTGCTGCTGGTGAACGTCGGCCTGATCTGGGCGTACACCCTCTCCTGCCACTCCTGCCGGCACATCATCGGCGGCAAGCTGCGGCACTTCTCCGCCCACCCGGTGCGCTACCGGCTGTGGGGATGGGTGGGAGTGCTCAACGGCCGCCACATGCTGCTCGCCTGGTCCTCGCTGATCAGCGTCGGTGTCGCGGACCTGTACGTGTACCTGGTGTCCAGCGGCGTATTCGACGATCCGAGGTTCTTCTGAGATGACGAATGTGGAACGGCACGCGTACGACGTGGTCGTGGTCGGCGCGGGCGGCGCGGGGCTGCGCGCCGCGATCGAGGCACGGGAGCAGGGACTGCGGACCGCGGTGATCTGCAAGTCCCTGTTCGGCAAGGCCCACACGGTGATGGCCGAGGGCGGCATCGCGGCGAGCATGGGCAACGTCAACTCCGGCGACAACTGGCAGGTGCACTTCCGCGACACCATGCGCGGCGGGAAGTTCCTCAACCACTGGCGGATGGCCGAGCTGCACGCCAAGGAGGCCCCGGACCGGGTGTGGGAACTGGAGACCTGGGGCGCGCTGTTCGACCGCACCGCGGACGGGAAGATCTCGCAGCGCAACTTCGGCGGCCACGAGTACCCGCGGCTGGCGCACGTCGGCGACCGTACCGGCCTGGAACTGATCCGCACCCTCCAGCAGAAGATCGTCTCGCTCCAGCAGGAGGACCACGCCGTCAGCGGCGACTACGAGTCCCGGTTGAAGGTCTTCCAGGAGTGCACGGTCACCCGCGTGCTGAAGGGCCCCGGCGGCGAGGTCGCCGGGGTCTTCGGGTACGTCCGCGAGTCGGGCCGGCTGTTCGTGATCGACGCGCCCGCGGTGGTGCTGGCCACCGGCGGCATCGGCAAGTCGTTCAAGGTCACCTCCAACTCCTGGGAGTACACCGGCGACGGGCACGCGCTGGCGCTGCTGGCCGGGGCGCCGCTGATCAACATGGAGTTCATCCAGTTCCACCCGACCGGGATGGTCTGGCCGCCGTCGGTGAAGGGCATCCTCGTCACCGAGTCGGTACGCGGCGACGGCGGGGTGCTGCGCAACAGCGAGGGCAAGCGGTTCATGTTCGGCTACGTGCCGGACGTGTTCAAGGAGAAGTACGCGCAGAGCGAGGAGGAGGCCGACGGCTGGTACACCGACCCGGACCACCACCGCAGACCGCCGGAGCTGCTGCCGCGCGACGAGGTGGCCCGGGCGATCAACTCCGAGGTGAAGGCCGGCCGCGGCTCCCCGCACGGCGGGGTGTTCCTGGACGTGTCCACCCGGCTCAGCCCCGAGGAGATCACCCGCCGGCTGCCGTCGATGCACCACCAGTTCAAGGAGCTGGCCGACGTCGACATCACCGCGGAGGCGATGGAGGTCGGTCCGACCTGCCACTACATGATGGGCGGGGTCGACGTGGACCCGGACACCGCGGCCGCGGCCGGCGTGCCGGGACTGTTCGCGGCCGGCGAGGTGGCCGGCGGGATGCACGGCTCCAACCGGCTGGGCGGCAACTCCCTGTCCGACCTGCTGGTCTTCGGCCGCCGCGCCGGGCTGCACGCGGCGCGGTACGCGGCCGGCCTCGGCGACGGCCGGCCGGTCGCGGACGGCGCGCAGATCGACGAGGCCGCGGCGGAGGCGCTGCGGCCGTTCGACGCCGCGGGCGCGGCGGGGAGCGGGGCCGAAGCCGGTCCCGTGGAGAACCCGTACACCCTGCACCAGGAGTTGCAGCAGGTGATGAACGACCTGGTCGGGATCATCCGGCGGGCCCCGGAGATGGAGCAGGCGCTCTCCCGGCTGGCGGTGCTGCGCGAACGGGCGGCGCGGGCCGGGGTGGAGGGACACCGGCAGTTCAACCCGGGCTGGCACCTGGCGATCGACCTGCGCAACATGCTGCTGGTCAGCGAGTGCGTGGCGCGGGCGGCGCTGGAGCGTACCGAGAGCCGCGGCGGCCACACCCGCGACGACCATCCGGAGATGGACCGCACCTGGCGCAAGGTCAACCTGGTGTGCGAGCTGTCGGACGCGGCCGGCGGCGCGGTGGACCTGCGCCGCCGCCCGACCAGCCCGATCCGGCCCGACCTGCTCGACCTGTTCGAACGGGACGAGCTGCTGAAGTACCTGACGGACGAGGAGTTGGACGCGTGAGCGCTTACACGGCCCGGTTCCGGGTGTGGCGGGGCGACGCCGAGGGCGGCGGGCTGCGGGACTACGACGTCGAGGTGAACGACGGCGAGGTGGTGCTCGACATCATCCACCGGCTCCAGGCCACCCAGGCGACCGACCTCGCGGTGCGCTGGAACTGCAAGGCGGGCAAGTGCGGTTCGTGCAGCGCGGAGGTCAACGGGCGGCCCCGGCTGATGTGCATGACCCGGATGTCGGTCTTCGCGCGGGACGAGACGGTGACGGTCACCCCGCTGCGGGCCTTCCCGGTCGTCCGCGACCTGGTCACCGACGTGTCCTTCAACTACGCCAAGGCCCGCGAGATACCCGCGTTCGTGCCGCCGAAGGGCGTGGCGGCCGGTGAGTACCGGATGGCGCAGGTCGACGTGGAGCGCTCGCAGGAGTTCCGCAAGTGCATCGAGTGCTTCCTGTGCCAGGACACCTGCCATGTGGTGCGCGACCACGAGGAGAACAAGAGCGCGTTCGCCGGGCCGCGGTTCCTGATGCGGGTCGCCGAGCTGGACATGCACCCGCTGGACGCCGCCGCCGCGGACGGCGGCCCGACCCGGGCGGAGTCCGCGCAGGACGACCACGGCCTGGGCTACTGCAACATCACCAAGTGCTGCACGGAGGTCTGCCCCGAGCACATCCACATCACCGACAACGCGCTGATCCCGTTGAAGGAGCGCGCCGTCGACCGCAAGTACGACCCGCTGGTGTGGCTCGGCGCGAAGATCCGCCGGCGCGGCCAGTAGGCCGGACCTCGGCACGGCCGCGCCGCCCCGACGGTCGCTCCCGCTCAGGGAGTTCATCCGACGGGTGGCGCGGCCGCCGGCCACGCCACCTTCAGCACCTGCGGGTTGCCGTCCCGGCCCAGCCGCAGGATCGGGCTGGCCTTGCCGACCGGATTGCTGCCGGTGCGGCTGGTCTGGTAGTTCGCGGTGAACCGGATCGGGCCGCTCGAGCCGAGCACCTGGTGCGCGCCCTGGAGCGCGCCGAGTTCGCCCGCCACCGCGTCGGCGCGCGGTTGCCGCTGCTCGGTCAGCCGGACCGCGGACACCCCGGTCAGTGTCGCGTCGTACGCCGTCATGGTGTTGCCGTCGGTCAACGTGCCGCCGGGAAAGAGCCGTTGGAAGGTCTGGTCGAAGGCGCGGAAGCCGCGGGCGCCGTCCTGCTCGTCCCGCGCCGCCGCGGGGTCGTGGGCCGACGTCCACTCGTCGGGGTGCGCGACGCCCGCGTAGTCCACGGTGACATGGCCGTTCAGGTCGTGCCGGAACTGCGGGGTGATCGCCAGGTTCGACATGTCGTCGCCGCTGACGATCTCGATCGACTTGTCCAGGCAGGTGCTGGCGAAGGCGTGCACCAGCACCCCGACGTCCTGGCCGCGCCCGGCGAAGAGCACCACCGCGGGCTGCTGGGCGCAGATGTCCAGCGCCATCTGGCTGATCCGGGTGGCCACCTCCTGCTCGGCCTCGGCCTGTTCGGACTCCGACGTGGCCCGGTCCCGCTTGGTCGTGTCGAACGGCTCCACGTCCACGATCCGGTGGCGCGGTATCGCGGCGAACTTCCGGAATCCGCTGACCAGCGTGGCGTCGTAGCTGTCGCCCGCGTTGCCGTCCTCGACCAGCACCGCGCGGGTGGCCGCCTGCACGTACGACAGTGCGGCGGCCATGTTGTCCTCGTTGCTCGGGGCGACCCGGACGAAGTTCTTGATGTCGCTGAAGCTGTCGGCGGTGATGCTGGAGCCGACCACCGGGATGTTCCGGGCGGTCAGTTCGCGCACCGCGCTGCGGGTGCCGTCCAGGCTCAGGCCGAGCCCGGTCACCGCCGCCACGTGCTGGGCGGTGGCGTGCTCGATCGCGGAAGTGGCCGCCTTCCACTGGTTGGCCTGGTAGCCGTCGCTGGCGATCAGCAGCTGGATGTACGGCGCGACGCCCTCGACGTTCTGCCGGTTGGCGTAGTACTGCGCGGTGTAGGCGCCGCGCACCTGCTCGACGACGGCGGACATCGCCATGATGCTGCCGCTGTGCGCGGAGATCGGCAGCAGCACCACCACGCTGACGTAGTCCTTCGGGTGTTCGCGGGTGACGTCCCGGTTCTCCTTCCGGATCGCCTGCTCGACGCCTTTCAACCGCGTGTCGAACGGGTACGAGCCGTCGGTGATGCCGACGCACTCGCCGTTCGCGCCGTGCTGGGTGACGGCGGTCGCACCGCCGCGCATACACGGCTGGTTCCGGAAGTGGTCGACGAGCGCGAACACGCCGAACGATCCCGCGACGAGACCCGTGACGACCGCCGCCACCACGCCGATCCGCATCGGGCGGGGCAGATTTCCGTACCACTGTTCGGGGACTCGGAGCATGCGCGGCACTCTCATCGATCCCACTCCTCCTCGATGAGGTGGTATTTCCCGGATTCCTGGAACAGCGCCTCGTTGCCGCCGCAGATCGCGGCGAGGTTCCCGTACTCGGCGGAGATCAGCCCGGCCAGGTGGTGGCGCGGGTCGAACGACCGGTCGCCGTAGAGCCATCGCGCGGTCACCAGGCGGCTGATGGTCCGGTTGCGGTCGCGCGGGTCGGGCCGCCCGGCGAGCGCGGTGACGTAGGTACGCGGATCGCCGTCCGTACGCAGCCGGTTGGGGGCCGCGGTCACCTGGCGCAGGATCACCTGCCAGCTCTCGGGCGACGCGCAGCGGTCGTACTCCCGCTCCAGGTAACCGGCGACCGCGGTCAGCGGCTCCCGGCGGGACGGGGTGGCCTGCGCGAGCAGGTGGTGGTGGCGCAGCGGCGCGTCGTGGGCGCCGGAGTAGTGGGCGGCGTAGCCCTGGTGGGCGCCGTCCCACACCTCGGGGAGCGCGGCGAGCCGGCGGTGCAGCAGCAGGGCGGCCAGCGGGTGCAGCCGGGCGGCGGGGCCGACGGCAGCGTCCGGCGCGCCGTTCGGGTCCGGTTCGGCCGCTCCGTCGAGCGGGTCGGGCGCCTCCGCCAGCCACAGCGCCGCGCCGAGCCGGCGGCGGGCGGTGGCGGCGTCGAACCGGGTCCAGCCCAGGAAGTGCAGCGCCGCGGTGCCGGCGCCCAGCCGCAGACCGGGGGTGAGCGCGAGCACCGCCATGGTGTCCAGCAGCGAGCCGCCGTCGGGACCGATGCCGCCGTCCGGCCCGTCGACGTGGTCGTCGGCGAGGATGCGGCGCAGCAGGTAGGCGGCCACGGTCGGAGCTCCGGCGTCCCCGTCCTCCGGCCCCTCCGCCGACCCGGGCGGGGTGGGGCGGGCCGGCGCGCTCCAGTGGTCGGTCAGGTACTCGGCGGCGGGCAGCGGCCGGTCCAGCAGCCGGCGCGGGTCGTCCCCGGCCGCCTCGGGCCGGGCCAGCAGGTGGGCGAGCCGATCGACCGCCTCGGGGTGGCCGTCGGTCAGGTCGCTCAGGTGGCTCGCGTCGCGCTTCTGGCTGCCCAGCACGCTGCTGCCGCACATCACCACCACGTCCTCGCGGCCGAGGCCGGTGAGCCGGATCGGGTACCACCACACCGGGTGGTCCTCGCCCGCGGGCGCGGCGGGGTGCCGGACGGCGAAGCTCAGCCGGTCGTCGGTCGAGGCGAGCGGCGCCATCGCGGTGTGCGCCCGGCCCCGCCGGGCGGCCACCACCAGCGCGGGGTCGGGCCGCTCGCGGGCCCGGTGGCTCTCGCGGCGGCACTCGGCGAGCAGTTCCAGGAACAGCTCGCCGGCCCGGCTGCCGGCGTTGTCCAGCATCAGCAGGCAGTTGGCGGGTCGCTGGCCGCGCAGCGAGCGCCGGTTGAAGTCCGTGCGCAGGTCGGCCAGCAGGGCGGCGCACACCGTCTTCAGCGCGGTGCGGGCCGCGTCCGGCGCGTCGCTGCGCCCGTGGTGGCGGCGGTGGATCTCCCACAGCCGGTCCTCCGCGCTGCCGACGCCGGGGGCGTGGTCCTTCAGCCAGCTCCTGGCCTTGGCGTCGCCGCGCCGACGCCGGCCGACCGCGGACAGCAGCAGGCCCAGCGCCCTGGCCGTGGCCGACAGCAGCACCTGCTGGTCGGCGGGGAGCAGCGGCGCGGCCCGGGCCGCGAGGCCGTCGAGCGCGGCGTGCGCGGCGGCGTCCTGCGGGCCGGCCCGCAGATACGCCTCGAACGCGGCCCGTCCGCCGCCGGCGTCCACGAAGCTCAGCGCCTTGAAGAGCATCCGGGTGCGGCAGAAGCGGATCGGGCGGATGCCCGGGACCCGGCGGCCCCAGCCCTGGATCGCGGCCAGCACGATGTCCTCGACCGCCTCGGCCCGGCCCAGGTCGAGCCGGACGCTCAGGCAGCGCCCGCTGAAGTCCGTCCACAGCCGGTCCAGCAGCACCGAGCCGCCGCTGCCGCGCGGGCCGACCAGCAGCACGATCGGCAGCGGCCGGGCGGGGACGCCCGAGCGTCTCAGCGCGTCCCCGGTGAACTCCACCACCCGCACGCGGCCGTACAGCCTGCCGTCCGTCATGTCCCATGTCTCCCGCCGTCAGGACCGGCACCGTGCCGGACCCGCCCCCATCGGATGCACCGGATGTTCCGGGTCGCCCTGGCCCACCGAGTCCGCGGTTCGCCCTGGCCGACCGGAATTCGGTGCCAATGGTGCTCCGGGCATCCGGTCCGCCGGAATATCCGCAGCCTTCCCGGGGCACCATTGGCACCGAATTCCGGAATGGCTCGGGATTCCCCGGGCGCTCCCGGCGAATCCCGCGGAATCCTGGGCACCCGTGCCCCGGTGAACCAGGGGGAGTCCCGGGTCGCCCGGTGCGGAATCCACGCGGGCGCGCGTTTCCGTCCCGGACGGGAATCCTCCTCCGGGGCCGGAGGAAATCCCCCATCGATGGAATAGGGAGAGTAGACCGGCCCGAACGGGACCCGTCCCGAAAACCGGAAACCCTCCCCCTTTCGGGGAATTTCCGCCAGGGCGTGTCCCGCGGCACGGGCGGGGCACGGTATCGGGCTCGGGACGGCTCCCCGGTCGCGCGACGCATAAGCCGCACATACGCTCCCGAAAAGAGCCACGCGGTGGGCCGTGGCGCGGACAGCGGGAGGCAACGCGGTGCGCCACAAACGTAAGTCGTCGGCCGCCGCGCTGGTGGCGCTGGCCGTACTGGCGATGGGCGCGGGGCTGCCGCTGCGGGCGGTCGCCGACGCCCCGATACCCCTGGCCAGGACCGGCCAGGTCACCGACAGGGTGGGCGCGCTCCAGGGCCGGACCGCGGAGGTGCAGGCCGCGCTGAACCAGCTCTACGACCGGCAGAAGCTCCAGCTCTTCGCGGTCTACGTCAACGGCTTCTCCGGCGCCTCCCCGCAGGACTGGGCGAACGCGACCGCGGTGAAGAACGGCCTGGGCCGCAGGGACGTCCTGCTGGCGGTGGCCACCCACGACCGCCAGTACGCGGTGTCGGCGGACCAGGAGTCGGGACTCACCCAGCGGCAGATCGACGAGGTCGGCGACCAGGCGATCGAGCCCGCGCTGCGGCACGACGACTGGGCGGGCGCGGCGGTCGGCGCGGCGACCGGCTACGACGCGGTGCTCGACGGCCACCCGGTGACCGCCCCGGCCATCACCCCGGGCGCGGCGGACCCGGGCGGCACGGGCAGCCGCTCGTCCGGCTCGGTGTGGATTCCGGTGGTCGCGCTGGGCGCGGCGCTGATGCTGGGCATCTGGGCGTACCGCAGGCGGGCCGCCCACCAGCGCCCGGTGCGGACGTCGGCGGGGCAGGGCGCGAGCGAGTGGCGGGCGCGGCCGAAGCAGCCGGTGCCGGTCACCCCGCTGCCGGAGCTGGACGCGCAGGCGCGGGAGCTGCTGGTGGCCACGGACGACGCGGTGCGCACCAGCCAGGAGGACGTGGGGTTCGCGGCGGCGCAGTTCGGCGAGGACGCCGCGCAGCCGTTCGGCGAGGCGGTGGAGTACGCCAAGGGCGAGCTGACCGCGGCGTTCCGGCTGCGGCAGAAGCTCGACGACGCCTACCCCGAGGACGACGAGACCCGGCGGCAGATGCTCGACGAGATCCTGTCGCGCTGTACCCAGGCGAACCGGCGGCTGGACGCGGAGTCGGAGGCGTTCGACAAGCTGCGTGCGATGGAGGCCAACGCCCCGCAGGTGCTGGCGCGGGCCGAGGAGAAGGCGGCGGCGCTGCCGGCCAGGATCGACGCCGCGGCGGCCGCGCTCGGCCCGCTGGCGCAGCGGTACGCCGACTCGGCGCTGGAACCGGTGGCCGGCTACCCGGCCGAGGCCCGCGACCGGCTGGACTTCGCCCGGACCAGCCTGGAGCAGGCGCACACCGCGATCGGCTCCGACCACGGCCGGGCCGCGGTCTTCGTCCGCGCCGCCGAGGGCGCCCTGGACCAGGCCACCATGCTCGCGGACTCCGTCACCCGAAGGGAGCAGGAGCTGCACGCGGCCGACACGAAGCTGGCCGAGGCTCTCGCCGAGACCGAGGCCGACCTCGCCGAGGCCCGCGCGATCCTGGGCGCGGGCCCGGCCCCGGGCGGCAGCACGGAGCCGCCGGCGGGCCCGTACGGGAACGGCCCCGGCAGCGGGCCGACCACCTCGGGTACGGGCGCCGCCGACTGGCTGAACGCTCCGGCGGGCGGCGATCCGGCGGGAACGGGCGGCGGACCGGCGCCGGCGTATCCCTCCGGGCCCGCGCACGCGGAACTGCGCGGGCGGGTGGCGCGGGCGGAGAGCGTGCTCTCGGCGGTGCGTACGGAGCTGGCGGCCGGGCGGCCGGACCCGATCGCGGCGCTGCGGCGGGTCGAGGAGGCGGACGCCGCGCTCGACGGGGCCCTGGCGGGGGCCCGGGAGCAGGAGGCCGGGCAGCGCCGGGCCTCGGCGCTGCTGGAGCAGGCGCTGCTGGCGGCGCGCAGCGAGGTCGCGGCGGCCCGGGACGTGGTCACCACGCACCGCGGCGCGATCGGCAGCCAGGCCAGGACCCGGCTGACCGAGGCCGAGCGCCGGCTGCGGCGGGCGGAGGCGCTGGCGGCGAGCGAGCCGCAGGAGGCGCTGGAGCACGCCCGCGAGGCGGACCGGCTGGCCCGCGAGGCCCAGACCTACGCGCAGGAGGACGTCACCGGCTTCGGCGGGCGGCGCGGGCGCGGCGGTCACGGCGGCGCGGGCGGCATGGGCGGGGTGGGCGGCGCCGTGCTCGGCGGCATCCTGCTCGGCGATCTGCTCGGCGGCGGCCGGACCCGCGGCTTCGGCATGGGCGGGTACGGCGGGTACGGCGGCGGGATGGGGGGCGGCGCGGGCCCCGGCAGCTTCGGCGGCGGCGGGACCCGCGGCCGGATGGGCGGCGGCGGGCGCTTCTAGGGCCGTCCGGCCGGCAGGCCCCGGTCCGCCGGCCCCGCTCCCGCCGCACGCACGGCACGCACGGCACACCCCGCATCCGCGGGACCTCGCGGACGCGGGACCCGAAGAACGAAGGACCCCAGGTCAGTCAAGGAGTAGCCATGACGAAGCAGACGATCCTCGGCCGGGTGGCGCAGCTCGCCAAGGCGAACATCAACGCGCTCCTCGACCAGGCCGAGGACCCGCAGAAGATGATCGACCAGCTCATCCGGGAGTACACCGAGAACATCAAGGAGGCCGAGGACGCCGTCGCCGGCACCATCGGCAACCTGCGGATGATGGAGCAGGACCACGCCGAGGACGTCTCCGCCGCGGCGGAGTGGGGCGGCAAGGCAGCCGCGGCCAGCCGCAAGGCGGACGAGCTGCGGGCGTCAGGCGGCGGCGCGGAGGCCGACCGGTTCGACAACCTCGCCAAGGTGGCGCTCGGCCGCCAGCTCCAGTCCGAGAAGGAGGCGCGCACCGCGGAGCCGGTGATCGCCTCGCAGAACGAGGTGGTGGACCAGCTGCGCGGCGGCCTCGACGACATGAGGGAGCGGCTGCGGCAGTTGCAGGCCAAGCGGGACGAACTGGTCGCCCGCTCCCGTAGCGCGCACGCGCGGAACACCATGATGGACGCGGTCAAGAGCGTCGACGTCCTCGACCCGACGAGCGAGTTGGGCCGCTTCGAGGACAAGGTGCGGCGCGAGGAAGCCCGGGCGCAGGGCCGTCAGGAGCTGGCCGCCTCCTCGCTGGACGCCCAGTTCGAGTCCCTGGACGCGGCGGGCGACAGCGCGGAGATCGACGCCCGCCTGGCCCGGCTGAAGTCCGGCGCGGCCTGACGGCGCGGCACCGGACAGCGCCGCACGGAACCGTAAGGACCCGTACAGACCCGTACAGCGCCCTAGAACATGCTGAGCAGGTCGTCCACGGACGGCCCGGCGGAGCCCGGCTGGCCGCCGCGCAGGGCCAGTTCGAACCAGACCGTCTTGCCGCGGTGGGTGCGGCGGCTGCCCCAGCTCTGGCTGAGCATCGCGACCAGTTGCAGGCCGCGCCCGCCCTCGTCGGTGTCCCGGGCGCGGCGCCGGCGCGGCTGCATCAGCGCGTTGTCCCACACTTCGCAGACCAGGGTGCGGTCCAGCAGCAGCCGTAGCCGGATGTCGCCGTAGCCGTGCCGCAGCGCGTTGGTGACCAGCTCGCTGACGAGCAGTTCCGTGGTGTCGACGAGGTCGTCGAGTCCCCACTCCAGCAGCTGGTCGCGGGCGAGTTCGCGGGCCTTGGCGACGGAGGTGGGCTGCGGGGCGAGCGTCCAGTCGCCGACCTGCTCGGCGGGCAGCCCGCGGATACGGGCCATCAGCAGCGCGATGTCGTCCTCGCCGTGGGCGGTGTCGAGGGTCGCCAGGATGTGGTCGCAGACGTCCTCCAGCGGGCGGGCCGGGCCGGCCAGCGAGGCGCGGAAGGCGTCAAGGCCCTCGTCGAGCGGGTGGTTGCGGGACTCGACCAGGCCGTCGGTGTAGAGGGCGAGCAGGGCGCCCTCGGCCAGCTCCACCTCGACCTCCTCGAAGGGCTCGCCGCCGACGCCCAGCGGCACCCCCCGGGGCACTTCGAGCAGCAGCGGGTCCTCGCCGGGCTCGACCACGACCGGCGGCAGGTGCCCGGCGTTGGCGATGGTGCACCGGCGGGTCACCGCGTCGTAGACGACGTAGATACAGGTGGCGAGGTAGACCTCGGCGAGGTCGACGTCGGCGGGGTTCTTCGAGCGGCGGGTGCGGCCGGCCGAGGAGGAGCCGAGGCCCTCGGCGACCTCGTCCAACGCGCCCAGCACCTCGGCCGGTTCGAGGTCGAGCATCGCCAGGGTGCGGACGGCGGTGCGCAGTTCGCCCATCGCGACGGCCGCGCGCAGGCCGCGGCCCATCACGTCGCCGACCACCAGCGCGGTGCGGTGGCCGGGCAGTTCGATGACGTCGAACCAGTCGCCGCCGACCTCGGTCTCCATGCTGCCGGGCAGGTAGCGGCAGGCGATGTCGAGGCCGGTCGCCTCCGGGTCGTCCGGCGGCAGCAGGCTGCGCTGGAGGATCAGCGCGCGTTCGTGCTCGCGGCGGTAGAGCCGGGCGTTGTCGAGGAAGATGGCGGCGCGGGCGGCCAGTTCCTCGGCGAGCATCCGGTCCCGCTCGGTGAACGGCTCGCTGCCCTTGGCCCGGGAGAACTGCACCAGGCCGAGGACGGTGTCGCGGGCCACCATCGGCACCACCAGGGTGGACTGCACCAGCGGGGTGCCGCCCAGGTCGTGGCCGCCCTCGCCGTCGAGCACCTGGAGCTGGGCGGTGCGCAGCGCGCGGGCGCTGGCGGAGCCGAACCGGAAGCGGTGCACCGAGCCGACCGAGACCGGACCCTCGCTGGGTTCGACGTCGTCGTCGCCGGCCATCGCCACCGGGGCGTCGGAGACCGAGCTGGCGAAGGCGACCCGGCGGACCTCGCCGCTGCCGTCGGTGGTGCCGGCCAGGTCCTCGGCGCCGGACAGCAGCGCCTGGTAGAGGTCGACGGAGGCGAGGTCGCAGAAGTGCGGCACCGCCACGTCGAGCAGTTCGCGGGCGGTGGTCTCCAGGTCGAGGGAGGTGCCGATCCGCGAGCCGGCCTCGTTGAGCAGCGCGAGGTTGCGGCGGGCGTGGGCGGCCTCGCGCTCGGCGCGCTGCCGGCCGGTGACGTCCATCGCCAGGCCCGCGACACCGATCGGGCGGCCGGAGTTGCTGTGCAGCCGGTACAGCGAGATGGACCAGCGGCGGCGGGCCGGGTCGCCGGGCACGGTGCCGACCAGCGGCATGTCCAGCACCGCGTCGCCGGTCTCCAGCACCTGCCGCAGCGCGGCGGACAGCCGGTCGGCCTCCACCCGGGAGAGGAAGTCCTGCGGGCCGCGGCCCGGTTGCTCGTTCGGGCGGCCGAAGACCGCGGCGAAGCGGTCGTTGACCCGGACCAGGCGCAGGTGGGTGTCGAAGAGCACGAAGCCCATCGGGGACTGCCCGAACACCGCCTGGGAGGCGGCCAGATCGGTCTCGATCTGGCGCAGCGCGGCCACGTCGACCGCCAGGCACAGCGCGCCGTGGTCGGCGGGCATCACGTAGACCTCGGCGCGGCCCTCGGCGCCGGAGGCGTCGCGGTACGGCACCAGGCCCTGCCACTCGCGGCCGTCGAGGATCTTCGCCAGCCGCTGGTGCGCGCGCGTTTGCACGTCGGGCGGCGCGAAGGCGGCGATCGGGTCCTTGCCGACGGCCTCGGCCGCGGTCAGCCCGAAGAACTCGGTGGCGCGCTCGCTCCACTGGTCGATCCGGCCCTCGGCGTCGAGGGAGAAGGAGGCGACGCGTATGTAGTCATACAGGGACCCGGGCGGGCTGGACTGCCAGACGCCGGCCTTTGCCGCGTCCGCGTCGTCGTCGCCGGGCGGAACCGCCCCTGCTGGCATGTCGCTCACTCGCCCGACCCCTCCAGCTCAGCACACATGGACCGGTTGGACCCGAGTATTCAGCATGGCGACCGTCCAGCACACGGTCTTGTCGATCACAGCATCATCTCGGCTCCTGGGGCGCGGGGGCCGTCCCCGGAACACCACGGTCGCACCTCTCGCTCCCGCCTCTTCGGCATACCCGGCACAGTCGCTCGCAACCATCGTGCCCTTCGGCGCCCCGGCGGCGCCCTCCGGTCACGGCAGAGCCAGTTCGAACCAGACGGTCTTGCCGAGCGAGCCGTGCCGCGTCCCCCACCGCCGGGACGCCCCGGCCACCAGTTGCAGGCCCCGCCCGCCCTCGTCGTCCTCGGCCGCCACCCGCTCGCGCGGCGGGTCCGGCAGCGGGTCCGACACCTCCACCAGCAGCGAGCCGCCGCGCACCATGCGCACCCCGATCGGGCCGTGCGCGTACCGCAGCGAGTTCGTGACCAGTTCGCTGACCAGCAGCACCGTGACGTCGGTCAGCGACGCCAGGCCCCAGGACGCCAGGGTGTCGCGGACCCGGCGGCGCGCCAGCCGGACCGCGCTCGCCTCGGCGGGGAAGGTCCAGGCGGCCGTGGAACCGGCCGGCAGGCCGCCGAGGCGGGCCATCAGCAGCGCCACGTCGTCCGGCTCGCGGTCGGGGTCCATCGTGGCCAGCAGGTCGTCGCAGGCGTCCTCCAGGGAGCCCAGCCGGCGGCACAGCGTCGACCGCAGCCGCTCGATGCCCTGGCCGATGTCCTTGCCGCGGGCCTCGACCAGCCCGTCGGTGTAGAGCACCAGGACCGCGCCGTCGGGCACGTCGAGCTCGGTGGTCTCGAAGCGCACCCCGCCGACGCCGAGCGGCACCCCGGTGGGCAGGTCCAGCAGCCGGGCGTAGCAGCGGTCCGGGTCGTCCTGGTGCTCCACCAGCACCGGCGGCGGGTGGCCGGCCTGGGCGATGGCGCAGCGCCGGGTGGAGGGGTCGTAGACGGCGTAGACCGCGGTGGCCATCCAGCCCTCGGTCCGGTTCTGGGCGAGGTCGTCGCCCAGCTCGTTGACCCGGCGCAGCAGTTCGTCGGGCGGCATGTCGAGGCCGGCGAGGGTGCGGACGGCGGTGCGCAGCCGGCCCATGGTGGCGGCGGCGACCAGGCCGTGGCCCATCACGTCGCCGACGACGAAGGCGAGCCGGCCGCCGCCGAGCGGGATGACGTCGAACCAGTCGCCGCCGACCTCCGCGCCGCTGCTGCCGGGCACGTAGCGGTAGGCGATGTTGACGCCCGGCGGCTCGGGGACGGTACGCGGCAGCAGGCTGCGCTGGAGGGTCAGCGCGCCCTCGCGCTCGCGGACGTACAGCCGCGCGTTGTCCAGGGCGGTGCCGGCCCGGTCGGCGAGGTCCACGCCGAGCGCGAGGTCGTCGCGGTCGAAGGGCTCGCGGCCGCGGTCGCGGGCGACCACCAGCAGCCCGAGCACCACTCCGCGGGCCCGCAGCGGCAGCACCAGCATCGAGTGGAGGCCCAACTCCAGGGCGGCATCCACCTTGGGGTCGTCGGGGTAGGTGGTGGCGCGCAGCTGGTCGTCGCCGTCGAGCAGCCGCGGCTCGCCGCCGGCCAGCACGGTGCCGAAGACGGAGTGCCGGGTGAAGCCGATCGACTGGCCGCGCCGCAGCATCCGTTCGACCTGCGGGGTCCAGTGCTCGGCGCCGACGCCGAGCTGGCGCAGCGGCTGGGTCTCCCGGAACCCGGCGGTCGGCAGGTCGCCGCCGCCGGCCACCTGCGCGTGCAGCAGCACCCCGGAGTAGCCGGCGAAGGTGGGCACCAGCGCTTCGGCGATGGTCTCGGCGACCCGGCGCACGTCGAGCACGCCGGCGATCCGCGAGCCGACGTCGTTGAGCAGGGTGAGGCGGCGGCGGGCCCGTTCGGCCCGCTCGGCGGCCTGCACCCGCTCGGTGACGTCGATCACGGTGGCGCTGACGCCCAGGACCCGCCCGGCCCGGTCGACCAGCCGGTGGTACGACAGCGAGCGGTGGCCGCGGCCGCCCGGGGCGGGCGCCACCACGTCGATCACCGGCCGGCCGGTGTGCAGCACGCGGCGCTGGAGCGCGGCCAGTTCGCGGGCGGTGTCGGCGTCGAGGATCTCCTCGACGCTGCGGCCGACGTGGTCGGCCGGCGGCATGCCGTTCATGGCGGCGAGCGCGTCGTTGACCCGTACGTAGCGCAGGTCGCGGTCGAGGATCGCGACGCCGAGCGGGGAGGAGTCGAACAGGGAGTCCAGGGCGGCGAGGTCGTGTTCCAGGGTGCGCAGCCGGCTGGTCTCCGCGAGGGCGGCGAGCACGAACGGGCGGCCGTCGCCGTCGACGAGCAGGCTGGCGCGGGTGTCGACCTGCACGGTGTGGCCGTCGCGGTGGCGCAGCGAGAGGATGCCGTTCCAGCGGCCGGTGCGCAGCAGTTCGCCGAGGATCTGCTCGGGCCGGCCGTCGCCCTCGGACGCGTCCGGGGGAAGGGGGTTCCGGGCTCCGGGGCGGGACGGCCCGGCGCCGGCGGTCCCCTCCTCCCCCGTGTCCGCGGCACCGGGGAACGGCTCGGGCGGGCCGAAGAGTCCGCCCACCCTGCGGCCGACGATGTGCTCGCCCGCCCAGCCCAGGACGTCCTCCGCCAGCGGGCTCCACAGCAGCACCCGGCCGCTGGTGTCCAGCATCACGACGGCCACCCGGAGGGCGTCCAGCAGGGTGCCGGAGGCGCGCGGCCCGCCGGCGGCGTCCGGCTCCTGGCCGGGGAGCGGCGCGGAGGGCGGTACGGGCGGCGGTGCGGAGGGCGGTTCGGGCGGCGGCGGTACGGGCCGGGGGGCGCGGCCGGGCGGCGCCCCGGGGTCGTCGCCGCTGGCGCTCATACGTTGCACCCCCGACCGGGTCGGGTCGGGTGTGCGCGCACCCGACCTCCAAGAGAGGTTTACCCTCTCTTACCCGATATTGCCCCTTTCTGCGCAGGTGTGCGCGGAAGGGGCCGTCACGCCTCGGCCGCGCGGGGCACGACCTGCTCGATCACGTACACCTGCGGCGGAGCCGACGGGGCGGCGGGGTAGGTCAGCGTCTCGGCGACCCGCTCGGCCTCCGCGCGTGTCGCATACCGCCCCACCCGGTAGCGGTTGCCGCCCTCGTCCTGCCGTATGAGGACCCAACCGAACTCCGACGTCACTACGCCGCCCCCTCCTTCGCGCCGAGACCGCCGCATCCCGGCCGGTCCCGTGCTGGCGGAATCGGCGATGCGCATATGCCCGACCCTACGCCCGGGGTTCACCCGGCGGGCACGGAATGACACGAAGAGGTACCGATCCGGCCACTCGTTCGACCTGAAGTTGACGCTCCGTCAGCGCCCCTTCCGGGCACGGCGATACGGCGCGTCCGTACGGCGCGGACATACGGCGCGGGGCGCGGCGGGGCCGACACCCCGCAGCACCCCGCAGCCAGCGCCCCGCGGCGCCCCGCGGCGCGGTGCGGGGCGCCCTAGCCCTACGGCCTCAGCGCACGGGCAGGTGATAGACGGCCCGGTAGCGCTCCGCCGGGATCACCACGTCGGCCGTCTCCACCGGCCGCCCCGACGCGTAGTACGTGCGGCGGATCTCGATCACGATGTGCCCGGGCACGCCGCCCAGCGCCGAGGTCTCCTCGGCCAGCCCCGGCCGCGCGCCGACCTCCTCGGACATGTGGTCGACCAGCACGTCGATCGCCGCCATCCGGGGCACCACGCCCTGCCCGCCGACCGGCCCCTCCTCCGGGAGCAGCACCGGGGTGCGGGCGGTGAGCGCCAGCGGCTCCCACGAGGTGGAGAGCATCGACGGCTCGCCCTCGGTGCGGAACAGGTAGCGGGTGCGCATCACCCGGTCGCCGACCTGGACGCCCAGCCGCTCGGCGATGTCGGCGGACGCGGAGTCCTGCACGCTGCGGGACTCCCAGGTGCCCTTGCTCTCCTCGTCGGCCTGCTCCTGGCGGTAGGGGCTCGGCAGACCGGTCGGCCGGAATCCGCTGCGCACGATCCTGCGCCGCTCGGGCCGCTCGCGCACGTAGGTGCCCGAGCCCGAACGGCCCTCCACGTAGCCCTCCGCCATCAGCACCTTGCGCGCCTCCAGGGCCACGGTGTCCGAGACGCCGTAGTCGCTGCGGATGCGGGCCTGCGAGGGCAGGCGGGCGTGCGGCGGCAGCGTGCCGTCGAGGATCTTCCGCCGCAGATCCCCGGCGACGCGCAGATAGGCAGGCTGCTCACCGAAGGCCACGTGCCCCTCCCAGGGGTTGACTGTGTGCGACAGCTTGGCAACCCTCGGTGCACGACCGCAAGCTCTCCCCTGAACGTCACCCGACGTGCGGGAGCCCGGATCGGAGCCCGTACGGACCTCCCACCGTGCTCGTACGCCGCACCCGTCACGCTCCCGCCGGGCTCGCGCGCCCCGCCGCCCTTCACGCGGCCGGCGGATCAGGGACGGATCAGACGCCCACCCCCGAGTCGCCGCCGTCGGACGAGCCGCCGTCGGAGGACCCGCCGTCGGAGGAGCCGTCAGACCCCTTGCCGTCCGACCCGCCCCGCACCGAACCGGTCACCTTGGCGTCGGCGTCGCCGAAGAAGCAGGTCACCGAGCGGTCGCCGGTGGCCCACAGCGACTTCTGCGGGCCGAAGAAGAACAGCCGCATGCCGTCCTGGAGCGACCCGCCGTCCAGGTACTCGCTCATCTGCTTGCCGCAGGTCGCCTGGGCCTGGCTGGTGATCGCGTCGACGCCCGGATAGGAACCGCTCGTGCTCGGGTCGAGGGTGTAGGTGTAGAACGCCTCGGCGTCGTGCGCCTTGGCGCAGTCGACCACGTTCACCGTCCGGGACACCTTCGCGCCCCCCTCGAACTCCTTGAGCGAGTGCCCGACCGTGTTGAAGCACTGGCCGGCCTTGATGTCCTGGACCTTGGTGTTGCCGTCGTCGTCCAGCACGCCGAGCGCGCCGAGCGTGATCAGCAGCGCGGTCAGCAGGGTGGTGATCGAGTTGATCGTGATGCCCGCGATGGCCAGGCCGCGCCCGCGCTGCCCCTGCCGCTTGCTCTGCTTCAACCCGCCGATGCCAAGACCCAGGCCGAGCAGCGGAACGCAGGTGAAGGACGTCACCAGCGAGGCGATCGACAGCCCGTTGGTGGTGCGGTTCGCCGCGTACCAGCCCGCGCCGGGCCCCGGATACGCGGTGTACTGCCCGGGAATCCCCGGCCCGCCCGGAGCCGCGTACGGATTCGGGTTCGGCTGCTGGTAGGGCCCCGGGCCGGCGCCGTAGGGCGACTGGCCGTCGCCGCCGTACGGCGAGGGCTGCGCGTACGGCGTCTGCGGATAGCCGTACGGCGGGCCGGACCCGTACGGCGAGGAGGAGCCGCCGTAGGGCGGATCGGGGGCGGGGGGCGGCGGCGGGGGGCCGGCCGGGTATCCCCCGGGCGGCGGCGGCTGGTCCTCAGGGGACGGCGGCGGAGATATGTCCACCAGGGGAGTTTACGATCCCCTTACCGCTACGCCCCCACCGTCCCGTCGACTCCTTCGCGCAGGAAGTCCGCGTGGCCGTTGTGCCGTCCGTACTCCAGCAACACGTGCACCATCACCATCCGCAGGCTCACCTCTTCCTCCCACCTGGGCTGGTATCCGGCCACGTCCAGCGACGCGGCCGCCGCCTCGATCCGCCGGGAGGCCGCGACCTCCGCCTCCCACGCGCCGAACGCCTCGGCCCGGGTCGAACCGCTCGCGTCGTACGCCGCCTGGAAGTCGATCTCCCGCGACCACACCATGGGGGCGTCGTGGTCCTCGAACACCCGCCGGAACCAGGCCCGTTCGACCTCCGCCATGTGGCGCACCAGGCCCAGCAGCGACAGCGTGGACGGCGGCATCGAGCGCTGCCGCAGCTCCTCGTCGCCGAGCCCCGCGCACTTCATCGCCAGCGTGGCCCGGTGGTAGTCGAGAAACGCCCGCAGCATCTCGCGCTCCGTCCCGAAGTTCGGCGGCCCGACACGTACGTCCTCGATCTCGCTGGTCATGGCAGGAGCCTAGAGGAGCACGGCGGGCCGCCGAACGGCAGGCGGAGCCTTGCGGGTCAGGGGCGTGCGGGTCGAACGCGGTGGCTCGGGCGCGGGCCTCCCGCCGGCCGATCTGCGCGCGTACGTCACCGCGTGCCGGCGGGCGGCAGGGGGGCGCGTTGTGGCGTCAGGGGAAGGTGCGCCATGATCCGACGGATGGACCAACGTACTCACACCTGCCTGTGTTTCTGCCTGCGCGACGGCGCCGACGGCCGTACGGAGGTGTTGCTCGGGCGCAAGAAGACGGGGCTCGGCGCGGGGAAGGTGGTCGGTCTCGGCGGGCACGTGGAGCCGGGCGAGAGCGCGGCCGAGGCAGCGGTGCGCGAGGTGGCCGAGGAGTCGGGGCTGGTGGTCGACGCGGCCGACCTGCGCTCCGCGGCCGTCGTCGACTGGCGGTTTCCGGCCCGGCCGGCCTGGGACATGTGGGTCACCGCGTTCACCACGTCCCGCGTGCTCGGGGAGGCCGCCGAGACCCGCGAGATCGCGCCGCTCTGGGTGCCGGTGGACGCGCTGCCGCTCGACTCCATGTGGGACGACGCCCGCCATTGGGTTCCCCAGGTGCTGGCGGGACGCACCCTCGACGCGGAGATCGTCTTCTCCGACGACAACGAACACGTCGCCTCCGCCACGATCCGTACGGTGCCCTGACCCGCCGGGGTGGTGTGTTCTGTCGGTTCAGGGACCACCTGCCGGTGCGGGGTTACTCGCGCCGTTCCTCCCCCGGAGCCTCGCCCGGGTGGGTCAGGCTCGCGCGGGGACGGGGGCGCTGCCGAGGGCGTCGCGGCGCAGGGGCATCGTGAGCGTCGTCATGCGGCGCCAACCGTGCACGCGCTCGTAGAGGTAGGTGAGGTGGATGCCGAAGCGGATCAGCGCGGCGGTGGGCGCCGGCCAGCGCAGGATGCGGCCCATCCGGGCCATCACCGCGAGGCTCACGTCGCGGTGCACCCGGATCTCCGCGTGCGCGCACTCGCGCAGCACGCGGTGGATGACCCGGCCGTGCCCGGCGGCAGCCAACCGCAGCAACTCCTCGTGGCAGTAGGCGAGGTGGTTGTCCTCGTCGTGCGAGATCGCCCGGACCGCGCGGCCGACCTCCGGGTGCTCCGCGAAGTACCTGAGCAGCAGCGCCATCTGCTCGGACGCGCGCTGCTCGGTGACCCGGCTGTGCGCCAGATACGTGACGATGTCCTGCTCGGTCAGCGGCTGGTCCGCGCGCAGCCGGGTGTGGGCCAGCCCGATACCGGCCCGCTCCAGCAGCATCGTGTAGTCGGTGTCGGCCGGCACCGGCACCGGCTCCAGCCCGCGCTTGCGCAGCAGCGCGTTGAAGATCCGGCCGTGCTTGTCCTCGTCGGCGCCGTGCCGGGCGATCTTCGGGGCCAGCTCCCGCTGCGAGGGGGGCACCAGCGCGGCGATCCGGCCGTTCTCCCAGCCGCCCTGGGCCTCGCCGCTGGCCGCGATGGAGCAGAAGAGCCGGTAGGCGTCGTCGTCGTCCACGATCGAGGTGAACAGCCCGCGCACCGAAAGCATCCCGTACCCCTCTCGCCGCCCAGCAGGTATCAGCGCCAGTCAAGGTTGGCCCCGGCCGGTCCGCAACCGCATCGGCCCCGCGGTTCGCCCATCCGGGTGACTCCCGCGGGACCGTGCGGCGGGCCGGTTCAGCAGCCGCCGTACCCCTCCCAGTTCGCGACGGTGTCGTGCTGCGTGCCGCCGTCGATCACGAGGGTGCGGTTGCCGACGTAGGCGCAGCCGGCGGTCTCCTCGTTGTTCGCCCAGGCACCGCCGAGCGTGTACTTGTACTGGATCGTGGTGGGCCCGGCGGCCTTGACGGTGGCGGTCCAGTGGGTGGCGTCGACGCGGGTGAAGGCGATCCCGTCCGGTGCCCAGTCGGCGGCGCCCCCGCCGAGCGCGGACAGGGTGCCGGCGAGGTAGACGGTCTTGCCGCTGGGGTCGGTGGCGGCGGGCACCGTCAGGTCGATCACCTCGACGTTGTTCGCGGTGGTGGTGGCGGTGACGGCGGCGGAGGCGTCGGACTCGTTGCCGTCGGTGTCGTAGGCGGTGACGGTGTAGGTGTACGCGGTGGTGGGCGTGAGGCCGGTGTCGGTGTAGGTCGTGCCGGTGGTGGTGCCGGCCAGGGCGGTGGTGCCGCTGCCGGTGGCGCGGTAGACGCGGTAGCCGGCCACGGTGCCGCCCGAGGTGTCGGTGGCGGCCTGCCAGGTCAGCGCGGCGGTGGTGCTGGTGGCGGTGGCCTTCAGGCCGGTCGGGGCCTGGGGCGGCGGTCCGGGCGTCTTGGTGGTGACGTGGATGCTCGCCGAGGCGGGCGAGGTGCCGACGTTGTTGGAGGCGGTGACGTAGTAGGTGTAGCCGGTGGCGGCGTCCAGGCCGCTGTCGGCGTAGGTGGTGTCGGCGGTGGTGGCGACCAGGGCCGCGGTGCCGCTGCCGGTGGCCCGGTAGACCTGGTAGCCGGCCGCGCGCGCGTCGCCGGTCCAGGACAGGGTGACGCCGGTGGTGCGGACCGCGGTGGCCGCGAGGCCGGTGGGCGCGGCCGGGGCCTCGGTGGGCGGCGCCGCGCACGCGTCGAAGGTCTGGCAGACGGCGGTGGGCGTGTCCACGTCCTGGCCGGCGGAGATGTCGACGGCCAGCCGCACGTACTGGGCCATCGCCCACATCAGCGGGGTGGCGGAGTTGTCCGGCTTGCCGAAGGTGAAGCCGTTGGCGCCGGTGCTGCCGCCCCAGACCTGCTCGGAGATCTGGTGGTCGGCGGCGGCGCCGGCCATGGTCCCGAGCGCGGACTGCGCGCCGGTGAGGTCGCCGGCGGCCACCTCGTACTCGCCGCGCTCGCCGGTGAGCACCGGCCAGGGCTGCCCGGTGCCGGCGCCGGTGTAGTCCGCGCCCGAGCCGGTCTCGCCGTAGCCGTCGAAGCCGTAGCGGTGGTCGATGGCGCCCTCGGGGGTCTGCACGGCGATCTGCGCGTCGTCGACGGCGAGGGTGTTCGTCACCTCGGTGGACTTCGGGGCCAGCACCCCGAGCCGGACCAGGTCGAGGAAGCTCTGGTCGACCACGGTCCGGTCGTCGTGGTTGCCGCCGCCGTTGGCCAGGCCGATGGTGGCGCCGGAGTCCGGCTGACCGTCAGGGGTGATCCGCAGGAAGTAACTGCCGTTCCCGTACGAGCCGTTGGTGGTGTAGGTCCAGCTGTCCACCTTCGACGCCCAGTCCTTGGCGGTGGCCAGCCACGAAGTGGCGTCCGCGGTGTCGCCGTTGGCGGTGGCGAGCTGCGCGGCGCAGACCAGGCCGGCGATCTCGGCGGCGATGGTGGCCGGGGAGTAGCCGCCGTTCTCCTCCCAGCGCTCCTGCCCGGTGGTGGGGCCGTGGGCGGCGATGAAGGCGGCCAGCAGCTTCACCTTGGCGAAGTCCGCGGCGCCGGTGCGGCCCAACTGGTAGGCGAGGATGATCGGATCGGCCTGCTCGTCCTGCTGGTTGCCGCCCCACATCGGGTTGCCGTTCAGCCAGGTGTTCTGCTTGACCTGCCCGTTCGCGGACATCTCGTAGTCGAGGATGTACGTCAGCGCGTCGCTCGCGTCCTGCTTGTCGCCGACGGCCAGCAGCGCGGAGGCCATCTGGTACTCGTCGCGGGTCCACACCAGGTGGTAGCCGTGCTGCCCGCCGCCGTCGGCGCCGACCGACGCTCCCCACGGGGTGGACGGCGAGGCGACGAAGGCACCGGTGTACGTCTTGTCCTCGTCGGCCTTCAGCTCCATCAGCGAGATCTCGTACTGCGTGAGCAGGTCGGGGCTCGAAGCGACCGACGCCGGCGGCGAGTCGAGGCCGGCCCACCAGTCGTGCCAGCCGGACTGGAAGGCGCCCTCGGTGGCGGCGAAGCCGGCTGCCAGCGACGCGGAGGCGTCCGAGACGGCCGCGGCGGTGGTCGCGCCGAAGGCCAGCGCCATGGTGAAGGTGGTCGAACCGGAGGCGGCGACCGGGATGCCCGCGGTCTGCTCGATGTGGCCGGGGCTGGGCACCGCGCTGTAGGGGGTGGACAGTTCGTGGCCGCCGGTGAGCTGGGTGCTGCCGCTGCTCGCGGTGCCGACGTAGCCGGTGGAGGCGGTGGTGAAGGGCACGGAGGCGGCGAGTGCGCTGGCCACCGGTCCGTTGGACGCGGTGAGGTCGCCGCTGGCGGCGTCGGTGCCGCCGCTGTTGCCGTTGCCCTGGTTGTCCAGTTGGGGCAGGTAGTCCGCGTAGAGCGCCAGCGGGGTGGCGGAGTTGTTGGTGAAGGTGGTGTGCACCAGGATCACCGAGCGGGCCGGGTCGGCGACGTAGGTCTTGGTGATCGTGTACGCGCCGGAGGTGGCGGTGTTGGTCTGGGTGAAGGTCGGCGACCTCGGGTCGGCGAGGGCGACCTGGTGGGTGGTGGAGCCGATCTCGTCGTCGGTGAAGGTCGAGCCGTCGCTGACGTAGAACTGGAGGCCGTAGGTGTCCGGGTTGTCGGTCTGCGGGTAGTACACGTTCTGCAGCGCGCCGTTGGCGAGCAGGTACCAGACCTTGGAGTCCGGGCCGATCGCGGTGGCGTAGCCCTGGGTGCCCAGCGGCTCGTTCCAGCTGGAGGCGGAGCCGGGGCCGCCGGGGGCGGTCGCGGCGCCGGCCGGCGGGGAGGTCCAGGCGACCGCGGCGGCGAGCAGGCCCGCGCAGGCGGCGGCGACGGTGAGCAGGCGTCGGCGGGGTGGGGGCGCGTCGGACGGGCGGAGCGGCATATGCATGACTGCCTTCCGGGTGGGGGGGATCTGCGAGGGAGGGCGAGGTGCCGTCGGCGTGGGGTGCCTTCGGCGAGGCCCGCGCGACGGGGCCCGGACACGCGCCGGTCCGGGCCCGTCGCGGGGCGACTGCCTTGCTGGCGGACTTCCAGGCGCCTTACTTCCAGGTGTCGTTGAGCGTGAGCGTGCCCGAACCGCCGGTGCCGGCGGTGCGGTTGGCGCCCGACTCCCATGTCACGTTCCCGGAGGCGTCCTTGAGGATGTACTTGTACTCGAAGGACGTGTTCGGCGGCAGGTTCGCGGTGCCGGACCAGTGCGCCTGGTCGGTGGAGCTGAGCGCGATCGCCTGGGCGGGGGCCCAGTCGCCGAGCACCGGGATCGAGCCGGTCACGTAGACCTTCTGGCCGGCGGGCGCGGACTCCGCCTCGTGGAAGGCGACGGCGACCTGGTTCGCGCCGCCGGAGGACTGGACGCCCCAGGTGTCGTCCAGGGTGCCGCCGGCGCTGCCGGTGTCGGCGGTGTGGTTGTTGCCCGGCTCCCATGTCACGTTCCCGGACGCGTCCTTGAGGATGTACTTGTACTCGAAGGACGTGTTCGCCGGGAGGTTCACCGCGCCGGTCCAGTCGGTGCCGTCGGTGGAGTCCAGCGGGATCGCCTGGGTGGTGTCCCAGCCGGCCAGCGCCGAGACGGAGCCGACCAGGTAGACCTGCTGGCCGGCGGGCGCGGCCTCGGACTCGTGGAAGGTCTCGGTGACGGTGCCGGCCGGCGGGGTGGTCGGGGGCGTCGTCGGCGGCGTGGTGGGCGGGGTGGTCGTCGAGGTGCCGGCCCGGTACAGCGCGACGGAGTCGTGCGCGGGCACGGTCACCGAGGCGGTGCCGTCCGAGCCGACGGTGACGGTGGAGCCGCTGCAACCGCCGGAGGAGGTGAGGTCGCCGTGGATGACGTCGCAGTACGTGCCCGCGGCCAGGCCGGTGGTGAGGGTGGCGGTCACCGCGGAGTCGCTGTTGTTCAGGCTGATCCACGCCTGGTCACCGCGGCTGAACGCGATCGCGTTGTTGCCGTTGTCCCACCAGTTGGCGACCTGCCCGCCCTGGGCCGCGTTGTGCCAGCCGACCATGTTCGCGATGCCCTGCACCCGGTCGGTGCACACCCACGCGCTGGAGGAGCAGTCGGTGTTGGTGACGTAGCCGTTGCCGTCGGCCGGCGGGGAGTCGTCGGAGCTGTTGAAGGCGAAGCCGGAGTACACCGTCGGGGCGCCGTATCCCCAGGCGAGCATGAACTCGGTGGCCAGCGTGTACTGCGAGCCGTTCTTGTAGTTCAGGGTGCTGCCGTTGCGCTCGGTGTCGTGGTTGGTGACCATCGCGCCGTCCTTGTCGGCCGGCTCCAGGCCCCAACTCTGGCCGAATGTCTTGAGGTTGGCGATGTTCCCCTGGAACTGCGCCTTCATCGCGTTGGCGTAGTCGAAGCCGATCACGCTGCCGTTGGACTCGAACGCGGCGGGCGCGAGGTTGCCGCCGCTGCCGAGCGCGACCTCCTGCAGGACGTACGGCCGCGCGCCCCACTCGGTGTCGGAGAGCCGGGACTCGATGTTCGCCATGTCGGACTGGTTGATGTGCTTGGCGGAGTCGACCCGGAAGCCGTCGACCCCGTAGCCGATCAGCTTGTTGAGGTATCCGGCGATCTTGCCGCGCACGTCGTCGGTCTCGGTGTAGAGGTCGGCGAGGTTGGACAGGTCGCACTCCTGGACCTGGGTCTGGTTGTTCCAGTCGTCGATGGCCATGTCGGCGTTGGGGCAGTTGGCCGGGGAGGTGTGGAAGTCCGAGGAGGCGTAGGGGACCTGGCCGTAGGACTTCGAGCCGACGTTGAAGCTGTCGCCGCCGTAGGAGTCGGTGCTGGCCTGGTCGTTGCCGGACATGTGGTTGATCACCGCGTCGGCGTAGACCTTGACGCCCGCGTCGTGGCAGGCGGTGACCATCGACTGGAACTGCGCCTCGGTGCCCATCCGGCTGTTCAGGTCGTAGCCGACCGGCTGGTAGATCTCCCACCAGGGGTGCGCGCCGGACAGCCGGATCGAGTCCTGCGGCGGGGCGACGAGCACCGATCCGTAGCCCTTGGGGCCGAGTTGGGTGGTGCACTCGTTCGCGACCGACGGCCAGTTCCACATGAAGAGGTTGGCGGTCACGTCGCTGCCGTTGCCGCCGCTCGCGGCCGCGGTGGTGGCGGGGCCCGCGTGCGCGGTGCCCTGGACGGCGGCGAGCGGGACGACGGCGCCGGCCACCAGGGCGGCGGCGGCGAACAGGGCCCGGCGGACGCCTTGTCGGCCCCCGCGCCGCGGAGTCCGCGGCCGGCCGCCGTGCGGCTCGGCGTGGCGCGACGCCGAGGAGGGCGGCTCCGAGGAGGGCGGCTCGAAGCAGGGCGGCTCCGCGCGGTGGGGGGGATCGGCGCGGTCTGGTGAGCGAAGCATGGATGGCTCCCGCTGATGGTGGAGGACTGCGGCATGCGTACGCGACCACCCGGCTCCGACGCGCCTCGGACGAGCGGCCCGGTGGCCCTCCCGTGGGCCCCCGGAGCCAACCGCCGCGGTAGGCACGACGGTTGAACGCGAGGTAGACCATGCTCCGGACCGGCAGCCCCGTCAAGACGTTCTGCAACGACTTTCCTGGTGTTGCAGAAAGCTTGCGCAGTGCGGTCCAGGGCAGGCCGGGGAGAATCACCTTTTGAGGTGGGTTACCGGGAAATCACCGAGGACGGCCCGGTACGGCTGCCACGGTTGCGGGCATGGACGCAGATACGACGCCCGCTCCTGACCTGCAGGACGGCCACGCCGGAGACCGGACCGAGCCCCGCACCCTCGCCGAGGCCGAGCGCGAGTCCGTTCCCGAGCCTCGATCCGAGCCCGAGTCTCGATCCGAGCCCGGAGCCGAGCTGGCCGTCGGACCCGGGGCCGGACCCGGGACCGGCGCTCCGGTCTGGAGCCAGGAGCGCTACCGGGACGGGATGTTCAGCCACGCCGTCGACGGCGAGCGCGGCCGTCTCCAGCTGCTGGAGTCCGTGCTCGACGAGGCCACCCGGTCCCGGCTGACCGCGCTCGGCCTGAAGCCCGGCGACGACGTGCTGGAGGTCGGCGGCGGCGCGGGGTCGGTGGCCCGCTGGACGGCCGGGCAGGGCGCCCGGGTGACCGTGACCGACCTGGACACCGCCTTCCTGGGCGATCTGTCCGGGTCCGGGGTACGGGTGCTGCGGCACGACATGTACACCGAGGACTTCCCGCCGGAGTCGTTCGACGTGGTGCACACCCGCTTCGTCCTGCTGCACCTGCCCGACCCGGACCGGGCGGTGGCGCGGCTGGCGAGCTGGCTCAAGCCGGGCGGGGTGCTGCTGGTCGAGGAGCCGGCGTCGTTCCCGGTGCTCGACTCCCCGCACGCGGCGTACTGCACCGTGATGCGTGCCTTCCGGGACCACCTGGAGCGCGCGCTCGGCTCCCACACCGCGTGGGCCCGGAGCCTGCCGGTTCCCTTGCAGCGGGCCGGACTCGGCGAGGTCGGCATCGACCCGCGGCTACAGGTCGTGTACGGCGGCGGGGCCGAGACACGGTGGTGGCAGATGACCCTGGAGCAGGCGCGCGAGGGGATCGTGGCGGCGGGCCTGGCGCGCGACGCCGACTTCGAGGCGGCCTACCGGGAGATGGACGCGCCTGACTTCGTCGACCTGTCCGTGGCGGTGTTCGCGGCGTGGGGCCGGCGGGTGCTGTGACACCCGCCGGCCCCACGGTCCCGGCGGGCCGCGCGGGGCGCCGTCCGGCCACCGGCGCGGCCCCCGCACGGCCCTCGCGCGGGCGGGCCGCGGCCGCGCCCCCGATCGGCTCTCGTACGGCTCTCAGGAAGCTCCCCGGGCAGCTCCTCAGACGGCCGGGGCGCCGACCAGGTGGTCGGCGGGGATGCCGCCCTTGAGCGGGTGGTAGTAGTCCTTGATGGCCTCCACCCAGACCGGCACCGCGACCCGGTCGGCCGCGTCGGGCGCGAACGCGTCGAACAGCGCGTGGATGTTGGGGAGCCGGAAGCCGATCGCGGTCATCAGCGCCACGAACAGCGGGCGTTCGATCAGGCCGTCGCCGTCCGGATCGCCCAACGCGGCCAGGGCGTGGGCGAAGTCGGCGATCGCGTCGTCGAACCGCTCCGGCGCGAGCACGCACGCCTGGAACTCCTCGTAGCTGATCCGGCCGTCCTGGTTGGCGTCCAACTCCGTGACCAGCGTGGTCCAGTAGCGCTGCAAGGCGGACGCCATCGCGGCCCTGGCGGCGTCGTCGGAGGCGGTCGCCGCTTCGGCCACGCGCCGGTTCATCAGGTCGAAATCGTCGGGTTCGAGGTATCCGTTGCCGTCCGCGTCGAACAGCGTGAAGACCAGCTTGACTCGGTTGACCGCTTCGGTGCGCATCCTGTCCCGCCTTCCGTCGGAATCCGGGGGCACCGGGGACCCCCGGAGACTCTGCGGTTCCACTGTGCGAGCCTCCGTGCCGCCCCGGCCCGGGAACGGCCCGGCTTCACCGCAATGAGTGAGCCTCCCGGGACAAACCCGGCGGAGCCGGCGCACGGAGGCTCCGCACGGCGGTCACGGGGCTCGCGTACGGCGCTCCCGGGCCCGCGGCGGGCGGCGGGCGCTGCCGGGCGCGGTGGCACGCCCGGCGCGCGGGCGGTCGGCGCCCGGGTTTCAATGGGCGTATGGGTTCGAGCGGGCCTGGGCGGCGAGGCGACGCCGACGGGCCGGAGGGACCGGCGCGCCGGTCGCGAGGCGACGCGGCGCTGGTGGTGGACGCCCGCAAGACGGTGGTGAGCTGCACCAGGCGGGCGGCGGCGCTGCTCGGATGCAGCCCCGACGCGCTGCGCGGCCGCGATGTCGTGGACCTGTTCGAGGACCCCGGGACCTGGTCCGTGCTGGCGTCGGGCGCGCTCGGCGGCCGGCAGAACACCGGCGGGGTGGTGCTGCTGCGGCCCGGCGGCGGGACGCTGCACGTACGGCTGCGGGTGTCCGTCCTGGTGCCGGACGGCACGCACGGCGCGCACTTCCTGCTGCGGATGGCGCAGGGCGGGCCGCCGGGCCCGGACCGGGCCGAGCCGGGCGCCGCGGCGCAGGACCCCGGCCCGAGCGCAGAGGACACCGAGCCGCGCGCCGAGGACGGCCCGCTGAGACGCCCGCGGCTGGCCACCGCGGGCGTCAGCGCGTCGGAGCGGGCCGACCTGCGGTACGCGTCCGCGGCGGCGATCGGCGGGTCACTGGACATCACCCGCAACGCGGAGGACCTGGCGGCCGTCCTCGTGCCCGCCTTCGCGGATCTGGCCGCGGTCGACCTGACGCTCTCGGTGCTCCAGGGCGAGGAGCCCGCCCCGTTCACCGGCGCGACCCCGTTGAGCAGGGTGGCCGTGGCGTCGGTCGGCGAGTGGCCGCAGGAGCTGTACCCGCGCGGCGCCACCCTGACCGTCGGCGACGTCGCGAGCGAGCAGGTGCGGCGCGGCGCCGCGGGCTTCCTGCCCGACCTCACCGAGTTGCGGTCGCTGCTGGCGGCGCAGGAGGAGCGGTCCCGGCTGTTCCTCCCGCCCGGCGCCACGTCGCTGCTGCTGATGCCGGTGCAGGCGCGCGGCCTGGTCCTGGGCACCGTGCTGCTCTGGCGTACCGGCCGGCGCCGCCCGTTCGACGAGAACGACGCCGGCCTCGCCGACGAGGTCGCCTCGCGGGCCGCGCTGAGCATCGACAACGCGCGCCGCTACACCAAGGAGCGCCGTACCGCCGAGACCCTTCAACGCAGCCTGCTGCCAAGGGTGGTGGAGGAGAGCACGGCGGCCGAGACGTCCGGCGTGTACGTGCCCGGCGGCACCCCCGAGGGCATCGGCGGGAGTTGGTTCGACGTCATCGAACTGTCCTCCGCCCGGGTCGCGTTCCTGGTCGGGCGGGTGCCCGGGCACGGGCTCGGCGCGACCGCCGCGATGGGCCGGCTGCGCGCCGCGGTGGGCACCCTCGCCGACCTGGACCCGGCGCCCGACGAACTCCTCAGCCACCTCGACGACCTGGTCGTGCGCTTCGCGAACACCGACGACCGCGACCCGGTCCACACCGGTATCGAGGGCGCGCTGCGCGGGGCCTCCTGCGTCTACGCGACCTACGACCCGCTCACCGGCCGCTGCCTGATCGCGTCGGCGGGGCACCCGGGACCGGTCCTGGTACGGGGAGGGGCCGCCGGGCCCGGCCAGGTCGCCGCACCCGATCCGGCCGGACCCGACGCCGCCGAACCGCCTGCCGGGGCCGAACCGCCTGCCGGGGCCGAACCGCCGGCGGCGGCCGAACCGCTGGTCGCCGAGCAGGTCGAGGTCACCGCGGGCCCGCCGCTGGGCACCGGCAACGGGCCTTTCGAGATGGCCGAGTTGCTGCTGTCCGCCGGAGACGTCCTGGTCTTCCACAGCGACGGCGCCGCACCGCGCGACGACCCGGCCGGGCACCGCCGGCAGGCGGCGGTCGCGGAGGTCGCGCGGTCGGCGGCGGCGAGCGGCCGCTCGATGGCGGACGCCGGCCGCGAGCTGCTCGGCCGCCTCTCCGACCCGGCCCCCGACCACGACCAGGCCCTCCTGCTGGCCCGCACCCGCGAGTTGCCCGCCGACCGGACCGCCGGGTGGACGGTGACCGCCGACCCCGAGGCGGTGGCCGAGGTCCGTTCCGGCGTCACCGACCAGCTCACCGCCTGGGGCCTGACCGAACTGGCCTTCAGCACCGAGCTGATCGTCAGCGAACTGGTCACCAACGCCATCCGGTACGCGGGCGCGCCGATCACCGTCCGGCTGATCAAGGACCAGCGGCTGATCTGCGAGGTCTCCGACCCCAGCCAGACCCAGCCGCACCTGCGCCGCGCCCGCCTCACCGACGAGGGCGGCCGCGGGCTGTTCCTGATCGCCCAGCTCACCCACCGCTGGGGCAGCCGCTACACCCCCGAGGGCAAGACCATCTGGACCGAGCAGCTCCTCACCCCCCGCTGACTGCTCCCCCGCCCCGTTCCGCCGCCGCCCCCGCCCGTGGCCGCGACAGGGCCCCCGGACGGCGTGCTGCCGTCCGGGGGCCCTTCGACGCTGTCGGTCTCAGTCGTCGGTGTCAGTCGTCGGTGTCAGTCGTCGGTGTCAGTCGTCGGTGTCAGTCGTCGTTGTCCGCCGACGGGATGTAGGCGCCGGGTACGGCGTCCGGTGCGTAGATCTTGCTCTCACCGGGGTACGGCTTCGCCCAGTTGTGCGTCTGGTACCAGGTGAAGTGGTTCATCTGGGCCGGCGGGGCGTAGTCGGGCACGGCGTTGGGGCCGGTCAGCCGCTGCTTCGACTTCCAGGCGTTCCACTGGGCCGCCACGGTCTTCTCGGCCGCCGGCACGCTCACCGACGGCACGGCCGCCGCCTTGGGGTCCTGCGGTGCCGGGGTGTCCACGCCGCAGGACGGCGGGGTGGTCACTCCGGCGGTCAGCGAGGTCCGGTTGGGCAGCGCCGTGAACGGGGTGTCGTCCGGCTTGGCCCGGAACGCGCCCGTCATCGGGCTGGCCGCGCTGTCCTTCTGGTTCATCGGGTGGATGCCGAGGATCTGCTCGATGGTGCGGACCATGGTGATCTGCGAGTAGTAGTGGTCGTCCACCACGCCGTGCTGCGCGTAGGGGCTGATGATCTGGATAGGCGCGCGGTGGCCGTCGACGTGGTCAAGGCCGGCCTGGGAGTCGTCCTCGACGACGAAGATCGCCGAGTCCTTCCAGTACTTGCTGTGCGAGATCGTGTCGACCATCCGGCCGACGGCGAGGTCGTTGTCGGCGACCTGGGCGGCCGGGCTGGCCGGACCGCCGGTGTGGTCGCTGGAGAGCCAGAACATGTTCAGGTTCGCCGGACCGTTCTTCTCGAAGTCCTGCTGCCAGATCTGCTCCCGGTAGATGTCCGGGACGCTGGTGTCGAACTTCGGGAAGGTGGGCAGCGAGACGTTGTTCAGCGACGGGATCGGCGAGGAGGAGTCGAGGGTGTAACCGCTCGGCTGCCCGGTCGCGTTCATGTTCCTGGCGTCGCAGTACAGGTTCTGCCAGCTCGCGTCGGCCGGCTTGGTCAGGAACTGCTGGAACTCGCCGAAGTCGCGCACGGTCTTCCCGGCGGCCTGCGCGCCGGTCCACAGGAAGCCGCTCTTCTGGTGGCCGAGCGCGTCGTCCTCGGTGTCGTAACTGCGCGTGTACTCACCGGCGGAGGACTCGGTGTACTCCGGATCGTCGGCCTGCATCAGCCAGTTGTGGCCCTCGGCGGAGTTGGTGCCGATGTCGTAGGTGTTGTCGTACAGCCCGAACTGCGTGGCCAGCGCGTGCTGGTTGGGCGTCACGTTCTCGCCGAACTCCGTCAGCGCCGGGTCGCCGTCGCCCTGCGGCATGTCGCCGAGGACCTGGTCGTAGGTCCGGTTCTCCTTGACGATCAGGAAGACGTGCTTGATCGTCGACGGGTCGCCCAGCCGGGCCGGGACCGGCACCGCCTTCGCCTTGTGGCCCTTGGCGAGCTTGACGTCGCTGCTGGTCCAGCCGTTCTGCTGGAAGACCTTGGCGGTCTCGGCCCTGATCACGCGGTCGTTCGGCAGCGTGAAGTGCGTCAGGCTGGACGTCGTGTCGTGGGTGCCGTGCCCGGCGCTGGTGGTGGGGCGGCGGGAGTCGATGCCGCGGGTGTTGGAGACGACCACCTGCTTGCCGACGGTGGTGATCTCCGCGGGGAAGTAGTCCGTCGGGAGCAGGCCGACGTAGCTGACCGGCTCCTGCGCGGTGCGGTACTTGTAGACGGCGATCGCGTTGGCGCGGCCGAGCGTCACCAGCAGGTGGCCGTCGTCGGTGAGCGTGACCGCGTCGGGCTCGTAGCCGACCGACGCCTCCGGCCAGGGCTTGGTGGAGATGGTCTGGACGACCTTGCCGCGGGCGGTGTCGATGACCGCCACGTCGTTGCTCGCGGTGTCGGTGACGAACACCGTGCCCTTCTTCGCGTACAGCGCGGTCGGGTGCAGGCCGACGTTGATGGTCGCGGGGGCGGCGGCAGGCTTCGCCAGGTCGATGACGCTGACGGTGCCGGTGGTGGTGGCGCCGGTCACCGGGCTGGCCGGCACCTGGGTGTTGTAGGAGTTGAGCGTGGTGTCGCCGCTCTTCGCCGGCCGGCCGCCCTCGTTGCTGACGTAGAGCTTGCCGCCGACCTGCACGAGGTCGCGCGGCGCGTTGCCGACCGCCCAGCTCTGCTCGATGGCGCCGGTCGCCGCGTCGATGGCGACCACCCGGTTCTGGCCGTTGACCGCGGAGTACACGGTGGAGCCGTCGGCCGAGAACACCGCCGCCCCGACCAGGGCGTGCTTGGCGCCGTCCGCCGGGATCTTGACGGACACCGGGTCGGCGAGGGTGCCGTCGGCGTTCACGGTGAAGCGGGTGTAGCCGTCGGTCTGGCCCAGCCACAGCTGCGAACCGTCGGGCGAGTACGACGGGCCCTCCTGGCCCACGTCGTTGCCGCTGATCCGCAGGTTCGCCGCCGCGTTGTTGCCGACGAGCTGCTGCACCTTCCAGGTCTTCAGGTCCACGATGGTCAGCGCGCCGTCGCCATCGGTGACCGAGGCCGCGAGGTGGGTGCCGTCCGGGCTGACCGAGGACGACATGATCTTGCCGTCGTTGATGACGAGGCGGTCGCCGTACGGCGCGAGGTACTGGTCGCTGGAGATGACCTGGCCCTTGTCGGTGGTCTGGCCGACCTGCTCGGTGCCGAACTGGTGCGTCTGGGCGAAAGCGGTGCCGGTGGCGCCCAGCGCGAGCGTGGTCAGGCCCGCCGTGACCAGGATCGTCCGGCGGCCGATGCGCCGGCCGAGAAAGACGACATGCGCCTTCTCGGCCCGCCTTCGGCGGCGTGTTACCTGCATCAGGTGCTATCCCTTCGAGGTGGCGTGGAGCAGTTCGACGTTGCCGTCGAACTGCCAGAGCGGGTTCGGCGCGTCGCCGGTCGGGGAGCGCACCAGGAAGTAGCCGTTCACTTCCTTCGGTCCGTCGCCGTCGGCGACGAACCGCCCGTCGGAGGTGACGTCGAGCTGGTAGACGGCCGTGCCCGGGGCCTGGACGCCGGGGAGGTGCCAGGTGACGACGCAGCGCCAGTCGTTGCCCGCGCCCTTGGCGGCGACATGGCCGTCGCTCTTGTCGCACGCCGCCGTGACCCGCAACTGCGCCTCGGTGACGGCGGGGCGGTTGAGTTGCTCGGTCTGCATCCGGTACAGGTGACCGAAGGCCGTGGCGACCGACCGCTGCAGCTTGTTCCGGTCGATGCCGGAGCCCGTCGAGGGGGTCGCGACGGCGACGACCGCGACCGTGACGGCGAGCAGTCCGGCCAGCGGCAGCAGCCCGGCGGTGATCGCGCGGCGTCCGGAGCCGTCGTTGGTCAGGTTGGTGAAGTCGCGCCGCAGGAAGAGCAGATAGGCCAGCGCCGTCGCGGCCACCGCCCACACCAGGCTGACCGCGATGCCGATCAGCAGCGGCCCGACCTGCGCCGGGCTGGTGAACAGGCCGTTCCAGGCGATGAACGCGTAGCCGGGCAGCGCCAGGCGTACGGCGACGGGCAGCGGCAGGAGCTGGGCCAGTTGCATCGCGAGCGCGACGAGCGCGGGCAGCAGCAGCCCCATCGGGGACCGGCCCAGCACGACCGACCCGAGCAGGCCGATCGCGGCGAGCGCCAGCGTCGGGGCGAGCGCGCAGGTCCAGGCGAGCAGGACGTTCCCGGCGGCGGACGACGGCGACAGCAGGTGGCCGTCGAGACCGACCAGCGGGTGGTTGCCGACCGCCGCGAGGCCGCCGACCACACCGGACGCGGTCAACCCGACCACGAGCAGCAGGATGACGGTGAGGCTGGCCAGTGCCTTCGCCGCGAAGATCCGTCGGTGCGACCTCACCGCCACCAGCAGGTGGCGCCAGGTGCCGAGCCGGTCCTCGGCGGCGAAGACGTCGCCGGCGACCAGCGAGGTCAGCAGCGGGAGCGCCCAACTGCCGGCGAACCCGAGCACCACCAGCGGCCCGGCCCACCCGGTGGCGTGCATCCAGCGGCCGAAGAGCGTGTCGGAGGGGAGCGTGCTCTGCTCACTCACCGCGGCGACGAAGAGGGCCGGCGCGATCCAGCAGACGAGGACCAGCAGCCGGACGCGCCACTGGGAGACCAGCTTGACCAGTTCGAAGCGGTAGGCACGCGCCACCGAGACGGGGCGCACCCCGACGGCGGTTCCGCCGTCGTCGGCGGCGGTCGCGGCCGTGTCCACGGTCGTCGGCGGCGCGGTCATCGGCCGGCCTCCTCTTCTTCTTCGGTGAGGGCGAGGAACGCGGCTTCGAGCGGCGACGAGACGGGGGCGAGCTCGCGCACCGCGACGCCGGACCGGACCAGCCCGGCCACCAGTTCGTCGAGCGCGGGCACCAGGGCCCGGACGACGAGCGCTTCGGCGCCGCGCCAGGCGCGGGCGTCGTCCACGACGGTGATCCCGGCGGTGTCGGCGGCCAGCCGGCGGGCGGCCGGCAGGTCGGAGCTGAGCAGCCGGTAGTCGAGTTCGCGGTTCTCGGCGGCGAGCTTGCTCAGCGGGCCGGAGAAGACCACCCGCCCGGTGGCGAGGATGGTGGCCTCGGAGCAGAGCGCCTCCAGGTCGTCCATGCGGTGGCTGGAGACCACCACGGCGGTGCCGTCCGCCGCGAGCCGGGTGAGCACCCCGTGGACGTGTCTCTTCCCGGCCGGGTCGAGGCCGTTGGAGGGTTCGTCGAGCACGAGCAGCCGGGGCCTGGTGAGCAGGGCGGCGGCGAGCCCGAGCCGCTGGCGCATGCCCAGGGAGTAGCCGCGGACCCGGTCGTCGGCGACGTCGGTGAGCCCGACCTGGTCCAGTACGTCGCTGATCGCGCCGGTCCGCGGGTCGTGACCGCGCAGCGCGACCAGCGCGGCGAGGTTCTGCCGGGCGGTGAGGGAGGGGTACAGGCCGGGTCCGTCGACGAAGCCGGCGACGCCGTCGGGCGCGGCGAGCGCCCGCCCGACCGGTGCGCCGAGGATCTCCAGGCGCCCGCCGTCGGCGACGGCCAGGCCCAGCAGCAGGCCGAGCAGGGTGGTCTTGCCCGCGCCGTTCGGCCCGACCAGGCCGTGGATCTGACCCTGCGCCACATCCAGATCGATCCCGTCGAGTGCGACGACATCGCCGAAGCACTTGGTGATCCCACGTGCCCGGACCGCGAGGGGTGTGTCCATGAGTCCCTTCCTCCTGAGCCTCAAGGGACCCTAGGGACCGCACACAGCGCCGCCACGGACGTCGAGTTGAACACTTGCGGAACACCCGGCGACCGGATTCCGGCACTCCGATGCCGGCGCCGTGACAGCGGGTCGACCACGCGTGAAAGCCGCTGGTCAGGGCCGGTGGTGATCCGGGCACGACTGCGGGCCGGCCCGGGCCGAGGGGCGGGTGGACGCTCCCCGGCCGGGCCGGCCCCGACCGCGGCCCCGGAGCCGGGGCCGCGGCTTGGCGTCAGCTCAACTCGGCAGGGTCCACTGCTGGTTGGCACTGTCGGCGCAGGTCCAGATCTGCAGCCGGGTGCCGTTGGCCGAGCTGGGGCCGGTCGCGTCCAGGCACTTGCCGGACGCGGGGTTCAGCAGCTCGCCGTTGGACTGGTGCTGCCAGACCTGCGCGCCGGTGCCGTTGCAGTCGTACAGCTGCACCTGGCTGCCGTCGGCGGTGCCGGCCGCGGCCACGTCCATGCACTTGCCCAGCGCGGTCAGGGTGCCGTCCGAACCCACCGTCCACTGCTGCGCGTTGGTGCCGTTGCAGTCGTAGAGCTGCACCGCCGTGCCGTTGGCGCTGGAGGCGGACGCCACGTCCACGCACTTGCCGCCGTATCCGGTGATCCGGCCGGTCGTGCCGCCGCCCGGCGGGGTGCCGCCCCCGCCGCCGGTCAGCTGGTTGAAGATCCGGGAGTAGGCGTAGCCGACGCCCTTGTCGTAGTAGTCGACCTCCCAGAACGACAGTTCCTGCACGCCGTTGGACGCGGCGAAGCTCTCCAGCGTCTGCGCGTCGGACTGCGAGAAGTACTCGTTGTCGTCGTTCTGGCCCGCGATCGGGGTCAGCCCGAGCCGGCCGTAGGCCGCCGAGGTGGAGATGCCGTAGAGGCCGGCGAGCTGTCCCGCGGTGGCGCGGGCACCGGACTCGGCGTCGTTGAGCGCGTTCTCGCCGTCCCCGAAGTCCATCGTCATGATGTTGACCGCGCTGACGTTGACGCCCTTGCTCTTGGCGTCGGTGAGGACGCCGTACTCCTGGGAGGGCAGGCCGTTCGGGGCGACGGCGAGGGTGTAGGCCACCTGCACCGCCGGGTTCTGCGCCTGGAGCGCGGCGAGCGCCTGGTTGCGGCGCTGGTTGGACGCGGTGTCGCCGAGCGTGCCGCCCTCGATGTCGAAGTCGAGCCGGGTGATCCCGTAGGTGTTGACGACGTTGGCGTAGGCGGCGGTGAGCGAGGAGACCGACGTGCAGGTCTGGGCGAGTTCCCCGCCCTCGGCCCCGCCGAAGGAGATGATCGCGGTGCCGCCGGCCGACTTGAGCGCGTTGATCTGCGAGGTGTACGCGCCGACCGAGTCGCCGCTGGCCTCCCACTCCGCGGTACAGCCGGACTTCGGGGTGAGGAAGGCGAGCGTGTAGTACTTCAGCCCGGTGGCGTTCATGTCCGACGCCATGTCGTTGGCCGTGTTGCCGTCGATCTGGAGGTAGGGGGCGGCGAAGTGGGCGGGCAGGCCGGTGTCGGCGTGGGCCTGGCCCGCAGCGCCGAGGAAGGCGGCTGCGGAGGCGAGGGCCATCGTGGCAAGGGACGCGATGCCGTGTCTGGGACGCATGCGTGGCTCCGTGTGGGCCGGTGGTGGGGGGGTGTTTCATCTCGGCCGAGCAGAACCGGAGTCTGCGACGGAACGCGAGACCGCGTCAAGGCTTCTGTAAGCAAACCTTCCTGACCGGATGCGTTCAGGCCGTACCGCCGAGTCAGCGCCCGCGCACCGCGGTTGACCCGCCACCCCGCCCCGACCTGTGCGTTCACAAGCTGTAGACACCTGCCGTCCAGTCCCGCCGCCCGGCCGTACCGGACCTCAACAGCGTCCAGAAGATGAAGACTTGACCATCGGCGCCGGGCGGACGGACCCGCGCCGCCGGGTGGCACCCGTGGCCGCACCCGCCGGGGAGATCACCTGGTCCCCCGTGCCTCGGCACCGCTGACGTGCGGTGTCAGACCAATGTCTTGACATGCCCGCAACGGCTCTGCTTCTTTCATGAAACACACATTGCTGAGAGGCCGGACGTTCATCAGCCGCACGCGCGCCACCACGGTCGCGGGGGTGCGCTGGTCCGGGATGTGCCGCACTTCTTGTTTCAGAAACACGAACCCCGCTGGGAAAGGGCGTCATGAAACGTTTCTTGAAACTGGGCCGGACGGCGCGTCGCGCGGTCGGACCCGGAGCGGCCGCGGTACTCGTGGCCGCCGCGCTCTCCACGGTCGGCGCGGCCAGCGCGCACGCCGCCGTCTCCCCCTCGACCTGGTACAACCTGGTGGCCGGCAACAGCGGCAAGTGCGTGGACGCGGCGGCGGCCGCGACCGCCAACGGCACCGCCGTCCAGCAGTACACCTGCAACGGCAGCACCGCTCAGCAGTGGCAGCTCAAACCGGCCACCGACTCCGGCTACTACACGATCGTCAACGCCAACGGCGCGCAGCCCGCCATCGACGTGGACGGTCCGTCCACCGCCAACGGCGCGCTCATCCACCTGTGGTCCAACGGGGGTTGGAGCAGCCAGGAGTGGCAGCCGGTCCAGGAGAGCAGCGGCTCCTACCACTTCGTCAACCACTACAGCGGCCTGTGCCTGGACGTCCCCAGCGCCTCGACCGCGGACTCGGTGCAGCTGCAGCAGTACACCTGCAACGGCAGCGGCGCGCAGTCCTTCGCGTTGAACGACTCGGGCAGCGGCACCGGCGGCACTCCCCCGCCGACCAACCCGAACAACCCCGACCTCGGCCCCAACGTGAAGATCTTCGACCCGTCGATGTCGTCGTCGTCGATCCAGTCGACCATCAACTCGGTCTACAGCTCCCAGCAGTCCAACCAGTTCGGCAACAACCGCTACGCGCTGCTGTTCACGCCGGGCAGCTACAACGTGGACGTCCCGGTGGGCTTCTACACCCAGGTGGCCGGCCTGGGGGCGTCGCCCGACGACGTCTCGCTGACCGGCGGCGGGGTGCACGTGGACGCGGGCTGGTCGGGCGGCAACGCCACCCAGAACTTCTGGCGCGACGTGGAGAACCTCTCCGACACGCCCAGTTCGGGGACGCTGGAGTACGCCGTCTCGCAGGCCGACCCGTTCCGGCGGGTCGACGTGCACGGCAACATGATCCTGGACGACAACACCTCGGGGAACAACAGCAGCAACTGGTCCTCGGGCGGGTTCATCGGCGACTCTCGGGTCTCCGGCCAGGTCAACTCCGGTACCCAGCAGCAGTTCCTGACCCAGGACACCTCCATGGGCAGCTGGGCCGGGTCGAACTGGAACATGGTCTTCGTCGGCGACAACGGCGCCCCCGCCCAGTCGTTCCCGACCTACACCACGGTCGGCCAGTCCCCGACGGTGCGCGAGAAGCCGTACCTCTACACGGACTCGACCGGCCTGTACAACGTCATGGTGCCGAGCCTGCGCACCAACGCCACCGGCCCGGACTGGACCGGCGGTTCGACGCCGGGGACCTCGATCCCGATCACCCAGTTCTACGTGGTCAAGTCCGGTGACACCGCGGCCACCATCAACGCGGCGCTCTCCTCCGGGCTGAACCTGCTCTTCACCCCCGGCGTGTACCACCTGAACGCGCCGATCAACATCACCCGCCCGGACACCGTGGTGCTCGGCCTGGGCCTGGCCACGCTGATGCCCGACAACGGCGTCACCGCGATCACCACCGCCGACGTGGACGGCATCGACATCGCCGGGCTGATCGTCAGCGCGGGCACCACCAACAGCAGTTCGCTGGTGCAGATCGGCCCGGCCGGCGCCTCGGCGAGCCACGCGGCCGACCCGACCACGTTGCAGGACGTGTTCTTCCGGGTCGGTGGCGACGTCGCCGGGAAGGCCACCCAGTCCCTCGTCGTCAACAGCGCGAACACCATCGGCAGCGACCTGTGGATCTGGCGCGCCGACCACGGCAACGGCGGCACCGTCGGCTGGAACACCAACACCGCCGCCAACGGGCTGGTGGTCAACGGCAACAACGTCACGATGTACGGCCTGGCCGTCGAGCATTACCAGCAGTACCAGACGCTGTGGAAGGGCAACGGCGGGCGGACGTACTTCTACCAGTCCGAGATGCCCTACGACGTGCCGAACAACGCCAGTTGGACACCAGGCGGCGGGGAGAACGGCTACCCCTCCTACAAGGTGGCCGACTCGGTCACCTCGCACCAGGCGTGGGGGCTGGGCGTCTACTGCTACATGAGCACCAACCCGTCGGTGGTGGCCGACCGCGCCATCGAGGTGCCCGGCAGCGGATCGTCCTTCCACGACATGGTGACCGTCTCGCTGGGCGGCAGCGGCACCATCAGCCATGTGATCAACAACTCCGGCGGCCAGGTCAACGGCGGCACCACGGTGACCTATCTGACCTCGGGGCCGTGACGAGCACCGGCGCGGCGACCGCGTAGTGCGGTCGAGGGCGACGGGTCCGGCGCCGACGGCCTGCACCAGGTCGTCGGTGCCGGGCCCGTCGCCCGTGCCGTGCGCGGCTGTCAGGAGACGGTCGTCGAGGTCAGCACCGGGTTCGGCGAGGGGTAGCAGGCGGTCGGCGCGTTCACCGTGAAGATGCTGGAGGTCACGTTCGCGGTGAAGGTCAGGCCGGGGCTGGAGTAGCTGCTGCCGGCGAGTTGGGTCTGCACGGTGGTGCCGGAGGCGCCGGCGGTCAGGTCCAGGTTCAGCGTCGGCAGCGTGAAGGTGCTGCCGCCGCTGATCGGGCCGGGCACGGTCAGCGCGATGGTGCCGCCGCTCACCGAGACCGACGGGGCGCCCGAGCCCAGCCCGGAACCGCCGCTGAGCGACTCGCCGGTCAGCGTCGCGTTCGCCGGCACCGGCGCGGTCAGCTTCAGCGAGCTGATCGAGTTCACGGTGTTCCCGTTGACGGACGAGGGAACGGTGATCGCGTCCGGGGCCAGCGACACGGTGAAGGCGCTCCCGGCGGCCACGGAAGCCGGCGCGGTGCCGTTGACTCCCGCGTCGATGGTGAAGGTCTCCGCGGAGACGATCGGCGGTGTGGCCTGGCAGGCCAGGCTCAGCGGGTTGTCGGCGGCCGACGCCGCGCCGGAGGGCAGCCCGAGCGCGGCGACCACGCCGAGCGCGGCCACGGGCAGGGCATAACTGGTGCGCATGTGTCTCTCCTGTTCCGGGACCCCGGCCGCTTCGTCGAGGCCGGGGCTGTGGGGGGATGGGGGACCGGGCACCGAGGCGGTCGTCAGGTTCATGACATGTTCACGGTGACCCACGTCGGAATATCCATCTGCCGACCTCCGTGGTTAAGGGGGCGTTTCGGCCGTTGTCCCGCCCTCCCCCGGGCCGCGCCGTGCGGCGTTCGACCAGGTCGCCCCGGGCGGGCGAGGGCGAGCCGCCTGCGCTTTCCGATGCCCGGCGGCCGTGGTGCGGGAGCGATGCACGCGGAAACGCGTGTGGCTGAAAGGGCCACCGTGACGTGTGAGGAGAGCGGGGAGGGCGGGGCCGGCTGCTTCGTCGACGACGCCCCCGGACCGCTCGACGTCCGCGGGGGGCTTCCCGCCCGGCTACTTCACCGCGCCGGCGGTCATGCCGGACTTCCAGTAGCGCTGGAGCATCAGGAAGAGGACGACCAGCGGGGCCACCGAGACCAGCGATCCGACCACGGCCAGCAGGTAGTCCTGCGGGTGCCCCTCGGACAGCGCGGAGGAGTACCAGACGTACAGGCCGAGGTTGACCGGGTAGAGCTTCTTGTCCGACAGCATCACCAGGGGCAGGAAGAAGCTGTTCCAGATCTGGGTGAACTGGAAGAGGAAGATCGTCACCGAGCCGGGCGCGAGCATGGGGAAGGCGATCCGGCGAAAGGTCCTGAACTCGCCCGCGCCGTCCACCCGGGCGGCCTCCAGCACCTCGCCGGGGACGTAGGACGCGCTGAAGACCCGGGCCAGGTAGACCCCGAACGGGAACACCAGGCCGGGGACGAACACGCTCCAGTAGGTGTTCACCAGGCCGACCTTGGCGGCGATCAGGTACAGCGGGATCGCCATCGCGGTGCCCGGCACCATCACGCCCAGCAGGACCAGGGCGAAGAGCTTCTCCTTGCCGGGGAAGGCCAGCTTGTCGAAGGCGTACCCGGCGGCGACGCTGAGCACCGTCGCCAGCAGCGCGCCGACGCCCGCGTACAGGACGGTGTTGCCCATCCAGCGCAGGTAGATGCCGTCCTCGGTGGTGAACAGGTACCGCAGGTTGCCGAAGAGCGCGAAGTGGCGGCCCGGCGCGAATCCGTTGGTGGCGAACAGGTCCTGGCGGCTCTTGGTGGACGACAGGACCAGCCAGAGCATCGGCAGCAGCGTGTACAGGGCGGCGAGCCCCAGCATCGCGGTCACCCCGGCCCTGGACAGCAGGAGCGAGGGACGGCTGCCGGGTCGGCGCGGCCCGCGCCGGACCGGCGGCTTCCCGCCGGTCGGCGCCGGGGCCGCGGCGGGCGGCGCGCTGAGCGTCGTGGGCTCGGTCATGGCTGCCTCCTGCGGCGCGGAAAGCGGGTGACGAGGAACGACAGGGCCGCGGCGAACAGCGCGATGAGCAGCGAGGCGGCCGCGGCCAGTCCGAGGTCGTCGCGGGTGAACGCGGCGGTCTGGACGTACATGTTGGGCGTCCAGCTGCTGCCGATCGCGCTGGAGGCGCTGTAGATGACCTTCGGTTCGGTGAAGAGCTGGACCGACCCGATCACGGTGAACAGCACGGCCAGCGCGATGGCCGGGCGGATCATCGGCACCTTGATCGACAGCGCGGTGCGGATGCCGCCGGCACCGTCGAGCCGCGCCGCGTCGAGGGTCTCGCGCGGCACCGCCTGGAGCGCGGCGTAGAAGATGACCATGTTGTAGCCGATCCACTCCCAGACGGCGATGTTGGCCGCGGAGAACACCGCGTTGTCCGCCGAGAGGAAGTCGACGTGCAGGCCGGCCGACCCGAGCAGGTCGATCACCGGGCTCAGTCCCGGCGTGTAGAGGTAGACCCAGATGAGGGCCGCGATCAGGCCGGGCACCGCGTGCGGGAGGAACAGCGCCAGCTGGAAGAAGGCGCGCGCCTTGACCAGGGCCGAGTCCAGCAGCAGGGCGAGGACGAGCGCGCCGCCGATCATCACCGGGAGGTAGACGGCGGCGTACGCGGCGATGGTGAGGAAGCCGTTCCGGAACGCCGGGTCGGAGAGCGCCCGCGTGTAGTTGTCCAGGCCGGCGAAGACCTGCTGGGTGCCGCCGAAGCCGAGGCCGGAGGTGCGGGTGGTGAACAGGCTCAGCCAGCCGGCGTAGACCAGCGGGGCGAGCACGACGGCGCTGAAGAGGACGAAGAACGGTGCCAGGAGCAGCGCGGCGGTACGGCGCTGGGCACGGACGGACGGGCTGGCCATACCGGCCTTTCTCGACGGGAGAGCGCGGAGGGGGTGCGGGGCGGGGACGGGACGGGGGCCCGGGCGGATGTGCGGGAGCAGCACCGGCGCCCGGGGACCGGGCGGGTGTCCGGCGGCCGGACGGGCCCGCGCGCCGCGGGTGCTACGGGGTGAGCTTCATCCCGCGGTGCCGGATGTCCTTGGCGGTGTCCTGCTGCGCGCCCTTGAGGACGTCGAAGAGGTTCGCCTTGCCCTCGGCGACCTTCGGAAGCTGGTCGACGATGGCCGTGTTCGTGGTGCCCATGTCGGGACCCCACGTCCAGCCCGGCTTGACGGCGTCATAGGACGCGCCGGCCACCGCGTACACGTCCTGGCCGCCGAAGTAGGTCGTGGGGAAGGCCGCCTTGGTGACCGGTACGAGCTTGGGGTCGGCGGGGAACATGCTGCTGGTGCCGCCGGAGACCCACGCCTTCATGCCCTGCGGGTCGGTGGTGATCCACTTGATGAACTCGGCCGCGGCCGCGCTGTTCCCGGCGCCCTTGGGGATGACGAACGACGAGCCGCCGTACATGGCGGAGGCCGGCTTGCCGTCCCAGGTCGGGACCGGTGCCACCGACCACTTGCCGGCCTGGTCGGCGACGGTCGCCTGCTGGGAGCCCGCGCACCAACTCGCGCAGACGTAGGCGACGGTGCGGCTCTGCTGCACGCTGGTCCAGAACGGGTCGAGCGAACTCAGCGAGCTGACCAGGTCCTTGCGGGCGAGGTCGCCCCAGAAGTCGGCCACCTTGCGGGAGGCCGCGTCGTCGAGCGACACCTTCCAGGCGTCCTTGTCCGTGCCGAACCACCGCGCGCCGGCCTGCCAGGCGAGGCCGGTGAACAGGCTGGGGTCGTCGGTGTAGAACACGCCGCCGCGGGCCTTCGGATCGGCCTTCTTGACCTGCTGCGTCATGTCCCGGTACTGGTCCCACGTGGTGGGGACGGAGATCTTGTGGTCCGCGAAGAAGTCCTTGCGGTAGTAGAGCATCAGCGGCGCCGCGTCACGGGGAACGCCCCAGGTGCTGCCGCCCAGTTGGACCAGCCGCTGGACGGAGGCCGGGAAGTCGGTCCTGACCAGCGAGCCGAGTGACCCGGGCAGGCTCTCCAGCATGCCCTGGGTGGCGAACTGCGGCAGTTGGGGGTACTCCACCACCGCGACGTCCGGGACGGTGCCGGCCCGGACCGCGTTCGTGAGCTTGGAGTAGTACTCCTGGCCCGAGGGCATCGACTCGAAGCTCACCTTGATGCCCGGGTGGGTCCGGTTGAATGCCGCGGCGACCTTGTCGGAGCCCTTGACGAAGGACCAGAAGGTGACCTTCCCGGTGTCCTTGCCCGCCGCGGACCCGCCGCCGTCCGAGTTCCCGCATCCCGTGACGAGCAGGCCGAGTGCCGCGACGGAGCAGGCCAGGGCTGCCAGTCGGCTACGAAACATGATGTGCCACCGATCGTTCGCTTGGGTGTCACCGCAAGTATTCGCTACACACGACAGCCAGTCAATGCATATGATTTCGAATGAAGAAAACGAAAGCAAACGCTATTCGTCGGTCAGGTGCCGGCCTGCCGGTCGGCACCGCAGGAGGCCCGCACCCGCAGCTGCGGGCGGAGCAGGATCTCGGCGAGCGGCGCGGAAGGGTCGGCCCGGCGGCGCAGCGCGAGGTCCAGGGCCCACGCCCCCACCGCCTGCTTGGGCGGGGCCACCGCGGTCAGCGGCACATCGCTCAACTCGGCCACCTCGTCGTCGTAGGTGACCAGCGCCAGGTCCTCCGGCACCCGCAGCCCCCGCGCGCGCAGGATGCCCACCAGGGCGATGGCGTCGATGTCGTTGTGCACCAGCGCCGCCTTGACCTCGCCGGCTTCCACCGCCCGCACCACCTCCTCGAAGCGCGCGTCGGCCGCGGTGGCGTCGCCGCTGGTGTCGATGAGGTACTCCGGCCACGGCGTCAGCCCGATCGCCGCCACGGCGTCGGCGTAACCGGCGCTGAGCAGCGGGGTGTTGGGGCTCTCCACCCGGGCCACCAGGGCCACCTTGTCGTGGCCGAGCCCGGCGAGGTGACGCACCGCCAGGGCCGCGCCGTAGGCGTGGTCGGAGGCCACCTGCTCCAACTGCCCGGCCCGCAGCCCCACCCGGCGCTCCACGAGCACGGCCGGTGTGTCCAGGCCGCTCAGCCACTCCTCGGCCTCGTCGAGCGGGCGCAGCCCCGAGTGCAGCATCAGCAGCAGGCTGTCGACGCCGCCGGCCAGGAGCTGGCGCACCTGTTCCTGGTTCTCCGCCAGCGACTCCCCGGAGACCGCCAGCACGACGCGGACGCCGAGCGGGCGGGCCGCGTTCTGGACGCCGCGGATCACCTCCGCGTAGTAGTAGCCGCCCGGCGGCACCACCAGCCCGACGGCATGCCGTTCACCGGCCGGCGCCGGGCCCGCGGTGGATGCGGTGGCAGCGGTGGCGGCGGGTGGCTCGGCCGGGGCCAGCGCCCTCGCACCGCCGTGCACGCGCGTGAGCCGCCCGCGGCCGGCGAGTTCCCGTACATCCTGGCGCAGCGTGACGGCGGAGACGCCCATCTCCGCCGCGAGCTCCTTCACGGTGATCGAACCCTGGCGCTCCACAGCACGCAGAATCGCCTCACGCCGTTCCTCAGCCAACACGTTCAGTCCTCTCTCGGCACGAGCGTGAGCCGTCCACCTTCACTCGACAACCGAAAGATATCAATCAAAGGTCGATACGGCCGGGGGGCCGGCGGCTTTCGCCGCCGGCCACGGCTCGGCGTACAGCGGGAAGCGGGCGCTCCCCGTCAGCGGGCGACCCGTCAGCCGGCCGGCCGGTCGTCGACCTCGACGAGGTTGCGGCCGCGCAGGGTGTAGAGCAGACCGCCCTGGGCGTTGACGTGCGGGCCGCTGTACCAGGCGCCGTCGATGCCGGCGACCACGGCGCTGACCGCGAACGTCCGCGGGTGGACGCGGAAGAGCGTCGTGTCCGAAACCCCGTAGACCGTACCGCGGTTGACGACCATGGCGGCGAACCCCGTGCAGACGGCGCTCACATCGGCGGTGTGCACCAGCGTGCGGGTCCTGACGTCGATGACGAACAGCCCGCCCTTCCTGCCCAGCCCGTACAGGTACCGGCCCCGCACGGCGAGCGCGGCCACCCCCGCGGGCTGCCGCGGGTCGATCCGCCACCGCTCCCGCCCGGTCACCGGATCGACGGCGACGACGGCGGGCGCCGGTCCCCCGGCGGCCGCGTTGTCGCCGCCCAGGTACGCGACCCCGCCCTCGTTCGCCACCGCCCGGACCATCTGGACGTCGTCGATCGGGTTGACGTAGGAGGCCGACTTCCCGGTCCTCGGCGCGTACGTCCACAGGGCGCCGCCGCCCTCGGTGTCGGACTGCACGGCCACCAGGAGCAGTTGGTTGGCCAGGTCCCAGGACGTGTCCAGCGGGCGGTTCTGCTGGCTGGGGAAGTCCGCGACCTGGTGCGGCTGCGCGTTCCGGGCGGCGGGGTCGTACCGCCAGATGCCCTGCGCGTCGTACTGGCCGGTGTACAGGCTGCCCCGGATCACCTCGGCGTCCTTGGCCTCGCCGGGCACCAGGAGGTTGACGACCTCCCCGGTCCTGCGGTCGTGCCGGGCGACACCGCCGTTGCCGCCGACGTAGACGTACCCGCCGCCGGCCGCGATGCCCATGCCCAGTTGCGGGCCGGCGGGCGCGCCGGCCGCCAGCAGGTCAGTGACCACGGACGTCTTCGCCGCCAGGTCGATCTCGGCGACGAAGCCGTAGCCCGAGACGACCTCCAGGTCCCCGTCGACGCGGTCCAGGCCCCAGATCTCGCCGAGGTCGGGCCCGGAGAACGTGACGGGCGCGATCGTCCGGTCCGCCTTCGTGTACGCCTGCACCCCGGACTCGGTGGCGAAGTAGACCCGGTCGTCGTCCCAGGTGAACGACTTGATGGTGTCGCTCTGCGTGGTCACCAGGGTGTAGGAGGACAGGTCCTTCAGTTCCATCACGGCGATCTTCCCCGGCTCCACGGCGCCCGAGGTGCTGGCCAGCAACTGGTCCCCCATGACGGCGAGTTCCCGCATGCTGGGGTCCTGCTCCATCTCCTTGGGCACGATCGAGGCGAAGGTGCGCGCCGCCCGGTCGTAGGCGAACAGCGACGCGCGGCTCGCGCCGCCCCCGCCGGCGAGGATGCTGCCCGCGCCGAAGAAGACGGCGTCCCGCGAGGCCGCGACCGCCCTGGCCAGCGTCGCGTTCGGGTCCGGGACGCCGAGGTTCGTGACGGCGCCGGTGGCCGGGTCGTACTCCCACAGGGCGGGCGCCTTGCCCGGCAGGCCGCCCACCGCGTAGACGGTGCCGTCGGGGGCGACCGCGAGATCGCGGATGTCCCGGTCCTCGGTCCGGCCGACGGCGACCGCGGGCCGGTCCGGCGCCGTGAGGTCCCAGCGGAAGAGGTTCGGCCCGCCCTGGTCGGCCTTGAGCAGGACGCCGACGTAGAGGTAGCGGCCGGCGGGGTCGGCCGCGAGCGCCTGGATGGAGGGCTCGGGTTCGGCGTCGATGGGGGTGTGCGCCACCACCTTCCGGGTCGACCGGTCGAACCCGACCACGCAGGCGGGGTCCAGGTTGCGTGACCCGACGTAGACGGTGTCACCGACCAGCAGCCCGCTCATCAGCGAGAACTGGACGAGACCCGGGCCCAGGTCGGTCACCGTCGTCCGGGCCCGCCCGGCGGTCGCGGCGTCGGCCCGGCCGGCGAGGACGGACTCCGCGGCCGCCGCCAGCCCCAACGCGCCGCCGGCCTGGAGCAGTCGGCGCCTGCTCAGGGAAGCGTGGTCGGTCATCTGTACTCCTGAAGGTGTCGGATCTGGGGGTTCTGGGAAATCTGCGAACTCTGCGAACTCTGGGAACTCATGTCGCGGGTTCGGATCGCCGCCGCACGGAGCGGGTCGGCGTCCCTGGACGAGCGGGCACGGACGCGCGCTGCGAGCGCCCGGTGCGGGCGCCTGGCACGGACGCGCGTCACGACAGGTCGAAGACCCGGATGTCGTCGTGCTCGACGATCCGCGTGGGGACGTCGCCGTTCGCGATCGACTCCGACGGCCGGTACAGGCCCCACTTGAGGTAGCCGTGGTCGGTCGGTTTCGCGGGCTGATACGTGCGGATGTCCTCCCACGCGGCTTCCGGGACGTAGTCGCACTGGCCCGGGAGCTGCACGGAGACCCTGAAGTAGCCGGTGTCGTCGGTGGTCCAGTCCGCGTCCACGCGGAAGTTCATCCACTGGTCGACGTAGGGGCGGAAGTCGGGCACCACGGTCGACTGCCGGTCCATCTGCGGCGACCTGAACGCGATCGCGTTGCGCTTCGTCATCAGGTAGAACGCCGGGGGCTGGGCGTCTCCGTACTTGCCCTGGAAGACGATGTCGCCCGTCTCGCTGTCGCCCGCCGTGTACGGCTGCCAGTCCTTGAGCAGCACGCTGAACTCGTAGCGCTGCACGTCGCCGACGTTGAACTGCCCGTTCTTCAGCTGGTCGGTGGCGCTCTCGCTGCGCGGGGCGCCGTCGGAGACGTATCCCGGGTCGTCGAGCGTCACCTTGTGCTGGACCGCGTACGAGCTGTCGTCTCCGGGCCGCACGACAGCGGAGGCGTCGGGGGCCGTGGCGTGCGTGGTGGTCAGGCCCGGCACCCCCGAATCCAGGGTGCCGCTCTCGTAGTTCACCTGCAGGATCTCGGTGGCGGTCGGTCCGGCGGCCGACGTGGCCGCGGCGCCGGCGCACGCGGTCGTTCTCTCGTCGGCCTGCGCGGCATGGCACAGCAGGACGGGAGCCAGCAGAGCTCCCGCGCACCACGTGGTCGACATCTTGCGCAGCTTGGTCATCTCACCCCTCGACAGTTCGGCACGGCGGGTGGAGCCGGTCGTGAGGACGCCAACGCCACTCCGCAACGCGGCAACGGTCACCCGAAGCAACCGAACCGTGAATTCTCGGCGCTCAAGCGACATCACTCGAATGCATATCGAGTGCACTTGCGTTGGCTGCATGGTGACACGCCGTTCATCGATATCGAAAGACTGGCGACACACATCCATCACATCCAAGGTCATCACGGGCCCTAAGGCTTCCATATTCGTGACATACACTGCCTTCCATCATCGAATCCAAGACACGCCCCACATCCCGCGGCCTTCGTTCGATGGGAAACGACATGGAACGAAGGGTCGACGGCAGGCATGCGGGCGCGCACCCTCGCCCGTGGACCGGCCGCGGCGACCGAGGGGGCGCGACGGCGCGGCGGGCGAGGATCGGCCGAAACTCGTCCCCGCGGTGCCTGTGCAGTCTCTTGACGCTAAATGGCATGAACCGCTCAACTATTCGCATGGATAGGAAGAGACACTTCGTAATGCGAGCCAGGCCGTGATCGCCGGCATCCGCAGTCCCTACCGCCGGGCGCTCGCCGCCCTGTCCGTGCTGGCCGCGGGCGCGGCGCTCATCGCCGTGCCGGGTACCGCCGTGGCGGCTGCCGCGCCGGCCACCCCCACCTCGGCCGCCGCCCCCCACGCCGCCCCCGCCTCCTCCCCCGCTCCCACCTCCGCTTCGGACGCCTCCGCCGCCGCCTCCGCCATGGCGTCGGCCCATGACGCGCTGGTCCGCCTGCTCGGCACGGCCCACGCCGCCCAGGTCGACCTCCGCCAACTGTCCGGCGGCGCCGACCGCTACCGGGTCGAGGCGCTGGGCGGCCACCTGACAGTCAGCGGCACCACCCCGGCGACCGCGCTGCGCGGCTTCGGCACGTATCTGCACGACGTCGTGCACGCGGACTTCTCGCTCGACGGCGACCAGGCGCACCTCCCGGCGCACCTCCCGCTCCCCAAGGCCCCGCTCACCGGTGACGCCGTCGTGGCCCACCGGTTCGCGCTCAACGACACGAACGAGGGGTACAGCGGCCCGTACATGACGTGGAGCCAGTGGCAGCACCGGATCGACGTGCTCGCGCTGGACGGGATCAACGAAGTCCTGGTCTACGAGGGCCAGGACGCGGTGTACGAGCAGACCTTCGAGAAGTTCGGCTACACCGCGGCCGAGATGCGCTCGTGGATTCCGCAACCCGGCCACCAGTCGTGGTGGATGCTGCAGAACCTGTGCTGCCTCGGCAGTCCGATCCCCCAGGAGCTGATCGACTCCCGCGCCGCGCTCGGCCGGCAGATCACCTCCCGGCTCCGCTCGCTCGGCATGACCCCCGTGCTGCCCGGCTACTACGGCACCGTGCCACCGGAGTTCGCGCAGAAGAACGCGGGCGCGCACACCATCGCGCAGGGCACCTGGAACGGCCTGAAGCGGCCGGACTGGCTCGACCCCACCGGTGCGGACTTCGCCGCCGTGGCCGCGGAGTTCTACCAGGCGCAGACCCGGCTCTTCGGACCGAGCACGATGTACAAGATGGACCTGCTGCACGAGGGCGGCCAGGCCGGCGACGTGGACATCCCGGACGCCTCCCGCGCCGTGCAGGACGCCCTGGAGAAGGCCCACCCCGACGCGATCTGGGCCATCCTGGGCTGGGAGAACAACCCGTTGCAGGCCACCCTCACCGCGGTCGACCAGTCGAAGATGCTCGTCGTGGACGGCAACTCCGACCAGCCGAACATCACCGACCGGGACCACGACTTCGACGGGGTGCCCTACGCCTTCGGCACCATCTGGAACTTCGGCGGCCACACCAACCTCGGTACCAGCCTGACCACATGGACCACCAAGTTCCACCAGTGGCTGGCCCGGCCGGGCACGGCGCTGAACGGGATCGCGATGATGCCCGAGGCCATCGACAACAACCCCGCGGCCGTGGAGTTCTTCTCCGACCTGGCCTGGGAGCCGACCGCGGTCGACGTCCACCCGTGGTTCGCCGACTACGCCACCGCCCGGTACGGCGGGAGCGACCCGCACGCGACCGCCGCCTGGGGCATCCTGGCCGACACCGTCTACTCCTGGCCGGCCACCAATGACACCAAACACGTCACCGGCGTCTACGAGTTGCAGCCGTCACTGACCAGGAGCGGCGGCTCGGTGGACTACGACCCCGCGCAACTGCGCGTGGCCCTGAGCGACTTGCTCGCGGTGCGCCCGTCGCTGCGGACGAGCACCGCGTACCGCTACGACGTCGTCGACCTCGCCCGGCAGGTGCTCGCCAACGACGGGCGGACCCTGCTGCCGAAGATCCGCACCGCCTACTCCGCCCAGGACCGAGCGCTCTTCGAGCAGTTGACCGGCACGTTCACCGGCGAGATGAAGCTCCTCGACCAACTGCTCGGCACCGACGGCGACTTCCTGTTCGGCTCCTGGCAGGCGGACGCCGCGGCGCAGGCCGGTTCGCCGGCCGAGGCGGCGGCGCTGCAGTACGACGCGCGCTCCCTGCTCACCCAGTGGTCGAAGACCGGCGTGATCCAGGACTACGCCGCCCGCGAGTGGAACGGCCTGGTCGGCGACTACTACCTGCCGCGGTGGCAGAAGTACTTCGACGGCCTCGACCAGTCGCTGCGCACCGGCGAACCGGCGCCGGCCATCGACTGGATCGCCGTCGCCGAGCAGTGGGACGAGAAGACCACGCAGTACCGCAGCACCCCGGCCGGCGACGCGCACGCGCTCGCCGAACGGGTCGCCGACCTCCCCTCGGGCACCCTGGCGCTCGACTCGGCGCAGTCGGGCGCGGCCCCGCGCGGCACCGTCCGGGTGACGGCGACGTTCGCGAACGGCAACCCGGTGCGCGCCGCCGGGCAGCCCGACTTCGTCCTGCGGGCGCCGGCCGGGTACCGCGTGCGGCCGGTCAGCGGGCCGGCCTCGACCACCGTGCCCGTGAACGGTACGGCGAGCCGGAGTTGGGACGTGACGATCCCCGCGAGCGCCACCCCCACGACGGTGGCGCGACTGTCCGCCCGGGTCACCTGGGCCTCGGGCAGCGCGCACGGCGCGGCCACGGCCGGCAGCGGCGTGCTCGTCGCCGGACCCGTGTCCGACCCGTACCGCACCACCGCCACCACACCGTTGACGGTGGCCCAGAGCGGGTCCACGCTCGCCCTCGCCGGGGGCGGCGCCGACCAGTACAAGGGCTCCGACGAGTACGGCACCGTCTACCGCCCCGGGCTCCTCGCCGACCGCACGTCGGTGACGACGCAGGTGCGGGCGCAGGGCGACAGCGCGCCCTACGCCCGGGCCGGCCTGGTGGTCTCCTCCGACCTGTCCGCGCCGGGCTCCGGCGGGTACGCGACGCTGGCGGTCACTCCGGAGCACGGCTGCATGCTGAGTTGGGACTCCGACGGGGACGGCCGGCTCGACCACTACCTGGAGGACGACGGGCTCACCGCACCCGCGTACGTCCGGATCAGCCGGGCCGGCGACACGGTCACCGGCGCGTGCAGCACCGACGGCACGAACTGGGCGGTGGTCGGATCGGCGACCGTGCCCGGCATGAGTCCGGCCGAGGACGCGGGCGTGGACTTCTCGGCCGTCAACCAGAACACCCACCAGAGCGGATACGCCGTCTTCCAGGGCCTGACCGTCTCCGCCTCCACGCCGCGCGACACCTCAGGGGACCCGGTGGTGAGCGTCGGCCGGCCCGCGACCGCGCTCTCCTCCGAGGCGGGCAGCCCGCCGTCGGCGGCCGACGACGGCGACCGGACCAACCAGCGGTACTGGGGCGGGGTGATCGGCGACGCCGGCACCTGGTGGCAGGTCGACCTCGGCTCGGACCAGCGGCTCTCGTCGGTGAACGTGCGCACCTACGTGGACGGAAAGCGGTACTACACCTACCTGTTGGAGGGAAGCACGGACGGCACGCACTGGTTCTCGCTCGGCGGTAAACTCTCGACCGCGGTGGCCGCCGACGCCGGGGACAGCTACGCGATGGACGCCCGGGCCCGCTACGTACGGGTGGTCGGCCTGTCCAACTCGGCCAACGGCACGTTTCACTTGAGCGAGGTGACCGTGCGGGCCGCCGCCAACTGACGCTACTGACGCCGTGCCGCCCGCGGGCGCCGGAATCCGGGAGGCCGGCACGTGACGCACGGCGCCACCGGCACCGCCGTACTGCGCGAGCTCAACCGCATCGCGGTGCTCGACGCGGTACGGCGGGCCGTGCCGGTGCCGTTGCGCATCGCCGAGATCGCCGACCGCACCGGGCTGGCCCGGCCCACCGTGCGGCAGGCCGTCGACCTGCTGATCGAGCGGGCGTGGCTGGTCGCCGTACCGGGCACCGAGGACCGCTCGGTCGGCCGGCCGGCCACGCGCTTCGCGCTCGACGGCCGGTCGCGTCCCGTGCTCGGGATCGACGTGGGGCCGCACCGGGTCACCGCGGTGGTGGCCGAGGTCAGCGGGCGCCGTCTGGCGACGGTCCGCAAGGTCGTCGGCCGGTCGCGCGCGGCCGACGTCCTGTCCGCGATGGACGCCGCCGTACGGTCCGCGCTCGCCGAGGCGGGGGTCGACGCCGGGTCGGTGGCCGCGGCCGCGGCGGGTTCGCCGGGACTGATCGACGCCGCGACCGGCACGGTGGAGCTCGCGCCGAGCGTCGCGGGCTGGCCGTCGCTGGCGATCGTGGAGCGGGTCCGGGCCGTCGTGCCCTGCGCCGTCCACCTGGAGAACGACGCCAACCTCGCCGCGCTCGCGCTGGCCCGCGCGCAGGACGACCCGGACGGGACGCTGCTGGCCGTCCAGTGGGGTGAGCGCCTCGGCGCCGGGATCGTGATCGACGGCCGGCTGCACCGGGGTTCGCGGAGCGCGGCGGGCGAGATCGGGTTCATCGGGGAGAGCGCCCGCCTGGTCACGGCGGGCGGGCGCGGCGAGTTGGAGAGCCGGCTGTCGTCCGAGGCGATCGGCCGGCGCGGTGTCGAGGCGGCCGCCGCGCACCCCCGGTCCGTCCTCGCCACGCAGATCGCGGCCGGCACCGACCCGGCCGCCGCCGTCTTCACCGCGGCCACCCGCCGCGACCGGGCCGCGCTCGCCGTCGTCGACGACATCGCGGGCACCTTCGCCAGGGCGATCGCCCCCGTGGTCCTCGCCTTGGCGCCCGGCGCGGTGGTGATCGGCGGCGGGGTGGCCCGGGCAGGCCCGGTGCTGGCCGACGCCATCGCGGAGCATCTCGCCGAACGCGTCCTGGTCTGCCCCCGGGTCTCCCTGTCGGCGCTCGCCGAGGACGCGGTCGTCTCCGGCGCCATCCAGCTGTGCACCGACAAGGTCTGGGCCGCCGCGCTGACCTGACGCCTCGTCCTGTCCCGAGCCGGCGGGGAGCCGGCGGGGAGCCGGCGGTGGGCGGCGCCTCAGGGTTGTGAGCCGCGCGGCGCCGGTGCGATGCTGGCCGTCATGTCCCCGCTTCCTCGCGTGCCCGACCACGGTGAGGTCCTCGCGGAGGTGCGGAAGGTACGGCGGGCCGGCGTCGTCAGGCTGCGCACGCTGGACGTGCCCGCCCTCACCGGGATCGCCCGGGACGTTCCGGTTCCGCGGGAGGGCGGCGAGGGGCCGGGCGGGGCGGTGGAACGGGTGCTGCGCCTGGCCGTCTCCCGGCTGGACGGCGGCACGCTCCAGGCCGCCGCCGAGTACAGCCTCGGCCTCTTCCCTGGCACCCGGGACTGGCCGGCGAGCGACCGGCGCAGGAGCGCCGCCCAGGTGTACGGGGTGAGCGTCGAACGCTTCCGCAAGCACCACGAGTTGATCGTTCTCGGGCAGGTCGCGGAACTCGTCGTCCGGCTCGCGGAGCGGGCGCCGCGGGACGCCGGGGCCACGAACGGGACCGGTTCCGGCTCCAGCACCGGCACCGGCACCGGCACCGTCGAGCATCCGCTCGGGCCCGAAGCGTACGACCGCGTCCCCGCCGCGCACCGGGCCCTGCGCGTGCGGGTGCACCACCGCACCGTGGCCGTGACGGTGCACGTCCACGCCGTCGACCTCCTGCGCGACATCGACGTGGTCGTCTCACCGTCGAACACCTACTTCGTGCTGCCCCCGCCCTACAAGTCGTCCGTCTCCGCGACGCTGCGCCGCGCGGGAGCGCGCCGGGACCCCATCGGCGGGCTCGTGGACGACCGCATCGAGGACGAGTTGCGGCGGTGGACCGCCCGGCACGCACCGGCCGGCCGGGAAGCCCGGCCGGGCACCGTCGCCGTCACCTCCGGGGGCGAGCTCGGCCGTCAGGGCATCCGCCGTATCTACCACGTGGCCCTGGCCGTACCCCGCCCCGAGACCAACGACTACCAGGTGCAGCCCGCCGACATCACCAGAGGAGTCGCCCGGGTCTTCGCGGTGCTGGCCGAGGAGGCGCCGCGGTACGAGCCGCCGCTGCGCTCGATCTGCCTGCCGCTGCTCGGTGCCGGGCGCGGCGGCCTGACCCCGTCGGAGAGCTTCGGCGCGCTGTGGGCCGCGGTCGAGGCCGAACTCGCCCGGGGCGCCGACTGGGACGTCCATCTCGTCGTACGCCGCCACGACCGCGCCGACCTCCTGGTCAGGCTGCTGGCCGGCACGGAGGTCACGGGGGTGGACGGATGAGCCAGGACCCGGCCGGGCCGGGCGGCCCGTATGTCGTCCTCGCCGCCGCGGCGGCACGCTGGGACCTCGTCGAGGGGCGCCTCGGACCGGACCTGCGCGCCCGGCTGGCCGCGTTGCTCGGCGTGGTGCGCGACGCGGACCGCCCTCCCGGCCTGCGCCGCGCCGCGGCGGGCGATGCCGCGGATCTGCTGCGCGAGCGGCTGCCCGACGTGTTCGGGCAGGAGGCGCAGGCCCGGCTGGTCCCTGGCGGCGCGGTGGACGGGCCGCTGCTCGTGGAGGGTTTCGCGGCCGAGGACCTCGCGGTGCTGCTGGTCGACGGGCACCGCATGGTCGGGCCCGTCCTCGGCCCGGTGCGCGCGCGGCTGCTCGCCGAACCCGCGCTGGACGCCGGGACGGTGCTGGAGCACGGCAGCGACCCCTTCGCCCCGGATCTGATCCGGTTGCCCGGGGTGGGCGGGCAACTGCGGCTGCCGTGCTTCCAGTTCACCGAGGGCGTCCGTCCCCGGCCGGTCGTGCGGGAGGTCAACGCGCTGCTGGCCGCCGACCGCGACCCGTGGGGCGCCGCCGACTGGTGGCTGTCGGCCAACGCGTGGCTCGGCACCAGCCCCGTACGGCTGCTCGGCACCGGGGGCGACCGGCGGCTCGTCGACGTCGCGGGGTTCCTGCTGGAGAGTGAGTAGCCCGTGCCCAACTACCGCCCGCCCGAAGCGATGACGGGTACCCCCGGCAAGGTGACGCTGCCCCGCGGGACGCTGCTGCACCGTATCCACGGCTCCCACCGCGCGGCCGAGGGCTTCAACCCGAAGCCCGCGCACTGCCTCTACGGAGGAGGCCGGTTCGACGCCACCTCCTGCGATCCGTACGGATACCTGTACGCCGGGCTGAGCGCGACGGCGGCCGTCTGCGAGACCCTGCTGCGCTCGCTGCCCTTCGACCCCGCGGGCGGGCCCCGGCTGCTGCCGCGCCGCGCGGTGCAGGGGCGCCGGCTGAGCGCGCTGCGGCTCACCGCCGACCTGCGCGTCCTGCCGCTGGTCAGCGCGCAGGACCTGGCCGCCGTCCACCAGGACACCTGGCTCGTGCACACCGAGGCGCAGGAGTACCCGTACACCCGCGACTGGGCGCACTGGCTCCGCCGCCAGACCGAGCCGTGGGCGCAGGGGCTGGTGTGGGCTTCCAAGCGGGAACCGGCGGACCGCTCGGTGATGCTGTTCGGCGACCGCGTCCCGGCCGACGCGCTGCGGATCGACGAAGGCGGCACCGTCGACTTCGACACCGCGCAGGGGCGGGAGTGGCTCAACGCCGTGCTCCGGCCCTATTACGTCCAACTCGCGCCCTGAAAGCAGCACTTGGCCCCCTCTCTCCGCGGAATCCTGGGACCCTCGTCACCGTGACCGCGCAGAACCCGACACCCGCTCCCGACGAGAACGCGAACACCGACAGGTACGAGGACGAGGACGCGTACGAGTCCGGCGACGACGCGTACGAGGACGAGGACGCGTACGAGGACGGCGACGAGCTGCGTGCCGGGCGCGAGGAGATCCTCGCCACCCTCGCCGCGACCGCCTCCGACGCTCCCGCGGCGCCCGTCCTGTGCGCCCGCGCCGGCACGCTCAGCTACCGCCTGTGGCTGCTGGAGGGCCGGCCGGAGGACCTGGAACTGGCCGCCGAGGCATTCGGGTTGGCCTTCCGGGCGCCCGGCGACGACGGCGAGTGGGCCGTGTGGCGGATCGAGTTCGGGCATGTCCGCCGCTGCCAGTACGAAGCCGAACCGAGCGCCGAACTCCTCGACGAGACGGAGGAGTTGCTGCGCGACGGGATCTCCGGCCTTGCCGATCGCGACGAACGCGGCGAACTCGACGAACGCGACGGCCTCGCCCGCTTCCTGGGGCTCCACCTGCTCGCGGTCTGCGCCAAGGAGCGCTTCCAGGACTTCGACGGCCCGGCGGGGCGGCGCGCCGAACTGCTCGACGAGGCCCTGCGGCGGTACGAGGAAGCCGACGGCGCGCTGCCCGGCGACGCGCTCCCCGGCGACGAGGAAGCCTCGCCCCCGGATGAGGACGCCCTGGAGCTGACGGTGTCCCGGGCCTACCTGCACCTGGAGCGCTGCGAGGTGTGCTCCGACCCGGCCGACGCGGCGGCCGCGGCCCGCCTCTACGGCACGGTGCTGGACGCCGCCCCGCCCGGCATCGACCTGCCGTTCCTGCGCTACAGCCGCGCCCTGGCCCTCCTGGGCCACGGCCGGATGACCCGCGACCGGGCCGAACTGGAGCTTTCCCGAGGGGAGTTCGACTCGGCCGTGCTCGAAGCGACCCGGACCGCGGGCGAAGCCCCGCCCTGGGCCTGGGAAGCCGAGATCCGGTGCGCCTTCATCCGGTTCCTGATCTGGGCCACCTGGAAGGACCAGGCGCACGCCGCCGCGGCCGAGGTGGAACTGGCCGGGCTGCTGGCCGATCCGGCCGACGTCGACCGGCTGCTGCCGCTGTACCTCGACAGCTTCGGACGGCTGCTGTACGAACGCGGCGGCGTGCGGGGCGACAAGGCCCTACAGGACCGGGCGATCGCCCTCATCCGGCGGGCCGTCGACGCGTGGGTGCCGGAACGCGACGGCCCGGTCACCGTCACCGCTCTGCTCCTCGCGGTCTTCCAGCAGAACCGCTACCTGGAGGACCCCGATCCGCGGCGGCTGCGGGACGCGGCCGAAGGCGCGGACCTGGTCCTCACCGGCGGGCAACTCGACGACGACCTGCGCAAGATGACGCAGCTGACCGGCTTCTGGGCCCGCTCCATGCTGAAGAACGCGCACGGCGTCACCCTCGAAGCACCGGACGACGTGCCGGAGGCCTTCCGCCTCGACGGCGCGCTCGCGGCGTACCGGAGCCTGCTGGGCGACATCGAACAGGGGCGCACCTTCCTGGACTTCGGCAACGGGGACCAGGGCTTCCCCGGCATGTTCGGCAGCGTCGACAGCGACGGCCGGCGGGCCAGGGCCTTCGACGTGGAGTACGCGCGGTTCCGCGCCCTGGAGTCGCACGAGGAACGCGCCCACCTCGCCGCCTCCTTGCTGCCGCGCCTGATGCTCGTCGACCCGCACGGCACCCACGTCACCGCCGCGCAGAAGGCCGAGTTGATCGACTGCGTCCTCAGCTTCGGCCAGGACGATCCGCAGTGGCAGCGCCGGGCCCACGCCGTCGCCGCGCAGGCCCTCCTTGTCGGCAGCGACTCCCGCTCGGCCGGCGGCATGGACGAGGTACTGGACCACCTCGCGCGCGCGGAGCCCGCCACGGGCGCGCCGGGCGGCACCGACGGCAGAGGTCTCGGCATCGACCTCATCCGGCTCACCGCCACGGCCACCCGGGGGCAGACCGCGGCAACCGGCGACGACGGCGTGGCGGCCCGGGGCCAGTGGCAGCGACTGCGGGACGACCCCCGGGTGACCCCCTACCTGCGCCGGATGCTGGACACGCAGCAGGCCGCGGTCGACGCCCAGGCCGCCGCCCAGCGCGGCGACCTCGCCGCCGCGGACGGCCACCTCGCCGCGATGCTCGCGGCACACGCGGCGCTCGACCCCGAGGACCCGTCCCGCATCGAGGTCTGGACGCTCCTGGAGAACGCCCGCTCCGTCCGCGACCACGCCGCCCGCACCCTGGGCGCCCCGACCGCACCGCCGCTCGTCGGCCGCCCGTCCATCGCTCAACTCTGCTCCGCGGCGAAGCAGTTGCCGCGCGACCACCGGACGTGGGTGCTCGGCGACAACGCGATCGCCCGCTTCACCCGGGCCGCCGACCGGCAGGACGCGGACGCGCTGGCCGAGGCGATGGAACTGCTCAAGGAAGCCCACGACCTGGCCGACGAGGGCAGTGACAGCCGGCTGCGGTACGCCCACTGCCTCGGTTCCGGGCACTGCGCGCTCGCCGAGGTCCAGCGCCTGCCCACCGCCCGGGCCCGCCATCTCTCCCAGGGAATCGCCCTGTTGGAGTCGGCGTTCGCGCTGGCCGGCGGCCCCGACCACCGCCTGTACGCGCTCGCCGGTCTCGCCCTCGGCCGCGCCTACCGGACCCGCGGCGAGCTGCGCGGCGACGACCGCGGAGCGGGCCGCCGGGTCGGGCTCGACGCGCTGCGCGGCCACGCGTGGGCCGCGCTGCTCCAGTCGGGCACCGAACACGCCGCCCAGGCCGTGGTGCAGGCCACCGACACCGCGTTCGAGGTCGCGGGCTGGTGCCTGCGCGACAACGTTCCCGAGCAGGCCGTCCGGGCCCTCGACGCCTGCCGCGGCCTCGTCCTGCACGCCGCCACCACCTCCCGTACGGTGCCCGAACGACTCGTCGCCGCGGGCCGCGACGACCTCGCCGCCGAGTGGAGCGCCGCGGGCCTCGGCCCCGCCGACCCGGACGACCCCCTCACCGCTGTCCAGGCGCCCCTCGCCGTGCCCAGCAGCCTGCGTCGCCGCGTCCTCGCCGCCCTCACCGGGACGGACCCGGTCCAGGACGGCCTGCTCGACCCGCCCGACCCGGACGAGATCGCCGCCGCGCTGCGCACCCTGCGCAAGGACGCGCTGGTCTACCTGGTCCCGGCGACGGACGACACCCCCGGCAGCGCCGTGGTCGTCACCTCGACCGGCGCCGTGCACGCCGTTCCGCTGCCGACCCTGGCCGCGGACGCGGCGGCGCTGCGGGACTACGTCCGGGCCCCGGTGGCGGGCTCCGGCGACGCGCCCGGACCGGGCAACGGCGGTCTCGGGCCGGGGTCCTGGTCCGGCTCCGGCTCCGGCTCCGGCCGCGACCTCGGGCCGGTGCCCGGCCACGCGTCCGCCTCCTCGGCCACCGCGTCACTGCGCGGCCGCCTCGACCGGGTGTGCGGGTGGGCCTGGTACGCGGGGATGCGGCCGCTGCTCGACGTGTTCGCCACCCGGACCGGTCGCGTCCCGCGCCTCGTCCTCGTGCCGATGGGGACCCTGGGGCTCGTGCCCTGGCACGCCGCATGGCGGCAGGGGCCGGACGGGCGGCGCCGGTACGCGCTGCACGACGCGGAGATCTCGTACGCCGCCTCCGCCCGGCTCCTGTGCGATGTGGCCGCCCGTCCGCCGGCCGCCCACACCGGTGCCGCGCTCGTCGTGGGCGACCCCACCGGGGATCTGCGGTACGCGGGCGAGGAGGCCGACGCTGTGCAGCGGGCCTTCTACCCGCGCGGCCGGTTCCTCGGGCACCGCGAGGGCGGAGCGTCGGACGGACCCGGCACGCCGGCGGAGGTGCTCGCCTGGCTGACGGGCGAGGCGGCGGGGGTTGCGGGGGCCGCCGCCGACGCGGGGGCCGCCGCCGCGGGGAGCGCAGGGGTCGCGGGGAGCGCAGGAGTCGCGGGCGGCGCCGGGGTCGAGGAGGGCGCCGTACTGCACCTGGCCTGCCATGCCGCCATCTCGGCGGACACCCGCCACACCGCCCATCTCACCCTCCACGGAGGCGAGTTGGCGGCCGAGGACCTCACCGAGGCCACGGGCGCGACGGGCGGCAGCGGGCTCGGCCTCGTCCTGCTCGCCGCGTGCCGCAGCCATGTCTCCGGGCGCGGCCACAACGAGGCGTACAGCTTGGCGACCGCCTTCCTGGTGGCCGGCGCCCGGTCGGTCATCGGTTCGCTGTGGCCGGTGCCGGACGAGGCGACGTCCGTTCTGATGTTCCTGGTCCACCACTACCTGCGCGCCGAGGGGGAGCCGCCCGCGACCGCACTGCGCCGGGGTCAGCTGTGGATGCTCGATCCGGCCCGGGAGCTGCCCGCTTCCCTGCCCGCGTCCCTCGCCGAACGCACCCGGCACATCGACCCGGACGACCTGAGCGCCTGGGCGGGGTTCACGCACCTGGGCCAGTAGGGCCCCAGGGCACCACGGTCCGCAGGGCGATGGTGCGCGTGGCCCAGCGGACGGGCACGGCGCCGGTGACGCGTCCGGCCTCGCGCCGGCCACCGGAACGGTCCGGGCCTTCGAACCGGAGGACTCCCGCGGTCCCCGGGTCCTCGGCCCCGCACCGTCTGCGCGGCTGACCGCGCGGGCCGGGTCCCATGCCCGCATCCGGAACGGCACCGTGTTCAACTCGCCTTCGGCGACGATGAGTTTGAGCCAGTCCCGGACCTCGGCTCCCGGGACGAGCGGCCGGGTGGGCGGCAGCGACAGCTGCACCGGGTCGCCGTCCAGCGCGTGGCCGGTGCGGCCCGGGCCGATGAAGTGCCCCGGAAACAGGGCGGAGTCGGCGGCGTAGCTGTCGGTCAGGTCGAGCAGGACGCACCACAGCGGGCGCTGCGAGCGGTTGTGCAGCCGGATCGAGACCCAGGGCTCGCGCGGCCGTTCGGCGGACCCGGCGCCGTACGCGCGGACGATCTCGCCCCGGCCGTCCGGGACGAGCGCCGGCCCGTCGGGCGCGTCCCAGGGAACGATCTCCACGCGCACCTGGTTGTCCAGCACCGAGGGCCGCGACGTGAAGTCCCGCAGCCGCCGCCACCCCGCGAGATGCGTCAGGCACGCGGCGAGCCGTCGCGGGTCCGGGTCGCCGGCCCCGTTCCCGGCCGGGTCCTCGCCGAACGGCAGCGGGTCCACCAGTGCGGTGCCGTCCCGGTCCAGCACCGACGCGAACCCGTCCCGCGCCACCACGCGGAAGTGCGGGTCGCCGCTGTCCCCGGGCGCGTCGACGACATGGAGGAGCGGCGAGGGTCCGCCGCCCGGCCCGGCCGACGCGACGGCCGCCGCCAGCCGCTCCGCCGCGCCCGGCAGCCCGTCCGCTGCCACGCTCACGGTCGCCGGCGCCGACGCCAGCGCCGACAGCACCACCGGATAGACCCGCGCCGTGTCGGGCAGCCAGTCCACCGGGTCCACGAGGGTGCGGTCGGCGCGGACCACGCGGGCCCGCAGTACCCCACCGGGCGCCGTACCGTCCTCCCCTCCCGCACGGTTCGGGCTGTCCGAACTGTCCGAGCTGATCGGGCCGTTCGGCTCGCCCGCCCAGCCCGTGTCCACCACGCTGAACTCCGTGCCCTCGGCCCCGGCGCCGTCCCGCAACCCGTGGCCGGTGCCGCAGTCCACCTCCCAGCCGTGCGCCCCGAAGCGCAGCAGGTGGTCCCCCGTCGCTCCCGCGACCGCGCCGCCGAGGAAGGGCAGATCGGCGACGCCGGGTGCCTCGGGATACAGCACCGGCCGCTGCCCGCCGCCGGCACGCTGGACCCGGGCATCGGCCGCGGCCAGCAACTGCCGGTACGTGGTGTCCGGGCCCGCAGTCCGGGCCGCGCCCAGCAGGGCGTGCGTGAAGACACCGTGCCGGCGCCCGTCGAACTCCCCCTCGTACGAGAGCTGATCGAGCCTGCTCGCGGCCAACAGCAGGTGCCGCGAAGTGACTTGGGACAGTTCCACGTCCCGCGTCACTCCCTGGGCCGCATCCCCCGCCATGTCCTCGCGCGCCACGCTCCGCGCCGTCTCCCCTTCCCCCCACCGCGGCGGCGGTGGCGCGAAGCGCGCGGTCGTGCCCGCCGCCTCCGCGTCGTCCCGGGTGGCGCCGCCGGAGTAGCAGCAGTCCAGCACCGCCACCACATGGGCGCCGCGGCCCGCGACCTCGCCGAGCAGTGCGCCCAGCCGCTTGTCGAGCAGCGGGCCGTCCGCGCAGACCAGCGCCTGGTTCCGGCCCGTCGCCTCGATCAGCAGGTCCGCGCCCGACGCGACCGCCTCGGTGCCGTGCCCGGAGAACCAGAAGAGCGCCGTGTCCCCCGGGCCCGCGGCCCCCAGGAACGTACGGATGCCGTCCTCCACCGCCGCGACCGTCACCGCGCCGTCGAGCAGGACCCGCACCCGGGCGGCGCCCCGGGTGCGGTCCGTCAGGAGCCGACGGGCCTCGGTGATGTCGTTGACGCAGCCGGTGAGCGGCTTGGCGATGTGCGCAGGGTAGGCGTTGACGCCCGTCATGAACGCATGGATCGACCCCATGGTGGGCAGTCTGCCAGCCGCGTCGCGCCGCTCGCGCGAGCGAGCCGGGCGCCGACCGGGCGAATCCTGGGCGCAATTCGGTTATTCGACCGTGAAGCCGCGCTTCCGGTCGCAGAATTGACGCAGCGTCACTAGTCTTCGTCTCTCGCAGCCGCCACGCTGAAGCTGAAGAGGGCACGCACCGCGGAGACGGCGAACGCCTTCACTCACGTCGGGGGACACATGGGTCACTTGGAACGGCCACGGCGGATCGTGCAGAGCGGCGGTGCGGCGACGCCCGCGATGTCGCCGCCTGCCGTGTCGCCGGACCTCCTGCGCCGCACCGAGCAGGGGACGGGTACCGGGCCCTCCTCCGGCCGGGTCGTCGGCCGGACCGGGCCCCACGTCCCGCCGCGCCGTGCGGCCCTCGCCCCGCGCCCGCAGGACCTGCGCGACGCGGTGGGCCGCCTCGACGCCGGCTTCGACGAGACCGCGCGCAAGCGACTGGCCGAGTGGATTCGCGACCAGTACGAGACCGGCTACGGCGAGGCCCCCGTCGGCTTCTTCGCCGTCTGCCGCCTCGGCCCCCCGTACGTCGACCATCAACTCAACCTCTTCCAGCAGATCGTCCGGCACTTCACCCCCTTCGAGGCGGTGCCCGAACCCTTCGCGGCCGCCCGGATGCTGGTGCGCTCCGGCGGCTACGCCTTCGTCGAGGTCTACCCCGGCGGGCTGCTCCTGCCGGTCCTCGACGACGGGACCGTGGTCCGTCCCTGACCCACCCGCTGCCGACGCCCCCGACCCGAACCGTGTGATCGGAGAGAAACCGCATGTCCGAGGTGGACTACGCCCTTCATCGGAAGGTGCAGCAGGTCAGCAACCTCGTGGTCCGGCTCAGCGAGCAGGTGGGTTCCGTCTCCGGCCAGGTGGCGGCCGTCGAGTCCCACCAGCAGCAGACCCGCACGGAACTCCAGCAACTGCGCGACGAGTTCCTCGCCTTCGTCAGGACCGCACAGCTCACCGCCAACGTCCAGCGCGCCGAAACCCGCGTCGGCGTGATCCAGGACCAGGTCGACCACGAGTTCGGCCACCACAAGACGGTGCGCCGCACCGCGGTCGGGATGCTCCAGGCCTTCGACCTGGGCCTGGTGTCCGAGGACAACGTCCGCCTCGTCAGCGACCAGTTGATGATCCAGACGCCGCGCTACTGGCTGGCGCCCGCCCTGGTGGCGCTGGCCTCCTGGTCGGCCGACGACCGCACGTTGTGCGAGAAGGCCGTGGACGAGGCGTTCCGGCGCTCTCCGGAGCGCACCTCGCTGTTCTTCGCCCTGGTGCTGCGCCGGCAGGAGCGCAGGGCGGCGGCCGTGCGCTGGCTGCGCCACTACCTGATCGCCCAGGACCCGGCCGCGCTCGGCCGGGAGTTCGCCGTCATCCTGGAGTCCATCGCCCAGGGCGCGTTCGGGCTCGCCGGCCGTGAACTGCTCGACACGACACTGGCCGGCTGGCGCGAGCAGTTCATGGACGACGACGACTCCCAGCGGCGGCAGATCACCCGCTGGCGCGACGAGATCGACTCGCTCGCCCGGCCGTCCGCGGTGGCCGAGTTCCCGCGCCTGGCCCAGGTCAGCCCGCAGTGGCCGCAGCTCGGCAGCGTCCTCGGCCGGGCCCGCGCCCAGCAGGCCGTGCTCGACAAGTACCAGGCCATCATGGACCACGTCGGCCGGCCCACCGAGCGGATCGAGGACGCGGTGGACGACATCCTCGACCGGCTCGTCTCCGGGTACGACAACGAGGAGTTGCCGCTCCGCCGCGACCTCGCCTTCAACCACGCGGTCATCGACCACGGCGGCGACCTGGACGCCGCCCGCAAGGCAGCCGACGCGGACTCCGCCTCGTACGACGAGACGCTCGACTACCTGACCGTGCAGACCACCGCCGCGCTCAACCCGGCGGCCCTCGGCACCTCGCAGGCCACCCGCCAACTGGCCGTCGCCGCCTGCCACGAGTGGTTCCTGCAGGCGCACGCCGGATTCACCCGCGACTACCGTGCCGCCGTGCCGCCGGATGTCCAGGCGCAGTTCGGCACGACGTGCACGGTGGCCGCGCAGACGTTCCGACTCCCGCAGTGGAACGGTACGTTCACCCGGCCGATGGCCGACCTGGAGCAGTCGCTGACCGCGCACTGGGACCAGCACATGGCGCCCTTCGTCGCCTCGTACGCCTTCCCGTGGGTGCGGAAGGCGGCGCCGCTCGCGCTCGTGATCCTCGGCATCCTGGTGGTCGTCGGGGCCTTCAGCATGCCGGTCGCCCTGGTGATCTCGGTGGTCGTGGGCGGCGTCTGGGGCCTGGTCCTGTACAACGGCGCCCAGGCCGCCCGCCGGCTCCAGGACAACGCCCGCACGATCCTCGAAAAGGCCAAGCTGGAGTCCGTCCACCAGTTGCGCGCCGCTTCCGCCGAACTCACCGACTGGAAGCAGAAGTTGCGCACGGCCGAGGACGTCGAGCCGCGCTGCCGGGAGATGATCAAGTCGTTGGGCACCGCTGTTCACAGCGGTTCGCCCTTCGAGGGCCGCACCGTAGCCAAGGAGGGACCCGCATCGTGAGCACCACCGGCCCCGGCCCGTACCCCACCGAACCGCCCCCGCCCCGCAGGCCGCCCGGGGAGACCGCCTGGTCGCCGTCCGGCGGCGGCTCCCCGTGGGCCTCCTCCGCCGGCCGGAGAACCGGGGAACGTGTCACCAGCCGGGTCCGCAGGGTCGTCGAGGGCCTGCCCGACTGGGAGCCGCTCCCGCCGGGCGAGACCCTCGTGCGCAGGCCCGGCGGCTCGGTGTGAACGCGTACTGGGGGCACGGCGGGCCGTACGAGACGTGGGTGGAGTTCCTGCGGCGCTGGGCGGCCGAGGAGCCGGTCGCCCCCGGCGCGCTGCCGCCGCTCGCCGACGACCGGTTTCCGGCCGAGACCTGGGAGCGGCTGGCGGAGCACCTGAGCCGGGCGCTCGACACCCGGCTCACCACCTGGGCCGACCGGCTGGTCGCGGCGCTGCTCGCGGCGTCGGACGAGTTCTCGGCGGGCCGCGCGCTGGCCCAGGCCAGAAACGGGCTGCGGGCCGTACGGGCGGTCGCCGGGCACCCGGGGCTGCCCGAGACGACGCGCACCCGGCTGACGGACATGGTCGACGGCCAGATCCGTGATCTGCAGGACCAGTTGGAGCGCTCCCTGGACCTGGCAGCCGCGGAGAACGGCTCCGACCCCCGCTGGGTGGAGCAGCGCCGGCGCACCTTCCGGGACAACCCGCTGACCGCCGCGCTCCCGGCCGGCCCGCCCGTTCCCGGGAAGGCCGCGGCCCGCGGGAAGGCGGACCCGAACGCGGTCCCGGTCCCGGACCCGGACCCGTGGGCCGTCGATCCCGCAGCCCGCCCGCGCCGCCGGGTGATCACCGACTGAGCCGACCGAACTCCCCTCCTGGCCAGGCCACTTGCTCACGCGGCCCGCCTCCCGCCCCCGCCGCTTGCCCACGTGACCCGGCCCCCGCAGACCCCGCCGACGCAGCCCCCCGCCCGCAACTCCGCCCACGCGACCGAAGGCCCGCATGTCGAACTACTCCGAAAGCCTGGCCCACCTCGACAGCTACATCTCCGCCCGGGTGCCCGTGATCGGTATGCGCTCCATCGAGCAGCAGCGTGCCCTGCGGCTGCTGCGGGACGCGGCCAACCAGCCGCGCCGCAGCACCATGCCGTTCTGGATCTACACGCGGGCCACCGGGCTGCGCGACCTGCGCACCAACGCCCCCGTGCACGACGACCGTTCGCTGGTCGGCGCGATGGACTTCGCCGCGAAGCAGTTCAGCGGCCGGGCGAACGCGACCGTGGTCCTCGTCGATCCCGACCACCTCGAGGACGACACTCCCGTCACCCGGCACATCGCCGAACTCGCCCGGCTCGCCGACAACAACTCCGGCAGCATCGTGCTGATCACGGACGCGCCCATCTGGAGCGGGCTTCAGCGCCTCGGCATGAGCCTGCACCTGGACCTGCCGGACACCGACGAGATGTACGACGCGCTGACCGGCTTCCTCGGCGACCACCAGGGGCACATCCCGATCGAGTGGGACCAGGACGACGCCCGGCGCGCGGCCGAGTTCCTCTGCGGCGTCACCGAGGCCGAGTGCATCAACCTGATGGCCACCATCGCCGCCAAGGGCTCCATCCTGAAGGGCGACGTCCTCGGGCTGGCCCAGGCGAAGGACCGCATCTTCTCCGACCTCACCGGGCTCGAACGCGTCCAGCTCAAGGAGGGCGACTACACGATCGGCGGCCTCACCAACCTGCGCAAGTGGCTGGCCCGCAAGCACGACATGATGCACGCCGACCTGCGCGACACGGCACTGCGGCCGCCACGGGGCGTCCTGCTGGTGGGAGTTCCGGGCTGCGGCAAGTCGCTGTCGGCCAAGGCCATCGCCCACGAGTGGCAACTCCCGCTCTACCGGCTCGACATGGCCAGCATCCACGGCAAGTACCTCGGCGAGTCCGAAGGCCGCTTCAGGGAGGCCCTCGCCATGGCGGACCGGGTGGCGCCGTGCGTCCTGTGGATCGACGAGATCGAGAAGGGCCTGGCGGGCCGGGACGACATGTCCGGCGTACCGCAGCGGATCATCGGGCAGTTCCTCTTCTGGCTCCAGGAGTCCCGGTCGCGGGCCTTCATCGTGGCCACCGCCAACGACATCCGCAGCCTGCCGCCCGAACTCATGCGCAAGGGAAGGTTCGACGAGCTGTTCTTCGTGGACCTGCCGGACAGTCAGGACCGCAAGGAGATCATCGAGGTCTACTACCACCGCTATCTGCGGGCCGACCCCGACCCGGAGCAGGTGGACCGGCTCGTCGACCTGTCGGAGGGCTTCGCGGGGTCCGACATCGAGTCCACCCTCCACGACGTCGGCGAGGAGGCGTTCCGATGCGGTGGCGCCGACCGGCTCAAGCCCTCCTACCTCCTGGACGCCTTCGCCAACACCGTGCCGCTGAGCCGGCTCAACCCCGAGCAGATCGAGGAGATCCGCGCCTGGGGCCGCGAACGCGCGGTCCCCGCCGGCCGCGTGTCGACCATCACGGCCCCCGGCACCTCCGGCCCGGCCCGCCGGATCGTGTTCATGGACGAGTGAGCCCCGGGCCGCCCCGTACCGCGTCCGCCGGCCCCGCATCCGCCGGCTCCGCGCCCGCGGGGTACGTGCTCGGGCACACTGGTCATCGAAGGACAGAGGTCGCGTTCCGGACGGGGGTGACGGGCTTGCGTGAGGCAACCGCGGTGCTGGGGTGGGAGGTTCCCTTCGACCCGGAGGAGCTGCCGCGCGAGTGGGTGGAGCGGCTGCCGGTGCCGCAGGCGCCCTTTCGGGAACGGATGGGCGCGCTGGAACCGTTCTTCGAGGTCGCGACGCGCGGTCCGGTGCACGAGCATCTGCTGGGCGTCGCGCTGCTGCGCGCCGGGCAGGTCTTCGCGGCGGCGACGGCGCTGCTGTCGGCGCTCAGTGCGGGTCCCCGGCGCCGCGGCGCGTGGGTGGACACGGCCTGCGCCTACGCGGCGGCGGAGCGGCCCGAGATGGCGATGTGGCTGCTGGCCCACGTGGTCAGCGGATTCGAGAACGTCGGTCCGCACACGTCGCCGTACCCGGCGGGTTCGCAGCGTGCCGCGATGGCCCACAACCGGCTGATCGCGGTGCGCGACCTGCGCCGGCAACGGGCCGACGAGCTGCGCTTCCTCGAACTGCGCACCGCGGCGGACGGGGAGATCCGGGAGCGCCTCGGCGAGGAGCCGCTGGGCACGGACCGGCTGCTGCTGCACACGGCGGCGCTGGTCGCCCTCGGGGAGGCCAAGGACGCGCTCGACCCGTTCGACCGGGCGGCGGCGCTGCTGGAGCAGGACCGACTGCCCCTGGCGGGAGCGTTGCTGGAGCAACTGGCCCGTATCCGCGTCGCGGTCGGTCCCGCACGGGAGCGGGACGAGGTGCTGGCCCGCCTGCGCCGCCTCGCTCCTCGATCGGCGGTGCTGGCCGCCGTGCAGCAGCCGACCCTCCTCGAACGGCGCACCCGGGAGCAGGAGGCCGGGTTCGAGGCGATGCTGCTGGAGACGGAGGCCGAGCGCGGCCAGCGGAGCCTGCGCGAGCCGTGGGAGCAGTTGCGGCTGCGCGCCCGCGCCTCCGAGTACCCGGGCCCGTACCAGGAGGCCCTGTCGGGACTCGGCGGGCATGGCCGGAAGGGGGAGCACGATGCCGGATGAGGACCGGGATGTGCTGCCCGTGCAGCTCGCGCTGCGCGCCCTGTCGGCCCCCACGTACGAGGAGGTGCTCGCCCACTTCGGGCGTATCCCACCGGGCCGGCACGAGGAGACGGCGGCCGTCCTGCGGCAGCAGGCGGAGACGGACCGCTCCTTCGGGCGAGGGACCTTCGCGGAGCTGGCGGTGTTCCTCGCCGAGCGCTGCGAGGCCCTGGCGGTGACGGCTCCCGCCGCCGGACCGGCGGGCGGGTCCGCCGGCGGGGAGGGGTTCCCGGGGTTGCTGCGCCGCGCCTGCGCCGCGCGGGGCGTGCTGGGTGCCTACCGCGTGCTGGAGGGGCAGCGCGCCCTGATTCCGGACGAGCCGGTGCGGGCCGCGACGCGGCTGCTGGCGCAGTGGAACGCCGACCGGAGCGGCAACGCCCACGCGATCGCCGCGCTGGGACTGCTCACCGACCACGGCCCGAGCCGGACCACGGCCCGCGCCGACTGGGCGAACCACCTGCTCGGGCAGGGCCGGCACCGCAGGGCGCTCTACCACGCGGCCCACGCGCTCTCGCTCCAGCACGCGGTGGGCGACGCGCATTCGCTGGTGAACACCTACCTGCAACTGGCCTCGGTGTACATGGCGATGGGCGATCCGCCGCGCCGGGCCGAGGTGCTGCGGCAGGCGGCCGCCGCCGTGGACCGGGAGCCGGAGGTCACCGCCGTGGAGGAGGCGGCCCTGCGCTTCCAGCTCGCGCAGGCCCTCATCGCGCTGCACCACTACCGGGAGGCCGTGCCCGCGCTGGAACGGGCGGAGGCGCTGACGGCGGGTCTGGACGACGCGGAACGGTCGTTCGTGCCCGCGCGGTCGGATCTGCTCGGCTGCCGGGCCCGCGTGGCGGAGGCCGTCGGTGCGCTCGGGGCGGCGGCGGACGCCTACCGCGCCCTGCTGGAGCTGCCGCAGACGTCGACGCGCGCGGCGGTGCGCGCTTCGGCGGTGTACGGCCTGGCCTCCTGCCTGGAGCGCAACGACCGCCAGTGGGAGGCGTTCGAGCTGCTCGGCAACGAGCTGGAACGTGCCGAGCAGCAGGGGGCGGGCGCCCTGAACGCGGTGTCGCTGCGCTGCACGCTGGCCAGGCTGCTGTTCTCCGGCACCGATCCGCGGCTGCCGCGTGACACGTTCACGCTGGAGTCCCATCTGGTGCAGGGCCTCTTCGAGGCGGCGGGCTCGACCTACCCCTGCTTCGGCGAACTCTTCGTCACCATGGGCGATATGGACCTGTCCGAGGACCGCCACCAGGGCGCGGCCGAGTGCTACCGCTACGCCCTGTACGTGTCCGGGGACCCCGGGCACGCGCGGCAGCCGGAGCGGCTTCCCGAGCGGCTGCGCACGCGCATGCCGCTCACCCGGCTGCTGCCCGCGGAGGGTTTCCACGATTCGCTCTCCTTCGCCCTCGCCAGGCTGCGCGAGCGCATGCTCCGGCTCTTTCCCGCGGGGGCCAACCACCTGCCGGACACCCGCCTGCTGGCGCTGCAACGGCTGTGCCGTGTCGAGCGCGATCCCCGGCGGCGGGAGCAGCTCGCGGACCGGCTCGCGGAAGGGCTGCGCCGCGCGATCGAGCGGGACGCGCTCCTCACGTTGCAGGACCTGACGGTGCCGGTGTGCGAGGCGGTCGCCGAGGTCCGTGGCCCGCTGGTGGCGGCGCGGCTGGCGGAGGAGGTCCTCGCCTCGTACGACGCGCACGGCCGGCTCCCGGACCCGGACCTGCCGCTGGGGCTGGCCCGGCTGCTGCTGCGGGTGCCGGGCGGGCACCGGCGGGCCTTCGAGGTGCTGTGGCACCACCGCGAACTGCGCTTGCGCGCACGGGAGTCGCATCCGGTGCTCCAGGACGCGGACCAGGCGGCGGGGCTCGTGCTCCGGCTCTACGAGGCCCTGCTGTCCCTGCTGTTCGAGCACGGCGACGACCTGCCGCTGCCCGACGGCCGCCCGCCGGACCTGCTCGCGTTCGACCTGCACGAGGAGACGAAGGCACGCGGGGTCGTGGAGGACCTCGCACGGATGCCGCTGGCCGAGCCGCCGCAGGTGCCGCAGCGGGTGTGGGCGGAGGAACGGCGACTGCTGTCCGCGCAGCGGCGGTTGGCGGGCGGGGAGCGGCCGGACCGGGCCTGGGCCTGGCGCGAGTGCGCGGGGGCGCTCGGCCTGCTGTACGAGCAGTTGGAGCCGTTCGTCCCGGAGTACGTACGGCTGCGCACCGCACGGCCCGCCGGGTTCGCCGAGGCGTCGCGGCTGCTCAACGAGGCGGCTCCGGCCGAGGGCATGGTGCTGGCCTCGTACTTCACCGGCGAATCCGAGACGTTCTGCTTCGTGCTGGCGTCCGGTGAGGACACCCTGCGGTGGCACCGCATCCGGGTCGGACGCGCGCAACTGCACGCCGCCGCGGAGAAGATCCGCCGCACGGTCGACGGCGACCGCTCCGCCTTTCCCCCCGTCCCCCCGATCAGACCGCGGCGGCCGTCCCCGCTGCCCCTGGAGGGGCTCGCCGCCCGGCTGATGCCGTTCCAGGACCTGCTGGAGGGGCGCGGGCTGCTGTGCGTGGCGCCGCACGGGCCGCTGTCCGTGCTGCCGCTGGGCGCGCTGCGGCTGCCGGACGGCCGGTACTGCGTCGAGCAGGCGGCGCTGGTGTACATCCCGAGCATCTCGGCCCTGGCCGCGCTGCGCGCCGCACCGCCGGCCGGTTCTGGCAGCGCGCTGTGCGTACGGGTGGCGGCGGAGGAGGACCTGCGGGGCGGCGGCAACGGATTCGAGGCCGACACGCTTCCCGCCGGCCGGGGCTGGCGGCTGTCCGCCCTCACCGGACCGCAGGCCACCCCGGAGGAGGTCCTCGACCACATCGCGCGGGCCGACCTCGCCTACATCGCCTGCCACGGCCACCAGGACCACAGCGACCCGGAGAACTCCGCCCTGCTGCTCTCCGACGGCACCGACCGGCCCAGCCGGCAGGCCGATCCCGCCTCGCAGCGGGCCCGGCGGACCTTCCTGCGCGCCCGCGACCTGAGCGGGTCGCGCACCCCGTCCCGCGTGGTGCTGCGCGCCTGCTCGGTCGGCTGGCACGAACCGGACCATCCCGGCGAGGACTTCACCGGCCTGCCCCGCGCCCTGCTGCGCGGTGGCACCCGCACGGTCCTCGCCCCGATCTGGCAGGTGGACCGCACCAGCTCCGCGGCCCTGCTCGACGAGGTGACCGGTGCGGTGATGGACGGCCGCCCGCTGTGGCGCGCCCTGTGGGACGCGCAGCGGCGCATGCTCGCCGACGAGGACCGCCGCTACCTGTCCCATCCCTACCACTGGGCGGCGTTCGTCCCGCTCGGAGACTGGAGTTGACATGGGCGACGACGTCCACGCCGAGCGGGCCGCCGCCCTGCCGGACCGCGCCGCGCTGCTGGCGCTGGAGGAGGCCGCCCACGAGCTGGGCCGGGCCTTCCCCACCGGCGTGACGGACACGATGCAGGCACAGCAGGTCCTTGAGGAGCTCTTCGCCCAGGCCGGCGCCGGGGCCCCGCCGCTTCGGCCGGACGATCCCGGGGCCGCCGCCCGCCGCGTGCTGGCCGCGCTCGTACGCGAGGAGGCCGCGCGGGACCTGGTCGCGGAGATCCTCGACGACCCGCCGGAGGACGACCAGATGGGCGGCGAGGACCTCCTCCCCGACCTGGCGGTCCTCGCCGGGGTCCTCGCCTTCCTGCGCCTGCACGTCGCCTTCCGCTTCAAGCGCGACAACAGCCGCACCACCGTGGAGTTCCGGCTGGAGACGAAACCGCTGTCCGACTCCGCGCTGGCCGCGCTCGTCCGCGCCGTCCTCAGCCTGATGAACCGCGAGCGCTGAGCACGCGAGGAGCTGAACGCGCGGGGAGTCGACCGGCACGGGGGCCGACCGGCATGAGACCGGCCGGCACCGGGCCGACCGGCGCGAGGCCGGCCGGCACCGGGCCGACGCGCGTGCCGGGCGACCTTCCGCCCGGCACGCGCTACCGACTCACGAACAGCTGCAGTTACAGCAGTTCGGCGGCGGCGCGCAGCAGAAGGACGCACTCGCCTCCGTCATACCGTGGCCCGCCGTGAGCGACTGGCTGTGCTCGTCCCCGGCCAGCGAGTCCAAGTCGAGGTCCAGCGCGAGGTCGGCGACCGCCGCAGCAAGCGAGGGTGAGCCGTTGCTGTTCTCGTTCATCAGAGCCCTCCTTTCGAACCTAATGGAGCATCAACACGCATGTTCGGGCGCCCAGTTCGGACACTAGCGTGACGAATGGGGTCTGTGAAGGGGATGGACTAGACCATTGAGCTGAGCTAGTGTCGGCCGCCCGGAGGTCGTGGGCACGGCTTCGTCCGGCGCCTCCCCGCGCCTTCCGCCCGCGAGAACACGTTCCCGCCGCGGAACCCCGATGGAGGTGGCGATGAGGCCGAGGCTGCTTCCCGACACGCATCTGCTGCCCTCCGAACGGGGCGTGGTGATCAGCGGACCCCGGCACACGGCGGCCTTCGCGCTGCCGGGAATCCACCCGTGGCTGGAACGGCTGCGGCCGTTCCTGGACGGCGGCAGCGACCTGGACCAGCTCACCGCCGACCTCCCGCCACAGGCCGCGCGGCACGTCCGCACCCTGGTGGAACTGCTGGCCCGGGAGGGCTTCGTACGCGACGCCACGGCGGATCTTCCGCACGGCCTGACCCCGCGGATACGCGCCCACCACGCCGCGCTGATCGACTTCGTCGCGGCGCGCGCGGACTCGCCCGAGCACCGCTTCGAGCGGTACCGCGACTGCGCTCCCCTGGTGGTCGGCAGCGGGCGGATGGCACGGGCGCTGGTCCTCGCCCTGCTCGCCTCGGGGGTGGCCCATGTCCGCCTGCGACGCGGCGAGGCCGACGAGGGTCCGGATGCCGCGAGGGAGACGGCCCGGCTGAGCGCGTGCGTGGCGCTGCTCCAGCAGGAGGGCGGGTGCTTTCGCTACGAAGCCGTGGGCGCGGAGACCTCCGAACCGCCCGCGAACGCCGGGGTGGTGCTGCTCGGCTCGGACGCGTGGGACCCGGAACCGGCGGGCCGGGCCCGCGCGCTGGCGTCCCGCGGCGGGCTCTTGTACGGGCAGGCGGTGGGGCGGGGCGACCGCGTGGTGATCAGTTCGGTGGGCGTTCCCGAGGACGCCTCGGAACCTCCAACCCCCGTGGAACCGCGGGATGGTGGGCCCGATCACGGCGCGACCGGCGCCACGGGTTCGGGCGGTCCGGCGCACCCGCCGGAGCCGAGTGCGTACCTCGGGGGCCCGGTGGCGGCGCTCGCCGCCAACCAACTCTGCCTGCACCTGCTGCACCGGGTGGCGGGCCTGGACGGCACCGGCGAGGGCGCCGACCCGTCACTGGTGACCGATGCCGCGGTCCTGGATCTGCCCACCGGCCGCTTCCTCGGCGCGGAGGCGCGGTGACCGGCGGGGCCGCCGGCCGGACCGGCACGGCCGCGGGGACCGGTCCAACCGCGCCGGCCGGCACGGCCGGTACGGTTCCCGAGCCCCCCGGAACCCCCGGAACCCCCACCACCGCAAGGAGTTTCGCGACCGAGGACCCGTTCCCCTCGTCGCTCTGGGCGGACGCGGTCTACTCCCGCCGGGCCATCCCGCCCACGCTCGCGGCGGGACACCCGGCACCCGGAACGGCCGGCGCGGAGCCCGACCCGCTCCCGCCCGGGCCGCGCCTCCCGCTGGCGCCGCCGCCGCTCCACCTGGCGCCCTCCCCCGGTTCCCCGGCCACCCTCGCCGACCCGGCCGTCCTCGCCGCGCTGCTGCACTATTCCTACGGCCTGCTCCAGCACGACCTGACCCCGGGCGGCTGGCCGCTGCACCGCGCGGTGGCCTCCGCGCGGTGCCGCTACCCGAGCGAGCTCACCCTGCTCACCCCCACCGCGGCCTTCCGGTTCGATCCGCTCCACCACCAACTCGTGCTGCTGCCAGGTTCGTCGGGCGATGATCGAGACGGCGGACCCGGCACCTCGCGGTATGTCGTGATCACCAGCCGGTTCGCCCGGACGGCCCGGCTCTACGGCGACTACGCCCCGCGGCTGTGCGCCCAGGAGGCGGGGATGCTGCTGGGCGCGGTGCACCTGGTCGCCACCGCGCTCGGCCTGCGCACCCGGCCCGGCCAGGACCGGGAGACGCTGCACGGCCTCTGCGCGAACCGGCTGCCGGCCATGGCTGAACACCCCATGGGCTACCTGGAGATCCTGGGACCGGCGGCGCCCACGGCCGACCGGGCGGCCTGGCCGCCACCCGACCTGGCCTCGGTACTCCGCGCCCGCCACTCCGGCGCCGCGCTCTTCGACCCCGAACCCGTGCCCGCCCCAAGGGAGTTGCTCACCGATCTCGAAACCGCCCTCGCCGCGGCGCCGTTCACCGGCTTCTCCTGCCACCTGCTGCTCCGGCGCGTCGCCGGCACCTCCCCGGGCCACTACGTCCACGGCGGCGGCCGCCTGCGCCAGGTCCACGCCGACGACCCGCTGCCGCTGCTCGAACGGATCGGGCAGACCGAGGGCCGGGTGTCGATGAACTTCCGCTCCACCTCCTGCACCGCGTACCTCGCCGTGCGGCGCGGTGCCGCCGTCGCGCGGCACGGCACCGACGCCTTCCGCAGGCTGCACCTGGTCACGGGGGCGGTGGCCCACCTGCTCTGCGTGGTCGCGGCGCGGCACGGCCTGTCCGCCCGGGTCCACAACGGCTACGACGCCGCAAGCGCCGAACGCCTGCTCGGGGCGGCCTCGGGCGAGGAGACCGTGCTCTTCCAGGTGGCCGTCGGCACGGCACGCCCGGGCGCCGCCTTCCGTATCCCCGTGGTGTTCTGATGAGCCGGAACACGCCGCCTTCGACCGGTCGCCCCGCGCTCACCACCCCTGCGCCCGCCCCCGTTCCGGCCCCGGCCGACCAGACCGTGGGGGTGCGGACCGCCGGGCTGCCGACCACCGCGCTCGACACCTCCCGCATCCCGCGCAGCACCGAACTCGCCGTCCGCGTCGCGTCGTTGGACCAGCGGCTGACCGTCGACGCGGCCCGGCTGAGCGACGCGCTGTACGCCCTGATCGGCACCGAGCCGGCCCGCCCCTTCAAGGCCCGGCTGGTGGGCCTGCGCCGCGCCGTGCACCAAGGCGCCCGTATCGGACCGCTGTTGGGCGCGGCGGCCCCGCCGGACGTACTCGGCACCGCGCTCGCCGAGCGCCTCCACCACCACGCCGATCTGCGTCGCACCCGGGCGGAGCTCTTCGCCGAACTGGGCAGCGTCCTACCGGTCGAGACCCGGTCGGCGGCGGCCGCCCTCGCCGCGCTCGTCCAGGACCGGGCGTTCGCCACCGGTCTCGACTACGCCAGCCCCGACCTGTACGAGGACCTGCTGCGCTGGGGCGAGCGCGGCACGCCCGAACGGCGCCCGCTGGACGGGGCGGCCGTGCGGCTGGCCAAGTACGCGGGCCGCGCGATGGCCAAACCCAGCCCGTTGACCACCTTCGCCGCCGTCGGCTTCGGCCGCTGGGAGGCGGACGCCGGCGCCGGCGTGCGGCTGGAGAGCTCCGTCCGGGCCGAGGTGGCCGAGGCGGGTCTGCTGCCGCTGTCCCGGATCGCCGCCGCCCTCGCCCACGTGCCCGAACTGGGCGCCGCCGTGCGGCTGCGCGTCAACCCGTCGGCCACACCGGTGTCTTCCCCCGAGGGTGAGCGGTGGCTGTTCACCGCGCCGGGCCCGTCCGGCGAGGTACGCGCCCTGCCCGCCACACCCGCGCTGGCCGCGATCCTGGCGGCGGTCCACGAGGAGCCCAGCCCCGTACGGCTGCGCGCCCTGCTCGGCGCGCCCGGCCCGGGGAGCGCCACGACCGGCCCCGCCGACTCAGCCGATTCCCCCGCCGACTCAGCCGATTCCCCCGCCGCCGACTCCCCCGGCTCCGCCGCCGACGCCGTCATCGCCCGGCTGGTCCGGCTCGGCCTGCTGGAGGTCCGGCTCGGCCTGCCCGACCAGGAACTCGACGCCGCCTCGCTGGACGACTGGCTCCGCCGCCACCTGCCGGCACCGCGGCACCGCGACCGCCTCACCCCTCTGCTCGACGACCTGCGCGCCATCCGCGACGGGATCGACGCCGCCCGGGCCGCCGCGCCCGGCTCCCACCGGGACCTCGCCGCCGCCCTGCGCCGGCACACCACGGATGCCGCCCGGCGCCTCCAACTGATCGGCCCGAACGATGATTTGGACCGCGGGCCGGTGTACTTCCACCACACCGTCACGGTCGGCACGGCCGCCGTGCTCGATCCCGCCGGCTGGCAGACGGCGCTCGCCGACCTGGCACGGATACCCGCGCTGCTCGCCCCGTTCGACACGCTCGCACCGCCGCGCGAAGCTCTCCGGCAGCGCGCCCTGACCGCGTACGGCCCCGGTTTCCGGCAGCCCTTCACCCGCTTCCTCCAGGACTTCGGTGCCTGGTGGGCCGCACCCGGGGCACACGTTCCGAGCGAGCGCGACGTTCAACGGCTGGACGAGCTGCGCCAGTTGATCGCCGGTACTGCGCCCGCGCACGACGGCACCGTCCGTCTCGCACCCCAGGCCGTCGGCGAACTGTGCGGCGCCTGGCCCGACCCGGACACCTCCGGCGACCACCACGCCTACTACGTCCAGACCCTGCCCGACGACCCGTCCGCCGGGCTCGGCCTGGTGCTCAACACGGTCACCTGCGGGCATGGGACCGGCCGGACCCGGATCGCCCGCCTGCTCGACGCGGCGGCCGGAGCGGCCGAACCCGAGGAGGTCGATTCCGAGGCTGCCGCACCCGACGCTGCCGCACCCGACCCCGGCTGCCCCGAGGCTGCCCACGAGGGGCTTCCCGACGGCGTTCCCGCGGGCACCCCGCTCCACGTCGAGTTCGACGCCGCCTTCGGCAGTGCCCTCAACCAGCGGGCGGCGGCCACCCGTTACGCGATCGACCTGGACGGCGCCACCTCGCACCGGCCCCCCGAGCGGTTGATCCGCCCCGCCGACCTGGACGTCGTGCACGACCCCCGCACCCGCCGCCTCCACCTGCTCCACCGCGCCTCCGGCCGCGTCGTACGGCCGCTGCACCTGGGCCTGCTCGCCACGCCGCTGCTCCCGCTGCCGGCCCGGTTGCTGGCGGAGGCGTTCGGTCAGACCTCCTACGCCTTCTGGTCGGACTGGCCGCAGTTGTGGCAGCTGCTCCCGCCGGAGCGGACTGCGCCACCGGGTACGGACCCGGGGGCGGCGCCCGACGCGGGCTGGACGAGGATGCCCCGGCTCGCCCTGGGGGCCGTGGTGCTGCGCCGGGCGACCTGGTTCGTCGACCGCGGACGGGCGCCGGCCCGCGCCGCCGGGGAGCCGGACGCGGCCTACCTGGTCCGCGTGCACACCTGGCGCGCCGCGCTCGGCCTGCCGCAGCGCTGCTTCCTGCGCACCCTCACCCCACGCCCCGCCGACGGCTTCACCGGCCCCGCGCTGCACGACAAGGACCGCAAGCCGGTGTACGTCGACTTCGCCCACGCCCATCTGCTCCGCGTCTTCGAGCGGGCGGCCGCCACCGGCCGCCCGCTGCTGCTCACCGAGGCCGTGCCCGACCTCCACGACGCTCCGGCCCACCGGGACGGCCGCCGGTACGCGACCGAGTTCGTGGTCGAGCTGCCCGCCGCCCCGCTCCCGCTGCCGGACCGGCAGGCGCGGACATGCTGACCGGCCCGCCCGGAGGCGTACCGGACCCGGACCCGAAGCCGGAGTCTCAGCCGGCCCCGGCATCGGACCCGCAACCCGAGGACCGCTGGGTCAGCGCCCACGTGTTCACCGGGCACCCGCTCGACCTGGTGGTGCGCGCGCTGCTCCCCGACGCCGTCGCGGAGCTGCGCCGACGCGGCCTGGCCGACCGCTTCTTCTTCCTCCGCCACTGGCAGGGCGGTCCGCACCTGCGCCTGCGGGTACGCCTCACCACGCCGGCGGCGGAGCCCGCGGTACGCACGACGCTGGACGCGCACGCCGCCGCGTTCTTCCGCGCCCGGCCGCCGTCACCGGCCATGACGGAGGGCCAATACCAGGCGTTGGCACGTCAGTTGGCCGCCCAGGAGCCGGAGAGCGAACCCGGCACCCTGGCTCCTCACGACAGCCTCGCCTTCCACCCCTACCGGCCGGAGCACGGCAAGTACGGCCGGGGCGCCGCGCTGCGGGCCGTCGAGGACGCGTTCGCCACCTGCAGCGAACTGGCCGTCGCCGCGGTGCTGGCCGGGTGGGGCCCGGCACGGCGGGCGGCGCACTGCTTCGCCCTGCTGACCGGCAGCCTGGACGCGGGTGTTGCGCCGGACCTGCTGGCCCGGTACGGCGACCGGCGGGCCGCCCTGCTCACCGTCGCCCGCGCGGCCCGCGCGCAGGCACCGGCGGAAGCCGCCGGCCAGGCCGGCGCCGACCCGGTGCACCAGTGGCTCGCGGCCTGCCGGAACGCGCAGCGGCGGTCCGCCCTCCCCGACCGGCTGGCCGGCCATCTGACCCACCTGGCCTGCAACCGCCTCGACGTGCGGCTCGGCCAGGAGGCGACCCTGCGCGGCCTGGCGCTGCTGGCCGTGGCGGAGTTGACGGGCGCCGGCGGCCCCGCGCGCCACGACGGCGCCGCACCACCGTAAGGCCGGCCCCCGTAGCGACAGGCTGACGAAAGCCCGTGGCAACGAGCCCGGACCGCAGAGAACCACGAAGGAGGGACCCCCGTGGCAGCCATCCCGCCGACCGACGAGCCGCAGTGGCGCGCGGCCCACATCGCGTACTTCGGTGACGACACCGACCAGTTGATCCTCCAGGCCGTACGGCCGGTGATCGAGCGCTGCGCCGGTCACGTCGCCTCGGCCTACGTGCTGCGGCACTGGCGCCGCGGTCCCCATCTGCGGCTGGTGGTCCAGGCCACGCCGGCCGTCTTCGCCGAGTTGGTGGAGCCCGCCGTCGCCGAACTGATCGGCGGATATCTGGCCACGCGGCCGTCCGCGGCCCCCCTCGACGAGGCCGCCCTGCTGCCGCTGCACCGCCGCCTCGCCGCGGCCGAACGGGAACCCGGCCCGCTGACCCCCTTCCACCAGGACCACGCGATCACCTGGGAGGAGCACGACCGCCGGGTCGACGTGCTGGGCTGTCCGGTCGGCGCCGACGAGTTGGCCCTCTTCTACCAGCGGACCAACGACCTGATGTTCGAGCACCTGGAGGCCGTCGCCGCGGGACTGCCGCGCGAGACGCTGGCCCTGCGCCTGATGCTCGCCACCGCGCACACGCTCTGCCGGCACCCGCAGGACCCCTCGATCCGCCGCGGGTTCGTCTCCTTCCGCTCGCACGCCGAGGGCTACCTGAGCACGGTCGGCCCCCAGGTGCGGGACGCCTTCGCGCAGCGGTACGCGGCCAACCGCGCGGTGCTCACCGACCAGGTGCGCGCCGTGGTCGCGGCCTTCGACACCGCCGGGGCCGAACCCGAGCCGCCGGGCACCGCGGCCGGGCCGGACCAGGCGGCGGCGCTGCGGCGCTGGGTGGCCGCGATCGACCCGCTGGGCAGCCGCTGGACCGCGCTGTACGAGGCAGGCGAGATCCCCGAGGCGGAGATCCCGACCGACGAGGAGAACGGCATCGGCGGACTGCTCACCGCCAGCCCGCTGCACCGGGCGATCAGCGGCAGCGCCACGTACAAGCAGATGATGTACCGGGACCCGCGCTTCCTGCGCTACCGCCTGATGCTCAACTACACCTATCTCCACCTCTCCCGTCTCGGGCTGCCCGGCCTGACCCGCTACCTGCTCTGCCACCTCGCGGCCGACGCGGTGGAGGAGGTCTACGGGGTCAGCGCGCTCGAACTGGTGCTGGCCACCGCGGCGGGCACCCCCGGTACGCCGGAGCGCGCCACCGCGGCGGCGCGGACGCACGGATGAGGACCGCGCCACCGGCTCCCGGGCCCGACGCCGACCCGTCCGACCAGGCCGACCTGTCCGACGCGTCCGACCCGGCTGACCTGTCCGACGCGGCCCACCCGTCCTACCCGCCGCCCGCCGACACCGGAGGGACGGCGGCCCGCCGCTACCACGCGCGGTACGGCCGGGTGCTGCCCGCCATCGACCCGGCGGCGGGCAGCGCCCCGCCCAAGCACCACCCGGGCGCGCCCGTCCTCCCCCTGCCGTTCCCGCCGGTCCTCCCCCCGCCCCCGGCCGGCCCCGACTCGCCTTCCACCGAACCCGATGCGCCCTCCGCCGACCGCGATCCGGCCGCCTCCGCGGAGCGCCTGGGCGCCCTCCTCGCGCTGCTCAACGGCGTCACCCGGGTCGACTGGACCGGCGCGGGCGTGGGTGCCGGCCGGCCGGTGCCGTCCGGCGGCGGCACGTATCCGGCCGAGGTGTACACGGCCGGCGCCGCCGGGCTCTGCCACTACCTGCCGTCGGCCCACGCACTCGAACTCCTCTCCCGCGCCGACCTGCGCGCCGACCTCACCCGCGCGCTGGACCGGCCGCCGCCCGAGCAGCCCGAGTCGGTCCTGCTGATCACCAGCCGGCTGGACGCGAACCTGGCCCGCTACGGCCCGTTCGGCCACCGGCTGCAGGCGCTCGACACCGGCGTGCTGACCGGGCAGGCGCTCACCCTGCTGGAGTCGGCCGGCGCCGCGCCGACGGCGCACGCCCGGTTCGCGGGCGGGGAACTGGGCCGCCTGCTCGGCCTCGACCCCGAAGCGGAGCGCGTCCACGCCGTGGTCACTGCCCGGACGCCCGGCGCGATCGCGCCCGACGCCCCGCTGCTGCGCCGCCGTTCGGCCCGCTCCGGCTTCGAACCGGTCCCGGTTCCGCTGGCCGTCCTGCTCACCGTCCTGGCGGACGCCGCCCGCCCGATCCCCCTGGACCACGCCGCCCCCGCCGGCTGCGACCTGTACGTCGTCGCCCACCGCGTCACCGGACTTCCGGCCGGCTGCCACCGGCGCGACCCGGGCACGGGCCGGCTCGTACCGGTCACCGGGGACGGCACGCCCCGGAACCTGTTCCCACCCGGCGGGCCGGGCGAGCTGGCCGGCTACGAGGCGGCCTGCGCGGTGCTGGTGACCGGCGACTACGAGTCGGGCTATCCCGAACACGGCGACCGCTGGTACCAGATGCTCAACCTGCGGGCGGGCGTCATCGGCCAGCGGATCGGCCTGGCCGCCGCGCGCGCCGGACTCGGCGCCGGGCTCCGCTGCGACGTCGACACCGCGGCCGCCGACGCCTTGCTGGGCGCGCACCCCGACCGTACGAACCCCGACCATAGGCACCCGGATCGCGCCGACCCCGCCCGTACGCCCCCCGACCGCACCACGCTGCTCGCCGCTCTGCTCGGCCAGGAACGCGGCAGCGGCACACCGGCCTGCCATCTGCTCCACCCGACCGTACCGACCCCTCCCCGGCCGAGGACACCGTGATCACCTACGACTCCGCGCCCCTCCTGCGCGCCGACGCCTTCCTGACCCCGAGCGGCAGCGGCACCGTCTACGTGCGCTCCAGCCAGGGCACCGACCTGATCGCCGCCCCCGGCATCGCCGACTGGCTGGACCGGCTCGCTCCGTTCCTGGACGGCACCCGCACGGTGGGACAGCTGGTCGGCGGCCTCGACGCGGCCCGGAGCGCCATGGTGCTCCGCGTCCTTCGACTCATCGACAGCCACGGCCTGTTGACGGACCAGGCCGCCCCCGGCCCGGAGCGGCGCACCGCCGCCTACTCGCGGCTGCGGGTGCTGGTCCTCGGGGCGCCGGCCGCGGTCGGCGCGCTGACGGACGCGCTGCGGCTGACCGGCCTGCCGGCCGTCACGCCGGTCGCCGACCACGCGGCGGCTGCGACCGCGATCGCGGCCGGCGGCCATGACGCGCTGCTGCTCCTGTCGGCGGGCGACGATCCGCCCTCCGTCGCCCGGCTCGACGAGGACTGCCGCGCGCACGGCCTGTGGTTCGCCGCCGCCGTCCATGACGCGGAGTCCTGGTGGCTGGGCCCGACGCTCTCCCCCGGTCCCGACCGCGCCGCCGGCGGCTGGCTCGGCGCCCGGCTGCGCGTGCACGGCACGCAAGCCGCCACTCCGCTCCCCCAACACCCCTCCGAGGGTGCCGAGTTCGCCGCCACCTTGCTGGCGTACCGCTTCCAGCGGGCCTTCCTCGACTCCTCCACCGAAGCGGCGGCCGAGCCGGAACCGCTCGTCCGGCTGGACACCGCGACCCTGACCACCACCCGCCACGCCTACCGTCCCCACCCGGGCGCGCTGCCGGCGGCGCCGGAGTCCGAGGCGCGGTTCCTCGCCGGAATCACCGCCCTGCGCGACGGCCCGGCCGTCGGCCCCGAGGAGTTCTCCCGGCGCGCGGCCGGCTGCATCGACCCGCGCGCCGGACTGCTCGCGGACCTGGACGAGGGGGAGCTGCCGCAGTTCCCCCGGCATGCCTCCCGGGCCCTGGTCCGCGACCCGCGCACCGGCCGGGCCGAGCACCAGGTCCACGCCACGGGAACCGACTTCACCACCGCGCGCCTGCGCACCGCGTCGCGCGCCCTGGCGCTGTACGCGCTGCTCGCCCTCGACCCGCGGCGGTTCGTCCCGGGGCCCGGCGGGCCCTCCTTGTGGGCGTGGTCCCCCGAGCGCGGCACGGCCCACCTGGTGCCGGCGGCCGCCGTATCCGCGCGGGGACCGGGCGCGCCCCGGGGACTCGGCTCGGGCGGCACGTTCACCGAGGCGGTGGCGGCGGCGCTTCGCGACCTGCGCGGCCCCACGCACGGCGCGCTGATCGTGCCGCTCGACCACGATCCGGCCGCCACCGCGATCCTGCCCTACCTGCTACGAACGGTGCGCTGCGATGACTGACGGCCTCCTGGCGACCTTCCCCCGGACGCACCACGACGGCGGCCTGCTCGGCCAGGCGCTCGTCCGCCGGTCCGGCGCGATGGCGCGGCCCCGGAGCGAGGCGCAGCTCCTGAGCGACGTACGGCTCCTGGCCGCCGACACACCCGACGCGGCGGCGGCGCACACGCCTGAACTGGCCGCCGCCGGCGCCCCGTTCCTGCTCGTCGTCGCGGAACTGGACCGCGTGGTCATCGGCCCGCTGGTCCGCCCCGGCACGCCGGGCTGCCACCGATGCCTCGCCGCCCGCCGCGCCGGGGCACGTGACGACGCCGCCGAAGCGGCGGCCCTGCACGCCACCTACGGCAACCGCCTCACCGGCACGGTCTCGCCCCTGCTCACCCCGATCGCCGCCGACCTCGCCGCGCGACTCGCCCTGAACCAGCTCAGCACCGCGGCGACCGCCGAGGCGACCTCAGCGGCACCCCCGGCCGCGACCACCGCGGCGCCCACCACCGTATCCACCGCCGCACCCGCCACCGCCGGCGCCGGGCACACCGTCACCATGCTCCGCCTCAGCGACCTGGAGATCACCCGGCACCGCTTCCTGCCCGACCCCCTCTGCCCCGAGTGCGGCGGCCTGCCCGACGACTCCCCCGCCGACGCCACGATCCCGCGCGTCACCCGGCCCAAGCCGGACCCGGCGGTCACCCGGGTCAGGAACCTGCGCGCGGAGCGGGCCGTACTGGAAGCCCGCTACGCCGACGACGAGACCGGCGTCCTCAAGGGACTGCGCGCCCGCGGACTGCACACGCTGCCGTTCGCCGAGGCCAAGGTCGGCCCGCCCGAGTCGGTCGACGGCGGTTACGGCCGCGCGCTCGACTTCCGCACCGCCCGGGTCACCGCGATCGCCGAGGCACTGGAGCGGCTCGGCGGAGGCCGCCCCGGCGGCCGGCGCACCGTGGTACGCGGCAGCCACCGCGAACTCGCCGCCCGGCACCCCGGCGCCGTACTGGACCCGGCGACCACCGGCGGCCACGAACCCCACCGCTACCAGGAACCCGGCTTCCCCTTCCAGCCCTACCACCCCGACCTCGTGCTGCCCTGGGTCTGGGGACACTCCCTCACCCGCGAGCAGCCGGTCCTGGTCCCCGAGAGCCTGGTGTACTACCGGCTCGGCCGGCATCACCCGCGGTCCGCCCGGCCGTTCGTCTCCGAGATCTCCAACGGCTGCGCGCTCGGCGGCTGCGTCGAGGAGGCCGCCCTGTACGGCCTGCTCGAACTCGCCGAGCGCGACGCGTTCCTGCTCACCTGGTACGCCCGGCTCCCGGCGCCCGCACTCGACCTGCGCTCCGCGCGTGACCGGCGGATCGGGCTGCTCGCCGACCGTATCCAGGAGCGCACCGGCTACCGCGTCGAGGTCTTCGACGTGACCGGCGCCGAGCGCATCCCCTGCTTCTGGGCCGCCGCCGTGGACGCCCGACCGGCCTCCGCTCCCGGCAGCGAACCGGCGGCGCCCCGCCCCCGGGTGCTGTGCGCCGGCGGCTCGGGGCTCGACCCCGAACGGGGTGTCTTCGGCGCGCTGCACGAACTGGTCACCGCCATCGAGGCGTACCGGCTGATCTACCCGAAGCGCGTGGCCGACGCCGCCCGGATGCGCGAGGACCCCGAGCAGGTCCGCCTGATGGACGACCACGCGCTGCTCCACTGCGACCCGATCGCCGCCCGCCGCCTCGACTTCCTGCTCGCCCCCGGCGGCCGCCCGCCCCAGGAGCGCCGCGACCTGCGCGAACTCGCCGACCACTACGCCTGGCCGCTCCACGCCGACCTGCGCGCGGATCTCGACGAGGTGGTGGGCCGGTTCGCCGCGTCCGGCCTCGAAGCGATCGTCGTCGACCAGACCACCCCGGTGCACGCCGCGTCCGACCTCTCCTGCGTCAAGGTCCTCGTGCCCGGCCTGCTCCCGATGACCTTCGGGCACCACCTGCGCCGGATCGCCGGACTCGACCGTGTCCTGACCGCCCCGCACCCCCTCGGCCACACCCCCCGCCGGCTCCCCGAGGAGATCAACCCCCACCCTCATCCGTTCCCCTGACCGGCCACCGGCCGCAGGCCGGCCGCCGACCGGCCAGTGGCGTCAGCCGGTCTCGCAGCACCCCGACGACAAGGGCGCCCAGGTGTAGCGCACATGCACACCCTGGGCGCGCAGCCACTCGGCCTCGCGGGTCCGCAGCTCGTGCGCGGACTCCGGGGCGATGGCGCTGGGCCAGCGGACGAGCACCGTGCCGACGTGGCCGGTCTGTGCCAGCTGTCTCACCCGCCGCCACCCGCTGCGCCGGGCCGGGTCGGACTCGCCGTACGGGTCGGTGATGACCTCGGAGATCGTCAGTCCGCGCTCCTCGGCGAACGCGTGCCCTTCGATCCGCGCGCGCTGCGTGGCCTCCCCGGGCGCGCACCGGGCTCGGTCGGCGCACACGTACAGCACGACGGAAGAAGCGGCGTCATCGTGAGGAGTCATGGGCACCTTCCGCGAGCAGAACGAGGAGGAGTGGGAGGGGTTCCGCCGCGCGCAACGGTGAACGCGGCGGGAGCGTGCGGTCGTTGCCGCGGGTCGGCGCGACCGGTCCGGTGCGGCGGCCGACCGTTCCCCACAGCGTCACGGGTGGGCCGTCAACTCTGCCCAGACGACCTTTCCTTCGGCCCGCGTCGAGCGTGCGGAGCCCCAGGTGTCCGCGAGTTGCTGGACGAGGAACAGCCCTCGCCCGCTCTCCTCGCCGGGGCCGGCGCGGTGCTCGGGCGGGAGGACCGGAGTACGGCCCTCGTCGTGCAGCTCTATCCGCAGGCGCCGCTGGTCGCCGGTCAGCGTGAGGCCGCACAGGACCTGACCGCTGCCGGTGTGGAGCACGGCGTTCGTGGTCAACTCGGAGACCAGCAGCACCGCGTCGCCGCAGGTGTCGTCGGGCAGCTGCCACGCGCGGAGCCGGTCCCGCACGGTGTCGCGGGCGGGTCTCACGCTGGAACGCAGGGCGGGCAGGCCGAACCAGTACTCCCGGCACGGCACGGTCCCGGCTAAGGCCGGGGCCGGAGGGGAGGGCGTGGACAGAGTCACGGGTGTCGCCTTCCAGCGCCTCCGGGGGGCGGGGCGCGGTGAGGGGATACGGGACTGCGGCGCGAGCGGTGCGACGAGGCACGTGACCAGCGGTGGGGGGCCGACGACGGGATCGACATCACGCGTGCTCTCCGGCACCGGAATCTGCGTCATTACTGTGCCTTGACCGCTCACAGGTCCACTATGCGCGTGCGATAGCTCACGCTGCAACCGACTCCCTGATAATCTCAGCAGCGCTTGTATCACTCTGGTGTCATCATCAAATGGCTGTAAGAATGGCTTTGTTGACGATCACTCAGGGGGTTGGGCGTGAGCGAAGCCCGTTCCGGCACCAGCGCGCCGACGGTCCTGCGGATGATCCTCGGCCGTCGGCTGCAGGACATGCGGCTGGGCGCCGGTGTGTCGCTGGAGGACGCGGCGAAGGCCCTGCGCGTGACCCCCCTGACGATCCGCCGGCTGGAAAAGGCCGAGGTCGCCCTGAAGCCGCTCTACGCGGAGAAGCTCCTGCAGACGTTCGGCGCGGACCGCCAGGAGATCGACGAGTTCGTCGACATGGCCGAGCAGGCCAACAAGCCCGGCTGGTGGCACTCCTACCGCGACGCCGTCCCCAGCTGGTTCACCGCCTACGTCAGCCTGGAGACCGGCGCCAAGACCCTCCGCACGTACGAACCCCAGTACGTCACGGGCCTTCTGCAGACCCACGACTACGCCCGCGCCGTGCTGCGCGGCGGGTTCCCCAACGACAGCGAGGAGGAGCTCGCACGCCGGGTGGAGCTGCGGCTGCGCCGCCAGAGCCTGCTGGAGCGGGCGGACGCCCCCACGCTGTGGGTGGTCATGGACGAATCGGTCCTGCACCGGGTGGTGGGCGGCCCGCACGTGATGCGCGAGCAGCTCGAACGGCTGCTGGACGCCTCCGAACTCCCGCACGTCAGCCTCGACATCGTGCCCTTCAGTGCGGGCGCGCATGTCGGAGCGTGCGCCCCGTTCACCTATTTCCGGTTCGAGGAACCCGAACTGCCCGACATCGTCTACAGCGAGCTTCTCTCCGCCTCCGTCTACCTTGACCAGCGCGCGGACGTCGTCTCCCATCTCGAGGCACACAACCGCATGGCGCTGCTGACGTCTTCCGAGGACAGCAAGACCCTCTTGAACCGCATGCGCAAGGAGTACTCATGACGATGACCGACGAGAGCGTCTACAACGGCATGCCGGCGCGCGATCTCGGGGAACAAGGCTGGGAGCGCCCCTGGAGCGGGCCGAACGGCGGTCAGTGTGTCGAGACCAAGCAACTCGCCGACGGCCGCGTGGCCGTACGGCAGTCCACCGATCCGGCCGGCCCGGCGCTGATCTACACGCCGGAGGAGATCGCCGCGTTCGTCCGCGGCGTCAAGGAGGGGCTGGCCGACCACCTGGCCGCCGGCTGAGCCGACGGTGAGCGGAGCCGCCGGGCGACCCGACGGTGAGCGGAAGGGACGACCACACCGGTCCCGCCCCCGGGCCCGCGGGCCCGGGGGGGACGACGACACCGGTCCCGTCCACGGCCCGCGGGCCGACAGACACACGCATGAAGGGGAGAACATGACCACCAGGCAGGCCGGCCGCGACCTCGACACGAGCAAGGCGCACTCGGCCCGGATGTACGACTACTTCCTCGGCGGCAAGGACCACTTCGAGATCGACAAGGAAGCCGCCCTGGTCGCCGCCCAGGCCCACCCCGGTATCTACGTGACCGCGCGCGAGAACCGGGCGTTCATGCACCGGGCCACCCGGGTGCTGGCCCAGGAGCACGGCATCCGCCAGTGGCTCGACATCGGCACGGGTATACCGACCGAGCCCAACCTGCACCAGGTGGCCCAGTCCGTCGCGAGCGACGCCCGCGTGGTGTACGCGGACAACGACCCGCTCGTCCTGAAGTACGCCGAACGCCTCATGCGCAGCACCAGCCAGGGACGCACGGCCTACGTCGAGGCCGACATCACCGACCCCGACGCGCTGATGAGCTCCGTGGAGGACGCGGGGGTCCTGGACTTCGACCAGCCCATCGCGCTCTCCCTCAACGCGCTCATGCACTTCATCACCGACCCGCACGACCCGTACGCCATCGTCCACCGCCTGCTCGACCCGCTCCCGGCGGGCAGCGCCCTCGCCATGAACCACTGCACGCCCGACTTCGACCCCGTCACCTGGAACAGGGTCGCGGAGGTCTACACGAAGTCCGGTTCCCCGGTGCAGTTCCGCTCGCACAGCGACGTCCGCCGCTTCTTCGACGGGCTCGACCTGATCGACCCCGGCATCTGCTGCTGCCACCGCTGGCGTTCCACCGAAGCCGCCACCCCCGGTGCCGAGATCGCGGACGCCGAGATCAGCCTGCTCGCAGGCGTGGGCATCAAACGCTGACCCGAACCCACCCGACGCATCCGCCCCGCCCCGCTGAGCGCCACCAGGGCGGGCATCCGACATCGCCGAGAACTGTTCTACAGACCGGCTGAACCACCGAGAAGACGGGGACGCCGAGGAGCGCGTCCCATGGGTCGCGGGACTGGTCCGTCCTGTGCTGGTCGCTCCCCGTCTTCCGTCCCTGCGACCACCCGGCGTCATGACCTCCGAGCTGCGAAACCCACATGGGACCGAGGGCGGGCCGGGTAGCCTGTCGGTGGGTCCAGGGGATTTTGCCCTGCTTGCATGAACGGTGGTCATGACGGAGTCCGGTGTCGAACGCCTCACTTGTCTCGCCGTGTGCGCCGGTGCCGGTGGCCTGGCACTCGGCCTTGAACAGGCCGGTTTCGAACCGGTGTTGCTTCTGGACAACCGCACCGTGGCCTGTGAGACGCTGCGTCTGAATCGCCCCGCGTGGCAGACCCTCGAAGCCGACCTCCTGGACTTCGATCCCGTGGACCACCAGGAGACGTACGACGTGGACCTCTTGGCGGGCGGCCTGCCGCGGGTGAAAGCGAGTGCCGCAGTGGGCCGCGCAGACGACGATGAGGAAATTCGCATACTCGCATCGACGATCATGCTCATGCACGGCGTCCGGCCACGTGCCCTGCTGATCGAGAACGTCCCCGCTCTCGTCTTCAGACCCGAATACGAGCCGATCCGCGCGTACGTCGCCGCTGAGCTCGAACACCTCGGGTACCGACACCGTTGGTTCGTGCTCAACGCCATGGACCATGGAGTACCCCAGGACCGGAAGCAGGGCGTCCTGGTGGCCTTCAAGGACAACGCGATCGACGGCTTCATCGCACCGGCGCCCGACACGGAACCGCCTCTCACCGTGGGTGGGGCTCTTGGGGCCTCCATGGCAGAGCGCGGTTGGCAGCATGCCGCTGCCTGGGCCGCACAGGCCGATCGGGTGGCCCCGACCCTGGTGGGTGGCTCCTGGAATCGCGGTGGGGCCGATCTGGGACCGACCGGAACGAAACGCGCTTGGGCACGCATGCGCGTGAACGGCGGCACTGTCGCGGACACGGTCCCGGGGCCCGACTTCCCTTGGGACCTCTCACTCGGCGTCAAGGGCATGGCAGCGCTGACCGTCGAACAAGCGGCACGGCTGCAAGGTTTCCCTGGCAACTGGTCGTTCGCCGGTCGCAAGACGGCGCGTTATCGGCAGGTGGGCCACGCCTCACCGCCCCCCGTGGGCCGAGCGCTCGGGCTTGCCATCAGAGCCGCGCTGGAGCCTCGTCATCGTCACCCACACGGCTCGACCATCGCAGACTGATCAAGCGGGGCGGCGGCCCGGGGGTAACCTGTGAGCCCGCCGGTGAACGAACCTCCTGGCGAGAGACCTACGGCGCTCCACGGACCCCTACGCGAGCCCGTCCTCGTACCGAACATGACAGACAGGAGCGCCAGTGAGTCGCCGATACGAGGCCGTGGATCTCTTCGCCGGACCCGGCGGACTGGATGTGGCGGCTCAGTGTCTCGGCATTCCTGTGACCGGAATCGAGTGGGATACCGATGCCTGCGCGACACGCCGTGCCTTCGAGGGCGACCTCAAGCCCGAAGATCCTCACCTGCGCACGGTGCAGGGTGATGTCCGCGACTTCGGACCGGAGGCGTTCCCCGAGGCCAACATCCTCACAGGCGGGCCTCCTTGCCAGTCGTTCACTGTCGCCGGAACAGGAGCCGGACGACGGGCCCTCGACGAGGTCCTCGGGTTCATCGATGCCATGGCGCAGGGCAAGGACGTCCGGTCGGATGCGGCACTGATCGACGGCGACAAACGCACCGGTCTGGTCCTGGAGCCGCTGCGGTGGGCTCTGACAGCGCTCGACCAGGGAAGGCCCTACGAAGCCATCGTCCTTGAACAGGTCCCTGCGGTCCTGCCCGTCTGGAAGCGCATGGCCGAGATCCTGCGTACGCGCGGCTACTCCGTGGCCGAACCGCGAGTCCTCCACACAGAGGAATACGGCGTCCCGCAGACCCGCCGTCGCGCGATCCTTGTGGCCCGATATCGAGTCCCCGGCGATCCGATCGTGGCGGCCCGACTGCCGGAACCCACCCACCAGCGTTACCGGAAAGGGGGTGCCGCGACGCAGACGTCACTCGCCACCTGGGTTTCCATGGGACAGGCCCTCGACCGTTCGAACTTCACGGTGATCTCGAACTACGGCACCGGTGGAGATCCCAAGGCACGGGGCCGGCGCACCGACAAGGACCCCGCATTCACGGTCACGGGGAAGATCTTCCGCAACCGGGTGGTCTCCGTGACCAACGGTGTGGTGCACGAAGGCCGGTTCACGAGCGAGGAAGCGGGCCTTCTTCAGACATTCCCCCGTTTCTACCCGTGGAAGGGGAACGCCATCGCCCAGCAGATCGGCAATGCCATTCCCCCCCTCCTTGCCGCCCACATCCTCACCGCTGCGCTCGATCTTCCGCTGCCGGCCCAGGGCAGGGTTGCCCTGGGATACGACGGATTCTGATTTTTCCGTGAACGATGCGGTGGAGACCGGGGCGGGAGGGCATTCTGTTCCCTCCCGCCCCGGTGTCACAGCCCGGTGTTCACGGGACGAGCAGGTGCGCGAAGTATCCGAGCGACGGGTCCTCCGGGGTACCGACGAGGAGGGCCCGGTCGAGAAGACCGTTGTTGTGTTCGCAGCTGGTCTCCGGGAGCATCACGCAGGCGTGGCAGGCAGCCATATTGGTGCCCCCGGTACCTGAAACACCGGTCTCGAGACAGAGCGGGTCGGCGGAACACCACTCCGCGCGATGCACCGCCGAGCGGACGGCCCGCGCAAGACGGTCGGGCTCACCCTGGGTGACCAGACCGCCGAGGCTCCCGGCCGAGTCACTGGTGGCCGTGTAGATCAGCACACCGGCCATCTCGTCGCCCGAGTAGATCCGCTCGCGGAGCGAAGCGGAGGGGTAACCGGACTCCAGGCTCCACTCGTTGATCATCACATGTGCCAGGACATGCAGCAGGGCCATGCGTGGACTGGCAGGCGAGAGCGGGACGCGAGTGGGGTCGGAGGCGCGCTCCGCCAGGACTCGCTGATGTCGACGACGCATCACCTCCACGCGAGCGGCGACCCTGGGCAACTCCGCCCAGACGTCGAGCTTTTCCTCGTCGAGCCGCAGGAAGACGCCCTCGCCGTGCACCTCCGTCGCGGGGAGCCAGCGGGTGGGGACGAGGGAAAGGTCCGCCTCATGGCCCTCCGACGAGGTCTCGGGGTCGATGACCCGGGTGAAGGCCTTGAGCGCACGTACCTCGCGGAGCTTCTTCACCGACATCGGAGCGATCAGGCCGGTCCCGACCAGAGGCTTCCCGTCACCGACCGGGGGCTCACAGACGAACTGTTCGGCGTGGCTGTCCGAGCCCTCAGGGTGACCCGCGCAGAGCCGCTCGTACTCGATGTCGCGCAGGGCCCGATAGCGCCGCTCCTGGTCGACGTCAGGCCCCTCCTCGCCGATGGAGTCCTCGGCCTCCATCGCTGTCAGCAGCTCCAGGACCTTGTCGGCGCTCATGGGGAAAGGCGCACCTTTGAACGCACCCTTCAGATAGATCTCGATCTCGGCGACGGTGGAATACGCCCGCAGGGCGTCCCAATGCTCGTCCAAGGCGTTCACCCGCGTGTCGCTCCACGGCGGGATCGAGAGCGCGGAGCGGACCACGGGCTGCCACACGGAGGACGAACCACGCTGAAGGGTCCGAGGCGACCGGGAGCAGGGCAGTTCGGGTGCGTCCTTCAGCCAGGGGCGTCGGCCCTCACAGTGGATGTTCAGATCCTTGAGGGCACCACGCCTGAAGGAGCCTTCCATGGACACCTCAGCCACCCCGCAGGAACAGGAGAGCACCACCGAACGGAGCGAGGAGGTGCGACCCGAGGAGTGCAGACTCATCCGGCCACCGCAGAAGCCACCTCCGCCGTCGCCGCGTCGGCCGCGGTGGAGCCACTTCCAGTACGGGAAGTCAGCGATGTGTCCGTCCTCGCAGGCCACCACGAAGCGGGAGGGAACCAGTGTCTCGGAGCATTGGCCGCACTCGTTCTTCCCCGGAGGGGAGTTGAAGCTCCGCACGTGGTCCAGCGCGTGGCATTCCGGACAGTGATGCCACAACGGGAAGCGGCGCACCCGAACACCGTCGCGGCTGCGGTCGTCCGATGCGGGTGGAAGGCGGAAATGGTCCACCCCGAGCACGCGGGCGAGACGCGGCTCGTGGATCACCGGGGCTTCGTCTCGGGGCCAGTACTGCTCGGCTCCGTCGATGCCGGTCACGATGAACGACTCCTGCTCCACCGCGATCAGCGCCCCCACTCCGTAGGTGGTGATGGCTTGGGCTCGCCGCATCGAGCCACGGCGGGGCAAGGTGCGGGCAGGTGCGGCGGAACCGTCGAGGCCGCGCCGGCGGCGAGAAGGGGGCGGGGTCATCGGGATGCCTCCATGAACAGGGCGGACTCGGCGTCGACATCGCGGAGGGACCACAGGGTCTCCCACGCCTCGACGTCCTCCAAGGCGTCGTCGTAGGGCTTGAGCAAGGAGGGGGTGCGGTGTCCACGCTTCGGCTCGTAGTACAGGGCACCGAATGACTCCGCCCGCTGGTACCACCAGTCGACGAACTCATCGAAGGCATCGGCCACGTGCAGCAGTTCCTCCGGGGCGACGGCCTCGACCCGCTCGAGAATCCTCGGGCGGACGCGCTCCCGGAGCTCGTCGCGGAACCGGTCGATGTCCCCGGCGGCCTCGTCGGGGCGAGCGGCCGGGATGAGGATGCGAGCAAGCGCGACGATCACCGCGTGCAGTCCGCGGTCGCGGGCACGGGCGGAGAACGGGGTCACCGATGTGGACTCGACTTCGCGGTAGAGCGCGGAGTGGTAGTGCTGGAAGTTCTCGTAGTGGGAACGATCCCGGGAGCGGCTCGCGTTCAGCATCACCGCGACCAGACCGGGGTGGGCACGGCCGACGCGACTGGTGGCCTGGATGTACTCAGCGGTGGTCTGCGGCTGGCCCATGACGGCCATCAGACCGAGCCGGTCCACATCCACACCGACTGCGATCATGTTGGTGGCCAGGAGCACGTCCACCACGTCGCTGCCTGGCAGCCGCCGCTCGATCTGCTTCAACCGGGCCGGAATCTCGCTCGCGTCCACCCGACTGGTCAGTTCGGAGTAGTTGTCGATGGAACGGGGGACCGCGTCGTCGCGCTCGGCCAAGTGCTCCAGATGGGCAACCACGTCGTCATGAACCTGGAGTTCGGCGGCGGACAGTAGGCGCAGGCTGTTGAAATAGCCGACCAGGGTCCAATACGCGTCGGACACCTTCGGCGTGGTGTCGAGACGCGTCGCCTCGTGCAGCAGGGTGGCATAGGTGCGGATCAGCAAGGTGGACTGACTGGTGCCCGGAGCGAGCAGGCCCACGTAGCGGCGGGACGCCTTCTCGCCGGCCGGGGTCTCCACCGCGAACCAGGAATCACGGGAGTCCAGACCCGCGGGGGGGAACTGCCGTACCTCACGCGAGAACAGGGCTTTGCCTTGTTCGGTGGCCCGGCGGATGGTCGCCGTCGAAGCGATCACCTTCGGGCGGGCGGCGAGCACGTCCACGGCCGTTTCGTACAGGCCGGTGAGGGTGCCCAGCGGGCCGGAGATCAGATGCAACTCATCCTGCACGATCAGCTCGGGAGGCGGCGTGGAGTCCTGCCTGTCCCGGTTGAAGAGGGCAGCGGTCTGCGCCCGCCACGGCATCGAGGCAAACTTGTCGACGGTGGCGATCACCAGGGAAGGCCGGGCCCGGTACACGGTCTCGTCGACCAGGTGCACGGGCAGTCCCCCGGAGAACGCGCAGTCCGTGCCGGAACAGCGCACGTGCATGCGCACCGCGTCCGTGTCCACCGTGTAGTGACGCGCATCGAGGGCGGTTCCACACCAGGGACAGGCGTGCAGTTGGACCGGGTTCTCCTTCTGGAGCACTTTGCCCGAACGGGCCGCGAGAAGCTGTCCGGCAGCACTCTCCAGGGAGTTGGGGGTGGCGGAGCGGCCCACCCACATGCCCAGGGAGATCTCCTCGTGGCCCAACTCGGCGGGGTTCTCCCGGCGCATTTCCTCCATGGCGCAGACCAGGACCGCGGCGCGTTCGAACTGTTGGAGGGTCAGCAGACGAAGCGTGTAGCGCATGAGGACGGTGACACCACCACCGGCAGCGCCGAGCCTCATGCGGCGCAGAAAGATGGTCAGCGCGATCAGGCCCAGGTACGCCTCGGTCTTGCCGCCACCTGTGGGGAACCAGAGGAGGTCCGACACTCCCCGATCGGGGTGACCGGGATCGTCCACTCCGGCCAGGCACAAGAGCATGAAGGCAATCTGGAACGGACGCCAGCGTGCCGAGGCCGGCTCCGGCTCGCCGACACACCCTTCCTTGATCCAAGCGCTACGCGCCCGCTGGTTCGCCATTGCGCGGTTGGCCAGACGGAACGCCGACATCAGGTCCGGTTTGTCACGCAGCAGACCGATCCCCTCACGCATCCGTTCCAGGGCTTCCCCGCAGGCCTTGAGCTGGGCCTTCGCGGCATTTTCGTAGGAGGTGCCCGCGAGCCCGGCGGCCTCGGCGTCCCTACGGGCGATCCACTCCTCATAGCCTGCCGCCAGCCCCTCCAGGGCGGCGATGACCTCCGCGTCGGTGGCCTCCGCCAGGCCCAGCATGGTGAGTGCGTCGTCGTCGATCTCCGGGTTGGAGTCGGTGAGCAGCACCTCGTGGGTCGGGATGAATTCGGTGCGGACCTCTGCCACCGCGGCACGCTCGACTTCGGCGACACCGATCGGCGGCGCCTTCCATTCCCACACCGCTGCGCAGCCATGGCCGGTGGCGAAGGTGGGTGCGTGCCGGTGCAGCAGTCGGCTGGTCGCCAGTTCGGGGTCAAGGGTCGAGGGTGCAGCGGGCCGTTCGACGAAGACGCTTGCCCCGTCTGCGGCCCGGACGGTCAACCCGGCCTGGAACAGCGCGAAGGCGTCCTGGAGTTCCCGCTCACCCACCTTCCGCACATTCACCAGCGTGGCCGTGACGGTGACGTTGTCGGATTCCCGGGACGGACGGCGTACGTGCACTTCGAGGCGTGCCGTGCCGTTCAGCAGGTCGCGCGAGGCGCCACGCCCCGGGCAGGTCACATCGACGCTCGTGCTCGGCAGGTCCAACTCCACCCGACGCCACCGTTCCCGCTGATCAGAGGTGGTGCGTGCCTCGCTGCGAAGAGCGGAGACCTTGCGACCTCCGGCGTCCTCGGGTTCGTACACGGCGGCACGTGCCGAGATCACGATCTCCCGACACACGGAGCTGTCGACGGCGAAGGTCAGACCGACGGTGGACGGACGCCGGTCACCGGCGTTGGGCCGTTCCGCGACCGAGACTGATTCGTCGAGGCCGTCCACCCTGGTCACAGGCTCTTCGTCCAGGCCCGCTTCCTCCTCGGCGTCCTCCCGGAGGCGCCGGCCTGCCTCGGTGTCCGCAGGGCGCGGGAACAGTACCCCCACCGGGTACCGGGTGATCGGGGCATCCTGGTCCAGCACCTCGGCGAGGCCCTCGGCAGAGTGGTGTGCATCGGGGCCCAGCAGCTCCCGACGCAGTCGGGCCACCAATCCCTCGCGGACCTCGTAGTGCGCCGCGTGCCGACCTGCGTGGATCGTCATTCCCCCTCCTCCTCGACCCCGGCCAACCGCCGGAACCGTCCGATTCCGTTGACGCGTGGGGCGATCCACACCCCATGGTCACCCAGCCCCGCGTTGACCCCGGCAGCGGCGCTGCCCGAGACGGACTCCAGGCAGTCGACCCGCAGGTCGACGATCTCCTCGGGCCAACGGATCTCCCAGGCAGCGCCGACCTTCAGGACGGCGAACAGCTCGCTCCTGAAGACCTCGGACGCCTCGCCGATCTCCCGTCCTTCGTGCAGCAGCGCGTATCGGGGGCTCTGCTCCGGGCCCATGGGCAGGGAGTCACGCAGGCGGAACGACACCGCGTCTCCCGACCGTACGCGCTCCAGCAGGTACGACTGAGCGCCGGTGGCGTCGTTCGAGGCGTCTGCCGGTTCCACGGCGCAGACGTCACCGGCTCGCACCTCGATGCCATCGCGCCGCCAACTGTGGCGCGAGTTCGGAACTCCCCGGTACCAGCGGTCGGTCTGTCGGTGCTTGAGCACTGTCACGGTCTCCGGTGCGGCGACCCGGTACAGATCCTCTCGGGCCCTGGTCATCGCCACATACAGCGCCCGCGCCTCGGCGGGCATGTCGAGTTGGCTGCGGCGTCTGCGCAACTCGGCCATGGTGGGCGGGGTGAGCAGCACCACACGGTCGAACTCCAGGCCCTTGGAACGGTGCACCGTCGACACGATCAGCCGAGAAGGTTCGGGGTCGACCAGTTCGTCCGGGAGGCGACGCTCCGCCACGATTCGTCGCAATCGCATCACGTCGAGCGTGTTTCGGCCCGTGCCGCGCGCCACTTTGCGCAGGGACCGCCACACCTGCTCCGGCCGGGTGCTCTCGGGCAACAGCGGTATCGCGCCGAGCAGCTCACGCAGCCGCGCCTCGGTGAGCGTGACGGCCTCGGTCCGGCGCAGCAACTCGGCAACCCAGTGCGGCGCCGGCTGGTCCCGGAGCGAACGCTGCAGGGCGTGCGGGACGCCTCGGGTGTGCAGCAACTCCGAGAGGACGAGTGCCTGTCGGTTGTCGCGGGTCAGAATCGCGCAGGTACCCGGGAAGGACCGAAGCGAGTCGAGGGTGAACGCATCGGTGAGCCCGCCCAGATCGGGAACGTCCAACAGCAGTTCGCGCAGTTCCCCGTGCAGCCTTTCGGCCGCCGCGTCGGCACCCTCGGGAGCCCTGCCGATGCCCTGGACTGCCGGCCCGAGTGCGAGAGCGGTACGCGCTTCGGGCGTGGCCGCGCGGAAGTTCTGCGTCAGGCTGAGCTCCACGAGGTCGTCGGGGTAGGAGGCGCGAACCCAACGGAGGAAGAGGTCGGCGCGGTCGGCATACTCCTCGGGGTCCTCGATCTGGAAGTCGTAGATCGCCTGGGCAGGGTCGCCGACCAGGGTGAACCCACAGGACTCGTGGAGCCGGTCGAGCAGCGACTCCACCATCTCCCGGCGGACACCGACCAGATCCTGCACCTCATCGATGATCACGTGCAGGGGAAGCCCCGCCTCCACGGACTCCAATGCCCCCTTCTCGATGGCGTCGGTGGCCGCCCGAATGCGCTCGTCGAAGGCGAGCGTCGCCCACTGCCCGTCCGGGTACGCCTGCGTCAGCAGAGAGTAGGCCCAGGAGTCGAAGGTCTGGACACGTACGCGCTGTGCGTGCTCGCCGTGCCGGGCGATCCGGTCCCGCAGGTCACGGACCGCCGCGCGGGAAAAGCTGAGGACCAGCAACTCGGATGCCTCGATGGCCTCGTCCGGGTCCGCGTGGCCGACCAGAGCGTCCAAGCGGCGCACCAACGTGTGCGTCTTGCCCGCGCCGGCTCCGGCGGTGACCAACAGACGGACGTCCCAGGGTTGGTCCACGACCGCCTGCTGCTCGGACGTGAGGCTGGGGTCGTCCTTGTCGGAGACGGTCACTTCTTGCTCCACAGGTGCTCGAACTTGGTGAAGGCGAGAGCATCGTCGAAGTTCCTGATGTTGTCGCGGACGTTGAGGATCAGGCAGGTGTCCTTGCCGCCGTTGAGGGGACCACGCAGGCCGCGTCCGATCATCTGTTGGTACACGTTCGGGCTGTAGACAGGCCGGGCGACGACGACCGCACGGGTCGCGGGGGCGTCGAAGCCCTGGCTGAGGACGCCGTAGTTGGTGAGTACCCGCACCTTCTTGTCGCGGAAGTCCCTGACCCGCGCACGGCGGTCGCTGTCGGAGGTGGTGGCGTCCACCGAGGAAGCAGTGATGTCGTGGTCTTTCAACCGGGCCGCCAGGTACTTCGCGTGCTCCACCGAGGTGGCGAACACCAGCACCGACCAGTCCTTCTCCATCTTCGCGATCTCCTCGACGATACGACGGCTGCGGTCGTGGTCGTCAGCCAGCCGCTGCTCGGCCGCCTTCGACAACAGGCTGAACTGCCGGGCGCTCTCGTGTTCCTGGCGGGACAGTTCGATGGTGCCTCCGGTCAGCTCCCGATGCTCGACCTGCGCCAACACCCCCAGGCTCTGGAGATGGCCGTAGGCGTCGTCCGAGGGGAAGACGCCCTCGTCCAGCCGGCGCGCACCGAACCGGTTGACCAGTCGGCGGGTCTCCTCCTCGTTGTGACCGCGAAACGGGGTGGCGGTGAGGCCGAGCAGGTGCCGCTCGGTCCGGTGTTGGGTCAGGCCGAGCAGGCCCAGGATCTCGGTGTAGCGCGAGCTGGTCGCCGTGTGGGCTTCGTCCACCACGACCAGGGCGGCCTGCCGCAGCCAGGCGTACCGGTCCGTGTCCAGGCACTGCTGAAGCTTGGCATCGGTGGCCACGACGAGCTGCGGACCGTCGAGAATCGGGGCCGCCTCGTTCGAGGTCCACAATCTGTTGATCGTCAGCCGGGTCTGCGGGCCGGCCTTGCTCCAGACGAACTGCCAGCTCTGCACAGCCTGCTCACACAGCTCCTCGGTCTGGGCGATCCACAGGATCGGCCCCTTGAGCTCACCGGCTTGCTTCACCCAGCGGATGACGGCCTCGGAGGTGACGCGTGTCTTTCCCGCGCCGGTGGGCAGCGACAGCATGGCGCGCTGAGGGGCCAACCGGTCGAGCATCTCGAAGATGTTGAGGGCCAGTCGTTCCTGGTAGTCGTGCAGGCGCGGGAAGTCACGGGGCCCCTCCACCATCAGGCTCTGGTCAAGGGTAGGCGTTCGGTAACCGGCGAAAGGCGCGGGCAGACCGAGGTCAGAGACGAAGGAGACGGCCGCCGAGCCCCCGGTGTACGACGCCGGGGCGCTCGGAAAGCGCTCCTGGATGTCACGGGCGTGGGTCTTGAGCACGGTGTCGCCGTGCGCATTGAAAGCCATCTGCGCAATCCGAAGCCCGGTGGGCTCTTGCCCGTCCGGCGCCTGACGCTCGGCCTCCATCAACCCGGCGGGCAACCGGTCGCGCAAAGCCTCGGCGCCGATCAGCAGTTCCAGCTTGGCCGTCACGTCCGCCGCCTCACGGATCGCCTTCAGCGCGGAGCGCACCTTTACGTCCTGCTCCTGCCGGACCTGGGCTTCCAGCACGGCGCGACAGCCGTCCTCGCCCAACCGCAGGGTCAACTCGCGGTCCACGACCCGGAGGACGGCCGGCCGGTCGAGCGAGTCCAGCACCTTGATGACGTTGCCCTGGCGGGCGCTCTCCAGAGCCTTGACCCGTGCGCCGTGCGGGGTACGGACGACCTCTTCCAGCGTGGAACAACGCAGCAGCGAGTACATGCTGACGGACGTCCCCATCCGCCGGCGCAGCGTCGGGAACTCCTCGGGGAGCGGGACCGCGTCCACGGTCGACTCATGACGGGTCTCACGGCTGATGACATCGTCATGGCGAAGCATCCCCCACTGCTCGACCATGAGTTCGGCTGACTCCCGGTTCGGCATCAGCAGCGCCGGAATCCGTTCGGCCCGCAGCGACCTGTACTCGTCCCGGTTCGCCGCGACGGCGATCTCGCCGTCCTCCCGGCCGCCCCAGACGTCGCCGATCCGGCACCGGGTCGGAGAGTCCTCGGGAAAATCGACCTCCAGGCGGGTCAACAGTGCGTAGGTGGAGCCGACGAACGCGTCGTCCTCGCTCTCCTGAAGCTTCCGCAGGAGCTGTTCCCACTGCCAGGGACGGACCTTCTCGACACTTGCCGCCAGTCCGAGCTTGCGCGCCTTTTCATGGCTGATCGATGCCACCGGGAGCACGTCACGGTATCCGTCGAGCTGCGGGCCGACGGCGTCGCGGAGCGGCTTCGGCCCCTGCGACGTCCGGACCCGACCGTGACGGGCGAGCATCCACCGGATCGGGGACTGGGCTGTCCGACGGGTACTGGTTTGGGCACCGATCTGGAGCGTCCAGTTCTCGACCAGCGCGTCCTCGGGCAACGCATGGAGGAAAGCGGCGCGGGCCGGTTCCGAAAGTCGGGGCAGCAGGTGCAAGGACCCGCCGACAGGCGCCCCCTCGACCTTGGTCCTTGCGAGGGTCGGCCGGCTCGCCCGACTGTCGAGCTTGTCGCAGTACGCCTCATGCGCGGCCGCCCGGTACTCCTCGAACCAGGGCTCCGTCTCGGGCCGGTGCCCGGAGGTCGGACGGTCCAGCAGACCCAACTCGCGGAAGAAGGACGCGTCGTCGGAGTGGAATTGCATGTCCACAGCGACCCCGGGATCGCTCTCCGCGGTGACGACGACGCCGGGCAGCAGGCAGTCGTGCATGGTACGGAAGCGGCCGTCCGCCGTGCGCACCATCAAGGTGTTCATCGGCGCAGGCACCCGCTCGGTGACCTCGTGGCCCACCACGGAGGCACCTGCCCGATGGAAGAGCTCCCAGAACCGATTCCACTCCTGCATGCCGTACGAGGAGAATCCGCGGTCGAGAACGCTCACGAATCGTCCCCGAACATCGGCCTCCTGGATGCCGAGGACGGTGAGGGCCGAGGAGAGCGAAGGATCGTCGGACAAGGCGCGATCCACGTAGACCAGCGACTCCCGCAGACCGTCCTCCTCGGCACGCCGGTAGACCACGCCCCCCACCGGGGCGACCATGCCGTGTTCCTCGGTGAGCACGATCGCGGCCTTGCGGGCCTCCGCGGCACAGGATGCCTTGGATTCGATCATGTCCGCGACGATCCGAATCGCGATCTCCGAAGCCTTCGCCGAACCGTCGGAGACCAGCGCCTCCAACCACTCGACGACCGACGACCGCTGTCGACCCGCCGCCCCGAGGATGTGTTGGATCTTGCCGGATCTCAGATCCGTGGCCTCGACCGAAGGGTGCACCCAGTCACGAGGACGCCCGGCGTACGCGTGCCAGTTCCGCAACCACCGGAGTTGCGCGGTGGTGTCCTTCCCCAGGTCAGGGTGAATCCTCAACTCGCCGGGAGTCCTCAGGACTCCGTCCTGGTCGGGCAGCGACGGACGTACCGCGGCCGCGGCCCAGATCTGTTCGGTGAGCAGGCCGTCGGCCCAACTGATCACCTCGACGGCCTTGGTACGCCCGGGCAGCAGTGGAAGGTACGCCCCGGGGTCCTCGGCGGGGGCAAGGGCGGGCAACGACTCGACCACCAGACGGGCCGCGACCTGGATCATCTCCACATTGAAGGGCGAGGAGTCCAAGAGGTTCTGGCGGTCCTCGTTGGTCTTCCAGGCACCGTTCAGGATGCCGCTGAGCGTCATCTCGTACTTTGTCGGGAAGAAGGACCAGAAGCGGCCCCGGCCACGAGCGTCGGGAGCACTGAGCAGACCTGTCCTCTCGTCCGTTCGGTAGGCAGGAACGGCCCAGGCCACATCGATGGAAACGCGATCGTGCAGCTCGCCGGCGTCGCGGCGGGCGGCCGCAGTCGGCTCGTGTGTGTCGGTGAAGACCCGCCACTGTGAGGTGACCGGAAGCCTGCCCACCCGCTCCTCGTGGATCGTGCGGAGAGTGCCGTCCTGCTCGGCGCGCAGTGCTCGACGGGCGATCGGGCGGGGTCGCCGGTCCTCCAGGACCAAGGGGCCCACGTGCGGGGAGAAGAGGTGGAAGCCGGAGGGAAACTCCGCACGGGTCTCGTGGCCGGCCGCCCCTCGGTGCCCGTGCATGTCCTTGCCCAACCGGTCGGCCGCGCCTGACAGCAGTGGCAGTCGGACGACCGTGGTCGCCCACTCGGACAGTTCGTCCAGTACCTGGTCCCTGAGGCGTTCGGCTGCCATGTCCAGTTCACGGGCCATACGCAGTACGGGCGCTTCGAACTGGTCCCCGTGCCTCTCGCGCACACCGGGCACGTTCCGGATCTGCTCGTAGGACCAGGCGCGATCGAAGCCGAAACTGCCGTCACGGCTGAAGAATTCGGGGGTGTCGGTCACCACCAGGACCGACTTGACGCCCACTCCGAAGCGACCGATCTGCCCACCGCGCTTACGGGACATGCTCATCCGCAGGATGGTCTCCGCACCCTCGGGGGTCACGGGGTTTCCCTGGTTGGCGCAGTACAGGTGAGTGTCCGTGAGCACGACGTGAATCCGGCCGCCGGGCTCGTCACTCATCTCGTCGGCAGCGTTCTGGACCAGTTCGAAAAGCTGGCGGTCACCGTAGCCGCCCTGCGTGATGCGGCGTTCGCCGTTGGCGTGCTCGGGGATCAGGCCCGGATCGACACGGTAGGTCTCCAGGACACGAGAGGACTGTTCGACGACGGTACGGATCACGGAAGTCTGCGCCACGGATGCTTCCACTTCAACGATGGGGTGGGAAGGGACCAGCGAGCGTGAACGCCCGTCAGTGGTCGGCTTGGCTCGGGTACTGCGCTTTCGCTTTCGTCGGAACTTCACGAGGAAGGTGCGAGGTACTGCGGAGAAGCAATTCCGATCCGTACGGCCGTCCATCGAGGAGTTCCGCGGTGGACGAGCGGAGAGGGATTCCCTCTTTCGTGCGAGGCAGTGTGCATGCGGATACTCCGGACCGCGCCGGGGGAAGATCCGATATCGCTCCCTCCCTGCCCCTCGCCATGTGGGGCAGGCGAGGAAGAAGGCACAACAGTGCCCCAGGAGAGTGTTGTTGCTCCGATCAGTTCCGGAGCTGACGGTCCGAAACTCAACCACGAACTCCCGCCGCTGCGCAAGCGCTTGTCGCTCCGCCTTGTCGCCTCGAACCGCTTCGTCCTGCACTCGGAAATCAGTGGCTTTGGCATGCCCAAAGCGGAGTTTCGTCATCCATTTTCCGATCGGTCGACAGATCACCCGAGCGGGTGCGGACCGCGCGTCAACGAACTTTTGACAGGCCGGCGCGTCGTCAACTGTCCTGCGGTACGGTGGCCCTCACCCGATCTCACGAGTGGAAGCAGGTGGGGTATGGAGGCAGCTGAGGACTTCGGTCCCTGGCTGGCACGCCAGCTCAAGAACGCCAGGAAGAGCCAAGCCGATCTGGCGGAGGAACTCGGCATGACCCGAGCAGCCGTGTCGGCCTGGATCGTGGGCCGCTCGGTCCCGCGGGACGAGACCATCCAGCGCATCGCCAAGGCACTCGGGACCGACCTGGCGACGATCCACACCCGCAGCACCGACGCCCATGTCGGGCTTCCGGTCTCCTGGTATCACCGGCCGGCACACGCCGACGGCGGCCGCGAGTACGGCAACGCCGCCGCGTTCGCCTTCGAAGCCGACGTGTCGATCCTCGCGCGCGAGGCCACCCAGAACAGCCTCGACGCACGCCTCGACCCCGGGGAACCCGTTCGGGTTCGCTACACCCTGCACGAACTCACAGGCGAAGCCCTTGCCCGGTTCCGTGAGGCCATCGACTGGGAAGGGTTGCTCCCGCACTACAAGGCACTCACCACCGACAACGACAAGCAGGGCAAGGTCGCCCGCACGATCGCGGGAGGGCTGCGCGACATGTACCAGCACGACCGCTTGGTGCTGCTGCGCGTCGATGACTACAACGCCACCGGCCTGACCGGTGGCGACTACGACGACGGACTCTTCGCGGCCGTGGTCCGCAGGCAACTCGACAGTCACAAGCAGGACCACGGAGCAGGCGGTTCCTACGGGTTGGGCAAGGCCACCCTCTGGGCCACCAGCCGGCTCGGCCTCGTTCTGATCAACTCCACCCTCTCCACGCCTCATGAGGGGCGCACCGAACGTCGTCTGATCGGTCGGCTCGACCTCCCTTGGCGCGAGGTCGACGGTCGAGAGTTTGCGGGACCTGCCTGGTTCGGACGTCCCGATCCGGACGCCAGATCCACCGATGTCGCCCGTTCCTGGTGGGCCGACGACGAAACCGTCGAGAAGCTCCACCTCACCCGGGAGAGCGCAGCCCCCGGGACCTCCTTCCTCATCGTCGGCGCTCACGACGTCGCCAGCCTGGCAACTCCCATAGGCACCGTCGACGAGGATGAGACCACCGAGGACGAGGACTCCGTCCATCGCATTCACGCTCGGCTCGTCGATGCGCTCGGTCGCAACTTCTGGGCCGCAATGACCGGCGGCGAGAACCACAAACCGCACCTCGAGGCATCGATCCGCACATACCGCAACGGCGAGGTGCTCATCGCCGAGGAGCGAGTGGACCCTGCCGTCACACAGCCCTCCCGAACACGCGCCCTGCGAGCGTTCCTGGACGGCAACACGGTCAACCGTCTCACCGGTCCGGGCCAGGTCGCCCGCACCACCGTCCATGTGAACGTGCCTCTGCACGGCGGAAAGGCGCGAGGCAGCGTGCCTCACGAGGCCGTGCTCCTGGTCACCCACGCCGAGGACGCCGATGGGCGCCCGAACCGGCTGGTCTCCATGCGAGGGAACCGCATGACCGTCAGAGACAGCGCCGTCGGCAATGTTCCTGTCGGCACCAACCCCTTCCAGGCGATTCTTCTCGCCGGCCGGGCGGCGGGACCGGACGCCCCTGGCGCCGAGGCCGCCGAGGAGTTCCTTCGCGCCTCCGAACCACCCGAGCACGACAAGTGGGGTCAGACCGAGGAACTCCGCCTCGCCTACTCCCCCTCTGCCTACCGACGCATCGCGGCCCTGACCACCGCTGCCAACAGCGCGGTGCGCGAACTGGTCGCTGTTCCCCGGGCCGAGAGCCGAAGCGGGGGCGAGGCCAAGATCGCCGGCCGACTCAAGGTGGGCGGCGGCTCCGTGCAGAAGACGCGCTCCGCCGCAGGAACGGCCCTGCCCGAACTGGACAACGTGGACGCGCTGATCGACGAGACCGGAGCCTGGTCGGTCACGGTCGACCTGCGGGTGCCGGCGAGCGTCGACCCGGACCGCCCGGTCACCCCGATCGCCAAGTTCGACGTGCGATCCGGCCCTCGTCCCGCGGCGCCGTGGAAGGAACTCGTCGCCGTCAGCGGTTGCGAGGTCGTCGACGGGGCCCTGAACCTGCAATCCGGCAGCCGAAAGGCCGTCTTCAGGGGTGTCACCGACGTTTCCCGTCACCCGGTGAGAGCCCAACTCACTGGGCTTGTCGTGGAACTGCGCGTCGGAAAGGGGGAGCAGGCATGAAGGTCTACCCTTACCGTCGGCTGACCGGCAATCTGTCCTGGCGTGTCGAGAGCGCCCAACTCAAGGCCGAGGGCGAGCCCTGGGAGGACGTGGAGAGCAAGTACATCTCCACGGTCGAACGCGTCGTGGCCCTCGGTCCCGATGAGGACCGCCCCGAATGGACAGAGGCGCGACTCCGCGTCTCTGCCCGGCTCCCGGCCAAGGCGGTGGACCCCGAAGGGCCCTGGCATGACGTCAAGGTGCTTGCCGTCCTGACCGAGCGCGCCACCAACTCGCGTACGTCCGTGGAGTTGTCCCCGGTCTCCCCCGACGGTCGCGAGCGGACTGCCGAGCTGTACCTCCATCGCTGCGACCTCCTCGACCGTGCCTCTCTTGCTCTGCACGTCGTCGCCACCGTCGACGGCGTCCACGGCCGGGTGATCGGCACCTCCGACATGGAGTGGTTCGTCGATGTCATCGAGGCCGCTCCCTCACTCGCCCGCGAACTCGACGTCAGGATGGTCGGTTTCGCGTCAGGCCCAAGCAGGTTGCAGCGCTTCAAGGACTCCCCTTGGCTGGTCGACACCACGGGACGCATTCCCCTCGTACGTGTCAACACGGATTTCGACGGGCTCGGAGACCTGATCGGCGCGGATGGTGGCAGCGGCGCGGAGAAGACCGTCCGGGAACTCCTCATCGCCCAGATGTGCTCCGAGGTCTGGACCGCCGTCTTCCACTCCGCCGTGGGCGACTTGGAGATCGAGGAGGACGGCGCCCCGCTGTTCCCGCACGGCTGGCAGGGAGAGGTGCTCCGGGAAATGCTTCCCGACATGTATCCCGATCGCGGGGCGGAGGAGGCCCTGCACGAAGTCCACGCTGCCCGCACCGGCCCGTCCGCAACCGGCTGGGGGGATCTCCAACCCCGAATCCATTTCGCCGCCTCCCGGCGTGCCGGTGTCCCCAGGACTCTCTCCACCACCATCCGTGACCTCGAACGACTCACCCAGGGGAACGACGCATGATCGGGCGGCCCAGTCATTTCCCGGAGCGCCTCGCGCTGCTCCCGAACTCCGAGGCCACCGGTTTCCTCACCGAAGGTCTGCTCACCGGCCGCGAGGACGTGCCGAGCATCAGGCTCAACCAGGTCACCGAACCCTTGCCGCACGGTGACCGACGCGGAGAGTTGTTGCCCGTCCGCGACCTGGCCGAGGACGCGATGGCCTACTGCCGGAACCGCGGGCTCAAGACCACTCAGGCCGATGCCTGGCTCGCTCCCCGCCTGCATGCTGTTCTCCGACTCACCCGTCGCGAGGCAGCCGACACCGGTTTCTGGAACTACCTCGCCCTTGGGGTCGCCCCCGACTACACGGTGTGGCGGCATCTGTCGGAACCGAAGGACGGCAAGGTCGCCAAAGTGACCGCCGAGCGCTTCCGAGGTCAGTACCACAAGCAGGTGTTCGCCCGCCTCTGGTGGGCTGCCGAACTGTTCCGTGACGGCTCGGACTACGAACCCGTCGTCACGGCCTGTGGCAACCAGGACATCCTGAACACCGCCCTGCGGATGTCCGTGATCAACCACCGTCCCACGGCCCAGGCGATCGTCCGATTGGTCGCGAAAGGTGTGATCGCCACCGGCCGCGAGGTAAACGCCTTGGTCGGAGCGGTCAATGCCTCCGCCGCAACCCTGATGTACGACGTCATCGCTCCTGACGCGGAACGGGAGTCCCGTCCGCTGCTCGACTGGATCGCCGAGGCCGAGTCCGCCCGCCAGGTGTCACGGTCCGCGCTCCCGGTCGGCCCCCAGGAAGAGCCGGCGCCGGAAAGCTCCGTGGGCACGCTGGTCGACTACTTCTCCGATCTCTTCGCGGACGCGCCGGTGCGGGGACGGGACGAGTCGGAGGACCGCGAAGGAGACTGATCCACGGACTTGGGGCAGTTGGGACCGCACCCGTCGGAAACCCCACATCCCTCCTTGCGGAGCGTGGCACGATCCTCGACGGCGACCTCGGGCCACTGCTCCCGCAGCCTTTCCTCGGGCGGGAGCCCCAATGCAAGCGCGGCCGCGAGCACGTGCATGCCGAACAGCGGGGGCACGGCATTACCCACCTGCTGCGACTGATCGCCTCCCGACCAGGGGTAGTCGGGCGGGAAGGTCTGAAGGATGCCCGCCTCAGGAACAGTCAGACGATCAGGGCTGTGCGGAGTGCCGTCCCCACGCCACACGGCATTGCGAGAGACCTTTCCGGTGACGGTGAAGGCCGGCTGCTTGTCACTGCGTATGCCGCGCATCTTGGGATCTCCGCCACTGCCGTAGTTCGACACGACAGAGAAGGGGGTCCCGCGGCCGGCGGGCTCCAGCACCTCGCCCATGGAGACCCACGGCCTGAGCGGAGATTCGAATTCGGTCATCGGCAATGCGGTCTGCCCGGACTCCACCACGGTCGGCGTGTCCTCGGCCCCGACCTGCTCAGGAATCCGCGGCTTGTAGGTGTGGTGCGTGGGGACGGGCAGCCTGGGAGTGCCGTGCTCGAGCAACCGGGCCATGAGGATCGTACGGCGACGCGTCTGCGGAACACCGTAGGCCTCGGTCTGCAATGTCGTGACCTCGGCGACGTTGTACCGGACTCGCTCGCCGCCCCTACCGGGCAGTCCCGCCCTCAGGACCTCCGCGTAGACATCCCACAGCGCTTTGACACCGGGTACCTGCTCCAAGACGATCACGTCGAAAGGTCGTCCGTCCCGGTTGGGGCAGGTGAGCGCCTTGATCGCGTATCGAAGAGGTTCCAGGACCAGGGCGGTGCGAGGGTCACCGTGCAGCTCGTCCAATTGCGCATCGATCGCGCTGTCATCGACCCCGTCCACCAACGCCCGGATGAACCCCTCCACCTCCTTGAGCGCCTTCCGGCCGGCCCCGTGGCCTGCCACTGAGTACGTCTGACAGGGCGGCCCGCCGGCCAGCACGGTCAATCCCTTCGGCAACTCGTGGAACCTGTCCCGCCGCACCGCACTGACGTCCGCATGCCACGTCGGGAGACCCGCCGCGTATCGCGTCTCACAGGAATTCCGGTCCCACTCGATCCCGAGTGAGGGCACCCCGAGCATGTGCGCGGCTACATCAAGGCCACCCGGACCCGCGAAAAGATCCAGAATGTACGCATTCTCAAGGAATGGAGCAACTGCGTCTGGGCTGGCCATAGGGGGAAAGTCTAACGGTCGGCGTGGATGCGCAGTGCGGAGTGGCCGGGCCCGTTCGGCCGCCCCACACCCCCGCGACGTTCGTGGACCAGGGTGGTTATCCGCTCGGCGGCCGCAACCGCGTCCTCGTGCTCCCAGACCCGCACCGACGCCCAACCGGCCTCCGCGAGACGGGCATCGGTGTCACGGTCACGAGCACGGTTCTTCTCGATCTTCTCGCGCCAGAAGCCCGCGTTGTTCTTCGGCCATGTCACGTGCTCAGGGCAGCCGTGCCAGAAGCAGCCGTCGACAAAGACGGCGACGCGAGCCGGCCCGAAGAGAATGTCGGCCTCCCGGCGCACGCCCTTCAACGGCTTGCGGTGGAGCCGGTACCGGAGCCCAGCGGCATGGAGTGTCCTGCGAAGGTTCATCTCGATGTCCGTGTCGCGGCTGCGCTGCTTGCTCATGCGAGCACGGATCTTCGGAGACGTCTCCAACTGGGCCATGATCCCCATTCTGCCGCGGACGACCACACCACGAGCACGCTCGACCGAAAGGCGGCCCTGCCCGGGCGCCGCGGCCGGGGGCGGGGGTCATCGGGTGGGGGCGGGGCCGCCGATGCCCTGGGGGTCGGGGGTGGTGGCGGCTTCGGACATGGTCGGGTCCGGGAAGGCGCGGGCGGCGCGGTCCAGGATGGCGCGGTAGGGGGTGAGGGTGGCGGCGCGGGCGGGCGGGATGGTCCGCTGCACCGTGTCGAGCAGGGCCCGCAGGCGGCGCTGGACCTGGAGGGAGCCGGCTCCGTAGCCGAGGATCTCCGCGAGGGCCAGGTCGAGGAGCTGGCTCCAGCCGGGGCGGGGGATGGTGGCGCGGGCGGCGCCGTCGCGGTCGCGGAGGGTGGCCGGGCCGAGCGGCCGGGGGGCGAGGCGCAGCAGGGCCGCTTCGATCTGGTCGAGGGCCTGGACCGCGGTGGTCGGGTCGTTGACGGCGGGTGACAGGGCCCGGATCGCGACGTCGACGAGCAGGCGCAGCCCGTACGCGGGGTCGTGGTCGATACGGCGGGAGGGCCCGAGGCGTACGGCGCGGACCAGGCGTCGTGCGTCGGACTCGGCCGGCGGCCCGGGGGTGACGCGCAGGAGGGGCTCGCCGGGTTCGACGAAGCTGCCGACGGCCGTCAGGCAGGTGACGTGCAGGCCGCTGCCGGCCGCGGCCGCCGCGATGGCGGGACCGTCGATGCGCTGGACGACGCCGCCGGCGGTCGCGGTGACCACGGCACTCTCCGGTTCGGGCCCGGCGGCCGGCCCTGTGGACGGCTCCGCTGCTGCCGTGTCCTGCCAGACGCGGTCGAGTGCCTCGTGCAGCCGGTGCCCGACCGCGCGTACGAGGCCGCCGCCGGTGATCATCTCCCGCAGCCCGGCGAGCGTGCGCAGGATCGTGCCCGTGGACAGGACGACGAAGACGATGGCCAACGTGACCGCCAGGTCCGGCACATGGTGCTCGCGGACCTGCGCGAGGACGACGAGGGAGTACACGGCCGTGCCGGTCAGCGCGCCGAACAGCACCAGCGAACGCTCGAAGAAGCCCAGCACCCCGGCGAGCCGGGACGACATGCTCTGCACGGACTGGATGACCAGGGTGACGGCGGTCAGCACGAAACCGGTGAGGGTGATGATGCCCGACGCGATCGCCCCGAGGGTGGCCTGCGCGGCGGACGCGTCGTAGGACAGGCCGCCGAGGTTCCTGGTCCGTTCCAGGTGCGGCAGCCACCAGCCCAGCAGCGCCCCGGCGGCCACGAGCACGACGGCCAGGCCGCGGTTGGGCCACGCCGCGCGGGGTGAGCGGCGGGAACGGCGGCGACCGGTGGCGGACAGCGGTTTGCGCATGGCCCTCACTTCTGCGATCCGGCCGGCGGCCGGGCGACCGCGGCGATGGCGTCCTCGACGGTGGCGTGCACGGCGTCGGGGCCGAGCCGGGCGGCGAGCCGGTGGTGGTCGAACGCGGGGCGGGCCACCGCGCGCAGACCGGCGAGGTGCAGAGCGCTGCCCTGACGGTCGAGGGCGGCGCGCAGCTCGTCCAGGGTGTCCAGGACGGGGACGCCGAGGTGGTAGCTCGCACCCAGGTCGAGGACGACGGTGTGGGGTCGGGGGTGGGCGGCCGAGGCCAGCGCGAGCAGGCCCAGCCGGGTGCGGTCGGCGTTGCCGAAGAACAAGGCGCCGTCCAGCCGGGTGGCGAGGACCCCGGGGACGGTGGTCGCGCCGGGGTGCTGCGCGGCGTCGCCGTACAGCCGGCCGCCAGGCAGCCGGCCCAGGACCGACAGGTGCGCGGTGCTGGCGGCGGCGATGAACAGCACCAGCGACAGCGCCACCGCCAGCAGCAGCCCGGGCAGCAGGTCGAAGAGCAGCACCCCGGCCAGCGCGGTCAGCGCCACCCCCAGGCTCGCCCGGTCCGCTCGGGCGTAGCGCCGCAGTTCGGAGGTGGACAGGAAGCCGCGGACGGCGACGATCACGATCGCGCCGAGCACCGGCTCGGGCAGGTCGGTGAAGAGCGGGGTGAGGAAGGCGCCGGTGAGCAGGATGAGCACGGCGGCGATCAGCGAGGTCAGCTGGGAGCGGGCGCCGGCGGACTCGGCGGCGGCGCTGCGCGAGGCACTGCCGGAGACGGCGAAGCCGCGGACGAAGCCGACCGCGACGTTCGCGAATCCGACCGCGGCCATCTCCCGGTTGCCGTCCACCTCGTCGCCGTGCTCGCGCGCGAACCGCGAGGCGATGCTGAACGCCTCGGCGAACACCACCAGCGACACCCCGCAGGCCCCGCCGACCAGTTTCCACCAGTCCGCGGCCGGGATACCGGGCAGGTGGGGCACCGGTACGGCCGAGGGGATCTTCCCGACCACCTCCACCCCGTGGTCCTCCAGCCCGGCCGCCGCGGACACCGCCAGCGCCACGACCAGCACCACGAGGGACGCGGGGAGCCTGGGGACGTAGCGCTCCAGCGCGAACAGCGCCGCCAGTGCCGCGGCCCCGACGGCCAGCGAGGCGAGCGACCAGTCGGGCAGGTGCCGCAGCAGCGTCCACAGGCGGGGGAAGAACTGCCCGTCGCCGCTGGACACCCCGACGATCTTCGCGGCCTGGCGGACCACGATGGTCAGCGCCATCCCGAACAGGAAGCCGTACAGCGCCGGTTCGGCGAGGAAGTTCGTCACGAACCCGAGCCGGGCCAGCCCCGCGGCCAGCAGCACACCGCCGGCGATCACCGCGAGCGCCGCTGACAGGCCCACCGCCCGCTTCGGGTCCGACGTGATGTCCGCGACCGTCGCACCCGACAGCACCGCCGCCGCGGAGGTCGCCCCGATGATCAGGAACCGGGAGCGGCCGAGCAGGACGTACGCGACCAGGGCGACCGGCGCGGCGTAGAAGGCGTTCTGCGGCGGCACCCCCGCGATCTGCGCGTACGCCACGCACTCCGGGACGATCAGGGCCCAGGCGGTCAGCGCGCCGAGCAGGTCGCCCCGGGCGCCCGGGCCGCTCATGCCGGACAGCGTCGACCGGACGCGGACCAGCGGGTGCGGTCGTACGGCCACCGATCCACCTCCTCACGACGCGACGACGATGACCGCGACGACGAAACCGGCGAGCACCAGCAGCGCGGCAGTGAGCACGGGCGGGCTCACGACGCGGCCCAGGGGCAGCCGGTGGCGCATCCTGGCCTGGCGGACGCGCCACTGGACGTATCCGGTGACCGTGACGCCGCCCGACAGGGCGATGAGATAGGCGCCGAGCGCCAGCCGCAGGCCGCGCGGGGTGACGACGGTGAGTTTGACGACGGCGAACGAGGCGGCCAGCAACGCCAGCGCGGTACGCGACCAGGCCAGCAGGGTGCGTTCGTTGGCCATGGTGGCCCGGTAGTCGGGTTCCTCGCCCCGCTCCCACCACGCGCCCTCCGCGGTCGAACGGTGGGCGTCGTCACGTCCGGACCCGGTGGCCGGGTCGTCGTCCCCGGCCATCAGCGGCCGCTCTCGCGTGCCGGGGCCGCCGCGGCACCGCTGCTCGCGCTCACCGGGTCAGACCGCTGATCGCGTCGCCGACGTACTTGGCGCCCAGGACGACCAGCACCGTGGTCATGATCGCCGCGTTGTGCCGGGCCATCCAGGTGCGCCACTCCCCCAGTACGGCCTCGGACCGGCTGCCGCCCAGCAGGTACGTGCCCAGCGGCAACAGGGTGCACAGCGACGCGACGAGCACCATCAGGACGGCGGCGATGGTCTTGCCGCCCGTGCTCGCGCCGGAGGCGGTGATGGAGACGGCGCCGCCGATCGCGAGGACCAGGTTCTTCGGGTTGGCCACCGCGAGCGCCGCGGCCAGACCGGCGGACTTGGCGGGCGAGAAACCGTCGATCGCCCGCATCCACCCGGGCGGCGCCGCCTCCTGTCCCTCGCGCGGACGCCGGCGCCACTGCCCGGCGCCCAGCACCAGGAACACCAGCCCGAGCGCGAGTTTGAGCCAGTACGTCCAGCGCCCCGGCCCACCGTCGCCATGGGAGGCGTCCCCGCCCGAGCCGACCAGCACCACCACCGTGACCAGCACGGCGAGCGCCACGATCCACCCGGCGGTGAACGCCATGCCGTTGGCGCGTCCCTTCGGCGTGGCCAGCATGAGGATCACCGCGATCAGCGGCAACGGGCTGATGGCGATCCCCACGGCGGACGCCAGCATCTGCCCGATCGCGTCACCCACGGCACCACGCCCTCCGGTCACAGGAACGCTCCTCACGCTCCGCGAGCCCACCGGATGCCGCGACCCGGTGGACCCACGTGGGTGAGCGGCCCGGCGGAGAGCCGGGCAGGACGCCTACGCGCCCGCGTGCCGCCCGTATCCACCGCCACCGGGGTGGTGCGGCTTCGGCGTCGTACTGGGCGGGCACGACTCGGAACCGGTCGGCGTGGGTGTGGGGGGTGTGGGGGTGCCCGTGCCCGTGCCGGTGGGTGTGGGGGTGGGGGTACCGGTGTCCGTCGGGGTAGGCGTGGGCGTACCGGTGTCGGTCGGCGTGACCGTCGGCGTACCCGTGTCGGTCGGCGTCGGGGTCACCGTCGGCGTACCCGTATCCGTCGGAGTCACCGTCGGCGTACCCGTGTCCGTCGGCGTGGGGGCCTCGCAGGTCACGGCGACGTGGCCGAGTTCCAGGCGGGTGACCGGACCGTCGTAGGCGACGGCCCCGTCCGTGTCGCGGAAGGTGCCGGTGATCGTGATGTCCAGGCCGGCGCGTGCGGAGGACACCGGCTGGTAGGCCCCGCCGGACGGGTCCTCGAACCGGTCGTAGACCACAGTGAGCGTGGCCGTGCTGACGCTGTCGACGCCGAGTTCGGCGCCGGTGACGTCCAGTCGCGTGGTGCCCGGGGGCACCTCGTGGCCGAGGACGTCGATCTCGTCGGAGTCCGTGTGGGCGTAGGCGAGGGCGAGCGGGCCGACCGGCGCGGGGAGGCACTCCGTGTAGGAGTCGAGCGACCCCACGCTGAGGAAGTCGGGACGGGTCAGGGCCAGGGTGAAGCCGGACGCCTGCGCCTGCGCGTAGTTCTTCTCCGGCTCCGCGTCGGTCAGCGCGACCCCGTTCCCGTGGACGGTGAGGTGTTGCAACACTCCGGAGGGGTCGGAGAAGTCTCCCTCGTCGAGGCCCGCGTCCGGGGCAGAGCCCGCCGTGCCGAACACGCCGTGGAACGCGGTCAGCCCGGCCACGGGCACGTCGGAGACGGTCAGGTCGGCCAGGGTGCTGGTCGCCACGTCGCCCTCGGCCGCGGCAGCGCCGGGACTGACCGCGGCGAAGCACACGCCCGCGAGGGCGGCGGCGGCGGTGACGCCCAGCACGGCCCGGACGGCCGCCCGGCGACGGTAGGTGCCGCTTCCGCGGCGCGGGGGGAGAGTGATCGGCATGCCCACATGAGACCGTGCCGCCCGGCGGCCGGTGTGGGACGTTCCGCCGAACAGGTGTGTCGCCGCCGACGCGGGCCCGTACACGTGCGCCCTCACCGGTTACCCCGGATGGAGCACCTGCGGTCGATGGCGGTGGCCGCCGGGCGGAGGGTGGAGGCGTTCGTGCCGGCCGTGCGGCCGTCACCATTGCCCGCCAGCAAGGGAGTCCGCGTTGTCCGAGCAGACCGAGCCCAAGCCCGCGCAGCCGACCATCGCCGCCGCCAACCAGCAGGTCACGGCGCGACTGCCCTTCGACGACACGCGGGACCTGGAGAACGCGAGGCGCGGCTTCATGGGCACGGCGCGGGACAACCTGATCGCCGACGGCACCGGACGCACCGTGTGGGACCTGACCGCGTACGGCTTCCTGGACGGGGACTGCCCGGACACCGTGAACCCGAGCCTGTGGCGGCAGGGCCGGCTCTGCGCCGACCACGGCCTGTTCGAGGTGACCGAGGGCATCTACCAGATCCGCGGCTTCGACCTGTCCAACATGACGCTGGTCGAGGGCGAGCGCGGCATCCTCGTCATCGACCCGCTGCTGACCGAGGAGACCGCCGCCGCGGGCCTGGCCCTGTACCGGGAGCACCGCGGCGACCGCCCCGTCACCGGCGTGCTGTACACCCACAGCCACGTCGACCACTTCGGCGGGGTGCGCGGAGTCGTCACCGACGAGGACATCGCCGGCGGCGTACCGATCCTCGCCCCGCTCGGTTTCCTGGAGCACGCGGTCAGCGAGAACGTCTACGCCGGCACCGCCATGTCCCGCCGCTCCGCCTACATGTACGGCGCCGCCCTGCCCAAGGGCCCTCGCGGCCAGATCAGCGCGGGACTGGGCCAGACCACCTCGACCGGTGCGGTCACGCTGATCCCGCCGACGCACGACATCACCCGCACCGGGCAGACCGAGACCGTGGACGGCATCCGCATGGTCTTCCAGCTCACTCCGGGCACCGAGGCGCCGGCCGAGCTGAACATCCACTTCCCGGACCGTTCCGCCCTGTGCATGGCCGAGAACGCCACCCACAACCTGCACAACCTGCTGACCCTGCGCGGCGCCGAAGTCCGCGACCCGCACGTCTGGGCGGCCTACCTCACCGAGGCGGTCACGCTGTTCGCGGGCTCCTCGGACGTCGCCTTCGCCTCCCACCACTGGCCGGTGTGGGGGCGGGAGGAGCTGACGCGTTTCCTGTCCGAGCAGCGCGACCTGTACGCGTACCTGCACGACCAGACGCTGCGCATGCTCAACCAGGGCCTGACCGCCCTGGAGATCGCCGAGGAGATGCAGATGCCGCCCGCCCTGGAACGCGCCTGGCACACGCACGGCTACTACGGCTCCGTCAGCCACAACACCAAGGCGATCTACCAGCGTTACCTGGGCTGGTTCGACGGCAACCCGGCCCACCTGTGGGAGCACCCCCCGGTCGAGGCGGCCCGCAGGTACGTGGAGTTCATGGGCGGCGCCGACGAGGTCGTGCGCCGGGCACGGGAGTCCTTCGCCGACGGCGACTTCCGCTGGGTGGCCCAGGTGGTCGACCACGTGCTGTTCGCCGACCCCGGCCATGCCGGCGCCCGCGAGCTGCAAGCGGACGCGCTGGAGCAGCTCGGCTACGGCAGCGAGAACGGAACCTGGCGCAACTTCTACCTGATGGGCGCGCTGGAACTGCGGGACGGCTCGGTCGGCACCCCCATCACGACCACCTCGCCCGACATGCTGGCCGCGCTGACCCTCGACCAGCTCTTCGACTCCCTCGCGATCCGCGTGGACGGCCCGCGCAGCTGGGACGCGGACATCGCGGTGCGCTGGAACATCAAGGGCCAGGACCCCGTCACCCTGCATCTGCGCAACGGCGTCCTCACCCACACCACCGGCACCGGGTCCGCCGGGGCCGACCCGCAGGTCGAGGTCACCCTCACCGAAGCGGACCTGCGCGCCCTGCTCGCCGGCGCCACCGCCCCCGCGGACCTCGCCGCCCAGGACGGCGTGCAGGTCACCGGCGACGCCGGCAAGCTGCCCGAACTCCTGAGCCACCTCTCCGCCCCCGACCCCGACTTCGCCATCGTCACCCCCTGACCCGACGGCTCCTCGAAGCACGAAGCACGAAGCCGGGCCCGCCCCCTTTCAGGGCGGGCCCGGCGTCATGTGAGCAAGAATTGCTACCGCTGCCAGGATCGGCCCCATGCGCGGTAGCGGGAAGTACTCGATCAGCCTCCCCGAGGACCTGGCTCGCCTGTGCGGCCCCACCGTGGAAGTCCTCAAGGTGTGAGCTCCCACCGGCGATGGGCCTGACGGCGGGAGCTGTCAGGCCGGCTCGGCGAACAGGGGGCCGAGGTCCGGCCAGCGGGCGGCGGTCGCGAAGACCGGGATGGTGCCCAACGGCGCGTGCCGCTCGATGACTCCGCCGCCGGTGACGGGCTCGCCGGTCCACACGTCGACCCAGTCGCCGGCCGGCAGGTAGACGCTGCGACCGGTGGCACCGGGCTCGGTGACCGGGGCGACCAGCAGCGCGGACCCGAGGAGGAACTGGTCCTGGTGATCCCAGATGGCCGGGTCGTCGGCGTGGTCGAAGAACAGTCCCCGCATCAGCGGCTTGTTCTCGGCGAGCCCCGCCTCGGTCTCCGCGACGAGGTAGGGGACCAGGCGCTCGCGCAGCTTGGCGTAGCGGCGGAAGACCTCCAGCACCCGCGGATCGCCGGAGCGTTCGGCGATGTTCCACGGGGTGCGGTCACGCAGCGGCAGGCGGTGGTGGTTGAACTCGGAGTGGTACTGCATGATCGGGACGAACGTGGAGAACTCCGTGGCCCGCAGATAGAGTTCGGCGTCCGGAACGTCACCGGAGAAGCCGGCCAGGTCCCAGCCCCAGTAGAGGATGCCGCACGCGGAGGCGGTGATTCCGGCGTTGACCGAGTGCCGGTAGGCGGCCCAGGTGGAGTCCTCGTCGCCGGCCCAGAAGGCGCCGGCGGTCTGCGAACCGGTGAAGCCGGCGCGGCTGAAGGTGACCGGCGCCTTGCCGCACTCCTTCAGCAACTCCCCGTAGGCGCGCGGGTATTCGACCGGGTAGCGGTTGTTGCCCGCGTCGCCCGCCGTGCCGTCGGCGTAGTGCAGGTCGGCGCCCCAGGCGTGCTCGCCGCCGTCCGTCTTGAAGCCGTCGACGCCGATCTCGTCGACCAGGTACCGGCGCTTCGACAGCCACCACGCGCGGGCCCGCGGATCGGTCAGATCCGGCATCAGGGCGAGCGGGAACCACCACCCGCGGTTGCGGTAGGGGCGCGCGCCGTTCTCCTCCAGGACGCCGTAGCCGTTCTCGATCATCGCGCGCGCGTCGGCGGCGGCCTGGCCGGTCGGGTGCGGGCGCATCTTCATCAGCGGGATCTGCCAGAGCAGCACGCTGATGCCGCGCGCGTGGAGCTCGTCGACCATGCCCTTGGGGTCCGGCCAGGCGCCCTCCGCGGGGAAGGCGAAGTCGGCCAGCCGGTGCGGCGAACCGTCCTCGTGCACGTCGTAGCGGGCGTCACGGAAGGCGGTGAAGGTGGACTCGTCGCTCCACGCCTCGATGACCAGGGCCCGCACCGGGATGTCCAGTTCGCGGTGGGTGTCCATCTCGGCCATCACCCGGGCCTGGGTGTTCCACTCGTTGCCGCTGGCCCACAGGCCGAACACCCAGTCGGGGAGCCGTTCGGGGCGGCCGGTCTCGTCGAGGAAGGCGCCGAGCACCTGGTCGGCGCGGCCGGCGTAGCCGGCGGTGTCGAGCACGCCGTCCGGGCCCACTTCGGCCTCGATCCACAGCCGGTCGCCTTCTGCGGCGCCGACGTCGTACCAGGTGCGGCGTGAGGTGCGGACGTGGAAGCCCCACCCGTCGCCGCCGACGACCATGGCAAAGGGCATCGGCAGGTAGCTGCGGCTGGTGAAGCCCTGGCCCTTGTACTGCTCGAAGACCTGCGCGTCCAGGGAGCGGCCGCGCTGGTCCACCGCGTCGTAGCGCTCGCCGAAGCCCACCACGTGCTCGGCGGGCGCCAGTCGCAGCGCGAAGCGGACCCGCAGCGGGGTGCCGTCGCCCGCGGTCAGCGTGCGGGTGCTGCCCTCGACCAGGCGGCTCGCGGCGGCCCCGGTGACGGTGAGCCCGGTGGCGCCCTCGTGCCAGACGGCGGGGCTGACGCTGTACCAACTCGTCCTGTGCGTACGCCCGTCCGCGTGCGTGGCGACGAACCGGTAGCGCGCGGACGCGCCCTCGGCCAGCGGCTCCGGGCGGGCCACCCACCGTTTGCGGTCCTGGCGCGCGGCGCCGGAGGCGGCCGCGGCGAGGTGGCTGTCGCTGTCGCCGCCTGAGTCGCCGACCGGCGCGGCGCCCTGCTCCTCGCCGCTCTCCACGGCGGCGGTCAGCAGCAGGGCACGGTCCTCCGTCAGCCATTCGCAGACCACGGCGGTGACCTGCGGGCCGGTGGAGGCCCGCACCTCGAACCCCTGTCCGGCCAGCGGGGTGGCGGGGACACGCTGGTCGTCGGTGGGCTGGTAGGGGTGGCCTGAGCCGTGCGGGCGGTGGCGGATCACGGGGTGACTCCCAGTTCGTCGGCGAGGATCAGGTACATGGCGTGGGACCAGAGCAGCGGGGTGGCGTTGGGCCCCCAGCGCTCTTCCCATTCGGGCAGCCGGCGCGGCGCCTGGAGCCTTACGCCGGGGGCCTGTTCGGGCAGCAGGTGCTCGGCGGTGGCCTGGGCCGCGATCCAGTCCAGCTCGCGCAGGGCGTCGTCCCTGCGGCCCGTGCGCGCGTAGTGCCAGCCGAGGAAGCCGGCGAGCACCGGCCACTGGCCGCCGCCGTAGAAGGTGTCGCCCAGGTAGCGGTAGACGCCGCCGCCGGGTTGGGCGATGTCGAGTTCCACGGCGTGCACGGTGGCGCGGGCGACGGGCCCGTCGAGCGGGACGTTGCCGAACGGGGTGAGGCACGCCAGCAGGCTGCCGTCGACCTGCTTGCTGCCCAGCCACTTGGCCAGGTGGCCGTCGAACAGGCCGCGTTCCTCGATCATCGCGTCGATGGCGTCGACGGTGTCGGCGCACACGTCGTCCAGGCCGACCGAGGCCGCCATTCCCGACGCGCGCACCGCGTGCAGGCCGCCGCGGATCGCGCCCAGGGTGGCCCCGTGCACCTGGTCGGCGTACTCCTCCCACCAGTCGTAGCAGGGCGTCGCCCAACTGGCGGCCAGGTAGCCGATGGTGAGCCGGACCGCCTCGCGGTACGGCGCGTGATCCCCTTGGTGCCGGGCGAGATGCTCGGTCAGCGCCCACAACCACGTTCCGTAGCCGTCGAGTTGGAAGTCCCACCAGCCCACCTCGCCGGTGTCCTCGCCTTCGAGGGTGTAGCGCGTCGGCAGGCGGTCGCCCTCGGCCGGCTGCTCGCCGCGGCGCACCGCGGCGACGAGCTTCTCGATGCGCGCGGACCGGTCGGTGAGGACCTTCGCGCTCCAGCGGTGGAAGGCGTCCGCGCTGCCGGCCGCCCCCGCCCGGGATGCCGCCTCGGCGACGAACGAGCCGTCGCGCAGCCAGGAGTAGCGGTACACCTCGTACTCCGGGCAGGCCGGGTAGGCGCCGGAGGGGTGCTGATTGCCGGTGATCACCTCGATGCTGCGGCGCAGCAGAGCGGAATGGTCGGGGGCGTGCGGGTCGGGCACGGGGTCTCTCCTGGAGTACGGGTGGTACGGAGGTGCGGGCAGTGCGGAGGTGGGGGGCGGTACGGAGGTGCGGCGGTACGGGGCTCAGTCGTCGTGCGACAGCAGTGGCTGGACCTGGCGGGCTGCCGTGGCGAGGGCCTTCTCGACGGTCGCCGAACCGGTCGTGACGGCCTGGAGTTCGTTGGTGACGATGTCCGCGATCTGCGCCTGGTGGACCAGTTGGGGGGAGGGCGCCACGTGCTTCAGCGCCTCGAAGACGGCGGCGCGGTTGGTCGGCGGCGTCTGCGCCAGGTAGCTCTTCCGCAGGCTCGCGCCCGTCGCCGGGGAAAGCTCCCAGGAGGTGTCGATGCGCAGCTTGGCGACTTCCTGGGAGGTCGTCAGGTAGCGCATCCACTGCCAGGCGGCGTCGGCGTTCTTCGACTGGCTCGACATCGCGAGGGAGTTCTGGAAGACCGACTCGGCCGGGGTGGCGGTGCTCGCCGCGGGTTCCTGGACGACGTCCCAGCTCAGGCCGTGGACGGCGGCGAGGTTGGGGAAGAACCAGGAGCCGCTGTGCCAGATGCCGAGCTTCCCCTCCTCGAAGAGCCTGGTGTCGTAGTCGGTGCTGCCGCCCATCTGCGCCTGGGTGGGCATGGTGCTGCCGACCTTGCCGGTCAACCACCGTGCGGCGGCGATGCCTTGCGGGCTGTCGAAGGCGACCCGGGTGCCGTCCTCGGACAGGAAGCTGCCGCCGTTCTGCGCCAGGGCCTTGGTGAACTCCAGGTAGGTGGTGTTCTGGTAGTCGCCGAAGACGCCGTGGCCGAGGGCGGCGATCTTCCGTGCGGCCCGCTGCTCGTCCTGCCAGGTCCAGTCCGCGGTGGGATAGGCCACGCCCGCCGCGTCGAAGAGCTTCTTGTTGTAGAAGAGGAGTTCGGTGGAGAAGCTGGACGGCAGGCCGTACTGCCGGCCGTCGTAGCGGAAGCCGGCCAGCGAGGACGCGGAGAAGTGGCCGGCCACCGCGTCGGCGCGGACCCGGGAGTCGAGGTCGGCGAGGGCTCCGGAGTCCGCGAAGGAGGCGAACTCGTCCTGGTTGAGCTCGAAGACGTCCGGGGCGGTGCCACCGGCGGCACTCGTCTGCAACTGGGTGAAGTACTGGTCGAACGGCGCGCTCTGGACCTGGACGTCGATGCCCGGATGGGACCGCTCGAAGGACTTCGCCAGCCGTGCCAGGTCCTTGAGGTGGTCGGGCGCGGCGGTGAACGTCATGTAGTGCACGATCCGCCGGCCGTCCCCGGTCGTGGTACGGGTCACCGAACCGTGCGCGCAGCCGGCCACCAGGGCGACGACGGCGGTCAGGAGCGCGGCCGGGCGCAGCAGCCGGCGTACGGCCCGGCGCGGGGCGGGAATACTCATCGGGGCCTGCCTACTTCAGTCCGGTGGTGGCGATCGAACGCACCACGTGTTTCTGCGCGACCAGGTAGATCAGCAGCATCGGGATCACGCTGACCACCGAGCCCGCCATCACCACGTTCCAGTGGGTGGTGAACTGGCCCTGAAGCGCGGACAGCCCGAGCGGCAGGGTGTAGAGCTCCGGGGAGCGGGTGACCACCAGCGGCCACAGGAAGTTGTTCCAGGAGGCCATGAACCCGAACACGGTGAAGGTCGCCAGCGCGGGGCGCACCAGCGGCAGCACCACCGTCCACAGGATGCGCAGATGGCCCGCGCCGTCCACCAGCGCGGCCTCCTCCAGCTCACGGGGGACGGAGAGCATCGCCTGGCGGATCAGGAAGGTGCCGAAGGCGGAGGCCAGGCCGGGCAGCAGAATCCCGGCGTAGGTGTCGATCAGGCCCAGCTGCTTCATCTCCACGAACAGCGGGACCAGCAGCACCTGCTGCGGGATCATCATGGTCGCCAGGTAGATCATGAACAGGGCGTCACGACCGCGGAAGTGGAAGCGCGCGAAGGCGTACCCGGCCAGCGTGCTGGTCGCGAGCTGGACGGCGGTGGAGAGCACCGAGATCCACAGCGAGTTGCCCAGGATGCGCCAGAACGGCATGGCCGAGGTCAGCGTGCCGAAGTTGCCGCCGGTCAGATGGCGGAGCGAAGGCGCGGACCCGAGGGAGCCGTCCGGCTGGAACGCGGTGAGCACCATCCAGGCGAACGGGAAGAGCATGCACAGCGCGCCGACGACCAGGACGGCGCTCACCCCGATCCGGGCCGCGCCGGAGCGGCGACGTGCCCCGCGGGACGCGCTCGGCTCGGGTTCCACCAGATCGTGCGGGCGCACCCGGGGGGTCGTCGCGGTCACTGGGCGTCCACCACCTTTCGCTGCAGCCGGCTCTGGGCCAGCGAGACGAGCAGGATGACGACGAACAGCACCCAGCTCAGGGCGCTGGCATAGCCGATCCGCCCGTAGCGGAAGGAGTCGTCGTACACCGCGGAGACCACGGTCGTGGTGGCGCCGGCGGGTCCGCCGCCGGTCATCACGAAGACCTGGTCGAACACCTGGAAGCCGTTGATCACGGAGATCATCACCACGAACAGCGTCGACGGCGCCAGCAGCGGGAAGGTGACGTACCGGAACCGGTGCCAGGAGCCGGCGCCGTCGATCATCGCCGCCTCGTGGACGGCCTGCGGGATCGCCTGGAGCCCGGCCAGCAGGATCACCATCACGAAGCCCAGGTCCTTCCAGGCCGAGGCCAGGACGACCGAGGCCATCGCCCAGTCCGGGTCGGTCCACCAGCCGGGGCCGTGGATGCCGAACCAGCCGAGCACCGTGTTGAAGGCGCCGGACTCCGGGTTGAGAATCCACTTCCAGACCAGGGCCACCACGACCCAACTGGTCACCACGGGAAGGAAGTAGATCCCGCGCAGCAGGTTGCGGCCGCGCATCGCCCGGTTCAGGCCCAGCGCGATGAGCAGCCCGCCGACGTAGACCAGGGGCAGATACCCGACGACGTAGAGGAGGGTGTGGCGGAACGCCTTCCAGGTGGCCGGGTCGCGCAGCACGTCCCGGTAGTTCGCCAGCCCCGTCCAGCGCATCGGCTTGAGCAGGTTCCAGTCGTGGAGGCTGATCCACAGCGAGCCGAACATCGGGCCCAGCACGAACGCCAGGATGAGCACGAGGCTCGGAGCCAGCAGCAGCGCCAGCAGGGCCGCCTTGCGGGGACCGCGCAGGGTGTTCATGACGCCCCGCCGCCGACCATGCCCATCCGGGCTCGGACCGCTTCCGCGGGTCCCTCGCCGGGGGCGTCGCCGCCGAACGGCGCGGACAGCACGACGGCGGCGGCGCCGCGCGCCCACGCCTGGTCGTTCCAGTCGTCGGTGATCACGGTCAGCCCGTTCGTGGGGCGGAAGAGGTGGCCGCGCAGGGCCGGCTCGAATCCGTCCCGCAGGTACGGCCAGAAGGCCGCGCCCTCCCCGGTGACGACGACCGCGCCCGGGTCCAGCACGTTGGCGACGCCCGCGAGGGTGCGCCCGAGCAGCCGGCCGGCTCCGCGCAGCAGTTCCAGCGCCGCGCTCTCCCCCGCCTCGGCCAGGGCCATCAGCGACTCCGGCCGGTCGCCGGGTTCGAGCAGGTCGTGCTCGACGGCGGTACGCAGCAGTCCCGCGAAGCCGAGGTACGCCTCCAGGCAGCCGCGGTTGCCGCACTGGCACAGCCGCCCGTTGTCGGTCACCGGAACGTGCCCGATCTCACCCGCGGCGCCGGTGGTGCCGCGCCGCACCGCGCCCCGCTCGACCACGGCGAGACCGACGCCGTGACCCAGGGTGAGCACCAGGAAGTCGTCCCGGCCCCGCCCGTGCCCGTACAGGAGTTGGGCGGCGCCCACGGTGTTCACGTCGTTGTCCACCAGGACCGGCAGCCCCAGTGCCCGTGACAGCGTCCGGCCCAGCGGCACCGCATGCCAGCCGAGGGTCGGCGAGTCGACGATCCCGGCCGGATCGACCCGGCCGGGGACGCCCACTCCCACGCCCAGCAGCCGTGGCTTCTCCGCGGGCTGCGTCAGCTCGGGCCCCAGGAGGGCGATGAGCCGATCGGCGGCGTCGTCGTCGACCGCGTCGAAGGGGTGGGTGAGGGCACCGCTGACCGTGCCGTCCAGGGTGACGTGCACCAGGGTGACGTGGTCGGGGGCGACCTTGATTCCCACGGCGCGCCCCGCGTCGGCCACCACGGCGAGCCGTATGGCCGGCCGGCCGCCGACCGAGGGCACCGAGCCCGCCTCGGCGATCAGGCCCTCCAGGAGCAGGCGTTTGGTGATCTGGGTGACCGTGGCCTGGCTGAGGTCGAGCCGGCGGGCGATCTCCACGCGGCTCAGCGGCCCGCTCCGCCCCAGCAGTGCCAGCACCGCCGTGCGTGACAGACCGCGAGGCGAGGTGGGGACGGTGGTGGACACGCTTCCCAACCCCCTTCCGTTGGCGACTAGTAGTAACTTCGGCAAGTAAATTTAGTCGCAAATTTAAGTCGGGGCGGCGGCGCTGTCAATCCCCGGGTGGGTGCGGGCGGGGTGGATCAGGGCAGGTCGGGGGTGGGGACGGGGCCGGCGGGGGCGCGGACGCGCGCGGCGGGGGGCGCGGACGGGGCCGGCGGGGACGCGCGGGTGCGCACGGAGCGGGAGCGCGGACGGGGCCGACGGGGACGCGCGGGTGCGCACGGAGCGGGGGTCCGGGTCCGGGCCGGACGGGCGCGGGTCCGGGCCGGACGGGCGCGGGTCCGGCCTGGACCGGTGCAGCCGGCGACGACCCTGCGTCGTACTCCCGCGCGGCCGACGCCACGCGACGTCCACGGCCGTCAGAACGGGAGGCGCCACCCGCCGATCAGGGCCCCGGCCAGGTATTTCCGTGGTGGCGGCGTGCGTTGACGCCTGCTACAGAGCGGCGGCGAGTTCGCGTACCACCTCGGCGAAGCCCCGTACGAGGGGGCTGTTCGAGCCCTTGCACCAGGCCAGGGCGACCCTCAGGGGTTCGACGTCGGTGAGCGGGACCCAGGACAGGTCGGGGCGGGCGTAGTACAGCGCCATGTTCGCCGGGGCGAAGCAGACCGCGGTGCCCTCGGCGACCTGCTCCAGCATCTCCTCGACGTTGTCGTTCTTCGGACCCCATCGCGGTGCGGAGCCGTCCGGTCTGGGGTTCACCGCCCACCAGTCGACCCACTCGCGCGGCGCCCGCTCCGTCCACAGCAGCGGCTCGTCCTTGACCTCCAGGATGCCGATGCCCGTACGTCCCGCCAGCGGGTGCCCGGCGGGCAGGCCGACGACCCGGGGTTCGGTGTGGACCACCTCGGTGTGCAGGTCGGTGAGGTCGGTGGGCAGCCAGACGAAGGCGACGTCCACCCGGCCGTCGCGCAGGGCGGCCGCCTCCTGGCCCCAGTCGAAGCGCTTCGGCTCCACCCGGACGCCCGGATTGCGGCGGGCGAACTCGGCCCGGGCCCGGGTGGTCAACTCGCCTGCGCCGCTTGCCTCGAAGCCGACCCGAAGCACCGCCTTCTCCTGGCAGCGGTGGCGTTCCGCCACGGCGAGGACGCGGTCCGCCTGGCGCAGGGTCCGGCGTGCCTCGGTCACCACGTCGCGCCCGGCAGGGGTCTGGTTCACGCCGCCGGAGTGCCGCTCGAAGAGGAGGACGCCGAGTTCTGCCTCCAGCTTCCGCAGCGCGGACGACAGGGCCGGCTGGCTCACGTACAGCCGCGCCGCGGCCCGGCCGAGGTTCCCCTCCTCGGCGATCGCCACGAGATAGCTCAACTGCCGCAAGTCCATGGGCGAGAGCATAACCAGCGGCGATAAACGCTCCTTATGGATCGTGTCGATCTCTGTCTTGGACGGCGGGGCCGGGCGGGGGCCGTAATGGAGACGCACGCCGGGACACCACCTCGGCCGTGTTCGCCGGCCGGCGCCCGGTCGGCTTCCGGAACCACCCTGGAGATCCCGATGAGCGACAACGCCCGCACCGCTGCTGACTCCGCCGCCGACACCGCCGCCGACACCGGCACCCGCTCCGCGACCGGCAAGGTCTGGCTGATCACCGGCGCCAACTCCGGTTTCGGGCAGGCGATCACGCGGGTGGCGCTCGCCGCCGGCGACACCGTGGTGGCCGCCGTCCGCCGCCCCGAATCCCTCGACGAACTCGCCGCCGCGCACCCCGGCCGTGTCGTCCCCGTCGCCCTCGACGTCACCGACCCGGCCCGCATCACCGCCGTCGTCGCCGAGGTGATCCTCTGGTACGGGCGGATCGACGTACTGGTCAACAACGCCGGCCGCGGACATCTCGGCGCCGTCGAGGAAACCACCGACCGCGAACTGCGCGACCTGATGGCCCTGCACTTCTTCGGCCCGGCCGCGCTCACCCGCGCCGTGCTCCCGCACATGCGCCGGCAGGGCTCGGGCGCCGTCGTGCAGATGAGCAGCATGGGCGGCCGGTTCTCCTTCCCCGGGGTCGGCGCCTACTCGGCCACCAAGTTCGCTCTGGAGGGGCTGTCCGAGGCGCTGGCCCTGGAAGTCGCCCCGCACGGGATCAAGGTGCTCATCGTGGAGCCGGGGGCGTTCCGGACCGGGTTCGCCGGCGGCGGTGCGCTCCAGCAGTCGGCGCCCCTGGACGCGTACGCGGAGACGGTCGGCCCGGTCCGCGCCGGTCTCCCGGACAGCGACGGCAAGCAGCCCGGCGACCCCGAGAAGGCCGCCGCGGCGATCCTGACCGCGTTGGCCGCCGAGCGGACCCCGCTGCGACTGGCCCTCGGCAACGACGCCGCCGACGCCATCGCCGCCCAGTCGAAGGCCGCCGGCGAGGAGGCGGCGGCCTGGGACGCGGTCAGCCGGGGCACCGACTTCGACGGGGAGTGAGGGGGCGGCGCCCAGCCCAGGCGGCTCGGCCTCCACACCGGCCCCCGCACCGTCACCGGCCCACGCACCCGCAACGGCGCCCGTCCCCGCACCCGCACACCGCAATGCGCAACACACCGAGCACCGGAAAGACCTGGAAGGAAAGTCCATGAACCGCAACGGTGACCTGCGCGACGAGGGAGCGGCGCTCCCCGGTGGAGGGACCGAAGAGACCGGCGACTTCCACCGACTCGCCTCGCCGCCTGCGCACTTGGGAGGGACCCCTGCGAGCAGGCAGCCCGCGGCCGACCTGAAGGGTAGTGCCGCGTCCGGCCCCGCGGCAGCCGACAACCGGCCGGGCCTGGGTCTCCGGTCCACGGTGCTGGTTGCCTGCCTGGCCTTCTTCGTCATCACGCTGGACACCACCGTGGTCAACGTCGCCCTGCCGAGCATCGGGCAGCAGTGGGACGGCCAGGTCTCCGCACTGCAGTGGGTGGTCACCGCGTACACCCTGCTCTTCGCGGCCCTGCTCCTGTCGGCCGGTGCCATCTCCGACCGGATCGGCGCGAGCCGCGCCTTCACGATCGGGCTGTCCGTCTTCACCCTGATGTCCGCGCTGTGCGGGCTGGCGCCCAACCTCACTGTGCTCATCGCCGCGCGGGCGATTCAGGGCGCCGGAGCCGCTGTGATGATGCCGGCCTCGCTCGCCCTGGTGCGCCAGGCGTACGACTCCCCGGCCCAGCGCGCTCGCGGAATCGCCCTGTGGACCGCGGGTGGTGGTGTGGCGGTCGCGGCCGGCCCGGTCGTCGGCGGCGCGCTCACCACCGGGCTCGGCTGGCGGTGGATCTTCTTCGTCAACCTGCCGGTCGGCGTCTTCGCGCTCGTCGGCATGCTCCGGGCGCCCCGCTCCCCTCGCGGACGCTCCCCGATGGACCCGGCCGGCCAGGTCACCGCCGTCATCGCCCTGGCGGCCCTGGTGTTCGCCGTCATCACCGGAGGGTCGGGCGGGTGGACGAGCCCGACGACGATCGGCGGCTTCCTGCTCGCCGTACTCGCCGGCACCGCGTTCCTCCTGGTCGAGTCCCGGCAGAGTGATCCCGCCGTGCCGCTGACGTTGTTCCGCATCCCCTCGGTGGCTGTCTGCACCAGCGCGGGTCTGGCCCTGAACTTCGGCTACTACGGCCTGGTCTTCGTCTTCACGATCTTCTTCCAGGAGCACCGCGGAGCCTCGGCGCTCACCGCGGGACTGATGTTCATCCCGATGACGGCCTTCACCACCCTGGTCAACCTGCTCGCCGGCAAGCTGACCAACCGGTACGGGCCGCGCCTCCCGCTGATCCTCGGTCAGGTCATCCAGACAGCCGGCATCCTGGGCCTGCTCCTCGTCCGTCAGGACACCCCGACCCCCGTGCTGCTGGCCCTGCTGGTGCCGCTCGGCATCGGCGGCGGACTCGCGATCCCGCCGCTGACGTCGGTGATGCTGGAGTCGGTGCCGCACGAGCGGGCCGGCCTCGCATCCGGAGTACTCAGCGCCGCCCGGCAGTTCGGCGGCGCGATCGGAGTCGCCCTGCTCGGTGCGCTGATCGCCGACTCCGCCCACTTCATGACGGGGATGCGGATCAGCCTGGTCGTCGGGGCCGCCGTGCTGGTGGTCACCACCCTCGGCGTGGCCCTCTTCCTGCCCGCCAACCCTCCAGCCTCACGGCTCCCGTAGCGCTCATCCGACACCACCCCCCGACGACTTACGGCACGGCCCCGGCCTGACCAGCCGGGGCCGGCCCTCCGCAAGTCAGAGACGACCCGGAGCGCGATTCCTGTCGCATCCCCGGAGCGGGGCGCGCTACGTCCGGCCCGACATCCGCCCGGGGGCCAGCGGTTCCGGGTTCAGCTCCCAGTTCCGGGCCGCGGCCACCAGGTGGTCGTGGAGCCGGGCCAGGCGCGGATCGGCGAGGGCTCCGTGCCGTGTGGCGAGGTGGTACGTGTTGAGCGGGGGGATGTCCGGCTCCCAGAGCGGTACCAGCAGGCCCGCCGCCAGTTCGTCGGCGCACAGATACGTGGGGATGACCGAGATGCCCGCGGACGAGCAGACCGCCGCGATGACGGCGCGGAGGTCGGGGACGACCGCCGACGGCACCCGCGGCGGCGGGGCGTCGAAGACGCTGCGCCAGTAGTGGTCGATGATGGGGAACGTCTCGCCGTAGGCGATGATCGGCAACTTCTCCAGCGCTCGCGGCCCGTCGACCGCCAGGGCACCGGAGGGGATGGTCTCGGCGACCTGGGGCGATGCCAGCAGGGCGAGTTCCTCGTCGATGAGCGCCACCGAGTCCACCCCGCGCATCCGCGGCTGGACGGTGGAGACGACCATGTCCATGTGGCCGGTCCTGAGGTCTTCGAGGAGGTCGGGCGCTTCCCGGAAGCTGATCCGGATGTCCAGGCCGGACGCGATGAGTTCGCTGATCGAGGCCATGAGCCTCGCGGTCACCAGTTCGGCGGGGCCGCCGAGGCGCACCGGTCTGCTGCTGGGGCTGGTGTCGAAGTGCCGGCAGATGGCCGCGTCGAGGTTGGCCATGGGGGCCTGCACCTCGTAGGCCAGGGCCATTCCCTCGGAGGTGGGAACGGCGCCCTGCGGGGTGCGGTCGAAAAGCGGTTTGCCGAACTTGCTTTCCAGTCCCCGGATATGCTGCGTAACGGCCGGCTGGGTGATGCCGAGTTTCTGTGCCGCCTTCGTGAAGGAGCCGGTATGGTAAACAGCGATAAACGTCTGCAGCCAACCCAGTTGCACGTGTCCGACCCCTCTGCGACGGAATGACCGACCATGCTGATGCGTGCGATGTCCACGGCGACATGCATGTGTTTCACCTTCGTTCTGAGTGCTATTCGATAAAATCAATCATTCTGGGCGGCATCAATCGTTATCAGAGATCCCGATGACGTGGTTCGGAGGGTTTCGGGAGGCTCGGTCGCGGAGCCGGGAGGGCAGAACCGGAGCCGGGAAGCGGGCGCGGAAACGGCACCGGCAGGCGGGACCCGCGCGCCCCGGCCGTCACGACGGGGCGCAGGTCTCCGCCTGCCGGTGGGTTCGGATGCGGTCAGGCGCCGAACTGCTCCAGGATCAGCTCCGCCACCTTGGCCGCGCTGGCCGGGTTCTGCCCGGTGACGAGCCGGCCGTCGGCGACGGCGTGCTCGGCGAAGTTGTCCGTCTTGGTGAACTTCGCGCCCTTGTCGACCAGGGCCGACTCCAGCGCGAACGGAACGACACCGGTCAGGCCGACGGCCTCCTCCTCCTCGTTGGTGAACGCCGAGACCTGCTTGCCCTCCACCAGGTGGGAGCCGTCCGAGAGGGTGAGGTTGACCAGGCCGGCCGGCCCGTGGCAGACGGCGCCGACGATCCCGCCGTGCTCGTAGATCTCCGCGGCGAGCCGGGTGAGGACGGTCGCGTGGGGGAAGTCCCACATGGTGCCGTGGCCGCCGGCGAAGTAGACGGCCTGGTAGTCGCGGGCGCTGAGCGCGTCGGCCGACGGCGTGTCGGACAGGGCGTCGCCGTTGGCCGCCAGGAACTCCGCGGTCACGGTGTCATCGGGCTTGATCCCGTCGCGTGGCGGCTTCCCGCCGGCGACGGAGACGAAGGCGATGTCCCAGCCGGCGTCCTGGAAGACCCGGGCCGGGTGGGCGACCTCGGGCACGTAGAAGCCGGTGTTGCGACCGGTGTCGCCCAGCCGGCCGTGCGAGGTGAGTGCGAACAGTACCTTGGGCATGGCGAATGTCCTTCTGGTTACGGGGATCAGGCGGTCAGGGTGGTCAGTTCGGGCAGGTACACGCGCCGCTGCCTGCGGCTGATGGCCTGCTCGACGTGGTCGGGCGTGTGGTAGCCCCACCAGGCCCACAGGCTGGTGGCGCCGGTGTCGCGGACGGCCAGGGCGTTGGTGATGTGGTCGTCGATGAACGTCACGGCGGAGGACGGGAGTCCGTCGCTGAGGGCGATCTCCCGTACGGCCGCGCGTTTGTCGGAGCACTCGCCGACGACCTGCACCACGGTGTTCTCCAACTGGTGGTGGGCCAGGATCTCCCACACGCTCGCCGCGTCCTTGGCCGTCACGATCGAGGTGCCCCTGCCCTGGTGACGGCGCAGCAGTCGGTCCACGCCGGGGTAGACGGTGTGCATGTCCAGCCAGGCGTCCTTCTGCCGCGCGCGAAGCGCGGAGCGGACCGCGGTCGCGCCCCTGACGAGTCCGGCCAGCTTCGTGGGCGGGATACCCGTCAGCAGGAGGTCGTAGTCCTCGACCCCGCGGATGCTCTCGGCGGCGGTCTCACGGGCGGTCATGAAGTCGCCAAGGATGCGGGCGTAGCCGCGCACGGTGCGGAAGCGGGCCAGGAACCCGGCCGGCAGCGCGGCGACCAGTTCGTCGATCGGCTTGTCCGCCACGGTGTCGGGGTCGTGGTCGGCGTAGTACGTCACGAGGGCGCACTCGGTGAACGCGTCGGCGATGACGCCGTCGAAGTCGAGTATCAGCACGGTGTCTCCTAGTACCGCAACGGTGTGTGCCGTGACGGGCGGGCAGGTCGGGTGTCGGGGTTTTCACGGGGGTGCTGCCGGGGTCGGGTCGTGGGCTGGTGGGTTGGACGCGGTGCATGGGCGGTTCGTGCACCGGTTCCACCGGTCGGAGCCGCGGGAGTCGGCGCCGGCGGGTTTCCTGCCCACCCGTCACGGCAAGCGCCGACGCGGTACCAGAGGGTGCACGGGGGCGGGCGCCGGACCGGGGTGGGAGACGCCCGTCCCCGTGCGAGGCGGCGGGGGCCCGGAACTCAGGCCGCCGCCACCTGGTTCTTGGCGACGGTCTCGAAGACCAGTTGCATGAACTTGCCCACGTAGGCGTAGTACGAGCAGGTGATGATGTGGCCGTCCACGATCACGTCGGAGTCGACGACGTCCGCGCCGGCGTTGATCACGTCGTCGCGCAGCCCGATGTAGGCGCAGGCCCTGCGCCCCTTGAGGACACCGGCGGAGACCATGATCCACGGGCCGTGGCACAGACCGGCGACGACCTTCTGCCGGGCGTCCATGGTGCGCAGGAACTCCAGCACGTGCGCGTCCTGGCGGACGCGGTCCGGGGCTTCGTGGCCGCCGGTGAGGATCACCGCGTCGTAGGTGTCCGCGTCGAGCTGGTCAAAGGAGACCAGCGGCTTGGCGGTCTTGTCCATCGGCAGCGGGATACCGTACTTGCCGACCACGTGGGCGCCGTTCTTGGTGGCCACGTCCACCGTCCAGCCCTCCTCCATGAGCCGGTAGTAGGTGTAGACGACGTCGTGGTCCTGGAAGCCGGGACCGGTGATGATGACGGCACTGGGCATGATCGGTGTCCTTCTCTCTGGGTCGGGTCTGCGGGCCGGGTCCCTGCGGCAGGTCGCTGCGGCAGGGCACCGGGTCAGGCGGAGTTGGCGATGGAGAGGTAGTACTGGTCGAGCGTGGGACGCCGTAGGTCGCTCCGGACCGGAACGAGGATGTCGATCTCGCCGGTGACGACACCGGTGAGCCCGAGCGCGATGTGGAACAGGTCCTGCTCCTGGCGCCGGTAGAAGATGTCCATGCCGGCCCGGATGGAGAACGCGAACTCCGCCCCCGGGCTGCGGTCGCGGAGCCGGGCCTGCGGCAGGTAGGAGATCGGCTTGGCCGGCAGGTCCGGGGACTCGGTGTAGTCCTGCTCGTAGGCGGTGCCCTGCCGGTCGTAGTTGTCGCGCAACCGGATCAGGTCGAACTTGTTCCGCGGTGCCTCGACCTCGATGAGCCACAGCGGTTCGGGACCCAGGCTCCTGGACGAGTGGAACGCGCCCCCGCCGATCCGCAGGATCGTGCCGGCGGAGAGCGGGACCTGCCCGGTCAGCGTGTCCGTGACCCCCTCTCCCGCCAGGCACAGGAGGTAGGTCAGCTTGCGGGGGTGGACGTGCATCGACGTGGATTCGCCCGAGTTGATCCTCAGGTTCCACACGTCGATGAAGTCGTCCACGAAGACGCGGTACTCCAGCCCCCACGGCTTCGGGATGACTTCGTTCAGGTGCTCGTCGTCGTCCAGGTGCTCGTTCGCCACGCGGGAACCCTTGCGGACCGCCTCGTTCAGTGCGGCGAAGTCGCGAGGGCCGGGGTCGATCCGCACCAGCAGGTCGGCCGGCTGCGTCTCGCGCATCATCTCGGACATGCGCTGCTCGTCCTATCTGTCGGTCGGTTGGTGAACCCCCCGGTCCGAGAGTGGACGCTAGACGGCCGACCGAGGCGGGCTCAAATAGCGGGAGCGGCAGTCCCCGATAACCGCCGCGTGGTCCCCGGAAGTCGCAATGCCCATCCCCGCGCATTCTTATTTGTTGGCCGGTCGGATCGTGCGGCAGGGTTCCTTTCCGAAAGGCGCCGGCCCTTCCCCGCAAGCAGCGGTCATCGGCGTCCTCACCGACTCGACAGGGGAGAAAAACCGTGACTACACCCATGCCCGCCCGCGGTCGCCAGGCCGCACCACGGAACAACGCGCCCGTCCAGATCAACTCGATCGGTGTGCTGGGCTACGAGTCCTGCTCCGAGCAGGACACGATCACCCCGCTGGAGATCTTCAAGGGGGCCGCGATGGTCCTCAACGGCGGGATCGCCCCCTGGCAGCGGGAATCCGCCAACCGCGACCTGGACGTCAGGTTGGTCTCGCTGGAGCCGGGCGTCGTCAAGATGCAGATGGGCACCAACGTTGTGGCGGACTCCGTGCTCAACGACGACGAGCTCTTCGACATCCTCTACATCCCCGGCGGCGTCGGCTCCGGCGCGCTGTTGACCAACGACCGGGTGCAGAAGCTGATCCGCCGGCACCACGAGGCCGGCAAGGTCATCGCCGCCAACTGCTCCGGCGTGGGCGTGATCGCCCGCTCCGGCATCGTCAACGACGAGCCGCTGACCTGCGTGGCCGCGGTGGCGCGCGGGCTGCGCGGCGAGGGCTTCAACGTCTCGAAGGCCCGCCACATGTGGATCGCCAACCCCGCCTCGCGGATCTGGACCTTCACCGGTTCCTACGGTGTCAACGGCGGCGCGGTCGCCCTGGTGGCGCACTACTTCGGCCGCGAGGTCGGAACGATCGTCTCGATGATGTTCGACACGCTCGGCGGGATCGGCGACGTGATCTTCGAGGAGACCGGGCCGGAGTTCTTCCAGAACCCCTCGCTGGAGGAGTCGTTCCAGGACTTCTTCCAGCCCATGCTCTACCCGCCGCTGGACGAGAACGCGGAAGCCTGACCCGACCCGCAGACCTGGAGCCGTCACATGCCCACGCCCGTCGAACTCCGAGACCTCAGCTGGATACGCGGCGCCCTGCAGACCGCGATCGCGCTGGAGCACGCCACCATGCCGCTGTACTGCGCGGCCATGTACTCGCTGGAAGTACAGAACTACCCGTCGTACAACACCATCCGCAGCGTGCTGATGGAGGAGATGGTCCACATGGCCATCGCCTCCAACATGGTGGCCGCGCTCGGCGGCAGTCCCGACATCAAGGGGTTGAACCCGCCGTACGCGGGGCGGGGCGGGCTGCCCGGGGGCACCGCCCCGGACCTGCGGCCCCGGCTGGCGAAGCTGTCGAACGCCAGCCTGGAGTCCTTCATGCGGCTGGAGGCCCCGGAGTTCATGCTCAACTCGCGCCAGCGCGGGTCGGCCTACCCCACGATCGGCTCCTTCTACGACGCCGTGCGGGAGGCCGTCGTCCGCAACGCGGACGCGGTGGAGCTGGCGGTGCGCCGCGGCGGGCCGGCCAACCAGGTCGGCGGCAACCTGGGCTATCCCACGTTCGAGAAGGATGACAAGGACCCGGTGGGCTCGTTCCTGCGGGCCCTGGACATCATCACCGAACAGGGCGAGGGGCAGGGCGTGGGCACGGTGGAGACCGTGAAGGAGGACTTCCAGAAGGAGGGTTCGCACTACGCCCGCTTCGCCGAGCTGCGCTACGGGCGCCGGTACGTCCCGCAGGACGGCGTCTCCATCACCCGCGAGACCGAGGCCGATTTCTTCAGCGGTGAGGAGATCGCCTGGCCCGTCGTCATCAACACGCTGGCCGTGCCGGCGGACGGCTACGAGGCGGTGCTCGCCCTCGACCCGCGGGAGGCCGAGGTGCGCAAGGAGCTTGACGGCTTCGACGACGCCTACACCCAGATGCTGGTGGCGCTGGACACCTCGTGGAACGGGCCGGTGGAGACCTGGTGGCCCTCGCTGGGCGCCGCCGTGACCCAGATGGACCAGATGCGGGTCCGCTCGTGCTTCACCATCATGCGCAACCAGATCCCCCCCACCGCGGTGGCGCGGCTGGCGGAGCTGTACCCCGAGGAGTTCCGGGCGCTGGACCACTACACCGACCTGGCCGAGCCGGTCTTCTACGGACCGCGCTTCCTCAACACCCTGTGAGACACCCCGTGACACGCCTGGTGGCGAGCCGGGACGGGCAGCCTCGACCGCTCCCCCGCCCAGCAGAGCCGCGCCGAGCCCGCCGGGCCTGACCCGGCACGCACCCACCCGACCCCTGGAAGGATTCCCCATCGTGACGATCACCGCGACCGCACGCCAGATCATCAAGCCCGGCACCGAGTCACACCTCGACGCGCTGATGGCCCAACTGGAGCGGGACATCCGCGCCAACGAGCCAGGCTGCCTGCGCTTCGACTACGTCGTCTCCGCGGACCGGCCCGGCGAGCGCCTGGTCATCGAGGAGTACGCGGACGAGAACGCCCTGGAGGCCCACAAGCACACCGACTACCTGGCGGCCTTCATACCCCGGCTCCTGGAGTGCCTGGAGGAGCCGCCGGCCGTGGAGGTGTACCGGCCGGCGGAGGCCAAGCCGGTCCTGCCCGCGTCCTGCTTCCACATCGGCGTCGTGGTGCCCGACCTGGCCAAGGCCGTGGAACAGTACACGGAGTGGTTCGGCATCGAGTTCGCCGAACCCGCCACCTTCGAGATCCCGTACCTGGAGCAGGGCGGCACGGGCGCCCCGGGCAAGATGACCGCTGCCTTCTCCCGCACCACGGAGCCGCAGTACGAACTCATCCAGGCCGACGGCGACGGCATCATGTCCGTCGAGCACGCCGGGAAGGTCCTGTACTACGGCGTGTGGGAGCCCGACATGGCGGCCCGCGTGGCGTGGTTGGAGGCGTCCGGCATCGGCGTGGACGCGTACTTCCGACCCGCCGAGGGCGAGACTCCGTTCGCCCTCATCACCGCTCCCGACCTGATGGGCGTGCGCATCGAGTACGTGGGGATCGAGGACAAGCCGGCAATCGCGGAGTGGGTCAACACCGGTCGCTATCCTGGGCTTCAGGGACGCTGACCGGTTCCCGCACCGTTCAGCACCGCCGGGAAAGCACGTTGACGCACCATCAGCTGTTCGCGTCCACACCGACCGCCGCCGTTCGGAGTGTGTGACGACGGCCGTCCCGACCCGTCAGGGCCCTGGGGCGGCCGTGTCGCATGGATCGGCGGCGACGCCCACCGCGAGTGCCCACCACGAGCGCGCACCACGAACTCCCACCACGAACGCTTACCACGAACGAGGAGAGCAACGATGGCCAACGTCACCCTGATCACCGGTGGCAGTTCGGGGATCGGCGCCGCGACCGCCCGCAGGCTGCTGAAGGAGGGTCACATGGTGGCGATCACCGGCCGGGACCCGGAGAAGCTGAGCGACTTCGCGGCTGAGCAGGACGCCGGGCACGACCTGATCACCATCCCCGGGGACACCTCGGACCCGCACGACGTGCAGACCGCGGTCAGGACGACCGCCCAGGCGTGGGGCCGCCTGGACAACGTGATCGTCAACGCCGGCTTCTCCCTCCCCGGCACCCTGGCCGACCACGTGCCCGAGGCCATGCGGGCCATGCTGATGACCAACGTGCTCGGGCCCGCGCTGGTCATCCGGGAGGCGCTGCCGTACCTCAAGGACACCCGGGGGCGCATCGTCATCGTCGGATCGGTGGCGGGGGTCAAGAACACGCCCGGCAACTTCTACTCCGTCACCAAGTGGGCCGCGCACGCCCTGGCGGAGAACACGCGGATGGCCGTCACCAACGACGGCGTCGGCGTGACGCTGATCGCGCCCGGCAAGGTGGACACCCCGTTCTGGGACCACCGCGGGGGCACGCCGGAGGGCCCCGCGCTGACCGCCGAGAACATCGCCGAGAGCATCCTCTTCGCCCTCAACCAGCCCGAGGGGATGGACGTCAACCACATCCAGATGCGGCCCATCGGCCAGGTCTGACCGGGCCGTTCGCGGCCGGAGGCGTCGGACCGGCCCCGGCACGCGACACGCCGCCGTCCAGCACGAAGTGGACGGCGGCGTGTACGTACCGTGGCTCAGCAGACCTCAGGCGAAGGATGGACGGCCGGCCTCCCCACCGCGCGCCCTTGCTTCATCACCGCCTGCTTGACTTCGCGGACCTCCGCGTTCGCCTTCTCGACGGAACGCAGGATCGGTCCCAGTCGTGCCTGGAGCAGTGCTCCGGCCGAGGTGAGTTCGATCGGCCGCCGATCCCGGTGAAAGAGTTCGGCTCCGAGGGATCGCTCCAACTCCTTGATCTGGCTGGTCACCGTGGATTGGGCGCAGTGGAGCTTCTCGGCGGCCTTGGTGAAGCTGAGTTCGTTCGCCACTTCGCGAAATGCCATCAGATGATAGACCTGCAAGTTTCCCCCATGGTCGGTCGCCATTGATTCCAGGATGCGAGGCCCGGAATCACGGGGCGGGACGCGGAGGGGCATGCGCCCGTCGGGCGCGCGGCGGTCGTCGTCGGTCGCCGCTGAAGGTTCCATGTGCACGATCAAGACAAGCCCCCGTTGCTGTGTGCCCCCGCGTAGCGGGGGTTCCAGTCACGCTTGACCCGAATACGATAAACCTTCCGCAAGGTATATCGCAAGGATTATTCAAATGCCTCCGACTGCATCCGGCCCTATAGCACAGGGGGCAGTCGGAGGAATCCGAAAAAGGTGATGAACCACATAGGGGATCGTCGCAACCCGCAGGTCGCCCGGGGCGTCGCCGACGGAAAACCGACCAAATGACCTTTCTGGATTCACTTCGGCAACAAAGCTCTCTGCTTTCACTGCGGCATCAGAGAATGCTCAGTATCGGACATTGTCGGACCGTGTCGGGGTGCGTCGGGCCGGGCTCGGCGGTTGTGAGCCGTCCCTGGACCGCCCGACCGTCCGGCGCCCCGAGCCGCCTCCGGGCGCCCCGGTGGTCTCAGGCCGTCTCGGCGAGGGGGCGGGACGGCGGCTGGTGGCGGCGGGCCAGCCGCAGCACGGCCTGCATGGGCGCCTCGGCCGGGCCCAGCCCCGTCCGCCAGCGCGCCTCGATGCTCACCGGCGCCAGCCCCTCGCGCACGTCCAGCTCGACCAGCTCCCCGTCCTCGAGGTCGCCGACGACGGACAGGTGCGGCATCAGGGCGACCCCGCGGCCGTGGCAGGCGAGCCTGCGCAGCGCCGCCAGCGACCCCGTGACCATGCTGACGCAGGTCCGCGAGGTGAGGTCCTGCCCGAAGCGGTCGACGAGCATCTGCGAGGTGCAACCAGGCTCGGCGATCAGGAACTCCGCCTCCAGCAGCATCCCCTGGGAGATGCGCGGCACCTTGGCGAGCGGATGGCCCGGGCCGGCGACGAGGACGGTGCGGTCATGGCCCACGACCGCGTGCGGCCCTATGGTCGGCACCCCGTTGTCGAACACGAAGACCAGGTCGAGCCGGCCGGCGGCGAGGTCATCCTCCAGTTGCGCCCGCCGGGCGACCACCATGCTCACCTCGGCGGCGCCCTCGGGGCCGGCCGCCCCCTGGGCCAGGGCGGCGAGGATGTCCGGCAGCCACTCGCCGGCCAGGGTCTCCAGTGCCCCGATGCGCAGCCGCGGCCGGCCGCTCCGCACCACCCGGCGCATCTCGTCCTCAAGGTTCAGCGCCTCGCGGGCGTAGGGCAGCAGCCGCTGCCCCTCCTCGGTCAACGCCGCCCCGGCGTTGCTGCGGTTGAACAGGCTCGCGCCCAAGTCGCGCTCCAACCGCTGCAGTTGAACGCTCAGCGTGGACTGCGCGTAACCCAGCCGCTCGGCTGCTGCGGAGATGCCCCCGAGGTCGGCGACGCTGACGAAGGCGCGAAGATGTCGTTGGTCCACTTCTCCATGATGCCATCGAGAAGTCCGATGGCGCCATCGAAAAGACAGCCTGGTCGCACCCCGGCGGACTTCGCGACGCTGATGCCATGACTCTGACCAGTGGCAAGACTCCCGTCGTGGACGAACCCGCACGGAGGGGCCCGAACGGCCACTTCGCGGGCATCGTGGTCGGCAACTTCCTCGTGCTGCTCGACACCTCGATCCTCAACGTCGCCCTGCCGGACGCACGGCACGACCTGCACGCCTCCGCGGCGGCGCTGCCCTGGGCGGTGGACGCGTACACCGTCGTCTTCGCCGGGCTGCTGCTGGCCGCGGGCGCAGTCGCCGACCGGTGGGGGCCGCGCCGGATCTACCGCAGCGCGCTCGCCGCCTTCGGCGTCATCTCGCTGCTGTGCGCCCTGGCGCCCAACGTGGGCACCCTGATCGGCGGACGGGCGCTGCTCGGCGTCGCGGCGGCCGGGCTGGTCCCCGCGTCCCTCGGCCTGCTGTCCGCCCTGTTCCCGGATGCCGCGCAGCGGTCCCGCATGATCGGCGCCTGGGCCGCCATCAGCAGCATCGGACTCATCCTGGGGCCGGTGCTGGGCGGCGCGCTGGTCGAACTCGGCGGCTGGCGGCTGGTGTTCCTCGTCAACCCGCCGATCGCCTTCGCCACGCTGCTGCTGGCGCGCGGACTGAGTGGGCACCGGCCGCAGAACGAGCCGAGGCCGGTCGACCGCGCGGGGCTGCTGCTGTCCGTCGCCGGGCTGAGCGCGCTCACCTTCGGACTGGTGGACGCGGGCACCTCCGGGTGGGGCCGGCCCGCTCCGCTGCTGGCCCTGGGCGGCGCCCTGATCGCCTTCGTGCTGCTGGTCGTCGCCGAACGGCGGGCCGAGGCCCCGATCCTGCCGCCGGCGCTGATCGGGCTGACCCGGGTCAAGGCCGACCTGATGGCCGGCGCCATGGCGTCCTTCGTCTTCTACGGCGTGCTGTTCGCGCTTACCCAGTGGATGGTCCTGGAGCGCGGCCTGTCGGCCCTGCAGACCGGCCTGGCTTTCCTCCCGATGACGCTCCCCATGTGCTTCATGCCGTTCTACGCCGGACGGATCGTCGCGCGTGCCGGCGCCCGGCCGGTGCTCCTCGCCGGCCTCGGCCTCGACGTGGTCTCCGGACTCCTGCTCGCCCTCTCCGGGACGCACACGCCGCTGGGGATGATCATCGGCATGCAGGTGGTGCTCGGCTTCGGCAGCACCCTCGCCATCCCCGCGGCCACCGCCGACATGGCGGGCGCCGCCCCCTCCCACCTGGCCGCGACGGGACAGGGCGCGCTCAACGCCGGACGCCAGGCGGGGTCCGCGCTGGGCGTCGCCGTGCTCGGCACCCTGTCCACCCTGCACGACTCCGGGATCGTGCTGGCCGCGGGTGCCGTCCTCGCCTTGGGCGTCGTCGTCCTCGCCCGGCCGCGACCGGTGCCGGCCACCGCGTGACAGCGGCCGTACCGGACGGACAGCCGCACGCGCGCGAGTGCCGGCCCACCATCACGGTGGGCCGGCACGGGCACGGGCACGTCCGGCACGTCGGGCACGTTCGACCGGACCGGCCGGGCAGACCGGACCGGTCGGGTGGACCGGGCAGCGCGTCAGACCGGGGTCCGCACCACGCGGTGCGCGGCGAAGGACTGGCGGTCGCCCACCCACGCGTCGCGCGGGGCGACGGCCTCCAGCCGGTCGAGGTCGTCCTGGGACAGCTCGACGTCGGCCGCCTTGGCGTTCTCCTCGACCCGCTCGGCCCGGCGCGTCCCGGGGATCGGGACGACGTCGTCGCCCTGCGCGAGCAGCCAGGCGAGCACGAGCTGAGCGGGCGTCACCCCGCGCGCCGCGGCCAGCGACCGCACCTCGGCGACGATCGCCTCGTTCTGCTTGAGGTTCTCGGCCTGGAACCGGGGGTCGTTCTGCCGGAAGTCGCCGGCCCCGAAACCGTCCACGCTGACCGGCCCGGCCAGGAAGCCGCGGCCCACCGGGCTGTACGGAACCATCCCGATGCCCAGCCGGCGGGCCGTGGGCAGCACGTCGTCCTCGATGTCGCGCCACCACAGCGACCACTCGTACTGCGCGGCGCTGATCGGGTGGGTGGCGGCGGCCCGTTCGAGTTCCTCCGGACTCGCCTCCGACAGCCCGAGGTGGCGGACCTTGCCCTCGGCCACAAGCTCGGCCATCGCCCCGACCGTCTCCTCGATCGGGACCTGCGGGTCGACGCGGTGCTGGTAGTACAGGTCGATGCGGTCCGTCCCGAGCCGGGCCAGCGAGGCTTCGCAGTGGCGCCGGACGTTCTCCGGGCGGCCGTCGACCCGGACCCCCTCCGGGCTGCGGACGATCCCGAACTTGGTGGCCAGCACGACCTGGTCGCGCCGGCCGGCCAGGGCTTTGCCGAGCAACTCCTCGTTGTGGCCGCTGCCGTAGCTCATCGCCGTGTCCAGGAAGGTGACCCCCTGGTCGACGGCGCGCTGCAGGACCGCGATCGACTCGGCGTCGTCGGCCGCTCCGTAGCCCTGGGACATCCCCATGCAACCGAGTCCGACAGCGGATACGGTGAGCCCTTCCGGCCCGATGATTCGATTGTCCATGCGGTCACCGTAACCGCGTCCCCCAGCGCCATCCATAGGACGTCTTTCCTAGTAACGAGAGTGCCAGGATGCCCCATACGGTGACCCAGGCAAGGGAGTTGGGCGATCTGCTCCGCTCCCGCCGCGAACGGCTCCAGCCCTCCGACGTCGGCCTCCCACCGGGCACCCGGCGCCGGACCCGCGGCCTGCGCCGCGAGGAGGTGGCCCAGCTCGCGTCCATCTCCGCGACCTACTACGCCTTCCTGGAACAGGGCCGCGAGGTACGGCCCTCCCGGCAGGTCCTCGACGCGCTGGCCGCGGCGCTGCGACTCGACGTGTGCGAGCGGGCCCACGTCCACCAACTCGTCCACGGCGCCCCGCCGGAACCGGAGCAGACCTCCGCCGCCATGGAGACGCTTCCGCCCGCCGTCGTCTCCCTCGTCGACCGGCTCGACCCGTGCCCTTCCTATGTCACCGGCAGGCACTGGGACGTGCTGGCGTCCAACCGGGCCGCCCGGGTGCTCTGGACCGACTGGCCGGCCCGGCCGCCGCAGACCCGCAACATGCTCTGGTGGATGTTCGCGGACCCGGAGGCCCGGCGGATCGTCGTCGACTGGGAGGAGGAGGCGTCGGCGCTGCTCGGACGGCTGCGCACGGCCGCGGCCAGGCACCCGGGTGACCCCGGCTTCGCCGACCTGCTCGAACGCCTCCACGCGGTGAGCCCGGAGGTGCGGGCGTGGTGGCCGCAGCACAAGGTCGACACCGTCGGCTCGGGCACGAAGCGGCTGCGTCATCCGGAGCTCGGCGAGTTCACGCTCCACCACGTCGTGCTCCAACTCGCGGACAACCCCGAGCACAAGGTCGTCACCTGCACCCCCTCCCCGCAGGACCGCCCCCGCGTCGAAGCCCTCCTCCGCCGCCCCCGCCCCACCCCCTGATCACTGGCCCCCCGAACCCGCCGCCGACTTCTCGAGCGGTGCGTTGCGCCCGCACTCCGCTGGGCGAGCGTGACGCGCCCCCCGGCCGCGGTGACGGCCGCGCCGTATGACTTGGCGCGTGCGGCGGAGAGCCACCTCGACGGAGTCGGCCCTCCGGCCAGGCACCCGGACCTCGCCAGGCCCTCCTGCCGGTGCCTCGGCCCGAGGAGCGCGGCCACGTCGAACCAGCGGTGGGAGCCGATCACGTCGCCGAACGGATCGGTGGGCGGTGCGATGCGGTGCGATGCGGTGCGGTGGCCGGTCCGGTCCCCGACGTCCGCACGACGCGGGAGCGTGCCACGCGGCGCAGGACGACGGCGGCGTCCGCAGGTCAGCTCTTGCCGGAACGCCCACCGAGGTGCAGCTCCCCCGGTGGATGCGGCAGTTCGCGAGCGCCGGTGACGCGGAGCCCGTCCAGGGCCAGTTCGAGGTAGCGGCTCCACGCCTGCGGCTGTGCGGCCGGCAAGCCCCGATCCGGCCGACCGGGTGGCGGCCCGGTCGGGGCTGGGGCCGGTCGCGGCGACGGTTTGACCCCAGCCGTGGATCATCCCGGGTCGTCAGTCTTCGGTGGGCTGCTGGAGCATGGACAGGGTCAGGACGTTGCCGCCGATGCCCCAACCGCCGTCGATGACCTCCTCGACCAGGACCATGGTGTTGGCCCGGGCGCGTTCGCCGTAGATCTCGACGTACAGCTCGGTGGTACGGGTGACGATCGTCTCCTTCTGCTTCTCGTCGAGGGTTCCGGCAGGGACTTTGAAGTTCGCGAACGGCATGGTGGTTCTCTTTCGGTTTGTGGTTACGGGGAGCGGCCTGCGGTGAGCAGGTCGTCCAGCCCGACGCGGCGGAAGAACTCGGCGCGGACGCCGGCGGCGATCGCGGAGAGGACTTCACCTCCGTCGGGGCTGGGGTCCGTGGGGGCGTATCAGCCGGGTGCCGACACCGGGCACGGGGCCGTCAGATGATGCCGCCGTTGGGGCGGATGATCTGGCCGTTGATCCAGTGGCCGGCCGGGGAGGCGAGGAAGGCGACGACTTCGGCGATGTCGGCGGGGGTACCGAGGCGCTCCAGTGGGGGCTGGGCGGCCAGCCGGGCGATGGTCTGATCGTCCTTGCCGTCGAGGAACAGATCGGTGGCGGTGGGGCCGGGGGCCACGGCGTTGACGGTGATGTTCCGGCCGCGCAGCTCCCGCGCGAGGATGAGCGTGAGTGCTTCGACGGCGCCCTTGCTGGCGCTGTAGGCGCCGTATCCGGGGAAGGCCAGGCCCACCACGGACGTGGAGAAGGTGACGACCGCGCCACCGCTGCGGATCTTCCGTGCGGCCTGCTGGGCGACGACGAAGGTCCCGCGGATGTTGGTGCGGTGGAGCGCGTCCAGCTCCGCCAGGTCCAGTTCGGCGATGGGTGCCAGCAAAACCCGGCCGGCCGCGTGGACGACGACGTCGACGCCGCCGAACTCGGCCTCCGCGGTGGCGAACAGAGCGGAGATCTGCTGCTCGTCGGCGACGTCCGCCTGGACACCGATCGCGCTGCCGCCGCCGGCGGTGACGTCCTTGACGGCGGCCTCGGCCAGTTCGCGGTTGCCCGCGTAGCCGACCACGACGGCGAATCCGTCGGCGGCCAGTCGGCTCACCGTCGCGCGGCCGATCCCGCGGGAGCCGCCCGTGACGATGGCGACGCGGAGCCGATCGGCGCGGGGATCGGGCGTGGCGTGGCGGTCCACGGGTTCCTGGGCAGACATGAACACTCCTGCTGGAGGTGCGGGAAAGGGGATGCCGCGACAGAGGGATCACGGCCAGGGGCGTCGGTGCGGTGCCCCGCTCGTGGCTCCAGAGTGGTTCGGCGTGCCCGCCCCAGCCAGGGCTGTCCGCACCCAGGGGTTGCCATCCCCTGGCTCGCGTCCACCGGTGGGCGCGACGATAGGAGACGTGAACCATTCCGAACTCGCCGCGTTCCTCAAGTCCCGGCGCGGCCGGGTCCGCCCGTCCGACGTCGGCCTGCCCACCGGCCCGCGGCGCCGGGTGCCCGGTCTGCGGCGCGAGGAGGTAGCCCATCTGGCCGGGCTGTCCGCGGACTACTACACCGAGCTGGAACGCGGACGCGGCGCCCAGCCCTCGGCCCAGGTCCTGGCCGTGCTGGCCCGGGCGCTGCGGCTGAACGGCGACGAACGCGACCATCTGTTCCACCTCGCCGACCGTCCGATCCCCCCGGCGGCGCACGGCCCGACCGCACATGTCCAGCCTGGTCTGCTCGGCCTGCTGGACCAGCTCACCACCACTCCTGCCCAGGTCATCACCGACCTGCACGAAACCCTCGTCCAGAACCCGCTGGCCGCCGCACTCGTGGGCCGGCCCCCGGCACTGCGCGGTCTTGAGGCGAGCTTCGTCCACCGCTGGTTCACCGACCCCCAGGCCCGGACCCTCTACCCGCCCGAGGACCACCCCCACCACTCCCGGGTCTTCGTCGCCGACCTCCAGGCGGTCGCCGCCCGCCGCGGCAGCGACACCGAGGTGACCCGGATGGTCGCCGTGCTGCGCGGACGCAGCCGGGAGTTCGCCACCCTGTGGGACACCCACGACGTCGCCCTCCGGCGAACCGACCACAAACGCATAGTCCATTCCGCCCTGGGCGTCATCGAGCTGGACTGCCAGAGCCTGTTCAGTGAGGACGGACGCCAGCGCCTGCTGTGGTTCAGCGCCCCACCCGGCACCGAAGGCGCGGCCCAGCTGAGCCTGCTCTCCGTCATCGGCACGCAAGATATGACAACGTCCACGCCCGCATGAAGGGCACGGGAAGATGACCGACCCGCCGACCGGCTCCGCCCACATCGACGCGACGACCAACGGAGCGCAGCCCGGACGGCGCACCGTGTTCACCCGCTGACCGGCACCCCGCCACGACGCACACGGCGACGTCGCCGTTCAGGCTGCCGCCGGCCCGTGCACCGCTCCCCCTCCGACCCCGAGGACCTGACGCTCCTGTGCGGCCCCACCGTGGACGTCCTCAAGACGTCTCACCTGCGAAAACGCGGTTCTGCGAGGCTCAAGCCAGCACAGAACCAGCACGGGAAGGCAAGGCCCCCGCTCAAGCCTGCGGTCGATCCGGCGGATCAGCGCTTCAATAGCGCGGCACGTGAAAGCGACACTCCACGTTCGCCCGTACACCCGGGCGGTTGAAGCGACCGCCGCGAGGCGCCCAGAAGCCGGCACCGGAACGCAGAAGGGTCGGACTCGCCCGAGTCCGACCCCTTCCGACCTGCACATTCGACGAAATCAGCGCACATGCAGCAAATGATGCGGCTACACGTTGAAGCGGAACTCCACCACGTCGCCGTCCTGCATGACGTAGTCCTTGCCCTCCATGCGGGCCTTGCCCTTCGCGCGGGCTTCGGCGACGGAGCCGGTGGTCACGAGGTCGTCGAAGGAGATGACCTCGGCCTTGATGAAGCCCTTCTGGAAGTCGGTGTGGATCACGCCCGCCGCCTCGGGGGCGGTGGCGCCGCGCTTGATGGTCCAGGCGCGGGACTCCTTGGGGCCGGCCGTGAGGTAGGTCTGGAGCCCGAGGGTGTTGAAGCCGACCCGGGCGAGGGTGGCGAGCCCGGGCTCCTCCTGGCCGACGGACTGGAGGAGTTCGAGGGCCTCGGCGTCGTCGAGTTCGGCCAGGTCGGCTTCGAGCTTGGCGTTGAGGAAGATCGCCTCGGCGGGGGCGATCAGGGCGCGCTGCTCGTCCTTGAACGCCTCGTCGGTGAGCTCGTCCTCGTCGACGTTGAAGACGTAGAGGAACGGCTTCGTGGTGAGCAGGTGCAGCTCGTGCAGGAGGGCGCCCTGCTCGGTGTCCTTCGTGATGCCGTGGGCGAAGAGGGTGTCGCCGGCGGCGAGGATCGTCTGCGCGGCCTCGGCCGCGGCCAGCACCTTCGCCTTGTCCTTCTGCATCCGCGATTCCTTGGTCAGGCGCGGGATCGCCTTCTCCACGGACTGCAGGTCGGCGAGGATCAGCTCGGTGTTGATCGTCTCGATGTCGTCGCGGGGCGAGACCTTGCCGTCCACGTGGACCACGTTCTCGTCCTTGAAGGCGCGGATCACCTGGCAGATCGCGTCGGACTCCCGGATGTTCGCGAGGAACTTGTTGCCCAGGCCCTCGCCTTCCGAGGCACCGCGGACGATGCCGGCGATGTCGACGAAGTCCACGGTGGCGGGGAGCACCCGGGCCGAGTCGAAGATCTCGGCGAGCCGGTGCAGCCGGGGGTCGGGCACGCCGACCACGCCGATGTTGGGCTCGATGGTGGCGAACGGGTAGTTGGCCGCCAGCACGTCGTTCTTGGTCAGGGCGTTGAAGAGCGTCGACTTGCCGACATTCGGCAGGCCGACGATTCCGATGGAGAGCGACACGTGACGACTTCCCGTGGGCAGGAGGTGGGGGCTGGCGCCGACCAGTCTACGGGCCGCCGCACCACCGGCGGGACGCCCACCCGACCACCGCCCACCACCCCCGCGTCAACCCCGCCTCACTCGAACGGAGCACTTCGAACAGAGGGCCCAGGCGAGCGAATCCGCGTGTCCCGGACCTGCGCGACCAGCGCAACCCGCCTACGTTGAGTAGGTGGAGCAACACACTGCGCGTACGAGCACCACCGCCCGCCAGGTCCCCGCCGCCCTCCCGCCGAAGGCGGCGCCGGCAGCCTCGGCGGCGGCGTCCGGATCGACCGCGGCCTCGGCCACGCCATCCGCGTCCGCGCCGCCCCGGCCGAGCAACCGGCTCGCGGCGGCCGCGCACCGGCTGCGGACCCTGCCCCGCCCCCGCCCCCGCCTGACCGGCCTCGGCACGGGCGCCCTGACCACCGTGGTGACGGTGCTCGGCGGGGCCGCCGACTCCCTGCTCTTCGACGGCCCCGGCGTCCTCTTCGGGCTGGTCTTCATCGCCGTGTGCATCGCCGCGGCGGTGTACGTCCGGCCGTACGACCTGGTGGCGGCGCCGGTGGCGGCGCCCATCGCGTTCGCGGTGGGCATCACCCTGACGGCCGACAGCGGCGACGGCAGCCTGCTCGGGCACGTGGTCGGGGTCTTCACCGGCCTGGCCCTGATGACCGGCTGGCTCTACACCGGTACGGTGCTCGCCGCCGCGATCGTGGCGGTCAGAGCTTTGCGGCAGCCATCGCGGCGCCGACGATCCCCGCGTTGTTCTGCAACTCCGCGGGGACGATCTCCGCGCTGATCCCGTGGATCAGCGGCAGGAACTTGTCGGGTTTCCGGCTCACCCCGCCGCCGATCACGAACAGGTCGGGCGAGAAGAGCATCTCCACGTGCGCGAGGTACTTCTTCAGCCGGTGCGCCCAGTGCTCCCAGCTCAGATCCTCGTCCTCACGGGCCTTGACCGACGCGCGCTTCTCCGCGTCGTGGCCGTGCAGCTCCAGGTGGCCCAGCTCGGTGTTGGGCACCAGGTGCCCGTCCACGAACAGCGCGCTGCCGATCCCGGTGCCGAGGGTGAGCAGCATGACGGTGCCGCCGCGGCCGCGGCCGGCCCCGAAGGTCATCTCGGCGACCCCCGCGGCGTCCGCGTCGTTGAGGATCACCACCGGAAGGCTCAGCCGCTCGCTGATCAGCTTCCGCGCGTCCACGCCCACCCAGCCGCTGTCCATGTTGGCGGCGGTGCGGGTCACGCCGTCCACCACGACGCCGGGGAAGGTCACGCCGAGCGGGCCCTTGTGGCCGAAGTGCTCGACCACCTCGGCCACGCCCTCGACGACACCCTCCGGTGTCGCCGGCTGCGGGGTGGGCACCTTGTGCCGCTCGTCCGACAGGTCGCCCCGGTCGAGATCGACCGGAGCGCCCTTGATTCCCGTACCGCCGATGTCCACACCGAACATGTTCATGGCCCCCAGGTTAAAGGTGGGTGGAACCGCTCACCTCTTGGCCGATTCCCGCTGGACGGCCTCCGCACGCAGATCCCGGCGCAGTTCCTTCGGCAGCGAGAACTGGATGGACTCCTGCGCGGAGGTCACCACCGACACGTCGTCGAAGCCGCGGGCGGCCAGCCACTCCAGCACCCCGTCGACCAGCACCTCCGGCACGGACGCGCCCGAGGTCACGCCGACCGTGCGCACGCCCTCCAGCCAGCCGTCCTCGCACTCCTCGGCGAAGTCCACCAGGTACGACGCGCCGGCGCCGGCCTGCAGCGCGACCTCGACCAGCCGGATGGAGTTGGAGGAGTTGCGGGAGCCGACCACGATCACCAGGTCGGCGTCGGCGGCGATCTGCTTCACCGCGACCTGGCGGTTCTGCGTGGCGTAGCAGATGTCGTCGCTCGGCGGCGAGACCAGCCGCGGGAAGCGCTCCTTGAGGGCGTCCACGGTCTCCATCGTCTCGTCGACCGAGAGCGTGGTCTGCGAGAGCCAGACCACCTTGGACTCGTCGCGCACCTTCACCTTGGCCGCGTCGGCGGGGCCGTCGACCAGGTGCATGCGCTCGGGCGCCTCGCCCATGGTGCCGACGACCTCTTCGTGGCCCTCGTGGCCGATGAGCAGGATGTCGTAGTCCTCGCCGGCGTAGCGGACGGCTTCCTTGTGCACCTTGGTGACCAGCGGGCAGGTCGCGTCGATGGAGGCGAGGCTGCGCTGGGCGGCCTCCTCGTGCACGACCGGGGCCACGCCGTGCGCGGAGAAGATCACGATCGCGTTCTCGGGCACCTCCTCCGTCTCGTCGACGAAGACGGCGCCCTTCTTCTCCAGGGTCTGCACCACGTACTTGTTGTGCACGATCTGCTTGCGGACGTAGACCGGGGCGCCGTACTGCTCCAGCGCCTTCTCGACGGTGATGACGGCACGGTCCACACCCGCGCAGTACCCGCGGGGGGCGGCGAGGAGGACACGGCGGGTGGAGTCAGAGGTCATGCGGTCCATCGTACGGGGCCGCCTCCGGGGCGGGGTGGGGTGTCGGCGGGGCGCACTAAGGTGCGGGTATGGCTCTGAACACCTCGGCGGAAGCGCCGATTCCGGTCGGCGAGGTGTCGCGGCTGATCGGCGGGTGGATCGACCGGCTCGGCGCGGTGTGGGTGGAGGGCCAGATCACGCAGCTCTCCCGCCGCCCGGGTGCCGGGGTGGTGTTCCTGACGCTGCGCGACCCGTCGCACGACACGTCGTTGTCCGTGACCTGCTACCGCGCGGTGTACGAACAGGTGGCCGACGTGGTCGGCGAGGGCGCGCGGGTCGTGGTGCACGCCAGACCGGAGTGGTACGGACCGCGGGGCACTCTGTCGCTGCGGGCGAGCGAGATCCGGCCGGTCGGGATGGGCGAACTGCTGGCGCGGCTGGAGCAGTTGAAGAAGTCGCTGGCGGCCGAGGGGCTCTTCGCGGCGGACCGCAAGCGCCCGCTGCCGTTCCTGCCCGGGCTGATCGGCCTGGTGACCGGCCGCGCCTCGGCCGCCGAGCGGGACGTACGGGAGAACGCGCGGCTGCGCTGGCCCGCCGTCCGCTTCGAGGTGCGGAACGTCCCCGTGCAGGGCGCGGCCGCGGTCCCCCGGGTGGTCGAGGCGGTGCAGCAGCTCGACGCCCATCCGGAGGTCGACGTCATCGTGGTGGCGCGCGGCGGGGGCAGCGTGGAGGACCTGCTGCCGTTCTCCGACGAGCGGCTGGTGCGGGCGGTCGCGGCGTGCGGCACCCCGGTGGTCTCCGCGATCGGGCACGAGCCGGACACGCCGCTGCTCGACCTGGTCGCCGACCTGCGCGCGTCCACCCCCACGGACGCCGCCAAGCGGATCGTGCCGGACGTGCGGGAGGAGCTGGCCCGCGTCCAGTTGGTACGGGACCGGGCGCTGCGGGTGCTGCGCGGCATCCTCGACCGGGAGGAGCGCGGCCTTGAGGCGGCGCTCAGCCGTCCCGCCCTCGCGGCGCCGTACCGGATGGTCGAGCAGCGCGAGGCGGAGGTCGCCGACCGGGTGGACCGGGCCCGGCGCACCCTGGGGCACCTGCTCGACCGGGCCGACGCCGATCTCACCCACACCCTCGCCCGCGTCGTCGCCCTCTCCCCCGCGGCCACCCTCCGCCGCGGCTACGCGGTCCTCCAGCGCGAGGACGGCGCGGCGGTCCGAGACCCGGCCGAGGTCGCCGACGGCGACACGCTGCGCGCCCGCGTCGCGGACGGCGACTTCACGGTGCGGGTCCAGGGGAACTGAAGCGCGAACCGAGCGGAAGAGGGCGGGCTGATGCCGGAAGAGGGCGGGCGATGAAGGACGAGCGCGAGTTCCACGACACGGCGGGGGTGCCGTGGCGCGCGGCCGAGGGCGCGCCCGGGGTGAGCGAGCGGCCGCTGTCCGCCGGGCCCGATCCGGCGGTCGAGCAGACCCGGCTGGCCCGTTGGGAGCCCGGGCTCGACACCTCCGCGGCGGGCGTGATCCGGCACCCCTACTACGAGGAGGTGTACCTGCTGGAGGGCGAGTTGGAGGACCTCACCCTCGGCCGCACCTTCACCGCGGGGCACTACGCCTCCCGCCCCCCGGGCATGCCGCACGGCCCCTACCGGACGAGGACGGGGTGCCTGATGCTGGAGATCCGGTCCCCGGAGCGACCTCGCTCCGCGCCGCCCGGGAGTGTCCGCGGTACGCCCTAGGCTTGCGGGCATGGCAGACGAGGAATCCACCAGCGCCGTACTCGGCTACGAACAGGCCCGCGACGAGCTCGTGGACGTGGTGCGCCGCCTGGAAGCGGGCGGCGCGACCTTGGAGGAGTCGCTCGCCTTGTGGGAGCGGGGCGAGGAGCTGGCGAAGGTCTGCCGGCGCTGGCTGGAGGGCGCCCGGGCCCGGCTGGACGCCGCGCTGGCAGCGGAGGACCCCGAAGAGGCGGAGAGCGCCGAGCCCGAATAGCGCCCCACCCGCGCACGGCAAGGTCCGGCCCACGGCAAGGCCCCGCCCACGGCAAGGTCCGGCCCACGGCCTGAGGGCGCCGGCGGGCCGGAAGCCGCTTACGGCTTGAGGGTCGCCGCGAACCGCTGGAGCTGGGCGTCCGGCGCCGTACCGAGCACCACCGTGGTGACGCCCTTCTCCTCGCGCACCAGCGCGTCGTAACGCCCGCCGGTGTAGTACTGCCAGCTCGCCCCGCCGACCGCGACCGTACGTCCTGCGTCGCGGTGCGCGTTGATCGTCACCTGGCTGATGAACCCGGTCGGGTCGCCGTTGGACTGCTCCAGCGCCACGTACTGCTGGTCGGGGTCGATGAAACCGAGGTGCCAGGTCACGTTGCGGCGGTCGCCCGCGGAGTACGTGACGGAGGTGGCGTGCCACTTCGCGCTGAGCCCTTCGGGGCCGGCCACCGGGTAGGGCGCGTCCCGCCTCGCCTGCTTGAGCTCCACGCTGTACCCGACGGTCTCCGTCTTGACCGGGGTCTCCTTGGAGTCGTGCGGGATGAACAGATAGATCAGGTAGACGACGACCCCGAGCACGAGCATCGACAGGACCAGGTCCCGGATCGTCTTGTTGCCACCACGCTTGTCCGCTGCCACGCGCCCTATCGTCCCCCATGGGCGTTTGCGGCCCGTCCGCCGGGTACCCGAAGAGTTGGCGGCTGCTCATGTGACATGTCCCCTGCTCAGATTTGCAGTTCACCCGATAAGGTCGCAGCACCCTCATTTTCCGGCCGTCCCCGTACAGAAAGGTGCGCGTGATGACCGAACAGCACTTGCCTCCGCAGCTCGAAGTGAGTCCGGAGGCACCCGACCGCAACCTCGCCCTGGAACTGGTCCGGGTCACCGAGGCCGCCGCGATGGCCTCGGCCCGCTGGGTGGGCCGAGGCGACAAGAACGGAGCGGACGGCGCCGCCGTCAAGGCCATGCGCACCCTCGTGCACACCGTGTCGATGAACGGCGTGGTCGTCATCGGCGAGGGCGAGAAGGACGAAGCGCCGATGCTCTACAACGGCGAGCGGATCGGCGACGGCACGGGTGCGGAGTGCGACGTCGCCGTGGACCCGGTGGACGGCACCACGCTGACCGCCAAGGGCATGCCGAACGCCGTGTCGGTGCTCGCGGCGGCCGACCGCGGCACGATGTACGACCCGTCGGCGGTCTTCTACATGGACAAGCTGGTGGTCGGCCCGGAGGCGGCCGAGTTCGTGGACATCACCGCGCCGCCCGCGGTGAACATCCGCCGGGTGGCGAAGGCGAAGGGCATCGCCCCCGAGAACGTGACGGTCGTGGTGCTCGACCGGCCGCGCCACGACGAGCTGGCCCGGCAGATCCGGGAGACCGGCGCGCGGATCAAGTTCATCGCGGACGGCGACGTGGCGGGCGCGATCATGGCGGCCCGCGAAGGCACCGGCGTCGACATGCTGCTGGGCATCGGCGGCACCCCGGAGGGCATCATCACCGCCTGCGCGATGGCCTGCATGGGCGGCACGATCCAGGGCCGGCTGTGGCCGAAGGACGACGCGGAGCGGCGCAAGGCGCTGGACGCGGGCCACGACCTGGACCGCGTGCTGCACACCACGGACCTGGTCAGCGGCGACAACGTGTTCTTCGTGGCGACCGGCATCACCGACGGCGAACTGCTGCGCGGCGTGCGCTACCGGGCGGAGACGGCCACCACCTCCTCCCTGGTGATGCGGTCGAAGTCCGGCACGATCCGGCAGATCGACTCGGTGCACCGGCTGTCGAAGCTGCGGGCGTACAGCGCGATCGACTTCGACCGGGCGAACTGACCGCCTGCTCCCCGCCTGCTCCCCGCCTGCTCCCCGCCTGTTCACGGCCGACCGACCGCCGACCGACCGCCCCGGTAGGGGAAGAGGACGCCAGGCGAGCCGGGCCGGGCGCTGCCCGCCATCCGTCGCGACGGGTGGCGCGCCCGCGTCGCCGGCCGCCTGCGTCCCTCGGCCACGCGTACGCGTGCGTGCGTGCGTACGTATGTACGTGAGGCCCCGGTCCCGCACCCGACCGTGACGCCCTTCACCGCTGCCACCCGGCGCGATAGCGTTCCCCTTCGCCGGGGGGTGTCCACGTGGGGAACTTGGACGCGGGGGCATCCGTCCGCCCGACTGAAGGCGACGGAGAGGCGTACCAGTGAAGCGTGTCGACGGGGACGGAAGAGCACCGGAGACAAAGGCAGGGAAGACAGGGACGACGAGGGGGACAAGGACCGGGACGGGGACCCGCGAGGGGCGGTCCCGGGCGGGCAGGTGGCGGTTGACCGGCCGCGTCACGGCGGTGGGGATCGCGGCGCTCGCGCTCGGCCTCGCCTCCTTGGGCGCCGCGGGCTCGGCGAGCGCGTCGCCCGGAACCCCGGGCAAGGCGGTCCGCGCCTCGGCCGCGGCGGCGGCGAAACTCGAACTGACGGTGCACCGCGTGTCGGACGCGTCGCAGCAGGCGATGGACGACACCTTCGCCAACAGCAGCATCCACACCATCGCGAACACCGTGAACCACCACCTGCACACGGTCACCGGCGGCGACTGCACCGCCGACGAGAAGGACACCGTGCCCCTCACCCCGACCGCGAGCAGCGCCTACTGCTGGGACGCCGGCGACGCCGCCACGCAGAGCTTTTCGCCGCAGGGCATGACCTCCTCCGGCGACGCCGACAGCGACGGCCTGTGGGGAACCGACCGCGTGCTGCTCTCCGGCTGGGCCAGCGCCCCCAAGACCACCGCCATGGGGCGCATCGCGGTGATCAACGACACCGACGGGTCGCCGAACAAGCTCGGCTACCGGTGGGTGCTGCCGGTCATCCCCACCGCCGGCGGCACGAACTTCACCCGCTTCCCCTCGCACATGGGCGGCATGGTGTGGTGGGGCGACAAGCTGCTGGTCACCGCGTCGCTCGACGGCGACCCGCACCACAACGCGATCTACGTCTTCTCGACCAAGCACATCTACCAGGCGAACACCAACGCCTCCTGGATCGGCCACAACGGCAGCCAGGTGTCGGCCCACGGCTACCAGTACTTCTGGCCGGCCATCGGGTCGTACGGCGTCACCTCGGCCTGCTCCTACAACGACCACAGCGCCGACCGGCTGCCCTGCTTCGACGGGCTGTCCATGGACCGGTCGCAGGACCCCTACACGCTGGTCGCCAACGAGTGGGTCTCCTCGGGTACGGTCGGGGCGACCTCCCGGATCTGGCGCTACAAGCTCGCGCCGACCAGCCGCCTGATGCCCATCGCCGTGAACAGCGCCGGCCACGCCGATCCGATCGACGTGTACGACACGGACATCGTCGGCATCCAAGGCACGCTGAATCAGACCGAGAACGGCGAGAGAGTCGTCTACACCGCTGATTCGCTGGGCAGTCCGGGGGTACACGGCATTCCATGGCGGGTTCCGCTGCCTGCCACCGGAGCGCAGACCGCGGCACACGAGACCACCTCGACCGGCGGCAGCACCAGCGCCGGCACCGCCGCCGAGCATTCCTGGGCACAACACTCGGAGGGGATGACCTTCATGGCCGACCAGAACCAGGTCTGGGCGCAGACGGAGTGGGCCGCGGCCCCGGACGGCACGTACCCGACGACCGGCACGGTGGTACGGCAGCGGATCGTCTTCTCCGTCCCGATGGGCGATCTACGGTCCTCGCTGGTGTCCTGACGGCTCCTGGACGACTCCTGGACGGCTCCCTGGACAACTCCTTGTGGGCACCGCCGACCGCCACCCGCGGCCGGCGGTGCTCAGCCGGCGGCGGCGATGCGGGGGGCCGCGTGCTGGAGTTCGACCTCGCGACGGCGCCTGCGGGCGAGCACCACGCGGCGCTCGGCGGCGGTCATGCCGCCCCACACTCCGTACGGCTCCGGCTGGAGCAGGGCGTGTTCACGGCATTCGAGCATCACCGGGCACCGCGCGCAGACCCGCTTGGCGGCTTCCTCGCGCGACAGGCGGGCCGCCGTCGGCTCCTTCGACGGAGCGAAGAACAGCCCCGCCTCGTCGCTTCGGCAGGCGGCCTCCGAGTGCCAGGGGCCGCCCAGATCCCGCGGGTGTCCGGGCGGGAGCGTGAGGTCCGTGGCGGGCTCGATCGGTTGAAGCACGGGAAACTCCTGACGACGGCGTTGGGGGTCCCCCAGGCGCGGCTCTGGGGGAGATTGCCACGCTTGCCCGTCGCTGCCCGGCGCCCGGGCGAAGCTGGGCGGAGCTGCCGTGCGGCGGCGTGCCGTTCCCCTACCCGCTGTGCGCGACTTCATGCGCACCGTGTTCGTTCCCGCGTACGACCATCGCTCCGGCGTGCGCCGCCCGGGTCGTCCGGAATGCCGGGGGCGGGCGGGAGTTGGGGCGAGGAGTCGGAGCCGGGCTTCGCGTGCGAGCCGCAAGGGAGGGGCGGGCCGGCGTCCGCGTCAGGGCGGCGTCAGCCGTGTCGGGTCGGTCGGAACGGACCAGAAAACCGGGTCAAGTGACGTCCGGCCGTGCCGTACCGGCCGCCACCGTCACCCACGTACGCCGTCACCGCGGCCACCACCGTCAGCCTTCGAGCCGCTTCTTCGCCCAGTCGACGACCTTCTTGCCGCGCTTGGCCTTGGCCTCGACCCCACCCCAGAAGGCGACGCCCACGACCCGGACCGTCGGCGCGTGCGGGTCGGGGGCCTCGAAGGCCCGCACGTCGGCGCCGCCCATGATGCCGATCACGCCACTGCCTTGCAGCGTGACGTTCTCCGGGACCTTGATGCTGATGCCACCCATGACCGCGGTGCAGTGGATGACCAGTTCCGGCGAGGTGAACGTCGCCTCGGTCAGGTCGATCTCGATCCCGCCCATGACCGCGACCGCGGTGATCCGGTTGCCGACCCGCCAACGGCCCTTGCGTTCCGCCCCGCTGAGGATGCCGACCAGGGTGGGGTTCTCGCCAAGCGGCTCGCCCGCGTACGAGCGCGCCGCGGCCGAGGGCGCCGCCGCGGCGGTCACCCGGCCCGCGGGCAGGTCCCCTACCAGCGGCTCCAGTTCGCCGACGGTCTTCGCGGCGTAGACCCGGTCCAGCCGCTCGGAGTGCTCTTCCGCGTCGAGGCGGCCCTCGGCGAGGGCCTCGCGCAGGATGTCGGCGATCCGGTCGCGGTCGGCGTCCGAGGCTCGCAGGGCGCCGCCGGCCGTCTGCGGGACCGCCGGGGCGGCGGGGCTGGTCGCCGGGCTGGGGCGGTCGGGCGTTTCCGCGGGCTGCGAGCGCTTCTGGAGCGGCGATTCGTCCACCCGACCACCGTACACAGCCGTCCACAGACGCGATAGATCGCGACTACCCCGAGGGCCCCCTGAGCGCTCCCTTAGGGGGCGCGGGAAATCGGCCCGCACCGGCTTCGGCGAGGGCGCCCCGTACCACCTCGGCCAGGGCCCCGCGACGCCCGGCGGGCCCTCCGCCGGGGGACCCGGCCCCGCGGCGGAGGCGGGGTGCGGGGGAATTACTCTGAATATGCTTCAGCGTCGACGCAGCCGAGTGAGGATTGCCGCATATGCCCGAGTTCACCTATACGGATCTGCTTCCGCTCGGTGCGGACCCCACTTCGTACCGCCTGGTCACCGCCGAAGGCGTCAGCACGTTCGAGGCGGACGGCCGCACCTTCCTGAAGGTGGAGCCCGAGGCGCTGCGGCGCCTGGCCGCCGAGGCCATGCACGACATCTCGCACTACCTGCGCCCGACCCACCTCGCCCAGCTCCGCCGCATCCTCGACGACCCGCAGGCCAGCCCGAACGACCGCTTCGTCGCCCTGGACCTGCTGAAGAACGCGAACATCGCGGCGGCCGGCGTGCTCCCGATGTGCCAGGACACCGGCACCGCGATCGTGATGGGCAAGCGCGGCCAGCAGGTGCTGACCGAGGGCGGCGACGAGGAAGCGCTCTCCCGCGGCATCTACGACGCGTACACCAAGCTGAACCTGCGCTACTCCCAGATGGCCCCGCTGACCATGTGGGAGGAGAAGAACACCGGCTCCAACCTGCCCGCCCAGATCGAGCTGTACGCCACCGACGGCGGCGCGTACAAGTTCCTGTTCATGGCGAAGGGCGGTGGCAGCGCCAACAAGTCCTTCCTCTACCAGGAGACGAAGGCGGTGCTGAACGAGGCGTCGATGATGCGCTTCCTGGAGGAGAAGATCCGCTCGCTGGGTACGGCCGCCTGCCCGCCGTACCACCTGGCGATCGTGGTCGGCGGCACCAGCGCGGAGTTCGCGCTGAAGACGGCGAAGTACGCCTCCGCGCACTACCTCGACGAGCTGCCCGCCGAAGGGTCCCCGGCCGGGCACGGCTTCCGGGACAAGGAGCTGGAGCAGCAGGTCTTCGAGCTGACCCAGAAGATCGGGATCGGGGCGCAGTTCGGCGGGAAGTACTTCTGCCACGACGTGCGCGTGGTGCGGCTGCCGCGGCACGGCGCGTCCTGCCCGGTGGCGATCGCGGTGTCCTGCTCCGCCGACCGCCAGGCGCTCGCGAAGATCACCGCGGAGGGTGTCTTCCTGGAGCAGTTGGAGACCGACCCGGCGCGCTTCCTGCCGGAGACCACCGACGAGCACCTCGACGACGACGTGGTCCGCATCGACCTCAACCGGCCGATGGACGAGATCCGCGCCGAGTTGACCAAGTACCCGGTCAAGACCCGGCTTTCGCTCTCCGGGCCGCTGGTCGTCGCGCGCGACATCGCGCACGCCAAGATCAAGGAACGGCTGGACGCGGGCGAGGAGATGCCGCAGTACCTGCGCGACCACGCCGTCTACTACGCGGGCCCCGCGAAGACCCCCGAGGGATACGCCTCCGGGTCCTTCGGGCCCACCACGGCCGGCCGCATGGACGCGTACGTCGAGCAGTTCCAGGCCGCCGGCGGCTCGTTCGTCATGCTCGCCAAGGGCAACCGCTCCCAGCAGGTCACCGACGCGTGTGCCGCGCACGGCGGTTTCTACCTCGGCTCCATCGGCGGCCCCGCGGCCCGCCTCGCTCAGGACTGCATCAAGAAGGTCGACGTCCTCGAATACGCGGAACTCGGGATGGAGGCCGTCTGGAAGATCGAGGTCGAGGACTTCCCGGCGTTCGTCGTCGTCGACGACAAGGGCAACGACTTCTTCCAGGACCCCGCCCCCTCCCCCACCTTCACCTCCATCCCCGTCCGCCCGGGCGCCTGACGCCTTTCCCCCGCTTCCCCGCTCGACCGCTTCCCCGCTCGACCTCGGCCCCCGTCCCCCGGCTCACCCCGGAGGGCGGGGGCCGCGGCATGTCCAGGCGGTGTGGGAGGACATGACGAGGTGTCGGGGAGGCATGACGGAGCGGCGGATATCGAACGTTAGCTCGAAAGAGCTAATTGCGTTCGTTTTCCTTCCCTGCGGGCTCGATCGGCCCATAAGCTCTCAAATGCGGAGGGAATCGGACGATCGTCCTTCCGAGGTCGGCCCGTCTCGGTCAGCTTTGCGGGGACGGCCCTGGCCGACCAGGGGTGAACTGGTTCCGAACGGTTCGGAACCATCGACGTTTCGGGGGTGCCGAAGTGACGGACATTCAGGAGAAGGACCGGTGGCAGCAAGGCCGGAAGGACGGCGCGGCGTATCTGGGCCAGGAGGTCAGATTCGCCCGGGAGCACCTGGGATTGACGCAGCAGCAGCTCGCCGAGCAGACGGGGTACGAACGGCCTTACGTGACCCGGGTGGAGAGCGGGCAGCTCCTCGCGTCGGAGCAGTTCGTGAAGGCGTGCGACCGCATCTTCGGGACGTCGGGCTTCTTCACGCGGTTACGGGAGCGGGTGACCGAGCGCGGCCACGCGGGTTGGTTCGTGCCGTACGTGAAGCTGGAGCAGGGCGCGAAGGAGATCTGCGACTACTCAAGCACCTTACTGATGGGCATGTTGCAGACTCCGGAGTACGCGGAGGCGACCTTCCGCGCGGCCAACCCCCGCGAGGACGACGGGCAGATCGAGACGCGGGTCGAGGCGAGGCGGCAGCGGTACCGCGTGATGGAGGGCAAGCGGCCACCGCTGCTGTGGGTGATCCTGCACGAGGCGGTGCTGCGCACGGAGGTCGGCGGACGGGCCGTGATGGCCGCGCAGTTGGAGCACCTGGTGCTGCGGGCGGCGAACCCGAACATCACCGTGCAGGTCCTGCCCTTCTCGGCGGGAGCCCCGACATCTTCCGCGCCCTTTATCCTACTGTCGTCATGGGACGGGACGCGGGTGGTGTACTCCGAGACCCGCAACGCGGGACATGTGGACGAGTCCGCGGAGGCGGTGGAGAGCGCCAGGACGGCGTACGACCGGCTCCGCGCCGCGGCCGCGTCCCCGCAGGACTCGTTGTCCCTCATCCGAAGCATCGCGGAGGAGCACACCAGATGAGCCACACCCCCGACCCCACCGGCACCGCCTGGATCAAGAGCAGCTACAGCGGCGGCGAGGGCGGCAACTGCGTCGAGTGGGCGCCCTCCCGCCTCGCCGTGCAGGGCACCGTCCCCGTCCGCGACTCCAAGAACCCCCACGGTCCCGCTCTCGCCTTCACGCCCACCGCCTGGACCGCGTTCATCACCGCGATACGCACCGGCGAACTCCCCAGCGTCTGACCGCGGCTGACGCGCCACCGCGATCGTGAGCGCGCGGCCGGCTGTCACTCCAGGAGGTTGATGGGCACGAACCCGATCGCGCGGCCGTCCGGGTCCAGCAGGCGTCCCATCAGCTTGACCGCACGCAGCGCGACCGCACGGTCGACTATGCGCAGATGCGGCAGGGTGGTGGCGAGGCGCACCTCCAGGGCCTGGGCGTCGACCAGGGAGGCGACCCAGACCGTCGCGATCAGGTTCTGCGGCCCGGCCAGCCCCAGGCACTGCCTGATCTCCGGGAGCTTGGCCAGCTCGCGCGCGGTGGCGTCCAGGTGCTCGGCGGGCGCGGAGCCGAAGAAGGTCACCGCGACCGGTGAACCGGACAGCGAGCGGGCCAGGTCGCAGCGGAGCACCAGCCGGCCCGATTCCAGCAGCCGGTTCAGCCGGCGGCTCGCCGTGTTCACCGACACGTCGAGCTCCGCGGCCAGCTCGCTCAGCGACATCCGGCCGTTCTCCCCTATCGCCGTGACGAGCTCGGCGTACTCGGGCAGCGGCTGCCCGTCCCCCAGGGCCGACCGGCGGGAAGCGGCCAGCACCTCCTGCTGCGAGCGGCTCAGACTGGTCAGCCGCCACACGCTGCCCTCCGTGTAGCTGCGGGTGACCAGGTGCGCCCGGGTCGCCGTGATCCCGGGGATCGTGCCGAGCCGGTCCACGATGTAGCCCGACAGCGCGCCGAAACTGGTGGCCATCGCGGTGACCAGCAGGTCGCGACCGCCCGCCGCGTGCTCCACGGTCACCGCGTGCGGGTCCGCCGACAGCAGTTCCGCCACCGCTCCGGCCTGCCCGGGCGCGCAGTCGATCTCGATCAGCGCGCCGGCGCCGGAACCGCCGTACGGGTAGGCCGTCACCCAGGCGTGCCCGGCCGCCCGCAGCCGCTCCCACCGCCGGGCCACGGTCGCGGCATCCACGTCCAGCGCCTTGGCCAGGTCGATCCAGGGCGCGCGTGGATTGATCTGCAGGGCGTTGACCAGGGCGAGGTCCAGCTCGCTGAGCGAGGGCAGGTTTTCAGCCATGAAGGAGTCCTTTGGGGTCCGTGCCCCCGGGGCGCTGTGGGAAAAAACCGGATTCAGCCTTGGCATCTGACAGAAACATGCAATCCGGGGCCGCTTTCTGATCGGAGACTAGCATCGCCGTACTTCACCGAATCCAGTGAATCCAGCCACATCCCCAGCCCCGAGGTGCCGCGTGCCGCAGCCTTTCGCCACCCTCGCCGAGGCCGCCTCGGCTCTGCAGTCGGGCACCGTCGGCAGCCGTGAACTCGTCGAGTCCGCGCTCGCCGACGCCGAACTGCTCGATCCGCTGCTCGGTGTGTACGTGACGCGCTTCCCGGAACAGGCGCTCGCGGCCGCCGACGCCGCCGACCGTGTCCCGGCGGGTGAGCGCGGCGCCCTGCACGGGCTGCCGCTCGCCGTCAAGGACAACCTCGCCACCGTCGAGGGGTCGCCCACCGCGCAGAGCCCCGTCCACGACCCGCTCTGGTGGCGCGGGTGCGACGCGCCGGCCGTCGCCCGGCTGCGCGCGGCGGGAGCGGTGGTCCTCGGGAAGACCACCATGGTCGAGTACGCCATGGGCCGCCCCGACCCCGCCCATCCGTTCCCGGTGCCCCGCAACCCGTGGGACCCGGAGCGGTGGACCGGCGGATCGAGCACCGGCAACGGCGCGGGCATCGCCGCCGGGCTCTTCCTGGGAGCCCTCGGCAGCGACACGGCCGGCAGCGTGCGGTTGCCCGCCGCGCTCTGCGGCGCCACCGGCCTGAAGACCACCTCCGGGCTGCTGCCCAACGACGGCTGCGTGCCGCTCAGCCCCTCCCAGGACGTACTGGGCCCGATGGCGGTCAGCGCCCGCGACTGCGGGCTCCTGCTGGACGCGATGACCGGGCAGGCGCCGCGCACGCCCACCGCCGAAGGAGTGCGCGGGCTGCGCGTGGGCGTCCCGTTCGGGCTGCTCGACGGGCCGGCGATCACGCCGCCGTGCCGCGCCGCGTTCCAGGACGCGCTGCGGACACTGCGCGAACTCGGCGCCGAGGTACGGGAGTTCGAGCTTCCGGAGTTCGGCGCGCTGCTCGCCGTCAACGCGGTCACCATGCTCGCCGAGGCGTTCGCCGTCCACGGCGAGCGGCTCGCCGCCGACTGGGACGGGCACGGCCGGGGCTTTCGCCGGCTGGCCGCCGCCGGGGCGCTCCTGCCGGCCCACGTCTACCTGCGCGTCCAGCACAACCGCGAACGGCTCACCGCGCTGCTGCTGGAGCGGATGGACGGACCCGGAGGTGTGGACCTGATCGCCACCCCGACCTGGCCCGCGAGCGCGCGCCCGTACACCCAGGAGACCGCGCCCGGTGACGAGCTCAACCTCACCGCGGTGTGGAACCCCACCGGCTTCCCGGCCCTCGCGCTGCCCATGGGCGCCGACCCGGCCGGGCTCCCGCTCTCCCTCCAACTGGTCGCTCGTCGCGGCGGCGAGCACACCCTGATCGCCGCGGGCGAGGCCTTCCAGTCCGCCACCACCTGGCATCTGCGCCGGGCCGCGCCGGACCCACGGCAACGGCCCGCCCCGCTCCGGGACCCGGAGCACACCCGGCCGGAACCCGTGCCCGCCGCGCCACCCGCGCGCGCACCCGGCGACGGCGACGGTGCCGAGGCCGCGCTGGCCGCGCTCGGCATCACCGCGGGACCGGCCGACCTGGCCGTGATCAGGGCCGTGTCCCGCATGCTCAACGACGCCGGCCGGCAGCCGGCCGCCTGACCCCGGCCACCCCAGTACCGCCTCCTGACCGCGGCCACTCCAGTACCTGCCACTCCGGAACCGACCGGCCGACCCCGGCCACCCCCGGTCACCCAGCACCGCCCGCCGACCCCGGCCACCCCCGGTCACCCCGGTCACCCAGCGCCGCCCGCCGACCCCGGCCGCTCCAACACCTGCACCTGCACCTGCCGCTCCAGCACCGGCCCGCCGATCCCGGCCACCCGGAAAGCGGCGCCCCCGGCTCCGCCCGAAACCCCGAAACCCTCACCTCACCCTCTGCCGTGTCGCCTGCGCGCGCGGCCGTGCCCAAGTGGAGAACCCATGTTGCGTACCCAGCCCACCGCGGGCGCCGACGCTCCCGGCCTCGACGGCGCCCGTGTCGCCGCGGTCGTGGGTTTCCTGGTCTTCGTCGAGCTGACCAGCGGCATCATCCAGGGCATGATGCCGGCCCTGCTGCCGGAACTCGGCTCCGTACTGCACGTCAGCGCGGGCGACCTCAACTGGGTCAACGCGGCGCAGCTCCTCGCCGCCGCGGTCTCCGTGCCGCTGTTCGGCCGCCTCGGGGACATGTACGGCCATAGACGGCTGCTCCGTATCGCCGTCCTGTGCCTCGCCGCCGGCTCGGTCCTGGTCGCCCTGTCGCCCTCGTTCGAGGTGCTGCTGGTCGGCCGGGTCCTGCAAGGCCCGCTCGCCGCGCTGCTGCCGCTGGAGATCGGCCTGGTCCGGGACCGGCTGGACACCGCGGGCGGCCGCAGCGCCATCGCCATGCTCGTCGGCGCGCTGACCTTCGGCGCCAGCGCCGGCATGGTCGTCGCCGGACTGCTGCGGCAGGCCATCTCCTCCGTGCACGGCGTGCTGTGGATTCCGGCCGCCGTCACCGTCCTGTGCGCCGGAGTCGTCTTCTTCCTCGTGCCCGAGTCGAAGGTGCGCGCCCAGGGCAAGGTCGACTGGGTCGGCGCCGGACTCCTCAGCGTCGGACTCGCCACCCTGCTGCTCGGCATCTCCCAGGGCCCCAAGTGGGGCTGGACCGACACGTACACCATGACGCTGTTCGCCGTCGCCGCCCTCACGCTGGTCGCCTGGGTGCTGGTCGAACTCCGCGTCGCCGAACCGATCGTCGACATCCGGCTCTCCGTGCGGCGCACCCTGTTCCCCGTGTACGCGGCGAGCTTCCTGCTCGGCATCGCGCTCTTCGGCGCCCAGACCGCCGCGGTCCTCTTCGTCTCCTCCCCCGGTGACAAGCTCGGCTACGGATTCGGGTACGACGCCCTGGGGATCGCGTGGCTGATGCTGCCGTCCGGTGTGATGGCCTTCGTCGCCTCGCTGTTCGCCTCCCGGCTCTTCAAACTCCTCGGCGGCCGCGCTGTCCTCGCCGTCAGCGGAGTCCTCATGGCGATCGGCTACGTCTTCCTGATCGAGGCCCACGACAAGCCCTGGCAGTTCGTCGTGGTGAACATCATCAACGGCCTGGGCGTCGGCCTGGCGCTCAGCGCGATGCCGGTCCTGATCGTCGAGTCCAGTCCGCAGGAGCGCACCTCCATCGCCACCGGCATCTACAACACCGCCAAGACCGTGGGCGGTTCGGTCGCCGGAGCGATCTTCGCGGCCATCCTCACCGCCATCACCTTCAAGGGCACCGAGATCCCGACCATCCACGCCTACACCACCGTGTGGTGGTGCTGCGCCGGTGTCTCGATCCTCGTCGCGGTCTCCGCGACGGTCGTGGCCCGCCCCCGGTCATCCGTCGACTGACCCGCTGACCCGCTGACCCGCTGCCTGACTGCCCCACCGACCCGCCCTCGCGCGCCCACTCCAGGGAAGGAACCCCAGCATGCCCGCCCCCTCCACCTCCGTACTCCTGCACAACGGCCTGCTCATCGACGGCACCGGGGGTGAGCCGGTACGCGACGGAGCGGTGCTCGTCCAGGACGGGCTCGTCCGGTGGGCGGGCCCGACCGGGGAGTGCTCCGTCCCGGCCGGCACCCGGCGCATCGACGTACGCGGCGACGCGATCCTTCCGGGCTTCATCGACTGCCACGTCCACATGGCCGCCCCCGGGACCTCGGCGCTGAGCCACGCCGAACTCGCCACCATGCCGCACACCCTGCTCACCTTCCTGTCCGGGCCGCGGATGAAGCAGACGCTCGAAGCCGGCGTCACCACCGCGCGGGACCTCGGCGGCGCCGACGCCGGACACCGGCGGGCGGTCGAATCCGGTCTGCTGGTCGGCCCCCGGCTGCTGGTCGCGGTCTCCATGCTCAGCCCGACCGGCGGCCATGGCGACTTCCGGGCCGGCAACGACAGCCGCCCCAGCGCCAACGGCATGGCGCGGCTCGCCGACGGAATCGCCGAGTGCCGCAACGCGGTACGGGAGGTGCTGCGGCAGGGCGCCGACTGCGTCAAGATCGCGGCGACCGGCGGCGTGTGGAGCCCGACCGACCAGCCCGACGACGACGGTTTCCTGGAGGACGAGATCCGCACCATCACGCAGATCGCCGCCGGCCACCGGGGAAAGAAGGTCGCCGCCCACGCCCAGGGCCGCGACGGGATACTCAACGCCGTCCGCGGCGGCGTCGCCAGCATCGAGCACGGCTACGAGATCGACGACGAGGCCATCGACCTGATGCTGGCGCAGGGCACCTTCCTCGTCCCGACCCTCAGCACCGCCAACACCGACCCGGACCCGGCGAAGGCCGCGCCCTGGGCGTACGCGAAGAAGAAGCACTGGCAGGAGGTCGCGCGCCGGCACATCCCGCGCGCCATCGAGCGCGGGGTGCGGGTCGCGATGGGCACCGACTGCGGCATCGCCGAGCACGGCACCAACCTGCGGGAACTCGGGTACCTGGTGGAGTGCGGCATGACCCCGATGGGCGCGGTGCTGGCCGGGACCAGCGAGGCGGCCGAACTCCTCGGACGCGCGGGCGAGATCGGCACCCTGGAACCCGGAAAGCGCGCCGACATCGTGATCGCCCGCGGCAACCCGCTCGAGGACATCGGCTCCCTCGGCGACCCCGCGAACGTCCTGCTGGTCATGAAGGACGGCGTCACCTACAAGGACACCGACACCCTCACCGCCTGACCCGACCCGCCCCATGCGCCCGGCCCGAGCCCCGCGAAGCCCGGCGGCTTCCGGGCCGGGCCTCGGTGAAGATCAACTACCCGACAACGCGAATATCGACAGTGCCGCATGGACGGCCTCGGTCCGCTTCTCCTACTGTTCTGGATATCGACCCAACCGGGTTCTGCGACAGGGGGTTTGGCATGGCGCGCGAGGAACTCACCCGCCTCACCGGCACCGGCACCGGCACCGGCGAGTGCAGTCAGAATGACTGTCCCAACGTCTACCGGACCGTCAACGGCTCGTTCGTCGTCCAAGGCGCTCTGACGGACGTGTTCACCCCTGCGGCCGGCGAGGGCCTGGTCGAGATCCCGGAAAGCGTTCTGAGGGAGGCCGTTCGTGCTCTTGGATGGTGAAGCCTGGGACGCCAGGTTCCGTGACTTCCGCTTCGAGGCGTGGCGGCTCGAAACCCTACCGGTGTACAACGTCGCGCAGGAGGAGGCCGAGATCAGCGCCTTCCTCGCCGGTGCGCGCATCGATCCCCACACCCATACGAACGAGTACACGGAGGATCTGCGGAGGGTCCGCCGCGAGGGCAGGACGAAAGGACGCGTGCACATCGTCACGCGACCGCTCTCCGTCTATCTGCGGTACGAGTTCATGTACTACCTGCCACATGTGTGGGCCGGCGAGGACATCCGCATCATGGATGTGACGGGTCGTCCTGATCCGCTGGCCGGAGTGCAGGACTTCTGGATGTTCGACAGGTCGGAAGTCGTCCTCATGAACTACGCGCCCGACGGGACGCAGATCAACCGCGAAGTCCATACGGGAGACGTGGCACCCTTCGTCGAGTACCAGCGCGTCGCACTGGCCGAGGCGGTGCCCTTCGAGGAGTACGTGAAGGGCCTTGACGTTTGATCCCGGAGGGCTGACCCAGTCCAGGTACGACCTGGCCGAAACGCTCAGAGAACTACGCAAGCGAGCCGGGCTGTCCCAAGTCCGGCTCGCTCGCCGTTGCCATCTCTCCCAGACGAAGATCAGCAATATCGAGGGCGCAAAGCTCACCCCCAGTCCGGTGGACGTAGACCTGATCCTCAGGGCGTTGGACGCGTCCCCGGATCTCGTGGACCGGATCACCGCTCTTGCCCGAATTGCCAACTCCGAATGGCAGGACATCTGGTCGCAGCGGCGAACCGGCCTGGAGAAGAAGCAGAACGAACTGGCCGCGCTTGAGCAATCCACCACGGAGTTCCGCTACTTCCTCCTCTCCATGATAACCGGGCTGCTTGCCACCCCCGAATACGTACGAGCCAGCCTCGCCCACGTTCCAGGCGACCACAGCAAGGCGATCGCCAAGAAGCTGGAACGGCAGGCCGTTCTGCACGATCCCACCAAGCAGTTCACCTTCGTCCTGACGGAACAGGCGGTCCGCTGGCCCTTCCTGCCCGCCTCAGCGATGGCCGCGCAGATCGACCGTCTGGCATCCCTCAGCCTCCGGCCGAACATACGACTGGGCGTCATCCCCTTGGAGCGCCACATGCCTGTGGCGCCACTGAATACGTTCACGATTTACGATGCCCGGATAGCAACCGTGGAAACGGTGACCGGCGCGATGATCTTCCGCGACCATCGCGATGTATCCGTCTACCAGGGCGAGTTCGGCGCGTACACCGAGTATGCGTTCTTCGGCGAGCGGGCGAGGAAACGCCTTTCCGAGTGGGCCGGCGGATTCCGCTCATGATCTTTACCCGAACACGGAAATACCGTCGAGAAAACCTGCTCCGGACTTCTACCGTGGACGAGCGACCAAGGCGGGACGGCCCGAGCAACGGGACCGCTTCCGCGTTCACCTGACCGACAGACGAAGGAGTGGTGAAGGTGGAAAACAGCATGACGATTGCCACCGCCGGCGACGGGGGCGATGGGCACCCGGGGACGCCGTGGACGCCGCCGGAGGAGCCGCCGAGTCCGGACGGGACGACGCCGCCCGGGGACGGAACGCACCGCAAGTGACTGCGGTGGAAGGCGCGCGAGGCCGGTCCGCGGCGGGCCGGCCGTTGCCCGCGTGGCGCGGCGACGAGTTGGCACCCGGGTGGAAGGACGCCTTCCGGGCGGTGCCGCGTTCGGCGTTCCTGCCGGACCTGATGTGGCCGTACGACATGGCCGAACGCAGGGCCGTACCCGTCGTGCGCACGCAGGACCCGGCGGCGTGGCGGGCGTTCGCCGACGCGGACGTGCCCGTCGTCACGCAGTGGGACGACGGGGAGCACGAAGGGACCGCACCAGGGCGCGTGTCCACCTCCTCCGCTTCGATGCCGTCGGTCGTGGCAGCCATGCTCGGCGACCTGCAAGTGGCCGACGGCAACACCGTGTTGGAGGTCGGCACCGGCACGGGGTGGAACGCCGCGCTGCTGTCCCACCGGCTCGGCGACGCGCACGTGACGACCGTCGAGGTGGACCCGGACGTGGCGGCAACAGCCCGGGGCACCCTGGAGCGCGCCGGGTTCCGCCCCGCCGTGATCAGCGGCGACGGGTTCGCCGGGCACCCGGCGCGGGCACCGTACGACCGGATCATCGCGACCTGCGGGGTGCGCGAGATCCCGTACGCGTGGGTGGAGCAGACGGCGCCGGGCGGGGTGATCGTCGCCCCGTGGGGCACCCGCTTCGGCAACGCCGACGCCGTGGTCCGGCTGGAGGTCGCGGACGGGGCGGCCTCGGGGCGTTTCACCCGCCGGGTGGAGTTCATGAAGATGCGCGCCCAGCGGACGGCCCTCCGGCACGGCGACCGCGTCCCACCGGAGGGCACCGACCTGGCCGACCCGTCCACCACGACCCTCACGGAGGAGGACCTGCTCGGCGACGGCTCCGGCACCGTCCCCTTCGTCCTCGGGCTACGGGTGCCCGGCTGCGTCCAGGCCGCCGCCGAGAAGCGCGGCGACACCCGCCCCGTCTGGTTCTACGGCCTGGCTGACCCCTCCTGGGCGGTCGTCGTCTTCCGCGACGGTCAACTGGCCTCGCCGGTCTGGCAGTTCGGCCCCCGCCGGCTGTGGGACGAGGTCGAGTCCGCCGTCCATTGGTGGCGCTCCCGGGACCACCTGACCATCGACCGCTTCGGCCTGACGGTCACGCCGCACGGTTCGCACGTGTGGCTCGACACGGCGGACCGCCCCGTCGCGGAGCAGTGACCCGGAAGGACCGCGCCGCATCCGTAGGGCGGCGGCACACTCACGCGCTCAGGTGCTCGTGGAGGATCTTCCACTCGCCATCGCGTCTGACGATCAGGTTGGTGCCCCGGCCCTGACCGGATCGGGAGCGGCCGTCAACCGTTCCGGTCCAGCGGAACCGGTAGCGGCAGACGGCGTGTTCGGCGCCGAGAACAAGCCATTCGAGGTCGCGGATCTCGTAGTTCTCGTCCTGGATGGCGTCGAAGGTCCGCTGGATCGCCGTCGCGATCTCGGGGACGCCGTGGAAGGAGCCGTCGGTGAACCAGTAGACGGCGTCCTCCGCGATCATCGGCAGCACGCGGTCGATCCGATGGCTGTTGTTGGCCCGTTCGTATCGCCTCAGGAAGGCCGTGAGTCGGGCTTCGAGGGCGGGCGCGGAGCCCGGAGTGGGTGGTTGCACGTTTCGCATATTCGCTCAAACGAGCGAATCATGCACGGTTCCTCTTCCCTGGCGCACCGGTTCGCACATACGCTCGGAAATGTGGAGGTAAGCGGGCGAAGGAGTCGGAGAGATCGATGGTGTTGGAGGTGCGTGGGCGGATGAACGGTCAGCAGGGAGAGGTCGGCGAGATGCTGCGTGGGGTCCTGATCGGGGAGAGCCTTCGGGTCGGGTCGGCGCTCGACGGCGTGCCCTTGCAGGTGTCGACGGTGCGGCGGATCGCGGTGACCGGTGCGGCCGAGGGGCAGCCGACCCAGTGGACGCTGCTGGACTTCCGCGCCCCGGAAGCGGAAGCGGAGCGGCTGGCCGCGGCGCTGGCCGACTGCCTCGCGCCGAGCGGGGGTTGGTACGTCAACTACAACACCGCGGCCGACGCGTTCGTAGTCTTCGCCGGCCGCGTGTTCCGCTACCCGCGCGGCGACCCGGCGGGACGCGCCGAGGTCGCCGCCTACGGCCGAGGCATCGGCATACCGGAATCCCAACTCGACTGGGAGGACTGAGTTCCGCCCGTTCGCGCAGCGCACCCCTGGCGGCGGCCGGGGCAGGGCGGAATGCACATGCACGCCAGAGAGCGGGGTGATCCATTGCACGACGGGACCACGACGGGAGCGCGCCGGAGGCACGCCAGCGGGAGGACGGCGGCACGCTGAAGGCACCCGGAGACCACTGCCGGGCTTGGCCGCGCACGGGCGCGTCCGGGGGAACAAAGGCAGGGGGCGAGGCACTGTAGGAGGTATGGACGACGGTATGGACGACTTCCGGGTCGAGCACGACTCGATGGGCGAGGTGCGGGTTCCCGCGGCGGCGAAGTGGGGCGCGCAGACCCAGCGCGCCGTGGAGAACTTCCCGATCTCAGGGCAGCGGATCAGCCGCGCGCACATCCAGGCACTGGCCCGGATCAAGGCCGCGGCAGCGAAGGTGAACGCCGAGCTGGGCGTGATCGACGCCGACATGGCGGCGGCCATCACCTCGGCGGCGGACGAGGTCGCCGCGGGGACGTGGGACGCGGAGTTCCCGATCGACGTGTTCCAGACCGGCTCGGGCACGTCGTCCAACATGAACACGAACGAGGTGATCGCCGCGCTGGCCACCGAGCGGCTGGGCCGCAAGGTGCACCCGAACGACCATGTGAACGCCTCCCAGTCGTCCAACGACGTGTTCCCGTCCTCGATCCACATCGCGGCGACCGCGGCGGTGACCGGCGACCTGGTGCCGGCGCTGACCCGGTTGGCGGAGTCCCTGGAGGCGAAGTCGGCGGAGTTCGCGGGCGTGGTGAAGGCGGGCCGCACCCACCTGATGGACGCCACGCCGGTGACGCTGGGGCAGGAGTTCGGCGGGTACGCCGCGCAGGTGCGGTACGGCGTCGAGCGGCTGGAGGCGTCGCTGCCGCGCCTGGCGGAGCTGCCGCTGGGCGGCACCGCGGTGGGGACGGGGATCAACACGCCGCCCGGGTTCCCGGCCGCGGTGATCGCGGAGGTCGCCCGGGCGACCGGCCTGCCGCTGACCGAGGCGCGCGACCACTTCGAGGCCCAGGGCGCCCGGGACGGCATCGTGGAGGCGTCCGGCCAGTTGCGGACGATCGCCGTGGGGCTGACGAAGATCGCCAACGACCTGCGGTGGATGGCCTCGGGCCCGCGCACCGGGCTGTCCGAGATCAGCCTGCCCGACCTCCAGCCGGGCTCGTCGATCATGCCGGGCAAGGTCAACCCGGTGGTCCCGGAGGCCGTGCTGATGGTGGCCGCGCAGGTGATCGGCAACGACACGGCGATCACCGTCGCGGGCGCCGCGGGCAACTTCGAGCTGAACGTGATGCTCCCGGTGATCGCCCGCAACGTCCTGGAGTCGGTACGGCTGCTGGCGAACGTCTCGCGGCTGCTCGCGGACCGCACGATCGACGGCATCACGGCGCACCCGGAGCGGGCCCGGGAGTACGCCGAGTCCTCGCCGTCCGTGGTCACCCCGCTGAACCGCTACATCGGCTACGAGGAAGCCGCGAAGGTGGCGAAGAAGTCGCTGGCGGAGCGGAAGACGATCCGGCAGGTGGTGATCGAGGAGGGGTACGTGGAGCGCGGCGAGCTCTCCGAGGCGCAGCTCGACGAGGCGCTGGACGTGCTGCGAATGACCCACCCGTAACACGCCTTCCGTAAACTCTGTTCATGACAGCCGACCTCGACACCACGCAACCGGACGGATCGAACGCGCCGCGGCCGGGCCGCTGGGCCCCTGGTGACCATGTGCTGTGGCGCTACCGCGGCAACGGCACGGACGAGGTGCACATCTGCCGCCCGGTGACAGTGGTGCGCGACGAGCCGGACCTGCTCGTGGTGTGGCTGGCGGCGGGCACCCGCTGCATCAAGCCGGTGCTCGCCGACGGCACTCCGCTGTACCAGGAGCCGCTGGCCACCCGGTACACCAAGCCCCGCACCCGGGTGGTGGAGGAGTGGTTCGGCTCGGGAGTGCTGAAGCTGGCCCGGCCGGGTCAACCCTGGTCGGTGTGGCTGTTCTGGGAGCAGGACTGGCAGTTCAGAAGCTGGTACGTGAATCTGGAGGAGCCGCTCAACCGCTGGTCCGCGGGGGTGGACTCGCAAGACCACTTCCTCGACATCTCGGTCCACCCGGACCGCAACTGGTACTGGCGGGACGAGGACGAGTTCGCGCAGGCGCAGGCCGACGGGCTGATGCCGGCCGAGCTGGCCGCCCGGGTCCGGCAGGCCGGCCGGGAAGCGGTGCGCGCGATCAGGGCCTGGGACCCGCCCTTCCGCGACCGCTGGCAGGACTGGCGGCCCGACCCGTCATGGCCGGTGCCCGAGTTGCCGTCCGACTGGGACCGCCCCGCGGTGTGAGCCCGGAAGCAGGGAGCGCGGGACCAGCGAAGACGGGGGGCGCGCGCGCAGGTCCGGGCGCCGGTCATGATCCCCTTGGCGCGCCCCGGGCCGTCAACCGTAGGATCGTCCACCGGAAGCCTGCGCAATTGCCCGGCACGGCCTAGAGTTTGACGCCACGTCACGGGGGTACAAACGAGTGCCGCTCCTGTGCATATGCCAAACAACGCCCCACCGGACCCACCCTTCCCGTCACCGCTTCACCCCGGTCCCATTCCAGCCCCGTCCGTCACACCAGTCACAGCAGCCAGGGAGGCCCTGAGCAGTGGATACCGACGGTTACGAGCCCGTTGGCACGCCGTCCGACAACCCCGCGGCGGCGTCGGGGCGGGACCGTACCGGCCAGGCCGAGGCGTTCGACGCCATCGGCGACCGGTACGACGAGGCGTTCCCGCACAAGGACGGCCAGATCACCGCGGGCAGCTGGCTCATCGCCGAGCTGCCGTCCGGCGCCCGGGTGCTCGATCTCGGGTGCGGGACCGGCCTGCCGACCGCCCGGCAGTTCGTCGAGGCCGGCATGCGGGTGACGGGAGTGGACCTGTCCGCCGGCATGCTGGCCAGAGCCCGGTCGAACGTCCCCGAGGCGGAGTTCGTCCAGGCGGACGTGGCGGACCTGGTCGACGGCGGGCCGCTGGCCACCGGCGGCTTCTCCGCGATCGCGGCGTTCTTCACCCTGCTGATGCTGCCCAGGGCCGAGATCCCGGCCACGCTGACCGCCGTCCGCGAACTGCTGGAGCCCGGCGGTCTGCTGGCGCTCGGCATGGTCGAGGCGGACGTGGACGACGTACCGATCCCTTTCCTCGGGCACACCGTGCGGGTTTCGGGGTACCTGAAGGACGAGCTGCGCGAGATCGTGGTGGACGCGGGCTTCGAGGTGATCAAGGAGATGTCGTACACGTACGCGCCGGCGAGCACCGACGTGCCGCCGGAGGAGCAGATCTTCCTCTACTGCCGACGCGCCTGACCCAGACCAGGCCCGAGCCCCGCCTCGCGCTGGCCGCGGCGGAGCACCGACGGATGGACCCACTCGCGTGACCACGGACCCGCCCCGCCCACCCCGGCCGCACACCGTGCCGTCCCCGCAGGACCCGCGCGGCAGCTTCGGCGTGCGCGAATCGGCGCCGCCGGCCCAGGACGACACGACCGCGGCGCCGAGCGCCGCCGGGTCCGAGGCGCACGACCACGACCACGCGGGGCACCCGCCCGCCGCCCGCGCGCACGACGAGCAGACCACCGAGCCCGCCGCGCCCACCCGGCCCGGGGCGTACAGTGCACGGCGGAGCGATGGTGCCCCGGCGGCCGGGCAGCACCGCGCGGAAACGGCGCCGGGCGAGGCGCGCGGCGGGGCCCAGCCCGAGGGGCCCGCGCAGTCCCCCGCCCCGGCGCACGACACGGGATGGGTGCCGGCAGTGACGGAGGGGAGCGAGGCGTTGAGCTCGTTTGTGAGCACACCGCCGCGGGGCACGCCGCTGGACGCGGCCGGCCACACCGCGGCCGGGCACACCGCGGACGAGGACTCGGTGGGCATGCGCATCCCGATGCCGGTGCAGACCGGCCCCGAGGCGGACCGGCTGCGGTACGTCGGCGCGGCCACCCGGCGGATCGCCCGCGGCCTCGACCTGGACGAGATCCTGCTCGGGCTGTGCCGCTCGGCGGTGCCCGCGTTCGCCGACGCGATCCTGGTCTACCTGCGCGAGCCGCTCCCGGTCGGCGACGAGCGCCCCTCGGGTCCGCTGCGGCTGCGGCTGCGCCGGGCCGACGGCGGCCTGGAGGGTCCCGGCGACACCCCGGACATGCCGGTCGGCGAGCTGCCGGCGCTGGAGACCCCGTCCGGCGGCGCCCCCGAGACCATCGGGGTGCTGCTCGACGGTCCGCTCGCCGAGGTGCTGCGCGGGGTGCGCCCGGTCTTCGCGGACTCGCCGCGGGCCGCGGACGCCCTCGCCGAACTCCTCGGCAACCCCCCGGGCCCGCTGCCGGTCGGCCGTCGCGCGCTGCTGGCCCCGCTGCGCGGCCGCCGCCGGGTGATCGGCGCCGCGGTGCTGCTGCGCCGCGCGGACCGGCCGCCGTTCGAGTCCGACGACCTGCTGGTCGCCGCCCAACTCGCCACGCACACCGCGCTCGGCGTCGACAAGGCGGTGCTCTACGGCCGCGAGGCGTACATCGCCGACGCCCTCCAGCGCGAGATGCTGCCGGACTCGCTGCCGCAGCCGACCGGTGTGCAGCTCGCCAGCCGCTACCTGCCGGCCGCCGAGTCCGCGCGGGTCGGCGGCGACTGGTACGACGCGATCCCGCTGCCCGGCAGCCGGGTCGCGCTGGTGGTCGGCGACGTGATGGGCCACTCCATGACCTCGGCGGCGATCATGGGCCAACTGCGCACCACCGTGCAGACCCTCGCCGGGCTGGACCTCGCCCCGCAGGAGGTGCTCTACCACCTCGACGAGCAGGCCCAGCGGCTCGGCCAGGACCGGATGGCCACCTGCGTCTACGCCGTGTACGACCCGATCGCGCACCGCCTGGTGGTGGCCAACGCCGGTCACCCGCCGCCCGTACTGCTGCACGCCGACGGTCTCGCCGAGGTGCTGCGGGTGCCTCCGGGCGCCCCGATCGGCGTCGGCGGCGTGCCGTTCGAGGCCGTGGAGCTGCCCGCGCCCGCCGGGGCCACGCTGCTGCTCTACACCGACGGCCTGGTGGAGTCCCGCACCCGCGACGTCTGGGGCGGCATCGAGTTGCTCCGCGAGCGGCTGCACGACGCCGCCACCGTGGTCTCCCCGCCGCCCCTGGAGCCGCTGTGCGACGAGGTGCTGGAGATCCTCGGCCCCGGTGACCGCGACGACGACATCGCGCTGCTCGCGGCCCGGTTCGCCGGGATCGCGCCGAGCGACGTCGCGTACTGGTTCCTGGAGCCGCAGGCCCAGACCGCGGGACGCGCCCGCCGGCTGGTCCGCCAGGCGCTGATGCGCTGGGGCCTGGACGACCAGGTCGACGCCGCCGAGCTGCTGGTCAGCGAGATCGTCACCAACGCGGTGCGGTACGCGGAACGCCCGGTCACCTTGCGGCTGCTGCGCACCGACGTGCTGCGCTGCGAGGTCGGCGACGATGCCCCGCTGCTCCCCCGGATGCGGCACGCCGCTCCCGAGGAGGAGGGCGGCCGCGGCCTCTACCTCGTCAACCGCATGGCCCAGCGCTGGGGCGCCACCCGTCTGGGCGCCGGCAAGGTCGTCTGGTTCGAGCTCCCGCTGCCCTGATTGCCGGCCTTCACCTCCGGGGGCTCAGTGCCCGCATTCCGGCGCGACCCACTTCGCGGGGGAGCCGTCACCGCCGTGGCCTGAGCGCCCTGAGCCGGCATGCCGCGCGGAATGTTCGGTGCGAGGGTGGGTAGCGGACCGCGAGACGATGACCGGTGTCCTGATGCGGCATCGGCCCAGGAGGACCCGGAAGGACACTCCATGAGCACGTCGAACATCCCGCCCACCACCGACAACGCCGGCATCCCGGTGGAGAGCGACGAGCACTCGCTGACCGTCGGACCCGACGGCGCGATCCTGCTGCAGGACCACTACCTGATCGAGAAGATGGCCCAGTTCAACCGGGAACGGGTCCCGGAGCGGGTGGTGCACGCCAAGGGCAGCGGGGCGTACGGCCGGTTCGAGGTGACCAACGACGTCAGCCAGTTCACCAAGGCCGACCTGTTCCAGCCGGGCCGCTCCACCCGGATGCTGGCCCGGTTCTCGACGGTCGCCGGTGAGCAGGGCAGCCCCGACACCTGGCGCGACCCGCGCGGCTTCGCGTTGAAGTTCTACACCGAGCACGGCAACTACGACCTGGTCGGCAACAACACCCCGGTGTTCTTCGTCCGGGACACGATCAAGTTCCAGGACTTCATCCGCAGCCAGAAGCGCCGCCCCGACAACGGCCTGCGCGACAACGACATGCAGTGGGACTTCTGGACGCTCTCCCCGGAGTCCGCGCACCAGGTGACCTGGCTGATGGGGGACCGCGGCATCCCGAAGACCTACCGGAACATGAACGGCTACGGCTCGCACACCTACATGTGGATCAACGGCGCCGGCCAGAAGTTCTGGGTGAAGTACCACTTCAAGACCGACCAGGGCATCGACTTCCTCACCCAGTCCGACGCGGACGCGATGGCCGGGCAGAACGCGGACTTCCACCGGCAGGACCTGTACGAGGCGATCGAGCGGGGCGACCACCCGTCGTGGACGCTGCGGGTGCAGGTCATGCCGTTCGAGGACGCGGCGGACTACCGGTTCAACCCGTTCGACCTGACGAAGGTGTGGCCGCATGGCGACTACCCGCTGATCGAGGTCGGCCGGATGACGCTGGACACCAACCCGGAGGACTACTTCATCCACATCGAGCAGGCGGCGTTCGAACCGTCGAGCATGGTGCCGGGGATCGGCCCCTCCCCCGACAAGATGCTGCTCGGGCGGCTGTTCTCCTACCCGGACACGCACCGCTACCGGATCGGCCCGAACTACCAGCAGCTCCCGCCGAACCGCCCGCACGTGCCGGTGCACTCCTACGCCAAGGACGGCCCGATGCGGTTCGAGCCGGCCAGGACCGGGGCACCGTATGCGCCGAACTCCTACGGCGGGCCGGCCGCGTCCGCGCAGGCGTACGGGGACATCGCCGGGTGGCAGTCGGCCGGTGAGATGGTGCGGGAGGCGTACACGCCGCACAGCGAGGACGACGACTTCGGGCAGCCGGGCACGCTGGTGCGCGAGGTGCTGGACGACGCGGCGCGCGACCGGCTGGTCGGCAATGTCGCCGGGCATCTGTCCGACGGGGTCAGCGCGCCCGTCCTGGAACGCGCCTTCGCGTACTGGCGCAGCATCGACCAGACCGTCGGCGACCGGATCGCCCAGGCCGTCAAGACCCGTTGACCAGCAAGACCGGCTGACCGCCAGAACCCGCCGACCGTCAGGATCGGCCCAGGATCGGTCCGTTCTCGCCTGGACCCACCGTAAGAGCGCAGCCCCGGAACACGTGTCCCCCCCGTGCTCCGGGGCTGCATCGCGTGCCGGCCCCGGCCATGCCTTAACCGTGACCGCCTCGCGTTTTTATGATATCACTTAGATAAGTGCAGGGAATCACAAGAACGGGGTGGATCTCATGTCCGAGCAACCACAGGGGACGGCTCCGGCCGAGCAGAGCGACGTCCCGGAGATGCCGGCGCCGAGAGTGTCCGAGCGTCGGGCGGCGGGGATGCCGGGGCTGCCGTTCCTGCTGATCGCGCTGCTGGTGATAGCGGCCGGGGTGGCACTGACGGTGGTCGGCGCCAGGGCGGGCGGCGGGACGGCGGTCGCGCTGGTGACGGTCGGCATCGTGGTGGCCGTGGTGGCCTTCGTGCTGCTCTTCGGGCTGACCCAGGTCGCGCCGGGGCAGGCGCGGGTGTGCCAGCTGTTCGGGCGCTACCAGGGGACGATCCGGCAGGACGGCCTGCGCTGGGTGAACCCGTTCACCAGCCGGCGCCGGGTCTCCACGCGGCTGCGCAACCAGGAGACGGCCGTCCTGAAGGTCAACGACGCGTACGGCAACCCGATCGAGCTGGCCGCGGTCGTGGTGTGGCAGGTCAAGGACACCGCGCAGGCGGTCTTCGAGGTCGACGACTTCGTGCGGTTCGTGTCGATCCAGACCGACACCGCGGTACGGCACATCGCGACGCGCTACCCGTACGACAGCCATGACACCGACGGGCTGTCGCTGCGCGAGAACAGCGAGGAGATCACCGAGCGGCTCTCCACGGAGATCGCCGCACGGGTGGCGTCGGCGGGGGTGCGGATCATCGAGTCGCGGTTCACGCACCTCGCCTACGCCGCCGAGATCGCCTCGGCGATGCTGCAGCGGCAGCAGGCGGGGGCGATCGTGGCGGCCCGGCAGACCATCGTGGACGGCGCGGTGGGCATGGTCGAGTCGGCGCTGTCGCGGATCGCCGAGCAGGACATCGTGATCCTGGACGAGGAGCGGAAGGCGTCCATGGTCAGCAACCTGCTGGTCGTGCTCTGCGGCGAGCGGGCGGCCCAGCCGGTGCTGAACACCGGCACGCTCTACCAGTAAGGCGGACCGCAGCCAGTGACCGAACCCAGCCGCCCCTCCCGCAAGCAGGTGCTCCTCAGGCTCGACCCGGCCGTCCACGACGCGCTCGCCGCGTGGGCGGCGGGCGAGTTGCGCAGCACGAACGCGCAGATCGAGTACCTGCTCCGGCGGGCACTGACCGAGGCGGGCCGGATGCCGCCGGCCGCCCGGCCGATCCCGCGCCGCGGGCGCCCGGCGAAGGAGCCGCCAACCGACCCCCGTTGAGACCATAGAACCGCCCTTACCTGCGGAAACACCCGAGCCGAAGAGTTATGCACAGTGGGTATACACGTGATGTATACCCATGGTGTAGTCTGCTCGGCATGTCAATCGGCCAGACCCTGCTCGGACTCCTGGAGTCCGGGCCGCGCCACGGTTACGACCTCAAGCGCGCCTTCGACGAACGCTTCGGACACGATCGGCCGCTCGCCTACGGCCAGGTCTACTCCACGATGGCCAGGCTGCTGAAGAACGGCCTGGTCGAGGTGGACGGCATAGAGCCCGGCGGCGGCCCGGAACGCAAGCGGTACGCCATCACCGACGCCGGGATCACCGACGTGGCCGACTGGCTCGCCCAACCGGAGAAGCCCGAGCCCTACCTCCAGACGACCCTCTACACCAAGGTCGTCCTGGCCCTGCTGACCGGCAGGTCCGCCGTGGACCTGCTGGACACCCAGCGCGCCGAACACCTGCGGCTGATGCGCGAGCTGACCCGTCGCAAGAAGGACGGCGACCTCGCCGACCAGCTCATCTGCGACCACGCCCTGTTCCACCTGGAAGCCGACCTGCGGTGGCTGGAACTGACCGCGGCCCGACTGGACCAACTCGCCGCGGAGGTTGCCAAGTGAGCGCTGGAGAAGCCGACAACCGTCCGGGCACCCATGACCAGGGCGCCTCGACCGAACCGCTGCTGCGGGCGATCGCGATACGCAAGGCGTACGGACCCACCGCCGCCCTCGACGGGGCGGACCTGACCATCCGCGCCGGCGAGGTCGTCGCGGTGATGGGCCCGTCCGGGTCCGGCAAGTCGACGCTGCTGCACTGCCTCGCCGGCATCGTGCGGCCCGATTCCGGCGAGGTCCGCTATCGCGGGCAGGAGCTGTCGGCGATGTCCGACGGGGAGCGCAGCGCGCTGCGCCGCACCGACTTCGGCTTCGTCTTCCAGTTCGGCCAGCTCGTCCCCGAGTTGACCTGCCTGGAGAACGTGGCGATGCCGATGCGGCTGAGCGGCGTCAAGCGCCGCGTCGCGGAGGAGAAGGCGGCCCAGTGGCTGGAGCGGCTGGAGGTCTCCGACGTCTCCGGCAAGCGGCCCGGCGAGGTCTCCGGCGGGCAGGGTCAGCGGGTCGCGGTCGCCCGCGCCCTGGTCGACGACCCCCGGGTGGTCTTCGCGGACGAGCCGACCGGCGCGCTGGACTCGCTCAACGGCGAGCGCGTGATGCGGCTGCTCACCGACGCCGCCCACGACACCGGCGCGGCCGTCGTCCTGGTCACCCACGAACCCCGGGTGGCCGCGTACTCCGACCGGGAGATCGTCGTGCGGGACGGGAAGTCGCGCGACATGGAACGGGTGTCATGAGCACCCAGCACGGAAGCGCGCGGTTCGAGCCGTTCGCCGGCTTCGACGCGACCGGCGGCGGCCCGCGCAGCCCGGGACGCTCAGGAGACCCAGGACACCCGGGGCGCCCGCCCGAGCACTCCGCCGACCTGCGCACATGGCTGCGCGACCTCGCGCTCGGCGCGCGCTTCGCGATCAGCGGCGGGCGCGAGGGGTGGACCCGCACCATGCTCACCGCGGTCGGGGTGGGGCTCGGGGTGGCACTGCTGCTGCTGACCGCGGCGGTACCGGCGATGATGCAGACCCGCAGCGAGAAGGAGAACGCCCGCCAGCCCGCCAACGCCACCTACGTCGCCCATCCCACCGCCGACAGCCTGCTGCGGGCGGACGCCCAGACGACGTACCGCGACCACGACATCGGCGGGGCCCTGGTGCACCCGGAGGGCGCGGAGGCGCAACTGCCGCCCGGCCTGACCCGCTGGCCCGGCAACGGGCAGATGGTGGTGTCGCCCGCGCTGAAGAAGCTGCTGGCGTCCGCGCCGCTGCTGCGCGAGCGCCTGCCGTACACGATCACCGGCACCATCGGGAAGGCCGGGATCACCGGCCCGGCGGAGTTGTACTACTACGCCGGCAGCGACCAGTTGGTCCCCCACGACTCCCGCTACCTGGTCGGCAACGCCGACCGGATCACCGGCTTCGGCCTCGCCGACCAGTCGGAGCCGCTCGGCCCGACGCTCGAACTGCTGCTGGTCATCGTCCTGGTGGTGCTGCTGCTGCCGGTCGCGGTGTTCATCGGCACCGCGGTGCGCCTCGGCGGTGAGCGCCGGGACCGGCGGCTGGCCGCGCTGCGGCTGGTCGGCGCGGACATCCGGATGACCCACCGGATCGCGGCCGGCGAGGCGGTGTTCGGGGCGCTGTTCGGGCTGCTCTTCGGCGGGGCGCTGTTCCTGATCGGCAGACAGCTCGCCTCGAAGATCAGCGTCATGTCGATCTCCGCGTTCTCCTCGGACCTGACGCCGAACCCGGCGCTGACCGTACTGATCGTGCTCGCCGTGCCGATCGCGTCGATCGCGGTGACCCTGGCCAGCCTGCGCGGCACCACGATCGAGCCGCTGGGCGTCGTACGGCACGCCGTCGGCCGGCGCCGCCGGCTGTGGTGGCGACTGCTGCTGCCCGCGGTCGGACTGGCCCTGCTGGTACCGCTGTTCGGCAAGGTCCATGGGGGCTCGGGGATCAACGAGTACCAGGTCGCGACCGGCGCCGTCCTGCTGCTCTTCGGGGTGACCGCGGTGCTGCCGTGGCTGGTGGAGGCCGTCGTGGGGCGGCTGCGCGGCGGGCCGATCGCCTGGCAGCTGGCCACCCGCAGGCTCCAGCTCAGCAGCAGCGCGTCTGCCCGGATGGTGAGCGGGGTGACCATCGCCGTCGCCGGCGCGATCGCGCTCCAGATGCTCTTCAACGGCGTCAGCGGCGACTACGTCCGGTCCACCGGCGCCGACACCAACCGCGCCCAGGCCGCCGTCAACGGCATGGTCGCGAGCGGCGCGCAGCTCGACGCGGACGCGAAGTCCATCGCCGCCGCGCAGGGCGTCAAGCAGGTCTACGGCTACGTGCACGGCGACGCCACCGGGCCGGACGCGAGCAAACTCCCCAGGAACGACGAGACGCAGTACCCCGACCTGGCGATCAGCGTCGGCGACTGCACCGCGCTCCGGCAGATGGCGCGGATCACCACCTGCCGGCCCGGCAGCGTGTTCCTGGTGCCGCCGGGCGACGGCACCGACAGCGACTACCAGAAGTACGCCAGGCCCGGCGGGAAGCTCGACCTCAACACACCGGACGGCAACGCCTACAGCGGCAAGCCCCGGCTGTGGCAGATCCCGGCCACCGCGGTCAGCGTGCACTCACGCGCGGACGCCACGGGCGCGCACACGTGGGGCGTGCTCGCCACTCCGGAGGCGATCGACAGCTCGTCGCTCAAGTACCTGGACGGGCAGCTGGCGGTCGTGCTCGACCCGGACCAGCCCGACGCGATCGAAAGGGCGCGCAACGCCGTGGCCCGCCTCGGTGTCGACATGTCCATCTACACCCTGTATGACACGCGGACGAAGGCCAGCTTCACGCAGATCCACCGCGGTCTGCTCGCCGGGGCGGTCTTCACCATGGGGCTGATAGGCGCGGGGTTGCTGGTGACGATGCTGGAGCAACTGCGCGAGCGCAAGAAGCTGCTCGCGGTGCTGGTCGCGTTCGGCACCCGGCGCTCGGTGCTGGCGTGGTCGGTGCTGTGGCAGGCGGCGGTGCCGGTGGTGCTGGGGCTGGTGCTCGCCGTCGCGGCCGGCATCGGGTTCGGCGCGGCGCTGCTCGCGATGGTGGAGCGGCCCTTCCACACCGACTGGGTCAGCGTCGCCACGATGACCGGGGTCGGGGCGGGGGTCATCTTCGCGGTGACGCTGCTCAGCATGCCGCCGCTGTGGCGGCTGATGCGGGCGGACGGGCTCCGCACGGAGTAGGGCGCGTCCCGACGGGGCGCGTGGTGGGGGGTCGGAATTCCCTCCCGCGCGCCCCTATTTCACGCCGTCGTCCGCCAGTTCACGCGCGTCGAGCTCGTCCTCGTCGGTGCCGGTGTCCGTGTCGGTGTCGGTATCCGCCGTCGCGCGCCCCTCCGCAGCCGTCTCCGGGGCGGGGTCCGCGTCGGGGCCAGGGGCCGAGGACGGGTCCGCCGCCTCCTGGGCGGGCTCGGCGTCCGGCGCGGGTGCAGCCGGGGACGTCCCGGTCCCGGTCTCGCCCTCGGAACCCGACTTCGCCCGCGCCCTGAGCACGCCGACGACCGTGTTGCTCACCGCGACCAGCGGCACCGCGCTGATCGCCCCGCCGATCCCGGCGATCATCGACCCGGCCGCCACCGACAGCACCACGGCCAGCGGGTGGACCCGCACCGCGCGGCCGAGGATGAACGGCTGGAGCACATGCCCTTCGATCTGCTGCACCGCGAGCACCACGAGCAGCACCAGCAGCGCGGTGAACGGCCCCTGGGTGACCAGCGAGACGACCACCGCCACCGCGCCCGAGGCGACCGCGCCGACCAGCGGCACGAACGACGACACGAAGATGACGACCGCCAGCGGCACCGCCATCGGCACGCCGAGGAAGAAGATGCCGATGCCGATGCAGATCGCGTCGATCATCGCCACGATCACGGTGCCGCGCACGTACAGCGTCAGGGTGCGCCAGGCGCGCGGGCCGGCTTCGGCCAGTCCGGCCCGGGCGTCCCGCGGGAACAGCCGCAGCACCCAGTTCCAGATGTTCGGCCCGTCGTAGAGCAGGAACAGGGTGCTGAACATCGCCAGCAGCACGCCGGTCAGGAACTCCACGATGACGGTGACGCCTTGCAGGCCCGCGTCGGTGAGCTGCTTGGTGTTGTGCCCGATCGCGTTGCTGAGGTTGTTGGCGACCTGGTTGATCTGGTCGTCGGTGACGTGGAAGGGGCTGTTGAGCAGCCACTTCTTCCCCTGGTCGATACCGTCCTGGAGGCTGGTGGACAGGCTGTCGATGTTGTCCATCACCTGCCACACCACGAACCAGCCGACCAGGCCCATCACCACGAAGCCGCCGATGAAGACCATGGCGGTGGCGAGCCCGCGCGGTACCCCCATCCGCTTCAGGCGGGCCACGAACGGCTGGAGCAGCGCGGTGATCAGCAGCGCGGCGACGAACGCCAGCACCAGCAGCCGGACCGCGCCTATCACCCGCATCAGCACCCACACGGTGCCGGCCAGGACCAGCAGCCGCCAGCCGATCTCGGCGGCGACCCGCATGCTCCACGGCACCACCGCGACCGGGTTCGGCACCGGCGCGGTGCGCGGCGGCGCGGGCGGGTCGGATGCCGCCGCCTGCGCGGGAACTGACGCCGGGTCGGCGGCGCCGGCCGCCGCCGGGTCCGGCGGCTGCGCGACGCCGGCCTCGGGCCGGGCCGGCTCCGGCTGGGCGGGCACGGCAGAGGGGGCCGCGGTGGTCGCGGCCCCCCGGTGCTCCGCGTCGCGCGCGGAAACAGTGGCGTGTCGTTCGTCCAGTCGCCCGGCGAGATTCGCCAGACCGGACGCGAGCGTGGCGCTCCAGTGGCGTTTGTCCGGCATCGCTGTTCTCCCCCTGACCCGTCGGCCCTCTGTGGCACTGCTGTGCAAGACGACGTTACCCGGGATCAGGGTTGACCCGGCCACGGTAGTGGCCCGATCGGTGGCGCGACGCGGCTGCCGGTCCGGCGCCGGATTCTAGTAGTAGTGGTTGACCTGCCAGAACTGCCAGGCGTCACAAGGGCTGCCGTAGCGGCTGTTCATGTAGTTCAGGCCCCACTTTATCTGCGTGGCCGGGTTGGTCCGCCAATCGGCGCCCGCCGAGGCCATCTTGGAGCCGGGCAGGGCCTGTACCAGACCGTAGGCACCACTGGACGCGTTCTGAGCGGTGTAGTCCCAGCCGCTCTCGTGCGTCACGATGTTGGAGAAGCACATGTACTGGCCGCTGCCGACGATCTGCTGCGCCATGGCCTGCACCTGTGCGGTGGTGTACGAGGCCTGTACCGAGAAGGTCGCGCTCGAGTCGCCCTTGCCGGACTCCGCCTTGATCTTGGCCGCCTTGGCCGCCGCTGCGTCGTCCGCCTTCTTCTTGCTGGCGGCGTCCTTCGCGGCCTGGACGCGGGCTGCCTGCTCCGCGGACTGCCGGGCCGAGGCGTCTGCGGCGTCCGACTGAGCTTGTACCTGCTCCGTCAACGACGCCTGCTGCACCTGCTGGCCGGCGGGGATGTCTGCGAGGAGGGTGGTCGTGCCCGCGGCTTCGACGGGCTGGTCGGCTGTGCCGCTGCCCTGGTCTGCGCCCGACGCGACGCCTACCACGGCGCCCACTGTGGTGACCGCAGTGGCTGACGCCACCGCGAGTCCCCGGACCGAGATCCGGCTCACACGGTTTCCTTCCGGAATCGCCCGCTTGGTGACCGCACGGACGGAATCGTGCCCCTGGCGCGGTCCCCCTGGGCCGGTCCGCCGTACGGGCCGGGCGGTCACGGGGGTACTGGCCCGGTGCGAAGTCCCTTGCGGGGTCCGCGTGATGCTCGGGCGGCTCATGGCGTCGATGTGGACTTGTGGGTGACGCGTTCCCGCGCCCCGAGGGGTACGGGAGTGCCATGAGCGGGGCCTGACAGCCTCACACCCTGCCGTACTCCGACGCCGTGCGGCAATTTCCGGTTGAGTGGCAAACTTCACATGCTACGGACGGAGGTAAATCCCTGCACGCACACCCCCCGAACGCTAAGCTGCTGCGCCCGGTTTCCCGGACGCAGCAGCCTCAACTCGCCTGATTATCGGACAGATACGGCCATTGCTCAGCCGCCGGTCTCCTCCAGCATCTCGGTGACGAGTGCCGCGATCGGCGACCGCTCGGAGCGGCTGAGCGTCACGTGGGCGAAGAGCGGATGCCCCTTCAGTTTCTCCACCACCGCCACGACTCCGTCGTACCGCCCGACCCGGAGGTTGTCGCGCTGGGCCACGTCATGGGTGAGCACCACCCGCGAGCCGGCCCCGATCCGGGACAACACGGTCAGCAGGACGTTCCGTTCCAGCGACTGGGCCTCGTCGACGATCACGAACGCGTCGTGCAGCGAGCGGCCCCGGATGTGGGTGAGCGGCAGCACTTCGAGCATGCCGCGCGCCACCACCTCCTCGATGACCTCCTTCGACGTCACCGCCGCGAGGGTGTCGAAGACGGCCTGGGCCCACGGGCTCATCTTCTCCGCCTCGCTGCCCGGCAGATAGCCCAACTCCTGCCCGCCGACCGCGTACAGCGGGCGGAAGACCATCACCTTGCGGTGCTGGCGGCGCTCCAGGACCGCCTCCAGGCCCGCGCACAGCGCCAGCGCGGACTTGCCGGTGCCGGCCCGCCCGCCCATCGACACGATGCCGACCTCCGGGTCCAGCAGCAGATCCAGCGCGATCCGCTGCTCGGCGCTGCGGCCGTGGATGCCGAACGCCTCCCGGTCGCCGCGCACCAGGCGCACCCGGCCGTCCTCGGTGACCCGGCCCAGCGCCTTGCCGCGCTCTGATTGCAGCACCAGCCCGGTGTGCACCGGCAGATCCGCCACGTCGGGCAGATCGATGACCTCCTGAGCGAAGAGGGCGTCCACGTCCTCGGCGCCGATCTGCAGCTCCTCCATCCCGGTCCAGCCGGAGGTGATGGCGAGCTCCGCGCGGTACTCCTCGGCGAGCAGGCCGACCGAGGACGCCTTCACCCGCAGCGGCAGGTCCTTGGAGACGACGGTGACGTCGTACCCCTCGGCCTGGAGGTTGCGGGCGACGGCGAGGATGCGCGAGTCGTTGTCACCCAGCCGGAAACCCGCGGGCAGCACCCCGGGGTCCGAATGGTTGAGCTCGACCCTGAGCGTGCCACCGATGTCGCCGATCGGAATCGGCGCGTCGAGCCTGCCGTACCTGATCCGGAACTCGTCGAGCGTGCGCAACGCCTGGCGGGCGAAGTAGCCGAGTTCGGGGTGGTGGCGCTTGGCCTCCAACTCCGTCACCACGACGACCGGCAGCACGACCTCGTGCTCGTCGAAACGGGTGAAGGCGTTGGGGTCGGCGAGCAGCACGCTGGTGTCGAGTACATATGTGCGCCGGTCGTGATCACGGCGATTCTTGCTGGTCACCACGTGTGGACGAACCCCCTCGGGAGAGGTGAGTCTTGCGGTCCGGCAGCCAAGGTCCGGATGCCGGTCTGCCAGTGATATGCCCTGCATCAGCCGCTCGCATGCGGATGCATACGACAGTCACCCGACGGTCACCGCCTCGCCACGCAACGCTCACCCCTCCGGTGGAGGCGATCACGCTCCGTAGCGGCGATGCCGGGCCGCGTAGTCACGCAGCGCCCGCAGGAAGTCCACCTTGCGGAAGGCGGGCCAGAAGACCTCGCAGAAGTAGTACTCCGAATGCGCGCTCTGCCACAGCATGAAGCCGGACAGCCGCTGCTCGCCCGAGGTGCGGATCACCAGGTCGGGGTCGGGCTGGCCGCGGGTGTAGAGGTGCTCGGCGATGTGCTCGACGTCGAGGATCTCGGCCAGGTCCTCGATGGAGGTGCCGCGCCCGGCGTGCTCGTGCAGCAGCGAGCGGACCGCGTCGGCGATCTCCTGCCGGCCGCCGTAGCCGACCGCCACGTTGACCAGGATGCCCTCCTGGCCGTCGGTGGCCTGCTCGGCCTCCTTCAGCACGCTCTGGGTGCGCGCGGGCAGCAGGTCCATCGTGCCCACGTGGTGCACCCGCCAGCGGCCCGCGGCGGCCAGTTCGGTGACGGCGTCCTCGATGATGCCCAGCAGCGGCACCAGCTGGTCGGCCGGCCGGTCCAGGTTGTCGGTGGACAGCAGCCACAGGGTGACCACCTCGACCCCGGTCTCCTCGCACCAGCCCAGCATCTCGGCGATCTTGTCCGCGCCGGCCCGGTGGCCCTGCTCGGGGCTGCCGCCGGACGCCTTGGCCCAGCGCCGGTTGCCGTCCAGGATCACGCCGATGTGCTTGGGGGTCTGCGACACGTCGATCCGGCGTTCCACCCGGCGGGAGTACAACCCGTACACCAGGTCGCGCAGATTCATCGCGTACCAGCCCCTCATGTGCTCGTCGCCCGAGCGGCCACACTACTGCGCGAACAGCCGTACGGACGAACCGGGTCGAGCAGCCGCAGGTCGCGGACGGGGCCGGATACGGGCGCCGGACGGTGGCGCGGCGGGGCCGTGAGCGGCGGCGCGACCGCGCGGGCGGGCGGTATCGCGTAGTAGATCCTTCAACCGCGCGTGATAAGCAGAGGACGTGAACATCCGAAACCTCTACCGCGCCTCCGACGAGCGCTACGACTCGATGGAGTACCGCCGCACCGGACGCAGCGGCCTCAAGCTCCCGGCCGTCTCGCTCGGCCTGTGGCACAACTTCGGCGACGACCGCACCCTGGACTCGCAGCGGGCCATCCTGCGCCGCGCCTTCGACCTCGGGATCACCCACTTCGACCTGGCCAACAACTACGGCCCGCCGTACGGCGCCGCCGAGGCCAACTTCGGCACCCTCTTCGCGCAGGACTTCCGCCCCTACCGCGACGAGCTGGTCATCTCCTCCAAGGCCGGCTACGACATGTGGCCGGGCCCCTACGGCGAGTGGGGCTCCCGCAAGTACCTGCTCGCCTCGCTCGACCAGTCGCTGTCCCGGATGGGCCTGGACTACGTCGACATCTTCTACTCCCACCGCTTCGACCCGGACACCCCGCTCGAAGAGACGATGGGCGCCCTGGCCACCGCGGTCCAGCAGGGCAAGGCGCTGTACGTCGGCATCTCCTCCTACGGGCCGGACCGGACCCGCGAGGCGGCGCGCATCCTGCGTGAGCTGGGCGTGCCGGCGCTGATCCACCAGCCGTCGTACTCCATGATCAACCGCTGGATCGAGGACGACGGGCTGCTGGACGTCCTCGACGAGGAGGGCATGGGCTGCATCGGGTTCGTGCCGCTGGCCCAGGGCCTGCTCACCGACCGCTACCTCGGCGGCATCCCGGCCGACTCCCGGGCCGCGCAGGGCAAGTCGCTCAACCCCGCGCTGGTCAACGACGAGACGATCGCGCGGCTGCGCGCCCTCAACGACGTCGCCGCCGCCCGCGGCCAGTCCCTGGCGCAGCTCGCGCTGTCCTGGGTGCTGCGCGACCCGCGGGTGACCTCGGCGCTGATCGGGGCGTCGTCCGTCGGGCAGCTGGAGGCGAACGTCGCCGCGGTCGGGGCGGCGCCGCTGACCGCGGAGGAGCTGGCGGAGATCGACCGGCACGCCGTGGAGCCGGAGGGCGTGAACCTCTGGAGCGTCAGCAGCGACGCGTAGCCGGACCCCGGGTGCCCCTGTTCCGCCGGTTCAGGGGCACCCGGGCGCGGGGGGCGCTGAGGGCGGGGCGCTGAGGGCGGGGGGCTCTGACGGCGGGGGCGCTGAGGGCAGGGGCTGACGGGAGCCTCTGACGGCCGCGGGCTGACGGGTCAGGGCACCAGGAGCAGTGCGGTCAGGGCGCCGGCGAGCATGAAGGGGCCGAAGGGCATCGCGGTCTTGCGGGTGGCCCGCCGGGTGGCGATGAGGACGAGCCCGACCACCGCCCCGAGCAGGAACCCGGCGAACGTGCCGGTGATCACGGCGCCCCAGCCGTACCAGCCCAGGACCAGCCCGAGGGTGGGTGCTAGTTTCACGTCGCCGAAGCCCATGCCGGCCGGGTTGACGAAGAACAGCACGGCGTAGAGGACCCCCAGCACCACCGCGGCGATCAGGGCACGCGTCCAGGAGCCGTGGTGGGAGGGCAGCAGGGCGGCGCCGCCGAGCAGGAGCGCGGTGAGCCCGAGCGCGGGGAGGGTCAGGACGTCCGGCAGCCGGAAGACCGCGAGGTCGACCCGGGCGAGGACCCCGCAGACCGGTACCAGCAGCAGCCAGACGGCGAGTTCGGGGTGCCCGCCCACCCGCCAGGCGAGTGCCGCGCAGACCAGCGCGCAGCCCAGCGCGGCACCGTGGCCGGGTCCGTGGCGCCGCTGGTCCTCGGGGCACCGACCGCAGCGGGCCGGGCCGAGCCAGCCGCCGACCGGGTGCCCGGACGGGCAGGCCGCCGCCCAGGGCTCGTCGGCGGGGACCGCCAACCGGTAGGCGGCGCGCGGCAGGAGCAGCCCGCTCGCTATTCCCCAGACGGCGGCGCCCACGATCAGATAGACATGCACCGGGCCGACCGTACACGGGCGGTCGCGCCGTTCGGGAGGGGCCGGGCGGACGGGGAGGAGACGGACCATGCGCCGACGCTGGCAGGACGGCGAGGGCCTGCTGCGCACGCCGGGCACCGAGGTGGCGCTCCGGGTCGCCGCCTCCTACCGCGCCCGTACCCGGGGGCTGTTGGGCCGCGACGGGCTCGACGGCGCGTTGCTGCTCACCCCCGCGTCCAGCATCCACACCGTCCGGATGCGGTTCGCCATCGACGTGGCCTACCTCGACCGGCGGCTGCGCGTCCTCGCGGTCCGCACCATGCCGCCCGGCCGTGTCGGCCGCCCCCGGCTGCGGGCCCGGCACGTGCTGGAGGCCGAGGCGGGTGCCTTCGCCCGGTGGGGCATCGTGAAGGGCGTCACGCTGGAAGTGCCGGACTGAGGACGGGCCTTGGCGGCGTCGCGGGTCGGACTCCCGGTACGCGGAAACGGGAACGGGCCGGTTCGCAAGGGGGGAGCGCGAACCGGCCCGAGGGGGGGACTCACACGCTACCGCGCCCGGGGCCGGTGCTCCCTACGACGACGCGGGTGGCGTGAAGGTGATCTCCACCCGGCGGTTCTCGCGACGGCCGCTCTCGCTGGAGTTGTCGGCGATCGGGTACTGCTCGCCGTAGCCGCGGACCTGGAAGGTGTGCGCGGGGTCGCCCAGCGTCGCCAGTTGCGCGGCCAGCACGTTGTAGACCGCGGTGGCCCGCTGCTTCGACAGCACGTCGCCGTGCTCGCTGCTGCCCAGGTTGTCGGTGAACCCGAAGACACGGATGGGTGAGGTGACGTGCTGCGCGTTGATGTCACCCGCGATCGCCTGGATACGGGACGTCGCGGTCGCCGAGAGCTTCGCGCTGTCCTTCGTGAACAGCACCTCGGCCTGCAGGGCGTACGTCACCGTCGTGTTCGACGTCTCCTGCCGCTCCTCCGGCTGGCTCGCGGACACCGAGCCCTGGTCGGTCACCGAGACGATGTCCAGGACCTTCGGCGGGGCCAGCGTGGCGCCCTCGGGGAGTTTCAGGTCCGGTGACTTCGGGTCGATCTGCACGGGGGCGGAGGGCGTGGGGTCGCCCGCGGTCGGCGGCGGGTTCGGGTCCGCGCCGGCGGGGGTGGCGCACACGAGGATCAGCGCGGCCGCGGCGGAGGCGCCGGCCGCGGCGACGGTCCGACGGGGGTGGGGTGTGCGGGTCACGGCCGGGTCACCCCTCGGAGATGGAGATCTTGGCGGGGGGCATGGTGGGGAGTTCGAACTCGACGGAGGTGGTGGATTCGGGTGGGGAGGGGAACTGGGCGAAGAAGGGGCGAGTTTCCTTGGGTTCGATTCCGAGCAGCTTCATCGTGCACAGGCACTTGCCCTCGGTGTCCCGCAGGACGTAGTAACGCTTCTTGCCCGCCTCGTCGACGAGTACGGCTCCCGCGACGGAGGCGCCGGAAGGGGCCAACGCCGTCTCGTTCCCCACCCAGGCGTCGGCGTCAAAGGTGTCCGTGCCGTTGTTGGTGACTGCGCCCTGGACTGTGACGAATCCGTCCGAGTCACGGATCGCCGAGTTGATGGTGACCTCGATGTCCTGCTCGCCCTTGATCTGGGCAAGGACCTGGGTAGGAGTCGCAGACGGCGAACTTCCCTCCGCGCCCGGGGTGTTCTTGGCGGCGCTCGCCGAGGCGGAGGGCTTGTCGTCCGCCTTCTTGTCCCCGCCTCCCCCGCCGCAACCCGCCAGCGTGATGGCGGCGACGACCGCACAAGCCACTGCGGTCGTCGCCCTGCGCCCGTATGCCATCGTTCCCCGTTCCCTCACTGCTCGTTCGGTGGTCACTTGGTCAGGCGGACCGAGTAGAAGTCCGACAGGTCCAGTGTGAAGTCGTCCGCCTTGGGGTTGATCGCGAGCGAACCGTTGTCACAGCTGAACTTGAGGATGTCCCCGTCCTTGGAACCGAGGCTGCACCGAGGCTCGACCACGGCGGTCGCGGTTGCTTTCGCGTGCGTGCTCTTGGTGCTGTCGATCACCGAATCGCCGATGGGGCCCTTGGTGGTCACAGTGATGGTGTACCCCGGTTTGCCGGACAGCGGGACGCAGTCGTTGACGGTCGCGTGGTTCGCGTCGGCGTAGTCGGAAGCGGCTCCGCACGCGCTCTGGTCGTCCAGGCCGGCGCTGTCGAGCAGCCGGCCGAGCACCGTGACGTCGCCGCCTTTCAGGGCAGCGAGGAACGCGACCTGGACGTCGTCGCGGTTCTGGCGAGCCGCCGCCAGTGCCGCCGAATCCGCCGCCGTCTGCGCTCCGTTGCGGGTCACCGCCGCCTGGCCGACCGCGAAGTACGCGAAGGCCAGGAAGAAGAGCGCGGCGATGGCGACGATGTAGATGCCGACCGTCTGACCGCGGTCGTCGCGAAGCAGCCCTACTTGCCGCCGTTGGAGATCCGGTTGATGGCCTTCTCGATGGCGCTCTTGATCTTCGTACCGATATCCGTCGTCCCCGCCAGCACCCCGATGATCACCGCGATCACCACCGCGATCCCGAGGTATTCGAAGGACGTCTGGCCGCGGTCCGAGCGGGTCGCCGTGCGGGCGGCGAGGCGGGCGGTCAGACGGTCCGTGCGGGTGCGGAGCCAGACCTCGGCGTCCGTGTAGTGCTGGAGAACCCACCTGTTCACGATTGCTCGCCCCATTCCTGATCACCTGGCTCCTGGTCACGGCGGCCGGTTCCGGCCGGTCGGGCTCGGGGGGCACGGCGCACCGCCTTTCGCTGGTCCTGCTGCTCATACCGGGCACGTCGGCGCCCTCTGAGCCAGCATGACGCGAACTCACGCTGTGTCGTACCCCGTTCACGCAAAACAACGGCTCACCCGCCCCCGAAGAGGTCACCGAAGTGAATCTGGGAGCCGATGATCGTGCCCGAGATGAGCAGGATCATGGTGGCCGGGACGAGCAGGATCGTGATGACGCCTGTCGCGCGCGGGACCATGCGGGCCGCGCGGCGGCGGGCGTTCTGCGCCTCGGTACGGCGCATGTCGGTGGCGATCTGGAGCAGGGTGCGCGCGATGGGGGCGCCGAGTTCCTCGCCCTGCTGGAGCGCGGTGACGAACTGCCCCACCTGGTCGCTGCGGTTGCGCTTGCGCAGCTGGTCGAAGGCGTCGCGGCGGCTGACCCCGACGTCCATCTGCCGCAGGGCGACCCGGACTTCGTCGGACCAGGGGCCCTGGTAGACGGAGTTGACGCGTTCGAGGGCCTGGCGGAAGCCGAGCCCGGCGCTGACCACGACCGCGAGCACGTCGAGGAAGTCCGGCAGGGTGCGCTCGATGTCGTCGCGGCGCCGGCGGATCGCGAGCCAGATGCCGAGGTCGGCCCACCACCAGGCGTAGCCGAGCAGGAGGAGCGCCAGGAACCAGTTGCCGCGACTGAACAGCGCCAGGGCGGCGAGGCCGCCGAGGAAGCCGTAGACGGCGCGGCGGGCGGCGTAGCGCTCGACGGTGAGGCCGTACGGGTGGCCGGCGTGGTCGATCCGGGCGCGCATCTTGGCGATCCGGGCGGGGCCCATCATCCGCAGCACCATGGGCGCCCAGCGCATGCCGACCCGGTCGATGGCGTTGCCGGTGCGGGTGGTGCGGGTGCGGCCGACTTCGAGGGCGAGCGCGAGGTCGTCGGGGAGTTTCGTGTCCGCGCGCAGCAGGCCGACGCCGTAGACGACGCCGGTCAGGGCGGCGGCGAGCAGGACGGCGAGGCCGAGTCCGATCAGGGTCATCGTGGCAGGTTCCTCACACGTCGATCCGGGACATCCGGCGGATGAGCGCGAAGCCGACCACGTACAGGGCCAGGGCGACCAGGACGCAGATCCGGCCGATGCCGGAGCCGGTCATGGCGCTGAGCGAGCCGGGCATGATGCGGTTGAGCAGCAGCAGCGAGCCGATGCCGATCACCGGGACCGCGTAGGCGGTGACGGTGACCTGGGACATCTGGGTACGGATCTCGCGGCGGGTCTCCTTGCGCTCCTCCAGGGTGACGGTGAGGTTGCGCAGGGACTCCACGACGGAACCGCCGGCCCGGCTGGACAGCACGAGGGTGGACACCAGGACCACCAACTCGCGGCTGGGCAGGCGCTGCTGGAGTTCGCCGAGGGCGTCCTCGACGGAGTGGCCGAGCGCCATGGCGTCGGCGACCTGCTTCAACTCCTCGCCGGCGGGCGCCTCCAGCTCCTCCGCTGCCATGGAGACCGCGGTGCGCAGCGCCAGGCCGGCCTGGGTGGCGTTGGCCAGTACCCGGGCGAGTTCGGGGAGTTGGGCGATGAAGCGTTCGGTGCGCACCCGGCGGCGCCAGGCGAGGAAGGAGAAGCCGGCCCAGCCGGCCAGGAGTGCGGCGATCGGGCCGAAGAACGGCGCGAGCAGGGTCGCGGCGACGATCCAGGCGGCGGCGATGACGCCGGTCACGGCGGCGGTGAACTGGCCGGGGGTGAGGTTGGTGCCGGTGGCGGCGAGCCGTCCGGCCAGCCGGCGGCCCCAGGCGTAGCGGCGCACCCGGCGGTCCAGCGCGGCGAAGGCGGGCCGCCGGGGGCCGTCGTCGTCGAAGTCGCCGGCGAGGCGTTCGACCAGCGCGGCGCGGTCGGCGCGGCCGCCCCACCAGGCGTGCAGGCCCCAGACACCGAAGGCGAGCGCGACGGTGGCGACGCCGAGCACGAACAGCGGGTAGGGCCCGGAGGCGAACTGGGTACTGGCGAACTGGGTTCGCGCGAGGGTCACTTCGCCTCCCGGCTGTCGAGTTCGAGTTCGGTGGCGCCGACACCGTACGCGGCGGGGATGTGCTCGCCGGACAGGTAGAGGCGGTCGCCGATCTCGCGTGGCAGCGGGTGGTGTTCGTACCAGCCGCGGACGATGCGGTCGACGCCGAGGGGTTCGGCGCGGAAGCGGGTGGCGGAGGTGAGCCGGAAGGTGTCGCGGCCGCGGGAGGAGAGCACCGCGATCTCGGCGATCCGGCGGGTGCCGTCGACGTGCCGCTGGAGCTGGACCAGCACGTCCACCGCGGAGTTGATCTGGTCGCGCAGCGCCTCGAAGGGGATCTTGACCTCGCTCATGGAGGCGAGGGTCTGAAGGCGCAGGACGGCGTCCTCGGCGGAGTTGGCGTGCACGGTGGCGAGGGAGCCGTCGTGGCCGGTGGACATCGCCTGGAGCATGTCGAGGGTCTCGCCGCCGCGGACCTCGCCGACGATGATGCGGTCGGGGCGCATCCGCAGGGAGTTGCGGACCAGGTCGCGGATGGTGATGCGGCCCTCGCCCTCGACGTTCGGCGGGCGGGACTCCAGCCGGATCACGTGCTCCTGCTGGAGTTGGAGTTCGGCGGCGTCCTCGACGGTGATGATCCGCTCGCCGTCGGGGATCAGCCCGGACAGCGCGTTGAGCAGGGTGGTCTTGCCGGAGCCGGTGCCGCCGCTGACGATGATGTTGCACTTGGCGCGGACGAACCCGGAGAGCAGGAGCAGCATGTGCTCGTCGAGGGTGCCCAGGCCGATGAGTTCCTGGAGCGTGTAGGCGCGCGGGAAGCGGCGGATGGTCAGGGTGGGGCCGGTCAGCGAGAGCGGCGGGATGATGACGTTGACGCGCTCGCCGGACGGCAGGCGGGCGTCGACCATCGGATTGGACTCGTCCACGCGGCGGTTGACGGTGGAGACGATGCGCTCGATGGTCTGCAGGAGCTGGTCGGCGGAGGAGAAGCGGGCCGGGACGAGCTCGACCCGGCCGCCGCGTTCGACGTAGATCCGGTCCGGGCCGTTGACCATGATCTCGGTGACGGAGGGGTCCTCCAGCAGCGGTTCGAGGATGCCCAGGCCCAGTGCCTCGTCGACCACCCGGCGGATCAGCGCGGCGCGTTCGGCGCTGGAGAGCACCGGGCCCTCGCGGCTGATGATGTGGCCGAGGACGCGTTCGAGCCGGGCGCGGCGCTCGGCGGCGGCGAGCGCCGACATCTCGGCGAGGTCGATCTCCTGGAGCAGTTTGGCCCGGTAGACGGCCACGAGGTGGCCTTCCTGGGTCTGCGGGGTGGCCTCTTCGACGGCGAGGCGGGCACGCAGGCTCATGGCGTCCAGTCCTCCTTCGGCATGGTCGCGTCGCGGTGCACCGGCCCGAACAGGTGCACGCCGGGCAGCACGGACGGGATGTCCACGGTGGCCTCCGCGGTGACGCTCTGCGCGTCGTTCACCGGCCATCCGATGTCCGGGTGGACCCAGCCGCTGACCGCGGCCTCGCCCGCCCGGGCGCCGGCGTCGATGCCTCCCTGCGGGTCGGGCAGCGCCGCGGTACGTGCGGCGGTCCGCGCCGCGGTGCCGGCCTGCGAGCCGCAGTAGGCGGCGATGCCGAGCTGGATGCCCGCGAGTGCGATGAGCAGCAGGAAGGGCAGCATGCCGAGGTATTCCAGGGATGCCTGGCCGGCCGGGCGCCGCCCGCCGATCCGCCCGCGGTACCGCTCGCCGTGCCCCTCGCCGTGCCGCTCGCCGTGCCGCTCGCCGTGCCGCCCGCCGATCCGCCCGCGGTACCGCTCGCCGTGCCGCTCGCGGAGCGTCCTGCCGGACGGCCTGCCGGACCGCTCGCTGAACGTGCCGCCGAGTCGCCCACCAGCCCGCCCGCCGTGCCGCTCGCCGTGCCGCTCCCGCCGCGTCGTCATGGCGTGGTCCCCTCGCCGGCCGTCTCGTCCACGGTGCTCGCGTGGCCGTGCACGGTGACGGGGAAGTCGATGGCGCCGGGGAACAGGACGGGGACCTTGAGGCCGAGGGTGACGGAGACCTGGCCGTCCTGGGAGCGGTCGGCGGTGGGTCCTTGCATGTCGGAGGCCCAGGCGCCGGGGAGGTCACTGGCCGCGGCCGCACGGTAGTCGGCGCCGACGGCGGCGGCGCGGGCGGCCTGGTCGGCGGCGTTGCCCGCGAGGGTGAAGGTGTAGCCGGCCAGCACGGCCTGCCAGACCAGGATGAGGGTGATCAGGATGACCGGGGTCATGCCCAGCGTCTCCAGGGTGACCTGGCCGCGGTCGCGGTCGGCCCGGCGCAGCCGCTTCCCGGACCGCCCGGCCGGCAGCGTCGCGCCGGTGACCAGGCCCAACTCCCCCGCCAGCGACCAGATTCCGGTGCGTACGGTGGAGCGCGCGTCGAGGTCGTGCAGCCGGCCCGCGTCGATGACGGGCTGGAGTTCGCGGAAGCCGGCCGGGATGGCGGACTCGGCGATCCTGGAGCCGGTGATCCGGCCGATCAGCGAGGGCTGGATCTCGCTGCCCCGGGTGTGCCGGTTGACCGCGGCGGTGGTGTCCTGGGGCTTGCGGATCTGCAACCGGTCCCACATCCGCACCATCCGCTTGGCGGCGCGCACGGCGACGACGTCGGGGGTGGTGACCAGCACGGCGGTGTCGGCGGTCTCGACGGCGACCGCGTTGGCGCTGGTGACCTGGGTGCCGCAGTCGACGACGACCACTTCGTACCGCTGCCGCAGGGCGGTCAGCACCAGGCGGGCGGCCCGGTCGGTGACGTCCTCGCCGCGCTCGCCGTCAGCGGGGGCGAGCAGCAGCGCCAGCCCGGACTCGTGGACGTACATCGCGTCGTTCAGGACCCGCGAGGAGACGTCGGCGATGTCGGCCAGGTCGGCGATGGAGCGGCGGAACTGGACGTCGAGGTACGAGGCGACGTCGCCGCCTTGCAGGTCGAGGTCGACCAGGGCGGTGGAGCGGCCCGACGCGTGTGCGGCCAGGGCGAGTTGGACGGCGATGACGGTGGTGCCGACACCGCCCTTGGCGCCGGCCACCGCGACCAGGGTGCCGCCGGCGACGGCGGGCAGCGCGGCCCGGCCCGGCGCGAGGTGCCGGCGCACCCCCTCCGCCCAGGACGCGGCGGCCTCCACCCGGGCGCCCAACTCGTCGTAGGCGAGCGGCATTCCGATCACCCCGCGGGCGCCGGAGTTCATCGCGGAGGCCAGCATCGCCGGGCTCGGGTCGGCGGTGAGCAGCACCACGCCGACCGCGGGGAAGCGCAGCGCCACGTCCCGCACCAGGTCGAGCGCGGGCATCGGCCCGATCAGGTCGTGCACGACGACGACTTCGGGCAGCTCGTCGACGCCCGCCTCGGCGGCGCGGGCGAGGGCGTCGAGCAGCGCGGTGGAGTTGGGCAGGGCGGGGGCGGGTTCGGCGCCCGGGAGTTGGCCGAGCAGCCCGACCAGCGCGCGGGCGGCGTCGGCGTCGGCGGTGCCGGCGAGGATGCGTACGGTCATCTCGGCCCTCCCATGGCCGCGCCCGGCCTCGTCTCGCCCGGCCGGACCATGCCCGGCCCGACCATGCCCGGCCTCGTCTCGCCCGGCCCGACCGCGCCCGGTCCGACCGCGCCCGGCCTCATCGCGCGGCTCCCGACGTGGACGCCGCCGACGTGTCGCCGGAGAGCGTGTAGGTGCGGTCGCTGTCCGGCGGGGCCGCGGTGTCGCCGGGGGCGACCAGGGCGAGCCGGACGTGTTCGGCGAACGACTCGGCGTACGCGACGCGTTGGGCGTCCTGGGCGTCGAGCGCGAAGGTGATCGGGACGCCTTCCTCGGACAGCCGCTGCGCGTCCTCGTTCTTGTCGAACGCCTTGATCTGGCCGACGTCGAGGACCTGCGCGCCGGCCACGATGATCTTCGAGACGTCGGGGTCGGTGTCCTTGCGGCCGGCGAAGGTGGCGAAGATGTTCACCCGGGCGCCGGGGGTGATCTTGCCCGCGACGCCGGTCTCCGCGTCGATCATGATGGCGATCTCCATCTGCCCGGGCTTGAGTTCGGGCCGGGCGGCGACCATGTCGGACTCCAGCAGCGAGCCCTTCTTCAGCGGCACCGCGGCGATCTTCCCCTGGAACTCGCCGAGGTCGCGGACGGCGGTGTCCGGCAGCCACCGTTTCGGCATCGATATCCGGTGCACCTTGGAGGAGTCCAGCGCGGTGTACGCGGGCACGTCCGACGACAGTTCGTACGCCGTCACCTTCTGGCCCACCTGGGAGCGGGCGTTGCTGACGACGGCGAGCACCCCGGCGAAGGCGGCCACCGCGCAGACCACGGAGACCACCAGGAGGACGACGCCACGGCGCTGACGTGAGTTCATGTGCGGGTGGACCTATCGCTTGTGGGGTTCGAGTTGGGGGCGGCGCGGTGTCTCGACCGCCGTGCCGGGCGGACGGGCGGCGTGCTTGGCAGGGTTGCCGCGGTCGTTGATCCGGGTGGCGCAGAACAGGCACTGGTCGCCGATGACTTCGAGCCCGCACCAGGTGCAGGTGTCGCGCCGCACCGAGGTGACGAGCTGGTAGAGCATGCCGACGTCGGCGATGTACGCGGTGAACTCGACCAGCCGTGAAGTCCCCCACCAGCGCGCCGAGTCGGGCGGCAGCGGAACCTCGCGCAGATGCTGGGTGCGCCAGGCCGCGGCGAGCGGCCCGGCCACCCAGCCGGGGTCCAGGCCGTTTCCGGCCACCGCGAGCTGCGTCTGGTAGCCGGGCCCGGGCGGCACGTGCTCCGCGTCGGCCTCGCCCAGGTACGGCTCGGGGTGCGCGATCACCGCGAAGTGCCGCCCGGGCACGAGGGACTTGACGTGGCTGCCGACGCTCACCGGCACCCGGTCCAGCTTGCTGACCGACGCGAGCAGCGCGCCGGAGTGCAGGTAGTACGACAGCAGGCGGGCGGCGCCGGCCAGCACGCCGGGCCCGAGGTCGGTGCCGGACAGCTGCCGTAACTGCTCGCCGAGCAGGGTGCGGGCCAGCGGCGGCAGGGCCAGCGGCACGATCGCGATCCGGTCGCCCTCCAGCGCGGAGCGGACGGTGTGCATCCGGCGCCGGGCCGGGTCGTCGGCCTCGGCCGGGGCGAGCGCGACCAGGTGGCCGTGCATGTCCAGCGCGGTGGAGGTGCGCACCACCTGCTCCTCCAGTGGGAGCGCGAGGTCGTCCGCGGTCACCGTGATGACGCTCGGCATGCGGCACCCCTCCCCATCTGCGCGCGGCGGTCCGGGTCGAGTGGGGTCCGCCTGGCCGTACGCGGTCGTCAGCTTATCGATGTGTAGCGAGTTGGGCGCGGAAAGTTGCGGATCGAACGAGGTGAACGACCGGTGTCCATCAGAGGTCTTGACAACCGGATTGGTCTGGACCAACTTTCTCCCTACTACGTGTGTCCATGCCATCCGTGGGCACCCGGGTCACCCGCACACCCCACCACCCCCCAACTCCTTGCCCCCAGGAGGCAGTCGTGGAACGTGCATCGCACGCGAATCGAGCGAGCCATGCGAAGTCGAGAGCAACCCTCAAGCGCCGGTTGATCGCCGGGCTGAGCGCCGCGGCCGTGATCGGCTCCGGCGTCGCGCTCGTCACGGAGGGCGCCGCCTCCGCCGCCACCACCAATCTGGTGGCCAACTCCGGCTTCGAGAGCGGCCTTTCCGGCTGGACCTGCTCCGCCGGCAGCGGTGCGGCCGTCTCCACCCCGGTGCACTCCGGGTCGAGCGCGCTGAAGGCCACCCCGTCCGGCAGCGACACCGCCCAGTGCCAGCAGACCATCAGCGTGCAGCCCAACTCCGCCTACACGCTGAGCGCGTGGGTGCAGGGGTCGTACGTCTACCTCGGCGCGACCGGCACCGGCGGCACCGACCCGTCCACCTGGACGCCGAGCGCCTCCTCCTACTCCCAGCTCAGCGTCAACTTCACCACCGGCGCGAGCACCACCTCGGTGACCGTCTACACGCACGGCTGGTACGGCCAACCCGCCTACTACGCCGACGATGTCACCCTGTCCGGCCCGGGCGGCACCGCGACCACCCCGCCGACCACGCCCCCGACGACGCCGCCCACCACTCCCCCCACCACGCCGCCGACCAGCCCGCCGGCCGGCGACCTGCCCAAGCACGCGGTGACCGGGTACTGGCAGGACTTCTCCAACGGCGCGACCGTGCAGACCATCGCGCAGGTGCAGAACCAGTACGACATCATCGCCGTGGCCTTCGCGACCGCCACCACCACGCCCGGCGCGGTCAGCTTCTCCCTGGACCCCTCGCTCAACTACAGCGAGGCGCAGTTCAAGGCGGACATCGCCGCCAAGCAGGCGGCGGGCAAGAAGGTGGTCATCTCCGTCGGCGGGCAGGACGGCACCATCTCGGTGCGCGACTCCGCCTCGGCGACGAACTTCGCCAACAGCGTCTACACCCTGATGCAGACGTACGGCTTCAACGGCGTGGACATCGACCTGGAGAACGGGATCGACCCGACCTACATGTCGCAGGCGCTGCGCAGCCTCAGCGCGAAGGCGGGCTCCGGGCTGATCATCACGATGGCGCCGCAGACCATCGACATGCTGTCGCCGTCCAGTGACTACCTGGCCACCGCGCTGAACATCAAGGACATCCTCACCGTCGTCAATACGCAGTACTACAACAGCGGTTCGATGAACGGCTGCGACGGCGGGGTCTACAGCCAGGGCACCGTGGACTTCATCACCACGCTGGCCTGCACCGCGATCCAGGCCGGGCTCGACCCGTCCCAGGTCGGCATCGGCACCCCCGCCTCCACCAGCGCGGCCGGCTCCGGGTACGTCTCGCCGTCGGTGGTCGACAACGCGCTCGACTGCCTGGCCAGCGGCACCAACTGCGGCACCTTCCACCCCTCGGCCAAGTGGCCCACCATTCGCGGCGCCATGACCTGGTCCACGAACTGGGACGCCTCCAACGGGAATTCCTGGTCCAACACGGTGGGCGCCCACGTCCACGCGATGTCGTAGGCGCGTCTGCACGTCTGAACGTCTGCACATAGGCGCGTAGGCACGTCTGCACCAACCGCGCAACACGAAGGGAGCGCCCCGCACTTGGGGCGCTCCCTTCGCCGTGGGAAGAAGCCGCGGTTCAGCCCAGTACGGCCAGCGCGTCGATCTCGATCAGCAGGCCGGCGGGCAGGCCGACGTAGACCGTCGTGCGGGCCGCGGGCGGCTGCTCCAGGTCGGCGAAGTAGGCGTTGTAGAGGTCGTTCAGCTCGGCGAAGTGCGCGGTGTCGGTCAGGTAGACCCGCACCATCACCACGTCCTCCCAGCTCGCGCCGCCGGCGGTCAGCACGGAGTGGACGTTCTCCAGGGTCTGGAGCGTCTGCTCGCGCAGGGTCGGGCCGGCCGGGGTCGGGGCCTGGCCCTCGACGGCGGGCAGGAAGCCGACCTGGCCGGCGACCTGGAGGATGTTGCCCTTGCGGACGCCGTGCGAGAACTTCGCCGGGGGCGCGGTGTGCGTGGGCGGGGTGATCGCGGTCTTGGTCAGGCGCGGAAGCCGGTCGGTGCCGGTCTCGGGCTGGTCGCTCATGCGTCGGTGTCCTCGTTGCTCGGTTCGTCGGGGAGGGGAGTCGTAGGGGGGTCGGGAGACGTGGTGTCGGTCGTGGCGTGGCCGTGGCGCGGGCCGTGGTGTCAGTCGTGGCCCGCGTCGTGGTGGTCCGCGTCGTGGTCCGCGTCGTGGTGGTCCGCGAGGTGTACGGCGTCGTCGGGGCGGTCACGCTCGTCGGGGCGGTCACGTCCGTCGGGCTCTTCGTGCTCGTCGCGCTCGCTCCCGTGCCTGCCGCACAGTTCCTCGCCCACCGCGTGCGCGGTTCGCAGGATCAGCGGGCGCAGCCGCAGCAACTCGTCGGCGCCGACCACCACGTTGGGCGCGGACAGCGACATCGCGGCGCAGACCCGGCCGTCCGGGCCGTGGATCGGCGCGCCGACGCAGTTGATGGACTCCTCGTGGCCGCCGAGGTCGCTCGCCCAGCCCTGCTCGCGCACCCGCGCCAGCTCGGCGAGGAACGCCGCCGCGTCCGGCGTCGAACGGGCGGTGTAGCGCGGGTAGTCCAGCCGTTCGGCGACCGCCCGCCGCTCGGGCTCCGGCAGGTCGGCGAGGAGCAGCTTGGCGACGGCGGCCACCGTGATGGCGACCGGGCGGCCGACTCGGGAGTACATCCGCACCGGATAGCGGCTGTCCACCTTGTCGATGTAGACCACCTCGCCCTGCTCGTACACCGCCAGGTGCACGGTGTGGCCGGTGCGTTCGTTGAGCGCGGCTAGGTGCGGGTGGGCGATCTCCCGGATGTCCAGCGCCTCGACGGCCTGCTGGGCGAGCGCGAACAGCCGCGCGCCGAGCCGGTAGCGCTGGTCCTGCTGGCGGTAGACCAGGCCGTGTTCGTGCAGGGTGCGCAGCAGCCGCAGCGCGGTCGACTTGTGCACGTCGAGCCGGGTGGCGACCTGTTCCAGCCCGGCCGGCCCCTCGGCGAGCAGCGGCAGGATGCTCAGCGCCCGGTCCACGGTCTGGCTCATCCCGGCACCTCTCCGCCCGCGTCCCGCGTCCACCCCGGGCCCAGCCGCAGTCTGCCCCATGCGGCGTCGTCCAGCGCGGCCAACGCGTCGGTACGGGCCCGGTCCGGCGGAACCGCCAGGTCGTCGGCGACGGTCAGCGCGGCGGCGGCCAGCAGGTGGCCGTGCCGCATCCGGTCCCGTAGCGGCAGCCCGCGCAGCGTGGCGGACAGGAACCCGGCGGCGAAGGCGTCACCCGCGCCGACGTGCGCGACCACCTCCACGGCGGGCGCCGGCACCTGGAGCCGGATGCCGCCCCGCCCCGCATCACCGCCAGGCCCGCCCGAACCGCCCGAAGCACCCGCGCCGCCCGAACCGTCCAGGTCACCCAGGCCGCTCAGGTCCCCCAGATCCCCCAGCCCCTCCGGCAGCTCCGCCCCCGCGGACGTGAACACCGTCGCCCCGGCCGCGCCCTGCTTGACCACGAGCATCGCCGGCTCCGGCAGTGCGGCCCGTACCGCGTCCGCGTCCGGCAGGCCCCACGCCGCCTGCGCCTCGTCCTCCCCGACGAAGACCAGGTCGCAGCCTCGGGCCAGTTCGGCGAGCTGCCACGGGTCGGCGTCGTGCCACAGCGCCGGGCGGTGGTTGACGTCGAAGGAGACCAGCGGGCGGCCCGGTTCGCGGTGGGTGAGGCGGGCCATCAGGGCGCGGCAACTCGCGGAGAGCGCACCGGTGATGCCGGTCAGGTGCAGCACCCGGCCGGCCCACACGTCGCTCCGGCGGACCAGCGCGGGCGACAGCGCGGAGGCGGCCGAGCCCTTGCGGTAGTAGACGACCTCGGCGCGCTCGGACGGCCCGGCCGCCGTGGTGGCGCGCTCCTGCGCGGTGCGGAAGTAGACGCCGGTGGGACGGCGCGGGTCGCGCTGCACCGCGCCGACGTCCACCCCGGCCGCGGCGATGGTGTCCACCAGGTGGTCGCCGAAGCCGTCCGCGCCGACCCGGCTCACCCAGCTCGTGGTGTGCCCGGCACGGGCGAGCGTGCAGGCCACGTTGGACTCGGCGCCGCCGATGGCACGGTGGAAGGAGGGGACGTCGGCGAGCGGTCCCGGCCGGGAGGGTACGAAGGTGACCATGGACTCGCCCAGGCAGACGACATCGACACGTTCGGCGCTCGGCGTTGCGGTCACGCGGGTCTCCGCTCCTCGTCGGTACGGGCTCGGGCGGGCGGACGGGGCCGGATCGGAGCCGGCGGATCATCGGGCCGGCCGGTCCGGACGCCGTTGACCCCGCGCCGACCAGGATGTTAGACAGCTTGAAACAGAATACGCAACGGACGTTGCACAGGATGCAACGGCCGTACGACGCGGCACCGGCACCGCCGGGCCGCTTCCCGGGAGGGTGGATGGACATCGACGAGCGGATCGCGGCACTGGACGCCGAGCGGATCGACCATCGCTTCAAGGCGCTTCCGCCGGACGCCGAGGGGCTGACCGTGGGCGAGCTGGCCGCGCAGCGCCGCAGCCTGTTCGACGGCGGCTTCGGCACGCCGCTGCTCGTGCTGTCCGAGGAGGCCCTGGCGCACAACCTGGCCGCGCTGGAGGAGTACACCGACAAGTACGGCCTGGTCTTCGCGCCGCACGGCAAGACCTCCATGGCGCCGCAGCTCTTCGCCCGCCAACTCGCCCACGGCGCCTGGGGGATCACCCTGGCCGTGCCGCACCAGGTGCGGGTGGCAAGGGCGTTCGGGGTGCCGCGGATCTTCCTCGCCAACGAACTGGTCGACGCGGCCGCGCTGCGCTGGATCGGCGCCGAACTGGACGCCGACCCCGACTTCCAGCTCATCACCTACGTCGACTCGTTGCGCGGGGTCGAGCTGATGGACGCGGCGCTGCGCGCGGCCGGCGTACAGCGGCAGCTGGACGTCGTGGTCGAACTCGGCGCCGGGCAGGGCGCGCGGACCGGGGTGCGCACCGACCGCGAGGCCGAGGCGGTCGCGGCGGCGGTGTCGGCGGTCGGCACGCTGCGGCTGGTGGGCGTGGCCGGGTACGAGGGCGAGGTGCCCGCGGCCGATCCGGAGCGGGTACGGGCCTACCTGCGCCGGCTGGTGGCGCTCGCCGAAACGCTCGACCGGGCCGGCCGGTTCGCGGACGCCACCGAGATCGTGGTGAGCGCGGGCGGCTCCGCGTGGTTCGACGCGGTCGCCGAAGTCTTCGCGGAGGTACCGGAGTTGTCCCGTCCGGCGCTGCGGCTGCTGCGCTCGGGGGCGTACGTCACCCACGACGACGACCACTACCGGCGGATCACGCCCTTCAACCGGGTGCCGGACGACGGCGACCTTCAGCCCGCCTTCCGGCTGTGGGCGCAGGTCGTCTCCCGGCCCGCACCGGACCAGGCGTTCCTCAACGCGGGCAAGCGGGACGCCCCTTACGACCTCGGGCTGCCGACGCCCCGCACGGTCCGCTCGGCCCGCGACGGCGCGGTGCGCACCGCGCCGGACGGGCTGGAGGTGGTCAAACTCTCCGACCAGCACGCCTGGTTGCGCGTCCCGCCCGAGGACGGCCTGGAGGTCGGCGACTGGGTCGCACTCGGCGTGTCCCACCCCTGCACCACATTCGACAAGTGGGTGCTCATCCCAGTCGCCCGGGCGGACGGCACGGTCACGTCCTACGTCCGCACGTTCTTCTGACCCGTTTCCGACCCGCTGGTACGGCCCGCCCCTCGCCGCCCGTGACCCGGCGGCCCCGGGGCCGCGGGGGCGGGCCGCCCGCCCGAAACGCTCGATTCGTAAGGGAAGATGGCTGTTCATGGAGCTGGTGGTACGCGGGGCGCGGGTGGTGGACGGGTCGGGCGGCGACTCGTACCGGGCCGACGTCGGGGTGGACGGCGGGCGGATCACGGAGATCCGGCGGGAGCGGGACGGCGGGGCGCGGCTCGGCGGGCGGCTGGTGGTGGACGCGGACGGGCTGGCGCTGGCCCCGGGCTTCATCGACATGCACGCGCACAGCGACCTCGCGGTGCTGGAGGACCCCGCGCACGAGGCGAAGGCCGCCCAGGGCGTCACCCTGGAGGTGCTGGGGCAGGACGGCCTGTCGTACGCCCCGGTCGACGACGTCACCCTCAAGGAGCTGCGCACCCAGATCGCCGGGTGGAACGGTCCGGGCGCCGACGCGGAGTTCACCTGGCGCAGCGTCGGCGGCTACCTGGACCGGCTGGACCAGGGCATCGCGGTGAACGCCGCCTACCTGGTGCCGCAGGGCACCGTGCGGGCGATGGTGATGGGCTGGGCGGACCGGCCGCCGACGGAGCCCGAGCTGGACCGGATGAAGGAGGAGGTCGCGCGCGGCCTCGCCGAGGGCGCCGTCGGCATGTCCTCCGGCCTCACCTACACCCCGGGGATGTACGCCTCCGACAGCGAACTGACCGAGCTGTGCCGGGTGGTGGCGGCCTACGACGGCTACTACTGCCCGCACCACCGGTCGTACGGCGCCGGCGCGCTGACCGCGTACGAGGAGATGCTCGCGCTCGCCCGCGCCTCGGGGTGCGCCCTGCACCTGGCGCACGCCACGATGAACTTCGACGAGAACACCGGCCGTGCCCCCGAGCTGCTGGCCCTGCTCGACCGCGCCCTGGACACGGGAGTCGACGTCACCCTCGACACGTATCCGTACACCCCGGGCTGCACCACGCTGGTCGCGCTGCTGCCGAGCTGGGCCGCGGAGGGCGGTCCGGAGGCGACCCTCGCCCGGCTGCGGGACGACACCGCGGCCGAGGCGATCCGCCGCGCCCTGGAGGTCGAGGGCTCCGACGGCTGCCACGGGGTGCCCGTCGACTGGTCCACCATCGAGATCTCGGGCGTCACCGACCCCGCCCTGTCCCCCCGCATCGGCACCCGGGTGGACGGCTGGCCCACCGCCCGCCGCCTCCTGCTCGACGACCGCCTGGGCACCACGATCCTTCAGCACGTCGGCGACGAGGCCAACGTCCGTACGATCATGGGCCACCGCGCGCACACCGCGGGCTCCGACGGCATCCTGCGCGGCGCCAAACCGCACCCCCGCGCCTACGGCACCTTCCCGGCGTATCTCGGCCGCTACGTGAGGGAGTTGGGCGTCCTGACGCTGGAGGAGTGCGTGGCGCACCTGAGCGGGCGGCCCGCGGCCCGGCTGCGGCTGCCCGACCGCGGCCTGGTCCGCACCGGCTACCGCGCCGACCTGGTCCTCTTCGACCCGGACACGGTCGCGGCCGGCGCCACCTTCGAGCGCCCGCGCACCTTGCCGACGGGCATTCCGTACGTGCTGGTGGACGGCCGGTTCGTGATGGCCGACGGCCGGCGTACGGGGGTGCTCGCCGGGCGCTCGGTGCGCAGGTCGCCGGCGCGCGGCGGCCGGCGCGGGTGAGGCGGGGACGGGAGGGGTCGGGCGGTGCCGCTCAGCCGGAGGCGGCGGGCGGCCCGGTCTGCGGTCGCCGCAGCCCGGCCCACAGCAGGGCGGCCGCCTGGTCCGGGTCGTTGGTGATCTCGGCGTCGAGCCGGTCGGCGGCCAGCCGCTCGTTCGGGGTCAGTGTCGGGGTGTAGAAGACGACGACGCCCCGGTAGCCGTCGTCGCGGGCGCCCCGGATCAGCTCGAAGCCCCGGCCGGGGGTGCCGAACGCGGCGACATGGCACAGCACGGCCCGCGGTTCGCGGGCGAGCACGTCGGGCCACAGCTCTTCGTAGAAGTCGAAGTCGTGGTCAAGACCGCCGCGGCGCAGCGCGAAACCGACCGCCCCCGCGGCGCCCGAGGTGAAGCCCGCCACCACCACGACCGGGGGCCGCGCGCCCCGCCCGTCGCCGCCCGGGGACAGGGACGAGGGCATCCGCTGGGCGTACCCGGCGGGCAGCGGATAGTCCACCGGGAAGGTCTCGGTGTCCTGCGGGTCGAGCGCGGGGCTGACCGGATCGACCGGCCCGGCCGGCCGGGCCGCGGGCGGCTGCGTGGTGGTGCGCGGCGACGCCTGCGGCGTGCTTGTCGAACGGTTCCCGCCCGGCCGGTTCCCAGTGGGCCAGTTCCCGACCGGCCGGTCGCCGCCCGACCCGTCTTCGCCCGACCCGTCTTCGCCCGGCGGGTTCCCGCTCGGCGAGTCCCCGCTCGGCCGGCCGGCCCCGGGACGGTCCCCACCGGGCACGCTCGATCCGGGCTCCCCGCGCGCCCCCGGAAGCATCGTCGGCTCGCCGCTGTCCGGCAGCCCCACCATCGCCGGCGCGACCCACCCCGCCGGCGGCTCGGACGGCGATGGCGGCAGCGGCTCCAGCGGGCGGTCCATCCCTTCCCGCAGCCGCTGGAGCACCAGCTCCGCGCCCTCCAGCTCCCGCAGCCCCCACAGCAGCGACACGAACGTCTGGTCGATGGCCAACGCGGGGAACCGGTCGGGCAGTTCGCCCTCCAGCACGCGCAGGGTGTCCTCGCGGTCGTGCTGGTCCTCCCCCTCCGGCGGCGCCATGGCGTACCGGGCCAGGAAGCCCTCGACCCGCTCCGCGTCCCGCGCCGACCAGTGCGAACCGGCCCGCAGCAGCGTCCGGACCGCGCAGTACTCGAAGAAGGTGTCCACCACCTCGGGCTGCGAGCCGGGCTCGTTCTGCGCGGTCATCAACCGGTAGAAGTCCATGTAGAGGTACCGGAGCAGCAGCGTGATGATGACCGCCTCGGTGCTCAGGTCGGACCAGCTCGGGTTGAGGTTCGCCTCCAGCAGCAGGCCGTTGACCAGGGTCTTCACCCGGCGCGGGTTGCGGGCGGCCCGGTAGCCCAGCAGTTCCACCAGCTGCTGGTCGAGGAGGTCGGCGATGCCGGCCCGCCCGGCGCAGCTCCATACGTAGCGCTGGATGTCGCGGTTGCCGGGAGCGGGGATGCGGTAGCTGGTCTGGAAGATCTTCTCCATGAAGGCCGCGCCGGCCGGCGTGAGGTTGCGCAGCATGCCCTCCTCGCTCATCGCCTCGCGGTCGCAGCCGATCACGAAGGCGAGGCCCGGCACGTCCAGGTAGACCTTGAGCGCCTCGCACAGCGCGAGCACCGTCTCCTGGGAGCAGCGGTCGAGGTCGTCGATGAAGATCACCAGCAGCCTGCCGGGGGCTCCCGGGCGCGGCGCGGCCGTCCAGTCGGCCACCATCCTGCGCAGCGCGTCCCGCATCCGGTTGCGCGCGGTGGCGTCCACCGACAGGGCGCGCCACAGCGCGTCCACCATGCCCGCCACGCCCAGCGGCCCCGCGGCCACCAGCGTGAGCGCGCGGACCACCCTGGCCAGGCCGCTGCCGCCCTGCAACCGGCGCAGCGCGCGGCGCAGGACGTTCGGGTCGAACTGCGCCAGCACGGACTTGATCAGCCCTTCGAGCGCGTCGGCCCCGGTCGAGCTCCAGGCGTTGTACCAGACGGTGTGCACGCCGTCGGTGTCCTGGAGCTTGGCGTCGACCAGCCGCATCAGGCTGCTCTTGCCCATCCCCCAGCCGCCCTCCAGCGCGAGGGTGAAGGGCGTGGAGCGCCGGGAGGCCAGCAGCAGCGCGGACAGTTGCTCGGCCACCCACCGGGCACCCAGTTCGTCGTCCTCGGCGCCGGTCACCGGCTCGTCGTTGAGCAGCACCAGCCCGCTGCGGGCGCCCTCCCCCATCCGTACCGTGCCGGGCGCGGCGGGCCCGGGCCGGCCGCCGTGCGGCGGTTGGATCGCCATCCCCCGAGTCTTCCAGCCCTGGACGCCCCAGGGGCGGGCCCGGCGAAATCCGTCCGGAGTCCACGTGGTGGAAAACACCGCGCGGCTCCCGTGACGCCGCCGTAAGGTGACCGACATGCAGGTGATTCAGTCCACGAAGCTCGCGAACGTCTGTTATGAGATCCGGGGTCCGGTTCTTGAGGAGGCGATGCGGCTGGAGGCGGCCGGGCACCGCATCCTGAAGCTGAACACCGGCAACCCGGCGCCTTTCGGGTTCGACTGCCCGCCGGAGATCCTGGAGGACATGCTGCGCACCTTGGGTGACGCGCATGGCTACGGGGACGCGAAGGGGCTGCTGTCGGCGCGGCGCGCGGTGATGCAGCACTACCAGACCAAGGGCATCCCGCTGGAGGTCGAGGACATCTACCTCGGCAACGGCGTGTCCGAACTGATCCAGATGTCGATGCAGGCGATGCTCGACGACGGTGACGAGGTGCTGGTCCCCGCCCCCGACTACCCGCTGTGGACCGCCTCGGTCTCGCTGGCCGGCGGCACCGCGGTGCACTACCGCTGCGACGAGCAGTCCGACTGGATGCCGGACCTCGCCGACATCGAGCGCAAGGTCACCGACCGCACCAAGGCGATCGTGGTGATCAACCCGAACAACCCCACCGGCGCCGTCTACGACGACGAGCTGCTGCGCGGCATCACCGACATCGCCCGCCGGCACCGCCTGGTGGTCTGCTCCGACGAGATCTACGACAAGATCCTCTACGACGACGCCACCCACACCCCCACCGCCGCGATCGCCCCCGACCTGCTCACGCTCACCTTCAACGGGCTGTCGAAGGCGTACCGCGTGGCCGGTTTCCGCAGCGGGTGGATGGCGGTGTGCGGCCCGAAGAAGCACGCCGGCAGCTACATCGAGGGCCTGACCATCCTCGCGAACATGCGGCTGTGCGCGAACATGCCGGCGCAGCACGCCATCGCGACCGCGCTCGGCGGCCACCAGTCGATCAACTCCCTGGTCCTGCCCGGCGGCCGGCTGCGGGCGCAGCGCGACGCCACGTACGAAGCGCTGATGGAGATCCCCGGCATCACCTGCGTCAAGCCGAAGGGGGCGCTGTACGCCTTCCCGCGGCTCGACCCGCAGGTGTACAAGATCAAGGACGACCGGCAGATGGTGCTTGACCTGCTGCGCGCGGAGAAGATCATGATCGTGCACGGCACCGGGTTCAACTGGATCGAGCCGGACCACTTCCGCATCGTCACGCTGCCGCGCGCGGAGGACCTGCGCGAGGCGGTCGGCCGGATCGGCCGCTTCCTCGACGGCTACAGCCAGCCGTAAGCGCTCCAGCCGTAGGAGTTCCAGCCGTAGGAGTTCCAGCCGTAAGAACTCCAGCCGTACGAGCCGTTTCGCAGGGGCGCGGGGTCCATCCCCCGCGCCCCTCACCGCTTACCCCAGCCGCTCGACCAGCGAGCGGTACTCCGTCCACAGCTCCGGCGGGGTGTGCTCCCCGAAGGTCTCCAGGTGGGCCGGGATGAGCGCCGCCTCCTGCCGCCAGATGTCGCGGTCGACGCTCAGCAGCAGTTCGAGGTCAGCCGCGGACAGGCCCAGCCCGTCCGTGTCGAGGGCGCCCTCGGCCGGCAGCACGCCGATGGGGGTGCGCACCCCCTCCGCCTGGCCGTCCAGCCGCTGCACGATCCACTTCAGCACGCGGCTGTTCTCGCCGAACCCGGGCCACACGAAGCGCCCGTCGGCGTCCTTGCGGAACCAGTTGACGTAGTAGATCCTCGGCAGCTTCGCGGGGTCGTGCTCCTTGCCGAGCTTGACCCAGTGGCCGAAGTAGTCGCCCATGTTGTAGCCGCAGAACGGCAGCATCGCGAACGGGTCGCGGCGCAGCTCGCCGACCTTGCCCTCGGCGGCGGCGGTCTTCTCGCTGGCGACGTTCGCGCCGAGGAAGACGCCGTGCTGCCAGTCGAAGGACTCGGTGACCAGCGGCACCGCGGAGGCGCGGCGCCCGCCGAAGAGGATCGCCGAGATCGGCACGCCCTTGGGGTCCTCCCACTCGGGCGCGATGATCGGGCACTGGGCGGCCGGCACGGTGAACCGGGCGTTGGGGTGGGCGGCCGGGGTGGCGCTGTCCGGCGTCCAGTCGTTGCCCTTCCAGTCGGTGAGGTGGGCCGGCGGCTGCTCGGTCATGCCCTCCCACCACACGTCGCCGTCGTCGGTGAGGGCGACGTTGGTGAAGACCGAGTTGCCGTACATGGTCTTCATCGCGTTGGCGTTGGTGTGCTCGCCGGTGCCGGGGGCGACGCCGAAGAAGCCGGCCTCGGGGTTGATCGCGTAGAGCCGGCCGTCCGCGCCGAACCGCATCCAGGCGATGTCGTCGCCGATGGTCTCCACGCTCCAGCCGGAGACGGTGGGCTCCAGCATGGCGAGGTTGGTCTTGCCGCAGGCCGAGGGGAAGGCCGCGGCCACGTACCGGGCCTCGCCGTGCGGGGGTGTCAGCTTCAGGATCAGCATGTGCTCGGCGAGCCAGCCCTCGTCGCGGGCCATCACCGAGGCGATCCGCAGCGCGTAGCACTTCTTGCCGAGCAGCGCGTTGCCGCCGTAGCCGGAGCCGTAGGACCAGATCTCGCGGTCCTCGGGGAAGTGCGAGATGTACTTGGTCGCGTTGCACGGCCACGGCACGTCGGCCGCTTTGTCGGTCAGCGGGGCGCCGACGGAGTGCACGGCCTTGACGAAGGCGCCGTCGGTGCCGAGTTCGTCGAGCACCGCGCGGCCCATCCGGGTCATGGTGCGCATGGACACCGCGACGTAGGCGGAGTCGGTGATCTCCACGCCCATCGCGGACAGCTCCGAGCCGAGCGGGCCCATGCAGAACGGCACCACGTACATGGTCCGGCCGCGCATGGCGCCGCGGAACAGGCCGCCCTCACCGCCCTCAGGGCTCTCGCCGCTCGTGCCGGCACCGCCGCTCGTGTCGCCGCGCCCGTGGTCACCCTTCCGGCCGGTGAAGATCTCCCGCATCTCGGCGGGCGCCTTCCAGTGGTTGGTCGGGCCCGCGTCGGCCTCGCGCCGCGAGCAGATGAAGGTCCGGTCCTCGACCCGCGCCACGTCGGTGGGGTCGGATGCCGCGTAGTACGAGTTGGGGCGCAGGGTCGGGTCGAGCCTGGTGAAGGTGCCCTTGGCGACGAGTTCCCCGGCGAGCCGGTGGTACTCCTCCTCCGAGCCGTCGCACCACACGACCTCGTCGGGCTGGGTGAGTTCGGCGATCTCGCCGACCCAGTTGATCAGTTCCTGATGGTTGGTGGGAGCCGCATTGCCGCGCGCCACGATCGCTCCGTCCCGCCGGGTCCGCACAGACCGGCGTGGTGTGAGGGTGTTGTCTCGGCCCCTTGGGGGCTGCGGCCCGGACGCGTTCGTGGAGTGCTCATCCGGTGCCGACCGCACTCATATGAGTGTGGTCCCGGCGAAATGATTCTGTCCAGACCACCCAGCGTGAGCATTACCACTCGGAGGGCGGTCATACTACTTACGGGTAACTTACGGTCGCGTAGGTATCATCCGCGGTATGACCGCCGTGGACGAGACCGACGACGCAGCCTCCCCCGCTGCTTCGGTCGACCTGCCCAAGCTCACGAAACCCAAGCTCAGGGGGTGGCTGCACGCGGGAATGTTCCCCGCGGTACTCATTTCCGGCGTGGTACTGACGGCCTTCGCGCAGAGCACCCGCGGGCGGATCGCCTGCGCCGTCTTCACCGTCACCGCCTGCGCCCTCTTCGGCGTCAGCGCGCTCTACCACCGCGGCAACTGGGGCCCGCGCGGTGCCGGAATTTTGCGACGACTTGACCATGCGAACATCTTCCTGATCATCGCGGGCACCTACACGCCGCTGACGATCCTGCTGCTGCCCGGAGCCACCTCCGAGCTGCTGCTGTGGCTGGTCTGGGCCGGCGCGCTGGCCGGTATCGCCTTCCGGGTCTTCTGGGTCGGCGCCCCCCGCTGGCTCTACACGCCCTGCTACATCGCGCTCGGCTGGGTCGCGGTCTTCTTCCTGCCGGACTTCATGCGCACCGGCGGCGTCGCCGTGATGGTCTGCGTGGTCGTCGGCGGCATCCTCTACAGCACCGGCGCGGCGGTCTACGGCTTCAAGCGGCCCAACCCCTCACCCCGCTGGTTCGGCTTCCACGAGGTCTTCCACTCCTTCACGCTGGCGGCGTTCATCGTCCACTACGTCGGCATCTCGCTGGTCGCCTACAGCCACAACTGATCCAGCCGGACCCGGTCCCGCCACAACCCTCCCCGCCAGATCCGCCCCACCGGAACCGACCCGCCGCACCCGCCACGCCCCGCACTCCCCGCCCACGGGAGTGCGGGGCTTTCGCATGTCCGGAGTGACAGCTACTATTTTTTAGTAGTCACTCTCATTTGACATCTACTCGCGGGAGATCTCGTGTCGGCACCGTCCGCAACACCCTCCGCAGCAGCGCCCCACACCCACGAGCCGGGCGCCGACCCCAGGAGATGGCTCGCGCTCGGCGCGCTGGTCGCCAGCACCCTCGTGCTCAGCTTCGACATGACGATCCTCAACGTGGCGCTGCCGAGCATGGCCGGGCAGATCCACGCCGGGACCGGCGACCTGCAGTGGATCGTGGACTCGTACACCGTGGTCTTCGCCGCCGCGATGCTGCCCGCGGGCCTGCTCGGCGACCGGTTCGGGCGGCGCCGGATGCTGGTGGCCGGCCTGGTCGTGTTCCTCGCCGGCTCGATGATCGGCACCCTCGCGCACAGCCCGGGGCCGGTGATCGCGGCCCGTACCGTGATGGGCCTGGGCGGGGCGTTCGTGATGCCGCTGGCGCTGTCGGTGATCCCGTCGCTGTTCGGCCCGGCCGACCGGCCCAAGGCGGTGGCCATCACCAGCACCTCGATGGCGCTCGGCATGCCGCTCGGCCCGATCATCGGCGGCGCGCTGCTGGAGCACTTCTGGTGGGGCTCGGTCTTCCTGATCAACATCCCGCTGGTCGCGATCAGCATCGTGGCGTGCGTGCTGCTGCTCCCCGAGACCCGCGACCCGGCCGCGCCACGGGTGGACCCGGTCGGCACCGTGTGCGCGGCCGCGGGCCTGGGCGCCCTGGTCTACGGCATCATCGAGGCCCCCGACCGCGGCTGGGCCGACCCGCTGGTGCTGGGCTCGCTGCTCGGGTCGGTGCTGCTGATCGCCGCGCTGGTGCTGCGCGAGCGCGGGGTGTCGCGGCCGATGCTCGACCTGTCGCTGCTGCGGCAGCGCGGCTTCCTGTGGAACGCAGTGGCCGCGACCCTGGTCAGCTTCATCCTCACCGGCCTGCTCTTCGTGCTGCCGTCCTACCTCCAGACCGTGCTGGGCTACGACGCCTTCGGCACCGGCCTGCGGCTGCTGCCGATGATGGGCGGGCTGATGGTCGCCGCCCGGCTCAGCGCCGGCCTGGTACGGCGGTTCGGCCCCCGGCCGGTGATCGCCACCGGGCTGCTGCTGCTCGCCGCGGCCGCCTTCCTCGGGGCCACCACCGGCAGCGGCGACGGCTACGGCGCCTGCGCGACCTGGCAGCCGATCGCCGGGCTCGGCTTCGGCCTGGCCATCGTGCCCTCGATGGACGGCGCGCTCGGCGCGCTCCCCCGCGACCGGGCCGGCAGCGGCTCGGGGCTGCTCCAGACGCTGCGGCAGACCGGCTCCGCGGTCGGCGTCGCGATCCTCGGCAGCGTGCTGGCCTCCGGCTACCGCGACCGGCTCGGCTCCACCGGGCTGACCGGCGCGGCGGCCCGCACCGCACGGGACTCCGTGGTCGGCGCGCACCAGGTCGCCGCCAAGCTCGGCGACCGCGCGCTCGCCGCCGCCGCGGACCGGGCCTACGTCCACGGCATGGACCTGGCGATCGTGGTCTGCGGCGCCGCCGCGCTGGCCGCGGCCGCGCTCGTCGCGGTCTTCCTGCCCGACACGCGCACGCCGGCGGCCCCCGGCCAGGCATCCGGGAAGGCCGCGGGCAACGCGTCCGGCCAGGCATCCGGCCAGGCCACCGCGCCGGACGCACGGCAGGACGTACCGCAGGGCGCGCCCGCGCCCATGGCTCCCAAGGCCACCGATGCCCGACAATGAGCGGCATGTGCCCTCGTACGACCCCCACCGACGTGCCCGCGCCCGGCCTGCGGGAACGCAAGAAGGTCAAAACCCGGCAGGCCATCCGCACGGCCGCGTACCGGCTCTTCGCCGAGCAGGGGTACGACGCGACGCCGGTCGACCAGATCGCCGCGGAGGCGGACGTGTCGCCCAGTACCGTCTTCCGCTACTTCCCCACCAAGGAGGACATCGTCCTCACGGACGAGTACGACGACGACATGGCGAGGGTGCTGCGCACCCGCCCGGTGGACGAGCCGGCGCTCGCCTCCGTGCGGCACGTGATGCACGAGGTGCTGAGCCGCATGCTCGACGACCCGCAGGCGCGGGACGAGATGGTCCGGCGCGAGGAACTGGTCCGGGACGTGCCGGCGATCCGCGCCCGCGCGCACGAGTCGATGTCCACGACCGGGCGGCTGCTCGGCGGGATCATCGCGGAGCGGACCGGGCGGCCCGCGGACGACCTGGAGGTCCGGGTCTTCACGACGGCGGTCTTCGGGGCGATCCACGAGACCACGATGTACTGGATCGAGCACCACCGGTCCGAGGACATGATCGAACTGCTCGACCGCACCCTCGGGTTGCTCCGCCGAGGTCTCGACATCCCGCCGACCTGACCTGAACCACCCCGCGCCCCCGGGACCGTGCCTACGGAGACGGGGGCACCGGGGGGTCAGGCGTCCACTCGGAGTTGGGAGCGCAGGGCGCGGGGGTCGGAGGTGGGGGCGTCGCAGACGAAGCGGCGGCAGACGTACGCCGCCGCGCGCCCTCCTCTGGTCGGGCGCCCCCGCAACAGCGGGAACTCCTCCGACCCCTCCTCCCCGATCGCCACCACGGCGCCGGGCGCGGCGCCCAGCAGCGCGGTGCGGTGCAACTCGTCGGTGAGCGGGTCCCCGACCGCCCCGACGACCGCGACCTCCCGCGGCCCGTCGAGCATCGCCTCGGCCACCGCGAGCCCCCACCCGACGAAGCGGGGTGCGCGGGCGGCCAGCGCCCCGACCACGCCGAGCGCCCGCTCCGCCGCGGTGCGGTGCCGCTCGGAACCGGTGTGCGCGGCATACGACAGCAGGGCGCCCGCCGCCGCGTTCCACCCGGAGGGCACCGCGTTGTCCGTCGGGTCCTGCGGGCGGCGGATCAGCGCCTCGGCGTCGTCGGCGGTGTCGTAGAGCGTGCCGTCGGGCGCGGTGAAATGCGCGAGCACCCCGTCCAGCAGCAGCCCCGCGAAGTCCAGCCAGGCGCCCTCCCCGGTCACGGAGGCGAGCGCGAGGAAGCCCTCGGCGACGTCGCCGTAGTCCTCCAGCACGCCCGCGTTGGTGCCGGGCGCGCCGTCGCGGGAGGTGCGCAGCAGCCGTCCATCGGGGTCGAGGTGGACGCGTACCAGCAGGTCGGCGGCGTCGACCGCGGCCTGCACCAGGTCGGGCCGGTCGAAGTAGGCGCCGGTCTCGGCGAGCGCGGCGATGGCCAGCCCGTTCCAGGCGGCCACCACCTTGTCGTCCCGGCTGGGCCGGGGCCGCCGCGCCCGGGCGGTGAGCAGCCGGTCGCGTACGGAGGCCACCCGGTCGGCGTCCACCACGCCGTTGCCCTGCGGGAGTTGGAGGACCGAGGCGCCCTCCTCGAAGGTGCCCTCCGGGGTCACCCCGAAGTAGCCGGCCGCGAACTCGCCGTCGGCCGGGCCGAGTTCGTCGGCGAGCTGGGCGGGCGTCCAGACGTAGTAGGCCCCTTCGACGCCGTGGCCGCTGCCGTCGTCGCTGTCCGCGTCCAGCGCGGAGGCGAACCCGCCCTCGGCCGTGCCGAGTTCGGTGACCATGAAGTCCGCGGTCTCCAGGGCGACCCGGCGGGCGAGGTCGGAGCCGGTGGTCCGCCACAGGTGTGCGTACACGCGGGTGAGCAGCGCGTTGTCGTAGAGCATCTTCTCGAAGTGCGGCACGACCCACGCATCGTCCACGCTGTACCGGGCGAAGCCGCCCGCGAGTTGGTCGTAGATCCCGCCGCGGGCCATCGCCTCGCAGGTGTCGCGGACCATCCGCAGGGCGCCCTCGGCGCCGGTACGGGAGTGGTGGCGCAGCAGGAACTCCAGCGCCATCGACGGCGGGAACTTCGGGGCGCCGCCGAAGCCGCCGTGCGTCTCGTCGTACGCCCTGGTCAGGCCGAGCAGCGCCGCGGCGAGTTCGCTCTCGCCCACGCCGCCGGTCGCGTTGCCATACGCCCCGGACCGCTCGGACAGTTCGCGTACGATCCGGCCGGCCACCTCGCCGACCTCCTCGCGGCGCTCCCGCCACGCGGCGACCACGCCCTCCAGCACCTCCCGGAACCCGGGCATGCCGCCGCGCGGGGTGGGCGGGAAGTAGGTGCCGAAGTAGAACGGCTCGCCGTCGGGGGTGAGGAAGACGGTCATCGGCCAGCCGCCCTGGCCGGTGGCGGCCTGCACGGCCTCCATGTAGACCGCGTCGACGTCGGGGCGCTCCTCCCGGTCCACCTTGACCGCGACGAAGTGCTCGTTCAGGTAGGCGGCGACCGCCTCGTCCTCGAACGACTCGTGCGCCATCACATGGCACCAGTGGCAGCTGCTGTACCCCACGCTCAGCAGCACCGGCACCCCCCGCTTGCGGGCCTCCTCGAACGCCTCGTCGCCCCAGGGCCACCAGTCCACCGGGTTGTCCGCGTGCTGAAGCAGGTACGGCGACGTCGCGTCACCAAGTCGGTTCACCCGGCCACTTTCTCACGCCGCCACGACCCTCCGCGCGCGCCGACGTGGAGGTGTCGTGACGGCCGCTCCACGACCCACCGTCACCGCGTCGCGCGTCCCTGGCCAGTACGCTGCGCACGCTGCCGTCGGACGGCGCCGGAGACCAGGAGGACCGGGAAGCGCACGATGAGTGCCGGGAGGGTCGTGCCCGCGTGGATGCACGAGCGGATCACGGCCCAGCAGTACGACTCGTGGTCGGCCGAGCAGTGCGCGGGCATTCCGTTCCACTGGCGGGTCGAGCGGGCGCCGGCGACCGTGGCGCTGGTCCACCGGTATGTGCTGTTTCCGGGCGCGTGCCCGGTCTTCGACGACCGCCCGGAAAAAAGTTCCGCGGGCGTGTCGATTCCGGGGTGGTCCGCTCGACGCACTGGTGGGAGCGGGAAGAAGTCCCGCGGCCGGAGGATCTCCGGACGGACCGAAGGAGCACGAGATGCGCTACATGATGCTGGTCAAGGTGGACCCCTCGAAGGCGCCCGCGGCGGGGCCGAGCGCGGAGATGATGACGGAGATGGGCAAGCTCATCGACGAGATGGCCAAGGCCGGGGTGCTGCTGGACACCGGGGGGCTGCGGCCCGCCGAGGAGGGCACCGTGCTGCACCTGTCCGGCGGGAAGCAGACCGTGCTGGACGGGCCGTTCACCGAGGCCAAGGAGATCGTCGGCGGCTACTGCATCGTGCAGGTGAAGTCGCAGGAGGAGGCCCTGGAGTGGGCGTCCCGCTTCTTGTCGGTGCACGACGACGAGTGGGAGCTGTCGTCGGAGATCCGGCAGATTGTGGAGCCGCAGTAACGCGATCCGCGCGTCGGGGGCGCCTGCCGTGCGCGGGCGCCCCCGGCTGCTGTCATGGGTCGGTACGGCGAGCACGGCGACGACGGCGGGCACGGCAGGCGGCGGGTGTGGCGGTATGACGGTATGACGGAGGAAGAGGGACAGGGGCAAGCGGCGGTGGACGGGCACGCCCGGTCCCGTACGGACCCGGGACGGGACGCGCATCGGGCTGTGGCCGCGGTGTGGCGGATCGAGTCGCCGCGGCTGGTGGCCGGGCTGGCCCGGCTGGTGCGGGACCTGGACACGGCGGAGGAACTCGCCCAGGACGCGCTGGTCGCCGCGCTGGAGCAGTGGCCGCGCGAGGGGGTGCCGCGCAACCCGGGCGCGTGGCTGATGACCACCGCCAAGCGGCGGGCGATCGACCAGATCCGCCGGGACGAGACGTTCGCCCGCAAGCTGCGGCTGCTCGCCCGCGAGCAGGAGACCGGGCCCGGGCCGGCGGACGTCGAGGAGGCGTTCGCACGGGCGGAGGACCCGGACGCGATCGAGGACGACCTGCTGCGGCTGGTGTTCACCGCGTGCCACCCGGTGCTGTCCCAGGAGGCGCGGGTCGCGCTGACCCTGCGGCTGGTGGGCGGCCTGACCACGGACGAGATCGCCCGCGCGTACCTGGTCGCGGAGCCGACGGTGGCGCAGCGGATCGTCCGGGCCAAGCGCACCCTCGCGAAGGAGCGGGTGCCGTTCGAGGTGCCCTACGGGCCGGAGCGGGCGCAGCGCCTCGCGTCGGTCCTCGAAGTGGTCTATCTGGTCTTCAACGAGGGCTACTCGGCGACCGCCGGCGACGACTGGACGCGTCCCGCGCTGTGCGAGGACGCGCTGCGGCTGGCCCGGGTGCTGGCGGGGCTGATGCCGGCCGAGCCGGAGGTGCACGGGCTCGCCGCGCTGCTGGAGATCCAGGCGTCGCGGTCGGCCGCGCGCGGCGGCGCCGAGCCGGTCCTGCTGGCCGACCAGGACCGGCGGCGCTGGGACATGCTGCTGGTCCGCCGCGGGTTCGCCGCGCTGGCCCGGGCGAACGCCGCGGCGCGGGAGCGGGGCGTGGCGCCGGGGCCGTACGCGCTCCAGGGCGCGATCGCCGCCTGCCACGCGAGCGCGCTCGACCCGGCGGACACCGACTGGGACCGGATCGCCGGGCTGTACCGGATGCTGGCCGCCCGTACCGGCTCCCCCGTGGTCGAGTTGAACCGCGCGGTGGCGGTCGGCATGGCGCGCGGCCCGGCCGCGGGCCTCGAACTGGCCGACGCGCTCGCCGACTCGGGCGCGCTGGAGGGCTACCACCTGCTGCCGGCCGTACGGGCGGACCTGCTGCTGCGGCTGGGGCGGGCGGCCGAGGCGCGCGAGGAGTTCGCCCGGGCCGCGGAGTCGACCCGGAACAACGCCGAACGGGCCCTGCTGCTGCGGCGGTCGGCGCAGGCGGGCGCAGAGGCGGAAGCGGGCGCGAAGACCGAGGTGGAGCCGGCGCCGGAACCGGGCAGGGAAGCAGGCAAGCGCGCCACCGCTGCCGCCGACAACGGGGTTCAGCCGCACGGCAGTTGACGCCCGCGGCCCGCACCGTGCGCGCGCCCGTACCGGCTCCGCCGCAGCGCCTGCCACCGGTCCGGCACCACGCCCGGTGGCGCCTGCGTCCGCCCGGCGCGCGCGGTGGGCTCCGGGTGCTTGTCAACGGTGCGCCGGAAACGGGGGGTTGAGGCGGGCCCGGTACGGGAACCTCCTACTACCCGTGGAGTGTGTTCACCACGGGGCCGGTAGGTAACGGGAGGGCATGTGGCGGAGTCGCGGATCGCGTTGCGGGCGGCGGACCGGGCCGAGGTGGAGCGGCTGCTGCGCCGAACGGTGGCCGAGCGGGGCGCCGGCGCCGGGAGCCCCGCGGGCGACACGCGGGCGCTGCTGGCGCGCGGCCGGAAGCAGTTGGACGACCTTGCGGGTGCCGCTCCCGAGGAGTACACCGCCTACCGCAAGGCGCTGCGCGAGGGCCGGGCCGCCTCCAACGTCTCGGCGATGGCGCCCGGTTCGGTGCCAGGACTCGCCGCGATCGTGGCCGCGGTGGTCGCCTTCGGCCTCGACCTCGGGCACGGGCTGTCGGCCGGCGCCGCCGTGATCACCGGCCTCGCCACCGGCGCCGCGACCTTCTGCGTGGCGGCGCTGCGCACCCTCCGGGCGCACCAGGCGCTGCCCGCCGGCGCCGCGCAGGCCAGGTCGGCGTGGCTGGCGGCGGTGGAGCAGCGCGGGATAAGGCCGTTCGTGCTGGACGCCCGGCCGGCCGCACCGGGCTCCGCATCCGGCTCCGCACAGAGCTCCGCACAGGGCTCCACGCAGGGCTCCGTATCCGGCGCGGGTGCCCCATCGATCGCCAGGCAGCGCACCGCCGCGCCCGAGCCGCCGCGCGCGACCGCGCCGCCGCCCACCCGCGGGCCCGCGCCCGCACCCGCTTCCCCGGCCCCGCCCGCACCGGTGCCGCCGCCCGTACCGGAGCGGGCCGCGGCCACCAAGGCGCGGCGCGGCGGGGATCGCAGCGCCGCCGCCCGGGCCCGGGCGGTCCTGGAGCAGTCGTTCGGCCAACTTCCGGAGACCGAGGGGCCGTTCGCCGGGCGGCGCGGCCACCTCGCCCAGATCGCGCAGTGGGTGCACCAGGCCCGCGCGTCAACTGCCGTACGCCCCACGGTCGTGGTCCTGCACGGCCCGGCCGGCGGTGGCCGCAGCGCCCTCGCGGTGCGCGCGGCAAGGGAGTTGAAGGACCAGTTCAAGGGCGCGTGCGTGGTGGACCTGCGCGGCGCGGGCGCCGCGCCGCTGCCGGTCAGGGACGCGCTGCTGCACCTGCTCAACCGGCTCGGCGCGCCCCGCGACCAGCTCCTCTTCCGGGAGCGGCCGGAGCGGCAGGACCAGGGCCAGCACATGCGCCGCCTCGCCGAGCAGTACCAGCAGCACCTGACCGGCGTGCCGGTGGTGATCGTGCTGGACGACGCGGCCGACGCCGAGCAGATCCGGCAGCTGGTGCCGGAGCGCTCCGAGAGCCTGGTGCTGGTCACCTCCGCCGAGCCGTTCGACCCGGATCTGCCGGGCGCGGTCGTGCATCACCTGCCGGTCGGCCCGTTGAACCTCGACGACACCTTCGAACTGCTCGGCGAGATCGCCGACGCGGCCGGTACCGACACCGCGCCGCCCGAACAGGCCGAGCGGCTGCGCGAGTTGACCGCGGGCCTGCCGATCGCGCTGCGGATCGCGGCCTCCGGGCTCGCCGAGCACGGCGGCGCGGCCGGACTGGCCGACGACATCGAGGTGTTCGGGCCGCGCGACCCGGTCGACCGGGTGCTCGCGCTGCGCTACCACGACCAGCCCGAGCCGGGCCGCCGCCTGCTGCGCCGCCTCGCGCTCGCCGGCCGGGCCAGTTTCGGGGCGGCCGCGGCCGCGGCGCTGCTGGCCACCGACGAGCAGGAGGCCGGCCGCCGGCTGGCCGAACTGGCCGCCGCCGGGCTGCTGGAGAACGTCCGCGGCAGCCGCTACCGGCCGCACGACCTGGTCCGGGCCTTCGCCGCGGAGCGGCTGCTCGACGAGGAGGACCCGGTCGAGCGGGCCGCCGCCCACGAACGGCTGATCCGCTCCTACGCCGACCTGGCCGACACCGTGATCCGGCTGGTCGAGGGGAAGACCTCGACCCGGGCCGGCCGGTTCGGGCCGCACGGCTTCGCCTCCCTCGAACTCGCGCTGCGCTGGCTGGACGAGGAGTCCTCGTTCATCACCGCCGCGCTGCGCGACACCGCGGGGGTGGACCAGTCCGCCGTGCAGGCGCTGCTGGGCGCGCTGTGCGACTACTGCCTGCTGCGCGGCGACCTGTACCGGCTGGGCGAGATCAGCGAGATGGCCCAGGCGCAGCAGGCCGCGGGGCTGCGCTCGGGCACCGAGGACGACCGTTCGGTGCTGGTGCGGTCGGTGCAGTGGCGGACCGGCATCGCGGCCCGGCAGCTCGGCGAGCTGGACCGTTCGAAGTCCACCCTCAGCGCGGTGGTGGACCTGTACTTCGAGGCCGAGCACCCGGCCGGCGCCGCCCGCGCGCTGGACAGCCTCGGCATCACCCTGCACCACCAGGGCAACCTGCGGGAGGCCGAACTGCGGCTGCGCGAGGCCGTCGACATCCAGGCGGCGCCCGGGCTGGAGGAGGACCGGGCCTGGACGCTGCACGCGCTCGCCGCGGTACTGCGGGACATGGGCCAGGTCGGGCAGGCGCTCGGGCTGCTCCAGGAGTCGCTGGCGCTGCACCGGGAGAACGAGAGCGTGCAGGGCGAGGCCTGGGCGCACCTCCAACTCGGCCAGGTCTACCTGCGGTTGGGCCGGCTGGCGGAGGGCGAGGAGGAACTGCGCGCGGCCGGGCGGTCGTACGCCCTGGCCCGTGACCCGCGCGGCACCGCGTGGACGCTCACCCAGCAGGCCCGTGCGCGGCTGATGCGGGGCGAGGCGCGGGAGGCCGCCCGCGACCTGGACGAGGCGGTGCAGCGGCACCGGACCAGTGAGGACGCCCGCGGCGAGGCGTGGACGCTGTACTACCTCGGGCACGCGCTGGAGGAGAGCGGCGACACCGACGCGGCGCTGCGCACCCTGGAGCGGTCGCGCAGCATGTTCTCCCGGATGCGGGACGTCTACGGGCTGGCGTGCGCCCGGCACCACTCCGCGCGGGTGACCCGGGACCAGCGGGCGGCCCGCACCGGGAACCTGCGCAACAGCGGGTTCGCCCGGCAGCTGCTCCAGGACGCCCGGCAGGACTTCCGGCGGATCGGGGTGGAGCACGGCGAGGCGTGGTCGTGCGTGGAGCTGGCGGTGATCGACGCGGGGAACGGGCGGCTGCTGGAGGCGCTGACGCTGCTGGACGAGGCGGCGGAGCTCTTCGCCTCGCTCGGGGACCGGCGCGGCCACGACTGGGCGGTCTTCCTGCGGGCCACGGTGCTGCCGCTGCTGCCGCCGGACCCGGCCGGGCCCGACGGCACCACCCGGGCCCGTGAGGAGCTCCAGGCGCTGCTGGCCGAGTCCTTCCCCGAGCGCGACCCCGATCTCACGGAGTACGCCGAGGCGCACCTGCTGCTGCTCGCCCGCGGTTCCATCGTCCCCGGGTCGCCCTGGGACGCGTGGAGGCTGGGCATGACCCCGACGAGGTCTGCCCGGATGGTGATGGCGGTCCCGACGTAGCGGCGGGCCGCCGCGCGGTTACTCCCGCGCCGCCGGGATCTTCGGCTTCGTGTCGGGAGCCGGCTGCTCCTCGAAGTCGATCTTCTTCATCTGCTTGTTCATGTTCTTCATCAGCGCCCACAGGCCCACCGCGATCACGGCGAAGACCACGAACCCGAGCAGCCCTGGGGTCACCTTGTTCTTGTCGAGCTCCTGGGCGAGCGGGACAAGGTGGTGGAGGGCGTGGTAGTCAGTCACGCCCTCCATTGTTGCTCAGGCCCGCGAGGCCCCGGAGGTCAGGCCCCGCGAACGCCCGCGAACAGGTCGTCCTCGGGCAGGGAGACGTCCACCCGGGAGCGGGCGAGTTCGTAGTCCTCGGTGGGCCAGACCTCGCGCTGGACGTCCATCGGGACCCGGAACCAGCCGCCGTCGGGGTCGATCTGGGTGGCGTGGGCGAGCAGCGCCTTGTCACGGATCTCGAAGAAGTCGCCGCACGGCACGTGGGTGGTCAGGTTGCGCTCGGGCCGGTCGGACTCCTCGAACCGCTTGATCCAGTCCTCGTACGGGGACTCCAGGCCGCGGGCGAGCAGCGCCTCGTGCAGGGCGAGCGTGCGGGCCTTGTTGAAGCCCTGGTTGTAGTAGAGCTTCGAGGGGGTCCAGGGCTCGCCCGCCTCGGGGTAGCGCTCGGGGTCCCCCGCCGCCTCGAACGCCACCACCGAGATCTTGTGGGTCATGATGTGGTCGGGGTGCGGGTAGCCGCCGTTCTCGTCGTAGGTGGTGATCACCTGCGGCCGGAACTCGCGGATGAGCTTCACCAGCGCGCCGGCCGCGGTGTCCACGTCCTCCAGGCCGAAGCAGCCCTCGGGCAGCGGCGGCAGCGGGTCGCCCTCGGGCAGCCCCGAGTCCACGTAGCCGAGCCACGCCTGCTTCACGCCGAGGATCTGCCGGGCCTCGTCCATCTCCTTGGCCCGGACCTCGTGGATGTGCTCCTCGATATAGGCGTCGCCCTGGAGCTTGGGGTTGAGCACGGAGCCGCGCTCGCCGCCGGTGCACGTCGCCACCAGCACGTCGACCCCCTCTGACACGTACTTGGCCATGGTGGCCGCACCCTTGCTCGACTCGTCGTCGGGGTGGGCGTGCACGGCCATCAGTCGAAGCTGATCGGTCAAGGCTGGCTTCCTTAGGTCTCCGGTCTTCACAACAGTGTCGAACCCCCTCCGAAGTCACCCGGGGGAACCTCCCTATAGTGACGGGAGACGGGGGCGAATAATTCCGCGGTTCCCCGACGGAGGGACGATCATGACGGCCGTGCAGCCTGGCCCGGCACCCGCGCTGCCCGAAGGGCGTTACGGCGGCGACCCGGACGCGGACGCCCGCAAGGACCGCGCCCTGCGCAGGGCCGCGGTCGTGCTGGGCGCGCTCCTGGCGGTCGGCATCGGCTACTTCGCCTGGCACTCGCTGACCGGGAACAAGATCAGCGCGCAGGTCGTCTCCTTCAAGGCGGTGACCGACCACTCCCTGCAGATCCACCTCGAAGTCCACAAGGGCGCCGGCACCGTCGCGATCTGCACGGTCCGCTCCCAGGACACCGACCACAACGAGGTCGGGCGCAAGGACGTACGGATCACCCAGCACGCCAAGGACGTCGACACGATCGTGACGCTCCGCACCACGGCGCTGGGCACCACCGGCGAACTCGTGGGCTGCCAGACCGCGAAGAACAGCTGACGAGCAGCCGGAGGACGGCCGAAGGGCAGGCCCCGGGCCGGCCGCCCGGCCCCGCTCCCGTCAGTGGCTGAGCACGTTCGCGCCCACGATGAACAGGCCGATCAGCACGTCCACGCCGCCGACCCGGCAGGACGGCCCCCAGCCCTGACCCGCCGCGCGGGCCGCCCACAGCCCCCATCCGAAGAGCGTCGCGGTGTTGACGATCAGGACGACGCTGGTGCCGCCGCTCTCGCTCCACCACCCGGCGGACGCGCCCAGGAGCACGAACAGCGTCGGCATCACGGCGGCGACCAGCGGCCACTCGTCCCGCATCGACCGGAGCGTCTCGACGGTGGCCTTCTTGCCGCCGCCGGCCGACCAGTGGGAGATGGTGTGCGCGTAACCGTGGGCCGCGGCCGCCGTGACCGCGGCCAGCAGAATCCACAGCGCGTCGTAGCCGGGGTTGGGCTGGCCGGTGTCGTGGTCGAGGGCGGACGCGAGGGAACTGGCGAGCACCGTCCCGTACACGCCGCCGAACAGCAGGCGCTGCCGCGGCACGCCCAGGGTCGTGTAAGCCGTGTCCCGGCTCGGGCTGTCCGGCACGCTGCCACCCTTCGCGCAGTACGGTCGCTCCGCACGATGTAACCGCATGTGGGGCATATCTCCCCGCACCCGGCCGGGGGCGCCGCCGCATGTCGGCCGCGCGCCGAGCGGCACGCGCCAGAAGGGCTCCACGAGGCCCGGAAACGCGTTCGAGGCGCGTGCGGGACGCGCCCGGGGCCCCGCCCGGTGCCCGACCGGGACGCGCCCGGGACCCGCCCGCCGGCCGCCGAGTGGCCGCGGACCGGCAGGACGAGGCCGCCTCGCCGGTCAGGAATTGTTAGGCTCGTGGTTTCGTCCCTGCACCGGCTGGCAATGCACTTGTTCACCGGAAAGGGACACGCATACGCACACCGCATGACAGTACCGACGAGGAGCACCTGTGACCCAGACCAGCGACAACGTCACCTGGCTCACCCAGGCGGCGTACGACCAGCTCAAGGCCGAGCTGGAGCATCTGTCTGGTCCGGCCCGCGCCGAGATCGTCGCCAAGATCGAGGAAGCCCGTCAGGAAGGCGATCTCAAGGAGAACGCCGGCTACCACGCGGCGCGTGAGGACCAGGGCAAGCTGGAGCTGCGCATCCGGCAGCTCAACCAGATCCTGGAGACCGCGAAGGTCGGCGAGGCGCCGGCCGACGACGGCGTGGTGGCGCCCGGCATGGTGGTGACCATCGCGTTCGACGGCGACCCGGACGACACGCTGACCTTCCTGCTCGGCTCGCGCGAGGGGGTCGGCAGCGACCTCGACACGTACTCGCCGCAGTCGCCGCTCGGCCGGGGTGTGGCCGGCAAGCGCAAGGGCGAGGACGCCACGTACGAGCTGCCGAACGGCAAGACGGCGGCGGTGAAGGTCCTCGACGTGAAGCCGTACCAGGGCTGAGCCCTCCGCGCGGCGCCGCCCTCGCGGCACGCATGACGCAGCCCCGGCCGTCGGGTGACGGCCGGGGCTGCGTACGTGTACGGCGTACGTCCGGGGCGCGGGCGCACCGGCGCGTACGGCCTGCGTACGGGCCGCGTACGGCCTCGTACGGGACCGGCTAGGAGGCCGCGGAGCGGTACTTGCGCACCGCGAGGGTGCGGAAGATCGCCACGATGACCACCGACCAGGCCAGCGAGGCCCACACCGGGTGCTCCATCGGCCAGGCCGAGGACTTGACCACGCCCGGGTTGCCGAAGAGCGTGCGGCTCGCCTGGACGGTGGCGCTGAACGGGTTCCACTCGGCGATGTGCCGCAGCCACGGCGTCATGTTCTCCGGGGAGACGAACGCGTTGGACACGAAGGTGACCGGGAAGAGCCAGACCAGGCCGCCGGAGGTGGCCGCCTCGGGGGTGCGCACCGACAGGCCGATCAGCGCGCCGATCCAGGAGAAGGCGTAGCCGAGCAGCAGCAGGAGCGCGAACGCGCCGAACATCTTCGGCACGCCGTTGTGGATGCGCCAGCCGACCAGCAGTCCGACGCAGGCGAGGACGACCACGGTCAGCGCCGTCTGCACCAGGTCGGCGAGGGTACGGCCGGTGAGCACCGCGCCGCGCGACATCGGCAGCGAGCGGAACCGGTCGATCAGGCCCTTGTGCATGTCGTCGGCGATGCCCGCGCCGGCGCCCGCGGTGGCGAAGGTGACGGTCTGCGCGAAGATGCCCGCCATCAGGAAGTTGCGGTAGTCGGAGGCGTTGGACGACCCGCCGACGGCGACCGAGCCGCCGAAGACGTAGCTGAACAGCACCACGAACATGATCGGCTGGAACAGGCCGAAGATCACGACCTCGGGGATGCGCATCATCCGCAGCAGGTTGCGCTTGGCGACGACCAGGGAGTCGTGCAGGGAGCCCAGCACGCCGCCGCGCGGGGTCGGCGCGAGGGTGGCGTGCGGGGTCTCGGGGGTGCCGGTGACGGCGCTCATTTCGTGCTCTCCTTCGCCGAAGCGGCCTGCTGGTCGTCACCGGAGCCGGATGCCGAACCGGAGCCGGAGCCGGAGCCGGAGCCGGAGTCGGAGCCGGCGCGTTCGGCGGCCTCCGCGGCCTGCGCCTCGGACTCCTCGGCGGTGTGCCCGGTGAGGGAGAGGAACACGTCGTCGAGGGTGGGGCGGCGCAGCCCGATGTCGTCGATCTCGATGCTCTCGGCGTCGAGGTCGCGGATCACCTCGGCCAGCAGCTTGGCGCCGCCTGCGACCGGCACGGTGACCTTGCGGGTGTGCTGCTCGACGGTGACGGCGTCCCGGCCGCCCTTGCCGTGCCGGACCAGCACGGCCACGGTGTCCTCGATCCGGCCCTGGTCGTGGGCGACGACCTCGATCCGCTCGCCGCCGGTCTGCGCCTTGAGCTGGTCGGAGGTGCCGCGGGCGATCACCAGGCCGTGGTCGATGACGCAGATGTCGTGCGCGAGGTGGTCGGCCTCCTCCAGGTACTGCGTGGTGAGCAGCAAGGTGGTGCCGCCGGCCACCAGTTCCTGGATGACCTCCCACAACTGCTGCCGGTTGCGCGGGTCGAGCCCGGTGGTGGGTTCGTCCATGAACATCACCGGCGGGCTGACCACGAGGGCGGCGGCCAGGTCGAGCCGGCGGCGCATACCGCCGGAGTAGGTCTTGGAGACGCGGTTGGCGGCGTCGGCGAGGTTGAACCGCTCCAGCAGTTCGTCGGCGCGCGCCTTGGCCCGCTTCGCGTCGAGCTGGTAGAGCTGCGCGACCATCTGCAGGTTCTCGCGGCCGGTGAGGTACTCGTCGACGGCCGCGAACTGGCCGGACAGCCCGATGTGCCGGCGGACCTCGTTGGGGTGCTTGAGCACGTCGATGCCCGCGACGACGGCCTTGCCGCTGTCGGGGCGGAGCAGTGTGGTCAGGACCCGGACGGCGGTGGTCTTCCCCGCGCCGTTGGGCCCGAGCAGGCCGAGGACGGTGCCTTCCGGCACGTCGAGATCCACTCCCCCCAGTGCTCTGACGTCTCCGAAGGTCTTGACCAGACCTTCGGCGTAGATGGCGCCCGCCATGTCTTTCGCTCCCGTCGGTGATCTGTGTGTGCGCGTACGCGGGACGCGTACCGGGGCGGCAGCCGCGTGCCCGCGGCCGGGCCCGCTGCCTCGTGCCCGTTCGACCGGTGCGCCGACCGGAACTCATCGGTCGACGGGCGTCTTCGCGATAGTCCGCGAGCATGCCAGACGCGATATATCGCGTCAACCGGTTTTCCCGGGCCGCGCCGCCCGCTCAGCCGATCACCCGGTAGCCGGCGTCCTCCAGGACCGTCGCGACCACCGCGCGGTGCTCGGGCCCCTTCGTCTCCAGGTGCACCTCGACCTCCGCCTCGGTGAGGCCGAGCCGCGGGTCGGTGCGCATGTGGCTGATGTCGAGCACATTGGCATCCGCCTCTGACAATGTGCTCAACAGCCCGGCCAGCGCGCCCGGTCGGTCGGTGAGCCGCAGCCGCAGCGACAGGTAGCGGCCGGCCGCCGACATGCCGTGCCGCAGGATGCGCTGCATCAGCAACGGGTCCACGTTCCCGCCCGACAGCACCGCCACCACCGGGCCCTCGAGGGACCGCGGCGCCGCCAGCAGCGCCGCCACCGAACTGGCCCCGGCCGGCTCCACCACCAGCTTCGCCCGTTCAAGACACAGCAGCAGCGCCGACGACAGGTCGTCCTCGGAGACCGTCACCACGTCGTCGACCAGCTCCTTGACCAGCGCGAACGGCACGTCGCCCGGCCGGCCGACCATGATGCCGTCCGCCATGGTCGCCACCGAGCCCAGCGCTATCGGCCGCCCCGCCGCGAGCGAGGGCGGATACGCCGCCGCGCCCGCCGCCTGCACCCCGACGACCCGCACATCCGGCCGCAGTGCCTTGATCGCCACCGCCATCCCCGCCACCAGCCCGCCGCCGCCGACGCCGACCACCACGGTCCGCACCTCGGGGCACTGTTCCAGCACCTCCAGGCCCACCGTGCCCTGCCCGGCGATGATGTCCGGGTGGTCGAAGGGGTGGATGAACACCGCGCCGGTCCGCTCCGCGTACGCGATCGCCGCCCGCAGCGTCTCGTCGACGACCGTGCCGTGCAGCCGGACCTCGGCGCCGTAGTCGCGGGTCGCGGCCACCTTGGGCAGCGGGGCGCCCATGGGCATGAACACCGTCGAGCGCACGCCGAGCAGCGACGCGGCGAGCGCGACGCCCTGCGCGTGGTTGCCGGCGCTCGCGGCCACCACGCCGGCCGCGCGCTCCTCCGGGCGCAGCCCGGCGATCCGCACGTACGCGCCGCGGATCTTGAACGACCCGGTGCGCTGGAGGTTCTCGCACTTGAGATGCACCGGCGCCCCGACCAGCGACGACAAGTGGCGGGAGGTCTCCATCGCGGTGATCCGGGCGACCCCGGAGAGCATCTTGTGGGCTCCGCGCACGTCATCCAGGGTGATCGACCGGAGCCGATTGTTGTCCATGCGCCCAGTCTCGCAGTCCGACCTCGCGATCCCGGCCAACCCTTTGCCCGGGAAGTCGACAGAAGCTCCCCGCGGTGACCGTGGCCGCGTACTCTTCTCCCAACTTCCCGCCGTACCCGCGCCGTACCTCCCGCTCATCCCACTTCGACCGGAACCCTCACCGGTACTCCACCGGACCGACAGAACGCGAGCTTCAAGGTCATGTCCAACCCTCCGGAGACCTCGACCGAACTCCTTGAGAGCCTCCAGCACCAGGTCGCCCTCTTCGCCCGCCGCGCCGAGCAGACCCGGCTCGGCGGTGTCGGCAGGGCCCGCAACTCCATGGACCGCGCCGCCTACCTCCTGCTCAACCGGCTCGACCACGAGGGCCCGATGGGCGTCAAGGCACTCGCCGAGGCGATGGGCATCGACTCCTCCACGGTCACCCGCCAGGTCGCGCCGCTGGTCGACACCGGCCTGGTCAAGCGCACCTCCCACCCCGAGGACGGACGTGCGGTCGTCCTCGCGCTGTCCCCGCGCGGCCGCGGTCGGCTGGGCGAAGTACGCGACTCCCGGCGGGAGTTGATGGCCAAGGTGACCGAGGACTGGTCGCCGCGGGAACGGGAGCTGTTCACCGAGCTGCTGGGCCGCTTCAACATCGCGCTTGCCGACTGGCACTCCGGGTTCGGGCAGCGCGGCGAGCCGGACCGCGGCGAGGACATCGTCGGCCGCTGAGCGCACCCCCGCACCGGCGCCGCCGAACCGGTGTGACCCGGGTCACGCACGAGTATTGACCCCGGGCCCGCGCGTGCCGTCCCATGGCCGCGTGGGGACTCCAGGGCGCACTCCAGGACGCACTCCAGGGCGTCAGCGCCGGGCGGTCGCGGGGACCCGCCGGGACGCCGAGTTCGCGGCGTTCGTCGCGGGCGCGGGCGGACGGCTGCTGCACTCCGCCCTCCTCCTCACCGGCGACCGGGCCGCCGCCGAGCGGCTGCTCACCGCCGCGCTCGCCCGGCTCTACGCGGACTGGCAGCACCTGCTCGACGGCGACGACCCCTACGACCGGGCGCGCACCGAGCTGTTCGTGCGGTACGCCTACCGGCCCTGGCGCCGCCTGCGCGGCGGCGCCCTCGACGGGCTCTCCGCGCGCGAGCGGCTCATCATCACCATGCGGTACTTCGAGGGGATCGGGGAGGAGCAGACCGCGGCGCTGCTCGGGATGGGGGTCGAACGGGTCGGGGAGATCGCCGCGCACAGCGGGGCGAGGCTGCGCAGCCGGCCGGCCCGGGTCGGCCCCCGGGCCGCACGGTCCCGGTCCCGGTCCCGTACGGCCTCGGCGGTCGGACGGTGAGTGCGCCGCCGAACCGGCGCGAGGACGAGTTGCGGCGGCAACTCGACACCCCGCACCCGCTGGTGCCCTCCGACCTCGCGGAGCGCGCCGCCGCGCGGGGCCGCCGGCTCCTACGGCGCCGCCGCATCGTGCGCTACGCGCTCTGCACGGTCCTCCTCGCCGCGGCCACCACGGCAGTGCTCCTCCTCGCCTGAACCCCCCGGGTGCCCCAGCCCTGCCGGCGCCGGGACCACCCCCTGGGGGGCTGCCCTTGGACACGGCGAGCACCCCCCCGCGCGAGCACCCCCACCGGCAGGTGGCCCCTCGACCGTCGGACCGGGGCACCCGGGTGGATCAGCCGAGCGCGCCGCGAAGATCGTCGATGAGGTCGTCCACCGCTTCGATGCCGACCGAGATACGGACGAGGTCCGCCGGAACCTCGAGCGCGGAACCGGCCACAGACGCATGCGTCATACGCCCCGGGTGCTCGATGAGCGACTCCACCCCGCCGAGCGACTCCCCGAGCGTGAAGAGCTCCGCACGGTCGCAGACGGCGACCGCCGCCTCCTCACCGCCGGCCACCTGGAAGGACACCATCCCGCCGAAGCCCCGCATCTGCTTCGCCGCGACCTCGTGCCCGGGGTGCGAGGCGAGCCCGGGGTAGTAGACCCGGGTGACCTTGCCGTGGCCCGCCAGCATCTCCGCGATCCGCCCGGCGTTCTCGCTGTGCCGGTCCATCCGCACCGCGAGCGTCTTGATCCCGCGCATGACCAGCCACGCGTCGAACGGCCCGGCCACCGCGCCCATCGCGTTCTGGTGGTACGCCAACTCCTCGCCGAGCGCGGCGTCGGAGGTGACCAGCGCACCGCCGACGACGTCGGAGTGCCCGCCCATGTACTTGGTCATGGAGTGCACCACCACGTCCGCGCCCAGCGCCAGCGGCTGCTGGAGGTAGGGGCTGGCGAAGGTGTTGTCGACCACCAGCCGCACCCCGGCCTGGTGCGCCACCCCGGCGAGCGCGGCGATGTCGGTGATGCCGAGCAGCGGGTTGGACGGCGTCTCCACCCAGATCAGCTTCGTCTCCGGCCGTACGGCGTCGCGTACCGCCTGCACGTCGGAGGTGTCGGCGACCGACCACCGCACGCCCCACCGCTCGGCGACCTTCGAGAAGAGCCGGAAGGTGCCGCCGTAGGCGTCGTTGGGGATGACCACGTGGTCGCCGGGCGTCAGCACCGTACGCAGCAGGCAGTCCTCCGCGGCCAGGCCGGACGCGAAGGCGAGGCCGCGGCTGCCGCCTTCGAGGGCGGCGAGGTTCTGTTCGAGCGCGGTGCGGGTCGGGTTGGCCGAGCGGCTGTACTCGTAACCGCCGCGCAGTCCACCGACGCCGTCCTGCTTGTACGTCGAGACCTGGTAGATCGGCGTGACCACCGCACCGGTCTGCGCGTCGGCCGGCTGGCCGGCGTGGATCGCCAGGGTCTCGAAGTGCTGGTGCGCACGCGGGTGGTGAGGGCTATCGTTCATGCCGCCGAGCGTAGCCGCCGGGCACCGTGACCCGCTGATCGGCGCAACGCGCCGGATCGTACGGCGTGGCGCGCGCCCCCGTTCCGACCCGGCGGGTCCGCGCCCGGCGGCCGGGGCGGCTCAGGCCCGCGCGGTGGCGCGGGCCGGCACGTGGGGGACGGCCGCGCCCGGGTCGTGCCCGGCGAAGACCAGGGCGATCACCAGGCCCGCCGCTTCCTCCAGTTGGCGCGCGCGGCGCAGCGGCCCGACGGCCGCGGGCTCGGCGCCGGCGTCGCGGACGAGGCCGGCGGCGGTGTGCAGGGCCGCCTCGTCGTCGCCCGCGATCGGTACGGTGACCGGTGCGCGGCCGGGCGACCACTGGTCCGCGGGGAAGAGGTGGAACGCCTTGACCACGTGTGCGCCCGGGGCGAGTTCCGCGATGTGCTCGGCGGCGGCCCGGCCGTCGGCCACGAGGTGCTCGCCGACGCCGTGGTCCACCGCGTTGACCGGGTCGATCAGCACGGTCCCGGACAGCGCGCCGCCGGCGGCGCCCGCCGCGCGCAGGATGTCGGGCACCCCGGTCCAGGTGACGGCGAGCAGCACGGCGTCCTGCCCGGCGACGGCCTCAGCAGGGGTGGCCCCCGCGCGGGCGGTGCCGCCGGTGGCCGTACCGCCACGGCCCGGGTCACCGGTGACCGTACCGGCGCCCATCGCGGCCGCCGCCGCGGCGGCCTTCTCGTGCGAACGGCCGCCGACCACCACGTCGTGCCCGGCCCGTACCCAGGCCGCCCCCAGCGCGGTCGCCAGGTTTCCGGTGCCGAGAATCCCGATCCTCATCGTGTGCTCCCGAAGGTGTGGGCGGCCTGCGGGTCGAGGCCGCCGCGGGACCGCCACCGTAGGAAAACCGACGCGCACCGGACGGTAGGAAACGGATGCGGGACCATGGCGGCACGATGGACGACGACCGCGCCACCCCGACGACCACCGCACCGGCGACCACGGCACCGACGACCGCCGCACCGGTGACGGCCGAACCGGCGACCGGCACCCGGGCCCCGCACTCCGCCCGGGAGAACCGAGGCGCCCCCACCAGCCGGAACCCCGGGGACGCCTCCTGCGAGCGGCTGCTCGTGGACTGCCGGCTGCGCGCGGCCACCGAGCTGTTCGCCCACACCTGGGACCCGGTGATCCTCGCCGGGCTCAGCGAAGGACCGCTGCGCCGGGCCGAGTTGCGGGCGCTGGCCGGCGGGATCAGCGACAAGGTGCTCACCGAGTCGCTGCGCCGCCTGCTCGCCAACGGCCTGGTGGAGCGCCGCGCCTTCCGCGCCGCGCCGCCCCGGGTCGACTACGGCCTCACACCGCTCGGCACCAGCCTGGTGGACGGCCCGCTGCGCGCGATGGGCCGCTGGACCCGGGAGCACGGCGAGGAACTGCTCGAAGCCCAGGAGCGCGCCGCCGGGCAGGCGGCGAGCTGACGACCGGCGGCGGGCCGACGACCGGCGGCGGCGCCGCCCCGGGGGCTCACTTGCGGGTGGACTCGCGCACCGTGAGGGTGCCCTTGCGGATGGTGGCCAGCCGGGGGGCGCGCTTGGCGATGGTGGAGTCGTGGGTGACCAGGATGAAGGTGAGGCCGCGGTCGCGCCACAGCCCTTCGAGCAACGCCATGATGTCGTCGCGGGTGCCCTCGTCGAGGTTGCCGGTCGGCTCGTCGGCGAGCAGCACCTTGGGCTCCTTGACCAGGGCGCGGGCGATGGCGACGCGCTGCTGCTGGCCGCCGGAGAGCTCGGACGGCAGGTGGGTGAGGCGCTCGCCGAGTCCGACCGACTCCAGGGCGGCCGCGGCGCGGGTGCGGCGCAGCGACGGGCGGACCCCGAGCGGCACCAGCGCGGTCTCGACGTTCTCCTGGGCGGTGAGCGTGGGGATGAGGTTGAAGCTCTGGAAGATGAAGCCGATGTTCTCCGAGCGGACCTTGGTCAGCCGTGCCTCGCTGAGCTTGGCCAGGTCGGTGCCGTCGAACTCGATCGAGCCGGAGGTGGGCCGGTCCAGCGCGCCGAGCATCTGGAGCAGGGTGGACTTGCCGCCGCCGGTGGGGCCTTGGATGACGACCTGGTCGCCGTCGACGATGGTGAGGTCGATGCCGCGCAGGGCGTCGACGTTGGTCTTGCCCCGGCGATAGCGCTTGGTGACGCCGCTGAGCTGGTACATGGGTGGACTCCTGGGAGCGGAAGGGAAGTGGGGGTGGCCGCCGGGTGAGAGGCCCCGGGAGCGGCCGGACGGCCGGGGTCACGCGGCGGAGCGGCCGGGTTGCCGGGTGGCCGGGTGGCCGGGTGGCGGGGCCGACGAGCGAGGCCGATCAGCGGGGTCGATCAGCGGGCGGCGCGGCCGATCGGCGGCCGATCACAGCCGCGGCTACTCGACGCGGCGCAGCGCGTCGGCCGGGCGCAGCCGGGACGCGCGCCAGCCGCCGAAGGCGCCGGCGATCAGGCCGCCGCCGATGGCGAGCCCCACGGCCAGCACGATGGTGCCGGCGCTGACGGGCGCGCTCAGGGCGACGTCGAGCGTCTTGGACGCGGCCTGCCGGGCGCCGCCGCCGAAGCCGCCGGGGCCCCCGCCGCCGGGCCCGCCCGTGCCGCCGGAGGAGGCGGAGGAGCCGAGTTGGGCCGTGAGGCTGGGGCTGATCTCGGTGACGGCGAAGGCGCCGGCCAGGCCCAGCGCGATCCCGAGGACGCCGCCGATCAGGCCGTTGACCAGGGCCTCGCCCATGACCTGCCGGGTGACCCGGCCGCTCTTCCAGCCGAGCGCCTTGAGCGTGCCGAACTCCCGCACGCGGCGGCTGACCGCCGAGGAGGTGAGCAGCCCGGCGACGAGGAACGCGGCGATCAGCACCGCGATGGACAGCCACTTGCCGACGTTCGTGGCGAGCGACGACGCCGTGGACAGCGACCCGGAGACGGTGGAGGCGAGGTCGGCGGAGGTGGTGACGGTGGTGCCGGAGATGTTCTTCTGGATCTCCGACTTGACCCCCGAGATCTGCTTGGAGTCGGCCGCCTTGACGTAGACCGTGGTGACCTTGTTCGCCGAGGAGGAGAGGGTCTGCGCCTGCTTCAGCGGCAGGTAGAGGTTGGCCGCCGCGTCGCCGCTGTCGGCGGTGGCGATGCCGATCACCTTGTACTTGGTGCCCTTGACGGTGACGGTTGAGCCGACCTTGAGCTTGTTCTGCTTGGCGTACGCGGAGTCGGCGACCATCACCTTCGCGTCGGCGTCGGCCGCGGTGAAGGTGGTGCCGGAGGTGATCTTGGAGGAGGTCAGCGGGCCGAGCGAGAGGTTGGAGACGTCCACGCCGTAGAGCGTGTAGCTGTTGGCGTCGAACTGCGCGCCGCCGCCCTTGACCTCGCCCTGCGGCGCGCCGCTGCCGCCGGAGCCGCCGCCGGGCCCGCCACCCGCGCCGGAGGTGCTCTGGCGCTGCTGGAACTGGCCGGGCGTGAAGGTGCCGTTGATCTTCAGCACCTGGAGGTTGAGCCCGCCGACCGCGCCCGCGACGTTCTTCTGCTTGCCGACGCTGCTGACGACCGAGGAGGACAGGGTCTGGAAGCCCTGCACGGTGACCCGGTCGCTGCTCTGCGACTTGCCGTCGCTGTTCGCGTCGAAGTCGAACTTGGGCCGGGTGGTGGAACCGGTGCCGGCGGCCGGCGCGGCCTTGGTGACCGTCATGTCGGTGCCCAGGCCGTACAGCGACTTGAGCACCTTGCCCTGGGCCTGGTCCATGCCGGACGAGACCGAGTCGACCGTGATGACGAGGCCGATGCCGAGCGCGAGGCCCAGCGCGACCACGAGCGCCGCCTTGCGCCGGCGGCGCAGCTCGCGCCGGAGATACGTGAAGAACATCCGATTCCTCGTGTTTGGCAGAGAGAGGCAGTGGAGTGCACCGGGGTGAGGTGCGGAGAGCGGGGGCGAACGCGAGGAGGGCGAGGCGTCCGCCCCTGCTCCCACTGCCGCGCAACGCTAGGAATCGGCGGTGAGGGCGCGGTGAGGCGAAAGTGAGGGGGGCTTGAGAAAGAGCACGTGGAGATGAGGTCCGGCTGAGCGGAAGGTGATTTCTTCCTTGAACAGGCCGCGCACGGCCTGTTCACAGCCGGTCCCCAGGTTGGTCCGGGACTCTTGTCCGTTGCCCGGACCGGCGTACGGGCCGGCAGGCCGGTCCGCCGGTCCGACCGGGGACGTGCAGCGGTCGTACGGTTCAGCGCACGCCGAGCAGGTGGTCCATGGCGAGCTGGTCGAGCGCCTCGAAGGCCATCCCGCGCTCGGCCACCGCGTCCGCGTCGAAGTCCTCGTACGCGCTGCGGTCGGCGAGCAGGTCGGCCAGCGACTCGTCGGCGCCCAGCGTGGTCTGCGCCAGCTCGTCCAGGCCGGAGACGCGCAGCGCCTCCTGGACCACCGGGTCGGCGCGGAAGGCGGCGGCCCGCTCCTTGAGGATCAGGTAGTTGCGCATGCCGCCGGCCGCCGACGCCCACACGCCGGACATGTCCTCGGTCCGCGGCGGCTTGAAGTCGAAGTGTCGCGGGCCCTCGTAGCCGCCGCGCTCCAGCAGGTCGACCAGCCAGAAGGCCGAGCGCAGGTCGCCGGCGCCGAACCGCAGGTCCTGGTCGTACTTGATGCCGGTCTGGCCGTTGAGGTCGAGGTGGAAGAGCTTGCCGTGCCACAGCGCCTGGGCGATGCCGTGCGGGAAGTTGAGCCCGGCCATCTGCTCGTGGCCGACCTCGGGGTTGACGCCGACGATGTCGGGGCGCTCCAGCGAGTTGATGAACGCCAGCGCGTGGCCGACGGTCGGCAGCAGGATGTCGCCGCGCGGCTCGTTCGGCTTCGGCTCCACCGCGAAGCGCAGGTTGTAGCCCTGCTCAGTGACGTACTGGCCGAGGATGTCGAAGGCTTCCTTCATCCGGTCCAGCGCGACCCGGACGTCCTTGGCGCCGCCGGACTCCGCGCCCTCCCGGCCGCCCCACGCGACGTAGGTCTCGGCGCCCAGCTCCACGGCCAGGTCGATGTTGCGGATCACCTTGCGCAGCGCGAAGCGGCGCACCTCGCGGAGGTTGGAGGTGAAGCCGCCGTCCTTGAAGACGGGGTGGGTGAAGAGGTTGGTGGTGGCCATCGGCACCTTCATGCCGGTGGCGTCCAGCGCCTGCCGGAAGCGCTTGATGTGGCCGTCGCGCTCGGCGTCGGAGGAGCCGAAGGGGATCAGGTCGTCGTCGTGGAACGTCACGCCGTACGCGCCCAGTTCGGCGAGCCGGTTCACCGACTCGACCGGGTCGAGCGGGGCGCGGGTCGCGTCGCCGAACGGGTCGCGGCCTTGCCAGCCGACCGTCCACAGTCCGAAGGTGAACTTGTCGGCGGGGGTGGGGGTGAGGTTCGTCTCGGAAGTCATTGCGGTCGGCTCCTATTCGTCAGACTGTTGAACAAATTAGTATGCGAGCCCAGGGTTGGGAAGTAGGAACCGCGCGAAAGGACCGGGATCACATGGCGCGACAAGGGCAGATCGTGCTCGGCGTGGACAGTTCGACGCAGTCCACGAAGGTGCTGGCGGTCGACGTCGACAGCGGCGAGGTGCTCGCCCGCGGCCAGGCGGCGCACACCGTCAGCACCGGCGCCGGGCGCGAGACCGACCCCGAGGTGTGGTGGAACGCCCTCCAGGAAGCGCTGGGCGAGCTCGGACCGTACGCGGCGCGGGCCGACGCGATCTCGGTCGGCGGCCAGCAGCACGGCCTGGTCGTGCTCGACGAGCGGGGCCGCCCGGTGCGGGACGCGCTGCTGTGGAACGACGTCCGCTCCGCCCCGCAGGCCGAGGCGCTGGTGGAACGGCACGGCGCCGCGTGGTGGGCCGAGCGGGTCGGCTCGGTGCCCGGCGCGAGCTTCACCATCGCCAAGTGGGAGTGGCTGCGCGCCCACGAACCCGAGGCGGCCGCGGCCGCGCGGGCGGTCCGGCTGCCGCACGACTTCCTCACCGAGCGGCTGAGCGGCACCGCCGTCACCGACCGCGGCGACGCCTCCGGCACCGGCTGGTGGGCGGCGAGCACCGGGGCGTACGACGACGCGCTGCTCGCCGAGGTCGGGCTCGACCCGAAGCTGCTGCCCGCGGTGCTCGGGCCCGGCGAGCAGGCCGGCACCGTACGGGACGGCGCCGGCGTACGGCCCGGCGCGCTGGTCGGCGCCGGCACCGGCGACAACGCAGCCGCCGCCCTCGGCCTCGGGCTGGCCCCGGGGCGGCCGGTGCTCAGCCTCGGCACCTCCGGCACCGTCTACGCGGTCGCCCGGCAGCGCCCGGCCGACCCCTCCGGCACCGTCGCGGGGTTCGCCGCCGCCGACGGGGCCTGGCTGCCGCTGGCCTGCACGCTGAACTGCACGCTCGCCGTGGACAAGGTCGCCACGCTGCTCGGCCGCGACCGCGAGCAGGTCGACCCCGGCGGCTCGGTCGCCTTCCTCCCCTTCCTCGACGGCGAGCGCACCCCGAACCTGCCGTACGCCTCCGGCCTGCTCACCGGTGTCCGGCACGACACCACCGCCGGGCAGGTGCTCCAAGGCGCCTACGACGGTGCGGTGTACGCGCTGCTCGCCGCGCTCGACCTCGTGCTCGCCGTCGACGGGGCGGACCCCGGCGACCAGCCGATCCTGCTGATCGGCGGCGGCGCACGGGGGGCCGCGTGGCGGGAGACCGTACGGAGGCTTTCCGGGCGGGCGGTCCAGGTGCCCGTCGCCTCGGAGCTGGTCGCCCTCGGCGCGGCGGTCCAGGCGGCCGTCCTCCTCACCGGCGAGGAGCCCGCCGCGGTCGCCGCGCGCTGGGGCACCGACCGGGGCGAGCTGCTCCCGGCGACGGAACGCGACGACGCGACGCTCGAACGGCTGCGGGCAGCGCTGCCGTTGGTGGGCGCCTGACGTCACAGGCGCTTGCCGCGGGGCGGAAGGGCGAATGTCGGAACCCCCGCGGCGGGGGCCCGGGAGCGTGCCCTCGGCCAGCAGCGGGCGGGTGGGCGGGGAGGAGCCCCCGGAGGGGCCGCACATACTTTGTGGACGGCACGGCGTGAAAGGAGAACCGTGGTCAAACGCACCGGCGCCCAATCGGAACTACGCCACCGCAACCTCTCCCTGGTGATGCGAGCCCTGGCCACGGAGGACGACCTCACCCGCGCCACCATCGCCGCCGAGGTCGGCCTCACCCGGGCCACCGTCTCCACGCTCGTGGACGAACTCCTGGCCGCGGGCCTGCTGGAGGAGCGCGGAGCCCGCCGCCCCGGCACCGTGGGCCGCCCCGGCACCGCCCTCGCGCTGTCCGACACCGGCCCCGCCGGCATCGGCGCGGAGATCGGTATCGACCACCTCGCCGCCTGCGTGGTGGACCTCCGCGGCGAGCTGCGCTGCCGTACCGAGTCCCCCGCCGCGAACCGGGGCCGCCCGGCCGCGTCCGTGCTGGCCGAACTCGCGGAGCTGACCGCGCAGGTCGCCAAGGAGGCCGCCGCGATGGAGCTGCGCCCGGTCGGCACCACGGTCGCCGTCCCCGGCCTGGTCAGCCGCGACCGCGGCACCGTACTGCGCGCCCCCAACCTCGGCTGGGAGGACGTCTCCGTCGCCACCGCGCTCGGCCCGCACGCGACCGTCGTGGAGAACGAGGCGAACCTCGGCGCGCTCGCCGAACTCTGGCTCGGCGGCCATGACCGCCTCGCCGACTTCGTCCACGTCTCCGCCGAGATCGGCATCGGCGCCGCCCTCATCGTGGAGGGCCGGCTCTTCCGCGGCGCCCGCGGCTTCGCCGGCGAGCTCGGCCATGTCCCGGTCCACCCGGACGGGCCGCTGTGCTCGTGCGGCGCGCACGGCTGCCTGGAGACCTTCGCCGGCGAGGAGGCCCTGCTCCGGTCCGCGGGCGCCGGCACCCCGAGGGAGCTACGCACCGCCGCGGCGGCCGGCGACCCCGCCGCGATCCGCGCCCTGGAGGACGCCGGCGCGGCCCTGGGCATCGCGCTGAGCGGCGCCGTCAACCTCCTCGACCCGCAGGCCGTGGTGGTCGGCGGCCCGCTCGCGGACCTCGCGCCCTGGCTGCTGCCCGGCGCGCGCCGCGAACTGGCCGCCCGCGTCACCGACCGCCAGTGGCGCCCGGAGGACGTGGTCACCTCGCGGCTCGGCCGCGACGGCGTGCTGCGCGGCGCCGCCTACAGCGCGGTGCGGGCCGTCCTGGACGACCCGGCCGCCTGGATTCACACCGCCCTGGACTGACAAGCGAGCCGGGCGGTACCGGCCGCGCCCCCGAGACGCGACCCGTACCGCCCGGCTCACTTCGCCCGGCGCACTCCCGTACGGCCGCTCCCGTACGGTCTGCTGCCCGGCCGGCTACCTGCCCGGGCTCGGCTCAGCTCACAGCGCGGAGCCGGCCACCCACTTGCTCCACGACATGTTCCAGCCGTTGAGGCCGTTGTCGGGCTGGATGGTCTTGTCGGGCGAGTTCTTCACCACGACCACGTCGCCGATCAGCGAGTTGTTGTAGAACCACGCCGCGTCCGTCGTGTCGTCCTTGCCGCCCTTGACGTCGCTCAGCCCGATGCAGCCGTGACTGGTGTTGGCGGTGCCGAAGATCGACTTGTCGGACCAGTAGTTGCCGTGGATGAACGTGCCGGAGTTGCTCAGCCGCATGGCGTGCGGCACGTCGGGGATGTCGTACTCGCCCTTGCCGTCGTCGTCGGTGAAGCCCACCGTCGCGCCGTTCATCCGGGTGGTCTGGTCCTTCTCCTCGATGACCATCTGGCCGTCGTAGGTGGTGTGCCCGTCGCCGCCGGCGGAGATCGGCAGGGTGCGGATCACCTTGCCGTCGCGGACCACGGTCATCATGTGCGTGGCGGCGTCCACCGTGGAGACCTGCGAGCGGCCCACGTCGAAGCCGACCGTCTTGTGCTGCGTGCCGTAGACGCCCGGGGCGCCCTCGACGCCCGCCAGGTTCAGGTTCAGCGTGACGTGCGAGCCGGCCTGCCAGTAGCTCTGCGGCCGCAGGTCGAGCCGAGTGGAGCTGAACCAGTGGCCGACGACCTGCTGCCCGCTGCTGGACTGCACGGAGATCCCGCGCTGCACGGCGGCCCGGTCGGCGGACGAGATCGCCTTGCTGAAGTTGATCGAGACCGGCATGCCCACGCCCACCGTGGAGCCGTCCTCCGGGGTGAAGTACCCGACGAAGCTGCCGGTGGCCGCCTTGGTGCCGAACGTGGCCTGCGTGGAGGTCGTACGTCCCTGCGAGTCGCTGGCGGTGGCGGATATCCGGAACTGGAGGCCGTGCGCGAGCGTCGCGTTCGGCGTCCAGGTGGTGCCGTCGGCGGATATCCTGCCCGCCACGGTGTGGCCGGTCGACGTGGCCGTCATCGTCACCTTGGTCAGCTTGCCGCCGGTGACGCTCACCTTCACCGCGCCGCTCACCGCGGCCTGGGTGGTGCCGGACTTCGGCGAGATGGTGATCTTCGCGGTCGAGGTGTGCTTGGCCGCCGCCGCGTCCTCCCGGGCCTGCGTCTGCGGGCTGGTGGTCGGGCTCGTGGTGGGGCTGGAGCCGGGGTCGGCGGAGGTGGCGCTCGTCGTCGGGGAGACGGACGCGGCCGCGTTCTGGCTGCTGTCCTTGCCGCTGTCGCCGTGGCCGCACGCGGTCAGCGCCACCGCGCCGCCGGCCACCACCGCGAGCGCCGCGAGGGTGCCGCGGCGGAACACGGTGCGCTTCCGGCGGACTGCTCCGGTCGGGCCGTGCTCGGCGGGGCCGTCCTCTGCGGAGGCGGGGGATTTTCCGGTGTCGGGCGGCGTCACGCGTCTCTCCCATGATCGGGGTCGCCCGCAGGCCGAAACGATCGGCGCGGGGCTTCTTCCGCCATCCATGGAAACAGCCTCGGCGCCAGGTATGTCCTTTCCGATGGAAATTGTGGACTTTGACACGTACTCCCCGTGATGACCGTCACGCGGCTTTCCGCGGCATTCCGTAGCCCGCCCGCCACGCACCGCGAACCGCCGGCGAATCCCCGTCGGGCCGACCCGCCGCTTCCCACCGGCCGCCGCCAGTCACTACGATCGGCCCTTACGGTCAACTCGCCGCATCCGCTGGGGGATCAGATGGCCTCGCCCCGCCCGTACGTCGCCGTGGCCGCCGCTGCCGTGCTGGCCGCGCTCTACTTCGTCCCCTCGGCACACGCGGACACCGCCACCGTCGCGGCCACCTCCACCGTCGCGGCCACGACGCCGGCCGCCACCTCCGCCCGGACCCCCGCCACGACCACGCAGGCGGCGCCCGCCGGGTCGCTCGCCGAGACCGGCATGATCGACACGAAGCCCTACGTCATCGGCGGCGCGGTCTTCCTCCTCGCCGGCGCCGGGCTCGTCGTCAACGCCACCCGCCGCTCCCGCCACGCCTTGCAGGTCGCCGAGGCGGCGGAGGACGCCGACCCGGAGGAGTAAGCCGGCGGCTCTCCGCCGAGCCCGCCCTCCCCCGCCCACCGCCCAGCCCCGGCCACGCGCCGCCACGCCCCACGCCCCGGCCACGCGCCGCCACGCGCCGGGCCCCGGGACCGGACCCCGGACCCCGGACCCCGGACCCCGCGGCAGGCAAAACCTCGGTCAAGAGGGTGGCCGCGATTCATTTATCTGAACTCCGGGTCTTGACGTGCACCAGCCAACGGCCCAACCATGCTGACTCATGGTTAGGAAGCTTTCCTAACCTGTCACCCCCTGCGGTCTTGCGCTCCCCCACTGTCTCCTCCGCCTCCCGAGAGGTTTCACCATGGCCAAGTCACCCGTCCGCCCCGCACTCGTCGCCGCGGCCGCGGTCGCCCCGGTGCTCGCGCTGCTCGCCGCGGCCCCCGGCGCCCACGCCGCCGCCGTGGCCCCGACCGCGCTCCCCGCACAGTTCGCGGCGCCGTACCTGCAGATCGACTCCTCCTCCGCCAAGGACATGGCCGCCGACCAGAGCGCGAGCGGGCTGAAGAACTACACGCTGGCCTTCCTCACCTCCAAGTCCGGCTGCACCCTCCAGTGGGAGGACGGCGGGGACTCGGTCGGCGCCTTCAGCTCCCAGATCAACGCGGTGAAGTCGGCCGGCGGCAACGTGATCCCGTCCTTCGGCGGCGCCGGCAGCAAGGAACTCGCCCAGACCTGTACCTCGGTCTCCAGTCTCACCGCGGCCTACCAGAAGGTGGTCAGCACCTACGGCGTCACCCGGCTCGACTTCGACATCGAGGGCGACACCCTCGCCAACGGCAACGCCAACGCCCGGCGGGACCAGGCCCTGGCGGCGCTCCAGCAGGCCGACCCGTCCGTGCAGATCGACTGGACGGTGGCCGTGGACCCGGACGGTATGGAGTCCGACGTCACCACGCTGCTGAAGAACGCGCAGTCGGCGGGGGTGAAGACCAGCGCGGTGAACCTCATGACCATGGACTTCGGCGACGGCGAGAACGCCCTTGCGGACGCGGAGTCCGGTGCCACCGCCGCCGAGAAGCAGTTCGCGAGCATCTACGGCGGCTCGGCCGCGCAGAACTGGGCCCGCATGGGCCTGACCCCGATCGCCGGGCAGAACGACGACGACGAGGACTTCACCCAGGCGAACGCCTCCACGCTGGAGAGCTTCGCCGCGTCGAAGGGCGTGCAGGAACTGGCCTTCTGGGAGGTCGACCAGTACGACAAGCCGACCGGGTACGCCTACTCCAAGATCTTCAACAAGATCTGAAGGACCAGAAGGACCCGGAGGATCTGACGCCGAGGACGACGGCGGGCGCACCCTGACCCGTCCGGACCCGCATGCCGGCGATGCGGGTCCGGACGCTCTCCCGGAGCGGACCCGGACCCGAACCCGGCCGCGGGTCCGGACGCCCGCCCCCGGCTGGTGCGGTCACGGCACTAGGCCAACGGCCCCGTCACGCTCTCCGCGGCCCGGACCAGGGAGCCGTGGCGGACGAAGGACTCCGCGGCCGCGAGGTCGGGCGCGAGGAAGCGGTCCCGCCCGGGCCCGGGCACCCCGGCGGCGCGCAGCGCGGCGAGCACGGCGGCGGTGGCGGGCGCCGGGCGCAGCTCGGTCCCGGTGGTACGGATCTCCAGCGCCCGGGTGGCCGCGAACATCTCCACCGCGATGACCCGGGTGAGCGCGTCCACCGCGGTCCGCAGCTTCCGCGCCGCGGACCACCCCATGGACACGTGGTCCTCCTGCATCGCCGAGGAGGGGATCGAGTCGACGGACGCGGGCACCGCCAGCCGCTTCATCTCGCTGACCAGCGCCGCCTGGGTGTACTGCGCGATCATCAGCCCGGAGTCCACGCCCGGGTCGTCGGCGAGGAAGGGCGGCAGCCCGTGCGACCGGTTCTTGTCGAGCAGCCGGTCCGTACGCCGCTCCGCGATCGACGCGAGGTCGGCCGCGGCGATCGCGAGGAAGTCCAGCACGTAACCGACCGGGGCGCCGTGGAAGTTGCCGTTCGACTCGACCGTGCCGGCCTCCGTCACCACCGGGTTGTCGATGGCCGCGGCCAGCTCGCGGTCCGCGACCAGCCGGGCGTGCGCGAGGGTGTCCCGCCCGGCCCCGGCGACCTGCGGCGCGCACCGCACGGAGTACGCGTCCTGCACCCGCGGCGCGTCGTCCTGGTGGTGGCCGGTCAGGCCGGAGCCCGCGAGCACCCTGCGCATGTTGTCCGCGCTGGCCGCCTGCCCGGGGTGCGGGCGGATCGCGTGCAGTTCGGGCGCGAGCACCCGGTCGGTGCCGAGCAGCGCTTCGAGGGTGAGCGCGGCGGTGACGTCGGCCGCGGTGAACAGCCCCGCCAGGTCCGCGCAGGCCATCACGAGCATCCCGAGCATGCCGTCGGTGCCGTTGATGAGGGCCAGTCCCTCCTTCTCGCGCAGCTCGACCGCTTCGATGCCGTGCTCGGCGAGCAGCTCCGCCGCGGGGCGCACCACGCCGTCCGGCCCTTCCGCCTCGCCCTCCCCCATCAGCACCTGGGCGCAGTGCGCGAGCGGCGCGAGGTCGCCGGAGCAGCCGAGCGAGCCGTACTCGTGCACGACCGGGGTGATGCCCGCGTTCAGCACCGCCGCCATCGTCTCCACGACCACCGGGCGCACCCCGGTACGGCCCGACGCCAGCGTCTTCAGCCGCAGGAACATCAGCGCGCGCACCACCTCGCGTTCCACCCGCGGGCCCATGCCCGCGGCGTGCGACCGTACGAGGCTGCGTTGCAGCTGGGCGCGCAGCTCCGGGCTGATGTGGCGCACCGCCAGCGCGCCGAAGCCCGTCGAGACGCCGTAGACCGGTTCCGGTTTCGCGGCGAGCGCGTCGATCACGTCGCGCGCTCGCGCGACGCCCTCCAGCGCCTCCGCGCCGACCTCGATCCGCGCGTTGCCGCGGGCGACGGCTGTGACGTCTTCCGCTTCCGTGCCGTGCGCGCCCAGCACCACCACGTTCTGCATATCCATATTCACAAACCCTAAGCACTGAATCGTTCCCTGTCACCCGCCGCCCCGACCTGCCGCCCCGACCCGCACCGGCGCGCAGCCCCGGCCTCCCCATCGACCGTCCTCAGCCGGCCGCAAGCCGTGGCGCTACGAGGTGGCAGCGGACGGCCGGATCGCGGCGACGAGTTCGCGGACACCGCCGGTTCGGGGGTGGCGCCGGGCGAGGTCGGCGACGATGGCACGGATACTGGGGCGGTCGCGGACCTCGGCGGGGGCGGTGCGGTGGGCGGCGAGGAGGGCGTGGACGGTCTGCTCCGGTTTGTCCCATCGCCACCAGGCGCGGGCCATGTCGGTGTGGAGCCGGCCGCGGCGCTCGGCGGTGGCGAACTGGCCCGGATGGAGGTTGCGGCCCGCGTGGACAGCCGCCCCGGCGTCGCCGAGGGACCACAGGACGCCGACCTTGTAGAGGGCCACGGAGGCGGGGGTGACCGAGAAGGTCGGCGAGCCAAGCCGTTCCGGGAGAAGGGCGGCGGCACGTTCGGCGTCCCGGATCATCTCCAGGGCGCGGTCACGGTCTCCGGCGTCGGCGGCGGCATAGGCGACCGTGCAGAGCATCTGTGCGAACGTCCCGGCCTGTGCGGGAGTAGTCAGTCCGGTGGCCTCGACCTGGGCGGCGGCGTGGAGGGTGACGCGTTGTGCGGTGGCGGCGCGCTTCTCGTGGCGCAGCACGATGCTGAAGGCGCGGGCGGACGCGGCACCGGCCAGGGGGTCACCGGAGATGCGCGCGTAGGTGTTGGACCGGTCGGCGGTGATCCGGCCCGCGTCGTGGCGGCCGAGTTTGGACAGGGTCTCGGTCGCCAGGTCATAGCAGGCGGCGAGCCGGGCGTAGCCGACCGCCTCGCCCTGGTCGGCACAGGCCTCGGCGGTGGCCAGCAGGTCGGGGAGCGCCTCGATCAGTTCCGCGTGAGCGCCGCGGTTGAAGAGGGCACGTGCCTGGCGGTATCGGAGCGCCAGGCGGTCCGCGGTCGGCGCGGAGGCAGGTGCGGGCAGCAGCGCGAGGGCCTCATCGAGATGGTCGAGGGCGAGTGCCGGTAGGACCAGGCCGGCGGCCAGGAGGGACCGGCGTCTCATCGGGTCCTCCTCGGATACGGCCGGGCGCTGGGCGCTGGCAACTGTAATGGCCCGAGGTGGGGCGACACCGAGAAGTAGGCCAAGTACCCCCGCAGGGATGACGAGGGCATCGGCGAAGCGCTTGAGCATGTCCAGGTCGGTCGCCGGCCGCTCAGCGGTCTCAAGGCGGCTGACGGCCGAGGCGGAGTAGCCGGCGGCCCTGCCGAGGTCGGTCTGCCGCCAGCCACGCTCCTGGCGGGCCCAGCGAATCAGGCCCCCGACGTCACCATCCGCGATGAGTTCATGGACCCGCGGGGAGTTCCAGTCCGGCACCTGAGCACGCATGGCCGCCCCCTTTGAGAACCCCTCGGGCATCACATCAGCCCGCTCACGGTAGCCGGGCGGTTACAGCCGGTCGAGATCGTGTGCGTGATGCGCAAACGGATTGCGCGCGGGGGGAGTTGACTCGGTCGGGACTCGGATCGGCGGTGTCCTGGTGGGGCAGCACCCGCCGGGAATCACCTGGCGGTCATCATCCGCCCATGCGTATGGAGGGAATCGTCATGGACGACCGTACGGACCACCCCACCACCCCCGCGTCCCCGCAGCCCGGGCCGATGCTCGTCGAGCTCGGTGACCTCGTGACCCTGACCCAGGGCCAAGGCGGCGGCCAGAGCGAGGACAAGCGCCGCGCGTACAACTGCGCCTGACCGACCACCCGTGCGGTGGGGCACCCCGGGATCACGGGGTGCCCCACCGCACGGCCGACCGTTCGGACCTGGGAAGGAGTTTGTTGTGATCTTCGGAGGATTCACGCACGGGTCCGGGAACGGGCTGTGCCCTGCCGGCGCCGCTCGTCTCGACCCCGACCCACTGCTCTGGCAGACCGGCCCGGCGGCGGCCCGGTCATTCGGCACGTCACGCGACGGCACGGTGACTTTGCTGGGCTCGTGCGGCGCCGCCGACGCCGAGTTGCGGGCCCTGGTCGGCCGACCGGCGCACCCGGACATCGCCTGGCGGTGGTCGGGCGCGTACGCGGTGGTGGAGCAGCGCGGAGAGCGCACGGTCGTCCATACCGATCCGGCCGGAGCGCTGCCGCTCTACGCCGCCCGCTACGAGGGTGGTTGGGCCTGGTCGAGCTCGGCGCGCGCCCTGGCGGAGCTCACAGCTGCCGAGGTGGACCCGGTGCGGCTCGCGATCGCCGTGTTCCTGCCGCACATCCCTGCGGCGGTCGGGGACAGGTCGTTCTTCACCGGCGTCCGGCAACTCCCGCCCGGCGCCCGGATCGAGCTCGCCCCGGGCCGAGACCTACGGTGTACGTCGACGTGGCGACCCGATCCCCTCCCGGGCCCCGCCCACAACCGGCTGCGCACCGTACTGGAGGACGCCGTACGGCTGCGGGTCGCGGCCGATCCGAACCTGACGTGCGACCTGTCGGGTGGCCTGGACTCCTCCACACTCGCTCTGCTCGCCGCGACCGCCCGGCCCGGAGACGGGGCGCTGAACGCGGTCACGGTTCACCCGGACGGCCAGACGACCGGCGCCGATCTCACATACGCACGCCAGGCCGCCGCCCATCACCCGCGGCTCGCCCACCACCTGCTCCCCCTGGGCGCCGAGCACCTGCCCTACACCGACATCACCGCCGTCCCGGCCACCGACGAACCTGCCCCGTCCACCCTGACCCGGGCCCGTCTCGAAGGACAACTGCGCTGGATGGGTGAACGGTTCGGCAGCCGCACCCATCTGACCGGCGACGGCGGCGACAGCGTCCTGTTCGTACCGCCCGCCCACCTCGCCGACCTGCTGAGCCACCGCCGCTGCCGGCGCGCCACCACCGAGGCCGCGGGCTGGGCCCGACTCCGCCACAGCCCGGTGATCCCGCTGCTTCGCGACGCTCGCACCCTCGCCCGCACCAGCCGTGCCCGAGCCATGACGTACCTGGCCGGTGCCCTTGAGGAGCGTGCCCCGCTGGCGGGCACAGCCGGGCGGGGTGACGTCGCGTGGTTCCCTGCGCTACCGCTGCCTGGCTGGGCCACAGACGATGCCGTCCGCCTGCTGACCGGCGCCGTCGGCCAAGCCGCCGCAGCCGAAGATCCACTGCCCGGCCTCGACATCGCGGTGAGAATCTTGGTGGACGAGGTCCGAGAGGTTGCCCGGACCGGGGCCGCCGACGCCCAACTCGCCGCCGCCTTTGGCATCGAACTGCACAACCCGTTCCTCGACCCGCGCGTCGTCGATGCCGTACTGCGCACCGAGATCCGGGCCCGGCCCCCGATCCACGCCTACAAGCCCGTCCTCGTCCGGGCCATGGACGGCGTGCTACCGGCCGCCCTCGCCGCGAGGGTGACGAAGGGCAGCTTCAACGCGGACCACTACACCGGGCTGCGCGCCAACCTGCCCGGCCTCGACGCCCTGGCCGACGGCCGTCTCGCGGCTTTCGGCCTCCTGGACCCGGGCCTGTTGCGCGCCCACCTCGCCCAGGCCGCCGCCGGCATCCCGATGTCGCTGGCGGCCCTGGAGCAGGCACTGGCCGCCGAAGCGTGGCTCCGCGCCGTCGAACACGCTCCTCCCACCTGGTTGCGCCCCCGCGAAGGAGAACGCCGTGGATGACCTGCCCGTGTTCGCCACCTGCCCCCGGCACGTCCGTGCCGTCGACTTCGGCCACGCCCTGGTCCTCATCAACTACCGCACCAGCCGCGTCCAGGCCCTCCAGCCTCCGGCCACATCCCAATGGGGCGCCACCTCGCACACCGGTGTCCTCGACGCCATTGACCCCGCCCTCGCCCGCCGGCTCCTCGCTCTGGGCCTCCTCACACCGACGCGCGACCCGGCCCCCTGGCCGCCCGCGCTGCGCGCCCGCTCGGCTCGAGCCAGTTGGGGCAGCACCGAACACCCCGCGGGCATCAACCGACCGCCCCGGGTCGCGCTCACCGGAACACTCTCCGCCGCGACCGCGCTCACCACCGCCTTCGCCATCACCCGCCGTGGCCACGACAGCATGTGGCGCACCGTCGCGCTCCTGACCACCTCCGTTGCGCGGACAGTCCGACCTGCGACGTTTGAGCAGGCAACCGGAGCCGTCCAAGCCGTCCGGCGCGCCGGATGGTACTTCCCCGGCCGTACTGCGTGCCTGGAGGAATCCGTTGCCGCGGTTCTGCTGCTGGGCGCCCGACGTCTCGGCGTGCGCTGGTGCCACGGCATCGCGTCCGACCCGATACGGCTGCACGCATGGGTGCAGACTGAGGACGGCGCCGACGTCGCCGAGCCGTCCTCGACTTGCGCCTACACCCCCGTGCTCACCATCGGAGACCGTCATCGCCAGCCCCTCTGACCCGACCGACCCGATCATCTGGCTGCGCACCGAGACCTGCGGACTCGGGTCTTACCGCGCCGACCTCGTCGAGACGTACTGGCGCTGGGAGCAGGACCCCGCGCTCCTGGTCGGCTACGGGCGTCAGGCCCCCGAATCACTGGAGGCGCGCACCGAGGGCATGGCCCACCAGTTGCGCGGCGAGAACATCCGCTTCACCGTCTACGACCTCGCCGACGACCAGCCGCTCCCGGTCGGGGTCGCGACCCTGCTGCCCGACCACAGCGTCCGCACCGCCGAGTTCGTCATCATGCTGGCCCCGGAGTCCCGCGGCCAGGGCACAGGAACCGCCGCGACCCGGCTCACGCTCGACTACGCCTTCCACGTCACCAACCTGCGGATGGTCTGGCTGAAGGTCCTCGCGCCGAACGCGGGCGCGATCCGCGCGTACGAGAAGGCCGGCTTCCGGCACGTCGGCCCGATCCGCCAAGCCGGGTACTGGCTCGGCCAGGTGTGCGACGAGCTCGTGATGGACGCTCTGGCCTCGGAGTTCACCGGCCCGTCGGCCATCGCTTCGCCAGTCTCCGCGTCTCGCTGAGGACCCGGACGAGCTCCTTCCCTGTCACCCGCCGCCCCGGCGGTCCTGGCCGCGGTCCTCGCGGCGGCCCCGGCGGCGGTCCTCACGGCGCCGGTCGCGGAGGTCCACCGCCAAGGCGCCGAGGCCGAAGAGCAGGAGGCCGCCGGACACGGCGGCGGCGAGGAGCGCGAAGACGATGTTCGTGACGCTGTGGCTGCGCGCGGCGCCCGACGTGTCCACGTGGACGTACGCGACCGTGCCGTCGGGGTAGCGGCGGGCGGCGTCGCGGCGCTGCTGGTGGGAGCGGCCGTCGACGCTCCAGTGGTAGACGCAGGAGTACACGTCCTGGCTGGAACCGACGTCCGGGTTCACCACGGTGCCGTCCCGGCGGCACGCGGTGACGGTCGCGCGGACCTTCGTGGGGGAGTCGCCCCACTCCCGCAGCGCGTGCGTGCTCCACGCGGTCGAGGCCGCGCAACTCCAGACCAGGGCGAGCGCCACCGCGGACGCGCCGAGGTGTTCGCCCAGGTCCTCCCCCTTGCGCAGGGGCAGGGCGGTCAGCACGGCCACCAGCAGGGCGGCCGCGGTCACGGTGAGCGTGATCCGGGCCGGCGCCTCCCACGCGCGGTCGGCCACCACCAGCCACAACACGACCCACCCCGCGACCGCCGACGCGGTCACCGCCGCGACCGAGACCCGCTGCCACCTGTTCACGCCGCCCGCCCCCCTCCGGCGCCCACGCGGCGCCGTGCGGTTCCATGCTCACCACCCGGCGCGGGCCCGTAAAGCCACTCCGGAGGCTCCGCCGGGAACGGCGGCGGGCGGACGCGGTGGCGTGCGAGGATGGCGGGAGGTTTGCGATCGTTAACCGAGCGCGGGAGGGACGGGCGGAATGGGCGAGCAAGTGGAAGAGGGCACGCGGAGGTTCGGGGACTTCGTGGTGGTGCGCCGGCACGGGGACCGTGTCGCCGAGGTGGTGCTGGACCGCCCGAAGGCGATGAACGCGGTGTCGACGGGCATGGCCGAGGCGATCGCGGCCGCGTGCGCGGCGGTGGCCGCGGACCCGGCCGTGAGCGTGGCGGTGCTGACCTCGTCGAGCGAGCGCGCCTTCTGCGCCGGAGCGGACCTGAAGGAGCGGAACTCGCTGAGCGACGCCGAGTTGCTGCGCCAGCGCCCGCGCGCACGGGCGGCGTACGGCGGCGTGCTCGACCTGCCGATGCCCGCGATCGCCGCGGTGGGCGGGTTCGCCCTGGGCGGCGGGTACGAACTCGCCCTCGCCTGCGACCTCATCGTCGCGGACGAGTCCGCGGTGGTCGGGCTGCCGGAGGTGTCCGTGGGGGTCATCCCCGGTGGCGGCGGCACCCAACTGCTGCCGCGCCGGGTGGGCGCCGCCCGGGCCGCGGAACTGGTCTTCACCGCGCGCCGCGTCCCGGCGGCCGAAGCGCTGGAGCTGGGCATGGTCGACCAGCTCGTGCCCGCGGGCCAGGCCCGTACCGTCGCTCTCGCCCTCGCGGAGCGCATCGCGGGGAACTCCCCGGTGGGGTTGCGCGCCGCCAAGCAGGCCCTGCGGGTCGGCCACGGGCTGGACCTGCGGACCGGCCTGGAGGTCGAGGACGCGGCCTGGCGCACCGTCGCGTTCTCGGCGGACCGGGCGGAGGGGGTCGCGGCGTTCAACGAGAAGCGCCGGCCCGCCTGGCCCGGGCTCTGACACCGCCGCAGCCGGGGCGGCGGGAATCGGGGAGGTCCGTTCGGCTCAGTGCGGGGCCGGTCGAGCGTCAAGGCGGGGCAAACGTGCCTAGCCTGGGGTGATGGCGGAAGGTACAGCCGATGTGCGGCTGCGGGCGGTCGTCGAGCTGGCACAGGCGCTGGCCACGGCGCAGACCCCGCGTGCGACGGTCCGGGCGGGGGCGCGCCGCGCCCGGCTGGCGATGCAGGGCACCTTCGCCGCGGTCTCGGCGTGGGAGCGGGAGACCGGCCGGCTGCGGGTCCTGGTCAACGACGGCGACCTGGCCCCGGGCGAGGAGGCGGAGCCGGCCGACGAGTCGTACTCGGTGCACGACTTCCCGGAGATCGCCGAGTTCCTGCACGGCACCTGGGCCGCGGGCGGTGAGCCGCACGCGTGGGTGGAGACGAAGGACGCGACCGGTACGTCCCCCGGCGGAGGAAGCTGGGGCCGGGCCGCGGCGCTGCGGCGGCGCGGGCGGGGCAGCTGCGTGGTCGCGCCGATCGTGCTGCACGGGCGGGCCTGGGGCGAGCTGTACGTCGCGCGGCGGGTGGGCGAGGCCGGCTTCGACCGCGCGGACGCCGACTTCGCCACGGTGCTGGCGGCGCTGATCGCGTCCGGGATCGCCCAGACCGAACGCCTCGCCGAAGTCCAACTCCTCGCGTTCACCGATCCGTTGACGGGCCTCGGCAACCGCAGGGCGGTGGACGTGCGGCTGGACGAGGCGCTGGAGCTGCACCGGGAGCAGGGCGCGGTGGTGAGCCTGGTGGTGTGCGACCTGAACGGGCTGAAGCGGGTCAACGACCGGCTCGGGCACGCGGTCGGCGACCGGTTGCTGGAACGATTCGGCTCGCTCCTCTCGCTCTGCGGCGCGATGCTTCCCGGGAGTCTCGCGGCACGGCTCGGCGGGGACGAGTTCTGCCTCGTCGCGGTGGGGCAGACCGCCGACGAAGTCGTACGCGCCGCCGACGAGTTGTGCCGCCGCGCCGCCGAACTGGAAGTCGGTGACGGAGTGGCCTGCGGGCTCGCCTCCACCGGTGACCCGATCGGACCGGTCCGCTCCGCCCGGCGCCTCTTCCGTCTGGCGGACGCGGCACAGTACCGGGCGAAGGCGCTCCGCGCGGACTACCCGGTGGTCGCGGGCCGTGAGGGCCCGCAGGACCCGGTGGTCCGCCTCGCCGACTCCCCCCCGTCCCGCCCCGAAGGCGAACGCCGCAGGCTCCGTGGACGGCGCCCCTGACCCCCGGGGTGCCCCGGGTTCCGTCCGGCCGAGGGACCACCTGCCGGTGGGGGGCACGCACGGCCCCCGGCAGCCGGCCGAGCCTCCGGATCTACGGACCTACGGACGAACGTGGCGTTCTCGCTGCGCTGAAGCAGGACGACACGGTTCCGGAACCACGATGCGTCCCTTCGCCGGCCGGCCGATCGGCATCTCAGGCCAGCGCTTCCCGCGCGCGGCGGGCCAGTTCGGACGCTCCGGGCACCCTACGTCGTTGGTAGACGGCGAGAGGTGACCGGAGCCGACCGGCCGGAGTCAGTTCCGCACTGCTTTCGTCGCGTCAATGGGGACACCCCTTGACCACAACTCCTCGGCGTGCTCAGCGAAACGATCGAAGAGTCCCCCTGTGCTCAGCTTTCGCAGGTGAAGAAGGGGCGAGTCATGCCCGACCAATCGAGCGAGATGCGGAGTGACGAGGGCTTCGCCATCGAATCGGAACACGGACAAGGACACGTGGTTCACCGCGTCTTCCGTCGCCGAGTACCGGACCTCAAGCCCCTGGTGCGATCCGAGTTTCTCTATGTGCTCCAGGGTGATGCGAATCCGCGTCGACACGCTGAGAGCAACCTCTTCCACCCGCTCTCGACTGCGCGTGACCTCACCTTCGGGATCTCCGAGCAGAAAACGGACTCGACATCCATTGTCGAGTTTCCCGAGCAGAGTTGCAACGAAATGCGGTTGATCCAACCAAAGGAAATAATTCGTGTAGCCGGCGAAGAAAAGATCATCTGCAGCGTTGGCGGTCAGCTCCCCCCAAACCGTCGACGGACACGCCGAGCGGTAGGGGTAAGAGCGAACAATCTCCTGGTCGCCACCCGTCTTGATTCGATTTTTCACCGCTTTCGGCCACAGCATATCCTGGTCAACTCCCAGCACAGAGGATACGTCTTCCCGATTTCTGGCGTGCGGGATCAGCTCCGCGTCAGCCACCCATCGTTCAACGGTCTTGCCAGAAACGCCAACTCGAAGCGCAAGCTGTCGCGGCGACATGCTCGCCGACTGCATAGCAGATCGCAGGTACGTATTCAATACTTACCCCTGGGTCGTTTGGGCGTTCTCTACGATAGCGGCCAGACGTCTGGACTGTCTCCCGACCTGGAAACAAAAGTCCCTGACGGGTCTTCACCATGGACTGACACAGCCCCGGATGCCGCTGTCGCGGCGCGGGGTGTGACGCACCTGGGAGGCAGGCCGACATGTGGAAACCCGTCAGGCGTTGGTGGCCGGCGCCGCGCACTGCTCTGATTGGTGTCGCGATCTCAACGCAGTCGGGGGCTGCACGGTGAGTCTGCGATTGCTGCCCTGGCCCGGGCCGAACGGACAGGCGTGTTACCTGCCCTCGGTTGAGCGCGACACGGCATCGGCTTTGTGGCGGTTGGCGGACGAGATGGAGTCGGTGCAGCTCGGAATGGGCTCGGAGTTGCTGGGCTTCGTGCGTAAGACGCTGCGGGAGGCGGCTCCGTCGGAGACCGAACTCCACGGCATGGTGACGCACTTGTGCACGGCGTTGTCGGACGCGCTGCGCGTTGCCGACAGCCGTGGTGCGCTGCTGGACCTGCCACCGGTGGCACCCGGTCGCCCCCTTGATTCATGAACTCCCCCTTGTAGCTCAGTCAGGAAGAGCCCGGGCGGCACCGCACACTCTCCGTTCATGCGTGCGGGCAGGCCCGATGACTCCGGTTCGAGTCCGGACGAGGGGACATGGCGCCCCGGCACGCGGAATTCCCGTGGCCCCCGGGGCACATAGCACCAGCACGACCATCACCGTAGAGAGGAATTCCGTATGGCCGGAAGCAGCGTAAGCGGCGGGAGCGGGAGCAAGGTCGTCATCGACTGGGAGTGGTTATCCGCGCGGGAGTTGTACGCCAGCGAGCTGGCCTGTCGGCGGCAGCAGGCGGGGCTGACGTTGATGGAACTCGCGGGGCTGTGCATGTACGAGCAGTCGTACCTGCACCGGCTGGAGCGGGGGCAACGTCTCGGCACCCTTGAAGCGGCTGCCGCGCTGGACAAGGTGTACGGCACGGGCGACCTCCTGGTGAAGCTGTGGCACCTGGCCAAACGCGAGGCGAAGGACCGACCGTTCCTCGGATTGGCGCCCCTGGAAGCGGACGCGGTGAGCGTCCAGGAGTACGCCGTCAGCGCCGTGCCGTACCTGCTCCAGACCCGCGCGTACGCCGAGGAGCAACTGAGCACCGTCCGCCCGCACCGGGTCAAGGAGTTGGGCGCCCAGGTCGCCGCACGGCTGAAGCGGCAAGACCGTCTGACCGGACCGAACCCCGTCCACTACCGCGCGTTGATCGATGAAGCCGTGCTGCGGCGCAAAGCCCGCGACCCCCGGACGTGGACCGCCCAACTGGAACACCTCATCGAGACCGCCCAGCAGCCCGATGTCTCCCTGCACGTCGTCCCGTTCGGCACCGGCCCGCACCACATCCGCAGCTGCCTGGAGCTGATCTTCTTCCAGGACGGCCACGTGGTGGCGTACACGCAAAGCAGTTGGAGCGGCCACCTCGTGGAGGAACCCGAAGACGTCGAACCGCTGCGCCTCGCCTACGACTTGCTCCGCGACACCGCCCTCACGCCGACGGACTCGCTGACCTTCCTCCGCACCGCGCTGGCCGAACACACCGCGATGGAGCCCCACCGATGAGCACCGACGCCTCGGCGTTGGGTACGACCAGCCGAGCACGCACCTGGCGGATCACCACGACCAACGGCACCACGGCCTACGGCTACCTGCCCGCCTGGGCGGACGACGACCCCAGCGAGACCGACCTCGACCCGCGCGCCCTGAGCCTCACCCTCACCGACATCGTGCACCACTTCCCGTTCACGGCCCTGGCCACGCCCCTCGTCAGCCAAAGCGACGACGACCCGGACGCCGACGACGGCATCGCGTCGTACTTCTGCGAGATCGAATGCCACCCGCACCCCGACCACGCCCGCCCCGACGACCCCCTCACCCCCGTCCTCCTCGTCCAGATCACCCAGAACCACACGACGACCTGCCACGAACCCGCCGAACTCGCCGCGCTCATCGCCCGGTTACGCGCCCACACCGACTTCCTCGCCCACGACGTCCTCCCCGCCTTCCGCACCATCCACGAGGACTGGGCCAGCCACCAACGCAAGCCCACGAAACAGCCCTCGTGAGCTGGGACATACGGCGGTGCCGTCATCCTTCCGAAGGTGCGCGCACGCGGCGAGAGCGCGGTTCGTTCTGCTGACATCACCGAACAGCGAAGACCAAGGGCAGCATGACGCTTTACGAACTGGCCGGCCCCAGGCGTTACACGTCGTCATCTCCCGCCAGTGATCGCGGCTTTGGAGGAACAATCGTGACCGATCAACCCACCGATGAGCGCCCGGGTATCTCGGCGGCGATCATCGCCCATGAGGGCCGTGTCCTGATGGTCCGTCGACGTATCGCCGAGGGACAGCTCTCCTGGCAGTTCCCGGCCGGAGCGATCGAGGCGGGAGAGTCGCCGGAGGAAGCCGCCGTTCGGGAGACGCTTGAGGAGACCGGTCTGCACGTCGTAGCCGTCCGGCTGATCGGCGAGCGGGTCCATCCGAAGACGCACCGGCTGATGTCGTACACCGCCTGCGACGTCGTAGCGGGCACCGCACGTGTCGCTGACGACGACGAACTGGCGGAGCTGGCCTGGTGTGCGCACTCCGAGATCGCCGAATACGTTCCCTACGGGCTCTTCGCGCCTGTGCAGGCGTACTTGGACGGTGTTCTCGCCAGGTAGGGACCCCCTCCGGCGGGTGCCCCCGGAAGCGACGGGAACGAGGGCACCCGGGGGGGATCGGGTCAGGCCTCTCGGCGAGAGAGCAGCCAGGGTTCGACCACGCCGAGCCCTCGGACCGGGCGGCGCCACATCGGCTGGAGGGCGAAGCGGTACTTCTCCGCGGTCGCGTCGACGTCGGCCTCGGAGAGCGGGGCCTCCCCGGCCGCGCCGAGCGCCTCCGCGAAGTCCCCGTCCACGAGGACGGCGTCGCGTGGCGCTATCGAGGTGAGCCGGGACGCGAGGTTGACGGTCGTCCCGAACACGTCCCCCATCCGCGTGGTGACCGTGCCGAACGCCATCCCCACCCGCAGCGCGGGCATCGTCTCGTCGCCGGTCATCGTCTCGATCAGCCGGATACCGATCTCCGCTGCGGTCCCCGGGTCGTCGGCGACGAAGAGCACCTCGTCGCCGAGCGTCTTGATCAGCCGTCCTCCGTACGCGGCGACCTGATCCGCCGCGGTGGTCTCGAACGCCTCGACCAGCTCGCCGAGTTCCTCCTCCTCCAGCCGGCGGGTGAGCCGGGTGAAGCCCACCAGGTCGGCGAAGCCGACGGCGAGCCGGCGGTCGACCGCCTCCTCGTCGTCGGACTGTACGACCCGGCTGGTGGCGGCCGCGACCTGCCGGCGCCACACGTAGATCAGGAACTCCTCCAGCTCGGGCAGCAGCAACTCGACCAGCGGGTAAGCCACTTCGGCCCGGGTCATGCCCGGCTCGGGCGGCTCGGTCAGGCCCTCCAGGAAGGAGTCGGTCTGCCAGTCGGCGAGCCGCGCGGTGGTCTGCCCGGTGGACCGCGCCACCTGGATCGCCATCGACTCGCTGAGCAGGCCCGCCTCGACCAGCCCGGCCAGGCGGCGCAGCGCCAGGACGTCCGCCTCGGTGAGCGCCTTGGCCTGGCCGATGTCGGCGAAGCCCATCGCCCGCCAGAAACGGGAGGCCAGGTCCATGGACACGCCCGCGGTACGGGCCGCCTGGAACGGGGTGTAGCGGCGCGGCGCGCCGAGGATCAGCTGCTCCAACCGCAGCGCCAGCGGGTGCTCCCCGGACTCCACCCCTGCCTCGCCGAGGTCCTGGTCCTGGTCCTGGTCCTGGTCCTGGTCCTGGTCCTGGTCCGGGTCCTCGTCCTGGTTCTCGTCCTGGTTCTCGCCAGGGTCTGCTTCCTCGCCGGCTCCCCCGCCGCCGTCCGGTTCTCCCCCGCCGCCGTCCGCGCCGTCTTCCGGTCCACCGGAAAGTGCGGGCTCGCCGCCCCCCGCCGCTTCACCGGAACCCTCGGCACCACCCGAACCCTCAGCACCACCCGAACCCTCAGCACCACCCGAACCCTCAGCACCGCCTGAACCCGCGGCCCCACCAGAACCCTCGGCCCGGGCATCGCCGGACGCCGAATCACCGCCGGACGCGGCACGCGCACCGTCGGAGGCGGCTTCACCGCCGGAGGCATTCGGCGGGGGGCTGTCGTTGTCCACGTCTACCGCCCGGCCCCTGAAGAGTCCCTGCGCACAGCCCTTCCGATCATCGAGACGACGCAGCCCCTCAACGATACGGCAGGTGTGCCCTGGCTCACTCTCACCCGGTGGGGCGCAGATGGACCACGTCGCCGGCGCCGACCGCCTGCTCGCCGTGCGACCCGGCGATCACCAGCCGCCCGTCGCCGTCGACCGCGACCGCCGTGCCGGACAGGTCCCGGCCGCCGGGCAGCTCGGCCCGCACCTGGCGGCCGAGGGTGGCGCAGCCCGCCGCGTAGGTCTGCTGGAGCCGGGACGCGGCCGGGTCGCCGCCCGCCGCCCGCCAGGCGTCGTACCAGTCGCCGAGGGAGCGCAGGACGGCCCGCAGCAGGGGGTCGCGGTCGGTGCCGGGGGCGCCGGCGAGGGCGAGCGAGGTGGCGGTGCCGACCGGCAGTTCCTCGGCGCGCAGCGACACGTTCAGCCCGATGCCGACGACGACCGCGGTCTCCCCGACCCGCTCGGCGAGGATGCCGCCGGCCTTGCGCTCCTCGCCGTCAACGGTGAGCAGCAGGTCGTTGGGCCATTTGAGTGCCGTGTCGACACCCGCGGCGCGGGACAGCGCGGTGGCGGTGGCGACACCGGCGAGCAGCGGCAGCCAGCCCCAGCGGTGGACGGGCACCGGCTTGCGGATGCCGTCGGCGGTCGCGGCGGCCTCACCCGGCCGGAGCAGCACCGAGAAGAACAGTCCGGACCGGGCGGGTGCGCTCCACCGCCGGTCCAGCCGGCCGCGCCCGGTGGTCTGCTCCTCGGCGACCAGCACCGCGCCCTCGGGCGCGCCGTCGGCGGCCCGGGCGGACAGGTCGCTGTTGGTCGAGCCAGTGGCTTCCACCACATCGAGCGAGGTCCATACCGCTTCCGGTGTGACCACCGCCTTGCGCAGGGCGCCGGCGTTGAGCGGCGGCCGTTCCAGGTCGGACCAGCGGCTGGACGTCATGCCCCCACCCTATGAGCACCGCCCGCGGGAACCACGCCACGCCCGCCGCCCCGCACGCGATGTGGTGAACGCCGCACTGCTCGTTCGTCTGCGTCACCACTACGCTACTCAGCAGCGTTACTCGCCAGTCACGTGCGCGCTGACCGTACGCGTACGACCCGCCGAGAGCAGGAGAGCCGCTTCCATGGCCGAGCCGCAGTACGACATCCACACGACCGCGGGGAAGCTCGCCGATCTGCGCCACCGGATCGAGGAGGCGACGCACGCGGGTTCGCGGCGGGCCGTCGAGAAGCAGCACGCCAAGGGCAAGCTGACCGCCCGGGAACGGATCGAACTGCTGCTGGACGACGGCTCCTTCACCGAGCTGGACGAGCTGGCCAGGCACCGCTCGACCAACTTCGGCCTGGAGGCGAACCGCCCGTACGGCGACGGGGTGGTCACCGGCTACGGGACCGTCGAGGGCCGCCCGGTGGCGGTCTTCTCCCAGGACTTCACGGTCTTCGGCGGGGCGCTGGGCGAGGTGTTCGGCGAGAAGATCGTCAAGGTGATGGACTTCGCGCTGAAGACCGGCTGCCCGGTGATCGGCATCAACGACTCCGGCGGCGCCCGCATCCAGGAGGGCGTCACCTCGCTCGGCATGTACGGCGAGATCTTCCGCCGCAACACCCACGCCTCCGGGGTGATCCCGCAGATCAGCCTGATCGTCGGCCCGTGTGCGGGCGGCGCGGTCTACTCCCCGGCGATCACCGACTTCGTGGTGATGGTCGACCAGACCTCGCACATGTTCATCACCGGTCCCGACGTGATCAAGACGGTGACCGGCGAGGACGTCGGCATGGAGGAGCTGGGTGGCGCGCGCACCCACAACACCACCTCCGGCAACGCCCACCACCTGTCCGGCGACGAGAAGGACGCCTTCGAGTACGTCAAGGCGCTGCTGTCCTACCTGCCGAGCAACAACCTGGAGGAGCCGCCCGCCTTCCCGGCCGAGGCGGACCTGGAGTCCACCGACGAGGACCGCGAGCTGGACACGCTCATCCCGGACTCCGCGAACCAGCCCTACGACATGCACAAGGTGCTCGAACACGTCCTGGACGACGGCGAGTTCCTGGAGACGCAGGCCCTCTTCGCGCCGAACATCCTCACCGGCCTGGGCCGGATCGAGGGCCGGCCGGTGGGCGTGGTCGCCAACCAGCCGCTGCAGTTCGCCGGCTGTCTGGACATCAACGCCTCCGAGAAGGCCGCGCGCTTCGTGCGGACCTGCGACAGCTTCAACATCCCGGTGGTCACCTTCGTCGACGTCCCCGGCTTCCTGCCCGGCACCAGCCAGGAGTGGGACGGCATCATCCGCCGCGGCGCCAAGCTGATCTACGCGTACGCCGAGGCGACCGTGCCCCTCATCACGATCATCACCCGCAAGGCGTTCGGCGGCGCGTACGACGTGATGGGCTCCAAGCACCTGGGCGCGGACCTCAACCTCGCCTGGCCCACCGCCCAGATCGCCGTGATGGGCGCGCAGGGCGCCGTCAACATCCTGCACCGCCGCACCCTCGCCGAGGCGGCCACCCCGGAGGAGGCCGACGCGCTGCGCCGGCAGCTCATCACCGACTACGAGGACACCCTGCTGAATCCTTACGTCGCGGCCGAGCGCGGCTACGTGGACGCGGTCATCGAGCCGTCCAGGACCCGCGCCCAGCTCGTCAAGGCGCTGCGGACGCTGCGCAACAAGCGGGAGAGCCTGCCGCCGAAGAAGCACGGCAACATCCCGCTGTAGCAACGGCAGCCGGGCAGCCGGACCCGCGAAGGAGGACCGTACGGATGATGATCAAGGTGGAGCGGGGCCGGCCGACCCCGGAGGAGCTGGCGGCGGTCGTCGCGCTGGTCCAGGCGCGCGCCGCCGCCCTGGACTCCGACGGTGGCGGCGACGGCCGGACGGGCGCGCGCAGCGCGTGGTCCGACCCGGCCCGTACGGTGCCGGGCGCCGCGCCCCGGCCCGGCCCGACGGCGTGGCGCACCTCGGTGTGGCCGGCCTGACCGTGCAGGATGCCTGACCGTGCAGGATGCCTGACCGTGCAGGGCGCCTGACCGTGCAGGGCGCCTGACCGCAGGGGCCCGTGGGACGGGTGGGGCGGTCAGTGCGTCGGGCCGCGCAGTGAGTACTCGTACTCAGGCGCGCGTCCGCGCGACGGTCCACCCTTGACGGCATGCTGTGGTCCGATGATCAACCGCGCAAGCGCGACGAGGAGTTGCGCCGGGCTCAGGTGATGCTGCGCCGGGCGATGCTGGTGCTCGCGGTGGCGGCGGTCATGGTGATGGCGCTGGCCGCCTGGCATGCGTGAGCGGGCGGCGGTCGCGCTCCCGGCGTTCTCTACGATGGCCCGGTGACCTCTTCGCCCCGCCGCGCCCTCGTCCTCGCGTCCGCCTCGCCCGCCCGTCTCGGGCTGCTGCGACAGGCCGGGCTCGACCCCAAGGTGGTGGTCTCCGGCGTCGACGAGGAGGCGATCACCGCGCCCTCCCCCGCCGAACTGGCCCGCGTGCTGGCCGAGGCGAAGGCGACGGCGGTCGCGGACGGCGGTGGGCTGGACGGCGGCGAGCTGGTGGTCGGCTGCGACTCGGTGCTCGAACTCGACGGTCGCGCGCTGGGCAAGCCGAAGGACGCGGCCGAGGCGACGCAGCGCTGGCACGCGATGCGCGGACGTAGCGGGGTGCTCCAGACCGGGCACTGCGTCATCGACACGGCCGACGGCCGCCGGCTGTCCCGGACCGCCTCCACCACGGTGCACTTCGGCACCCCGGACGACGCCGAGATCGCGGCCTACGTCGCCAGCGGTGAACCCCTCCACGTCGCCGGCGCCTTCACCCTCGACGGCCGCTCGGCCCCCTTCGTCGACGGCATCGAGGGCGACCCGGGCAACGTCATCGGGCTCTCCCTCCCGCTCCTGCGCGCCCTCCTGGCCGAGCTGGGCATCCCCATCACCGACTTGTGGGCGTGACCGCCGACGTGTGGGCGTAGAGCCGGAGGTAGAGGTGGGGCCGGGGGTGGGCGTAGAGCCGGGGGCGGAGGTGGCGCCAGAGATGGGGCCAAGCCTCGCTACGCGGCCGACGCCTCGCTAGGTGGCCGGGACCGCCTCGACGGCGCCGTTCTCGTCGGTACCGTTCTGGTCGGGCGCGTAGAGCAGCAACGTGCCCACGAGCAGCGCGAGTATCACCATCATCACCACGAACGCGTACCACCCGACGAGCCCGACCACGGCGGCGCCGACCACCCCGTGGATGACGGCGCAGACGATGAGCACGATGCGGCCGACCCTGCCGGCCATCCGGTCGCGCAGCGCGATGCGGGCAACCAGCGCCGCGCAGCCGAGCAGGAAGAGCGCGAATATCCCGCCCGCCACCCACGACCCGACCTCCATCGCGTGGGTCGGCAGCCCGCCGAGGGACATCTGCTGGCGGCGAACCGCCAGCCCGAGTATCCAGTTCACCGCAGCGATGGTGAGGGCGTCGAGCACGAGCACCACGGCGGTGGCCACGGCTATACCTCTGCGCACATCGTCCCCCTTGTCATGGTCCGTCCGGGTGGTCCTTGCGAGCCGAAGCCCTACCGCGCCCCGACTCGCCGGGATTTTCCGGGGAGTTACCCCAGGTACCCCGCGGCTCGCAGGCTACTCACGGGTATGCGCGGCGGCAAGGGCCCGGGCACAACCACTCGTCAGGGAACGGACGGCAGCAAAGTTTCCGTGCTCTCTTCGTAGGAACTCCACAAAGGATCGGCGCGTCCCAGGTCGGCCGACATGCGAGACCCGTTCCACACACGGGAGTGCGGGACATTGCGCCAACCCGCGCCGTACCTTGGAATGAGCAGGCTTTCCACGGGTTCTCCGGGCCCCTGGATCACCCTCTGTGTGGGCAACCTCACGTGTAGGGGTGCCTCGGTTTCAAGTGTGGCCATTGCCTAAACTCTGCTTGTTCCAAGGAGGGAGCCATCGTGCGCAAGGTGCTCATCGCCAACCGCGGTGAAATCGCTGTCCGTGTCGCTCGTGCGTGTCGGGATGCCGGTATCGGCAGTGTCGCGGTGTACGCGGAGCCGGACCGGGACGCGGTCCACGTCCGGGTTGCCGACGAGGCGTACGCGCTGGGTGGTGACACCCCGGCGACCAGCTATCTCGACATCGGCAAGGTGCTGGCCGCCGCGGCGGAGTCGGGCGCCGACGCGGTGCACCCCGGCTACGGGTTCCTGTCGGAGAACGCGGAGTTCGCCCAGGCGGTGCTGGACGCCGGGCTGACCTGGATCGGCCCGCCGCCGCAGGCGATCCGCGACCTGGGCGACAAGGTGGCGGCCCGTCACATCGCCCAGCGAGCGGGCGCCCCGCTGGTGGCCGGCACCCCCGACCCGGTGTCGGGTGCGGACGAGGTCGTCGCGTTCGCGAAGGAGCACGGCCTGCCGATCGCCATCAAGGCGGCCTTCGGCGGCGGCGGCCGCGGCCTGAAGGTCGCCCGCACGCTGGAGGAGGTCCCGGAGCTGTACGACTCCGCGGTGCGCGAGGCGGTGGCCGCGTTCGGCCGCGGCGAGTGCTTCGTGGAGCGCTACCTGGACCGGCCCCGGCACGTGGAGACGCAGTGCCTGGCCGACACGCACGGCAACGTGGTGGTGGTCTCCACCCGTGACTGCTCCTTGCAGCGCCGGCACCAGAAGCTCGTGGAGGAGGCCCCGGCGCCCTGGCTGTCGCCGGAGCAGAACGCGCAGCTCTACAGCGCGTCGAAGGCGATCCTGCGCGAGGCCGGCTATGTCGGCGCGGGCACCTGCGAGTTCCTGGTCGGCCAGGACGGCACCATCTCCTTCCTGGAGGTGAACACCCGCCTCCAGGTGGAGCACCCGGTCACCGAGGAGGTCTCCGGCATCGACCTGGTCCGGGAGATGTTCCGGATCGCCGACGGCGAGGCGCTCGGCTACGACGACCCGGAGCACCGCGGCCACTCCTTCGAGTTCCGGATCAACGGCGAGGACCCGGGCCGCAACTTCCTTCCCGCGCCCGGCACCGTCACCGTCTTCACCCCGCCCTCGGGTCCCGGCGTACGGCTGGACGCGGGCGTGGAGTCCGGCAGCGTGATCGGCCCGGCCTGGGACTCCCTGCTGGCGAAGCTGGTGGTGACCGGGGCGACCCGTGAGCAGGCGTTGCAGCGGGCCGCCCGCGCGCTGGGCGAGTTCACCGTCGAGGGCATGGCGACCGCGATCCCGTTCCACCGCGCGGTGGTCGTCGACCCGGCGTTCGCGCCGACGGACGGCGGCCCGTTCACGGTGCACACCCGGTGGATCGAGACGGAGTTCGACAACACCATCCCTCCGTTCAAGGGCGCGGCGGCCGACGAGGAGGAGTCCGGCGGGCGCGAGACCGTCGTGGTCGAGGTCGGCGGCAAGCGCCTGGAGGTGTCGCTGCCCGCGCACCTGGGGATGACGCTGGCCCGTACCGGGCTGGCCGCGGGGGCCAAGCCGAAGCGGCGGGCCGCGGCGAAGGCGAGCGCCGCCGTGTCAGGCGACACGCTCGCCTCGCCGATGCAGGGCACCATCGTGAAGGTCGCGGCCGAGGAGGGCCAGCAGGTCTCCGAGGGCGACCTGATCGTGGTGCTGGAGGCGATGAAGATGGAGCAGCCGCTCAACGCGCACCGCTCCGGCACCGTCGTCGGCCTGAAGGCGGAGGTCGGCTCCTCGATCTCCTCCGGCGCGGTCATCTGCGAGATCAAGGACTGAGGCAGGGCGGGGCGCGCATGGCGCGCCCACGCGGAAGCGGGCGGCGGCTGACCTGGTGTCAGCCGCCGCCCGCCGCACGTCATACGGTCGGGCCCCGGCGGCGCGCCCGCGGCGCGCCGCCGCTCCCGCTCAGCGCAGCGCCGGCTTCGGAGGCGCCTTGAGCAGGAACACCATCACCACCGCGGCCGAGACGAAGATCGCCGCCAGGGTGAACGCGGCGGTGGCGCCGTTGATGAACGCGTTGCCGTGCGCGTGCCGGGAGACCGTACCGAAGACGGTGACCAGCACCGACAGTCCGAGGCTGCCGCCGATCTGCTGCATCGTCTGGAGCAGGCCGGACGCGGAGCCCGCGTCCTGGGGCTGGACGCCGGAGAGGATGAAGGTGTTGAGCGGCATCATCGTCCAGCCGACCCCGAAGCCGACCAGCATCAGCGGGCCGAGCAGTCCGGCCGCGTAGCCGTCGGTCGGGCCGAGCTGGGTGATCCAGATCGTGCCCGCCAGGTTGATCGGCAGCCCGATGCTCACCACCGTCTTCGCGCCGAACCTGCCGATCATGCGCGGCGCGAGCCGCGCGGCGACGAAGAGCGGCCCGGCCAGCGGCAGGAACGCGAAGCCGGTCTTCAACGGGCTGAAGTGCAGATACGTCTGAAGGTACTGGGTGCTGAAGTAGAAGACGCCGAACATCCCGGCCGGCACCAGCAGCATCACGCTGTAGGCGATGGCCCGGTTGCGGTCGGCGAACAGCCGCAGCACCACCAGCGGGCGCTCGACCCGCGTCTCGTTGACGAGGAACGCGCCGAGCAGCGCGACCGCGATCACGAACGACGCGAGCGCCCGTCCGTCGGTCCACTTGCTCTCGCCGACCCGGATGAAGCCGTACACCAAGGTGGCCATGCCGAGCGTGCCGGTCAGCGCGCCCGCGATGTCGAAGCGGCCGCCGCGGTGGCGGGCGGTCTCGTTGATGAAGCGCGGTGCGAGCACCATGATCAGGGCGCCGACCGGCACGTTGATGAAGAACACCCAGCGCCAGGAGCCCAGGTCGGTGAGGATGCCGCCGGCGGTCAGGCCGATCGCCGAACCCGCGCCGGAAACGGCCGAGAACACGCTCAGCGCCCGGTTGCGCTCGGTGCCCTCGCTGAACGACGTGGCGATCAGGGCCAGGGTGCTGGGCGCGGCCAGCGCTGCGGCGGCCCCCTGGAAGCCGCGGGCGACCAGCAGGGTGGTCGCGTCGTTGGCCAGCCCTCCCGCGATCGAGGCGACGGTGAAGGCGGCGACGCCCCACACCATCGCCGTACGGCGGCCGATCAGGTCGCCTATTCGGCTGCCGAGCAGCAACAGGCCGCCGAAGGCGAGGGTGTAGACGTTGAGCACCCACGACATGCCGGTGGCCGAGAAGCCCAGGTGGGTGCCGATGCCGGGCAGCGCGACGTTCACCACGGTGGCGTCGAGCAGGATCATCAGCTGGGTGCCGACGATGGCACCGAGGACGAGGTACGGGTGGCGGCTCGCGGGGGACGACGGCTGCCGGGTGGGGGCGGGGACGGCACCGGTGGTGGCGCTGCCGGCCTGTTGGGTGCTGTGGGTCAGGTCTGTTCCTCCGGTGCTGTTGGTGCTGTCGGAGTCACGCGTCGTGGGCGTGGACATGGTGAGTAAGCCTCCAGCGGAGAGAGTAAACGGAGGTCTCCTCCGAAAACTATACGGAGGCTTCCTCCGGAACTACAATCGCTTTCGGCGAGATATTCCGGAGTGGAGGCGGGACCGACGATGCGGGCAGACGCGCAACGCAACTACGACCGGTTGCTCGAAGAGGCCCGGCAGGCGTTCATCGTGCACGGCACCGATGTCGCGCTGGAGGACATCGCCCGGCACGCGGGCGTCGGCATCGGCACGCTCTACCGGCACTTCCCCAACCGGTACAGCCTGATGAACGCGGTCTTCGTCCGCGAGATCGACGCGCTCGGCGCTCGCTCCATCGAGTTGATGTCCGCGGACGACCCGACCGAGGCCCTCACCTCATGGCTGTACGCGATGGCGGCGCACTCGTCGGCGTACCGCGGCATGGCCGCGGCCATCGGTGAGGCGTCCGACACGCAGATGCCCGCGTGCAAGTTCAAGTTGCGCGAGTCCGGCGGGCAACTCCTGACCCGTGCGCAGCAGGCGGGCGCGGTACGGGAGGACATCCGCATCGGCGACCTGCTCAAGCTGACGTACGCGGTGGTGCAGGCCGCGGAGAAGGACTCCACGGAGAAGGGGGTCTTCCAGCGGCTGATGAGCATCATGATGGAGGGCATCCGTACGAGGCCGTCCGCGGAGGCGTCGGCAGGGTCGCCGGCGGGAGCACCGGCGGTGGCCTCGGCCGGGGAGCGTCGTCCCGCCGCGACGGTCCCGGCCGCGTCCGACGCGCACGCCGGGTCCCGCTGAGCGGGTGGCCTTCCGCGCCTCTGAGCGGCTCTCCTTTCACGGAAGGGGAGCCGCTCAGGGGCATGGGGCGCGTGGCTCAGGGCTGAGGGTTCAGCGCGCAGGGTTCACGCAGGGCCCAGGGCTCAGCGGCGGCGGACGTCGGCGAGCCGGGGCGTGGGGCTCTCCCCGTTGCCGACCGGACCCGCGCCCAACGGCGGGGCGCCGCGCAGCGGGTGGTGCCGCCGCGGCCCGGGCAACCCGCGCCCGGACGCCAGCCCGTCCGCTGCCGCCGCGGCGGCCACCGCCGCACTGGACCCGCTCCCGGGCAGCGAGGCGACGGTGACCTGCACCCCCCGGTCGGCCAGCGCCTGCAACTCCGTGCCGGCGCGCTCGTCGTCCGGCTCGGGCTCGTCGGTGACGAGATGGGTGATCTGGTCGGTCGGCACGGTCTGGAACATCGTGTCGGCGCCGAGCTTCGTGTGGTCGGCGAGCACCACCACCTCCGAGGCGGCCTGCACCAGCGCCCGGTCCACGCTCGCGGCGAGCATGTTGGACGTCGACAGCCCGCGCTCGGCGGTCAGCCCCGCGCCGGACAGAAACGCCCGGGACACCCGCAGCCCGTGCAGCGACTGCTCGGCCCCGCTGCCGACCAGCCCGTAGTTCGAGCCGCGCAGGGTGCCCCCGGTCATCACCACCTCGACACGGTTGGCGTGCGCCAGCGCCTGGGCCACCAGCAGGGAGTTGGTGACCACGGTCAGCCCGGCCACCCGCGCCAGCCGTCTGGCCAGTTCCTGCGTGGTCGTACCAGCACCGACCACGATCGCCTCGCCCTCCTCGACGAGGCCGGCCGCGAGATCGGCGATGGCCGTCTTCTCCGCGGTCGCTAGATGGGATTTCTGCGGGAAGCCGGACTCCCTGGTGAAGCCACCCGGCAGCACCGCACCGCCGTGCCGGCGGTCCAGCAGTCCTTCCGCCTCCAGCGCCCGTACGTCCCTGCGCACGGTCACTTCGGACGTCTGGACGACCCGGGCGAGCTCCCGCAGCGACACCGCTCCGTTAGCCCGCACCATTTCCAGAATCAACTGACGACGTTCTGCAGCGAACACGGAACCGACAGTAACGCCAACGACCGGACGGTTTCAGCGTTTTGCACCCGTTGATGGAAGTCGTGCACAAAACAGACCGTCAAGTGCTATAGCTCGACCGTGCGTTCCCTTCCCCACCTGTCCGGAACCCACCACCCCCCACCAACCCGCCCTACGCGCCACCGAGTTCCCTGAGCCGCACCCGGCCGGGTGCGAAGTCCGGGGAGTCGATGGCGACGTCCATGTTCCCGGCGTCGATGGACGCCACCTGCCAGCGCCGATCGTCGATCTCGACCGTGTCACCGACCAGGAGATCCCGATACGAGGCGAGGTACTGCCCCTTGGAAGCCACGCCGATCGAGCAACTCGGAGGACTTTCGGCGAAGTTGTCGGCGACCACGCTCATGTCCGGGCCGGTGTCGGGAACGTGCCAGCGCAGCGTCCAGCGGCCGTTGTCGATGCTGGGCCACTTGGCCATGTCCTTCTCCTGCTCCGTGAGGTTCTTGCCGGGCGCGGTGAGGACCACCCGGTAGGTGCAGATCTGAGCGACCACGTAGACGCCACCGCCGAGGGTGACCTTCTGCCGCGGAGCCACGGTGGTCTTGCGACCGCCCTGGGTCAGCACCGCGGTACGGCTCTTGCCGTCCGCGGCCGCCGACGCGTACGTCACCCACCGACCGCCCGGCAGGGCCGCCCCTCCCCCGCGCAGGATGTGCAGCCCGCCGACCGGACTCAGGTCACCGACACAGACCGGCCCCGGGTCCGGGGTGACCGAAGCGGAAGGACGGGGCAAATGCTCGCTCCCCGCTCCCGTACCGCCGCACGCGGCCGCGGCCGCAGCAAGACAGCCACCCACCACCAGACGGCCAAACGCCCCCACCCGACCCTGCGTTCCCTTCCCCACCTGTCCGGCCCCCCACCACCAACCCGCCCTACGCGCCACCGAGTTCCTTGAGCGTGACATGGCCCGGCTTGAAGTCTCTTGAGGCGACGGAGACAGCCATGTTTCCGGTGTCGATGGACGCGACCTTCCACAGCCGGCCGGCGAACTCGATGGTGCCGCCGACGGGCACGTCGCGGAAGGTGCCGGCCGGTCGGCTGTCGTGCACGACGTGGACGGCGCACCGCAGCGGGCCGGACTCGATGTCGGTGACGACCACCTGGTCGCCCCCGGTACTGCTGTTGGGCGTGTGCCAGGCCAGCGACAGCATGCCGTCCCGGGTCATCGGCCAGTCGGTCATCTTCTCTCCCCGTTCGGTGGGCGCGTGCAGCCCAGGACCGGTCAGCACGACGCGGTAGGTGCAGATCTGAGCGACGGTGTACGTGTGGCCGCCCAGGTCGACTCGCTGCGCGGGCTCCACCGTCAGCCGAGTGGAGCCGGTCGTCAACTCCGCGGTGCGGTGGGTGCCGTCCGCGTGTCCTTCGGCGTACGTCACACTCGTTCCGCCCGGCAGCGCTGTCGCGGCCTGGCTGAACAGGTGCAGCCCTTTGGCGGCGCCGCCCCCCACGCACTCCGGTCCGGGGTCCATGGCCACTGGCGTCATGGGAGCCGGGGAGGACGGATGATCGTGACCCCCACCGGAGGGGCCGCAGCCGACAGGCAGGAGACAGAAGCAGACCAGGCCGAGCCCCCGCATCGCCTTCGACCAGGAGGAGATCATTTGCCCACCTGGAGTTGCTGCGGGGTCTCGAAGTACTCCTTGTACTGCTCGGGGGTGACCGTGACGTCATTGCCCGGCCCCCAGGGGTTGCCGAGCAGCATGTTGCCCTGAGCGTCGAACCCCTTCACGTAGTAGACATGCCGCGTGACATAGTTCCCGTCCCAACTCGGGTCAAGGTTCTTCTTCTTGAGCTCGTCCTCGGACGGGGTCGCCACGATGACCGGGTGATGCGACTGATAGGCCTTCTTGACGCCGTCGAAGCCGCCGCCGATCGACTTCGACTTGCTGCCGGTGACATAGGGCGGCGCCTTGTCGGTGAAGTCCCACTCGGTGGCGCCGTAATCGCCCTGCTCTGCCCGGTCGTAGAGCGGGTCGCCCTGGTGGTCGTCCGGCGCGCCGCCTGTGTCACCCGCGTACATCAGGGCGAACGCCTTCTCGTAGTAGGCGGGCCAGCTCTCGTCCGCGCCGTAGGCGGACACCGGGTTGTTGTCACTGTCCATCGGAATGTCAGGGGTGACCGTGACCCAGTGCAGTTTGCCGTCCTTGTCCCAGATCCGTACGTTCACCGTCCCGTTGGGGTTCTGCTTGACGCCCTCGGCGATGAACTTCGGGTCAGCCTGCGCGGTCGCCTCCAGTGAGGCCATGTACCAGCAGTCTCCGATCTGGCCCTGATGGGCGCCGGACGCATCGACCGTCCCAGGCGTCTTGAACAGCGGGTCCTGCGGCGTGCCGTAGTGCATGCCGTGAACGCCCTGTTCCTGCTGGGAGTTCTGGCCCTCCAGCCACGCGTCCGTCGTGTCGAAGCCCGGCTGGACCGGGAAGGCCGCCTCGATCTTGGGCCAGTGCGTGGGGCCCGCCTTCTTCAGCAGGGAACTGGTGAAGTCGCGGTACTCGCCCGAGGGAAGGCCGTTGGAGTGCTGGAAGGGCCAGATGCCGCTGTTGCCGGTGTGGGTGGCCACGTCGTTGAAGTGGGCCAGGTCGCCCGCCGGGACCTTGTCGAGGAACGCGTCGAGCTCGGTCGGGGTGAGGCCGTCGAGGTCGCCCTTGATCCGTTCCAGGTCGGAACGGCCGTCGGTGTCACCGGCGTTCTTGCCGTTGAGCTCGGCGAGGTCGGTCAGCGCGGTGTTGATCTTCTTCTGGTCCGGCGGCTTCTCGTCGTCGAAGTAGAGCGACGGGTCGACGTCGTATCCGTCGTCGACGAGCTTCTGCACACCCCCGAGTTGGGCGCAGCGGCGCTTCATCGACGCCTGGGTGTCGTCGAGTTCACCGGTCAGGGTGCCCGGCATGCAGCGGTAACCGCCGAAGAAGAGACCGCCCATCAGGTCGCCGACGAGCGGCTGGAGCAAGGCGCTGGTGGTGACCGGTTTGCTGCCGTTGAGGAGGCCGTTGGCGCGGGTCAGGACCATGGCGACCTGCCGGTGCAGGGGGCCCGCGCCCTGGCTCGCCTTCTCCAGGCCGCCGGCCAGCGTGCCGATCTTCTCGGTGTCGAATCCCGCGAACCCCATCAGCCGCCCCCCTTCGCGGACTGCTGCTTCTTCTTCGCCGCGGCCTGGTCGTCGAGCGCCTGCGCCTCGGTCTCCCAGCGGGACGCGTCGGCGACGAGGTCCGACGCCATCCGGTGGAGTGTGGTCTTGCGCGCGACGAGCATCGAGGTGGTGCTCGTGGCGTACGGCCCGTGCCAGATCCCGGCCTTGGCCTGGCCCACCGCGTTGTCCAGGTAGGGACCCATCGATCCCGCGAGCTTGCGGGCGGTACGGGCGCAGTCCCGCAAGTCGGTGGCGCGTTGCTTCAGTTGCTCGGGTGTCTCGCCCGGATCTTCCTGCTTCTGCCCCATGCGTTACCCCCCGGTGTTCGCCATGTGGTGTCACCGTAGGGGCGTGGAAGCGCGGCAAGGGAGCGGTCGGGGGCGGGTGTTACGGGATCGGGACAGCCGTGATCGGCATGTGACGCCGGGTGAGGGGGACTTCAGCCGCCGTGGCCGGTCTTGCGGGTGTGGAGCTGGCGGGCGACCTCCGCGATGGAGCCGGAGAGGGAGGGGTAGACGGTGAAGGCGTTGGCGATCTGCTCGACGGTGAGGCTGTTGTCGACGGCGATCGAGATGGGGTGGATCAGCTCGCTCGCCTTGGGCGCGACCACGACGCCGCCGACCACGATGCCGGTGCCGGGGCGGCAGAGGAGTTTGACGAAGCCGTCGCGGACCCCCTGCATCTTCGCCCGCGGGTTGCGCAGCAGCGGCAGCTTGACGACGTTCGCCTCGATCCGCTTGGCGTCGATGTCCGCCTGGGTGTAGCCGACGGTGGCGATCTCCGGGTCGGTGAAGACGTTGGAGGAGACGGTCTTGAGGTTGAGCGGGGCCACCGCGTCGCCGAGGAAGTGGTACATCGCGATCCGCCCCTGCATCGCGGCGACCGAGGCGAGCGCGAAGATGCCGGTGACGTCGCCGGCCGCGTAGACGCCGGGGGCGCTGGTGCGGGAGACCTTGTCCGTCTTGATGTGCCCGGAGTCGGTGAGCTTGACGCCGGTCTCCTCCAGGCCCATCCCGCCGGTGTTGGGGATCGCGCCGACCGCCATCAGGCAGTGCGTGCCGCTGATCATCCGGCCGTCGGAGAGTGCCACCTCGACCCGGTCGCCGACCCTCTTCACGGACTGCGCGCGGGAGCGGGCCATCACGTTCATGCCGCGGCGGCGGAAGACGTCCTCCAGGACGGCGGCGGCGTCCGGGTCCTCGCCCGGCAGCACCCGGTCGCGGGAGGAGACCAGCGTGACCCGGGAGCCGAGCGCCTGGTAGGCGCCCGCGAACTCCGCGCCGGTGACGCCGGAACCGACCACGATCAGCTCTTCCGGCAGCTCGTCGAGGTTGTAGACCTGGGTCCAGTTCAGGATGCGCTCGCCGTCGGGCAGCGCGTCCTCCAGCTCGCGCGGGCGGGCCCCGGTCGCGATCAGCACCGCCTCGGCGGTCAGCCGCTCGCTGCTGCCGTCGGCGGCCTCGACCACGACACAGCGGGTGCCCTCGGCGGTCGGGCAGCCCTCCAGCCGGCCCCGGCCGCGCATCACCCGGGCGCCGGCCCGGGTCACGGCGGCGGTGATGTCGTGCGACTGGGCGAGCGCGAGCCGCTTCACCCGGCGGTTCACCTTGCCGAGGTCCACCCCGACCACCCGGGCCGAACGGTCCAGCGGCGGCGTGTCGTCGGCGACGATGATGCCCAGCTCCTCGTACGAGGAGTCGAACGTCGTCATCACCTCGGCCGTGGCGATGAGGGTCTTGGACGGCACGCAGTCGGTCAGCACCGACGCCCCGCCCAAGCCGTCGGTGTCCACGACGGTCACCTCCGCGCCGAGCTGCGCCGCTACGAGCGCGGCTTCGTAGCCGCCGGGTCCGCCACCGATGATCACGATCCGAGTCACGTACCCCATTGTCCCGCACGTGCCAAGCGCTCGCCGCCAGGGTCCTGCCCGTACGGCGGCGGGGCAGTGGTACGGGCGCGCGACACCGCGACGGGGCCACGACGGCGCCACGACGGGCGCCCGCCCCAGGCCCGCCGCCGTACGAAAACGGGCGGCCTGGCGGGCGGGCTCGCGGCGGCTTCGCGGACCACCTCGCGGCCCACCTCCCGAGCCACCTCCCGGACCACCTCCCGGGCGACGTCGCAGGTCGCGCCGCGGGCACCGGCAAAGGCCCGTCGCAGCCGCCCGCCCCCCGGATCGCACACGGACACCGCGTCCGCTCCTTACGCCGCGCGAACCCCGCTCCCGTACTCTCGTGACCATGTCGCTCTACGCCGCCTACGGAAGCAACCTCGACGCGCGGCTGATGACGCGCCGCGCCCCGCACTCCCCGCTGCGCGGCACCGGGTGGCTCGACGGGTGGCGACTGACCTTCGGCGGCGAGCAGATGGGCTGGGAGGGCGCGCTGGCCACGGTCGTGGAGGCGCCGGGCCACCAGGTGTTCATCGGGTTGTACGACATCGCCGAGGTGGACGAGGAGTCCATGGACCGGTGGGAGGGCGTACCGCTGGGCATCTACCGGCGGACGACCCTGCGCGTGCACACCCTCGACGGCGACGAAGCGGCCTGGCTGTACGTCCTCAACGACTACGAGGGCGGCCTGCCCTCCGCCCGCTACCTCGGCGAGCTCGCGGACGCCGCCGAGTCCGCCGGCGCGCCGTACGACTACGTGATGGAGCTGCGCAAGCGGCCCTGCTGAGGCACCCCGCGGAGCCGCCGTCCACGCGCCGTCCACGCGCCGTCCACCGCACCGGGCCGCCGCACTCCGGCCACCCGGGTGGCCGAGCCCACCCCGGTCGTCAATTGTCGGAAGATCCGATTTCCGGACGTCATGTTTCTGCGGCGTCTACGCGCGTAGGGAAACACGGGTTACGCTCATCCGCGTGAACGCTTCCGCAGAACCCGATCCCTACGCCGCGGCCGATGCCGCCGCTGCCCGCCTCCGCGAGCTGACCGGCGCCGACACGCACGACGTGGCCCTCGTCATGGGCTCGGGCTGGGTGCCCGCCGCCGACGAACTCGGCACCCACGACCACGAGGTACCGATCACCGATCTGCCCGGGTTCCCGGCGCCCGTGGTCGCCGGGCACTCCGGGCAGGTCCGCTCGGTACGGATCGGCGAGGTGCGCGCCCTCGTCTTCCTCGGCCGCACCCACCTGTACGAAGGGCGCGGCGTCGACAGCGTCGTGCACGGCGTCCGTACCGCGGTCGCGGCCGGCTGCAAGACGATCGTGCTCACCAACGGCTGCGGAGGGCTCCGCCCGGGGTACCGGCCCGGCCAGCCCGTCCTGATCAGCGACCACATCAACATGACGGCCACCTCCCCGCTGCGCGGGCCGCGCTTCGTCGATCTCACCGACCTCTACTCGCCGCGGCTGCGGGCGCTGTGCCAGGAGGTCGACCCCTCCCTCGAAGAGGGTGTCTACGTCCAGTTGCCCGGCCCGCACTACGAGACCCCCGCGGAGATCGGCATGGTCCGCGCGATAGGGGGTGACCTCGTGGGGATGTCCACCGCCCTGGAGGCGATCGCCGCGCGCGAGGCGGGGGCCGAGGTCCTCGGGATCTCCCTCGTCACCAACCTCGCGGCCGGGATGACCGGGGCGCCCCTCAACCACGAGGAGGTCCTCGAAGCCGGCCGGGTCTCCGCCGCCCGCATGGGCGCCCTCCTCCACCAAGTCCTGGGCCGACTCTGACCCACCCGAGCAAGAACCAAGCCGCCCGGCGATTGAGGGCAAAGAGGCGGACCGGCCCGAGCACGAGCGAGCCCGCCCGGCGATCGAGGGCAGACGAACGGACAAAGGAGGACCGACGTGCGGTTCGAGCCCACGCAGTGGATCGCTGAGGACCCCGACCCCGACACCCGGGCGGAACTCGAAGCCCTCGTACGGGCCGCGGACGGCGGGGACGAGGACGCCCGGGCGGACCTCGCGGACCGCTTCCGGGGCACCCTGGAGTTCGGCACCGCCGGGCTGCGCGGCGCGATGGGCGGCGGCCCGATGCGGATGAACCGCGCCGTGGTGATGCGCGCGGCGGCGGGCCTGGCCGCGTACGTACAGGACACCCGCCCGGCGGACCAGGGCCCCGGCCTCGTGGTGATCGGGTACGACGCCCGGCACAAGTCGGAACGCTTCGCGCGGGACACGGCCGCCGTGATGACCGGCGCGGGCCTGGCCGCGGCGGTGCTGCCACGCCCGCTGCCCACCCCCGTCCTGGCGTTCGCGATCCGCCACCTCGGCGCGGCCGCCGGGGTGATGGTGACCGCGAGCCACAACCCGCCGCAGGACAACGGCTACAAGGTCTACCTGGGCGACGGCTCGCAGATCGTGCCGCCCGCGGACGCGCAGATCGCCGAGCGGATCGCGGCGGTCGGCCCGCTGAAGACCGTACCGACGCCCGAGGACGGCTGGACGGTGCTCGGCGAGGACGTCGTGGCGGCGTACCTGGACCGCGCGGTGGGCGTGGTCGCCCCGGACGGCCCGCGCGAGGTGTCGACGGTCTACACGCCGCTGCACGGTGTGGGCCTGCGGACGCTGCTCGCCGCGTTCGACCGGGCCGGGTTCCCCGCGCCCGCCGTGGTGCCGTCGCAGGCCGAACCCGACCCGGACTTCCCCACCGTGGCGTTCCCGAACCCCGAGGAACCCGGTGCGATGGACCTCGCCTTCGAGACCGCCCGCGCGCACCGCCCCGACCTGGTGATCGCCAACGACCCCGACGCGGACCGCTGCGCCGTGGCCGTACCCGACCCGGCCGCCCCCGGCGGCTGGCGGATGCTGCGCGGCGACGAGCTGGGCGCGCTGCTCGCCCTCCACCTGGTCCGGCGCGGCGCCGCCGTCCCCGGCCGGGACACCTTCGCGGCGAGCATCGTCTCCTCCTCGCTGCTGTCGAAGATCGCCGCCCGCGCCGGCCTCGGCTACGCCGACACCCTCACCGGCTTCAAGTGGATCTCCCGCGTGCCGGGCCTGCGGTACGGCTACGAGGAAGCGCTCGGCTACTGCGTCGACCCGGCGGGGGTCCGTGACAAGGACGGCATCACCGCCGCGCTGCTCATCGCCGAACTCGCCGCCGACCTCAAGCGGGACTCCCGCACGCTCGGCGACCTGCTCGACGAACTCGCCCTCACCCACGGGCTGCACGCCACCGACCAGCTCTCGGCCCGGGTCGCCGACCTGTCGCTGATCGGCGCGGCCATGGAACGCCTGCGGGCGCACCCCCCGACCGAGCTGGCCGGCCTCGCCGTCACCGGGGTCGACGACCTCGCCGCCGGTTCCGCGGAGTTGCCGCCCACCGACGGCCTGCGCTACCGCCTGGCCGGGCCCGGGGTCGACGGCGCCCGTGTCGTGGTCCGGCCCAGCGGGACCGAGCCCAAGCTCAAGTGCTACCTCGAAGCGGTGGTGCCGGTGCCCGAGCCCTCGGCCCTGCCCCAGGCCCGCGCCGCCGCGGCCGAGTTGCTCGCCGCCCTCAAGCGCGACCTGGCGACCGCGGCCGGCATCTGAGCGCCGCGGTCGCCCTGCGTCAGGGCCTGGCGTCGGAACCTGGCGTCGGGCTCTCGCCTCAGCCGAAGCGGCCCTGGACGTAGTCCGAAGTGCGCGGGTCCTGGGGGTGGTTGAACATCGCGTCGGTGGGGCCGTGCTCCACCACCGCCCCGGGGGTGCCCTGTTCGGCGAGGAAGAACGCGCACTGGTGGGAAACCCGGGCGGCCTGCTGCATGTTGTGGGTGACGATCACGATCGTCACCTCGTCGGACAGCTCGCCGATGGTCTGCTCGATCCGCCGGGTGGAGGTCGGGTCGAGTGCGGAGCACGGCTCGTCCATCAGCAGCACCCGGGGGCGCACCGCCAACGCGCGGGCGATGCACAGGCGTTGCTGCTGCCCGCCGGACAGCGCGCCGCCCGGCTGCCGCAGCCGGTCGGCGACCTCGCGCCACAGCCCGGCCTTGGTCAGGCACTCCTCGACCAGGGCGTCCCGCGCGGAGCGGTCGGCCTTGACCCCGTTCATCCGCAGCCCGGCGAGCACGTTGTCGTAGATCGACATCGCGGGGAAGGGGTTGGGCTTCTGGAAGACCATGCCGATCTCGCGGCGGGCGTGCGTGATCCGGCGGCCCCGGTCGTAGATGTCCTGGCCGTCCAGCAGCACCTGGCCGGCCAGTGCGGCGGTGCCGACCAGTTCGTGCATCCGGTTGAGGATGCGCAGGAAGGTGGACTTTCCGCAGCCGGACGGGCCGATCAGCGCGGTGACGCGCTGCGCGGGCATGGTGAGCGAGACCTGGTCGAGGACCTTGTGGTCGCCGAACCAGGCGGACACGTCGCGGGCCTCCAGCGTGGCGGAGCGCGAACCCGCCCCGGACGGCGGCGGCGCGAGCACGGCCGCGCCGGCGAACGGCGCGCCGCCGGTGGCCGTCCCCGCAGGTCCCCCAGGTCCCGCCGCCGACGACGCGGGCGACGCGGGCGATACGGGTGGCGCGGGCGACGCCGGTACGGGCGGCAGCGGAACGGTCTTGTCGGTGGCTGACATCGAGTGGCGATCCCCTCAGACGGAGCGGTGTGCGGGCGGCGCGGACCGCGCCCGGCCCGGGCGGGTCACGGCAAGGCGGGTCACGGCAAGGCGGGTCACGACAGGGCGGGTCACAGCAGGTTGGGCAGCAGTTCGGTGGCCGCGCCCGACAGCGCGATGACCAGGGCGGTGAGCACCGGCACCCCGGTGATCCAGCTCTGCCAGCTGCCCCAGCGGCGGTGCGCCCAGCTCACCGCGACCGTGGCGAGCAGCAGCGCCTGGAGCCACAGCAGGACCGGCAGCCACGCCGACGGGTCGCCGGACAGCGGCAGTTCGGCCGAGGAGACGGCGCCGCCGGTCGCCGGTGCGGGCTGCGCGGTGCCGACCAGGTCGGCGTCGACCCGCAGCACCCCGTGCGGCGTGTAGAGCCCACCGGTCGCGGTGACCAGCGTCAACCGTCCACCGCCCGAGGTCAGTTGGGGCGGAGTGGGGTCGCCGGCCCGGCGTACGTCGGTCACTTTGTACCGCGCGTGGCCCTGGCCGGTGGTGACAGTGATCGGGTCGCCGGCGTGCAGCCGGGCGAGGTGGTTGAAGGGGCTGCCGTAGCCCCACTGCCGTCCCATGATCGTGCTGGTGCCGGCCTGGCCGGGCATGGGGGTGTTGCGCAGGTGGCCCGGCCCCGACATCAGCACGCCGGAGGTGGTGCCCTGGAAAACGACTTCGCGCAGGCCGATGGCGGGGATGTGCAGCATCGCGACCGGGGCGCCGTCGCGCACCTCCTTGCCGCGCGCGTCCTTCGGTCCCACCGGGGCGGTACCCAGGGCGAGTTCGGCACGCAGCCGGTCGTATCCGGTCTGCTGGGCGCGGGCGTGCTCGATGTGGCCGAGCACCGTGAGGTTCGCGGCGAAGCCGAGCAGCAGCGCGGCCAGGACGGTCAGCGCCGCGCCCGGGATCGCGAGCCACGGGTCCGGCCGGCCGCCGCCGCCCCTGCCGGACGGCGGCTCCGACGCCGGCTCCGCCCGCGATCGCGACGGCGGGTACGGCGGCCCGGCCTGAGGCTGCGACGGTGAGACGACGGCCACGGGTGCGCTCCTTCGATGCGGATCGGGCGGTGGGGTGCGGTGGTTGGGAGGCGAGTCGGCGGTCGACGGCGCGCGGGGACTTCGTAAGACGGGCTGATCGCCATGCGGGCCAGAGCACTTGGGGCCCCGACCCGCCGGATCAGGGGTGCGGTGGTTGGAAGGTCACGCCGACGATCGACGGCGCGCGGGGACTTCGTAAGGCGGGCAGATCGCCATGCGGGCCAGAGCACTTGGGGCCCCGACCCGCCGGATCAGGGGTGCGGTGGTTGGAAGGTCACGCCGACGGTCGACGGCGCGCGGAAACTTCGTAAGACGGGCAGATCGCCATGCGGGCCAGAGCAGTTGAGGCCCCGACCCGCCGGGGCAGGCGTGCGGTGGTTGGAGAGTCACGCCGACGGTCGACGGCGCGCGGGGACCCGTAGCGCGGGCTGATCGCCGTGCCGGGTACGGCAAGTGGGGACCTGATCCGCCGGGTCGGCGGGGCTCGGACCGGGTCGCCCCGGATCGCGCCGCGCCGGCCCGGCTGGGTGGGTCAGTCCCTCGGGCTCGGGCCGAAGCTGAGCAACTTGCCGTTGCGGCGCACCCGGTGGACGGCGTAGCCGCCGCCCGCGGCGAGCACCAGGGCGAGCCCGGTCAGCGGGAGGACCCCGGTGGCGCCGGTGGCCGCGAGCGTTCCGCCGCCGCCGGAGGTGCCGCCGCTGGTACCACCGCTGTCGCCGGACCCGCCGCCGATGTCGCCACCGGAGTCCCCACCGGTGGCGCCGCCCGAAGCGCCGGAGGCGTCCCCGGATGTGTCGCCGGCCGTGGCGCCCGAGGAGTCCCCGGCGGTGTCACCGGCCGTGCTGCCGGACGAGTCCCCCGAGGTGTCACCCGACGTGTCCCCCGCGGTCGTACCGCCGGTGCTCGCCGCCGCGCCGACGGTGAACGGGAAGTCCACCGCGACGCCGCTGGTGTGCCCGGTGAGCGTCAGCTTGTGACTGCCGTCGGCAACGGAACCCGGCAGCGTGTAGGCGAGGTTGTCGACGGCGCCGGCACTGTCGGCGGGCGCGGTGGCGGGCGTCGCCGCGGCACCGTCCAGCGTGAGGTCCACGCTCTCCCCCGAACTGCCGGACGGCGCCGGCAGGAACCCGGTGGCCGTCACCGCGATCTTCTGGCCGCCCTTCAGGTTCGGCGTGTCGCTCAGCGCGTTGCCGGTGTCGTCGAGCACCGTCACGTCGGGCTCGTCGACGATCGCGTAACTCACCGTCGTGGAGCTCTGCGTGTACTTCGTGTTGTCGTCCGGCACGAAGATCGCCCCGAGCGGCACCAGCGCCGGGTTGGCCAGCGCCGGGAGCTGCGCCGTCGCCGTGCCGTCGGCCACGGTGGCGGTCGCGATCTGGCTGGTGCCGTCCCGCAGGAACTGGACCCGCCCCGCCGCGTCGGCCGGCTGGACCTTCGCGGTGAGGGCGACCTTGTTGTTCACCTGGGCGTGGCCGACCGGGCTCTCGGTGAGGGTGACCGTGGTCTGTGTAGCCGGCGCGGTCTGCTTCACCGCCCAGTTCTGCCCGGTGATCTCGATGGCCATGGTGTACGTCCGCAGCGCCTGGTCGGTGGCCGGGGTGGCGAGACCGCACTCCACGGTGAGCGGGTAGGTGCCGTCGGCGACCGTCCGCAGCGCGGTGCTGATGGAGACGTAGGCGTCACCCGTGGGCGCGGTGGCCGGCAGGGTCACTTCCGCCGGCACGCTCGTGTACGGGGCGCCGTCCTTGACGACCAGCAGGGCCTTCGTCAGGCCGTCCGGCGTGATCAGCGAGACCCGCAGCGCGTCCTGGTAGGGCGCCGGGCAACCCGCCGACAGCGACAGCCCGGTGACGAAGGGCTTGTCGGTGACGGTGCCGCTGCTCGGTGTGAGGGTCACGGTGCCGTTGATGTCCGCGTGCGCGGCCCCCGATGTGGTGAACACCAGCGCTCCGGTGCCCAGGATCAGTGCGAGCACGCTCAGCACTGCGGCGTGCATTCTTCGTTTCATCTCTCCTCGTCCCCTCGGGGGTGCGGTCGGCGGTGCGGTGCCGCCGTGTCCACGGCGGCAGCCGGGCACCTGTGGGGTGCCCGGCCAGTGGTGCGGTTCGTGCGGGTCAGCCCGTCATGACCGCCACTTCGTGGTGAAGGTGAAGGTGACCGAGAGGTGGCTGGTCCTGCCCTGGAGGGTCAGCGTGTGGGTGCCGTCGGCGATCAGCCACGGCACCTGGAGGTCGTAGCCGCTCACCGAGCCGGCCGTGTCGGTGGTGACCGCGGGGAAGAGCGCGAGCGCGCCGCTGACGCGCGGGTCGACCTGCTCCTGCGCGGCGGGCAGGAAGCCCTGCGCGGAGACCTCGATGTGCCTGCCGGGCACCAGGCGCGGGGTGCCGCCGAGCGGGTCGCCGTCCGCGTCGGTGACCTGGATGCCGGGCGCCGAGGTGAAGGAGTACGAGAAGACCGCCACGTCCTGCGCGTAGCCGATCGGGTCGGACGGCACGAAGGTGGCGACGTAACGGCGTACCGCGGCGGTGGCGTTGGCCGGCGCGGTGACGCGCGCGGTGCCGTCCACCACCGGCACCGGATCGCCGATCGGGGTGGTGTTGTCGGTGGTGAACCGGACCGTGCCGCTCGCCTTCGGGCCGACGTGCGCGGTCAGCGTGAAGGGGCTGCCGGCCTGGACGTGGCCCGCCGGATCGCCGGACAGCCGCAGCGTGGTCTCGACCGGCGCGGGCAGGTCGTCGACGGCGAAGGTGCTGCCGGTGATCCGGACGAAGCCGGTGGCCGACGGCCGGTCGGGGAAGTCCGAGTGGTCGGCGTTGCCGCACACCACGTGGATCGGGTAGACGCCGTCGGCGACGGGCACGTGCACGGTCTGGAAGGCGGAGGCGATCGACCGCACCAGGACGCCGGGGCCCGGCTGGGCGGGCGGCCGGGTGGTGACGGCGTCGCCGCTGTACGGGGCGCCGTCGGTGAGGTTGGCCGCGAGCGCGGATTCGCGGCCGTCGGGCACCACGAGGTACACGGCGAGGTTGTCCTGGTAGCCGGCCGGGCAGGCCCGGGCGACCGAGACGGAACTGAACGGCGAGCTGTCGGTGAGGCTGTCACCGCGGGCGGTGAGGGTGACCTTGGGCCCGGCCGTCGCGGCCCGGGTCGCGGTCCACGCGCTCGCGGTGCCGCTCGTGGTGAGCGCGGCGCCGGCGCCCAGGAGCACGGTCAGCGCGCCGACCAGCGCGCCGTACAGTCTTCGGTTCATCGGTGGTCTTCTCCCTGGAGGTCCGAGGGGTGGCCGGGCACCCGCGAACGGGTGCCCGGCCCCGGCGGTGGTACGACGGGTCAGGTCAGAGGATCAGCGCGCCGGTCACGCTGGTGCTGCCGCAGTCGGTGAGGGTGCCGAAGCCGTACTCCTGGATGACGTCGGTACTGGCGCAGACATCGGAGTTCGGGCCGACGAAGGCCTGCGCGATGTCCGGCTCGGTCAGCCGGGAGGTCTGGAACACGTTGTAGACGTCGCGGTGGATCGGGAACGAGGTGTTCAACTTGCTGCTGACGACGGGGGCGACGTTGTCGATCGAGCGCAGTTGCGCGCCGTGGATGCGGTTGCGCACCCCGGTCACCGCGCTGTTGCTCTGCGCGATGTACTGGGCGATGGAGAACGGGGCGATGTCCTCGGCGCCGTCGGCGGCGACGGTGCGCTTCAGCGAGCTGCCGTCGTGCTCCTCGACCGAGACACCGTCCTTGTCGGTGTCCTTGACGCAGGAGGGCAGGGTGGTGGCGTTGAAGCCGAGGGTGGCCGCCCAGAACTTCCGGGTGCCGGAGCCGGCCTGCGGCACCAGCGGGTGCACGGTCACGCCGCCGATCACGGGGAACTGACCGGCCGCCAGCGGGTTGCCGGTCGCCGGGTCCTGGCAGTTGTAGGCGCGGGTGAGCTGCTGCGTGGTGAAGTTCGCCGGCAGGGTGCTGGTGCCGGAGACCGCCACGGTGACCGCGTCCAGGGCGAACGGAACCCAGGTGCCGCTGATGCCGTCGGAGGCGGGGTGGCTGGGCGCGCTGGAGGAACGCGCGAAGTCGAAGTTGTTGGTGCCGGCGGTGATGTCGGCGGCGAGGCCGTTGACGCCCTCGCCGGAGCCGTTCGGCCGCTGCACCGGGGAGTGTCCGGCCCGGGTGGTGATGTTGCCGTGCACCGCGCCGGTGGCGGGGTCGACCGCGTCGTAGGAGGCGATCAACAGCGACGCCGGGTCGAGGTCCGGGTCCTGGACCTCGTTGGCCAGACCGTTGAGCACGTCCTGCGTGGTGTCGGAACCGACGCCGACGAGCTCACGGAAGTTGCTGCCGGTGACAGGGTCGCTGCCCGGGTCGGCCTGCGCGGTGGGCATGGCCAGTCCGAAGCTCAGTGCGGCGACGCCCGCGGCGATCGCCGCCCGCTTGGCGAGTTTCACGTTCACTTGCTTCCTCCGTATGAGGCGGATGGAATTTCAGGTGTGACGTGCCGGGAACCACGCAATTCCCCGTTCCCTGGGCAGTGCGCTATTCCCTGGAACATCCGGCCGGGCCGGACACCGAATACTCTGCCCACTTCATCTCCGCGCGGCAACCAAATCAAAAGCCCCGGTAAAGTGAACAGAAGGGCGGCAGAAGTAATCTCGATTTTCCTTCCACGGGGCGCGCAGGTCCCGCGGCGGGCGGGCGTTCCCGGCGGCGGACGGCGGCCCGCTCATGCCGTGCTCCGCCGGAAGCGCGCCGGTATCAGGGAGCGGCCCGCGCCGCGTATGCCGCCCGCGCGCATCAGCAGCGGTCCGCCGAGCGAGGCGGCGATGCCCGCGATCAGCACGATCAGCAGCACCCAGCGCACCGCGCCGAGCACCGCGCCCGGGGTGATGCCGGTCTTGGCCACGGGTGTGCCGTTCGAGGGACCGCCGGAGCCGTTCTTCAGCGCGGCCGGGGACGCGGACTGCGAGGACGAGGGCGTGGCGCCCGCGGTGCCGCCCGCCGTCGCGCCGGCCGTACCGGTGCCGCCGCCCGGTCCGCCGCCGGACTCGCCCGAGAGCCCCGAACCGCCGCCCGACGCGCCGTCGGAACCACCGCCTGAGCCGCCGGACGAGGAGGGCACCACACCGGTGACCAGCTCGGACGCGGCGGTGAGCGTCTGGTCGCGCAGTGCGGCCGGCAGCGGCGCGTAGCCGGGCGGGAGCAGGCCGGGACCGATGCCGGTGGTCTGTCCGGGGCCGGCGACGTACCGCAGCATGGTGGCGTAGTCCTTGCGCGCGGCGGCGTCCTGGCCGACGGATGCGGCCGCGTAGGTGACCGTGGCCAGCGGGTAGGCGCCCGGCGTCTTCAGCCCCGGGTCCGCGTCCAGCACACCCTTGGTGGAGCCGGCCTTCCAGCCCGCCACCGCCTTGGTCAGGGCGTCGGTGGTCGGGGAGACCCACTGGCCGGCGGGGTTGAGCAGTTCGGCCACGCCGAGCCGGTAGCGGGAGGCGGTGGCCGCGTCGGTCACACCGAAGGAGAAGAACTTCCCCGGCAGGGACATACCGGTCTGGAGCTTCGGCGGCTGGGCGGTGAGGTCCGCGCCCGTCGCGCCGGGCTGCGCCGCGGACAGCACCCTGGTCGCGTCGCCGTGCAGGTCGGCGTTGTACGGATTGGTCGCGGTGCTGTCGATCAGCAGGTTCGGGTACTGGGCGGACGGCGTGTACGACGTCGGATCGGGCCTCGGGTAGTCCGCGATGGCGGACGTGGCCGGTTTCAACGAGAGGAAATAGGGATTGATCGTCATTCCCCAAGGGTCCGGCTTTCCCGCCAGGAAACTCTTCGCGTCCGGGTCGGAACGCAGCCAGCGCCATAGTTCCGCGGTGAAGTCGCCGGAGCTCTGCGGGAGCGCGATACCCTCGATCTGGCTGGAACCCGGGTCGTTCCCGAGATCCGGATTGAGTTTCAGGAACTCCGGGTCCTTGGAAAGACCCTCCGCGTTTTGCGCCGACAGCTTTCCACGCGGGATGTCCGGCCCCGGCACGTCCCACTGGTAGGAAAGGGTCAGCATCTTGGCGACCAGCCGGGCATCCAGCCGGATTCTCGGCACCATCTTGGTCGACCCCGCGACCTCGACGTTGTAGCTGATCACCAGGCCGGAGACCGCCACCGGCGCGTACACGATCGCCGGGCCGTCCGGCGGCGGCGAGATCGGCGACTCCATGAAGGCCAGGCCCGCCGAGCCGTCGCTCGGGTGGGCGATCTGGCCGCGGCCGACATCGTCGCTCTGCAACTCGTAGCCGAAGGTGATCTTGTCCTCGGTGCACATCGTCGGCTGCCACGAGGTGATCGCCTCGTCGGCCAGCTCGGACCCGGTGGTCATCCGCTCCTTCTGCCCGATCGGGCAGTAGGCGCCGACCGGTGCGAAGTCCAGCCGGAAGACGATCCGCTGGGCCCAGTTCGTCGCCGACAGGGGCGAGGTGACCAGGCCGCCGTCGCCGAGGTCAGGGGTGGAGCCGTCGGGCTCGTGGGTGCCGCGGGGAACCACCACCAGCCAGCACGGCTCGGGCGGCACGCCGTCCTTGAGCACCTGCCCGCAGCCGAGGTAGTCCGCGTCGGTCAGGCTGAAGACGACCGAGCCGGTGCCGTCGGCCCCGGTGGGCGCGTAGTCCTGCTCGTTGCTGGTCAACGTGCTGAAGTACGTGTTCATGTTGGTGGTGGCGGCGCCCTTCACCGGCTGGAAGGGCAGGGTCTGCTGCCCGCTGGTGTACGTCGTCTCCTGCGGGTCGTACCGCCCGGTGCCGACCGTGAAGCCGACCTCGCGCCTGGCCGTCTGGGACGGGCCGATGCCGCCGGACGGCGTCCCCATCTCGCACTGCTCGCGGGTGGGTCCGTCCGGCGAGTCGCCCCAGCACTGCATGATCTGGAGGAAGTTGTAGCCGTACCTGCTGGAGTCGGCCATGGCGGTCGGGGCGCCGCCGGTCCAGTTGACCTTCAGGCCCTGGCCGCGCAGTTCCCTGGTCTGCTCGACGGTCACCTTCAGAGAGGTGAAGTCGTCCCAGGTGCCCTTCGTACCGGACTTCGTCACGGCGGACCCGCTGCCGGCGTCGTCCGCGTGCGCCGTGCCGGCCGCCGGCAGCGGCAGCAGCACCAGGCCGACGGCGGCGAGCAGGGCGCACCCCAGCCCGCCGAGGCGTACGAACAGCCCCCGGTTCGCCCGGGGTCGGGTGTCGCGCGCGGTCATTTGCGCCCTCCCGCTCTGGCGGTGAGCCGGCGGGCGACGGCCGGCGGGGCGATCACGACGAGGAGCAGCAGCAGCGCGGACAGGCCCATCAGCCAGGTCCGCAGGCCCCAGAACGAGTCGGCGCCCACCGGCACGGTCGATGCGGCGATGTCCTGGCCGCCGTCGCCGGAGCCGCCGGCGTCGCCGATCGCCTGGCCGGTGTCGGGGTCGACGCCGCCGGAGGTGCCGCCGGCCGTGGTGGTCGCGGTGCCCCCGCCCGAGGTGCCGCCCGCCGGGCCCGCCCCCGCGGTGCTTCCCGAGGCGGTGCCCGAACTGCTGCCGGTGCCGGCGCTGTTCGCGCCGCCGCCCGAGGCCGAGCCGGCCGTGGAGTTGCCGCCCGACGCGGACGACTTCACCGGCGTCCTGGTCTTGCTCGCACCGCCGGTGCCGTCGGAGCACTGCGTCGGCCCGGCCTTGTCGCAGGACTTGGGGAACGGCGCGTTCCTCGCCAGGGTGTTGGTGCCGTTGGTGGAGAAGGTCGGGTTGTCGCAGCCCTTGAGGTTGATGTTCTGGACCTCGACCCCGGGAATCCGTCTGAGCTGGTCGAAGCCGGCCTGCACCAGGTTGATCGGCAGCGGCGAGAAGCCCAGCGGCTCGGCCTGCCGCTGGCCCTCGCACAGGAAGTAGTAGCCGAACGCGCCCAGCGTCCTGCCCTTGTCGGTGGTGAGGCCGTCCTCCACCTTCGTCGGCAGGATCATGTAGCTGTAGCTGGACAGCGGATACGTGCGCGCGTCCTTGTAGTGGTAGACGTTGTCGAGGATCTGCGTCAGGTACTGCGACGAGCTCTTGTTGTCGTTGATCTGCGCCTGGGTCAGCGCGACCGCGACGTTGGAGGCGGTCGGCTCGGTGTAGTACCCGTCCGCGTTCTCGATCTTGGCGACCGGGAAGCCGGTGGTCACCGCGTAGGAGTACTCGACGTAGGTGATGGCGCCGTCGGCGTAGTTCTGCCGGGTGTAGCCGGAGACCCCGAGCGACCCGGACTGCGAGATGAAGCCGGAGCCGGGGACCGTCGGGAAGTACGACGTCAGGCCGCAGGGCACCGGCTTGTCGACGCGCCGGCAGTAGTCGTTCCAGACGGCGCCGTGTTCCTTGGACATCCACAGCGTGAACTGGGCGGTGGTGCCGGAGCCGTCGGAGCGGACCACGGGGATGATCTTGCGGCTGGGCAGGGTCAGGCCGGGGTTGTCGGCGGCGATCTGCCGGTCCGACCAGTTGGTGATCTTCCCGGTGAAGATCTTGCTGACGGTGTCGCCGCTCAGCCGCAGGTTGGTGACCCGCTTCCCGCCGATCTGCAGGTTGTACATGAACGCGGTGCCGCCGGCCACGATCGGCATGTAGGCGTAGCCGCGGGTCGGCGGGGCCTCGCGGACCCCGAACTCGGTCATCCCGTACGGGATCTCGGACACCCCGAAGTCGACGGTGCCGTTGCGGAACTGCTGGCGCCCGTCGGAGGAGCCGGTGCCGGCGTAGTCGATGGTCATGCCGTACTGCGTGACGTTGCGGCGCCACTGGTCGATGGCGTTCTGGCTCCAGGTGGAGCCCGCGCCGCTGATCCGCGCGTAGGTGGCCGCCGAGGCGGTCGGGCCCTGTCCGAGGACCAGCAGCGAGCAGATCAGCAGCGCGAGAGCCGCTGCCGCCGCCCGAATCCTTCTCACGATCCGTCAACTCCCTGTGCGGTGCCCTGGTCGGGGTGTTCCTGGTCCTGATCGGTGGTGGCTGGTGTGTCGGGGGGACGTGGGGTGTCCGGGCCGCCGGGCGCGGCTGGAACGGTCGGCACGGAGGAGGCGCCAGGTGCCGTGGAGGCGCCGGGTTCACCCGGGCCGCCGGGTTCACCCGGGTCGCCCGGCGCGGCGCGAACGGCGGGCGCGGCGGAGCCGGCCCGCGCGGTCCGCCACAGCGCCTCGGTCCGTACCTCGCCCGCTTCCGCCCGTCCGCCCGCGCTCGTCGCCGCCCGCCGGGCGAACCGCTCCTGGTCGCGCCGGGACGCGACCACCCGCCGGTGGGTGCCGCGCCGGGTCAACTCGCCCGGTCCGCGCCCGCCGACGACCCGGGCCGCCACGAACAGCGCGAGCACCAGCACCACCAGCACCGACGCGGTGCCGAAACCGCGGGCGATCATCGCCGGCTGGGGCGACTGCACGAACTCGAAGGCGGCCAGCGGCAGCGACACCATCGGGTTGTGGAACGGCTGGTAGTTGGTGACCGCGGTGAACCCCGCGGTGAGCAGCACCGGGGACGTCTCGCCGACGCCGCGGGCGGTGCCCAGGATCACCGCGGTGGTCAGCCCGGACCGGGCCGTCGGCAGCACCACGTGCCACACCGTGCGCCAGCGCGGCGCCCCCAGCGCGTACGACGCCTCCCGCAGGGTGCCCGGCACCAGCCGGATCACCACGTCGGACGCCCGGATGATGATCGGCAGCATCATCACCGAGATCGCCAGCGCCGCCGCGAAGCCGGACTTGTCCAGGCCGACCGCCAGGATGGCGGTGGCGTAGACGAACAGGCCGGCCACGATGGACGGCAGCGCGGTCATCGCCTCGACCACGGTCCGCACGAAGCGCGCGTAGCGGCCGGGCACCTCGTTGAGGAACACCGCGCACAGCAGGCCGGCCGGCACGGTGAGCACCAGGCCGATGGCGATCTGGATCAGCGTGCCGACGATCGCGTGCCGGATACCGCCGACGCTCAGCGGGTCCAGCGGCCCGGCCTTGCGCATGTCCTGGGTGAAGAAGTTCAGGTGCGGCAGCGCCTCGCGGCCGGACCACAGCGTGTAGACGAGCACGAAGCCCAGCGCGACCAGCAGGAGGACGGCCAGGCTGTGCACGATCGCCGACGCGATCCGGTCGCGCACCGTGGGACCGTCCTCGTCGTACGACACCAGCAGCGCGTAGAGCGCGAGGAACAGCGCGTACGCGCACACCACGAAGCCGAGGCCGCCGCTGAACGGCGCGAGGCGGGTGAAGAACAGCCAGGTCAGGGCGAGCGACGCGGCCGCGGCACCGACCGCGGAGAACACGTCGGTCCGGCGCACCGTGCTGGTGGAGCGGCGCCGTTCGGCGGCCGGCCCGGCCGGGCCCGGCAGGGTGGTGGTGGCCGCGGGCGGCGCGGCGAGGTCCGGCGGCAGGGCGCCGGGCGGGCCGGGCGCCGCCTCGGTGGCGGCGTTGGTGGTGTCCGTGGTCATGCGGATTGCCTCTCCTGACGGCGCCGGTCGTTCGGCTTGCTCGCGTGCCGGGCGGCGCGGCCGGCCGCGCGGGCCGGACCGCGCGGCCGGCTACTCGGCGGTGGCACCGGAACGGCTGCGGGCGACGATCGAGGACGCGGCGAAGTTGACCACCAGCGTCATGAGGAACAGCGCGAGCCCTGCGGCCATCAGCGCGGACATCCCGAACGGGCTCGCCTCGCCGTACCGCAGCGCGATCAGTGACGACACCGAACTGGTGCCGCTCTGCAGGATGTGCGGCTGGATCGCGAACACCGGGGAGATCACCAGGTAGACGCCGATCGTCTCGCCCAGCGCGCGGCCGAGGCCGAGCATGGTGCCGCCGATCATGCCGCCGGTGCCGAACGGCAGGACCACCGAGCGGATCATCCCCCAGCGGGTGGCGCCCAGCGCGTACGCGCCCTCGCGCTCGCCGACCGGGGCCTGCGAGAAGACCTCGCGGATCACCGAGCAGATGATCGGCGTCACCATCATCGCCACCACGATCCCCGCGATGAACGTGGACGCGGTGTAGACGGTGGCGGTGGCCAGCGGGTCGTGCGGGTCGGCGCCGTCGACCTTGAACAGCGGGAACCAGCCGAGGTACGTCGACAGCCACCGGGACAGGCCGATCACCTTGCCCTGAAGGAAGAACAGCCCCCACAGCCCGTAGACCACCGACGGCACCGCCGCCATCAGGTCGACCACGCTGACCAGGGTGCGGCGCAGCCGGGCCGGCGCGTACTCGGCGATGTACAGCGCGGTGCCGATCGCCAGCGGCACCGAGATCACCACGGCCACCGCGGCGATCAGCACGGTGCCGGTGAGCACCGCGGCGATCCCGAAGTGGCCGGCGTCCGGGTCCCACGCGGCGGTGGTCAGGAAGCTGAAGCCGGCCCGGCGCAGCGCCTGCCAGGCCCGGTACAGCAGGAAGCCGCCGACCAGCAGCATCACCGCGAGCACCAGCCCGCCGCCGCCGCGGGCGACGCCCCGGAACAGCCGGTCGGGCAGGCCGGAGTCGGCGTGCAGCCGGCGGGCCCGGTCCTCGGCGCCGTCCGGCCCGGCCGGTCGAGCCTGCGTTCGTATCGTCACCGCACGAACGCTCACGGTGTGCCATGGCCGGGCCCGCACGGATGTGTGAACGACAGCACCCGTAGGGGCAACTTCCGTTCACCCGCGTTCAACCCCGGCCGGCCGCCGCCCCGCCGGGCGGCTCAGTGCACGTCGCCCCACGGCACGGACTCGACGGCGCCCAGGCCGACCAGCAGCACCCGGAACCGGTCGTACGCGGCCTGGCAGGTGGAGTGGCGCTCGTACGCCCGCGCGGACACCGCCCGCAGGTGCCCGTCACGGTCCCTTAATCGCCAGACCCAGCCGCTGGACTCCGCCGCGTGCTGCACGCTGCCGGTGAGCAGCGCGGCCTGCTCGCACAGCGCCTCGAACGCCGCCCGGCACGCCCGGTCGTCCGGATGGCTGGTGGCGCCGTGCGCGATCACCCGCCCGTTGCTGGCGGTCAGCCGCCACGCGTACCGACCGTCCTCGTCGATGTCGATCCGGCACCGGGTTCCGATGCCACCGACCCCGAATTCCCGGCTGTCGCCGGTCATCGCCCCACCCGCCCCTGTCGGCTCCCCCCGCCCCTGCACCTCACGCACGGCACGGGCCGCACGCAGCACCGCGCACGGCACCGGCAATGTATTTGCGAAAGGTTGACTCAGTGGGGCTTCACAGGATCACCGCGGGATACTTCACCGCGAAGTTGCCCCTCGTTCACGGACCGTAAGGACCGCACGGTATGGGCTTTCCGGCCGGGGGCGCCTCGCCTTCCCGGGGCGGCCGGACGTCAGCCGATGACGGCGAGGACGATCAGCACGACCGCGCCGGCCACCGAGGGCGCGATGATCTCGTAGCACCAGCGGATCACCGGGTTCGGGCGCTCGTCGTCCTTCACCGGGTGCCGGTCGGCCAGCTCGCGCAGCTCGTTCACCGCGCGGTCGGAGGGCGCGCGGAAGGTGCCGTCGGCGCCGGGCTGGCCGGGGTGGCGGCGCGGCATCACACCGACCGACTCACGGGGGTCGCCGGACTGCGCCCGGGCGGTCTGCCGGGCGGCGCTCTTGCGGGCCCGCACCGACACCGGGATCGCCCACATCTGGAACTTGCGGCCGCCGGCCAGCAGCTCGGTCGAGTACGCCGAGCGGATGCTGTCCACGCCGGACCACGGGACCGTGATGGTACGGAACGGGTTGCGCACCCGGACCCGGTCGTCGTTCGCGTAGACCACCGGGCGGAGGCTGAACGCGATGATCAGCGGCACCGCGCAGAGCAGGGCGGCCAGCGCCAGCCACGGGGTGTGGCCGGTGCCGCGCGCGACCGCGTCGCCGCCGAGCCAGCCGGCGAGTACGAGGAGCAGCACACCGCCGACGACTCCGGCGACGGACCGGTAGGCCCGGTCGGCGTACTTCGGCTGCCCGTCTCCGGCGGTGGCCGTCCCCGAGCGGTCGTTCTTGGGACTCGTCATAAGTTCCGATTCTGCCTGATCCCCCCACCCCCCGTGCGAACCGAGCGAGCCTGACCCCCCGGACTGCCCCGTTCTGTCGGCTCAGGGACCACCTCTGAGTGGTGGGCGGATGGGGGTACCGCCCAGGCGAAGCGCTGGGGGAGCGCAGTTCCCCGCGCCCCTTTGGGGTGGTTGCTCACCGCGTCCACAGTCGGGCAGGGTCGTGGCCGGTCGCGCAGTTCCCCGCGCCCCTGGGTAAGTGCGGCTTCCCACGTGGTTGCCCCGGGGGGACCCGCGGCATTGCCAGGGGCGCTGGGCACCACCCAGGCGAAGCCCTGGGGGAGGGACTGCACGACCGGCGACCCACCGGCCGAAGGTCCGGCACACCACAGCACCACGCACCCTCCGCGGCATCCCACTCACCCCACAGAAGATCCACCCACAACAGCCGGACCCCCACCCCGCAGAAGGTCCGACATCTGGCCGGCACCCACCCACAACAGTCGGCCCCCCACCCCACAGAAGATCCGCAATCCCGCAACACCACCCACAACAGCCGGACCCCCACCACCCCACCGAAAACCCGCAATCCCGCAACACCACCCACAACAGCCGGAATCCCCCCACCCCGCAGAAGGTCCGGCATACGGCCGGCACGGTCAGGGACCTTCGGTCCCGCCCGGCCGCCCGCAGGGACTGGCGGGGAGGTTACGCGCGTAGATATGGTGATGTGGTGACCATGTCCTCCGAAGTTCTCCCGCCCCCTTCAGACCTGCACGGCGTGACCTCCTCCCCCCAGGCCCTGCGCAGCTACCTGCACGGCCTGCCCGGCGTGGACGCCGTCGGCCTGGAAGCGCGGGCGGCAGCCCTGGGTACGCGTTCGATCAAGACGACCGCGAAGGCGTACGCGATCGACCTGGCGATCTCGATGATCGACCTGACCACCCTGGAAGGCGCGGACACCGCCGGAAAGGTCCGCGCCCTGTGCGCGAAGGGCGTGCGGCCCGACCCGACCGACCGCACCGCCCCGCGGGTCGCGGCGATCTGCGTCTACGGCGACATGGTCGGCGTCGCGAAGGACGCGCTGGCCGCGGCGGGCGGCCCGGAGGTGCACGTGGCCGCCGTGGCCACCGCCTTCCCCTCCGGCCGCGCCGCGCGCAGCGTGAAGCTCGCCGACACCGCGGAGGCGGTCGCCGCGGGCGCGGACGAGATCGACATGGTGATCGACCGCGGCGCGTTCCTGTCCGGCCGCTACCTGGACGTGTTCGAGGAGATCCAGGCGGTGAAGGCGGCCTGCGTCCGCGCCGACGGCACCCGCGCCCACCTGAAGGTGATCTTCGAGAACGGCGAGCTGTCCACGTACGACAACATCCGCCGCTGCTCGTGGCTGGCGATGCTGGCGGGCGCGGACTTCATCAAGACCTCCACCGGCAAGGTCGGGGTGAACGCCACTCCGCCGAACACCCTGGTGATGCTGGAGGCGGTCCGCGACTTCCGCCGGGCCACCGGCGTCCAGGTCGGGGTGAAGCCGGCCGGCGGCATCCGTACCGCGAAGGACGCGGTGAAGTACCTGGTGATGGTGAACGAGACCCTCGGCGACGACTGGCTGTCGCCGGAGTGGTTCCGGTTCGGCGCCTCCAGCCTCCTCAACGACCTGCTGATGCAGCGGCAGAAGCTCAGCACCGGCAGGTACTCCGGTCCCGACTACGTCACGGTGGACTGATCCCTCATGGCACACCAGAAGTTCGCGTACGCGCCCGCGCCGGAGTCCCGCGCGGTCGTCGACCTCGCGCCCTCGTACGGGCTGTTCATCGACGGCGAGTTCGCCGAGGCCGCCGACGGCCGGGTCTTCAAGTCGGTCTCGCCCTCCACCGAGGAGGTGCTCGCCGAGGTCGCGCACGCCGGCGAGGCCGACGTCGACCGGGCGGTGCGGGCCGCGCGCAAGGCGTTCGGCACGTGGTCGGCGCTGCCGGGCGCCGAGCGCGGCAAGTACCTGTTCCGGATCGCCCGCATCCTCCAGGAGCGCTCGCGGGAACTGGCGGTGCTGGAGTCGCTGGACAACGGCAAGCCGATCCGCGAGACCCGCGACGTGGACCTGCCGCTGGTCGCCGCGCACTTCTTCTACTACGCGGGGTGGGCGGACAAGCTGGCGTACGCCGGCTGCGGCCCCGACCCGCGGCCGCTGGGCGTGGCCGGGCAGGTCATCCCGTGGAACTTCCCGCTGCTGATGCTCGCCTGGAAGGTCGCGCCGGCGCTGGCCGCGGGCAACACCGTGGTGCTCAAGCCCGCCGAGACCACCCCGCTGAGCGCGCTGTTCTTCGCGGACGTGTGCCGCCAGGCCGGCCTGCCGCGCGGGGTCGTCAACATCCTCACCGGTTACGGCGACGCGGGCGCGGCGCTGGTCGCGCACGAGGGCGTGGACAAGGTGGCCTTCACCGGGTCGACGGAGGTCGGCAAGGCGATCGCGCGTACGGTCGCGGGCAGCCGGAAGAAGGTCACCCTGGAGCTGGGCGGCAAGGCGGCGAACATCGTCTTCGACGACGCCCCGGTCGACCAGGCCGTCGAGGGCATCGTCAACGGGATCTTCTTCAACCAGGGCCATGTCTGCTGCGCCGGGTCGCGGCTGCTGGTCCAGGAGTCGGTGCAGGAGGAGGTGCTTGACGCGCTGAAGCGGCGGATGAGCACCCTGCGGGTCGGCGACCCGCTGGACAAGAACACCGACATCGGGGCGATCAACTCCGCGGAGCAGCTCGCCCGGATCACCGCGCTCGCCGAGGCGGGCGAGGCGGAGGGCGCGCAGCGGTGGGCGCCGCGGTGCGAACTGCCCGAGTCCGGTTACTGGTTCGCGCCGACCCTGTTCACCGGGGTGACCCAGGCGCACCGGATCGCCCGGGAGGAGATCTTCGGCCCGGTGCTGTCGGTGCTGACCTTCCGCACGCCCGCCGAGGCCGTGGAGAAGGCGAACAACACCCCGTACGGGCTGTCCGCGGGGATCTGGACCGAGAAGGGCTCGCGCATCCTGTCGATGGCGAGCAAGCTGCGGGCGGGGGTGGTGTGGGCGAACACGTTCAACAAGTTCGACCCGACCTCACCGTTCGGCGGTTACAAGGAGTCCGGCTACGGCCGGGAGGGCGGCCGGCACGGCCTGGCGGCGTATCTCGCCGAGCCGGGCGAGTCGACGAGCGGGCGTGGCGAGGAAGAAGGGGAGCTCGACCGATGACGGTGTCCGAGCGTTCTGAAGGCGCGGCGCGGCTGAGCGTCTTCAAGACCTACAAGCTGTACGTCGGGGGCAAGTTCCCCCGCTCCGAGAGCGGCCGGGTGTACGAGGTGACGGACTCCAAGGGTGGCCGGGGCGGCGGGGCGTGGCTGGCGAACGCGCCGCTCGCCTCCCGCAAGGACGCGCGGGACGCGGTGGTCGCCGCGCGCAAGGCGGTCGCGGGCTGGTCGGGCGCGACCGCGTACAACCGCGGGCAGGTGCTGTACCGCGTCGCGGAGATGCTGGAGGGGCGGCGGGAGCAGTACGTCCGCGAGGTCGCCGACGCCGAGGGGCTGTCCAAGGCGAAGGCGGCGGCCGTGGTGGACGCGGCGGTGGACCGCTGGGTCTGGTACGCGGGCTGGACGGACAAGATCGCTCAGGTGGTAGGGGGTGCCAACCCGGTTGCCGGTCCTTACTTCAACCTGTCCACACCCGAGCCGACGGGCGTGGTCGCCGTGCTGGCCCCCCAGGACTCCTCGCTGCTCGGGCTGGTCTCGGTGCTCGCCCCGGTGATCGCCACCGGCAACACCGCGGTCGTGGTCGCCGCCGAGCACGCGCCCCTGCCGGCGCTCTCCCTCGGCGAGGTCCTCGCGACCTCCGACGTCCCCGCGGGTGTCGTCAACATCCTCTCCGGCCGCACCGCCGAGATCGCCGCGCCCCTCGCGGCCCACCAGGACGTCAACGCGATCGACCTCACCGGCGCGTCCCCCCAACTCGCCGCCGAACTCGAGGCCGCCGCGGCCGACAACCTCAAACGCGTCCGCCGCCCTTCCCCGACCGAGAACTGGCTCACCGACCCGGGCACCTCCCGCCTGACCGCCTGGCTGGAGACCAAAACGGTCTGGCACCCCATGGGGGTGTGACACCTCAGGTCCCCGCGCCCGCGGGTCCCTTCGGGCTCGGCAGGACGGCGCCGCGCTTCCCGGCGTCAGCGCGTGACGGCTCCGGTGACGGGGCCGACGAGGGGGAGGGTGCCCAGGGAGCCGCCGTTGGTGAGGGGGGCGGTGGCGTCGGTGGTGGAGACGGGACGGAAGTCGGCGACCTGGGAGCCGACTCCGTTGGTGAGCGGGTCGACCGTGGTGTTGTTGAGCGGGTCGAGCTTGAGGTCGCGGACGGGGGCGACGCCGTCGGCGAGGGCGCCGGTCACGGACTGGGTGGGCAGCGCGGAGGTGATCCCGGAGGTGGGGAGCGTGCCGGTGGCGCCCTGGAGGTCGGGCAGCGTCGCCGGGGCGTCCGCGGCGACGGCGGTGGCCGCGGGTACGGCGACCGCGGCCGCCGCGGCGGTCAGCGTGAGAACGAGGGCGGTGCGCAGCGAGGGCATGGAACGGGCTCCTGTCGACGTAGTGGTTGCTGTCGCAGCGTAACGCAATGACCGCGAACGGTAGTTGTCATACCGCGGGTCATCCCTCCGGGCGGGGTTGCGGGAGAATCGTTGTCCGTGAGTCCACCTCCCCGTTCCCGTGTGATCCTGCTGGCCGGGCCGTCCGGCTCGGGCAAGTCCTCGCTCTCCGCCCGCACCGGGCTGCCGGTGCTCGCGCTCGACGACTTCTACAAGGAGGACGGCGACCCGACCCTCCCGCTGCTGCCCGGCGGCGACGCGGTCGACTGGGACGCGCCGGGCTCCTGGCACGCGGACGCCGCCGTCGCCGCGATCGGCGAGCTGTGCGAACGCGGCAGCGCCGACACCCCGCGCTACGACATCTCGGCCAGCGCGATCAGCGGATGGAGCCGGCTGGACCTCGCCGGGGCGCCCTACTTCGTCGCCGAGGGCATCTTCGCGGCCGAGATCGTCGGGCGCTGCCGCGAACTCGGGCTGCTGGCCGACGCGATCTGCCTGCGCGGCAGTCCCGCGACGACCGCGTGGCGCCGCTTCCTGCGCGACCTGCGCGAGGGGCGCAAGTCGGTGCGCTTCCTGATGCGGCGCGGCTGGCACCTCTTCCGCGCGGAGCGCGCGATCGTGGGGCGCCAGGTCGGGTTCGGCTGCACGCCGTGCGACCAGCGCGAGACCCTCTCCCGTATCGCCGCGATGGACTCCGCCCGGCCCGCCCGCACCACCACCACGGCGCCGTCCGTCCCCAGCTGACCGCTCCCCGGGGTCGCCCGCGGGCCACCCGGCAGCCAGGGGCGCCGCACGCACGGGTAAGGGCCGGACGGCACCCCTCCGTGCCGTCCGGCCCAGTCCCCCGTGTCCCCCCGGACTATGCGACGAGCTCCCCGAAAGCGTCCTCCTCGCTGTGCCCGAAGCTCAGCGCCTCGTCCTCCCGCATGCGCCGCAGCGACCGCCAGATGCTGCTCTTCACGGTGCCGACGCTGATGTTGAGGATGTCCGCGATCTCCGGGTCGGTACGCCCCTCGTAGTAACGCAGCACCAGCATGGTGCGCTGCTGCTCGGGCAGCCGCGCGAGCGCCTGCCACAGCACGGCCCGCAGCTCGGTCCCGCCCATCTCGTCGGTGTCGCCGACCGTCTCGGGCAGCTCCTCCGTCGGGTACTCGTTGAGCTTGCGCCGCCGCCACGCGCTGATGTGCAGGTTGGTCATGGTGCGCCGCAGGTACCCGCCGACGGCCGCCTTGTCGCTGATCCGGTCCCAGGCGCGGTACGTGGAGAACAGCGCGCTCTGCAACAGGTCCTCGGCGGCGAAACGGTCACCGGTGAGGTGGTAGGCGGTGGCGTAGAGGGAGGCCCGGCGCTCCTGCACGTATGCGGTGAACGCGGCCTCCGCCTCGGCGGAGTGTGCCGTACCGGCCTGCGCCGGCACCCGCTCCGCGCCGGGCGCGGTGGCGGTGTCGGTGGGCTCCGCCGAGTCGACCGGCGCGATGTGCGCGGGGCGCGGGCGGGGCGCCTGGTAGGTGGTCGCGCGTCCGGTGCTGCGAACGTACCCCCGTCCGCTCGCAGCACCGGACATCTCCGTGGCCCGGAACCCGGGGTGCGCGTGCGCGGTGTGAACTGCGGTTGTGGTGGTGCTGTGCAGTGCGTTCATCATCGCGCCCCCGTTGGTGGAACCTGCCGCGTGGTCTTCGGCGTCGATGCCTTTGTGGCGTCGCGTTCTTCCGATGGGCATAAGACTGCCGGGCCAGTTTCATCGGGCTGTCCGCCGAGTGTCACAGACCCGTCACAGAGGCTCCCGCGAAGTGGCTGGGCGGACCCGCCCGGGTGCCCCGTTCCGTCGGTCGAGGGACCACCTGCCCGTAGGGGCTGGTCGCGCGGTTCCCCGCGCCCCTGGGTATGTGCGGGACCTCCCGGACCGGCTGTCTCGGTGCCGCTCGGTGGGCTCGACCCACGACGGTGCCCAACCGGAAAACGGGGCACCGTCTGCAACGAGAGCACAACCATGCCGCGAGACCCCTTCCCGCTCACCTGCCCGGGTAGGCAACAATGGCGCCCGTGCCTTTCCTGTTGCTGATCGAGGATGACGACGCCATCCGTACGGGTCTCGAACTCGGCCTGTCCCGTCAGGGTCACCGCGTGGTGGCCGCTGCGACGGGCGAGGACGGGCTGAGACTGCTCAAGGAGCAGCGCCCTGACCTGATCGTGTTGGACGTGATGCTGCCCGGGATCGACGGCTTCGAGGTGTGCCGGCGTATCCGGCGCACCGACCAGTTGCCGATCATCCTGCTCACCGCGCGCAGCGACGACATCGACGTGGTGGTGGGCCTGGAGTCCGGCGCCGACGACTACGTGATCAAGCCCGTGCAGCCGCGCGTGCTGGACGCGCGTATCCGCGCGGTGCTGCGGCGCGGCGAGCGCGACAGCACCGACTCGGCCGCGTTCGGCGCGATCGTGATCGACCGCAGCGCGATGACCGTCACCAAGGACGGCCAGGACCTGCAGCTCACGCCGACCGAGCTGCGGTTGCTGCTGGAGCTGAGCCGGCGGCCGGGCCAGGCGCTGTCGCGGCAGCAGCTGCTGCGGCTGGTGTGGGAGCACGACTACCTCGGCGACTCGCGGCTGGTGGACGCCTGCGTGCAGCGGCTACGCGCGAAGATCGAGGACGTACCGTCGTCGCCGACCCTGATCCGTACCGTCCGTGGTGTCGGCTACCGCCTGGACACGCCTCAGTGAGCCGTGCCCAAGGCAGCCCGTTCTGGCTGTTGCGCTGGACCAGCCTGCGGCTGCGGCTGATCGCGGTGTTCGCGCTGGTGGCGCTGACCGCGGCGGTGTCGGTGTCGGGCATCGCGTACTGGCTCAACCGCGACGCGGTGCTGACGCGGGCGCAGAACAGCGCGCTCGACGACTTCCGCGACTCGTTGCAGCGCAACGCCGCCTCGCTGCCGGTGCAGCCGACCTGCGAGTCGCTGGGCATGGCCGCGAACCGGATCGGCGGCCCGGACACGTATCAGGTCATCCTGATCGACTCCTCGGCCGACGGGCGGTGCGCGGAGCAGTCGGACGGGAGCACGTTCTCGATGGACGACGTGCCCGCGTCGCTGGTGCGGGCGGTGAACACCAAGCACACGAAGGACGACGACCGCTACCACCTGCACTGGGAGCGGATCTCGCTGGAGGACCACCCCTATCTGGTGGCGGGCGCGCGGATCAACGACAACGGCCCGACCGGCTACATGCTCAAGTCCCTGGACGCCGAGCGCAAGGACCTCAACTCGCTCGCGTGGTCGCTGGGCATCGCCACGCTGCTGGCCCTGATCGGCGCGGCCCTGCTGGCGCAGGCGGCCGGCTCCGCGGTGCTGCGCCCGGTGCGGCGGCTGGGCGAGGCCGCCAAGCGGCTCGGCGAGGGGCAGTTGGACACCCGGCTGAAGGTGTCGGGCACCGACGAACTCGCCGAGATGTCGCGGACCTTCAACAACGCCGCCGAGCAGCTGGAGGGCCGGGTCGAGGAGTTGCGGGCCCGCGAGGCCGCCAGCCGCCGCTTCGTGGCCGACATGTCGCACGAGCTGCGCACCCCGCTGACCGCCATCACCGCGGTCACCGACGTGCTGGAGGACGAGGCGGACGCGCTGGACCCGATGATCGCCCCGGCGGTACGGCTGGTGGTCAGCGAGACCCGGCGGCTGAACGAACTGGTGGAGACGTTGATGGAGGTCACCCGGTTCGACGCCGGGACGGCGAAGCTGCGGGTCGACGAGGTCGACGTCGCCGACATGATCATGGCGTGCATGGACGCGCGGGCCTGGCTGGACTCGGTGGAACTGGACGCGCCGCGCGGGCTGCTGGCCACCATCGACCCGCGCCGGCTCGACGTGATCATGGCGAACCTGATCGGCAACGCGCTCAAGCACGGCGGCTCCCCGGTACGGGTCACCCTGCGCCGGGAGGGCGGCGAGGACGGCGAGATCGTGATCGTGGTCTCCGACCGCGGCCCCGGCATCCCCGAGGACGTGCTGCCGCACGTCTTCGACCGTTTCTACAAGGCCGACGCCTCCCGGGCCCGCTCCGAGGGCAGCGGCCTGGGCCTGTCCATCGCGATGGAGAACGCCCACATCCACGGCGGCGACATCACGGCCGCCAACGGCCCGCACGGCGGCGCCGTGTTCACGCTGCGCATGCCGGTACGGCCGCGGGCGGACGAGGGCGAGGACGGCGCGGAGGGCGCGGGCGGCGGTGGGCGCGGCCCGAGCGGCGCCACCGAGGCGAGCCGGGCGGGCGGCGGGAACGGCGGGAGCGACGGGCCCGCGGGGGCCGGAACCGCCGGCTCGGCCGGCAGGAACGGCGCGGGTGACCGCGCGGGCGGCACCGACGGGCCGGCGGGGAGCGCGTGATGACGGCGAGGAACGCTCCGGCGGGCGCCACACGGCCCGGCGGGCGGCGGGTGCGCCCCGGTGGCCGGATACGCACCCCGCGCGGGTCCGTGGCCGTTCTGGCGGCTTCGTGCGCCGCGCTGACCGCGCTGGCCGGGTGCGGCATCCGCACCACCACCGTGCCGGTGGACGACGGCCCCGCGCCCTCCCGGGTGGCCTGCGCGCCGCCCAAGGCGCCCGCCACCCCCGGACCGGACGCGATGGCCGAGAAGATCTACCTGGTCTGCAACACCCAGGTCACACCGGTCAGCCGCAGCGTCGAAGTGCGGGACGGCCGGATCGACCGCTTCAACGAGGTCAGGTTGCTCCTCGCCCAGCTCCAGATCAGCCCGCGCACCGCCGAGAGCAAGGGCGGGTTCTCCACGGCGGTGCCCGGCACCCTTGAGGTCTTCGCGACCGGGCAGGGCGACCACAAGGACGCGCTGCTGCTCAACGACCGGCCGCAGGACCTGCCGTCCTTCGCGCTCGCCCAGATCGTCTGCACGCTGGCCGCCGATCCGCTGATCTCGCCCGGCGGTTCGGTGGTCCTCGGCGGCCCCGGGCCGGACAGCAAGCTGCGCTCGTACACGTGCACGCCGGATCTGCGCACCCGCTCCGACGCGGCGGACAGCGCGGGCACGCCCGTCAGTTGACCGCCCGGGCGCGGGGCGGCGGGGCGTCGCCCGCCGGTCCCGGGAGCACCTTGTGATCGGGATCACGCAGGTGAAAGGCGTGTCGCGGTAGCGGAACGGGAACCGGCACGCACGGCCCGGACGTCATCGAGAACGTGCGGCACGACGGCTTCGTCTTCAGGGTGCGCGCGGCCGGGCTGCTGCTCACCGCCGCGTATCTGGTGTTGATCGGGTGGCTGCTGCTGCGGCCGCATTACGTGGCCTGGGTGTCCGCGCCCAACCTGCGGCCGCTCGACACGATCCGCGACGACCTCGCGAGAGGCCCGGTCGAGGCCGCCCAGCGGCTCGGCGCGGGGCTCGGGTTGCTGGCGCCGCTCGGCGTCCTGCTGCCGATGGCCGGCGGGCGCGCGGAGGCGTCGGCGCTCGCGTCCTTCGTCCGTACGGTCTTCGCCGGTCTGATGGTGTCGATGCTGCTGGAGTTCTCCCAGACGATGGTTCCCGGGCAGATCTTCGACATCGACGCGCTGATCCTCAACACGGTGGGCGTCGCCGCGGCCCACCTGCTGGTCGTTCCCGCGGCCAGGCGCCGCCTCCTGCGCACGACCGAGCCGGCTCCCCCGGCCCGCGAGCCCGTGCCCGCGAGCGTGCCCTGACCGCCAGGGTCGGCTGACCGCCAGGGTCCGCTGCGGCAAAGGTGCGCGGGTCGCCCGGGTGCGCGCGAAGCCCTCGGAAAGCTCGGAAAGCACAGCGCTCCGCGCCTCCTGCCGTGGCCGTCCTTCCACGGAAGGACGGCCACGGACTCAGGAGCGCGGAGCGCGGCGCACGAGCGGCCACCGCCGGACGCGAGGTCCCGCAACCGGCGGACCGGGGCGCCCGGGAGGGTCAGGGCACCCCGAGAAGCGGTCAGCCCCCGACCGGGAGCCCGCCGAGCAGGCCGGTGGCCGGGCCGAGGGAGTTGCCCGAGACGTGGTTGTTCGACGGCAGCAGGTTGCTCGCCGAACCCGTCGGCAGCGCTGTCGTCCCGTTGCTGAGCGCGGTCTGCGCACCGGACACCGTGGACGTGGCACCGGGCACCAGGTTGGCGGCCGAGCCGACCGGCGCGAGGGCGTCGCTCGACTGCACCAGGCCGGCGGCGGAGGCGGTACCGGCCGCGGCGGCGGTGACAGCCAGGCCGAGGGCGGCGGTCGTGAGGGTCTTCTTGGTGAGGGTCTGCATGACGTCGGAACGTAGTCAGCCGAACGCGTCGTGTGCAAGCGGCATGGCGCGGCCGTGACCTTTTGGCGGGTCACGCCGCGCCACCGCTCCGATCAGCCCCGCCCGGCGGCGGAACCGCTGGCCACGGGCGGTACGGCGACACCCGGTGCGAACAGCCACTCGGCCTTGAGTTCGGCGTATCCGGGCTTGATCACCTCGTTGATCATGGCGAGTCGTTCGTCAAAAGGGATGAACGCGGACTTCATCGCGTTGACGGTGAACCACTGCATGTCGTCGAAGGTGTATCCGAACGCCTCGATCAGGTGGGCGAACTCCTCGCTCATGCTGGTCCCGGACATCAGCCGGTTGTCGGTGTTGACCGTGACCCTGAAGTGCAGCCGCCGCAGCAGCCCGATCGGGTGCTCCCGGTAGGAGGAGGCCGCGCCGGTCTGCAGGTTGGAGGTCGGGCACATCTCCAGCGGCACCCGCTTGTCGCGGACGTAGGAGGCGAGCCGGCCCAGGTGCACGCCGTCGTCGTCGACCGTGATGTCGTCGATGATCCGCACCCCGTGGCCGAGCCGGTCCGCGCCGCACCACTGGAGGGCCTGCCAGATCGACGGCAGCCCGAACGCCTCGCCGGCGTGGATGGTGAAGTGGTTGTTCTCGCGCTTGAGGTAGTCGAACGCGTCCAGGTGCCGGGTGGGCGGGAAGCCCGCCTCGGCGCCGGCGATGTCGAAGCCGACGACGCCCAGGTCCCGGTAGCGGTTGGCGAGTTCGGCGATCTCCTGGGAGCGGGCGGCGTGCCGCATCGCGGTCAGCAGGGCGCCGACCCTGATCCGGTTGCCATCCTCGCGGGCGCGCCGCTCGCCTTCGCGGAAGCCCTCGTTGACCGCCTCGACGACCTCCTCCAGGGTGAGCCCGCCCTCCAGGTGCTGCTCGGGGGCGTACCGCACCTCGGCGTAGACCACGCCGTCGGCGGCCAGGTCCTCGGCGCACTCCGCCGCGACCCGGACCAGCGCGTCGCGGGTCTGCATCACCGCGCAGGTGTGCGTGAACGTCTCCAGATAGCGTTCCAGGGAGCCGGAGTCGGCCGCCTCGCGGAACCAACGGCCGAGCTTGTCCGGGTCGGTCTCGGGCAGCGCTCGGTATCCGGTCGCTCGCGCGATGTCCACGATCGTGCCGGGCCGCAGCCCGCCGTCGAGGTGGTCGTGGAGCAGGACTTTCGGGGCACGGCGGATCTGCTCCCCCGCGGGGAGGTTCGGTGTGGCGTTCTCCATGACCGAACGATAGCCCCTACGCGCGTAGATATCGTGTTCGGGCCAACTATTTTCCGCTTGGCCATCGAACGCACACCCTCCTGTCTGCCATCGTTGCGCCATGGCTTCGCAAGCATTACCGGCACGTGGCGCGCGACTCGGGCGGCAGGTCGCACCCGGTCTCGTGCCCCGGCAGCGCGAGCAGCGTGCCGAAGTGCCGACCGTACGCGCGGTGGTGCTCGCGCTGCCGGGCGGCAACGCGCTGAGCACCCGCCGGCGTTCTCCGATGGCCGCGGCCGCGATATGGCCGCTGGCCCGGCACCTCGTACGGGCCGGCGCGGCCGACGGGGTGGCGGCGCACGTCGTGCACTACCGCTTCCGCGGCTGGAACGGCGGCCACGCGCACCCCGCGGAGGACGCGGAGTGGGCGGTCAGCGAGGCGGTGCGCCGCTACGGCGACGTGCCCGTGTGCCTGGTCGGGCTGGACATGGGCGCGCGGGCGGCACTCCACGCCGGCGGGCACTCCGCCGTGCGTTCCGTCGTCGCGCTCGCACCCTGGCTGCCGGAGGGGCCCGAGCCGGAGCCGGTGAAGCAGCTCAACGGGCGGCAGGTGCTGATCGTGCACGGCACCGACGACGCCACGACCGACCCGGAGTTGTCGTACGGGCTCGCCGAGCGGGCGAAGAAGGTCAACCGCGAGGTGTGCAGGTTCGAGGTGCACACCGATGGGCACGGGTTGCACCACCACCGGCCGGAAGTCTTCGCGCTCACCGCGGACTTCGTCCTCGGCTCCCTCCTGGAGCGGCCCTTCGCGCGTCCCGTCGCCGACGCGCTCGCGGCTCCGCCGCCCCTGGGTCTGCGGATGCCCCTGGCCTCGGGCTTCGGCCGCTCCCTGAGGGCGTGAAGCCCGCCCCCGACCCGCCCGGCTGCCCCGTCCCGCGTGCCACGGGACCTCGCGGTCCCGTGACGGCGTGGACGGGCAGCCCGGGGGGTCAGCACACCGTCATGCGCGGGCGATGCGGTCGAGGACGATCGGCGGCGGGGTGAAGGACGTGCCGGCCGGGGCGATCGAGAAGGCGTCGTTCAACGCCTCCAGGGCGCCCTCGAACTTCTCCGGGGTGTCGGTGTGGAGGGTGAGGAGAGGGGCGCCCTGGGTGACCACATCACCCGGTTTGGCGTGCAGTTCGATACCCGCACCCGCCTGGACGGAGTCCTCCTTGCGGGCGCGGCCGGCCCCGAGCCGCCAGGCGGCGACGCCGACGGCGTAGGCGTCGAGCACGGTGAGAACGCCACTCGCGGGAGCCGCCAGGACGTGCTGCTCGCGGGCGACGGGCAGGGCGGCCCCGGGGTCGCCGCCTTGCGCCTTGATCATCCGGCGCCACGCGTCCATCGCGGAACCGTCGGCGAGCGCCTTGGCGGGGTCGGCGTCGGCCAGCCCTGCGGCGTCGAGCATCTCGCGGGCGAGCGCGAGGGTGAGCTCGACGACGTCGGCGGGGCCGCCGCCGGCCAGCACCTCGACGGACTCGCGTACTTCGAGCGCGTTGCCCGCGGTGCGGCCGAGCGGGGTGGACATGTCGGTGAGCAGCGCGACGGTGCGCACCCCGTGGTCGGTGCCGAGCCCGACCATGGTGGACGCCAACTCGCGGGCGTCGTCGAGGGACTTCATGAACGCGCCGGAGCCGACCTTGACGTCCAGGACGAGCGCGCCGGTGCCCTCGGCGATCTTCTTGGACATGATCGAGGAGGCGATCAGCGGGATCGACTCGACGGTCCCGGTCACGTCCCGCAGCGCGTACAGCTTCTTGTCGGCCGGCGCCAGCCCGTCCCCGGCGGCGCAGATCACGGCGCCGACGTCGGCGAGGACCGCGAGCATCTCGTCGTTGCCGAGCGAGGCCCGCCAGCCCGGGATGGACTCCAGCTTGTCGAGGGTGCCGCCGGTGTGGCCCAGGCCGCGCCCGGACAGCTGCGGCACGGCCGCGCCGCAGGCGGCGACCAGCGGTGCCAGCGGCAGCGTGATCTTGTCGCCGACCCCGCCGGTGGAGTGCTTGTCGGCGGTGGGCCGGGCCAGCCCGGAGAAGTCCATCCGCTCGCCGGAGGCGATCATCGCGGCGGTCCAGCGGGCGATCTCGGCCCGGTCCATGCCGTTGAGCAGGATCGCCATGGCCAGCGCCGACATCTGCTCGTCGGCGACCTCGCCGCGGGTGTAGGCGTCGATCACCCAGTCGATCTGCTCGTCGCCGAGCCGGCCGCGGTCGCGCTTGGCACGGATGACGGAAATGGCGTCCATGAAACGGGGGTTCCTAGCGGTTGAGGTCTTCGGGTCCGAAGGCGTCGGGCAGGACATCGCTCATCGGCCGTACCCCGCGCGGGGTGTCGACGAGCATTTCGGGGCCGCCGTGCTCCCACAGCAGTTGCCGGCAGCGCCCGCACGGCATGAGCAGGTCGCCGCGCAGGTCGGAGCAGGAGAAGGCGACCAGCCGGCCGCCGCCGGAGGCGTGCAGCGCCGAGACGAGCCCGCACTCGGCACACAGCGCGACCCCGTAGGCGGCGTTCTCCACGTTGCAGCCGACCACGGTGCGGCCGTCGTCGGTGAGCGCGGCCGCGCCGACCGGGAAGCCCGAGTAGGGCGCGTACGCCCGCTCCATGGCCTCCCGGGCGGCGCTGCGCAGCGCCTTCCAGTCCACGTCGGGCCCGGGCACCGCCGCGGCGGCCGGCAGCGCGCCGGTCCCCGGCAGCGGCCCGGCCCCGCCGCGCCCGTCGAACCCGCCCTCGGCCGGTCCTCCGGTGTCGTCCGTCATCCGCTCTGCCCCTTCCGGTACGGGAGGCCGTCCGCCTTCGGCATCCGTAGCCGTTGTGCCGACAGGCCCATGACCAGCAGCGTCACGACATACGGCGTGCCCTCCACGATCTCGTCGGGCACGGAGTCGGTCAGCATGTACCAGACTGCCAGCAGCACCGCGAAGCCCAGCGCCACGGCCGCGCCGATCCGCGCGCCGCGGTAGAACTTCCACACCGCCATGGCCAGCAGCAGCACCGCGATCAGCAGCAGCAGCGCGTGCACCGACGGGCCGCCGTTGCGCAGTTGGAGGCTGTCGGCGTAGCCGAAGAGCCCGGCGCCCATGGCCAGACCGCCCGGCCGCCAGTTGCCGAAGATCATCGCGGCCAGACCGATGTAGCCGCGGCCGCCGGTCTGCCCTTCGAGGTAGAAGTGCGTGCTCATGGCGAGGAACACCCCGCCGAGTCCGGCGAGCCCGCCGGAGATGATCACCGCGGCGTACTTGTACGTGTAGACGTTGACGCCCAGCGACTCGGCGGCCACCGGGTTCTCGCCGCAGGACCGCAGCCGCAGCCCGAACGGCGTGCGCCACAGGATGAAGAACGTCGCCACGAACAGCACGATGGCCAGCAGCGTGATCGCGGAGATGTCGGTCACCAGGCCGCCGATCATCCCGGCGAGGTCGGAGATGACGAACCAGTGGTGTTTCTCCACGCTGTCCAGCCAGTGCGAGAGGCCGGGCACGGTGAACTGCTTGGCGTTGTCCAGCTGTGGCGACTGCTTGGGCGTGCCGCCCTTGCGCGCGGCCTCGCCGACGTTGAACCAGCGCTTGGCGAGGTAGGAGGTGACGCCGGCGGCGAGGATGTTCATCGCGACACCGGCCACGATGTGGTCCACCCCGAAGGTGATGGTGACGATCGCGTGCACCAGGCCGCCCAGGGCGCCGCCGAGGACGCCGGCCAGCACCGCGACCCACGCGTTGGTCTGCCAGCCCGCCCACGCGCCGAAGAACGTACCGAGGATCATCATGCCCTCGAGGCCGATGTTGACCACCCCGGCCCGTTCCGACCACAGGCCGGCCAGGCCCGCCAGGCCGATCGGCACCGCGCTGGCCAGCGCGCCCGCGACCTGCCCGGAGGAGGTGACGTCCTCCGCGCCGGTGACCGCGCGCACCGCGGAGACCGCGATCAGCGCGCCCGCGATGATCAGCAGGACCACCGGCAGGGTGAGCTTGATCCGCCCGTTCGCCCGGCCCGCGGGCTTCACCCGCGGCGCGGCGGGCGGCGGCGTCTGAGTCGTGGTGGCACTCATGCCGCGACCTCCTGCTTGTCGTCACTGCCCGCGCCGGCCGCGGCGAGTTCCGCGCCGACCTGGCGTTGCTGCCGGGTGAGGCCGTAGCGGCGCACCAGTTCGTACGCGATGACCACCGCGAGCACGATCACGCCCTGGATGACGCCGACGATCTCCTTGTCGTACCCCTGGAACTCCAGGCCCGCGGAGGAGCGTTCGAGGAACGCCCACAGCAGCGCGCCGACGCCGATGCCGATCGGGTTGTTGCGGCCCAGCAGGGCGACCGCGATCCCGGTGAAGCCGATGCCGGTCGGGAAGTCGGTGCCGTAGTCGTAGGACTGGTTGAGCAGCGTCGGCATGCCGACCAGGCCCGCCATGGCGCCGGAGATCAGCATGCTGCTGATCACCATCCGCTTGACGCTGACCCCGCTCGCCTCGGCCGCGGACTCCGAGCGGCCGACCGCCCGCAGGTCGAAGCCGAAGCGGGTGCGGGAGAGCAGGAACCAGTAGACGACGCCGGCCAGCACCGCGAAGACGATGAAGCCGAAGATCGGATCGGTGGCGGTCTTGAAGCTGAACAGGTGGCTGGAGACCGGAATCGGCTTGGTGGACACCATGTTGGCGTTCTTGTCGAGCACGCCGAGCCGGCCGCCTTGCAGGAAGTAGCCGATCACGATGCCCGCGATCGAGTTCAGCATGATCGTGGAGATGACCTCGCTGACCCCGCGGGTCACCTTCAGCACGCCGGCGATCGCCGCCCACGCCGCGCCGACCGCCATCGCGGTCAGGATGATCACGGGCACCTCGACGATGCCCGGGATGGACAGCGCGCCGCCGACCACGGCCGCGAAGAACGCCGCCAGCCGGTACTGCCCGTCGACACCGATGTTGAACAGGTTCATCCGGAAGCCGACGGCGACCGCGAGGCCGGCCAGGTAGTACGTGGTGGCCTTGTTGAGGATGTAGACCTGGCTGTTGGACTTGCTGCCGTAGGTGGCCATCACGTTGAACGCGTGGAACGGCTCCTTGCCGGTGGCCAGCAGCACCAGCGCGGTGACCACCAGCGCGCTGACCACGGCCAGCACCGGCGCGGCGATCCCCAGTAGGGCGCGGTCCTTGTCGAACTTCTTCATCGGTCCTCTCCCCCGGCCGGCTCGGCCGCTCCGGCCGGACCGGCGTCCCCGGTCTGCCGCTCAAGGTGGCCGGACGCGGCGCCGGTCATCGCCGAACCCAGTTGCTCCGGGGTGATCGTCGACGGATCGGCGTCCGCGACCAACCGGCCCCGGTACATCACCCGCAGCGTGTCGGACAGGCCGATCAGCTCGTCCAGGTCCGCGGAGATCAGCAGGACCGCCAGGCCCTCGCGGCGGGCCTCGCGGATCTGGTCCCAGATCTGCGCCTGCGCGCCGACGTCCACGCCCCGGGTCGGGTGCGCGGCGATCAGCAGCTTCGGCAGGTGGCTCATCTCGCGCCCGACGATCAGCTTCTGCTGGTTGCCACCGGACAGCGAGGCCGCGGTGACCTCGATACCGGGGGTGCGCACGTCGTACTCGCGGACGATCCGCTCGGTGTCGCGGCGGGCGGCGGCCGGGTCGATCAGGAAGCCCCGGCTGTTGGGCTGCTCGGTGACGTGGCCGAGGATGCGGTTCTCCCACAGCGGCGCTTCCAGCAGCAGGCCGTGCCGGTGCCGGTCCTCGGGGATGTAGCCGATGCCGTCCTCGCGGCGGCGCCGGGTCGGCACGGTGGTGATGTCCCGGCCGTCCAGCACGAGCGAACCGGCGTCCAGCGCGCGGATGCCCATGATCGCCTCGACCAGTTCGGCCTGGCCGTTGCCCTCGACGCCCGCGATGCCGAGCACTTCGCCCTTGTGGATGGTGAACCCGACGTCGTCCAGCAGGATGCGCTCGACGCCCTCCGGGTCGACCGCGGCCAGCCGCAGGCCGGCGACGCTGAGCATCGCCTCGTCGGTGACGGTGGACTCGCGGGTCTCCGGCGAGGGCAGTTCGCTGCCGACCATCAGTTCGGCGAGCTGCTTGGCGGTGGTGTGCGCGGGGTCCGCGCTGCCGACGGTGGTGCCGCGCCGGATGACGGTGATCTCGTCGGCGACCGAGAGCACCTCGCCGAGCTTGTGCGAGATGAAGATGACCGTCAGGCCCTGGGACTTCAGCCCGCGCAGGTTCTCGAAGAGCGCGTCGACCTCCTGCGGCACCAGGACCGCGGTGGGCTCGTCGAGGATGAGGATGCGGGCGCCGCGGTAGAGGACCTTGAGGATCTCCACCCGCTGGCGGTCGGCCACGCCCAGGTCCTCCACGAGGACGTCGGGCCGCACCCCCAGGCCGTACGCGTCGGATATCTCGGTGATCTTCGCCTTGGCCCGGCCGCCGATGCCGTGCAGCTTCTCGCTGCCCAGCACGATGTTCTCCAGCACGGTCAGGTTGTCGGCGAGCATGAAGTGCTGGTGCACCATGCCGATGCCGCGGGCGATCGCGGCGCCCGGGTCGCCGAAGGAGACCTGCTCGCCGTTGATCGCGATGGTGCCCTCGTCCGGCTTCTGCATGCCGTAGAGGATCTTCATCAGGGTGGACTTGCCGGCGCCGTTCTCGCCCACGAGGGCATGCACGGTGCCACCGCGCACGGTGATGTCGATGTCGTGGTTGGCGACGACCCCGGGGAAGCGCTTGGTGATGCCGCGCAGCTCGACCGCGGCCGCGCTGCCGGGTTGCGGCGGCTGCGACGGGATCGGCGCGGGTGGACTCGTGGACGCGTTGATGGCGCACTCCCCTCGGGGAAAGCTCGGGCGGGCAGAACGTGGGGGTGAAGGTATCGCGCCGAGGTGAATCTACGCGCGTTGCGGCAGAGATCCACAGCAGGCGGGCAGCCACGGCAACGAGACGGCAAGGGAACGGCAAGAGGAAGGCCCGGCAAGGGGGTGCCGGAGCAACCCCCCTGCCGAGCCTCCGCGCTGCGGTCCTGCCGTGGACTACCGGTTCACCCGGAGCGGGTCAGCGAGCGACCCGGGTGGGCCACCGCGTGACCCCGGGGTGGGTCACGGAGTCGACTTGACCTTGATCGCCCCCGAGACGATCTTCTGCTTGGCGGCGTCGAGCTGCGCCTGGATGTCGGTGATGAAGCCACCCGAAGTGGACAGCGAGACACCGCCGTTGGCGAGGTCGTAGGTGTTGGTGCCGGTCTTCGGCTTGCCGTCGTGCACCGACTTGATCAGGTCGTACACGGCCACATCGACGTTCTTCACCGCCGAGGTGAGGATCTGCTTGTTGTACTTCGCCAGCGCCGGGTCCTGGTACTGGTCGGAGTCGACGCCGATCGCCCAGGTGCCGGGCTTGCCGGCGATCGTCTGGATCGAACCGTCGCCGGACAGGCCGGCCGCGGTGTAGATGACGTCGTTGCCCTTGTCGAGCATGCCCTTGGCCTTGCCGGTGGCGGCGGCCGGGTCGGCGAAGCCCTTGGAGTCGGTCTCGTACAGGTACTGGTCGGTGACCTGGACCGAGGGCTTGGTGTCCTTGACGCCCTGGTCGAAGCCGGCCTGGAAGGTGCCGATCAGGGTGTTGTGCACGCCGCCGATGAAGCCGACCTTGTTGGTCTTGGTCTTCAGCGCGGCGGCCACCCCGGCGAGGTACGAGCTCTGCTCGGTGGCGAAGACCATGCTGTCGACGTTCTTCGCGGCCACCACGGAGTCGACGATGGCGAAGGTGGTGTCGGGGTACTTCTTGGCTATCGCGGTGACCGCGTCGCCGTAGGTGTACCCGACCGCGATCACCGGGTTGTAGCCCGCCCCGGCGAGCTGGTCCAGCCGCTCCTCGCGGTCGGACTCGGTCTCGTCCTGGCTGGCGGTCTGCTCCTTCTCGCCGAGCTTGAACTCCTTGGTGGCCTTGTCCATGCCACGGGCCGCGGAGTCGTTGAAGGAGTGGTCGCCACGACCGCCGACGTCGTAGGCCATGCCGACGCCCTTGTCCTTGCTGCCGCTGTCGGTGGAGCTGCTGCCGCAGGCGGTGGCGGTCAGCGCGAGGGCCGCGGACACCACGCCCGCGGCAGCGATCTTGGATACCCGGCGCAAGAGGGTCCCCTTCAGTTCGAAAGCGCCCCATCCGGCGCTGGCTAAGCCGGAGCTTAACGCGCGTAGATCCCAGGTAAAGACCGCATGAAGACCCGTTATCGGATCGACGCATTTCGACCAGGTGAAGCCCCGGTAGCCGGGGCTTCACCGCCAGTCAGGACAGCAGCGCAGCGGCGGTGAACAGTTCCACGCCGACCGCGATGGCGCCCTCGTCGATGTCGAAGTCACCCTGGTGCAGATCACGTTTGGCGGTGTCGCCGACCGGCCGCACACCGAGCCGGGCCAGCGCGCCGTCCACGTGCTCCAGGTACCAGGAGAAGTCCTCGCCGCCCAGGCTCTGTTCGGTGTCCTCCACGCTGTGGGCGCCGAACCGGCCCACCATGGCGTCGCGCAGCAGTTCCACCGACGTCGCCTCGTTGACCACCGGCGGCACCCCGCGCTGGTAGGTGATCTCGCACTTGGCCCGGTACATCGCGGCGACCTGGTCGATCACCTCGTGCACCAAGTCGGGGGCGTCGTGCCAGGCGCCCAGCTCCAGGCAGCGGACGGTGCCTTCGAGTTCGGCGTGCTGCGGGATGACGTTCGCCGCGTGCCCGGACTCGATCCGGCCCCACACGATGCTCAGGCCCGAGCGCGGGTCGACCCGGCGGGCGAGCGCGGCCGGCAGTTCGGTGGCGAGCTTCGCGGTGGCCATCACCAGGTCGGTGGTCAGGTGCGGCCGCGCGCTGTGGCCGCCGGGGCCGTCCAGCGACAGCTTCAGCTTGTCCGCGGCCGAGGTGATCGGGCCGACCCGCAGCCCGATCCGGCCGACCTCGACCTTCGGGTCGCAGTGCACCGCGAGGATGCGTTCCACCCCGTCGAGCACGCCGGCCTTGATCGCGTCGAGCGCGCCGCCGGGCATGACCTCCTCGGCGGGCTGGAAGACCAGCCGCACCGGGCGCGGCAGCCGCCCCTGCCGGTCGAGTTCGGCGAGCACCAGGCCGGTGCCGAGCACGATCGTGGTGTGCGCGTCGTGCCCGCAGGCGTGTGCGCGGCCCTCGACGGTGGAGCGGTACGGGACCGCCTTGGTGTCCGGCACCGGCAGCGCGTCGAGGTCGGCGCGCAGCGCGAGCCGCGGCCGGCCGTCGTCGGCGGAGCCGATGTCGCAGACCAGTCCGGTGCCGGCCGGCAGCACGCGCGGGCTCAGCCCGGCCCGCTCCAGGCGGGCTCTGACCTGCTCGGTGGTACGGAACTCCTGCCGGCCGAGCTCGGGGTGGCGGTGCAGGTCGCGGCGGAAAGCGATCAGTTCGGCACGCAGCGCATCGGTCAGTACGGCCTCGGCATGCGCGCCGGACGGCGCTGCGGGTGAGTCTTCCACCCGGCTCAGGGTATGCCCCACGACCTGCTCCTCATCGGGTGATCGGGAAAAAATGATGTTTGACGGTGTCGGCTGGGAGGAGAAAGAGTCGCCCGATCGGCGCATACCTGGTCATCCTCTGGGGTATGCCCTCCCTTTTGGGGTTCGGGCATGAACACATCCATAGTCGCTCAACGAACGAGTGGACGCGAGGCAACGCGGCACCGTTGAGGGCGCCTCACACGTGCGGCCCCACACCTTACGGCTCCGGTGTTACAGCGATGTGGCGGGAACGGGGGCGGGGATGGGGGCGCGAACGGGGCCGGACGGCGGGGCGCGCGTCCGGGCGCGGGCCGGGCACGTCTCCGGGGTGGCGCCGGGCTCGGGGCGGCCGGGGCTCGGGGGTGGCGCCGGGCTCGGGGGCGGCCGGGTGCCAGCGGGGGTCAGGTCGTAGGGGCGTCGACCGGGTGGGTGGGGGCCAGGCGCAGGCCCGGGGTGCGCGCGGCGACCATCGCGACCGCGGCCACGCACAGGACGCCGCCGCTGACCAGCGCGGCCGTACCCGACCAGGCGTGCGCGACCAGGCCGCCGCGCATGTTGCCGAGGTCCGGGCCGGCCTGGCCGACGATCTGTTCGGCCGCGCCGACCCGGCCGAGCAGCGCGCTCGGGGTGTGCAGCCGCACGATGGTGCCGCGCGAGACCACCGCGACCGTGTCGGCGGCGCCGGCCACCACCAGGCAGGCCAGCCCCACCCATGGCCGCGTCGACAGGCCGAAGAGCGTCAGCGCGACGCCCCACAGCGCCGACCCGCAGAGCATCACCAGGCCGGGGCGCGGTAGCCGGGTGAAGGACCCGGACAGCACGGAGGCGCCGATCCCGCCGACCGCGACCGCGGTGAGGAACAGCCCGAGGGTGCGCGGGTTGCCGCCGAAGCGTTCGGCGTTGACCAGCGGGAAGAGGCTGATCGGCATGGACAGCACGGTGGCGGCCAGGTCGGTGAGCAGGGCGCCGCGCACCGCCGGGGTGCGGGCGAGGAAGGCCAGGCCGTCGGCGACACCGCGCAGTCCGGGCCGGGCCGGTTCGTCACCGGGGAGCATCGCGGGCAGCCCGATCAGGCCGTAGAGGCCGGCGGTGAAGGAGAGCGCGTCGACCAGGTAGCAGCCGCCGACGCCCCAGGCGCCGATCACCAGGCCGCCGAGCGCGGGGCCGAGGAGCATCTGCCCCTGGAACGCGACCCGGTTCAGGGCGAGTCCGGCGGCGAGCGACTCCTTCGGGAGCAGCCGGGGCAGGAACGTGCCGGACGCGGGTCCGGAGAACGCGCCGAACGACGACTGCACGGCGACCAGGCCGAGCACGGCGGCCGCCGGGAAGCGCCCGCCGAGCCCCTGGACGGCGAGCAGCACCGAGCAGGCCGCCTGGCCGACGGCCATCACCAGGCAGAGCCGGCGCCGGTCCACCCGGTCCGCGACCGCGCCGGCCGGCAGGCCGAGGGCGACCACCGGGATCGCCTGGGCCAGGCCGACGGCGCCGGTCCACACGGTGCTGCCGGTCGACTGCCACACCTGGTACATGACGGCGACGAGCGTCATCTGCCCGCCGAAGCCGGACAGCGCGCGGCCGGTCCACAGCCGCCGGAACGCCGGGGAGACGCGCAGCGGGGTGGTGTCGACCAGCAGGTGCCTCACTGCCATGCCGGGTCCCGCGCGAGCAGTGCGGTGATCCGGTCGTGGAAGCTGCGGCGCTCCAGGGCTTGCCCGATGTCGGCCACCACCCGGCTGAGCGGGTACGGCAGTTCGGCTTCCAGCTCGACCAGGGCCTGTTCGGTGGCCTGCCACTCCGCGGCCAGCCGGGGCATGATGCGGCGGGACTTCGCGGTGAGGGCGACCCGTTTGGTGCGGGCGTCCGCCCCGGGCACCGTACGGACCATCCCGGCCTTGCGCAGCGCGGCGACCTTCTGGCTGACCGCGGAGTGGGTCAGGTGCACGGAGGCGGCCAGCTCGGTGATGGTCATCGGGCCGCGGGCGTGCAGCCGCAGCAGTTCCATCACATGGGTGGGCCGGATGCCGTCGAGCGCGGCGTCGGCGTAGACGCGGGCGATGTCGTCGTCCATCGAGCCGAGCAGCAGCCGCAGCGGCCGCCACACGCTCTCCTCGGAGGGGTCGTACGCCGCGGGGCCGGTCGCCGGTTCTCTGCTCGCCATGCCCACGATGTAACAGCACTTATATAAGCACCGTCAAAACATTTCCGGGGCCGTGCGGGAGCGTCCGCCCGGAAGGCACGGCCTGCTCGGGGTCGACGTGATTCCTCCAACGCGCTCATGCGGCGGACAGTGTCGAGGTCCGTTCGACTCCGCTCGCCGTTGGGGAGATCGCTCGGCTCCTTCGCGCTCGTACTGTCCTCGTCCGCGCGGGTCCATCCGTACGAGGCCGTCGCGCGCGGCTGAACCTCAGAGGGCGATAGGGCTACGAAGGGGGCTTGGTGGAGGTGGCGAAGGGGAGGGAGGGTGGGGGGCAGGTGGGGGCGGTCTGTGCGAGATGCCAGCCGGGGGTGGTCACCTCGACCCGGACGGGTGCCGTGGTGGGCTGAGGTGCGGCTTCGCCCGAGGGCGGGGGCCATGCGGGTAGCGACAGGGCCGCGGGGAAGGCCACCACGACGGTGCACGCCAGTTGCCGCATCGCGAGCGGGTCGAGTCGCCGCACGCCGGCGGGCAGCCGGACCGTGACCGTACGGCCCTCCGTCCGCACGTCGGCGGTGACCGGCGGCTGGGGCAGCCGTGTCGTGAGGTCGGGCCGCCCCACCGCGGCGGGGCCGGCGAAGAGGAGGTCCACCGCCGCGGTCACCGGATCGGACTCGCCCGACACATTGAGCCCGGCCGCCTGGAGCCGCTCGCCGTCCAGGAAGAAGGCGACCGCCTCGGAGCGTGCGGCCGGCGCCGTGGCGAGCCCGTTCGCCGGCTCCCCCACGTCGACGACGCCGGTGGTGGGCACCCCGCAGCCGGCGAGCAGTACGGCCGCCGCGGCCCCGAGCGCGGTCATCGCGCCCGCGCGGGGCCCGTTCACGCGTCCCGCCCGGGGCGCGCGGCGGACCCGTCCCGCGGGCCCGGCAGGTCCACCGTGAAGACGGCGCCGCCCCCGGGCGCGTTGTCGGCGCGGATACGGCCCCCGTGCAGCCGCACGTTCTCCGCGGTGATCGCCAGCCCGAGTCCGCTGCTCTCGCTCCGGGTCCGCGCCGAACTCGCCTTGTAGAAGCGGTCGAAGACGTGCGGCAGCGCCTCCGGCGCGATCCCGGGCCCGCGGTCGGCCACGACCAGCCGCACCCACCCGCCGCCCCGACCGTCCGGCCCGTGAGAACCCTTCTCCAGCGACACCGTGACCGGGGCCGCGCCGTGCCGCAGCGCGTTGCCGGCGAGGTTGGCCACCACAACGTCGAAGCGCCGCGGGTCGACCGGCATCCGCAACTCCCCGGGCGCGGGCAGCCGTAGCACCACCTGGTCCTGCCAGCCGCGCGCGGCCAGCGTGCGCCGCACCGACTCGGCCAGGTCGATCTCGTCGAGGTGGAGTTCGGCCGCGCCGGCGTCGAACCGGGAGACCTCCATCAGGTCGTTCACCAGCCGGACCAGCCGCTCGGTCTCCTCGCTGATGAGCTGGACGGCCTCGGCGGTGCCGTGCTCCAGACGCGGCGCCTCCTCGTCCAGCGCGTCGGTCACCGCCGACATCGCGGCCAGCGGCGTGCGCAGTTCGTGCGAGACGTCCGCGACGAACCGGCGGGCCTGGGCCTCCATCCGGCGCAGCTCCGACACCGAACGCTCCAGCGCGACCGCCGTCTCGTTGAACGCCGTGGACAGGTCCGCGAGTTCGTCGGAGCCGTTGACGCTGAGCCGGGTGTCGAGGTGCCCGGCGGCCATCCTGCGGGTCGCCTGGCGCAGCGCGCGGACCGGGCGCAGCACGCCGCGGGCGACGAACAGCGCCAGCAGGACCGCCAGGCACAGCGCGGGCAGCGCCGCGCGCTCGACGGCCCTGACCAGCGCGGTCACGTAGCGCTGCTCGGTGGTCTGCGGCACCACGAGGTAGAGCGCCAGCCCGGACCCGACCCGGGTGCCGTCGCCGGCGCCGTAGACGACGGGCAGGCCGACCACGAGCGAGGAGCCGCCGCCGGTGTGCACGCGCTGGAAGACGGCCACCTGGCGGGTGCGTACCGACTGGCGCAGCGACGCGGTCAGTTCGGGGAAGGAGTCGCCGGCCCGGGACGGGGCCCGCAGGTCGCCGTAGGTGGCCAGCACCCGCCAGTGCTGGGAGCGGTGCGTCGAGGCGAGGTTGTCCACCAGCGAGGCCAGTTCGGGCAGTCGGGGCCGGGACGGGATGCCGGGCGTCAACGCGTCGACGCTGTCCCGGAACTGGTTGACGACGGTGTCCTGGCTCTGCTGGAGCACCCCGGTACGGGCCTCGCGGAAGGTCAGGGCGCCGGTGCCGAGCGCGCTCACCACGGCGATCAGCCCGAAGCCGGCGACGAGGCGGAAGCGCAGGCTGCGTACCGCGCCGGGCATCCTGACCATGGGCGTCCGGCCGCCCTCACACCGCGCGGAAGCGGTAGCCGAAACCGCGTACGGTCTCGATGCAGCCGGGGTTGTCGCCGAGCTTGCCGCGCAGCCGCTTCACGCAGGCGTCCACCAGCCGGACGTCCCCGTGGTAGGTGTGCTCCCAGACCTGCTCCAGCAGTTGCTGGCGGCTGAGCACCTGGCCGGGCGAGGCCGACAGGGCCAGCAGCAGGCGCAGTTCGGACGGGGCGAGCGGCACCGGCTCGCCGCGGTGCGTGACCACCATGGCCGCGCGGTCGACGACCAGGTCGCCGTACGTCCGCGGGACCGGCCGGGTGCTGCCGGTCGCATCGGGGGCGGTACGGCGCAGCACCGCGCGTATCCGGGCCTCCAGCACGCCGGCCCGCACCGGTTTGACCACGTAGTCGTCGGCGCCCGCCTCCAGCCCGACCACCACGTCCACGTCGTCGCCGCGGGCGGTCACGATGATGATCGGGACCTGGTCGCTCTCGCGTATCCGGCGGCAGACGTCGAGCCCGGGGATGCCGGGCAGCATCAGGTCGAGCACGACCACGTCGGGCCGGTGCGGGCGGAGCAGGGCCAGGCCCTCCTCGCCGGTGGGCGCGGCCGTGACGGTGTGCCCGCGGTGCCGCAGCGCCCACTCCAGGCCCCGCCGCACGGCGGGGTCGTCTTCGATCAGCAGGACGCGGGACACGCGCATCAGTATGTGCACGCCCTCCGGCGGGCGGCCCGGCCGGACCCCCTTCGCGCGTCAACTGTTGCAGAACGGTCACATGGATCGCGGACCCGCCAACCGCCCCCAGCAGGCGACATCCGACAGGTCGTGACGCGTTCGTGACCGAATGGGCCAAGCGTCATCATCTACGGCCGCGAGCCTGAAGTCCGCACGCACGGTGCGCGGTTGCCAGGCCCCCCTCCCCCTTCGCACCGCCGGCGCGCGCCGCGGCATCGTCGATCGGAGAGGACCGGGAATGGGAAGCAGGGCACGGAAGCGGGGGGCCGGCGCGCACGGCGGCGGGAGGACGTCCCTCGGCCGCGGGGCGTACCTGCTGTTCGGGCTGATCTTCCTGGCGCTGCTCGGGGTGACGCTCGTCACGGTGCGCTCGGGCGGGCAGGCCCACGCGGGTACCTCGGCGACCGCCGGCGGCGTCCCGACCGGCGCGGCCACGGGCGGTGCCGGCGAGCCCGCACCGTCGAAGGCCGCTCGCGCCGCGGGTTCCCCCGCCGTGAGTTCCCCGGCCAAGCCCGGTACGCCCACGGTCCCGGAACACGGCTCGGGCGACTTCAGCACCGCCGACGCCTCCGCGAAGGCGGCCGGGCACGGCAACATCCGCCGCTACGAAGTGCAGGTCGAGGGCGGCACGGGCGTGGCCTCCGCGGCCGCTGCGAAGGAGATCCAGGGCATCCTCGCCGACCCGCGCGGCTGGACCGACGACGGCCACGACGGCTTCCAGCTGGTCTCCTCCGGCCCCGCCGACTTCGTCATCAAGATCGCCACCCCCGACACGGTGGACAAGATCTGCGGCGCCGCCGGCCTGCACACCCACGGCGAGGTCAACTGCGACGTCGGCGCGACCGTCGTGGTCAACCTCAAGCGCTGGCTCCTCGGCTCGCCCGAGTTCAGCGGCCCGATCCACGACTACCGCGCCCTGATCATCAACCACGAGGTCGGCCACCGCATCGGCCACGGCCACGAGGGCTGCCCCGGCCCCGGCAAACTCGCCCCCGTGATGATGCAGCAGATCGACGGCCTGCACGGCTGCAAGGCCAACGCCTGGCCGTACGACACGGACGGCCACTACATCCAGGGCCCGCCGGTCGCCTGAGAACGCCGGGGCCGGCCGGGCGGACCCGCCCACCCGTCAGCGCAACGGCCCGGGCCACCGGTCAGCGCAACGGGCCGAGCAGCCGGGCGTACAGGTCGAGCAGCGGCGCCGACTCGGTCTGCCAGGACCACTGGCGCAGCACCTCCACCCGGTCGTACGCCTTGCGGTAGCGGCGCGGGTTGGTGAGCACCGCGCCGACCGCGCGCACGAAGTCGGCGGTGTCGCGGGCCCGGAAGACCTCGCCGTTGCCGACTTCGAGGGTGGCCGCGGCCATCGCCCGCACGTCGGAGACGACCACCGGCAGCCGGGCGTGCGCGTATTCGTAGTAGCGGGTGGCCAGAACCGTCTGATGATGCGGGAGTTGGTGCACCGGCAGCACCCCGATGTCGGCCGAGGACAGGAACGCGGGGACCTCCGGCACCGGGACGTACGGCACCACGTGCAGGCGGGCGTGCACGCCGAGTTGGGCGGCGCGGTCCCGCAACTCCGCCAGGTGCGGGTGGTCCGGGTCGGGCACCACGAACGCGGCGTGCAGGTCGTAGAGCTTGGGCAGCGCCTCGACGACCGTGAACGGGCCGCGGTCGGGGGTGACCGGACCGGCGTGCACCAGCAGCGGCACCTCGGGGCCGAGCCGGCAGCGGGCGCGTACGCCGGAGTCGCGGCGGTCGGCGATCCGGGCCAGCGGCGGGGTGTTGCGGACCACCGTGGGCAGCGTGGACAGGCCGTGGCGCACCAGCAGTTCGCCGGCGAGGCGGTCGCCGACGGTGACCACGCCGTCGGCCTCGCGGGCGTACGAGCGCAGCAGCGCGTCGTCGGCGACGGCGGCCCGGCGGGTGGCGGCGGGGATACGCGGCGGCGCGTCCCACACCACCTCGATCCGGTGCCCGGCGCCCTCCGCGCGCAGCGCGGCCCGGATCGCCAGGGCCAGCGCGCGGTGCCCGAGCGCGTGGATCAGGTGCGGGCGGACCTCGTCGAGCACCGGCCCGTAGCCGATCTCCTGGTCCAGCAGGCCCGGGTCCAGCCGCCGCCACGCCCGCCGTCCGCGCAGCAGGCGGGCGAGTTCGGCGACGAGGTCGTCGAGCCGTGCGTCCGGGGTACGGCGGCGCTCCACCGCGGCGCGGTGCTGCGCGGCCCGCAGTCCGGTCCACCCGGCCCGTACCGCCAGCCGCACCGCGGTCAGGCCGTGGCCGGCCCTGGCGAACGCTTGCAGCGGCAACGGGCGGTGCACCACGTCCAGTTCGGCGGCGCGGGTGGCGTGCAGGGAGCGGTGTGCGGCGAGCAGGGCGGTGCGGCGCTCGTACGACTCCGCGCCGCGGTAGGCCAGCGGCCAGCGCAGGCCCGGGCGCGGGCGGCGCTCCCGGTAGCCGCCGAGCGGGGAGCCGACGGTCACCTCGCGTACGGCCACGCCCCGCGGGGCCGCGGTCGCCGGGCCCGCTCCGATCAGCGTGACGCCGTACCCCGCGGAGTCGGCTGCCGCCGCCACGCGCATGGCTCGGGAGTCACCGTCCAACACACCATCCGTCACGATTGCCACGCGCAGCGTCGGCCGGGCTGAGGGCTCCGCCATTCCCGTATCCGACCCCCTCCAAGTGAACGAACGCGACCCCCCGGGTTTCCCCGTCCTGTCGGTTCAGGGACCACCAGCCGGTGGGTGGGGTCCCCTCCGGGCTGCCCCGTCCTGCGAGTGCCGGGACCTCGCGGTCCGCTGTGGCTGGTCGCTGGGGGGGTACCCCCTCTGGGGGCGTTCCCCGCGGCCCTGGATGTGTGCGGCTCCCTCCGCGAAAAGAGGGCCACCAACCCGGGGGCGCGTGGGGGCACTCCCCCTGGCTCCGCCGGGGGGCTCCCACCCAGGCGAAGCTCTGGGGGAGAACCGCGCGCGCGGCCACCCACCGGCAGGTGGTCCCTGAACCGACAGGGCACAGCACCCCGGGCGGGTCGGGGCGCCCTGGTCACGTCAGGTTGTGGAGGGTGCGGGCTTTGTCCGTGATGTCGGACAGGAAGGTGTGGGCGCGGGGCGAAGCCGCCGTGGTGAGCCATTCCTGATCGATGTCGCAGACGGTGATCGTCACCCCGGTTCCGGCCAGCGCCAGCGGCAACGTGTGGACGACCGTCGAAGGAAACGACAGCACGGACCGCCCGATCGGCCCGCGCCGAGCGACCAGTTCGAGCGGCAGGTCCGGCCGCACGATCTCCAGCCCCGTCTCCGCGGCGAGCCGATGCAACTTGGCCGGCGCCTCCCGCCGATGCGCGAAGTACCGCCGGGCACCGTGCCGTTCGGCCAGCCCGCGCACCACCGCGAGATACCGCTCGGGATCGACCACACCGGTCTCAACCAGCGACGTGCCGATCAGGTCGGTACCGGCCAGCGTCCGCGGCGGCCCGAACCGCCCCCGGGTCCAGGCGAACCGGTTGGCCCGCACCGCCATCCCGGGCGGCGGCGTGGCCGGCATCGCGCTGAACAGCTCGATCCGGTGCCGCCGGCCGGGGGTGAGCCGGCGCCGCGCGGTGCGCGCGAAGACGCCGAAGGCCACGTCCGCCGGGGAACGGCGCCGCCCGCTGCGGTGCCAGCGCACCAACTTCCCGCCACGAGCCAGGATTTCGGTGAACTCCATGGTCGCGGTGCCGTCGTCGACCACCGTGATGTCCTTCGCCCGGCACAGCGGCAGCAGCACCTGGACCAGCCGGGAGAACGGGTCGCCGATCACCAGCCGCCGCACCCGCAGCAGCGTCGGCGCGAGCGCGCACGCGGTGCGCAGCAACCCGCCGCGGCCGCCCCGCGCTTCGTACCACCGCACCAACGCGCCCTCGTCCCGGGCGAGTTCGGCCATCCGCTTCAACTGGCCCCGGCTGGTGGGGTCGGCGGGCGAGAGCACCACGATGGTGAGGGGTTCCGCGCGCTCACCGGGTGCGGCGGGCGGGCGGACGTGGCCCCACTCCAGCACGTTGAGCAGCTGCACGGGCGACTCGACGAGCGCGACGGCACCCGGTGGGGCGGGCCGGTCGGCCATGAGGGTTCCTTTCGGTGGGCGGGTGCACGATCCCGCCGTCAACTCCGCCCCGCGCCCCTCGGCGAACCCGGGGGCGCGGGGCAGCGGACCGTTCAGACCGTGGCGTCGACCGACTGCTCGGACTCGGCCACCACCCCGGGCACCCGGCGCAGCTTCTTCATCGGGCCCAGCTCACCGTCGTAGACCTTCTTGACGCCGTCGCCCAGCGAGGTCTCGATGATGCGGATGTCGCGGACCAGGCGCTCCAGGCCCTGGGTCTCGACGGACGCGGCCTGGTCCGAGCCCCACATGGCGCGGTCGAGGGTGATGTGCCGCTCCACGAAGACCGCGCCGAGCGCGACCGCGGCGAGCGTGGTCTGCAGGCCGACCTCGTGGCCGGAGTAGCCGACCGGGACGTTCGGGAACTCGGACTGGAGGGTGTTGATCATGCGCAGGTTGAGCTCTTCGTGCTTCGCCGGGTAGGTCGAAGTGGCGTGGCACAGCACGATGTTGTCGCTGCCGAGCACCTCCACCGCGTGCCGGATCTGCTTCGGCGTCGACATGCCGGTGGACAGCACCACGGTACGGCCGGTGGCGCGCAGCGCCTGGAGCAGCTCGTCGTCGGTGAGGCAGGCCGAAGCGACCTTGTGCACCGGCACGTTGAACTTCTCCAGGAACTCCACGGACGGCACGTCCCACGGGGAGGCGAACCAGTCGATGCCCCGCTTGCGGCAGTACTCGTCGATCGCGCGGTAGCCGTCCTCGTCGAACTCGACCCGGTGCCGGTAGTCGATGTAGGTCATCCGGCCCCAGGGGGTGTCGCGCTCGATCTCCCACTGGTCGCGCGGGGTGCAGATCTCCGGGGTGCGCTTCTGGAACTTGACCGCGTCGCAGCCCGCGGCCACGGCCGCGTCGATCAGGGCGAACGCGTTCTCCAGGTCGCCGTTGTGGTTGATGCCGATCTCGCCGGTGACGTACACGGGCTGGCCGTTGCCGATGTGGCGGGAGCCGACAGCGCGGAGGTTGGCGGGGAGGGAGGTGGTCACGGCTGTTCCTTCACTACGGGGTTGGGACAGGGGGGTGGCACGGGCCGGATGGCCCGGGGACGAGAAGGCGGACGAGAAAGGGGACAAGTCCGGTGCGGGGCAAGCGGGTTGGCGGGCCAGGCGAGGTGGCGGGCTCAGCGGGCGAGCGTGGGGCCGAGCAGCCAGGCGGCGATCTCGCGGATCGCGCCGTACCCGCCCTGCGTGCTGGTCACCGCGCGGGCCGCGGCACGCACCACGTCGTGCGCGCCGGCCACGGCGACGGGCCAGCCGACGAGGCTGAAGCACGGCAGGTCGTTGACGTCGTTGCCCGCGTACAGGACCCGCTCGGGGGCGATGCCCTGCTCCTCGCACCACTGCTTGAGCGCGAGGTCCTTGCGGTCGATGCCGTGCAGCACCGGCACCTGGAGCTTGCGGGCGCGGGCGGCCACGACGGGGTTGGTCTCGGTGGACAGGATCAGTACGGGCACGCCCGCGCGGCGCAGCGCGGCGATGCCGAGGCCGTCGCCCCGGTGCACCGTGACCGCCTCGTGGCCGTCGGAGTCGATCAGCACCCGGTCGTCGGTCTGGGTGCCGTCGAAGTCGAGTACGACCGCGTCCACGTCGTCGCGGCGCGGGGTGGTGGCGCCGGCGTCGAGCACCGGGGCGAGCGCCCGGGCCCGGTCCAGGTCGGCGGGCTCGTCGATCTCCAGCACCCGGGCCGGGTCGGTCCACACCAGGCTGGTGCGGCCGAAGAAGCGGTGGCCGGCGGCGCGGAAGCCGTCGGCGCGCATGCCGTAGGCGGCGCCGGTCTCCAGCAGGTCCTGCGGGCGGTCCTGGCGGCGCGGGCGGGTGGCCTTGTCGTGGTTGACGCCGACGCCGTTGCCGCGGAAGTCCGCGCCGGTGCCGGAACCGGCGCCGGCGGTCGCGGTGCCGGTTCCCGCGGCTATGCCGGCGCCCGCGTTCGCGCCCGCGGCCAGGTCCGGCACGTCCGCCCCGTCCGCACGCCAGACGAAGCCGTGGAAGGGGGCGACGGTGTGGGCGGTGTCGGCGCCGCCGTCGGTGATCGCCTCGATCACGCCGTCGAGTTCGTCGCCGGTGATGAACGGGCTGGTGCACTGGACGAGCAGCACCACGTCGGCGGCGGCGCCGCTCATCGCCTCGTACGCGTCCATGGCGTGCAGCACCGCGGCCTCGCTGGTCGCGGTGTCGCCGGCGATCGCGGCCGGCCGCAGCACCACCTCGGCGCCGGCCGCCCGGGCCACCTCGGCGATCGCCGGGTCGTCGGTGGAGACCAGGATCGCGCTGATCCGGCGGGCGGCGGTGCAGGCGCGTACCGCCCGGGCCACCAGCGGCACTCCGCCGACCGTCGCCACGTTCTTGCCCGGCACGCCCTTCGAGCCGCCGCGGGCGGGGATGACGGCCAGGACCCGGGCGTCGCCTGCCGGGGCGCGGGGTGGCTCCCCCGCCGGCGTGATGGTCTGGGTCATCGTGCGGCTCCTGTCGTGGGGGTCATACGGGCCGCGGTCGCGGCATGGTGCGCCGCGAGGGCGCGTGCGGTGCGGGGGTCGAGGGGCGCGCCGGCGGCCGGGCGGCCGCCGTTCCGCACCGGTCCCGCGGTCCGCCGTCCCGCGGTCCGCCGTCCAGCAGGCCGCCGTCCAGCGGGGATCGCGGGCGTCGGCATCGCGGTGCGGGGCCGGCCCACCGCTGGCCGGCTCACAGCTGGCCCCAGCGGCGGATGGCCGGGGCGACGCGCTGCACGCCCTGGCGGTAGGCGGTGCGCGCGGACTTGCGCAGCACCCGGCGGGCGGCCTTGCGCACCCGGTTGCTGCCGGCTCCGCCGGCGGTTGCGGCGCGCACGGCGGGCAGCCCCTCGGGGTCCAGGCCCTGCCGGGCGAGGATGCCCGGCAGGTAGCCGGGGGCGGTGCGCAGCGTGTAGTACGGCGTCAGCCTCGGCAGCCGGCCGGCGGCGACCAAGCCCTGGACGCGGGCCCGCAGGTCGGCGTACGGGTCGCCGGTGGCCACGCCGTGCGCGGCGGTCCATTCGGGGTCGGGCTTGGGCAGTTCGCCGTCGTCGAGCTGGTCCCAGGAGGCGAGGCAGCCCGAGCCGAGGAAGTGGTGGTTGCCGAGCGGCTCGCGGATGCCCAGGTCGGTGAGGATGGCGGTGGGTATGCCGCGGTGCAGCGACTCCAGCGCGGCGGTGGAGCTGACCGTGACCAGCAGGTCGGTGCGGTCCAGCACCTCGCCCATCGCGCCGTAGACCAGCGAGACGTTCGCCGGCGGCTCCAGCGACTCCATCAGGTGCTGGTAGGGGTGCTCCTCGATGTGCGTGGTCTGCTCGCCGGGCATGCTGCGCAGCTTCACCAGCACCTCGCGCTCGGGGTGCCGGCGGGCGTGCTCGACCGCCCGGCGCAGCAGGTACAGCCGCTCGGGGCGCTCGGCGGGCGCGGACGGCTGCACGGCGAAGGTGACGGTGAACGGCCGACTGCCGTCGGGCCGGTACGGTGCGCCGTCGAGGAACGGCAGCGCCGTCTCCACGATCGCGCCGGTCGGGAAGCCGACCCCTTCGTACACGGAACGGAACCGCAGCGCGTCGTCGGTGCTGTTGGCGAGCACCACGTCGGCGCCGGCCCGCAGCAGCAGGCCGTCGGCGAGCTTCTCGTAGACCACGCCGACGTAGCCGGTGACCACCACCGGGCGGCGCGGGTGGCCGCGCCAGGCGCGGTCGAAGCCGTGCAGGAAGCACTGGATGGTGCCGCCCACGCAGGAGATGACGAGCACATCGCAGTTGTCGGCGCTGGTCTCGGCGAGGATCTCCGCGGCGGTCTGCTCGGTCATCGAGTCGGCGGGAATTCCGAGTTCGGCGAGCTGGCGCGGAGTGGGCGTGGCACGGCCGCGCAGGAGGCGGGCGTCGAGCCGCGCATCCGGGGCGATCCGGCGCGCGGTCAGCGCACCCCACTTCCAGCGGGTGTCCGAATCGGCGATCACCGTGACCCGCAAGGGCCCTGACGTACGTTCTGGCACATCGCAGACAGTAGGAAGCGGGTGGGTGGAATGGGCTAATCGAAGGCCAACGGCAGGTAAACAGAATGCCGCTACTTTGCGAGTGGTCATCCGTCGCGAGTGAATCACCTGCTCGCCATATTCCGTTTACCTGGAAGTACGCAATCGGCAAAGTACCGAGCCGAACGGCGGCTTAAGGTAATCGGGTGGTCAAGCTCTCCGTCATCGTGCCGTTTTTCAATGTGCAGCCATTCGTCCCCGATGCGCTGCGGAGTCTGCGTGCCAACGCCCGGCACGACTTCGAGTTCCTGTTGATGGACGACGGGTCGACCGACCGGACTCCGCAACTCCTCGAAGAGGGCGCCGGCTCGCTGCCGGGCGCCCGGATCATCCGCCGCGACCACACCGGTGTCGCGGCTCTGCGCAACGCGGGCATCGACGAGGCCCGGGGCGAGTATCTGACCTTCATGGACGGCGACGACTGGCTCGCCCCCGGCTACCTGCCGCAACTGGTGCGCGCCATGGACGAGTTGGACGTGGACTTCCTGCGCACCGACCACGTGCAGTGCACCGGGTCCAGCCGCAACGTGATCCGCGCCCCGCACGGCCGCCGCAACGCCCGGATCGACCCGCGCGCCGCGATCCTGCCCGCCGACCGCCCGACCCTCGTGGACTACCCCTACTCCTGGGCCGGCGCCTACCACCGCCGGATCGTCGAGCAGGGCCTGGTGCACATGCCCGCGCACCTGCGCACCGCCGAGGACCGGCCGTGGATCTGGCGGCTGCACCGGGAGGCCAGGTCCTGCGCGGTGGTGGGCCTGCTGGGCGTGCACTACCGGCGCGGGGTGAACACCTCGCTCACCCAGATCGGCGACGAGCGGCAGCTGGACTTCGTCCGCTCCTTCGACCAGGTGATAGCCGAACTCGCCGGAGACCCCGACGAGGAGCGGTTCCTGCCCAAGGCGATCCGCACCTACTGCGCGATCATCGCCCACCACCTCGACAACATCGACCGGTTCGAGCCCGCGCTGGCCCGGCAGTTGAAGACGCTCTCCGCCGCCGCGCTCGGCCGGCTGCCCGCGGACCTGCTCGCCGACGCGCTGGACTCGATGGATGCCGAACGCAGCGCCCGGGTCCGCCGGTTGCGCGGGCGGACCGCGGCCAGAGCCGACCACTCCGGCCCCGCCGCGGACAGCGACGCCGACGTACGCGACAACGCGACCAGCGGATCGGCGGTCGCGTGATGGCCCGCACCCAGCTCCTCCTCGCCTCGACCCTGTACGGGATCGCCACCCTCGCCGCCGCGATCGACGCCGGCTCCGTGCCGCCCGCCGACCGCCGCATCCTCGTGGTCAGCAACAACGCCGCCGTACCCGAGACCCACGACGCCCCGGACCGGGCGCCCGGCTTCGAGCCGCTGCGCACCCGATTCGACCGGGTGGTGTCCTGGAACGACGCGATCCGCCCGATGCACCCCGGCGGCTGGGCCCCGCGCACCGACGAAGTCCCCATGTGGGACCGGTACTTCCGGCAGCTGTGGCAGCTCGGCGACGACGACCTCGACCTGGTCGTGGAGTCCATCCAGGTCGCGCCCGCGCTCTCCTTCGCACAGGTCTTCACCGGCGCCCCGATCACCGTCTACGCCGACGGCCTGATGTCGTACGGCCCGACCCGCAACAAGCTCGGGCTGCTGGTGGACACCCGGATCGACGCGCTGCTCCACCTCGACCTGGTGCCGGGCCTGGAGCCCTTGCTGCTCAGCGAGTTCGGCGTGCCCTCGCGGGTGGTGCCGAGCTCGGAGTTCACGAAGGTGCTCGCCGAGGTGGCCGAAGCCACCCGCGGACACGGCATCGGCCCGGACCCGGTGGACGAACTGCCGCGCGACGCGGCCCTGTTGCTCGGCCAGTACCTCTCGGCGCTGGGCATCCTCAGCGTCGAGGAGGAGGAGAAGCTGCACCTGTCCCTGGTGCGCGGCGCGGTCGCCCTCGGCCACCGCCGGCTCGTCTTCAAGCCGCACCCGACCGCGCCCTCGCACTGGCTGGAGCCGCTGCGGGAGGAGGCGCGCAAGCTCGGCGCCGAACTGACCGTGCTGGACTCCCCGGTGCTCGCCGAGGTGGTCTACCAGCGGGCCCGCCCCGCCCTGGTGGCCGGCTGCTTCTCCACCGCGCTGCTGACCGCGTCCGCGCTCTACGGCATCCCGGTCGCCCGCAGCGGCACCAAGCTGCTGCTCGACCGGCTCTCGCCGTACCAGAACAGCAACCGGGTGCCGGTGACCCTCGTGCACGCGCTCCTCCCCGAGGTGTCCGACCCGGACGCGGTACGCGGCTGGACCCCGCCCTCGCCGCGGCAGGTGGACACCGAACTCACCCCGCTGCTGCACGCCGTCGGCTACTGCATGCAGGCCGAGGCGTACCCGCACCTGCGGGCGGAGGCCGAGGCGTGGCTCGAGGACCACCTCGGCTCCGGGGTCGCGCCGTACTTCAAGCGCCGCCGGCTGACCTCGCTCGGCCTGCCCGGCGCGCTCCCGGCCCGACGCTCGCTGGTGCCGCGGGTGCGCGCCGTCCGCCAGGTGGCCCGCGGCGCCCGCGCACTGAAGAAGGCCGCGCTCGGGTAGGCGGTCGCCGGATGATCTCGGGGTGCCTGGCCGCCGACGGCCGGGCGCCCCGATTAACGGACACGGGAGCTCATACGCCCTGCCCTACGATGGAACAGTGAGCGACATCACCCGTGGGAGTCTGCGCGAACAGCCGACGCGCGCCGAGGCGATCCTCGCGGTCGGCCTGCGCGACGAGAAGAGGCGCCAGACCCGGCGGCACATCGCGGAGGTGGCCACCGGGCTGTTCCTCGAACACGGCTTCGCCCGGGTGACGATCGCCGAGGTGGCCCGCACCGCCGAAGTGTCCGTGAACACCGTCTACACGTACTTCCCCTCCAAGGAGGACCTGGTCTTCTACCCGGAGGAGGCGTCCGCGCAGCGGATGGTGGAGATGGTCCGGGACCGCCCGCCCGGGCAGTCCGCCGCCGGCGCCGTCCTCGCCACCCTGCGCGGCGAGCTGCGGCACGGTGACCGCATGGTCGGCCTCACCCAGGGCTTCGCCCGCTTCCTGGAGATGGTCCGCGCCGAGCCCACGCTCTCCGCCCGCCTCGACTCGACCACCCGCGAGATGGTCGACGCGCTCGCCGAGACGCTCGCCGGCGAGACCGGTGCGGAGCCGGGCGACCCCACGCCGCGCCTGGTCGCCTCCCAGCTCGGCTGGGCGCAGGAGCAGCTCTTCCGCGAGATCGGTGAGCGCTCCCGGGCGGGGTGCCCTCCGGGCACGGTGGCGGAAGACGCGCTGGCCCTCCTCGACTCCGTCGAGTCCCTCCTCGGCGACCGCGTCCTGACGTACGCCACGCGCTGACCCGCCTCGCCCCTTCGGGAGCGCCCCCTAGGTGTATTTGACCCGTAGCGGCGCGGGGAAGCGCGCGCGCAACCATCCACCGGCCGGGGGCCCGGCTACGACAGCGACAGCCCCCTTGGGCCGGTGGCGACCCGCGCCACGACGACGGCTGAGCGCGCAGTTCCCCGCGCCGCTGGTTCCCCGATCCCCCTGGTTCCCCCGCGCACCCTCAGAACGCCGGCGTCGGGACGTACGTCCCCCACACACCGCGCAAGGCGTCGCAGACCTCCCCCACGGTCGCGCGGCAGCGCAACGCCTCCCGCATCGGGTAGAGCACGTTGTCCGTGCCGGCCGCCGCCTCGCAGAGCACCGACAGGGCGCGGTCGACCGCGCCCTGGTCACGTTCGGCCCGCAACCTCGCCAGCCTCGCCGCCTGCTGCGCCTCGATCGCCGGGTCCACCCGAAGCGGCTCGTACGGCTCCTCCTCGTCGAGCGTGAAGCGGTTGACGCCGACCACGACGCGGTCGCCCGCCTCGGTCTCCAGGGCGATCCGGTAGGCGTTCCGCTCGATCTCGGACTTCTGGAAGCCCCGCTCGATCGCCCGCACCGCGCCGCCCGCGTCCTCGATCCGGCCCATCAGTTCGAGCGCGGCGGCCTCGACGTCGTCGGTCATCCGCTCCATCACGTAGGAGCCCGCGAACGGGTCCACGGTGGCGGTCACGTCGGTCTCGTACGCGAGCACCTGCTGGGTGCGCAGCGCGAGCCGCGCGGACTTGTCGGTGGGCAGCGCGATGGCCTCGTCGAAGGAGTTGGTGTGCAGCGACTGGGTGCCGCCGAGCACCGCGCCCAGGCCCTGCACGGCGACCCGGACCAGGTTCACCTCGGGCTGCTGCGCGGTGAGTTGCACCCCGGCGGTCTGGGTGTGGAAGCGCAGCATCTGCGACTTGGGGTTCCTCGCCCCGAACTCCTCGCGCATCACCCGCGCCCAAATGCGCCGGGCGGCACGGAACTTCGCGATCTCCTCCAGGATGGTGGTGCGCGCCACGAAGAAGAACGACAGCCGCGGTGCGAAGTCGTCGACGTCCATCCCGGCGGCGAGCGCGGTGCGGACGTACTCGATGCCGTCGGCGAGCGTGAAGGCGATCTCCTGCGCGGGCGAGGCGCCCGCCTCGGCCATGTGGTAGCCGGAGATCGAGATGGTGTTCCAGCGGGGGATCTCCGCCCGGCAGTAGGCGAAGATGTCCGCGGTCAGCCGCAGGGACGGCTTGGGCGGGAAGATGTACGTGCCGCGCGCGATGTACTCCTTGAGCACGTCGTTCTGGAGGGTGCCGGTGAGCTTCCCGGCCGGCACGCCCTGCTCCTCGCCGACGAGTTGGTACAGCAGCAACAGCAGGGCGGCGGGCGCGTTGATCGTCATCGACGTGGACACCCGGTCCAGCGGGATGCCGTCGAAGAGCACCCGCATGTCGTCGATCGAGTCGATCGCCACACCCACCTTGCCGACCTCGCCGGCCGCGATCGGGGCGTCGGAGTCGTGCCCCATCTGGGTCGGCAGGTCGAACGCGACCGACAGGCCGGTCGTGCCGTGGGCGATGAGCTGCCGGTAGCGCGCGTTGGACTCGGCGGCGGTGCCGAACCCGGCGTACTGCCGCATCGTCCAGGGCCGGCCGGTGTACATCGACGGGTACACACCGCGGGTGAACGGGTACCCGCCGGGTTCGCCCAGCCGCTCGGCGGGGCCCCAGCCGTCCAGGTCCTCCGGGCCGTACACCGGCTCGATCGGCAGACCGGACTCCGACTCGCGCGTCATGCTCTCCGCCTCCGCCTCCGCCGGCTCGGTGGGGGTGTGCCCGCGTCCGCGCCACGTGGGGTGGCGGGCGCGTGAACAGACCGGCTCGCCCACGGACCTTACGGCGTGGGGAGCGAAAGGGGACGGATGCCGCGCGTCGCCGGAGTGGGCGCGCTGCGCGCCGGGGCCCGCCGCGCGACGCTCGCGGCGCCCCGCGAACGGCGAGCGCGGCCGGGCAGGGGGAAAAACGCACCCGGCCGCGCTCTGTGTCGTGGACACCGGCACGGGGAGAGCCGGCGTCCACCGGGCCGATGACCAGTCGGCCCACTCCTTACGGCGGCGCGAGCCCCGGAAGTGTCACCCACCGCCGCGGACGGGCGGTCCGCCGCGGGTCAGCGCGCCGCGCCCGACGCCACCGCGTGGCCGCGGCCCCAGCCTTTGTGGCGGCCGTGCTTCAGGCGGTTCGCGGCGCCCTTCCCGCGCCCGTGGTCGCCGTGTCCCGGCGGCACGAGAGTGTCCCGGTCCGCGTCGGGAGGCAGGGCGGTACGCGCGGGCGGGCCGGGCGTCGTACGGGCCGGGTCGGGCACCTCCCCGGGGATCACGGCGCGCCGGCCGGTGGCACCCGAGACGCCGGTGTCGGGCGGGCCGGAACCGTCCGACGCGACGGACACGGGCGCGCTGCTGCCGGCCGGCCGCACCGGCTCCCGGCCGCCGCCGCGCGCTGCGGTCGCCGCCACGCCGACCGCGACCCCGCCGAGCGCGACCACCGACGCCGCCGCGGCCAGCACGATCCGGGTGGAGCGCCCGCTCCGCGTCCGCCGCACCGGCACGAGGCGCGCGGAGCGTACGGACCCGGCGCGGACCTGGTCCGCGGCGCGTCCGCCCACCACCACGGGCTCCGGCAGCGCGTCGCCCGCGGCAGGCCCGCCCGGCACCGGCCCGCCCGCGATCGGCACCGGCGGCACCCCGTCGAGGATCGGTTCGGCCGACCCGAGGCCCGCCGCGCGCGCCGCGCGGAAGGCGGCCAGGGCCGCCTCCTCGCGCCCCGGGTCGAGCGGGTGGAGGACGCCCGGGTCCGCCGCGGCCGCCAGCAGGAGCAGCGCCAACCGCTCCGCCTCGCCCGCCGCCCTGCGGTCCGCGAGCGGCACCCGGCGGCCGGACAGCAGCGCCTCCGCAGCGTCGCCGGTCAGCCAGTCCGCGCGGCCGCCGGACGCCTCGGGCCGTCCGGGCCCGCCGCCGAACCCGGCGCCGCCGAATCCGGCCAGGACGTCCGGGCCGCCGAAGTCGCGCCAGCCGTCCGAATGATCCGAAGCATCCGGACCACCCCAACCATCCGAACCGTCAGGGCCACCCCAACCGTCCGAAGCATCCGGACAGCACGAATCGCCCATCCCGCCCGCGCCCGGCGGTCGTTCGGGCCGCCGCGGGCGCGGGACCCCCGCCGCCCGTCCGTCGTCACTCATGCCACTTCCTCATCGGGCCCTAGGGCCTGCCGTGGGCGCGGAGAACGTCGCGCCGGTCCGCACCGCCGCTCCCCCCTCTGCTTCCCCCTCCGGTTCCCCCACTGCTTCCCCGCCGGCCCCGCGGGCACCATCCTCCCGGTCCTCGCGCACCACCGAGAGCTGTTCGGCCAGCCTGCGCAGCCCCCGGTGTGTGGCCATCCGCACAGAGCCGGCGCGTTTGCCCAGCACCTGGGCCGCGCTGGTGGAGTCCAGGCCCATCACCACCCGCAGCAGCACCGCCTCGGCCTGCTCGCGCGGCAGCGCCACGATCGCGGCCAGCGCGCGGTCGGTGGCGACCGCGTCCAGCGCCTCGCCCGCGGTGTCGGCCCGGCCCGGCAGCGCGACGAGCTCGTCCACCCCCGCCCCGGCGACCGGGCGGCGGCTGCGCGCCCTGATGTGGTCCAGCGCCCGGTTGCGGGCGATCCGGGCCGCCCAACCGCGGATACCGCTACCGCCGCCACGGAAGCTCGGCAGGTCGCGGGCGATCTGCAGCCACGCCTCCGAGGCGACGTCCTCCGCGTCGCCCGGGCCGACCAGGCTGCGTACGTACTGCAACAACTGCGGCTGCACCGCGCGGTACAGGACCCTGAACGCGGTCTCGTCACCGCCCTGCGCCGCGCTCACCGCGGTCTCCAGATCCACGTCCGGCCCCGCCCCCTCGACCCCCTGGTCCCCCGTGAACAGCCACCATCCTGCCCCATGACGGCCGGTGACACTTTCGGTCCCGCATACGCCGTACAAGTCGGCGGCCGGGGACGCTCCTGTGGGGGGAGGCGGCCCCCGGCCGTCGTCACGCCGGACCGACCGCAGCGAACCGGCCGCACCGGACCCGGTCTCCCGATCGCGCCGCGCCCGGGTCCACCCCGCGCCCCTTGCTCGTACGGGTGAATTCGCAGATCGGGCCAACCGATCGGGCCCCAGCCGCGTCTACAGTTGCCGTGCCCTCCGTAACGCCCCATGTCACGCCCCCTGTCACGCGCCTCGCCCCGCGTCCCGAACCGCGCGCCGTACGACCCCCCGTGCCGGCGCGACCGCCTCGCGATCCAGGAGCCCCGCTGTCCAGCGACACGCCGCCCGAGGGGCTGAGCCTGCTCAACGGCGTGCCCGCCGCCGACGCCGAGACGGCCCTGCTCACCTGCTGCGGCTCGCACCGCTGGGCCCGCCGGATGGCCACCCACCGCCCGTACCCGACGGTGGAGGCGCTGCTCGCCGCGGCCGACGAGGCGGCGTACGACCTGGCGCCCGCCGATGTCGCCGAGGCGCTGCTGGGTGAGGACACCACCCCGCTGCCGGACCGCGGCGGGCTCGCCGTGCACACCGCGCTGCGCGCCGCCCACGCCGCCTACGAGGCGAAGTTCGGCCATGTCTTCGTGATCGCCCTGGACGCGGCCGACCCGGCCGCCGCCCTCGACCAGACCATGGCCAGCCTGCGCACCCGGCTCGGCCACGACGCGGACCACGAGTCGGCCGTCACCGCCGAGCAGTTGAGGCGGATCACCCGGGCCCGGCTGCTGCGGCTGGCAGCGGGTCCCGGCACCCTCCGACCGTCCGCCCTGGTGGACGCGCACCGGCCGTAGCGTTCACCCGACCGTGCGGGATCGATCACACAAGCACTACCCCGCAGTACGAGGCACAGGTCACGTCGCTACGATGGCCGGGGCCGGTGGACCGTACCCGGCCGGGCGTGACCGACAAGAAGCCGGCAGCCCTCGTCCCGCTCCCGGAGGGTATTTTCCGTGCCGGCTGGAACGCTGTACCGCGGCCGGGAAGGCATGTGGTCGTGGGTGGCTCATCGAGTCACCGGTGTCCTCATCTTCTTCTTCCTGTTCGTCCACGTCCTCGACACCGCGCTCGTGCGCGTATCGCCCGAGGACTACGACAAGGTCGTGGCGACCTACAAGACGCCCATCGTCAGCCTGCTGGAGTACGGCCTGGTGGCCGCCATCCTCTTCCACGCGCTGAACGGTCTGCGGATCATCGCCGTCGACTACTGGACCCAGGGCCCCCGCTACCAGAAGCAGATGTTCTGGACCGTGATGGGCCTGTGGATCGTCCTGATGCTCGGCGCGATCTACCCGGTACTCGGCCACGCCGCCCGAGTCCTGTTCGGGAGCTGACCCATGGCCACTGAAGTCTCCCCCAAGGACGCCGTCGAACTGACCGGCTCCAGCATCTCCTACAGCCCGGAGAACCCGGCGCCGGTGATCGAGCCGCCGCGGGCCAGGACCAAGCGCACGCCGCGCCGCGGCCGCACCAACTTCGAGCTGTACGGCTGGCTGTTCATGCGGCTGTCCGGTGTGGTGCTCGTGGTGCTCGTGCTCGGCCACCTGCTGATCCAGCTGGTGCTCGACGGCGGTGTCACCAAGGTCGGCTTCGCGTTCGTCGCGGGCCGCTGGGCGTCGCCCTTCTGGCAGTACTGGGACCTGGCCATGCTCTGGCTGGCCATGCTGCACGGCGGCAACGGCCTGCGCACGATCATCAACGACTACGCCGAGCAGCCGAACACCCGTGTCTGGCTCAAGACCATTCTGTTCACCGCTGTGGCGTTCACCATCGCGCTCGGGTCGCTGGTGATCTTCACCTTCGACCCGAACATCCGCTAGGCCAGGGCCGGACAGGGAAGCGACCCCCATGCAATTCCACACGTACGACACCGTCATCGTCGGCGCGGGCGGCGCGGGTATGCGCGCGGCCATCGAGTCGACCAAGCGCAGCCGCACCGCCGTCCTGACCAAGCTCTACCCGACCCGGTCCCACACCGGCGCGGCCCAGGGCGGCATGGCCGCCGCACTGGCCAACGTCGAGGAGGACAACTGGGAGTGGCACACCTTCGACACGATCAAGGGCGGTGACTACCTGGTCGACCAGGACGCCGCCGAGATCCTGGCGAAGGAGGCCATCGACGCGGTCCTCGACCTGGAGAAGATGGGCCTGCCGTTCAACCGGACGCCCGAAGGCCGGATCGACCAGCGCCGCTTCGGCGGCCACACCCGCAACCACGGCGAGGCCGCGGTGCGCCGCTCCTGCTACGCCGCGGACCGCACCGGCCACATGATCCTCCAGACGCTCTACCAGAACTGCGTCAAGGAGGGCGTGGAGTTCTTCAACGAGTTCTACGTCCTGGACCAGTTGCTCACCGAGGTCGACGGCGTGCAGCGGTCGTCCGGCGTGGTGGCGTACGAGCTGGCCACCGGTGAGATCCACGTCTTCCAGGCGAAGGCGGTGATCTACGCGTCGGGCGGCACCGGCAAGTTCTTCAAGGTGACCTCCAACGCGCACACCCTCACCGGCGACGGCCAGGCCGCGATCTACCGACGGGGGCTGCCGCTGGAGGACATGGAGTTCTTCCAGTTCCACCCGACGGGCATCTGGCGGATGGGCATCCTGCTCACCGAGGGTGCCCGCGGCGAGGGCGGCATCCTGCGCAACAAGGACGGCGAGCGCTTCATGGAGAAGTACGCGCCCGTCATGAAGGACCTCGCCTCGCGCGACGTCGTCTCCCGCGCGATCTACACCGAGATCCGCGAGGGCCGCGGCTGCGGCCCCGAGGGCGACCACGTCTACCTCGACCTGACCCACCTGCCGCCGGAGCAGCTGGACGCGAAGCTGCCGGACATCACCGAGTTCGCCCGCACGTACCTGGGCATCGAGCCGTACACCGACCCGATCCCGATCCAGCCCACCGCGCACTACGCGATGGGCGGCATCCCCACCAACGTGCAGGGCGAGGTGCTCTCCGACAACACCACCGTGGTGCCGGGCCTGTACGCGGCCGGCGAGGTGGCCTGCGTCTCCGTGCACGGCGCGAACCGGCTGGGCACCAACTCGCTGCTGGACATCAACGTCTTCGGCCGCCGCTCCGGCATCGCCGCCGCGGAGTACGCCCACGCCAACGACCTGGTGCCGCTGCCGGAGAACCCGGCCGAGCGGGTCGAGGCGCAGGTCGAGCGGCTGCGCAACTCCACCGGCAACGAGCGGGTCGCCGAACTGCGCCTGGAGCTCCAGGAGTGCATGGACGCCAACGTGATGGTCTTCCGCACCGAGCAGACCATCAAGACCGCGGTGGAGAAGATCGCCGAGCTGCGCGAGCGCTACCTGCACGTCTCCATCCAGGACAAGGGCAAGCGGTTCAACACCGACCTGCTGGAGGCCGTCGAGCTGGGCAACCTGCTCGACCTCGCCGAGGTGATGGCGGTCTCCGCGCTCGCCCGCAAGGAGTCCCGCGGCGGCCACTACCGCGAGGACTTCCCCACCCGCGACGACGTCAACTTCATGCGGCACACGATGGCGTACCGCGAGGTGGACGCGAACGGCTCCGAGTCGATCCGCCTCGACTACAAGCCGGTCGTGCAGACCCGCTACCAGCCGATGGAGCGTAAGTACTGATGAGCACCCCGACGGTCGACAAGCACTCGGCGGCCCTGGACGCGGCCGAGGTCACCGGAAACCACCTGATCGCGATCACCCTGCGGGTGCGCCGGTTCAACCCGGAGGTCTCCGCGGAGGCCGAGTGGGTCGACTACCAGATCCAGGTCGACCCCAAGGAGCGCGTGCTGGACGCGCTGCACAAGGTCAAGTGGGAGATCGACGGGTCGCTGACCTTCCGCCGCTCGTGCGCGCACGGCGTGTGCGGCTCGGACGCGATGCGGATCAACGGGAAGAACCGGTTGGCCTGCAAGACGCTGATCAAGGACGTCAGCCCGGAGAAGCCGATCACCGTCGAGGCGATCAAGGGCATGACGGTGCTGAAGGACCTCGTGGTCGACATGGACCCGTTCTTCCAGGCGTACCGCGACGTGATGCCGTTCCTGATCACCACGGGCAACGAGCCGACCCGCGAGCGGCTGCAGTCCGCGGCGGACCGCGAGCGGTTCGACGACACCACCAAGTGCATCCTGTGCGCCGCGTGCACGTCGGCCTGCCCGGTCTTCTGGAACGACGGGCAGTACTTCGGCCCGGCCGCGATCGTCAACGCGCACCGGTTCATCTTCGACTCCCGCGACGAGGGCGGTGAGCAGCGGCTGGAGATCCTCAACGACAAGGACGGGGTCTGGCGCTGCCGCACCACCTTCAACTGCACGGACGCCTGCCCGCGCGGTATCGAGGTCACGAAGGCGATCCAGGAAGTCAAGCGCGCCCTGATCACCCGCCGTTTCTGATCCTTTTGACGCGCCCCTGGTGTGCTCGGCTCCTTCCGTGCGAAGGAGCCGAGCACACCAGGGGTTCGGCGTCGGCTCAGAGCTGGCTCAGGGTCGTCGCATCGGTGATCTCCGTGTCGCGGGCGAGCAGAAGCGCCTTGCTGAGGATCACCGCCAGGGTGCGATCGCCCTCGAAGGGCAGGTAGCCGACACCGGGCGCGCCCGGCGCGGACGTGGGCACGATGCAGAGATACGCGTCGTTCGGCGTCATCAGGATGTTCCCGGACCCGAGGTGGATCTTGTACGTGTGCCGCTCGCCGCGTACGTGCAGGAACCGGCCCTCCACGCTGCACCGGTCCGCGATCGCCAGCCGCGGCACCAGCCGGGTGAGCAGGTCGCGACGGCTCTCGGCGGTCTGCGAGAGCTCGCCGAAGCTGTAGCTGTGCCAGTACGCCTGGAAGTGGCCGCCGGGGCCGCCGTCCTGCCAGGTGGGGTCGTTGCCGACGCTGGCCACACCGACGAAGAGGTCCACGTCGCGCAGCACCTCGCTGAGCACGAGCGCGGGGACCTCCTCCAGCGGCAGCGCCTCGGCGGGCGTCTGCCGCCGGCCCTGCCCGTAACCGCCGCCGCCGGCGTGCGCCCAGTTCTCCGGCGCGCCGGCCGGGTAGAAGCGCACCTGGTCGGTGCTCAGCCGCAGGTAGGACCCGGACTCCGTGGTGTCCGCGCCGTATTCGTCGCCGGTGCCCTCGATCCAGTACTCGGCCCGCAGTCCCCACCGCGGCAGCTCGCGCACGGCGGGCGGATAGGTGTCGTCGACCATCAGCCGCAGCTTGTTGCGCCAGCCGCGGACCGCGGCCAGCGAGTGGAACTGGTGCTGGCGCAGCACATGCGCGGCGAACCGGTTGGAGTACGTCCGGGTGGCGCGTTCGGCATCGGTGAGCAGATACACCTCGCGGTGGGCCTGCTTGAACGGCTGGGTGATCTCGTGCCGCTCCAGCCAGTCCCGCCAGGCGACCACCTCGGCCGGCTCCCGCCCCACCGGGTGCCACAGCTCGACGGTGGCGGCGGCGTCCACCGGGCCGAGCGCGTCGTCGGTGAGGGTGCGCAACCCGCCGTCCGCCCAGCCGCAGGCACGGCCGTCGACCGTCCACAGCAGGCGCCGCGCGAGGGTGCCGACCAGCGGGTGGTCGAGGTAGCTCGCGCGCCACGCGGCGTACGCCCAGGTGCGGCGGGCCAGGAACTGCCGGTCCAGCCGCTCGGCCTGCGCGCTGAGCATCTTGTCGATGTCCTTCGCGGACGCCTTCAACTCGGCGATCAGCTCGGGCTGTTCCCGCTTCAGCGGCGCGGGTGGGCTCTTCACGGTCTTGCCGGCGGCGTTCCGCCAGGTCAGTACCGCCTTCCCGGCGGTCACCGCCAACTCACCGTGCTCGTGCGGCAGTCGGCCGACCTCGGTCAACCCGTAGGAGAGGACGGCGAGTTCCTCGACCTCCTCGCGGCTCAGGCCCATCGCGGTGGCCCGGGTCTCCAGCGCGGTGTCGAGCTGCTTGAGGGTGCCCTTGAAGGTGACGCGGGAGGCGAGCCGGGCGAGTTCGGCGAGCGCGGCCTCGCCCTCGGTCCTGGACAGCGCCAGCACGGCGGCGTTGGCGACCTTGGGGTTGCGCGGGCCGGTGCCGGGCACCTTGCGCAGCGACGTCTCGACCAGCCGCCCGAGCGCGCGGGCGGTGTCGGGGTGCGGCGGGAGCAGCGACAGCAGCCAGGTCAGGCCGCGCAGCGCGTTGGCGTTGTACGGGTCGAACAGGTCGTTCTGCGCGGGGGCGTACGCCTGCTCCTCGTACGGCAGCGTGCGCGGGCGGCCGACCCGGGCGAGCCAGCCGGTCACGCGGGCCCGTACGGCGTCCGGGTCGAGCGGGTCGAGCAGGGCGCGGCCCTTCTTCTCCCAGGCCCCGTTCGGCCGCGCGGCGGTCGCGGTGGCCGCGTGCCGCAGCAGTTCGACCCAGGACGGGCCGAGTTCGGCCGCATCCGCGAGCGCGGCCTCGGCCCAGGGCTCACCGATGTTCAGCGCGGGCTCGGCGAGGTTCTTCGCCAGCGCGGACAGCGGGCCGCTGCGGTAGGCGACCAGGGCGCTGCGCCGTACGACGCCGACCACCGGGGGCGGCAGGGTCCGCCCGGCGGCGAGTTCGGCCGCCACCAGGACGGCCAGCTCGTCGCCGTACCAGACGCTGTGCGTGTGGGCGTACCGGTCCAGGCGCAGCGACCGTTCGGTGGCGAGGGTGTCCTCGCCGAGGCCCTGGGCGAGGAGGGTCACCAGTTGGAGCACCAGGTCGCGGACCTCGTCGGTGTCGGCGCCGGCCCGGTGCCGGTCGACCAGCGCGCCGACCAGGCGGCGCCGGTCGTCGTCCGGCAGTTCCCCGACCGCCTCGATCGGCTTCTCCATGCCGGGGTACAGCCGGCCGGACTGCGTGACCGCCCGCACCAGCGTGCCGGCCAGCAGGCCCATGTTCCGCTCGGCGGCGTGCCGCCGGACCTCCACCACGAGTTCGCCGAAGACCGCCATCAGCCACCCACCAGCGGAACGAGCTTGAGGAAGACCACTTCGGTGCCGAGCGGCAGGTCGATCTCCTGGTCCCACTCCTCGACCTGGCGGTCCCCCACGAGCACCAGGAAGCCGTTGCGCCCGAAGGCGGTGCGGGCCAACTCGTACTGCTGCTCCGGGTCGATCCGGCGCGGGGTGCGCAACCGGTAGCCGTTCAGGGCCACTTCGGCGTCGGACGGCTGGACGAGGCCGCGGAAGACCTCCGACCCGGCCGCGTGGTACTCCGCGACCTCCTGGAAGACCCTCCTGCGTATCAACTCCCCCACCGTCAGCCGTTCTTCCGCGATCTCCAGCCCCCAGGAGCCGCTCCGCCCACCGGATGTCGTCTCGTCGACGAAGGTCACCGTTGCCATGGAACCGACCCTAGATGCCCCCACCGACACGCCTCCTGGCAGCGGAAGTCGGTGGCTGCTGCGGCCGGCCACTGCCGGTGGTCGGTGTCGGTGGCCGCGCATAGCCTGCCGCCGTCGGGCGGCTGACCGCCGGTCCGGACGACCCGGAGCTGCGCACGGCGGCCCGCTGGTTCCACGACCGGCTGTGCGACGGCAAGCCGGACCCGGTCGACGTGCGGGCGGTGCGCGCGCCCGCCCGGCTGCTCCTGCCGTTCGAGGAGGACGGCGGGCTGCTGGCGGTGGCGCTCTCCAAGGCGTTCCTGCTGGCGGACGACGCGTCGATCACCGATCCGTCGACCCTGCGCCAACTGCCGCGCGCAGCAGCGTCCGTCTGAGTCCCGCGCGCCTGGCCCCCGGGTCCGGGTGTGCCTACGACCCGTCGTCCGGGTCCTCGGCCACGACCATGATCCGGCGCAACAGGTCGGACAGGGTGCGGCGTTCGGCGGGGCTGAGGGTGCCCAGCAGGCGGTACTCCTCGTGCCCGACGACGTCCAGCGCGCCGAGCCACGCGGCGCGGCCCTCCTCGGTGAGTTCGACGTCGACGCGGCGGCGGTCCTCCGCGGAGTGGCTGCGGCGCACGAACCCGCGCTGCTCCAGGCCGTCCAGGCGCCCGGTGATCGAGGCGGGGGCCATCTTCAGGTCGGCGGCGAGTTCGGAGGGGGCGGCGCGGCCGCCGCGGCCGGCGAGGGTGTGCAGCGTGTCGAACTCGTGCTTGTGCAGGCCGAAGTCGACCAGCGAGCGCTCCCGCACCCGGCGCAGGTGGTCGGTGAGCGCCTTGGCCCGGGTGACCGCGCCCTCGATGTCGGGGTCGAGGCCGGGCAGCACCGGCTCCCAGCGCGCGACGTGCCCGTCCGTCCAGTCCCGGGCGGCACTCCCGGCGCGCGGGGGCCGCTTCGCCGGAGCGGGCGGCGCGGGACGCGCGGGCGCCGCGGGCAGCGCGGGTGGCCCGGGCGGCCCGGGCGGGACGTCGGAGGCGGGGGTCATGGCGGCATCCTATGCCGGTCGACCGTAGTCCATCGTCAGCGAAATATTCGTTGACGAAAGATTCGATGCCGAAATACCCTGCGGACGTGACGCACCCCCTCCGACTCCGCGCCTTCCGCCTGCTGTTCGCCGGACGCACCCTGTCCGCGCTCGGCGACGCCGTCGTCCCCGCCGCCCTGGCCATCGCGATCAGCCGGGCCACCGGCTCGCCCTCCGCGCTCGCCCTCGTGCTGGGCTGCGCGATGGTGCCGCGCCTGCTGCTGCTCCCGCTGGGCGGGGTGGTCGCCGACCGGCTCGACGCACGCAAGGTCGCCCTCGTCACGGACCTGGTCCGGTGCGCCGCACAACTCCTGGTGGGCCTCGAACTCATCGGCGGGTCACCGCGGTTGGCACACATCGCGGTGGCCGAGGCGATCGGCGGCACCGCCTCCGCCTTCGCGATGCCGACCACCGGGCCGCTGATCAACGGCACCGTGGGCGCCGCCGGCCTGCTGCGGGCCAACGCGCTGACCGCCTCGGCGGCGAACGCCACCCGGCTGGCCGGCCCGGCCGTCGCGGGCGCGCTGATCTTCACCGCCGGACCCGGCTGGGCCTTCGTACTGGACGCGGCGTCCTTCGCGGCCAGCGCCTCGATGCTCGCGGTGATCCGGGTGCGGCGCGAGCGGATACCCCGGCGGTCGATCCGCAAGGACCTGGTCCAGGGCTGGAGCGAGGTGCGCTCCCGCGACTGGTACTGGACCAGCCTCGTGGCGCACGGGATCTGGAACGGTGCGGCGGCCGTACTGGCCACGCTCGGCCCGCTCGTGGTGCACCGCGAGGCCGGCGGCGACGGGGTCTGGGTGGCGGTCCTGGAAGCCGGCTCGGTCGGTCTGCTGCTCGGCTCGCTGCTCGCCTCCCGCGTCCGGCTGCGCCGCCCGATCCTCACCGGCAACCTCGGCCTGGCCACGTACGCGCTGCCGCTGGCGCTGCTCGCCGCCGGCGCGCCCGCGTGGCTGCTGGTCGCCTCCTACGGCCTCGCCCTGGCAGCGCTCGGCCTGCTCACCCCGGTCTGGGAGACCTACGTCTACGCGTCGGTGCCCGCCGGGGTGCTCGCCCGCGTCACGTCGTACGACTGGCTGCTGTCGCTGGCCGCGATGCCCGTGGGGTACGCCGTCGCGCCGCTCGCCGCCGACTCCTTCGGCCCGGCCGCGCCCCTGTACGTCTCGGCCGCCCTCGTCGCCGCCGCGTGCCTGGGCACCGCGGCCGTGCCCGGGGTCCGCGCCGCCCGCGCGCTGCCGGCCGAGCCGGTGCCCGCCGCATGAGCGCCCCGGGCTCCCCCCGCGCGCGGAACGGTTCAGGCCCCCCCGCCCGCGGCCCGGTCCGCGCACTCGCCTTCACGCGGGCGCGAGTTGCCTGCTCACCGCGGGCAGTGTGACCTCCACGGTCAGGCCGCGGCCGGGTGCGGTCCGCACGGTGACCTCGCCGTGGTGGGCCTGGACCAGCGCGTGCACGATGGACATGCCGAGGCCGGCGCCGCCGGTGTCGCGGGCGCGGTCGGGCGCGGCCCGGAAGAAGCGGTCGAAGACGCGGCGGGCATCGGCAGGGGCGAGCCCGGGGCCGCGGTCGCTCACCGACAGCCGTACCTCGTCGGTGCCGTGGGCGGCGACCTCCACCGTGACCGGGGCGTCCGCGGGGGTGTGCACGCGGACGTTGCCCAGCAGGTTGCCGATGATCTGCCGCAGCCCGGCCTCGTCGCCGAGGACCGGTGGCAGGTCCGCGTCCGCCGTCTCGGCGCCGGCCGCTCCGGCGTCGGGCGCTCCGGCGCCGGCCACCCCAAGAGCGACCGTCGCGGGAGCGACCGCTGCGGGAGCGACCGCTGCGGGAGCGACCGCTGCGGGAGCGACCGTCGCGGGAGAAGCCAACACCCTTATCGTCAGCGGCCGTTCGGGCTGCTGCGCGGCCAGGTCGGCGGCGGCCTCCCGGACCAGGCAGGCGAGGTCGACCGGGCCGAGCCGCAGCGCGGGGCGGTCGTCCAGCCGTGCCAGCGCCAGGAGTTCGTCCACCAGGCGGCTCATCCGCAACGCCTCCGCCGAGACCCGGCGCAGCGCCCGGTCCTGCTCGTCGGCGTCGAGCATGCCCTTCTCGTACAGCTGGAGGTAGCCGCGTACGGACGCCAGCGGGGTGCGCAGTTCGTGGGAGGCGTCGGCGAGGAACTGCCGCAACTGGGCGGTGGCGCGCTCGCTGTCGGTGAGCGCGGTCTCGATCTGCTGGAGCATCGCGTTGAGCGAGCCGCTGAGTTGCTCGACCTCCTCCGAGCCGTGCCGGGCGGTCGGTTCCGGCACCCGCCGGGACAGGTCGCCCTCGGAGATCGCGGAGGCGGTCTCCACCATGTCCTCCAGCGGGCTGAGCCGCCGGCGGGCGGCGGTGAGCGAGCCGGCCGCGAGCAGCGTCAGCAGCACCACCCCGACGCAGCCCTCCACGACCAGCAGCTCGCCGACCGCGTGGTCCACCCCGCTCAGCCGCATGCCCCGCACCACGATGGTGCCGTCGGCCAGCCGCACCCCGACCACCCGGTACTTCCTGCCGCCGCCGTGCACGGTCACCGCGCCCCCGCTCGCCAGCTTCCGCGGGTCAGGCAACGCGGCTGCCAGGGACCGCTGTTCGGCGTCGACCGGGGTCGCGCCGTTCTGGCAGATCGTGGCCGGCCTGCCGTGCGGGTCCAGCACGATCAGCAGGTCCTGCTGGAACGTCCTGGCCACCGCCGAGCCGCCGCCCTTGCCGCCCAGCACGTCGGCGAGCGTGCACAACTGCCGTAGCCCGCTGGCGTCGAGGGAGGCGTGCGCCATGGTCGACTGCGACGACTTCAACGAGTCGTCGATCTCGCCGACCAGCACCACGTACGTGGCGGCGATGCTCGCGGCCGCGGCAAGCACCAGCCCGACCGCGAGGAAGAGCACGTTGGCGATGGTGAACCGGCCGCGCAGCGAGTGCGGGCGCGGCCAGAACCCGCAGCGCGCCCACACCGTCGCCGCCGCCCTCACGCCGCACCGCCGTCCCCAGGCAGGTCCCCGGACAGGTCCCCGGACATGTCGCCGGACACGTCGCCGGACGCGTCCCCGGCTCGACGCGTGTCGCCGGACCGACGCCCGCCATCGGCGTGCCCCGCGTCACCGGCCTGACGCCCGTCACCTGCTTGACGCGGGTCACCCGACCGAAGGACATCGCGGGCCGCGCCCGGCGCCGTGCAGATGCCGTAGCCGACCCCGCGCCTGGTCTGGATCAGCGGCGGCCCGAACCGGTCCAACTTCCGCCGCAGATAGGAGATGTACGTCTCCACGACGGTGGAGGACACCGCGGTGTCGTAACGCCAGACGTGCTGGAGGAGTTGTTCCTTGGTGAGGATGCGGCCGGCGTTGCGCAGCAGGTGCCGCAGCAAGTTGTACTCGGTGGGGGTGAGTTCGACCGGTTGTCCGGCTCGGCGGACGGTGTAGGTGGCCTCGTCCAGTTCCAGGTCGCCGTGGCGCAGCACCCGCGCGGCGGGCAGCGGGTCGCGGCGGGTGCGGCGCAGCACCGCGTGCACCCGGGCCACCACTTCGTCGACCCCGAAGGGCTTGGTGATGTAGTCGTCGCCGCCGAGGGCGAGTCCGGCCACGACGTCGCGCGGGGCGTCGCGGGCGGTGACGAAGATGACCGCGGGCGCGTCGGTCCGGTCGCCGTCCGGCCCCGCGCCTTCGGCGGCGCGCTCCTCGCGCAGCGCCCGGCACACCTCGAAGCCGTTGCCGTCGGGCAGCATCACGTCGAGCAGCACCAGGTCCGGCCGGTGCTCCCGGGCGGCGGCCAGCGCCTGCCGGCCGGTGGCCGCCTCGTATACCGTGAATCCGTTGTATTTCAGGGTGATTCGCAGGATGTCGGCGATACCGGGTTCGTCTTCGACGATGAGCACGGTGGCGTCCATGCCCCTCAGTATCCGTGGGCGGTGTGGCGGGCGGACGGCGGCGAACTTTGGAGTTCCTTGAGAGAACGCGGTTCGGCTTGGTGAGGGGGTGCGCGGCCACGGACGCTGAAGGGACGGGCCGTTCGGGGTTCGGATGCGACGTCGACCGACGATGGGGGATGTGACGTGGCGGGTGTGGCGCGCTGGTGCTTCCGGCACAAGTGGTGGGTGATCCTGCTGTGGTCGGCCGCGCTGCTGATCGTGGGCGGCGCGGGCCGGATGGCCGGGGACGCGTACTCCAACGCGTTCTCGCTGAAGGGCACCGAGTCCGCGAAGGTGCTCGACCTGATGGGCAAGGCGGTGCCCGAGCAGTCCGGTGAGGCCGACACCGTGGTGTGGCACGTGGACTCCGGTTCGGTGCGCGACGCCCAGGTGCGGCAGCGGATCACCCCGGCGCTGGCGCGGATCGCGCACCAGAAGGACGTCGGTGCGGTGGTCAGCCCGTACGACCCGGCGGGCGCGGCGCAGATCAGCAAGGACGGCCGGACCGCGTACGCCACCGTGACGTACACCAAGATCGGCGGCGAACTGTCCAACGGGCAGGCGCAGTCGCTGATCGACACCGCGCACGCGGCGCGGGCGCCCGGGCTGCGGGTCGAGGTCGGCGGCGCCAAGCCGGCCCAGGCCGAGCAGCCGCTGCCCGAACTCGCCGAGGGCATCGGCATCGCGGCCGCCGGGGTGGTGCTCTTCCTGGCGCTGGGCTCGCTGTTCGGGATGCTGCTGCCGATCGTCACCGCGCTGTTCGGCATCGGCATCGCGTCCTCGGCGATCATCCTGCTCAGCCACGGCATGGATGTGGCCGACTTCGCACCGGAGTTGGCGACGCTGGTGGGGCTGGGCGTCGGCATCGACTACGCGCTGTTCATCGTCACCCGGCACCGGCGGGCGATCCTGCGCGGCCGCAGCCCGGAGGACGCGGCGGTCGTCGCCCTCAACACCTCAGGGCGGGCCGTGCTGTTCGCGGGCGGCACGGTGTGCATCGCGCTGCTGGGCATGTTCACCCTGCGGCTGACCTTCCTCAACGGTGTCGCGGTGGCGGCCGCGTTGACGGTCGTGATCACCGTGGCGGCGGCGATGACGCTGCTGCCCGCGCTGCTCGGCCTGCTCGGCCTGCGGGTGCTCAGCCGCCGGCAGCGGCGAGCGCTGGCCGCGTCGGGGCCGCAGGTCGAGCAGGTCAACGGCCCGGCGGCGCGCTGGTCGGGCTTCCTCCAGCGGCACCCGCGCTCGCTCGCGGCGGTCGCGGTCGTGGTGATGGCGACGCTGGCGATCCCGGCGCTGTCCTTGCGGCTCGGCTCCTCCGACCAGGGCAACAACCCGGCCGGCACCACCACCCGCAAGGCGTACGACATGCTGGCCGAGGGCTTCGGGCCCGGCTTCAACGGCCCGCTGACGATCCTCGCCGAGGTGCCGTCCGCCGGCGACCAGGCGGCGCTGGACGGCCTGGTGACGCATCTGCGCGCCACCCACGGCATCGCCTACGCGGCCCAGATGCCGATGAAGGCCGGCCAGAAGGTCGCGCTGGTGGAGGCGGTGCCGACCACCTCCCCGCAGGACAAGGCGACGTCCGACCTGATCGACCACCTGCGTGACGACGTGGTGCCCGCGGCCGAGAAGGGCAGCACCATGCGGGCGTACGTCGGCGGCCAGACCGCGATGTTCGAGGACTTCTCCACGGTGCTGTACGGCAAGTTGCCGCTGTTCATCGGGGTGATCATCGCGCTCGGCTTCGTGCTGCTGCTGTTCGCGTTCCGCTCGCTGGTGGTGCCGCTGACCGCTGCCGTGATGAACCTGGTGGCGGCCGCGGCCTCCTTCGGGGTGCTGGTCGCGGTCTTCCAGTGGGGCTGGGGCGGCGCGCTCGCCGGGCGGGCGGGACCGGTGGACGCCTTCCTGCCGGTGATCATGCTGTCGCTGCTCTTCGGCCTGTCGATGGACTACCAGGTGTTCCTGGTCAGCCGGATGCACGAGGAGTGGGTGCACACCCGGGACAACGCGCGGGCGGTACGGGTCGGCCTCGCCGAGACCAGCCGGGTGATCAACTCCACGGCCGTCATCATGATCTGTGTCTTCGCGGCCTTCGTGCTCAGCGGCCAGCGGGTGCTGGCGATGTTCGGCATCGGTCTGGCCGGGGCGGTGGCGCTGGACGCTTTCATCCTGCGCACGGTGCTGGTGCCGGCCCTGATGCACCTGTTCGGCCCGGCCAACTGGTGGCTGCCGAGGTGGCTGGACAAGCGGTTGCCGCATCTGGCGGTCGAGCCGGCCGAGGAAGAGGCCGAAGGGTTCGCGACCGCCGCCGCGCCGGGGGTCGCGGTCGCCCCGGACGACGGCCCGACCCCGGCCCCCGGTCCGCTGGTGCGCGGGCGGGTGACCGGCGCGGCCGGGCTGCCCGTGCCGCGCGCCGAGCTCACCCTGATCGCCTCGGACGGCCGCCAGGCCGCCCGGGCCCAGGCCGCCCCGGACGGCGCCTTCTCGCTGCCGGCCCCGGGCAACGGTTCCTACGTCCTGGTGGCGGGCGCCCCCGGGCACCACCCGCAGACCGCGAGCGTGCTCACCGCCGGCCACCAGGTCGACTGCGACCTGGTGTTGACCGGCACGGGCTCGCTCACCGGCACCGTACGCCGCGCCGACGGCGGCCCCGTCGAGGACGCGAAGGTCGTCCTGCGGGACGCCGACGGCCACCAGGTCGCCGAGGCCCGCACCGCCGAGGACGGCTCCTACGCCTTCGCCAACCTCTACCCGGGCAGCTACACCCTCCTCACCATGGGCTACCCGCCCTTCCCCGCGACCGTCCGGCTGACCGACCACGAACGCGACGGCGACGGAGACGTCGACCTGGAACTCGCCCACTCCGACTGAACGGCCCCCCTTCCCAACCGCTGTCTCGCCTCCGGGCACTTGGACCCGGTGTCGACGGTCGACCGCGCTCGATCGCCTCGTCCCTCGGCGCGGCATTCCCGCGCCCATCCACCTCGGCGCGGCATTCCCGCACCCGCCCGACGCGGCCCGGCTCCCTCCCCGAAGGAGCCGGGCCGCTTTCGTCTGCCCCGCCCCGCCACCCGGCAAGACCGTCACTCCGTCACCCAGTCCCGCAGTGACGGCACTTGGCAGTCTTGAACACGTTCAAGAACAGGGCTAGCATCCTTGCTGTCAGAGTTTTGAACACGTTCAAGAGCACTCTCCCAGGGGTGGAATGCGTCATGAACCTCACCGTCCTCGCCTATGTGATCTACCTGGCGATCAGCGTCACGCTGACCGTCTGGGTGGCCCGGACGCTCAGCCACAACGGCCGGCTCTTCCTGTCCGACGTCCTGCACGGCGACGAGAAGCTGGCCGACGCGGTCAACCACCTGCTGGTGGTCGGCTTCTACCTGGTCAACCTCGGCTTCGTCGCGCTCTACCTGAAGACCACCGACACCATCGAGGACGCCCGTGAGGTCTTCGAGGCGCTGTCGGTCAAGCTCGGCGTCGTCCTGCTGGTGCTCGGCGCCATGCACCTGGGCAACGTCTACGTCCTCAACCGCTTCCGGCGGCGCGGCCTGAGCGACCGCGAGCAGTACCCGCCGATCGAGCCGGACGACACCACGCCGACCGCGTGGGCGCCCAAGCCCGCGGGGGCCTGAGATGGCCGCCGACACCGCGGCCCGCCGGGCGGAGCCGTACCGGCCGCCGGCCGCGGCACGCGTGACCGGGAGCAGGAGTGGGACCGGGAGCGGGAGTGGGAGCGCGACCGGGAGCGGACGCCGGCCGGTCCCCCGCCGGGCGATCCCCCGCCGGCCGTTGCGCGGGCTGACCGTGCTGTACGACCCGCGCTGCAAGCTGTGCTCGTTCGTCGCGGACTGGCTGGCCCGGCAGCGGCAGCTCGTGCCGATCGACCTGGTGCCCACCGGGTCGGGCGAAGCGCTGCGCCGCTTCCCGGAGTTGGACCACGCCGCCACGGCCAAGGAGATCACCGCGGTGGGCGACCAGGGCCAGGTCTACCGGGGCGACAACGCGTTCATCGTCTGCCTGTGGGCGCTGGCCGGGCACCGCGAGTTCGCGCACACCCTGACCAGGCCGGCCGGGCGACGGCTGGCCCGGGCCGCGGTGCTCAGCGCGGCGAAGTACCGCGGTACGACCAGCCACGGCGCGCTCGCCCACCGGCCGGCCAGGCCGCCGGGGAAGGTGACGTACGGGATGGCGCCCGGCTGGACGTACGACCGGGTCACCGGATGGAGCCAGGCGCCCGGGCCGAGCCCGGAGCCGAACCCGGAGCCTGGCCCCGACTCCGCGCCCACCTCACGCACCGGCACCCGCACCGGCGCCGGGGAGCACGACGGCACCTGCACGGACGGCTGCGGCCCCGCCCCCGGATAGGCTCACCCGGGTGGAGGACATGAACGACCGCACCACCGCGAAGGCCGCCGACACCGGCGAGGCCGAGCCGCTGCCCGGCGGCCGGGCCAGGCCGAAGACGGGCAAGAGCGAGCAGACCCGGGCGCTGATCCTCGCCACGGCGATGCGGCTGTTCCAGGAGCGCGGCTACGACAAGACCACGATGCGGGCGATCGCCCAGGAGGCCGGGGTCTCGGTCGGCAACGCGTACTACTACTTCGAGTCGAAGGAATTCCTGATCCAGGGGTTCTACGACCTGATGACGCACGACCACGCGCGCGACGCGACATCCCGCATGGAGGGGGAGCGGGATTTCGCGCGGCGCCTGGAGATCACCCTCGCCTCCTGGCTGGACTGCGCGGCGGAGTACCACGAGTTCGCCGCGCAGTTCTTCCGCACCGCCGCCGACCCGGACAGCTCGCTCAGCCCGTTCTCCAACGAGTCCCACCCGGCCCGCGAGACCGCCGTCGCCCTCTTCCGCGACGTCCTGACCGGCTCCGACCTCGCCCCCAAACTCGACGCGGAACTCGCCGAACTCCTCCCCGACCTGCTGTGGCTGCACCTGATGGTCGTCGTCCTGTACTGGGTCTTCGACCGCACCGAGGACACCGCCCGCACCCGCGAGTTCGTCCGCCGCTCCACCCCGTTCGTCGCCCGGATCATCACCCTTTCCCGCTACCGGGCCTTCCGCCCCCTGGTCCGCGACGCCAAGGGCCTGATCCAGGACTTCATCCTCCCCACCATCGGCAAAACCCCCCTCCCCACCCCACCGAAGCCGCCCACCCCCACCAGTAGACGCAAACGCCGCGCCTGACCGCCGAACGGCGCCCGACCCACCCGCCGCCGGCGCCCGACCCGCCTGCGGCCGGCCCTAGTCCGCCGTGTTCCCGCAGCGCAGATGCTCAGGGGTCCGCGCGGGGCGCTGCTTGGTGACGAAGGCACTGCGCAGCGCGTGGTACGGCGCGTCCGGGTCGAAGAAGGTCTGCCGCATCCGGGCCAGTTCCCGCTCGCGGTGGGCCCGCAGCGTCTCCTCGTCCCGTTCCCGCCGCGCCTTCTTCTCGACGACGCGCTGCTGCGTGCGGGGCGCCGACGCCAGACGTGCGGCACGTTCCGCGACGGCCGCACCGAACTGCGCGGGTGTGCTGTCGAGCACGAGGTCGACGAGGCCGAGGTCGCGCGCGCGGGCGGCGGTCACCGGCAGGGCCTGCCGCATGAGCCGTTCGGCCTGCGCGTCCCCCACCCGGCGGGGCAGCGTGTACGTCCAGTACTCCGAACCGTGCAGCCCCATCAGGCGGTAGTGGGGGTTGAGCACGGCCCCGGCGCGGCACCAGACCTCGTCCGCGGCCAGCGCGAGCGGCACTCCGCCGGCTGCCGCGTTACCGGCGAGCGCGGCCACGACCAGCCGGTCCGGGGTCGTCAGCAGCGCCTCGACGAGGTCGTCCATGGCGTTGATGTTCTCCCAGGACTCCTGGGCCGGGTCAGCGGCGCCCTGGATCACGTTCAGGTGGATGCCGTTGGAGAAGAAGTCCCTGGCGCCGCCCAGCACCAGCACGGTGGTCGGGCGCGAGCAGGCGAAACGGTGGGCGGCGAGCAGCCGCCGGCACTGGTCGGTACTCATCGCGCCGCCGGGGAAGGCGAACCGCAGGAAACCGATCTGCCCGTCCTCCTCGTAGCGGATGTCGCTGTACGTCCGCCGCTCCCGGGGCAGCCACAGCGGGACGGCGGACTCGGGCAGCGCGGGCATCCGGTCCCCGAGGGCGAGTACGGCCGGCCGCTTGAAGGTGGCGGGCCCGCCCGGCTTGCGGCGGGGCCGCAGTTCGGGAAGCCACACCGCTCCGTCCACGGTCGCACGGCAGACGGCTCCGGCACGGGTGGCCAGCAGCGTCCCGGGGCGCCCGCGCAGGACGTCCTCGGGATGCCCGCCATGCAGGTACCACTGCACCCCGAGCAGGTCGTCGAGCACGCCGGGCTGCGAGTCGGCCGCCCGCAGCTTCCGCACCACCAGTTCGGTGGGGTCCGCCGTCCAGTCGATCCGCCGCTCGCTCTGGTCGAGGTAGGGCCGGGACCGCGGCGCCCCCGGTCCGGCGGCGGCGGGTTCGGCGGGCCCTTCGGCACCAGGAGCTGCGGGAGCTGCGGGAGCTGCGGAAGTTGCGGAAGTTGCGGAAGTTGCCTGCTGCGGGCGCGGCACATAGCTCCCGGCGGCGACGCGCTCGACCGCCAGCATCACCGCTCGGGCCGCCGCGTCACCGATCTCGTTGCGGTACAGGTCGCTCTTGCCGACCGGGGGCACCGGGCAGGCCACCGACGCCCACACGTCGCCCGCGTCCATCTCGGCGACCGCCTGGAGGACCGTCACCCCCCACTCCTCGGCCCCCTCGGTGACGGCCCGGTCCAGCGACGACGGTCCGCGGTCCCCCACCGGGCCCGGGTGGACGATCAGGCAGGTGTACGCCGACCAGATGTCCCGCGGGATCGCCGTCCTGAGCATCGGTGCGACGATCAGCTCGGGCGAGTGGCTCGCGACGGCCTCGCGCAACGCCTCGTCCCCGAGCGCCAGTTCCACCGCCACCCGGTGCCCGCGGTCCCCCAACTCCGCGAACACGCGCTGCGTCAGGCTGTTGAACGCGCTCGCCACCAGCAGGATGTCCATGACCGCCTCCGTCCGCCGACAGCCGAGGCCGAGATGTCGGCGTAGGCGATCATGGACCGTGCCAGGCGCGGCGACCCGCCCAACCGCCCGGACCCGCCCCCGGAATCACCTGACCGGTGGTGCGCCCCTCGGCCCTGAACTCACAAGGCGGACTGCAGCCCTTCGAAGCGCACCGACCAGCTCCGGTCGGACGGGAAGCCCGGGGCGTGGCGGTCGGGGGCGCCGTCCCAGCCTGCGGCCATGAAGGCGACGGCGTACAGCAGCGCGGCGTTGCTGGGGAAGTAGGGGAACGGCCCGCCGGTGGCCAGGCCGGCGTCGTCGAACTGGAAGCCCGCGGCCGGGTGGAGCAGGAAGTCCACGGCGTCGTCGGGGCGGCCGAGCCGCGCGGCGCACATCGCGAGCATCGGGAAGTCCCATCCCCAGGTCTGGTCGAACTGCCAGCCGGTGAAGACCTTCTCGGCGGTGCGGGCCATCGTGGGCACGTCCACGCCGTCGCCCGGAAGCCAGCCGTACGGCCCGATCAGGGCCGGGTGCTCGTAGTTCCACTGCGTCCACATGTCCTGGACGCCCTCGTGCAGGACGTACACCCCGTCCTGCGCCGGCAGCGGCGCGAGCCTGTCGTGGACGCGCTGCCACCGCGGATCGTCGCGCAGGCCGAGGCGCTTGCGCCACTGCTGCGCGATCCGCAACCCGAAGCGCCAGTAGGCGAGTTCGAACGTCGGGTTCTGCGTGGTCCTCGGGTCGGTGTTCTCCGAGACGACGTACATGGGCGGGCCGAGGATGTAACGGCTCGTGGCCTCGTCCCAGAAGGCCCAGGAGGAAAGGAAGTCGGCGGTGTCGAAGACGATGTCGCGCCACTTGTGCAACGTGCTCTCGTCGGGGTGCGCCTGGTAGTCCATCTCGGCGAGGAAGAGCGGGTGCGGCTGCTGCCACACCAGCAGGGCGTGGATGACGTGCGGCGACTCGCGCCCGTCGGCCGTCGTGCACTTCGGCCAGCGCGCGCCGCCGAAGCCCTGGAACTGCGCCCGTTCACGCGCCGACCGGTGGAAGCGCTCGTAGACGTCCAGGCTGCGGTCGAGCATCGGCCAGCGGTTCCACAGCGCCCAGTGCGCGCCGTGCCACCAGTACATCTCCATGTGGAACTTGCCGTTCCAGCCGTTGTTGACGAGCCCGGCCTCCTGCGGCGGCAGCGAGCCCGCCTCGTTGACGCGCATCAGGTACTGGGAGAGCACGACGCGCCGCTCCAGTTCCTCCCAGCGCGGGTCGGTGCTCGCGGACAGGTCGATCGCCCCGCCGGAGAGCCAGTACTGGCGCCAGGCCCGGGTGCTCGCCGCGAAGCTCGCGCTCGACGTCGGCACCGATCCGACCGGCGTGGGCGCGTAGGTGCAGGTGAACCGCAGCCGGTCGGTACGGCCGCCGGCGGCGAGGCGGTAGCGGTGCCGGTCGGCCGCCGCTCCGATCGACAGGGTCTGGCCGTCGGGGACGACGATGTCGTGGTCCTGGCCCGCGTACGTGTAGCCGACCTCCAGGCGCTTGGCCTGGCCGGGCGCCGGGTCGCCGAGGTTCAGGTAGTTGACCAGCAGGGTCAGCGAGTCGTCCGCGACGAGCGGCGCGAGGATGCCGGTGACGTCGGCCCAGTGGCCGTCGGTGCCGTACCGCGCGGTACGGATGGCGAGTTCGCCGGTGGTGGCGCCCAGCGCGGTGAACGCGCCCTGGCCTTCCCAGGCGAGCGCGACGTGGTACTCGGTGGAGTCCAGCCGGTGCGTGAGGTCGGCGCGGTCGTGCCCGCGCGTCGTCGCCGTCGTCGTGTGGGCGTCCGGTGCACCGTAGTTACCGACGTACGCCGCGAACTCCTGCCCGTCGGCATACGGGAAGTCGAGGAGCACCGCCAACCGCCCAGTGGCGACGAGCGGCGAGTCGATCTGCACGGCGATCGTGTCGTGGTCGGGGTGGCAGCAGGTACGGACGTGGACCGGTTCGCCCGCGATCTCGAACCGGCTGTCGAGGACGCCGGTCCACAGGTCGAGTTCCTGGTGGACGGCCGTGAGGTCGTCGGCGGTGGCCGCGCGGCCGTCGGGCATGGTCAGCTCCATGCCGATACGTCCGAGGTTGAGGCGGGCCGGATTGGCGTAGAGCCACGCCGACAGTTCGGGCTGGTCCGGGTTGGGAATGGGGTAGTCGACGGGCCGGCCGTGCGTGTCCCAGACCTGGCCGCGGAAGTCGGACGGCTCCTGGCCGGGCGGCAGCGGGAAGCTGTGCCAGCCCCAGTCCGACAGGGTGTTGAACGGCACGAACGTCTGCAGCCCGGTGACGTCGACGCCGAACGCGAACCCGCCGTTGCCGACTTGCAGGGGGCTCTGCGTGTCGAGCTTCCCGCGGACCACGCGGTGGCGGGCCACCACGGCCTGCCGGTCGATCGGGCGCATCGACCCGGCGCCCGCCGGCGTACGGGCCTCGGCGGCAGCGGGCTCCGCACCGACGCCGACCACCGCCGCGGCCGCCGAGCCGGACAGGAACGTTCTGCGCGTGACCATACGGGTGCCTCCTGGCGGAGAAGCGGCGAAGCGACGAAGCGGCGAGCCGAGCAGGCGAACGGTCGTCCGTGTCGGCCGTCGTCCCGGCGCCGTCGCGAAACCCGACACGGAACCCGTCACGGAACCCGACACGGGGCACCGTCCGTCCCGCTCCTTCGTCGGCATCGGACGCTGGACGGCACGCGGAGACGACCCGGTGCAGTTGATTCGGTTCAACTCGTGCGCCAGGTTAGACCCGTGCTTTCGATCCGGGCAATGCCCAGGAAGGAAGTCGTCTACGCCGCGCCTCGCCGTGCGACCTCACCCGGTCACACCTGACGTGATTGAAACGTTCAACTCACCTCTCGGGCGGACCCGTCCGGCACTTGACGCCCTTGCGCTCGGGCCCGCTCGGCGGCGTACGCGACGAACGCGGCCCATGCCTCGGGCCCGAACGCGGGCTGCTGCCGGTGCAGGCGCCGGCGCGGGCGTGGGGTGTCTCGTCGCGCGAGGTCGGCAAGACGGTGCGGGCGGAAGTGGTCATGGACGAAGGCCCGCAGGGGGCGCGTCCGTAGCGAGTTCGCGGCGGCGATCCACGTCCGGGGCGTGGCCGCACACGTTGCGGTGGCCCCGGTACCGGCCGGTCGCGAGGTACCTAAAGGACCAGGTGAAAGAACCACCAACCACCCCTGCCGTCCCCGCAGTCGGGGCTCCCCCGGCCCGCATCCGACCATTAACCCGAACGGGTGACATACCGTCAGGATTGTCGGATGGATGCGGTACGGTCGCCGCTAACGGCGCCGCCACTCCGCACCACCGGCAGCGCCCCACCCACCGAAACGACTTCGGCCCCCGGCAGGACGGCAATCCTGGTCCGAGGGCCTGACCAACCAGGAAGACACACCTTCCCGATGGCTGACCCTCAGTCTAACGCGCCCCTGTCCGCGTCCCCACTCCCCGACGGCACTCCGTACTCCGGGGTGATCCACGTCCGGCACCGCCACACCGAGAACTTCACGGTGATCGGCAACCACCTGGCCCAGCACACCGGGTTGTCCGCCCTCGCGATCGGGCTCGGCGTGTACATCCTGTCGCTGCCCGACGGTGCCCCGGTGACCGTGAAGGCGCTCACCGCACGCTTCCCCGAGGGCGAGATCACGATCCGCCGCGCGCTCAACGAGCTTGTCGCCACCGGCTACTTGGAGCGGCGCCGCTTCCTGATCGGCGGCGGCCGGTTCGCCAGCCGCACGATCGCGTACGACCGCCCGGAGCCCGGCCACCCCTGGCCCCCGCAGCCGCCCGAACCGGACGGAGGAGGCGGACCGAGCGGAGGAGGCAGAGGAGGCGGCATCGGCCCGGAAGCACCCGTGCCGACTTCCACGGCCCGCCCGACGCCGATCCCCGCCGAGGAGCCCGTGCGGGCGCCCACCCGGGGACCCGCCGCCGACCTGCTCGCCCGGCTGCGGCTCGCCGACCCCCGCCTGCTGCTGCCCGCCCGCGACATCGCGCGCCTGGTCCCCGCCGTGGACACCTGGCTGGAGCGCCTCGCCGACCCGGACCAGGTCACCCGCGCCCTGACCTCCGGCCTGCCGCACGGCCCCGTCCACCACCCGGGCCGCTTCCTCGCCCACCGCCTGACGGCCCTCCTGCCACCCCCACTCCCACCCGCACCCCTGCCAACCGGCCGCCCGGCCCCCCTCCACACCTGCGACGGCTGCGACCGCGCCTTCCGCACCCACGACCCCACCACCCGCTGCGCCGACTGCCGCCCCACCCCACCCCCCACGGAAAGGGCCGCCTGATGACCCGCTGGGGTAGCTTGAATCGCGTGAACGTCCAGGGCATCGAAGAGGTGCGGCTGACCGCCTTCAAGAGCTTTCGCGACCAGGTCCTCCCCCTTGCCCCGCTGACCACTCTCATCGGTCGCAACAGCAGCGGGAAGTCCAACGCGCTCGACGGTCTCGAAGTGCTGTCCCGGCTCGCCCGGGGCGAGGACATCGCCGAGGCGCTGGAGAGCCGGCGCGGTCCGGAAGGCGCGGTCCGGGGCGGACTGGCAGGGTGCGTCCCGCACGGCTCCGACCGTTTCTCGCTCGGGTGCAGCGTGCGGACGAAGCGTGGACCGATCCAGCTCGATGTGACCGTCCAGGTCGAGCCCGAGGTGCAGATCATCGAGGAGCGGCTGACGGCCCGGACCGACGACGGCCGCCAGGACATGCTGGTGAGCCGCGAGTCGAACGCGGAGCACGGCGATGTGGTGGCCACCTGGCACAACGGAAAACCGGGCCGGGACCCGCAACTCCGGTTCCGCGGCTCCCGCCTTCTGACGGCGCAGCTCCCGTTGCGCGTCGACGGTGAGACGCCTGGCGGCAAGTACGCCGTGCGGTGCGCCGAGACGATGATCTCCACGCTGGAGGGCGTCTTCCACCTCGACCCCGTCCCCCACCTCATGCGCCAGTACGTCCCCTCACGCGACAGCAGCCTGCGCCGTACCGCCGAGAACCTGTCGGCCGCGGTGGGGAACATCGAGCGTACCGACGGGCCCCTCTTCGGGCGCCTGGTGGAGTTGCTGCGCGGCCTCGCCGATCACGAGATCGAGACACTCGCGGTCACCCGTTCCGAACTCGGCGACGTCATGATCGCGCTCAACGAGGGCCCGCTCGGCCTCACACCCGCCCGGGAGATGAGCGACGGGATGCTCCGCTTCCTGGCCATCACGACCTCGCTCCTCACCGGTGGTGGCGGGCTCGACCTGGGGCCTTCCACCACCGAGCGGGACGAACGCTCGCTGATGCTGGTGATCGAGGAACTGGAAAACGGCCTCCATCCGTCCCAGGCGTCCGAGGTGCTCGGGCTGGTCCGCCAGGCCGGTGCGGCCAACAGCACCCAGGTGCTCATCACCACGCACAGCCCGGCGCTGCTCTCCGCACTCGATTCCGAGGATCACGAGGGCGTGGTGGTCTGCTGGCGCGATCCCGACACGGGGACCAGCCGCCTGACCCGGCTCACCGAACTCGACGGCTATCCCGCGGCCATGGCAGCGGGCTCGCTCGGCGAGGTGGTCACGCGGGGACGCCTCGAAACCCGCCCGCCCCGCGATCGCGACTACACCGAGTTCGACCGGCTGCTGGGGATCGGGTGACGTATGGCACGCAGGGTCGAGTTCGTCGACACTTCCGTCCTCTGCAACCTGCTGAAGATCCCCGGCAAGTGCCAGGATCACGCGAAAGTGGTCGAGGAGTACCAGGCCAAGCGTGAGGCACGCGACTGCGACCTGCTGCTCCCGGTGACCGCGATCATCGAGACGGGCAACCACATAGCCCAGCTCGCCGACGGCCGTCAGCGGCGTACCTGTGCCGAGCTCTTCGCGGCGATGCTGCGTGCGGTCGTCAAGGGCGACGCTCCCTGGGCGCTCAACGAGGTAGAGTGGGGCGCTGCGCACTTGCAGGCGCTGATCCAGGGAGGCCGCACCGGCAGCACGCTGGTCGAGCACGCCTCCAACGGGCTCGGCTGCGGCGACCTGAACATCCTGATCGAGCGGGACCGCTATCTGGACCGTACGTCCGGGGTGGAGGCGACCATCTGGACGCTGGACGAGCTGCTGTCCTGTTACGCGTGACCTCGGCGCCGACCCGCCACTGACCCGTCGATCAGGGATCAGCGGGCGGCTGCCCGCTCGGACTGCTGCTCCCGCAGGTCCTGCGGCTGCTCGCCCGCCGCGCGGTCCCGTTCGCGGCGCAGCGCCCGCAGGCCGCGGATGCCGAGGACGCCGATCGCGGTGCCGAGGATCGTGGAGGTGATCGCGAGGGCGAGGTGAATCCAGAAGTACGCGGTCGGGTGGGAGTGGTCGCCGTGGTGGAAGGCGAGGCCGCTGGTGTCCTTCCAGAGATTCTTCACAAAGGTCGTCCAGACGATCCAGGACCACACGCCGAAGGCGACCAGGAACCAGGAGACGCGGCGGCTGAGCTTCATACGTACCAGTATGGGCGGGCTGCCGGGAGGGATGACGGGCGGGGTGCGGGGGTTCCGGGCGGCGAGCGTGCGAAGGGTCACGTGACGGGCGCGGGGCCCGGGGGCGCGGGAGGGCGGCCGGGCCCGGTACGTTCTGCGGGTGGCCAAGACAGTGACCTCAGCCCTGAAAGCGTCCGCGGCGTCCCTGACCGCCCTCCTGCTGGGAGGGACCGTGCTGGCCGGCACCGCGCAGGCCGCGCCGGCCAAGCCGAAGACGCCCAGCCCGCCGGCGGTGATGTCGAAGGTCGGCGGCGACCGGCTGAGCCTGCCGGGCACGCAGGTGAACGCGGCCGCGGGTGTGCCCGCGCTCCCGAAGGGCATCACCGCGCGTTCGTGGATCGTCACGGACGCCGAGACCGGCGACGTCCTCGCGGAGCACAACGCGCACTGGAAGCTCGCCCCGGCCAGCACCCTGAAGATGCTGCTGGCCGACATGCTCATACCGAAGCTGCCAGCGTCGACCGTGCACAAGGTGGTGCCCTCGGACCTGAAGGGCATGGGCGAGGGCAGCAGCCTGGTCGGGATCAAGGAGAACCTGACCTACACCGTGAAGGACCTGTGGCTCGGGGTGTTCCTGCGCTCGGGCAACGACGCGGTGCACGTCCTGTCGGCGATGAACCACGGCGTCCCGGCGACCGTGGCCGACATGAACGCCGAGGCGCACGAACTCCAGGCCGACGACACCCACGTGGTCTCGCCGGACGGCTACGACATGCCCGGCCAGGCCAGCAGCGCGTACGACCTGACGCTGTTCGCCCGCGCGGGGCTCCAGCTCCCCGAGTTCCGCGAGTACTGCTCGACGGTCACCGCGAAGTTCCCCGGCGACTACAAGAAGGTCAAGCACCCCAAGAAGGGCCAGCCGGGCAAGACCCGGGAGACCTTCCAGATCCAGAACACCGACCGCCTGCTCAGCGGTGACTACGACGTGAAACCGTACCCGGGCATCGCCGGGGTGAAGAACGGCGACACGACGAACGCCGGCGCCACGTACACCGGGGTCGCCGAACGCGGCGGGCGCAAGCTGCTGGTCACCGTGATGCACCCGGACCCGGCGGTGTCGGGGCACAACGCGGTCTACCGCGAGGCGGCATCGCTGCTGGACTGGGGCTTCAAGGCCGCGCCGACGGTCAAGCCGGTCGGCACCCTGGTGCCTCCCCTGAGCCAGGTGCCCGCGTCCAAGACGTCGGCGCCGTCGTCCGTCGCGACGGACGGGCGGACCGCGGTCGCCGCCGCGTCGTCCTCTTCCTCTTCGTCGTCCCGCGGGCTGTGGACGGCGGCCGGGATCACCGCCGCGACCCTGGTGGTACTGGCCGCGGTGATCATCGTCGTGCGGCGTCGCCGTCCGCTTCCGTCCGCGGTGGTTCCCAGCGGTGCGAGCCCGAGCGCGGCGCGGGACCTTCCGCTCCAGGCGTCTCCCCCCGCTCAGCGGACCGCGCCGGATCAGGAGCAGGCACAGGAGCAGACGCAGGGGCAGACGAAGGCGCAGCAGCCAGGGACTTCTCCGGACCGCCCGGCGATCCGGCGCCGTCCCCGCTCCCCCCGGAAGCACTGACCGCGCCCCGCGGCGCCACCTCGCCGTACTGCGTCGCGGTCCACGCGGCGCAGTACAGCAGCAGCTTCGCCATGAAGTTGAACCACAGCAGCAGGGCGATCGGGGTGCCGAAGGCGCCGTAGACGTTCTTGCCCGCGACCCCGCGCAGATAGCCGCTCAGCCCGACCTTGAGCATCTCGAAGCCGACCGCCCCGATCAGCGCCGCCACCGCGACGGCCCGGCGGGGCGGGTCGACGCCGGGCAGCAGCGTCAGCAGGTAGACCAGGATGAGGAAGTCCGCGACGATCGCCAGCACGTAGCCGACGACGGTGAGCAGCACCCGGCCCGGGCCGTGGTGGTCCAGGCCGACCCGGTCGGCGGTCCAGTTGACCGCCGCGGTGGCGAAGCCGGAGGCCGCGAGCGAGACCAGCGCGGCCGCGCCCAGGCCCAGCAGCACCCCGCCGTCGAAGAGTTTGGCCTTGACCGGGTTGCGCTCCTCGTCGTCCTTGCGCCACACCGCGCGCAGGCAGTCGCGCAGCGAGCCGACCCACCCGATACCGGTGAACACCAGCGCGGCGGCGGCCGCCACGCCGATGGTGCCGGCGTTGGAGACCAGGCTGTTGATGTCGAGCTTGTCGGCGATGCCGGGGATCTGCTGGGAGATCTTGTGCTCCAGCGTGTCGAGCTGGTGATCCGACAAGGTGGCGGCGCCGACCGCGGCGACCACCGCGAGCAGCGGGAAGAGCGACAGGAAGCTGGTGAAGGTCATCGCGGCGGCCAGCCGCGTCCAGTGCACGGTCTGCAGGTGCGCGAACGCCCGCCACGCGTGGGTGCGCATCGCCCGCGCGATGTGCGGGCCGATCCACGGCAGCCGGGTCAACCAGTCCATGTCGGGCGGCTACCCTCCCCCGTGGCCTGCACGCCCGCGGGCTGCGCGGGTCCCTCGTCCGGGCGTCGCCGGCCGGGCCCGTCCCCGCGGGCGGCGGAGCTGAACACCAGCGTCCGGGTGCCCCAGAACCGCAGCGCGGTGGCCAGCACCATCCCGACCCCCGCGCCGGAGACCACGTCGGCGCGCGCCGAGGTGCGGCCGAGGACGTAGTGCGAGAAGCCCAGGCACGCCAACTGCACCAGCGCCCCGGCGAGGTTCACCGCGAAGAAGGCGCCGTACCGCCGCGCCCGGCTGCCCCGGACCGGGCCGCGACCGCGGTAGGTGCCCAGCGCGTTGCCGAGGTACGCCACCGAGCAGCCGGCCAGGAACGACAGCGACTTCGCGGTCAGCGGCCCCATCCCGCCCGGCCCGCGCAGCCACACGAACAGCCCAAGGTCGGCGGCGTACGCGGCCCCTCCGGCCAGCGCGAACCCCATCAACTCCGGCCACATCCCGCGCCGCGCGGCCCCCCTCACCTCGCGCCGCGCGGCCCCCCTCACCTCGCGCCGCGCGGACCCCCTCAGCCCGCGCACGACGAGACCCGCCCCACCGGCCGCCCCACCCGCCGCCTCACGAATTGACCACCGCGAGCACGTACAGCGCGCTCCACGCCATGGCGATCACCAGCAGCGGGCGGTCGCGCAGCACCACGTCCTCGGGCTCACCGGCGGCGCCGACATCGGCGAAGACCGCGTAACGCAGCACCGACAGGGTGAAGGGGACCATCGACAACTGCCGCCAGGGCAGCAGGCCGTGCTCGCCGCCGCTGCTCTCCAGCGCCCACAGGCAGTAGGCGAGCACGGCCACGCCCGCCGCGAGCTGCCAGACGAACCGCAGATAGCCGATGGTGTACTCGCCGAGCAGCGCGCGGGTGGCGGTCAGGTCGCCGTCGCGCTGCGACATCAGGACGAGTTCGGAGTACCGCTTGGCGGCGACCATGAACAGCGCGCCGAAGCCGGAGGTGATCAGGAACCAGCGGGAGAGATCGATGTTCAGGGCGAGCCCGCCGGCCATGGCCCGCATCAGGAAGCCGGTGGTGACGATGACGAGGTCGACCACGAGCATGTGCTTCAGCCGCAGGCAGTAGGCGAGTTGCATGACCACGTACGCGGCGAGCAGCGCTGCGGTGTGGCCGTTGCAGGCGAGCGCGCCCACGGCGGGGGCGAGGACGGCGAGCAGGCCGCCGGCGGTGTAGGCGACGGAGACCGGGACCTGGCCGCTGGCGACCGGGCGGCGGCACTTCACCGGGTGGGCCCGGTCCGCCTCCGCGTCGCGGGCGTCGTTGATCAGGTAGACCGCGGCCGAGCAGGCGATGAAGAGCACCAGCGCGGTCGCCAGCCGTATCGCCTCGTCGAGGTCGAGCAGCCGGGCGGCGGCGAACGGCGCGGCGAGCACCAGCCCGTTCTTCACCCACTGCCGGGGCCGGGCGGCCCGCAGCAGCCCGGTGGCGAGGGTCCAGCCGGTGCCGGGGACGGCGAGCGCCGGCGGCGCCGACTGCTCGATGACGGTGGCGGGTTCACTCATCGCACACCCCTGTGGGTCCAGTCCCGCCCGAGGCGGGCGGTGGTCGCGCCGAGCAGCGCGCCGAAGGCGACATCGGTCGGGTAGTGGACGCCCGCGACCAGCCGGGACAGGCAGATCGCGGTCGCGAGCGGGCGGAAGGGCGCGGCCGGGGCGAGCGCGCCGAAGGCGAGCGCGGCGGCGGCGGAGGAGGCGGCGTGCGAGCTGGGGAAACTGTGCCGGCCGGCGGTGCGCACCAGTGGCGCGGCGCCGGGCGGCAGTTGCGGGCGCGGGCGGCGCACCACGCGCTTGACGGCCATGCTCGCGGCGTGCGAGGCGGCCACCAGGGCGGTGGCGCGCAGCCACGCGCCGCGGCGGGCCGGGTCGGCCGCCGCGCCGGCCAGCCCGGCGGCGAGCCAGACCGCGCCGTGCTCGCCGGCCATCGATAGCCCCCTTGCCGCGGCGGCGGCGTACGGCTGCCGGCCGCAGCCGCGCAGCACGGTCAGCAGGTCGTGATCCGGGCGGAACACCGGCCGCACCTCCTCGCTTCCTCGGTCGGGCTTCGCGCCGATGGCCGGCCGCGCCCCCCGGGTCGCGTGCGGGGTGCACGCCCCCTGGGTCCCCTGGGTCGCGTGCGCCGTGCGCGTCGCGCACGGCGCGTGAGTCATACGATTCGGCCATCGGACTGCGAATGCTTACCGTGCGGCACTCGCGCTTACCCCTCCCGATCGACCGTTACGGTGAGAAAAGCCGCATATACCGTCGAACCTCACCCAATAGGGCATTCCTCCGGGTTGGCCGGCGGTACGTTCACGGACATGCCCGTACCGCTCGCGCCGGCCACCACCCCCGTCACCGGCTGGGGCCGCACCGCCCCGACCGCCGCCCGGCTGCTGCGCCCGGGCACGTACGAGGAGGTCGTCGAGGCGGTACGGGCCTGCGACGGCCGCGGCGCCATCGCCCGGGGCCTGGGCCGGGCGTACGGCGACGCGGCGCAGAACGCGGGCGGCGCGGTGCTGGACATGACCGCGCTGGACCGTATCCACGAGATCGACGCCGTCGGCGGCGTGGTCACGTGCGACGCGGGGGTGTCGCTGCACCGGCTGATGGAGGTGCTGCTGCCGCTCGGCTGGTTCGTGCCGGTCACCCCCGGGACCCGCTACGTCACCGTCGGCGGCGCGATCGGCGCCGACATCCACGGCAAGAACCACCACGTCTCGGGCTCCTTCAGCCGCCACGTGCTCGCCTTCGAACTGCTGACCGGCGACGGCGAGACCCGGCTGGTGACCCCGGAGGCGGAGCCGGAGCTGTTCTGGGCGACCGCCGGCGGGATGGGCCTGACCGGGGTGGTGCTGGCCGCCACAATCCAACTGCTGCCGGTCGAGACGTCGTTGATGACCGTGGACACCGAGCGGGCCACCGACCTGGACGACCTGATGGCCCGGATGACCGCCGCCGACCACCACTACCGCTACTCGGTGGCCTGGATCGACCTGCTCGCCCGTGGCGCCCGCACCGGCCGGGCCGTGCTCACCCGCGGCGACCACGCCCCGCTCGAAGCGCTGCCGGAGCGGGCCCGCCGCGCCCCCCTCGCGTTCCGCCCGCGCCGGCTGCCGGCCCCGCCGCGCCCCGCGCCCGACGGGCTGCTCGGCCGCACCACCGTCGGGCTGTTCAACGAGTTCTGGTACCGCAAGGCGCCCCGCGAGCGGCGCGGCCAGCTCCAGAAGCTCGCCACCTTCTTCCACCCGCTGGACGGCCTGCCGGACTGGAACCTCGTCTACGGCCGGGCCGGCTTCGTGCAGTACCAGTTCGTGGTCGGGCACGGCCAGGAGGAGACGCTGCGCTCGGTGGTGCGCCGGCTGAGCACCCGCGGCTGCCCGTCGTTCCTCGCGGTGCTCAAACGGTTCGGGTCGGGCGATCCGGGCTGGCTCTCCTTCCCGATGGCCGGGTGGACCCTCGCGCTGGACATCCCCGCGGGGCTGCCGGGGCTCGGCGCGCTCCTCGACGAGCTCGACGAGGCGGTCGCGGCCGCCGGCGGCCGGGTCTACCTCGCCAAGGACTCCCGGCTGCGGCCCGACATGCTCGCCCGGATGTACCCGCGGCTGGACGACTTCCGTTCCCTGCGCGCCCGCTACGACCCGCGCGGCGCCATCACCTCGGACCTGGCGCGGCGGCTCGCGCTGTGACGTAGGGAGTTCGCTCATGAAGGACGCGTTCGGGGCTCCCCAGTCCCTGCTGGTGCTCGGCGGCGGCTCCGAGATCGGGCTGGCCACCGCGCGGCGGCTGATCGCCCGCAGGACCCGGCGGGTGCACCTGGCCGGGCGGCCCTCCCCCGCGCTGGACGCCGCCGCGGCCGAGCTGTCCGCGCTCGGCGCCGACGTGCACGTCACCGGCTTCGACGCGCTCGACCCGGGCTCGCACGAGGAGGTCCTCGGCAAGGTCTTCGCCGAGGGCGACATCGACATGGTGCTGGTCGCCTTCGGCGTGCTCGGGGACCAGGCGCGCGACGAGCAGGAGCCGCTGTCGGCCGTACGGGTGGCCGCGACCAACTACACCGGGGCGGTCTCCGCGTCCCTGATCTGCGGGGCGGCGCTCCAGCGCCAGGGGCACGGCTCCCTCGTCGTCCTCTCCTCCGTCGCCGGGGAGCGCGCCCGGCGGGAGAACTTCATCTACGGCAGCAGCAAGGCCGGGCTCGACGCGTTCACCCAGGGGCTCGGCGACGCGCTGCACCCCTGCGGGGTCCATGTCATGGCGGTACGGCCCGGATTCGTGCGGACTCGGATGACGGCGCATCTGCCCGCCGCGCCGCTCGCCACGACACCCGAGGTGGTTGCCGCCGCGATCGAGTCCGGCTTGCGGCGCCGGGCCGAGGTGATCTGGGTGCCGGGCCGGCTCCGCCCCGTCATGTCCGCCCTCCGCCACCTCCCCCGCCCCCTCTTCCGCCGCATCACGACTCCGCGGTAACAGGACCCCCCGGGGTCCCCGCCCCCGCCGTCCCGGGACCACCCCCCCGGTGGGTGGCTTCTCGCGCCGTTCTCCCCCAGAGCTTCGCCTGGGAGGTACCCCCACGCGCCCCTTCGGGGTGGTTGCCCACCGCGTTCACAGTGCCGGCGCGCTGTGGCTTGTCGCGCCGTTCCCCGCGCCCCTGGGTATGTGCGGCTCCCTCCGCGAAAAGAGCCGCACCAAGTGAGGCGCGCTGTGCAGCGGGGGCGCGCCACAAACAAGGGGCGCGGGGAACTGCGCGACCAGCCCCTCACCGGGGGAAGATCCGGCGACCCCTGCAAGGGGCAGGCCCTGCGGGTGTCAAGCCCGCCAACAGAACGAGCTCAAGAACGCGGTAGGGGGCACCCGAAAGGAGCGAGGTTCGTTCCGCGGAAGACCCGCAAGTTACCCAGGGGCGCGGGGAACGGCGCGACAAGCCACCCACCGGGAGATGGTCCCGGGACGGGCGGGACTACCCGCTGCGGGGGGTCAGGTCAAGGCATCGCGAAGCCGCCCCAAAGACCAGTCGAGATCCTCCTTGGAGATGGTCAGCGGGGGCGCGAGCCGAATCGTGGACCCGTGGGTGTCCTTGGCGAGCACCCCCCGCCGAAGCAACCGCTCAGTGAGCGCGCGCCCGCTCCCGAGGGAGGGATCGACGTCGATCCCGGCCCACAGCCCGCGCCCGCGCACCGCCGTGACCGCCCCGCCGGAGGCGATCGCCGCGAGCTCGCGATGCAGGTGGTCACCGAGTTCCGCGGCCCGCTGCTGGTACTCCCCGGTCCGCAGCATGTCGACGACCTCGATGCCCACCGCGCACGCCAGCGGGTTCCCGCCGAACGTGGAGCCGTGCTCGCCCGGGTGGAAGACCCCGAGCACGTCCCGGGAGGCGACCACCGCGGAGACCGGGACGACCCCGCCGCCCAGCGCCTTGCCGAGGACGTAGACGTCGGGAACCACGTCCTCGTGCTCGCAGGCGAACGTGCGGCCGGTGCGGCCGAGGCCGGACTGGATCTCGTCGGCGACGAAGAGCACCCCGCGCTCGCGGGTGAGCCGCCGCACCCCGGCGAGGTACCCGGGCGGCGGCACGAGAACGCCGGCCTCGCCCTGGATCGGCTCGATCAGCACCGCCACGGTGTCGTCGTCGACCGCGGCCTCCATCGCGGCGAGGTCGCCGTACGGGACGATCGTGAAGCCCGGCGTGTACGGGCCGAAGTCCGCGCGGGCCTCGGGATCGGTGGAGAAACTGACGATCGTGGTGGTGCGGCCGTGGAAGTTCCCCTCGGCGACGACGATCTTCGCCCGGCCGTCCGGCACGCCCTTGACCTGGTATCCCCATTTGCGGGCGGTCTTCACCGCGGTCTCCACCGCCTCCGCCCCGGTGTTCATCGGCAGCACCATGTCCTTGCCGCACAGCTCGGCGAGCCCCCGGCAGAACTCGCCGAACCGGTCGTGGTGGAAGGCCCGCGAGGTGAGCGTCACCCGGTCCAGCTGCGCCTTCGCCGCGGCGATCAGCCGCGGGTTGCCGTGGCCGAAGTTGAGCGCCGAGTACCCGGCGAGCATGTCGACGTACCGGCGGCCGTCGATGTCGGTCACCCACGCGCCCTCGGCGGAGGCGACGACGACGGGCAGCGGGTGGTAGTTGTGCGCGCTGTACTCCTCGACGACCGCGATCTCACGGTCGGTCGTGGTGCTGTCGGGAGCCGGGGCGCTGCCGGAAGCCGAGGTGCCGGGTTCGTCGTTCGTCACGTGCGTACTCCGTTCGTCATGCGTCAGGAGCCAGGCCGGGCCTGGAGCGGGGCGGGGGTGGTGCCCTCGTTTCTATCGTCGCTCACCGCCGTCCCGGTGAAACCTCCCGCGGACCCGCCCGTGCGTCGAAGGATCGACGGCATCGCCCGGGGGTGTGGGCGCGGGCCCGCGGCCTGAGAGAATGGAGGTATGGCCAACCTGCGACCTCGTGCCCTGTCCGGCATCCAGCCCACTGCCAGCTCGTTCCACCTGGGCAACTACCTGGGTGCGATCCGGCAGTACGTCGCGATGCAGGACACCCACGACGCCTTCTACATGGTGGTGGACCTGCACGCGATCACCGTGCCGCAGGACCCGGCGACGCTGCGCGCCAACACCCGGCTGGCGGCCGCGCAGCTGCTGGCCGCGGGCCTGGACCCGGAGCGCTGCACGCTCTTCGTGCAGAGCCACGTGCCCGAGCACGCGCAGCTCGGCTGGCTGATGAACTGCATCACCGGCTTCGGCGAGGCGTCCCGGATGACGCAGTTCAAGGACAAGTCGGCCCGGCAGGGCGCCGACAGCACCACCGTGGGCCTGTTCACGTACCCGATCCTCCAGGTCGCCGACATCCTGCTCTACCAGGCCGACGCGGTGCCGGTCGGCGAGGACCAGCGGCAGCACATCGAGCTGACCCGGGACCTCGCGGAGCGGTTCAACGGGCGGTTCGGCCAGACCTTCAACCTGCCCGCGGCCCACATCGTGCGCGAGGTCGCGAAGATCTACGACCTCCAGGACCCGACCGCGAAGATGAGCAAGTCCGCGGCCTCCGCCAAGGGTCTGGTCAACCTGCTCGACGAGCCGAAGGTGTCGGCGAAGAAGTTCCGCAGCGCGGTCACGGACACCGACACGGTCATCCGGTACGACGAAACGGAAAAGCCGGGCATCAGCAACCTGCTCAGGATTCACTCCGCCCTCACTGGCACCGGAATCGCCGAACTCGAGGAGCGATACGCGGGCAAGGGCTACGGTGCGCTCAAGACCGACCTCGCGGAGATCTTCGTGGCGTGGGTCACACCGTTCCGCGAGCGCACGCAGGAGTATCTGGGAGACCCCGAGACGCTGGACTCCGTTCTGGCCAAGGGAGCCGAGAAGGCACGGGCCGTCGCCGCCGAGACGCTGGCGCTGGCGTACGACCGGATCGGCTTCCTGCCGGCGAAGCACTGAAGTACCGGCCGTACGGCCGGGTGGATCGGGTTGTGACGCACGTCGCTGTCCGGTTCCTCGGCATGCGCGCGACACTGAGCAGGACGAACGAGCACGACCGTGAGGCGACCCGGGAAAGAGGTGAACGCAGTGGGTACCACCACCATCGGCGTGTCCATCGCGGTCCCGGAGCCGTACGGACGGCTGTTGCAGGAGCGGCGGGCCGGGTTCGGTGACCCCGCGGCCTTCGCGATCCCCACGCATGTGACGCTCCTCCCGCCGACGGAGGTGGCCCGCGAGGAGTTGCCCGGCTTCGGCCGGCACCTCTCCCGGGTCGCCTCGTACGGGCGGCCGTTCGTGATGCGGCTCGACGGCACCGCGACCTTCCGGCCGGTCTCCCCGGTGGTCTACGTGCGGATCGCCGAGGGGGATGCCGCGTGCGGTGAGCTCCAGGAGCAGGTGCGGTCCGGGCCGGTGGCCCGCGAGCTCCAGTTCCCCTACCACCCGCACGTCACCATCGCGCACGGCATCGCCGAGGATGCGATGGATCGGGCGCAGGCCGAGCTGGCGGGGTTCGCCGCCGAGTGGACCGCGTCCGGCTTCGCCCTCTACGAACAGGGCCCCGACGACGTCTGGCGGCAGCTCCGCGTCTATCCCTTCGGCGCGGAAGACCTCCCCCCGCTCCCCCACCAACACGGCCGCCGCGTCACCGCCCCACGGTAACGAGCCCCCCCGGGCACCCCGGACCGCTGGTGGGTCCCCGCGCCGTTCCCCGCGACCCTTCGGGGTGCTTGCCCGCCACGTTCACAGTGCCGGTGCGTTGTGGCTGGCCGCGCAGTTCCCCGCGCCCCTGGGTATGTGCGGCTCCCTCCGCGAAAAAAGCCGCACCAAGTGAGGCGCGCTGTGCAGCGGAGGCGCGCCACAAACAAGGGGCGCGGGGAACTGCGCGACCAGCCCCTCACCGGGGGAAGATCCGGAGACCCCCGCAAGGGGCAAGCTCTGCGGACGCTCAACGCGCCAACAGAACCCGGCCGAGGAGGCAGTACGGGGGCACCCGAAAGGAGCGAGGTTCGTTCCGCGGAAGACCCGCAAGTTGCCCAGGGGCGCGGGGAACGGCGCGACAAGCCACCCACCGGGGGATGGTCCCGAGACGGGCGGGACCGGGGCACCCGGGGGGTCGGGGGCGCCGTAACATCGGCGAATGGGGATCGGACTGGTCGCGGCGCTCGGCGCCGCGGTGTGTTTCGGCGCGGCAACAGCACTGCAAGCGATGGCCGCACGGGTCGCGGGAGAGGGCCGCGGCGCCGCGGGGCTGCTCGTGGCCGCTGCCCGCCAGACCCCGTACATCGCCGGCCTCGCCCTGGACTGCGCCGGCTTCGTACTGGAAGTCATCGCCCTGCGCGGCCTGCCGGTGTACACGGTGGGCGCCGCGCTGGCCGCGAGCCTCGCGGTGACCGCGGTCCTGGCGAGCCCGCTGCTCGGCACGCGGCTCGCCCGCGGCGAGTGGGCCGGGGTGGCCACGGTCTGCGGCGGGCTGGCCCTGCTCGCGCTGGCCTCGGGCGGCGAGGGCTCGGGCCACGGCGGCAGCACCCTGCGCTGGGCGATCCTGGCGACCGCACTCGCGGTACTGGCGCTGGGCGCGCTACCCGCCGGGAGGCTGCCGCAGCGGTTCCGGGCCGCGCTGCTCGGCCTGGGCGCGGGCTTCGGCTTCGGCGTGGTGGAGGTCGCGGTGCGGCTGCTCGACCCGGTCACGGCGCGGGCGCTGGTCACGAACCCGGCGTCGTACGCCCTGCTGGTCGGCGGCGGCGCCGCCTTCCTGCTGCTGACCTCGGCGCTGCACCAGGGCTCGGTCACCGCGGCCACCGCGGGGATGGTGCTGGGCGAGACGGTCGGCCCCGCACTGGTCGGGGTGCTCGCGCTGCACGACAGGACCCGGGCCGGCTGGGCCCCGGCGGCCGTCACGGGGTTCGTGCTGGCGGTGGCCGGCGGGCTCGCGCTGGCCCGCTACGGGGAGGGCGGGGCGCCGGCGGAGGCCGCCGACGCCGAGCCGCAGGGCGTCAGGCTCGGGTCACGGGGCTGAGCCGGCAGGTCACGCCGATCCGGTTCCAGGCGTTCATCGTCACGCACAGGGCGATCAGCCGGGGCAGCTCGTCCTCGTCGAAGAGCGCGGCGGCACCGTCGTAGGCGGGGTCGGGGACACCGTGGGCGCCCAGTTCGGTGACGGCCTCGGCCAGCGCGAGGGCGGCGCGCTCGCGCGCGGTGAAGAACGGGGTCTCGCGCCACACCGTCAGCCCGGTGAGCTTCTGCTCGGTGACGCCCAGCCCGCGGGCGTCGGCGCTGTGCTTGTCGACGCAGTACGCGCAGCCGTTGAGCTGCGAGACGCGCACCCGCACCAGCTCGCGCACGACCGGGTCGAGCCCGGCGGACGCGGCCTTGTCCAGCGCGAACATCGCCTGGTAGAAGTCCGGCGCCTTGTCGTTGAGGTCGATCCGGCGCGGCGGCGGGGCCACGGTGGCGTCACCGGCGGCGCCGGGGGCCGGGGCGGAAGAGGTCTGCTCGGAAGTGCTCATACCGCCAACGTAGCCGCGAAGTGGCTCCGTCCCGTGGTCCACTTGCCGTATGACTGCACGGGCCACTTCCGGGGAGCAGGGGCGCCGCGCCGCGCCTGGCCGCGCGGGCGGATACGACCTGCTGCTCGACCTCGCCGCCCAGCGCGATCAGGGGGCGGGGGCGCGGGCGGGGCTGGAGGCGGCGCTGCGCGAGGCGGTGCGGGACGGGCGGCTCGCGCCGGGCACGCGGCTGCCGTCGAGCCGGGCGCTCGCCCGCGATCTGGGCCTGGCGCGGAACACGGTGGCGGACGCGTACGGGCAGCTCGTCGCGGAGGGCTGGCTGACCGCGCGGCAGGGGTCGGGCACGGCGGTCGCGGCGCGCCAGGCCACGCCGCCGGTACGGGCCGGGGCCGCCCGGGCGCGCGCCGCCGAGGGGCCGCCGGGGATGGTGCCGGACGCGGTACGGCTGCCGTACTCGCTGTGGCCCGGCTCGCCGGACGTCTCCGCCTTCCCCCGGGCCGCCTGGGGCGCCGCCGCACGCCGGGCGCTGACCGCGGCGCCGAGCGAGGCGTTCGGGTACTCCGACCCGCGCGGGCGGCCCGAGCTGCGGGAGGCGCTCGCGGCGTATCTGGCCCGGGTGCGGGGCGTGCGGGCCGACCCCGAACTGCTGATGGTCTGCACCGGCTTCGTCCAGGCGGTCGGCCTGCTCGCCCGGGTGCTGCGCGCCCGCGGCGGGCGCCGTATCGCGGTGGAGGAGCTGGGCTTCCCCGACACCCGCACGCTGCTGCGGGCCGCCGGGCTGGAGACCGTACCGCTGCCGCTGGACGGCGACGGCGCCCGGGTGGAACGCCTCGACGGCACCGTGGACGCGGTGCTGCTCACGCCCGCGCACCAGTTCCCCACCGGCGTCCCGCTGTCGCCCGCGCGCCGCACCGCGGTCGTCGACTGGGCTCGTGCCACCGGCGGCCTGGTCTTCGAGGACGACTACGACGGCGAGTTCCGCTACGACCGCCAGCCCGTCGGCGCCCTGCAGAGCCTGGCGCCCGAACACGTGGTGTACGCAGGCACCGCGAGCAAGAGCCTGGCGCCCGGGCTGCGGCTGGCGTGGATCACGGTGCCGCCGCACCTCATGGACGCGGTGGTCCGGGAGAAGCGGATGGCCGACCACCACTCGCCGGTGCTCGACCAGTTGACGCTCGCGGAGTTCATCGGGTCCGGCGCGCACGACCGGCACGTGCGGCGGATGCGGCTGCGCTACCGGGCCCGCCGGGACCGGCTGGTGGCCGCGCTCGGCGAGCGGGTGCCGTCGGTCCGGGTCTCCGGCATCGCCGCCGGGCTGCACGCGGTCGTCGAACTCCCGCCGACGGCGGGCCCGTTGGAGCAGCTGACCGAGCGGGCCCGGCAACGCGGTCTCGCGCTGGGCGGGTTGGACCTGCTGGGTGCCCGTACCGCCGCCCGACCCGCGCTGGTGATCGGCTACGCCACCCCGCCCGAGCACGCGTTCGGCGGGGCGCTGGACCTGCTGTGCGAGGTGCTCGCGGAGTTCTGCGGCTGACCTGGACCAGCCACCGGCGCCCCGACGCCCTTACGGCGCCGAGTCCTTGATGTTCGGGCTCAGTGCGTAGGCGTGGGTCGGCGAGGTGCTGCCGTAGGTGTGGTCGGAGGAGGTGGGCTGCCCGGCCGCGTTCAGGCCGATGACATCGTCGAAGGTACTGACCTGCGCGCACTTGCTGAGCTTGGAGTTGGCGCCCTCGAGCGCTGCCTTGCTGTCGGAGGGCGTCGAGGCGGACTTGCCGCCCGGGTACACCGTGCCGGTGGTCCAGTCGGTGCCGAGCAGCAGCACGATCCCGTTGCCGGTGCCCTGCTTGACCGCCTTCGACGGCAGCCCGAGCGCCTTGGCGACGGTCTGGGCCTGCGCCTGCTCGCCGGCCGGGTAGCTGAGCGACGTGGTCGTGGTGTCCGGGCCGTCACCCGAGCTGGTCTGCGGGCTGAAGCCCTTGCCGATCAGCTCCTGCGCGATCGCGCCGGCCCGGCCGATGGCCCGCGAGCCGTTCTGCACCTGCACGGCGATGGTGCCGGGCGCCACCGTCGGCGTGGCCGCCGCCTTCGTCTTCGCGCCGCTGCCCGTGGTGAGCGACTGGTCGTCGATGATGGTACGGAACAGCGCGGGCGCGCTCGGCTTGCTGATCAGCGTCTCGTCGACGCCGTTCACCTTGGTGTCGTAGGTCTGCAGGGTGGCGTAGGTGATCCGGTTCTGCGGGACCTTGTTGAGGTCGTTCGCGAGGCCGATCAACTTGGTCGGCGTGTCGAGCGCGTTGTCCACGGTCAGTGCGGAGGTGGCGGCGTTGGCGAGCTTCCACAGCTTGGTCGGACTGCTCAGCGTGCCGTGGCTCTTGAGGGTGCCGACCAGCGAGTTGAGGTAGATGTGCTGTGCGACGGTGCGGCCGCGGCTGTCACTGGAGTCGCCGAAGCCGTGCCGGGTACGCAGGAACTCCAGGGCCGCGTCGCCCTTGAGCACGTGGTTGCCCTTCTTCAACTTCAGGTGGCTGTAGGGGTCGTAGACGTTGTTGTCGACGCAGACGGGCACCCCGCCGACCGCGTTGGACATCTTCACCACCCCCTTGAAGTCGACCATCATAAAGTGGTCGATGGGTATCCCGGTGAGCTGGTGCACGGCGTCCACGCTGCATCCCGGGCCGCCGTTGAGCGCCGCGTTGATCTTCTGGTCGGTCTGCGGGCCCATGCTGGGGTGGCCCTTGTCGTGGCAGCCGCTCCAGCTGGCGACCAGGTCGCGGGGGACGCTCATCACGGTCGCGTTGGAACGGTCGGCGGATATGTGCACCACCATCTCCACGTCGGCACGGGCGCCGCTGGAGTCGGCGGCGCCGCCGAGCTTCTTGTCGCCCGCGTCGGTGCGCTGGTCCGACCCGATCACCAGCAGGTTGATCGGGGTGCGGCCGAACGCGTCCGGCTTCTCCGTGCCGGCGCCGTTCTTGCCGTTGGCGGACAGGTCGTCGGACTTGATGTTGCCGGACAGCTTGAAATACGCGTAGGCGGCGGCGCCGCAGCCGAGCAGCAGCACGAACCCCATGGTCAGGCCGACGATCTTCAGGGCCCGCCGGCCGCCCCGCTTGCCCCGCCTCCGCTGGCTCCTGCGAGCCGCGGCACGCCCGCCGCCGGCCGGCCCCGGCGCACCCGCCCCGGGCGGCGTGCCGTCCTCTGGCGCCCCGCCGGCCCCCGGCACGGCGCCGCTCCCCGGGCGCCCCGGGGCGTGCCTCCGCGAACCACTGGAGGACCTGGTCATACGCGTTTCCCCGCAACCTCGAACGGAACACACCTGGCAGGAACGCCAACAGAGACCCACCAAACCCGCGCCGGGTTGCAGTCCGCTCACGACTTCACAGCGTTCCTTCACCCCGTCTCCACATTCGGGGTGGTCATTTGGGGGCGATTCGCCTGTATCGCCCAGGCATTGTGACCAACCCGACAGCGCCACGGGGGTGCGGACGCGTACGGCCCCGCCCCTCAACGGATGAGTGGCGGGGCCATACGGAACCGGCGTGCCGGGCGCCAGGACCGGAGGCGTGCCGGTCCGGCGGCCCCCGGTGGATCAGATCAGGCCGAGACCGCGGACCGCGTCGCGCTCCTCCGCCAGCTCCTGCACCGACGCGTCGATGCGCGGCCGGGAGAAGGCGTTGATGTCCAGGCCCTGGACGATCTCGTACGAGCCGTTCTTGGTGGTCACCGGGAAGGAGGAGATCAGGCCGGCCGGGACGCCGTAGGAACCGTCGGAGACGATGCCCATGGAGGTCCAGTCGCCGTCGGCGGTGCCGTTCACCCAGGTGTGCACGTGGTCCAGGGCGGCGGAGGCGGCCGAGGCGGCGGAGGAGGCGCCGCGGGCCTCGATGATGGCCGCGCCGCGCTTGGCGACGGTCGGGATGAAGGTGTCGGCGAGCCACTGCTCGTCGTTGATCACCTCGGCGGCGTTCTTGCCCGCGATCTCCGCGTGGAAGACGTCCGGGTACTGGGTCGCGGAGTGGTTGCCCCAGATGGTGACGCGCTTGATGTCCGCGACGGCCGCACCGGTCTTCTTCGCGAGCTGGCCGAGCGCGCGGTTGTGGTCCAGCCGGGTCATCGCGGTGAAGCGGTCGGCGGGTACGTCGGGGGCCGCGGACTTCGCGATCAGCGCGTTGGTGTTCGCCGGGTTGCCGACGACCAGGACCTTGATGTCGTCGGCCGCGTGGTCGTTGATGGCCTTGCCCTGCGGCTTGAAGATGCCGCCGTTGGCCTCCAGCAGGTCGCCGCGCTCCATGCCCTTGGTGCGGGGGCGGGCACCGACCAGCAGGGCCACGTTGGCGCCGTCGAACGCGGCGTTCGGGTCGTCGAAGATGTCGATGCCGTGCAGCAGCGGGAAGGCGGCGTCGTCCAGCTCCATGGCAGTGCCCTCGGCCGCCTTGAGGCCCTGCGGGATCTCCAGCAGCCGGAGCTTCACCGGCACGTCCGCGCCGAGCAGGTGGCCCGAGGCGATACGGAAGAGGAGGGCGTAGCCGATCTGGCCGGCCGCTCCGGTGACGGTGACGTTGACGGGAGTGCGAGTCATTGCCTTCTCCTGGCCTTCTGCTTCGGGTGGTGCTGCGGGTGGTACTGGCGGGTACTCGGTCGCCCCGGCAGTGGCCCGAGCGGCCCCGAACGTGGATCTCTCGGCGTCAAGAGAGCCAGTCGCCAGGCTATCGCGCGCCGCGCGCGGAGATGACGCTGCCTCCTGTGGCCCGGGTCACCGACGGCGGTACGTGCGCCGTACGGGGCCGGGTCGTACGGCGCGGCGCCGTCAGCCGGATCGTCAGCCGACGCACACGCCGAGCAGGATCAGGCCGAGGCAGAACGGGGAGTGGGACGGGCTGGGGTCCGGGGTCGGGCCGGCGCTCGTGGGCGGGGCGGAGGGCGGGTCGGCGGAGCCGCCGCCCGTGGCGGTGCCGCCGCCCGCGCCGCCGTTCGCGCCCGCCGCGGGCGGGGTCGTGGCGGGGGCGCCCTTGCCGCCCGGGGTGCCGGTGGCGGAGGTTCCGGCCGAGCCCGTCGATCCGTTCGGGCCCGCGCCGGACGCCGACGGTTCGCCGCCGCCGGTGAGGGGCTGGTCCACGCCCCCGGGGTTCTGGTCGCCCGTTCCCGCGGTGGCGGTGCCGCCCGGGCCCGGCGACCGCGGGGTGCCGCCGCCCCCGTGCCCGTGGGCCGGTGCGGAGGCGCCGGGTGCGGCGGGCGCCGTCAGCGACGGGTCCGCCTGTCCCGCGGGGGCCCGGCCGGTGCTCGGTCCCGCCGTCAGCAGGACCGCGGTCAGCGCGCCCACCGCGAGCAGGGCGACCGTGGCCAGCAGCAGGAACTGCCGGCGGCGCCCCGGCAGCCCCTCCTCCGCGCCGAGCGGGTCCAGCGGGTCGGGGTGCGGCACCGCCTTGCCCCTGCCCCGGTCACCCGTACCGGTGCTCGCCTTCTCCGCCAGCCGCCACAGCTCGCCGACCCGGGCGTAGTCCGCTCCGCTCGCCTGGGCCAGCACCTCCACCGCGTCCAGCGGCGGCAACTGCCGTCCGGCCAGGACCCGTTCCCACGTCTCCACGGGTTGCGCGGTCCGCGCGGCCAACGCGGGCACCGTCAGGCCGCTGCGGTCCTTCATCCGGCGAAGCTGCGTGGCAAGCCGCCGCACGTCCATCGGAATACGGTGCGCCAACGGCTCCCACTGCCCCACGGCAACCCCTCGCCCTCACCCGACCCCGTTTCCCGGCCACGCTAGGACGACGTTCCCTCAACCGGACGACTTTCCCCCGACCCCCACCGTTTCAGCCCCCACCGTGCTAAGCGAGCGCCCCAAGGGCGCCCCTCCCCCGGCTCCGCCACCCCGCGCTGTCAGCCTGCCCCCGCCCGCCGTCCGGCAACCCGCTGACCGCGCAGTCCCCCGCGCCCCTGGGACCGTGCCCCTTGCGGTCGTGCCTTCACCTTGCGGTGCGTTGTGGCCGGTCGCGCAGTTCCCCGCGCCCCTGGGAAGCTGCGGGTTCTTCCGCGAAAGGAGCCGCACCAACTGAGGCGCGCTGTGCAGCGGTGGCGCGCCACAAACAAGGGGCGCGGGGAACGGCGCGACCAGCCATCAACCGGGGGAAGATCCGGCGACCCCCGCAAGGGGCAGACCCTGCGGGTGTCAAGCCCGCCAACAGAACAAGCTCAAGAACGCGGTAGGGGGCACCCGAAAGGAGCGAGGTTCGTTCCCCGGAAGACCCGCAAGTCACCCAGGGGCGCGGGGAACGGCGCGACAAGCCACCCACCGGGGGGTGGTCCCGGAACCGACAGGACCACCCACTTCGGGGGGACAGGGCCAAGCTCAGCGCACAGAGAAGTGAATGACGTCCTCCAGGAACGGAATCCGGATCAGGGGGTCCGGCTGGGCCATGAGCCCGAGCAGAACGATCGCCGCACCGAGAATCCCGTAGGTGATCACGTCAGTGAACCTGCTGCGGATCGCGAGCATCCCGACAGCGGTGAGCGCCCAGCGCAACACGGCACCCAGAAGCAGCGACGCCCCGATCAGGACCGTGCCGGCCCGAAACGCCCCGGCCGCGGTGACGATGAGCCCGATGATCGCCCCGGCGATGACCACGATGATCGGCCACTGCCGGGCGGGCGCGGGCGCGTCGCTGCCGGCCGCACGGCCCCCACCCTCGGGCCGGGCGATGCCACGCGTGGCCTCGGGCCGCCCGCCGGGCTCGCGCGGCACGGAACGCGCGGTGCCGTCGGGCACCTCCGCGGGAAGGCCCGCCGCCTCAGCCGACATGGCCCGCCGCCGTGCGCTCGGCCGCTTCCACGACGTTCTGGAGCAGGAGCGCGCGGGTCATCGGCCCGACCCCGCCCGGGTTCGGCGAGAGCCACGCGGCGACCTCGGCGGCACCCGGGTGGACGTCGCCGACGATCTTGCCGTTCTCGTCACGGCTGACGCCGACGTCGAGCACGGCCGCGCCCGGCTTGACGTCCTGCGGCTTGACGATGTGCGGCACGCCCGCCGCGGCCACGATGATGTCGGCCTGCCGCAACTGCGCCGACAGGTCCCGGGTCCCGGTGTGGCAGAGCGTCACCGTGGCGTTCTCGGACTTGCGGGTGAGCAGCAGCCCGATCGACCGCCCGACGGTGATGCCACGGCCGACCACGACCACATGCGCACCGTTGATCTCGACGTCGTGCCGCCGCAGCAGCTCCACGATGCCGTTGGGCGTGCAGGGCAGCGGCCCGGGAACGCCGAGCACCAGGCGGCCCAGGCTCATCGGATGCAGCCCGTCCGCGTCCTTCTCCGGGTCCATCAGCTCCAGCACCCGGTTGGTGTCGATGCCCTTGGGCAGCGGCAGCTGCACGATGTAGCCGGTGCACTCGGGGTCGGCGTTGAGCTCGCGGACGACCGCCTCGATCTCCTCCTGCGTGGCGGTGTCCGGCAGTTCGCGCTGGATGGAGCCGATGCCCACCTGCGCGCAGTCGCGGTGCTTGCCCGCGACGTACCACTTGCTGCCCGGGTCGTCACCGACCAGCAGGGTGCCGAGACCGGGCTGGACACCGCGGTCCTTGAGCGCCTGGACGCGGACGGTCAACTCGGACTTGATCGCGGCGGCCGTGGCCTTGCCATCGAGAATCTGGGCGGTCATGGCTCCATACTCGCGGATCTGCCCGGCGGGCGACCAATCCGCCCGCGAACCGGACACCGGGCGGGCTCCGCAGGGCCTGCGGGCGCGGCGCGGAACGAGACCGGTCCGGCCAAACCGGGCAAGCCTGCCCCTTGCGCGCTCCCCCGCCCGGGCCCGACGATGTGCGCGCACGCCCGTCCCCTGCTGCCAAGGAATCCGCTCGTGAGCCAGCCCCCCGGTCCTGCCAACCCGTACGGTGACCCGCCTCCGCAGCCCTTCGGGCAACCGCCGTCGGCCGGCCAACCCTCGTACGGACCGGGTCCGTACCCCCAGGGCGGCCAGCCCTACGGTGCCGGTCCCGGCTACCAGGCAGGTCCGTACGGTTACCCGGCCCCGAGCAACCTCCCGCCCGGCATGCCGCCGCCGGCCAGTTGGGGCGCCCGCCTCGGCGCCATGCTGCTGGACGGGCTGATGTTCAACCTCATACCGAGCGGCCTGTTCTTCGCCGGCTACGGCCGGTTCGCGAGCAAGCTGGTCGACGCGTGGAACACCTGCGACGACCACGACATCCCGCGGTCGCAGTGCACCACCCCGAGCGTGCCCACCAGTTCGGCCATGCTCATGCTCGTCGGCGCGCTGCTGTCGCTCGCCGCGCTCCTCTTCCTCGCCTACCGCGAGGGCCGCACCGGGCAGACCCCCGGCAAGCGCATCGTCGGCATCCGGCTCCTGCGCGAGGCGGACGGCTCCGCGCTCGGGTTCTGGCGCGCTTTCGGCCGCCGCATCCTCCACGCACTCGACTCGCTGCCCTGCTGCCTCGGCTTCCTCTGGCCCCTCTGGGACGAGAAGCACCAGACCTGGGCGGACAAAATGGTCCACACCGTGGTTATCCGTGACAACGGTTGACCGGACCCACCGGGTGCCCCCGGACCCCCGGTTCCGGGACCACCTCCCGGTGGGTGGCTCGTCGCGCCGTTCCCCGCGCCCCTGGGCTTGTGCGGCTCTTCCGTGGAACGAACCTCGCTCCTTTCGGGGGCGCCCCCTCCCGTGTGCTTGAGCCCGTTCCGTTGACGCGCTGAGCGTCCGCACAGTCTGCCCCTTGCGGGGGCTCCCCGGACCTCCCCCCGGTCATGGGCTGGTCGCGCAGTTCCCCGCGCCCCTTGTTTGTGGCGCGCCTCCGCTGCACAGCGCGCCTCACTTGGTGCGGCTCCTTTCGCGGCGGGAGCCGCACATACCCAGGGGCGCGGGGAACTGCGCGACCGGCCACAACGCACCGCAAGGTGAAGGCACGACCGCAAGGGGCACCGTCCCAGGGGCGCGGGGAACGGCGCGACGAGCCACTCACCGGGAGGTGGTCCCGAGACGGGCGGGAGCGGGGCACCCGGGGGGTCAGGGGCACCGCCCCCGCGAGGTCAGTGGAAGAAGTGGCGGGTACCCGTGAAGTACATGGTGACCCCGGCCTTCTTCGCAGCCTCGACGACCGCCTCGTCACGGATGGACCCACCCGGCTGGGCCACCGCCTTGACGCCGGCGGCGGTCAGCACTTCAAGCCCGTCGGGGAACGGGAAGAACGCGTCGGAGGCGGCGTAGGAACCCGCGGCGCGCTCCACCCCGGCCCGCTCCACCGCCAGCTTCGCCGAGTCGACCCGGTTGACCTGCCCCATGCCGACCCCGACGGTCGCCCCGTCCTTCGCCAGAAGGATCGCGTTGGACTTGACCGCCCGGCAGGCCCGCCAGGCGAACGCGAGGTCGGCCAGTTCGGCGGCGGACAGCGGCTCACCGGTCGCGAGGGTCCAGGTGGACGGGTCGTCGCCGTCGGCCTGGAGCCGGTCCTTGGCCTGCACGAGGACGCCGCCCTCGATCGGGCGGTGCTCCGTGGTGGCGGCGGGCGCGTCGGCGCAGCGCAGCACGCGGATGTTCTTCTTGCGGGCCAGCACCTCGACGGCGCCGTCCTCGTAGGCGGGGGCGACGATCACCTCGGTGAAGATCTCCGCGACCTGCTCGGCCATGGCCACGGACACCGGACGGTTGACCGCGATGACCCCGCCGAACGCGGAGAGCGGGTCGCAGGCGTGCGCCTTGCGGTGCGCGTCGGCGACGTCGGCGCCCACCGCGATCCCGCACGGGTTGGCGTGCTTGATGATCGCCACGCAGACGCCGTCGTGGTCGTAGGCGGCCCGGCGGGCGGCCTCGGTGTCGACGTAGTTGTTGTACGACATCTCCTTGCCGTGCAACTGCTCCGCGCCCGCCAGGCCGGTTCCGCTGCCGTCGGTGTAGATCGCCGCGCCCTGGTGCGGGTTCTCGCCGTAGCGAAGGGTGTTGAGGCGGGTGTACGTGGCGCCGGTGAAGGCGGGGAACTCGTCGTCGGCGCTGTAGCCGTCCAGGAACCAGGAGGCCACGGCCACGTCGTACGCGGCGGTGTGCTGGAACGCCCCGGCGGCCAGCCGCTTGCGGGCGGCGAGGTCGAAGCCGCCGTCGCCCACCGCGGCGAGCACGTCGGCGTAGCGGGCGGGGCTGGTGACGACCGCGACGGAGGGGTGGTTCTTGGCGGCGGCCCGGACCATGGAGGGGCCGCCGATGTCGATCTGCTCGACGCACTCGTCGGGGCTCGCGCCCGAGGCGACGGTCTCGCGGAACGGGTAGAGGTTCACCACGACCAGCTCGAACGGCTTGACGTCCAGCTCGTCGAGCTGCCTGCGGTGGTCCTCCAGCCGCAGGTCGGCGAGGATGCCGGCGTGCACCCGCGGGTGCAGGGTCTTCACCCGGCCGTCCAGGCACTCGGGGAAGCCGGTCAGCTCCTCGACCTTGGTGACGGGCACGCCGGCGGCGGCGATCCGCCCGGCGGTCGAGCCGGTCGACACCAGTTCGACGCCGGCCGCGTGCAGGCCGCGGGCCAGCTCCTCCAGACCGGTCTTGTCGTAGACGCTGATCAGCGCGCGGCGGATGGGCCGCTGCGTCCCGCGGTCCTGCGGGGTGTCCTGGGAGGTGGCGCTCATGCCGGAATCAAAACCTTTCGTCCCTCAATGCGGTAGCCGTCACGCGACAGGCGTCCCACCACGTCGACGAGCAGCCGTCGCTCGACTTCCTTGATGCGCTCGTGGAGCGCTTCCTCCGTGTCGTCCGGCCGGACCTCGACCACGCCTTGGGCGATGACCGGGCCGGTGTCGACGCCGTCGTCGACGAAGTGGACGGTGCACCCGGTGACCTTGGCGCCGTACGCGAGCGCGTCCCGCACGCCGTGGGCACCGGGGAAGCTGGGCAGCAGCGCCGGGTGGGTGTTGACGAACCGGCCGCCGAACCTGGCCAGGAACGCCGGGCCGACGATCTTCATGAAGCCGGCCGAGACCACCAGGTCCGGGTCGTACGCCGCGGTGGCCTCGGCGAGCGCGGCGTCCCAGCCGGCCCGGTCGGCGTGGTCCCGCACCCGCACGGTGAACGTGGGCAGCCCGGCGCGCTCGGCCCGCTCAAGGCCCGCGATCCCCTCGCGGTCCGCACCGACCGCCACGATCCGCGCGCCGTACGCCGGGTGGGCGTCGATGGCGTCGAGCAGGGCCTGGAGGTTGGTGCCGGAACCGGAGACGAGGACGACGAGACGAGCAGGAGTGCGGGCGGCCACGGAGGGGGCCTCTCTCGGGCGTGCGGGAATCCCGCGAACGGGGACCCTGGCGGCTGTATTTCGGGCTGCTTGGATGTTTCTATGAGACCGGGGCCGCTCGAATTCGGGGAACCCTACGAGTGCGCCGACCGTCAGCAACGATACCGGCACTCCGGACGGCCCCCACGGGACGGGGGAGCCTGCGGGCGGTAGCGTCTGGGGGAGAACACGTACGCGACAGGAGTCGAGCCCAAGGGGATGGCGCATCACATCATGAGCAGCGGCCGCATTGAACTCGCGCTGCGCGCGCCCGAGGGCGATCGGCGGGACAACCCGTTCGCGCCCCCGCCCGAGGGTGCCCCGGACCGCCCGTGGCAGCCCAGGCAGCCCTCCGGCGACCCCGGGCATCAGGGTGGCGGGGCAGGTGGGTCCGGCGGCTCCGGGTCCGGCTCCGGGGGTTCGGGCGGCACCGGTTCCGGTGGCGGCTCGGGCGACCACGGCTCAGGTGACCACGGCTCGGGCGACCACGGGCAGCAGGGCGGGCCGGAGCACCCGCACGGCGCCCCGCAGGCGTGGGGCCACCAGTGGAGCAGCCGCCAGCCGCAGTCCGGCCGGCCGGACCCGTTCGCCCGCCGACCCGGGGACCAGCAGGGACCGACCGGGCCGCAGGGCCAGGGCCCGCGCTTCGACCCGACCGACCCGGCCCAGCGCCGCTCGCGGTACGCCCTGATCTGCGGCGGCTGGGGGCTGATCTTCTCGCTGCTCGGCTGGACCCCGCTGGGTCTGCTGCTCGGCGCGCTCGCCCTCTACTGGGGCGTCAGCGCGCTGCGGATGTCCCCCGAGGACCGCGCCAAGGCCCGCGCCCAGGCCGCCTCCGCGCTCGCCGACGCCACCCAGTCCCCCCGCCCGGCGCCGCCCGCGCCCGGCCCGGACGCCCAGCGCTCCTTCCTCACGGCGGCCTGGACCGGCGTCATCACCAGTGCGCTCACCCTCGCGATCGTCGGCGCCACCTACGGCTTCCAGATCGCCTACCGCGACTACTACGACTGCAAGTCGGACGCGCTGACCGCTCCGGCCTCGCACGCCTGCCAGAAACTCCTGCCCTCCCCGCTGCGCGGCCTGCCCGCCCTGCGGGACTGACCGCCAGGGCCGGCGCCGTCCGGCCATCGCTCAGGGGTCGGGCCTAGAGCCCGTCGGGTTCGGGCTGCCCGGCGGGCGGGGGTTCGGCCGGCGGCGCCGGTGGGACCGAGGGCTCGGCGGGTGAATCCGCGGACGGATCGGTGGCCGGCTCTGCGGGTGGGTCAGCGGCCGGCTGCTGCCCGGGGGGTTCCGCGGCCGACTTCACGGACTCCTGCACGGGTGGTTCCGCGGGCGACTTCACGGGCTCCTGCTCGGGCGGATTAGCGGGCGACTTCACGGGCTCCTGCACGGGCGGTTCGGCTCCGGAACGGGTGGACGGTTCCGCGGGCGGGTCGGCCGGACGGGGTGGGACCGGGGTCGGCGGGGCCGCGGGCGGGGCCGGAGGCGCGGGGGGCGCTGAGGGCGGCAGGTCGGGCAGCGGTGGCGGAAAGAGCGGCAACGGGGCCGGGTTGGGCCACGGCAGCGGGTCGGACCGCGTCGGGGCGAGGCCGGGCAGCGGCGGCGGGAAGGCGGTCGGCGCGGACGGGGCCGGCTTCGGCACGAACGCGGGGGCGCCCTGCGCCGGCGGGCCCGGGGGCGCCGGAGACACCGCTTCGCTCGGGCCCTGCTCGCCGGTACCGCTCCCCGCCGACCTGCGCAGCCGCGCCCACGACACGTCGGGCATCCGCGGCCGGGGCACCCGTAGCTCACCGACCAACGACCGCCACGGGTGCGGCGGATGGGCCACGTGGTAGCGCAGCACCAGCGCGGCCGGCACCGCGATCACCAGCGTCCACCCGGCCGCCGCGGCCCCCGCCAGCCACCAGGCCGGCCCGAAGTCCGCGAGCCTGCGCAGGCCGAGCGCACCCCCCGACCACGCGGCGAGCACCGCGAACCCGGCGCCCAGCACGAGCGAGGCCCCGGCCGTGACACGGACCGTGCTCCACACCGGCCAGGCGTCGTTCCCGACGAACCACGCCACCGCGAGCGCGACCAGCGCCGGGACCGCGAGCGTGGTCCAGCCGACCCAGGACGTACCGCGGTCCGGCAGCGCGGCCAGCAGCGGGAAACCGGGCAGCAGCAGGTGGCCGGAGGCGCCGGTCGGGGCCACCGAGGTGCCCGTGCCGACCGCGAAGCCGACCCCGAGCGCGTACGACGCCGCCCACACCGCGAGGTTGGGCACCAGGCCGACGGCCAGCAGCAGCACCGAGACCCGCCCCACCAGCGGCGCGCTGAGCTGCTGGTACGTCTGGCCGACCGCTCCCATGTGCCAGACCAGCGCGGCCGCGCCGATCAGGGCGCCGCCGGCCACCAGCAGCGCGCCGGCCATGGCCGCGGCCCGCACCGCCGCGCCGACCTCCTCGGCGTAGGCCCGGTGCACCCGGTGGAGGCGGGCGCCGCGGAAGCGGTCCAGCGGCAGCCGTTCCGGCCCGGGCCGCCCGCAGCCCGCCCACGCCCCGCAGCCGGCCGCGGTGCCGGAGAAGAGCAGCACGTACAGGGCGGTGAGCGGATCGACGTGGACGGAACCGCCGGTGGCGTAGACGACGACGATCGCGGCGAGGGTGAGATAGCCGGCGAGCACCCACCCGGTCACCGCGGCGGCGGCGCGCAGCCGGGCCGAGCCGGTGAGCCGTCCGTCGGGGTCGTCGCCGGGCGAGCCGGGCGAGCCGCCGTGGGCAGCCGGGCCGCTCGCGCCCGCGTGACCGTCGGAGCCGTCTTCGCCGGTGGCTCTCTCCGGCCCGTCGGCGTCCTTGCCGTCGACCGCGGCGGCCACGGCCGAGGACGTGCCGCGGAAGACCAGCCACGCGGGCAGCACGCTGAGCAGCAGCGGCGCCACGGCGACGGGCGCGGGGTCGCCGGAGAGCGTGTCGGTACGCACCAGGTCCGCGCCCTGCGTGAGCAGCCACAGGTCGGCGCCCACGTGCAGGGCGCCGCCGAGACTGGTGTCGGGGAAGGGCGAACCGATCCACAGCATCAGCACGGCGGCGGCGATCCCGCCGAGTCCCAGCCCGGCGGCGACCGCGCCCGCGGCCAGCGCGGACACGCGGAGCGCGGCCCAGCGCGGCGGCGGGGCGGATACGGAAGCGGTCAGCGGCTCGCTCGTCTGCGTCACGGCCACCCATGGTGACAGGAACACCCGTTTCGCCCCGGGAGAAGGCGAAAAGCCGACGTGTCGGCCATGATGTGCCCTATGTGTCATTTTTTCGGACCGTCATGTCAACGGATGGACGCCACCGGTGCGGCGGGGGCCCGGCGGAAGGCGGTCCGATGAGTTCGCGGCGCAAGTCCCGCAAACGGTCGGCCGCGGCCAGGTCCGCCCGGCCCCGCCCCTCGACCCGCCCGGCGGCGCCCGCGGGCACGGGTACGCCCGCAGGCGATGGTCAGGGCACGGCGCCCGCCGCGGACGACGGTCAGGGCACGGACAAGGCCGCCACCGCCGGGTCGGGCCCGGGGGCGGGCCGCGGCGGGCGGAAGGCCGGCCGGGAAGCCGACCGGAAGAAGGCGGCGGTCGCGGGCAACCGCACGTACGCGGGCGCGGACACCCGCGCACCCCGCGCGGCAGGCGGCCCCGCCAGGACCCCCGTGGGCGCGGGCGCGGCAGCCCGTACGGCCCCCCGGTCCGCTGCACTCGTGGCGGCCGCCGCTCCGACCGCCATCGGCGCCGCCACCCTGACGGCACCTCAAGTGCCGTTCGACGCCGAGGTGGTGACGGCACCCGCACCCGAATCCGCGCCCGAATCCGCGCCCGCGTCCGCACCGTACGTATCCGAAGCCGCGTCGCCCACCCCCGCCCCGATCCCGGCACCGGACCTCGGCCTTCCCGCCGATGCCACCCCCGACGACGCCTTCGACGCCCTCTACCGGCATGCCGCCGGCGCCCTGTTGCGCCAGGTGGACCTGCTCACCGGTGACGCGTCCCAGGCGCGGAGGTCCGTGGCGTACGCGTACGACCTGGTCTGGCAGCGGTGGCCCGAGGTGGCGCGGGACAGCGACCCGGTGGGCTGGCTGCGCGCGGCCGCGTACGACCACGCGCTGGCGCCCTGGCAGCGGTGGGTGCCCGCGTGGGCGGGCGGGCACCGGACCCGGCCGCGTACCCCCGACGACCCGCTGGCGGCAGCCCTGCTCACGCTCCGCCCGACCCAGCGCAAGGCGCTCCTGCTCCACGACGGGCTCGGGCTCGATCTGCCGGCGGCGGCAGCGGAGGTGGAGGCCAGCGAGGAGGCGGCCGCGGCCCGGATCATCGCGGCCCGCGAGACGCTGACCGAAGCCGTACCGGACCTCGCGGAGGAGGTGCTGCCGGCGCGGCTCAGCGCACTGCTCGACGGCGGCGCCGTCCCGGACTCCGGCCCGGACTCCGGCGCTGGCGCGGACGCCGGCCCCGGCGGGGACTCGGGCTCGAACTCCGGTTCCGTCGCCGAGCCGCCGGACCTCCCCGACGGCGTGCGGGCCGCGAGCGAGCGCGGGGCGCGGCATCGTACCGTCGGGGCGTACGCCCTGACCGCGGCGATCGCGGCGGCCACCACGGTCGCGGTGATCCTCACCCCGGCGCACCAATCGGCGCACCGTGCACGGCAGTCGGGCCCGGGCGCGCACGCTCCCGCCCGGAGTGGCGACCGGCCCGGCCCCGCACAGCACGGCGGCGCGGGTCCGCTCCCTTCCGGGAAGCGGACCCGCGCCGCCGTGAACCACTGAGCCGGGCCCGGTCCGGGCCCGGTGGCGGGTTCGGTCAGCCCGCCAGGATGGCCCGCGCCAGCCGCGCGGTCTCGGACGGCGTCTTGCCGACCTTGACGCCCGCGGCCTCCAGGGCCTCCTTCTTCGCCTGCGCGGTGCCGGAGGAGCCGGAGACGATGGCGCCGGCGTGGCCCATGGTCTTGCCCTCGGGCGCGGTGAAGCCCGCGACGTAGCCGACGACCGGCTTCGTCACGTTCTTCTCGATGTAGGCCGCGGCCCGCTCCTCGGCGTCGCCGCCGATCTCGCCGATCATCACGATCAGGTCGGTGTCGGGGTCGGCCTCGAACGCGGCGAGCGCGTCGATGTGCGTGGTGCCGATGATCGGGTCGCCGCCGATGCCGACCGCGGACGAGAAGCCGATGTCACGCAGCTCGTACATCATCTGGTAGGTCAGCGTGCCCGACTTGGAGACCAGGCCGATCCGGCCCGGCTTGGTGATGTCGCCGGGGATGATGCCCGCGTTCGACTGGCCGGGGGTGATCAGGCCGGGGCAGTTCGGGCCGATGATCCGGGTCTTGTTGCCCTTCGACTGGGCGAGCGCCCAGAAGGCGGCGGTGTCGTGGACGGCGACGCCCTCGGTGATCACGACCGCGAGCGGGATCTCGGCCTCGATCGCCTCGACGACCGCGCTCTTGGTGAACTTCTCCGGTACGAAGATCACGGTGACGTCCGCGCCGGTGGCCTCCATGGCCTCCTTGACGGAGCCGAAGACCGGGACGTCGCCCTGCTCGAAGGTGACGGTGGTGCCGGCCTTGCGCGGGTTGACGCCGCCGACGATGTTGGTGCCGTCGCCCAGCATCAGGGTGGTGTGCTTCATGCCGGTGGCGCCGGTCATGCCCTGGACGATGACCTTGCTGTCCTTGGTCAGGAAGATAGCCATGGTGTCTTGAGTCCTCTTCCCTTACTTCGCAGCCAGCTCGGCGGCCTTGTCGGCCGCGCCGTCCATCGTGTCGACGCGCTGCACCAGCGGGTGGTTGGCGTCCGAGAGGATCTTGCGACCCAGCTCCGCGTTGTTGCCGTCCAGACGGACCACCAGCGGCTTGGTGACCTCCTCGCCCTTGGAGGCGAGCAGCGCCAGGGCCTGCACGATGCCGTTGGCGACCTCGTCGCAGGCGGTGATGCCGCCGAAGACGTTGACGAAGACGGACTTGACGTCCGGGTCGCCCAGGATGATCTCCAGGCCGTTCGCCATCACCTCGGCGGAGGCGCCGCCGCCGATGTCGAGGAAGTTGGCGGGCTTCACGCCGCCGTGCGCCTCACCGGCGTAGGCGACGACGTCCAGGGTGGACATGACCAGGCCCGCGCCGTTGCCGATGATGCCGACCTGGCCTTCGAGCTTGACGTAGTTCAGGCCCTTGGCCTTGGCGGCGGCCTCCAGCGGGTTGGCCGCGGCCTTGTCCTCCAGCGCCTCGTGCTCGGGCTGCCGGAAGGCGGCGTTCTCGTCGAGCGAGACCTTGCCGTCGAGCGCGACGATCTTGCCCTCGCCGGTCTTCACCAGCGGGTTGACCTCGACCAGCAGGGCGTCTTCCTTGACGAAGACGGTCCACAGCTGCTGGAGCACGTCCGCGACCTGGTCGGCGATCTCGGCCGGGAACTTCGCGGCAGCCACGATCTCGGCGGCCTTCTCCGGGGTCACGCCCTCCAGCGCGTCGACCGGGACCTTCGCGAGCGCGTCGGGGTTCTCCTCGGCGACGACCTCGATCTCGACGCCGCCCTCGACGGAGGCCATCGCGAGGAAGGTCCGGTTGGTGCGGTCCAGCAGGAAGGAGACGTAGTACTCCTCCTTGATGTCCGCGGTCTGGGCGAGCATGACCTTGTGGACCGTGTGGCCCTTGATGTCCATGCCGAGGATCGCGTCGGCCTTCGCCACCGCGTCGGCCGGGTCCGCGGCGAGCTTCACACCGCCGGCCTTGCCGCGGCCGCCCACCTTGACTTGTGCCTTGACGACCGCCCGGCCGCCCAGCCGCTCCGCCACCTCGCGCGCCGCCTCAGGCGTGTCGATGACTTCACCGGCCAGCACCGGTACACCGTGCTTGGCGAAGAGGTCCCTCGCCTGGTACTCGAACAGGTCCACGCGCGTCCGTCTCCCTTATGGTCTTCTGGATTCCTCGGGCGGGGGCCCGGAATTCAGCGTCTCGCAGGCGGCTGCCGCCGGAAGTACAGCGCCGCCTGATCGGCTGGGCGTGCCGCTACGGGCAAGGCGACTGTGCGCAGTCACAAGGGAAGCGCACACGGTGACCGAGTACGCGGCATGTCCGTCTTGCAGGTTATCGCCGTGGGCCGTGACGTCCTAAATCGTGCCTCACATGGAGGCGGTGAGAACGGTCACAGCCTGCCGAGGAGTGGCCCCGCCGCACGGAAGGGGGTGCCCGGGGAGTCAGGCTTCCGGTATGGGGAGGGGACGTTTCTCGATCGCGGCGGCCATGACCTCGGGAAAGAGATCGGGAGTGCAGGCGAAGGCCGGGGCGCCCAGGGCGGCGAGCGCGGCGGCGTGCTCCCGGTCGTATGCCGGTGCGCCCTCGTCGGACAGCGCGAGCAGCGCCACGAACTGCACACCGGACGCCTTCATCGCCGCGACCCGCCGGAGCATCTCGTCACGGATACCGCCCTCGTAGAGGTCGCTGATCAGCACCACGACGGTCTCGGCCGGCCGGGTGATCAGCGACTGGCAGTACGCCAGCGCGCGGTTGATGTCGGTGCCGCCGCCGAGCTGGGTGCCGAAGAGGACGTCCACCGGGTCGTCGAGCGCGTCGGTGAGGTCGACCACGGCCGTGTCGAAGACCACGAGCTTGGTGTCGATGGACCGCATGGACGCGAGCACGGCGCCGAAGACGGAGGCGAAGACGACGGACGCGGCCATCGAGCCGGACTGGTCGATGCACAGCACGACGTCCTTCTTCACCGCCTGGTCCGCGCGGCCGTAGCCGACCAGCCGCTCGGGCACGACGGTGCCGTGCTCGGGCAGGTAGTGCCTGAGGTTGGCCCGGATGGTGCGGTCCCAGTCGATGTCGCGGTGGCGCGGCCGGTAGGTCTTCGCCGAACGGTCCAGCGCTCCGGTCAGCGTCGCCCGGGTCCTGGTCGCGAGCCGCTTCTCCAGGTCAGCCACCACCTTGCGCACCACCGCCCGGGCGGTCTCCTTGGTGGTCTCCGGCATCGCCCGGTTCAGCGACAGCAGGGTGCCCACCAGGTGGACGTCCGCCTCGACCGCCTCCAGCATCTCCGGCTCCAGCAGCAGCGCGGACAGGCCGAGCCGGTCGATCGCGTCGCGCTGCATCACCGAGACGACGGAACTGGGGAAGTAGGTCCGGATGTCACCCAGCCAGCGGGCCACCCGGGGCGCCGAACCACCCAGGCCGGCCGACCGCTCCGCTCCCCCGCTCTCCCCCTGGCCGGACCTGCCGCCGCCGTAGAGCGCGCCGAGCGTACGGTCCATCGCCGCGTCCCGGCCGCTCAGCTCGCAACCGGTCCCCTCGGCCGCGCCGCCACCGAGGACGAGCCGCCAGCGCCGCAGCCGCTCGTCGGCATCGGCGGCATACGGAGGGCGGGAAGCGGTGTCGATGCCGGTGCCGGGTGCGGTGTCGATGCCGGTGCTGGTGCCGGGTCCGGTCGGGTGTGGTGTGTGCGTCATGCGTGCGCTCCCCCTCGGTCGTCCGGCTCCGCCGGGTCCTGGTCGTCCTCCAGTTCGGCCGGGCCGGTGGTCCCGGCGCGGCCGAGCAGCAGCCGTACGGTCCTGGCCGCGGTGTTCGCGCGGGCCCGGTCCAGGTCGGGGCCGAAGCCGGGCAGCCCCGCTTCCCCGGTGCCGTCCGCCGCCGCCCGCGGCCGGTGTACGGCGGCCGGTCCGCGCCGCACCAACTCGCCGACCGAGCGCCGCACTCCGGGTTCGAACTCCGCGAACGTCCGCCGAAGCAGCGGGAGTACGTCCGTGAACGCGTCCTGCGGCACCCTGGCCAGCCAGCCGTCCACCAGGCCGAGCAGCCGTTCGTCGTGCAGGAGGAGCATCCCGCCGCCGGCGAGGAAGCCCTCGACCCAGCCGGCCGCCTCCGCGGGGCCGGTGCCCGGCGAGAGGGCGAGACCCATCAGCCGGGCCGCCTCGGCCGCGTCCAGCCGGCCCTCGTCCAGCAGCAGCCGGGCGGCGGCGCCGCGCAGCAGCCCCGGCACCGCGCCGTCCCGCTCGGCGAGCGCCCGCAGCATCCCGGCCCACCGGTCCCGCAGGCCGCCGGTGGAAGGGGGCGCCGGTCCGGGTTCGGGGGCGGGCCCGGGCTCCGCCTTCTCCGCAGGCTCGGTTACCTGCCCGGATTTGGGCTCGTGTCCGCGCTCTGTCACACGCTCGGGTCCGTGCTCGGATTCGGCTTCGGGCAGCAGGGCGATCGCACGGTGGACCTCGTCCATGTGGGCGCGCAGTGCGGCGGCGCCGTCCTGGTCGAGGTTGACGCAGGCCGGGGGGAAGCCGATCCGGACCCGCTCGGCGAGCCCGGCCGCGACCCGGGCGAGGGCCGCGGAGTCGGTGCCGCGGACGTCTCCGTACCGGACCGCGCGGACCAGTGCGGGCAGCGCCGCCGCGAGGTGGGCGACGTCCGCGTCCAGCGCGGCGCGGTCGGCGAGCACTCGCATCACCGTCGGCAAGGCGTCGGACAGCCCGGCCAGCAGGCACAGTTCGGCGGTCGAGGTGACGTCGGCGAGTGTCGCCCCGGCGACCGCCACCTCCTGGGCGCGGGTGCCGGCCGCGGCCCGTACCGTGGTGCCCCAGATCCCGGCCTCGGCGACACGGATCGCCAACTCCGGTTCCCAGCGCAGCTTCCAGGTCTCCCGGAAGGTGCCCTTGCCGCCTCGCCCGGTGCCCGGCTCGCCCCAGTCGATGCCCAGCAGCCGCAGCCGGTGCAGGAGCCGGCTGCGGTCGGCGTCGGTCTCCTTGCGCAGGTCGAGGTCGAGTTCGCGCTCCAGGGCCTCCGGCTTCAGCCGCAACCGGCGCTGCTCGCGGGCGAGATCGCGGGCGAGCGGCACCGCGGGGGCGTCCGGCGGGACCTCGCCGAGCACGTCGCCGACCACGAGGCGGTCCCGGATCAGCGCGAGCGGCACCTCCGAGCCGTCGCACATCACCGCCCGCACCGCGTCGACCGTCTCGCCGAGTCCGGCCAGCGGGCGGCCGCGCATCGCCGCGAGCGTGTCGGCCAGCCGCACCGACTCGATGACATGGGCCGAGGAGACCGGCAGGTCCTCCGCACGCAGCAGCCCGGCGACCTTCGTCATCCACCGGGTGACCGGGCGGTCCGGCGCGGTGAACAGGTGCTGGTACCAGCCCGGCGAGTCGATCCCCGCGCCGTATCCACCCGCCCGGGCGAGCCTGCGGTGGGTCCAGGGCACCCAGGTCGTCTCGACCTTGGCCTTCGGCAGGCCCTTGAGCAGCTGCCGGTCGGCGGTGGCCGGGACGGGCGCGGCGAGCGCCGGGACGTGCCAGGCGCCGCACACCACGGCGGTGCGCGGGTACGCCCGGCGGGCCTCCCGAAGCCGCAGCCGCATGTGCGCCTCGCGCAGCGGGTCGCGCGGGTCGCCGCCGTCGCCGTAGGTCGCCCGGATCGCGGCCATCGCCTCGGCCACGGCGGCGAACGGCGCGAGCGGGTCGGTGTCGTCCGCGCCGCCGCCCCGGTGCTCGACCGCGTCCTCCCACCAGCGCTCCGGGTCGTCGTACCCCGCGGTCTCGGCGAGCACGGCCAGCGGGTCGATCCGTACGGCCGCGGCGTCGGAGCCGGAATCAGAGCCGGAATCGGGCGCGGCTTCGGAACCGGAATCGGGTGCGGGATCGGCTTCGGGTGCGGGATCGGCTTCGGGTGCGGGATCGGCGGGGGTGTCCTCGGCCGGGTCGGCCGCGCGCAGGGCCAGGGTGTGCGCGGCCGGGAGGTCGATGAACCGTACGGCGGCGCCCGCCTCGGCCGCCCACCGCATCGCCACCCATTCGGGGGAGAACTCGGCGAACGGCCAGAACGCGGCGCGCGCCGGATCGTCGGCCACATGGGCGAGCAGCGCGACCGGGGGCCGCATCGCCGGGTCCGCGGCCAGCGCGGTCAACGCGTCGGCCTCCGGCGGTCCCTCGATCAGCACGGCCGCCGGGCGGTACGCGTCCAGCGCGGCACGCACCGCCCGCGCCGAACCGGGTCCGTGGTGCCGCACCCCCAGCAGCAGCACGTCGTCCGCGCCGCGGGCGGCCCGGACGCGCCGGGCCGCGGGCAGTCGCGACGGGGACGGACCGGTGACCGCGCCGGCCACGACGTCGGGTGCGGGTGCGGCATCCGGCGCGGCGGACTCGACAGAGGCCGTGGCTGCGGCCATGACGGCGGCCGACCGCACCGCGACCGCCTCACCGCCGGGGGCGGTCATGCGGACACCTCGCGGCAGGCCCGGTAGAAGTCCTTCCAGCCGTCGCGCCCGCGGACCACCGTTTCGAGGTATTCCTGCCAGACCAGCCGGTCCGCGGCCGGGTCGCGGACGACCGCGCCGAGGATTCCGGCGGCGATGTCGCTCGCGCGCAGCACCCCGTCGCCGAAGTGCGCGGCGAGCGCGAGCCCACCGGTGACGACGGAGATCGCCTCGGCCGTGGAGAGCGTCCCGGAGGGCGACTTGACCTTGGTGCGGCCGTCCTCGGTGACGCCGCCGCGCAGTTCGCGGAAGACGGTGACCACGCGGCGGATCTCGTCGGCGCCGCGCGGGGCGGCGGGCAGGTCGAGGCCGCGGCCGAGCTGGTCCACCCGGCGGGAGACGATGTCCACCTCCTCCTCCGCGGTGGCGGGCAGCGGCAGCACCACGGTGTTGAACCTGCGGCGCAGGGCGCTCGACAGTTCATTGACCCCGCGGTCGCGGTCGTTGGCGGTCGCGATCATGTTGAAGCCGCGCACGGCCTGGGTCTCGGTGCCCAACTCCGGTATCGGCAGGGTCTTCTCGGAGAGGATGGTGATGAGGGTGTCCTGCACGTCGGCCGGGATGCGGGTCAGCTCCTCGATCCGGGCGATCCGGCCCTCGGCCATCGCGCGCATCACCGGGCTGTGCACGAGGGCGTCGGGCGTGGGGCCGTGGGTGAGCAGTTGTGCGTAGTTCCACCCGTAGCGGATCGCCTCTTCCGGGGTGCCCGCGGTGCCCTGGACCAGGAGGGTGGAGTCGCCGCTGATCGCGGCGGCGAGGTGTTCGGAGACCCAGGTCTTCGCGGTGCCGGGCACGCCGAGCAGCAGCAGCGCGCGGTCGGTGGCGAGGGTGGTGACGGCGACCTCCACGATGCGGCGCGGGCCGACGTACTTCGGGGTGATCGCGGTGCCGTCCGGGAGGGTGCCGCCGAGCAGGTAGGTGGCGACCGCCCACGGGGACAGTTTCCAGCGGGCCGGGCGGGTGCGGTCGTCGGCGGCGGCGAGCGCGGCGAGTTCTCCCGCGAAGGTGTCCTCCGCGTGCGGCCGCAGGGCCTGCTCGAAGCCGGGCGCGGCACTGCCGTCAGGACCGGCCTGAGCGGTGCCGGAGCCGCCGCCGGGCGCGACCGGCTCGGGACCGGCGGTGGTGCTGCTGGTTTCGGACATGAGCGACACGGTTCTCCCCCACTCGCTTGCGCGGGACCCTTCGGCCCCGTGCTCGTTCGGTGTGGTCTCCACGATGCACCCGACCACTGACAATCGGTCACCCAGCGCTATTTCCGCAGGTCATGACGATTGTCAGTGGCGGGTTCTACGGTCTGTGGCATGGAGACGGAAACGCGGTGGACGGTGGATCAGGTGCTCGCGCTCGCGCCTGACGCCGCATCACGGAAGGCCGGCGCGAAGCTCGCCACGCCCGCGCCGTGGTCCGGCACGGGGACGGCGGGCACGGCGGTGTGGGGGCTGTGCAAGGGCAGCGGCAGCAAGCCGTACCAGACGGCGGTGGACACCCGCGGGCCCGCGTACCGGTGCAGTTGCCCGAGCCGGAAGTTCCCATGCAAGCACGCGCTGGCGCTGCTGTTGCTGTGGGCCGGCGGCGCGGACGGGCCGATGGCGACGGCCGGCGCGGCGGGCTCGGAGCCGGAGTGGGTGGAGCAGTGGGTGGCCGCGCGGCGTAAGAAGGAGGAGGCCGATGCCGCCGGCGCCGGTGCGCCGCGTGCGTCCGGGCCCGCGGACCCGGAGGCGGCCAGGCGGCGGGCCGACCGGCGGGCGGTCCGGGTCGAGGGCGGCGCCGCCGAGTTGGAGCAGCGGCTCGCCGATCTGCTGCGCGGCGGGCTGGCCGGGGCCGACCGCGCCGGGCACCGCTCGTTCGACGAGACGGCGGCCCGGATGGTGGACGCCCAGGCGCCTGGACTGGCCACGCGGGTGCGGGAGTTGGGCGCGATACCGGCGTCGGGCGGTGACTGGCCGTCCCGCATGCTGGAGGAGACCGCGCTGCTGCACCTGCTCGCCCGCGGGTTCCTCGGCCGCGAGGGCCTGCCGGGTCCGCTGGTGGACACCGTGCGGGCGCGGGTCGGATTCACCGTGGACAGCGCCGAGTTGCTCGCGGGGCCGACCGTGCGGGGGCACTGGCTGGTCCTCGCCCAGTACGACACCACCGAGGATCTGACGACCCGCCGGATCTGGCTGCGCGACAGCGCGGCCGGGCGGTTCGCCCTCGTACTGTCCTTCGGAGCCGCCGGCCGCGCGCCCCAACTCGCCCTGCCGGTCGGCGTCATGATCGAGGCCGACCTCGCCTACCACCCGTCGGCGGTCCCGCTCCGTGCCGCGCTCGGCCCGCACGGGACCACCACCACTCCCCCGGCGGCCGTCCCGCCCGGCACCCCGATCGGCCCGGCGCTCGACGCGTACGGCGCCGCCCTCGCCGACGACCCCTGGCTGGACGCCTGGCCGGTCCTGCTCAGCGACGTCGTCCCCATACCCGGGCCCGACCGCTGGCAACTCGCCGACGCGGCGGGCACCGACGCCATCCCGCTCAACGGCCCCGCGCCCTGGCGCCTGGCCGCCCTGTCCGGCGGACACCCGCTCACCCTCTTCGCCGAACTCACCCCCACCGGGGCGAAGCCGCTCACCGCGTGGTCCCCGTCCACGCCCACGCCCACCCCCGTCCTGCCCTGACCGCCGCCGCGCGCCCGCCGCGCGACCGAGGAGGAGACCCGGCAGACCCGGGAGACCGAAGAGACCGCAGCACCGGCCCTGTTGAGACGCAAGCAGTGGACAGGAAGGGGAACCCGATGGGTGGGACGTGGGAGGACCTGGTGGGCAGCGCGCTGCTGGGCACGGAGCGGCGCCGGCCCACGGGGGTCGTGGGGGACGCGGAGGAAGCGGCGGTCGGGTTGCTGGACGCCGCCGCGGTGGGCGTGGTGCGGCGCCGGGCCGGGCTGCGGCCGGGGGTCGCCGGGCAGCGGCCGAAGACGGTGGCGCCGGACCCGCGCCCGGAGCTGCCCGACGCGGCCCGGCGCCGGCTGGAGATGATGCTGACCGAGACCGGCCGCAGCCGGCAGGGCACAGCGCCCAACCTGCTGGAACTGCTGCCGCAGTGGCTGGCGACGGCCCGCGTCCGCGGCTTCGCCGCACCCCCCGCGCTGCTGCCCGCACTCCTGGACATCGCCCGGGCCCGCACGGACCTGCGCGCGGACGCCCTGGCGTTCGCGGGCCCGCGGGCGCTGTGGCTGGCGGAGCTGAACCCGGAGTGGAAGTTCGCGCTGCGGGCGGGCGGCGGCGCGGTGGGTGCGGCGTCAGCGGCCGGCGACGAGGCGGCACAACAACGGCTCTGGGATGAGGGCCTGTTCGCCGAGCGGGTCGCCCTGCTGACCCGGCTGCGCCAGACCGACGCGGCGGGCGCGCTGGCCCTGCTCGTCTCCACCTGGCGCAGCGAACGCGCCGAGGACCGGCTGATGTTCATGGACGCGCTGCGTACCGGCCTGTCTCCGTCGGACGAACCGTTCCTGGAGTCCTCGTTGGCGGACCGCAGCCGCAACGTACGTGCCACGGCAGCCGAGTTGCTCTCCGCGCTGCCCGCTTCCGCGCTGGCCGGGCGGATGGCGGCCCGCGCCCGTAGCTGCGTGTCGCTCGGCCCCGACGGCATCACCGTCGAGGCGCCGTACGAGTGCGACGCGGCCATGGAGCGGGACGGGGTGGCCGCGAAGCCGCCCAACGGAAGGGGCGAACGCTCCTGGTGGCTGGGCCAGTTGGTGGACGCCGCCCCGCTGTCGACCTGGCCGGCGCGGTTCGGCGGGCGCACCCCGGAGCAGATCGTCGCCCTCCCGGTGCTGGACGACTGGCAGCCCGACCTGCACGCGGCCTGGTGCCGAGCGGCCGTACGCCAACGCGACGCCGCCTGGGCCCGCGCCCTGCTCGGCGCCCCGTCCGCGCGGGGCGGTCCGGTGGCGGCGATCGGCGACCCCGCGAAGCTGCTGGCGATCCTCCCGGTGGACGAACGGGCCGGCTGGGTCGCGGAGTTCGTCGCCGCCCACGGTCTGTCCGAGGCGTTCCAGATGCTCGGGGTGTGCGCGGTGCCGTGGAGCGGGCCGCTCGGCGGCGCGGTGGTCGACGCGCTCGACATCGCCCGGGACGGCGGGAGTTACCCGTGGAGCTTCAGCGGGGTGATGGGCCTCGCCGAACGCTGCCTCGACCCCGCCGCGGCCGAGCAGGTCGCCCTCCTCAGCGCCGCCGCCGAGGAGGCCCCCAACGGCTCCCCCGGCGCAACCGCCTACTGGTCGGAGGCGTTCCAGCGGCTGACCACCACGTTGCGCCTGCGCGCGCTGATGGCCGAGGAGTTGGGGGCGGCCTGACGTGCCCAGGGGTGCCAGAGCGAGGCGCCCCGGAGGGTCCCGTCAGGCGGCCTGCCCGATATTCGCCTTGACCCACGCCACGACCTCGCCCGTGGACGTGCCGGGGGTGAAGATCGCGGCGACGCCCAGCTCCGTGAGCGGGGGGATGTCGGCCTCGGGGATGATGCCGCCGCCGAAGACCTTGATGTCGGCGGCGTCGCGCTCGCGGAGCAGCTCGACCACCTTGGCGAAGAGCGTCATGTGGGCGCCGGAGAGGATGGAGAGCCCGATCGCGTCGGCGTCCTCCTGGATCGCGGTGTCCACCACCTGCTCGGGCGTCTGGTGCAGCCCGGTGTAGATGACCTCCATGCCGGCGTCGCGGAGCGCACGCGCGATCACCTTGGCTCCGCGGTCGTGGCCGTCGAGCCCCGGCTTGGCGACCACCACGCGGATCGGTCCGGACACTCCCATAACTGCCTCCATGATCATGGGATGCGGCACACCGGGTGCGGTGGCGCAGAGTGAGCGAGCTGTACCGCGTAAACGAACGTTAGCGCCCACGCGCCGCACCCGACAGTTTTACGTGGGGCGGGGAGGGGGAAATCACACAGTGGGACACATTCACCAAAGGGTCGGGGCTGCCCACGGCGGCCGGCGCGGGACACGCCGGGAGCCGCGGGGACGCCCGGCTCGTTCCTTCGAGAGCCGCAGCCAGGACGCCGCATCACCGCGTATCAAGCCGCAGGGCGCGGCGGTGCGGCATCCGCTCCGGCTCCCGCTGAGGGCACCCGGGGTCGACGACGACCCCGCGGCGCCGCGACGGGAGGTGGGCCATGGCAGCCCAGTCCTCGGAAAGCGAGCCGGAGCCGGGGCCGACACCGGAGGAGCCCCCCGGCGACAGCCACTGGAACCGCATCCCCGGTCACGCGCTGTGGACCAGTTCACTGTGGAGCGGGCACAGCGCCGAGCTGGCCAAGGTCGCCGCCATCGACCTCGCCCTCTTCGCCGGGCACCTGCTGCTGTATCCGACCGGAATACTGCCCGAGCGCATCCCCACGCCACCGCGCCCGCCGGACGACCAGGACGGCCCTGACGGCTCCGACAGCTCCGACAGCTCCGACAGCTCCGGGGCCACCCGCGCACGGCGCCCCCGCGGCGCCACACCGCTCCCCGCCGAGAGCCGCACCGAGCGCCGCGGGCGGGGCCCCTCCGAGGGCCCCTCCGAAGGCCGCGACCAGCCCCCGGTCCTGCTCCTGCACGGCTTCGTCGACAACCGCTCGGCCTTCACCCTGCTGCGCCGCTCGCTGCTGCGGCACGGCTGGACCCGCGTCCAGGCGCTGAACTACTCCCCGCTGACCGGCGACATCCGCACCGCCGCCGCGATGCTCGGCCCGCACATCGAGCGGGTCTGCGCCGAGTCCGGGCACGCGCAGGTGGACATCGTCGGGCACAGCCTGGGCGGCCTGGTCGCCCGCTACTACGTCCAGTGCCTGGGCGGTGACGCCCGGGTGCGCAACCTGGTCACCATGGGCACCCCGCACTCCGGCACGCGCGCGGTGCCCGCGCTCGCACCGCACCCGCTGGCCCGCCAGATGCGGCCGGGTTCGCCGGTGCTGGCGGAGCTGGCGGGCCCCGCCCCGGGCTGCCGGACCCGGTTCGTGGCCTTCTGGAGCGACCTCGACGAGTTCATGATCCCCGCCGAGTCGGCGCGCCTCGAACACCCGGACCTTTCCACCGCGAACATCAAGGTGCGCGGGATCGGCCACCTCGCCCTCCCCGTGCACGGCTCGGTGGCCGCCGAAATCAGGCAGGCACTGTCCGGTCCGGGGCCGCTGCCCGACGCGATCGACGCCGCATAACGGACACATAACGGTCGAATATCAACCGAACACCGGGCAAGGCGGGCGCCAGGTCCGGCCAGAAGATTGTCCGCAGCCGGTACGGAGGGCTACAGTCGCCGCTAATTCTCCTGCTGCCTAGGCGAAAGAGAAGCTGGCGGTGAACCAACGTCACCCGTCGGAGTACGCCTCCGACCACGACGCCCACGCGTACGACGCCTACTCCTCGGGTTCCTACCCGACCGTCGGCACCACCTACGCGGACGACACGACCGGCAGCTACAGCTACGCCCAGATCCCGCAGCAGGCCGCCGCCCCGTACGACCAGCAGTACGCCTACGGCTACGACCAGGGCGCGGCCCAGCAGCCGCAGCCCGGCTACGACCCGAACGGGTACGACACCGGCACGTACGCCGTCGGCGGTTACGACACGGGCAGTTACGACACCGGCGGCTTCTCCACGTACGACCCGTACGCCGCGACCAGCACCACGACCGGCACCGGTACGACGTACTACGACACCGGCACGTACGACACGACCGCCTGGCAGACCACCCAGCAGCCGGCCTACCCGCAGCAGCAGGAGTGGGAGTCCGGCGCCTACCCGGCCTACGGGTACGGCTACGGGTACGACAGCAGCGGCGACACCGGCGTCTACGAGCAGGTGTCCGCGCCGTTCGCGACCTCCGAGGCGTACGAAGCGCCCGCCGGCTACTCCGCCACCGCGTACGGGTCCGGCTACCAGCCGGCCGCGGAACCGGGCTCTGCCACGGCCACGATGGCGACCGTGTCGCCCGTCGCGCCCGAGACGGCGCCCGACGACACCGCGCTGCTCGGCGAGGAGTTCGCGCTCGGCACGCCCGACGACGACGAACCCGTACGGCACGACTTCACCGACGACGAGGTGCCCACCGCGCGCAGCCGCCGCCGAAAGCCGGCCAAGCGCTCGGCGCTGCTGACCGTCGGGGTGCCGTCGGTGGCCGTGATGGGCGTGGCGGCGGTCGGTGCGGCGGCGTTCGGCGGGGTCGGAGTCGCCCGGGACACCTCGAGGACGACGACCGACGAGGCCGCGGGCAAGGCTCCGACCACCCAGCTCGACCGGCAGCTGTCCGGAGTGAGCCGGGACGCCGACGACTTCGCCAGCCGCGCCAGCCGCTCCCAGGAGCGGGTCGACCTCAAGGACCGGCAGGCCGCGGCGAAGAAGGCCGCGGAGGCGGCGGCGGCCCGCAAGGAGGCGCTGCGGCCGAAGTTCGTGCTGCCGGTGAAGCAGAAGGGGCTGAGCGCGTACTTCGGGCAGTCCGGCGAGCACTGGATGGCGCTGCACACCGGGATCGACTTCCCGGTGCAGGTCGGCACCCCGGTGATGGCCGTGACCGACGGCACCGTGCGCACCCAGTGGAACAGTTCGTACGGCAACATGGCGATCGTCACCGCGCCCGACGGCACGGAGACCTGGTACTGCCACCTGAGCAGCACGAAGATCCGCTCCGGCACGGTCAAGGCCGGGACGGTCATCGCCTACTCGGGCAACACCGGCAACACCACCGGGCCGCACCTCCACCTTGAGGTCCGCCCGCACGGCGGCACCCCCATCGACCCCCTCCCCTGGCTTCTCTCCCACGGGCTGGACCCGAGGTAGTCCCGGTTCCACGGGTCGAGGGACCTTGCGCTGAGCGGGTGGCTTGCCGCGCCGTTCTCCCCCCAGAGCTTGGCCTGGATGGGGGTGCCCCCGGCGGAGCCAGGGGAAGTGCCCCCGCGCGCGCCTGAGCAAGTGCGGCTCCTCCCGCGCCAGGCACGGAGGGAGCCCCCTTACCTTCGCTAGAGCTTTTCCACCGGCGCGTAGCGCAGCAGCAACTGCTTGGGCCGCTCGTCCCCGAAGTCGATCGTCGCCTTCTCGTCACCGGGGCGCCCGGTGACCGCGACCACGGTGCCGAGCCCGAACTGGTCGTGGGTGACGCGATCTCCCACGCTCAGCGAGATCACCGGCCGGTCCCCGACGGAGCGCTTCGTGGCGAACCCGCCGGTGCCGGAGCGCCCGCGGGCGCCGATGGAGGACGCGACGGACGCGGCCGCCTTGGACCCGGCGCCACCGCCGGAGGACTGCCCGGTCCGCTTCCACTCTATGAGCGCCTCGGGGATCTCCTCCAGGAAGCGGGAGGGCGGGTTGTAGGAGGGCTGGCCCCAGGCGCTGCGCATCATCGACCGGGTGACGTAGAGCCGTTGGCGGGCGCGGGTGATGCCGACATAGGCCAGCCGGCGCTCCTCCTCCAACTCCTTGGCCTGGCCGAGGGCGCGCATGTGCGGGAAGACGCCGTCCTCCATGCCGGTGAGGAACACCACCGGGAACTCCAGGCCCTTCGCGGTGTGCAGCGTCATCAGGGTGATCACGCCGCCGGTGTCCTCCTCGCCCTCGGGCGAGTCGGGGATCTGGTCGGAGTCGGCGACCAGGGCGACGCGTTCCAGGAACTCGGCGAGCGATCCGGTCTCCTCGCCCTCCCGCTCCTGCTCGAACTCCAGCGCGACGGCGGCGAGTTCCTGGAGGTTCTCGACCCGGGTCTCGTCCTGCGGGTCGGTGGACGCCTGCAACTCGGCCAGGTAGCCGGTGCGTTCCAGCACCGCCTCCAGGACGACGGCCGGGCCCGCGCCGGACTCCACAACGGTGCGCAGCTCGTCCATGAGGGTGTTGAAGCGCTTGACCGCGTTGGCCGAGCGCGCCGCCATGCCGTACGCCTCGTCGACCCGCCGCAGGGCCTGCGGGAAGGAGATCCGCTCGCGCCGGCCGAGCGCGTCGATCATCGCCTCGGCGCGCTCGCCGATGCCGCGCTTGGGTACGTTGAGGATGCGGCGCAGCGGCACGGCGTCCTCGGGGTTGGCGAGGACGCGCAGGTAGGCGAGGACGTCACGGACCTCGCGGCGCTCGTAGAAGCGGACGCCGCCGACGACCTTGTAGGGCAGGCCGACCCGGATGAAGATCTCTTCGAAGACACGGGACTGGGCGTTGGTGCGGTAGAAGACCGCGACGTCGCCGGGGCGGGCGTCGCCGGCGTCGGTGAGCCGGTCGATCTCCTCGGCGACGTACTGCGCCTCGTCGTGCTCCTGGTCGGCGACGTAGCCGGTGATGACGGGGCCCTCGCCGGACTCCGTCCACAGGTTCTTGGCGCGGCGGCCGGCGTTGCGCTCGATGACGGCGTTGGCGGCGTTGAGGATGTTCTGGGTGGAGCGGTAGTTCTGCTCCAGCAGGATGGTGCGGGCCTGCGGGTAGTCCTCCTCGAACTGGAGGATGTTGCGGATCGTCGCGCCGCGGAAGGCGTAGATCGACTGGTCGGCGTCGCCGACGACGCAGAGTTCGGCGGCCTCGTCGCCGGTGCCGACGAGCTCGCGGACCAGGGTGTACTGGGCGTGGTTGGTGTCCTGGTACTCATCGACCAGGACGTGCCGGAAGCGCCGCCGGTAGTGCTCGGCGACGTCGGGGAACGCCTGGAGCAGGTTGACCGTGGTCATGATGATGTCGTCGAAGTCCAGCGCGTTGGCGTCGCGCAGCCGGGCCTGGTACATCGCGTACGCCTCGGCGAGCTTCCGCTCGAAGGGGTTCTCCGCCTTGGCGGCGAACGTCTCGTGGTCGACCAGCTCGTTCTTGAGGTTGGAGACCTGGGCGCTGAACGACTTCGGCGGGAACTGCTTGGGGTCGAGGTCCAGGTCGCGGCAGACCAGGGCCATCAGCCGGCGCGCGTCGGTGGCGTCGTAGATCGAGAACGACGAGGTGAAGCCGAGCGTCTTGGACTCGCGGCGCAGGATGCGCACGCAGGCGCTGTGGAAGGTGGACACCCACATGGCGTTGGCGCGCGGCCCGACCAGTTCCTCGACGCGCTCCTTCATCTCGCCCGCGGCCTTGTTGGTGAAGGTGATGGCGAGGATCGCGCCCGGGTGGACGCCGCGGGCGCCGAGCAGGTGGGCGATGCGGTGGGTGAGCACGCGGGTCTTGCCGGAGCCGGCGCCGGCGACGATGAGCAGCGGCCCGCCGTGGTGCTCGACGGCGGCGCGCTGCTGCTCGTTGAGCCCCACGAGGAGCTGCGCGGGGTCGAGCACGGGACGCGCCGCGCCGTTGCGGTAGTGCGCGTCGTGCGCGGGCGGACTGTCGTACCGCCCCTGGAACAGGTCGTGCGGGACGTCCTCGCCACCGGGGCCGTCCTCCGGCGGCGGGGGCTGCTCGCCGTCGGAAGGCCCGTGGGCCGCGTCCATACCGGCCAGGAAGTTGTCGTCAAAGAGGCTGCTCATCGCCTCCCGAGTCTAGGCGCCCGCACCGACAGTCCACCGCCGTCCGCCGAAGTCCACGTGCTCGGCGCCCGGGCCTGCCGGAAAGCGGCCTCCCGGGTAGCCCGATTACCACGCTGCGTGACGACCGCGCCGCTTCGGCAAAAGATTACGAAAAGGTATCGGGCCTATCGGACATCGCCCTTCCCAGGCGCGCCGGGCGTTGGCTAGCGTGCCGCACCAGCCGGAACCGGCAGCGTCCGAGAGGAGTCCGCGCGCCATGGCGACGCACCGTAAGGCTCGTACCGCGCTACTCAGCACCCCCGGTCCGCGTGCCGCCGTGGGGCTCACCACGGCGGCACTGGCCACTGTGACGCTGCTCAGCGAGAGCGCGAGCGCCACCCCCGCTCCCACCAAGCCCAGGCAGCCGTCGATCAGCACGGTCAAGAAGCAGGTCGACTCCCTCAACCAGCAGGCCGAGGCCGCCACCCAGAAGTACGACCAGGCGCAGGAGCAGACCGACCAGCAGAACACCAAGGTCAACAAGCTGCTCGCGCAGGTCGCCCAGAAGACGCAGAAGCTCAACGACTCGCGGCGCGTGCTGGGCGAGTTCGCGGCGGCGCAGTACCGCAGCGGCGGCGACCTGACCACCACCCGCTACCTGCTGTCGGAGAACCCGCAGGACCTCGCGAACGAGATCCACCTCGCCAACGTGATGGGCAAGCGGCAGCAGGCGGCGGTCGAGAACTACCAGACCCAGCAGGTCGCGGTCACCCAGCAGCGGATCGAGGCGGCCAAGAGCCTGGCCTCGCTGACCGCGCAGCAGGGGCAGCTCAAGTCCGCCAAGCAGGACGTGCAGACGAAGCTGGGCGCGGCGCAGAAGCTCCTCAACAGCCTCAACGCGCAGGAGAAGAAGCGGCTGGCGGAGCTTCAGGCCAAGCAGGAGGCCGAGGCGAAGGAGAAGGCGAAGAAGCTCGCCGCGCAGGAGAAGCAGAAGGCGGAGGCCGCCGCGAAGGCCGCCGCCGCCAAGGGCACCGACGCGCCCGTCGCGCCGGTCAACTCCTCGGCCGCCGACCAGGCCATCGCCTTCGCCCGGAAGCAGATCGGCAAGCCGTACGTGTGGGGCGCGACCGGCCCGGACTCGTACGACTGCTCGGGGCTGACCCAGGCCGCCTACAAGGCCGCCGGGATCGACCTGCCGCGCACCACCTACGACCAGGTGGACGTGGGCACCCGGGTGTCGGAGGCCGACCTTCAGCCGGGCGACCTGATCTTCTTCTACAGCGACGTCAGCCACGTCGGCCTCTACATCGGCAACGGGGAGATGATCCACGCCCCGCACACCGGCACCGTGGTGAAGATCGCCCCGATCACCGAGATGCCCTTCTACGGGGCTGTCCGTCCGTAATGGAGCATCCCGACCGGGTCGCCACCGGATGACCCGGATGACCGATAAGGCGCCGGGGCGAAGTATCCGGCAAAACCCAAGGTCACAAAGCGATTTCGGTCACATTGCAATCCAAACTTCCCAAGACCCGGCGAAGTTGACTACGGTAGCCCGCTAGGTGGTCCGCCTCCCGTCGGCGAAGGTCCGGCAGCGAACCATCTCCGCCTAATCCGGCCGGCGGCCGGAACCGGGGACCCACAGGCACTTTGGGGTGAATCGGGGTGGACGCGACGAGCGTTCGACCCGTAGGGCGACCTTCCCCGCCCGAACCCGTCAGCTAACCCGGTCGGCGGTACCCGGAAGGAGTCGTCTCCTTGGCGTCGCATCGCAAGCCGCGTACCCCGATACTCGCGTCGACCGGCACACGGGCCGCCGTCGGTATCACCACCGCGGCCCTGGCCTCGGTCACCTTGATGAGCGAGACCGCGAACGCGGCGCCCGCGAAGCCCTCCATCGCCGAGGTCAAGAAGCAGGTCGACTCGCTGAACGAGCAGGCCGAGGTCGCCACGCAGAAGTACGACCAGGCCCAGGAGGACACGGCGGCGCAGCGCACCAAGACCAACCAGCTGCTCGCCCAGGTCGCCGACAAGACCCAGCAGATGAACGAGTCCCGGCGGGTGCTGGGGCAGTTCGCCGCCGAGCAGTACCGCACCGGCGGTTTCGGTGCCACCACGCAGCTGCTCTTCTCCGACGACCCGGAGAGCTTCCTCTCGCAGAACCACCTGCTGGACCGGATGACCGCCACTCAGGAGCAGGCGCTCAAGACGTTCAAGATCCAGCAGGAGCAGGCGTCGGTCCAGCGGGCCCAGGCCACCGCGAGCCTCAAGAAGCTGACCGGTTCGCAGAGCACGCTCGCCACGCAGAAGAAGAACCTGCAGACGAAGCTCGCCGCCGCGCAGAAACTGCTCAACAGCCTCAACGCGGAGCAGAAGAGGAAGCTCGCCGCGATGCAGCCCAAGACGTCGACCTCTTCGTCGTCCTCGTCTTCGTCCTCGTCGTCCGGCTCCAGCTCGACCTACAAGTACAACGGGCCCGCGTCCGGCCGCGCCGCCGCCGCGATCCAGTTCGCGCTCGCCCAGCGCGGCAAGCCGTACTACCGCGGCGCCACCGGCCCGGACTCGTACGACTGCTCGGGGCTGACCCAGGCCGCCTACCACGCCGCCGGGATCACCATCGGGCGCACCACCTGGGACCAGGTCAAGGACGGCACCGCGGTCTCCAAGGCCGATCTGCGCCCGGGCGACCTGGTGTTCTTCTACTCCGGCATCAGCCACGTCGGGATCTACATCGGCAACGGCAACATCGTGCACGCCCCGCACACGGGCGCGACGGTCGAGGTCGCCCCGATGGACTGGATGCCGTTCGCGGCGGCCCGCCGCATCGCGTAAGCGGGCGTGCGGCGGCTGAACGCAGGCCACGTCAGCACGTAATGGGTAAGGGCCGGTCTCCAGGAGACCGGCCCTTACTCATGGCCTTCGTGCCCCACCCCCCGGCTCAGGCCAGCACCAGCAGGTCCATCCAGCTCGTCGCCGGCGCCGCCGGATCGGCCGCCCGCAGCCGTGCCATGCCGCGCTCGAAGTCCTCGTCGCTCAGCGCCCGCAGCTTGGAGTCGGTGTCCCGGCGCAGCAGGCGGGCGTAGTGCCCGAGGCTCGGCGCGCTCTCCTGCGGTACGGCGACCAGTCGGCGCCGTACGAACCCGGCGGCCGCGAAGTCGGCGCAGACGCCGTCCACCGTCCGGTAGCCGTCGATCTCCGCCACCGTCTCGGGGAAGAAGCGGACCCGCAGGTCGCGGTCGGCCCGGCCGGGGAAGAGGTTGCGGATCAGCACCGGCGCGCCGGGCTTCAGGGCGCGGCGCAACTCGCGGGCGGCGGCGGGCAGATCGGGGATGTGGTGCAGCACCGAGCCGAGCCAGGCCGCGTCCGCGCCGCCGTCCGGCACCGGCAGCGCGTCGGCCCGGCCGGCCAGGGCCTCGATGCCGGGGCGGCCGTCCGTCGCGGGGGCCCGCGGGATGAGCGCGCGCATCGCCTCGGCCGGTTCGACCGCCACGACGTGGACGCCGAACCAGTCGTGCAGCGCGGCCGCGAAACCGCCGGTGCCGGCGCCGACGTCGAGCACGGTCGTCCCGGGGGTGAGCCCGGGGGTGCGCTCAGCCGTCGCCTCGACCGCCGCCTCAGCCGTTGCCTCGACCGCCGCCTCGATCGCCGCCCGCCACGCGGCCAGCCCGGCGCGCGGGACCTCGCGGGCCAGCCGGTACTGCTCGGCGGTGGCGCGGTCGTAGGAGATGCCGGTCATCGCGGTCAGGTCCAGAGCACGGCGATGAAGATGTTGACGACGGTCAGGCCGCCGACCGCGCCGAAGGAGGCCGCGTCGACCTTCTCCTCGTCGCGCTTGACGTAGACGAGCCCGAGGATCACCAGCAGCACGACCAGCTTGATGCCCAGCTTCACGTTGCTGAGGTGCCGGTCGTCGGCGTGTGCGAGGCCGACCAGCGCCACCCCGGTGACGAGCATCGTGCCGGCCCCGTAGAGCATGCCGGGCACGAACCGCGGCTCGGCGCTGCCCCGGCCCATCGCCTTGAGTTGGGTGAGGAAGCCGCCCAGCAGCGCCGCGATGCCGATGATGTGCAGCCCGACAAAGACATTGATGAGGGTGTCCATGGGCCGGACCCTACGGCGCTTATAGCAGCGCGCGGCGGGCGGGGTGCCGTATCGCGGGCTTCGGTCGGCGGGCGCCCGGATGCGGGCGGGTCACCCGTCGAACGGCGGTCGAATCCGGTCGGCCGCGGCGGAAAGCGGGCAGTCCCGGACACCTGCCCCGGACGGCCCCCGGGGCAGGTTTAGCGTCACTGGCAGGTGGCCGGTTCCCTTCGCCGTCGGTACGTCGGCGGCACGGCCGCCCTGCCGACGTCCGGCGGTGCCGCGTCCCCCCGTAACGCGGCGCCGCCGGGCCCGCCCTGCCGAAGGAGTGACGGCCGCATGGCCTCGCACAGTCGCCGGAGTCGCCACCGCCGCGGCCCGGTCCCCGCCGCCCGCACCGCTGACCGCGTCACGGACCGCGCCACGGACCGCACCGCCGCCCGGCCACCGCTCGTCTCACGGGCGACCGCCCGCGCCGCGCTGTCGCTGGCGCTGGTGTCGGCCGCGTCCGTCAGCCTGCTCGGCGAGAGTGCGCAGGCCGAACCGGGCCCGGCCGCCGGCGCCACGACGGCGTCCGGAGCGGACGGCGCGGACGGCGCGAAGGAAGCCGACGGCGCGAACGGCCCGAACGGCGCGAACGGCCCGGCCGGTTCCGTCACGGCGGTCAAGGCGCGGGTCGACGCGCTCTACCAGCAGGCGGAGGCGGCGACGCAGCAGTACGACGGCGCGCGGCAGAAGGCCGCCACCGCCCGCGCGGCGGTCACCGACCTCCAGGCCGAGCTGGCCCGCAAGACCGCGCAGCTCAACACGACCCGGGACCGGCTGGGTTCGATCGCGACCGCGCAGTACCGCTCCGGCACGCTGGACCCCGCCCTGCAACTCGCGCTCAGCTCCTCGCCCGAGACGTACCTCGCCCAGGTCGGCGCGCTGGACCGGATGGGCGACCGGCAGGCCGCCACGCTCGCCCAACTGGCCGGGCAGCGAAGGGACATCGAGCAGACCCGCGCCGAGGCGGACGGCAAGCTCGCCACCCTCAAGGCCGCACAGGGCCAACTCGCCGACCGCAAGCGGACCGTGCAGACCGCGCTGCACCAGGCGCAGGTGCTGCTGGACTCCCTCACGCCGGCCCAGCGCGCCACCGTCGACGGCTCCGACGGCGGCGCGGACGCGAACCGCTCCGGCGCCCCCGGCTCGGGCACCGCCACCCGCGGCACCTCCCGGCCGCCGCTCGACGCCTCGCCCGCACCCTCCGCGCGCGCCGCCCAGGCCGTCGCGTTCGCCTACCGCGCCATCGGGCTGCCCTACGTCTGGGGCGCCACCGGGCCCGGCTCGTACGACTGCTCCGGCCTCACCCAGGCCGCGTGGAGGGCCGCGGGCGTCTCCCTGCCGCGCACCACCTACACCCAGATCAACGCCGGCACCCGCGTGGCCGAGTCCGAACTACGCCCGGGCGACCTGGTCTTCTTCTACTCCGGCATCTCCCATGTCGGCCTCTACATCGGCCACGGCGAGATGATCCACGCCCCGCACCCGGGCGCCCCGATCCGGATCGCCCCCATCTCCGAGATGCCCTTCGCCGGCGCCACCCGCCCCGCGTGACCGGCTAACGGAGCCGGAACACCGCCACGTCGTAGCGCTCCGACACGGGGCGCGGCCGTACGAGCGGCTCGGCGTCCACTCCGGCTCCGGCTGCGGCTGCGGCTTCGGCCTCGGCTTCGGCTTCGGCTTCTGCTTTCGCGTCAGCGGCCAACCGGGCCAGCCCCGTGGCGAATTCGGCCTCGGTGAGGTGGGTGAACTTCGACTGCGGGCGCGTCACCAGCCGTTGGTGGTACGCCCGCAGGCCTGCGGCGACCGGCTCGGCGTGCGAGCTGATCCGTACGACGTCGAACCCGTGCGCCGCGAAGTCCGCGCGGACGTCCGCCTCCGCGGGGAAACGGACGCGGTCGATGTCGAGCAGCCGCGGCCAGTAGGTGTAGACGACGGCGTCCAGCCGCTCCCGGAAGGTGGTCCGGACGACCACCACCCCGCCGGGCCGCAGCACCCGCGCCAACTCCCGTGCGCAGGCGCGGCGGTCGGGCAGGTGGTGGATCACCCGCGAGAGCAGGGCGAGGTCGACCGAGCGCGGGCGGAGCGGCACCGCCTCGGCGCGGCCCGCCGCGAAGTGCAGGCGGTCCGGGCGGTGCGCGGCCGGGTGCAGCCGATGCGCTTCGGCGAGCATCGCGGGCGACGGCTCGACGCCCACCACGAGGCGCGCGTCCGTCCACCGGGCCAGCGCCGCCGCGAACATGCCGGTGCCGGCGCCCACTTCCAGCACGCGCGGCGCCGGGACGGGAGCGCAGTCCGCGATCAGTCCGGCCCAGGCGCGGAGCGAAGCGTCCGGCATGTCGTTTCCCGCGTGGTAGGAGCCGGCGAGCCGCCGGTCCTCGTACACCTGAACCATGTCAAGTACCTCTCTGTCGGGTGGGAGGCGAGGATCACCGGCGGCCGGACCCGCGCGCCGGGTCGGCTGTCAGTGCGGGGCCGGCCGTCAGCGCAGGCCGGTCTTCAGCGCAGAGCGGACCGTCAGCGCAGGGCGACCCGGCTGGGGCCGTTGAAGGGGGCCAGAGACAGCACGGTGGACGGCGTGCGCAGCCCGTCGTGCTCCGCGAAGAGCGCGCGGGCCTCGGCGAAGGGCACCTCGTCGCCGGTGACGCGGGCGGCGGTGTCGTAGAGGTCGCGGATCTCGTCGCCCATCTCGTCGTCCGACCCCGCGCCGGTCCCCCAGACGTCCCACAGCAGGGTCTCGACCTTGTTGAGGGCGGCCAGGTCGAGCCTGACGTTGCCGGCCACGAACCACGCGCCCACCATCGGCCCCTCCGGCAGGTGGAGCCCGAAGGACTTCGGGTCCGCCCCGCCGGCGCGGATGAGCTGCCACGCCTTGCCCGCGACCAGGAAGCGGTCCCTGGGCACATCGGTCGGGTCGAACGGCATCGAGTACCGCTCGGGGTCGACGATCTGGGCGTCGGCCAGCAGCCAGCCGCGCTGGTCGTCCCAGTATTCGGTGACGACGTGGTCGAAGTGGAACCCGTCGTCGCCGAAGTAGTCGGCGAACCCGGAGCGCAGCCGCGCGGGAATGCCGACGTGGCGCAGCAGGGAGACGTGCAGGAGGGTGAAGTCGCGGCAGATCCCCACGAACCGGTCGGCGAACTCCCGCCGCTCCACCAGCGGCGCGCCGTTGCGGTTCACCACCAGCCGCAGGATGTCGTCGACGTAGCGGGTCTCCGCGTCGTCGCGCATCCGGTCCTCGGCGATCGGCACCCCGAACTGGCCGCCCTCGACCCGGTGGACCATCACGTCCCGCACCACCCGGGCGAGTTCGCCGACGTCCCTGGGGAGGTCGGTGTACCAGCCGACCAGCTCGCCGGGGTCGGAGAAGCTGCTCTGCGAGGCGTAGAAGGCGGCTTCCTCTGGGGCGAGGCGGTCTGCGGTCATGGTGGAGCCCCCTGCCTGCGGCATTCGACTGTGACGTCGACCATCGGCCACGTTTTCGAAGGGTGGGTCGGCGCACCCCACCGTGCCAAAAACCGGGCCGCACTGTCCAGGGGTTGGGCCGAGGCCGGCCCGAGGCCGATCCGGGGGCGGCCCGAGGGCACGCATCGGCCGGGCGCCCACCGGATGGCGACCGGGCGCCCCACAGAGCCGTGCTTGACCTTCCCCCTGGGACAGGGCCCATCGTGGTCGTACCGGCCGCCGACCAGGCCGGTTCCCCGGGCCGCCCGCCCGGCCACGCATCGGAAGGACGACCGGGATGACCACTGCGTGCCTGATCCTCGACATCGGCGGGGTGCTGGAACTGACCCCGCGCACCGGCTGGGACGCCGCCTGGGAGCGGCGGCTGGGGCTGCCGGCCGGCGCGGTGGACCAGCGGCTGGAGGAGGTGTGGACGGCGGGCGGGTCCGGCGCCATGACCGAGCCGGAGACCCGGGCCGCGGTCAGCGCCGAGCTGGGCCTCGACCCGGCCCGGACCGACGCGTTCTTCGCCGACCTGTGGACGGGGTACCTGGGCACGCCGAACACCGAACTGATCTCGTACATACGGGAGTTGCAGGGCAGCTGCACCCTGGGCATCCTCAGCAACAGCTTCGTCGGCGCCCGGGAGCGCGAGGAGGAGCGGTACGGCTTCGCGGCGCTGGTGGGCAGCGCGGACGCGGTGGTCTACTCGCACGAGATCGGGTGGTCCAAGCCCGATCCGCGCGCCTTCACGCTGACCTGCGAGCGGCTGGGGGCGCGCCCGGCCGACTGCCTTTTCGTGGACGACCTGGCGGCGAACGTCGAGGCGGCCCAGGCGCTCGGCATGTCGGCGGTGCTGCACACGGACAACGCGACGACGCGGGAGCGGATCGCCTCCCACGTCGCGGCCGCGGCCTGACCCGGGCATGGACCTGCTGACCATCGGCGCCTTCGCGAAGGCGGCCCGGCTCTCGCCGAAGGCGCTGCGGCTGTACGACGACCTCGGACTGCTCCCCCCGGCCCGGGTGGACCCGGACACCGGCTACCGCTTCTACGCCCCCGAACAGCTCGAACGGGCCCGGCTGGTGGCGTGGCTGCGCCGGCTGGGCATGCCGCTGGCCCGCATCCAGCGGGTGTGCGCGTGCGCCACCGAGGCGGCCGCCGCCCAGGAGATACGCGGGTACTGGGCGCAGGTGGAGGCGGAGACCGCCGCGCGGCGGGACCTCGCCGGCTTCCTGCTCGCCCACCTCGACCGCGCGCCGGACGCCGGAGCAGCCGGCCGCCAAACGCCCGACACCCAAACGCCCGACACCCAAGAGCACGGCCCCCGAACACCTGGCCCTTCAGAAGGGAACGCACCCATGCCCGACACCACTCTGACGTTGCGCTACTCCGCCCGCTCCGACACCGGTCTGGTCCGGCCCGGCAACCAGGACGCGGTGTACGCGGGCGACCGCCTGCTCGCGGTCGCCGACGGCTTCGGGCCGGCCGGCGCCCCGGCCAGCGCGGCCGCGATCGAGGCGCTCGCCGACCTGGACACGGGCGCACCGCTCCCGCCGGGCAACCTGCTCAACGTCCTCCAGGACGCGGTGGAGGCAGCGGCCCGCGCGGTCGGGACCGCGGCACCCGCACCCGTACCGGCATCCGCACCGTCCGCACCACCCGCACCACCCGCACCCGGCACGGCCCCCGTCGGCACCACGCTCACCGCCATGCTGTGGACCGGAACCCACCTCGCCCTGGTGCACATCGGCGACAGCCGGGCGTATCTGCTGCGCGACGGCGAGCTGTTCCGGATCACCCACGACCACACCCTCGTGCAGTCCATGATCGACGACGGCCGGCTCACCGAGGCCGAGGCGGCCTCCCACCCGGACCGGTCCCTGCTGCTGCGGGCACTGCTGTCCGACGGCCCGCCGCCCACCGCCGACCTGAAGCTGCACGCCCCGCGGCCCGGCGACCGCTACCTGCTGTGCTCCGACGGGCTGCCGGTGGTCGCCGAGCCGACCGACATCCGCCGGGTGCTGATGGAGGAGGCCGAACCCGACGAGGCCACCCGCGCGTTGATCGCTCTCGCGAACGGCGCGGGCGGCCCCGACAACGTGAGCTGCGTGGTGGCGGACGTGGTCGCCCCCGCCACGCCGTAACTTCCGTCAGGACTCCCGTCAGGAATCCGTCAGGAATCACCTCAGGGGCGCCCCGGACCGTCAACCGGCCGGGGCGCCCTGCTCACTTGAGGCTGACGTGGCTGCCCGCGGCCGAGACCGCCGGGGTGGTCGACGTGCCGGCGAAGGAGAACCGCCAGTAGCCGTCGGCCGTCGCCTTGTAGGTGGTCTTCAGGTTGCCGTGGCTGTCGGTCTTCACCGTCTTGAGCGTGGTGTAGGTGCTGCTGTTCTTCTTGCGGAACTGCAGCTTGACCGGCTGGCCGGTGTAGCCGGCGTACTTGTGGGTGTCCCAGTTGGCGCGGCTGAGCTTGCCGGTGACGGTCACGGTGCCGCCCTTCTTCACCGGCTTCGGCTTGGCGCTCGCGGTCAGCGTCGCGTAGCGCTGGATGGCCGGCGCGTGCTGGCCGGTGAGCGCGGCCTGCCCGATCTTGCTCGGGTCCGGGTTGTCGCCGTCCTGGCCGTTGAGCGCGACCGCCCAGGCCACCGAGTGCCAGCCCGTGCCCGCGTCCTTCAAGGTGAGGTCCTGGCCCGGGTAGATGTCCACGGTGCCCTTGCAGCTCTCCACCGTGACCACGGAGTTCGCGGAGCTGGTGGAGGAAGTGACGCTGCACTTCGGCGGGTTGTCACCGAACAGGTCGTTGCTCGGGGTGTTCGCCGAGCCGCGGTAGAGGTCGACGCCGGCGTAGAAGTCGGCGGCGCGGACGTCGACGTTCGTGGCGGTGAGGGTGAAGCTGAAGGGCACGTGCACCGTGTTCGTCGTGCCGACGACCACGGCCGGCTTGCCGTTGTCGACCTTGAGCTGGGAGAAGGTCACGGCGAGCGGGTACGGCTCGGCGGCGGCGGTCGCGGCCGAGGCAGCGGCCGAAGTCGCGGCCGAAGTGGCTTCCTTCACCGCCGGCTTGGCGGCGGACCTGGCCTCCGGCCCGGCGGCCGAGGTGCCCACCGCGAACCGGTGGGCGGACGCCCAGCCGCCGTGGGCCGGAAAAGCGCCGGAAGCGCCGGAAGCGCCGGTCGCCTGTGCGGCCGGGATCGCGACGGCAGTCAGGGCCAGTGCGCCCGAGACGACTGCGACGGCCGCGGTTGCGCGTATACGCATGGATTCTCCGCTTGAGCAGCGTCACGGCGGCCGGGAGGCCCGGCCGCCGTGACGAGAGGAATCAAGAGCCTTGTGGCTCACCCTGCTTGACGGGCCCGCGCCCGCACACGTTGCACGAGCTGTGAAGTTTCTGTGAGAACTTGTCCGGCATAAATGACCAATCGCCGTTCCCCGCGCCGCCGAAGGTCACGGTTCGGGCATTCCGACCGTCGCCGCCCCGCACCGGCGTAGTGTCTACGCTCGCCCGATGAGCCGACCCGACGGGAGAACCACCGATGCAAGCCCTGAAGGCGAGTTGGGGCGACTGGATGGCAGCCTTCCAGCAGCGCTACGACCGGCTGCCGCGCACGGCGCCGGACGTCCGCTGTCCCAACTGCGGTGCCCGCGAGCTGAATCTGACCTTCTGCGGTCTGCCCGCCGACCGCGTCGGCTACGCGTCCTTCTGGTGCGACGGGTGCCTGACCGGCATCCACCTCAGCCGCTGCGCAGTGCCGGACGACGTCCCCATGGACTCCGTGCACACCCCGGTGGAGGAGCGCACCGCGCACACCCCCAACTACGTCCTGGTCTGGCCCACCGACGAGGACGAGTGAGCCGTCGCCGCCCGGCCCGGCCCGCTCTTCGCGACCCGCGCGCTCAGACCAGCCGCCGGGCGGTCGCCCAGCGCGTCAACTCGTGCCGGTTGGAGAGCTGGAGCTTGCGCAGCACCGCGGAGACATGCGACTCGACGGTCTTCACCGAGATGAACAGCTGCTTCGCGATCTCCTTGTAGGCGTAGCCGCGGGCGATCAGCCGCAGCACCTCGCGCTCGCGCTGGGTGAGCCGGTCCAGGTCCTCGTCGACGGGCGGGGCGTCGGTGGAGGCGAAGGCGTCCAGCACGAAGCCGGCCAGCCGGGGCGAGAAGACCGCGTCGCCGTCGCGCACCCGGAAGATCGAGTCGACCAGGTCGGGTCCGGTGATGGTCTTGGTGACGTAGCCGCGCGCGCCGCCGCGGATGACGCCGATCACGTCCTCCGCCGCGTCGGACACCGACAGCGCGAGGAAGCGCACCGGCCGGTCCGGGTCCGCGCTGAGCGCCGCGCACCGCCGCAGCACCTCCACCCCGCCGCCGCCGGGCAGGTGGACGTCGAGCAGCACCACCTCCGGCCGGGTCGCGTTGACGACGGTGACCGCCTGGTCCACGTCGGCCGCCTCGCCGACCACCTCGACCCCGGTCTCCGCGGTGACGCCGATCTCCGCCTGCACCCCGGTGCGGAACATGCGGTGGTCGTCGACGAGGACCACCCGGACCCGTCGTTCGTCTCCCGTGGGCGTAGTCATGCCACCGCCACCCTCTCCATCTCGAGTTCGACTTCCGTGCCGCCGCCGGGCGCGGCCCGCAACCGGGCCTCGCCGCCGTTGCGCCGCATCCGTCCGATGATCGATTCTCTTACGCCCATGCGGTCGCCGGGAACCTGGTCGAGGTCGAAACCGGGACCGTGGTCGCGTACGGAGACGAACACCTTCGCCTCCTCGACCTCGGCGTAGACCTGGACCGCGCCGTCGCCACCGTACTTCGCCGCGTTGACCATGGCCTCGCGCGCGGCCTGCATCTGCGCCGCCAGCCGTTCGTCGAGCGGGCAGTCGCCGACGCAGACCACCTCCACCGGCACGCCGTGCGCGTCCTCCACCTCCGCGGCGGCGGCCCGTACGGCGTCGGCGAGCGTGGTCGGCTCGTCGTCGCGGCCGGTGCCCTCGGGGCGGTAGAGCCAGGCGCGCAACTCGCGTTCCTGGGCCCGGGCCAGCCGGGCCACCTCGCGCGGCTCCTCCGCGTGCCGCTGGATCAGCGTGAGCGTGTGCAGCACCGAGTCGTGCACGTGGGCGGCGACCTCCGCGCGCTCCTGGGCGCGGATACGCATCAGCCGCTCCGCGGACAGGTCCTGCGTCATCCGCACCAGATACGGCCCGGCGATCAGCGCGACCCCGACCAGCACGGCGAGCGCGGCCTGGAGGATGCCGCCGAGGTGGCTGCCGGAACCGCGCACCACGATGAAGCCGGTCACCCCGGCGATCACCAGCACGATGCCGCCCGCGGCCCGTACCAGCGGCCAGAACCGCTTGCCGTGGCTCATCTCGACCCAGCGCGCCTTGCGGGCGTTGTCGGCCTGCCGCCACACCAGCGCGACGCCGGCGCCGATCAGCAGCAGCGGCCACACCGCGCGGTTGGCCGCGCCGAGGTTGAGGTTGTCCACGAGGATGCCGGTGCCGCCGGCCAGCGCGATCAGGGCCATGATCTGACCCTTGTCCGGACGCTTGCCCGCCAGCCAGGACCGGGCGTCGCGCGGCTCCTTGGCCTCGGAGACACCGCCGACGCCGAGCGGCACGAAGAACCAGAACACCGCGTAGAGCAGGATGCCGATGCCGTTGAAGACGGCGAGCAGCACGAACAGGGCCCGTACCCACAGCACGGGCAGCCCGAGGTGGCCGGCCAGCCCGCGCGCCACCCCGCCGACCATCCGGCCCTCGGAGCTGCGGTAGAGCTTGCGCACACCGGACCCCGCCGGTTCGGGCGGGGTGAGGAAGGACGCTCCGGAGACGCCGCCGGACGGTCCGGGCGGCGGCGGGGTGCTGGCTGACATACCCCGATCGTCACACAAGCACGTCCTCGCGGGCATCAGGGTGAACCCCCGAGGATTGCCCGGCCCGACCCCCAGGGAGCGTCCGGGGCGGGATCAGGGTCGTACCAGGGTCGGGGCGGGTGCCGGTACGGCGGCGGACGGGCGACCATGGTGTCCATGACCGACGACCCCACCGAGACGAGCGCGGCCCGTAACCGGGCCACGGACCGGGACGAGGTCCGCGGCGAGGTTCGGGACGAGGGCGCCGGTGCGCCGCCCCCCTCGCCCGCGGACGAGGCCCCGCGGCCGGCCGGCGCGACCCGGGACGACCGCGGCACCGACGCGGGCGGCACGGACACCGGCACGCGGTCCGGCAGCACCCGCGCCTCGCACGGGGACGACGGCAAGGACGGCGACGGCGAGGGCACCTCCGACGACAGCCGCCCGCAACTCCGGCGCGGCCACGGCAAGGACAAGGTGCTGGCCGGCGTCTGCCACGGCGCGGGCCGCTACTTCGGCGTCGACCCGGTCATCTTCCGTATCGTGCTCGCCGTCCTCGCGCTGACCGGCGGCATCGGTCTGATCATCTACGGCCTGGGCTGGCTGGTCATCCCGCAGGAGGACGAGGAGGAGAGCGAGGCGCACCGCCTGCTCTCCGGCCGGATCGAGGGGGCGCCGCTGACCGCCGTGCTGATGGCACTGGTCGGCTGCGGTCTGTACGCCTCGATGCTCGGCAACGGCGCCAACCAGGCGTTCTCCCTGATCCTGCTGGCCGCCACCGTGGCCGCCGTGTACTGGTCGCAGCAGCGGACCAGGATGCAGGCGGCCGGCGAGACCCCGCTCGCGGCGGCGAGCGCCGTCGCCGACGCACCGCCCGCCGCGCAGGCGCCGCCCGAGCCCGGCAGCGCCCCGTCCTGGTGGCGCGACCCGCTGACGAAGGCGCCGCCCTACCTGTGGGGCCCGGACGACGGGCCGTACCAGGCGGCGGACCGGCAGGCGTGGCGGGAGCGGAAGAGGAAGACCCGCAAGGAACGCCAGTGGCCGTTCGGCCTGGTGGCCTTCCTGCTGGCGGCGACGGCCGCGGGCGTGGGCACCTGCGTGGCGGTGCACCGGACGTCGGTGGGCAGCAGCGTGGAGATCGGACTGGCGTCCGCGCTGGGAGTGTTCGGCGTGGCCTACCTGATCGCGTCCTTCGCGGGGCGGCCGCGCGGCCTGACCGCGTTCTGGTCGCTGCTGACCATCGCCGGCCTGATCGGCGCCGCCTCGCTGCCGAAGGACCAGGAGGGGTGGACCAGCCGCTGGACCCCGACCACCACGACCGCGATCCAACCGTCGTACGTGCGCGGCGCGGGCGACGGCGTCCTCGACCTGCGGACCGTGTCCCTGGGCAACCGCACGGTCAGCACCCGGCTGGACGTGCACGTGGGCGAGGCGGAAGTGAAGCTGCCGCCGAACGCCACGGTGGTCCTGACCTACCACATCGGCGTCGGCGACGTGCTGCTGCCGGGAAAGAGCCACAGCGGAGTGAACATCAGGAGCGGCACCCACGACACCGAGGTCTACAGCCCGAGGCCGGGCACCCCGTCGACCGGCACCATCGACCTCACAGTCAAGGTCGGCGTCGGAGATCTGCGGGTGGTCCGGTGAAGCGGCACCGTTTTGAACCGACCGCCCTGGTGATGGGCCTGGTCCTGATCGGCCTGGCGGTGGCCTTCTTCCTCGACGTGGCCGGTGTGGGGAACCTCTCGGACCCCAACCTGTCGATCCCCGTCGCGGGCACCTGCCTCGGCCTGGTGGTGGCGACGGGGGTCGTCACGCAGGGGGTGCGGACCGTACGGGCCCTGCGGAAGCGTCGATCCCCTCGGCGGTAGCCGCCGCGGGTCCGGCCGCCCCCGCGACGGCGGCGCCGGCGCCCGCACCGGTGCGCCGCTTCCTGATCAGCAGGTCGAGCGACAGGTAGGGCGTGCCCGCCAGCACCAGCGGCAGCCAGGCCATCAGGTAGGCGAGGTCGTTGCCGTAGTAGTAGGGCGTGGTGGACCAGCTCACGGTCAGCCACAGGCTCAGCGAGATCAGCGCGCCGCCGAGCGCGGCGACCCGGCCGAGCAGCCCGAAGAGCACGCCGAGACCGGCCGCCAGCTCGCCGAGCGCGATCGCGTATCCGAAGCCGTGCGGTGCCTTCAGCGCGAGGTCGACCATCGCCGGGATCGCCGCGGAGTCCCGCACGCCGTGCAGGGTCTGCAGCAGCGAGCCGTTCGCCGAGTCGGTGAAGAAGGTGTTGCTGGTCAGCTTGTCGAGCCCGGCGTAGGTGAACGTCACACCGAGAAAGATCCGCAACGGCAGCAGTGCGTAGCGACGTGCGGTCTCCCGCCACATCTCCAGCATCGTCTCCCGCCTCTCCCGCCGCTCTTGGTGGGGTGGAAGTCGTCTTCCGTTGCAGCGGCGTCAGGGGGTCATACGTATACCGGCGGGCTGTGACTCAACCCGGCGGGACATTTCCCGGCCCGCCGCACCGGCCGCCGCACCTGCTGCCGCAGCTGCTGCCGCAGCGGACCGCCCCCTGGCGCGAGACCGTCCGGGGGCGGCGCCCGCTCACTCCCACTCGATGGTGCCCGGCGGCTTGCTGGTGACGTCGAGCACGACCCGGTTCACGTCGGCGACCTCGTTGGTGATCCGGGTGGAGATCCGGGCCAGCACGTCGTACGGCAGCCGGGACCAGTCGGCGGTCATGGCGTCCTCGGAGGAGACCGGCCGCAGCACCACCGGGTGGCCGTAGGTGCGGCCGTCGCCCTGGACGCCCACCGAGCGGACGTCGGCGAGCAGCACCACCGGGCACTGCCAGATGTCGCGGTCCAGGCCGGCCGCGGTCAGCTCCTCGCGGGCGATGGCGTCGGCCTCGCGCAGCAGGTCGAGGCGGTCCCTGGTGACCTCGCCGACGATACGGATGCCGAGGCCCGGGCCGGGGAACGGCTGCCGCTGGACGATCTCGTCGGGCAGGCCGAGCTCCTGCCCGACCATCCGCACCTCGTCCTTGAAGAGCTTGCGCAGCGGCTCGACCAAAGCGAACTGGAGGTCCTCGGGCAGGCCGCCCACGTTGTGGTGGGACTTGATGTTGGCGGTGCCGGTGCCGCCGCCGGACTCCACCACGTCCGGGTAGAGGGTGCCCTGCACCAGGAACTCCACCGGCTGGTCGTCCGGCGCCTCGGCGATGATCTCGGCCTGCGCCTGCTCGAAGACCCGGATGAACTCCCGGCCGATGATCTTGCGCTTCTGCTCCGGGTCGGACACCCCGGCGAGCGCGGCGAGGAACCGCTCGGAGGCGTCGACGACCTTCAGCCGCACCCCGGTGGCGGCCACGAAGTCCTTCTCGACCTGTTCGGTCTCGCCCTTGCGCATCAGGCCGTGGTCGACGTAGACGCAGGTCAGCTGGTCGCCGATGGCGCGCTGCACCAGCGCGGCGGCGACCGCGGAGTCCACCCCGCCGGACAGTCCGCAGATCGCCCGCCGGTCGCCGACCTGGGCGCGGATCGCGGCGATCTGCTCGTCCACCACGTTGCTGGTGGTCCACTCCGGCTTGATGCCGGCGCCGCGGTAGAGGAAGTGCTCCAGGATCTGCTGGCCGTGTGTGGAGTGCATCACCTCGGGGTGGTACTGCACGCCGTACAGCCGCTTCTCGTCGTTCTCGAACGCGGCGACCGGGACGACGTCGGTGCTCGCGGTGACGGTGAAGCCGTCGGGCGCGGCCGAGCAGGCGTCGCCGTGGGACATCCACACCGACTGCTGGGCGGGGGTGCCCTCGAAGAGGGTGGAGCCGGGCTTGGAGACCTCGAGCGCGGTCCGGCCGTACTCCCGGGCGCCGGTGTTGTCGACGGTGCCGCCGAGTGAGGTGGCCATCAGCTGGAAGCCGTAGCACATCCCGAAGACGGGTACTCCGGCCTCGAACAGCTCGCGGTCCAGGCTGGGCGCGCCCGGCGCGTAGACCGACGAGGGGCCGCCGGACAGGATGATCGCGCTCGGCCGCTTCGCCAGCATCTCGGCGACCGGCATGGACGAGGGCACGATCTCGCTGTAGACCCGCGCCTCGCGCACCCGGCGGGCGATGAGCTGGGCGTACTGCGCGCCGAAGTCCACGACCAGGACGGTGTCGGTGGCGGCGGCGCCGTCGGGAGCGGGGTCGGCTGGGGTCGCTGAGGACACGGGCGGCCTTCCGGCGAGGGTGCGGGAGTGTGCCGCCAGTCTACCCAGCGCCGGGCGGCTCCCCCGACGGTGCCCGCCGCCCAAGCCGCTTCCGCCCGCCACCCCGCCCCGCGCGCCCAGAGCCACACCGTCCGACGCAGCCCCCACCGCACCGCCCGCGCACCGCCTTGCGCGCGCACCCGGTCGGTGGTCCATACTGGGCGCCATGCACACGCACACCTTCGCGTTTACCTATGGCACCGGCTGGTCCGGCTGCCATGGTCGCGTCGCGTGAGCTGACGCAAGCGACCTCCAGGCGCCCCGGGCCACTCGGCCCGGGGCGCCTGTCGTTTCCCCGGACCGCGGCCCGGGTCGTGACCGACGTGCCACCGACCCGAGGAGCAGACCGTGACCGAGACCCTTCCCTCCGACACCGAGCAGATCATCGCCGAGGCCCGGCAGCGCATCGACGACCTCGACGCGCGGATCATCGAACTCGTCCGGCAGCGCGTCGCGGTGTCGCAGGAGGTGCAGCGGGCCCGGATGGGCGCCGGCGGCCGGCGGCTGCACCTGGCCCGCGAGATGGAGGTGCTGCGGGCGTACGGCGACACCCTCGGCCGCCCCGGCACCGCGCTCGCGATGACCCTGCTGGAACTGGGCCGGGGTCGGGTATGACGGTATGACCGCGACGGGCGAGGTTCCCCTTTCGAGGGGGATCACCCGAACGGCACGTGACCGGCCGACGGCCCCTTCGTTGGAGGTGATGTCCGTGCCAGCCAGGGGCGGTAACCCAACACCACGCGTGGAAATGGACACCGCCTAGACGCAGCTAGGCGGGGTGTGAGCCGGTGCGATGAGGCGGCCGCGGCAATGTGGCCGCCGTGGGACCTCGCATCGGTGCGAGTGGCCGGACGGCAGGGGACAGCAGCCCGGTCACGACTCTAAAGAGGCGGTCGGTTCCCGGGGACGCCCGGGACCGGCCGCTCTGCGAGTGACACATTACAGCGTGTTCAGGGCGTTTTGGGCACCCGCGGCGCTTCTTCCGCCCGAGGAACTCGGGGTATCGGCAGCAGCGTGAGCCGCAGCGCGCCGAACGCGTCCGCCGGCACCGCCGGGGATTCCGGCTCGACCGCGGCGATCCTGCGGTACGCCTCGCCCTGGGACGGCCGCGGGTCCGCCGCGCCCTTGTTCGGCCACAGCGACATCGCCCGTTCGGCCTGTGCGGTGATCGTCAGCGAGGGATTGACGCCGAGGTTCGCCGAGACCGCGGCGCCGTCGACCACATGGATGCCCGGATGCCCGAACAGCCGGTGGTACGGGTCGATCACGCCGTGGTCGGCGTCCGCGCCGATCGGGCAGCCGCCCAGGAAGTGCGCGGTCATCGGCCGGTCGGTGGCCTCGCCGACGTTGCTGCCCGCGAAGCCGTTGATCTCCTCGGCGATCAGTTCGGCCGCCCGCGCGCCCTCGGGGATGTGCACGGGGTTCGGGGCGCCGTGGCCCTGACGTGCCGTCAGCAGCCCCTTGCCCAGGCCCTTGTCCTTGCGGTAGGTGGTCAGCGAGTTGTCGCTGGTCTGCATCACCAGTCCGATGATCGTCCGTTCCGACCATCGGAAGTTCGACAGCGAACGGAACGCGACCGCCGGGTGCCGCAGGTAGTTGACCGCGAACTCCGCCCAGCGCGGCAGCTTCCCGCGGTACGGCGCGGCCATGATCGACAGGTTGCCCATCGCGTTGGAGCCGCGGCCGTAGCGGACCGGCTCGATGTGGGTGTGGTCGTTCGGGTGCACCGACGAGGTGATGGCCACGCCCCGGGTGAAGTCCAGCGGGCGGTCCGGGTGGCGCTTGCGGTAGCGGGACGCGGAGGTCTGCGCGCCCACCAGCGCCTCGGAGTTGGTCCGGGTCAGCTCGCCCAGCCGGGCCGAGATCCGCGGCAGCCGGCCGGAGTCGCGCATGGCGTGCAGCAGCGTCTGGGTGCCGTAGGTGCCGGCCGCGACCACCACCTGGCGGGCCCGCAGCACGCCGCGGGCGCCCTTCCTGCGCCGGTCGGTGGGCACGGTGGTGACCCGGTAGCCCCCCGCCGGGTCGTCGGCCAGCTCGACGACGGTGGTCATCGCCCGGATCTCGGCGCCGGCCCGCTCCGCGAGGTGGAGGTAGTTCTCGTTGAGCGTGTTCTTCGCGCCGTGCCGGCAGCCGGTCATGCACTCGCCGCACTCGACGCAGGCCCGCCGGCGCGGCCCGGCGCCGCCGAAGTACGGGTCCGCGACCTCCTCGCCGGGCGCCGCGCCCGGCCCGCCGGTCCCGTCGCCCGCGCCGCCGGCTCCCTCGCCGCCGCAGGCGTCCCGCCCGTCGCCGAAGAACACCCCGACCGGCGCGAGGTGGAAGCTCTCCCCCACGCCCATCTTCTCGGCGGCGGACTTCAGATGGACGTCGGACGGCGTCATCGTCGGGTTGAGCCGCACCCCGAGCATCCGCTTGGCCTGGTCGTAGTACGGCGCCAGCTCCTGCTGCCAGTCGGTGATCGCGCCCCACTGCCGGTCCTGGAAGAACGCGGCCGGCGGGACGTACAGCGTGTTGGCGTAGTTCAGCGAACCGCCGCCGACGCCCGCGCCGGCCAGCACCAGCACCTTGCCCAGCACATGGATGCGCTGGATGCCGTAGAGGCCGAGCGACGGCGCCCACAGGTAGTTGCGCACGTCCCAGGAGTTCTTCGGAAGCTCCTCGCGGGTGAAGCGGCGGCCCGCCTCCAGCACGCCGACCCGGTAGCCCTTCTCGGTCAGCCGCAGCGCGGACACCGCACCGCCGAAGCCCGATCCGACGACGATGACGTCGTAGTCGTAGCCGTCTTCCTGTGCCACCTGGTCCTCCGGAGGATGATCGGTCGTCGAGCGGGTCGGGTCGGGTCGGATCACGTCGGAAACCGGCGCGGTCGGGAGCCGGGCCGCGCTCAGCGGATGTGCAGCCCCTTCATCAGCCGCAGCGAGGCGTTGAGCAGCGCCGCGTACTTCTCGTCGCTCATGCCGAACGCGGGGCCCATCGGCATCAGCCGCTGCACCGCGATGGTCTGCGCCTCGGTGTACTTCACGATGCCCTCCGAGCCGTGCCGGCGGCCGAGCCCGGAGTCCTTCATGCCGCCCATCGGCGCCCGCACGCTGCCGTAGGCCGCCGCGTACGCCTCGTTGACGTTGACCGTGCCGGAGCGCAGCCGGGCCGCGAGCGCGGTGCCGCGGCGGACGTCGCGGGTCCACACGCTGGAGTTGAGGCCGTACTCGGTGGCGTTGGCGCGCTCGACCGCCTCGTCCTCGTCGTGGAAGCGGTAGACGGACACCACCGGGCCGAAGGTCTCCTCGGCGCACACCGCCATCGGGGCCTCGACGCCCGTCAGCACCGTCGGCTCGTAGACGTACGGGCCGATGTCGGGGCGCGGGCGGCCGCCGGTGAGCACCGTGGCGCCCTTCTCCCGGGCCTCGTCCACATGCCGGGTGACCACGTCGAGCTGCCGCGGCCCGACCAGCGAGCCCATGCCCGCGCCGTACGCCAGCGCGGTGCCGAGCCGCAGCGAGCGGGTCAGCTCGACGAACTTCGCGGTGAAGGCGTCGGCGACCGACTCGTGCACGAACAACCGCTCGATGGAGATGCACAGTTGCCCGGCGGAGGCGAAGCAGGCCCGCACCGCGCCGGCCGCGGCCCGGTCCAGGTCGGCGTCGCGCAGCACCAGCAGGGCGTTCTTGCCGCCGAGTTCGAGCGAGGCGCCGACCAGCCGGGCGGCGGCGCGCTGGGCGACCTCGCGGCCGGTGCGGGTGGAGCCGGTGAAGGAGACGTAGTCGGCGTGCTCGACCACCGCGGGGCCGACCACCGGGCCGTCCCCGATCACGATCTGCCAGACGTCCTCGGGCAGCCCGGCCTCGATGAGCTGCCGGCGGGCCCACAGCGCGGTCAGCGCGGTCTCGGTGTCGGGCTTCATCACCACCGCGTTGCCCGCCGCGAAGGCGGGCAGCGCGTCGCCGACGGACAGCTCCAGCGGGTAGTTCCAGGGCGCGATCTGCCCCACCACCCCGCGCGGCTGGCGCACTTCGAGCGCCTTGGTGAGGGTGGGCACGGCGCCGGTGTGCCGCTTCGGCCTGAGGTAGGCGGGCGCCTTGAAGCCGTAGTGCCGGGCGGCCATCGCGACCACCTGCACCTCTTCGTGGGCGTGCAGCCGTGCCTTGCCGGTCTCCAGCTGGATCAGGTCGAGGACTTCGGCCTGCCGGGCGAGCACAAGGTCGTGGAAGCGCAGCAGCACCCGGGCGCGCTCGCGTACGGAGGTCGCCGCCCAGCCGGTCTGGGCGGCGCGGGCGCGGCGGTACGCCTCGGCGACGTCGTCCGGGGTGGCCTCCGGCAGGTCGGCGAGCTTGTCGCCGGTCAGCGGGGTGTGGCCGGCGGTGCGGCCGGAGCCGAGCACGCCCCGGGTCAGCCGGGCGACGAGGTCGGGGGTGACGACATCCCGCGGGCCGCGTGCGGTGGCGGGCTGCGGCGCGACGGGGTTGTCGGTGCTGCCGTCGGTGAGGGAGGCACTGCGTGTCACGCTTTCCGGCGAATCCGTCATGCCGGTGAGGGTACGGCGACCGGCCCGCCGTGGGTACCCATCAGTAGCTTTTTTCTCCGTGACTTCTGCAACCACGCCAGCGCGCAATGGCATCGTGGTGATCTTCGCAGGTCAGCACGGTCGAACAGGCGGGCGGACGGACGACGGTCCAGCGGGCGAACGGAAGGACGGCAGGCGAACGACCGGCGGCGGGCGCACGCACGGACCGGCGAACGAGCGGAACCGCGGACGGGCGGCGGGCTGACGGACCGTCGGGCCTGGGGCCGGGCCGGGGTCAGTTCGCGGTGTAGGTCTGGACGGCCTTGTCGAACGCCTGCTGGACCGCCGCCCGCTGGTTGTCCAGGCCGGTGACCAGCACGATGTGGTACTTCCCGTCGATCAGGATGGCGAGGTTCCGCGCGTACACGCCCTGGCCGCTGGAGTTGCGGTAGGTGTACTCGCCCTCGGCCGCCGGGTGGCCGTCGAGCGTCAGGGACTGCAGGCCCGACGCGGAGGACCAGGACGAGGAGCGGAAGTCGGACAGCTCCGGCTCGTTGAGCTGGTAGGCGACCGGGTCGGTGCCGCGCGCGGAGGACTTGTCGCGGCCGGGGACCACGGTGAGTTGGAGGTCGTCGCCGGAGTAGGTGACCTCGTCCTGGGCGTTGGGGCCCGAGCGCTGCCAGCCGGTGTGCACCGCGACGGAGAAGCCGGCCGTGTCGTGCCGCAGCGCGTAGCCGGGGCCGAGCGCGGGTCCCGACGGGGAGGCGGGCGCCGTCTTCGCGGGCTTGGTCGGGGACTTGCCGGCGGGCGCGGAGGTGCCGGTGGACGGCGCCGTGGAGGCGTCCCCCTTGCCGTCGCCCTTGCCCGCACCGGGGTTCGGCATCCGGGCCGGCACGCTGCGGTCGGCCTTCGCGCCGTCGGAGGAGTCGCCGCGGTGCGGCATCACCAGCAGGGCGTACGCCACCGCGGCCGCGAGGATCACCAGCACCGCGATCAGCAAGCGCACCCCGAGCCGGCGCGGCGAGTCGTCGCTGCCGTCGGGACGCCGGTAGACGACGTCCTCCTCGTGGATGTGCGGGCGGGCCGCGGTGCGCGGGCCGCTACGGCCGGCGGTGGGCTGGGCCGGCACGGACGGGCGCGGCTGCCGGGCCGCCTTGGCCGGGCGGGTCGCTTCCATCGACGCGGCCGGCGCGACCGGCGCGGCGGGGGCCGGACCGGTGCCGGACATCCCGAGGGCGGTCGTGGCACCGGGCGCCTTCGGCAGCTTGGCGGGCTTGGGCGGCTTCGGCGGGCGGCCCACCTTGGCCTGCTTGCCGCGGGCGTGCCTGCGGTGCGGGGCGCCGGCCTCCTCGGCGGCCGCCTTCCGCCGGCGCCGCCGGACCAGTTCGCCCCGGCGCCGCTTCACCGGCAGCTTCGCCGGGTCGGTGGGCACCTGCACGGTGCTGACGCCGAGGTCGGGTTCGGGCGCGGAGCGGATCAGCGAGCGCAGCCAGCCGCCCAGCTCCTCGGCCTCCGGCCGCTCCTCGGGGTCCGGGCGCAGCAGCGACTCCACGATCGGCCGCAGCGGGCCGCACTCCTCGGCGAAGGCCGGCGGCTCCGCGCAGACCAGCTGGACGAGCTCGGCCGCGCTCTCCTCGGGGAAGGGCGGGTGGCCCTGGACGCTGCGGAACAGCAGCGAGCCGAGCGCCCACAGGTCGGCGGCCGGGCCGACCGGCGGGGACAGCCGCCAGTTCTCGTGCACTTCGTGCGCCTGCTCGGGCGCCCAGCGCTCGGTGACGGCGCCGACCACGGTGATGCGGTTCTGCCGGGCCCGCTCCTGTTCCAGCGCGGACCGCGGGCCGTGCCAGTCGTCGGGGTCCGCGTCGGTGCCGCCGGCGAGCACCTGCTCGGGCACCGGGTCGTATCCGCACAGCGCCTCCTGGGCGGCGCCCGCGGCCAGGCCGGCGAGCATCGCGCGGCCGTCGTCGCAGACCAGCACGGTGCTCGCGGTGACGTTGCGGTGCGTCCAGCCGGTGGCGTGCAGGGCGCGCAGCGCGGTCAGCACGTCGGAGGCGACCTCGGCGGCGCGGTAGGCGTCCAGCGGGCGCTCGGCGAGTAACGCGGCCAGCGACCGGGCGGACACCAGTTCGCTCGCGATCCACAGGCTGCCGTCCTCGACGAAGATGTCGAAGACCTGGACCAGCCGCGGGTGGTCGGGGATGGCGGCCGCGGTGCGGGCCGCCTCCAGGGCGCGCCGGGCACTCTCGTCCAGCCCCTCGGCGCCGTCGGACCCGCCGGGGCCCTCCTCGCCGGGGTCGGCACTGACCACCTCGGGCAGCAGCACCTGGTGGACCAGGACCTCCTGGCCGCTGTAGGTGTCGAAGGCGCGGCTCTCGACGAGTTCGAACTCGTCGGCGGGCGGCCGGGGCAGCCGGTAGCGCTCAGCGAGCACCCGTCCTGCGTACTCCTCCACGGCGCCCCCCTTCCGGCCCGCCCGTTCGCTCATCCGCCCGCGCACCCGAAACGGTCAGGCCCTTTCAGGTCCGGACACTTCCGACGGCGAGTCGGTCCGTATCCGGCTGCGGACAGTCCACACGCACTCACCTTACGTGCTTCGCCCCGCCTACTTGGCCGGTTTGAAGGTACTGAAGAAGGTCGTGAGCCTGTGCTGGTTCACGTCGCTGCCCCACGCGCCGGCCGGGGTGGTGTACATCAGGGCGTAGCCGTGCTTCTTGTCCGTCACCATGCCGCGGTTCAGGACATGTACGGCCTTGCCGTTCTGCTGCCGGGTGTATTCCCAGTCGGCGGCGTCGTAGTCACGGTAGTCCGCGGAAGCCACCTTGATCTGGTGGTAGTTCTTCATCTGCCCGGGCGCGGCGGCCGCCGAGACCTGCCAGTTGTGCAGGGCGCTCTTGCCCGGGCTGTGGGTCCAGTCCACCAGCAGGTTCTCGCCGCCGCTGCCCTTGAAGCGCGAGCCGACGCCGTAGCCGTCGTCGCCGACCCGCTTCCACCCCGCGGGGAGCGCGATCGAGAAGCCCTCGGAGTCCTTGAAGGTGTGCCAGCCCTGGGGGAGGGCGTCGGTGCCGGACCCGGCGGCCGGCGGGGTGGTGGAGGCGGCCGTGCCGGCCGTGCTGGGCGACCCGGCCGCGCCGTCGGGGTCCTGGCTCTGGCCCTTCTCCTTGGCCGCGTTCTCGTCGGTGCCCTGGGCGGATGTGCTCGGCGAGCCGCCGGACGCGCCCTTGCCGCTCTTGCCGTCGCCGCCACCGGAGTTGGCTATCGCGATGCCTATCACGGTGCCCAGCAGCGCCAGCACCACCAAGGCGATGACGATCACCATGGTGCGGCGCGGCACCACGTCGCTCAGCGGCGCGCGCGCCGGTCCGGCCGGGGCCGCCGCACCCGCTCCCGCGGGCACCTTCCGGTCGGTCGCCTTGCGCAGCGCGCGCAGCGCCTCGCGTGCCCTGGCCTGGTCGATCGCGGCCTTGCGGGCGGCGGGCGGCGCGTCCGTCGGCACGGGCTGGGGGTCGATCGCGGTACCCACGGTGGGTGGCACCGACGGCATCGGCATCACGCTGGTCGGGTCGGCGGCCGGCTCGACCGGCTCTTCCGGAGCGTTCACCACGGCGTTGAGCAGCCGCCGCGCGCCCGCGTCGTCCAGCCGCCGGTCCGGGTCCTTGACCAGCAGCCCGTTGATCGCCTCGGCGAGCGGCCCGGCGTTGCGCATCGGCCCGACCGGCTCGGTCATCACCGCGGTGAGGGTGGCGATCGCGGAGCCCTTGTCGTAGGGCGGGTGGCCCTCGACGGAGGCGTACAGCAGCGCGCCGAGCGACCACAGGTCGGCGGGCGGGCCGGGCTTCTGGCCGCGGGCCCGCTCGGGCGAGATGTACGACGGCGCGCCGACGAGCATGCCGGTGGACGTCACCGACGGGTCACCGTCGATCAGCGCGATGCCGAAGTCGCCGAGCACGACCCGCCCGCTGCCCGAGGCCCGGCCCTCCTCGTCGTCGCCGGTCTCCGCGAGCAGCACGTTGGACGGCTTCACGTCGCGGTGCAGGATGCCCTCCGCGTGCGCGGCCTTGAGCACGTCGAGCAGCACCAGGCCGATCTCCGCGGTGCGCCGGGCGGAGAGCGGCCCGTCCTCACGGATCGCGTCGGCCAGCGAGCGGCCCTCGACCAGCTCCATGACGATCCACGGCCGGTCGTCCTCCTTGACGACGTCGAAGACCGTGATGGCGCCGGTGTTGCGGATGCGCGCGGTGGCCTTCGCCTCGCGCAGGGTGCGGGTGACCAGCCGGCGCTTCTCGTCCTCGTCCACGTTGCCGGGGAAGCGCAGCTCCTTCACGGCGACGCTGCGGCCGAGCGTCTCGTCGACCGCGCGCCACACGGTGCCCATGCCGCCCTTGCCGAGCACGCCACCGAGGCGGTACCGGTCGGCGAGCAGGCGTCCGTCGGTACCTTCGTCCTCGCTCATGGAATCCCTCTGTCGTGTCTTCCGGGTGGGTGCCTGGTTCCCGGGGTGGCGGCGCGCACCGGTGCTCGCCTGCGCGCGTGCCGGATGGCGGCAGCCGCCAACGGCTTCACCGGCGGCGGTTGTCGGGCGGTTCGGCTACCCATCATCCCCGAACGGGGAAGGTGCTTGCGAACCCCGCAGGTCAGTCCTTGGCCCGGAATCCGGCGACGGCGTTGTTGAACACCGGTAGCCACTGCTGCCATTGGGCCTCGGGGGCCGACAGGTAGATCGCGTACTCGGTGCCACCCGGCTTGCCGAAGCCCATGTCGATGGCGTGCCAGTCGCGGATCTTGCCCTTGAAGGTGAACTCCCACAGCGCGGCCCGCTCGCCGAGGACCAGGGTGCGGTCCATCCGCTTGCGGTGGTAGCCGTCGACCTGCTTCTCGGTCTGCGGTTCCAGTTCCTCGAAGTGCTCCAGGGGGTCGGTGCTGCCGAACGGCAGCGCGTTGACCTTCAGCCCGACCAGCCCGTCGGCGGTGAGCCAGTCGACCTCGTCGCTGCCGTTCGGCGTGGACCTGGTCCACCCCTCGGGCACGGGCAAGGAGTAGTCGTAGCCGTCGTGCTGCTCCGTGGCGAGCCGGTAGCCGGCCGGGAGCTTCGGCGGCGGCGGTGTGGTCGGCGCGGGGGCCGTGGTGGGAGCCGGGGCGCTGGTCGGAGCGGTCGGTGTCGGACTGCCGACGGCGGAGTCGTCCGCGCCGCCGCTGTGGGAGCGGTGGACGGCGTACAGCGCGCCGCCGGCGGCCAGGGCGGCCACGGCGACGGCCGCGATCCACGGCAGGGCGCGGCGCCGGCGGCGCGGGGCGGTGCCCGACCGGTGGGAGGCGAGCGAGTCGCTGTGCTGCGGGCTCCGCGGTGTGTCGTCGTCCCGGCCCAGCCCGCCCGGCTCGGGCTCCCCCGGGCCGGGCGGCGCCCCCGGGCCGCCCGCGGCTCCCGCAGCACCGCCAGGGTGCTCCTGAGCGGCGTCCGCGCCCTGCTGCGGGCCGGCCGCCGTGGCCGTGCCCAGCGGTGTGACGACGGTGGTCCCGGTGCGGGGCGACTGCTCGGCGCCGAACCGCTCGCGCTCCACCTCCGCGGTGTCCGTCTCCGCGGCCGGCAGCCGCAGCATCCGCTCGGCATCCTCGGCCGACAGCCGCTGCTGCGGGTCCCTGACGAGCAGTCCGGCGATGAGGTCGGCGAGCACCCCGGCCTTGCCCGGCGGTTCGAGCGGCTCCTCGGCGATGGCGTACGCGGTCTCGATCGCGGTGGGGCGGCGGAACGGCGAGATGCCCTCGACCGCCTGGTACAGGGTCGCGCCCAGCGCCCACAGGTCCGACTCGGGCCCGGGCAGGACGCCGCGTATCCGCTCCGGGCTCAGGAAGTCGATGGAGCCGATGAGTTCGCCGGTGCGGGTGAGGGTCGAGGTGCCGGACGCCTGGGCGATGCCGAAGTCGGTGAGGACGATCCGGGAGTCCTCGCCGAGCAGCACGTTGCCGGGCTTCACGTCGCGGTGCAGCACCCCGGCGCGGTGGGCGGCGCGCAGCGCGGCGACCATGCCGCGGCCCACCCGGGCGGCCTCGGCCGGCTCCAACGGGCCCTGCGCCTTGAGCCGTTCGCCCAGGGTGACCGAGGGGACGTACTCCATCACTATCGACGGCAGCCCGGCGTCGTCGACCACGTCGTGCACGACCACCACGTTGGGATGGCTGATCCGCGCGGCGGCCCGGGCCTCGCGTCTGGTGCGCTCGAAGAGGGTGGCCATCTCCTCGTCGTCCATGTGCGGTTGCGGCGGGTGCAGCTTCTTCACCGCCACCCGCCGGCCGAGGAGTTCGTCCTCGGCCAGCCACACCGTGCCCATCCCACCCCGGCCGATGCGTTCGAGCAGCCGGTAGCGGCCCGCGACGAGCCGCCCTTCGTCGCCGTGTCCGGCCCCATTCATGTCGTGCCCTTCCGGTCCCCCGCGGGCGCCTCCCGTCTTGCGCCCAGGCGAACTTGGCGCCTAGAGAGGCACGATATCGGGCGCGCCCAACCGAGCGGCGTCCGCGGTCTGGTCATCGGGCTGGAGCTGCGACTCGCGCTCGGCCTCGACCCGCTTCTCGTAGTACTCGACTTCCTTGTCGATCTGCGCCTGGTCCCAGCCCAGCACGGGTGCCATCAACTCCGCGGCGGGGCGCGCGCTTCCGGTGCCGCGGTCGAAGGTCTCGATCGAGATACGCGTTCTGCGGGTCAGCACGTCCTCCAGGTGACGGGCACCCTCGCTCTGGGCCGCGTAGACGATCTCGGCGCGCAGGTAGTCGTCGGCGGCGGGCAGCGGTTCGCCGAGCGCGGGGTCCTCGTCGATCAGTGCCAGCACCTCCTCGGCGAGCGTGCCGTACCGGTTGAGCAGGTGCTCCACCCGGGCGACGTGCACGCCGGTACGGGCGGCGGTGCGGGCCCGGCCGTTCCACAGCGCCTGGTAGCCCTCGGCGCCGAGCAGCGGCACCTCCTCGGTGCAGCAGCCGGCCACCTTGCGGTCCAGGCCGTGCACGGCCTCGTCCACGGCGTCCTTGGCCATCACCCGGTAGGTGGTGTACTTGCCGCCGGCCACCACCACCAGGCCCGGCAGCGGGTGGGCGACGGTGTGCTCGCGGGACAGCTTGCTGGTCGCGTCGGACTCGCCGGCCAGCAGCGGCCGCAGGCCCGCGTACACGCCCTGGACGTCGTCCCTGGTCAGCGGGGTGGCGAGCACCGAGTTGACGTGTTCGAGCAGGTAGTCGATGTCGGCGCTGGAGGCGGCCGGGTGCGACTTGTCCAGGTCCCAGTCGGTGTCGGTGGTGCCCACGATCCAGTGCCGGCCCCACGGGATGACGAAGAGCACGCTCTTCTCGGTCCGCAGGATCAGCCCGGTGCTGGAGTGGATGCGGTCCTTCGGCACGACCAGGTGGATGCCCTTGGAGGCGCGGACGTGGAACTGGCCGCGCTCGCCGATCAGGGCCTGCGTGTCGTCGGTGAACACCCCGGTCGCGTTGACCACCTGACGGGCCCTGACCTCGTACTCGCCGCCGGCCTCCAGGTCCTCGACCCGGGCGCCGACCACCCGCTCGCCCTCGCGCAGGAACCCGACCACGCGGGCCTGGTTGGCCACCACCGCGCCGTACGACGCCGCGGTGCGCACCAGCGTCATCACCAGGCGGGCGTCGTCGACCTGGGCGTCGTAGTACTGCAGGGCGCCGACCAGGGCGTCCTTGCGCAGCGCGGGCGCGATCCGCAGCGCGTGCTTGCGGCTGAGGTGGCGGTGGACGGGCAGGCCGCGGCCGTGCCCGGAGGAGATCGACATCGCGTCGTAGAGCGCCACGCCGGAGCCCGCGTAGAGCCGCTCCCAGCCCTTGTGCTGGAGCGGGTAGAGGAACGGCACCGGCCTGACCAGGTGCGGGGCCAGCCGTTCCAGCAGCAGGCCGCGCTCCTTCAGCGCCTCTCTGACCAGGGCGAAGTCCAGCATCTCCAGATAGCGCAGGCCGCCGTGGATGAGCTTGCTCGACCGGCTCGACGTGCCGGACGCCCAGTCGCGGGCCTCGACCAGGCCCACCGACAGGCCGCGGGTGGCGGCGTCCAGCGCGGTGCCCGCGCCGACCACGCCGCCGCCCACGACCAGGATGTCCAGTTCGTGCTCGGCCATCCGGGCGAGAGCCTGGGCCCTTTCCGCCGGGCCGAGTGATGTCGTACGCATCCGTGCCTCCGTGACTGCGTCGCTGCGGTGTCGCTCGGTGTCTCGGTGTCGCTCGCTGTCGCGCGGTGTCGCGCTGCCGCCTGCCGATCGGTGCCGTGGCGTCGCCGCCACAGCGCGTTCCGCGGCTGGTGGCGCGGTCGGACCGGGCCGCCGCGTACCTACCCGCTCCCTCTCGATAGTGACCGCACCCGCGCCGACCGGCCAGCGCTGCCCGGCGCGCCGTGTGGTCATATCAGTGATTTGTCTGGTTAGCCTGTTTTAAAACCATCTGTGAGCCTCTTTGTGTGTCTCACCGAGGGTCGGCTCCAGGGAGAGGACCCGCAACGATGCCCGCAGACCTCGCCGTACTCGGACTGGGCCATACCGGTCTCCCCCTCGCGCAGGCGGCCACCGCCGCCGGTATCGGCACCATCGGCTACGACCCCGATCCGGCCGTCGTGGCCGACATCAACGCCGGCCGGGTGCCGCCGGGCACCCTGGCCGCGGCCGAACTGCGCCGGATGCTGGCCGGCGGCTTCCGCGCGACCAGCGACCCCGCGGTGCTCGGCCGGGTCAGAACCGCTGTGATCTGCGCTCCTACCCCGCTCGGCGAGGACCACGCGCTGGACCTGACCGCGATCGCCGCCGCCGCCCGCGCGCTCGCCGGGCACCTGCGCCCGCACACCACCGTCGTCCTGGAGTCGGCGGTGCACCCGGGCACCACCGAGGAGTACCTGCGGCCGCTGATCGAGGCCGGCGGGCTGCGGGCCGGCCGCGACTTCCACCTCGCCTACTCCCCCGGCCGGCTCGACCCCGGCAACCGCGACTTCCCGCTCTCCCACATCCCCAAGGTGGTCGGCGGCCTCACTCCCGCCTGCACCGAGGCGGCCGCCGCCTTCTACAGCCGGCTGAGCGAGCGGGTGGTACGCGCCCGCGGCCCGCGCGAGGCCGAGGCGGTCAAGCTGCTGGAGACCAACTACCGGCACGTCAACATCGCCTTCGCCAACGAGATGGCGGTCTACTGCCACGACCTCGGCGTCGACCTGTGGGACGTGATCCGCTGCGCGGAGACCAAGCCGTTCGGCTTCCAGGCGTTCCGCCCGGGCCCCGGCGTCGGCGGCCACGCGGTGCCCCTCGACCCCAACGCGGCACCGCACTTCGCCACCGGCACCGGCGGCGGCACCGGCCGCCCGCGCACCCCCGGCCACCCGCTGCGCATGGTCGAACTCGCCCAGGAGGTCAACGGCCGCATGCCGCGCTACGTGGTGCAGCGCGCCGCGGCCCTGCTCAACGAGCACGGCAAGTCGCTGCGCGGCGCCCGGGTGCTGCTGCTCGGTGTCACCTACAAGGCGGACCTCGCCGACCAGGAGGGCGCGCCGGCCCGGGAGATCGGCACCCGGCTGATGGAACTGGGCGCCCAACTCTGCTACCACGACCCGTACGTGCCGCAGTGGCGCGTTCTCGACCATCCGGTGCCGCGCGCCGACTCGCTGTGGGAGGCCGCCGCCGACGCCGACCTGACGCTGCTGCTCCAGCACCACCGCACCTACGACCTCCAGGGGCTGGCGGTCAAGGCCCAACTCCTGCTGGACACCAGGGGCGCGACCCCCGCGGGAGCGGCGGCCCGGCTGTAGGCCCCGGGCCCGGGACGGGACAACAGGGTCCCGTGGGGCGGAGGTTGCGCACACTTGTCGTGGTCCTGTAACGAGCAGATGAAGCATCTTGTCCGATTGTCATCCCCCCCTGCTAGATTTCGGCGTCACTGTTTCGCACCTGCGCAACCTTGTGCGATACCCGCTTCCGTCCCCGGGGGAACCTTTCGTGAGCGCCAACTTCCCACCTCCGCAACAGCCGTCCGGCCAGAACCCGTTCGCCCCGAAGCCGCCCGGCAGCCCCTACGGCCAGCCGCCGGCCGGGAGCCCGTACGGCCAGCCGCAGAACCAGCCGCAGAACCCATACGGCGCTCCGCAGGCCGCACCCGCCTTCAACCCGAACGCCTACCCGCCGCCGGCGGTCGCCCAGCACCGCGACAACGTGGGCCTGGGCATCGTGGCCGGCGTCGTGGTCGCCATCGTCGCGGCGCTCGCCTACGGCGGGCTGCTGCGCGCCATGGCCAAGAGCGACGGCACCACGGTCGAGTTCCGCTACGCGGCGCTCGCGGTCGGCGCGCTGATCGGCGTCGCGATGGGCAAGGTCGGCGGCCGCAACCTCGCGCTCCCGTTCGTGGCGATCGTGCTCGCGCTGCTCTCGGTGATGTTCGGCGAGATCTTCGGCGGCGCGCTGGTCATCAGCCACTACATCAGCCAGCAGGGCGGGGACCTCTCCGTCAGCCAGCTGCTCTTCCACCACTTCGGCACCCTCTTCAAGGCGTGGAAGTCGGACTTCGGCGCGATGCGGGTCTTCTTCCTGATCTTCGCCGCGCTCGCCGCCTTCGGCCTGGCCAAGCGGATGGGCGAAAGCTGAGCCGCCACCACCGCATGACGAAGGGGCCCGTACCGCGCGGACGCGGTACGGGCCCCTTCGTGTGCTCCCGGTCGGGGGCTCCGGCTCCGGCGCTCCCGGCCTCAGCGGTGGTGGGTCGGCGACACGGTGACCTCGACGCGCTGGAACTCCTTCAGGTCCGAGTAGCCGGTGGTGGCCATCGAGCGGCGCAGGGCGCCGAAGAAGTTCATCGAGCCGTCAGGGGCGTGCGACGGGCCGAGCAGGATGTCCTGGGTGGTCCCGGCGGTGCCGAGGTTCATCCGCTTGCCGCGCGGCAGTTCGGTGTTGACCGCCTCCATGCCCCAGTGGAAGCCGCGGCCGGGCGCGTCGGTGGCGCGGGCCAGCGGGGAGCCCATCATCACCGCGTCCGCGCCGCACGCGATCGCCTTGGGCAGGTCGCCGCTCGCGCCGAAGCCGCCGTCCGCGATGACGTGTACGTACCGGCCGCCGGACTCGTCCATGTAGTCCCGGCGGGCCGCCGAGACGTCCGCGACGGCGGTCGCCATCGGCACCTGGATGCCCAGCACGTTCCGCGTGGTGTGCGCGGCCCCGCCGCCGAAGCCGACCAGCACGCCCGCGGCCCCGGTCCGCATCAGGTGCAGCGCCGCGGTGTACGTGGCGCAGCCGCCGACGATCACCGGCACGTCCAGCTCGTAGATGAACTGCTTCAGGTTCAGCGGCTCGTGCGACCCGCTGACGTGCTCGGCCGACACCGTGGTGCCGCGGATCACGAACAGGTCGACGCCCGCGTCCACCACGGCCTTGGAGAACTGCGCCGTACGCTGCGGCGACAGCGCCGCCGCCGTGGTCACCCCGGCGTCGCGCACCTCCTTGATCCGCTGGCCGATCAGCTCCTCGCGGATCGGCGCGGCGTAGATCTCCTGGAGCCGCGCGGTGGCCCGGGAGTCGTCGACCTCGGCGATCTCCGCGAGCAGCGGCTCCGGGTCCTCGTACCTCGTCCACAGCCCTTCCAGGTTCAGCACCCCGAGGCCGCCCAGGTTGCCGATCCGGATCGCCGTCTCGGGGGAGACCACCGAGTCCATCGGCGCGGCCAGGAACGGCAGCTCGAACCGGTAGGCGTCGATCTGCCACGCGATCGAGACCTCCTTGGGGTCCCGGGTCCGCCGGCTGGGCACCACGGCGATGTCGTCGAACGCATACGCCCTGCGGCCCCGCTTGCCCCGCCCGATCTCGATCTCAGTCACGTCCTACGCCTCTCTGTACGTCCTGCGCAGCCCAGTATGACGGGTCCCCCCGGGTGGGTTGCCTGCCCCGGAAGCAGCCGCAGTGATCCAGGGGCGCGGGGAACTGCGCGACAGGCCACCCCCGGACCGCAAGGTCCGGGCAGATCGGCAACCAGGCGACCCGGGCGGTCCCGTCCGGGTTCAGCCGTGGTAGTTGGGGGCCTCGACGGTCATCTGGATGTCGTGCGGGTGGGACTCCTTGAGCCCCGCGGCCGTGATGCGGACGAACTTCCCCTTGGACTCCATCTCGGCGATGCCCGCCGCGCCGACGTACCCCATGGTCTGCCGCAGCCCGCCGACCAGTTGGTGGAGGACCGCCGAGAGGGGACCGCGGTAGGCGACCTGCCCCTCGACACCCTCGGGAACGAGCTTGTCGTCGGAGGAGACGTCGGCCTGGAAGTAACGGTCCTTGGAGTACGACCGGGCCTGCCCGCGCGACTGCATCGCGCCGAGCGAGCCCATCCCGCGGTAGGACTTGAACTGCTTGCCGTTGATGAACAGCAGCTCCCCGGGCGACTCCTCGCACCCGGCCAGCAGGCTGCCGAGCATGACGCTGCTCGCGCCCGCGGCCAGCGCCTTGCCGATGTCGCCGCTGTACTGCAGGCCGCCGTCGCCGATCACCGGGACACCGGCGTCGATGCAGACCTGCGCCGCCTCGTAGATCGCCGTGACCTGGGGCACACCGATGCCGGCGACCACCCGGGTGGTGCAGATCGAGCCGGGGCCGACACCGACCTTGACACCGTCGACGCCCGCGTCGAGCAGCGCCTTGGCGCCGTCGCGGGTGGCGATGTTGCCGCCGACCACGTCGACCTGGACGCTGGACTTGATCTTCGCCATCCAGTCCAGCGCGTTGCTGTTGTGGCCGTGGGAGGTGTCGACCACCAGGAAGTCGACACCGGCGGCGGCCAGCGCCTGGGCCCGGTCGAGCGCCTCGGGGCTGGCGCCGACGGCCGCGCCGACCAGCAGCCGGCCCTCGGCGTCCTTGGCGGCGTGCGGATACTGCTCGGCCTTGACGAAGTCCTTGACGGTGATCAGGCCCTTGAGCCGGCCCTCGTCGTCGACCAGCGGCAGCTTCTCGATCTTGTGCCGGCGCAGCAGCGCCATCGCGTCGGTGCCGGAGATGCCGACCTTGCCGGTGACCAGCGGCATCGGGGTCATGACCTCGCGGACCTGGCGGTTGCGGTCGGACTCGAAGGCCATGTCGCGGTTGGTGACGATGCCGAGCAGCCGCCCGGCCTCGTCGGTGACCGGCACGCCGCTGATCCGGAACCGGCCGCACAGCGCGTCGGCCTCGCCGAGGGTGGCGTCGGGCCGGACCGTGATCGGGTCGGTGACCATGCCGGACTCGGAGCGCTTGACCAGGTCGACCTGGCTGACCTGGTCCTCGACCGAGAGGTTGCGGTGCAGCACGCCGACGCCGCCCTGGCGGGCCATCGCGATCGCCATCCGCGCCTCGGTGACCTTGTCCATCGCGGCGGAGAGCAGCGGGATGTTCACCCGGACGTTCCGCGAGATCAGGGAGGAGGTGTCCACCTGGTGCGGCAGCACCGAGGACGCCCCCGGGAGCAGCAGCACATCGTCGTAGGTGAGCCCGAGCGTGGCGAACTTCTCGGCTACTCCGTCGGCGTTCAGCGACATGACACCTTCCCGAATGGTCTTGCCCGGCGAGTTGTTCAATGGTAGTGGCTTTGCCGCTATTCCCCTGACCGCCCGGAGCCGCCCGGTCTGTCGGCTTCGCCACCCCCGCGCGTCGCTCGCACCGCCCGGGGACGCGGGCGCCCCGGCCCCGGAACGGCGGCTCCCCGCGAACAGCCGCCCGCGGACGGCCGCCCGGGAACGCGGGAGCGGCAACGAGCGCCCCCGGAACGCGTGAGCGGGAACGACCGACCCGGGAACTCACCCCGGAACGACTCAACCCGAGCGACCCTCCCGGACCGCCGGTCGGCCCCGGAACCGCTGAACCCGCTCAGACCGCTGTACCCGGAACGGCTACGCGCTCAGGCCCGACGCGTCCGTCTCGGCCGACACCGCGCCGGACTCCTCCGCGATCGCCCGCAGCCGGCTGAGCGCGCGGTGCTGGGCGACCCGGACGGCACCCGGCGACATGCCCAGCACCTGCCCGGTCTCCTCCGCGCTCAGGCCCACCGCGACCCGCAGCAGCACCAGCTCGCGCAGGTGGTCGGGGAGGCGGGCGAGCAGCTTGCGGGCCCACGCCGCGTCGCTGTTGAGCAGCGCGCGCTCCTCGGGCCCGAGCGAGTCGTCCGGCTTCTCCGGCATCTCGTCGGACGGCACCGCGGCGCCGGGGCCGCGCATCGCGGCCCGCTGGAGGTCGGCGATCTTGTGCGCGGCGATCGATACGACGAACGCCTCGAACGGGCGGCCGAGGTCGCGGTAGCGGGGCAGCGCGCACAGCACCGCGAGGCAGACCTCCTGGGCGAGGTCGTCCACGAAGTGCCGCGCGTCACCGGGCAGACGGGACAGCCTGGTCCGGCAGTAGCGCTCGGCGAGGGGGTGAACGGCGGCGAGCAGGTCGTGGGTGGCCCGCTGATCCCCGTCGACCGCGCGACGAACGAGGGCACCGATGGCCGGGGGGTCGTCGTCACGCATCCCCCCATGGTGCCTCGCCACCGGACGATTCGCCGCATCGCGGCCGTACTTCTGCACCGAAGCGTTATGCGGTCCGCCCGGCAGGGCATCCGACGGAGCCCCCGACCCGGCCTCCGGGACGGAGTCGCCCGCGGCATCGGACCCGGTCGCGACGCCAGTTGCGACGCCGGTCGCGACGCTGGTCGCGACGCCCGTTCCGGCCCCGGTTCCGGCCCCTGCCGGGGACCCGGTTCCGGACCGCGCCGCGGACGGCGCCCCGGACGAAGTGCCGCGCGCGGCAACGGACGACCGCGCGCCTGGCACGGCGCCCGGCACCGCCGGAGCAGCCGAGGCTGCCGAAGCCGCGGAAGCCGCACCGGAAGGCGCGCTCCGCACGGCGTCAGGCCCGCCGTTCACACCGGGAGCGGGCACGGACGGCCGCGCTCGCGCGCCCGCCGCCGTCATCTCCGCCATACCCGGCCCCCACCGATCCCCGAGGAAGTCCATACGTCAAGCATGCGTCCTCCCCCGGGAAACCGAGGACCCGCCGGTGACTTCCCGGCGTTCCCGCGGCAGTTCCACGGGAGTTCGCCGAGGTCGGCCGGGGGTCCGGGCGACCGAATGGACCCGCCGACACCCACCGGGACACGGCCCTAACGGACCAGGCCCCAGCGGAAGCCGAGGGCGACCGCGTGCGCCCGGTCGGAGGCACCGAGCTTCTTGAACAGCCGTCGGGCGTGCGTCTTGACGGTGTCCTCGGACAGGAACAGCTCGCGGCCGATCTCCGCGTTGGAGCGGCCGTGGCTCATCCCTTCGAGCACCTGGATCTCGCGGGCGGTCAGGGTGGGCGCGGCGCCCATCTCGGCCGAGCGCAGCCGGCGCGGGGCGAGCCGCCAGGTCGGGTCGGCGAGCGCCTGGGTGACGGTGGCCCGCAGTTCGGCGCGCGAGGCGTCCTTGTGCAGGTAGCCGCGGGCGCCGGCCGCCACGGCGAGCGCCACCCCGTCCAGGTCCTCGGCGACGGTGAGCATGATGATGCGGGCGCCGGGGTCGGCGGACAGCAGCCGCCGTACCGTCTCCACGCCGCCGAGGCCGGGCATGCGGACATCCATCAGGATGAGGTCCGAGCGGTCGGCACCCCAGCGGCGGAGGACTTCCTCGCCGTTGGCCGCGGTGGTAACGCGCTCGACGCCGGGCACGGTGGCCACCGCGCGGCGCAGGGCCTCTCGGGCGAGCGGGGAGTCGTCGCAGACGAGGACGGAAGTCATGACCGCCCTCCGCAGCTGAACCGCGTCACTTGTGCCTCCAGGCTGTACGAAGTACGAATCTTCACCGTTGGGGCTGACGGCTCGGGCAAGTGCCCGAATCACGTGATCCCGCCAACCGCTTCCGCCACACTCAACGACCCTCACCCGAAAGAGTTACGACGTCGGATCGCAGTCGTGTGCACTCTACGTGATCATGCGTGTACGGATCGACCATGTCGCAGGTCAGATGGGCGAGGCGGCCGTGATTTCCGAGGCGACGGGCGGCCTGGTTCAGCCGCGCGAGGGGTGACGCGCCACCCGCGCGGCGCAGCGATCGGGTTCGCGAATTCTGCCAAACGGGTCTTATGCCGGAATTTGCACTGTTTGGCGGCTCTTTTCTGGTGCGTGGGGTAATCGCCGCTAGATTGGCGATGAGTCATATTTACATCTACTACGACAGTAGATGTACGGTCGGACGTACGGCTGAGCGAAGCCGACCTCCCAGGCCGTCACCCACGCTTCGAGGGGATGAGCAATGGCAGACTTCTCCCGCCTTCCCGGCCCGAACGCGGACCTATGGGACTGGCAGCTCGTCGCCGCCTGCCGCGGCGTCGACAGCTCGCTGTTCTTCCACCCCGAGGGCGAGCGCGGCGCTGCCCGCAGCGCGCGCGAGGCCGCCGCCAAGGAGGTGTGCATGCGCTGCCCGGTCCGCGCGGAGTGCGCCACCCACGCACTGGCCGTACGCGAGCCGTACGGAGTGTGGGGCGGGCTCACCGAGGACGAGCGCGAGGCCATGATGGGCCGCTCGCGCCACCGCGCCAACGACCGGGACGACGACGAACGCGAGCGCGAACGTGAGCGGGACCGCGAGCGCAAGCGGTACGAGCGCTATGCCGACGCGGACCTGGAGGAGGCCGACGCCGCCGAAGCCGCGGCGGACGCCGACGAGGACGGCCCGCACGCCGGCCACGACGCCCACGACGACTACGACCCGTACGACGGCGAGCCCGACCTCGGCATGGAGCCCGACCGCGACACCGAACCGGTGCGCATCTACTGACCGCGGGATACCGCGACCGTTCCGAAGAATCGATTTTTCAGACGGGGTCCCCACGGGCCCCGCCGGGGGTGTCGGGGGGCTCGGTCATCGGAGGGGGGTCATCGGGGGACTCGGGAACGAAGCGCCGCCCGGCTCAGCCGGGTGAGCATCATGTCCACCGCCGGTACGTGGGCGAGGTCGGGGAGGGTGAGCGCCACGACCTCGCGCTCCACCGCGGGGGCCATCTCCAGCACGGCCACCCCGTCGGTCCGCACCGCCGCGAGGGCGAGTTCGGGCAGCACGGCCACGCCCAGACCGGCGGCGACCAGGCCGACCACCGCCGGGTAGTCGTCGGTCGCGAAGTCGATCCGGGGGGTGAAGCCGACCCGCTCGCAGACCTCGACCAGGTGTCGGCGGCAGCGCGGGCAGCCGGCGATCCACTGCTCGGCGGCCAGCTCCGCGTACGGCACGGGCGCCCCGCCCGCGCGGGAGCCGTGCGGGCCCGCGGCGGCACGCGTGTCGGCCACCGCCGCTGTCGGCGCCCCGCTCTCCGTCCCGGCTCCCGGCTCCGCCCCCGTCTGCGTTCCCGCCTTCGCCAGCCGGTGGCCCTCGGGGACGAGGCCGACCAGGCGGTCGGTGAACAGGGGGCGCACCACCAGGTCCGACCAGGACTCCTCGGCCGGGGTCGGCAGGTCCACGTACCGGAAGGCGAGCGTGATGTCGCAGTCGCCGGCCCGCAGCATCTCCACCGACCGGGGCGGCTCCGCCTCGACCAGCGAGACGCGGGTGTCCGGATGGCGGGCACGCAGATCGGCCACCGCGGCCGGCACGAGCGTGGAACTGCCCGAGGGGAAGGAGGCGAGCCGGACCCGTCCGGCCCGCAGCCCGGCGATCGCCGCGACCTCCTCCTCGGCCGCGGTCAGCCCGGCGAGGATGCCCGCCGCATGCCGCACCAGCACCTCGCCGGCCTCCGTCAGCCGCATCTCGCGGGCACCGCGGACCAGCAGCGGGGTGCCCGCCGCGCCCTCCAGCGCCTTCATCTGCTGGCTCACCGCCGGCTGGGTACAGCCCAGTTCGCGGGCCGCGGCGGAGAAGGAACCGGTACGGGCCACCGCGCGCAGCACTCGTAGATGTCGTGCCTCGATCACCCCACAACCATAAGCGGAGCTTGGATGCACACGACAGACATCGTTGATGGACTTTGGGACGAGGAGCCGTCAGGCTCAGGAGTCATGGACACCGACGCCTCCCGCTTCCAGGAAATCGTCAGCTCCGAGTACGCGGGGATCGCGCCCGGGTACCTCAACACGGCCAGCCACGGGCTGGCGCCGGCCCGTACCGCCGCCGCGCTGCGGTCCGCCGTCGACGCGTGGGCGGCCGGCCGGCCCGACCTCGACGGATACGAAGCCGCGGTGGCCGCCGCGCGGGCCGCGTACGCGGGGCTGGTCGGCGTCGCCGTCGAGCGGGTGGCGCTGGCCAGTACCGTCGCCGAGGCGGTCGGCCTGATCGCCGCCGCGCTGCCCGCCGGGGCGGAGGTGGTCGCCTTCGAGGGGGACTTCAGCTCGCTGGTCCAGCCCTTCGCGGCCCGCGCGGACCTGAAGCTGCGGCTGGTGCCGCTGGAGGGGATCGCCGACGCGGTCCGGCCCTCCACCGCGCTGGTCGCGGTCAGCGGCGCGCAGTCCGCGGACGGCCGGGTCGCCGACCTCCCGGCGATCCGCTCGGCCGCCGCGGCGGCCGGGGCCCGCGTCCTCATCGACGGCACCCAGTCGGTGGGGTGGCTGCCGCTGTGCGCCGACGACTACGACTTCGTGGTGGCCCACGGCTACAAGTGGCTGGTGAGCCCGCACGGGGCCTGCTTCCTCACGGTGCGGGAAGGGGCGGAGGACGCCCTGTCCGCCGGCTCCGCCGGGTGGTACGCCGCGGCGGACCGCTGGGCGAACTGCTACGGCCCGATCGAGCGGTTCGCGGCCGCCGCGCACGCCTTCGACTCCCGCCCGGCGTATCTGCCGTTCGTCGGTGCCGCCGCGTCCCTCTCGCTCCTCGCCGAGCTGGGCGTGGACGCCGTCCGCGCCCACGACCTCGCGCTCGCGGCGCGCCTGCGCGAAGGGTTCGCCGCGCTCGGGTATCCCGCGGTGCCGGGGGACTCGGCGATCGTCTCGGTGCCGGGGGCGCCCTCCTCCTACCCGAGCCGCCTTTCCGCCGCCGGCATCCGTTTCTCCGCGCCCCTCGGCGCCATCCGTCTGGCGGTCCACCTCCACAACACGTCAGCCGACGTGGAGCGGGTCCTGAACGCCCTTGCTCCCTGAGGGGCCCCTGACCCCCGGGGTGCCTCGTGCTGTCGGCTCCGGCCACCTCCCGGTGGCCGGTTGCGCGGACGTGCCCGGGTCCCCCGGGGCGAGCACGCGGCGAGCCGCACTTACTCAGGGGCGCGTGGGGGCACCTCCCAGGCGGAGCTCTAGGGGAGAACGGCGCGCGCAACCACCCACCGGCCGCGAGGTCCCGGGACGGGGAAAAAGGGGCAGCCCGGGGGGACAGGGGCCCCCTAGAGTGCGGGGATGGACATGGGGCAGCTGCGGAAGACGTTTGACGGCCAGATCCGGCGGGGGGCGGGACCGGTGACGGCGGAGGGGGTCGTGCGCCTGGTCGAGGGCGACGGCCCGAACGGGTGGGCCGGAGTCGTGTGGTCGGGGTTCACCGCGGAGGAGGGCGCGAAGGCGGACCGGGCGATCGCCGCGCAGCGGACATGGCTGCGCTCCCCCGAAGGCAAGGGCCGCGAGTTCGAGTGGAAGCTGTACTCGTACGACCTGCCCGCGGACCTCCCCGAGCGGCTGACCGCCGCGGGGTTCGTCGCCGAACCCCCGGAGACCCTGATGGTCGCGGAGATCGCGGCGCTGCCGACGGACACCCCGGTGCCGGAGGGGGTCCGGCTGGAGCCGGTGACGGACGCGGCGGGCGTGCACCTGATCGCGGACGTGCACGACCAGGCGTTCGGCACGGAATCCGCCCGCCTGAGGGAGCGGCTGCTGGCCGAAGTCGGCGGTCCCGACGTGGAGATGACCGTGGCGATGGCGGGCGAGCGGCCGGTGTGCGGCGCCCGGATGGAGTTCCACCCGGGCACGGAGTTCGCGAGCCTGTGGGGCGGCGGCACCGTCGAGGAGTGGCGTGGCCGCGGCGTCTACCGCGCGCTGGTCGCGCACCGCGCCCGTATCGCCGCCGCGCGCGGCTGCCGCTACCTCCAGGTGGACGCCTCGGACCAGAGCCGGCCGATCCTGGAGCGGCTGGGCTTCGCCGCGCTGGCCGTCACCACGCCGTACATCCTCGCGGCGGACTGACGAAGGGGCGGCGGGCGATGGACCGGAAGGTGCTGACCGTCAACATCGGTCGGCCGCAGCCGAATCAGTGGAAGCAGCTGCCCGCGACCGGCATCGACAAGCAGCCGGTGCCCGGTCCGGTGGCCGTGGCGGCGCCTGGTCCGAAGGGAACCGGCGCGGTCGGGCTCGCGGGTGACCGGGTGTACGACGTGAAGCACCACGGCGGCGACGACCAGGCCGTGTACGCGTACGCCCGGGAGGATCTGGACCGCTGGCAGCAGGAGTTGGGCCGGGAGCTGCCCAACGGCTCCTTCGGGGAGAACCTGACCACGGCCGGGATCGACGTCAACGCGGCGCTGATCGGGGAGCGTTGGCGGATCGGCTCCGCGCTGCTGGAGGTGTCCTGCCCGCGCATCCCGTGTGCGACCTTCGCCGGATGGCTGGCGGAGGGCGGGTGGACCCGGCGGTTCGTGCGGGCCGCGCGGCCGGGACCGTATCTGCGGGTGATCGAGCCGGGCGAGGTCAGCGCGGGCGACGCGGTGGACGTGGTGGACCGGCCGGCGCACGAGGTGACCGTGGCGGTGGCGTTCCGCGCGGTGACCAGCGAGCCCGAACTGCTGCCGCTGCTGGTCGACCTGGCCGCCTTCCCGGCCGCGGACCGGGCGCAGATCCGGCGGCGGCTGGACCGCTGACCGCGGCGGGGCGCCAGGCGCGGCCCGGCCCTTCTAGGGTGGCGGTATGACGACTTCTCTGGTGACCGGGGCGACCGCGGGCCTCGGCGCGGCCTTCGCCCGCCGGCTCGCCGCCGACGATCACGCCCTGGTGCTGGTCGCCCGGAACGCCGACCGGCTCGCCCGGTTCGCGGCGGACCTGCGCGAGCGGCACGGCGTCGAGGTGGAGGTGCTGGCCGCCGACCTCGCGACGGACACCGGGATCGAGGCGGTCGAGGCGCGGCTGCGCGACTCCGCCCGGCCGGTGGACGTGCTGGTGAACAACGCCGGGTTCGGCCACGGCGGCACGTTCCTCGACGTGCCCGTCGAGGACGAGGTGCGGATGATCAAGGTGCACTGCGAGGCGGTGCTGCGGCTGACCACGGCCGCGGTGGAGGGGATGCGGGAGCGGCGGCGCGGCTTCGTGGTGAACGTCGCCTCGGTCGCGGCCTACGTGCCGCGCGGCACGTACGGCGCGAGCAAGGCGTGGGTGGTGCGGTTCACCGAAGGGCTGTCGCACGAACTGCGCGGCTCGGGGGTGCGCTTCCTCGCCCTGTGCCCGGGGTTCGTGCGCACCGAGTTCCACGCCCGGGCCGGCATGGACGCCTCCCGGCTGCCGTCGTGGGCCTGGCTCGACGCGGACGCGGTCGTCGCCACCGCCCTGCGCGACCTGGCCAGGGGCCGCACGATCAGCGTGCCGTCGGCCCGCTACAAGGTGGCGGTCTCGCTCGCCCGCCATGTGCCGCCGGCCCTCTTCGGCGCGGCCTCCAGCCGGACCGGCCGGTTCGACCCGAAGGGCTGACCGCGCGGCGAGGGCAGGCCACCGCGGGAACCCGCCCGCGGGAACGACCGGGGCCCGCCACTCCGTGAACGGGGTGGCGGGCCCTCGGGGCCTCAAGGGGCCTCGGACGCGGGTGTGCGTCAGTGGCTGTGGCCGTGACCGCCGGCAGCGGCCTCCGGCTCCTCTTCCTTCTTCTCGACGACCAGGGTCTCGGTCGTGAGCAGCAGGGAGGCGATGGACGCCGCGTTCTCCAGGGCGGAGCGGGTGACCTTCACCGGGTCGATGACGCCGGCCTTGACCAGGTCGCCGTACTCGCCGGTGGCGGCGTTGAAGCCGTGGCCCTTGTCGAGCTCGGCGACCTTGGAGGTGATGACGTAGCCCTCCAGGCCGGCGTTCTCGGCGATCCAGCGCAGCGGCTCGACCGCGGCGCGGCGCACGACGGCGACACCGGTGGCCTCGTCGCCGGACTTGCCCAGGTTGTCGCCGAGCACCTTGACCGCGTGCACGAGCGCGGAGCCACCGCCGGAGACGATGCCCTCCTCGACGGCCGCGCGGGTCGCGGAGATCGCGTCCTCCAGGCGGTGCTTCTTCTCCTTCAGCTCGACCTCGGTGGCCGCGCCGACCTTGATCACGCAGACGCCGCCGGCCAGCTTCGCGAGGCGCTCCTGGAGCTTCTCGCGGTCCCAGTCGGAGTCGGTGGTGGTGATCTCGGCCTTGATCTGGCCGACCCGGCCCTCGATCTCGGCCTTGTCGCCGGCACCGTCGACGATGGTGGTCTCGTCCTTGGTGACGGTGACCCGGCGGGCGGAGCCCAGCAGGTCGAGACCGGCCTGGTCGAGCTTGAGGCCGACCTCCTCGGCGATGACGGTGGCGCCGGTCAGCGTGGCGATGTCGCCCAGCATGGCCTTGCGGCGGTCACCGAAGCCGGGGGCCTTGACCGCGACCGCGTTGAAGGTGCCGCGGATCTTGTTGACCACGAGGGTGGAGAGCGCCTCGCCCTCGACGTCCTCGGCGATGATCAGCAGCGGCTTGGAGGAGTTGGCCTGGATGACCTTCTCCAGCAGCGGCAGCAGGTCCTGGATCGAACCGATCTTGCCCTGGTGGATGAGGATGTACGGGTCGTCGAGGACGGCCTCCATCCGCTCCTGGTCGGTGACGAAGTACGGCGACAGGTAGCCCTTGTCGAAGGCCATGCCCTCGGTGAAGTCCAGCTCGAGCCCGAAGGTGTTGGACTCCTCGACGGTGATGACACCGTCCTTGCCGACCTTGTCCATCGCCTCGGCGATCAGGTCGCCGACCTGCTTGTCCTGCGCGGACAGGGCGGCGACGGCGGCGATGTCCTCCTTGCCCTCGATCGCGCGGGCGGAGGAGAGCAGCTCGTCGGAGACCGCCTTGACGGCCGCGTCGATGCCCTTCTTCAGCGCGGCGGGGGAGGCGCCGGCGGCGACGTTGCGCAGGCCCTCGCGGACCAGCGCCTGCGCCAGCACGGTCGCGGTGGTGGTGCCGTCACCCGCGATGTCGTTGGTCTTGGTCGCCACCTCCTTGACGAGCTGGGCGCCCAGGTTCTCGTACGGGTCCTCGATCTCCACCTCGCGGGCGATGGTCACGCCGTCGTTGGTGATGGTCGGGGCGCCGAACTTCTTGTCGATCACGACGTTGCGGCCCTTGGGGCCGATGGTCACCTTCACGGTGTCGGCGAGCTTGTTGACACCGCGCTCAAGGGCGCGACGGGCGTCCTCGTCGAACTTAAGGATCTTGGCCATGCCTGCGAACTACCTCGTCTACTCGTATGTCGTCGTCAGTCAGTGAGGACGGTCAACGAAACCGCCCCGGCCCCGGCCGGAAGAGGGCGCGGAGAATCCGGGGCGGGATCACGGCTGGTGGTGAAGCCGGAAAATTACTTCTCGATGATCGCGAGAACGTCGCGGGCCGAGAGGACGAGGTACTCCTCGCCGTTGTACTTCACCTCGGTGCCGCCGTACTTGCTGTAGAGCACGACGTCGCCGACGGCGACGTCGAGCGGCAGCCGGTTGCCGTCCTCGAAGCGGCCCGGGCCCACGGCCAGGACGACGCCCTCCTGGGGCTTCTCCTTGGCGGTGTCCGGAATGACCAGGCCCGAGGCCGTGGTCTGCTCGGCGTCGAGCGGCTGGACCACGATGCGGTCCTCAAGCGGCTTGATGGCAACCTTGGTGCTGGCGGTCGTCACGATCCGACCTCCCCCTTCAAAGGGCTCACGGGAGTGTCTGTCTGGGTCGGCGACCTGGTAGGCCCGTCGTCGCGGGTGCCGGACCTGCCCGTCGCTGAGTTCTGGCACTCAGCGGTGCCGAGTGCCAGAACCGAGACTAGGACGCGCTTAGCACTCGGTCAAGCGGAGTGCCAGCGGCGCCGCACATACGGGTGTACCCGCGGCCCCGTCCAAGGGGGTTCGCCCGGGGCGCGGACAATGGGCGGGTGAATCCCGAGGACTTCGACGCGCTGCTCACCCCCGAGGGGCAGGCCCTGCTCGCCGAGCTGCGTGAACTGGACCCCGCCGACGAACTGGCGGCCGCCACCCGGCTGCGGCGCACCCACGACATCGCGCTGGTCTCCGCCGCCCTCGGGCAGAGCCGGCTGCGGCAGCGCGCCGCGGCGAAGTTCGCGGCCGAGGACGCCGCGCGGATGTACTTCACGCCCGACGGCGTCGAGCAGGCGACCCGCGCGTCGGTCGCCGCGCACCGGGCGGAGCGCTTCCGCGCGCTGGGCGTACGGCGGCTGGCCGACCTGTGCGGCGGCATCGGCGGCGACGCGGTCGCGCTGGCCCGCGCCGGCATCGAGGTGCTGGCGGTGGACCGCGACCCGCTCACCTGCGCGGTGGCCCGGGCGAACGCCGACGGACTGGGCCTGGCCGACCGGATCGAGGTGCGCTGCGCGGACGTCGCGGAGGTGGACACCGCCGGGTACGACGCGGTGTTCGTGGACCCGGCGCGCCGCTCGGGCCGGGGCCGCACGTTCGACCCGGAGGCGTACTCCCCGCCGCTGTCCTGGGCGCTGGCGGCGGCACGCACCGTCCCGCACGCCGCGGTGAAGGTGGCGCCGGGCATCCCGCACGAGGCGGTGCCCCAGGACGCGGAGGCGGAGTGGGTCTCGGACCGGGGCGAGGTGAAGGAGGCGGCGCTGTGGTTCGGCACCGCGCCCGGCACCGTACGCGCCACGCTGCTGCCGGGCGGGGCGGACCTCGCCGCGCGCGGCCTGCCGCCGGACCCGCCGGTGCGGCCGGTGGGGCGGTACCTGTACGAGCCGGACGGCGCGGTGATCCGCGCGCACCTGGTCGCCCTGGTGGCGGACGAGGTGGGCGGCGGGCTGATCGACCCGACCATCGCGTACGTGACCGGCGACGCGCCGCACCCGACGCCGTACGCGGCGGCGTACGAGATCCGGGACGCGCTGCCGTTCGGGCTCAAGCGGCTCAAGGCGCTGCTGCGGGAGCGCGAGGTGGGGCGGCTGACCGTGAAGAAGCGCGGATTCGCCATGGAACCCGAGGAGTTGAGGCGCCGGGTACGGCCGCGGGGGCCGCACGAGGCGACGGTGTTCCTGACCCGGATGGCGGGGGCGCCGGCGATGCTGGTCGGCGAGCCGGTGGCGTGGGACGGCCGGATCAGGGTCTGACCGCGACCGACACGAACCGCCAGCGGTGCACCTGACGGCGGACCAACTCCGCCGGCGGGTCCGGGAGTTCGGGCAGCTCGGCGCCGTAGGGCGCGTCCCACCAGGTGATGACGAGCACCCGGTCGCCGGGCGCGGTCAGGTACTCCACCCGCTCGGGCGCGCCGGACAGCTCCTGCCGCCGTGCCCAGTCCAGGAGTTCGGCGCCGCGGTCGTCGGCCGCGGCCGCCTCCCACATCAGCGTGACGGTCATCCGTACAGGTTGTCCTTGCTCAACTCGTGCACATGGTCGTGGTCGTGGGGATGTGCGTGGCCGTGGTCGTGGGGGTGCTGCTCGTCGTGGGTGTGGCCGGGCACCGAGACCTCGGTGACCGGCAGCGAGGAGTCGGCCGGCAGGTCCAGGGTGGAGGCCGAGCGGCCGCGGGCGACCATCTCGGCGCCGAGCGCGGCGACCATGGCGCCGTTGTCCGTGCACAGCCCGGGGCGCGGCACCCGCAGCAGGACGCCGGCGTCCTCGCACCGCTGAAGGGCGAGCGCGCGCAGCCGGGAGTTGGCGGCCACTCCCCCGCCGATCATCAGGTGGTCGACGCCGTTGTCCTTGCAGGCGCGGACGGCCTTGCGGGTCAGCACGTCGACCACGGCTTCCTGGAAGGACGCCGCCACGTCGGCGACCGGTACGTCCTCGCCGTCCCGGCGGCGCGCCTCGACCCAGCGGGCGACGGCGGTCTTCAGGCCCGAGAAGGAGAAGTCGTAGATCGGGTCGCGGCCGCCGGTCAGGCCGCGCGGGAAGGCGATCGCCCGCGGGTCGCCGTCGCGGGCGTAGCGGTCGATCACCGGCCCGCCGGGGAAGCCGAGGCCGAGCACCCGGGCGACCTTGTCGAACGCCTCGCCGGCCGCGTCGTCGATGGTCGCGCCGAGCGGGCGGACGTCGCTGGTGATGTCGGGGGCGAGCAGCAGCGAGGAGTGGCCGCCGGAGACCAGCAGGGCCATCGTCGGCTCGGGCAGCGCGCCGTGTTCGAGCTGGTCGACGCAGATGTGCGAGGCGAGGTGGTTGACCCCGTACAGCGGCTTGCCGAGCGCGTAGGCGTACGCCTTGGCGGCCGAGACGCCGACCAGCAGCGCGCCCGCCAGCCCGGGCCCGGCGGTGACCGCGATGCCGTCGAGGTCGCGGGCGCTGACCCCGGCGTCCTTCAGGGCGCGCTGGATGGTGGGGACCATCGCCTCCAGGTGCGCGCGGCTGGCGACTTCGGGCACCACCCCGCCGTAGCGGGCGTGCTCGTCGACGCTGGAGGCGACCGCGTCGGCGAGCAGGGTGTGGCCGCGGACGATGCCGACGCCGGTCTCGTCGCAGGAGGTCTCGATACCCAGGACCAGGGGTTCGTCAGCCATCAGTTCCTCAGATCCTCAGAATTCCTCAACGAAGGTCGGCGGCGAAGGTCTGCGCGGGATCGGCCAGCCGCATCACGAGCGCGTCCACGTTGCCGGGCTGGTAGTAGCCGCGGCGCACGCCGATGGGCTCGAAGCCGAAGCGCTGGTAGAGCCGCTGGGCGCGGGCGTTGTCCACCCGCACCTCCAGCAGCACCTCGTGGCACTCGGCGGCGGTCGCGGCCCGCAGCAGCTCGGTGAGCAGCCGGCCGCCGAGGCCGCTGCCCCACTGGTCGCGGGCGGTGGCGATGGTCTGCACGTCGCCGGTGCCGGCGATCGCCGCGAAACCGGCGTAGCCGACGATCCGCGGGGTGCCGGCCGGGGCGGCGCCGGGCGGGTCCGGGGCGGCCTGCGCCCCGGCCTGCTCGACGGCTTCCTCGACGGCTTCCTCGACGGCTTCCTCGGCGACGACGTAGGTGCGGCTGGCGGACGGGTGCCGGGCATCGGCGAGTTCGGACCAGAACATGCCGCGCGACCACGCGTCCTCGGGGAAGAGTTCGTGTTCGAGGGCGAGTACGGCGTCCAGGTCCCACCAGCGCATGGCGCGCAGGGTGGCGCCGCCCGCGGGGGCGCCGCCGGTTCGCTCGGTCACTTCGGCAGTACCGCCTTGTAGCCGGCCGGCACCTGGGCGTCGGGCCGGCGCAGGTACATCGGCCGGGCCGGCGGGAACGTCTCGCCCGCGGCCAGCCGGTGGGCGGCGAGCGCGGCGAGCGCACCGGCCGACTGGTGCGCGGGGTCGGGGCGGTGGTCGGTGAAGACGTCGGGGTAGAGCGCGGCGCCGGCGCCGACCGCGGGCAACCCCGCGACTTCGGCGGCGATGTCGGCCGGGCGGTCCACGGCGGGCTCGCCCACCCGGTGCAGCGGGCCGTCGTACCGCGCCCAGTACACCTCCTTGCGGCGCGCGTCGGTGGCCACCGCGAACGGCCCGTCCAGGCCCGCCTCGCCGGCCGCCCAGGCCAGCCCGTCCAGCGTGCAGACGCCGTGCACCGGAACGCCGAGGGCGTCGCCGAAGGACGCGGCGGTGACCAGGCCGACCCGCAGCCCGGTGTACGGGCCCGGGCCGGTGCCGACGACCACGCCCGTGACATCGGCGAGGGCGCGGCCGGCGGTGCCCAGCACCCGGTCGACGGCGGGTACGAGAAGTTCGCCGTGCCTGCGCGCGTCGATCACGGTGGACTCGGCGAGCACCCTCTCCCCGTCGTACAGGGCGGCGGTGACAGCGGGTGTGGCGGTGTCGAAGGCAAGCAGCAGCACGCCCCCAGCCTACGGCGCACGCGGGGCGCGGCGGGGCGCCAGGGGGGCGAGCGGTGCGACTGCTACTTTCAATTCCGACAAAAGCCTCATTACACGTATATGACAGTCGGTTCGGCGGCACGTCGATCCGGCGGGAGGACGGCGGCCGTGGTGCGGATCAGTTCGGGGGTCGCGGCGGCCGGGTTCCTCGCGGCGGCGCTCGCGACGGTGGGGATGCTCACGGCCGCCGCGGTGGGCGCGCCGCCGCGGCACCACCCGGGCGCCGCACCCGGCAGGACCGCCACCTCCGCGCCCGGCTCCGCCGCCTCCCCCGACCCCGCGCCCACCGCGCTCCCCGCCGGCTCCGGGCACGGCGCCCGGGTCGTCTACAGCCTCGGGCGGCACCGGGTGTGGCTCGTCGACGCGCACGAGGGTGTGCTGCGGACCTACGGGGTGCGCGGCGGCACCGTCGCCCCCGCGCGCGGCACGCACCGCGTCTTCGCCCGCGAGGGCGGCGAGGTGGTGCTGTTCGCGTCCACCAACGGAGCGAACGTCGGGTTCGGCTCCAGTGCGGACGCGGGGGCGGGGGCGGGCGCTCCCGGCGCCGTGATGCGCGAGGCGCCCTCCGACGCCGCCGCGCTCTGGCGGCACGCGCCCATGGGCTCCCTCGTGGCCGTGGTGCCGTAGTCCCGCGAACCTACGCGGACGGGGCCGGGCCGTCGGCCGGTTCGTCCTCGGACCGCTCGGCGGGGTCGCAGGGAGCGGTGGAGACGGTGCGCGCGGCGGCGCAGGACGCGAGGACGTCCCGCACCGTGGGCACCCTGGGCACAGCAGGCGCCGGGGCCTGTGCAGCAGCGTCGTCGTGGGCCGTCATGCGCGCCTCCCCGGGAAGAGAAGTTAGGCAACCCTAAGCAGGTGTCCGCTACCAGCACACCACGGCCACCCACCCTCGCGCAACATCTTCCCGACAGCCTGTCGGCGTAACCTCCGGCTCGGCGGACCGCATGGCCGACCGCGGGTCCGACTGCTCGGCGGACCGCTCGGTCGGCCGCTCGCTCGGCCGCTCAGAAGACCAGCGGTGTGAGGTCCTGCCCGACCCAGCGCGGCCCGATTCCGATCACGGTCACCTCGCGCGTGTCGTCGGCGCCCTCCGGCTCCGGCCCGAGGGCGTCGTCCGGGCCCGGGTGGGGCGGCTCCCCGCCCGCCGCGTGGTCCCGTTCCTCGCCGATCGTGCGGCCGATCACCACCTGGAGCCGCGCGTCCGACAGGTCCTCGACCTTGCCCTCGCCCCACTCCACCACCACCACGGACTCCGGCAGGGAGACGTCGAGGTCCAGGTCCTCCATCTCGTCGAGGCCGCCGCCGAGGCGGTACGCGTCGACGTGCACCAGCGCCGGTCCGCCGGTGAGCGAGGGGTGCACCCGGGCGATGACGAACGTCGGCGAGGTGACCGCGCCGCGCACGCCGAGCGCCTCGCCCAGCCCGCGGGTGAGCGTGGTCTTGCCGGCGCCCAACTCACCGGTGAGCAGCACCAGATCGCCGGGAACCAGCAGCGCGGCGAGCCGTCTGCCCAGCTCACGCATGTGATCCGCGGTGCGTACGGTGATCCGGACCGCGTGCGCGTCTTCTGCGGTGCCCGCGGCCGCGGGATAAGGGTCGTGCGGTTTGCCCATGAAGGCGAATGCTACGCGTCGATGGTGGCCGTCAGGTCGCGCAGCCGCTGCGGTACGGGGGCGCGCACGCCGTCCGCGGCCTTCGCGATCAGCCCCGCCAGCGCGGCCCCCACCACCTCGGGCTGCTCCAGCAGCGCGAGGTGACCGGCGCCCGGCACCACCACCAGCTCGGCGCCGGGCAGCTTCTCGGCGATGTCCGCGCTGTGCGCGCTCGGCGTCAGCAGGTCCTTGTCGCCGGCCAGCACCAGCGCGGGCGGGCCGGCGAGCGCGGCGAGCTTCTCGCTCTTCTCGTGCTCGGTGAACGCCGGGTAGAACTCGGCCACCACGTCGATCGGGGTGCCCTCGATCAGCCGCTCGGCGAAGCGGGCCACGCCCGGATCGACGTCGCTGGAACCGAAGCTGTAGCGCTTGATGACGCCGGCGAACAGCTCGGCGGTGGCCCGCCGACCGCGCTCCACCAGCTCCGCCTGGCGGCCCATCACCCGCAGCATGCCGGGCGCGAGCGCCCGAAAGGCCCGCGCGCCGACCGCGGGAAGACCCAGCGGCACCGCGGCGAGCTTGCCCGCCGAAGTGGAAATCAGCGCGACTCCGGCGACGCGCTCGCGGACGTACTCCGGGAACTGGTCCGCGAAGGCCATCACCGTCATCCCGCCCATGGAGTGCCCGACCAGCACCACCGGGCCCTGCGGCACCGCCGCGTCGAGCACCGCCTTCAGGTCGCGGCCCAGCTCGTCGATGGTGGCCGGCTCGCCCGCGAGCTGGTCCCGGCCGCGCTCGCTGCGGCCGTGGCTGCGCTGGTCCCAGTACACCGCCCGCACCGCGCCGCGCAGCAGCGCCCGCTGGAAGTGCCAGGAGTCCTGGTTGAGGCAGTACCCGTGCGAGAAGACCACGGTGACCGGCGGCTGCGGCGCCCCTTCGGCCTCCGGCCCGGCCCCGGACTCGGCGTCGGACTCGGCGCGGCGGGCGCGCAGCCAGCCGCGATTGGCGGGACGGGCGGACCTGGCGGGTGGCGGCGGGCTCTCCGGCTCCGGTGCGGGCGGCGGCTCGTCCACCTCGTAGTACAGCTCGGTGCCGTCCTCGGCCACCGCGACGCCAGGGGTGCCGCGCAGGCTGCCGTACGGGCCCGCGGCATCGAGCGCGAGCTGCGCGCGGCGGCGCATCCCGCGGCCGACGGTGGCCCGTTCGATCGCCACGCCCGCGGCCGCGCCGGCCGCCACCACGCCGATCGCGGCGCCGACCAGCCCGGCCCGCTCCCACTTCATCCCCGCTCCCTCCGCCATCGGTCAGCCACTCCCCGTCGGTGCGGAGGCGGCACTCCGGCCGGGCCGGCCGGACGTGGGGGCGCACTGGACCCGATCGATGCACGCCGGCGCGCGGAAGCCCGCCGACCGCGCCCCCTGGGCCTGGCCGCTCATGCCACCTCGCCCACGTACACGCGCGGCACCCGCGGGCCGATCCGGGTGACGATCTCGTACGCGATGCTGCCGCAGGCGCGCGCCCAGTCCTCGGCGGTGGGCTCGCCCGCGTCGCCCGGACCGAAGAGCACCGCCTCGTCGCCCGGCGCCGCGGTGTCGCCGCCGAGGTCCACCACGAACTGGTCCATCGCCACCCGTCCCGCCACCGTCCGCCACTTGCCGGCCACGAGCACCGGGCCGCTGCCCGACGCATGCCGCGGTACACCGTCTGCATACCCCAGCGGGACCAGGGCAAGCGTGGTCTCACCCGGGGTGACGTACATATGGCCGTAGCTCACGCCGTGGTTGCCGGGGACGCGCTTGACCGAGGCGAGCCGGGCCGCGAGCGTCATCACGGGGCGCAGCCCGAAGTCCGCGGGGCCGCCGATCTGCGGCACCGGCGAGATGCCGTACATCGCCACGCCCGGCCGCACCAGGTCGAAGTGGGCCTCGGGGAGGGTGAGCGTGCCGGGCGAGTTCGCCAGGTGCCGCACCTCCGGGTCGAGCCCGGCCTCCGCGGCCTGCGCGAGGGCGGTACGGAACACGCCGAGCTCGCGCGCGATCGAGGGGTGGTCGGGCTCGTCGGCGCACGAGAAGTGGGACCACACGCCGGTGACGCGGATCGCGCCGGCCCGTTCGGCGGCGCGTGCCGCGCGGGTCAGGTCCGGCCAGTCGGCGGGCTGCGCGCCGTTACGGCCCAGGCCCGCGTCGATCTTGAGCTGGACCCGTGCGGTGCGGTGCGCCGCGCGGGCCGCCGCGACCACCTCGTCGAGCGCCCAACGGGCGCTGACCGTCACGTCGATGTCCGCCTCCACGCACTCCTGCCAGGGCCCTCCGGGGGTCCACAGCCAGCACAGCACCCTGCCGCCGAGGCCGGCCGCCCGCAACGCGAGGGCCTCCTGCGGGGTGGCCGCGCCGAGCCACTCCGCGCCGGCCTGCTGAGCGGCCCGCGCGCACGCCACCATGCCGTGGCCGTACGCGTCCGCCTTCACCACGGCCATGAACGCCGCGCCGGGCGCGTGCGCGCGCAGCGCGGCCACGTTCGAGCGGAGCGCGGCGAGGTCGATCCGTGCGGTGGCGCGAAGCGCGGGGGCGACGGCGGAGTCGGTGTCCATGGCGGTGGTCCTTGCGGTGACTTGTGGGTGCGGTGCGGAATCTTCTTGTCGGGCGTCGGTCCGGGTGCGGTTTTGCGCGTTGCGCACGTGCAAGTGTCGCAGGCCCGGGCCCCGCGGTTCGGCTCCCGCCGCGGGTACGGGTGACGGCACCCCGCAGCTCGGCTCCCGCCGCGGGTACGGGTGACGGCTCCCCGCAATTCGGCTCCCGCCGCGGGTACGGGTGACGGCTCCCCGCAATTCGGCTCCCGCCGCAGGAACGGGCGACGGCACCCCGCAATTCGACTCCCGCCGCAGAAACGGGCGACGGCACCCCGCAATTCGGCTCCCGCCGCAGAAACGGGCCACGGCACCCCGCCGCGACGGTTCCGGCTTCGCCGCCGAGCACCCGCCGGTGACCGGTTGCGCGCGCAGTTCCCCGCGCCCCTGGGGAGTGGCTGCTCGCCGCGTATACCCGCGGGTCCCCCGGCACCCCGCCGCGACGGTTCCGGCCTCGGCGCCGGGCACCCGCCGGTGACCGGTTGCGCGCGCAGTTCCCCGCGCCCCTGGGGAGTGGCTGCTCGCCGCGTATACCCGCGGGTCCCCCGGCTCCCCGCCGCGACGGTTCCGGCTTCGCCGCCGAGCACCCGCCGGTGACCGGTTGCGCGCGCAGTTCCCCGCGCCCCTGGGGAGTGGCTGCTCGCCGCGTGTACCCGCGGGTCCCCCGGCACCCCGCCGCGACAGTTCCGGCTTCGCCGCCGAGCACCCGCCGGTGACCGGTTGCGCGCGCAGTTCCCCGCGTCCCCGGATAAGTGCGGCTCACCCGGGCCTGCCCCAGATACCCGCCGGGGGCCGGTTGCTCGGGGGTCGGGATAGCGTGGGCGTATGCGCGGGTTTTTTGAGGGGGAGTCGGGGGAGGGCGAGGTGGTCGGGGGGGCGGCGGTGGAGCCGTTTACCCGGGACCGGGCGCTGCTCTTCTCGACGGCGTACCGGATGCTCGGGAGCGTGGCGGACGCGGAGGATGTGCTGCAGGACGCCTGGCTGAAGTGGGCGGCGGTGGACCGTACGAGGGTGGAGCGCCCGACGGCGTATCTGGTGCGCACCGTCACGAATCTGTGCCTGAACCGCCTGACGTCGGCGCGTGCCACCCGGGAGACGTATGTCGGACCGTGGCTGCCGGAGCCGCTGCTGACCGGCCTGGCGAGCCCGGACGCGGCCGAACACGCCGAACGCGCGGACTCGGTGTCGATGGCGATGCTGGTGGTCCTGGAGTCGCTGAGCCCGCTGGAGCGGGCGGTGTTCGTGCTGCACGACGTCTTCGGCTACGGCTATGGCGAGATCGCGGGGTTCCTGGACCGTACGGAGCCGGCCGTACGGCAGACCGCACACCGCGCCAGGAACCACGTCCAGGCCGGCCGCCCCCGCTACGACACCGAGGACGTCGACCAGGCGGCGCGGCGGGAACTGACCGAGCGGTTCCTCGCCGCCAGCGCGGGCGGCGACGTCAACGCGCTGATGGAACTGCTCGCGCCCGACGTGACCTCCTGGTCCGACGGCGGCGGAAAGGTCACCGCGGCGACCAGGCCGCTGCGCAGGCCCGACCGCGTCGCCCGCTGGATGCTGGGGGTGCTCGCCAAGCCGGAACTGGCCGACGTCGTCGTGCGGGCGGCCGGCATCAACGGGCAGCCCGGCGTGCTGTTCACCCTCGGCGGCCACCCCGTCGGCGCGCTGACCTTCGAAGTCACCGACGGCCTGATCAGCGAGCTGCGCTTCCAGGTCAACCCCGACAAGCTGAGCGGGCTGCGCGGACCAGGCGACCCGACCGCGACCTGGTCCCCCGGGTCTGACGGCGGCAAGCCCTAGCCCGACACGTTCCGCCAGGCGCGGGGCAGCGCGTCGGCGAGGTCGAGCGCGGTCAGCGGGACCTCGGTCAGCCTGGCCGCCAGGCCGTGCAGGTAGGCGCCGACCGAGGCGGCGTCCTGGGCCGCGAGGCCGGCCGCGAGCAGCGAACCGGTCAGCCCGGACAGCACGTCGCCGCTGCCGGCCGTGGCCAGCCACGCGCTGCCCGTCGCGTTGACCCGCACCGGGCGGGCCGGGTCCGGGTCGGCCACCAGGGTCGTGGAGCCCTTGAGGAGCACGGTCGCCCCGAACCGCGCGGCCAACTCGCGCACCGCGTGCAGCCGCCGCCCCTCCACCTCCTCGCGCGCCCAGCCGAGCAGCGCCGCCGCCTCCCCGGCGTGCGGGGTCAGCACGGTGGCCGCCGTACGCCGCCGGACCGCCTCGGGGGTCAGCAGCCGCAGCCCGTCCGCGTCGACCAGGATCGGCACGTCCGCGGCCAGCGCGTCGCCCACCGCGGTGTGCGCGTCCGCGGTGTCGCCGAGCCCGGGCCCGACCACCCACGCCTGCACCCGCCCCGCGGAGCGCGGTGATCCGGCCGACACCAGGGTCTCCGGGTGCCGGGCCAGCACCGCCGCCCCGCCGGGCCCGGCGTACCGCACCGCGCCCGCGCCGCCGCGCAGCGCCCCGGACACCGCGAGCACCGCCGCGCCCGGGTACCGCTCCGACCCGGCGGCCACCCCGACCACGCCCCGCCGGTACTTGTCGCTCTCCCCGCTCGGCCGCGGCAGCAGCGCGGCCACGTCGGCGTGTTGGAGCGCCGCCAACTCGGGCGCCCCGAGGTCGCCGTCCAGGCCGATGTCCACCAGCCGCAGCGCCCCGGCGAACCCCGCCGCCGGGTCGATCAGCAGCCCGGGCTTGTACGTGCCGAACGTGACGGTCGCGTCCGCGCGCACCGCCGGGCCGTGCACCTCGCCGGTGTCGGCGTCCACCCCGCTGGGCAGATCCACGGCGAGCACCGCGGCCCGCGCGTCCTGGGCGGCCCGCGCGAGGTCGGCCGCCTCGGGCCGCAGCCCGCCCTTGCCGCCGATGCCGGTCACGCCGTCCAGCACCAGGTCCGCCCGCGCGACGGCCCGCGCACCCTCGTCCGCCGTCACCGCCCGTCCCCCGGCCGCCCGGAACGCCGCCAGCCCCTCGGCGTACGCCCGCTCCGGGTTCAGCAGCACCGCGGTCGCCGCCGCGCCCCGGCGGACCAGCCGCGCCGCCGCGAAGAGCGCGTCCCCGCCGTTCGCGCCGCTGCCCACCAGCACCGCCACCCGCGCTCCGTAGACCCGTCCCAGCAGGTCCGCGCCCGCGGTGGCCAGCCCGGCCGCCGCGCGCTGCATCAGCGCGCCCTCCGGCACCCGCGCCATCAGCGCCGCCTCGCCCCGCCGCACGGTCTCCACACTGTGCCCGTACCTCATCAGCAACCTTCCGCTCGGCGCCCCTCCCGAGCTTACGGAGCAGCCGAACTCCCTGCCACGCCAAGCCGACCCGTGGTGCCCGCTCCGGGGCCCGGCCGAGGTGAGCCGTCGCGGTCTCAGCTCTCGGCGATGACCACGGCCGAGGCGATGCCCGCGTCGTGGGAGAGCGAGACGTGCCAGTTGCGGACGCCGAGAGCGGCGGCGTGGGCGGCGACGGTGCCCTGGACGGCGAGGTGCGGCTGGCCGGCCGGGGACGTGGTGATCTCCGCGTCGAGCCACTGCAGGCCCGCGGGCGCGCCCAGCGCCTTGGCGAGGGCCTCCTTGGCGGCGAAGCGGGCCGCCAGCGAGGCGGACCCGCGCGGGGCGCCGGAGGGCAGCAGCAACTCGGCCGGGGTGAAGAGGCGTCCGGCCATGCCCGGGGTGCGGGCCAGAGCCGCCTCGAAGCGCTGGATCTCGGCAACGTCGATGCCGACGCCGACGATCACGCCGCGCCCGCTGCGGTGCCGGGGACCGTACCGAGTGCCGTCCGGGATGCGGTCCGGGATGCGGTCCGGGGCGCCGTCCCGACCGGACCGCCCTGCCGCGTGCTGCCGTCCATGGAGGTCAGCTTAGGGCGCGGCGGGCGACCTGAACGCCGTCCGCACCCGCCCCCGCGGCACCGCCGGCCCGCGGCCACTGGACAATGGCCCGGTGCCGACCACGCCGCCGCTCGCCGCCGCCACGAGTCCCTACGTCGACCTGACCCGCGCCCAGTGGAGCGCGCTGCGCGACCATACGCCGCTGACGCTCACCGCCGAGGAGGTGGAGCGGCTGCGCGGGCTCGGCGACGTCGTCGACCTGGAGGAGGTGGTCGACGTCTACCTGCCGCTGTCCCGGCTGCTGAACCTGTACATCGCCGCGCACAGCGGGCTGCGCGGCGCACTCAACACCTTCCTCGGCGCGGCGGCCGGACCGGCCGGCGTGCAGCCCGGCACGCCGTTCGTGATAGGGGTGGCCGGCAGCGTCGCGGTCGGCAAGTCCACCACCGCCCGGGTGCTGCGCGCCCTGCTCGCCCTCCCCCAGGCCCCGTCCGGGGGCGCCGTGCGGCCCCCGCGCCGCGTGGAACTGGTCACCACCGACGGATTCCTGCTGCCCAACGCCGAGTTGGAGCGGCGCGGGCTGATGGCCCGCAAGGGCTTCCCCGAGTCCTACGACCGCCGCGCGCTCACCCGCTTCGTCGTGGACGTGAAGTCCGGCCGCCCCGAGGTCACCGCGCCGGTCTACTCGCACCTGAGCTACGACATCGTGCCCGGCGAGCGGTTGACCGTGCGCCGCCCGGACATCCTGATCGTCGAGGGGCTCAACGTCCTCCAGCCCACGCTGCCCGGCAAGGACGGCCGCACCCGGATCGGCCTCGCCGACCACTTCGACTTCAGCGTGTACGTCGACGCGCGCACCGGGGACATCGAGCAGTGGTACCTCGACCGCTTCCGCAAGCTGCGCGCGACCGCCTTCCAGAACCCGGACTCGTACTTCCGCAAGTACACCCAGGTGCCCGAGGAGGAGGCGCTGGACTACGCCCGGCTGATGTGGCGGACCATCAACCAGCCGAACCTGGAGGAGAACGTGCTGCCCACCCGCAGCCGCGCCACGCTGGTGCTGCGCAAGGGCGAGGGGCACAAGGTCCAGCGGCTGAGGCTGCGCAAGCTCTGACCGGCCGGCGCCCGGCAGCCGCCCAGAACCACCCCGCCCCACTGCGGCGGACCCGCCCCCCGGCCCTCCCACCCCGCGCTACCCGACGGAGAGCAACCCGTGCTTCATCTGCGGCTGATCGTGCCGTCCGACCGCACCGAGCAGGTCTGCGACCTGGTACGGAACACCGTCGGCGCCACCCACCTGACCCGGCTGCGCGGCGCCGCGCTCGACCCGCCCGGCGACCTGCTGACGTGCGAGGTGGCCCGCGAGGCGGCCGACCCGCTGCTGGCCGCGCTGCGCGAGCTCGGCATCAGCGAGACCGGCTCGATCTCGGTGGAGCCGGTCGAGTTGACGCTCTCGAAGAGCGCCGACCGGGCGGAGGACGAGGCACCGGGCGAGGGCGCCGACGCCGTGCTGTGGGAGTCCCTGGTCGAGGAGACCCACGAGGAGTCCTCGCTGACCGTCACCTATCTGGCGTTCCTGACGGTGGCGACCATGCTCGCCGCCTACGGCGTGATGCTGGACAGCTCGATCCTGATCGTCGGCGCGATGGTGGTCGGCCCGGAGTTCGGCCCGCTGGCCGGGTTCTGCACGTCGCTGGTCCGGCGCGACGCGGCGCTGGCCCGGCGTTCGCTGGTGGCGCTGCTGATCGGCTTCCCGCTGGCGGTGCTGCTCACCGGCGCCTTCGCGGAGATCCTGAACGCCGTCGGCCTGTTCACCCAGGCGAAGTTCTCCGCCCCGCACCCGGCCACCCAGTTCATCTGGCAGCCGACCGCGGACTCCTTCATGGTGGCCTTCCTCGCCGGAATCGCCGGAATACTGTCGCTGACGTCGGCGAAGTCCGGCGCGCTGGTCGGCGTGGCGATCTCGGTGACCACCGTGCCGGCCGCCGCGAACGCCGCGCTGGCCATCTCGTACACCGACTGGCACGAGGTCTGGGGCTCCACCGTGCAGCTCGCGCTGAACCTGGCGGGCATCGCGATGGCCGGCACGCTGACGCTGCTCGCCCAGAAGTGGTACTGGGCGAGCAACGTGCAGCGGTATCCCAAGGGCCTGTTCACCCGGCGCGGCCCGGGCCGGGCCCCGCGCTGACCTTCCGCCGGGCCCGTACGCGTACCCGTCCGCCGGGCCCGGGCACTACCCGAGCGTCGCCTTGACCAGGTCCGCCAGCCGGCCGGCCACCGTGCGCGCGTGGTCGATGTCCGCGGCCTCGACCATCACCCGCACCAGCGGCTCGGTGCCCGAGGGGCGCAGCAGGACCCGTCCGGTGGTGCCGAGTTCGGCCTCGGCCTCGGTGACGGCGACGGCCAGTTCGGGCGCGCGGGACATCCGGCTCCTGTCGACGTCGGGGACGTTGACGAGCACCTGGGGCAGCCGCTGCATGACGGTGGCCAGGTCGGCGAGCGAACGGCCGGTGGCGGCGACCCGGGCGGCCAGCAGCAGCCCGGTCAGGGTGCCGTCGCCGGTGGTGGCGTGGTCCAGCACGATGACGTGGCCGGACTGCTCGCCACCGAGCGCGTAGCCGTGCTCCTTCATCGCCTCCAGCACGTAGCGGTCGCCGACCGCGGTCTGCACGAAGGTGATGCCCTCGCGCTCCATCGCCAGCTTGAAGCCGAGGTTGGACATCACCGTGGCGACCACGGTGTTCTCCCGCAGCGTGCCCTGCTCGCGCAGCGCCAGCGCCAGCACCGCGAGGATCTGGTCGCCGTCGACCTCCTCGCCGGCCGCGTCGACGGCCAGGCAGCGGTCGGCGTCGCCGTCGTGGGCGATGCCCAGGTCTGCGCCGTGCTCGACCACGGCGGCCTTGAGCAGGTCGAGGTGGGTGGAGCCGCAGCCGTCGTTGATGTTGAGGCCGTCGGGCTGGGCGCCGATGGTGATCACCTCGGCGCCGGCCCGGGAGAACGCCTCGGGCGACACCCGGGAGGCCGCGCCGTGCGCCTCGTCGAGCACGATCTTCAGGCCGTCGAGCCGGTTCGGCAGCACCGCGACCAGGTGGGCGACGTAGCGGTCGAAGCCCTCGTCGTAGTCGCGGACCCGGCCGACGCCGGCGCCGGTCGGGCGGACCCACGGGGCGCCGGTGCGGTGCTCCTCGTAGATCGACTCGATCCGGTCCTCCAGCTCGTCGTCGAGCTTGTGGCCGCCGCGGGCCAGGAACTTGACGCCGTTGTCCGGCATCGCGTTGTGGCTGGCGGAGAGCATCACGCCGAGGTCGGCGCCCAGCGCGCCGGTGAGATACGCCACCGCGGGAGTGGGCAGCACACCGACGCGCAGGACGTCCACGCCCGCGCTGGCCAGGCCGGCCACCACGGCGGCCTCCAGAAACTCACCCGAGGCACGCGGATCGCGCCCGACCACGGCCACCGGCCGGTGTCCGGCGAAACTGCCCGCCTCGGCCAGTACATGCGCCGCCGCGACCGACAGCCCGAGCGCCAGCTCCGCGGTCAGGTCGGCGTTGGCGATGCCCCGCACCCCGTCGGTGCCGAAGAGTCGTCCCACAGTGTTTCCTCCGATGCGATGCGGCGGCTCTGCTTTGCGGTGCTTGCGGTGTGCCGCGGTACTGCTGGGTGTCGCGGTGCCGCTGGGTCGTACAAGCACACATATACGCCCCTAGCTCATCATGCGAACGCCCCGGAGGCACCGATGTGCCTCCGGGGCGTTGCGTTGCGCGCCGAACGGGGGTGAAGCGGAACGCCCGACTCCCCCGTCGGGACGACTAGCGCTTGCTGAACTGCGGCGCCTTGCGGGCCTTCTTCAGACCGGCCTTCTTCCGCTCGACCGCGCGGTCGTCACGGGTCAGGAAGCCGGCCTTCTTGAGCGGGCCGCGGTTGTTGTCGACGTCCGCCTCGTTGAGCGCGCGGGCGACACCCAGGCGCAGCGCACCGGCCTGGCCGGAGATGCCGCCGCCGGAGATGCGGGCGACGACGTCGTAGCGACCGTCGAGCTCGAGCACCTTGAACGGCTCGTTGACTTCCTGCTGGTGCACCTTGTTGGGGAAGTAGCCCTCAAGGGTGCGGCCGTTGATCTTCCACTTGCCGCTGCCGGGGATGATCCGGACGCGGGCGATCGAGCGCTTGCGGCGGCCGGTGCCGGCAGCCGGCTGCGGGTCGCCGAAGCGGGAGGCGAGCGACTCGGAGGTGTACTCCCCCTCGACGGCCTCGGACTCGAAGGTCGTGATCTCGTCGTAGGACTCTTCGCCCTCGACGACGGTCTCGGCGGTGGTCTCAGCCACGATTCTCCTCAGATTCTTTCTGGTAGCAGGTGGCCGGGACTACTGCGCGACCTGGGTGATCTCGAACGGCACCGGCTGCTGGGCAGCGTGCGGGTGCTGGTCGCCCGAGTAGACCTTCAGCTTGGTGAGCATCTGGCGGCCCAGGGTGTTCTTGGGGAGCATGCCCTTGACGGCCTTCTCGACGGCCTTCTCCGGGCTCTTGGCCAGCAGCTCGTCGTAGCGCACGGAGCGCAGGCCGCCGGGGTACCCGGAGTGGCGGTAGGCCATCTTCTGGGTCTTCTTGTTCCCGGACAGGTGCACCTTGTCGGCGTTGATGATGATGACGAAGTCACCGGTGTCGACGTGGGGCGCGTAGATGGGCTTGTGCTTGCCCCGCAGGAGAGTCGCGGCCTGGGTGGCCAGGCGACCCAGGACGACGTCCTGCGCGTCGATGACATGCCACTGGCGCTGAACGTCGCCGGGCTTGGGGCTGTACGTACGCACGGTCGTTAGCCTTCGCTATCTTCGGTGAGTTGGTCCTGACAAGGCCACCCGGCGATCACGACAGCCTTGGAGACACAAGGGGACGCAACCCATGGGCCTACCGCTGGTCATCGGCCCGGTGGACCGGCGTAAGGGCCTCTCACGTGAGATAGAGCAAGCCAATACGCATAACGACATCGCAGAATACCCGTGTGGTCCCTGCCGGGTCAAAACGATCCCCTGCGGGGGCCGGGGGCGACCCTCCAGGGTGCGTGGTGCTGTCGGTCGAGGGACCACCTGCCGCTGGTGGGCTGCGCGGCGCTGTGGGGCAGGCCGGGAGCAGCCGCACCTACCCAGGGGCGCGGGGAACCGCGCGACCAGCCACCCACCGACAGGTGGTCCCTCGACCGACAGAACGCACCACCCCCGGGGGGTCAGCGCGGCCGGTCCACGCGGCGCTCGTCCCAGACCGGCTCCGCCGTCTCGCGGACCAGGCCGTCGGAGCCGAAGACGAGGTAGCGGTCGAAGGCGCGGGCGAACCAGCGGTCGTGGGTGACCGCGAGGACCGTGCCGTCGTACGCCTCCAGGCCGTCCTGGAGGGCCTCCGCGCTCTCCAGGTCCAGGTTGTCCGTCGGCTCGTCCAGCAGCAGCGCGGTGGTGCCCTGGAGCTCCATCAGGAGGATCTGGAAGCGGGCCTGCTGGCCGCCGGACAGCTTGTCGAAGGGCTGGTCGCCCTGCCGCTCGAGTTCGTACCGCCGCAGCACGGACATCGCGCGGCCGCGGTCGCGGGCGTGCTCGGCCCACAGGATGTCCACCAGGGTGCGGCCGGTCAGCTCGGGATGGGCGTGGGTCTGCGCGAAGTGCCCGGGCACCACCCGGGCGCCCAGCTTGTGCACCCCGGTGTGCGCGACGGACGTGTCCCCGGCCAGCAGCCGCAGGAAGTGCGACTTGCCCGAGCCGTTGGAGCCCAGCACCGCGACCCGCTCGCCGTAGAACACCTCCAGGTCGAACGGCCGCATCAGGCCGGTCAGTTCGAGCTGCTCGCAGGTGATCGCGCGCACCCCGGTCCGGCCGCCCTGGAGCCGCATCCGGATGTCCTGCTCGCGCGGCGGCTCCTGCGGCGCGCCGGCCTCCTCGAACCGCCGCAGCCGGGTCTGCGCCGCGTGGTACCGGGAGGCCATGTCGGGGCTGATGGCCGCCTGCTGCCGCAGCCGCAGCACCATCGCCTTGATCTTGGCGTGCTCCTCGTCCCAGCGGCGGCGCAGCTCCTCGAACCGGGCGAACCGCTCCTTGCGGGCCTCGTGGAAGGTGTCGAACCCGCCGCCGTGCACCCACGCGGTGGACCCGGCCGGGCCCGTCTCCACGCTGACGATCTTCTCCGCGGTACGCGACAGCAGCTCGCGGTCGTGGCTGACGAACAGCACGGTCTTACGGGTCTGCGCGATCTGCTCCTCCAGCCAGCGCTTGCCCGGCACGTCCAGGTAGTTGTCCGGCTCGTCCAGCAGCAGCACCTCGTCGGGGCCGCGCAGCAGCGCCTCCAGCACCAGCCGCTTCTGCTCGCCGCCGGAGAGCGTCTTCACCTCGCGCCACTGCGCCCGGTCGTACGGCACCCCGAGCGCCGCCATGGTGCACATGTCCCACAGCGTCTCCGCTTCGTACCCGCGCGCCTCCGCCCACTCGCTCAGCGCCGTGGCGTACGCCATCTGCGCGGGTTCGTCGTCCTGCGCCATGATCGCCAGCTCGGCGGCGTCGACGGCCTTCGCGGCGGCCTGGATACGGGGGTGCGCGACGGACACCAGCAGGTCGCGGACGGTGCGGTCGTCGCGGACGCTGCCCACGAACTGCCGCATCACGCCGAGGCCGCCGCTGACGGTGACGGTGCCGCCGTGCGGCTTCAGCTCGCCGGAGATCAGCCGCAGCAGTGTCGTCTTGCCCGCGCCGTTGGGGCCCACCAGGGCCACCGCGGCGCCGTCGCCGACCCGGAACGAGACGTCGCCGAGCAGCGCCCGGCCGTCCGGGAGGTAGTACTCGATGTGCGCGGCTTCCACATGACCCATGGCCCGGATTCTCCCTGCCTCCACGGACCTGCCCCAAGTCCTTTTCCGGGGCCTCGGCGGCAATATGATGCGCCACATGAGTGAAGGGCCGGGGCAGCAGCCCCCGCAGGAACCCCGTAACCAAGCCTCCGACGGCCCCCGCGAGGTCCTGGAGGGACGTGTCATCCCCTCCCGCACATCCGACCCCCGGCGCGGCTTCGCAGGCCCGCCGCAGCACGCGCGGCCCCGGGAGGAGGCGGAGCAGGACCCCCAGGGCCCTGCCGCCACGGCACCCGGGGGCGCCACCCCCGACGGCCCCTACAGCTTCCGGCCGGGCGGCCCCGATGGCCCCGGAGGCCCTGGCCGGCCCGGTGGTGGGGCAGCCGCGGGGCAGCAGCCCCCGCACACCCCCACGCAGGCCGCCCCGGCGCCGCCCGGCCCGGCCCAGAACCCCGGCCCGGCGCAATACCCCGGCCCGGCGCAGAACCCCGGCCCCGCCCAGAGCGGCCCTCAGAGCCGGCCGGGCCAGCCGGCCGGCGGGTACGGCTTCCCGCAACAGCAGCCACCCCCCGCCCAGGGCAACCCCGGCACACCTCCCGGCGGCCAGGGCGGATACGGCTTCCCCCAGCAGCAGCCCCCCGGAACCGCGGGCAACCCCGCCGCACCCCCTGCCTCCCAGGGCGGATACGGCTTCCCCCGCCCGCAAGGCACCGGTGGGCCGGGCGCTCCGGGTGGTCCCGGCGCGGGCGGCGGCACCGGGCCGGGGGCGCCCTCGACCGGCCCGGCACCCGCGAGGGGGCCCGGCCCGGCCTCGGAGCCGGGGACGCCGGACTGGGGCGCCCTGGCCGAGGAGCAGGCCAGCGGGGCGGCCCGGCGGCGCCGGGTCATGATGCTGGTCGGCGGGATCGTCGCGGTGGCGGTGATAGCCGGAGGTGTGGCCACCGCCGTGGTCATGTCCGGCAAGAGCTCGGGCCACGCCATCGCCGACCCGAGCGCGTCGGGGAGCGGCACGGCCAGCCAGAAGCCGCTGCCGCCCGAGCCGTCGTTCTCCTCGGTGGCCCCGCCGCCGCCCGCGAACCCGCTGGACTTCCTCTCCACGGCGGCGAAGGACAAGGCGCCCATCACCCCGGCGTCGCTCTTCCCGGGCAAGCAGTTCGTGCTCGGCGGCCGCACCTACGTCAAGACCAACAGCGCCAGCACCACCAGCTGCTCCTCGGCGGCCGGCGGCCAGCTGTCCGGCGTGCTCGCCTCCAACGGCTGCACCAAGCTGCTGCGCGCCACGTACACCAACGGCCAGATCGCCGTCACCGTCGGCGTCGCGGTCTTCGCGGACGAGGCGCGCGCCACCAAGGTGCACAACGTCGCGCAGTACGTCGCCCCGCTCAACGGCGGCGGCATCTCCGACTTCTGCCACGCCGTGGCCTGCCAGATGACCTCGAACTCGGTCGGCCGGTACGCCTACTTCGCGATCGCCGGCTTCAAGAACGGCAAGACCCTCACCACGGGCAACACCACGGGCACCCAGGCCGCCAACGACGCCTCGGACTTCGCCTTCCAGCGGATCGTCCAGCGCGGCCGCGACGCGGCGCAGGCCCAGGCGAACAAGCAGTAAGGACGCGGGTAAGGACCCACCTCCAGGAGGCGGGTCCTTACACCCCAGCTCCTCACACCGCGGGCCCTGGCACCCCGGGTCCTTCCAGGCAGCCGGGCAGCGTCCGCATGTTGCGGGCCTCCCGGCTGCGCGCGGCCAGCAGCTCGTCCGCCGGGTAGCCGACCTCCTCCAGCGTCAGTCCGTGCGGCCGCACCACGTTGACCGCCGAGTGCCGCTCCCGTCCGGCCAGCACCTCCGCCGGGAAGCCGACCGGCCGGTGCCCGTCGCCGACCAGGATCATCGCGCCGACCAGCGCCCGCACCATGTTGTGGCAGAAGGCGTCGGCCCGTACGGTCGCCACCGCCAGGCCGTCCGCGGTCCGCTCCCACGACAGGTCGAGCAGGGTGCGGATGGTGGTCGCGCCCTCCCGCTTCTTGCAGTACGCGGCGAAGTCGTGCTCGCCGAGCATCAGCTTCGCGGCGTCGTTCATCAGGTCCACGTCCACCGGGCGGTCGTGCCACAGCACATGGCCGCGCAGCAGCGGGTCCACCCCGCCCGGGTGGTCCCCGATCCGGTACGCGTAGCGGCGCCACACCGCCGAGAACCGCGCGTCGAACCCGGACGGCGCCCGCGCCACCCCCCACACCCGCACATCCCACGGCAGTCGCCCGGCTAGCCGGCGCCGCAGCTTCCCGCTCTCCCGCTCCCACACCTCCGCCGGCAGGTCCACGTGCGCCACCTGCCCGCGCGCGTGCACCCCCGCGTCCGTGCGGCCCGCCACCGTCAGCTCGACCGGGTCCGGCAGCCGCAGCACCGTGCCGATCGCCGACTCCAGCTCCCCCTGCACCGTCCGCCGGCTGCGCTGCTTCGCCCACCCGGAGAAGTCCGCCCCGTCGTACCCGAGATCCAACCTGACCCGTACGAATCCGGCCGCCGGCCCCTCGCTCACCCGTCGCTCCTCGCGCCTCGTGCCCCGGGTCCGGTGCCCCGTCCGGTGCCTGTGCCACCTGCTTCGGCCCGCGCCCACGCCACGGCGCGCACCGCCCTCACCCTCGCCATACGGCGGCGGGCCCGCACCCCGGAGGGTGCGGGCCCGCTCGTCGGTCCTCGGAGATCCGGGGAACCGTCAGGACGCTCAGGCGTCCTTGGACTCCTCGTCCGCGGCCGCGTCGGCCTCGGGCGCGGCGTCCTCGACCGGCGCGTCCTTCTTGACGTCGGCCAGGGCCTCGTCACCGGCGCGGTCCTTGGCGGAGCGCTTGGTGGCGGCCTCGGCCTCGCCCACCGCGTTCTGCTGCACGGTGAGGGCTTCCACCAGCTCGATGACCGCCATCGGGGCGTTGTCGCCGCGACGGGGGCCGATCTTGGTGATGCGGGTGTAGCCACCCGGGCGGTTCTCGTACCGCGGCGCGATCTCGGTGAAGAGGGTGTGCACGATCCCCTTGTCGGTGATCTGCTGCAGCACCTGGCGACGGTTGTGGATGTCGCCCTTCTTCGCCTTCGTGATCAGCCGCTCCGCGACCGGGCGCAGCCGGCGCGCCTTGGCCTCGGTGGTGGTGATCCGGCCGTGCTCGAAGAGCGACTTCGCGAGGTTCGCGAGCAGCAGCTTCTCGTGCGCGGCACTCCCGCCCAGACGGGCGCCCTTAGCGGGCTGGGGCATGGTCCTTCTCCTTCTACGCTGCACCGGCCGTGTCAGGTACCGATGTCAGTGCGAGCCGGCGGCCGCCGGCTCGTCAGTACCCGAGGCTCGCGCCTCGGGGCTCCCCGAAGGGGCGCGGGGTCCTCCCCCTGGGCCTGGCGGCCCGGGAGGTATCCCCACGCGCCCCTTCGGGGCACGTCACACGTCAACCGTCGGAGACGGTCAGTACTGCTCGGTCTCCACGAAGCCCGCGTCCACGTCGTCGTCGGCGCCGAAGGCATCGGCGGCGGCGGTCGGGTCGAATCCGGGCGGGCTGTCCTTGAGGGCCAGGCCCATACCGGCCAGCTTCGCCTTGACCTCGTCGATCGACTTGGCACCGAAGTTGCGGATGTCGAGCAGGTCCGCCTCGGAGCGGGCCACCAGCTCTCCCACCGAGTGGATGCCCTCGCGCTTGAGGCAGTTGTAGGAGCGGACGGTGAGTTCCAGCTCCTCGATCGGCAGCGCCAGGTCCGCGGCCAGGGCGGCGTCCGTCGGGGACGGACCCATGTCGATGCCCTCGGCGTCGACGTTCAGCTCGCGGGCCAGGCCGAACAGCTCGACCAGGGTCTTGCCGGCCGACGCCATGGCGTCACGCGGCCGCATGGCCTGCTTGGTCTCGACGTCGACGATCAGCTTGTCGAAGTCGGTGCGCTGCTCGACACGGGTCGCCTCGACCTTGTAGGTGACCTTGAGCACCGGGCTGTAGATGGAGTCGACCGGGATACGGCCGATCTCCTGGCCCTGCTGCTTGTTCTGCACCGCGGAGACGTAGCCGCGACCGCGCTCGACGGTCAGCTCCATCTCCAGCTTGCCCTTGGCGTTGAGCGTGGCCAGCACCAGGTCGGGGTTGTGCACCTCGACACCGGCCGGCGGCGCGATGTCGGCGGCGGTGACCACACCCGGGCCCTGCTTGCGCAGGTACATCACGACCGGCTCGTCGTGCTCCGAGGAGACGACGAGCTGCTTGATGTTGAGGATGAGGTCGGTGACGTCCTCCTTGACGCCCGGCACGGTGGTGAACTCGTGCAGGACCCCGTCGATCCGGATCGAGGTGACAGCCGCACCCGGGATCGAGGAGAGGAGCGTACGACGCAGGGAGTTGCCGAGGGTGTAGCCGAATCCCGGCTCCAGCGGCTCGATCACGAACCGGGAGCGGAACTCGTCGACGACTTCTTCGGTCAACGAGGGACGCTGAGCGATCAGCATGTGTTCGGTCCTTCAGTCGTGGGCGCCCGCTATTTGACGCCCCCTGTACTACGAGGGTACGGGTGGCGCGGCGAAACCGTCGTGAAACGGCCGCCGCACCACCCCCCACCTGCGAACTTCTACTCGACTACTACTTCGAGTAGAGCTCGACGATGAGCTGCTCCTGCACCTGGGTGTCGATCACCTGGCGCTCGGGCATGCTGTGCACCAGAATCCGCAGCTTGCCGGCGTTCGACTCGAGCCACGCGGGCACGGTCTTGTCGCCGGCCTCGCCCTGCGCCACCGCGAACGGGGTCAGGTTACGAGAGCGCTCGCGGACCTCGACGATGTCGTTCACGGCCACGCGCGCCGACGGGATGTCGGTCTTGCGGCCGTTGATGGTGATGTGTCCGTGCCGGACCAGCTGACGGGCGTGGTCACGGGACTTGGCGAAGCCGGCCCGGTACACCACGTTGTCGAGGCGGGTCTCGAGGATGCGCAGAAGGTTCTCACCGGTCTTGCCGGTCTTCTGGTTCGCTTCCTTGTAGTAGTTCACGAACTGCTTCTCGAGGACACCGTAGATACGCGCGCACTTCTGCTTCTCGCGAAGCTGGAGAAGGTACTCGCTGTCCTTGGTGCGCCCGCGTCCGTGCTCACCCGGGGGGTAAGGACGGATCTCGATCGGGCACTTCGCGCTCTCGCACTTAGCTCCCTTGAGGAAGAGCTTCTGCTTCTCCCGACGGCATCGCTTGCAGTCGGCCCCGGTGTAACGCGCCATTGTCTCAGTTCTCCTGTATCAGCTGGTCAGACGCGGCGGCGCTTCGGCGGGCGGCAGCCGTTGTGAGGGGTCGGGGTGACGTCCTGGATCGAACCCACCTCGAGGCCGGTGGCCTGGAGGGAGCGGATCGCGGTCTCGCGGCCGGAGCCGGGACCCTTGACGAAGACGTCCACCTTGCGCATGCCGTGCTCCTGCGCGCGGCGGGCAGCCGACTCGGCGGCCATCTGCGCGGCGAAGGGGGTGGACTTGCGCGAGCCCTTGAAGCCGACGTGACCGGCGGAGGCCCAGGAGATCACGTTCCCGGCAGGGTCGGTGATCGAGACGATGGTGTTGTTGAACGTGCTCTTGATGTGGGCGTGCCCGTGAGCGACGTTCTTCTTTTCCTTGCGGCGCACCTTCTTGGCTGCGCCCTGACGGCCCTTAGGAGGCATGTGTCAACTTCTCCCGGTGGAGGTGATCGGTCCTACAGCGAAGACCGCTGATGGGGTCTGGCTGTCGGACTACTTCTTGCCCGGCTTCTTCTTACCGGCGATGGCGCGACGCGGGCCCTTGCGGGTGCGGGCGTTGGTGTGAGTGCGCTGGCCGTGGACCGGCAGGCCCCGACGGTGGCGCAGACCCTGGTAGCAGCCGATCTCGACCTTGCGGCGGATGTCGGCCTGGACTTCACGGCGGAGGTCACCCTCGGTCGTGTAGTTCTCGTCGACCCACTTGCCGATCTTGACGAGGTCTTCCTCGGCAAGGTCGCGGACGCGGGTGTCGGGGTTCACACCGGTGTTCTTCAGGATCTCCTGGGCGCGCGAGCGCCCGATGCCGAAGACGTAGGTGAGGGCGATCTCCACGCGCTTCTCGCGCGGGAGGTCAACGCCTGAAAGGCGTGCCATGTGCTTGGCTCCTGGTGTTCTCGGAGGTCTTCCGCAGTTCCGGGTTCCCTTCCGCCGTACCAGGTACGGAACGGGTCCCCGGCCTCCACCGGGGGTGTCATCCCCGTACCGGACGGGGATGGGAACTGCGTATGTACGCGTGGTGCGTCGCGCGAAGTTCTGCTGGTGCAGGGGTGGTCGGCGGGCGTCAGCCCTGGCGCTGCTTGTGGCGCAGGTTGTCGCAGATGACCATGACCCGGCCGTGACGGCGGATCACCTTGCACTTGTCGCAGATCTTCTTGACGCTCGGCTTGACCTTCATGGGACTGAGGTTCTCCGGGTCGTGGTGAGATCTACAAGCGGGTTACTTGTATCGGTAGACGATCCGTCCGCGCGTCAGGTCGTAGGGAGACAGCTCCACGACGACCCGGTCATCCGGAAGGATTCGGATGTAGTGCATCCGCATCTTGCCGCTGATGTGCGCGAGGACCTTGTGACCGTTCTGCAGTTCCACCTTGAACATCGCATTCGGCAGAGACTCGATCACGGTGCCCTCGATCTCGATGGCGCCTTGCTTTTTGGCCATGTCCTGCTTTCGGGATCGGCTACCGGGGTCGGCTCCGGACATGCCGGAAGACACGCGGGGCCGACATATGAGTCTACGGCAAGCGCCGCTGAAACACGAATCGAGATGTATGCCCACCGAGCGTGATCGTTACGCGCGGAGGCCACCCCTCGCCGGCGAGCCGAAGGACGGGTTCAGCCGGCCGGAGTCGAGAAGGCGCTAACGAAGCGGGTCGGGGGCGGTGGTGATGCCGTACTCCGCCAGCTTGGCCTTGCCCCCGTCAGGGGCGGTGAGCACCAGCGGGCCCTGCTCGGTGAGCGCGATGGTGTGCTCCCAGTGCGCGGACCAGGAGCCGTCGTCGGACTTGACGGTCCACTCGTCCTCCAGCACGTGGGTGTGCGGTGTGCCGAGTGTCACCATCGGCTCGATCGCCAGGCACAGCCCGGGCACCAGCCGGATGCCGCGGCCGCGCTTCTTGGTGACGTAGTTGAGCACGTGCGGGTCCATGTGCATCTGGGTGCCGATGCCGTGGCCGCCGTACCCCTCCACGATGCCGTACTTGCCCGAGGACGGCCGCGGCTGGCGGCGGATGTACGACTCGACCGCCTGCGAGATGTCGTCCAGCCGGCTGCCCTTGCGGAAGGCGGCGATGCCGGCCCACATGGACTCCTCGGTGACCCGGCTCAACTCGGCCAGCTCCGGGGCGTGTCCGGTGCCCACCAGGCAGGTGAAGGCCGCGTCGCCGTGCCAGCCGTCGACGATGGCGCCCGCGTCGATCGCGAGGATGTCGCCGTCCTTGAGCACCGTCACGGCGTCCGGGATGCCGTGCACCACCACGTCGTTGACCGACGTGCAGATGTTGCCGGGGAAGCCGCCGTAGCCCAGGAAGTTGGGCTTGGCGCCGTGGTCGGCGATCACCTTCGCGGCGACCTCGTCCAGGTCCTTGGTGCTGGCGCCCGGTACGGCCGCCGCCCGGGTCGCCTCGTGGATCGCCGCGACGACCAGACCGGCCTCCCGCATCTTGGCGATCTGCTCCGGGGTCTTCAGCTCCACCATCGCGGCTGATGCCTTCCTTGCTGCCGTGAGTCGCTACTGCCGTAAGTCGTTGCTGCGGTAAGTCCTTGCCTCCACCAACCATACGGCCGTGGCGCCCGTCGGGGCACCACGGCCGTGGGAGGTACGCGTACCGGCCGGGCCGGTACCAGGTGGGCTACGCGCTCTGCTCGCTGTCCGCGTCCGCGCGCAGGGCCGCCATGGCCCGCCCGGTGACGTCGGCCACCGCGCCGAGCGCGGAGATCGTCACCACCAGGCCCTGCTTCTTGTAGTAGTCGATGATCGGCTCGGTCTCGCGGTGGTAGATCTCCAGCCGGTTGCGGACCTTGTCCGGGGCGTCGTCGTCACGCCGGTACAGCTCGCCGCCGCACTCGTCGCAGACACCCTCGGTCTTCGGCTGCTTGTACTCGACGTGGAAGACGTGCGCGCTGTCGTTGCGGCAGATCCGGCGGCCGGCGATCCGCTTGACCACCTCTTCCTCCGGGACCTCCAGGTCCAGCACGCCGTCGAGCGCGATGTCGTGCCGGGCCAGGTAGGCGTCCAGCGCCCGCGCCTGGTGCTCGTTGCGCGGGAAGCCGTCCAGCAGGAAGCCGCCGGCGGCGTCCGGGCGCTCCAGCCGGTCCTCGGCCATGCCGATGGTGACTTCGTCGGGCACCAGGTCGCCGGCGTCCATGTACGCCTTCGCCTGCTTGCCCAGGTCGGTGCCCTGGTTGATGTTGGCGCGGAACAGGTCGCCCGTGGAAATGTGCGGGATCGAGAGGTTCTTGGCGAGGAACGCGGCCTGCGTTCCCTTGCCTGCGCCGGGCGGCCCGACCAGGACGATACGCATCAGCGGAGGAACCCTTCGTAGTTACGCTGCTGGAGCTGGCTTTCGATCTGCTTCACGGTCTCCAGACCCACACCGACGATGATGAGGATGCTGGTGCCACCCAGAGGGAAGTTGCCGTTGCTCCCGTTGAAGATCGCGATCGCGACCGTCGGAACGAGGGCGATCAGGCCCAGGTACAGCGAACCGGGCCACGTGATGCGGTTGAGCACGTAACTCAGGTATTCAGCGGTGGGGCGACCGGCCCGGATACCCGGGATGAACCCACCATACTTCTTCATATTGTCGGCTACTTCTTCGGGGTTGAAGGAGATCGCGACGTAGAAGAAGGCGAAGAAGACGATCAGCAGGAAGTACGCGGCCATGTACGCCGGGTGATCACCCTTGGTGAAGTTGCGCTCGATCCACTGTGCCCAGCCGGCCGTCGACCCGGAGAACTGCACGATCAGCGCCGGGATGTAGAGCAGCGAGGAGGCGAAGATGACCGGGATCACACCGGCCTGGTTCACCTTGAGCGGGATGTACGTCGAGGTGCCGCCGTAGGACCGGCGGCCGATCATGCGTTTCGCGTACTGCACCGGGATACGGCGCTGGGCCTGTTCGACGAAGACCACCAGGCCGACCATGACCAGGCCGATCAGAATCACCGCGAGGAACTCGACCCAGCCGCCCGCGATGGTGCCGGAGACCTTGATGCCCCACAGCGAGCCGGGGAAGCCGGCCGCGATCGAGACGAACATCAGGATCGACATGCCGTTGCCGATACCGCGGTCGGTGATCAGCTCGCCCAGCCACATGATCATCACGGTGCCCGCGGTCATGCAGGTCACCATGGTGACGGTGGTGAAGATCGACTGGTTCGGGACGATGTCGTTGCCCTTGGAGCAGGTCGAGAAGAGGTTGCCGGAGCGGGCGGTCGCCACCAGACCGGTGCCCTGCAGGATCGCCAGCGCGACCGTCAGGTACCGGGTGTACTGCGTGATCTTGGTGGTGCCGGCCTGCCCCTCCTTCTTCAGGGCCTCCAGCCGCGGAATCACCACGGTCAGCAGTTGCAGGATGATGCTCGCCGTGATGTACGGCATGATCCCGAGCGCGAAGATGGTGAGCTGGAGCAGAGCTCCGCCGCTGAACATGTTGACCAGACCGAAGAGGCTGTTGTTGCCCTTCGTCTGCTTCACACAGTCATTGACGACGCCGAAGTCGATACCGGGCACCGGGACGTGCGCGCCCAGCCGGTACACCACGATGATGGCCAGCGTGAAGAGCAGCTTCTTGCGCAGGTCGGGCGTCCTGAACGCCCGGGCGAACGCGGTGAGCACGGTGCCTCCTGCACCCCCCGCGCCACGGCGGAAGGACGGTCTCTGGTGAGATTTCTGACGGATAGGGGCTCGGCCACCTTACCGGCGACGTGGCCCCGGTAGGAATGACCCATCGGCCAGGGAAAATTCACAGAAATGAACGACCGGGGACGCCCTGAGGTACTGGGCGTCCCCGGTCGGGTTGCACATCCGGCTCAGACGAGCTCGGTGACGGTACCGCCGGCCGCGGTGATCTTCTCCTTGGCGGAGCCGGAGACCGCGTCCACGGTCACCTGCAGAGCCACGGAGACGTCGCCGGCGCCGAGCACCTTGACGAGCTGGTTCTTGCGCACGGCACCCTTGGCGACCAGGTCGGCAACGGTGACCTCACCACCCTCGGGGTAGAGGGCGGCGAGCTTGTCCAGGTTGACGACCTGGTACTCGGTGCGGAACGGGTTCTTGAAGCCCTTGAGCTTCGGGAGGCGCATGTGGAGGGGCATCTGCCCGCCCTCGAAGCGCTCCGGAACCTGGTAACGGGCCTTGGTGCCCTTGGTACCACGACCGGCCGTCTTGCCCTTGGACGCCTCGCCGCGACCCACACGGGTCTTGGCGGTCTTGGCGCCCGGAGCCGGACGGAGGTTGTGCACCTTGATCGGGTTGTCACCCATGATCAGTCGACCTCCTCGACCGTGACGAGGTGGCGGACGGTGTGGACCATGCCGCGGATCTCCGGGCGGTCCTCCTTGACCACGACGTCGTGCAGGCGCTTGAGCCCGAGCGAACGCAGGGTGTCACGGTGGTTCTGCTTGCTGCCGATGTAGGACTTGGTCTGCGTGACCTTCAGGCGCGCCATCACACACCGACCCCGGCTCGGGCGCGCAGCAGCGCGGCCGGCGCGACATCCTCGATCGGCAGACCGCGGCGGGCGGCGATCTCCTCGGGCCGCTGAAGGCCCTGGAGCGCGGCCACCGTGGCGTGCACGATGTTGATCGCGTTGTCCGAGCCGAGGCTCTTGGACAGCACGTCGTGGATGCCCGCGCACTCCAGCACGGCGCGCACCGGGCCACCGGCGATCACACCGGTACCGGGGGAAGCCGGCTTGAGCAGGACGACGCCCGCGGCCTTCTCGCCCTGGATCGGGTGCGGGATGGTGCCCTGGATACGGGGGACCTTGAAGAAGTGCTTCTTGGCCTCCTCAACACCCTTGGCGATGGCGGCCGGCACCTCCTTGGCCTTGCCGTAGCCGACACCGACGGTGCCGTCACCATCGCCCACCACGACCAGCGCGGTGAAGCTGAAGCGACGACCACCCTTCACAACCTTGGCGACGCGATTGATCGCGACGACCCGCTCGACATAGGCGGTCTTCTCGGCCTGCTGGCCGCCGTCCCGCCGGTCCTTACGGTCCCGTCGCTCGCCGCCACCGGCACCGCTTCCGCGGCGCTGGGGTCCAGCCATTGGAATTACCTCTCTTCGTTATCCGCTAGCTAACGGAACCGGTCAGAACTTCAGACCGGCTTCGCGGGCGGCGTCCGCCAGGGCGGCGATCCGCCCAGCGTACTGGTTGCCGCCACGGTCGAATACGACAGCTTCGACGCCCTTGGCCTTCGCACGCTCGGCCACGAGCTGGCCGACCTGCTTCGCCTTGGCGCTCTTGTCGCCTTCGCCGCCGCGGATGGACGCGTCGAGGGTCGACGCCGACGCGAGCGTGTGGCCCGCGAGGTCGTCGATGACCTGCGCCACGATGCCGCGGTTGGACCGCGTCACCACCAGGCGCGGGCGCTCGGTCGTACCGTTGACGCGCTTGCGGACCCGAATGTGGCGCCGCTTGAGCGCCGCACCCTTGTACGCCTTGCCCTTGGCGATCTTCACACCGTATGCCATGGCTACTTACCAGCCTTTCCGACCTTGCGGCGGATGACTTCGCCGGCGTACTTGACGCCCTTCGCCTTGTACGGGTCAGGCTTCCGCAGCTTGCGGATATTGGCGGCCACTTCGCCGACCTTCTGCTTGTCGATGCCCTCGACGGAGAACTTCACCGGGGACTCGACCTTGAAGGAGATGCCCTCGGGGGCCTCGACGAGAATCGGGTGGCTGTATCCCAGCGCGAACTCCAGGTTGGAGCCCTTCGCCTGGACGCGGTACCCGACTCCGCTGATCTCAAGGGACTTGCTGTAGCCCGCGGTCACGCCGGTGATCATGTTCGCCACCAGCGTGCGGGACAGGCCGTGCAGGGCCTTCGAGACACGCTCGTCGTTGGGGCGGGTGACCAGCAGCACGCCGTCCTCGCCCTTTGCGATCTCGATCGGCGCGGCAACGGTGTGGGTGAGGGAGCCCTTGGGGCCCTTCACCGCAACCGTGCGGCCGTCGATGGTGACGTCCACTCCGGCGGGAACCGAGATGGGCAGCTTGCCGATGCGCGACATTGCTCTACCTCTCTTTCCCGGTTACCAGACGTAGGCGAGGACTTCCCCACCCACGCCCTTCTTCTGCGCCTGCTGGCCGGTGAGCAGACCGTGCGACGTGGAGATGATCGCCACGCCCAGGCCGCCCAGCACCCGAGGCAGGTTGGTGGACTTTGCGTAGACCCGAAGACCCGGCTTGCTGATCCGCTTGATGCCGGCGATCGAGCGCTCGCGGTTGGGGCCGAACTTCAGCTCGAGGATGAGGTTCTTGCCGACCTCGGCCTCCTCGACCTTCCAGCCGGTGATGTAACCCTCCTGCTGGAGGATCTCCGCGATGTGCGACTTGATCTTGCTGAACGGCATCCCGACTTCGTCGTGGTACGCCGAGTTAGCGTTCCGCAGACGGGTCAGCATGTCTGCGATGGGGTCGGTCATGGTCATGAGTTGGCCCTGGGCCTCTCTCGCCGGGGTTTCCTGTCTGCTCCGTCCCTCTCCCCCGGCTTGAGCCGGGAGCGGGTGTGGTGCGGGGACCTACGGCGTAGTGGATCGGGTCCTGATGTCCGGGAGAGGACTACCAGGAGCTCTTGGTCACGCCCGGCAGCTCGCCACGGTGGGCCATCTCACGAAGGCACACGCGGCACAGGCCGAACTTGCGGTAGACGGAGTGCGGCCGGCCACAGCGCTGGCAGCGGTTGTACGCGCGCACAGCGAACTTGGGCTTGCGAGCCGACTTAGCGATCAGAGCCTTCTTCGCCACGGTCAGTTCTCCTTGAACGGGAAGCCGAGGTGACGAAGGAGGGCACGACCCTCGTCGTCGTTGGTCGCCGTGGTGACCACGGTGATGTCCATGCCCCGGACCCGGTCGATCTTGTCCTGGTCGATCTCGTGGAACATGACCTGCTCCGTGAGACCGAAGGTGTAGTTGCCCCGGCCGTCGAACTGCTTCGGCGACAGGCCCCGGAAGTCGCGGATACGCGGCAGCGCCAGCGACAGCAGGCGGTCCAGGAACTCCCACATCCGGTCACCGCGCAGCGTGACGTGCGCGCCGATCGGCTGACCCTCACGCAGCTTGAACTGCGCGATGGACTTACGGGCCTTGGTGACCTGCGGCTTCTGGCCGGTGATCGTGGCGAGGTCGCGGATCGCGCCCTCGATCAGCTTGGAGTCGCGGGCGGCGTCGCCCACACCCATGTTGACCACGATCTTGGTGAGACCGGGGACCTGCATGACGTTCGCGTAGTCGAACTGCTCACGCAGCTTGCCCGCGATCTCCTCGCGGTAGCGCGTCTTGAGACGCGGAGCGGTGCTGGTGGTAGCGGCACCTGAAGTTGCAGTAGTCATCTCAGATGTCCTCACCGGTCCGCTTGGCAACGCGGATCTTGGTGCCCTCGTCGTCAAAGCGGTAGCCGACGCGGGTCACGACCTTCTTGCCGTCCTTCTCAACAACCAGCTGCACGTTGCTGACGTGGATCGGCGCCTCGGTGGTGATGATCCCGCCGGTCTTCGAACCGCGGTCGGTCTGGCCGGCCTTGGTGTGCTTCTTGACCCGGTTGACACCCTCGACCAGGACCCGGTCCTCGCGGGGGAAGGCCACGATGACCTTGCCCTGCTTGCCCTTGTCCTTGCCGGTGATGACCTGGACCAGGTCGCCCTTCTTGATCTTCATCGGTTACAGCACCTCCGGCGCGAGCGAGACGATCTTCATGAACTTCTTCTCGCGCAGCTCACGGCCCACCGGGCCGAAGATACGGGTGCCGCGGGGGTCGCCGTCGTTCTTGAGAAGCACGGCGGCGTTCTCGTCGAAGCGGATGTACGAGCCGTCGGCGCGACGGCGCTCCTTGACGGTCCGGACGATGACCGCCTTGACGACCTCGCCCTTCTTCACGTTGCCACCGGGGATCGCGTCCTTGACGGTGGCGACGATGACGTCACCGATGCCCGCGTAGCGGCGACCCGAACCACCGAGAACACGGATGCAAAGGATCTCCTTGGCACCAGTGTTGTCGGCGACACGAAGTCGCGACTCCTGCTGGATCACGTCTGTCTCCTGTTTGTCTGCCGGTTCCCGGCGGGCGCCACGCAAGCTGACCTGCGTGGCGCCCGCCGAGCCTGGCGGAACCGTCCTGCGAGGGAATCCCCGCAGGAATTACTGGGTTACTTGGCCTTCTCGAGGATCTCCACGACACGCCAGCGCTTCGTCGCGGACTGCGGCCGGGTCTCCATCAGGAGGACGCGGTCGCCGATGCCTGCGGCGTTCTGCTCGTCGTGTGCCTTGAGCTTGTTGGTGCGGCGGATGACCTTGCCGTAGAGCGCGTGCTTCACGCGGTCCTCGACAGCGACCACAACGGTCTTGTCCATCTTGTCGCTGACCACGAGACCCTCACGGGTCTTGCGGAAGCCGCGCGCGTCACTGGCGGGGGTCTCAGTCACATTCTTCTCGCTCATCAGGCGCTCTCCACCGTCTCGATGCCGAGCTCACGCTCACGCATGAGGGTGTAGATCCGGGCGATTTCCTTGCGGACGGTCTTGAGCCGGGTGTTGTTCTCAAGCTGTCCGGTGGCCGCCTGGAAGCGGAGGTTGAACAGCTCCTCCTTGGCCTCACGCAGCTTGCCGACGAGGTCCTCGTCCCCAAGCTGGCGCAGCTCGGTCGCCTTGGTACCGGCCGCCATCACGACTCACCTGCCTCGCGCCGCACGATGCGGCACTTCATCGGAAGCTTGTGCGCGGCACGAGTGAGCGCCTCGCGCGCAACCTTCTCATTCGGGAAGGACAGCTCGAACATCACCCGACCGGGCTTGACGTTCGCGATCCACCACTCCGGCGAACCCTTACCGGAACCCATGCGGGTCTCGGCCGGCTTCTTCGTCAGCGGGCGGTCCGGGTAGATGTTGATCCAGACCTTGCCGCCACGCTTGATGTGGCGGGTGATGGAGATACGAGCGGACTCGATCTGCCGGTTGGTCACGTAGGCGGGGGTGACGGCCTGCAGGCCGAACTCGCCGAACGCCAGCTCCGTGCCGCCCTTGGCCATACCGCGCCGGGTGGGGTGGTGCTGCTTGCGGTGCTTGACCCTACGGGGGATCAGCATGGTACTTAGCCTTCCGTTCCGGGGGTCTCAGCAGCCGGAGCCGCCGCCTCGACAGGAGCGGGCGCGTCGGCCTTGGGGGCCGCTGCGGCACCGTCCGTCTGGGGACGACGACCACGGCCGCCGCGCTCGCCACCGCGGCGCTGCGGACGCTCGTTGCCACCGCCACGGGCCGGGCGGTTGCCGGCACGGGCCGCGGCGTTGTCGGCGCGGACCTCGGCGATGTTCTTCACGTCGCCCTTGTAGATCCACACCTTCACACCGATCCGGCCGAAGGTGGTCTTGGCCTCGAAGAAGCCGTAGTCCACGTTCGCCCGCAGGGTGTGCAGCGGCACCCGGCCCTCGCGGTAGAACTCCGAGCGGGACATCTCGGCGCCGCCGAGACGGCCACCGCACTGGATCTTGATGCCCTTGGCGCCGGCCTTCAGCGTGCCCTGCATGCTCTTGCGCATGGCACGGCGGAAGGAGACCCGGGAGGAGAGCTGCTCGGCGACCGCCTGGGCCACCAGCTGCGCGTCCATCTCGGGGTTCTTGACCTCGAGGATGTTCAGCTGGACCTGCTTGCCGGTCAGCTTCTCCAGGTCACCGCGGATACGGTCGGCCTCCGCGCCGCGACGGCCGATGACGATGCCCGGCCGGGCGGTGTGGATGTCGACGCGGACGCGGTCACGGGTGCGCTCGATCTCCACCTTGGAGATGCCGGCCCGCTCCATGCCCTGCGTCATCATCCGGCGGATGGCGACGTCTTCCTTGACGTAGTCCTTGTAGAGCTTGTCGGCGTACCACCGGGACTTGAAGTCCGTGGTGATGCCGAGCCGGAACCCGTAAGGGTTAACCTTCTGGCCCATTACCGGGTCCCTTCCTTGCTGGCAACGACCACGGTGATGTGACTCGTCCGCTTGCGGATGCGGTAGGCGCGGCCCTGGGCGCGCGGCCGGAACCGCTTCAGGGTCGGACCCTCGTCCACGTACGCCTCGCTGATGAACAGCGACTCGGCGTCCGTGTGGTCGTAGTTGTGCGCGGCGTTGGCGATGGCGCTGTCGAGCACCTTGCCCACCGGCTCGCTCGCGGCCTGCGGCGTGAAACGCAGGACCGCCTGAGCCTCCGTGGCATCCATGCCACGGATGAGGTCCACCACGCGGCGGGCCTTCATGGGCGTGACGCGGATGTACCGCGCCTGGGCCCTGGCTTCCATGGTTGTCCCTTCAGTGTCTGTCATGGTCGGTCGCTTCTCGCCGCTGGTCAGCGACGCCGCGCCTTGCGGTCGTCCTTCTCGTGACCGCGGAAGGTGCGGGTCGGCGCGAACTCGCCGAGCTTGTGGCCGACCATCGACTCAGTGACAAACACCGGGACGTGCTTACGGCCGTCGTGCACCGCGATCGTGTGGCCCAGCATGGCCGGGACGATCATCGAGCGGCGGGACCAGGTCTTGATGACGTTCTTGGTGCCTGCTTCGTTCTGGACATCCACCTTCTTGATCAGGTGGTCGTCGACGAAGGGCCCCTTCTTGAGACTCCGCGGCATCTAAACCCGCTCCTAGCGCTTCTTGTTCGTCTTGCGGCGGCGGACGATGTACTTGTTGCTCGCCTTCTTGGGAGAACGAGTACGACCCTCCTTCTGACCCCAGGGCGAGACCGGGTGGCGACCACCGGAGGTCTTGCCCTCACCACCACCGTGCGGGTGGTCCACCGGGTTCATGGCGACACCGCGGACGGTCGGGCGAACGCCCTTCCACCGCATGCGGCCGGCCTTGCCCCAGTTGATGTTCGACTGCTCGGCGTTGCCGACCTCACCGATGGTGGCGCGGCAGCGGACGTCGACCATCCGGACCTCGCCGGACGGCATGCGAAGGGTGGCCATGTTGCCTTCCTTCGCCAGCAGCTGCACCGAGGCGCCCGCGGAGCGGGAGATCTTGGCGCCGCCACCGGGCCGCAGCTCGATCGCGTGGATCGTGGTACCGACCGGGATGTTGCGCAGCGGCAGGTTGTTGCCCGGCTTGATGTCGGCGCTGGGGCCGTTCTCGATCCGGTCGCCCTGCTGCAGGCGGGCGGGGGCGAGGATGTAGCGCTTCTCGCCGTCCGCGTAGTGCAGCAGCGCGATGCGCGCGGTGCGGTTGGGGTCGTATTCGATGTGCGCGACCTTGGCGGGCACGCCGTCCTTGTCGTGCCGACGGAAGTCGATCACTCGGTAGGCGCGCTTGTGGCCACCGCCCTGGTGGCGAACGGTCACACGACCGGCGTTGTTACGGCCGCCCTTGCTGTGCAGCGGGCGGACCAGCGACTTCTCCGGCGTGGACCGCGTGATCTCGACGAAGTCGGCGACGCTGGAGCCACGACGGCCCGGGGTCGTCGGCTTGTACTTGCGGATACCCATTTCTCAGTCCTCGGAATATTCCGGACTTCGACTCGAACCGATCCCCGTTAGGAGACCGGGCCGCCGAAGATGTCGATGCGGTCGCCCTCGGCAAGGGTCACGATGGCGCGCTTGGTGTTGGCGCGCTTTCCGAAACCGGTGCGGGTGCGCTTGCGCTTGCCCTGCCGGTTGATCGTGTTGACCCCGGTGACCTTGACCTGGAAGACCGCCTCGACGGCCTGCTTGATCTGGGTCTTGTTGGCGCGCGGGTCGACGACGAAGGTGTACTTGTTGTCGTCCAGCAGCGCGTAGCTCTTCTCGGAGACGACCGGCTTGATCAGCAGGTCGCGCGGGTCCGTGAAGGTCTTGCTGGTGATCGAGGCGGCCGGCACCTGGTCGGTGACCTCGGTCAGTTCGGTCTGCTCGGCCATCAGGCGTCGCTCCCTTCGGTCTCGGCGGCGCCGGTACCGGGGACACTGACGAACCGGTCGAAGGCGGCCTTGGTGAAGACCACGTCGTCGGAGACGAGCACGTCGTACGTGTTGAGCTGGCCGGCCTCCAGGATGTGCACCTGGGGGAGGTTGCGGGCGGACAGCCACCCGGCCTCGTCGGCCCGCTCGACGACGAGCAGCACGTTCTTGCGCTCGCTGATCTTGCCCAGCAGCGTCTTCGCGGCCTTGGTCGACGGCGTCTCGCCCTCGACGATGCCGGTCACGACGTGGATACGGCTGTGCCGGGCGCGGTCGGTCAGGGCACCGCGCAGGGCGGCCCTGATCATCTTCTTGGGCGTGCGCTGCGAGTAGTCGCGCGGCACGGGGCCGTGCACGACGCCACCGCCGGCGAACTGCGGTGCGCGGGTCGAGCCCTGACGGGCGCGGCCGGTGCCCTTCTGGCGGTACGGCTTCTTGCCACCACCGCGGACCTCGCCACGCGTCTTGACCTTGTGCGTGCCCTGGCGGGCCGCGGCAAGCTGCGCGACGACGACCTGGTGGATCAGCGGGATGCTGACCTTGGCGTCGAAGATCTCGGCCGGGAGCTCTACGGTCCCGGCGGTGTCGCCCGCGGGCGACAGGATGTCGATGCTGGTGCTCATATCCTTCAGGCCCCCTTGGCCGCGCTGCGGACCAGGACGAGGCCGCCGTTCGGACCGGGAACCGCGCCCTTGATGAGCAGCAGGCCCTTCTCCGCGTCAACGGCGTGAACGGTCAGGTTCTGGGTGGTGACCCGCTCGTTGCCCATGCGGCCCGCCATACGCAGACCCTTGAACACGCGGCCCGGGGTGGCGCAGCCACCGATGGAGCCGGGAGAGCGGTGCTTGCGCTGGACACCGTGGCCGGCGCCGAGGCCCTTGAAGTTGTGGCGCTTCATGACACCGGCGAAGCCCTTGCCCTTGCTCTTGCCGGTCACGTCGACCTTGACACCGGCCTCGAACACCTCGGCGGTGATCTCCTGGCCGAGGGTGTACTCGGCGGCGTCGGCCGTGCGCAGCTCCACGAGGTGGCGGCGCGGGGTGACGTCGGCCTTGGCGAAGTGGCCCTTGAGGGGCTTGTTCACCTTGCGCGGGTCGATCTCGCCGAAGGCGAGCTGGACCGACTCGTAGCCGTCGGCGTCGTTCGTACGCACCTGGGTCACAACGTTCGGGCCGGCCTTGACCACGGTCACCGGGACGACACGGTTGTTCTCGTCCCAGACCTGGGTCATGCCGAGCTTCTCGCCCAGGATGCCCTTGATCTGCTTGGTCATCTTCTCCGCGCCTCTCAGAGCTTGATCTCGATGTCGACGCCAGCCGGCAGGTCCAGGCGCATCAACGAGTCAACGGTCTTGGGCGTCGGGTCGAGGATGTCGATCAGGCGCTTGTGCGTGCGCATCTCGAAGTGCTCGCGCGAGTCCTTGTACTTGTGCGGCGACTTGATGACGCAGTACACGTTCTTCTCAGTGGGCAGCGGCACCGGGCCCGCGACCTGCGCACCAGTACGGGTCACCGTCTCGACGATCTTCTTCGCCGAAGAGTCGATGACCTCGTGGTCGTAGGCCTTGAGCCGGATGCGGATCTTCTGTCCCGCCATGGCTACTCCGTAGTCCTTGTCTCTTTTTACGCTCTGGCATCCGCTTGTCCGACCCACGCGGTCGGGCGTGTCGCGTCTCTCGCACATGACTTTCCGCATGCGGAAAGGCCCTGCACCAGGGATTTGCGTGGGAGATCTCACCCACCGGATGCCTGATCGGAGCCGCGTTGACACTTCCCGGAAGATTCCCGTACGTCCGCCCCAGCGCTGCCCGGAGGGCAGATAAGGACGACGAGTACTGTGGGACTCGCTTCCGGTCCTCCCGACGGGAGGCGCGCAACATCGGCGCTCGACCGAGCAACTTGGGTAGTCTGCCATACCGGACGCACCGGACGCCAATCGAGCCGGGTAGCTTACCCCGTGGCCCGGAACACCCAAACCTGGGCGGGGCGGGTCCGGACAGGTCCCGATCACCGCCCGCGCGGGGCCGTCGCCTCGCCGGTGTCCGCCCCGCCCGCGCGGGCGGCGGTCAACAGGGGCGCGCGGCAGGCGCTTTGAGGCGCGAATCGTGGCCTATTGGCGCTCTGTCCCGATACCCGCCCGCCCGGGTAACTTTCCAAGGTGAGCCTATGGACTTCCCTGGAGCCCCCGTCCACGACTGTCGACGCGGGCAGCACCGCGGCCGTGCGCCTTCGCATCCGCAACACCGGCGACGTCGTCGACGAGTACCGCTTCACCGTCGTCGGTGACCTCGCGCCCTACATCACCGCCGAACCGGCGACCCTCCGCCTCTACCCGGGCACCACGGGCACGGTCGAGCTCACGGTCGCGCCGCCCCGCACCCCCGACGCCACCGCCGGGCCGCACCCCTACGCCGTGCAGATCACCCCGTCCGAGCAGCCCGAGGCGACCACCGTCCCCGAGGGCAACATCACGGTGACGCCGTTCGTCGAGGTGCGCGCGGAACTCGTCCCGCACACCGTCAAGGGGCGCTTCCGGGGACGGCCCAAGCTGGCTGTCGACAACCTCGGCAACACCGCCCTCACCGCCTCCGTGAACGGCGAGGACAACGGCGACCAGCTCGGCTACGAGATCGTCCCGTCCAACGTCCGTATCGAGCCGGGCCGAGCGGCCTTCGTCGCCGCCACGTTGAAGCCCCGCCAGATCATCTGGATCGGCGCCAAGCAGAACCGGCCGTACCGGCTGTCGGTGTCCCGCTCGGGGGTCAGCCCGCTGACCGTGGACGGCGCCTACGTCCAGCGCGGCGTCCTGCCCCGCTGGCTCTTCACCGCCCTCACCCTCTGCCTGGGGCTCGTCATCGTCGGCGTCGCGCTCTGGTTCACCCATGCGCCCGCCCTCAGCAGCCGGGCCACGCCACTCGTCCAGCAGAGCACCGCGAGTGTGCTCCCCAGCCCGAGTTCCGCGCCCGCGCCGCCGCAGCCGGCCGCCACCACCCCGAGTGCGGCGGCGCCCACCACCCCGCAGGACACCCCGGCCCGCGGAGGCGGCGGCACCAGCGGCGGAGGCGGCAGCGGCGGAAGCAGCGGTGGGGGCCACGGCGGCGGAAGCAGCGGTGGGGGCGGCAGCGGCACCAAGCACACGACGCCGCCCGCCAGCGGGAGTTCGGCCGTCGAGCTGGTCGGCCAGGGCTCCCACCGGTGCATCACGGTGACGGACGGCGTCGCGCCGGGGGGCAAGGACGGCAAGCCGCTGGAGCTGTGGGACTGTAGCGGCGCCGCCTGGCAGCAGTGGACCTTCGTCCTGGACGGGAAGGCCGACTACCGGGGCACCATCCACTCGCTGGGACTGTGCATGGACGTCGCCAACGCGAACACGGCCGCCGGCACCACGGTCCAGCTGGCCAACTGCAACGGCGGCCCGGCCCAGGTGTGGACCCTCAACACCACCACGGGCGGCGATCTGGTGAGCATCCTCGCCAACAAGTGCGTGGCCGCGGTCAACAAGGGAACCGGCAACGGGACCAAGTTGCAGTTGGCGGACTGCGCCGGCACCTCCAACCAGAAGTGGGTCCGGGCCAAACCGTGAGGGTGCGGAAGGCCCGGCGACATGCGGCCGGCGTCCTCGGCACACCGCTGTGGGTGTCGGGCCATGACTGGCACCGGCCCGCACCGATGCCCGGTCCGGCGCTCGCCGGGCGACCGCTCCGCACCGGGGGCGGCCGGTCGCGAAACTGACACGCCCCGCCGCCTGCGCAGCCGGCCGTACTAGGGTCACGGGAATCCACCTAGTGCAGGGAGGCCCGCGATGGCGGTGAAGGCCCAGGGTTCGGGTGCCCTGCTGCGTCTGCGGAAGGTCAGCAGGAACTACGGGAAGCGGCAGGCGCTGCTGCCGCTGGACCTGGATGTGACCGCCGGGAAGTGCACCGCGCTGTTCGGGCACAACGGGTCGGGCAAGTCGACGCTGCTGCGGATCGCGTCCGGCCGCGACGCCCCCACCAGCGGCCAGGCGCTCTTCGCCGGGCGGCCGATCAGCGAGGACGACCCGGAGGTACGCGCCCGGGTCGCCGTGGTCGGTGACACCGTGGCCTGCTACCCCGACCTCACCGTGCGCGAGCACCTGGAACTGGTGACGGTCGCGCACGCCGTCGACGACGCGGCCGGCTGGATCGACCAGGTGCTCGCCGACCGCCGGCTGTCCGACCACGCGGACGCGCTGCCCGGCGCCCTGTCCTCCGGCCAGATGCAGTCCCTGCTGCTCGCCGCCGCGCTGGTCCGCCCGCGGGACCTGCTGGTCTTGGACGAGCCCGAGCAGCGGCTCGACCCCGACGCCCGGCAGCGGCTGGCCGAACTGCTGGTCGCCGAGAAGGAGAGCGGCGTGGCGGTGCTGCTCGCCACCCACCAGGCCGAGCTGGCCGAGGCGGTCGCCGACCACCTGGTCGCCCTGGAGGACGGCCGGGTCGCCGCCCAGGGCCCGCCGGCCGACGTGCTGCGGCAGCTCGGCGCGGGCGCATGACCGGCAGCAGCCGCGCCTCGGCGGACACCCCCGAGGGGCCCGGACTCGCGGACCACGACGCCGACATGACCGACAGCCCCGCGCCCGACAGCCCCGTACCCGACAGCCCCGTACCCGGCGAGCTCGCACCCGACGACCCGGCAGCCGACGACCCCGACACCTACGCCTCCGGCGGCTGGAGCGAGGCCGACGACGACCGCACCACCGAGACGCTCGCCTGGCTGCGGACCAAGCGCAAGGCCCACCGCCGCCGGCAGGGCCGCGACCTGGCGGTGCTGCTCTACTCCGTGCTGCTCGCCGTCGTCGGCTACGGCAGCGGGCTGGCCGTGCACTTCCTGCGCGGCCTCGACGAAGGGACGGACTACGGCGGTTTCGGCGCCGGACTGACCCGCGGCCTGCCCGCCCTGTTCACCGCGCTGAGCCTGCTGCTGTTCCTGGTCTCGGCCCGCGACGCGCTGTGGCGCGGCCCGGTGGTGCTGCCCGGCCCGGCCGTGGGCTGGCTGCTGGCGCAGCCGGTGCGGCGCGCGGCGGTGCTGCGGCCGTGGTTCCGGCTCTCCGCCTGGCTCGCGCTGATCCCCGGCGTGCTCGGCGGCGTCGCGGGGGCGGTGGCGCTGCGCGTCACCGGCCAGGCGTCCATCGGCGAGGCCCTGCCGGCCGCGCTGCCCGCCGCCGTCTGCCTGCCCCTGCTCGCGGTCGCCTTCGGCATGGCCGTGGAGCGCCGCCCGGACCGCGCCAGGACCGTACGGCGCTGGACCGCGCCCGCCGTCCTGCTGCTGGCCGCGCTCGGCGCGCAGACCGGGCTGGCCGGCTCCGGGCACCGGGTCCGGCCGCTGGAGTGGGTCGAGTTGTGGTCGGGGCCGTGGGGCTGGGCCGCCCAGCCGGTGGTCCGCGCCTGCGGCGGCAGCGTGCCGGGCTGGCCGGCCGCCCTGGCGCTGCTGCTGGCCGCCACCGCCGCCGCGGTCGTGCTCGCCCACCGCGAGGCCGCCGCCGTACCGACCGGGCAACTGCGGGCCAGGGCCGCCACCGCCACCACCGTCGCCTCGGTCGCCTGGTCGCTCGAACTGCGCGCCGCCAAGCTCGCCCTGCTGGAGGCCGGCGGCGGTGACGCCACCCGCATGGTCCGGCTGCCGCCCCCGCGCGGGCGCTGGGCCCGGCACCTCGCCGTCGTCTGGCGCGACGCCCTGACGCTGCTGCGCGCGCCCGGCCGGGTCGGCCGGGCCGTGCTGTGGACGGCCGCCGCCGCGACCGCGGCCGGGCTCGGCGCCGACCTCGGCGGCGAGCGGCGGCCGGTCGGCCTGGTGGTCGGCCTGGTCTGCGGCTACCTCGCGGTCGGCGCGCTCGCCGAGTCCGCCCGGGTCGAGACCGACGACCTGCGCCGCGCGGCCTGGTCGCCGTACCGGCTGCGCAGCCTCATGCTGCAACACGGCATCGTGCCGGCCGTCGTGGGCGCGGTCCTCGGCCTGCTCGCCGCGGTGCCCTTCGCGCTGCACGGCGCCCCGATCGCCCTGCTCTACCTGCCGCTGTGCGCCTTCCCGTTCACCGCCGCCGCGCTCTACGGCGCCTGCCGCGGCCCCGCCCGCACCCAGCTCATGTTCCTCGGCGGCGGCTCCCCCATCGGCTCCCCCGGGCCCCTCATCTACCTGGCGTGGTACGCGGCCGGGCCGCTCGTCGCGGTGACGGTACTGGCGCTCACGCTCTCCCACGGCGCCCCCGCCACCGTGCTGACGGTCACGGTGCTCCTCACGGCGGCCATCGCCTACGCGGCGAGCGCGGCAGCGAACAAGCTCCTGCGCTGACCCTCCGCACGCAAGAAGGTGCCCCACTCCAAGCGGAGTGGGGCACCTCGGCTACGGCTCGACGAGCCCGCAGGACTTACTTGTTGATCTTGGTGACCTGGCCGGCGCCCACCGTACGACCACCCTCACGGATGGCGAACTTCAGGCCCTCCTCCATGGCGACCGGCTGGATCAGCGAGACCGTCATGGCGGTGTTGTCGCCCGGCATGACCATCTCGGTGCCCTCGGGGAGGGTCACCACGCCGGTCACGTCCGTGGTACGGAAGTAGAACTGCGGGCGGTAGTTGTTGAAGAACGGCGTGTGGCGGCCGCCCTCGTCCTTGGACAGGATGTACGCCTGCGCCTCGAACTCGGTGTGCGGGGTGACCGTGCCCGGCTTGATGATGACCTGGCCGCGCTCGACGTCCTCGCGCTTGATGCCGCGAAGCAGCAGACCGACGTTCTCACCGGCCTGGCCCTCGTCGAGCAGCTTGCGGAACATCTCGATGCCGGTGACCGTGGTGGTGGTCTTCTCGGTCTTGATGCCGATGATGTCCACGGTCTCGTTGACCTTGAGCACACCGCGCTCGATACGACCGGTGACGACGGTGCCACGACCGGTGATCGTGAAGACGTCCTCGATCGGCATCAGGAACGGCTTCTCGACGTCACGCTCGGGGGTGGGGATCGACTCGTCGACGGCCTTCATCAGGCCGAGCAGCTTCTCGCCCCACTCCTTGTCGCCCTCGAGGGCCTTGAGCGCGGAGACGCGCACGACCGGCAGGTCGTCGCCCGGGAACTCGTACTCGGAGAGCAGCTCGCGCACCTCGAGCTCGACGAGCTCCAGGATCTCCTCGTCGTCCACCATGTCGGCCTTGTTCAGGGCCACCACGATGTACGGCACGCCGACCTGGCGGGCCAGCAGCACGTGCTCCTTGGTCTGCGGCATCGGGCCGTCGGTCGCGGCGACCACCAGGATCGCGCCGTCCATCTGCGCGGCACCGGTGATCATGTTCTTGATGTAGTCCGCGTGACCGGGGCAGTCGACGTGCGCGTAGTGACGCGACTCGGTCTGGTACTCGACGTGCGCGATCGAGATGGTGATACCGCGCTGGCGCTCCTCAGGAGCCTTGTCGATCTGGTCGAAGGCCGAAGCCTCGTTGAGTTCCGGGTACGCGTCGTGCAGCACCTTGGTAATCGCCGCGGTAAGCGTGGTCTTACCGTGGTCGATGTGACCGATGGTGCCGATGTTGACGTGCGGCTTAGTCCGCTCGAACTTCGCCTTCGCCACTGGGGTCCTCCTGGGAGTGGATCTGTACGCCTTGGTTCATCGGCGCCAGGTGATCTTTGCTGGAATGCCGACCCGGGGGCGTTTCCGACACATTGTGCCGGAAACACCCCGAAAGCCTGCTGTCAAGCCTAAACGAGGTACCGAGGGGTACTACTCGCCCTTGGCCTTCGCGATGATCTCCTCTGCGACGTTCCGCGGAACCTCGGCGTAGGAGTCGAACTGCATGGAGTAGCTGGCCCGGCCCGAGGTCTTGGACCGCAGGTCACCGACGTAGCCGAACATCTCCGACAGCGGAACCAGGCCCTTGACGACCCGGGCGCTGCTGCGCTCCTCCATGGCCTGGATCTGGCCACGGCGGGAGTTGAGGTCGCCGATGACGTCGCCCATGTAGTCCTCGGGGGTGGTGACCTCGACGGCCATCATCGGTTCGAGAAGCACGGGGCTCGCCTTGCGGGCACCCTCCTTGAACGCCTGCGAACCGGCGATCTTGAACGCCAGCTCGGAGGAGTCGACCTCGTGGTAGCCGCCGTCGAGCAGGGTGACGCGGACGCCCACCATCTCGTAGCCGGCCAGGATGCCGAACTTCATGGCCTCCTGCGCACCCGCGTCCACCGAGGGGATGTACTCGCGGGGGATGCGGCCACCGGTGACCTTGTTGACGAACTCGTAGGTCGCGTCGCCGCCTTCCAGCGGCTCCAGCATGATCTGCACCTTGGCGAACTGACCGGTACCACCGGTCTGCTTCTTGTGGGTGTAGTCGATGCGCTCGACCGTCTTGCGAATGGTCTCGCGGTACGCGACCTGCGGCTTGCCGACGTTGGCCTCGACCCGGAACTCGCGCCGCATCCGGTCGACCAGCACCTCGAGGTGCAGTTCGCCCATGCCGCCGATGATGGTCTGGCCGGTCTCCTCGTCCGAGTGGACCTGGAAGGAGGGGTCCTCCTCCGAGAGCCGCTGGATGGCGACACCCAGCTTCTCCTGGTCGCCCTTGGACTTGGGCTCGATCGCGACCTCGATCACCGGCGCCGGGAAGTCCATCGACTCCAGGATCACCGGGTTCTTGTCGTCGCACAGCGTCTCACCGGTGGTGGTCTGCTTCAGACCCATCACGGCGATGATGTCGCCGGCGCCCACCGACTCGATCTCCTCACGCTTGTTCGCGTGCATGCGGTAGATCTTGCCGATGCGCTCCTTCTTGCCCTTGACCGAGTTCAGCACCGCTGTACCCGACACCAGGCGGCCCGAGTAGACCCGGACGAAGGTGAGCTTGCCCAGGTGCGGGTCGCTCATGATCTTGAACGCGAGACCGGAGAACGGCTCGTCGTCCGACGGCTTGCGCTTGATGATCTCGTCGGCGTCACCGACGGCGTGGCCCTCGATGGCCTCGACGTCCAGCGGCGACGGGAGGTAGCGCACGACCGCGTCGAGCAGGGGCTGCACGCCCTTGTTCTTGAACGCGGTGCCGCAGAACACGGGGGTGACGGTGACCGAGTCCGCGCTGCCCTTGGAGGCGAGCGTGATCCGGCGGATGGCCGCCATCAGCTGCTCCTGGGTGGGCTCCTGGCCCTCCAGGTACAGCTCCATCATCTCGTCGTCGTGCTCGGCGACAGCCTCGAGCAGCTTGCCGTGCCACTCCTCGGCCGCCTCGACGTGCGTGTCCGGGATGTCGACGACGTCGTACATCTCGCCCTTGGTCGCTTCGAGCGACCAGACCAGGGCCTTCATCTGGACGAGGTCGACCACGCCCTTGAAGTCGGCCTCCGCGCCGATCGGAAGCTGCATGACCAGCGGCACCGCGCCGAGGCGGTCCACGATCATGTCGACGCAGCGGTGGAACTCCGCGCCGGTGCGGTCGAGCTTGTTGACGAAGCAGATGCGGGGCACGCCGTAACGGTCGGCCTGACGCCAGACCGTCTCGGACTGCGGCTCCACACCGGCGACACCGTCGAACACGGTCACGGCGCCGTCGAGGACGCGCAGCGAACGCTCCACCTCGACGGTGAAGTCGACGTGGCCGGGGGTGTCGATGATGTTGATGGTGTGGTCGACATCGTCGAGCGGCCAGTGACAGGTCGTCGCGGCCGACGTGATGGTGATGCCGCGCTCCTGCTCCTGCTCCATCCAGTCCATGGTGGCAGCGCCGTCGTGGACTTCACCGATCTTGTAGGAGACACCGGTGTAGAACAGAATCCGCTCGGTGGTCGTCGTCTTGCCCGCGTCGATGTGGGCCATGATCCCGATGTTGCGGACCTTGGCCAGGTCAAGCGAAGTGGTGGCCATGTGGCTCAGTCTTCTCTCGGTTTCGATGGGGGTGGTGACTACCAGCGGTAGTGCGCGAAGGCCTTGTTGGACTCGGCCATCTTGTGCGTGTCCTCGCGGCGCTTCACGGAGGCGCCGAGGCCATTGCTGGCGTCGAGGATCTCGTTCATCAGTCGCTCGGTCATGGTCTTCTCGCGACGGGCGCGGGAGTACCCGACCATCCAGCGCAGCGCCAGCGTGTTCTGGCGGCCCGGACGGACCTCGACCGGCACCTGGTAGGTCGCGCCGCCGACGCGGCGGGACTTGACCTCAAGGGTCGGCTTGATGTTCTCCAGAGCGCGCTTGAGCGTGATGACCGGGTCGGCGCCGGCCTTCTCGCGCACGCCCTCGAGAGCGCCGTACACGATGCGCTCGGCGGTGGAGCGCTTCCCGTGCAGGAGGATCTTGTTGACCAGCGAGGTCACCAGCGGGGAGCCGTAAACCGGGTCGATGATGACCGGGCGCTTCGGGGCGGGGCCCTTACGAGGCATGCTTACTTCTCCTTCTTGGCGCCGTAGCGGCTGCGGGCCTGCTTGCGGTTCTTCACGCCCTGCGTGTCGAGCGAACCGCGGATGATCTTGTAGCGAACACCCGGCAGGTCCTTCACACGGCCGCCGCGCACGAGCACGATGGAGTGCTCCTGAAGGTTGTGGCCCTCGCCCGGGATGTAGGCAGTGACCTCGATACCGCTGGTCAGACGGACACGCGCGACCTTACGGAGAGCCGAGTTCGGCTTCTTCGGGGTGGTCGTGTACACACGCGTGCAGACGCCGCGGCGCTGGGGCGAACCCTTCAGCGCGGGCGTCTTGTTCTTCTCGACCTTGTCCTGCCGGCCCTTTCGGACCAGCTGCTGGATCGTAGGCACCGTTTCTCCGGTTTCTGTGTGCCGATCTCGATAAAACTAACCTGGGGACCGACCCACGCGGTCGGGTGTGTCGCGGACCCCGCACGTATCCGAAGGAACGGAAAGTGCGTTTGGTCGGGCGCCGCGGCCTCGGTGTCCTCGTCCGGTCACATGGCACGCACAAGGACCCGGGCACACCCCAGGCACAAGATGAGAGCGTACCTACCGCATCGGCTACGGTCAAAACAAATGCACCTCACCCCTTGACCCTGGTGGAGGCGGCTTCCACCGGCCGCCCGCCGACGCCGTTCCGCTCCCCGGGGCCGCGCGCTGCGCTAGGGTGCTGCGGCCTCGTACCGCCGCGATTCGGGGGAGCTTCGCTCATGACTGTCACCGGTGACGCCGGCCGAAGCACCTCTCCCGGCTGGGCGGAGCAGCCCAGCACGCTGGACGACCGGATTCCCTTCCTGGCCCGCCTGGAGCAGGACGACCGCGTCGCGCTGCTGGCCCTCGGCCGCCCGCTCGTCTACCCCGCGCGATCGACCCTCGTCCACCAGGACGAGCCGGCCGCCCATGTGCTGCTGGTGCTCACCGGCTGGACCAAGGTCACGCGCTCCGCGGTCAACGGATACCAGGCGCTGCTCGCCCTCCGCGGCCCCGGCGACATCGTGGGCGAGGCGTCCGCGGTCAGCGGGCGGCCACGCTCGGCGACCGTGACCGCGCTGGAGGAGGTCAACGCGGTCACCGTCGAACGCGACCGGTTCCTGGCCCAGTTGGCCGCCTCACCCGCCATCGCCCTGAAGCTCCTGGGCCTCACCGCCGACCGCACCCGGGCCAGCGACCGCCGGCGGGTGGAGTTCGGCGCCCTCGGGGTACGGGAGCGGCTGGCCATCCTGCTGCTGGAACTGGCCCGCACCCACGGCACGCAGGTACCGGAAGGGCTGCGGCTGACCACCGGCCTGAGCCAGCACGATCTGGCGGGTTCGGTGGGGGCCTCCCGCGAGGCCGTCGCGCGGCTGCTCAAGGACCTGCGCGAGCGCGGCATCGTCCGCACCAGCCGCCGCAGTCTGATCATCGTCCGGCCGGAACAACTGCGCCGGATCGGCCGCGGCGAGTAGTCGGTCTCGGCGAGCAGCGGCGAGCAGCGGACGGCGGCTGCCACAGGCCGGAGCCCCGTTGTGTGCACTCGGTCACAGATCGTCTGTGTCGGCGTCCCTCCCGACTGTCAGTGCGGTGCGGGAGAGTCGGCACGCACAGTCGAGTTCGTGAGAGGCGGCCATGACCGAACCCGTGAACCGCACCATCCTGCTCTTCGACATCGAGCGCTTCAGCCGGCGGGACGACATGGAGCAGGCGTTCCTGCGGCGCGGCCTCGACAGCGTCGTGGCGGACAGCCTCGCCGCGGCCGGGGTGGAGCGCACCCAGCAGTACCGCGAGGACCGCGGCGACGGGCTGATCATCCTGATCAGCGGCGACGTCTCGAAGGCCCGGCTGCTGCGCGCGCTGCTGAAGGAGACACCCGACGCGCTTCGCGCCTACAACCGCTTCGCCGCCAGCAGCACCCAGATGCGGCTGCGCATCGTGCTGGCCTCCGGCGAGGTGGCGCACGATCCGCAGGGCAGCACGGTCGGCGGTCTCGTCGGCCACGACCTCAACCAGGCGTGCCGGCTGCTCGACGCCGACGTCCTGCGGGAGGCGCTACGGCAGCGGGAGACGGCCGACTGCGTGCTGTGCGTCTCGGCGCCGGTCTACGAGGGGGTGGTCCGGCACGGCCATCGGGGCCTGGCCAAGGAGGAGTTCCATCGCGTCGCCGTGGCGGTGAAGGAGGACCGGCTGGACGCCTGGCTGTACGGACCGGTGCCCGGCGGGCACGGCGGCGACCGCGACGACGCCGGTGTGGGGAGGGAGCGCTCGGGGGCGCGGGGGGAGCCGGCGCTGCCGGAGGAACGGGTGAGCCCGGAGGAACGGGTGGGCCCGGGGGAACGGGCGGAACCGGGGGAACAGGCGCAGCCACAGCCCCGGCGGCGCCCCCAGGCCGCTGACGTCGGCGTCCATTTCACCTTCGACGGCGGCTCCCAGACCTTCGGCGGCGGCCAGGTCGCGGGAGACCAGATCGGCGTGAGCGGTGGCCAGGTCACCGGCGACGTGATCATGGGCAGCGTCCACCGGGACTCCGGCGGCGAGCGCCGATGAGCGAGCCGCACGCCAAGGACCGGCCGGACCCACCGGAAGAGCCGCAGCCGGAAGAGCCGCCGGTTGACGAGCAGGAGGCCGGCGAGGACCAGCCCGCCGAGGAGGACGACCGCCCGCAGGACCCCTGGGTCGCCCGCCGCGAGCTGTACTTGCACGCCCCGACCGCATTCGGCGGCGGACTCACCGCCGGCGACCAGATCGGGATGACCGGCGGCCGGCTGCACGGCGACCTGATCATGGGCAGCAAGGTCGAGAACCACTTCCGCCTCGGCTCCTCCACCCACACCTCCGGCGAGCTCCCGCCGTCCGAACTGGCCGAACTGGCCGAGGTGTTCGTCGCCGACACCGAACACGTCGACGCCGCCCTGGCCCGGTTGCGCGACGATCGCGTGCTCGTGCTGTCCGGCGCCCCCTACACCGGCCGCCGCAGCGCCGCGCTCATGCTGCTGCACACGCTGGGCGCGGCTCCCGTCCGCGCGCTCGACCCGAAGACCCGGCCCACGGCGCTCAAGGACGAACTGGGCGCGGGTGCCCGCGGATACCTGCTGTGCGACCTGACCACCGACCGGGACCATCCGCTGCGGGACATCGACCTGCTCGGTGTCCGGGAGGAGTTGGTGAAGGAGGACGCCTATCTCGTGGTCACGATCGGTCTGGCGGCTTCGCTGTCCGGGGTCCGGCCGATGCCCTGGCAGCCGCCCGCTCCGGATGCCGTCCTGCGAGCCCACCTGGCTCGGCGTGTCGGCGACGCGCAGCGCGAGCGGATGCTGCTCGCGCTGGAGCCCGCCCAGGACTTCGTCGCCCACGGCCACCACCAGCTTCGCGAGGCCGCCAGGTTCGCGGAGGCACTGGCGGCCTACGCCCGCGGCGAGTTGACCGAGCAGACACTGAGCTCCTTCCAGGCCGCTGCCGTTACCGACCAGGTGCAGGAGTGGTTCGGGGACGAGGAGACCCCGCTGCGCGACAAGGCGTTCCTGATCGCGCTCGCCGCCTTCGACGAGGCCCCCTATGCCCTGGCCGCAGAGCTGAGCGACGAGCTGCACGCGGCTCTCCAGCGGACCGAACACCCCGGTGTCCGGCCGCTGATCCCGGTCTTCGGCACCTCCATCACCAAGCGGTTGCGCCTGGCCCGCGCGCGCGGCTACGAAGAGATGGAGCACACCGAGTGGGGCCCGGTCAGCCAGTACAAGGCCCGCTTCGAGGAGCCGCTGGCCGCGATCGTGCTCCTGCGCGAGGTGTGGACCAGCTACCCGTCCGCCCGGCCCGCCCTGATCCACTGGCTGCGCCGGCTCGCGGACGACGGCCGTCCACTGGTCCGTACCCGCGCCGCGGTGACCGCGGCGGTGCTGACCTACGCCGACCTGCCCTCGGCAATGGCGCTTCTCGTGCACGGCTGGGCCGGTGCCAGGCGGTACCGCTTCTGCCTCGTCGCGGCCAACACCCTCGCCCTCGCCCACAGCCTGGGCGCCCCCAACGTGCCCAGCATCCTGCGGGCCTGGTGTGACCGGGAGCAGCCCGACGAGCGACTGCGGTGGACGGCGATCCGCGCGTACGCGCTCGTGGGTGCGGAGATGCCCGAAGAGGCGCTGGAAGCGCTCGCGGACGCGGCCCGGGCCGAGGGCGACGACGAGGAGGCCGAGCAGATCGCCGAGTCGATCGCCCTGCTGCTCACCGCGCCGGCGGCCGACACCCGCAGCCGGGTGCTCTCCGAACTGGCCGAACTGGTCCACGACAAGCCACCGGTACGCCGGGTCACGCTTCGTGCGTTCGTCCTCGCCTGCGAGCACACCGACGACCTGCTCCTCCTGCGCTGGCACGCCGAAGCGGCGGCGTCGGGCGGCACGGCGGACGACCGGCACCTCTCGGCGCTGTGGCGCGCCGCCCTCGGCGACCTGTCGTACACCGGCGACGCGTTGCAGGCGCTTCGCCGCTGGGTCCATCAGGCCGACACCGACCCGACAGTGGAGTCCGCGCTGCTGGGCCTGCTCCCGGCGATCGCGGTGACCGCCGACGACCGCAAGCGCCTCAGCCACCTGCTGCGCACGCTGCCGGCACCGCACGGCGGGCAACCGCCGCAAGTGGCGGGCCGGCTGCTCGCCGCCCTGTAGCGCGGCAGCGCACGGCACGACGGCACGACGGCACCACGGCACGACGGCACGACGGCACGACGGCACGACGGCACGACCGCACCGGCGAACGACGACGAAGACCGCGCACGGCACGCCGACCCCCGCGACATCCCGACACCTCGCCACCCGCGACGACAAGGAGCGACGAACCATGGCGGACTTCCGCCGCCCCCCGGACTGGGACCAGGGCGCCGACCGACACAGCGATCTGTCCGACCCGGTCCTGGTGGTGCGCCAACTCGCCCGATTCGAGTACCGCAAGCTCTACAGCCGGATCGACAACGCCCTGGTGTTCACCACCGGCAAGGGCGGCTACGACGTCTTCATGCCACCGCACCGGCCGACCCGCTCGGAGATGGCCACCAAGCGGTACTCCGCCGTGTACGAGGTGGACGTGGGCATCCACCGCTGCGCGTCCTCGCTGCGCCTGCCGAGCGACAACGACGCCTTCCACTTCACCGCGGAACTGGAGCTGAGCTGGCAGGTCGTCCGGCCCGACCTCTTCGTCGCCAGCGGCGAGCGCCACGTGCCGACGCTGCTGGAACGGCGCTTCGAAGAACTCGCCCGCCCGCACACCCGGGCACTGCCGATCGACCGCTCCTCAGCCGCCGAACAGGCCGTGCGGCGCGCCGTCGAGACGACCGGGCCGCTGGGCGGCGATGCCGGGCTGCGGGTGGACTGGATGCTGCGCCTGCACGTGGACGACGACGCGCTGGCACACCAGCGCGAGCTTCGCCAGACGCGCTACGCGGACGAGAAGCTCAGCGCCTCGCACGCGCTCGCGATGCGCGAGAGCCGGCTCCAGGCGGAACGCACGACGGCTCAGGCCGAGCAGGAACACGAGCTGGCGATGCTCAAGGGGCGCGGGGAGATCGAACGCCAGAGCCTGGAAGCGGAGAAGATCGAGTTCTACCAGTACTACCTCCAGCAGGAGGGCGTGCGGTCCTGGGCGTTCCACCTCGCCCGGCACCCGGAGGACTCCCGGCTGGTGATGGAGAGCCTGCGCCAGGACCAGCTCGCCCTCATCCAGAGCCAGGTGAACGTCGCCCTGGACGTGCTCAAGAGCGCCGGCCTGGAGGAGTACCAGCGTGAGGACATGAACAAGCACGCCGCCCAGATCATCGAAGAGGTGCTCACCCGCAATCTGCCGGGCGCCACCAAGGCCCCGCCGCCCATGCCCGGCGTGCTGCCGTGGACCCGACCCCACGACGCACCACCGCCCAGCGGGCCCCATGGGTCCAGCGAGCCGAGTGGACCCAGCGGCCCGAACGAGCCGGAAACGGGCGAGTCGTGAGCAGCGCCACCGCGGGCCAACGATTACTCGCCGAGCTGCGCTCCGAGATCTCCCACGCCGACAACAAGGCATCGGTCCTGCTCGGTGCGCTGAGCATGACCGCGGGCCTGGTCGGCGCGCTGCTGGCGGCCCACGGCTGGACGCCGACCCGGCTGGCGACCGCGGACCAGTTCCTGTGGTGGTCCGGTATCGCGTCGCTCGCCGGCTGCCTGCTGGCCCTGCTGCTGGCGATCACACCCCGCTACGGCAGCGACCTGTGGGCCCCGGGCCGCCCGCTGACCTACTTCGACGACATCCGGCGGGCGGTCGCCCAGGACGTGCTGCCGCGCGCGCTGGCGGACACCGACGCCGCCGCGGACGCGGGCCTGATCGACGCCCTCTCCGCCACCAGCCGCATCGTCGGCACCAAGCACACCTGGATACGTGTGGGGCTGATCGCCTATGCCGCGGGCGCGGTGCTGCTGCCCAGCGCCCTGCTCCTCGGCTGACCGACACCCGCGACGCCCGATCGGAAGGCACATCGCATGACCACCCCGTCCGCCACCGACGACGACCCGCCCGACAGCCGCGGCCCATCCATGCCGCCGCGCTACCCCACGGGCGCCCGGCCATCGCCGCCTCCCTACCCCGGCGGCCTGCCACCGCGGCCCTCCACGGCCACCACCACGGCCGCGCCACCCCCCGGACCCGTCGTTCCACCGTTTCCGCGGCAGCAGCAGCCGTGGACGGCCGGTGCCGCGCCGGGGCGGGTGCACCTCACCAGGCGGCAGCGCGGAGCGGACGCCACCGCGCTGGGCCAGCTCCTCCTCCACCTGCCGAGCTTCCTGGTGAGCCTGATCCTCGTCGCCGGCATCGCGCACGCCGTCCTCCCCCGCGCGGACTGGGTGATCGTGGCCGCCTGGCTGGCCTCAGGGGCCCTGGTCTTCCACCCGCCGACCGAGAGCTTCATCGCCCGCCACCTGCTGGGACTGCGCTATCCGACCCCGTCGGAGTGGCACCGGCTGGAGCCGCAGTGGCGAAAGGTGGCCGCGCTGGCCGGCGTCGAGGGCCGCGCGTACCACCTGTGGGTCGAGGACCGCGACGACCTCAACGCCCTCTCGGCGGCGGGCCACATCGTGGGCGTCACCCGCTTCTCCCTCACCCTGCCCGACGGCCAGCTCGCGGCCGTGCTGGCCCACGAGCTCAGCCACCACACCGGCGGTCACGCCTGGTCGTCGCTGCTCGGCCAGTGGTACGCGACGCCGGGCCGGCTGGCCTGGGCCGCGGTCCGCGCGGTGGCGCGCTTCTTCCGGCGGGTCAACGGCTGCCTGACGTTCCTGCTGCTGATCATGGCGGCCGGGTTCGTGGTGGCGCTCGCCGTGTCGTACTGGTTCGTCGTGCTCCCGCTGCTGGTGGCCCCGTACCTGCTGGCGGCCGTCGGCCGCCGCGCCGAGCTGCGCGCCGACCAGCACGCGGCAGCGCTGGGTTTCGGGCCGATGCTCGCGGAGGTCCTCCAGACCATGCAGTCGCAGAGCCGTCGGGACCCCCGCACCGCAACCCTCGCCCTGCCGGCACACGGCGCGACGGCCGCGACCACGGAAGGCGGTCTGCTCACCAGGCTGCTGTCCTCGCACCCCGACTACCACACCCGGCTGCACCACCTGCGGCCCTACCTGGAGCCCGCCCGCTGATCGGCGCCGGGCGGCCGCCGGAGGGGGGCGGCCGCCCGGCGTCAGGGGACCGGTGTCAGGGGCCTGGGGCGAAGGCGAGGAGGACGGCGATCAGGCTGATGAAGGCGAGCAGGCCGGCCAGGCCGAGGTAGCCGAGGACGAGGCCGACGGTGGCCTGCCCGTCGCCGTGCTGGCCGGTGCGGCGGATCTGGCCCCTGGCGACGTGGCCGCAGATGACCGCCGGAAGCGAGGTGACGCAGGGTCAGGAAGCCGAGAATGCCGCAGACCAGGGCGGCGGTGGCCGCGCTGTTGGTGCGCGGGACCGGCGCGAAGGTGAGGGGGACGGGCGGATACGGCTGCGGCGGGGCCCGGTGCGCCGGAGCGTGGGGGATGTCCGCGGTGATGCGGTCGAGGTCGGCGTAGGTGCGTGCCTGGTACGCCCAGCCGATCCGCTCGTCGTACTCCTCGGGCCTCAACCGGCCCTCGGTGTACGCCTCCTTGAGGATGTCCACCGCGTGCTCACGATCCGCGTCACCGGCCAGCATGCCTCCAGGATGCCCCAAAACGGCGGTCCGCGGGAGGAATCGCGGTGCGGTTGCGGGAATCGCGCGACGGCGGGCGACGGCTAGCCGTCGCCGGGAACGCCGCCCGGCTCCTCATCGGCTCCCGGCGTGGCGAGCGCGCTGAGCGCTTCCGTGACCAGGGCGACCAGTTCGTCCTTGGGGACCGAACGGATCTCCTCGAACCAGCCGAGCGAGCGGCCCAGGCTGATGCCGTACAGCGCGCAGACGGCGATCTCCGCGCGCAGCCGGGCGCGGTCCAGGTCCCGGTCGGCGAGGTCGGCGGCCAGCGGCTCGACGACGCGGCGGGCGATCCGGTCACCGGCGGCCACCCGGATCTCCGGGGAGGTGTCGGACCGGATGAGCGCCTGGAGGATCGGGCCGGGCCCGCGCTCGTCGGACCTGGTGACCAGGGTGTGGGTGATCTGCGCCAGCCCCCGGAAGTCGGCCGGCATGCGCGCGGCGGCGTCCTCGGCCACCACCGCGGCGACGTACAGCTCCGCCTTGTTGCCGAAGTAGCGGGCGATCAACGCCGCGTCCACACCGGCGCGTTCGCCGATCTCCCGGATCGTGGTGCGCTCGAAGCCCTTCTGCCCGAAGAGCTCCTGCGCGGCCCGCAGCAGGGCCTGCTTGCTGGCGGCGGCGTCCCGGGCCCGGCCCGCCCGCGGCCGCTCGGGCACCGCGTGCTCGGCGCTCACCCTGGTCCTCCTCAGCGGGTGTCAGAAGTCCGGTCGTCGACGGTCATGTAGCCGGAGCCGGCGAGTTCGGCCTCCTCCTCCATCATAGGGACGACCGCCGCCGGGGCCGGGGCGCCCGACGCGACCCGGCGGCCGGCCCCCAGCCCGGGCAGCACGAAGCTGATGACGGCCGTGGCCACGCCCAGCGCGGACGCGATGATCAGGGCCATCCGGAACCCCGACACCTCCGGCAGCGCGCTCCCCGCGTGGGTGTGCGCCATCAGCACGGCCGCCGACAGCGCGCTGCCGAGCGTCAGGCCGATGCTGCGCAGCACCTGGTAGAAGCCGGTCGCGCTGCCGGTCTCGCCGGCCGGCACCGCGCGCACGATGAAGCCGGGCATCGCGGCGTAGGTGAACCCCATGCCGAAGCCGGCGATCCCGGAGACCACGAACGCCTCCCACAGGTGCGAGTGCTCCAGCGCGAAGAAGCCGGTGCCGAAGGCGAAGATCAGCGAGCCGAGCGGGATCATGCTCCGCGTGCCGAACCGGCGTTCGTACATCCCGAGGAAGCGGCTGGCCACGAAGTTCGTCACCGCGTAGGGCACCAGTACCAGGCCGGAGACGACCAGCGAGGCCCCGAAGCCGTAGCCCTGGGACGCCGGGACCTGGACGAACTCCACCACGACCGGCAGCAGCAGGTACATCGCGACGCTGATCAGGAACCCGCCGGTGTCGGCGGTGAGCACCGAGCGGTTCTTGACCTGCCGCAGGTCGATCAACGGGTCGGTGGTGCGCAGCTCGTACGGTATCCACACCGCGAGCAGCACCAGGCTGCCGGCGAAGAGGCCCAGCGCGCGGGCCGACGTCCATCCCCAGCCGCCCGCCTCGCTGAGCGCCACCGAGAGCCCGACGACGACCAGGCTGATCAGGGTCGCGCCCACGGTGTCGAACCGCCGGGTGGGCACCTCGGCGCGGCCGGGCAGCACGAAGGCGGCGAGCAGGAACGCGCAGCCGACAGTGATCGCGCCGAACCAGTACGCGCCCCGGAAGTCGAAGGTCTCCGCGATCAGCGCGGTCAGCGGGTAGCCGAGCCCGGCGCCGATCGCGGCCGTGACCGAGAGCGTGGCGATCGCCTGCCGTGACTTCTCGGGCGCGAGGTTGCGCCGGGCGACGGCCATCGCCACCGGCAGCAGGCCAAGCCCCACCCCTTGCAGGCCGCGGCCCACGATCAGCATGGCGAAGCCGTTGGAGAGCGCGGCGACCACGCAGCCGGCCACCACCGAGCCGAGCGCGGCGAGGATCACCTCGCGCTGCCGGGGCCCGTCGGAGAGCCGGCCCATCAGGGGCGTGGCGAGCGCGCCGGTCATCAGCGTGATGGTCAGCAGCCACTCAGCCGTGCTCAGCGAGACGCCGTCGGCGTGGGCGATGGTGGGGATCAGCGGGGCGCCCAGGCTGGAGACGACCGACATCAGCGAGCCGACGATCACCAGGGTCGGCCCGAGCAGGCGCAGTCGCAGCCCGCGCGGTAGGGCCCCGGGCCCGGCGGGCCCGCTTGCTATGTCTCCGCTGATCGACACGATGCCGTCGCTCTCCCGGGTCGGTTGTCACCCACTGATGTCATCAGATGATGACAACGGAGATAACGGTAACACGCATCTATCTCCGCCCCGACGGCACCCCGGGCCCAACCGGCCGGCCCGGCCGCACGCACGGCGCCACGCACGGCCCACACAGCCCCACGCGCGCCCCCCGGGCACACGAGAAGGGCGGCCGCCCCGGAGTCCCGGGGCGACCGCCCTTCCTTCGTACCGCGGTCCTTCAGACCGTCAGGCCCACCACTCAGCCGTTGTACGGGCCGTAGTCGTAGTCCTCCAGCGGCACCGCCTGGCCGGAGCCGGTGCCGAACGGGCTGTAGTCGATGTCGTCGTAGCCGACGGCCGAGTACATCGCGGCCTTGGCCTCCTCGGTCGGCTCCACCCGGATGTTGCGGTAGCGGGACAGACCCGTACCGGCCGGGATGAGCTTGCCGATGATGACGTTCTCCTTCAGACCCAGCAGCGAGTCCGACTTCGCGTGGATCGCCGCGTCCGTCAGCACCCGGGTCGTCTCCTGGAAGGAGGCGGCCGACAGCCAGGACTCGGTGGCCAGCGAGGCCTTGGTGATACCCATCAGCTGCGGACGACCCGAGGCCGGGTGACCGCCCTCGGAGACCACGCGACGGTTCTCGGTCTCGAACCGGCCGCGCTCGACCAGCTCGCCCGGCAGCAGCTCCGCGTCGCCGGACTCGATGATCGTCACCCGGCGCAGCATCTGCCGGATGATGATCTCGATGTGCTTGTCGTGGATCGACACGCCCTGCGAGTTGTAGACCTTCTGCACTTCCTGCACCAGGTGGATCTGGACCTGGCGCTGGCCGAGGATGCGCAGCACGTCGTGCGGGTTGGTCGCGCCGTAGGTGAGCTTCTGGCCCACCTCGACGTGATCGCCCTCGCCGACCTGGAGCTTGACGCGCTTGGAGATCGGGTAGGCGATCTCGTCGGCACCGTCGTCCGGGGTGACGATGATCTTCTTGGTCTTCTCGGTCTCCTCGACCCGGACCCGGCCGGCCGCCTCGGAGATCGGCGCGACACCCTTGGGCACGCGCGCCTCGAAGAGCTCGACCACACGCGGCAGACCCTGCGTGATGTCGTCACCGGCCACACCACCGGTGTGGAAGGTACGCATCGTCAGCTGGGTACCGGGCTCACCGATCGACTGGGCGGCGATGATGCCGACCGCCTCGCCGATGTCCACCAGCTTGCCGGTGGCCAGCGAGCGCCCGTAGCAGTAGGCGCAGGTGCCGACGGCCGACTCGCAGGTGAGGATCGAGCGGGTCTTGACCTCCTCGACGCCGTGCCGCAGCAGCTGGTCGATGAGCACGTCGCCCAGGTCGACGTTGGCGGGGGCGATGACCTTGCCGTCCACCACGACGTCCTCGGCGAGCATCCGCGCGTACACGCTGGTCTCGACGTCTTCCGCCTTGCGCAGCGTGCCGTCCTCGGCCCGCTCGGCGATCCGCAGCTTCAGACCGCGCTCGGTGCCGCAGTCCTCCTCGCGGATGATCACGTCCTGCGAGACGTCCACCAGACGACGGGTCAGGTAACCCGAGTCGGCGGTACGCAGCGCGGTGTCGGCCAGACCCTTACGGGCACCGTGGGTGGAGATGAAGTACTCCAGCACGGACAGGCCCTCGCGGAAGGACGCCTTGATCGGACGCGGGATCGTCTCGTTCTTGGCGTTCGACACCAGACCACGCATACCCGCGATCTGACGCATCTGCATCATGTTCCCGCGGGCACCCGAGTCGACCATCATGAAGATCGGGTTGGTCTTCGGGAAGTTGGCGTTCATCGCCGTGGCGACCTCGTTGGTCGCCTTGGTCCAGATGTTGATCAGCTCGTCCGAGCGCTCCTGCTTGGTGATCAGGCCGCGCTCGTACTGCTTCTGGACCTTCTCGTCGAGCGCCTCGTAGGAGGCGATGATGCCCTTCTTCGCCTCGGGCACGACGATGTCGGTGACGGCCACGGTGACGCCCGAGCGGGTCGCCCAGTGGAAGCCGGCCGCCTTCAGGTTGTCGAGCGTCGCCGCCACGATCACCTTCGGGTACCGCTCGGCGAGGTCGTTGACGATCTCGGAGAGCTGCTTCTTGCCGACCGCGTAGTCCACGAACGGGTAGTCCTCGGGCAGCAGCTCGTTGAAGAGCGCCCGGCCCAGGGTGGTGCGCAGCCGGAAGCTGTCACCGACCTGGTACGGCTCCTCGCCCTCCACCGGCTCCGGCGGGGTCCAGCCGCGCGGCGGGACGGTGCCCACCGGGAAGCGGATGTCCACCCGCGCCTGCATCGACAGCTCACGCGCGTCGAAGGCCATGATCGCCTCGGCGGTGGCGCCGAACGCCCGGCCCTCGCCCTTGACCTCGCGCTCCTCGGAGTCCGTGGTCAGGAAGAACAGACCGAGCACCATGTCCTGGGTCGGCATGGTGACCGGGCGGCCGTCGGCGGGCTTGAGGATGTTGTTCGAGGACAGCATCAGGATGCGGGCCTCGGCCTGCGCCTCCGCGGACAGCGGAAGGTGCACGGCCATCTGGTCGCCGTCGAAGTCCGCGTTGAACGCGGTGCAGACCAGCGGGTGGATCTGGATGGCCTTGCCCTCGACGAGCTGCGGCTCGAACGCCTGGATGCCCAGCCGGTGCAGGGTCGGCGCACGGTTCAGCAGCACCGGGTGCTCGGCGATGACCTCTTCCAGCACGTCGTACACGACCGTGCGGCCGCGCTCGACCATGCGCTTGGCCGACTTGATGTTCTGCGCGTGGTTGAGGTCCACCAGGCGCTTCATCACGAACGGCTTGAAGAGCTCCAGCGCCATGGCCTTGGGCAGGCCGCACTGGTGCAGCTTGAGCTGCGGGCCGACGACGATCACCGAACGCGCGGAGTAGTCCACGCGCTTGCCGAGCAGGTTCTGGCGGAACCGGCCCTGCTTGCCCTTGAGCATGTCGGAGAGCGACTTCAGCGGACGGTTGCCGGGACCCGTCACCGGGCGGCCGCGGCGGCCGTTGTCGAAGAGCGCGTCGACGGCCTCCTGGAGCATCCGCTTCTCGTTGTTCACGATGATCTCGGGGGCACCGAGGTCGAGCAGGCGCTTCAGGCGGTTGTTGCGGTTGATCACACGGCGGTACAGGTCGTTCAGGTCGGAGGTGGCGAACCGGCCACCGTCGAGCTGGACCATCGGACGCAGGTCCGGCGGGATCACGGGGACGCAGTCCAGCACCATGCCGCCGGGCTTGTTGGTGGTCTGCAGGAACGCGGAGACCACCTTGAGCCGCTTCAGGGCGCGGGTCTTCTTCTGGCCCTTGCCGGTGCGGATGATCTCGCGGAGGCGCTCGGCCTCCTCGTCCAGGTCGAAGGACTCCAGGCGCTTCTGCAGCGCCGCGGCACCCATCGAGCCCTGGAAGTACGTGCCGAACCGGTCGCGCAGCTCACGGTAGAGCAGCTCGTCGCCCTCCAGGTCCTGGACCTTGAGGTTCTTGAAGCGGGCCCACACCTCGTCGAGCCGGTCCAGCTCGCGCTGGGCGCGGTCGCGCAGCTGCTTCATCTCGCGCTCGGCGCCCTCACGCACCTTGCGGCGGACGTCGGCCTTGGCGCCTTCGTTCTCCAGCTCGCCGAGGTCGGCCTCCAGCTTCTTCTGCCGGGCCTCCACATCGGCGTCACGCCGCTGCTCGACCTGCTGGCGCTCCACGGAGACCTGGGCCTCCAGCGAGGGCAGGTCGCGGGTGCGGCGCTCGTCGTCCACCCAGGTGATCATGTACGCCGCGAAGTAGATGACCTTCTCCAGGTCCTTCGGGGCGAGGTCGAGCAGGTACCCCAGGCGCGAGGGCACGCCCTTGAAGTACCAGATGTGGGTGACCGGCGCGGCCAGCTCGATGTGGCCCATCCGCTCACGACGCACCTTGGCGCGGGTGACCTCGACGCCGCAGCGCTCACAGATGATGCCCTTGAAGCGGACGCGCTTGTACTTGCCGCAGTAGCACTCCCAGTCCCGGGTGGGGCCGAAGATCTTCTCGCAGAAGAGCCCGTCCTTTTCCGGCTTGAGGGTGCGGTAGTTGATGGTCTCGGGCTTCTTGACCTCGCCGTGCGACCAGGTCCGGATGTCGTCCGCGGTGGCCAGGCCGATCCGCAGCTCGTCGAAGAAGTTGACGTCGAGCACTGTGTCGTCAATCCCTCTCAGGGTTGATTCTCAAATGGTCTGAACGGGTCGCGGGAGAGCCCGTCCGGCTGGAGACCGGACGGGCCGGCCCGTCAGACCTCTTCGACGCTGCTCGGCTCGCGCCGGGACAGGTCGATGCCGAGCTCCTCCGCCGCACGGAACACGTCCTCGTCGGTGTCCCGCATCTCGATGGACATGCCGTCCTTGGACAGCACCTCCACGTTGAGGCAGAGCGACTGCATCTCCTTGATGAGCACCTTGAAGGACTCGGGGATGCCGGGCTCGGGGATGTTCTCGCCCTTGACGATGGCCTCGTAGACCTTCACGCGGCCGAGCACGTCGTCGGACTTGATGGTCAGCAGTTCCTGGAGTGCGTACGCGGCGCCGTAAGCCTCCAGCGCCCACACCTCCATCTCGCCGAATCGCTGCCCGCCGAACTGCGCCTTACCACCCAGCGGCTGCTGGGTGATCATCGAGTACGGACCGGTGGAGCGCGCGTGCAGCTTGTCGTCCACCAGGTGGTGCAGCTTGAGGATGTACATGTAGCCGATGGAGATCGGCTCCGGGAACGGCTCGCCGGAGCGGCCGTCGAAGAGCCGGGCCTTGCCGGAGGACTTCACCATCCGGTCGCCGTCGCGGTTGGGGACCGTGGCCTCGAAGAGACCGACGATCTCGTCCTCGCGGGCGCCGTCGAAGACCGGCGTGGCCACGTTGGTGTCGGGCTCCACCCGGCCGGCGCCGATGGCGTCGAGCCGGCTGGCCCACTCCTCGGCGATACCGGAGACGTCCCAGCCCTGCTTCGCGAGCCAGCCGAGGTGGATCTCCAGCACCTGGCCCGGGTTCATCCGGGACGGGACGCCGAGCGGGTTGAGGATGATGTCGACCGGGGTGCCGTCCTCGGTGAACGGCATGTCCTCGACCGGCAGGATCTTGGAGATGACGCCCTTGTTGCCGTGCCGGCCGGCCAGCTTGTCGCCGTCGGTGATCTTCCGCTTCTGCGCGACGTACACGCGCACCAGCTGGTTGACACCGGGCGGCAGCTCGTCGCCCTCCTCACGGTCGAAGACGCGCACGCCGATGACCTTGCCGACCTCGCCGTGCGGCACCTTCAGCGAGGTGTCGCGGACCTCGCGGGCCTTCTCGCCGAAGATCGCGCGCAGCAGCCGCTCCTCCGGGGTCAGCTCGGTCTCGCCCTTCGGGGTGACCTTGCCGACCAGGATGTCGCCGGCCACCACGTCAGCACCGATCCGGATGATGCCGCGCTCGTCGAGGTCGGCCAGCACCTCCTCGGAGACGTTCGGGATGTCCCGGGTGATCTCCTCGGGGCCCAGCTTGGTGTCGCGGGCGTCGACCTCGTGCTCCTCGATGTGGATCGAGGAGAGCACGTCGTCCTGCACGAGGCGCTGCGACAGGATGATCGCGTCCTCGTAGTTGTGGCCTTCCCACGGCATGAACGCGACCAGCAGGTTCTTGCCGAGGGCCATCTCGCCCTCGTCCGTGGACGGGCCGTCGGCGAGCACCTGGCCGGCCACCACGCGGGCGCCCTCGTCCACGACGACCTTCTGGTTGAAGGAGGTGCCCTGGTTGGAGCGGGAGAACTTGGCGATCCGGTACGTGGTGTACGTGCCGTCGTCGTTGGTGACCGTGACGTAGTCGGCGGAGACCTCCTGGACCACACCGTCCTTCTCGGCCTTGATCACGTCGCCGGCGTCGACCGCGCAGCGGTACTCCATGCCGGTGCCGACCAGCGGCGCCTCGGCCTTGATCAGCGGCACGGCCTGGCGCATCATGTTCGCGCCCATCAGGGCGCGGTTGGCGTCGTCGTGCTCCAGGAACGGGATCATCGCGGTCGCGACCGACACCATCTGGCGCGGCGAGACGTCCATGTAGTCGACGTCGTCGCCGGGGATGTAGTCGATCTCGCCGCCACGGCGGCGGACCAGCACGCGGGACTCGGCGAACCGCAGTTCCTCGGTCAGCGGCGCGTTGGCCTGCGCGATGACGAAGCGGTCCTCCTCGTCGGCGGTCAGGTAGTCGACGTCGTCGGTGACCTGGCCGTCGACGACCTTGCGGTACGGCGTCTCGATGAAGCCGAACGCGTTGACCCGGCCGTAGGAGGCGAGCGAGCCGATCAGACCGATGTTCGGGCCTTCCGGCGTCTCGATCGGGCACATCCGGCCGTAGTGCGACGGGTGCACGTCACGGACCTCGAAGCCGGCCCGCTCACGGGACAGACCACCGGGGCCGAGCGCGTTGAGCCGGCGCTTGTGCGTCAGGCCCGACAGCGGGTTCGTCTGGTCCATGAACTGGGACAGCTGGCTGGTGCCGAAGAACTCCTTGATGGAGGCGACGACCGGCCGGATGTTGATCAGGGTCTGCGGCGTGATCGCCTCGACGTCCTGGGTGGTCATGCGCTCGCGCACGACCCGCTCCATACGGGCGAGACCCGTACGGACCTGGTTCTGGATCAGCTCGCCGACGTTGCGGATGCGGCGGTTGCCGAAGTGGTCGATGTCGTCGGTCTCGACGATGATCGACCGGCCCGACTCGCCGACCGTCTCGGTCTCACCGGCGTGCAGCTTCACCAGGTACTTGATCGTGGCGAGGATGTCGTCGGTGGTGAGCACGCCGGCGTCCAGCGGCGCGTCGCTGCCGAGCTTCTTGTTCACCTTGTAGCGACCGACCTTGGCCAGGTCGTAGCGCTTCGGGTTGAAGTAGAGGTTCTCCAGCAGGGTCTGGGCGGCCTCCTTCGTCGGCGGCTCGCCCGGGCGCAGCTTGCGGTAGATGTCCAGCAGCGCGTCGTCCTGGCCCTGGGTGTGGTCCTTCTCCAGGGTGGCGCGCATCGACTCGTACTCGCCGAACTCCTCGAGGATCTGCTCGGTGGTCCAGCCGAGCGCCTTGAGCAGGACGGTGACCGACTGCTTGCGCTTGCGGTCGATGCGGACACCGACCATGTCGCGCTTGTCGATCTCCATCTCCAGCCAGGCACCCCGGGACGGGATGATCTTGGCGGAGAAGATGTCCTTGTCGGAGGTCTTGTCGATGGAGCTGTCGAAGTAGACACCCGGCGAGCGGACCAGCTGCGAGACGACGACACGCTCGGTGCCGTTGATGCAGAAGGTGCCCTTGTTCGTCATCAGGGGGAAGTCGCCCATGAAGACGGTCTGGGACTTGATCTCGCCGGTCTCGTTGTTGGTGAACTCGGCGGTGACGAAGAGCGGGGCGCCGTAGGTGAAGTCGCGCTCCTTGCACTCGTCGAGCGAGTTCTTCGGCGGCTCGAAGCGGTGGTCACGGAACGTGAGGGACATCGACCCGGAGAAGTCCTCGATCGGGGAGATCTCCTCGAAGATCTCCTCCAGACCGGACTTCCTGGGGACGTCCTGCCCACTGTCCAGGGCCGCCTCGACACGGGCCTTCCACGCGGCGTTGCCGAGCAGCCAGTCAAAGCTCTCGGTCTGGAGCGCGAGGAGGTTCGGAACTTCGAGCGGTTCACGGATCTTCGCGAAAGAGATGCGCAGCGGGGCGGTGCTTGCGCCGTTGTTCGAATTGGTGGTCGAGGCGTTGCGCGAGGCGGCCAAGAGGGGGTCCTTCCGAGGGCTCGGACTCACTACGCGCGTACCGGACCGAACCCGAGCGGAAGAGAAAAGCCCTGATGACAGGCTTCCTCACGAGTGCTCGGACACGGGCATACCCCTGGTGACGGGCCAGGCAGCAGCTAACAGGCAGCGCAAAGGGTCAGTGTAGCCACTTGGCCCACTGATGTCCAGGCTGAGATTCGGAGTACCGAATCGTCGCCCCCTCCGCCTGTCTCATCGTCCGCGTCGCCCGGCCCTCGGAGCCCGGGTGCCGCTTCCGTCATCCTGTCCTGCCTGCTGCGCGCCCGGCCGGAACCGGTCACTCAACCACCATCGCATCCATTCCCGGTTCGCCGACGATCCATGCATCCGGCTCGCCAAGAAGTGTGCGGCGGATGTGTGCGGGATCGGGTGACCGCGTGTGGCAGCGCGTCCTGAGAATTGCGCGCTGCGTGCCATCCGTCAAGGCCCAAGCCTCGCGGAGATCGAAAACGACCGAGGGCGGCCACCCGATCGGGTGGCCGCCCTACGGCGGGTGGAGCAGAAGCGCGGTGAGGTGTTACTTGACCTCGACCGAGGCGCCGGCGCCCGCGAGGGCTTCCTTGCCCTTCTCCGCGGCTTCCTTGGTGACCTTCTCCAGGACGGGCTTCGGGGCGCCGTCCACGAGGTCCTTGGCCTCCTTCAGGCCGAGCGAGGTCAGCTCGCGCACGACCTTGATGACCTGGATCTTCTTGTCACCGGCGGCGGTGAGGATGACGTCGAACTCGTCCTTCTCCTCCGGCGCGTCGGCGACGGCGGCGGCAGCGCCACCACCAGCGGCGACGGCGACCGGGGCGGCGGCGGTGACGTCGAACTTCTCCTCGAACGCCTTCACGAACTCGGAGAGCTCGATGAGAGTGAGGCCCTCGAACTGGGCGAGCAGTTCGTCCTGGGTGAGCTTCGCCATGATGGCGTCCTTCCATTCATTCGGCTGGTGCCGTGGTGTACATGTCGGCGGGCATACATCGGGCCCGCGGCGACCGCTCCCGCTCCGTACGGATACGGGTCAGGCGGCGGTCATTGTGCGAGCCGAGTTACTCGGCACCGCCCTGCTCTGCCTCGGCCTCGGCCTTCTTGGCCCGAAGCGCCTCCGCGGTGCGGACGAACTTCGACGGGAGCGCCTGGAAGAGCGCGGCAGCCTGGGACTGCTTGGCCTTCATGGCGCCCGCCAGCTTGGCGAGCAGAACCTCGCGGGACTCGAGGTCCGCAAGCTTCTTGATCTCGTCGGCGGACAGCGCCTTACCGTCAAGGACACCGCCCTTGATGACGAGAGCGGGGTTGTCCTTGGCGAAGTCGCGAAGACCCTTCGCCGCCTCGACCGGGTCACCGGTCACGAAGGCGACGGCCGACGGACCTGCGAACAGGTCGTCGAGCGTGCTGATCCCGGCCTCGTTGGCCGCGATCTTGGTCAGCGTGTTCTTCACCACGGCGTACGTGGCGTTCTCACCGAGCGAACGGCGCAGCGTCTTGAGCTGCGCCACGGTGAGACCGCGGTACTCGGTCAGCACTGCGGCGTTCGAGGAGCGGAACTGATCCGTCAACTCGGCAACCGCGGCAGCCTTGTCGGGCCTCGCCATGAGTCTCGGCCTCCTTCCGGGTGATTGCGGACCGCCCGGTTGACGAAGGGGACGTGACTGGCGCGACAACACAAACGCCCCGAGCGCAGGCGCACGGGGCGGAACTCGACGAAAGTGCTTCAGCACTTCCGGAGGTCTTGGTCCGATCACCTACGCGGGCCGTCCGCACTCAGCGGATTCCTTCGGCCGCCCCACCCGATGACGGGCACGACGACAACCTGCGGTCTTTGGCTTCGTGCTGAGAGTACGGGAGCGGGAGCCCGTCGGGCAAATCCTTCTCTTCGACAAGGGTTTCCGAGGCGCCCGGCACGGGAACGGCGCCGCCCCGGAGCACCTCGCCTCCGCCTCCGCCTCCGCCGGGGCCGGTACGGAACAGGCCGCGGGCCCCGGCGGAGTACGGTCGTTCGCGGCCGGCTACCGCAACGCGAAGGCGTCCACGCAGTCCTTCGCGGGAGGCGCGACCACGTGCACCTTCAGCCCGAAGCCAGAGTAGTGGGCGAGGATCGAGACCGTGTCGCTGCTGTGGTGCGGCGCCGTGCCGTACAGCGACTCCTGGACCGGCAGTCCCTTGTCCGGCCCCTCGACCGACACCCACACGTCCAGTTTCTCCCGGGTGAGGTTGGCCGCCTGCATGTCCTGATGCAGGGTGTCCGGGGCCATGACCAGCTTCCCGTCGGCGTCGCGGGTCGGCGGCTTCGCGGTCAGCGTCCCGGTGTAGTGGACCGCCCGCACACCGCTTACGGTCTCGGTCCCCACGCTGTGCACGCCGGGCACCGCCAGCAGCTTCGACACGATCCCCGCGGGGCCGGCGTCTCCCTGCTGGGGAACCGTCTGGAGCATCGCCAAGGCCCCCACGCCGCCCGCCGACCTCGCCCAGGTCCGGCCGCCGTTCTTCGCCGCCTCCTGCGGCCCGATGCGGACGTAGCTCGTGCCCGCCACCGACCTGGTCTCCAGGCTGTGGCTCACGCCGAACTGCTGAAGGACGGCCTTTTCGACCGAGTCGGTGAACGTCACGACCGTGTCGTCGACGGTGCCGTGCGACCAGTCGCTCACCCCCTTCTCCCGCCAACTGAGGGCGCCCGACGCGTCGGAGGAGTCCTCCCGCACCGAGTGCACCTGGGCGAGCCGGGCCTGGACCTGCTTCAGCGCGGCCACGGCGGAGGCGGGTCGGGGAGCCGGGTGGGACGACGGAGCGGCGGACGTGGCCGCGGTCGGCTGCCCGGTGTGGGCGCGGTTGCCGGGGCTGCTCGATCCGGCGCAGGCCGTCAGTGCGGCGAGGGCGACGGCGGTGCCGGTGAGGGCGAGCGGGAGGGCGCGGGCGGTTCTCACGACGTCGCGCCCGGGGTCGACGGGTGCAGCGCCTTCTGGCGCTGTGCCGCGACCTCGTCGGTCCTGTCGGCGGTGTCCCAGCCCGGCGGAACCGCGATCTCCTTGACCCCGCCGAAGCTGGTGAAGTCCAGGGTGGTGATCACCGAGCTGACGTCCTGCCGGACGCGGACCAGCGTGCCGTCGGGCGTGAGCCACACGTCCTCGAGCGGCGGCTCCACGAGGCCCTGCTTCTTCATGGCCGCGGACGCGGGGACGTGGCCGCGGTAGTGCGTCGTCCGCCTGCCGTCGACCGTCGCCGGTCCGACCGTCCGCAGATCGGTGGAGGCCGCGAGCCGGCGCAGCGCGACGGCCGGATCACCCTTGGCCGCGTCCTCGGCGTCGGTGTTCGCCGCAGCCGCGCCCAGGTACGCCGACAGGTCGATCCTCAGCCAGTGCCTGCCCTGGAGCGGGCCGCTGGGCTGCGGGTCGATGCGGTAGTAGGTGGCGGTGCCGATCTGCCGCGCCTCGATCTGATCGGTGTGGACGAGCTTCTGGAAGCCGAGCTTGGCGGCATCGACCATCGTGTCGCTACGCGCCTCGCCGGTCCCCCACGTGTAACTGCCCTTCGCCGACGTGCGCTTGCCGTACAGGTCCATGGTCTGCGTGATGTCCGCGGATTTCTTCGACTCCGCCAGCTTTGCCGCTGCCGTCAGGGCGGCCCTCGCCGCGCTGTCGCCGGCCGGGGGCGTGGTCCCGGTGTCCTTCGCCGCGCCCTTCGCGGGGGCCGCGGCCGTGTGGCGGTCCCCCGCCGCGTGGTGCGTGGTGCCGCCGCAGCCTGCCGTGGCGAGCAGTGCTGCCGCGGCGACAGCGCAGCAGACAGCCGTGGTTGATCTCATCGCGTGGTCCCCACCCCTGGTTGCCCCATGCTCCCCGTGCCCCTGCGTCACGGGTGAGCGCCCCACTGTAAACGGCGGGCGCCCCGCTCCGCCCGGTGGATACCGGGGGAAGCGGGGCGCCGTGGTGCTGCGGTGGTGCCGTGGTGCGGTTGGTGCCACTGGTGCGGCCGGGCGGGGACCCGGCTACCGCGCTGACGCGCGACCTGGCTGCCGTCAGACGGCGGCCGGGTCCTCCTCGGTGAGGAGGTTGCGGGTGCGGTTCGAGTCGAGCGGGATGCCCGGGCCCATCGTGGTGGAGACGGCCGCCTTCTTGATGTAACGGCCCTTGGCCGCGGACGGCTTGAGACGCAGGACCTCGTCCAGCGCCGCCGCGTAGTTCTCCACCAGCTTGGTCTCGTCGAACGAGACCTTGCCGATGATGAAGTGCAGGTTCGAGTGCTTGTCGACGCGGAACTCGATCTTGCCGCCCTTGATGTCCGTGACCGCCTTCGCCACGTCCGGGGTGACCGTACCGGTCTTCGGGTTCGGCATCAGACCACGCGGGCCGAGCACGCGGCCCAGCCGGCCGACCTTGCCCATCAGGTCCGGGGTGGCGACGACGGCGTCGAAGTCGAGCCGGCCCTTCGACACCTCGTCGATCAGTTCGTCGGAGCCGACGATGTCGGCTCCCGCGGCTTCCGCGGCCGCAGCACGGTCACCGGTCGCGAAGACCAGGACCCGGGCGGTCTTGCCGGTGCCGTGCGGAAGGTTCACGGTGCCACGGACCATCTGGTCGGCCTTGCGCGGGTCCACACCCAGGCGGAAGGCGACCTCGACGGTCGAGTCGAACTTGGTGGTCGCGGTCTCCTTGGCGAGACGGACGGCCTCCAGGGGCGCGTACACGCGCTCCCGGTCGATCCTGGCGTCCGCAGCGCGGAGAGACTTGCTGCGCTTGCTCACTTGCTGCTCCTACGTTGTCTTGGAGTCGTGGTCCGAGCCGAGCAGGCCCTGCCACTCACTGCCGGGGGGTGCTCCGGGCCGCCGCGTCGGCGGGTACCCGTGAGCGAGGCGTCAGCCCTGGACGGTGATGCCCATGGAACGAGCCGTACCCGCGATGATCTTCTCCGCGGCGTCCAGGTCGTTCGCGTTCAGGTCGGGGAGCTTGGTGGTGGCGATCTCCCGCACCTGCTCACGGCTGAGCGAGGCGACCTTCTTGACGTGCGGCTCGCCGGAGCCCTTCTCCACGCCCGCGGCCTTCAGGATGAGCTTCGCGGCCGGCGGGGTCTTGGTGATGAACGTGAAGGTACGGTCCTCGTAGACCGTGATCTCCACCGGGATCACCATGCCGCGCTGCGACTCGGTGGCCGCGTTGTAGGCCTTGCAGAACTCCATGATGTTCACGCCGTGCTGGCCCAGCGCGGGGCCCACCGGCGGCGCCGGGTTGGCCGCACCGGCGTTGATCTGGAGCTTGATCAGCCCCGTGACCTTCTTCTTCTTGGGAGGCATTGCTCTCTCCGGGTCTTGTTGAGAGTGTTCATGCCTGCGAGCAGGCATACCGCACCACGATAGCGGGTATCGGGGCGCGCCCTGAAATCGTAAGCCCCGGCACCATGCGGCGGCGGCCGCGATGCGGTTACGTCACCCCGGGCGGGGGGCGGTGGGCCGAGTGGTGGAGGCGGTCGGACAGGGCGGTGACCAGGGCGCGGAGTTCGTCGGGGCGCTCGATGGCGAACGGCAGGTCGAGCGAGGCGAGTACGCCGGGCAGCCAGTCCAGCCGTTCCACGTGCAGCTCGACGCGGGGCCAGTGGGCGGGGTCGTCCGGGCCGCTCGCCGAGGTCGGCGGGGTCGGCGGCGCCGTCACGACCGCGACTGACGCGGGCAGGCGGGTGCGGATCTGCTCGGTGGTGCCCGCGATCCGCAGCACCACCTCGTACCGGTACGGCGCCGTGGCGAGGCCGGTCAGCACGCGCGCGGCCGGATCGACGTCGGCGGGCGGCTCGAACGCGCCGGGCAGGGTGCGTACGTCCGCGATGCGGTCCAACCGGAACGTACGGTCCTCGCCGCTCGGCTCGGCCGCGCCCGTGACGTACCACCGGCCCGCGTGGGCGACGAGGCCGTACGGGCGCAGGGTGCGCTCGCCGCGCCGGCCGCCGGCGGTGGTGTAGCGGAGGGCGACCGGGCGGTGGTGGCTCACCGCGTCGGCGAGCGCGAGCAGGACGGTGGTGTCCGGCACCGCCGCTTCCTCGCCGCCCGGCCCGGTGAAGGCGAGGGAGCCGAGCACGGTGTCGAGCCGGGCCCGGAGCCGCTCGGGCAGCACCCGCCGGATCTTGGCCGCCGCGGTCTCGCCGGCCGCCGCCTCGCTCGCCGCGCCCGCGCCCGCGCCCGCACCCGCGGCCGTGGTCAGGCCGGCCCGGCGCCCCGCCACCAGGCCGAGGAGTACGGCGAGCGCCTCGTCGTCGTTCAGCATGAGCGGGGGCATGCGGTAGCCGGGGCCGAGCCGGTAGCCGCCGTAGCGGCCGCGGACCGATTCGACGGGCACGTCGAGGTCGAGCAGGTGGTCGACGTAGCGCCGCACGGTGCGCTCGTCCACGCCGAGCCGGTCGGCCAGCTCGCCCACGGTGCGGATGCCGCCGGACTGGAGGAGTTCCAGCAGGGTGAGCACGCGGGCGATGGGTCGGGCCATGCCCCCGATTCTCCCCCGGATAGCGGGCGGATTCTGCCCGGTATCCGTCCTAGCGTGTGGTCAGGGGCACCGACCGGTGCCGAACCCGCCGCCACCGACGGCCCCCGACTACTTACGGAGCGACCCCATGAACCTCGTCTCGATCCGCGTCATCACCCACGACATCGCCCGCCTCGTCGCCTTCTACGAGCGCGTCACCGGGGTACCGGCCGACTGGGCCACCGAGGACTTCGCCGAGATCCGCACCTCCGCGGCCACCCTCGCCATCGGCAGCACCCGCACCGTCCCCCTCTTCGCCCCCGGCTCCGCCGAGCCCGCCGCCAACCGCAGCGTCATCATCGAGTTCCTCGTCGACGACGTGGACGCCATCTACCGCGACCTCGCCGGCTTCATCGACGAAGCGGATTTCGTCAACGAGCCCACCACGATGCCCTGGGGCAACCGCGCACTCCTCTTCCGCGACCCCGACGGCAACCTCGTCAACTTCTTCACCCCCGTCACCGACGCCGCCCTCGCGAAGTTCGGCCGGCCGTCCGGGGAGTAGCGGCCCGGGTGCGGCTGGGCCGAGGCGGGATTCCACCCTGACTCCTGCGCCCGAAGGGCAGTTACGCGGGGACGCTGCCCACCAGGACCAGGTGAACGGCAATCCTGTCGCCGTCGACTTCGTAAGTCGCCCGGTATCTGCCGACGCGCAGCCGACGGACGCGCGACCCGCCGAGTTTGCTGCTCTCCGGTGGCTCCGGGTTCACGGCTAAGCCGTTGATGGCCCGGACGAACGGCTTCACCGCGTCGCCGTCCCTCTGACGCAGTCGGTTGATCCCGTCCTTGGCCGCGCGTTCCCAGATGATCGTGTACCTCACTGGGCCTCCGCCGTGCCGAAGGAATTGATCAGGGCCTCGACCTCGGCCGCGGGCACCGGAGGACGCCCGTCGCTCAGGATGCGCAGCGACACCGCCAGGTCCGCGAAATCCAGCGCGGCATCCCGGCCCTGCTCGTCGGTGGCGGCGTCCACCACGACCTGCGTCCACCAGTGGTCCAGGAACACCTCGAAGGGGACACCGTCGGACAGCGCCCCCAACTCCGCGAGGAACTCGTCGCGAAGCTCTTGCCGCAAGGCATCCTGGATGCCGGCGACGGTGCGCGGGATACCCGGGTCACGGTGCCCGAGTTCCTCCGCCGCCTCCCGAACGGCTTCCCGCCAGGCATCCGTCTCAGGCATGTGGTCCTCCCGCTCGCCGCCCGCACCATTCTCCGATGGCGCGATCATCGATCTCAAGGCTCCTCCAGTGTGCCGGTCGGCCGTGAGCGGAGCCGACTTCCGGCCCACGCGGATCAACACGGCCGAACTGCCGGATGGCCGCCACGGCGTGGCACACATTCTAGACTATGAGAGCCTTATTCCGAGCCTCTTGGCTCACCTAGCGAAGGACTCGGCCACAGCTCACGCACACCGAAGCCCGTGTACACGGATGCGCGCACGCTTACTCCACGACCGAGGACACGGTGACCGTACGGAAAGCCCGCGCGCACCTTGCGGACCACCTGTTCGCCGAACGCGCCGACGGCGCGCCGTGAAGTAGACGTTCCGCTTCACCACGGCGGCACCACGTCAGCCTCGGGTCATCGACCGGCCCGCCGCAACGCGACCTCCGACAACCGGCAGCCCTACGCGTACAGCTCCAGGTACGGCGCGAACTGCTCGGCCACTTCCGCGGCCACCCCCACTGCGTCGAGCGAGCCGTCGATCTCGATGACGCGGATGCCGAGCCGGCGGGCGTGGCGAGCCGCGTCCTCGGCGACCATACGGTCACGGGCGACCCGGTTGGCCTGCGCGCGGTCGGGGTCGCGGACTGTAACGCCGAGCCGGCCCGCGCGCGGGAACGTACGGATCTGGTGCTGCCGGAAGTCCTCCGTCGGGACGAGCACGACCATCCGCCCGGGTGAGTCGAGGAGCGGCGCGACCAACTCCGGCCGCAACCCCCAGCCTTCGGCGATCGCCGGGCGGCCCGTGTACAGCGCGCGCAGGTCGTCCAGCACCCACGCGAACCGCACCGGGAACCCGGCCAGCGTCTCCTCGACCATCTCCCGCGGACTCCGGCCCACCCACCTCTCGTCGGGTGTCCGCTCCCCCAGCGGTTCCCCCCGCGCGACCCGCCGCGCGACCCTGCGGTCCTGGTGGCCGCGAGCATCGTGGTAGTCGTAGTGGTACACCGTCAACCCGAGTTCACGGGCGAGGAGTTCGGACACGGTGCTCTTCCCGCACCACTGCGCTCCCCCGATCCACAGCATCCGGTGCAGGCTGCCGTGCGGGTCCCAGATCTCTGCCATACGGCACCTCCCGTCGGAAGCGGCGCGTGCCACCGCCCCCGCGAGCAAGTGTCCTGGTTTGACCGTGAAAACTGCAGTCTTGTTCTGGGAGGGCAGTTGTCGGAAAGTGGAAGGGAGGGGGCGCTTCCCGAGCGGCTCAGCCGCCGAACCGCCCACCACGCACGGCAGCCACGAACGCGGCGAACGACTCCGTCGGGAAGAGCAGGGCCGGGCCGGCCTTGTCCTTCGAGTCCCGCACGGCCACCTGCCCGGTGGAGGCGAGATCGGCGACCTCGACGCAATTGGTGCCGTTGTCCTGGCTGTAGGACGACTTGAACCAGGCGCCCTCTGGAACAACGTGCTTCGGCACCGCGACCTCCTCGATCGGTATGCGAACTGACCTGCCCCCCAACAGTGTGAGGGCGGGCTACGCACCGGACGAGGCCGGATTCGGCCCTCCGATCAAGCGTCGAAACAACCGTCCCGCACGGCAGCCACGAACGCGGCGAACGACTCCGTCGGGAAGAGCAGGGCCGGGCCGGCCTTGTCCTTCGAGTCCCGCACGGCCACCTGCCCGGTGGGGGCGAGATCGGCGACCTCTATGCAGGCGTTGGCCGTTTCCTGGCTGTAGGAGGACTTGAACCAGGCAGCAACCTCCACGCAGTTGTTGCCCGTCTCTCCGCTGTAGGACGACTTGAACCAGGCGCCTTCAGGAGCGACGCGCTTAGGCACCGCGACCTCCTCGATCCGCATGCGAAATGACCCGCCCCCACAGTGTGAGGTCGGGTCACGCACCGGACCTAGGCCAGATCCGGCCCTACGGTCAAGCGCCGAAACTACCGTCCCGCACGGCATCCACGAACGCGGCGAACGACTCCGTCGGGAAGAACAGGGCCGGGCCGGCCTTGTCCTTCGAGTCCCGCACGGCCACCTGCCCGGTGGGGGCGAGATCGGCGACCTCTATGCAGGCGTTGCCCTGTTCCTGACTGTAGGACGACGTGAACCAGTCAACGTCGAGCGCGAGGTCAGGGGCCGTGCGGTGCGTCATAGTGATCAGATCTTTCCGGCTAGTCGGTGCAGGAAGGTCGGCGTCTCGCCCGGAGGCAGGGCGCCAGCTCGCAAAGCGTCGAACCTGCGGGTGTAGGCCCAAGTCGTCGTGTCCTTGTCGCTGACGTTCGATCCCTCCGGCACGTCGGTCTGAACAACCGTGAGTTTCGGATCGCCGAACTCCAGCAGGGTGAAGTTGACGCTGGAGCGATAGGTGGCGCTGGCCAGCGGGAGGATCTGAACCGTCACATTATCCAATTTCGTCAAGCGGATGATCTCCTCGTACTGCTCCCGCATCGTGTCCGGTCCGCCAATCACCCGGCGCAACGCGGCCTCGTCCACAATGGCCCACAGCTCCAGGCCGTTGGCCCTGCCGATCAGCCGCTCCTTGCGTTCCATCCGCAGTTGGATCATGCGCTCGACGAACTCGGTCGTCGTTTCCTCAACGGGCTTCGCCGCTTGGAGCATCTCGCGGACATAACCCTCGGTCTGCAAGAGGCCCACCACCACGGTTGGTTGCCATGCCCGGATAGTGCGCGCGCCGGTCTCCAGACCGACGTACATCTCCATGCCGGACGGCAGCACACTCCGATACTGCGACCACCAACCGCGATTGAGCGAGTCCCGCTGGATCTCGACCAGGAACTCGATGTCCTCTTCGTCCTCAACGCCGTAGCGATCGAGCAGCAGACGCAGTTCGGCAGTCGACTTGAACGCGGTCAGGCCGTTCTCCACACGATGGACCTTCGTGGTTGACAGGGCCAGTCCATCCACAGCGTCGACCAGGGTGAGCCCGGCCTTCTCGCGCAACCTACGCAGTTCCGCGCCTAGTTGTACGCGTCGAACAGTGGGCCCTGTTGGCGCCGCCATGAGTCGTCCTCCCCAAGCAGTGAGTGCAGTCGAACGCTCCGCGAGCCCGACGAATCTGACGCAGAGCACTTAACGAGTCACGTAGAGCATATGCAACCGACTATGCGCTTCGCAGTGAAACGAGCGGATTTCGTTGCGCCGCCCATCGCAAACTGCGCAGTCTGGAGGGGTCGGAGGTCACGCACCCCGCGAAAGCCACCCAGCCGCCCTCGCACAAAGGAGCTACCCATGCCCCGTACCGCGACCACTTCCGCCCCGCCCGGCCTCCTTACGTGGGGGCCCCGGGAACTGCCCGTGCCGTATGTGGCCCGCTGGAGCGGGGAATCCGTCAGCACCGCGGGGCTGGTCGTGAAGCCGGACGGTTCGGGGTTGGCGTACGAGGACGAGGTCGCCGCGGATCGGGACGGGCACGGGGTGCTGTGGGCCCGGATGGGTGAGGCCGTGGGGGTCGGGCGGCCCGACTACCGCGCGATGAGCTCCCACCGCCAACGGGTCGCCGCGCTGTGCAAGTTGTGCCAGGTGTGCGGGGGGCCGGCGGACCGTACGGCCAAGGGCTGGCTCTTTCTGATGCCGGCCGCGCCGCCGGGAGAGGAGGGCTGCGCCGAACCGGAGCCGATCGAGGGCACGTTGACCACGAAGCCGCCGATCTGCCACCCCTGCGCGGAGTTGGCCGTACGCCACTGCCCCCACCTCGCGGCGCCCCTCTACGTCCGCTCCCGCAAACCCCGTGTCTGGGGCGTCTTCGGCGGCTTCGTCACCCCCTCCCCCACCGGCGCCCTGGTCAACTCCGCGGACACGTACATGCCCTACGGCGACCGGGAGGCGGCTCCCTGGTTCCTCGCCTCCCAACTCGCCCTGGAACTCACCCGCTGCACCTGAACGCCGTACGTTGCCCGGGCCTCGGTCCGCGCAGCAGAATTGCCCGCATGACTGATGAAGCCGGGCCCGTCGATGGAGTACCCGGGCGAAGTGCGGCGCCGGACCTGCGGGCGCCGGACCTGCGGGCACCGGATCTGCGGGCGTCCGATCGGGAACGGGACCAGGTCGTGGAGATCCTCCAAGTGGCCGCGGGCGACGGGCGGATCACCGCGGAGGAGCTGGACGAGCGGCTGGACGCCGCGCTGTCCTCGCGCACCGTCGGCGAACTCGCCCGGCTCACCGCGGATTTGCCCTCCGACGGGATGCCGCCTCAGGCCGCCGAGCTGATCCGGATCGACCAGCGGTTCGGGGACGTCTCGCGGGCCGGCCGCTGGCTGGTGCCGCGCCGGATGGAGATCCGTCTGATGTTCTGCGAGGCGAAGCTCGACTTCACGGACGCGGTCATCACCCACAACACCCTTGACGTGGACCTCAATCTGCGGGTCGGCGGGAACCTGCTGCTGGTGACCAGGCCGGGGATCGTCGTCGACACCGACGGGCTGGAACGCGGCAGCGGCGAGATCAAGATCCGCCCGGCCGAGCCGGAGAGCCCGACGATCCTGCGGGTACGGCTTGCCGGCGAGTCCCGCGGCGGCGACATCACCGCGCGGCCGCCCCGGCGGTCGTTCACCGAAGTGGTCTCCCGCCGCAAGCAGCGGACCGACGGCTGAACCGTCGGCACGGCGCCGCCCTTTGGCGCATTCCCACAACCTCGCACCCCAGGCTGAACCTTCGGCACGGCGCCCGGCATCGCCCTGCCGCAACCCCGTACCCCAGCACGACCCCCTAACACCCCAGTGCGCCCCCACGCGTCTCACGTGCCGCTCCCCAACACACCTGCTTCTCGGGTACCACTGACTGACACTCAGGTCTACGCGGGGAGAATTCTTGGCATGGACACTTCCCAAGCGAAGCTACCGCGCGGTACCAAGGTGTCGCAGCGATCCTGCCCTTGGAGGTTTCGTGAGACTGACCAAGTCCCTGACCGCCCTTGCCGCCGTGGCATTCGCCCTGGTGGCAGCGATGTTGCTGGCGGCCCCTGCGCAAGCTGCCGGACCGGCGTACGTCGCACTGGGCGACTCGTACGCGGCCGGCAACGGCGCCGGAAACTACATCAGTTCCAGTGGTGACTGCCACCGGAGCAACAGCGCCTACCCTGCCCTGTGGGCCGGCGCGCACAGCCCGTCCTCGTTCACGTTCGCCGCGTGCTCCGGTGCGGTGACCACGGACGTGATCAACAACCAGCTCGGTTCTCTGAACGCCTCGACCGGTCTGGTGAGCGTCACCGTCGGCGGCGATGACGCGGGCTTCTCCGACGTGATCACCACCTGCGTGACCGGGTCCGACGACACCTGCGTCAGCCGGGTCAACACCGCCGAGAGCTACATCCAGAACACGCTTCCGGGCCGGCTGGACGCCGTCTACAGCGCGATCAGCGCGAAGGCGCCCTCCGCGAAGGTCGTCGTCCTCGACTACCCGCACCTGTACAAGCTCAACACGCTCTGCCTCGGCCTCAGCGCGACCAAGCACAACAAGCTCAACGAGGCCGCCGACCTGATCGACTCCACCATCGCCGCCCGCGCCGCCGCGCACGGCTTCACCTTCGGCGACGTGCGCACCACCTTCAACGGCCACGAGCTGTGCTCCGGCGACGACTGGCTGCACTCCCTGGTCATCAGCCCGACCTGGGAGTCCTACCACCCCACCGCCACCGGCCACGCCGACGGCTACCTCCCGGTCCTGACCACCGACGCCTCCTGACCACCCACGCGTCCTGACCGCCCACGCGCCACCCGAAGAACCCCCGCACGCCAAAGAACCCCCGGGCTACGGAAATCCGTGGGCCGGGGGTTCTTTCGGAAGGCGGGTGGGGCTAGTTCTTCTGGATCTGGTCGAAGCTGAGCTCGACCGGGGTCTCGCGGCCGAAGATCTCGACCAGGCCCTTGACCTTCTTGGAGTCCGGGTTGATCTCGTTGATCGTCGCCTGGAGGGTGGCGAAGGGGCCGTCGGTGACGGTGACCGAGTCGCCGACCTCGAAGTCCAGCACCTGGACCTCGACCTTGCGCGGCTGGGCGGTGCCCTCGGCGATCGCGGCGGCCTCGGCCGCGGCCTCCACCTCGGGGGCGAGCATCTTGACGATCTCGTCCAGCGTCAGCGGGTAGGGGTCGTAGGCGTTGCCGACGAAGCCGGTGACGCCGGGGGTGTTGCGGACGACGCCCCAGGACTCGTTGGTGAGGTCCATGCGAACCAGAACGTAGCCGGGGAGCTTGTTCTGCCGGATGGTCTTCCGGTCGCCGTTCTTGATCTGGACTACTTCTTCCTGGGGCACTTCGGCCTGGTAGATGTACTCCTCGACGTTGAGCGAGACGGCGCGCTGCTCAAGGTTGGACTTCACGCGGTTCTCGTAGCCGGCGTAGGTGTGGATGACGTACCACTCGCCGGGCAGCGTGCGCAGCTCCTCGCGGAACGCGGCGACCGCGTCGACCGGCTCGGCGGCGGGGGCAGCGTCAGCGGCCTCCTCGGCGTCGGCGTCGTCCTCAGCGCCGTCCTCCGCCTCGTCGTCCTCGACCTCGTCCTCGGCCTCGTCGTCAGCCTCTTCGGCGTGAGCGGCGGCGTTCGCGGCTACCGCGTCCGCCTGGCCCAGGTCGTCGTCAGCGGCTTCCTCGGCCTTCTCGGGGGCCTCGGGGTCCACGTCGTGCACCGCGCCCTGCTCGGCAGGCTCCCCCGCGGCCAGGTCCGCAGCCTCGGCCTCGTCGATGTCGCCGTCGGCAGCGTCGACGATGTCGAGTGCGGAGTCCTCGTCCTGCACGGACTCGTCGGCGACGTCGGCATCGTGCACGTTCGGGTCAGACACGGTGACTGCTTCTTCCTGACTTCTCAAAGGGTGGGACATACGGCTCGCCGCCGTGGAATCCGGAGCGGGCCGCGGTTACGAGGGAAGGCTCATCCGAAGACGTACGAGACAAGCTTCTCGAAACCGTAGTCAACCACGCTGACGAACGCGATGACGACGACAACGAACACAATCACCACAGTGGTGTACGTCGACAGGTCATTGCGGCTCGGCCAGACGACCTTGCGCAGTTCGGCGACGATCTGACGGTAGAAGAGCGCGAGACGACCGAGCGGGCCTTTCTTGCCGCGCTTACCACCGCGGCGGGGCTTCTTGTCGGTCTCCTTGTCGTCCTCAGCAGGGACCTCAACGGAGTCCGTGATCTCAGTCACTCGTCCTCACCTGACTCCGGGTCGTGGCCATGCCGCGCCCGTCGCGCGGTACGGCGAGTGCTTCTGTCTGCTACCTGCGCCCACGCCCACCGTCGGACGTGTGGAGCAGGGTCGGAGGGACTCGAACCCACAACCCCTGGTTTTGGAGACCAGTGCTCTGCCAATTGAGCTACGACCCTACGCTGACACCCCCAACGTACCGCAACGGTACGACGGGAAGGCCACCGACCGATGAGTGTACGTGGTCCGGGCCGCCCCGTCGAACGCCTTGCACCCGAAAGAGCCGAACGGGCCCGGCCAACACAGGTGCCGGGCCCGGGCCGGGTCTGGGACGATGCAGTCATGAGCGCAGCCACTCCCTCCGCCACACCCTCCGCACCGTCCGCCACCGACCGGCGGGTATCGGCCCGCGTCGGGGCGATCTCCGAATCCGCGACGCTGGCCGTGGACGCCAAGGCCAAGGCCCTCAAGGCCGCCGGGCGTCCGGTGATCGGCTTCGGCGCCGGCGAGCCCGACTTCCCCACCCCCGACTACATCGTCGAGGCGGCCGTGGAAGCGTGCCGGAACCCGAAGTACCACCGCTACACGCCGGCCGGCGGCCTGCCCGAGCTGAAGGCCGCCATCGCCGCCAAGACGCTCCGCGACTCCGGCTACGAGGTGGACGCCTCGCAGGTCCTGGTCACCAACGGCGGGAAGCAGGCGATCTACGAGGCGTTCGCCGCGATCCTCGACCCGGGCGACGAGGTCATCGTGCCCGCTCCGTACTGGACCACCTACCCCGAGTCGATCCGGCTCGCGGGCGGCGTGCCGGTCGAGGTCGTCGCCGACGAGACCACCGGCTACCGGGTGTCGGTCGAGCAGCTGGAGGCGGCCCGCACCGAGCGGACCAAGGTGCTGCTCTTCGTCTCCCCGTCGAACCCGACCGGCGCGGTGTACGGCGAGGCCGAGACCGAGGAGATCGGCCGCTGGGCGGTCGAGCACGGCCTGTGGGTGCTCACCGACGAGATCTACGAGCACCTGGTCTACGGCGACGCGAAGTTCACCTCGCTGCCCGCGATCGTGCCCGAGCTGCGCGACAAGTGCCTGGTGGTCAATGGCGTCGCCAAGACGTACGCGATGACCGGCTGGCGGGTCGGGTGGATCGTCGGCCCCAAGGACGTGGTCAAGGCCGCCGCGAACCTCCAGTCGCACGCCACCTCCAACGTCAACAACGTGGCGCAGGTCGCCGCGCTCGCCGCGGTGAGCGGCGACCTGTCCGCGGTCGCCGAGATGCGCGCCGCGTTCGACCACCGCCGGCAGACCATCGTCCGGATGCTCAACGAGATCGACGGCGTGCTCTGCCCGGTCCCCGAGGGCGCCTTCTACGCCTACCCGTCGGTGAAGGCCCTGCTCGGCAAGGAGATCCGCGGCAAGCGCCCGCAGACCTCGGTGGAGCTGTCCGCCCTGATCCTCGACGAGGCCGAGGTCGCGGTGGTGCCCGGTGAGGCGTTCGGCACGCCCGGCTACCTGCGGCTGAGCTACGCGCTCGGCGACGAGGACCTGGTCGAGGGCGTCTCCCGGATTCAGAAGCTGCTCGGCGAGGCCACCGACTAGTCCGCTGCTTCGGCGCCCTCCGCTTCCGGGCGCGTTCCGCGCGCCTTCCGTGCCCGTTCGCACCCGTTCGCGTTTTCGGGCAAGCCCCCGTTCGGAGAAAATGGTTCCGGGCGGGGGCCGACGTATAGCAGGATCTACAGATGGCACGCGAGGTAGGGACGACGGCACGCGAGATCCGCGAGCTGCCCAAAGCACATCTGCATCTGCACTTCACCGGGTCCATGCGGCCCGCCACTCTGCTGGAGCTGGCCGACAAGCACGGCGTGCACCTGCCGGAGGCGCTGACCTCGGGCGAACCCCCGAAGCTGCGCGCCACCGACGAGCGCGGCTGGTTCCGCTTCCAGCGGCTCTACGACATCGCCCGCTCCTGCCTGCGCACGCCCGAGGACATCCAGCGGCTGGTGCGCGAGGCCGCGGAGGAGGACGCCGCCGACGGCTCCGGCTGGCTGGAGATCCAGGTCGACCCGACCTCGTACGCGCCCCGGCTCGGCGGGCTGATCCCCACCATCGAGATCATCCTCGACGCGGTGCGGACCGCCTCCCGCGACACCGGGGTGGGCATGGCCGTCATCGTGGCCGCCAACCGGATGAAGCACCCGCTGGACGCCCGCACGCTGGCCCGCCTCGCGGTCCGCTACGCCGACCAGGGCGTGATCGGTTTCGGCCTGTCCAACGACGAACGGCGCGGCCTGGCAAGGGACTTCGACCGGGCCTTCGCCATCGCCCGCGAGGGCGGCCTGCTCGCCGCACCGCACGGCGGCGAGCTGTCCGGGCCGTCCAGCGTCCGCGACTGCCTCGACGACCTGCACGCCCAGCGGGTCGGGCACGGCGTCCGCGCCGCCGAGGACCCCTACCTGCTGCGCCGCCTCGCCGACTCCGGGATCACCTGCGAGGTCTGCCCGGCCTCCAACGTCGCCCTCGGCGTCTACGACAAACCCGAGGACGTCCCCCTGCGCACCCTCTGGGACGCCGGCGTGCCCATGGCCCTCGGCGCCGACGACCCCCTCCTCTTCGGCTCCCGCCTCGCCGCCCAGTACGACCTCGCCCGCGACGCCCACGGCTTCTCCGACCCCGAACTGGCGGAGCTGGCCCGCCAGTCGGTCCGCGCCTCCCGTGCCCCCAAGGACGTCCGCGACCGACTCCTGTCCGGCATCACCCAGTGGGCGGCCCCCTGACCCTCCGGGGTCCCTCAGGGGCGCGTGGGGGCACCTCCCAGGCGAGGCTCCGGGGGGAGAACCGCGCGCGCAACCCGTCACGACCGCGAGGTGCGGGAACCGGCAGGACGGGGCGGCCCGGGGCGGTCAAGGCCCGCTGGTCAGGCCCCGGCGATCAGGCCCCGGCGATCAGAGAGCCGTGCCGACGAACACCGGCTCGTTGACCAGCGTGACGCCGAACGCGTCGTGGACGCCGTCACGGACCTCACGGGCGAGCGCCAGCAGGTCAGCCGTGGTGGCCGCACCACGATTCGTGAGCGCCAGCGTGTGCTTCGTGGAGATCCGGGCCGGCCCGGTGCCGTACCCCTTGGTGAACCCGGCCTTGTCGATCAGCCAGGCCGCGGAGGTCTTCACATGGTCGGCGTCGGCCGGATACGCGGGCGGAATGACCTCCGCGCCGAGCCGCTCCTTCACCCGCACCAGGAACTCCGCGTGCTCGGCCGCGCTCAGCACCGGGTTCGTGAAGAACGACCCGGCGGACCAGGTGTCGTGGTCCGCGGGATCGAGCACCATCCCCTTGCCCGCCCGCAGCGCCAGCACCGTCTCGCGGGCCCTGCCGAGCGGCACCCGGTCGCCGGCCTCGACGCCGAGCGCCCGCGCGGTCTCGGCGTACTTCAGCGGCGCCGACAGCCCGCCCGCGTCCTCCAGCGCGAACCGCACCCGCAGCACCACGTGCCGCGCCGGGTCCGCCTTGAAACGGCTGAACCGGTAGGCGAACGCGCACTCGGCGCTCGGCAGCGTGACGACCTCGCCGCGCTGCCGGTCGTACGCGACCACCTCGGTGATCGTGGACGACACCTCCTGGCCGTACGCCCCCACGTTCTGGATCGGTGTCGCACCGGCCGAGCCCGGGATGCCGGCCAGGCACTCCACCCCGGCCAGGCCCGCCTCGACGGTCCGGGTCACCGCGTCGGACCACACCTCGCCCGCCGCCAGCTCCAGGGCGGTGCCCTGCAGCTCCACGCCCCGGGTGGCGATCCGGACGGCGGTGCCCTCGAAGCCCTCGTCGGCGATCACCAGGTTGCTGCCGCCACCGATCAGCAGGACCGGCTCGCCGCGCGCGTCCGCCTCGCGTACCGCCGCGACCACGTCCTCGTCGGTCCTGGCGGTCACCAGCCGCCGGGCCGGGCCGCCCAACCGGAAGGTGGTCAGCGGCGCGAGCCGGGCGTTCTCCGTTGTATCCACGACATCCACGCGGAAAGCCTACGTTCCCCGCGAGGAACGTTCTGTTCCCCGCGTGGAACGCAGGCTCCGTGTCCGGCTGCCCCCGGGCCGGGATCTACCTCTACCGCGCGCTCAGCTCCGGCTCGGCCGCGTCCCGCGGGCCCTCCGCGCCCGGCGCCTCGCCCTTCGCGGCGAGCGCCCGACGCGTCGGGTTGCACAGCGCCGCGACCATCCCGAGCGCCAGGACCGACGCGCCGACCCACAGGGCCGGGGTGATGCCGTTCACGAAGGCCGTCGGGGACTGGTAGCCGCCGTGCGAGGAGAAGATCGTGCTGAGCATCGCGATGCCGAGCGCCCCGCCGACCTCGCGCAGCGAGTTGCTCGTACCGGAGGCGATGCCCTGCTCCGACTCCTTCACCGCGCCCATCATCAGGGTGGTGGCGGGGGCGAAGAACAGCGCCATCCCGACGCCGCTGATGATCAGCGCGGGCAGTTGCGCGGCGTAGGAGACGTCCGTCGAGACCACCGACGCGTACCAGCCGAGGCCGATGGCCTGGAAGGCCAGCCCGGTGGCGACGACCACCCGCCCGCCGATCCGGTCGGCGAGGTAGCCCGCGAACGGCGACACGATCATCGGCATGCCGGTCCAGGGCAGCATCCGCAGCCCCGCCTCGGTGGGTCCGTACCCGACGACGGTCTGGAGGAACTGGCTGAGCAGGAAGATCGAGCCGAACATGCCGATGAACATCAGCATGTTGGTCGCGTTGGTCGCCGCGAAGCCGCGGTTGGCGAACATCCGCATCGGCACCATGGGCCGCTTCGCGGTGAAGCCGTGCCGGACGAACGCCGCCACCAGGATGCCGCCGCCGATCAGTCCGGCCAGCACCCGGGCGCTGCTCCAGCCGTGGTCGTTCGCGCTGACCAGGGCGTAGACGATGCCGAACAGGCCGAGGCTGATCAGTACGGTGCCGCGGAAGTCCAGCCGGGCGTCGGGCGCGTAGGACTCGCGCAGCTTCAGCCGGGCCAGCGGCAGCAGGGCCAGGCCTATCGGGACGTTCAGCCAGAAGATCCAGTGCCAGGAGATGTGCTGGGTGAGGCTGCCGCCGATCAGCGGGCCGCAGGCGACCGCGAGGCCGTTGGCGGCACCCCAGATCCCGTACGCCATCCCGCGCTTCTCCTTCGGGACGGCCGCGGTCAGCAAGGTCAGGGTGAGCGGCATCATGATCGCGCCGCCCACGCCTTGCAGCGCCCGTGCGGCGATCAGCGCGTCGATGCCGGAGGAGAGCGCGGCGGCGGCCGACGCGCCGGTGAAGATGGTGATCCCGACGAGGAAGAGCCGGCGCCGGCCGAAGCGGTCGCCGAGCGCGGCGCCGAACATCAGCAGCACCGCGAAGGTGAGGGTGTACGCGCTCACCGTCCACTCCAGGTCCGACAGCGCTCCCCCGAGGCTCTTGCGGATGGAGGGCAGCGCGGTCGTGACGACCAGGTTGTCCAGCGCGGCCATGAAACCCGCGACGCTCGTGATGACCAGGGCCCACCCGAGCCCCGGCCCCTTCTTCCCGTCCGGTGCCGGTGCCTCCGTACGGCCTTGCGGCTGCTGCTCTGCGGTACTCATCGTGCTACCCCCTGTTGCGTTCGCCGGCAGTAGGTGCCGCGCTCGATAGTAAGTTATTGGTCACTAAGTTACGAGGTCAAAAAAATATGCCCGCCGGCACCGGGGCCGCTCGGCCCCGGTCACTCGGGCCTCGCCTCCACGTAGAAGCCCTCCCAGTTCCGGTGACCCGGCGGGAAGCCCAACGAGACGAAGGTGTTGATCAGCATTCCGTACGCGAAGAACTGCGTCGTCTCGTCGATGTCCGTGCCCAGCGCGGTGCGGACCTCGTCCCACATCTGCTGCCAGGACGTCCTGAGGGTCGAGCCGAAGTCGTGGTCGCCGGCGGCTTCGGCCGCCGCGACCGCCGCGTACATCTGCATCTGCATCAGCAGCTTCTCCGGGTCGTCCCGGAGGAGTTGCTGGTACGCCGCGGCCATCACGGGCAGCCGCCCCTCGATGGGGACGTCCTCCACGGCGTGAGCGAAGACCTCGCGGGTCTGGGTGAGGCACTGTTCGGCGGCCGCGATGAACATGGCTTGCTTGTTGGGGAACAGGCGGAACAGGTACGGCTGGGAGACGCCTACGCGGCGGGCGATCGCTTCGGTGGACGTGCCCTTGTAGCCGCCCTGGGCGAACTCGCTCATTGCCGCGCTGATGACGCTGGCGCGTCGGTCTTCGGCGCTCATCCTTGCCATGGGGACTAAGTTAGTGGTCAATCACTTACTAGTCAACTCGGCGGGTGGGGTGTCGGCGGGGAGGGGGTGCGCCGTCGTGGTTCCGTGTGGTCCCCTGCGGGGTGGCTGCCTCGTCCTCGTCTGACCGCCGGCTCTGGGTGGGTGCCCCGTGCGGTGCGTGCTTGCCCGCCTGCCGGTGGTGGGCTTGTCGCGCAGTTCCCCGCGCCCCTGGGGATGTGCGGCTCCTCCGCGGCATCCAGCCACCCCGGGAACGGGGCAACCCACCACCGGCCGTGAGCCGGGGACGAACCGTAGGGCACCGCACCGGGCACCGGGGGGTGGGACTTCGGCGGAGGGGGCGGGGGCGCCCGGGGGTCAGGTGAGGCGGACCACCGCACGGGACATGCCGAGGACTTTCTGGCCGTCGGAGGTGGCGACGAGGTCGATCCGGACGCGGCGGTCATCGAGTTTGGCCGCGACCTTCGCGGCGACGTGCACGGTGGCGCCTTGGTCATCGTTGGGGACGACGACCGGCTTGGTGAAGCGGACGCCGTACTCCTCGACGGCGCCGGGATCGACCGTCCAGTCGGTGACGACACGGATGGCGACGGCCATCGTGAACATGCCGTGCGCGATGACGTCGGGCAACCCGACCTCGCGGGCGAACTTCTCGTTCCAGTGGATGGGGTTGAAGTCACCCGAGGCGCCGGCGTACTGCACGAGGGTCGCCCGGCTGACCGGGAACTCCCGGGCGGGCAGCTCGGTACCGACCTCGACGTCGTCGTAGGCGATTGCCGCGGCCATCACACGTCCCCTCTCTTGTCGCTGCCGCTCACGTCGGCGTCGTCCGGCTCGGCCGCGCGGGCCACCAGCTTGGTCATGGCGGTCACCACGTGCTCGCCGGACTCGTCGTGGATCTCCCCGCGGATCTCGATGACGTCGTTGCCCGCAAGGGACTTGATCGTGTCGATCGTGGAGGTGACCGTGAGCCGGTCGCCGGCCCGAACCGGACGGCGGTAGGAGAACTTCTGGTCGCCGTGCACCACCCGGCTGTAGTCGAGGCCGAGTTCGGGGTCGCGGACCACCACGCCGGCCGCCTTGTAGCTGATCGCGAAGGGGAACGTCGGCGGCGCGATCACGTCGGGGTGGCCGAGCGCCTTGGCCGCGTCGGCGTCGACGTACACCGGATTCGGGTCGCCGATCGCCTCGGCGAACTCGCGGATCTTCTCCCGGCCGACCTCGTAGACGCTACTGGGCGGATAGCTCCGCCCCACGAAGGACGGGTCGAGGGCCATCGTTACCTCCGGATACGGATGGGGTCGGCGGGAGTGCGGTCGGCGCGAGGGAGCCGGCGCGGGTCGGGACATGCCGTGAGGCCGCCCCCGGAATACGGGAACGGCCTCACGGTAAAGCTTTCAGCCGGACTTGGCCCGGGCTTCCGCCGCTGCGGAGCCCGAAGTCGCGGTCTGCCGGAACCGTAGGGTACCGGCGGCCTGCCGCGAACAGCCCCGCCTCGGCGGCACTGGGAGAGGGACCGCCTGGGTCAGCGGGTCTCGCGGTGCGCGGTGTGGGCGTTGCAGCGGGGGCAGTGCTTCTTCATCTCAAGACGGTCCGGGTCGTTGCGCCGGTTCTTCTTGGTGATGTAGTTCCGCTCCTTGCACTCCACGCAGGCCAGCGTGATCTTAGGGCGGACGTCGGTGGCGGCCACGTGAGTGCTCCTTGACGAACGGGTGTTATGAACACAGAAAGAGTAGCCGATCGAGGGACCGAACCCGCAATCGGCTACGGAGAGTAGCGGCGACCGGACTTGAACCGGTGACACAGCGATTATGAGCCGCTTGCTCTACCGACTGAGCTACGCCGCCTCGACGAACCGGCCCCCGCCGAAACGACGGGGGTGCGATCCATCAGAGCCCCAATACGGAATCGAACCGTAGACCTTCTCCTTACCATGGAGACGCTCTACCGACTGAGCTATTGGGGCGAGCGAGGAAGACATTACACGCTCCGCAGCGATACGTGAAATCCGTATCCGGCAGGGCACATCGGACCTGGCGGACACCCGAACCGCGCCTCGCCCGGGGCCTGTCGGCACCCTTTCGCGTACCGCGCCCAGGCCGGTGCGCGGCCGGTGAACCGGCCCGTGCGCAGGACGTTTGGCGCGACCCCGGCCGGTACGACTAATGCGCTCCTGCCAGGACCTCGCCGTCCGGCGCCCTACGCTCGGAGTGCGTGATCATGCCGTATGTCCTGCTCACCGATCATCTTCCGTGATCTGCAGATGATCGTCCGTCTTCCTGTCCCGTGATCCTGCCTCCCACCGCTCGCAAGGCCCGTACCGGAGGAGCGCGATGACCGACAGTTCCCGCGGCACCACCGCGGAGACCGCCACCCTGCTGCTGTGCGGCGCCCGCCTCACCGACGGCCGGACCGTAGACGTCCGGCTGAGCGGCTCGCGGATCGAGGCCGTGGGCACCGCGGGCAGCCTCGCCGTGTCCGCGGAACGCCCCGACCGCGGCGGCGGCCTCGGCGGCGAGCGGACCCCCGACCGTCCCGACCGTCCCGACCGGGGCGGCCGGATCGAGCGCGGTGCCCGGATCGACCTGCGCGGCTACCTCCTGCTGCCCGCGCCCGCCGAGCCGCACGCGCACCTGGACTTTGCGCTCACCGCCGGCGGCCCGCCCTCCGGCGACACCGAGGACGTCCAGCGCCGCGCCACCGAGGCCGCGCTGCTCCAACTCGGCCACGGCGCCACGGCGGTGCGCAGCCACGTACGGATCGGCGACGTCCGCGGGCTGCGCTCGCTGGAGGCGGTGCTCCAGGCCCGGCAGTCGCTGCGCGGGCTGCTCGACGTGCAGGCGGTGGCCGTGCCCAGGGTGCTGACCGGCGCCGCGGGGGCGGACGGCCTGGCGATGCTGCGGGACGCGCTGAAGATGGGCGCTTCCGCGGTGGGCGGCTGCCCGGACCTCGACCCGGACCCGAGCGGCTACACCGAGGCGGTGCTGGCGCTGGCCGCCGAGTTCGGGCTGCCGGTCGACCTGCACACCGCCGCCGACGACCCGGCGCGGATGGCCCGGCTGGCCGCGATGGCCGGCGGGCTGCGGCCCGGCGTCACCCTCGGCCCCTGCCACGGCCTGGCCGCGCAGGGTCCTGACGGGGTGGCGCGCACCGCCGACCGGCTGGCCGCCGCGGGCGTCTCCGTCGTCGCACTCCCCCAGGGCGGCTGCGGCGCCCTGGACCGCTGCGCGCCCGCGCCGGACACCCCGGCCGCCCGTGCCGCCGCCTCCGTCCGCCCGCTGGCGCCGCTCACCGCCGTCCGCGCGCTGCGCGCGGCGGGAGTACGGGTCACCGCGGGCAGCGGCGCGCTCTGCGACCTGGCCAACCCGGTCGGCCGCGGCGACCCGCTGGAGGCGGCCTACCTGCTGGCCTCGCACGGCGAGTGCCCTCCCCCGCGGGCGTACGACCTGGTGAGCGCCGAGGCCCGGGCGGTGCTCGGGCTGCCGGAGGTACGCGTGGAGGCGGGCTTCCCGGCCGAGTTGCTCGCGGTGCGCGGGGAGAGCCTGGCCGGCGTGCTCTCGCTGGCCTACAGCCGGATCGTGATCCACCGCGGCCGGGTGGTCTCCCGGACCAGCGCGGTACGCGAGTACTGCGACTCGGCGGGCGACGCGACCCTCGACCTCCCGCGTCAGGCGCACCGCGAGGCGTAGCGTCGCGGCATGCGTACGGTGATCGCTGGTGGACACGGACAGATCGCGCTGCGGCTCGAACGGCTGCTGAGCGGGCGCGGGGACAGCGCGGCCGGGTTGATCCGGAACGCCGCCCAGGCTGACGACCTGCGGGCGGTGGGCGCGGAACCGGTCGTACTCGACCTGGAGTCGGCGACGTTGGAGCAGGTGGCGGCGGTGCTGGAAGGCGCCGACGCGGCGGTGTTCGCGGCGGGCGCCGGCGCGGGCTCCGGGGCGGAGCGCAAGCAGACGGTGGACCGGGGCGCGGCCGTGCTCCTCGCGGACGCGGCCGAGCGGGCCGGGGTACGGCGCTTCCTGGTGGTCTCGTCCATGGGCGCGGACGCGGAGGCGACCGGTGTGGACCCGGTCTTCACGGCATACCTGCGGGCGAAGGGCGCGGCGGACGACGCGGTGCGGGCCCGGAAGGGGCTGGAGTGGACGATCCTGCGCCCGGGTGCCCTGACGAACGACAGCGGCACCGGACGGGTCCACCTCGCCGCGTCCACCGGGCGCGGCTCGGTGCCGCGGGACGACGTGGCGGCGGTGCTGGCGGAGCTGCTGACGGTGCCGGGCACGGCCGGGCTGACCCTGGAGCTGATCGCGGGGCCCGACCCGGTGGCGGAGGCGGTGCGCGCGGTGGCGTCCGGCAGCTAGTGCCGTGACCGGGAGTCGGCGGGAGTCAGGGGCCGGGTCACGCGGTCCGGAGCCCCGCTAAGTCAGGAGAGGGTCCCTGAGTCAGGGGGACTGTGCGCGCTCCAGGAAGGGTCCGCGCGTCAGGAGCCGGTCCGCCGGGTGCGCCAGGAGTAGCAGACCAGGGGCAGCCGGACCAGGTCGTCCCGTATCTCCGCCGTCTCGCGGACCTTCGCCTCGATCCGGGCCGCCAGTTCCCGCTTCCGGTCGGCCGGCAGCGCGATGAACCTGCTGTAGGTGGCGAACATGGCGGTCACCTCCTCGGCGCTCATCGCGGCGGTCCAGGTGTCGGCGTGGGGCTCCGGTTCGGTGAAGGGCACGCCGTCCGGCAGCCACGGCCCGTCGTTCATCCGCCCGATCAGGTCGCCGACCCGGTCGTCGGTCCCCATCTCGTCGTGCACGTAGGCGTCCAGGCGGTCGAGCCACGGCACCCGCCGGTCCCGGCGCGTGTACAGGATGCCGAGCGTCCCGCCCGGCTTGAGCACCCGGGCGATCTCCGGGAGCGCGACCGCCGGGTCCATCCAGTGCCACGCCGCGGAGATCGTGACCGCGTCGACCCGGGCGTCGGGCAGCGGGATGTGCTCGCCGGTCCCCTCCAGCACCGTCGCCCGCGGACAGGCGGCGGCCAGCACCTCGCGCATGCGGGCGTCGGGCTCGACCGCCACGACCTCGGCGGCGCGGTCGGCGAGTTGACGGGTCAGCAGGCCGGTGCCGGCGCCCAGGTCGAGGACCGAGGCGCAGTCCGCGGGCAGCAGCCAGTCGAGCGCCTGGGCCGGCGGCGCCGTCCGGTAGCGGTCGTAGTCCTGCGCCGCGGCACCGAAGGACACCGCGAGCTCGGGCAGTTGGGACATGGCACTCCCTAGGTTGTCGCGTGGCCCGGGAAGGTGGGCGCCGGGCGGGAACTCACAGGCCGCGCAGGCCGGTGAGCACCCTCTCCAGCAGGGTGACGTCCGGCCGTCCCCCCTCATGGCCCGGCTGCTGGACGTTGACGAGGCCGCTCTCGGCCAGGTCGCCCACCAGGACGCGCGTGACGCCGAGCGGGATGTGCAGCAGCGCGGAGATCTCGGCCACCGAGGTCAGGTTCAGGCACAGCCGGCAGATCGCCTGCTGCTCGGGGAACAGCCGTACCCCGTTCTCCCAGGCGCGTGCGGTGGTGCTGACCAGCGCCTCGAGCGCGAAGTCGGTCCGCGCCGTGGTGCGTCCGCGCGTGACGGCGTACGGGCGTACGAAGGGCGACGAGTTGCGCCTGCGGTCTGCACTCACGAACGCACATCCTTCCGGGTGTGACGCGGACGGCTGATCGCGCCGGGCCTCAGCCGGCCAGCGCGCTCTGCAGCTCTCGGCGCACGGCGGGGGTGAGCACGTCGCCGGTCCGTTCGACCAGCAAGGTCATCTCGTAACCGACGACCTTCATGTCGCAGGTGGGCGCGGCGAGCACCACCAGGACGGAGCCGTCGCTGATCGAGGTCAGGAAGAGGAAACCGTTCAGCATGTCCACCACGGTCTGGGTGACCGCGCCGGCCTCGAAGAGCGTGGCCGCCCCCTGCGTCAGGCTCGCCAGTCCCGAGGCCATCGCGGCGAGTTGGTCGCCCCGGTCCTTGGGCATGGACGCCGAGGCCAGCAGCTGAACTCCGTCCGAGGAGACGACCACCGCGTGCGCGACCCCCGGCACCTGCTTGACGAAGTTGGCGATGAGCCAGTTCAGGTTCTGCGCTTCGGTGCTCAGATCGCTCATGGGTGTGGCTGCTTCCTATGCTGCGGGGGACATCGGCCGAGGGCGCTGCGGGCAGAGGGGACGGCGACCCGCTCATACCGGACCCGATCCGCCCGGTGACCGGCCGCGCCCGTCGTCACGCTCGGACCCGTCGCCGCGCTCGGTGCCGTCCTTCCCTCGCCTGACGCCTTGGTGGAAGCTCGACAGCCGCTCTCGCATCAGGTCGGCCTGGCGCGGTGCGACCGGCGCCGCGTGCGGCTGTGCCGCCCTGTCGCGTGCCCCCGCGCCGGGGGCGAGGTTGCCGAAGGGCACGCGCCGGGGCAGTCCCTGAGCGGTCGAACCTCCGACCACCGAACCGCCGGTCGACGGCCCGGCTTCTCCGCCGGCCCCGGGGCGCGGGCTGGTGTCGGGCCGCGCCCACGAAGGCGACGGGTGGGCGCCGTCCCGGGGAGGCTGCGGCTGGGGCTGCGGCTGCGCGGACTGCTGGATTTGCGGCTGTGCCTGGGATTGCGGCTGGGGCTGCGCGGACCGCGGGGGTTGGGGCTGGGGCCGCTGCGGGAGCGGGGCGGGCCCGGGCTGCGCCGGTTGCGGCCCGCCCATCGCCGGCCGGCCGGGGTCCGGCAGACCACGGGTCGGCTGCCCGCGGTCCGGCTGTCCCTGGCCGCTCTCCTGGCCGGGCCACCCCGACCTCGTCGACTCGAAGATCGGCAGCCGCTCGGACCCGTGGCCGCCGGGCGCCGGGTCCGGGTACGCGTGCCGGCCGGCCTGCGGCGCGTCGGGTATGCGGGCGCCCGCCGCGTGGGTGCCCGCCGCGTGACTGCCCGCCACGTGGGACCCGGCCTGCGGAGGTCCTTCCATCGCCGGCCGGCCGTCCATACCGCCCGGAAGCGGGTGCTCCTCGACCGGCTGCGCGAACCAGGAGAATCCGTGGCCGGACTGCCCCGCCGCCTGCTCCTCCTCGTTGAACCACGGGAAGCCGCCGTCGGGCGGACCCGAGTGGCGCCCGGACGGCGCCTCCTCAAGGCGCCGCGCGCCCGCACCGGTCTCCACCGCCGGACCGTAGGAAGTGTCGAACCTCGGGTCGCCGAACCGCGGGTCAGTGGCCCGCGGGTCGCCGAACCGCGGGTCGCCGACCGCCGCCGACGGGCCCCGGGCGGGGAGCGTGCCGGGCTCGGGGAGGTCGTACGGGCCGGGGCGCATGGTGGCCTGGTCGAACGCCGGTCCCATGCCCGCGTCGATCTCGCTGACCGGCAGCAGCAGGGCCGGCGGTATCCGGATCAGCGCGTTGAGGCCGGTCCGGCCGGACCCGGTCAGCCGCACCTGGATGCCGTACTTGGCCGCCAGCCGCCCGACGACGAACAGACCCATCCGGCGGGAGGTCGCCACGTCGAGCACGGGCGGCTCGGCGAGCCGCCGGTTGATCCGGTTCAGCTCCTCGGGCCGGATGCCGATGCCCGCGTCCGCGATGTCCAGCACGACATCGCCGGAGGTGAGCATCTTGGCGCCCACCAGCACCTGGGTCTCGGGGCCGGAGAACGCGGTGGCGTTCTCGATGAGTTCGGCCACCAGGTGGACGACGTCGGTCGCGGCATGGCCGGCCACCGCCACGTCGGGCAGTTCGTACAGCATCACGCGTTCGTACTGCTCGACCTCGGCGGTGGCGGCGCGGACCAGGTCGAACAGCGACACCGGCTGGTTCCAGCGGCGGCTCTGCTCCTCGCCGGCGAGCACCAGGAGGTTCTCGTTGTTGCGGCGCATCCGGGTCGCGAGGTGGTCGAGCTGGAACAGGCTGGCGAGCTGGCTCGGGTTCTGCTCGCTGTTCTCCAGGTCGTCGATGAGCTGGAGTTGCCGCAGCACCAGGCTCTCGCTGCGGCGCGAGAGGTTGGTGAAGATCGCGTTGACGTTGCTGCGCATCCTCGCCTGCTCGGTGGCGAGCCGGACCGCCTCGAAGTGCACGCGGTCGAAGGCGCGCGCCACCTGGCCGACCTCGTCCTGCGTCTGCAACTCGATCGGCTGGACCTGCACCGGCTCGTCGGTCTCCGCGGGCTCCACGTCACGAAGCCGGCGCACGGCCTCGGGCAGCCGGTTGTCCGCGACGTCCAGCGCGGAGACGCGCAGCCGGCGCAGCGGGCGTACGACGGACCTGGCGAGGACCAGGGCGCCGAGGAAGGACAGCGCGACCACCGCGACGATGATCGCGATGTTCTCGTAGAGCTGGGTCCGCCCGGCCGACAGCAGGTGCGAGGCGCGGTCGTTCATGTCCGCGACGGCCTGCCGCTTGACGATCCGCACCGCGTCGAGCTTGTCCGTCAGCTGGTTGAACGCGGTGGCCTTGCTGATCCCCAGGTCGGCGAGCGGGATGTCCTCCTGCGCGGCGGTGGAGACCGCCTGGACGGTGCCGTCGGCCGCACCGACCTTGTCGCCGCTGACCGTCGACTGGTACAGGTTGAGGAGCGAGGTCGGCGCGTTGTTGGCGAGCGCGTCGCCGGCCGTCTCGAACTGCGCCTGCTCGATGTTCTCCTTCTGCTCCAGCGTGAAGCCGCCGCTGTCCAGCACGTCTACGAGGTAGCCGCGCTCGCTCGACGTCTGCTGCTCGATCTGCTCGATCGAGGAGAGCGTGGCGACCAGGCTGCCGAGCGTGTGATCGGAGCTGACCGCGGCGAGCTGGTCGCTGAAGTCGAGCAGGTCGCCGATGATCGTGCTGTACGCGCTGAAGGTCGGCGTGCCGGCGCCGGCCGCGAGGCCCTGCGCGGAGGCACGCAGCGGGCTCAGGTCACCGAGCCGGGCCTCCCCGCGCGCGCCGAGCTGGCGCACCATGGCGGGCAGGGCGTCGACGCTGTCCTGCTGCCGGCGCAGGCTCTCGTCGAACTCCCGCACCTGCGCGTCGGTGGTCCGCTGGGCCGCCGTCAGTTCCTTGTCCCGGGCGACGCCCGACCCGTTGAGCGCGACCTCGGTGAGGTCGCGCTCGTCGTCGAGCGCGCCGACCAGGGTGGAGATCTGCCGGGCGAGCTGCGTCTGCCCCTGGATGTGCGCCGCGGACCGGAGGCTGCCGACCTCGGAGACCACGCGCACACCGACGAGCGGGATGATCGCGATCAGCGGGACCAGCACCAGGACCAGCATGCGGCTGCGGAGCCGCCAGTCGCCCAGGTGGCGCTTGACGTGCAGCCGGGCGAGGACCTTTCCGCCGGTGGCGGTGATCCACTTCGGTGCGGAAGCGGAACGGGATCTCCGTGCCGTTGTCACGGCATCGCCACATTGTGCTGCGCCAAGCGGTCCCCGCACGTCAACGGATAGCCGGCTTCGCGAGGCCCCTGGTCTTCCATTTACTAACCCTCAACCCTCATAACGTCGCAGCATGACGCGGCGGCGCTCGGTCATTCGGTTCACCACAACAAGCGCTCGACTCAGGTACACACCAAGTCGCCGGCGCGTTACTTCCGCGCGCTGGTCGGGGACCTCATTGCAGCACACGCACGCCCGCGGGAGCAAAGGATCTCGCTACTGACTTAAGAGGTCTCCCCCGGTCACACCGTCCGTCCGCGCGCTTCGACCGAAAGCTGGTCCGCCGAATGCATCGGGGATAGCAGGTGCCCGACGGCGTGATACGTGCAGAGCATCGCATATATTTCCTGCCGGACGAGTTCGGGACTTTTCGACCGCAATACCACCCGCAGCCCCGCGATCTGATCGGCGAACCGGCCGACACCGTTTCGGCACATCTCCGCCACACTCTCGTGCCGGGCCGTGATCTCGCCCGCCGTCACCGAATCGTCGAGGAACGACGTGACCAGCACCGGAGCGCTCCCGGCCGGTCCCCGCGACCGGCCGGGAGCGGAAGCGGAGGGTCCGCACGGCACCACGCGGACGAGGGCCCCCGCACCCAACTCCGCACCCAACTCCGTCCCCAACTCCGCACCCGGCTCCGCGCCCGCGGCCCGGCCGTCCGGCGGCAGCTTCGACAGGTACGACCCGTCTGGCAGCGCGCGCACCACCGGCAGGAGGTGCGCGGTGTCGGTGCGGCCGTCCAGCCGCCAGATCTGATGGGCGCCGGCCGCGGCCAGCGCGTTCCACATCGCCGTGGGGACCGCCTCACGTTCGCCGACCACCAGCGCCCCCGCGCCGAGGAGGTCGTGCGGCCATTCGGCGATGATGCCCTCGATGCCCAACTCCGGGCTGGGGGCGATCGCCGAGGCGACGGAGAGGCACATCCGGCACTCGGTGAGCGAGACCAGCCACACGTCCAGGGCGCGGCCCTTCGTAGGTCTCTTCGTCCGGTCGCCGCGGTCGGCGCCGTCGCCGCGCTCGCCGTCCCCCGTCGCCTCGCCCGTCGCCTCCCCGTCGACGCCGGGCAGCACGTACGCGGCCCGGTTCGCGGGCGTGTCCGGCACCTCCATGGCGACGCTCTCGAAGGCGAACACCCGCTCGGTGCCCGGCGGTCCCGGCTGCCCGGCCGACGCGGCCACGTGGGCGCAGAGTTCCTTGAGCGGTTCGACGCCCAGCCGCATGCGGGCCCGGGCGATCGCGGCGGCGGAGGCCAGGTCACCGGCGTCCTGGAACATCTCCGGGAGGCCGCCGGTCAGCTTGGCGAGCACCTCCTCGTAGGAAGAGGTCCCGAAGAGCCACATCGCGAGAGCGAAATACATCATGAGCCGCGCGGGCAGCAGCCGTCTGCGGCGCTCTCTCCGCTCGGCTTTGTCCACCAGCCGATCCATTAGTTCCGGCCGGAAAGTCTGTACGAGCATGCGCAGCGCAAGCCGGTCCGGAAGGGGGGTTTCAGACGGTATGCCGAGATAACGGAACGTCATCGCTAGAAGTTACCTCCGAAGAACGCGCCGCGTCTAACCATCGTCGACAATGCACAGAAAGCACACTTTGCGGATTTTCTCCGGACACGGGGAGGTCGTCGTGCGGAGAGGAGCCGCAGATAGGCGCCCTGCCCGCGCTTAAGTCAGTGGACCCTTGTTCGGCGAGGTTGTTGTCCCGCGCCGGGTTCTGGCAGCCTCACTCGCGTGACAAGCGAATCCCAGCGTGCAGACACCAATGGGTCGGTCACATCGCCGCAACCGACGACGCCTCCTATCGTGATGCGCAATGTGACCAAACATTTCAACACGCCGCAGGGCGGCAATCACGATGTCCTGCGCGACGTCAATTTCTCGGTGGCGGCCGGCGAGTTCACCGCGGTCGTCGGTCCCACCGGCTGCGGTAAGTCGACCACGCTGTCGCTGATCTGCGGCCTGGACCGGCCGGACACCGGCGAGGTGCTCATCGACGGCCGCCCGGTGGACGGCATCGGGAAGGACGTCGGCTTCGTCTTCCAGACCGACGCGGTGTTCCCCTGGAAGACGGTGCTCGGCAACGTGGCGGCCGGCCCCCGCTTCCGCGGCGCGTCACGCCGGGAGGCACACGCCGAGGCCACCGACTGGATAGGCCGGGTGGGCCTGACGGGGTTCGAGCGGTACCACCCGCACCAGCTCTCCGGCGGGATGCGCAAGCGGGTCGCACTCGCCCAGACGATGATCAACCGGCCGCGCGTGCTCCTCATGGACGAGCCGTTCGCCGGCCTGGACGTGCAGACCCGCCAGATCATGTCGGACGAGCTCCTCTCCCTGTGGGACCAGACCCGCCCGTCGGTGGTGTTCGTCACCCACGACCTGGAGGAGGCGATCTCGCTCGCCGACAAGGTCGTGGTCATGACGGCGGGACCGGCCACCGTGAAGGAGACCTTCGAGATCGACCTCCCCCGGCCGAGGAATCCACGCGAGATCCGGCACACCCCCGATTTCGTCAAGCTCCACGAGCGGATCTGGGAATCGCTGCGCGACGAGGTCCAGGTCGCCTACCGCCGCACCGTGACCGCGACGCCCGAGACCGCGGCCTGACCCACCCCCGCCGGAAGAGGCAAGAGCGCATGAACGTGCACGGTCCCCGGTCCACTGCCGATACGGCGGACGCCGATCCCGACACCACCAGTACGGCCGAGGGCGCGACCGGTGACGCGGCCGGCGACGTCGCGGGGGAAGCCACGGGTGATGCCGCAGGTGACGCCGCGGACCGCACCGCCCGCACCGAACCGTCGAAGAGCGAGGCCCGAACCGGGTCCACGGCCCGGCGGCAACGGCTGCGGCGCCACGTGCTGGTCAACCTGACCCGGGTCCTCGTCCTCGCCCTGTTCGTCGGGCTGTGGCAGTGGCTCGCCTCGGCGGGAACGATCGACAGGTTCTACACCGGCGAACCGTCCGGCATCTGCTCGAAGTTGTGGGACTGGGTACGCCACGGCACCTCGCAGGGCTCGCTGTGGGACCAGGTGTGGGTGACGCTCCAGGAGACGCTGATGGGCTTCGGGATCGGCGTGACCCTCGGCGTCGTGTTCGGCATCCTGCTGGGTCGGCTGCGCTTCCTGGCCGACGTCTTCGCTCCCTATATCAAGACGCTGAACTCGATACCGCGCATCCTGCTCGGGTCGGTGTTCGCGATCTGGTTCGGCCTCGGGATCAGTTCCAAGGTCACGCTGTCGGCGGTGCTGGTCTTCTTCGGCGTGTTCTTCAACGCCTTCCAGGGCGCCCGCGAGGTGGACCGCAACCTCATCGCCAACGCCCGCATCCTCGGCGCCGGGAACGCCAAGGTGACCCTGCAGGTCGTCGTCCCGTCCGCGCTGAGCTGGATCACCACCAGCCTGCACGTCGCGTTCGGCTTCGCGGTCACCGGCGCGATCGTGGGGGAACTGCTCGGGGCGCAGCAGGGCCTCGGGCTGCTCATCTTCCAGGCGCAGGCGAATTTCGACCCCGACGGCGTCTACGCGGGCCTGGTCATCACCGCCGCGTTCGCCCTGGCCGCCGAGGGCCTGATCACGCTCCTCGAACGGCGCCTGCTGCGGTGGCAACCGCGTCCGCAGCGGTCCGGCGCGGGAGCCTGACCCGGCGATCGACGTGAACTCCCTGACGCATGTCCACCCCGCAATGACCGGCGGAACGCGGCACGGCCGAAGACGGCCGGCGGCGCGTCCGCTCCCGAGAAGAAAGCAAGGCTCATGTGGCGCAAGAAGATCGTTCTCATAGCCGCGACGACGTTCCTGGCTACAGGGGTGACGGCCTGCTCGGACGACAAGTCCGGCAGCACTGACGCGGCGAGCGAGGGCTCCCTGACGAAGGTGACCATCGCCCTGTCGAACCAGGCGAACCAGAGTTACCTCCCGCTCATCCTGGCCGAGCGGATGGGCTACTTCACGAAGCAGGGGCTGGACGTCAAGATCGACAACCTGCAGAGCACCCCGCAGGTCTCCGACGCGCTGCTCAAGGGCGACGTCCAGGGCATGATCGGGTTCTTCGACCACAACCTCGACCTCCAGGCCAAGGGCAAGAACACCGAAGCGGTCGTCCAGTTGCTCCAGGCGCCCGGCATGGTCGAGATGACCCGCGCGAACGAGAAGTCGCTCAAGTCCCCGGCGGACCTGCGGGGCAAGACGGTCGGGGTGACCTCGCTCGGTTCGGCCAGCTCCAACATCGGTTCCTACCTGGCGGTCCACAACAACATCCCGCTGGCCCAGACCCATCTGGTGGCCGTGGCCGCCGGGCCCACCTTCGTGGCGGCCTTCCAGCACAACCGGGTCGACGCCGGTGTCACCACCGAACCGACGATCTCGACCCTGCTGAAGAAGCACCTCGGCACGATCGTCGCCGACATGCGCACGGCCGCCGGCACCAAGGCCGCCCTCGGCGGCCCGTACCCGGGCACCGCGCTGACCGTCCAGACGGCGTGGGCGAACAGCCACAAGGACACCACGCAGAAGATGGTCAACGCGATCTACCAGACGCTCCAGTGGATGGAGTCGCACTCGGCCGCGCAGATCACCGCCCAGGTCCCGGCCGACTTCTACTCCGGCAGCGGCAAGGACCAGTACATCCAGGCGCTGGCCAACGAGATGGGCATGTACAACCCCACCGGCCAGATGCCGGCCGACGCGCCGCAGACCGTACTGCGGGTGCTGAACGCGATCGACCCGGCCGTCAAGGGTCACAAGATCGACCTGGCGAAGACCTACACCGACGAGTACGTCCAGAAGGCGGCGCAGGAGAAGTCAGCGTCCTGACCGACGGGGCCGTCAGAACCGCCGGGGCCGCCGGTGCCGTCAGGGCCGTCAGGGCCGTCAGGGCCGTCAGGGCCGTCAGGGCCGTCAGCCAGAAGACAGGTGGCCGCGACCGGGGCGACCGTACCGTCACGGAGTGTCATGAACCCAGGCGGCCGGGCGGCCGGGGGCTCTGACAATGCGGTGCGGCGGGGGTCGGCGCACACTGGCCGGGAAGGTGGACCGGGTGCCGAGTCCTAGGGAGACGCCATGCTGGGGACGCGTCGTCGACACGGGGTGCGCAGGAACCGTCTGATGTGTACGGCCGCGGTGCTCACCGCTGCGGCCGTCCTCGGCGGGACGGTGGCCGCCGACACCGCGGGGGCCGCCACCGGGGCGCGGAGCGGCGAGGGGCCGGCACCGAGCCCGTCCGAGCTGAAGGCGGCGCTGCTGACCCCCGGGGACACCGGGCTGAGCGGTGCGGACTCGACCGGCGGCGGTGGCGGCGTCGGCGGCGACGGGATCTCCGGCTGCCCGGCGCTGGTGAAGGTGCTGGAAGCGCCGCCCGGAGCGGGGACGCAGGAGGCCGACTTCAGCGGCGGCCAGACCGGGCCGCTGCTGAGCGAAGAGCTGACCGCGGGCACGTCGGCCAAGGAGGGCGCCGTCTACGCACGGGCCAAGGCCGCGCTCACCTCCTGCCGCGACCTCACCCTCACCGAGGGCGGCACCCGGCTCGCCCTCACCCTGAAGCCGATCCACTTCGGCGGCGGCGAGAGCACGGCGACGCGTATGGAAGGGAAGTTGAGCGGCGTGCAGGTCAACGGGTACATGGCGTTCGGGCGCGTCGGCCCGGTCCTGGTCGGCTACACGTTCTTCCAGATCGCCGGCGACTCGCCCCAACTCGCCTCCGCGCTCTACCAGAAGGCCGTGGACAAGGTCCGCCACACCGTCAGCACCGGTGGCGGCACGCCCGTCTGAGACCTGCGGTGCGGCGCTGCCAGCTCCGCGCGGCGCCGGCAACTCCGCGCGGCCACCGTCAACTCCGCGCGGTGATCCCGTCAACTCCGCGCGGTGATCCAGCCCGTGGCGGCGAGCACCTCGCGGGCGATGTCGGTGACCGTTCTGCCGTCGGTGGCCACGCGTACGGCGTCCGCCGGGGTCCGCTCGTCCAGGAGGCGGGCCTTGCGGATGCTGTTGCCCACCTCCCGCTCCAGCTCCGAACCGAGTTCGCGGCCCGTCAGCCGCGCGGTGGCGGTGGCGTCGGACGCGGTGAGCAGGACCCGTACGATCCGCAGGTCCGCGCCCATCGCGCGGGTGAACATCGCGGCCGACTCGGGCAGCACGCTCGCCGTGTTCGTGTAGACCAGGCGCCGGTAGCCGAGCCGGGCGTAGTTCGCCCACAGCGCCGCCAGATTGCGCTCGGTGATCCGCGAGCGGTCAGGGTCCCCCTCCGGCGCCGGGTGCACCTGCCCCATGAAGTCGCCCTCCACCACCGCGTGCGGCACCTCCGCTCCCCGCAGGCCCGCCGAAACCTCCCACGCCACCGTCGACTTCCCGACGCCGGCCCGCCCGCCGATGAGCAACACCTCCGCGTGATCCACGCCGCCGAGCCTGCCAGGCACCACCCGTCCGGCGCGACCGGATTCCCGCGGCGGCCGGGGTATCGCGCACACTGTCCTCATGCCCTCCGACGCCCCGCTCCCCGGCCTCGCCACCGACGAGGAACTGGCGGCTGCCGGGCGGCGGGTGGTGCTCTGCGGCATGTGCGGGCATCCGCTGTCCGACGCGGAGAGCCGCGCATGGGGGCTCGGGGAGAACTGCCGGCGCAAGTTGGGCGGGAACGCGAGTGTGCGGCGCCCCGGCCGGTTCGAGGTCGACCAGGAGGGCATCCCCGGCCTCTGAGCCCGCCGCACCGGTTCTCCGGGGTCCTCCGCGCTCGTCGGAGCCGGTCTCCTCTGCCCCGACGGTCACAGCGACATCGGGGTCAGCGGCGGTGGCGGAATCGGTGGCGGCCGAGTGTCGGACCCGTGCGCGATGCTGAAGCCGGGGACGATCACGGGCAGGCAGAGGGGGCCGGAGTGGCGACAGATCCGATACGGGGCCTCGCGTCGGACGACACACGTGAGGCGGCCGCGAACGCCCTGGTGGCGCTGGGCGCGGAAGCGGTGGAGCCGCTGGTGCGGGAACTGGCGGACGGCGACTCCCCGGTGGGGCCGCGGCAGATCCGCGAAGTGCTCCAACGGATCGGCAGCGGGGCGCTGGAGGGACTGTGGCAGGGATTCCGGTCGGCGCCTGCCGAGGCGTCCCGGAGTCGGTTGGGCTACGCGTTCTCCTCCTTCGGCCCGGCCGCTCTCGACCACTACCGGACGGCGCTCGCGAGCAACGAGCCGTTCATCCGGGCCGCGGCTGTCGAAGGCGTCCGGGGATGCGACGAAGCCGGGCGGACCGCACTCCCGTCCGTGCTGCCGTTGCTCGCCGACCCGGACCCGGAGATCGCCAGGAAGGCGCAGTTCCTGCTGGTCCACCACGGGCAGGAGGTGGTACCGCTGCTCCAGGACATCCGCAGGCGCGGACCGGGCCGGCTGCGGGCGCGGGCGCTGACCGTGCTCGCGGACATCGGCGGGGAGGCGGCGCTGTCCGCCGCTGACGTGGCCGCGGTCGAACGGCTCATCAGGATCAGGCTCCGGGACGACAGACCGACGGGGATCTGGGCCTGCTGGAACCACTGGATCGCCGTTCCGAGTGGGGACCAGGCAGGAGTCATGGCGGCCCTGGGCCTGACCGGCCCCAGGCCCGCGACCTTCAAGCTCGCCCACGAGGTCATCGACTCCGACGGCCACTGCCACGACGACTCCGCCTACTCCCGGGTCTTCGTGACCCCTGAGCTCGACGGTTGGACCCTCGTCCTCGGCGCATGGTGCAGCCCGTGCCACGAGGAGCGGAGCGCGGACGTCCTGCGCCTGTGCACCGAACTGAGCGCACGCTACGGCCAGGCCCAGGCGTACTACTGGGGAGGCCAGGGAGACGGTTCCGCCTGGCTCGTCGCCGAGCGCGGCGCCGTGGTGCGGCGTTACTGCGAATCGGGCGAGGCCGACGACGAGTTGCTGACCCTCGGCGAGCCCCTCGCGTTCGAACGTGAGCACCGCACGAAAGTGGGCCTGCGGCCCGAATGGGACCCGGCCCAGGAGAGCGAGGAGGACGAGGACACGTGGACGCACGAGGCGTACGAGATGGCACCGGACATCGCCCGCACCTTGGGGGTGAGCCCGCTCGCCCTCGAACCCGCCATCGGGCCTGACACGCCCTCGCGCGGGACCGGGGTCATCGCGCTGACCCCGTACGCGGCGGCACACGGGGTGCCGCCGGGCGCGTACGGCATCTGAAGGCCGGGCAGGGCGTTCCGTGCCACGGGCGTTCGGATCGGGACCGGAGGGGTGGGGGGGTCAGAAGCCGTTGCAGTCGACCGTCGCGGAGGGGCCGGTCGCGGTGGCCGTGTGCGCCTTGCCGTTGTCGACCACGACGGAACAGGTCGCCGTGCCGCCGCCCGGTCCCAGGGTCAGGGAGAGCGAGCCGCCCTTGACGAAACTCTTCGTCGTCAACTCCTTCTGCCACGGCAGCGTCTTCGCCGTCACCTTGGTCGTCGAGATGGTGTCGTCGTGCCAGGTGGGGTACCCGATGGTCACGTCGCGGGCGGTGCCAGTGACGCGGTATCTCACGGTGACCGACTTGCCCGCGTCACCGCGGACGACGGCCGCGATGGCGATGATGCCGCCGAAGAAGACCACGGCCGCGGCGAGCAGGACCCACGGCCGCTTCCGCCTCCTTCGCGGCGGAGGAGGGTGCACATGTCCGTGCGGCTCGGGCGCCGGCCCCGCGGCTGGCCCTCCGCGGGGCTCCTTCCGCTCCGGACCGGGGTCCTGCCCCGGCGTTGGCTCGCTCATGGACCCAGGATGCGGTGGGCCGACCCCCACGGCGAGCCGGGAGGAGCCCCGATACGCCAAAGGGCCCCTCCCCCGCGCGAGCGCAGGTGAGGGGCCTCTTCATGGTGTGGCGGCACGTGGATTCGAACCACGGTAGGCTAAGCCGACGGATTTACAGTCCGCTCCCATTGGCCGCTCGGGCATACCGCCATGAGATGTGCCTCGGGCCGGCCTGGGGGGCCGGGGGTCGTGGCGACGGGGTAAACGATACCTGATGCAGAGGGGTGGTTCGCCACCGGATTGATCAGGGCATCGGGGGCGCGGGTGACTAGGCTGGGCCGGTGGCGGTGCCGGGTTGGGCCGTCGCGGAAGTGATGGAACCGACGTACCGATGAACACAGTCAAGGAGCCCACTGAAGATGGCCGACTCCAGTTTCGACATCGTCTCGAAGGTCGAGCGGCAGGAGGTCGACAACGCCCTCAACCAGGCCGCCAAGGAGATCTCGCAGCGCTACGACTTCAAGAACGTGGGCGCGTCGATCGCTTGGTCGGGCGAGAAGATCCTCTTGGAGGCGAACTCCGAGGAGCGCGTGAAGGCGATCCTGGACGTCTTCGAGACCAAGCTGGTGAAGCGGGGGATCTCGCTGAAGTCGCTGGACGCGGGCGAGCCGCAGCTGTCCGGCAAGGAGTACAAGATCTTCGCCACGATCGAAGAGGGCATCTCCCAGGAGAACGCCAAGAAGGTCGCGAAGATCATCCGGGACGAGGGCCCGAAGGGCGTCAAGGCGCAGGTCCAGGGCGACGAGCTGCGGGTCAGCTCCAAGAGCCGTGACGACCTCCAGTCCGTGCAGGCCCTGCTCAAGGGCAAGGACCTGGACTTCGCGCTCCAGTTCGTCAACTACCGCTAGAACACTGCGCTGACCTGCGGAAACGCGTCAGCTAGGCGGCCACAGGGCACAACGAGGGCATTCCGGCGAGGACCGACTCCACCGCCGCCCTCGCTGTGCCCTCGTCGTTGGGCCGCAGGGGGCGTAGGTGTCGAGAACGGTCGACGCCTCGGAGGGCTTGGCTCTGGACGTCGATGGCGGATCAGCCAGTGATCGGCTGATCACCCAGAATGAACCGTCGGCGTAACCTGTCCTCAGCCCGTCAAGTCGCCTGCCGGCATCGAGCAAGGGGGACAGCGTGAGTCAGGAGCAACCGCTGTGGCGGCTGGAGGTGCTCGCCGACGGCGACACGCTCCGCCAGGAACGCCTCACCCGGGATCTGCAAGACGCACTCCACCGGGCTGGTGCCGCCGAGACGACGTTCCTGACCGCCGAGGAAGGCGCACCCACGCATGACGGCCGTAAAGGCGGAGTGGTCTCGGAGATCACCGCGCTTGGCGTTGCGGCTGCAGCGGTCAGGCCGGCCTCGCGTGTCCTGATCGAGCTGATCAAGGAATGGTGCGCCAAGGACCGCCACCGCAAGGTGGAGATCACCGAAGGAGACCGGTCAATCACCGTGACCGGTCGCCCCGACGACGCGCAGGAGCGCATCATTCGCGCCTTCCTCGACCATGCCGACGAGCCCGCCGCTCCTGAAGGCGGGCAGGAGTGACCCGCCTGGTGCGCCGCCGCGCGCTGCTGATCGCCAACGAGAACTACGATGACGGCCGCTTCGGCTCCCTGCCGTCCACCCAGGCCGACATCTGGCACCTGGCACAAGTGCTCGAGCACCGCAGCATCGGCGCCTTCGTCTCCGTGAAGACGGCCGCCGACCTCACCGCGGACGACATGCAGTACGAGATCAGCGAGTTCCTCGAAGGCTGTGATCAGGACGAACTTGCGCTGCTCTACATCTCCGGTCACGGCACCAGGCTCTCCGCCAGCGCGGGCGGCGAATTCCATTTCGTAGCCAAGGACACCGACTACGACCGGGTCGCCGCGACCGCGGTCGGTGCGGGCTTCGTCAACGAGCGCTTGGAAGCCTGCTGGGCGAGGCAGAAGGTCGTAATGATCGACTGCTGCCGGAGCGGTGGCTTCGCGGTCGGCCTGCGAACAACGGATCGGTCCGCTCCTGCGGCCGCGAAGTCCGGCGAGGACTCACCACTGCGCAGCCACGGTGTCTATGTGCTCTCATCCTCACGAGCGGGTGAGGACTCCTACAGCGGCGCCCAGACCAATGGCGTAGTCGAGCCGTCGGCTTTCACTGCGGAGGTCGTCGAAGCCCTGCGGACCGGCAAGGTCAGCAAGAGCGGGACCGGCGAAGTCTCCGTTGGCGAGCTGTTCGACTACGTCAACCGACGCATGCGCGCCAAGGGATCAAGCCAGATTCCGGTCAAGTCAGCCCACGGCGTCGACGATCGGATGATCCTCGCCAGTTGCCCTGTCGGCAGCGCTCCGCGACTCGCACCCTTCACCCGGCGGGCTCCCTCCCAGACTCCTTCGACCACGCAGAGCCCCAAGGCGGCAACGCCGGGCCGGAGCCAGCCGGGCTGGTCCGAACTCCTCACCTACTACCGGGAGTGCGTGCTGTCGGACGAGGCAGACACTCCGCTCATGTCCGTTCACGACCACGGCACCTCGTACGTCTGCCTCACCGGATCAGAGCGCCTGCTGTCCGGCGAGTTGGATGAGGACGACTGCACCGAAGTACCCTCCGAGGCTGCGGACCTGATCGAGGCCGCCGCAGCCCAGGATGCCGACCTCTGGGCCGGCTACCCCGCTGTTCTCATCAACGGCCCGCGCAACGGCAGGAGTTGGTCCGCCCCGAAGTTCGCTCCGCTCCTGGTGCGCCGAGTCGAGGTGGTGCACCACGAGGGCAGCCCCCGCCTGAAGCCCTACGGGCCGGTCGTCCCGCATCCACGCTTCGCCGAGGAATGGCTCGGCAAAGAGGAAGCCGCAGAACTCTCGGAGACCTACCAGCCCACCTGGCACGCGGGGCAGCATGACCGAATGGCCGTGGACGTCCACAATCTCCTGATGCAGGAGTACGAGCTTCCCTGCGTCCAAGAGCCTCGCCCCGATCAGTTGGCCGACCGGATCGACATCCGCACACCAGGCAATGGTGCACGAAACTCCGCCGTGCTCTTCCTGGCACCCCGGGACTCGAAGGCAACCAAGAAGCTGCTGGCCGACTTCGACAGCATCGCCAAGAAGATCTCCGAGATCGGGCGGACCTCGCTCGCAGCGCTCTCCCCGATACCCGAAGAACGCTCCGCGTCCGACGAGCGGAAACCGGAATCGGTCCGGCTGGTGACACCGCTGCCCTCCAACGAGGCGCAGTCAGCCGTACTGCGGTCGGCGATGACGCGTCGACTCACCGTGGCCACCGGACCCCCCGGAACCGGCAAGAGCCAGCTGGTGGCCAACCTCGTCGCCACGGCCCTGGCAGCTGGCGAGCGGGTGCTGATCGCCTCCACCAACAACCAGGCTGTGGACGAGGTCTGGCGACGCTGCGAACAGCACTCGCCGGGAAGCGTCGTGCGCACCGGGTCGACCGGGCGTGAGGTCGACTACCGGGAGATCGAAGCCGCGACTCTGCGCAAGCTGCTGGAGGTTCCCGCGCCGGAACGCAATACCAAGACCGCCGAGTTGGCGGTCGACGTCGCGGCCGACCAACTTTCCCAGCTACAGGAGGAGTTCGCCCGGATCGCAAGTGCCGAGCGTGCATTGCGCCGGACTGGCGAGGCACGAGAACAGCATGCTGATCGACTCGGCACCCCGGTCCGCGATCTGGTCGAGCTGCTGGGTGTTGACGATCCGGAGCGCTTGGCCCGTCAAGCTGCAGGACTGGCACGTGCCTGGTTCTTCGGCGAAAGGCGCCGCAAGCGGTTGCTGCGCCGGGTCGGGATCGCGCCCGCCGGGCGGCCGACCGCCGAAGTCTGCTCTGCTCTGGCGGATTTCGCCACGACCGAACAGGATTGGCGCAGAGGACGCGAGCGCACATCGACCGTCCTGGACGACGCCCTGCTGACCGAGAAACTCGACAACGTCGAGTCAGGGGTGCGCTCGGCCAGCGGCATACTGCTCGACAGCGCGGTACGGACGGCGGCCCGTACCGGGCGGCAGGCGATCATGGGTTTGCTGACCGCTCGCGACGCCAGCGGGAGTGACTGGCCCGCGGTCAAGTCCGTGCTGCCCTCGGTTCGAGGATGGGCGGTGACCAGCCTCTCTGCCCGGCGTTTCCCGCCGGATGCCGCCCTCTTCGACCTGGTGATCGTCGACGAGGCCAGCCAGTGTGCCATCCCCCATGTACTTCCCCTGCTGTTTCGGGCACGTCGAGCATTGATCATCGGCGATGCCATGCAACTTCCGCACATCGCCAAGATCGGCCCGGAGCACGAATCGGTGATCCGGCGGGGAAGCGGTCTACGCTCGGACTGGCTCGAGCGCCACCAGCTCGCCTACCGGCGACACAGTGCCTTCCACGCCGCAGAGCGGGCCGCAGGCACGAGCATGCTCCTGGACGAGCACTTCCGCTGCCATCCAGCGATCGCCGCAGTCTCCAACCGTCTCTTCTACGACGGCCAGCTGACCGTTCTCACTGACGTCCGATCGCGCCCGTCGCTGGACCGACCAGCGCTCTTCTGGTCAGATGTCAGAGCTCCGGCTGCAAGGCCACGCTCGGGTAGCTCCTGGGTCAATGAGGGCGAGATCACCAAGGTGGCGAGCTTCGTCCGGAGCCTGCTCCAAGATCTGCCTCCCGAAGCATCCATCGGGGTGGTCACCCCCTTCAAGGCCCAGGAGGAAGCGCTGCAGCGGCGCCTCCGTGATTACGATCCGGAGCGGGTCCGCACCGGAACGGTCCACACCTTCCAGGGTGGCGAACGCGACGTCGTGATCTTCTCCCTGGTCGCGGGTGAGGGGATGCACCCCGGTGCGATCGGCTGGATCGACCGACAGCTCAACCTGTGGAACGTCGCCATCACCCGTGCTCGCTCACACCTGATCGTCGTTGGCGATGCCGGCCTCTGGCAGCAACGTGGCGGAATCGGCGCTGCCCTGTTCCGGGCCTCTGCGTCAACGGAGGCGCCCGACCGAGCCGACCACGACGGATACAACGAACTGCTGAAACGGCTGTACACCCTGCTGTCCAGCCAACCCGGATCGACCGTCGAGCTCGATGCCGCGGTGAACGGCCACCAAGCCGATGCCGTGACCCGAAGCGATCAGAGTACGCGGGCAGTTCTCCTCGACCTCGGACACGACGTCGCGACCGACGCAGGCCGTCATCTCCGCCTGATGCTCCGGCGGCGGCAACTACTCGCGACCGGAGACGGCGGTGGCGGTGGCGCTCTGCGCGTACCCGCCTGGCACCTGTACGACCACACGATCGGACTACCTCGTCCACCACGCCCCTGAAGGCTCAACGCCGTGATCACCCCGGAGTCGTGGTTCCGTGGCGATCACGCGTTACGAACCGCGCCAGGAGATGGCGCTGAGCTGCGAAAGCGCACGAGCTAGGCGGCGCGAGATGCCGGCTGGGCGTCCACGCACCCACGCCGGCCTCCGTCTCCGCCTCCGCGCTCCGCTACTCCCCGCTCCCGGCCTCGCCCGAGCCGGCGCTTGCACCCGGACCTGAGCCCTCACCCGCGGCGGCGCCCTCCCCCTGCAACCGCTTCACCACCGCCAGCGCGTCGTCCACGTGCCCGCCGATGTTCATCATCGACGAGAAGGCGTGCCGGACGGTGCCGTCCTGGTCGATGACGAAGGTGATCCGGCCGGGGACGACGCCGAGCGTCGTGGCGCCGTACTGCTTGCGGACCGCGCGGTCGCGGTCGGAGAGCAGGGTGAAGGGCAGTTCGTGCCGCCCGGCGAACTTCTCGTGCGACTCGACGGTGTCGGAGCTGACGCCGATCACCTCGGCACCGGCGTCGGTGAAGCTCTCGTAGCCGTCGCGGAAGCTGCACGCCTCGGCGGTGCAGCCGCGGGTGTTGTCCTTGGGGTAGAAGTACAGGACGACGACCTTCTCCCGCAGCCGCTCGCTGAGCGTCACCCCCGTGCCCGACTGGTCGGGGAGGGTGAAGTCCGGTGCCTTGTCGCCGACTTGCAGGGTCATCGCGATCTCCTCGGTAAGGGCTGGACTAGGAGAGTACGGGCCCGGGCGACGGTCCGTTCACCGCACGCCCGACCCCGCGCCCCGCCGTAGGTCGCCCCGTCCCGCGCCCGCTCAGCGCGTGGCGAACGGCTGATCGGTCGGCACGATCTCCTTGCCCAGCGGCATCAGCGACAGCGGGATCAGCTTGAAGTTCGCGAGGCCGAACGGGATGCCGATGATCGTGACGCACAGCGCGATCCCGGTGACGATGTGGCCGAGTGCCAGCCACCAGCCGGCGAGGATCAGCCACAGCACGTTCCCGACGAAGGAACCGGCTCCGGCGTCGCGCCGCTCGACCGCCGTGTAGCCGAAGGGCCACAAGGCGTAGATGCCGATCCGGAAGGCCGCGATGCCGAACGGGATGCCGATGATGGTGATGCACAGGATCAGCCCGGCCAGGAAGTAGCCCAGGCACATCCACAGCCCGCACAGCACGAGCCAGATCACGTTCAGGATCGTCTTCATCGGTTACGACCTGCCATCTCTTCCAGGCGCGAGATGCGCTCTGCCATCGGCGGGTGGGTCGAGAACAGCTTGGAGGCGGTGCCCGGGCGGAACGGGTTGGCGATCATGAGGTGGCTGGTGGTCTCCAGCCGGGGTTCGGGCGCCAGGGGGCGCTGCTGGGTGCCGGCGTCCAGCTTGCGCAGCGCGGAGGCGAGCGCGAGCGGGTCGCCGGTGAGGCGGGCACCGGAGGCGTCCGCTTCGTACTCCCGCGAGCGGGAGACGGCGAGCTGGATCACGGAGGCGGCGATCGGGCCGAGGATCATCAGCAGGAGCATGCCGAGGATGCCGGGGCCGTCGTCGTCGTCGGAGCGGCCGATCGGGATCAGCCAGGCGAAGTTCGCCACGAAGACGATGACGGATGCGAGCGCGCCCGCCACCGACGAGATCAGGATGTCCCGGTTGTAGACGTGGCTCAACTCGTGGCCGAGCACTCCGCGCAGCTCGCGCTCGTCGAGGATCTGCAGGATGCCCTCGGTGCAGCAGACCGCCGCGTTGCGCGGGTTGCGGCCGGTGGCGAACGCGTTCGGCGCCTCGGTGGGCGATATGTACAGCCGCGGCATCGGCTGGCGGGCGGCCGTCGAGAGCTCGCGCACGATCCGGTAGATCTCGGGCGCCTCGAACTCGCTGACCGGGCGCGCGCGCATGGCCCGCAGCGCCAGCTTGTCGCTGTTCCAGTACGCGTACGCATTCGTGCCCAGGGCGATGACGAGCGCCACGATGAGCCCGGTCCGGCCGAAGAACGCGCCGATGACCAGGATGAGTGCGGACAGCCCGCCGAGGAGTACGGCGGTCTTCAGCCCGTTGTGCCGGCGGTGCACGTGCGCCCTCCAAAGTGTGCGTCGGGGGGATCTCCCCCTTCAGGAAAACCTCCTGCACTGGTCAACGCGACTCGGACGCCGTTGGTTCCCCCGCGCGCACGCAGCGCTACCGTCCGATCCGCGTCGGCGACCCGTCCCACCTGCGGCGCCCGCGGCGGCGCTCACAGCAGCACCCCTTCCGCGTAGCGCAGCACGATCTGGGGCGCGCCGGACAGCACCACGCCGGCCGCCGCGGCGAGCGCGATGGCGGCGGCCAGGGCGAAGGGCGTACGTGCGGCCGTCGCGAGGCCCGCCGCGTCGCCCACCGTGCCCACCGTGCCGTCCATGTCCCCTTCCTGCCCGCTCTTCGCGCGTCCGAACAGCAGCGCCGTCCACCGCAGGTAGTACACGAGGGCGATCGCCACGTTGACGGCCATGATCACCGCGAGCCAGCCGTGCTGGGCGTCGACGGCCGTGGAGAAGACGGCCACCTTCGCGAACAGGCCGATCAGCCCGGGCGGCAGCCCGGCGAGGCACAGCAGGAAGAAGGCGAGCGCGAGGGCGGCCGCGGGCCGGGACGCGTACAGGCCGCGGTAGTCCGTCAGCCGGCCGCGCGGCGCACCGCGGCTGACCAGGGCCGCGACGGCGAAGGCGCCGAGGTTCACCACCGCGTACATCAGGGCGTACGCCACGGTGGTGCCGACGTGGTAGCCCGCGGGGCGGCCGGCGGCCTCGGCGGCGAGCGGCACGAGCAGGTAGCCTGCCTGCCCGATCGACGACCAGGCCAGCAGGCGTACGGCGCCGCGCTCGGCGTCGGGCCGCTGCCGCAGGGCGCCGACGTTGCCGACGGTCATGGTCAGCGCGGCGAGGACGCCCATCGCCGGGCCCAGGGTGCCGGCGTACGGGTGGAAGGCGAGCGTGGTGAGCAGGATGAGGCCGGAGAAACCGGCCGCCTTGCCGACCACCGAGAGGTAGGCGGCCACCGGCAGCGGGGCGCCCGCGTAGGTGTCGGGCACCCAGAAGTGGAAGGGCGCCACGGCCAGCTTGAAGGCGAAGCCGAGCAGCGTCAGGGCGGCACCGGCCTTGCCGAGGGTGTGCAGCTGGCCGGGTTCGTGGCCGAGCGTACGGCCGATCCGGTCCAGGTAGAGCGTGCCGGTGGTGGCGTACAGGAAGCTGACGCCGAGCAGCGACACCGCGGTGGCGGTCACCGAGGTGAGGAAGAACTTCAGCGCGGCCTCGCTGCTCAGCCGGTCGCCGCGGCGCAGCCCGACCAGGGCGAACGACGGCAGCGTGGTGACCTCCAGCGCGACGATCAGCGTGGCCAGGTCGCGGGAGGCGGGCAGCAGGGTGGCGCCGGCCGCGGAGGCCAGCAGCAGGAACCAGAACTCGCCGGCCGGCAGCTCCTCCTCGACCGCGGGCGCGGACAGCAGCGCGGTCAGCAGCGCCCCGCCGAGCACCAGCACCTGCACCACGAGCGCGAAGCGGTCGGCGGTGTACGAGCAGCCGCCACCGGTGACGTCGGTACGGCAGAAGGTGGCGTGGTGGCCGGCCCGCAGCGGGATCAGGGAGAGCAGCGCGAGCGCGAGCCCGGCGACCGTCACCCAGGCCAGCAGCTGCTTGCGGCGCGGCGGCAGGAACAGGTCGGCGACCAGCAGCACGACGGCCAGCGCGGCCGGGATCGCGGCCGGGGCGACCGCGCTCCAGTCGACGGACTCGGTCAGCGAGGAGGCCAGCGCGAACCCGGGGCCGTGCACCAGGCCGGGGGCCGGGCTGTGGGCGGGGCCCGCGGTGGCGATCGCACCCGGAAGCGCGGCGGGGATCGCGCCGAGGGAGGTCATCAGCTTCCTCCGAGCAGGGAGCGTACGGCCGGATCGGTGAGGCCGAGCAGCAGCGCGGGCCACAGCCCGGCCAGCACGGTGAGCGCGGCCAGCGGTGTCCACGCGGCGAACTCGTAGCCGCGTACGTCGGCCAGGGCCGGCTGGGCCCGCGCGGTGTCGCGGTCGCCCATGCACATCCGGCGGACCACGGTGAGCAGGTAGGCGGCCGTCAGCAGGGTGCCGAAGGCGGCGACGGCGGTGAAGGTGAGATACGCCGGACGGCTGAGCCCGGCGCCGGGCTTGAAGGCGCCGAACATCGCCAGCATCTCCCCCCAGAACCCGGCCAGGCCCGGTAGCCCGAGCGAGGCGACGGCGCCGAAGGCCAGCAGTCCGCCCAGCCGGGGCGCCCGCCCGTAGAGGGCCGCGCCGGTGCGGCCGGCCAGCTGGTCGAGGTCGCTGCTGCCGTAGCGGTCCTTCAGGGCGCCGACGAGGAAGAAGAGCAGGCCGGTGATGAGGCCGTGGGCGACGTTGGCGAACAGGGCGCCGTTGACGCCGGTGGGGTTCATGGAGGCGATGCCGAGCAGCACGAAACCCATGTGGCCGACCGAGGAGTAGGCGATGAGCCGTTTGAGGTCGCCGCCGTTGCCCTGCCGGACCAGGGCGAGGCAGGCGAGCGAGCCGTAGATGATGCCGACGACCGCGAAGGCCGCCAGGTACGGGGCGAAGGTGCGCATCCCGCCGGGCGCGATCGGCAGCACCACGCGGACCAGGCCGTAGGTGCCCATCTTCAGCAGCACCCCGGCGAGCAGCACCGAGCCCACGGTGGGGGCGGCGGTGTGGGCGTCGGGCAGCCAGCTGTGCAGCGGCCACATCGGGGCCTTCACGGCGAGGCCGAGACCGATCGCGAGGACCGCGACGAGTTGCGTGGTGTGACTGAGGTGTGACCCGTTGTCAGTGGCGAGTGCCACCATGTCGAATGTGCCCGCTTTCACCCCGATGAGGAGCAGGCCGAGCAGCATGATCACGGAGCCGAGAAGGGTGTAGACGATGAAGCGCAGCGCCGAGCGTTCCCGGTTCGCGCCGCCCCAGCGGGAGATGAGGAAGTACATCGGGACCAGCACGGTCTCGAAGGCGAGGAAGAAGAGGATCAGGTCGAGGACGGCGAAGCTGGCCAGCGTGCCGCCTTCGAGCAGCAGGAGCAGCGCGACGAAGGCCCGGGGCCGCGGGCCGTCCGGCATCTTGAAGTACGAGTACAGCGCGCACAGGAAGGTCAGCAACGCGGTCAGCACCAGCAGGGGCAGCGAGATGCCGTCAACACCGAGGTGGAGGTGGATGCGCAGCGCGGGAATCCAGTTGAGGTCGGTGGTGGCCTGCATCTTCGCCGGGTGGTCGTGGTCGAAGCCGGCGGCGAGCACGATCGCGAGGACCAGCACCGCACCGGTGACGGTCACGCCGTGCCGCAGCACCGCCTGGTCCGGGCCGCGGCCGCGCAGACCGGGCGGAGGCGGCAGCAGGGCGCCGACCGCGCCGAGCAGCGGCAGCACGAGGATCGCCGCGAGGATGTACTGAAGGGCGGTGTCGTTCACTTCGGGCTCAGCCTCCGACGGCGACGAGGACGGCGAGGACGACCGCACCGGCCAGCAGCGCGCTGAGGTAGGTCTGGACGTTTCCGGTCTGGGCCTTGCGGACGGCCGCGCCGAGCAGGTTCGGGGTGCCCGCGGCGCCGCGTACCCAGGTCTCCACGACGTCCCGGTCCAGGAAGCGGACCAGCGCGGCCGCGGCCAGCACCGGGCGGACGAACACCGCGGTGTAGAGGGCGTCGAGGCGGAAGCCGTGCGCGGCGGATGCGTGCAGCGGGCCGAGCAGCAGCCGGCCCGGGTCGCCGGGGTCGTGCGCGGTGGCGACGTCGCCGTAGACCTCCTTGTGGCTGTCCTCGGCCTCGGCCTCGATCAGGGCGGGTTCGGAGTCCGCGTCCAGGTGGTCGGTGAGCGCGCTGCCGGTGCCGGGCGGTTCGGAGACGACCGCGCCGATCGGCACGGCCCGGCGGGTGGCGGCGACCGCCTTCCAGGCCCCGTAGGTGATCAGCACGCCCACCAGGGCGAGCCCGGTGCCGAGGAGGGAGGTGACCAGGGTCGGGCCGAGCGGGGTGCCGCCGCCGAACCAGTCGGGCAGCTTGCGGTAGGTGAGCCCGCCGAAGGCGAGGGTGGGGATCGCCAGCACCCACAGCACGGCGGTCATCGGCAACGGCTGCCGTCCGTGGTCGGGGGCGGCCGGGCCGTTGCCGAGGAAGGCGAGGAGGAACAGGCGGGTGGCGTAGGCGCCGGTGAGGACGGCCGCGGCCAGCCCGGCGACCAGCACGGTCCAGCCGACCGCCGACGGCACGTGCGCCGTGTCGCCGGAGGAGGCGTGCTCGGCGGCGCGCAGCACCGACTCCTTGGAGAAGAAGCCGGACAGCGGCGGAAGGGCGGCGAGCGCGGCCAGCGCGAGGGCCATCGTCCACATCGCGTCGGGCACCCGCTTGCGCAGCCCGCCCGTACGGGACATCGCGGTCAGCGAGTTGGTGCCCGCCGCGTGGATCACCACGCCCGCGCCCAGGAAGAGCAGCGCCTTGAACGCGCCGTGCGACAGGAGGTGGAAGACGGCGGCGTCGCGGTCGCCGACGGCCAGCGCGCCCGCCATGTAGCCAAGTTGGCCGATCGTGGAGTAGGCGAGGACCCGTTTGATGTCGTCCTGGGCGAGCGCGGCCAGGCCCGAGCCGACCATGGTCACCGCGGCCATCACGGCCAGCACGACGAGCGCGGCGGCCGACGCGGTGAACACCGGCAGCAGCCTGGCCACCAGGTAGATGCCGGCGGCCACCATGGTCGCGGCGTGGATCAGCGCGGAGACCGGGGTGGGGCCGGCCATCGCGTCGGGCAGCCAGGTGTGCAGCGGGAACTGCGCGGACTTGCCGGCCACGCCGGCGAGCAGCAGCAGCGCGACCACCGTCGGGTGGTGCAGCCGCCCGTCGGCGGCGGCGTGCAGGATGCCGCTGATCCGGAAGGTGCCGGCGTCCGCGGCGAGCGCGAACACGCCGATCAGGAAGGGCACATCGCCGAGCTTGGTGACCAGGAACGCCTTGATCGAGGCCGAGCGGGCCGCCTCGGTCTCCCAGTAGTGGCCGACCAGGAAGTAGGAGCAGATGCCCATGACCTCCCAGCCGACCAGCAGCACCATCAGGTCGCCGGAGTAGACGACGAGCAGCATCGCGGAGGTGAACAGCGAGACCACGGCCGCGTAGGAGGGGTAGCGCGGGTCGTCGCGCAGATAGGAGACGGAGTAGACCTGCACGCAGGTGGCGACCAGGCCGACCAGCAGCGCGATCAGGACGGAGAAGCCGTCCAGGTGCAGCGAGAGGTCGATCGGCACGGAGCCGGTGACGGTCAGCCGGTGCGAGGCGTCGGTGGCCGCTCCGGTGCCCTGCCGGGCGGCGACGATCGCGGCGAGCACGAAGGAGACCGCGGTCGGCAGCACCGCCAGCGGGCGTACGAAGCCGGGTGCGCGCCGGCCGAGCAGGAGTCCGGCGGCCGCGCCCAGGAAGGGCAGTGCGGGGACGAGCGCGGCAAGGGCGGTCAGGGTCACGCGGTGGCCTCTGCCTTCTCGTCGTGGCCGGAGGCGGTGGCCGGGCCCGGTTCCGGGGGCCCGGGCACGCCGAGGGGTTGCCCGGGGTCGGCCAGGTCGGTGAGGCGGTCGATGTCGGCGGTGCCGCGGTTGCGGTGCACCAGCAGCACGATCGCCAGGCCGATCCCGATCTCCGCGGCGGCGATGGTGATGGTGAACAGGGTGAGCGCCTGCCCGGAGTGCAGCCGGTCGCCGAGCCAGGTGTCGAAGGCGACGAGGTTGAGGTTGACGGCGTTGAGCATCAGCTCGACGGACATCAGGACGAGGATCGCGTTGCGCCGGGCGAGCACCCCGTACAGGCCGACGCAGAACAGCAGGGCGGCCAGCACGGCGGGGTAGACGAGGTGCATCAGCGGTCCTTGCCGTTCGGGGCGGCGGGGCCGCCGGAGCCGGGTACGGCCGGGCCGTTCGCGCCGCCAGGGGGCACCGCGTCGGGCCCGCGCTTCGACAGCACGATCGCGCCGACCAGGGCGGCCAGCAGCAGGACCGACAGCGCCTCGAACGGCAGCACCCAGAACCGGAAGAGGCTGGTGCCGGTGACCTTGGTGGCGCTCTGCCCGGCGGCGTGGTGGACGTCGATCCAGGTGCTGCGGAAGGCGTCCACCACCACCCACACCAGGGTGGCCGCGGCGGCGACCGCCACCGCGAGGGCGACCCAGCGGTTCTCGGAGTCGGCGTCGGGCGAGTGGCCGATCGGCGCCCGGGTGAGCATCAGCCCGAACAGCAGCAGCACGACGACCGAGCCGACGTAGATCAGCACCTGCACCCAGGCGATGAACTCGGCGGTCAGCAGCAGGTACTCCACCGCGATGCCGCCGAGCGCGACCACCAGCCAGAGTGCCGCGTGCACGAGTTGCCGGGTGGTGACGGTGATGACGGCCGCGCCGAGGGTGGCGAGGCCGACCAGCAGGAAGGTGATCTCGACACCGGTGGGCGAGAGGAAGCCGTGGTGCGCGAGGGCGCTGTGGTGGACGTTCACGACGCGTCCTCCCCGGGTTCGTCGGGCGCCTGGGCCTGGTCGGCAGCCTGGTCCGCGGACCGGTCCGCCGCCTCAGCCGCCGCCTGGGCCGCTTCCTGCGCCGCTTCCTGCGCCGCCGCTTGCGCCGCCTTCTCCGCCGCCTTGTGGGCCGCCGCGATCTCCTTCGGCTCCTCCGCCGCCGGGTCGAGCGGGGGCGGCGCCGGCACCGTCCACATCCACTCGCGCAGCTTGTCGCGTTCGTGGGTGAGTTCGAGGATGTCGGTCTCCGCGTACTCGAACTCCGGGGACCAGAACAGCGCGTCGAACGGGCACACCTCGATGCAGATGCCGCAGTACATGCACAGCGAGAAGTCGATCGCGAAGCGGTCCAGCACGTTGCGGCTGCGCTCACGGCCGCCGGGCGCGGCGGGCGGCGTCGTCTCCTTGTGCGAGTCGATGTAGATGCACCAGTCGGGGCACTCACGGGCGCACAGCATGCACACCGTGCAGTTCTCCTCGAACAGCGCGATCACGCCGCGGCTGCGCGGGGGGAGTTCGGGTTGCGCGTCGGGATAGCGGGCGGTGACGGTCTTCTTCGTCATCGTGCGCAGGGTGACGGCCAGGCCCTTGGCCAGACCGGAGCCGGGAAGAGGCATGGCTTACGAGGTCACCACCTTGACGACGCCGGTCAGGGCGATCTGGACGAGGGAGATCGGGATCAGCACGGTCCAGGCGAACTTCATCAACTGGTCCTCGCGCAGCCGCGGGTAGCTCACCCGCAGCCAGATGACCACGAAGGCGAGCACGCCGGTCTTCAGCAGCGTCCACAGCCAGCCGACGCTGCCCGACCACGGCCCGTGCCAGCCGCCGAGGAACAGCACCGTGGTCAGCGCGCACAGCACCACGATCCCGGCGTACTCGGCGAGCAGGAACAGCGCGAAGCGCAGCCCGGTGTACTCGGTGTACGCGCCGAAGATGATCTCCGAGTCGGCCACCGGCATGTCGAACGGCGGCCGCTGCAACTCGGCGAGCCCGGCGGTGAAGAACACCAGGCCGCCCATGAGCTGCCACAGCGTCCACCACCAGTGGTACGACTCGACGATGCCCGGCAGCGACAAGGTGCCCGCGGCCATCGCCACGGACGCGGCGGCGAGCAGCATCGGCAGTTCGTACGCCATCAGCTGGGCGGCCGTGCGCAGACCGCCGAGCAGCGAGAACTTGTTCGCCGACGCCCACCCGGCCATCAGCGACCCGAGCACGCCGACACCCATCACGGCGAGCACGAAGAACAGCCCGGCGTCGATCGCCTCCCCGACGAAGCCGTGCGGCCCGACCGGGATGACGATCAGCACCAGGAGGTACGGCAACAGGGCGACGGCGGGCGCGAGCTGGAAGATCCGACGGTCCGCGTCGGCCGGGACCACGTCCTCCTTCTGCGCGAACTTCACGCCGTCGGCGACGAGTTGGGCCCAGCCGTGGAAGCCGCCGGCGTACATCGGGCCGAGCCGGCCCTGCATGTGCGCCATCACCTTGTGCTCGGTCTGCCCGACCACCAGCGGAAGCACCAGGAACACGACGAGGACGGCGACCAGCCGCAGGACGACATGGAGCGTGTCGTTCACGGGGTACGGCCTCCTTCGTCGGTGGGCGGTTCGGCGGTGGGCGGTTCGGCGGTGGGGGGTTCGTCACGGGCGGGCGGCGCCGGGGGCTGCGCGGCGGGTGGCTGCTCCGCCGGAGACTGCTCGGCCGGGGGCTGCTCGGCGGGCGGTTGGTCCGCCGGAGGCTGCTCCGCCGGTTTCTGCCAGGGCGCATCCGGTGTGGCCGGGCGCGGTGTCCGGGCCGGGCGGGACGGGGTCTGGCTCGCCGAGCCGTCGCCCGCGCTGCGGGTCCTGCGGGCGGGCCGCTCCCCCGCACCCGCGGCACCCGCACCAGCACCCGCACCCGCGGCACCCGCGCGCCGCGCAGGGCGGGCCGGCGCCGGCGGCAGCTGGCCCTTCAACGGGCCCCACTCGTTCGGGTCCGGCACGCCCGGCGGCAGCATCTGCCGCCGCTTCGGACCGCCGTCGTGGGACTCGCCCGGCTCCTTCGCGCCCGGCCACGCCTTGGCCACCCGCGCGGCCAGCACGAAGTCCTTGCGCAGCGGGTGCCCCTCGAACTCCTCGGGCAGCAGCAGCGGGGCCATCCCCGGGTGCCCGGTGAAGGCGACGCCGAACATCTCGTGGGTCTCGCGCTCGTGCCAGCCCGCGCCCGCGTAGACCCCGGTCGCGGTCGCCAGTTCGGCCGCGTCGTGCGGCACGGTGGTCCGCACCAGCAGCCGCCCGACGCCGCGTTCGAGCCGTACGACATGGGCGCACACCCGGAAGCCGGTGCCGGGTTCGTCCACCGCGCTGAGCCAGTCGAAGAAGGTGCAGCCGAGGGTGTCCCGGGCCGCGGTCAGCGCCGCCACCCACCCGGCGGGCGGGACGTCGACGGTGAGCAGGCCGTACGCCTCCTCGGCGGTCGCGCCCTCGCCGAAGACCTCGGCCGCGCCCTCGGGGAGCTGCTCGAAGGCGCTCACCGCTCCCCCGCCTCCGGTCCGTCCGCCTCCGGGCCGGCGTTCCCCGGGCCGGCGTTCCCCGAGCCGTCCCCGGGTGAGTCCGAGGCAGCCGGCGGGGGCGACGGCGCCGGGGGCGGCGGCGGTGTGACGAGGCCGCTGGTCAGCGCGGCGGTCGAGGGCCGCGCGGCCGGCCCGTGGCCGTACCGCTCGCCCAGCGACTCCCGGGCGATCTTCTCCTGGAGCTTGAGGATGCCCTGGAGCAGCGCCTCGGGCCGGGGCGGGCAGCCGGGCACGTAGACGTCCACCGGGATGATCTGGTCGACGCCCTTCGTCACGGAGTACGAGTCCCAGTACGGGCCGCCGCAGTTGGAGCAGGCGCCGAAGGAGATGACGTACTTCGGCTCGGGCATCTGCTCGTACAGCCGCTTCACCGCGGGCGCCATCTTGTCGGTGACCGTGCCGGAGACCACCATCAGGTCGGCCTGGCGCGGGCCGGGCGCGAACGGGATCACGCCGAGCCGGATGAAGTCGTGCCGGGCCATGGACGCGGCGATGAACTCGATCGCGCAGCAGGCGAGCCCGAAGTTGAACACCCACAGGCTGTAGCGGCGGCCCCAGTTGAGCACGACCTTCATCGGCTCGGGCGCCAGCCGGGCCAGCGGGCCGAGCCGGCGGGGCTCGGGCAGTGCCACCCTGGGCGGGGCCGGCTGCGCCGGGTCGGGCAGGGTCACGTCCATTCGAGCACGCCCTTCTTCCACGCGTAGAGCAGCCCGACCGCGAGGAAGCCGAGGAAGACGAACATCTCGACGAGCGTGGTGCCGCCGAAGCCGTGGGCCGCGAAGACCGTCGCCCACGGGAAGAGGAAGATCGCGTCCACCGCGAAGATCACATAGAGGAACGCGTACACGTAGTAGCGGATCTGGGTGTGCGCCCAGTCCTCGCCGACCGGGTCGACGCCGCACTCGTAGGTGAGCAGCTTCTCCCGCGTCGGCACGTCAGGCCGCAGCAGCCGCCCGGCCGTGAACGAGACCGTCACGAAGAGCACGCCGACGACCGCGACCAGACCGACGACCGAGTAGCCGTGGAAGTAGTCCACGTCCGTCCGCCCCTCGTTCACTCGTTGACCAGCGATGTCCAGCGATCCGGATGGATCTTTAGACGATTTATACGGAGGGAGTCTAGGCCCTGGTCCCACCGGCGGACGCAGCCGTCCACGGATGACGGAGGAGAGGGCGGCCGGACCGCGGCGGGCGGCCGAAGGGACCGCGGTGCGAGCCCCGGGACGAGCCCCGGCGAATGCACTCAACCCGCACCGCCGGGCCGCTTCCAGCGGATACGGGGGATAACCCCACCACACGCCGGAGCGCGCACCCCATGGCGCGGGCCCCCGCCGGAACGGCAGGCTTGACCCATGGACACCTCGCCCGCCCCGCGCAGCTCCGCGACCTCGACGTCCGAACCGCTGCCCCCGGCCCGGTTCGCCTTCGACGCCGTGACGTGGAAGGAGATCGCGAATCTCCTGCTGAACCTCTTCATGTCGCTGATCGGCTTCATCTACGTGGTGACCACGCTGTCGCTGGGCGCCGGCCTGTCCGTGACGGTGATCGGGTTGCCGCTGCTGGCGTTCGGCCTGGGCGGCTGCCGGTTGCTGGGCAAGCTGGAGCGGGCCAGGGTGCGCAAGCTGCTCGGGGTGCACGTGGAGGAGCCGCGGCCGCTGCGGAAGAAGACGCTGGGCGGGTTCCTGCCCTGGCTGTGGGCGTCGCTGAAGGACCCGGTGGCCTGGCGGCACGCGCTCTACTTCTCGATCCGGCTGCCGTGGGGCATCGTCACCTTCGCGGTGACGCTCACCTCGCTGTTCGTGCTGTGGCCGGTGCTGCCCTACCTGGCCAGGGCCATGTCGACGGTGGACCGGGCACTGGCCCGCGGGCTGCTCCAGCCCTCCGACGAGCTGGAGCAGCGGATCGCGGAGCTGGAGTCCGACCGCGGGGTGGTCTTCGACACCGCGGCGGCGGACCTGCGCCGGATCGAGCGCGACCTGCACGACGGCGCCCAGGCCCGGCTGGTCGCCTTGGCCATGGACCTGGGCCTGGCCAAGGAGAAGCTGCTGGAGGACCCCGAGGCGGCGGCGAAGATGGTCGGCGAGGCGCACGGCGAGGTGAAGGTGGCCCTCCAGGAGCTGCGCGACCTCGCCCGCGGCATCCACCCGGCGATCCTCACCGACCGCGGCCTGGACGCGGCCCTGTCCTCGGTCGCGACCCGCTGCACCGTGCCGGTCTCGGTCACCGTGGACCTGCCGGCCCGGCCCGCCGAGGCGATCGAGGGCATCGCGTACTTCACGGTCTCCGAACTCCTGCAGAACGTCAGCAAGCACAGCCGGGCCCGTACCGCGTCGGTCGACGTGTGGCACTCGGGCGACCGGCTGATGATCCAGGTGCGCGACGACGGGCAGGGTGGCGCGGACGTCAGCTCCGGGTCCGGCCTGGCCGGGCTCGCGGAGCGGCTGGACTCCGTCGACGGCCTGTTCGTGGTGGCCTCTCCGGTGGGCGGGCCGACCATGGTGACGGCGGAGCTGCCGTGGCGGGACCGGGAGTTCGGCACGCAGGCCGCGCCGCGCCGGTAGGGCAGTGCCGCGAGGGCCGCGCCGGCCGGGCAGTGCCGCGAGGGCCGCGCCGGCAGGGCAGTGAGGGCAGGCCCGCGGGCGTGGAGCAGCGGCACGCCTCGGCGATAGGTAGGGAAATCCCCACCCCCAAGACGCCGATCCGCACCATGGGCGCGCGCCTCCGGCCCGGGCACTGTGGTCGGTATGACCAGCAGTACCGAAAGGACGGTCCCGACCATGGCGTACGGCAACCAGCCGGCCGAGCGAGAGCACCGGCTGCCCACCGCACTGCGCGCGCCCGTCGAGGCGCGTACCTGGCGGGAACTCGCGTACCTCCTGCTGAACCTCCCGATGTGCCTGATCGGCTTCGTGTGGACGGTCACGATGCTGTCGCTGGGCGCCGGCCTGCTGATCACCTTCATCGGGCTGCCGGTGCTGGTGCTGGCCCTCGGCGGCTGCCGGGCCGTCGGCTACGTCGAGCGGGCGCGGGCCCGCTCGCTGCTCTGGCTCGACGTCGAGGAGCCCGGCCCGGTCCGCACCAAGAGCCGCGGCTTCCTCCCGTGGCTGGGCGGCCAGCTCGGCAGCGGCGTCAACTGGCGGCACGCGATCTACTGCCTGCTGCACTTCCCGTGGGGCGTCCTCACCTTCTGCGTGTCGATCAGCTTCTTCACCTACGGCTGGGGGCTGCTCACCTACCCGCTGTGGCGCTGGGTCTTCCCGGTCTACTTCGGCCGGCAGGGCCTCCAGGTCTACGGGGACGGCGACCGCCACCACGGCTGGTGGCTGCACACCCCCGCGGACCTGCTGCTGTGCGTGGTGATCGGGCTGGCGCTGGTGGCGCTGCTGCCGTGGGTGGTGCGGGGCATGGCGCACGTGGACCGGATGCTGGTCAGCGGGCTGCTCGGCCCGTCCCGGCTGGCCGACCGCGTCACCGAGCTGGAGTCGGACCGCGGCGCGGTGGTGGACACCGCGGCGGCGGACCTGCGCCGGATCGAGCGCGACCTGCACGACGGCGCCCAGGCCCGGCTGGTCGCCCTGGCCATGGACCTGGGCCTGGCCAAGGAGAAGCTGCTGGAGGACCCGAAGACCGGCGCGGCCATGGTCGAGGAGGCACACGGCGAGGTGAAGGTGGCCCTCCAGGAGCTGCGCGACCTCGCCCGCGGCATCCACCCGGCGATCCTCACCGACCGCGGCCTGGGCCCGTCGCTCTCGGCGGTCGCCGCCCGCTGCACCGTGCCGGTCTCGGTCACCGTCGACCTGCCGGCCCGGCCGGTGCCCGCGATCGAGGGCATCGCCTACTTCACGGTCTCCGAACTCCTGCAGAACGTCAGCAAGCACAGCGGCGCCTCCCGCGCCTCCGTGGACGTCTGGCAGACCGACGACCGGCTCATGCTGCACGTCTACGACAACGGCCGCGGCGGGGCGTCGGTGGACGCCGGCTCGGGCCTGGCCGGCCTGGCGGAGCGCCTCGACGCGGTCGACGGGGTGCTGGTGGTGGACTCCCCGCCGGGCGGTCCCACCCGGATCGCGGCGGAGCTGCCCTGGCGGGTGTGACCGGCCGCGGCCGGCCGGGGGGAGTCCGCCCGGCTACCGCCCGCCGAGGTGGCGCGTGACGATGTGGCGCAGCCGGGCCCGGTCGAAGCTGCGGCCGTGGCCCGGGTGCACCACCGCCACGTCCAGCCGGGCGAGGACCTCCAGGCTGCGGCGGTAGGCCGCCGGGTCCGACTCGGGCAGGTCGTCCACGAGGTGGCCGTCGTACACGACGTCACCGGAGTGGAGCGTCCCGGTGTGCTCCTCCAGCAGGGCGACCGACCCGGGGGTGTGGCCGGGCAGGTGCAGCACGGTCAGGGTCCGCCCGCCGTGAGGAGGTGCGGGTGAGGGGGCGGGCGCGGGGTGCGGGCGCGGTGCCGGGCGCCGATCGTCCACGCCCACGGGTTCCGGCGCGCCGCTCGGCGGGGGTTGCTGGGAGACTGGAGGGATGACCGACGACTTTCCCGGCGGGCTGGCCCTGCGTCACCCCCGCGTCGAGGACCACGCACGGGTACTGGCCGTACTCGACCAGTGGTGGGGAGGGCTGGGCGGCGAGACGGGGTCACGGGAGCGGGCCCTGCTGCTGCCGCGGTTGTACTTCCAGCACTTCACCGGCACCAGCCATGTCGCCGAGCGCCCCAGTGGCGAACTCGCCGCGTTCCTCGTCGGCTTCCTCTCCCAGGACCGGCCCGACATCGCCTACATCCACTTCGTCGGCGTCGATCCGGCGCTGCACGGCCGTGGCATCGCGACCGCGCTCTACCACCGCTTCTTCGCCCTCGCCCGGGCCCGCCACTGCCGTCAGGTGCACGCGATCACCAGCCCGGCGAACGCCGCGTCCCGCGCCTTCCACACCCGGATCGGCTTCACTGAACTCCCCGGCTCCCCCGACGCCGCCCCCTCGGTCCACCCCGACTACGACGGCCCCGGCCTGGACCGCGTCACCTTCGCCCACGACCTCACGGCGGCGACCGGGTAAGGACGGCGAGCCGGCGGGTACGCCGGCAAGACCGCACGGACTGGCCCCGGCCCGGCCGTCGGCGCCGGTCCGGCTCGCCCGGCGCGGGACGCCCCGGCCATCGACCTCGCCGCGATCGAGCGGGTCCGGCCGCAGGCGCGCCAACCGCCCACCCGGGCGGCGCCGTTGCCGCCCCGCCGCCGGAACCCGGCCGCCGGGGGCCCGCGTCACGCCCCGGCGGCCCGCGCCGCCGTGAACTGCGCCCGGGTGATCGCCGTGACGTCCACCGGCGTCCCGTGCGCGGGGACCGTGGTGCGGCGGTCGAGCACCATGCCCAGCTTGGTCATCACCCGCCGCGACGCGTGGTGCTCCACGTTGCAGACGCTGACGATCCGGTCCAGGCCGGCCTCGTCGAAGCCGTACGCCAGCGCCTCGCGCGCGGCCTCGGTGGCGTATCCGCGCCCCCAGTGCGCCCGGCCCAGCCGCCAGCCGATCTCCACGGCGGGCAGGATCTCCGGCAGGAAGGCCGGCACCGTCATGCCGACCCAGCCGGCCAGCTCACCGGTTGCCCGGACCTCGACGGCGAACATGCCGTAGCCGCGGTCCCGCCACTCCTGCCGCAGCATCGCGAAGCTCGCGGCCGTCTGCTCGTAGGTGCGGGTGGCACCGGCGCCGATGAACCGCATCACCTCCGGGTCGGCGTAGATGTCGGCCAGCGGGACCAGGTCCTCGTCCCGCCACCCCCGGAGCAGAAGCCGCTCCGTCACGCGTTCCATGCCCAACTCCCGGGTCGATCGGCTCGGTACGCCGGCCGCCTCGTCGCGGACCGCCGGCTTCATCGGAGGCTACGCGACCCGCAGCAGCACCTTTCCGGTGCCGCGGCCCGCCGCCAGGACCTCGTGGGCGTCGGCCGCCCGGTCGAGCGGGAGTTCCGAGGTGACGTCGAGCCGGATCGCGCCCGAGGCCAGCAGAGACAGCGCGGCCAGGGCGTGCGAGCGGACGGCGGTGGGGGCGCGGCGGGCGAGGTCGGCGATGTGGTAGCCGGCCAGCGAGCGGTTGTTCTGCCACAGCGGCAGCAGCGGGAGGGTGAGGTCGGGGTGGCGGGCGGCCTCTCCGTACAGGGCGAGGCGGCCGAAGGGGGCGAGCAGCGGCAGCGAGGCGAGCCGGGTCGGGCCGCCGATCGGGTCGAGCACCACGTCGACCTCGCGGACCGCCTCGGCGAAGGCGTCCCGCGGGTGGACCGCGTCGTAGCCGAAGCGCTTGGCGTACTCGGCCTTCGCCGGGGAGCCGACCGTGCCGTAGACCGCCGCGGCGCCCAGGGCGCGGGCGATCTGCGCGGCGGCCGAGCCGATGCCGCCGGCGGCGGCGTGGATCAGCACGGTGTCGCCCGCGGTCAGCCGGGCGGCGCCGGCGAGGATGCCGTAAGCGGCGGTGAGGGTCAGGCCGGCGCCGCCGCCGTCGCGCAGCGAGATCCCGTCGAGCGGGAAGGCGAAGTCCGCGGGGGCGAGGGCGTACTCGGCGTAGCCGCCGCCGTCGGGGAGGTAGGCGGCGACCTGCTCGCCGACCGCCAGGCCGGTCACGCCGGGGCCGACCGCCGCGACCTCGCCGGAGACCTCGAAGCCGGGCACGGTGGTGCGCCGCGGCGTGCCGAAGTCCCCGAGCCGGTGCCGCATCTCGTCGTGGTTGACGCCCGCGTACGCGACCCGGACCAGGAGCTGACCGGGGCCGGGCACGGGGGCGGGCAGATCCACGGGCTTGAGCACCTCAGGACCGCCGATGACGTCGAAACCGACCGCGCGCACACGTTCTCCTCTCCCTGGGCCCCCGCCCGCATGGGCAGCTGCCTCTGATCGCCGGGCGCAACCTTGCCCACCCCGCACCGTATTCCTCATTGGGCCGCCGATGCTGGGATGCTGGGGGAGTCGGTTCGGACGGGGGAAGCTGAAGACCGTGGAGGACAGAGTGCGGGTCGTCATCGCCGAGGATTCGGTACTGCTCAGGGAGGGACTGACCCGGCTGCTGACCGACCGGGGTCATGACGTGGTCGCGGGGGTCGGCGACGCCGAGGGGCTGATCAAGGCGGTGCGCGAACTGGCCGACCAGGGCGCGCCTCCCGACGTGGTGGTGGCCGACGTGCGGATGCCCCCGACGCACACCGACGAAGGGGTGCGCGCCGCCGTGCAATTGCGGAAGGAGCACCCGGGCGTCGGGGTGCTGGTGCTGTCGCAGTACGTCGAGGAGCAGTACGCGACGGAGCTGCTGGCGGGCAGCAGCCGCGGGGTGGGCTACCTGCTCAAGGACCGGGTGGCCGAGGTCCGCGAGTTCGTGGACGCGGTGGTCCGGGTCGCCGAGGGCGGCACCGCGCTGGACCCCGAGGTGGTCGCGCAGCTGCTCGGCCGCAGCCGCAAGCAGGACGTGCTGGCCGGGCTGACCCCGCGCGAGCGCGAGGTGCTGGGCCTGATGGCCGAGGGCCGGACCAACTCGGCGGTGGCCAAGCAGCTCGTGGTGAGCGACGGCGCCGTGGAGAAGCACGTGAGCAACATCTTCCTGAAGCTCGGGCTCGCGCCGAGTGAGGGAGATCACCGCCGGGTGCTGGCGGTGCTGACCTATTTGAACTCGTGAATTTCCGGAATCGCCGACCGGCCGTCTGACGGCGGGACGGGCAACAGCGCTGCGCAGGGGCGGGCAGCCGGGTGCGGGCACCACCGTGCGCCCGGCTACCAGATGCCGGGACGTACCGGGAAGGCGACCCTTACCGACGTACGATGACCGGTGAGAGCCTGTCGGGTGCCACCCGGGCGGAGGCCACCGGACAGGCTCTGCGCCGTGCCGCCGCGAAGGAGGTCCGTTCAGTGACCAGCCAGGTCAGCAGCCCCATCAACGAGGAACACGAGGGCCCGGGTACCGCTCTCGGCTCCCCGGTCGGGAAAGCCGAAGCGCTCGGGAGCCTCAAGGAACTCGGGGAGCTCGGGGAGCTCGAAGAGCGCGGAGGGCTCGCGGAGCGCGGGGAACAGCGCACCTCCGACAAGGAGACCCGTCGGCTCGACCGGGTGATCATCCGGTTCGCCGGCGACTCCGGTGACGGGATGCAGCTCACCGGCGACCGCTTCACCTCCGAGACGGCGTCGTTCGGCAACGACCTGTCCACGCTGCCGAACTTCCCGGCCGAGATCCGGGCCCCCGCGGGCACGCTGCCGGGCGTCTCGTCGTTCCAGCTGCACTTCGCCGACCACGACATCCTCACCCCGGGTGACGCCCCCGACGTGCTGGTGGCGATGAACCCGGCCGCCCTGAAGGCGAACCTGGCCGACCTGCCGCGGGGCGCGGAGGTCATCGTCAACACCGACGAGTTCACCAAGCGCGCGATGGCGAAGGTCGGATACGCCGCCAGCCCGCTGGAGGACGGCTCGCTGGCGGCGTACGCGGTGCACCCCGTGCCGCTGACCACGCTGACCCTGGAGGCGCTGAAGGACAGCGGCCTGGCCCGCAAGGACGCCGAGCGCGCGAAGAACATGTTCGCGCTGGGCCTGCTCTCCTGGATGTACCACCGCCCGACCGAGGGCACCGAGTCCTTCCTGCGCAAGAAGTTCGCGAAGAAGCCGGACATCGCCGAGGCGAACGTCACCGCCTTCCGCGCCGGCTGGAACTTCGGCGAGACCACCGAGGACTTCGCGGTCTCCTACGAGGTCGCGCCCGCCGCCAGCGCCTTCCCGGCCGGCACCTACCGCAACATCTCGGGGAACCTCGCGCTCGCCTACGGCCTGATCGCGTCGTCGAGCCGCAGCGGGCTGCCGCTGTTCCTCGGCTCCTACCCGATCACCCCGGCCTCGGACATCCTGCACGAGCTGAGCCGGCACAAGAACTTCGGCGTGCGGACCTTCCAGGCCGAGGACGAGATCGCGGCCATCGGCGCGGCGCTGGGCGCCGCGTTCGGCGGGTCGCTGGCGGTCACCACCACCTCCGGGCCCGGGGTGGCGCTGAAGTCCGAGACGATCGGCCTGGCGGTGTCGCTGGAGCTGCCGCTGCTGGTGGTGGACATCCAGCGCGGCGGGCCGTCCACCGGCCTGCCGACCAAGACCGAGCAGGCCGACCTGCTCCAGGCGATGTACGGGCGCAACGGCGAGGCGCCGGTGCCGATCGTGGCCCCGGCCACCGCCGCGGACTGCTTCACCGCCGCGCTGGAGGCCGCCCGGATCGCGATCACCTACCGCACCCCGGTGATGCTGCTCTCCGACGGCTACCTCGCCAACGGGTCGGAGCCGTGGCGCGTCCCCGACGTCGCCGAACTGCCGGACCTGCGGGTGGAGTTCGCGTCCGGCCCGAACCACACCGCGGCCGACGGCACGGAGAGCTTCTGGCCGTACCTGCGCGACCCGGAGACCCTGGCCCGACCCTGGGCGGTGCCCGGCACCCCGGGCCTCGAACACCGCATCGGCGGCATCGAGAAGCAGGACGGCACCGGGAACATCTCGTACGACCCGGCCAACCACGACTTCATGGTCCGCACCCGCCAGGCGAAGATCGACGGCATCGCGGTGCCCGACCTGGAGGTGGACGACCCCGGCGGCTCGGCGCGGACCCTGGTGCTGGGCTGGGGCTCGACCTACGGGCCGATCACCGCCGCGGTCCGCCGTATCCGCCGGGAGGGCGGCCAGGTCGCGCAGGCCCACCTGCGCCACCTCAACCCGTTCCCGGCCAACCTCGGGGCGGTGCTGGCCCGGTACGACAAGGTGCTGGTGCCGGAGATGAACCTCGGCCAGCTCGCGCACCTGCTCCGGGCGAAGTACCTCGTGGACGCCCATTCCTACACCCAGGTGACCGGACTGCCGTTCAAGGCCGAGCAGTTGGCGCAGGCCATCGCGAAGGAGAACGCGGATGTCTGAGACTCCCGCCGCCACACGCGCCGGCGGTGCCGCCGGCGCCTCCGTACGTGCGTCCGCCGGCGCCGCTGTCGGGCCGCTCGCCGGCGCGACGGCGCTGTCGCTGGTGCCCAAGGCCGGCGGCCCGCAGACCATGAAGGACTTCAAGTCCGACCAGGAGGTGCGCTGGTGTCCCGGCTGCGGTGACTACGCCATCCTCGCCGCCGTCCAGTCCTTCATGCCGGAGCTGGGCCTGGCCCGCGAGAACGTCGTCTTCGTCTCCGGGATCGGCTGCTCCTCCCGCTTCCCGTACTACATGAACACCTACGGGATGCACTCCATCCACGGCCGCGCCCCGGCCATCGCCACCGGCCTGGCCGCCTCCCGGCGCGACCTGAGCGTGTGGGTGGTCACCGGCGACGGCGACGCGCTGTCCATCGGCGGCAACCACCTCATCCACGCGCTGCGCCGCAACGTGAACCTGAAGATCCTGCTCTTCAACAACCGGATCTACGGCCTCACCAAGGGCCAGTACTCCCCCACCTCCGAGGTCGGGAAGATCACCAAGTCCACGCCGATGGGCTCCCTCGACGCCCCGTTCAACCCGCTGTCGCTGGCGATCGGCGCCGAAGCCTCCTTCGTCGCCCGCACCATCGACTCCGACCGCAAGCACCTCCAGTCGGTACTGCGCGCCGCCGCCGTCCACGAGGGCACCGCGCTCGTCGAGATCTACCAGAACTGCAACATCTTCAACGACGGCGCCTTCGACGTCCTCAAGGACAAGAGCACCGCGGAGAGCGCGCTGATCCGGCTGGAGCACGGCGCGCCCGTCCGCTTCGGCCCCGAGGGCTCGCGCGGCATCGTCCGCGACCCGCGCACCGGTGACCTCGGCATCGTGGACGTCACGGCCGAGAACGAGGCGGACGTCCTGGTCCACGACGCCCACTCCCCCTCGCCCACCAACGCCTTCGCCCTGTCCCGCCTCACCGACGGCACCGCCTTCGGCCCCGGCACCGCCACCCCGATCGGCGTCTTCCGCGACACCACCCGCGCCGTCTACGACACGGACATGGCGGAGCAGCTCGAAGCGGCCACCACCCGCCAGGGCCCCGGCGACCTCGCCGGCCTCCTCGCGGGCACCGACACCTGGACCGTCACCGACTAGCCCCAGCGCGCTGAACCCGCCCCGTTCCGCACCTGCCCCGCCCCGCCGGCACCGCCCGGCACCGCGGGGCGGTCGCGTTCCGGCGTGGCGTCAGAGTGCCGCGTCGTAGGTCTGCTGGGCCGCGGTGACGGCGGTGACGTTCCGGGCGGTCCACTCGGCGAGGGCGCCGACCTTCTCGGCGACCTGGACCCCGAGCGTGGTGAGGTCGTAGTCGACGTGGGGCGGGATCACCGGGCGGGCCCGGCGGCGTATGAAACCGTCGCGCTCCAGGGTCCGCAGGGTCTGCGCCAGCATCTTCTCGCTCACCCCGCCGATCCGCCGGCGCAGCTCGCTGAAGCGCAGGGTCCCCGCGTCGGACAGCTGGACGAGAACGAGGACGCCCCAGGTGCTGGTGACGTGTTCGAGGACGGCCCGCTCGGGACAGCCGGCCCTGGCCGCTTCACTTACCTTCATGTAGGTACCGTACGCCAAGGTAGGTACTTTCCCACAGTTAGTGTTCGCGTTACGGTGGCGGGGAAGCCGGAGAGATCCGCATATCACCGCAGAACGGGAGCAACAGCATGAGCATCGTCGTCACCGGGGCCAGCGGGCAGTTGGGCCGGCTCGTCATCGAGGACCTGCTGGAGCGCGGAGTGGGGGCGGGGGACGTCGCCGCGGTCGTACGGGACCGGGGCAAGGCGGCCGACCTGGCCGCGAAGGGCGTGCAGGTGCGGGTCGCGGACTACGACGAGCCGGCGACGCTGAAGGAGGCGTTCAAGGCGGGCGACCGGGTGCTGTTCGTGTCGGGCAGCGAGGTCGGCCGGCGGCTGCCGCAGCACACCGCCGTGGTGGACGCCGCACGCGAGGCGGAGGTCGGCCTGCTGGCGTACACGGGCATCCTGGGCGGACCGGCGGCGGACTTCGCGCTCGCCGAGGAGCACAAGCTGACCGAGCAGCTGATCCTCGACTCGGGGCTGCCGCACACCTTCCTGCGCAACGGCTGGTACACCGAGGTCTACACGCAGAACCTCGGCACGGTGCTGGAGCACGGCGCCGTGGTCGCCAGCGCGGGCGAGGGCCGGGTGGCCTCGGCGGCGCGGGCGGACTACGCGGCCGCGGCGGCCGTGGTCCTCACCGGCGAGGGCCACGAGAACAAGGTGTACGAGCTGAGCGGCGACACCGCGTGGAGCTTCGCGGAGTACGCGGCGGCGGTCTCGGCGGCGACCGGCCGGGAGATCGTCTACCAGAACGTCTCGTCCGAGCAGTATCTGGACGTGCTGGTCGGCGCGGGCCTGCCGGCGTCGTTCGCCGAGGTGCTGGTCGACGTCGACCGGGCGATCGGGCGCGGCCTGCTCGCCGGCACCAGCGGCGAGCTGTCCCGGCTGATCGGCCGCCCGACCACGCCGATGCCGCAGTCGGTGGCCGCCGCGCTCAAGGGCTGACCCTCGCCCCTCGCTGTGCGGCACCCGGCCTGTCATGACCACAGTTCGATATGGCCATGACAGGCCGAGCCGCCGCCCGCTAACGTCGGCAGTGCCGTGCGGCGTCGGGAGGGGCGGGCGAATGGGCGAGCAGCGGGTGGGACTGGGCTACGGCTTCGCGGCGTACGGGCTGTGGGGCCTCTTCCCGCTGTACTGGCCGCTGCTGGAGCCGGCCGGGGCCCTGGAGATCCTGGCGCACCGGATGGTGTGGTCGCTCGGGGTGGCCACCGTCATCCTGCTGGCGCTGCGCCGCTGGGCGTGGATCGCCGAACTGGTCCGGCAGCCGCGGCGGATGGCGCTGATCGCCTCGGCGGCGACCGCGGTCACGGTGAACTGGGGCGTGTACATCTGGGCGGTGAACGCCGGCCATGTGGTCGAGGCGGCGCTCGGCTACTTCATCAACCCGCTGGTCACCATCGCGCTCGGCGTGCTGGTGCTGCACGAGCGGCTGCGGCCGGTGCAGTGGGCGGCCGTCGGCATCGGCTGCCTGTCGGTGGTCGTGCTGGCCGTCGGCTACGGGCGGCTGCCGTGGATCGCGCTCACCCTGGCCTTCTCCTTCGGCGGCTACGGGCTGATCAAGAAGAAGGTGGCGATGGGCGGGCTGGAGTCGCTCGCCGCCGAGGCCGGCGTCCAGTTCCTGCCGGCGCTCGCCTACCTGATGGTGCTGGGCGCCCAGGGGCACTCGACCTTCACCCACCACGGTCCGGGGCACGCCGCGCTGCTCGCCGCCTGCGGGCTGGTCACCGCGATACCGCTGATCTTCTTCGGCATGGCCGCGACCCGGCTGCCGCTCTCCACGATCGGCCTGATGCAGTACCTCACCCCCGTCTCCCAGTTCCTGATCGGGGTGCTGTACTTCCACGAGACGATGCCGCCGGACCGGTGGGCCGGGTTCTTCCTGGTCTGGGCCGCGCTGGCGGTGCTCACCTGGGACGCCCTGCGCACCGCCCGCCGGGGCCGGCTCGCGCTCGCCGGCGCGGCGGCCGGACCCACGGACGGACCCGCGGCCGGACCCGCGGCCGAGCCCACGGACGGACCCGCGGAGGGACCCGCGGACGGGAACGAGAGCGCGAGCGGTCCCGCGAACCCGACGACGACCGCCGGCCCGGCTACGCGGTGACGTCCCGCGAGGTGAAGCGCGCCCACGCGGCCGACCCGAACACGGCCACGTACAGGGCCTGGAGGCCGAGGTTCTTCCCGATCGCGTCCCACGGCACGGGGTCGCGCAGGACGTCGGCGAAGCTCAGCCAGTAGTGCGGGAAGAGGTACGGCTGGACCGCGTGCAGCTGGGGGATCGTGTCCACGATCTGCACGGTGATCAGCAGCCCGACGGTGGCCGCCATGGCGCCGATCCCGCTGTCGGTGAGGGTGGAGACGAACAGCCCGAGCGCGGCGATGCCCACCAGGGACCCGGCCACCAGGACCGCGATCAGCAGGGCCCGCAGCATGCCCTGGGAGAGCGGGAGGGTGGTGCCGGACAGCGTGGTCACGTCGCCGACCGGGAAGAGCACGAAACCGACGACCAGGCCCGACACGGCGACGACCAGCGTGGCCACCAGGCAGAAGGCCAGCACCGAGGCGTACTTGGCCAGCAGCAGCCGGGACCGCCCGGCGGGCGCGACCAGCAGGTAGCGCAGGGTGCCGCCGCTCGCCTCGCCCGCGATCGCGTCGCCCGCGACCACGCCGATCGCCATCGGCAGGAAGAACGGCAGGGTGGCGGCGAGCGCGGTGAACGCGAGGAACAGGCCGTTGTTGCTGACCTGCTGGATGAACGCGGGGCCGCCGTCGCCGTTGGAACCGCCGCTGATCGTGCTGCCGTGGCGGGTCTCGATCCGGACCGCGATGCCCACCAGCACCGGCACACCCGCCAGCACCGCGAAGAGCGCGAGGGTGCGCCAGCGCCGGAACACGGTGACCAGTTCGGAGCGGAACAACCCGAGGGACCACAGCAGCCGCGGCGCCCGGGGGGAGCCGCGGTCCGGCTCCGGCGCGGTGGGGTTCCGAGCGGTACGGTCCCGCGCGGCACCGTCACCCGTATCCGTATCCGTACCCGCGCCCGTAGCCGTGTCCGTGCCGGCGCCTTCCGGTGCCGTCTCAGCCCGCGACATCGAAGCCCTCCCCGGTCAGCGCCACGAACGCGTCCTCCAGCGAGCCGCGTTCGAGGCCGAAGCCGCGCACCCGGACGCATGCCGCGACCAGGGCGGCGTTCAGCTCCGCGAGGTCGGGCGGGTCGGCGGGCAGTTCGCCGGTGACGCGCTGCCCGTCGGTGGCCAGGGCGGTCACGCCGTGCTCGGCCAGTACCCGGGTCGCGTCGGCCGGGTCCGGCGTGATGACGGCGAGCCGCCCGCGGCTGCCGGCCGACAGTTCGGTGACCGGTCCCTGCGTGATCAGCCGGCCGCGGGCCATCACGGCGACATGCGTGCAGACCTGCTCGATCTCGTCCAGCAGGTGCGAGGAGAGGAAGACGGTCGTGCCGTCGGCGGCCAACTCCCTGACCAGGGCGCGGATCTCCCGCATGCCCTGCGGGTCGAGGCCGTTCGTCGGCTCGTCCAGCACCAGCAGGTCGCGCGGCTGGAGCAGCGCCGCGGCAAGGCCGAGGCGCTGCTTCATGCCGAGCGAGTACTGCTTGGCCTTCTTCCCCGCGGCCGCGGCCAGCCCCACCCGGTCCAGGGCGGCGCCGACCCGGGCCCGGCGGGTGCGGGGGTCGGCGGTCGGGTCGGCCGCGTCGTACCGCAGCAGGTTGTCGCGGCCGGACAGGAAGCCGTACAGCGCCGGGCCCTCGATGAGCGCGCCGACCCGGGGCAGCACCGAGCGGGCGGCGCGCGGCATCGGGCGGCCCAGTACCCGGGCGGTGCCCGCGGTCGGCTCGATCAGGCCCATCAGCATCCGGATGGTGGTGGTCTTGCCCGAGCCGTTCGGCCCGAGGAAGCCGAAGACGCTGCCGCGCGGCACCCGCAGGTCCAGGCCGTCGACGGCGAGGGTGCCGTGGTAGCGCTTGGCGAGGCCGCGGGTCTCGATCACGACCTCGCCCGGGGCCTCCGCCTCAGCCCGCGGCCCCGTCTCAACCCGCGCCGCCGACTCGTCCCGCGCCGCCGCCTGGGCCGGCTTCGCCATCACGCTCCCTCGCTCCCCCGGTCCGCTGCCCGCCCGGGTCCGGCCGCACGCGTCACTTCGCGGCGTCGGCCGCCGCGGTCAGCGCGGACTGGGTGACCGCGCCGACGTAGAGCTTGCCCTTGTCGGTGAGGAGCACGTTGACCAGGCGGGTGTGGAAGACCGTGCCGCTGCCGAAGGAGCCGGTGACCTTGGTGCCGTAGCTGTTGAGCAGGGACTGCGGGTCGCCGCCGCCGGGGCCGGAACCGGCCTTGCCCTTGCCGTCCGAGCCGAAGCCCGCGCCGCTGTCCGCCGCCTTGCCCGCGGAGGCCAGGGCGCCGGTGTCGATCACCGCGACGGAGTCCCAGCCGGTGCCGAGCACGGTCGGCTCGGCGGCGCCGGGCACGGAGTTCTGCGAACCGTTGCCGACGTCGCCGGGGCGCGCGCCGGACGTCTTGCCCTCGGTCACCTTCACGCCCTTGGGCGGGCTGAACGAGAAGGTGCTCGCGGCCGGCGCGCCGAAACCGACCTTGGTGAAGCCGATGTCGAAGACCGCCTTGCCGCCGCCCTTCGGGACGAGGGTGAACTTCAGCGGCACCCCGGTGGAGGAGTCCACCGCGATCCGGATGCTCCCGACCGTGGTGGTGTCGGCGTGCTCGGGTGTGACCACCAGTTCGTACGCGCTGCGGCCGGCCACCCGTGCGGTGCCGTCGACGGTGATCGAGGCGATGCCCCGCGCCGCCTTCAGCACCTGCTCGGCGGCGGCCTGCGGGGTGGTCGGCACGCCCTCGGGCAGCTGCGACGGCTGCTGGTCCGGCGCGGCCGCGGGCAGGGCCGAGTGGTACGCCTGGTCGGACGCGCTGTCGTACGCCCACAGTTGGGTGCCGTTGTGGATGACGCTGTACTCGGCGGTGGGCTCGATGATCGAGACCTTCTGCCGGTCCGGGCCGTCGACCGAGACATGCAGCTGGTGGGTGCCGGCGAGCAGTTGGGCGAGCCGGCTCTGCGGCGCCGCCGAGGACGAACCGCCCTTGCCGGCGCCGCCCGCGCCCGACAGCAGGCTCCCCGCCGCGCCCCCCGAGAGCGCGTCGGGCAGGCCGAGGTCGGTGCTCACCTTCACGGTGCCGTCGACGGTCCGGGTGTTCGAGGCCGCGATCTTCGTCAGCAGTTGCTGGGTGGTGATCTTCGGCAGCGAGGGGTCGCCCGCGTCCGCCAGCGCCGGGACCAGGGTGATGGTCGCCACCGCCACGCCCGCCACGGCGACCGGCACGGTGTAGCGCGCGATCTTCCGGCCGCGGCCACGCGGTTCGTCGGGCTCGTCCGGTTCGGGTCGCCCGATCGGTTGGATCAGTGCCATTGCGTCCTACCTCCGTCGTGAGCGGCGGCCTACTCGCACGTGTCCCACTACCCGGGCCATTGTCGCCCAGTCCGCCGTGAAATGGGGCACCCCCATACGACCAAACCCCCGCCCCCCGCGCATCCCTCCGGGGTCGCGCCCCTCCCTACGCCCCCGGTATGACACTCCCTCCGTGGGTGCCCCTCTTCACGGAGGGAACCGCACCACCCAGGGGCGCGTGGGGACACCACCCAGGCGAAGCCCCGGGGGAGAACTGCGCGCGCAACCACCCACCACCGAGAGGCGGTCCCCCAACCGACGGAACCACCCGCCCTGGAGAGCCTTGGGCCCCCTCAACCGGCGCGGTGGACCACCGCATCGCACAGCGCCGCCAAAGACGCCTTCGCGGGAAGATCCGGAAGAGGCGCCAGCGCCGCCCGCGCCTCATCCGCGTACCGCACCGTGTCCCGTCGAGCCTGCTCCAACGCCGGATGCGCCCGAAGCAGGCGCAGCGCCTCCGCGTGCAGCACATCATCCGTGAGGTCACCGTCGAGGAGTTCGTTCAGCCGCCGGTCCTCCGGCGTCGCCGACCCCTTCCCCTGCGCGTGCCACCTGCGCACGTGCAGGACCGGCAGCGTCGGAATCCCCTCGCGCAGGTCCGTCCCGGGCGTCTTGCCCGACTCGTGGCTGTCGCTGGCGATGTCCAGCACGTCGTCCGCGAGTTGGAACGCCGCGCCGATCCGCTCGCCGTACTGCGTGAGGACGTGCACGACCGACTCGTCGGCGCCGGACATCATCGCCCCGAACCGCCCGGAGACCGCCATCAGCGAGCTGGTCTTGCCCGCGATGACCTCCAGGTAGTGGTCGAGCGGGTCGCGGCCGTCGCGCGGGCCGACGGTCTCCATGATCTGCCCGGTGACCAACCGTTCGAACGCCTCGGCCTGCACCCGCACCGCCTCCGGTCCGAGGTCGGCGAGGATGTGGGAGGCGCGGGCGAAGAGGAAGTCGCCGGTGAGCACGGCAACCGAGTTGCCCCAGCGGGAGTTGGCGCTGGGCACCCCGCGCCGTACGTCCGCCTCGTCCATGACGTCGTCGTGGTAGAGGGTGGCGAGGTGGGTCAACTCCACGACGACGGCGGCCGGCACCACGCCGGGCGCGTGCGGGTCGCCGAACTGGGCCCCGAGCATCACCAGGAGTGGCCGGAAGCGCTTGCCGCCGGCCTGCAGAAGGTGTCTGGCCGTGTCGGTGATGAAGGGGACGTCGCTCTTGGTCGCCTCCAGCAGCCCTTCCTCCACGGCTGCGAGACCAGCCTGGACGTCGGCATCGAGGTTCTCGTCCCACACGCTCAGCCCGAAGGGCCCGACGACGGTCACGAGGGGTACTCCTGTCGCTGGTCTGGCATCTGGCGGGGTCTGGGCTTGGGCGGCTACGCGGCTACGACGACCGGGGCACTTCCGCGGGTTCCATCCGGGGACGGGGACCTGCGACTGCTCCTACCGGCAGGGTAGCCGGTCAGGTGTTGATCACCGCCGGGGCATCGCCCTGCGACGAGCTACGGACGATCACCGCCCGTATAATCCCGATCACCTGGTTTATTCATATATGACCCACACGAAAGAGTGAAGCGCGCGGACAGGGGAATACTCGGCCGATATCGAATGCTTGACCGCATGCCCGTTCATCATTACGTAAGACCGCCACGCACCATGGCGAACTACACTCTCGACAGCAACATGTGACATGTCCTCGCTTCGGATGAACACCCGACAGAAGAACTGAGGAGGTGGACCGATGGCTACCAAGCGTGCCGACCGTGGTGAAGACCTCACCGAGGACGGGGCGGAAGCCCACGTACGCGGGGTGTGCTTCAAGACGGGCCCGCCCGAGCGGACCGGCGTGGAGCTGGAGTGGCTCGTCCAGGACCGCTCCGATCCACGCGAACTGATACCCGTCGAACGACTGGACGCGGCGCTCGCGCCGGTCGAGGCCCCAGGGGCACTGCCCCGGGGCAGCAGGCTCACCCGTGAACCGGGTGGCCAGGTGGAGCTGAGCTCTCCACCCGCACCCACCCTCGCGGGGTGCGTGAAGGCGATGGCAGAAGACCTCGCCACCCTCAGGGAAGCCGTCGAACGAGCCGGACTGGTGCTCGTCGGACACGGCATGGACCCCCACCGCGAACCGCCCCGGGTCCTCGACCATCCCCGCTACCGGGCGATGGAACGCTTCTTCGACCGCGAGGGCCCCTGGGGTCGTACGATGATGCGCCGCACGGCGTCGTTGCAGGTCAACCTGGACAGCGGCGACGACAGCGAGGGCGTGGCCGGCTACCGCAGGCGTTGGGCGCTCGCCCACCGGATCGGCCCGGTGATGGTCGCGGCGTTCGCGAACTCGCCCTTCCGGGACGGCCGCCCGACCGGCTGGGTGTCCACCCGGCAGGCCAACTGGGCCCTGATGGACCCCGGCAGGACCCGGCAGCCGCACCACGACGGGCTGGACGAGGACCCGCGGGCCGCCTGGGCGCGGTACGCCCTGGACGCCAGGGTGCTGTGCATCCGCCAGGAGTGCGCAGACTCGGAATCCGGCTCTGACCTCGGCTCGAACGTCGGCACGGTAAGAGCTGCTTTTGAGGACTGGTCCGCGCCTCCTGGGCTCACTTTCCGCCAGTGGGTGCGCGGCGCCCCGGGGGTCCGGCGGCCCACCGTCGCCGATCTGGACTACCACCTCAGCACTCTCTTCCCGCCGGTCCGCCCGCGCGGCTGGCTGGAGCTGCGGATGACCGACGCGCAGGACGGCGAGCAGTGGATCGTGCCGACCGTGCTCGCGGCAACCCTGTTGGACGATCCGGTCGCCGCCGAGACCGCGTACGCGGCCACCGAACCGCTCAGCACGGATGGTGACCCTCTCCCCTCCGATCTCGTCTGGCGTCGCGCCGCCCGGGTCGGCCTGGCCGACCCCGAACTGGCCAAGGCGGCCCGCGCCTGCTTCGCCGCCGCCGAGAGCGCCCTCGCGCGCCCCGGCGCTTCCCCGACCCTGCGGCGGGCCGTCTCCGACTTCGCCGAGCGCTATCCAGAACGCGGCCGATGTCCGGCCCACGACCAGTTGGACGCGTTGAGCCGCGCCTGACCCTCCGGAAGGCTAGTCGTGACAGACCCTCGCACTCCGCACCGCAACACTGCCGAAAACCGGACCACTTCAGCCGCATCCGACTCATCAGACCCTTCCGCCACTCCAGCCCCGGAGAACCCGGCGGCTCCGAGCGGCGGGCCGGTCGCGGCGCCCGCCGACCCGGCCACCCGCGCGCTCGCCGCGCTTCAGGCCGCGCGGCACCGTACCGGCCTGCTCACCGACTCCGTCACCGACGACGACCTCGTCGCCCAGCACTCCCGCCTGATGTCGCCGCTGGTGTGGGACCTGGCGCACATCGGCAACCAGGAGGAGCTGTGGCTGATCCGCGAGGCGGGTCGGCGCACCGGGGTGCGGCCCGACCTGGACCACCTCTACGACGCGTTCCGGCACCCCCGCGCCGACCGCCCCGCGCTGCCGCTGCTCGGCCCGGCGGAGGCCCGCGGCTACGTCGCCGAGGTACGCGACGAGACCCTCGACGTGCTGGCCGGCATCGACACCGACCCGGCGCACCCCGAGCGGCTGCTGGCGGGCGGCTTCGTCTTCGGGATGCTCGCCCAGCACGAGGCGCAGCACGGCGAGACGATGCTCGCCACCCACCAGCTGAGGTCGGGGCCGGCCGTGCTGGACGCGCCCGCGCCGCCGCCCGCACCCGCCGACGCGGCCGCGCTGCCGCGTGAAGTCCTCGTCCCCGGCGGCCCGTTCACGATGGGCACCAGCACCGAGCCGTGGGCGCTGGACAACGAACTGCCCGCGCACGAGGTGCCGGTGGCGCCGTTCTGGCTGGACACCGTGCCGGTCAGCAACGCGCGGTACGCCGACTTCATCGCGGCCGGCGGCTACCGCGACCCGCAGTGGTGGACGCCCGAGGGCTGGCGGCACGTCCAGGACGCGGGGCTCACCGCGCCGCTGTTCTGGTCCCGCGACGGCGACCGCTGGATACGCCGCAGGTTCGGTCACGTGGAGGCGGTGCCGGCCGACGAGCCGGTGCTGCACGTGTGCTGGTACGAGGCCGACGCCTACGCGCGGTGGGCCGGCCGGCGGCTGCCGACCGAGGCGGAGTGGGAGAAGGCGGCGCGGCACGACCCGCTCTCCGGCCGCTCGCGCCGCTACCCGTGGGGCGACGCCGACCCCGGTCCCGAGCACGCCAACCTCGGCCAGCGCCATCTGCGGCCCGCCCCGGTGGGCAGCTACCCCGAGGGCGCGGCGCCCAGCGGCGCCCGGCAGCTCGTGGGCGACGTGTGGGAGTGGACGTCCTCGGACTTCACGCCCTACCCGGGCTTCGCCGCGTTCCCCTACAAGGAGTACTCCGAGGTCTTCTTCGGCCCGGAGTACAAGGTGCTGCGCGGGGGCGCCTTCGGGGTGGACCCGGTGGCCTGCCGCGGCACCTTCCGGAACTGGGACTACCCGATCCGGCGGCAGATCTTCGCCGGGTTCCGCACGGCGAGGGACGTCACGGGCCCGGCGGACGCGGCCGCGGATCACGGCGGTTCGGGTCCGGCGGGCGGAGGGGCCGCCTGATGTGCCGCCATCTCGCTTACGTGGGGCCGCCGTTGACGCTGGCGCGGCTGCTCGTCGAGCCGCCGCGGGGGCTGTACGAGCAGTCCTGGCAGCCGCGCCGGCAGCGGCACGGCACGGTGAACGCCGACGGGTTCGGGGTCGGCTGGTACCCGCCGGAGCCCTCACCCGGCGTGCTCGGTGGGCCCGGTGTGCCCGGTCAGCCCGCTGGGCCCGCTGAGCCCGGCGGACCCACTGAGCCCGGTGCGCCCGTGTCGTACGGGCCGCCGCCGGCGGACGGCTCGCCCGGTCCCGAGCGGCCCGGCGACGAGGGGCCGGCCGTGCCCGCGCGCTACCGGCGGGCGCTTCCGGTCTGGGCCGACCCGAACTTCGCCGAGCTGGCCCGGGTGATCCGCAGCGGTGCCGTCCTGGCCGCGGTGCGGTCGGCCACCGAGGGCACCACGCCCGACGAGTCGGCGGCCGCGCCCTTCCGGGACGGGCGCTGGCTCTTCAGCCACAACGGCGCCGTGCCGGACTGGACCCGGCTGCCGACCGGGCTGGACCCGGCCGAACTGCTCGCCCTGGAAGCGCGTTCGGACTCCGCGCTGCTGTGGGCGATGCTCGCGGGCCGGCTGCGCCGGGGCGAGCCGCCGGGCGGCGCGCTGGCCGCGGTGGTCCGCGAGGTCGCCGCCGCCCGGCCCACCGCACGGCTCAACTTCCTGCTCACCGACGGCCGTACCATCGCCGCCAGCGCGTGGGGCGACACGCTCTGGTACCGGCTCGGTCCGGGCGCGGTGGTCGTCGCGTCCGAACCCGACGACGCGGCAGGGGACTTGCTCGGCGAATGGCGTGAAGTCCCCGACCGCTCCCTGCTCCTGGCCACCCCGGAAGGCGTCCGCGTCATCGCGCTGCGCCCCGAACGCAAGGACACCACCCTCATGAGCGCCGAGAACCAGAGCCGCTTCACCCTCGACGACCGGCTTCCGGCCGGCTACTTCACCGACACGCTGCACGCCGACGTGACCGGCGGCCTCACCGCCGCCCCGCGCACCCTGCCGCCGAAGTGGTTCTACGACAAGCGCGGCAGCGACCTGTTCGAGCAGATCACCCGGCTGCCCGAGTACTACCCGACCCGGGCCGAGCAGGAGATCCTGGTCCGCCGGGCGCCGGAGATCGCCGCGGCCACCGGCGCGGCCACCCTGATCGAGCTGGGCTCCGGCTCCTCCCGCAAGACCCGGCTGCTGCTCGACGCCCTCACCGCCGCCGGCACCCTGCGCCGCTACGCGCCCCTGGACGTCAGCGCCTCCGCCCTCGAAGAGGCCGGGCGCGCGATCTGCGCCGACTACCCGGGGCTGACCGTCTCCGCCACCGTCGCCGACTTCGAGGGCGGCATCCCGCTCTCCGACGAACCCGGCCCGCGCCTGCTCGCCTTCCTCGGCAGCACCATCGGCAACTTCGACGGCCCGCAGCGCGCCGCCTTCTACCGCACCCTCGCCCGCTCGCTCAGCAGCGACGACGTGCTCCTGCTCGGCGCCGACCTGGTCAAGGACCCGGCGGTGCTGGTCCGCGCCTACGACGACGCGGCAGGCGTCACCGCGGAGTTCGACAAGAACGTGCTGCACGTCCTCAACCGCGAGCTCGGTGCCGACTTCGACCCGGACGCGTTCGAGCACGTCGCCGTCTGGAACGCCGAGGACGAGCGGATCGAGATGCACCTGCGGTCGCGGGTCGCGCAGACCGTCAAGATCCCCGACCTCGACCTCTCCTTCGACCTCGCGGCCGGTGAGGACGTGCGCACCGAACTGTCCTGCAAGTTCCGCCGCGAGTCCCTCACCGCCGAACTCCACGAAGGCGGCTTCACCGTCCGCCACTGGTGGACCGACCCCGCCGCCCGCTTCGCCCTCCTCCTCGCCGTCCCCAACTGACCTGCCCGGCAGGGCCGTTCGACCCGCCCGCCGCTCCCCCGCCCCGATGTTCCGGTCCTCCGACGGGAACACCGGGGCGGGGTGCGTGAGTTGGCCGGGCATGGAGCGGACGGGAGTACCGGCGGGTGTGGGGCGGACCGCGATCGGGACCGCGCGGGTGCGGGCGGCGGAGAGCCGGCGGGCGGACCGGCTGTTCGACGACCCGCTGGCCGCGGCGTTCGTGCGGGCGGCGGACGCGGCGGGCCGGCCGCCGGACGGGCCCGGCGGGGAGTCGCCGACCGGGCGGGTGATGGCCGAACAGGTGGTGCTGCGCACGCGGTTCTTCGACGACTACCTGCGCGCAGCGGTCGCGGACGGCCGCCGGGCGCAGGTGGTGCTGGTGGCGGCGGGGCTGGACACGCGGGCGTTCCGGCTGCAATGGCCGGACGGGCTGCGGGTGTTCGAGCTGGACCTGCCCGACATGGTGGGCTTCAAGGAGGAGGTGCTGGCCGGGGCGGGCGCGGTGCCGCGCTGCCGGCGGGCCGTGGTCGGGGTGGATCTGCGCGGGGAGTGGGCGGGGCCGCTGCGGACCGCCGGGTTCGACCCGGCGGCGCCCACTGCGTGGCTGGTGGAGGGGCTGCTGGTCTATCTGACGGCCGACGAGGCGGCGGCCGTGCTGGGTACGGTCGGCGACCTGTCCGCGCCCGGCAGCGTGCTGTCGTTCACGCACGGCGGCGGGCTGGCGCGGATGGTCCGGCAGACCCGCACCGGGGACGAGTTCCGGCCGATCAGCGACCTGTGGCGGGGCGGCCTCGCCGAACCGCCGGACGCGTGGCTGACCCGGCACGGCTGGACGGTCACCGCGCACGGGAAGGCGGCACTGGCGGCCGCGTACGGGCGGGGGTCCGAACGTCCGGCCGAGGGCGCGTTCCTGGTGGCCGAGCGGGGTTGAACGCGAGTGGCGTGGAGTGTCGTATCCCTCCTCTAAAGTGATCAACCACAGGCGTTCGGGGACCAGTTCGGTACGGCACGGAGGTGTGCGGTGGGCGACTTCGACGCGTTCGAGCGGGAGGCATGGGCCGGCCGGGCGGAGGCGTACGCGCGGAGCTTCGGCATGCTGTGCGCGCACGCCGTGCCCAAGCTGCTCGACGCCGCCGGGGTGGGCGCGGGCGTGCGGGTGCTGGACGTCGGCACCGGGCCCGGCACCGCGGCAGCGCTGGCGGTGCGCCGCGGCGCGGAGGTCTGCGCGGTGGACGCGGAGCCGAGCATGGTCGAGCGGGCGACGCGAGCGGTGCCGGAAGCGGATGTGCGGCACGGGCTGCTGCCCGGACTGCCGTTCGCGGAAGGCGAGTTCGACGCGGTGGTGGCGAACTTCGTGCTCAACCACGTGGGGCACCCGGCGGCGGCGCTCGCCGACCTGCGGCGGGTGGCCGGCCCCGGCGGCCGGGTCGCGGTCACGATCTGGGCCGCGCCGCCCGCCCCCGGGCAGGCGCTGCTGGGCCGTGCCCTGGAAGCGGCGGGCGCCGCCCGGCCGTCCTCCGTACCCGCGCTCGCCGCCGAGGACGACTTCCCCCGCACCGAGGAGGGTCTGGCCGGACTGCTGACGGCGGCCGGGCTGACCGGGGCCCGCTGTACGACGCTGCGCTGGGACCACGTGGTCGACCCCGACGTCTGGTGGTCGGGTCCGGCCGCCGGGATCGCCACCATCGGCCAGATCCTGCACGCCCTTCCCCCGGGCACCGTCGCGGAAGTACGCCGCCACTACGACGAGTTGTCGGCGCAGTTCCGCACCCGGGACGGCGCGCTGTCCCTGCCGCACGCCGCGCTGCTGGCCTGGGCGACCACGTCCTGACTCACGCGTAGGGCGCGTCCGGGGTGTAGGGGATGTACGGCGAGACGAAGAGGTAGTCCGGGTCGTGCCCGGGGTCGTGGCCGGTGTGCCGGGCGACCACGAACTGGAAGCCGCGAGGCGGGTCCCCGGGCAGGCTCGAGACGGTGCGGGCGACGGAGTTGCGCAGCATCCGGTAGGCCGGTGCGAGGGTCAGGTCGCCGCCGAACTGCCGCATGACCGCCACGAGTTCGTGGCACAGGTCGTAGAGCGCCTTCTCCCGGCGGCGGGAGGGGAACCACACGATGTGCAGCGGTCGCCGCGGGGTGATCGCGGAGCCCTCCTGCCACGGGGTGGCCCGGCCCTCGGCGTCCTCGGTCCTGAACAGCACATGGAAGTCGTGGCGGGCCGGCTCGGGCGCGAAGAAGCGCCAGTTGGGGATGACGGCGCCGGTGCCGTCGAGGACGGCGAGCCGGTTGAACTCCGGGCGCGGGTGCTGGCTCAGGACGGTGGCGGCGAACCAGGCCGCGAGCGCCGCGATCGCCGCCGCGCCCGCGAGGTCCCGCCCGCCGGCCGGCCCTCCACCGCTAAGCGGGGACATCGGCGGCCCTCCCCCGCGGGAGGCTCGCCGCGGCGACCCCAGCCACCAACTCCGCGACGGCGCGGGCGGAGGCCCGGGCGGCGAGGACCTGTTCGCGCGGGGCGTCCACGGCGTGCACGACCGCGTGCGGGGCGCGGCGCACGTACTCCTCCTGGAGGGCGCGCCTGGCGTCGGGCGGCGGGCCGCCCGGCTCGCACAGGATCAGGCAGGTGGGCACGGCGGCGGCCGGGACGGCGGCCGTACCCGTCCGCCGCCGCGCCGCGCGCAGTGCCCGCCACTCCTGGCGCGCCGCGTTCCAGCCGGCGGCGTCGCGGTAGTGTGCGCGGGCGAGGCCGCGGACGTCCTCGGGCAGCAGGCGCAGCCAGTCCGGGTCGCGGAGCAGCTGGCCCAGGCCGAGGCGCAGGGAGACGGCCATCTGGTCCAGCAGCGCGGTGACTTCGCGGTGATCGGGGTCGCGGCCACGGTCACCGCCACCGCCTGCCCCGCCGCCGCCCGTGTCGCCGCCACCGCCCGCGGCGCCGTCGCCCGCGTCCGGGTCCTGGCGGGGGGCGTCGTCGGGGTGGTGGGGGTCGACGAGGACGAGGCCCGACAGGTGCCCGTCCAGGCGGGTGGCGGCGGACGCGGCGATGTGACCGCCCAGGCCGTGGCCGACGAGCACGGCCGGCCGGCCCGCCGCGGTGTGGCGGACCAGGTCGGCGAGGTCGGCCGCGGCGCCGTCGAGCCCGGTGCCCGGGCGGGGCCCGCGCACGGCGGCGCTACCGGCCTGGCCGGCCCGGTGGTAGGTCACCACGGTGTGCCGTTCGGCGAGTTCGCGGACCAGCCACTCGGCCCGTTCGGGGGACTCCGCGAGCGCTCCGCTGACCACCACGACCGGGGTGTCCGGGGCCGGACGGCCACCGGGTGGGTCGATCCGGCGGTGGACGAGCGTGGTGCCCGCGGCGGTGGTGAACCGCCGCTCGTCGCCACGGCCGCGCAGCACGGTCCGCCGGTCCCTGGCGTGGACGAGCGCCCCGGCGGTCAGGGCCGCGGCCAGCGCGGCGCCCGCGGCGACCGGGAAGGTGTCGTCGCGCCGCTGCACCCGGCCGTCGGCGAGGACACGTTCGCGCGGGCCGGTGACGTACAGCACCGCCGGGTGCAGCGAGCAGAAGCCGGTGAGGAAGCGGCCCAGGCCCATCACGCCGGCGTTGGCGAGGTGGAAGCCGGCCGCGGCGGCGACCATCGGCCTGGCCGCCCGGCCGCGGGCCAGATGGACGGCGGGGAACGACGATTCGAGGGCCACCACGCAGGTGCAGACCGCCTTGGCGGCGCGCGGGTGGTCGCGGACCAGCCGCCAGGCGCGCTCCTCGCCGTAGGAGACGGTGCGCAGGATGCCGGGCAGGGCGCGGCCGCTGCGCCAGGTCTCGCTGGACGCCTTGACCCAGCCGGAGGCGGTGTAGGAGAGCACCGACTGCATTCCCGCGAACCACAGGCAGGCGTCGACGGTACGGGGCCGGTCCTCCGCGGCCCGCCCGACCGCCGCCGCGGTCTGCACGAGGAAGGCGGCCTGGTCGGCCCCGTCGGTGCCGTAGTGGTTGCGGGGGTAGAGCGCGAGGGACGCGGCGGTGAGCACCAGGTCGGCCGCCAGCCGGCCACGGCGCGGCAGGGGCAGCAGCAGCGCGCCGGCCGCGGCGACGCGGGCGCCGTGCAGCGCGCGCGTCACGGCGGGCCGGCCCACCACGTCGAGCGCGGCACGGGCCGGGCGCGGCCACCGCGCGAACTGGCCCCGGGCGACCTGCCAGTCGTTGAGGCCGCCGGGGCGGCGGTCCTCGGGGGTGACCAGGTACTCCAGGCTCGCCACCAGGTGGTTGACCGCGCCGAGCCGTTCCATGACGGTCAGCGCGGTGCCGCGGTCGACCGTGGGAGGTGCCACCGCGGCACGCAGCATCCGCCGGAGTCTCGGCACGGGTCTTCCCCTTCACTCGGAGTTCGGAGTTCGGAGTTCGGAGTTCGGAGTTCGGCTGGGAGTTCGGCTGGGAGTTCGCCCGGGCCGCAAGGAGCTTGGCGGGGGCGGGAGTTGCCGGGTGTTGGCGGGAGGACGCGGGAGGACGCCGACGTTCCGCGCACGCGATCGGAGCTGCACGCCGGACCGGGCCGGGTGGCATCGCCCGGCCCGGTACGGCGGGCCCGCCGCTACATGCCCGTCGGCTCGGTCCCGCCGGAGACGCTGATGGACACGCTGACGGAGCAGGTCACCAGGACGACGGACAGGATGGGCGCGACCTCGGTGTTGGCCAGCCGCTGGACGTCGGTGGCGCGGAGCGGGACGGCGGCCAGGGCGGTGCTGTCGTTTGCCTTCGCGGCGAGAGGGGACACGGGTTCTCCTTCGGTCGTGGCCGGCCGGGGTGGCCGGCCGCCGTTGCGGTCGGGACCCGGACCGCTCCCGGCTCCGGCCGGCGGATTCCGGTCCCGGACCGGCTCCGACCACGTGGGGCCGGGTGGGCCCAGGTCGGGCCCGGCCGAGGAGCGGCGGTGCGGTCGCGCCGTGGCCGGACCGTACACAGGACGCGTCCACGGCGGCGGCCGCGCGACCGGCGAGGGGCGCGCTCCTGCCGCTCCCTGCACGTTCCGTGCCCGTCACGCGTCTCCGCGTCCCCTCGCCGTACGGCGGAGGGGCTGCCGGCGGCGACGCCGTTCAGCATCGCCCACCCGCCGAGCAAAGGTCAACTGATGTGAACGACAAACAACTTGATATTCATCTGAGTTGACGCCGCCTCGCCCCCGCCTTTGCCTGACGCTCGGGCGCACGACGCCGCCCTCTCACGACACGACCGGCACACGCGCTGTCGTACCCCCCTGGTAGACATACGGATGGACAGCGTGAATCACCGAAGTAGAATTGATTCAAGCAAGGAGGTGCTCAGTGGATCTGGTAGCTGTGGGACGGCGAATCCGCCGTGAGCGCGAGCGGGCCGGATACGGCCAGCGGGCCCTCGCCGAACTCGCCGGTCTCTCCCAGCCGACCCTCCACCGCATCGAGCTCGGCACGCGGGCGCAGGTCACCCTTGCCGAGATCGACCGGTTGGCGCACGCCCTGGACCTGCCGGTACGGCAGCTCACGACCGGTAGCCCGGTGCGTGAACGCGTGCATATCGCCGCGCGCATCGACCCCGCGGTCGCCGAGGAGGACAAGGAAGACGCGCTGCGTCTGGTCGTCGAGGTGCTCGAACTCGACGCGCGCCTGGACAGCGGCGCCGGTGACGGTGTGACGGATCGGCCGCCTCGCCGGCCCGCGACAGGGCCGCGCCTGGTCGGCACCTGCGCCACGCCCGAGGAGCAGGGGAAGGCGCTCGCGGAGTCCGTGCGCTCCACGCTCGGCCTCGGCGCGGCACCGATCGCGGACATCGACGAGCTCATCGAGCACCTCACCGGCGTGGACACGGCGGTGCTCCGACTGCCCAAACCCGTCGACGGCTTCACGGTGACCGACCCCGAACGGAACACCACTCTCATCGCGGTCCGCGCGTGCGACGTACCGGAACGGCAGAGGTTCACCTTCGCCCACGAACTCGGGCACCTTCTCCAGGGCGACGGCACGGAGGTGCACGAGCTGGGTGGCGCCAGAACCCCTGCCGAGCAGCGCTGCGACGCGTTCGCACGGCACCTGCTGGCCCCCCTGACCGGCATCCGGACCTGGCTGGGTCCTCCGGACGAAGGCCCGGACTCCGAAGCCGACGAGCTCGTCGACGAGCGGACCGCCGCTCTGCTGGCACGCCACTTCCGGGTGAGCTTCCCCGTGATGCTGATCCAGCTGGAATGCCTGAACCTGATCTCGGCCGCTCGCAAGAGCTCGCTGAAGGGCCCGACCGGTGTCGAACTCTCGCAGCGCTACGGCTGGGGGCCGGCCTACGAGCAGGAGATCGACGCCTCCCAGACCGTGCGCCCTCCTCGACGCATCCTCGAACGGGCGATGCTCGCGTACCGCGGGCACCGGATCGGGGTGAGAGTGCTGGCGATGCTCGAAGGACGCGGCGTCGAGGAGACGGAGGCCGCCCTGCGCGAAGCCGGGCTCGTACCCGAACCGCAGACACCCAAGCGAGCCGACGTCACCCGTCTCGCCGCCAGAGCTCGGCCCGAACCCGACACTGAGGATCGCTAGGACTCGCGGGCGGCGCCGCTGCTCATCGGGGACGGGCTGTCAGAGCCGGACAGAGTACCGAACAAAGGGGTGGGGATTGCCCGAGAAGCGTGACGAAGCCGTGGAAGGCGACGGCGGTTCGTCCACCGGGCTCGACTCGCTATGCGTGCTCGATGCGGTGATCTGCGTCCACTTCGTGGGGGCGAATCTGCAGCGGCTCCTGGTCGACGTACTCCGCGCCGCGCAGTTGGTCCTTCTGGTGCCGGAGGAGGTTCATCAGGAGGTTCTCGGCAAGGCACGGAAGTACGGTTCGATCGAGACGCCTTGGCGCCGGCTGGTCGCGAGTGACTGCGTGCGCGTACTTCCGGCGCTACGGGCCGCCACCGCGCCACCACGGGTCGTCGAGGTCTTCGAGGAGATCCGGGGGTTGCAGTTCGAGAAGGCGCTGCGCCGTCCCAAGGACCTCGGCGAGGCAGTGGTGATCGCCCACGCGGTGGAGTTCGTGGAACGCGGCCACGAGGTATTCGTAGCCATCGACGACCAGGAGGGCCAGGCCACCTCCGCACGCTACGACCTCACCGTGCTGACCATCGAGCAGGTACTGCAACTGGCGATTCTTCACGGCAGGTTCCCCACCGAGGGCGAACTCAAGAGGGCGTACGCCAGGTTGCGGTCCTACGGTGACGGGCTGGTCGACTACGGCCGCACGGAACTTCCGACGGCGTTCAAGGAGTGGCGCGCGAGTCGGCCGTAGCGGCGTCGCCCGGACGAAGAGCGGAAGGAGGGGCCCCGGTTCGTCACCGGGGCCCCTCCTTCCGTCCCTGCCGCGGGGAACTACCGCACGAACACGCCCGCCTTGTCCGCCAGGTCGAGGAAGTACTGGGGGGCCAGGCCCAGGACGAGGGTGACCGCGACGCCGACCGCGATCGCGGTGGAGGTCAGCGGGGAGGGGACGGCGACCGAGGGGCCGTCGGGCTTCGGCTCGCTGAAGAACATCAGCACGATGACGCGGATGTAGAAGAACGCCGCGATCGCCGAGGAGATCACACCCACGATCACCAGGGGCATCGCGCCGCCCTGCGCCGCCGCCTTGAAGACCGCGAACTTCCCGGCGAAGCCGGACGTCAGCGGAATGCCGGCGAAGGCGAGCAGGAAGACCGCGAAGACCGCGGCGACCAGGGGCGAGCGCCGGCCCAGCCCCGCCCAGCGGGACAGGTGGGTGGCCTCGCCGCTCGCGTCGCGCACCAGGGTGACCACCGCGAACGCGCCGAGGGTCACGAAGGAGTACGCGGCGAGGTAGAAGAGCACCGAGGACACACCGGACTTGTCGGTGGCGATCACGCCGGCGAGGATGAACCCGGCGTGCGCGACCGAGGAGTAGGCGAGCAGCCGCTTCACGTCGGTCTGGGTGACCGCGATCACCGCACCGGCGATCATCGTGGCGATCGCCACGCCCCACATCACCGGCCGCCAGTCCCAGCGCATCCCGGGCAGCACCACGTACAGCAGCCGCAGCAGGGCGCCGAAGGCGGCGACCTTCGTGGCCGCGGCCATGAACCCGGTGACCGGGGTGGGCGCGCCCTGGTAGACGTCCGGCGTCCACATGTGGAAGGGCACCGCGCCGACCTTGAAGAGCAGCCCGACCGTGACCATCGCCAGCCCGATCAGCAGCAGCGCGTCGTTCCCGGTGGTGTCGGCGAGCGCCGGGGTGATCTTGGCGGTGCCGTCGATCACCGAGGAGATCCCGGAGTACGACACGGTGCCGGCGTAGCCGTACAGCAGGGCGATACCGAAGAGCAGGAAGGCCGACGAGAAGGCGCCGAGCAGGAAGTACTTGACGGCGGCTTCCTGCGACAGCAGCCGGTTGCGGCGGGCCAGCGCGCACAGGATGTACAGCGGCAGCGAGAAGACCTCAAGGGCGACGAAGAGCGTCAGCAGGTCGTTCGCGGCCGGGAAGACCAGCATCCCGCCGACCGCGAAGAGCAGCAGCGGGAAGACCTCGGTGGTGGTGAACCCGGCCCGTACCGCGGCCTTCTCCTGGTCGCCGCCGGGCACCGCGGAGCCCTGAGCGGCGAAGGAGTCGACGTGGTTGCCGTGCGCCTTCGGGTCGAGCCGGCGCTCGGCGAAGGTGAAGACCGCGACCAGCGCGACCAGCAGGATGGTGCCCTGGAGGAAGAGCGCCGGGCCGTCCACGGCGACCGCGCCCATGGCCGCGATGTGTGCCTTGGTGGTGCCGTAGCCCTTCTCGGCGAGCGCCACCACGGCGGCGAACGCGGCGGCCAGGCCGACCACGGCCAGCACCACCTGCGCGGTGTAGCGGGACCTGCGGGGCACGAACGCCTCGGCGAGCACCCCCACCATCGCCACACCGAAGACGATCAGCACCGGTGAGAGCTGCGCGTACTCGATGTGCGGGGTGGGGAAGCGGTCCGTGGTGGACGCGGCGCTCGTCCACAGGGTGTGGACGGCGGGTCCCGTATGCAGTGCGGCGCTCACTTCTTCGCCTCCAGCGCGGGCTTGGGGTCGGTCTTGTGCACGTCGGAGAGCGTGTGCTTGACCGACGGGTTGACGATGTCCGCCACCGGCTTCGGGTACACGCCGAGGAAGAGCAGCAGGGCGATCAGCGGGGCGACCACCAGCACTTCACGCGCCTTGAGGTCGGCCATGCCCTCGATGCCGGCCTTCACCGGGCCGGTCATGGTCCGCTGGTAGAGCACCAGCACGTACAGCGCGGCGAGCACGATGCCCAGGGTGGCGATGATGCCGAGCACCGGGTAGCGGCTGAACGTGCCGACCAGCACCAGGAACTCGCTGACGAACGGCGCGAGCCCTGGTAGCGACAGCGTGGCCAGACCGCCGATCATGAAGGTGCCGGCGAGCACCGGCGCGACCTTCTGCACCCCGCCGAAGTCGGAGATGATCCGCGACCCGCGCCGGGTGATCAGGAACCCGGCGACCAGCATCAACGCGGCGGTGGAGATGCCGTGGTTGACCATGTAGAGCGTCGCGCCGGACTGGCCCTGGCTGGTCATCGCGAAGATGCCCAGGATGATGAAGCCGAAGTGCGAGACGGACGCGTACGCGATCAGCCGCTTGATGTCGCGCTGGCCGACCGCGAGCAGGGCGCCGTAGATGATGCTGATCACCGCGAGCACCAGGATCACCGGCGTCGCCCACTTGGACGCCTCCGGGAAGAGCTGGAGGCAGAAGCGGAGCATCGCGAAGGTGCCGACCTTGTCGACCACCGCGGTGATCAGGACCGCCACCGGCGCGGTGGCCTCGCCCATCGCGTTCGGCAGCCAGGTGTGCAGCGGCCACAGCGGCGCCTTCACCGCGAAGGCGAAGAAGAAGCCGAGGAAGAGCCACCGCTCGGTGGAGGTGGCCAGGTGCAGGTGCCCGGAGGCGCGGGCGGAGAGGATCTCCTGCAACGAGAAGGTCCCGGTGCCCAGTTGCTGCGCGGTGGCGGCGTACAGGCCGATGATCGCGGCCAGCATGATCAGCCCGCCGACCAGGTTGTAGAGCAGGAACTTCACCGCCGCGTACGAGCGCTGGCGGGCCGCCTCCTCCTCGCCTGCCGCGTGCGCGCGGTCGCCGAAGCCGCCGATGAGGAAGTACATCGGGATCAGCATGGCTTCGAAGAAGATGTAGAAGAGGAAGACGTCGGTGGCCTCGAAGGAGAGCACCACCATCGCCTCGACCAGCAGGATCAGCGCGAAGAAGCCCTGGGTGGGCCGCCAGCGCCGGTTGGGGTCGGGCCCTTCGAGCGGGTCGGCGTCATGCCAGCCGGCGAGCATCACGAACGGGATCAGCAGCGCGGTCAGCGCCACCATGACGACCGCGATGCCGTCCACGCCCAGGTCGTAGTGGAGCCCGAAGCTCTTCACCCAGGTGTGCGACTCGGTGAGCTGGTAGCGGTCGCCGTGCGGGTCGAAGCGCACCATCGCGATGATCGCCAGCACCAGCGTGCCGAGCGAGAAGGCCAGCGCCGTGTACTTGGCGGCGACCCTCCGCGCGGCGGGCACGGCCGCGGTGGCGATGGCGCCGACCGCGGGCAGTACCGCAGTGGTGGTCAGCAGAGGAAACGACATGAGCTATCAGACCGCCCTCATGAGAAGGGTCGCGGCGACCACCACCGCGGTACCGCCGAGCATGGAGACGGCGTACGACCTGACGTAGCCGTTCTGGAGCCGGCGGAGCCGTCCGGACAGGCCGCCGACGGAGGCGGCGGTGCCGTTGACGACGCCGTCGACCAGGGAGTGGTCGAGGTAGACCAGCGAGCGGGTCAGGTGCTCGCCGCCGCGGACCAGCACCACGTGGTTGAAGTCGTCCTGGAGCAGGTCGCGGCGGGCCGCCCGGGTGACCAGGCTGCCGCGCGGCGCGGTCGCGGGCACCGACCGGCGCCCGTACATCAGCCAGGCGATGCCGACGCCGACCACCAGGCAGACCAGGGTGGCGGCGGTCAGCGTGCCGGTACTGAGGGGCGAGTTGCCCTCGCTGTGCCCGGTGACGGGCTCCAGCCACTTCACGAACGCCGAGTTGATGCTGAACAGGCCGCCGGCGAAGACCGAGCCGATCGACAGGATGATCATCGGGACGGTCATCGACTTCGGCGACTCGTGCGGGTGCGGCTCGTGGCCTTCCGCGTCCGGGACCCAGCGCTTCTCGCCGAAGAACGTCATCAGCATCACCCGCGTCATGTAGAACGCGGTGATCGCGGCGCCCAGCAGGGCCGCGCTGCCGAGAATCCAGCCCTCGGTGCCGCCCTTGGCGTAGGCCGCCTCGATGATCTTGTCCTTGGAGAAGAAGCCGGACAGCCCGGGGAAGCCGATGATCGCGAGGTAGCCCAGGCCGAAGGTGACGAAGGTGATCGGCATGAACTTGCGCAGGCCGCCGTAGCGGCGCATGTCCACCTCGTCGTTCATGCCGTGCATCACCGAGCCGGCGCCGAGGAACAGCCCGGCCTTGAAGAAGCCGTGCGTGACCAGGTGCATGATCGCGAAGACGTAGCCGATCGGGCCGAGCCCGGCCGCCATGATCATGTAGCCGATCTGCGACATCGTGGAGCCGGCCAGCGCCTTCTTGATGTCGTCCTTGGCGCAACCGACGATCGCACCGAAGAGCAGCGTGACCGCGCCGACGGTGACCACCGCGGTCTGCGCGTCCGGCGCCGCGTTGAAGATCGCGCCGGAGCGGACGATCAGGTAGACGCCCGCGGTCACCATGGTCGCGGCGTGGATCAGGGCCGAGACCGGGGTCGGGCCCTCCATCGCGTCGCCGAGCCAGGACTGCAGCGGCACCTGGGCCGACTTGCCGCAGGCGGCGAGGAGCAGCATGAAGCCGATGCCGGTGATCGTGGCGTGCTGGGTGGCGGAGGCGCCCGCCGCCCTCGGCAGCACGTTGGAGAACGCGAACGAGCCGAAGGTGGTGAACATCAGCATGATGCCGATGGACAGGCCCATGTCGCCGACCCGGTTGACCAGGAACGCCTTCTTCGCCGCGGTCGCCGCGCTCGGCTTGTGCTGCCAGAAGCCGATCAGCAGGTAGGACGCCAACCCGACGCCCTCCCAACCCGCGTACAGCAGAAGGTAGTTGTCGGCGAGCACCAGCAGCAGCATCGCCGCGAGGAAGAGGTTGAGGTAGCCGAAGAAGCGGCGGCGGCGCTCGTCGTGCTCCATGTAGCCGATCGAGTAGATGTGGATCAGCGTGCCCACACCGGTGATCAGCAGCACGAACGTCATCGACAGCTGGTCGAGTTGGAAGCCGACCTGCGCCTGGAAGCCCTCCACCGGCACCCAGGTGAACAGGTGCGAGTGCAGGGCGCGGGCGTCGGCGTGCTTGCCGAGCATGTTGACGAAGAGCACCACGCCGAGCACGAACGACAGCAGCGCGAGCAGCGTGCCCAGCAGGTGGCCGGTGCGGTCCAGCCGGCGGCCGCCGGTGAGCAGGATGCCCGCGCCCAGCAGCGGTGCCGCGACGAGCAGTCCGATCAGGGTTTCCACGTCTCGCAGCCCCTTACAGCTTCATCAGGTTCGCGTCGTCGACCGAGGCCGAGTGGCGGGTTCGGTAGATCGACACGATGATCGCCAGGCCCACCACGACTTCGGCGGCGGCCACGACCATCGTGAAGAACGCGATGACCTGCCCGTCGAGGTTGCCGTGCAGCCGGGAGAAGGTGACGAACGCCAGGTTGCAGGCGTTCAACATCAGCTCCACGCACATGAACACGACGATCGCGTTGCGCCGGATCAGCACTCCCGCCGCGCCGATGGTGAACAACAGCGCCGCGAGATAGAGGTAGTTCGCCGGGTTCACTTCGCACCCTCCTCGGCGGAGGCCGGGGCCCGCTCGCCGTCTTGCTCCAACTCGGGCTGTTCCGGAGCGCGTTCCAGCCACTCGTCGGAGCGCTGGTCCAGTTCGGCCAGCCGCCGCATCGCGTCCCGCGACACGTCGCGGATCTGGCCGCGCTCGCGCAGCGTGGAACTGACCGACAGTTCGGAGACCGAGCCGTCGGGCAGCAGCGCCGGGACGTCCACCGCGTTGTGCCGGGCGTAGGTGCCGGGCGCCGGCAGCGGGGTGACCTGCTTGCCCTCGCGGACCCGGGCCTCGGCCAGCTCGCGCTGGGTGCGCCGCTCCTCGGTCCGCTCGCGGTGGGTGAGCACCATCGCGCCGATCGCGGCGGTGATCAGCAGCGCGCCGGTGATCTCGAACGCCCACACGTACTTGGTGAAGACCAGGTGGGCCAGGCCCTGGACGTTGCCGCCGTCCGCCGCGTTGGCCCCGCCGGTGCCGGCGAAGGTGTCCAGGGAGGCGTTGGCGATGCCGGCGATCAGCAGGATGCCGAAGCCGAGGCCGCACACCGCGGCCATCCACCGCTGGCCCTTCAGCGTCTCCTTGAGCGAGTCGGCTGCGGTGATGCCGACCAGCATGACGACGAAGAGGAAGAGCATCATGATCGCGCCGGTGTAGACGACGATCTGCACCACGCCGAGGAAGTACGCGCCCTGGGCGAGGTAGAAGACCGCGAGGACGATCATGGTGCCGGCCAGCGACAGCGCGCTGTGCACCGACTTCTTCATCAGCACGGTGCCCAGCGCGCCGATCACGGCGACGGTGCCCAGCACCCAGAACTGCACGGCCTCGCCGGTGGAGGTCTGGTAGCCGGCGGCGAGTTGCAGCGACTGCATCGAGCCGGTCATGCTTCCTCCCCCGTCCCGGCCGGGGCGGCGCCGCCGGGGGCGACGGTCTCCGCCGCCTCCGGCTCACCGGTGTACGGGTTCTCCACCGGCACCGACTCGTCCGCCTTCTCGCCCTTGGAGACGGCGACCTGCCGTACGGTGCCGGGCGCGGCCTCGGTGACCTGGCCGCGGTAGTAGTCGCCCTCGTCCATGCCGGGGAAGATCGAGTGCGGCGACTCGACCATGCCCTCCTCCAGGCCGGCGAGCAGCTGCTCCTTGGTGAAGATCAGCGACTCGCGGGTGCGGTCGGCGAGTTCGTACTCGTTGGTCATGGTCAGCGCGCGGGTCGGGCACGCCTCGATGCACAGCCCGCACAGGATGCAGCGGGCGTAGTTGATCTGGTAGACGCGGCCGTAGCGCTCACCCGGGGAGTAGCGCTCCTCCTCGGTGTTGTCCGCGCCCTCCACGTAGATCGCGTCGGCCGGGCAGGCCCAGGCGCACAGCTCGCAGCCGATGCACTTCTCCAGCCCGTCCGGGTGCCGGTTGAGCTGGTGGCGGCCGTGGAAACGCGGCGCGGTCGGCTTCTTGTACTCGGGGTACTGCTCGGTCAGCCGCTTCTTGAACATGGCCTTGAAGGTCACGCCGAAGCCCGCGACCGGGTCCAGGAACTCAGGCATCGCCGTCCTCCGTGTTCTCCGTCTGCGCGGCGTCCTGTCCGGGCGAGCCGGACACGCCGGACGCACCTGGTGCGCCTACGAGTTGGGCCTGTGCACGGCTGGGCCGCCGTGGCACCCGCTCGGGCTGCTGGCCCGGCAGCGGGGGCACCGGATAGCCGCCCGCCATCGGGTCGAACCGCTCCTGCGGGGCCAGTGCGCCGCCGCCCGCGGCTTCCTTCCGTTTCTCCTCGCGGTCCCGGAAGACGTCGATGACCAGCGAGATCAGCAGCAGCGCGACGACCGCGCCACCGATGTACAGCACGATCTTCGTGAAGTCGTAGTTCTCGTTGCGCATCGCCTTCACGGCGGCGACCAGCATCAGCCAGACCATCGAGACCGGGATGAGCACCTTCCAGCCGAGCTTCATCAGCTGGTCGTAGCGGACCCGGGGCAGGGTGCCGCGCAGCCAGATGAAGAAGAAGAGCAGCAGCTGGACCTTGATCACGAACCAGAGCAGCGGCCACCAGCCGTGGTTGGCGCCGTCCCAGAAGGTGGTGATCGGCCAGGGTGCCCGCCAGCCGCCGAGGAAGAGGGTGGTGGCGACCGCGGAGACCGTCACCATGTTGACGTACTCGGCGAGCATGAACAGCGCGAACTTGATCGAGCTGTACTCGGTGTTGAAGCCGCCGACCAGGTCGCCCTCGGACTCCGGCATGTCGAACGGCGCCCGGTTGGTCTCGCCGATCATCGTGCAGATGTACACCAGGAAGGAGACCGGCAGCAGGATGATGTACCAGCGGCCGTGCTGCGCCTCGACGATGGTCGAGGTGGACATCGAGCCGGAGTAGAGGAAGACCGCCGCGAAGGACAGGCCCATCGCGATCTCGTAGGAGATCATCTGCGCGGAGGCGCGCAGGCCGCCCAGCAGCGGGTACGTCGAGCCGGACGACCAGCCGGCGAGCACGATGCCGTAGATGCCGACCGACGCCGTGGCCAGGATGTAGAGGATGCCGATCGGCAGGTCGGTGAGCTGCATCGCGGTGCGGTGGCCGAAGATGGACACCTCGTTGTCGGCCGGGCCGAAGGGGATCACCGCGAACGACATGAACGCGGGGATCGCGGCCACGATCGGCGCGAGGATGAAGACCACCTTGTCCGCGCGCTTGACGGTGAGGTCCTCCTTCAGCATCAGCTTGATGCCGTCGGCGAGCGACTGGAGCATGCCCCAGGGGCCGTGCCGGTTCGGGCCGATCCGCAACTGCATCCAGGCGACGACCTTGCGCTCCCACACGATGGAGAAGAGCACGGTCAGCATCGCGAACGCGAAGCAGAACACCGCCTTGATGACGATCAGCCACCACGGGTCGGTGCCGAAGAACGACAGGTTCTCCGTGGTGGTGGCGGCGAGTTGGCTCCCGCCGGTGGACAGGGCGGTCATGACTGGACCTCCGCGCTGAGCGAGACGACCTGCCCGGGGCGGGCACCGGTGTCCGAAGTGACGCCGTGGCCAACGGAGTTGAGCGGCACCCAGACCACCCGGTCCGGCATCGGGGTGACGGCCAGCGGCAGCGCCACGGTGCCGTCCGGGCCGGCCACGGTGAGGATCTCGCCGTCGCCCACCCCGACCTCCGCGGCGGTCGCGGCCGACAGCCGGGCGACGGCCGCGTGCCGGGTGGCGGCCAGCGCGTCGTCGCCGTCCTGCAGCCGGCCCTGGTCGAGCAGCAGCCGGTGCCCGGCGAGCACCGCCTGGCCCGAACCGGGCCTGGGCAGCGGCACGGACGTCTCGGCGGGCGCGGTCGCGTGGGTGCCGGACCATCCCCCTGCCTGCGGCGTGGGAGCCCCCACTAGCCGGTCGAGTTCGCGGCGCGCGGCCCGCACGTCGGACAGGCCGAGTGCGACGTCCATCGCGTCGGCGAGCATCGTCAGCACCCGGGCGTCCGGGAGCTGGTGCCGGGTGGTGGCCTGGTCGGGCTTGATCGCGGCCTCGAACATCCGGGCCCGGCCCTCCCAGTTGAGGAAGGTGCCGGACTTCTCCACGACCGCGGCGACCGGCAGCACCACGTCGGCGCGCTCGGTGGCCTCGCTCGGCCGCTGCTCCAGGCTGACCAGGAACCCGACGTTGCCGAAGGCGATCCGGGCCCGGGCCGGGTCCGGCAGGTCCGCGACCTCGACGCCGCCGACCACCAGCGCGGCCAGCTCGCCGTCCGCCGCGGCCTCCACGATCTGCCCGGTGTCGCGGCCGAACCGGGTCGGCAGGGCCGGCAGGCCCCACACCCGGGCGACCTCGTCCCGGCCGCGCGGGTCGGTGACCGGGCGCCCGCCGGGCAGCAGCCCGGGCAGCACCCCCGCCTCGACAGCGCCGCGCTCGCCGGCCCGGCGCGGAATCCACGCCGTCCGGGCGCCGGTCGCGGTGGCCAGCCGCAGCACGGCGGTCAACCCGCCGGGCACCGCGGCCAGCCGCTCGCCGACCAGGATCACCGCGCCGGGCTTGCGCAGTGCCTCCGCGGCCAGCCGACCCGCCTCGTCCAGGCCCACCCCGCCGGCCAGCGCGTCCAGCCACTCCGGTTCGGTGCCGGGCGCGGCCGGCAGCAGGATGCCGCCGGCCTTCTCCAGGCCGCGCGAGGTGTAGGTGGCCAGGGCGTACGCCTGCTGCTTGCTCTTGCGGTGCGCCTTGCGCAACCGCAGGAAGACCCCCGGGGCCTCCTCCTCGGCCTCGAGTCCGGCCAGCAGCACGGTCGGCGCCTGCTCCAGCGCCCGGTTGGTCACCCCGCTGCCGTCCAGGTCGACTCCGTGTCCCGCTACGTGGGCGGCGAGGAAGTCGGCCTCCTCGGCGGAGTGCGCGCGGGCCCGGAAGTCCACGTCGTTGGTGCCGAGCGCGACCCGGGCGAACTTGCCGTACGCGTAGGAGTCCTCGACGGTGAGCCGGCCGCCGGCCAGCACCGCGGCCCGGCCGTGCGCCGCGGTCAGTCCCGCCGCCGCGGCGGCCAGCGCCTCCGGCCAGCTGGCGGGGGCGAGTTCACCGTCGGCGCCGCGCACCAGCGGGTGGGTGAGGCGCTCGGGCCGCTGCGCGTAGCGGAAGCCGAACCGGCCCTTGTCGCACAGCCACTCCTCGTTGACCTCCGGGTCGTTGGCGGCCATCCGCCGCATGACCTTGCCGCGGCGGTGGTCGGTACGGGTGGCGCAGCCGCCGGCGCAGTGCTCGCACACCGACGGCGAGGAGACCAGGTCGAAGGGGCGGGAGCGGAACCGGTAGGCGGCGGAGGTGAGCGCGCCGACCGGGCAGATCTGGATGGTGTTGCCGGAGAAGTACGACTCGAACGGGTCGCCCTCGCCGATGCCGACCTGCTGGAGCGCGCCGCGTTCGAGCAGTTCGATCATCGGGTCGCCGGCGATCTGCTGGCTGAACCGGGTGCAGCGCGCGCACAGCACGCACCGCTCGCGGTCCAGCAGCACCTGCGCGGAGATCGGCACCGGCTTCTCGAAGGTGCGCTTGCGGCCCTCGAAGCGGGAGTCGGGGTCGCCGACCGACATCGCCTGGTTCTGCAGCGGGCACTCGCCGCCCTTGTCGCAGACCGGGCAGTCCAGCGGGTGGTTGATCAGCAGCAGCTCCATCACCCCGCGCTGCGCCTTCTCGGCGACCGGCGAGGTGAGCTGGGTGGTGATCACCATGCCGTCGGTGCAGGTGATGGTGCAGGACGCGACCGGCTTGCGCTGGCCCTCGATCTCCACGATGCACTGGCGGCAGGCGCCGGCCGGGTCGAGCAGCGGGTGGTCGCAGAACCGGGGGATCTCGATGCCCAGTTGCTCGGCGGCGCGGATCACCAGGGTGCCCTTGGCCACCGAGATCGGGATGCCGTCGATGGTGACCGAGATCAGGTCTTCAGGGGGCGGCGCCGGCTGCCCACCGGAGGGTGCGTTCGTAGTGATGGTCACGCGTGGGCCTCCGTACGGGACTTGTCGGCCCAGGCGGTGGAGCGGGCCGGGTCGAAGGGGCAGCCCTTCTGCTCGATGTGCTCCTCGTACTCCGAGCGGAAGTACTTCAGCGAGGAGAAGATCGGGGCGGCGGCGCCGTCGCCCAGGGCACAGAAGGACTTGCCGTTGATGTTGTCGGCGATGTCCTGGAGCTTGTCGAGGTCTTCCGGCCGGCCCTTCCCGGCCTCGATGTCCCGCAGCAACTGGACCAGCCAGTAGGTGCCTTCACGGCACGGCGTGCACTTGCCGCACGACTCGTGGGCGTAGAACTCGGTCCAGCGGGTGACGGCCCGCACCACGCAGGTCGTCTCGTCGAAGCACTGCAGGGCCTTGGTGCCGAGCATGGAGCCGGCCGCGCCGACGCCCTCGTAGTCCAGCGGCACGTCGAGGTGCTCGTCGGTGAACATCGGGGTCGAGGAGCCGCCGGGGGTCCAGAACTTCAGCCGGTGGCCGGGGCGCATCCCGCCGCCCATGTCGAGCAGCTGGCGCAGCGTGATGCCGAGCGGGCCTTCGTACTGGCCGGGGCGGGCGACGTGGCCGGAGAGCGAGTACAGCGTGAAGCCCGGGGACTTCTCGCTGCCCATCGACTTGAACCACTCCTTGCCGCGCTGGATGATCGCGGGAACCGAGGCGATCGACTCCACGTTGTTCACCACGGTGGGGCAGGCGTACAGGCCCTCCACGGCGGGGAACGGCGGGCGGAGCCGGGGCTGGCCGCGGCGGCCCTCCAGGGAGTCCAGCAGCGCGGTCTCCTCGCCGCAGATGTAGGCGCCGGCGCCCGCGTGCACGGTGAGTTCGAGGTCGAAGCCGGTGCCCTTGATGTTCTTGCCGAGGTAGCCGGCGGCGTACGCCTCGCGCACCGCCTCGTGCAGCCGGCGCAGCACCGGGACGACCTCGCCGCGCAGGTAGATGAAGGCGTGGTGCGAGCGGATCGCGTAGCACGCGATCACGATGCCCTCGATCAGGGAGTGCGGGTTGGCGAAGAGCAGCGGGATGTCCTTGCAGGTGCCCGGCTCGGACTCGTCGGCGTTGACCACGAGGTAGTGCGGCTTGCCGTCGCCCTGCGGGATGAACTGCCACTTCATGCCGGTGGGGAAGCCCGCGCCGCCGCGGCCGCGCAGGCCGGAGTCCTTGACGTAGGCGATCAGGTCGTCCGGGGCCATCGCGAGCGCCTTGGTGAGCGCTTCGTACCCGTCGTGCCTGCGGTAGGTCTCCAGCGTCCACGACCGCGGGTCGTCCCAGAACGCCGACAGTACGGGCGCGAGCAGTTTCTCGGCCGGTTCGACGGTCATCACTCGCCCTCCTCCTCGGTGGCGTGGTCCACGTGCTCGGCCACCGGGTCCGCGGGGTGGGCCGGGTCGGACTCGGCGGTCTGCGCGGGCGCGTCGTGCGAGCTGGGGTGCTGCGCGGGCGACGGCGAGGTGGCGGTGTCGTACGTCCCGGCTTCGCCGCTCGGCGAGGCGTCGCGCTGGCCGACCACCTTCGGCGCGGGCAGCTCGCCGCGGTGCAGCCGCAGGCCCGCCAGCGAGGCGGGGCCGGCGCCGCCGGTCGCCTCGACGGCGCCCTCGCGCTCGTCGGGGAAGCCGGCCAGGATGCGGGCGGTCTGCCGGTAGGTGCACAGCGGGGCGCCGCGGGTCGGGCGGACCTCGCGGCCGGCGATCAGGTCGTCGACGAGCCGCTTGGCCGACTCGGGGGTCTGGTCGTCGAAGAACTCCCAGTTGACCATCACCACGGGCGCGAAGTCGCAGGCCGCGTTGCACTCGATGTGTTCGAGGGTGACCTTGCCGTCCTCGGTGGTCTCGTCGTTGCCGACCCCGAGGTGCTCCTTCAGCTCCTCGAAGATCGCGTCGCCGCCCATCACCGCGCACAGCGTGTTGGTGCAGACGCCGACCTGGTACTCGCCGGACGGCTTGCGCCGGTACATCGTGTAGAAGGTGGCGACCGCGGTGACCTCGGCGGTGGTGAGGCCCAGTTGCTCGGCGCAGAACCGGATGCCGGTGCGGGTGACGTACCCCTCCTCGGACTGCACCAGGTGCAGCAGCGGCAGCAGCGCGCTGCGCGAGCCGGGGTAGCGGGCGATCACCTCCTTGGCGTCGGTCTCCAGCCGGGCCCGGACGTCGGCCGGGTAGTCGGGGGCGGGCATTTCGGGGATGCCCAGGGACACACCGGGGGAGCCGCTGCCCTGTGAGAGCTCGGTCATCGGTCGACACCTCCCATCACGGGGTCGATGGACGCCACCGCCACGATGACGTCGGCCACCTGGCCGCCCTCGCACATCGCGGCCATGGACTGCAGGTTGGTGAAGGACGGGTCGCGGAAGTGCACCCGGTACGGGCGGGTGCCGCCGTCGCTGACGACGTGCACGCCCAGCTCGCCCTTGGCCGACTCGACGGCGGCGTACGCCTGTCCGGGCGGTACCCGGAAGCCCTCGGTGACCAGCTTGAAGTGGTGGATCAGGGCCTCCATGGAGGTGCCCATGATCTTCTTGATGTGGTCCAGGGAGTTGCCCATGCCGTCCGGGCCGAGCGCGAGTTGCGCGGGCCAGGCGATCTTCTTGTCCTCGACCATCACCGGCCCGGGGGCGAGCCGGTCCAGGCACTGCTCGACGATCCGCAGGCTCTGGTGCATCTCCTCCAGGCGGACCCGGAAGCGGCCGTAGGAGTCGCAGGTGTCGGTGGTCGGCACCTCGAAGTCGTAGTTCTCGTAGCCGCAGTACGGGTCGGCCTTGCGCAGGTCGTGCGGCAGGCCGGCGGCGCGCAGGATCGGGCCGGTGGCGCCGAGCGCCATGCAGCCGGTCAGGTCCAGGTAGCCGACGTCCTGCATCCGGCCCTTGAAGATCGGGTTGCCGGTGGCGAGCTTGTCGTACTCCGGCAGGTTCTTCCGGAACTTCTTCACGAACTCGCGGATCTGGTCGACCGCGCCGGGCGGCAGGTCCTGGGCGAGGCCGCCGGGGCGGACGTACGCGTGGTTCATCCGCAGCCCGGTGACCAGCTCGAAGATGTCGAGGATGTACTCGCGGTCGCGGAAGCCGTAGATCATGATGGTGGTCGCGCCCAGCTCCATGCCGCCGGTGGCGATGCAGACCAGGTGGGAGGCGATCCGGTTGAGCTCCATCATCAGCACCCGGATGACGCTGGCCCGGTCCGGGATCTGGTCGGTGATGCCGAGCAGCTTCTCCACCGCGAGGCAGTAGGCGGTCTCGTTGAACAGCGGCGTGAGGTAGTCCATGCGCGTCACGAAGGTGGACCCCTGGGTCCACGTCCGGAACTCCATGTTCTTCTCGATGCCGGTGTGCAGGTAGCCGATGCCGGAGCGGGCCTCGGTGACCGTCTCGCCGTCGATCTCCAGGATCAGCCGGAGCACGCCGTGGGTGGACGGGTGCTGCGGGCCCATGTTGACGATGATCCGCTCGTCGTCGGCCTTGCCCACGGTCTCGGCGAGCTCGTCCCAGTCCCCACCGGTGACGGTGAACACCCGGCCCTCGGTGGTCTCCCGCTCCTCGGCTTGTTGGGGGGCGGTGTATCCATAACTCATGAGTACGACCTCCGCTGGTCGGGAGCCGGGATCTGGGCACCCTTGTACTCGACGGGGATGCCGCCGAGCGGGTAGTCCTTGCGCTGCGGGTGGCCGGGCCAGTCGTCCGGCATCATGATCCGGGTGAGCGCGGGGTGGCCGTCGAAGACGATGCCGAAGAAGTCGTAGGTCTCGCGCTCGTGCCAGTCGTTGGTCGGGTAGACCGGGACCAGCGAGGGGACGTGCGGGTCGGCGTCGGGCGCGCTGGTCTCGATCCGGATCAGCCGGCCGTGGGTGAGCGAGCGCAGGTGGTAGACCGCGTGCAGCTCGCGCCCGGTGTCGCCGGGGTAGTGCACGCCGCTGACGCCGGTGCACAGCTCGAACCGCAGGGCGGGGTCGTCGCGCAGCGTGCGGGCGACCCGGACCAGGTGCTCGCGGGCGATGTGGAAGGTCAGTTCGCCGCGGTCGACGACGGTCTTCTCGATCGCCTCGGCCGGCGGCAGCCCCTGCTCCTCCAGGGCGCCCTCCAGCTCGTCGGCGATCTCGTCGAAGGGGTCGCCGTAGGGCCGGTTGGTCGCGCCGGGCAGCCGCACGGTACGGACCAGGCCGCCGTAACCGGTGGTGTCGCCGCCGTTGTTGGCGCCGAACATCCCCTTGCGGACGCCGATCACCTCGCCGGCGTCGTGGCGCTGCGCGGGCACCCCGCCCTCGGCGGGCTCCTCCGGCAGTTGGGGCGGGTTGGGGGTGGCGGTCATCGCAGGAGCCCCTTCATCTCGATCGTGGGGAGCGCCTTGCGCGCCGCCTCCTCCGCCTCGCGGGCGGCGGCCTCGCGGTTCACGCCGAGCTTGCCGTGCTGGATCTTCTCGTGCAGCTTGAGGATCGCGTCGAGGAGCATCTCGGGGCGGGGCGGGCAGCCGGGCAGGTAGATGTCGACCGGCACCACGTGGTCGACGCCCTGCACGATCGCGTAGTTGTTGAACATGCCGCCGCTGGAGGCGCACACGCCCATCGAGATCACCCACTTGGGGTTCGGCATCTGGTCGTAGACCTGGCGCAGCACCGGGGCCATCTTCTGGCTGACCCGGCCGGCCACGATCATCAGGTCGGCCTGCCGCGGCGATCCGCGGAAGACCTCCATGCCGAACCGGGCCATGTCGTACCGCCCGGCACCGGTGGTCATCATCTCGATGGCGCAGCAGGCGAGGCCGAAGGTGGCCGGGAAGACCGACGCCTTACGCACCCAGCCCGCCGCGGTCTCCACCGTCGTCAGCAGGAATCCGCTCGGCAGTTTCTCTTCGATACCCATGGGTTGGCTCCTGGTCTCCTCGGTCCCCTGGTCGCCGTCAGTTGCCGGAACTCGTCAGGCCCTAGTCCCACTCCAGGCCGCCGCGCCTCCACACGTAGGCGTAGGCGACGAAGACGGTGAGCACGAAGAGGAGCATCTCGACGAGCCCGAACATCCCCAGCCGGTCGAAGGTGACCGCCCACGGATAGAGGAAGACGATTTCGATGTCGAAGACGATGAAGAGCATCGCCGTCAGGTAGTACTTGATCGGGAAGCGGCCACCACCGGCCGGCTGCGGAGTCGGCTCGATGCCGCACTCATACGCTTCCAACTTGGCCCGGTTGTACCGTTTCGGCCCGATGATCGAGGCCATGAAAACGGAGAAGATCGCGAAGCCGGCCGCGAGGCCGCCCAGCACGAGGATGGGCGCGTAGGCGTTCACCGTCCCCCGCTCCTTCCAGTCGACTGTGACTGATGTACGGACCGTGACCGGGGCGGTGCGCCACGCCACAAAACCGCGAAGATCGCGCCTATGTGAGGCAGTTCACAAGCCCAAGCCGCCTGCATCCTATGCCTCCCGGTCTGTGATCTGCGACACGGGGGTCAGCACGAGCTTTGTGATCTCCACCACCTGACCAACGATCATGAAGTCGGATGAGCGGTGATCTTGCGGCGGATGGCACCCAAACGATCACTTCACGTCACATTCATGGGCGTTCTCGCTGGTCAGCGCGGCGCATCCACTATCAGACAGCCTCCGCAGCAGGCAAATTGGCGATGGACGAATCGCCGTGATAGCGCCGCCGAACCCGCCCGGGTGAGCCGCGGAACCCGGGAATGACGCGCGTGAAAGTGTGCACGAGCGCATACGTCACCGGAGGAGCGAAAACGGATCAAAGCACCCGTCAAGCAAGATCGCGAAACGGGCAATTGAGCCGTGAGCACGTCAACTGTGGCGCATCCCACCTTTATTGAACGGAACCATTCGTTCCTGATAGCCAGGGACCCATGTCCCCGAACACATCCCGGACACAGGTGTCCGACACGCATACCCATACCGGCCGCCGACGGCACGCGGCGCCCCGTGACCCGAAGTGGGTCCGCAGGGCCGGACTCGTCGGCGGCGTCGTCAGCGCGTTCGCCCTGTGCGGCGCGGCCGCTCCGGCCATGGCCGAGACCACGCACACCACCACCACGGCCGCCTCGGCGCAGGCCACGCGGGACGCGCAGTCCGCGCGCGACCTCAACGTCCGGGCGGCGACGCTCTCCACGGCTGCCTCCGCTCAGCAGGCCGTCGCGGCGCTGGAGCGGGAGGCGCTGTCCGCCGCCCTCTCCGCCGACCAGGAGAAGGCCGCCACCGACGCCGCGAAGACCGCGGCCAAGGCGCACAAGGCCGCACTCAGGAAGGCCGAGTCCGCCGCGAAGGCGGCCAAGGCCGCCAAGGCGCGGGCCGGCCAGGCCGCCTCGCGCTCCACCACCAGGACCACGCTCGGCTCGTCCGGACAGGGTTCGGTCACCGCGACGCCGACCGCGACCGTCACCGCGGCCTCGTCCAGCAAGGTCGACCAGCTCATCGCGTTCCTGAAGTCCCAGCTCGGCAAGCCCTACGTGTACGGCGCCACCGGCCCCGGCTCGTACGACTGCTCGGGCCTGACCCAGGCGGCGTTCGCCTCCATCGGCGTCGACATCCCGCGGACCTCGCAGGACCAGTCGACCGTCGGCACGCCCGTCTCGATCTCCGCCCTCCAGCCCGGCGACCTCATCTTCTGGGGCGGCGAGGGCAGCGCCTACCACGTGGGCGTCTTCATCGGTAACGGCCAGTACCTGGACGCGGCCAACCCGTCCACCCCGGTCGCCATCCACCAGCTCGCGGACTACATGCCCGACTGGGCGGTCAACGTCCTCTGAGTGCCGCTGCGTAAGGCGGGCAACCGGGTCGGCCTGCCCGCCGGGCAGACCGGTCGGAGCGAGTAGGTCCAGCGGGTCCCGAAGCGAACGCGGGTGCGGGGGACCGTCCAGAGGGAGCTTGAGCGGCTCCCCGCACCTTCGTACGGGCGTACGGCCGTACGCGCGGTCCGTCGGGCCCTTCGGGTCCGAGACCGGCCAGGGTTCTACGCGGCCTTGTGACGCGCCACGTCCGCGGCCCGGTCGTACACCTCGCGCACCCGGGAGCTCTTCAGGTACGGACGCAGGCGTCTCCTTAGGACACCGAAGTGCTCGTCGGCGCGTGCAGAGGACAAGTGCGCGTAGTCGTCGAGGAAGTCGTCCCAGGTGGCGCAGGAGGCTTCCAACTGCCCGACCTCGAGTTGCCGCTGGGCGAGCAGTCCGTTCGCGTGGGCCCTGCCCTGCTTCTCCATCGGGGGCCGCGCCCGGTTGGACTCCTGCATGGCCGTGACCGATCCCCGCACGTCGCCCAAGGCGTAGAGCACGCTGGACACGTGGAAGTGGTACGCGGCCTGGTCGTAACCGCCGACGAAGTCGCGCCGGTTGTCGGCCTGCGAAAGGGCGTCCGCCGTCTCGGCGAGATGGGAGAAGGCCCGGCGCTTGTCGCCGACGAGTGCGGCCCCCTGCGCCTGCTGTCCGGTGAGGAACGCCCGCAGTCGCGGGCCCGCCTTGGGCCCCGCCTCGGCTGCGGAGTCGGCGAGTTCCTGCGCTCGCTTCGCATGCCTGAGATCAGCCGCCTGCAGGGCCATGCCACGCAGCGTGCGGCAGTACGTCACGTGGTCCTCGGCCTCCCCGGCCAGCCGAAGTGCCTGCAGGTAGTAGCGCTGACCGAGACCGTGCGCTTTTTCGTACATGGCCATCCACCCGGTGAGGTACACGAGGTCCGACGCGGCGGCGAGCATGCTCTTCCGGGTGGCGTCCGACGCGTCGGCCCGTAGGTACGGTGCCACCGTGTTGACGAGGAAGGCGGCGGCCATGGGGCGGGCGTGGCCTCCCCCCAGTTCGTCGAGAATGTCCGCGATGCGTTCGGTCATCGTCCGTACGGTGGTGACGTCGCCCGCACCGATACGAGTCGTGTGCCCTCCCGCGCCGTACTCGGTCCGACCGACCACCTCGGCGTACAGCGGAACCGGCAACGCGGCGGCATAGAGAGCAGTTGAGAGGAAATTGCGCCTGGACGGGTCCATATCGGCTCTCCCCATCGTGACGAGTCCCACCACCGTATCCCCGGACCAACCCGCCTCCCCGGCGAACGCGGACGTTTCAGCCGCGGAGAGGGGCAGGCCCGCTTCCGCGCAGGTAACCGCCCGCCCAAGACGGCGTGCGAACGCTTCCAGCACAAGCGCGTGTGAACTCTCCCTCGGAACGTGCCCATTGAGCCACTGATGAGCTGATGCGGCCTGGTACCGGGTGGGCGTCCCACGCTCCGTGCCGATCCTGTTGACCGCCTGGGCGAACTGCCGCAGCGTCCAACCGCTCTCCTGGTATAGCCGTGCCAGCCCCTGGTTCGGCTGCCGGTCCCCCACGCCGCCCCCACTCGCCGGTCGCGCTTAACGCTCTTGACAACGAACTCGCACCATCACCATACCGCTCTGCGTGATCATTCGGTTGCATAGAGGAAACGAAGATGTCCGATCTGATGCCAGTTCGGGTATCGACACGAGAGGGGCCCAGCACAGATGACGCAGAAGACCGCACCGTGGGGGGTGGGCAGGATGGAGCTGTACGCGACCGCCGCCGCAGTCCCGGCATTCACACCCTTGATCGATCCCGAGACCCAGATCGCCATGATCGTGGACGAGGAGGGCCGCACGGTCGAGTTGGGAGACCACGGCACCAGTACGAGCGGTGTCACACCTACCAGTACGACGCCCGGCGATGGCGCGGGGCCGAGTGGCCCGACGGACTCGGACGTCACCGAGTCCTACGACCAGGACCAGTCCGACTGATGGACGACCGACCCGGGTCGGTGCTGGTGCTGACCAACAGCCGAGACGTGACGTCGGATGTCGTGCTGCGGATACTCGCCGCACGACGAGTTCCCGTGGTCCGCCTCGACCCCGGCATCGACCTGTACGCGGGTGCTTCGCTGTCCGCCGGATACGGCACGGGCGAACAAGGAGGCCTCCTGCGCACCCCGAGCCGGCAACTCGATCTCGCACACGTACGGTCCGTCTGGGTCCGCAGGCCCTCGCCCTACGGGGGCCCTCCCGGGCTGGACGAACAAGACCGCAGGTTCGCTGCGGCGCAGCATACGTGGGGAACCGGAGGCATCCTCGCCTCGCTCCCGGGAGCGCACTACGTCAACCACCCGTGGCGCAACCGTGCGGCCGAGCACAAGGCCGCCCAACTCGCCGCCGCGCAGAGAAACGGGTTCCTGGTGCCCGACACCCTCATCACCACGGACGAACACGAGGTCCAAGACTTCATGGCGCGCCAAGCCGGCACAGTCGTGTACAAACCTCTGTGGAGCATGCCGTACCGGGTGGACGGTCAGCCGCGCAGTGTCTGGGTGCGCGAGGTGAACGAGGACGAGATCACGAGTGCCGTTGCCGTCTGCCCGCACCTGTTCCAGGCCACGGTCGACAAGGAGTTCGACGTGCGGGTGACCGCCGTCAGCGATCGGTTGTTCGGTACCCGGATCGACAGCCCGGACGTCGACTGGCGTCACCGGCAGGACCTCATGCGGTGCGGACCGATCGCGGTGCCGGAGGCGGTCGCAGACTCCATCGCTTCCTACCTCGGCGAATTCGGCCTGACCTACGGCGCGTTCGACTTCGCCGTGACCGCTGACGGCCGGTGGTACTTCCTGGAGTGCAACCCCAACGGGCAGTGGGCCTGGCAGCCGGCCGAAACCACCGACGCCATCGCGCACGCCATCTGCGACGAACTACAGAAGGACTCCGACCTGTGAGCACACTGGCTCAACTGCGCGCCGCGCTGGCGGACATGCTCGCCGAGGACGGCACGCTGACGGACCCCGCGTGGCGTGGCGCCGTCGAGACGGTTCCCCGGGAGTTGTTCACACCGTCCTACTTCGAAGAGGTCCCGGACAGCTTCCCGACCCGCTACCGACCCGTGCACCAAGGTGACGACGGCTGGCTGGAGGGCGTCTACGGCGACCGGACGCTGATCACGCAACTGGACGGCCGCATCCGGCCCGGCGATGTGACCGAAGGGACCGTCACCGGCTCCCCTTCCTCGTCGTCCACCCTTCCTTCGCTGGTGCTGCGCATGTGGCACCAGCTCGATGTCGAGGCGAGGCAGCGGGTGTTGGAGGTCGGGACCGGGACCGGGTACTCGACCGCCATCGGGGCGCACCGCCTCGGGAGCGCCGCGCTCACCAGCATCGAGTACGACCCGGTGGTCGCGCAGGCAGCCTCCGCAGCACTCGGCGCAGCCGGGTACGCACCGAGGCTGATCGTCGGGGACGGCCTGCGCGGAGATCCGGAGGGCGGCGCGTACGACCGCCTGATCGCCACCTGCTCCGTCCGCTACATCCCCCTGGCCTGGCTGCACCAGGTGAAACCGGGCGGGAAGATCCTGGTCACGCTGTCCGGTTGGGGCTACGCGTCCGGGCTGGTGCTCCTCACGGTGACCGGACCCGGCACCGCCACGGGCAGGTTCCTGCCCGGGTACACCAGCTTCATGATCGCCCGCCCGCACGACCGGCCGCCCCGCCCCGCGCTTGCCCTGCTGCCCGGCGACGAGCGTCCGAGCACCATCGATCCCGCGGTCATCACCACCTGGACCGGCGGTTGGGTCGCCCAGCTCGCCGCGCCCGCGGCAGAGCGGCTGGGAGCGGGAGCCGAACAGGTCCTGTGGGACGTTTCCACCGGTTCACAGGCCCGGACCACGCCCGGACCGGACGGCGGCTGGACGGTCGTACAGCGCGGGCCCGTACGGCTGTGGGACCGGGTCGAAGCGGCCGTTCAGCGCTGGCAGGAGGCCGGCGCACCGCACCAGGAGGGCTTCGGCCTCACCGTCTCCCCGACCGGGCAGCGCGTCTGGATCGGCGACGAGGACGGTCCGGGCTGGGACCTGCCCGTCTGACCGCCGGTCGCCCCGGAGCCGTACGGGCCCGGCCCCGCGTTGCCCGGGCGCCGGTTCAGGCGCGCGGGGTGATCTTGGTGAGGCCGTTGATGATGCGGTCCATCGCGTCGCCGCCGGTGGGGTCGGTGAGGTTGGCGAGGAGCTTGAGGCAGAAGCGCATCAGCATCGGGTGGGTCAGGCCGCGCTGGGTGCACAGCTGGAGGACCTTCGGGTTGCCGATCAGCTTCACGAAGGCGCGGCCGAGGTTGTAGTAGCCGCCGTAGGTGTCCTTGAGGATGCGCGGGTAGGCGGCGAGCGCGAGTTCGCGCTGCCCGGCGGTGGCGCGGGCGTGCGCCTGGGTGATCACGTCAGCGGCGATCTGCCCGGATTCCATCGCATAGGCGATGCCCTCGCCGTTGAACGGGTTGACCAGCCCGCCCGCGTCGCCGACCAGCAGCAGGCCGCGGGTGTAGTGCGGCTGGCGGTTGAAGGCCATCGGCAGCGCGGCGCCGCGGATCGGCCCGGTCATGTTCTCCGGGGTGAAGCCCCAGTCCTCCGGCATGGAGCCGACCCACGCCTTGAGCACCTCGCGCCAGTCCAGCTCGCGGAAGGCCGCCGAGGAGTCGAGGATGCCGAGGCCCACGTTGGAGGTGCCGTCGCCGAGGCCGAAGATCCAGCCGTAGCCCGGCAGTTGGCGCGGGGCGGCGCCGCGCCGGTCCCACAGCTCCAGCCAGGACTCCAGGTAGTCGTCCTCGTGCCGCGGCGAGGTGAAGTACGTCCGCACCGCGACACCCATCGGGCGGTCGTCGCGGCGGTGCAGGCCCATCGCCAGCGACAGCCGGGTGGAGTTGCCGTCGGCGGCGACCACCAGCGGCGCGTGGAAGGCGGCCGGCGTCTTCTCCTCGCCGAGCTTGGCGGTGACGCCGGTGATCCGGCCGGTGCGCTCGTCGATGATCGGCGCTCCGACGTTGCACCGCTCGTACAGCCGCGCGCCGGCCTTCACGGCCTGCTGGGCGAGGAGTTCGTCGAAGTCCTCGCGCCTGCGCACCAGTCCGTAGTCCGGGTAGGCGGCCAGCTCCGGCCAGTCCATCTCCAGCCGCATGCCGCCGCTGATGATCCGCAGGCCCTTGTTGCGCAGCCAGCCCGCCTCCTCGGAGACGTCGATGCCCATCGACACCAGCTGCTTGGTGGCGCGCGGGGTCAGCCCGTCGCCGCAGACCTTCTCGCGCGGGAAGGCGGTCTTCTCCAGCAGCAGCACGTCGAGACCGGACTTGGCCAGGTAGTACGCGGTCGTCGAACCGGCGGGCCCGGCGCCGACGACGATCACATCGGCGCTGCGCTCGGACAGTGCGGTGTCGGTCACGTGGACTCTCCCGGTTCGGCGAAGGGCTGTTGCTGGTGTTCGACGTCGGATGCGAGGACGTCATGCCGAGTGTATGAGGCCGCCGCTCCGGGTGGAGCGGCGGCTCTCGGGAGAGCGGCGGGTCAGTGCGGGTCCGGCGGCGGCTTGCGCAGCCGGTCCGGTTCCACCACGCCCAGGTCGTGCACGACGGGCTCCGCCGGCGCGGGCGGGCCGGGGGGCTGCGGCGGGCCGTACGCCCCGGCGGGCGGGCCGGGTTGGGGCGGCACCGCGCCACCGGGGACCGCGCCGTACGTCCCGCCGGTCGTCCCGTACGTCCCGCCGTACGCCGCTCCGCTCTGGGGAACCGGGCCGTACGGCGAGGGGGCGCCCGGTCCGACCGGGTACGCCGGCGGCACCCGGCCGCCGAAGACCCGCCACACGTACGGCGCGACCAGCACGCCGCCGAACGTCCACAGCAGGCCGAGACCCAGCATCTCGGGCACCTTCGTGCCCGCGCTGACGTGGTCGAGCACGCCGGTCAGGGCCGTGTCCCCGCCGGTGCGCGCGCCGCTGACCGCGGCGAGGATCACCAGCAGGCCGGTGAACAGCGCGGCCACCGCGAACTGTTCGGGGCGGCCACGGGTCCGCCGGACCGCGAGCACCCCGATCAGCAGCGCGCAGCCGAGCCCGCCCGCGACCGTGCCGGTCACCGACCAGCCGCCCCACACGTGGTCGAGGTCGCCCAGGCCGAAGGACACGTGGTGCTCGTTGCTGGTGCCGTAGTCCGCGCCGACCCGGAACGGCGCCCCCCAGCTCAGACCCAGCCCGGAGACCCCGAGGTTGAGCAGCAGCAGCCCGGCCGCGGCCACTCCCCAGCCGGTCAGGTCGTGGTAGTGCGCGGCCGCGATCACGAAGACCACGGCGCCCGCGATGAGCAGGGTGGCCAGCAGCGCGATCGCCGTGGTGGAGACCACCCGGTACGTGGCCGCGGCACCCGGCCGCGCGGCGAGCCACGCCGTCAGCGCCGGACGGCACAGCACGATCAGCGCCGTGACCAGGCTGAGCACGAAGGTCCCCAGCATGGCCAGGAACGGCGCGGTGGTGAAGTGCGCCAGGGCGATGTGCGGCTCGGCGAAGAAGCCGATGGCGAGCGCCGCGGCGGCGGCGAGCAGCGCGACGCGTACGGCGGCCGCGGCGCTGTCGGCGGTCGTGACCGGGCCGGCGCCCGAGGCGGCGGCCGTGGCGAGTTGCCGCTTGCGCATCATCCGCAGGCCGAGCACCAGCACCAGGACCCACAGCAGGGTGACCGTCCAGGGCAGGACGGTGAGCGACGCGTGGTACGTGTGCGCGTGACCGCCGCTGCCACTGCCGCTCATGGTGTAGCCGACGTCGCTGCCGGAGTCGAAGGTGTCGTACCCGTCAGAGCCGTCGGAGCCGTCAGAACCGTCAGAGCCGTCCGAACCGTCGGAGCCGTTGTCGTAACCGTCGCTGCCGTCGTCGTACCCGTCGGAGCCGTCGTCGTACCCGTCGCTGCCGCCGTCATAGCCGTCGGAGCCATCCGAACCGTCGCTGCCGCCGTCGGAGAACTCGTCACCGTCGGAGCCGCCGTCGGAGAAGTCACCGCCGTCGCTGCCGTCGCTGCCACCGTCGGAGAACCCGTCACCGTCGTCCGAGTCGTCGAACCCGGTGTCGTCGGTGTAGGTCGTGCTCGCCTTGAGGTTGCCGCCGAGGCCCTGGACGAGGGCGGCGAGGGCGGCCCGGGTGCGGGTGGCCATGCCGACCGAGCCGCTGGGCAGCGCCGTGCCCGCGACACCCGCGATCGCCAGGGCCGCCGCGACGATGGTCAGCGCCGGGCCGAGCGCGACCAGCAGCGGCATCTCCCAGCGGCCGGTGAACACCCTCCGCACGAACACCGCGGCGGGCGAGGGCACGACCGGTCCGGGCGGCGGGTAGCCCGGCCCGTAGCCGGGCGGGCCCGGCGGTATCGCCGTCTGCCCGGTCGGCGCGCCGTACGGCGGCGGCGGTGGAGGAGGAGGCGGTGGAGGCAGCGCCCCGACCTGGGTCGGAGTGGCCTGCGGCGCGGGAGCGTCGGTCGGCGGGGGCGGCGCGAGGAGGGAAGGCGCGGTCAGGTCACGGCCGCAACGCGGGCAGAAGCGGACGCCTTCCGCCTCGGCGACCTGGTTCCCGCACGCGGGGCAGAACGGCATCGGCAACTCCGGGAGACGGCGGGGCTGCTGTCCCCCCGCGGACATCGCAGCATATGGCCCCCACCGGCGACGACGACCCGGAACCGCGGATTCCTCTTCCGTGGAGGCCGGATACCGCTTGCCGGATACAGCTACCCGTTCGCGCCGCGGTGCAGCGCCACGATCCCGCCGGTCAGGTTGCGCCAGGCCACGCCCGTCCAGCCCGCGTCCTTCAACCGCCCGGCCAGCGCCCGCTGGTCGGGCCAGGCGCGGATCGACTCGGCGAGGTACACGTACGCGTCCGGGTTGCTGCTCACCTTGGTCGCCACCGGGGGCAGCGCGCGCATCAGGTACTCGGTGTAGACGGTGCGCAGCGGCCGGTACGTCGGGTGGCTGAACTCGCAGATCACCAGCCGCCCGCCGGGCCTGGCCACCCGCCGCATCTCGCGCAGCGCCGCGTCGGTGTCGTGCACGTTGCGCAACGCGAACGAGATGGTGACCGCGTCGAACACCCCGTCGGCGAACGGCAGTCGGGTCGCGTCGCCGGCGGTCAGCGGCAGCTCCGGGTGGCGCTTCTTGCCCTCCCGCAGCATGCCGAGCGAGAAGTCACAGGGGACGACCTGCGCGCCCGCCGCCACGAACGGCAGCGACGACGTCGCCGTGCCCGCGCCCAGGTCGAGCACCCGCTCGCCCGGCCGTACGTCCAGCGCCTGCGCCACCGCCCTGCGCCACAGCCGGGTCTGGCCGAGCGACAGCACGTCGTTCGTCAGGTCGTACTTCGCCGCCACACCGTCGAACATCGCGGCGACGTCCTGCGGCTGCTTCTCCAAGGAGGCCCGTGTCACGCGCCCCACCCTACGTCCAAGGTGAGCAGGGCGGCCTTCCAGGGGCGCGGGCCCATCCGGACGTGGTACGGCCCGGCCCGTGGAGCGACCACCCGGCTTCCACCCGGCTACCGCCCGGCTGCTACCTGGCTTCGAGGATCTTCAACTCGGGGTGTGCGGTGCCGCCCTCGATCGCGGTCGAGGACAGGTGGGAGACGACGTGGTCGTCGACCGGGTCGTTCGCCGGGTCGTCGTGCACGACGAGGTGCTCGTAGGTGGTCGCGCGCTGCGCGGGCACGCGCCCGGCCGCGCGGATCAGATGGATCAGCTCCATCCGGTTGGAGCGGTGCTTCGCCCCGGCCGAGGAGACGACGTTCTCCTCCAGCATGACCGACCCGAGGTCGTCCGCGCCGTAGTGCAGCGACAGTTGGCCGACCTCCTTGCCGGTGGTGAGCCAGGACCCCTGGATGTGGGCGACGTTGTCGAGGAAGAGCCGCGCGATCGCGATCATCCGCAGGTACTCGAAGAGCGTCGCCTGCGTCTGGCCCTTCAGGTGGTTGTTCTCCGGCTGGTAGGTGTACGGGATGAACGCCCGGAACCCGCCGGTGCGGTCCTGCACGTCGCGGATCATCCGCAGGTGCTCGATCCGCTCCGCGTTGGTCTCACCGGTGCCCATGAGCATGGTCGTGGTGGACTCCACGCCCAGCCCGTGCGCGGTCTCCATGATCTCCAGCCACCGCTCGCCGGACTCCTTCAGCGGTGCGATCGCCTTCCGCGGCCGCTCCGGCAGGAGTTCCGCGCCGGCGCCGGCGAACGAGTCGAGCCCGGCGGCGTGGATACGGCGGATCGCCTCCTCCGCGCTGACCCCGGAGACCCGCGCCATGTGGTCGATCTCGGACGCGCCCAGCGAGTGGATCACCAGCTGCGGGAACTCCCGCTTGATCGCGGCGAAGTGCTCTTCGTAGTACTCGACGCCGTAGTCCGGGTGGTGGCCGCCCTGGAACATGATCTGGGTGCCGCCGAGTTCGACGGTCTCGGCGCAGCGGCGCAGGATGTCGTCGAGCCCGCGGCTCCACCCCTTGCCGGTGTCCTTCGGCGCCGCGTAGAACGCGCAGAACTTGCACGCGGTGACGCACACGTTCGTGTAGTTGATGTTGCGCTCGATGATGTACGTCGCGATGTGCTCGGTGCCCGCGTAGCGGCGGCGGCGCACCGCGTCGGCGGCGGCCCCGAGCGCGTGCAGCGGCGCGGACCGGTAGACGTCGAGCGCTTCCTCCGGGGTGATCCTGCCCCCTGCGGCGGCGCGGTCGAGGACGGCTGCGAGTTCGGTCGAGGAAGTCACCGTGGCAGGCCCTTCGGAGGATACGAATCCGGACCGGCCCAGCCTACGCCAGCGCGTTCCCCCACCCCGGACCCCCTGCCCGACCGCCCCACCGTGGGCTCCCCGGGCCGCCCGGGCGGAGGTACGGCGACCGCCACGACGGCGGGCCGCTACCCGGGGACGCTGATCCGCCGGCCCCGCCGGAGCCGGCCGCGCACCCCTTCGAACCGCAACTGGACGCTCCGGCCGTCCCGGTCCGCCTGGAGGTGCAGGTGCGGCTCGGTGGAGTTGCCGGAGTTGCCGACCTCGCCGAGCCGGTCGCCGACCGCCACCCGGTCGCCGACCCGGACCCGTACGGTGCCCGGCCGTAGATGCGCGAGGAGGACGTGTTCGCGGCCGGTGTCGATCGCGACGTGGTTGCCGGCCGGCGGCGCGAACACCACCCGGCCCGGCGCCTGGTCCGGCCAGCCGTCGGCGGCCCGCACCACGGTGCCGGCGCACGGCGCGTACAACGGGGTCCCGTAGGCCGCGTAGGTGGACGCGTCGCGGTCGACCCGCAGACCGGGCGCCCGGGTGCCGTCAGGACCGAGCTTGACCAGATCGACGGCCCAGCGCTGCTCCGGCACGACATGGTGGTGGTTGAGCCAGCGCCCGCCTCCCTGCATCACCCACCACACCCCCGGGTCGAGCGGCAGCCGCAGGGGGCTCGACACCGTCTCGGCCGCCCTGGCCCGTCGGCTCGAAGCGACCACTGCGGCCAGCGCCGCCACCAGGACCCATTCCACGGCCCCCCACAGGCTCACCGTGCCTCGCGGGCGGCCCGGCAGGCGCACGACCGAGGCCGCCGAGGCGACCGTCAGCGCGGCGAGCGCCCAACGGGCCCACCGGGGAAGGTCGGTGGCCGAGGGCGCCTTGAAGCCGAACGCCATCACCAGCAGGAACCCCACGACCGCGGCCCGGTCCAGCCACTCCCCCGCCGAGCCGGCGGTCCACAGGGCCGCCCCGGCGGCCACCAGCGCGAGCGGCCAGACCACGCGCGCCGACCACACCCGTGCGGCCCGCAGCGCCGGCGCCGCCCGCCACGGCGAGCGGGCCGCGGGCCGCCCGGCCACGTACAGCGCGGCCAGCCGACCCTCGTCGTCGACCTGGCCGGCCACGGCCACCCGGCCGCGCGGCCCCCGTGCGAACAGCCCGTCCGGTCGTTCCTCGACGCCCTCGAACGGGCCGATCCGCTCCCGCGTCCCGGCCAGGATCGCGGCCAGGCGCGGCTGCCCCACGGCCTCGACCACCCGCGGCGCCGCGGCGTACCGCTCCGCCTCGCTGCCGGCCCGGAAGAACGCGTCCAGCGCTTCGGCGGCTCCCCGTCGTCTCCCCATCCACCGCACGGTACCGACGGCGGGCTCCGACGTGGGCCGCTCGGCTCAAGGGCGGTGGGCTCAGCGCGGTGGGCTCAGGGCAGTGGGCTCAGGGCAGTGGGCTCACGCCGGGGGGAGGAGTTCCACGCCGGCGCCCGGGGGGAAGCCGACGCGGCGGGCGAACTCGGTGATGCCGGTCTGCTGGGGGGTGCCGAGCGAGAAGTCCAGGGTGGTGAAGTAGCTGCGCAGCAGCTCCTCGTCGAACGCCTCCCAGCGCGCCGCCTGCTCGGCGACCTTGTCGACCTCCTGGAGGGACAGGTCGCGGGAGGCGAGGAAGGCGCGGTGCACCTCGTGCACGGCGTCGGGGTGCGCGGCGAGGTAGTCCCGCCGGACCGCCCAGACGGCGAAGACGAAGGGCAGCCCGGTCCAGTCCTTCCACATCTGCCCGAGGTCGTGGACGGTGAGGCCGAGCCGGGGCGCGTCGTGGAGGGAGGCGCGCAGGGCGGCGTCGCCGATCAGCACCGCGGCCTCGGCCTCCTGCATCATCAGCGAGAGGTCCGGCGGGCAGCGGTAGTAGTCCGGGGTGACGCCGTACCGCTCGGCGAGCAGCAGCTCGGCGAGGCGGACGGAGGTGCGGCTGGTGGAGCCGAGCGCCACCCGCTGGCCGTCCAGCCGGTCCAGCGGCAGCTGGCTGACGATGACGCACGACATCACCGGGCCGTCGCAGCCCACCGCGATGTCGGGCAGCGCCACCAGCTGGTCGGCGTGCTTGAGGTACTCCATGAGGGTGATCGGGCCGATGTCCAGATCGCCCTCGACGAGCTGGGCGCTGAGCTTCTCCGGGGTGTCCTTCGTCAGCTCCACGTCCAGCAGCGCACCCGTCCTGGCCAGGCCCCAGTAGAGCGGGGTGCAGTTCAGAAACTGGATGTGGCCGACCCGGGGGCGGACCCGGTCGCTGTCGCTTTCACGCGCGGTTGTGTCCATATGGCGGACGCTACTCCTGGGTCACCGCGGAGCTGTGCGGGGGTGCCCCGGCGAGCCGTAAGAAGGATCTTGCAACCCTTCCCCGCTCCGGACCCCACATGCTAGGCTCATCGCAAGTTGCAGTTTGGTTTCCTTGCAGTACTAAAGCCTGCGGATCATGTAACCCGCAGGCTTTTGTAGTTTTCAGACTTCGCTGTTGCAGGTTCTGGAGCAGGGCAACCCTTTGGGCCCAAGGAGGGCTTTATGGCTACCGGAACCGTGAAGTGGTTCAACGCTGAAAAGGGCTTCGGCTTCATCGCCCAGGACGGCGGCGGCCCGGATGTCTTCGTTCACTACTCCGCGATCAACGCGACCGGCTTCCGCTCCCTCGAGGAGAACCAGCCGGTGACCTTCGACGTCACCCAGGGTCCGAAGGGCCCCCAGGCGGAGAACGTCACCCCCAGCTAGTTCTCCACTAGTCGGGACGGACAGCGGCGCGATCGCGCCCAGAACCTGCAGTACCAAGGGGCCCCGCAATTGCGCGGGGCCCCTGCCTCCTTTTACCGCCCTCTCTCCTACACCGTTCAGGGTCGGACGTCGATTGGCACCCTAACGGAGGTAGAGCGCCTCGATGTCCTCGGCGAAGTCCGCGGCGACAGCCGCCCTCCGGAGTTTCATCGACGGGGTGAGGTGGCCGCTCTCCTCGGTGAAGTCGACCGGGAGTACCCGGAAGGCGCGGATCGACTCGGCCCGGGACACCGTGGAGTTCGCGTCGTCCACGGCCTTCTGCAGTTCGGCGAGCAGGTCCGGGTCGGTGACGAGCTGCGCCGGCCGCAGCCCCTCCTTGTGCCGCATCCGCCGCCAGTGCGTGAGGCCGTCCGCCTCCAGCGTGATCAGCGCGGTCACGAACGGCCGGTTGTCGCCGACCACCATGCACTGGCCGACCAGCGGATGGGCCCGCAGCCGGTCCTCCAGGGGCGCCGGCGCCACGTTCTTGCCGCCCGCGGTGATCAGGATCTCCTTCTTCCGGCCGGTGATCCGCAGATACCCGTCCCCGTCCAGCTCGCCGATGTCCCCGGTCGGGAACCACCCGTCCACCTGCGGCACCCCGCTCGGGTCGTTCCAGTAGCCGGTGAAGACCTGCCCGCCGCGCAGCAGCACCTCCCCGTCGTCGGCGATCCGTACCGCGGTGCCGGGCAGCGGCTGCCCCACGGTGCCCAGCCGCGGCGCCAGCGGCGGGGTGACGGTGGCGGCCGCGGTGGTCTCGGTCAGGCCGTACCCCTCGAAGACCATCACCCCGGCGCCCGCGTAGAAGGCGGTGAGCCGCTCGCCCAGCGGGGAGCCGCCGCAGATCGCGTACTTGACCTTGCCGCCGAGCGCGGCCCGTATCCGGCGGTAGACCAGCGGGTCGTACAGCGCGTGCGCCATCCGCAGGCCCAGCGAGGGGCCGGGTCCCGCGCCGGTCCGCTGGGCGACCACCGCCCGGCCGTAACGCTGCGCGATCGTGGCGGCACGGTCGAACGACGACGCCCGGCCCATCTTCTCCGCGGTCGCCCGGCCGGTGTTGTAGACCTTCTCCAGCACATACGGGATGGCCAGCAGGAAGGTCGGCCGGAAGCCGGCCAGGTCGGCGAGCAGGTCCTCGGTGGCGATGCTGGGCGCGTGGCCGAGCCGGACCCGGGCGCGCAGGCAGCCGACCGCGACCATCCGCCCGAAGACGTGCGACAGCGGCAGGAAGAGCAGGGTCGAGGCGGGCTCGTCGCTCACCGACTTGAAGACCGGGTGCAGCAACTCGGTGGCGTTGTCGACCTCGGCGAAGAAGTTGCCGTGGGTGAGCACGCAGCCCTTGGGGCGGCCGGTGGTGCCCGAGGTGTAGATCAGCGTGGCCGTGCTCGCCGGGGCCAGGCCCTGCCGCCGCGAGGTGACCAGCGCGTCCGGCAACTCCTTGCCCTCCGAGCTGAGTTGCGCGATCGCGCCCGCGTCCAGCTGCCACAGCTGGCGCAGCTCCGGCAGGTCGGAGCGGCGCCCGGTCACCAGCCGGGACTGCTCCACGTTCTCCACCGCGCAGGCCGCGGCGCCCGAGTCGCCGAGTATCCACGCGATCTGCGAGGCGGACGAGGTCGGGTAGATCGGTACGGTCACCAGCCCGGCGGCCCACCCCGCGAAGTCCAGCAACGTCCACGCGTAGCTGGTCCGCGCCATGATCGCCAACCGCTCGCCCGGCCGCAGTCCGGCCGCGATCAGCCCCTTCGCGACCGCGGTGACCTCCGCGCAGAACTCCGCGGCGGTCACGTCACGCCAGGTCCCGTCCGCGCCCTCCCGGCTCAGCACGACGTCCCGCGGAGCCTCGGCCGCGTTGGTGAACGGGATGTCCGCCAAGCTGCCGCTCCTCGGCGCCTCGACCAACGGGGGTACGGCCGCCTGCACGGTCCGGCCTTCCTCGGTCACCAACTGCGGCGCCGGATGCACCGGTTGCCCTGCTTCGATCGACATGGTTGCGGCTCCAGAAGAGGTGAGGGTGAGTTGCGCCCCTTGGGGGTTGCCGTCGTCCTTCCGCGGAGCTGGCCGCACATACCCAGGGGCGCTGGGGGCACCTCCCGGCGAGGCCAGGGGGAGAACTGCGCGACGAGCCACCCACGGACCGAAAGGTCCGGGCACTCACGGGACGGGGCGCCCCGGGCGGTCCCGCTAAGGACGTTCGAGCACCGCGGTGACACCCTGTCCGCCCGCCGCGCAGATCGAGATGAGGCCGCGCCCGGGCGACCCGCGCTCCGCGAGGAGCTGCGCCAGGGTCCCCACGATCCGTGCCCCGGTCGCGGCGAAGGGATGCCCGGTGGCGAGCGACGACCCGGCCACGTTGAGCCGCGCCCGGTCGATCGTGCCGAGCGGCCCCGCCAGCCGCAGGCGATCCGCACAGAACGCCTTGTCCTCCCAGGCCGCCAGCGTCGCCAGCACCTGGGACGCGAACGCCTCGTGGATCTCGTAGAAGTCGAAGTCGCCGAGGCCGAGTCCGGCCCGCTCCAGCATCCGCGGCACGGCGTAGGCGGGTGCCATGAGCAGCCCGTCCGCGTCGGGCCGGTCGGAGACGAAGTCGACCGCGGCCGTCTCGTACGCGGTCAGGTACGCCAGCGGGGTCAGCCCGCGTGCGGCGGCCCACTCCTCGGAGCCGAGCAGGACCACCGCGGCGCCGTCGGTGAGCGGCGTGGAGTTGCCCGCGGTCATGGTGCCGCCGGGCCCGCCGTAGACGGGCTTGAGCCGGGCCAGCTTCTCCCGGGTGGAGTCGGGCCGCAGGTTCTGGTCGCGGTCCAGGCCGCGGTAGGGGCTGACCAGTGGCGCGAAGAAACCGCGGTCGTAGGCGGCGGCGAGGTTGCGGTGGCTGGCGGCGGCCAACTCGTCCTGCGCGGCCCGCGTGATGCCCCACTGCGCGGCGGTGACGGCGGCGTGCTCGCCCATCGACAGGCCGGTGCGCGGCTCGGCGTTGCGCGGCATGTCGGGCACGACGTGGCGGGGGCGCAGCCCGGCCAGCGCGCGGGCGCGGCCACCGAGGGTCTTCGCGCGGCGGGCGGCGAGCAGGGTGCGGCGCAGCTCGTCGTTGACGCCGAGCGGCGCGTCGCTGGTGGTGTCGGCGCCGCCGGCGATGCCGGAGTCGATCACGCCGAGCGCGATCTTGGCGGCGACCGCGAAGACGGCCTGGAGACCGGTGCCGCACGCCTGCTGGATGTCGTAGGCGGGGGTGGTCGGGTCGAGGACGGAGCCGAGCACGGTCTCCCGGGCGAGGTTGAAGTCGCGGGCGTGCTTGAGCACCGCCCCCGCCGCGAACTCCCCCACCGTCGCGCGGCCTTCGGCGGGGGCGCCGCCGCCGGCCAGGCCGGTGCGCTCGGCCAGGCCGTTCAGCGCGGCCGTGAGCATGTCCTGGTTGGACGCGGTGGCGTAGGGGCCGTCCGAGCGGGCGAAGGGGATGCGGTGGCCGGCGATGACGGCGACGCGGCGAACGGTATGCATGCGGAACTCCTGAGGGCTCTTGGCCGGAGCGACAACTCACCAGTAGCCTTACCGGCGGTAAACTTACTCCAGAGTAAGGAGAAGGCCAATGGCCGACCGCTATCTCGGCTTCACCGGTACGGCTCCCGGCCGCTTCCTCACCCGGCGCCTCGGGCTGCCGCAGCCGACCGCGCTGCGGCGCTGGTCGGCCGCGACCCCCGAACTCGACGGCCCCGTGCTGCGGTTGACCGCTGGCGAGCCGGCGCCGCCGGCCGCCCCGGGCGACCCGAGGCCGGCCGCGGTGGTGCTGGACGCGACGGGCGTCACCGAACCGGCCGGGCTGCGGGCGGTCCGCGACAGCCTTCACCCGCTGGTGCGTTCGCTGGCCGCGTGCGGCCGGGTGGTGGTGCTCGGCGCCCGGCCGGGCCACGCCGACGTCCACCAGGCCGCCGCCCAGCAGGCGTTGGAGGGCTTCGTCCGCTCGCTCGGCAAGGAGATCGGCCGGGGCAGGACCGTACAGCTGGTCCGGCTCGCGCCCGGCGCCGCCGCCGACTCCACGCTGGAGTTCCTGCTCTCGCCCAAGTCGGCGTACGTCAGCGGGCAGGTGATCGAGGTCGGCCCGGAGGTGGGCGGGCCGACCACCGGAGATGCCGAGGCGACCGGCGCGGCCTCCGCCCGGGACGGGGCCGCGGGGACGGGCGGCAAGCGTACGGCGCTGGTCACCGGGGCGGCCCGCGGCATCGGCGCGGCGGTCGCGGCCACGCTCGCCAGGGACGGCGCCCACGTGATCTGCCTGGACGTACCGCAGGCGGCCGACGCGCTCGCCGAGACCGCGGCCCGGATCGGCGGCACCGCGCTGACCGTGGACATCACCGCGCCCGACGCCGCCGAGCGGATCGCGGCCGCGGTGCCCGGCGGCCTGGACGTGCTGGTGCACAACGCCGGCATCACCCGCGACCGCAAGCTCGCCAACATGGCCGCCGAGGGCTGGGACGCGGTGATCGAGGTCAACCTCGGCAGCGTGCTGCGCGTCACCGACCACCTGCTGAAGGCCGGCGTGGTCCGCCCGCACGGCCGGATCGTCGGCACCGCGTCCATCGCCGGCATCGCGGGCAACGTCGGCCAGACCAACTACGCCGCCTCCAAGGCCGGCATCATCGGCTTCGTCCGCGCGCTGGCCGCCGCCCCCGAGGTGCGCGAGCGCGGCATCACCGTCAACGCGGTCGCCCCCGGCTTCATCGAGACGCGGATGACCGCCGCCGTACCGCTGTTCATCCGCGAGGCCGGGCGGCGGATGAACTCGCTCGGCCAGGGCGGGCAGCCGCAGGACGTCGCCGAGACCGTGGCCTGGTTCGCGGCGGCCGGCTCCGGCGGCGTCACCGGCCAGGTCGTCCGCGTCTGCGGCCAGTCCCTGCTGGGGGCGTGAGATGGCGCTGCTGCTCACCCTGGGGCGCGGCGCGCTGACCGGCATCGGCAAGAAGCCCTCGGCCGGCGCCGCGCTGCCGCACCGGCGGCTGACCGAGCCGGACGTACGGATCGACCCGGCGCGGATGGCCCGGTACGCGGAGGTCTGCGGCTACTCCCCCGCGGCCGACCGGGTGCCGCTCACCTACCCGCACATCCTCGGATTCCCGCTCGCCGCGCGCATCATGGCCGCGCGGGACTTCCCGCTGCCGCTGATGGGCCTGGTGCACACCTCGATCGAGATCGCCGCGCGGCGGCCCCTCACCAGCCGGGACCGGCCCGAGATCGCCGTCCACGCCGAGGAGTTGCGGCCGCATCGGCGCGGCACGGAAGTGGTGTTCGTCACGGAGGCCCTGCTCGGCGGGGAGCCGGTGTGGACCGACCGCAGTACGTATCTGGCCCGGCACGCCACCGGCCGCCCGCAGGAGCCGCGGGCCGACCGCGCCCCCGAAGCCGAGCTGCCCGCGGTCGAGGAGTGGCGGCTGCCGGCCGACCTCGGGCGCCGCCACGCCCGTGTCTCCGGCGACTACAACCCGATCCACCTGCACGCCTGGACGGCCCGGCCGCTCGGCTTCCCCCGCGCGATCGCCCACGGGATGTGGACCGTCGCCCGCAGTGTCGCTGCGCTCGGCTTGAGCGAGACGGTGCGCGCGGAATTCCGCGCTCCGGTGCCGCTGCCCTCCACGGTCACCTTCGCGGCTTCCGGACCACGGTTCGAGGTGCGCTCACGGCGGGGTCTCCACGTTTCCGGGGCAAGCTGACCCCCCGGGGTGCCCCTGCCTGCCGGTTCAGGGACCACCTGCCGGTGGGGGGTTGCCCGCGCAGTTCCCCGCGCCCCTGTCGTGGCCGGCCGCCGCGGAAGAGGTGCACCATCCAGGGGCGCGGGGAACTGCGCGACAAGCCACCGCGGACCGCAAGGTCCCGTATCGCAGCGAACGAGGCACCCCGGAGGGTCAGGGGCACCCCCGGGAGTCAGGTACCCCAGGTCCTCAGGGCACCCAAGGACTCCCCTCAAGAAGGTTGCCGAGCCCGGCCCACGCGAAGTTCATCAACGTCGCGGCCGTCTCCAGCCCGTCCGGCGAGGACCCCGCAAGGGACTCCGCCGCACCGACGAGCGCGAGCGCCAGCGCCCGCACCTCGCGTTCGGGCAGCGCCGGCCCGCAGGGCGCCCCGCGCGCGGCGGAACCGATCAACGCGGTGACGAAGTCGACGAGCTCCGCCCGCATCGCGGCGACCTCGTCGCCGGAGGGAGCGCCCCCGCTGCGGGCCTGGCCGTAGAGAAGGCTCCAGCCGTCGGGATGTTCGGCGGTGTACCGGAAGAACCCGAGCAGCCCGGACCACAGTTGGCGGTCAGGGGCGGCACCGGTCTCGACGGACGCGCGCACCGCCGCGCTGAGCGCCTGGGCCTCGCGCCGTACGCACGCGGTGAACAGCTCGTCCTTGGAGTTGAGGTAGAGGTAGACCAGCGGCTTGCTGACGCCCGCCGCGACGGCGATCTCGTCCATGGAGGTGGCGCGGTAGCCGCGGCGGGCGAAGACGGCCACGGCCGCGTCCAGCATCTGCCGCTCGCGGACCGCCCTCGGCACGCGCTGCGCGCGCTTGCCCTGGGTCCCCACCGGCGCCACCCTCCCCCGTGCTCAGTGGTCGGTCGCGGGGACCGGCCGGTCAGGCGGCGTGCGGCTTCCCGCCGTGCGTGACCTCGCGGGCCTCGTCGTCGGCTTCGTCCTCCTGGCCCGCGGCGGCGGCCAGGTTGAGCCGGGTGCGCTCGACCCGGCTGGAGACCTGGGCGGCGGCCTGCTCACGGGCGCCGCGCAGCAGCACGAAGCTCAGCGGCGCGGAGACGATCAGCGCGAGCAGGGCGACCCACAGGTAGTTCGAGTTCCCGAGCCCGGCCGGCAGGATGTGCAGCCGGACCAGGCCCCAGATGACCACGAAGCTGCCGACGATGAGGCCGAAGCGCATTGCGGTGTATCGGAGCATGCGTCCAGTGAAGCACGCCCCGATCCCGGCCCTCGGCCCACCCCCGCCTCCCCGCTCCGCGCTCCGCGCTCCTAGGACAGGGGCAGCAGCATGAAGACGTCGTCGCGGTCGTCGTCCGGGGCGACCCGGATCGCGTTGGGCACCCGGCCCACCTCCTTGTAGCCGCAGGAGGCATAGAAGCGTTCGAGGCCGAGGCCGCCGCGGCAGGTCAGCCGGATCGCCTCGACCCCGCCGAGCCCGCGCGCGGCCCGCTCGGCCTCGGCCAGCAGCGTCCGGCCGTACCCCGCACCCTGGTGGCGCGGGTGGACCATCACCGTGTAGAGCCAGATCCAGTGGGTCATCAGCCGGTGGGAGTTGTACGTGAGGAACGCGGTCGCGGCGACCCGGCCGTCCTCGTCGCGGCCGACGAGCAGCCGGCGCCGCCCCGCCTCGACCTCGGCGAGCGACTCCGCCAGGGACGGCGCGATCTCCCCGGGGGTGACCGGCGGCACGAAGCCGACCGCGCCGCCCGCGTTGCTCACGTCCGCCCACAGCGCGAGTACGCCCTCGCGCAGGTCGTCGTCGATCACCGGATCGAGTACGAAGGTAAGTGCCATAGCAGCAGAGTACCTATTACCCGCGTGCGGCCGCCCGCCGTTTTCCTGTCACCCGCGTCACACCCGCATGGGCTGCGGCGACTCCCGGCGGGAGCCGTCGGGGCCCGGGTACTCGCGGAGGATCTCGTAGCGGGTGTTGCGCTCGACCGGACGGAAGCCCGCGTCCCTGATCAGGTCGAGGATGTCGTCGCGGGTCAGCTTGTTGGGCGTGCCGTAGTCGTCCGCGTCGTGGGTGATCTTGTACTCGACGACCGAGCCGTCCATGTCGTCGGCGCCGTGGTTGAGGGCGAGTTGGGCCGTGGACAGGCCGTGCATCACCCAGAACACCTTCACGTGCGGCACGTTGTCGAACAGCAGCCGGGACACCGCGAAGGTCTTCAGCGCCTCCGCGCCGGTGGCCATGGTGGTGCGGGCCTGGAGGGTGTTGCGGACCTTGCCGTCCTTCATGTCCACGAAGTCGTGCTGGTAGCGCAGCGGGATGAAGACCTGGAACCCGCCGGTCTCGTCCTGGAGTTCGCGCAGCCGCAGCACGTGGTCGACGCGGTGCCGGGGCTCCTCGATGTGGCCGTAGAGCATCGTCGCCGGGGTCTTGAGGCCCTTGGAGTGCGCCAGCCGGTGGATGCGGGACCAGTCCTCCCAGTGGGTGCGGTGGTCCACGATGTGCTGCCGCACCTCCCAGTCGAAGATCTCGGCGCCGCCGCCGGTCAGCGACTCCAGGCCGGCGTCGATCAGTTCGTCGAGGATGTCGGAGGCGGACAGGCCCGAGATCGTCTCGAAGTGGTGGATCTCGGTGGCGGTGAACGCCTTCAGCGAGACCTGCGGCAGCGCCTCCTTGAGCGCCTTCAGCGACCGCGGGTAGTACCGCCACGGCAGCGTCGGGTGCAGGCCGTTGACGATGTGCAGCTCGGTGAGGTTGTCGCCCTCCATGGCCTTGGCCAGCCGGACGGCCTCCTCGATCCGCATCGTGTACGCGTCCTTCTCGCCCGGCTTGCGCTGGAAGGAGCAGTACGCGCACGACGCGGTGCACACGTTCGTCATGTTCAGGTGGCGGTTGACGTTGAAGTGGACCACGTCGCCGTTCTTGCGGGTGCGCACCTCGTGCGCGAGGCCGCCCAGCCACGCCAGGTCGTCGGACTCGTAGAGCGCGACCCCGTCCTCACGGGTCAGCCGCTCGCCGGCGTGGACCTTCTCCTCCAGCTCGCGCTTGAGCCCAGCGTCCATGTCTGTGTCTCTCCTCCTACGCGGTTCGGCCCACCCGACGGTACTCCCCCGACCCGCGGCCGGCGGTGGGGGCACCTCCCGGCGCAGCCGGCGGAAGTGCCCCGGTCACACCTCTTCGGGAAGGTGCCCGACCCGGTTCTCCCACTTGGTGGAGAGCACGATGGTGGTACGGGTCCTCGCCACGCCCTTGGTGCCGGACAGCCTGCGGATGGTGTGTTCGAGCCCGTCCACGTCGCCGACCCGGACCTTGAGCATGTACGAGTCGTCGCCCGCGATGAACCAGCAGTCCTCGATCTCGTCCAGGTCCGACAGCCGCCGGGCCACCTCCTCGTGGTCGGCGGCGTCCGACAGCTGGAGCCCGACCAGCGCGGTCACCCCCAGGCCCATCGCGGCGGGGGCGACGGTCGCGCGGTAACCGGTGATCACGCCAGCCTGCTCCAGGCGGTTGATCCGATCGGTGACGCTCGGCCCGGACAGACCGACGAGCCGGCCCAGCTCGGCGTAGGACGCCCGGCCGTTCTCGCGCAACGCCTGAATGAGCTGCCTGTCCACCGCGTCCATCGGATTGGACCCTCCCGTTCGCCTGGTGACTGCGCTGTCAGGACACGAATCTAAGGCATGAAACGGTTCTTGCCCTGCGCATCTACACTTCGATGCCGCCGAACGACCCGTCGGAAGGCCCGTCGGACGACCCGTCGGAAGATCCGTGCGGTGTCCCGCCCGACGCCCCGTCCCGCTCGCCCGACGCACCGCCGAGCTCGCCCGTCCACCGCCGGTACAACCGGTGCGGCACGCCCGCCGCGTCCAGCACCCGCCCGGCCACGAAGTCCACCAGTTCCTGCGCCGTGGTGCCGCCGGCGTAGAACGCCGGTGAGGCGGGCAGCACCACCGCGCCCGCGTCGGCCAACGCGGTGAGCTGGCGCAGCGTCTGACCGCTCAACGGGGTCTCGCGCACCGCGACCACCAGCGGCCTGCGCTCCTTGAGCGTGACGCTCGCCGCGCGCTGCAACAGGTCCTTGGAAAGGCCCAGCGCCACCCCGGCCACGCACGCGGTGCTGGCCGGCACGATCAGCATGCCCTTGGCCGGATACGAACCCGAGGACGGCCCGGCCGCGAGGTCGCCCGCGGGCCAGTACCGTACGGCCGCCAGGTCGGGGCCGGGGGCGAAGGCGTCCGGACGGCCGTCGGCGCCGCGGGCCAGCCACCGCGCCAGGTCCTCCCGCCAGTGCGCGTCCCGCACCGCCGCCCCGGTCTCGTCGAGCAGGGTCAGCCGGGCGGCCCGGCTGACCACCAGGTCCACGCTCTCGCCGGCGGCCAGCAGCGCGCGCAGCACCGCCGCCGCGTACGGCGTGCCCGAGGCGCCGGAGACGCCGACGATCCACGGGGTGCGCCCACCGCGCCCCGGCGCACCGCCGCCCACGCCCGCGCCCCGGCCGGCGTCCGCGTCCGTCACGCCGTCCCTGCCGCCCACGTTGTCCAGGTCGTCCCGGTCCGCGTCCTCCACGCGGTCGAGCGTAGCCGCGACCTGCGGAAGGCGCCGACCCGGGCAGGTTCGCCCGGGTCTCCCCCGGTACGGACGGTTCCGGCCGATCGGCCCGAGCGGGACGGGAACCGCAGACGGTGTCGGCGGCGTCGTGCACACTGGAGAGCACTGAACCACGTGGGGACGTGGCGGGATTGGGGGGATTCGGTGGCGTACGGACGCATCGCGGCGTACACCGGCCGCGGGGGGGCGCTGCTCGCACCGCTGCGCGCCCGTGACCGGACCACGTCCGCCACGGCCGGCGACCGGCTCGCCTCCGCCGCAGTGCTGATGGTGGCCTGGGTGGCGCTGCTGTGGGCCCTGGAGGTCGTCGACATGACGACCGGCCACCGGCTGGACAGCCTCGGCGTCCAGCCGCGCAGGGCCGGCGAGTTGGTGGACATCGTCCCCTCGGCGTTCATCCACTTCGGCTACGGGCACGTGGCGTCCAACACCCTGCCGCTGCTGGTGCTCGGCTTCATCGCCGCGCTGCGGGGCATCGGCCGCTTCCTGGGCGTGGCCTTCGCCGTCATCGTCATCGACGGGCTCGGCGTCTGGGCGTTCTCCCCCGCGCACACCAACACCGCGGGCGCGTCCGGCCTGATCTTCGGCCTGTTCAGCTATCTGCTGGTGCGCGGCTTCGTCGACCGCCGCGCGCTGGAGTTGGTGGTGGGCCTGCTCGTCGGGGCGTACTACGGCACCTCCATCCTGTGGGGCGTGCTGCCGGTGCACACCGGCGTCTCCTGGCAGGGCCATCTCTTCGGCCTCGTCGGCGGGGTGGCCGCGGCCTACCTGTTCCGTGAACGGCCGGCCGAGGTACGGGCCGGCGAACCACCGTACGGCGGCTGAGCGGTTGCCGGATTCCGGCAACCAACCGGCCGGCAACTCGCCCTGAACAACCCGGGTGATTCCACAGCGCCCGCACAGTTACGCTTCTGCTCCAGCTCGTCCACTTACCCACCCCTTTCCTAGGAGTTCGTCATCATCAGCATGCGCAAGGGCCTCGCCGCCGCCGGAGTGGTGGCCCTCATATCCGCCGGGTCCGCAGCGTGCGGTGCGGACAGCCCCGCCTCGCCCCAGGGAAAGGTGAGCGACGCCTTCCAGAAACTCGGCAAGCAGAACACCGTCTCCGTCGACCTGGGCTTCAGCGGCACCTCCGCCCAGATCTACTCGGCCATGAAGAACGAGGACGGCTTCACGCAGGCCGACGCCGACCTGCTCGCCTCGCTGCACGTCACGATCGGCGGCAGCTCGCAGCAGTCGCTGAACCTGCTCGGCAAGAGCTTCGGCAAGGGCGCGGACGCCACCAAGGGCTCCTCCGCGGGCTTCCTGCTCTCCACCGACGGCCCGAGCGGCAAGAAGCTGATCGAGGTGCGCATGGTCGACCAGAAGGTCTACCTGCGGGCCGACATCCAGGGCCTGGAGAAGCTCGACACCAGCAAGTCCGACGGCGACTCCATCAACCAGTTCAACGAGCAGTACCTCAACGGCCTGACCAGCACGCCCGGTTCGGTGGGGTCGGCGCTCAAGGGCAAGTGGGTCAGCATCGACCCGACGGTGTGGAGCGCGTTCGTCAAGAGCGCCCTCGCCGCCCAGGGCGCGGACAGCGGTTCCGGCTCGACCACCCCGACGCTCGACCCGCAGACCCAGAACCAGATCGTCACCTCGCTGCGCGCCGCGCTGACGAAGGACGCCACCTTCGCCGACGCCGGCAAGAAGGGCGGCGCCGACCACATCACGGTCACCGTGCCCGCGCAGCAGTTCGCGAAGGACGTGGCCACGGGCGTCACCCCGGCGCTCAAGCAGATCCCCGGCATGAAGCAGTCCGACCTGGACAGCCTGCAGAAGGCCGAGGGCGTGCCGAACAAGAAGGTCGCGGCCGACGTCGCCATCAAGGACGGCAAGATCGAGTCGATCACCTTCGACATCCACCAGTTGGACAGCCAGTCCACCGGCCCGCTGCCGCTGACCATCGGGTTCAAGGGCAGCGCGGCACCGATCTCCGCGCCGAGCGGCGCGGTCGCGCTCAACCCGCAGGACGTGGTGAGCGCGATCATGAAGCAGTTCGGCGGCGACGGCTCGGACAACTCGATGTTCTGAGCGCGGCCCCACCCGCGCCGCACGACGCCCGCCCGGTGAGGCGTGCCGTGCGGCGCGGGCCGCGAGACGCGTGACACAGGACGGCGACGGCCCCGGCGGATCACACCCTCCCGCCGGGGCCGTTCACATGTCCGTTTGCCCGCTACCAGCCCAGGCCGCGCGCGATCAGGTCGAAGAGCGCGAAGACGAAGAGCGTGATGCCGATGACGCCGTTCACCGTGAAGAACGCCCGGTTCAGCCGGCTCAGGTCGTGCGGCTTGACGATCGAGTGCTCGTAGACGAACGCGCCGGCCACGATCGCCATGCCCACCCACCAGAAGCCGCCCGCGCCGGTCGTGGCGCCGTACCAGACCAGCAGCGCGGTGGTGATCACATGGCAGACCCGCGCCCCGTACAGCGCCGCCGGGATGCCGAACCGGGCCGGCACCGACTTCACGCCGTGCGCCCGGTCCGCGGCCACGTCCTGGCTGCCGAAGATCAGGTCGAACCCGCCGATCCACACCCCGACCGCCAGGCCCAGCACGACCGCGTGCCAGTCCCAGGAGCCGGTCACCGCAAGCCACGCGCCGATCGGCCCCATCGCCTGCGCGACACCCAGGATCGCGTGCGGGAAGTTGGTGAACCGCTTGCCGTACGGGTAGACCACCATCGGCACCACCGCGACCGGCGCCAGCGCCAGGCACAGCGGGTTGAGCAGCGCGGCGGCGCCGAGGAAGACCACCACGGCCGCCAGCGCCCCGGTCCACGCCGAGCGCACCGACAGCGCGCCGGTGACCAGTTCGCGCTTGGCGGTGCGCGGGTTGCGGGCGTCGATCTCCCGGTCGATGATCCGGTTGCAGGCCATCGCGAAGGTCCGCAGGCCCACCATCGCCACCGTCACCAGCAGCAGTTGGCGCCAGTGCACGCTGTGGCTCTCGCGGAACATCGCGGTCAGCGCGGCGATGTACGCGAACGGCAGCGCGAAGACCGAGTGCTCGATCATCACCAGCCGCAGAAAGGCCCGCACCCTGCTGTCGGGCCGCGGCTCCGACTCGAACAGATCCGGCGTCGTGGCGCTCACAGCTCGTCTCCGCTCTCTCCCAGCGCTGCCGCCTGGGTGGGGGTGCCCCCGGCGGAGCCAGGGGGAGTACCCCCACCGCCCGCTCGGCACGAAAGTGCGGTTCTCGTCTTCGGCAGCCGCCCGGCGGCCTCGCGTGCGTCGCTCACCATCCGTACTCCTTCCACCGTTTCGTCACGAGCTCCGCCGTCTGCGGGTCGGAGAGCACCATCTCCGGCCAGCCGCCGTCACGGGTGTAGCCCTCCTCCGGCAGCTTACGGGTCGCGTCGATGCCGGCCTTGCCGCCCCAGAACTGCTGGTACGACGAGTGGTCGAGGTGGTCGACCGGGCCCTCCACCACCGTCAGGTCGCGGGAGTAGTCGGTGTTGCCGAACGCCCGCCAGGCCACCTCGTGCAGGTCGTGCACATCGCAGTCGGCGTCCACCACCACGATCAGCTTGGTGAGCGACATCATGTGGGCGCCCCACACCGCGTGCATCGTCTTCTGCGCGTGCTTGGGGTACTTCTTGTCGATCGAGACGATCGCGCAGTTGTGGAAGCCGCCCGCCTCCGGCAGGTGGTAGTCCACGATGTCCGGCACGATGATCTTCAGCAGCGGCAGGAAGAACCGCTCGGTGGCCCGCCCCAGCGGCCCGTCCTCGGTCGGCGGGCGGCCGACCACGATCGACTGGAACACCGGCCGCTTCCGCATCGTCACGCAGTCGATGGTCAGCGCCGGGAACGGCTCCTGCGGGGTGTAGAAGCCGGTGTGGTCGCCGAACGGCCCCTCCGGCAGCGTCTTCCCGGGCTCCAGCCAGCCCTCCAGCACCACCTCGGCGTGCGCGGGCACCTGGAGCGGCACCGTCTTGCAGTCCACCATCTCCACCCGCTTGCCCTGCACGAACCCGGCGAACAGGTACTCGTCGATGTCGCCGGGCAGCGGCGCGGTCGAGGCGTAGGTCACCGCGGGCGGGCAGCCGAACGCGATCGCCACCGGCAGCCGCTCGCCGCGCCGCTGGGCGACCTGGTAGTGGTTGCGGCTGTCCTTGTGGATCTGCCAGTGCATCCCGATGGTGCGCCGGTCGTGCCGCTGGAGCCGGTACAGGCCGAGGTTGCGCACCCCGCTGACCGGGTCCTTGGTGTGGGTCAGGCCGAGGTTGAAGAAGGACCCGCCGTCCTGCGGCCAGGTGAACAGCGCGGGCAGCCGGTCCAGGTCCACGTCGTCGCCGGTGAGCACGACCTCCTGCACCGGGCCGTCCTTCACCTTCTTCGGCGGCACGTGCACCATCCCGGCGAGCTTGCCGAACGCCTCCCGCACGCCGACGAACCCGTGCGGCAGCTCCGGTTTGAGCAGCCCGCCGATCTTCTCCCCGATGTCGGCGTACGACGTCAGGCCCAGCGCCTTCAGCAGCCGCCGGTCGGTGCCGTACACGTTCATCGCCAGCGGGGCGAGCGAGCCGCGCACGTTCTCGAAGAGCAGCGCGGGGCCACCGGCCTTGTTCACCCGGTCGGTGATCTCCCCGACTTCGAGGTACGGGTCCACCTCGGCGGTGATCCGCTTGAGGTCGCCGTCCTTCTCCAGTGCCCTCAGCAGCGAGCGGAGATCGTCGTAAGCCATGCGGTCAGTCTTCCACCCCGTGGCGGCGGTACGCGGCCGGGCCGCCGGACGCCGGACGCCAGGACGTAACCTGGGTGGGGTCAAGGATTGGTCAACATGGTGCCGGGGTTCTCGAAATGACGCGCTACATGCCGTTCCTGCTGGTGATCGCGGTATGGATATACGCGTTCGTGGACTGCCTCGGCACGCCGGACCGGCAGGTGCGCGGCCTGCCGAAGGTGGTCTGGCTGCTGATCGTGCTCTTCTTCGGCGAGATCCTGATCGGCCCGCTGGCCTGGCTGGCGCTGGGCAAGCGGCGGGTGCCGGGCCCGCGCGGCGCGGTCCGCCCCACGTGGGGGCCTGAGCTGTCCCGCCCGGCCGAGCGCCGGCCGCTGGACGGCCAGTTGCTCGAGGCACCGCGGGAGGACTGGGTGCCGCCGGACGACAACCCCGAGTTCCTGCGCTCGCTCGCCGAGCTGAACCGGCAGAAGCGCGGGGACGGCACGGCCCCCTCCCCCGAAGGCGAGTGAGCCGTACCGTCCCGGTGAGCGGTACGCCGCGAGGCGAGCTTCGTCACACCCCGGCGTAGGAGTGCTTGCCGGTCACGAAGATGTTCACGCCGTAGTAGTTGAACAGGAAGCACGCGAAGGCGACCAGCGCCAGGTACGCGGCCTTGCGGCCCTTCCACCCGGCGGTCGCGCGGGCGTGCAGGTAACCGGCGTACACCACCCACGTGATGAACGACCAGGTCTCCTTCGGGTCCCACTCCCAGTAGTGGCCCCACGCGGCCTGCGCCCAGATCGCGCCCGCGATGATGGTGAACGTCCACAGCGGGAAGACCAGCGCGTTCATCCGGTACGCGAACTTGTCCAGGCTCGCGGCGGCCGGCAGCCGCCGCATGATGTCGCCCCAGCGGTTGTCCTGCGCCCGCCCGGCCAGCAGCGCCATCTCGTAGTGGTCGCGGAACAGGTAGAGCAGCGTGCCGACGGCCGCGAGGTAGAACACCGCGCCGGAGATGATCGCGCAGGACACGTGAATCCACAGCCAGTACGAGTGCAGCGCCGGCACCAGCTGCTCGCTGGAGGTGTAGAGCACCGACAGCGCCAGGCCCAGGTCGAGCAGCACCGACGTGGTCAGGAAGAGCCCGATCCAGCGGACGTTCTTCTTCAGCACCAGCAGCAGCAGGTACGCGCCGACCGCCACCGCGCCGAACGTGGTGGAGAACTCGTACATGTTGCCCCACGGCGCGCGCTGCACCGAGGCGGCCCGGAAGGCGACGCCGCTGACGTGCAGCAGCCACGCCAGGGCGGTGAAGGAGATCGCGATCCTGCCGTACAGGTCGCCCTTGTCGTTGTCGCCCGCGGCGCCCGGGCCGTCCGCGATGTCGCGGTCGCTGGCGGAGGAGCGGGTGACGACCTTGGGGCGCTCCAGCGTGGTGGTGCCGCCTGCCGAGCGCACTGCCACCGCGGGTGTGGCCGCGTCCTGGGCCGCCTCCCGGGTGAGCGCGGCCGACTGCACGGCGATCTTGCTGCGGCCGCCGAAGACCCACTCCGCGAGGTGCGCGAGGAAGGCCAGCGCGTACACGAACATGGCCGAGCGGATCAGGTAGTTGCTGTAGTTCGCGAAGTTCTCGTTGACCGCGGCCGCGAGGTTCACGCGCGGGCTCCTTCGTCGTCGGGCGGGGTTTGCGGTTCGTCGGGGGCGTTCGAGGCGCCGGACCCGGATACGGTCCCGGGTGTGGCCTCGTCGGCGGTATCGGAGGGGCGCTCGGACGCGGACCCGGTGGCCGGATCGGCAGCGGAGTCGTCGGCCGGCTCGGGGTCGTCGGTCCGCGCGGCGGCGGATCTGACCGGGGCGGCCGGTTGGAGCTGGTCGACGAGTTCGCCCAACTCGTCGGCGATCCTGGCCGACTCGCTGCGGCCGAGGCCGCCCATCTCGACCAGGGTGCCGCGGTCGGACGGCACCGCCCGCACCCAGATCCGGCGCCGCTGGATGAACAGCGACCCCATCAGGCCGAGGATCGCGACGATGCCGCTGACCAGAGCCAGCTCGTTGCCGGACTGGTGGGAGATGCTGAAGCTGGCCCAGCGCTTGACCCCGTCGAACTCCAGGGTGCCGGCGCCGCCGGGCAGGTCCATGGAGTCGCCCGGGCCGAGCGCGACGCCGTTCACACCGGTCTTGGTGTTCAGCTTGAACTGCTTCATGTGCGTGGTGTCGAGCTGGTAGACGTTCTGCGCGATGCCGGAGTCCAGGCCGAGGTCGCCGTGGTAGGCGTTGAGCCACAGGATCGGCTGCAGTTCGCCGGGGAAGAGCGACATCGGGCCGCGCGAGGTGTCACCGGTCGGCGTGAAGTAGCCCTCGAACGCGAGCTGGTCGGGCTTGCCGTTCTTGCCCATCGCGTCCGGGACCTTGATCACACCGGTCGAGGTCAGGTTGGCGTCCTGCGGCAGGAACGGCACCGGGCCCTGGTAGGCGACATTGCCCTGGGCGTCCTTGACGGTGACCACGGGCGCGTAGCCGTGCGAGATCAGGTACACCTTCTCGCCGCCGATGTTCAGCGGGTGGTTGGTGGAGATCGTGCCCTTCGTGGTGTGCGCGCCGCTGGTGCCGCTCCAGTAGTGGATGTTCGCCTGGAACTTCAGCGCGGTGCCGCGCTCCGGGCCGCTGGTGGCGTACTGGTCGTCGAAGCTGTCCAGCGTGAAGCCGAACGGCTTGAGGTCGTCGGCGCCGTAGAGCGTGCCACCGGAGAAGTCGTCGTACTGGGTGAGGTTGTTGACGAAGCCGTCCTGGCCCTCGACGACCAGCTTGCCGCCGGACGCCGCGTTCAGCGAGGTCCAGGCGAAGCCGATCAGCAGGCCGAACAGGGCCACGTGGAAGCAGAGGTTGCCGGCCTCCCGCAGATAGCCCTTCTCGGCGGCCACCGATGTGCCGGTGGCGTTGACCCGGAACCGCCGCCCGCGCAGCGCCTTCCGGGCCGCCTGCGCGACCTGCTCCGGGCTCGCGTCGGTGTGCCAGGTGCTGTACGCGGGCAGCCGGACCAGGTGCCGGGGCGCGGCCGGCGGCTTGGCCCGCAGCTGCCCGACGAACTGCCAGCTGCGCGGCACGATGCAGCCGGCCAGCGAGATGAACAGCAGTATGTAGATCGCCGAGAACCACGGCGAGCCGTAGACGTGGAACAGGTCCAGCTTGGAGTACAGCGGGCTGATGTCCGGGTGCGCCTTCTTGAACGCCGCGACCTTCAGCTCGTCGCTGTGCTGCGGGATCAGCGAGCCGGGGATCGCGGCCAGCGACAGCATGAAGAGCAGGATCAGCGCGATCCGCATCGAGGTGAGCTGCCGCCACATCCAGCGCAGCCAGCCGAGCACGCCGAGCGAGGGCCCGCTGGCCAGGGTGTCCACCGGCTGGGTGGACAGCTGCGCGCCCGCGGCACCGAGGCCGTCCTCGCCGCCGGTCCCCTCTTCCTGGATGCCGGGGTCCTGGTCCTCCCGGACGTCGCGGTCCCGGCCGGCGTCCGGCCCGGGGCCCTGGCCGGGGACACGGCCGTCGCTTGGCTTGTGCGTGATGCTCACGGTTCAGACCCCTGTGGAGAAGCCGCTGGACCAGATCTGCATCTGGTAGGTGATGTGGTCCCACACGCCGGTGACGAGCAGCACCCCGACGGCGACGAGCATGCCGCCGCCGATCCGCATGACCCACGCGTAGTGCCGCTTGACCCACCCGAAGGCGCCCAGCGTACGGCGGAAGGCCAGCGCGGCCACGATGAAGGGCACCCCGAGGCCCAGGCAGTAGAAGACCATCAGCAGCGCGCCGCGCCCGGCGCTGGCGTTGCTGAAGGCCAGCGACTGCACCGCGCCGAGCGTCGGTCCGACGCAGGGCGTCCAGCCCAGCCCGAACATGGCGCCGATCAGCGGGGCGCCGGCCAGCCCGACCCCGGGCCGGTAGTGGAAGCGGAACTCCCGCTGGGTGATGCCGCCGAGGATGCCCATGAAGGCGAGCCCGAGCACGATGGTGAGCGAGCCGAAGATCCGGGTCAGCAGCTGCCGGTGCTCCTGGAGGTCGGAGCCGAAGTTGCCGAACAGGGCACCGCCGGAGACGAACACCGCGCTGAAGCCGAGCACGAACAGCAGCGACCCGGCGAACATCCGCCCGCGCCGGGCCTCGCCGAGGTCGCTGCCGGTGACGCCGGTCACGTAGGAGAGGTAGCCGGGCACGAGCGGCAGGACGCAGGGCGAGGCGAAGGAGATCAGCCCGGCGAACATCGCGATCGGTATGGCCGCGATGAGCGCTCCGGACGTCACCGTGTCCGCGCTGCCGGCCAGGAGGAGAGTGCCGCCCGCCACGTCACTTCTCCGCGGCGACGGGGTCGATCAGCTTGTGCAGCTGGTCCTCGGTGAGCGCGGCCAGCGCCCGCCCCGCGACCCGGCCCTGCCGGTCGATCACGAGGGTGGCCGGCAGGCTCTGCGGGTTGAGGCTGCCCTTGGGGAACTTCAGGATCAGCTTGCCGTACGGGTCGTACAGGCTCGGGTAGGTGATGCCGAAGCGCTTGTCGAACCGGGCGGCGTTGGAGCGGTCCAGGTCACGGGTGTTGATGCCGAGGAACTGGACGCCCTTGCCCGCCTCGGCCGTGGCGACCTTGGCCAGGTTGGGCGCCTCGGCCCGGCAGGGCGCGCACCACGACCCCCAGATGTTGACCACGACGACCTTGCCCTTGTACGCGGCGAGGCTGGTGGTGGCGCCGGCCACGGTCTTGCCGGACAGTTCCGGGGCGGGCTTGCGCTGGCCGGCCTTGACCATCGTGATGTCGCCGTTGCCACCGACGAAGTTGGAGTTGCCGGCGCCGGACGACGACGTGGACGAACTGCATGCGGCGAGCGTCAGCGCCAGCGCCACGGCTCCGGCCGGCGCGGCGGCACGACGGAGCAGGCGGCGACCGAAGGCGCACGGAGAACTCATGTGAAAAGTTTCGCATGGGCCCTCGGACGATCTTCCGCACCCCCCCACCGTCAACCCCAAAGACGGCAATTGCCCCAAGTAAGGATGCGAGGGTCAGGTCGCCGCCGGCACCGAGGGCGCGGCTCCGGTCGCGGGGGCGGCCCCGGTCGCGTCGGAGGCCGGCACCTGCCCGGTGAACTCCTTCCAGCCGCCGGGCGGCTGCCCGCCGACCTCCAGCTCGCGCAGCTTGGCCAGCATCGCCGGGTCCTGGGCGTCCAGCCAGTCGGTGAGCTGCTGGAAGGAGACCAGCCGCACGTCCTTGTAGCCGAGCGAGGCGATGTGCTGGAAGGCACCTTCGACGGCGTCCATGTAGATGCCGCCGTTCCAGTCCTCGAAGTGGTTGCCGATGTAGAAGGGCGCGCGGTTCGTCTCGTAGGCGCGCTGGAACCCGGCGACGTACGAGGCGGTCGCCTGGCTGCGCCAGTACGGGTAGTTGCGCGGGTCGGACTTGGTGGCGGCGTGGGACTGGTTGGCGAGCATGTTGTAGTCCATCGACAGGACCTCGAACGTGTGCCCCGGGAACGGGATGAGCTGGAGCGGGAAGTTCCACAGGCCCTGCATCTTGTCCGGCCAGGTCTGGTTGCCGCCGGGGTTGCTGGTGTCGTAGCGCCAGCCGAGCGCGGCCGCGGTGGGCAGCAGGCTGTCCTGGCCGAGCAGGCAGGGGGTGCGGCCGCCCATCAGGGTCTTCTCGTAGTCGAACGGCAGCGGCTCGTCGTCGTGCCAGCCGGTGTTCGTCTTCCACTGGGTGACGAACGACACGGCCTGGTCGATCTCGCTCTTCCAGTCCGCCGGGGTCCAGCGGCCGACGCTGCCGGCGCCGGCGCAGAAGTGGCCGTTGAAGTGGGTGGCGATCTCGTGGCCGGCGTTCCACGCCTGCCGCAGGTTGTCGAGCGTCATCTTGATGTGGTCGTCGGCGAGGTACCCGATGTCGGATGCGCCGAGCGGGCTGTTCGGCGGCGCGTACTGCAGCTTCTTGCCCTCCGGCAGCAGGTAGAGGCCGGAGAGGTTGAAGGTCATCTTGGCGCCGTGGTCGTCGGCGAGCTTGCGGAAGCGGGGGAAGAGGCCGTTGCCGATCTCGCCGGCGCCGTCCCAGGAGAAGACCACGAACTGCGGGGGCGTCTGGCCCGGCTCCAGCCGGTCCACCACGGGCTGGCCGGGCTGCGGGCCGGTGTCGGCGGTGGAGCCGTCGCCGATCAGCCGCACGGTCGTCGACGGGGCCTTCGCGCCACTCGCGCCGGAGTGCTCCCCCGTCTTGCGGGCACTCGGGGCGGAACCCGAGGTGCCCCCCTCCTTGGCGCTGCAGCCCGCCACGGCGACACCCGCGGCGGCTCCGGCGGTGGTGGTCAACAGGGCCCTTCGGGTCATGGCACTCATGCGATCCCCGTCTCTCGGCGTCTGCGTTCTGCGTCTGCGTTCTGCGTCCGCGTCGTTGCCCCTCACCACTTCCTCACGGTCATGGGGAAACGGGGGCTCTCCGCCGAATAGCCCACTTATGGGCTAAACAGATCACCTTAAAAGAGGCCCGGAGCTGGCATATGCGCGAGAAGGGTGCCAAGCAAAGGGGCACGGTGCCCTGACGGAAAAGGGCAGCGAAAAGGGGCGCGGGGAGTACCTCCCAGCGCCCCTTACCTACGTGCGCACCCTCTTCCGTGACGGACCCAGGGTGCGCCTACCCGCCTGCCGGCTACGCGCCTACGCGCCCACCGAGCCCCGTACCGGCTTCGCGCCCGCCCGCAACCTCGCCGGGACCAGGTCGATCGCCGGCTCGCTGTAGCCGACGGAGATGATCTCGTCGCCCTGGAACGTGAAGCTGGTCACGCTCGCCAGCGTGCACTGGCGCTTCCGCGGGTCGTGCCACAACCTGCGCCGCTCCGCGTAGGACCGCACGATCCAGATCGGCAACTGGTGGCTGACGCACACCGCCTCGTGCCCGCGCGCGGCGTCCCGCGCCGCGCCCAGCGCCGCCATCATCCGCACCACCTGGTCGACGTACGGCTCCCCCCAGCTCGGCCGGAACGGATTGGTGAGGTACTTCCAGTTCGCCGGCCGGCTCAGCGCGCCGTCGCCGACCCCGAAGGTCTTGCCCTCGAAGATGTTCGCCGCCTCGATCAGCCGCGGGTCGGTCGCGATGTCCAGCGAGAACGCCTTCGCGATCGGCGCCGCGGTCTCCTGCGCCCGCTCCAGCGGGGACGCGACGACGTGGCGGATGTCACGCCCCGACAGGTGCCCGGCGACCCGGTCGGCCATCTGCCGGCCGAGTTCGGAGAGGTGGTAGCCGGGCCGCCGCCCGTACAGCACCCCCTCGGGGTTGTGCACCTCGCCGTGGCGCATCAGGTGCACGACGGTCAGCTCGGTGGGATCGGCACTCATGCGTGGGCCTCCGCTGCGGCACGTGCGGCGGCGGGCAGCGCCGCGGCGATCCGCTGCACCGCCTGCTCGTCGTGTGCGGTCGACACGAACCAGGACTCGAACGCGGACGGCGGCAGGTAGACGCCCTGCGCCAGCATCGCGTGGAAGAAAGCGGTGAAACGGTACGCCTCCTGCTTCTTCGCGTCGTCGAAGTCCCGTACCTCGGCGTCGGTGAAGAAGACGGAGAACATGCTGCCCGCGGTCTGCACCCGGTGCGCGACGCCCTCCTTGTCCAGCGCGGCGCTCACCAGTTCGCGGATCTGCGCGGAGACCGCGTCGAGCCGGGCGTACGCGGCCGCGTCCAGCAGGCGGAGTTGGGCCAGCCCGGCGGCGGTGGCGACCGGGTTACCGGAGAGCGTGCCGGCCTGGTAGACCGGCCCGGCCGGGGCGAGCGCGGCCATCACGTCGGCGCGGCCGCCGAAGGCCGCGGTCGGGAAGCCGCCGCCCATCACCTTGCCGAAGGTCAGCAGGTCCGGGCGCACCCCGTCGATGCCGTACCAGCCGGCCGCGCTGACCCGGAAGCCGGTCATCACCTCGTCGGAGATGTAGAGGGCGCCCTCGGCCGTGCACAGTTCCTTGAGCCGCGCGTTGAAGCCGTCCCGCGGCGGCACGACGCCCATGTTGCCCGGCGACGCCTCGGTGATGACGCAGGCGATCTCTCCCGGGTGCGCGGCGAACGCGGCCCGTACGGCCTCGATGTCGTTGTACGGCAGCACGATGGTGTCGCCGGCCTGCGCGCCGGTCACCCCGGGGGTGTCCGGCAACCCGAAGGTGGCCACCCCGGAACCGGCGGCGGCCAGCAGCGCGTCCACATGACCGTGGTAGCAGCCGGCGAACTTCACCACCTTCGCGCGGCCGGTGAAGCCGCGGGCCAGCCGGATCGCCGACATCGTGGCCTCGGTGCCCGACGACACCAGGCGCACCTGGTCCAGCGGTTCGACCCGCGCCACCATCGCCTCGGCGAGCGCGACCTCGCCCTCGGTGGGCGTACCGAAGGAGGTGCCCCCGACCACCGCCGCCTGCACGGCCGCGATCACCTCCGGGTGCGCGTGGCCGAGAATCATCGGTCCCCACGAGCAGACGAGGTCGACGTACTCGCGCCCGTCGGCGTCGGTCAGGTACGGGCCCGCACCGGAGACCATGAACCGCGGCGTGCCGCCCACCGCGCGGAACGCCCGCACCGGGGAGTTCACGCCACCTGGGGTCACGGCCGCCGCGCGGTCGAAGAGTTCCTGGGACACTGGTGCTTCGTACGGATAGCTCACAGGCACATGCTCTCAAACGACGGGCGTTGCGCCGCAACGTCTCGACCTCGTATCTGAGACGATGATCGGGTTGCATGGTTGGGTCGACGGATGGTCGGGTAGTGGAATGCAGCAGCGCGGTGGTGAACCGGGCGACGTGCCGGGCGATCGCGAGCCCGAAAACCCCCGTCCCACCGGCCGGCGACGCCGGCCCGCCGATCGCGTACCGCAGGAGAACAACGACTCCGGGGCCGACCGCCCGGAACAGCGACCGACCGCAGAGGGCAGGAGCAGGGGTGGCCGAGTGGGGGTGACCTACAAGTACTTCGGCGCGCCCGACGGGGCCACGGCGGCCCGCGTCCCGATCTCCATGCGCCCGGAGGAACTCGGGGGGGACGAACTCGGCCAGGGCATGTACACCAAGGTCAAGCCGGAGACGATGGCCGCGATGGTGCTCACCGGCATCGAGGGCATACCTCCGTCGAAGGTCCCGCCGCTCGAACTCGTCGTCCTGCACCCGGATTACGCCGTGGTCCGGCTGCCGGCGTCCGTGGTCGACCCGCTGCGCACCGCCAACGAGGAGTCGTTGGGCGCCGCCGCCTTCATCTGGTCCACGGTGCCCGACCGGCGCGGCCCGCGCGACGCGTTCGTGATCTACCAGATGCTGCACGAATGGCAGGATTTCGCCCGCCGCTGCGAGGAGTCCGGCCACCAGCTCTACTGCCTGGTCTGGCCGTAGCACCTCCCCCTGGGACCCGTCCCGGCCCCTTCGTCCGGCGGCGCGCTTCACCCCCTTCGCCCGGTTTGCCGCTGGCGGATCACCGCAACGGCCTGGACACGCACAACACCCTTCCGGGGCAGGCGAGTCGGCGGGCGCAGGCCCCGGATCAGCGCTCGCGCGCCGCCGTCACGTAGTGCGCGAAGAACGCCTCGGCCGCGGCGTCGACCGCCAACGGGTCGGCGCCCGTGGTGAGTTCCCGCAGCAGGCCGCGGCTGGTGGCCAGCCACAGCAGCGCCTCGGCCCGGGCCCGGCCGGCGGGGACGCCCACCGCCCTTACCAGCGGCAGCAGTTCGTCGATCCACGGCTCGCGGGTCTCGTCCACGCCGGGCCGGCGGGCCCGCAGCGCGAACCCGACGCGGTACAGCGGCCACATCCGGGGCTCGGCGAGGTGCCGCCACATCCGGCGCATCGTCGTAGCCGGATCGGCGTCCTCGGCGCCGAAGGCCGCGAGGTGCGCCCGCTCGCGGCGCTCGCACGCCTCGTGCACCGCGACCAGCAGGCCCTCGCGCGAACCGAAGTGGTACAGCAGCAGCGAGTGGCCGACCCCGATCGCCCCGGCGAGCGAGCGCAGGCTCCCGTCGAGCCCCTCCCGGCCGGCGTCGCTCAGCAGGTGATCGAGCACGGCGCCGGTCAACTCGTCCTTCGCGCTCACATCCCTCACCCTACGTGACCGCAAGGGCTAGGGTGGGGGCGAGCGACTTGACCAAATGGTCAAGACAGCCGGACCCCGGGAGGCGGGCATGCGGTACGAGACGCACATGCGGGTGGACGCGTCGGCGCGGACGGTGTGGGCGCTGCTGGCCGACCTCGGCGGCTGGCCGCGGTGGACCCCCACGGTCACCGCGGCCGAGGTCCACGGCGCGGCCGAACTCGCCGTCGGCACGCCGGTCACCCTCACCCAACCGGGCCGCCGCCCCACCACGTACACCGTCGACACCGTCGAGCCCGGCCGCCGCTTCCGCTGGAGCCGCAGCGCCGGCGGCGTCCGGCAGTGGGCCGACCACGTCGTCCGCCCCGACGGCGCGGACCGCTGCGAGGTCGTCCTCACCTTCGCCATGGAAGGCCCGGCCGGCGCCCTCCTCGGCCGCCTCGGCGCCGCCACGATCCGCCGCATGGTCGACACCGAGGCCGCCTCCCTGAAGGCCGGCGCGGAGCGCGCCCCGGAGTGAGCCGCGCCCCGGAACCGGGCGAGGGTCCTTCGGCTAACCGGGCGGGGCGGCCGGGGAGTTCGGGGCGGCCGGGGGGTTCGGGGGGTTCGGGGGATTCGGGGCGCTCGGGGGGTTCGGGACGCCGAGCAGTTCGTGGAAGGCCGGCCGCAGCATCGCGACGACCTGCTCCGGCGAGGCGTCCCGCAACCCGTCGAGCCCGAGCAGGTGCCGCCCGACGACCGCGCCGATCGTGATCGCGCCGACCAGCCCCGCCCGCAGGTCGGGTGCCTCCCCGTCGATCCGCTCGGCGGTGCGCCGCTGCTGCTCCAGCATCGCCTCGCGGGCCTCCACCACCGCCTCGGGACGGGTGAACATCGACCGCAGCACCGCCATCACGTCGGTCGGCTCGTCCGACAGCTTGTCGGCGAGCGCGGCCAGCAGTTGCTCGGCGATCCCCTCGATCGTCTCGGCGGAGACGTCGTCCGGCGCCATCCGCGCGACCTGCTGGAAGAGTGCCTCCTTGGAACCGAAGTAGCGCGTGACCAGGCTCGGATCGGTGTACGCCGCGGCGGCGATGGCCCGTACGGTGGCCCGCTCGTACCCGACCTCGGCGAACAGCCGGCGCGCGGCGGCGAGGATACGGGCCTCGGTGGCACGCCGCCGCTCGGCCCGCGTGGTCGTCCGGGCCGGGCCGGAGGCCGAGTCGGAGGGGGCGGTGGAGGCCGAACCGGAGGCGGTCGGCGGCGTAGCCGGGGGCGTCACGGATTCAGCCTACACGCGTTGACCGAAGGGCCGGCGACCGCTACCGTCATTTGAGTCAACACGCGTTGCACGAAACGTGCCGCGTCGTGCGGCCGAGGCGTGCCGCGACACACCGTTTCACGCCATTCCGTACCGCGTTGCGCCGTGTTGCGCCCCCATGCGCCGCGGCCGGGCCCGTACCCCGGCCGCGGTCCGGCACCGGCACCGGCACCCGCACCCGCACCCGCACCGGCCCGCCCGCTCTCGACTCCAGGAGCACCGCCATGACCCAGACCGTCCTGCTCAGCGCGTTCGCCGGGTTGATGGCCGCGAACGCGCTGCCGCACTTCGTCAGCGGCATCACCGGCCGCCCGTACCCGAGCGTGACGGGCAACGGGCCGGTGCCGAACGCGATCGGGGGCTGGGCGCTCTTCGTGGTCGCCGGGCTGAGCCTGTACTGGGCCCGCCCCGGCGACCACCCCGGCGCGGCCTGCGTCGCGGCCGCGCTCGGGGCGCTGCCGATGGCCGTCTTCCACGCGGCGGGCGGCCCGGCCTGGGTGAACACCAGGTCCGGCCGCCCCAACCCGTAGGCAACCCGTAGGCGCGCCCCGGCAATCGGCCGCCGGGCCCACACGACCGCGGCCGCCCGGGGGGAGGGCCGGGCGGCCGCGGTTCACCGAAGGCGTGCGCTCAGCGCGTCACCATGCCGAGGGGGCCGGCGGCGGCACCACCGCGGGACGGTCGTCGCAGGTGATCGTGTTGGGCAGTTCCCACGGGGCGAGCCAGTCCCCGGTGGTGCCCCCGCCGTCGTTGCCGCCGAGGTCGGTGAGCGTGAACTCCGAGCCGCTGGGCGTGAAGTTGAACGAACCGCAGTTGTTGACGCCGACCGCGCCCACGTTGCGGGCGTCCACGTTCTGGAAGGTGGCGCCGCCGGCGACCCGCGCGCTCAGCACCGACGTGCCGGTGCCGTCCACCTTGATGTCCTTGAAGTGCACGTTGGTGATCGAGTAGAGGTCCTTCACCGGGAAGTCGCTCACCAGCATGATCGCGTTGTAGGTGTTGTCGAGGAAGTCGTCCCCGGTCACCTCGATGTCGGCGCTGATGTTCTTCTCCAGCGCGTAGAACCAGATCGCGCCGAGCCCGATGTTCCAGTTCAGGTCGTAAGTGCCCGCCCGCACCGTGGTGTTGCCGGTGATCCACAGGTGGCCGGTGAACGCCTCGGCGCCGAACCGGGAGCCGACCTGGATGCCGCTGCCCTCGCGGATCGGGTCGGCGACCAGGTTGCCGGAGACGGTGTTGTCGGTGCCGCCGTAGATCGCGATGCCGTTGGCGAGCACCGGCGTCTGGACGGTGTTGTGGTCGAAGGTGTCGTTCGCGTCCTCGACCTTGTCCGACCACATCGCCAGCCCGTCGTCACCGGTGTTGCGGACGACGTTGTTCCGCACCACCGAATCGGTCACGCCGGTGTGGAAGTTGATGCCGTCCGCGGTCTGGTCCACGATCTCGTTGCCGGTGATCGTCAGGTCGTGCATCGGGCCGTCGAACCACATGCCGGCCTTGGTGTGCTGGATGTACAGGCCGGAGATGGTGGAGTCGCTGAGCGCGCCGCCGATCCCGTTGACCTGGTCGGTGTCCACCCGGTCCCGGACGTCGCCCTCGATGGCGAAGCCGGACAGGTGCACGTCGCTGCTGCCGCCGTCCGCCGCGTCCTTGCCGTAGAAGCCGACACCGGTGTGGAGCGACCCTCCCCCAGGCCCTGCGGGCTGGGAGGTGCCCCCAGGAGCGGGCTTGCTCAGCGTGACCTGGTGGCCCTTGATGACCGTGTACCAGTTGCCGGCGCCCTCGATCGTGACGTGGTCCACCACGATGTGCCGGTTGACCTGGAAGGTGCCCGGCGGGATGTAGACCTTCAGGTGCGCCCGCCTGGCGAAGGCGATCGCCTTGTCGATGGCGTCCGCGGAGTCCCGGCGGCCGGTCGGGTCGGCGCCGAAGGCCAGCACGTTCGCCGCCAGCAGGTCGATCTTCGGCGCGGCCACCAGCTGCGAGTCCATCAGGTCGACCGTGGTGGTCGCGGCGCCCTTCGGCACCGTGAGCCGGACCTTCTCCCCCGCCTGGTAGGTGCGGCCGAGCAGCAGCCGCTGCTCGTCGTAGAAATGGTTGGGGCGGAACGGCTTGGCGACCGTCGGCGTCGGCGTGGTCTGGTCCGGCACGCACGCGCACTCGGTGATCCACTGGTCGGGGTAGAGCAGGTCCGCGTCGGGGTCGTTGGAGAACGGGTACTGGTTGTAGAGCCAGGCGTACTGCGAGGTGAGCGTCATCGTCTTGCGGCCCTGGACACCGCCGCCGCTCTTCGCCGCCAGCGAGACGTCCAGCGGCGAGGTGATGCCGCCGCCGGCTGGCGCGTCCGGAATGCTGTAGCGGACGCTGATCGCGTTGGCCGCGCTCGGCAGCGTGAACTCGACGTACTGGCCCGGCTTCAGCGTCACCGCGCTGCGGCCGGACGCCTCGGCGGGCAGGGTGTACGCGGCCGTGCCCGGGCCGATCACCGTGCCGTCGGTGGCGGCGTCCTCGGCCTCCTGCTCGGCGAACCCGAGGTCGGCGCCCCGGCCCGCGACGAGCGAGGGGTCGAGGGCGGCGCGGGTGACGGCCGCGGCCTGGCCCGCGCCCGGCCCCCCGCCGTGGGCGACGCCGCCCGCGTACGCGGGTGCGCCGGCCAGCACACCGAGGCCGACCGCGGCCGCGGTCACCGCGGCGAAGGCGGCCGCCGCTCTTCGTCGGGATCTGCCGGGCCCACTTGCCACCGCACCGGTGATGCTCCGTGACATCGCTAGCTCGTTTCTCTTGAGGGGGCGAAACGGTGAGGTGACAGTAGGGCGGCCCGATCCGCCACCACAAGATTCCTGCACAGGTATTTCGTGTCTTTGGCGAACAACTACGCCTGTCCGTCGGGTTCTTGCGGAACGATCGAGAGTACTTGCGGCCGTACGGGCGGGGCGAGCGGGGCTGATGGGACCGCCGGGGCGACGCGGGGAGGCGCGAGCGGTGCGCGGGGCGTACGGGGCCGGTGGGTGCGGAGGCGGTGGCGTACGGGCCCGGCGGGGGCGGGTGCGGCGGGGGCGGGACGGCGGGGGCCGCGCACCGGGCGCGACTACCTAAGCGTGACGGATTCCGCCGGCGCCGGCCCTCCGTAGCGTCTGCCGTACCGGAGCACCGGCCGGGGCGACCGCCCCGGCCCGGCAGGACCGGACGACCCGAGGAGCCCCACATGACCGCCTACGCCGTCGCCCACATGCGCAGCGTCACCCCGCACCCCGAGATCGGCCTCTACCTCGACCGGATCTCCGACACCCTCGACCCCTTCGGCGGCCGCTTCCTCGTCCACGACTCGGTGCTGGACGTGGTGGAGGGCACCTGGCCCGGCCACCTGATCGTGATCGAGTTCCCCGACCTGGCGGCGGCGCGGGACTGGTACGCCTCCCCCGCGTACCGCGAGATAGCGCGTTACCGCACCGACCACACCGACTCCGACATCGTCTTCACCGCCGGGGTGGCCGACGGCTACCGGGCCTCCTCGCAGCACTGAGCGTGCCGTTGACCACGGCCGTGGAGGCGCCGGCGAACGCGCCCGTGACCACACCCGCGAACGCGCCCGTCCGCGGCGGTCCCCGGAGGTCTCCTGCGGTCCCCGGCGATAGGGTCGGGGCGACGACGGCAGTGGCCAGGCGCGAGGTGGGAGCCCGTATGCAGGACCAGACGATCGGCGGCTATCTGGATCGGCTCGCCGCCCGCGAACCGGCACCCGGCGGCGGGGCGGCGGCGGCCCTGCACGCGGCCCAGGGTGCGGCTCTGCTGGCGATGGTGGCCCGCTACACCACCGGCGAGAAGTACGCCGCACATGCCGCGCAGGTCGCCGCGATCACCGCGGCGGCCGATGAACTGCGGCTGCGGGCGCTGGAGTTGGCACAGGAGGACGCGCGGGCCTTCACCGCAGTCACCGACGCGTACAAGCTGCCGCGGGCCGAGGCCGAGCAGAAGGCGGCCCGCTCGCTGGCCATCGCCGACGCGCTCGCGGGTGCTGCCCGGCCACCGGCCGACGTGATCGCCGTCGCCGCCCGGGTGGTCGAACTCGCCGAGGAACTGCTGCCGTTCGGCAACCCGAACGTCGTGACCGACATCGCCGCCGCCACCGAGGCCGCGCGTGCCGCGGCCACCACCGCCCGGGTGAACGTCGAGATCAACCTCGGCGGCATCAAGGACGAGGCGGTACGGGCCGAACTCACCGCCGCCATCGACGGCGTGGACCGGCTCGCCGCCCGCGCCCACGCCGTGACCGAGGCCGTACGCAAGGAGATCACCCGATGACCGCCACGCCTTCGGTGGCCCTGGACGGCCGCCCGCGCGCCGCCGAGATCCGGGCCGAAGTCGCCCTTGCCGCCGCCGAGTCGGCCGCGGGCGGGAACCGGCCCCGGCTGGCCGTGGTGGTCGCCACCGAGGACGAGTCGACCGCCTGGTACGTACGCTCCATTGCCCGCGCCGCCGAGAAGGCCGGGCTGGCCTGCGACCTCGTGACGCTGCCCGCCGACAGCCAACCCGCGCTCATCCGGGAGGAGTTGGAGCGGCTGAGCGCGGACCGGTCCGTGCACGGCGTCATCCTCCAGACCCCGCTGCCCAAGGGCGCGGTCGCCGCGGAACTGGCCGCCGCCCTCGACCCGGCCAAGGACGTCGACGGCGCGAACCCGCTGAGCCTGGGCCGGCTCGCCGCCGGACTGCCCGCCTTCGCCCCCGCCACCGCCGAAGCCGTCGTCCAGCTCCTGGACTTCCACGACGTCCCGCTCTCCGGTCGTACGGTCACCGTCGTCGGCCGCTCCACGGTGGTCGGCAAGCCGCTGGCGCACCTGCTGCTGGACCGGGACGCCACGGTGACCGTCGCCCACTCCCGCACCGCCGACCTGCCGGCGGTCACCCGGCAGGCGGACATCGTGGTCGCGGCGGCCGGCCGGATCGGGCTGATCACCGCGGAACACCTGCGCCAGGGCGCGGTCGTGGTCGACGTCGGCACCAACCCGACGCCGGAGGGCGGGCTGGCCGGCGACGTGGACGCGTCGGCCGCGACGGTGGCGGCCGCGGTGTCGCCGGTGCCCGGCGGGGTCGGCCCGATCACCACGGCGCTGCTGCTGCGGCACACCGTGCTCGCCGCCCGCCGGGCGGCCGAGGGGTGACGAACGGCGGGGCCGGACATGACAGATGTCATCGCCGACCCCGGACGTCCGGCTCTGCCGCCGGCACCCCCGCGGACGCGAAGCTGAGTCCATGGCAACCACCGAGGCAGTCACGCAGACCACGACCTGGCCGTCCCCGCGGAGCGGCGCCCCCGCCGGCAACGGCACCGGCACTGGCACCGGCATCGGCACGGGCACCGGCACCGGCGCGAAGGGGGGTGCCGACGCCAAGACCGGCACCGCCACCGGTGGCTACCAGCCCGTCCCGGTCTGGTTCTTCGCCTTCGAGGGCCTGATCGGCGCCTCGTACGACATCGTCAAGAGCGACCCGCACGGCTGGATCGTCATCGTGGTCGCGGTCGCGGTGAACGTGGTGCTGGCCAGGACCGTGCTGCGCGGCCGGCTGAAGATGGCGAAGGCGATCCTGCGCGGCAGGAAGACCCGCAAGCTCGCCGTCGGCCTGATCGCGCTGCGCGTCGGCGTCCACTTCGTGCTCGGCCTGGTCGGCGTCGAGGCGACCTCGCCGGCCGCGCACGTCGCCTTCGCGCTGCTGATGTGCGCGACGACGGTCGCCCTGCTCGCCTTCGACCAGAAGATCATGCTGCGGGCGCTGAACGCGGACTCCTGAGCGCCGGCGGTACGGCCGCACCTATGCTGAACAGGTAGGAGCCGAGCCGTCCGGCGCGTCCGGAGCCCGTCAAGCGGCTCGACCCGGTTCGACCGACTCGACCCGGTTCGACCGGCTCAACCGGCCTCAGCAGCAGGACCGTCCGAAAGGCAGCCCGACATGAGTTCCCGTACCGCAGTGGTCACCGGTGCGAGCAGCGGCATCGGCGCCGCGACCGCCCGCAGGCTCGCCGAGGCCGGCTACCACGTCGCACTCGCCGCCCGCCGCACCGACCGACTGGACGCGCTCGCCAAGGAGTTGACCGCCGAAGGCCGCAGCGCCTCCGTGCACGCCCTCGACGTCACCGACCGCGCCGCCGTCGACGCCTTCGCCGCCTCCCTGGACGCCCTGCCCCCGCTGCACGTCCTGGTGAACAACGCGGGCGGCGCGCTCGGCACCGACCCGGTCGCCACCGCCGACCCCGCCGAGTGGCGCACCATGTACGAGGTCAACGTGCTCGGCGTGCTCAACGTCACCCAGGCCCTGCTGCCCGCGCTGACCGGCTCCGGTGACGGCACCGTCGTGGTGCTCTCCTCGACCGCGGGCCTGGGCACGTACGAAGGCGGCGGCGGTTACGTGGCGGCGAAGCACGGTGCCCACGTCATCGCCGAGACGCTGCGCCTGGAGCTCAACGGCAAGCCGGTGCGGGTGATCGAGATCGCCCCCGGCATGGTCAGGACCGAGGAGTTCGCGCTCACCCGCTTCCACGGCGACGCCGCCCGCGCCGAGGCCGTCTACGCCGGCGTGGCCGAACCCCTCACCGCCGACGACGTCGCGGACACCGTCGCCTGGGCCGTCACCCGCCCCTCCCACGTCAACGTCGACCTCCTGGTGCTGCGACCGCGCGCCCAGGCCAGCAACACCAAGGTCCACCGGGAGCAGTGAGCCGCGCGGCACGCCGCGCGGCTCCGGCCGCGGCTAGGCCGTGTTTTGGAAGTCCCTCCCCCCCTGCCTTCGGCGGGGGAGGTGCCCCCATCCCGTGGCGCCTGGCACGCACGCTCGCTTCGTTGTCGGGCTTGTCCGAGTAGGCCCACTACGAGGACAACCCTCCGCCTTGCGATCTGGGGGCACCTCCCACGCCGCAGGCTGTGGGGGAGCACCAGACGCCACGGGCCCCGCCCCTTGGGCGGACGGCGCTACTTCCAAAACACGGCCTACGTGGGCACCGTGATCGCGAACACCGCGCAGAACGCGATCATCACCCCGCAGAACGCCACCACCGCGACCGCGCCCGCCGCGTTCTTCACGCCCCCCGGCGCGGCCGCCGTCGCCTTCTCCGGCCGCGCCGCCGTGTAGTGCACGGTGACGTGGTCGCCCGCCACCCGGGTCGTCGGCCCGTTCCGCTCCTCGAACCGGACCTCGCGCCCGTCCCTCGTGGTGAAGGCGTACACGTGGTGGTGGGTGGTGCTGTCCTCGCTGTGCGTGGTGTACGCCCGCAGGCACCGCCCCTCGGCGGTCAGCCCGCTGCGCCACGCCGCCCGCAACTCCAGCGCCCGCCGCACGCTCCCGATCGCCACCGCCAGCGCCACCAGCCCGATCAGCGCGGGCACCCCATAGAACATCGCGTCCATACCGCGTCCCCCTCGCGTTTCCCCCGTGGGCCCCACACCCCGGCCCCTGTGCCCGGGACAGTACCCACCCCCACCCCCGCCCCACCTCAAGGAAACCTCTGAACTCGCCGCTGGCCGGGCCGGCGTGCACCGGCCCGGCACCCGAGCGCACCAGCCGGGCACGGGCCTCGGCTCGCCCCCGCCCGGCTCAGCCCTTGACGCAGACGACCTGCTTGAGCTTCGCCACCACCTCGACCAGGTCGCGCTGCTGGTCCATCACCTGCTCGATCGGCTTGTAGGCGCTGGGGATCTCGTCCACGACGCCGGAGTCCTTGCGGCACTCGACGCCGCGGGTCTGCTCCGCCAGGTCGCGGGTGGTGAAGCGCTTCTTGGCCGCGCCGCGGCTCATCCGGCGGCCGGCGCCGTGGGACGCGGAGTTGAACGCCGCCGTGTTGCCGAGGCCGCGCACGATGTACGTCGCGGTGCCCATGGAACCGGGGATGATGCCGTACTCGCCGCTGCCCGCGCGGATCGCGCCCTTGCGGGTGACGAGCAGGTCCATGCCGTCGTAACGCTCCTCGGCGACGTAGTTGTGGTGGCAGGAGATCTCGGGCTCGAAGACCGGCTTGGCCTTCTTGAACTCCTTGCGGACGACCTCGCGGAGCAGGGTCATCATCACGGCCCGGTTCCACTTCGCGTACTCCTGCGCCCAGTAGAGGTCGCTGCGGTAGGCGGCCATCTGCGGGGTGTCGGCGACGAAGACCGCGAGGTCACGGTCGACCAGGCCCTTGTTGTGGGACAGGCCCTGGGCGATCCCGATGTGGTGCTCGGCGAGTTCCTTGCCGATGTTCCGGGAACCGGAATGCAGGGTCAGCCAGAGCGCTTCGTCGGCATCGAGCGAGACTTCGATGTAGTGATTCCCGCCACCCAGCGTGCCCATCTGCTGGGCGGCGCGTTCGGCGCGGAACTTCACGTCGTCGGCGAGGCCGTCGAAACGGGTCCAGAAGTCGGACCAGCCCGCGGTGCGGAACCCGTGGATCGCGCCCGGGTCGACCGGGTCGGCGTGCAGGCCGCGGCCGACCGGGATGGCCTGCTCGACCTTGGTACGCAGCCGGGAGAGGTCGCCGGGGAGGTCGCCCGCCCGCAGCGAGGTCCTGACCGCGCTCATCCCGCAGCCGATGTCGACACCGACCGCGGCCGGGCAGACCGCGCCGTGCATCGCGATGACCGAGCCGACGGTCGCGCCCTTGCCGTAGTGGACGTCGGGCATGACCGCGAGGCCCTTGATCCAGGGCAGCGAGGAGACATTGCGCAGCTGCTGCATGGCGCCCTGTTCGACGGACGCGGGGTCGGCCCACATCCGGATCGGTACGCGGACGCCCGGCAGCTCGGTGTACGACATGGATTCCCCCCGATGGCGGTACGGATAATTGAGCGACAATACGAAGAAAGGGAGCGAGGACACGCTCCGCACAGCCCGTGGGGGCGCGTACGGCGTGACGATCGGGTCGTACCGGCGGGCTTGCGCGGGCCGTCCGGCGCACCGCCCCGACGGGCGGTTTCGGTCCCGGGTGCGATAGACATTGTGTCCAAGGCTCGCTCGTATGCGCCAAGGAATTACCCGCGAGGAATGACGAAAGGGGTCCGGCCGGTGCGGTCCACGTTGCCGTCGACACGAAGGCTGCCGCTCGCCGCCGGGGCCGTGCTGACCGCGGTCGCGGTCGCCACCCTGGGCGCGTGCACCGGCTCCGGCTCGTCGGACGGCGCGGACGGCGACGGGAAGACCGGGCCGGTCACGGGCGGCAGCGTCTCGTCCGCTCCCCCGGGCAAGTACCGCACGCTGCCGCAGCCCTGCACGTCCGTGGACACGGACTCGCTGAAGAAGCTGGTGCCGGGTCTGCAGGACTACTCGGGCGCGGAGTCCCTGACGTACGACACCGACCGGCTGGTGGGCTGCTCGTGGAAGGTGAAGGCGGCCGACGGCACCTCCCGCTCGCTGAGCCTGACCCTGGTCCGGGTGGTGTCGTACGACCCGTCGGTCAGCGATGAGGCGCAGGCGTCGTCGGACTTCGACAAGCGGGCCCAGGCGGCGTCGATCCCGTCGACCCCGCCCGGCGGCTCGCCGTCGACCACGAGCCCGACGACCCCGACCACCTCGTCGTCGACCGGGACCGCGAACAGCGGGTCGAACGGGAGCGCGGGCACCAGCGGCAGCAGCGCGACCAGCGGCGCGGGCGGCAACTCCTCGTCCGGCTCGGGCACTCCGTCCTCGACCGGCTCCTCGAACGACGCAATCGGGTCGAACGCGGCGAACGACGCGAACACGGGCAGCCCCGATCTCGCCCCGCGGCTGCTGTCCGGTGTGGGAAACGCCGCATTCATCAACGACGTGGCGAAGAAGCCCGGAAAGGGCTCGAGCCGCACGGTGACGCTGGTTTTCCGCACCGCGAACGTCCTGGCGACCGTCACCTACACGCAGTCGTCGCCCACCGACGCACAGCCACCGAAGAGCGCTGACCTGCAGAAGGGCGCCGAGAAGGTGGCGAGCGACCTCCAGCACAAGGTCGAGGGCTGAACCGGCGCGCGGGCCAGGGGTCCACCGCGACCCCTTAGGGTGGTGGGCCGAACCGGCCGACCGCCTCCGCTGCCGAAGGAACCCGAGACCATGGAACGACGTCGACGCCCCTCCAAGCGCCGCCTGGCCGTGCTGCTCGCCGGCGCGACCGTGCCCGCCCTGCTGGTGGCCGGCTGCTCCTCGGGCTCCGGCGGCTCGTCCCACTCCGCCTCCGGCTCCACCGCGAGTTCCGGCTCCGGAGGGAAGAACGGCTCGGCCGCGCCGACCCCGAGCGCCACCACCACACCCCCGATCGCGCCCGCGCGCTTCAAGACGCTGCCGTCGTCCTGCAAGACGATCACCAAGGACACGATCAGCAAGCTGGTCCCGAAGGCCAAGCACAGCGGCGGCACGGCGACGGACACCGCAGACACCGGCAACTCCCGCAGCGGCTGCTCGTGGACCGGCAACGGCAAGGACGGCTTCCAGTACCGCTGGCTCTCGGTCACCCTGGAGCGCTACGACTCCTCCCCCGAGCTGGGCGCGGCCGACCTCCAGGCGCACAAGCGGTTCACCGACGAGGTCTCCGCCGTGGAGAAGACCGCGGGCACCTCCGCCACCGGCGTGACCGGGCTCGGCGACGAGGCCCGCTCGATCAGCGGCTGGACGATCGTCTCGAAGGTCAAGTCGCAGAACGACTCGGTGGTGGTCCGCACCGGCAACGTCGTCCTGATCGTGGAGTACGACGGCGCCGGCCTGGAGGGCAAGAAGAACCCGAGCGCGAAGACCGTGAACAGCGACGCCCAGCGCGCCGCGAAGGACGTGGTCGCCTCGGTCGCGGCGGCCAACGCGTAACGCCGCTTCCACGCCGCTTCCGTCTCCCCTCCGACGCCGCCACGGCGACGCTGCCGCAACGCCGCCGCGGCCCGCCTCGGCCCGCACCCCTCCGCAGCGCGTAACAACTCGGCCTCATGGGCCCCGTATCCGTACGTTTGTCCGACCGCGAGTCGACTCCGGCGTCAACCGATCCTCCCGACGCCACCCGCATGTGGCAGTCTGGGTCGGCCAGTTCACGGGACAGGTGCCGACCAGCAGGAGGGTCGCGGGTGGCCGCGATACGTTTGACCCGGACTCACCGGATACTGATAGGTATCGTCGTCTCCGGTGCCGTGGTGATCGCCGGAATCGGTTTCGCCGGTTCGTACGCCGCCGTGCGCACGCTCGCCCTGCACAAGGGCTTCGGCTGGTTCGCGAACGTCTTCCCGATCGGCGTGGACGCCGGCATCGTGGTGCTGCTCTCGCTCGACCTGCTGCTGACGTGGCTGCGCATCCCGTTCCCACTGCTGCGGCAGACCGCCTGGCTGCTCACCGCGGCCACCATCGCCTTCAACGGCGCCGCGGCCTGGCCCGACCCGCTCGGCGTCGGCATGCACGCGATCATCCCGGTGCTGTTCGTGGTGGCGGTCGAGGCCGCCCGGCACGCGATCGGCCGGATCGCCGACATCACCGCCGACAAGCACATGGAGGGCGTGCGGCTGACCCGCTGGCTGCTCGCCCCGGTGCCGACCTTCCGGCTGTGGCGGCGGATGAAGCTGTGGGAGCTGCGCTCCTACGAGGAGGTCATCCGGCGCGAGCAGGACCGGCTGGTCTACCGGGCCCGGCTGCGCGCCCGCTACGGCGTCGCGTGGCGGCGCAGGGCCCCGATCGAGGCCATCATGCCGCTGCGGCTGGCCCGCTACGGCGTACCGCTGTCCGAGACCGCGGACGCGGGCCTGGAGGCGGCGGGCATCGAACTCCAGCCCGCGGCCAAGCAGTTGACGGCGGCCGCGTCAGGGGCGAGCACTCCGGCCACGGGCGAGCCGGCCACCGGGCAGACTGCCGAGCCGGCCGCCGGGCAGGCCACCGGCGAGCAGGCGGGCGAGCACAGCGGCGACCAGGTGGCGGCCGTGGCGGCACGGCCCGTGCGGCCGGCCGGCCCCGCGAGCGAGCTGGACCAGGACTTCGACCTGGCACTGGCCCAGGCGCAGGAGTACGAGCGGCAGATGTACGAACGCCAACTCCAGGAGCAGGCCTACCAGCAGGACTGGCAGGGCGCGCCGCACGACAGCCCCTGGTTCGCCGCGCAGCAGGCCGCCCAGGCCCAGGGACATCCGTACCCCTACCCCTACGGCCCGGCCGGATACGCCGATCCGCAGCAGGCGTACGCGCCGCAGGAGATGCCGCAGCAGGTGCCGGGACAGCAGGTGCCGGGGCAGGACTTCCCCGGCGAGGAGTTCCCGGGGCAGGGCCCGGCCCACCAGCAGCCGCAGCCCCAGGTGATGGTGCCCGCCGGGCCCAACCGCACCCGCCCGTTGGGCAGCGTGGGCACGGACGGCGACGCGGTCAACGGCATGAGCAGCGGCAACGGCGGCAACCCGGTCAACGGTTCGGGTGAGGCGAACGGCGTCTCCCTCCCCGGGCAGCGCTCCGAGGAACCCGGCCCGGCCGAGCAGCGGACCGCCGCCCCGGCGCCCGAGCCGGCGGCCGAACCGGAGCCGGAGGCCGATCTCGCGACCTACCCCTCCGGCACCCTGCGCCTGCCCGACGACGTGCCGGTCGAGGACGCCTACTTCGCCGCCTACCGCCAATACGTGCGGGAGCATGGCACCTTCCCCAACGCCCGCCAGCTCGCCCGGCTGCTGGAGGAGGCATACGGCGGCAACGCGCCCGAGCTGCGCGAACTCATCGCCGCGCACCGCGAGTTGCGCTACCGCTACACGTCCGAGGCGGAGACCGAGTACATCCCGTAGCCCCCCCCCGGGGCGTGCCGCCCCAACACGCCGGAGCCAGGACGCCGCCCGGGCGGCCGGCTTCCCTTCAGCCCCTGCGGCCGGCGCGCGTCGAACGCCAACGCGTCGATCGGCGACCGCAGTTGACACACCCGGCCAGGCCACCGGGCGTACGGCGCCGCGCCTCGCGGATCGCGGGCACCCCGATAGCGGCCGACGGGCCGGCCCCCGACCCGAGCCCCGCCGACCGTGGACGCCGGAAGCGGACTCGACAGCCCGTCACGTCATCCCGGCGGGCGCCGGCCGGCGGGGACCACGCCAGGTCCCCCACCGGCCGGCACCGCCCGGCACTTGTCCCGCTGGGGCCGGTCAGGCACCGCCCAGCAGCGAACGCACCCGGTCCTGGCCCACGGCCAGCAGCAGGGTGGGCAGCCGCGGACCGGTGTCCCGGCCGACCAGCAGTTCGTAGAGCAGCACGAAGAACGACCGCTGGGCCACCTTGAGTTCGGGCGTCGGCTTGGCGTCGGGCGCGAGGCCGGCCCGGATCTTCGGCACCGCGTAGACGAGGGTGGTCAGGCCGTCCAGCGACCAGTGCGACTCCAGCCCGTCGAGCAGCAGCTTCAGCGCGCCGAGGTCGGCGTCGTCGAGTGCGGCGAGACGGTCGGTGTCCGGCTGGTCGCGGACCACGGTCCGCTGCTCGGCCGGGACGTAGGTCGAGATCCAGTCCTCGGCGCGGTCCAGGCGGGGCCGCACCTCGTCGAGCGAGGTGAGCGGGTGCTCCGGGTCCAGCTCGGAGAGGATGCGCAGCGTCTGGGCCTCGGCGCCCGCGGTCACGTCGGCGACCGAGGCGAGGGTGCGGTACGGCAGCGGGCGGACGGTGCGCGGGAGTTCGCCGCGGGCGGTGCCGACCGCCCGGCCGTACGCGGCGGCGTCGGCGGGCAGCACGGTGCCGTCGGCGACCTTGCGGGACAGCGCGTCCCACTCGTCGTACAGCCGCTGGATCTCCTGGTCGAAGGCGATCTTGAAGGACTGGTTGGGACGGCGGCGGGCGTAGAGCCAGCGCAGGATCTGCGGCTCCATGATCCTCAGCGCGTCTCCCGGGGTGGGCACGCCGCCCTTGGAGGAGGACATCTTCGCCATCCCCGAGATGCCGACGAACGCGTACATCGGCCCGATCGGCTGCTTCCCGCCGAAGATCGGTCCGACGATCTGCCCGCCGACCTGGAAGGACGACCCGGGCGAGGAGTGGTCGACGCCGGACGGCTCGAAGACCACCCCTTCGTACGCCCAGCGCATCGGCCAGTCGACCTTCCAGACCAGCTTGCCGCGGTTGAACTCGCTGAGCCGGACCGTCTCGGAGTGGCCGCAGGCGCAGGTGTAGGTCAGCTCGGTGGTCTCGTCGTCGTATCCGGTGACGGTGGTGAGGTCCTTGCCGCACTGCGCGCAGTACGGCTTGTAGGGGTAGTACTCGGCACCGGTGCCGCTGCCGTCGTCCTCCGCGGCGGCTCCCGAGCCCTCGGCCGCTGCCAGCTCCGCGTCGTCCACCGGCTTCTGGCCCTGCTTGGCGGCGGGCGCGGGCTTCTTCGTGCGGTACTGCGCGAGGATGGCGTCGATGTCGGCGCGGTGCCGCATCGCGTGCAGCACCTGGTCGCGGTAGGCGCCCGCGGTGTACTGCGCGGTCTGGCTGATGCCGTCGTACTCCACGCCGAGGACGGCGAGCGCGTCGGTCATCGCGGCCTTGAAGTGCTCCGCCCAGTTCGGGTACGCGGAGCCGGCGGGGGCGGGCACCGACGTCAGCGGCTTGCCGATGTGCTCGGCCCACGAGTCGTCGATCCCGGGGATGCCCTTGGGCACCTTGCGGTACCGGTCGTAGTCGTCCCAGGAGATCAGGTGGCGCACCTCGATGCCGCGGCGGCGGATCTCGTCGGCCACCAGGTGGGGAGTCATGACCTCCCGCAGGTTTCCCAGGTGGATCGGGCCGGAGGGGCTGAGCCCGGACGCGACGACAACGGGTTTCCCGGGGGCGCGGCGCTCCGCCTCGGCGATGACGTCGTCCGCGAAACGGGAGACCCAGTCGGCCTCGGTGCTTGCAGCCACGGTCCTCTTCTTCCTGGGGGGTTTCCGATGGTTTTTCCCGGGGCCTGGGCCCCGGCGGCCGGAGCGGCCCGGCACGTTCATTCTCCCAGACCTGGCGCCTCCGCTCGCCAGCGGATAATCCCGCCTGTGGATAACCCGACGGCGACCGTGCGGCCTGTGGATAACCGGGTGAGCCGGTCGCGGGGCGCATGGGACAATGATGCTGCTACCTCGCCGTAGCACGTCCGATCTCCCCGACACACGGAACGGCACCTCCATGGCCTCGGTCGCTTCCCTCTCCGCTTCGCTCCAGCAGCGCGTCTCCGCCGCCCTCGCGGCCGCGGTGCCGTCGGCCGTCGACGCCGACCCGCTGCTGCGACGTAGCGACCGGGCGGACTTCCAGGCCAACGGCGTGCTGGGTCTGGCCAAGCGGGCGAAGGCCAATCCGCGGGAGCTGGCCGCGGCCGTGCTCGCCGCGCTGCCCACCGACGAGGTGGTCGGCCAGGTCGAGGTCTCCGGCCCCGGCTTCCTGAACATCAGCGTGCCCGACTCCGCGATCACCGCGAACCTCGCCCTGCGCGTGGCGGACGACCGGCTCGGCGTGCCCGAGAAGGCCGCCCCCGGCACCACCGTCGTCGACTACGCACAGCCGAATGTGGCGAAGGAGATGCACGTCGGCCACCTGCGCTCCTCGGTGATCGGCGACGCGATCGTGAAGATCCTGGAGTTCGCGGGCGAGCGGGTGGTGCGGCGCCACCACATCGGCGACTGGGGCACCCAGTTCGGCATGATGATCCAGTACCTGCTGGAGCACCCGCACGCGCTGGACCACACCGAGGGCGCCGACGCGGACTCGGGCGAGGCGTCCATGTCCCGGCTCGACCGGCTGTACAAAGCGTCGCGCGCCCTCTTCGACGCCGACGAGGCGTTCAAGGAGCGGGGCCGGCGCCGGGTGGTCGACCTCCAGGCGGGCGACCCCGAGACGCTGGCGACCTGGCAGCGGTTCGTCGACGAGTCGAAGATCTACTTCTTCTCGGTCTACGACAAGCTGGACATCGAGATCGCCGACGAGGACATCGTCGGCGAGTCCGGGTACAACGACATGCTGGTCGAGACCTGCGAGCTGCTGGAGAAGTCCGGCGTGGCGGTGCGCTCGGAGGGCGCGCTGTGCGTCTTCTTCGACGACATCAAGGGCAAGGACGGCGAGCTGGTCCCGCTGATCGTCCGCAAGTCGGACGGCGGCTTCGGGTACGCGGCCACCGACCTGTCCGCGATCCGGAACCGCACCGGCGACCTGCACGCCGACACCCTGCTCTACGTCGTGGACGTGCGGCAGTCGCTGCACTTCCGGATGGTCTTCGAGACCGCCCGGCGGGCCGGCTGGCTCACCGACGGCGTGGTGGCGCGGCACCTCCCGTTCGGCACCGTGCTGGGCGCGGACGGCAAGCCGTTCAAGACCCGGGCCGGTGCCAGCGTGAAGCTGGAGGATCTGCTCGACGAGGCCGTCGAGCGGGCCACCGCGGTGGTGCGGGAGAAGGGCGAGAAGATCGGCCTGTCCGAGCAGGAGATCGTGGACAACGGCCGGCAGGTCGGCATCGGCGCGGTCAAGTACGCCGACCTGTCCACCTCGCTGGGCCGGGACTACATCTTCGACCTGGACCGGATGGTCTCGCTCAACGGCGACACCAGCGTCTACCTCCAGTACGCGTACGCCCGGACCCGGTCCATCTTCCGGAAGGCCGGCGCCGACCAGCGGCCCGTCGCCCACCCGGAGCTGGCCCTGGAGCCGGCCGAGCGCGCGCTGGGGCTGCACCTGGACGCGTTCGGGGACAGCCTCGCGGAGGTCGCGGAGAGCTACGAGCCGCACCGGCTGGCGTCGTACCTCTTCCAACTCGCCTCGCTGTTCACCACGTTCTACGAGCAGTGCCCGGTGCTGACCGCGGACGGCGGCCCGGCGCAGGTGGAGAACCGCCTGCTGCTGTGCGAACTGACCGGCCGCACCCTGAGCAAGGGCCTGGAACTGCTGGGCATCCGCAGCCCCGAGCGCCTGTAGGACCGTGCCCGCGGTCCTCGGTGCGCGCCGGGGACCGCGGTGCGGCTCGGGCCCGGGCGGGGGCCGGGGACCGCGGTGCGGGTCGGGCCCGGGCGGGGGCCGAGGACCGCGGTGCGGACGCTGTCGCGGCCCGGTCCTAGAGTCTCGGCATGGCGATGCTTCCGAACCCCCTCCCCCGGCTCACGGACGACCTCAGCGGTGCCGCTCTCGGCCTGCGGCTGCCGCCGGGGCGACTGGTCGACACCACCTGCGACGGGACCTGGCACGAGCCGCTGCTCTGGCACGCTGACACCCCGGCAGGGCCCGGCGGTTGGCCGGAGCCGGCGGCGGCCCGGGCGGTGGGACTGCTGCCGGTGCTGCTGGAGTCCGGGGAGATACCCGGCATGGAGGACGTCGCCACCTGGGAGTTGGACCCCGGCGCGATGTCGTATCCGGGCCACCATGACGCCGAGGATGTCCTGGCCCACGCCTGGCCGCTGTGCGCCGAAGCCGCGGACACGGACTCGGACGCAGACGCAGACGTATCCGCAGACGCAGACGTATCCGCGGACCGCGACGACGACACGGCCGAGGACGCGGACGCCGGCCCCGCGGACCACGACGACGACCCGGCGGACGCGGAGTGGGACGACGAACTGCGCGACCTGGTCGCCCCGTTCGGCCCCGCCTTCCCCGGCCTCGCCCCGAAGCTGCTCACCTCCGCCGAGGCCGCCGCCGGCCGGCCCGACGCGGTCGCCGCCGAACTCACCGCGGCGCTCACCGGCTCCGGCCGCCTGCGGGACCCCCGCGCGGCCCTGGTGTACGCCCGCCGGAGCGCCGACGTCCCCGCCGCCATCGGCTGGACCGGCCCGGTCAACCACGAGCACGACGTCGCCCGGCTGTGCGCGGTGCTGCGCTCCTGGGAGGACCGTTTCGGCCTGCGCGTGGTCGCCCTCGGCTTCGCCACGCTGACCGCCACCGTCGCCGCCCCGCCGACCACCGTCGAGGAGGCCGAGGCCGTCGCCGCCGAGCACCTCTCCTTCTGCCCGGACAACATCACCCAGGGCCCCGGCACCCTGCGCGCCTACGCCAAGTCCCTGGTGGACGAGGGGGTCTGGACCTTCTGGTGGGACTGAGGCGGGCCGGCCGGGCGCGCGCTCACTTCAGGACGACGACCGTGGACCCGATGACCGTGTTGTTCCAGATCTTCGTCTCGTCGGCGCGGTGGGCACGGATGGCGCCGGTGTGCAGCGAGGAGGAGGGCGCCGTCACCTTGTCGTTGACCGGGGCGGAGAAGGCCACCCAGGTCTCGGCGGTGTACTCGAAGTACACGATGTTCTCGATGTTCGTGCCGTCGGTACCCACACCAGTGGGCTTGCGGCGGGTCACGTAGTGGGTGCCCACCTGGGCCGGCACCGTACCCGGCTGCACCAGGAAGGTGGAGGTCGGGCCGGAGCGCGGCACCACCCACACGCGGTTCTGGGAGAGCGAGTAGACGATCCGCTTGCCGGTGTCCGAGTGCGGGGGCACCGGCGGCGGGGCCTGCGGGGCATGCTGCTTGGTCGCGGTGGGGTGCGGGGTGGGCCCGGCGGCGGTCGGCTTGCCGCTCGGGGACGATCCGCTGGCCTGGATCGCGAGCACCGACACCGCGGCCATCGCCGCAGCGGTCAGCCCGCTCACCGTTGCCCACGAGGGTATGCCCCGGCTCATCGGACCCCTCCCCTTTCCTCAACACGCGCCCGGCGGCCGTCATGACCGCCGCGGTCCCGCGGCCGCTCGGGCCGTACGACCACCGCGGCCGCTACAGCCGCTGGGCGACTTCCGTGGCCCAGTAGGTCAGGATCAGGTTCGCACCCGCCCGCCGGATCGACGTCAGCGTCTCCAGGATCGCACGCTCCCGGTCGATCCAGCCGTTCGCGGCCGCGGCCTCGACCATCGCGTACTCACCGGAGATCTGGTACGCCGCGACCGGCACGTCGACGGTGTCCGCGACCTTCCTCAGCACGTCAAGATACGGCAACGCGGGCTTGACCATCACCATGTCCGCGCCCTCCGCGAGGTCGAGCGCCAGTTCGCGCATCGACTCCCGGAAGTTCGCCGGGTCCTGCTGGTACGTCTTTCGGTCGCCCTGGAGCGAGGAGTTGACCGCCTCGCGGAAGGGGCCGTAGAACACGGAGGCGTACTTGGCGGTGTAGGCGAGGATCGCCACGTCCTGGCGGCCTATCTCGTCGAGTGCGTCGCGCGTCACACCGACCTGGCCGTCCATCATCCCGGACGCGCCGACCACATGGACGCCGGCGTCGGCCTGCACCCGGGCCATCTCGGCGTAACGTTCCAGCGTCGCGTCGTTGTCGACCCGGCCCTGGTCGTCCAGCACGCCGCAGTGGCCGTGGTCGGTGTACTCGTCCAGGCACAGGTCGGACATCACCACGGCCGCGTCCCCTACCTCGGCCACCACGTCACGGATCGCCTGCTGGAGGATGCCGTCCGGGTCGGTGCCGGCGCTGCCCACCGCGTCCTTGGTCTCGGGCACGCCGTAGAGCATCAGCCCGCCGACACCGGCGGTGGCCGCCTCCACGGCGGCCTTGCGGAGGCTGTCACGGGTGTGCTGGACCACTCCCGGCATCGAGGAGACCTCGACCGGCTCGCTGACGCCCTCCCGCACGAACATCGGGAGGATCAGCTCCGCCGGGTTCAGGCGTGTCTCGGCAACCAGGCGGCGCATCGCGGGGGTCGTCCGGAGGCGCCGGGGCCGCGCTCCAGGGAACTCGCCGTATCGGCTGCTCATCGGCTGCGCCGCCTTTCAGGAGAAGGGTGCGGATCTGTACCAGGCTTTCCACGGTACGCCCGTACGCAGGGTGCTCTTCCCGACGCAAAGTCGGTGCTCCCGGGGCGGCCCTGACCCTCCGGCGTGCCCCCCGCACGCCGGTTCCGGGACCACCCACTGGTGGGTGGTCCCGGAACCGACAGGACCATCCACCCCGGAGGGGCCCGTCAGACCCGGGAGCGGCGCCGGGCACCCGGCCGACGCTCGCTGGGCCGCGTGACAGGATCGCCCGCCTCCTCGGCCGCGGCACGTCGTGCCCGCCCGAACTCCGCGAGCGCCTGCGCGAGCGCGTGCACGGACGGCTCGGGAGCCATCACGTCCACCCGCAGCCCGTGCTCCTCCGCCGTCTTCGCGGTCGCGGGCCCGATACAGGCGATGACGGTCACGTTGTGCGGCTTGCCGGCGATCCCGACGAGGTTGCGCACCGTGGAGGACGAGGTGAACAGCACCGCGTCGAAGCCGCCGCCCTTGATCGCCTCGCGGGTCTCGGCCGGCGGGGGCGAGGCGCGCACCGTGCGGTAGGCGGTGACGTCGTCGACCTCCCAGCCGAGTTCCACCAGACCGGCGACGAGCGTCTCGGTGGCGATGTCGGCGCGCGGCAGGAACACCCGGTCGATCGGGTCGAAGACCGGGTCGTAGGGCGGCCAGTCCTCCAGCAGCCCGGCGGCGGACTGCTCACCGCTGGGCACCAGGTCCGGCTTGACGCCGAACTCGACCAGCGCCTGCGCGGTCTGCTCGCCGACGGCGGCGACCTTTATCCCGGCGAACGCCCGGGCGTCCAGGCCGTACTCCTCGAACTTCTCCCGGACCGCCTTGACCGCGTTGACCGAGGTGAACGCGATCCATTCGTAGCGACCGGTGACCAGGCCCTTGACCGCGCGCTCCATCTGCTGCGGGGTGCGCGGGGGTTCGACCGCGATGGTCGGCACCTCGTGCGGGACCGCACCGTAGGAGCGCAGCTGGTCCGACAGGGAGGCGGCCTGCTCCTTGGTGCGCGGCACCAGGACCCGCCAGCCGAACAGCGGCTTGGTCTCGAACCAGGACAGCTGCCGCCGGTACGCGGTGGGCTCGCCGACCACGGCTATCGCGGCGATCGGCCCCTCGGGCGTCGGCAGCGCCTTGGTCGCCTTCAGCTCGGCCGCGATGGTCGCCAGGGTGGCGCTCCAGGTGCGCTGGCGGGTGGTGGTGCCGGCCACGGTGACGGTCAGCGCGGTGTCGGGCTTGCGCCCGGCGGCGACGAGTTCGGCGGCGGCCGCGGCGACGGTCTGCAGCGTGGTGGAGACCACCAGCGTCGCGGAGCTCGCGCCGACCTCGCCCCAGCACTGGTCGGAGGCGGTGGCCGCGTCCACGAACCGGACGTCGCCGCTGAGCGGCACGCCGGCGTACGCGGGCACGCCGAGGGCGGCGGCGACGCCGGGGACGACCTCGAACGGGATGCCCGCGTGGGCGCAGGCCAGCATCTCCTCGGCCGTGGACGCGTCCAGACCGGGGTCGCCGGCCACCGCGCGTACCACCCGCTTACCGGTGCGCGCGGACGACATGACAAGCTGTGAGGCAGCAGCGGCGGCGTCGGCGGTGTCCAACACCTCACCGTTGACGGCGGGTTCGGCCGTGCCCACGTCGGCGCGGGCGTGGCCGCGGACGACGTCGAGCACGTGTCCGGCGCCGACGAGCACGTCGGCGAGGGCGAGTGCCTCGACGGCGCGCAGAGTCAGCAGGCCCGGGTCACCGGGCCCGGCACCGAGGAAGGTCACGTGCCCGGCTGCTGGTACGGCCGGACCGGCGGCGGTGCCGGCCGGGTTGGTTGTAGCGACGGCGGCGGGGTTCAAGATGTGCGCTCCCCCATAAGACCGGCCGCACCCTTGGCGAGCATCGCCACGGCGAGTTCGCGGCCAACGGCCCGCGCCTCGTCGTCCGACGCCGGTACGGGACCGGTGGTGGACATCTGCACCAGCGAGGTGCCGTCGGTGGTGCCGACGACGCCGCGCAGGCGCAGCTCGGTAAACTGCCCGTCGGCCACGAGGTCGGCCAGCGCGCCCACGGGGGCGGAGCAACCGGCCTCAAGGGCGGCGAGCAGGGATCGCTCGGCGGTCACGGCGGCCCGGGTGAACGGGTCGTCGAGTTCGGCGAGCTGTGCGGCCAACTCCTGGTTGGAGGCGGCGCACTCGACGGCCAGTGCCCCCTGTCCGGGAGCGGGCAGGCTGACGCTGGTGTCGATCAGCTCGCTCGCCTCGGCGAGCCTGCCGATACGGTTCAGCCCGGCGGCGGCCAGCACGACCGCGTCGAGCGTGCCTGAAGTAACGTACCCGATTCGGGTGTCAACGTTGCCACGGATCGGGACCGTCTCGATGTCCAGATCGTGTGACCGTGCCCACGCGTTGAGCTGCGCCATGCGGCGCGGCGAGCCGGTGCCGACCTTGGCGCCGGGCGGCAGCTCGGCGAAGGTGAGGCCGTCACGGGCCACCAGCGCGTCGCGGGGGTCCTCGCGGACCGGGATCGCGGCCAGGACCAGGTCGTCGGGCTCGGCGGTGGGCAGGTCCTTGAGGCTGTGCACGGCGAAGTCGATCCCGCCGGTGAGCAGCGCGTCGCGCAGCGCGGAGACGAACACCCCGGTGCCGCCGATGCGGGCCAGGCTCTCCTTGGAGACGTCGCCGTAGGTGGTGATCTCCACGAGCTCGACCGGCCGGCCGGTCAACTGCCGTACCTGGTCGGCGACCATGCCGGACTGCGCCATCGCGAGCTTGCTGCGGCGGGTGCCCAGCCGCAGCGGTCGCCCGCCGGAGGCGGAGTCGCGGTGGGGCGCGCGCACGTCAGCGGCCGGCGCGGGCCGGTCCGTTGCCGGGCCCGCCTCCGCGGTGGCGGCACCGGCGCCGATCGGTCCGGGGGCCGCGGCCGACGGCCGCACCGTTTCCGGTCCCGGCCCCGCAGGGTTACTCATTGCCCGCCTCGATTCGGTTCTGTGCCACCCGGGTCGGCGGCCGGGTGTCGGCCCGGCTGACGGCGGCGACCGCCTGCGGGTCGAGGTCGAAGAGTTCACGCAGCGCGTCGGCGTACCCGGCGCCGCCGGGCTCACCGGCAAGCTGCTTGACCCGCACGGTCGGAGCGTGCAGGAGTTTGTCCACCACACGGCGTACCGTCTGGGTGATCTCGGCGCGCTGCTTGTCGTCCAGATCGGGCAGCCTACCGTCGAGTCGGGAAAGTTCACCCGCCACGACGTCGGCCGCCATCGCGCGCAGCGCCACCACGGTGGGGGTGATCCGGGCCGCCCGCTGGGCCGCGCCGAAGGCGGCGACCTCCTGGGAGACGATCGCCCGCACCTGGTCCACGTCGGCGGCCATCGGGGCGTCGGCGGAGGCCGCGGCGAGCGACTCGATGTCCGCGAAGTGCAGGCCGTCGAGCTGGTGGGCGGCCGAGTCCACGTCCCGCGGCATCGCCAGGTCCAGTACGGCCAGCGGTCCTTCGCCGGTGCGGCGGGCGACGGCGGTCCGCAGGTCGTCCGCGGTCAGCACCAGGCCGGTGGCGCCGGTGCAGGACACCACGAGGTCGGCCTGCGCGACGGCGTCGGGCACGTCGGCGATGGTGAGTGCGCGGGTGCTCAGGCCGGGGTGCTGGTCGGCGAGCGCGCGGGCCAGCCGCTGGGCGCGTTCGACGGTGCGGTTGGCGATCGCCAACTCGCGGACGCCGGCCCGGGCGAGGGTCGCCGCGGCGAGCGAGGACATCGATCCGGCGCCGACCACCAGGGCGCTGCGGCCGTCGAGCGGGCCGGTGGCGGGGGCCAGTTGGGACAGTCCGAAGGTGACCAGGGACTGTCCGGCGCGGTCGATGCCGGTCTCGGAGTGGGCCCGCTTGCCGACTCGCAGCGCCTGCTGGAACAGATCGTTGAGCAGGCGCCCGGCGGTGTGCTGCTGCTGGCCGAGGGCGAGGGCGTCCTTGATCTGGCCGAGGATCTGGCCCTCGCCGACCACCATGGAGTCCAGCCCGCAGGCCACCGACAGCAGGTGGTGGACGGCCCGGTCCTCGTAGTGCACGTACAGGTGCGGGGTCAGCTCGTCCAGGCCGGCGGAGCTGTGCTGGGCGAGCAGCGTGGTCAGTTCGGCCACCCCGGCGTGGAACTTGTCGACATCGGCGTACAGCTCTATGCGGTTGCAGGTGGCCAGCACCGCGGCCTCGGTGGCCGGTTCGCAGGCCACCGTGTCCTGGAGCAGCTTGGCGCGCGCGCCCTCGGGCAGCGCGGCGCGCTCGAGGACGCTGACCGGCGCGGTGCGGTGGCTCAGCCCGACGACAAGGAGGCTCATGCGCGCCTCCCGCTGTGCTCGGGCCGGCCCGCGGCCGGGGCGCACCTTCCGAGGGTGCTCTCGCTGCGCTCGCTCATGCCGGCATCACGGCGGGTACGTCACCGTCCGGGTCCTGGCGTTCCTCACCGGCCTTGCGCTGCTCGTGGAAGGCGAGGATCTGCAGTTCGATGGAGAGGTCGACCTTGCGCACGTCGACCCCGTCGGGCACCGACAGCACGGTCGGGGCGAAGTTGAGGATCGAGGTGACGCCGGCCGCGACGAGGCGGTCGGTGACCTCCTGGGCGGCGCCGGCCGGGGTCGCGATCACCCCGATGGACACCTGGTTGTCCGCGACGATCGCCTCGAGTTCGTCGATGTGCCGCACCGGCAGGCCCGCGACCAGGCGCCCGGCCAGGCCCGCGTCGGCGTCCAGCAGCGCGGCGACCCGGAAGCCCCGGGAGGCGAACCCGCCGTAGTTGGCGAGCGCGGCGCCGAGGTTGCCGATACCGACGATGACGACCGGCCAGTCCTGGGTGAGGCCGAGTTCCCGGCTGATCTGGTAGACGAGGTACTCCACGTCGTATCCGACCCCGCGCGTCCCGTAGGAGCCGAGGTAGGAGAAGTCCTTGCGCAGCTTCGCGGAGTTGACTCCGGCGGCGGCGGCGAGTTCTTCCGAGGAGACGGTGGGCACGGAGCGCTCCGAGAGTGCTGTCAGTGCCCGCAGATACAGCGGAAGCCTGGCGACGGTGGCCTCGGGAATTCCTCGGCCGCGGGTCGCCGGTCGGTGTGTTCGGCCAGTTGCCACGGTGCTCCTGCGGGTAGAGCTGGGCTGAGGGCGACCACGGTCTTTGGGGACGCCCCGTGGACGCCAGGCTATGTCTTTGTGAACGCGTGCACAAAGATGGTGTCCGATTTGCCCGGCGGAAGTGATGGGCATCACGCATGCCCATGCCGGACATTCGGCACTGTTCGCCGTGCCGAATCGTTGCTGCGCCGAACCCACAGGCCGTCCGCCGCCGCCGGCAGGTCGGACGGCTCCGGCCACCGCAGCCCGGCCGCGGTCGCCAGCAGCTCGGACAGGCCGGGCAGTTGCGGGGCGTGGTGGGCCAGCAGCGCCGCCGTGGCGCGGGCGTCACCGAGCGCGGTGTGCGGACTCCAGTCGGTGAGCCCGATCGCGGCGGCGCGGGCCCGCAGCGACAGCCCGTACGGCGCGGGGCCGCCGCCGGCCGCCGCCGCGATCCGCATCGTGCACACCTCGGGCACCGCGGGCAGCCGCAGGCCCAGCCGCGCGTACTCCGCGACCAGAAAGGCCCGGTCACAGCCGACGTTGTGGCCGACCAGCACCCGGCCGCGCAGCAGCGCCAGCAGCCGGGCGGCGATCGCGGAGAACCGCGGCGCCCCGCTCAGGTGCTCCGGCTCGATGCCGTGGATGTGGGTGGGGCCGACCGGTCCCTGCGGGTCGATCAGCGTGGTGAACTCGCCCTGCGGCACCAGGTCCGGGTCCAGCAGCAGCACCGCCAACTCCACCACCCGGTGCCGGTGCGAGGACGAGCCGGTCGCCTCCAAGTCCACGACGGCATAGCCGTACGAACCCTGACTCCGGCCCGGAAGCACGTGCCCACACTCCTCACGCATCGCCCCCGGGTGTACAAAACGCCCCTGATGGTAATCGAATACGCGGCTCCGTAGGCAATCCGCTCAAAATGCCCAGAGGTTCGTGCACGGATTCACGTGTCCGAGCGCCGGGTCGGGCGGCCGGGGCCGTGCGCCAGGTGAGGTGAGCGCCGGGTCGGGCCAGGTCGGGTCAGGTGCGCGCGGGGTCGGGCTCAGCGCCCGCTCAGGCCAGCGCCGCGCGCAGCCGCCGCTCGTCGACCCGCCAGAAGGTGTGCTGCTCGCCGTCGACCAGCACCACCGGGATCTGCTCCCAGTAGCGGTCGTACAACTCCGCGTCCTGGGTGATGTCCTGCTCGGCCACGGCCGCGCCCGTCTCCGCGGCGACCTTCTCGATCACGGCTCGGGCGTCGTCGCACAAGTGGCAGCCGGGCTTGCCGATCAAGGTCACCGTCTTCGGGGTCGTCGTCATACCCGCCATTGTGTCCCGCGCCGTTCACGCGCCCGCATCCCGGCCGCAGCCGACCCGCCCCCCGATCTGGTTATGCTCGCGACATGGCCGCTCTCAAATGGCTCACCCCCCGTAAGCAGTCCGCCACCGAGCGGAGCGTGCTGGCAGGAGAGGCCGCCGCGGAGGCCGCGCTCGGCAGCGAGGCGCGGTCCGGCGACGCGGCGGCCGAAACCGAGGAGCCGCAGTTCCCGGTGGCGGGCGACCCGCGGGCCGCCGCCTTCTTCGACCTCGACAACACCGTGATGCAGGGCGCCGCGCTCTTCCACTTCGGCCGCGGGCTGTACAAGCGGAAGTTCTTCGACAAGCGCGACCTGCTCCGGTTCGCCTGGCAGCAGGCGTACTTCCGGCTGGCCGGCTCCGAGGACCCCGAGCACATGCAGGACGCCCGCGACAGCGCGCTGTCCATCGTCAAGGGGCACCGGGTCGAGGAGCTGATGAGCATCGGCGAGGAGATCTACGACGAGTACATGGCCGGCAAGATCTGGCCCGGCACCCGCGCGCTCGCCCAGGCCCACCTCGACGCCGGGCAGCGGGTCTGGCTGGTCACGGCCGCGCCCGTGGAGACCGCCACGATCATCGCCCGCCGGCTCGGCCTGACCGGGGCGCTGGGCACCGTCGCCGAGTCCGTCGACGGCGTCTACACCGGCCGGCTGGTCGGCGAACCCCTGCACGGCCCGGCCAAGGCCGAGGCGGTACGGGCGCTGGCGACGGCCGAGGACCTCGACCTGTCGCGGTGCGCGGCCTACAGCGACTCCACCAACGACATCCCGATGCTCTCGCTGGTCGGACACCCGTACGCGGTCAACCCCGACAGCGCGCTGCGCAAGCACGCGCGGGCCGAGGGATGGCGGCTGCGCGACTACCGCACGGGGCGCAAGGCCGCGAAGATCGGGATTCCCGCGGCCGCGGGCATGGGCGCGGTGACCGGTGGGGTGCTGGCGGCGGTGGCCGTGCGCCGGCGCTACCGCTGACGGCGAGCCCGCACCAACCGCACCAACCCGCGCCACCCGGCCCGCCCGGCCCGCCCGGCCCGCCCGGCCCGACCGCGGAGACCCGGACCCCGCTCCCGTACAGCCCGCCGCCGTTCGACCCGCCCTCGTTCGACCCGCCCCCTCACGGTCCGCCCGCGTACGCCCCGGCGCGGCCGACCGCGGCCACCCCGCATGGCTCGCTCCGTCGAACACGCGGCTCGCTTCGCCGACTTCGACACGAGCACAACACGCGCTTCACACGAGCGCTTCACGACTGCAAGTGGTCAACTCGGGTGCCCTGTTCGATAATTGGTCGATCACGATTCCGCACAGGAAGTGCCGGAAACGGCGAATTCCACAACTCGGTGTAGCGTCGCCTGTACGAAGCGTTATTCTCCTCAGACGCATTCCGGTACCCACACGTCGCCACGACGGGTGAACGGTCCCGTACTGCACGTGATGGAAGTTCTGCCTCTGGGAGTCCCGTGTACCCACACGACGGGGTTGTCACCTCCGGCCTGGCTGCGCTGCGCGCTCTGGTCTCCGACCAGTTGCCGCGTGTCCCCGCGTTCGCCGTGCCCGCCCTCGCCACGTCCGGTCCCACCGTCCCCGGCTCGGCTTACGCCCTGGCCGAAGTCAGCACCGCCGCAGGCAGACGCACCCGCAACAGCAGCCCGCAGCGCGGCCAGAGCGCCGCCGACAAGGGCGCCCACGCCCGCCGGCCCGCGTCGGACACCGACAGCGGCCGCATGATGGACCTGGTCGAAGCCGCGCAGAGCGGCGAGACCGAGGCCTTCGGGCGGCTCTACGACCACTACAGCGACACCGTCTACCGGTACATCTACTACCGGGTCGGCTCCAAGGCCACCGCCGAGGACCTGACCAGCGAGACCTTTCTGCGCGCCCTGCGCCGTATCGGCACCTTCACCTGGCAGGGCCGCGACTTCGGCGCGTGGCTGGTCACGATCGCCCGCAACCTGGTCGCCGACCACTTCAAGTCGAGCAGGTTCCGACTCGAAGTGACCACCGGCGAAATGCTGGACGCCAACGAGGTGGCCCGCAGCCCCGAGGAATCGGTCCTGGAACAGCTCTCCAACGAGGCGCTGCTCACCGCCGTCCGCAAGCTCAACCCGCAGCAGCAGGAGTGCATCACCCTGCGCTTCCTGCAGGGCCTGTCGGTGGCCGAGACCGCCCGGGTGATGGGGAAGAACGAGGGCGCCATCAAGACGCTCCAGTATCGCGCGGTGCGCACCCTGGCCCGCCTGCTGCCCGAAGACGCCAGATGAGCACCGCGTACGGTTCACCCTGCCCGATCATCAGACCTGCGTAACCCAACCGGACCGGCACTCGTTGCAACACATGCAGACACTTCCGCGCCGCACGCCGCTCACCGTTTTTCACCCGATCGGGTGGACGGCCTGGGAGAGGGCAACCTTCCAGACGGCGGGAGGAGTCGAGTGTGGAGACGAGAGGAGGTGCCGCCCGTGATCGGACAGGCAACGGCACACCGTCGGGCGAACGCCTTCGCCCAGGCGGTCGAGGACGCCGGGCTTGACGGCGGCCGCGAGGAGACCACCGGTGGGCACGGCGCCGGTACCGGTACGGACGGCGGTGCCGACGGCCACGGGTCCGGTGCCCGCGGTTCCGGCGCGGGTGCCGGTACGGGCAGCCATGGCGAGCACGGCGGCCACGGCGGCGCGCACAGCGCCGGCGGAGGGCACGGCTCCCATGCCGCCGACCGGCACGCCGACCCCGAGCAGGTCTCGATGGTCGCGCTCGCCGAGGTGCTCGGCCGGCGGCCCCGCCCCGCGATGGACCCCGAGCAGAAGACGGTGCAGCGCGCCCAGCTGATCGCCGCCATGGAGCAGGCCATCGCCGACGGCAGCTTCCGCGCCACCGTCCGGGTGCCCGAGCAACGCGGCGAGAGCCCCAGGCGAGCACCCGCGGCCGCGCTGCGCAAGCTCGCTCCGCGCTCCCGGCTGTCACGCCGGATCGCGGTCGGCGGGCTCACCATGGGAGTCGCCGCCGGTGCCTTCGGCGGCGTCGCGGCGGCGAGCACCAACGCCCTGCCCGGTGACAGCCTCTACGGCCTCAAGCGCAGCATGGAGGACATCAAGCTGGACATGGCGGGCAGCGACTCCTCCCGGGGCAAGGTCTACCTCGACATGGCGTCCACCCGCATGCAGGAGGCCCGCCGGCTGATGGACCGCGGGCGCGGCGGCCAGCTCGACAGCGAGTCGGTCGGCGAGGTGCGCAAGGCGCTCTCCGGGATGCACCAGGAGGTGTCCGAGGGGCACCGCCTGCTCACCGCGGCCTACCAGAAGGACGGCTCGCTCCAGCCGATGGAGCTGCTGAACACCTTCGCGGAGAGCCACCGGCAGGGCTGGGCCGACCTGAGCGGCAAGCTGCCCAGCCAGCTCACCGACGTCTCCGACCAGGTGACCTCGCTCTTCGACGCCATAGACGCAGAGGTCGCGCCGCTGTCCCTGCCGCAGAAGGACCGCCCCGGCACACCCGCCACCCACGGCGCGGACGGCTCCGGGACCGGTCACGACGGCGGCATCCCCGGCAGCGGTCCCTCGGGCAGCCCGTCGGCGACGACCACGACGAAGGGCACGGCCGGCGAGGACAGCGGGCAGAGCCCCAGCCCCTCGCCCTCCGACAGTGCTCCCGACGGTCTCATCGGCGGCTCCGGCAAGCTGCTCGACACGCAGCCCACCCTCCCCGGCATCCCCGGGGCGACCCCGACGGAGACCCCCAGCTCGCCGCACCACTCCGTCGAGCTGCCCCCGCTGCTCCCCGGTCTCCTCCCCGGTCTCGGCCTGACCAGCAGCGACGACCAGGGCTGACGGCACGCATCACGGTACGCGTCGGGGGCGGACGGTCCACCCGGACCACCCGCCCCCGACGCGTACCCGCCCCCGATCTCCGCAAGACGGCGCTCAGAAGAACACCGACCGCCGCTCCACCAGCAGCTCGTACAGCGTGTGCTGGATGGTCTCGCGGACCTGGTCGGTCAGGTTGAAGACGAGCATCGGGTCGTCCGCGGCCTCCGGCGGATACGACTCCGTGGGGATCGGCTCGCCGAACTGGATCGTCCACTTGGTCGGCAGCGGAACCAGGCCGAGCGGGCCGAGCCAGGGGAAGGTCGGCGTGAGCGGGAAGTACGGGACGCCGAGGACGCGGGAGAGCGTGCGGGAGTTGCCCACCATCGGGTAGATCTCCTCCGCGCCCACCACCGAGCACGGCACGATCGGCACCTTCGTCTTCAGGGCCGTCGCCACGAACCCGCCCCGCCCGAACCGCTGGAGCTTGTACCGCTCGGAGAAGGGCTTCCCCAGGCCCTTGAAGCCCTCGGGCATCACCCCGACCACCTCGCCCCGCTCCAGCAGCAGTTGCGCGTCCTCCGAGCAGGCCAGGGTGTGCCCGGCCTTGCGCGCCAGCTCGTTGATGACCGGCAGCACGAACACCAGGTCCGCGGCCAGCAGCCGCAGGTGCCGCCCGGCCGGGTGGTGGTCGTGCACGGCGACCTGGGTCATCAGCGCGTCGAACGGCAGCGTCCCGGAGTGGTTCGACACCACCAGGGCGCCGCCCTCCACGGGGATGTTCTCGATGCCCTTGACCTCGACCCTGAAGTACCCCTCGTACAGCGGGCGCAGCAGCGACAGCAGCACCTGGTCGGTGAGGTCGGCGTCGAAACCGAACTCGTCGACGTCGTAGTCCCCGGTCACCCGCCGGCGCAGGAACGACAGCCCGGCCGCGACCTTCCGCTCCCACGGCCCGCCGAGCAGCCGGTCGGCGACCGCGCCGAGCGCCGCGGCCAGCGGTGCGCCCTGATCGGACCCCGGGCCTCCGGAGTCGCCGGCACCGCTCGTGCCGGCCGCCGGCCCCTCGGCCGCGGTGCCGCCGTGCGGGCCCTCCCCCGGCCCTGCCGGCTCCGACCCGTCCGCCTGCGCCGGAATCCCCGGGCCCTCCTCCGGTACGGCCGCCAGCGGCGCCTGGGCGCCTCCCTCGGCCGTCTGGCCCGCCCCCGGCGGGCCCGCCTTGCGCTCCCGGCTCCGCGACCGCCGCGCCCCGGCTCCTGCGCCACCACTGCCGCCACCACTGCCGCGGCGACGGGCGTCATCCCCGAACGGAATGACCTTCGCGTCCGTCATGGCTGCCGCTCCTTCTGCCGCTCCGGCCCCCGCATCGATCCCACGCCGTCCACCGCCGTCACCGCATCCGCCGCCGCCACGTCCACCGTCATCGCGCCGGCTCCGTACGCCGCACCCTGGCCGCCACCTCGTCGACCGCGGCCGCCACCCGTGCGGGCGGCAGCAGGCCGGGCTGCCGGGTGCGGGCGAAGTCGTGGAACGTTTCCGCAGTGGTGAACGCGGCGTGGAAGCCCAGCGTCTCCCGCATCTGCCGGGTGTCGACCACCCGGCCGTGGGTGAGCAGTCGGATCTGCTCGCTGGAGAAGTCCGTCACGCCCGCGGTCCGCAGCATCCGGCCCACCCACGTCACCGCGGGCAGCAGCACCGGCACGGTCGGACGGCCCAGCCGCCGCGCGGTCTGCGACAGCAGCAGCACCCCGTCGCCCGCGATGTTGAACGTGCCGCTGTTGAGCGTCCCGCGCCGCGCCTCCGTGGCCGCGACCACCAGCACCTCGTTGACGTCGTCCTCGTGCACGAACTGCAACCTGGGGTCGTACCCGAACACGGTGGGCAGCACCGGCAGGTCGAAGAACTCCGCGAGCGGGGTGTCCGCCCGCGGGCCGAGGATGTTCGCGAACCGCAGCACCGCCACCGCCACGTCGGGCCGACGCCGGGCGAAGCCGCGGACGTACCCCTCGACCTCGACCGCGTCCTTCGCGAAGCCGCCGCTGGGCAGCGACTTGACCGGGGTGGTCTCGCTGAACACCGCCGGGTCGCGCGGCGCGGAACCGTAGACGCTCGTGGTGGACTTCACCACCAGCCGCCGGACGGTCGGCGCCTTCTGGCACGCGCCCAGCAGCTGCATCGTGCCGATGACGTTGGTCTCCTTGGCCTGGGTGCGGCCGCCGGAGCCCAGCGGGGTGCCGCTGACGTCCAGGTGCACCACGGTGTCCACGGAGTGCCGCGCCAGCACCTTGCCGATCATCGGCTGCCGGATGTCGGCCCGCACGAACTGCGCGTCCCCCAGGTCGTGCTCCGGCGGCACCGCGTCGACCGCGACCACCCGGTCGACCTCGGGCTCACGCTGCACACGCCGGACGAACCGCCCGCTGAGCTGCCGCGCGACTCCGGTGACGAGCACCACCTTGCCCACGTTCAGCGCCTTCCTCGGGGAATGCTGTCACCGTACCCCGCCGCTGTTGCGCGACGGTGACGAAACGCCCCCGCGCCCCGACCGGCCCCCGTACATGCCACTGCCCCCTTCGACCACCCTGAATCAGGCGGAGGAAGGGGGCAGGAGAGCGGCAAAAAGCTCGCTTACTTCTTGTTACGGCGCTGAACACGCGTCCGCTTCAGAAGCTTGCGGTGCTTCTTCTTCGCCATACGCTTACGCCGCTTCTTGATGACAGAGCCCACGACAACCCTCGCTTCGGTTTCACTCGGTGCGGGGCGTCCGAGCCCACACGACCTACGTCGGCCAAGCCTACCCGCCCCGAGCGGACGAACGTAACCGAGGCCCACGCGGTCCGTCACCGGCCCGTTACCGGGCCGCCTCGGGCAGCTCAGGCAGACTCCACCCCCACATAGGATTCCCGCAGGTACTCGTGCACGGCCTGCTCCGGAACCCGGAAGGACCGACCCACGCGAATCGCCGGCAGATGACCGCTGTGCACCAGCCGGTACACGGTCATCTTCGACACCCTCATTACCGCCGCGACTTCGGCGACGGTGAGGAACACGACCTCGTTGAGAGGCCGACTTTCAGTTACAGCCATGACACACCTGAACCTTCCGCACATGACGGCCACCGGCTTCCCCTCCGGCGACTCCAAACAGGCATGTGCGCTCCCCCTCAGATTAGGGGCGGATGATGCGAGTGGGGAAGAGGAGTTGCGAAGGGTTGACTACTGTGCGAGCCACGCACTCTTCAACACGTAGCGGGTGACCGGCCGGTAGTAGTCCGAGCGAGCGGTGTCGTCGAGTGGTACGGCCACCGACACCCTGCCCTCCGCTTCCGCGACGAAAACCGCGGGGTCGTCGCAGTCCCCCAGGCCGATCGCCTCGATGCCCAACTGCCCTGCCCCGCAGACGAATCCATGGTCTCCGACCACCAGTTTCGGCAATATCCCGGCCTGTTCGGCAGCCGCTGCGAGCGCCGCCCGGACCGGCAGCGGCGAGTGCGTGTGCGCCCCGCGCTCCGCCCCCTCCGAACGCACCAGAGCCACCCCTCCGACGTAGCCGAGGCGGTGTGCGCGTACGCCGAAGTGTGTGGACATACGCATGCAGCGAGCGTAGGGCGGGGTGAGTACTTGGCACCCGGCCGCCGACAGAGCGGCGGCCAAAGTTGCGTAGAAACCAAGGAGGCGATGTGGATGTCCTGTGCCCAACAGGACGGGTACGCGGTCGTGCGCCGCCCGTGCCAGGCGTTCCGCGAAGGCGTCCAGCGCCGCCACCGTGCGGTCCGGATCGATCGCGTCCGGCCCCGACGTCTGCCCCGGATCGGCCGACACCCCGCACCGGTCGGCCATCAACCGCAGCAACTCCGCCCGCCCCCACTCGCCGTCGGGTTCCAGCCCGCAGGTCAGCCGAGGATCACGCGCCGCGAACAGCCCGTAGTTCACCAGGCTCTGCTCCCGCGCGGTGCCCACCCGGCCCGCGAGCCCCACCGCCACCAGATGTGCGCGCAGCGCACCCACACTCACCACCCGGCCGATCCTGCCCACGTCGTGCGCCCGGCGCATGACGAACCCTCCGAAATCACTCCCACGGGTGGGGCGCCGGGTCCGGCACCGGGCCGCGACCGCGGCTACGGCAGCAGCCCGTGCAGCGGGAAGACCGCCCGCCGCGTCGCCAGCACCGCCTGGTCCAGCCGCGACGCCGGGTCGTACCCGCCGTCGTCGAACTCCGTCCAGCGCGCCGCCGCCCCGTCCGTCATCCGCGCCGACACCGACGTCCGGGTCAGCGCGTACGCCTGCTCCTGCCACTCCTGCGGCACGAGCGTCTGCGGCGCGACCGGCGTCCCCGCCGCGATCGCCACCAGATGCGTCCACGCCCGCGGCACCACGTCCGCCACGGCGTAACCGCCGCCGCCCAGCGCCAACCAGCGCCCCTGCGCGTGCTCGTGCGCCAGCCGGTGGCACGCCTCCGCGACCACCCGCTGCGCGTCCAGCGACACCGCGAGATGCGCCAGCGGGTCCTCCACGTGGGTGTCCACGCCGTGCTGCGACACCAGCACCTGCGGCCGGAACGCCGCCACCAACTCCGGCACCACCGCGTGGAACGCCCGCAGCCAGCCCGCGTCCCCGGTCCCGGCCGGCAGCGCCACGTTCACCGCGCCGCCCTCCGCCGCCCCGCCGGTCTCCTCCGGCCACCCGCTGGCAAACGGGAAGAGCGTGCGCGGCGTCTCGTGCAACGAGATCGTCAGCACCCGCGGATCGTCCCAGAACACCGTCTGCACGCCATCCCCGTGATGTACGTCCGTGTCCACGTACACCACCCGCTCCGCGCCCAACTCCAGCAGCCGCGCCACCGCGAGCGCCGCGTCGTTGTAGACGCAGAAGCCCGCCGCCTGGCCCGGCATCGCGTGGTGCAGCCCGCCGGCGAAGTTCACCGCGTGCTCGACCTCGCCCCGCCACACCGCCTCGGCCGCACCCACCGACTGCCCCGCGATCAGCGCGGACGCGTCGTGCATCGCGGCGAACGCCGGGTTGTCGACGCTGCCGATCCCGTACCCCGCCTCCGCGCCGGCCTGCGCGGCCCGCGGGTCCGCCGAGGCCCGGCGCACGGCCGCCACGTAGTCCGCCCGGTGCACCAGTTCCAACGTCGAGTCCCCGGCCGGCGGCGCCGCCACCACCTTCAACCCCGCGTCCAGGCCGAACGCCCGCACCAGGGCCCAGGTCAGCTTGAGCCGCACGGGGTCCATCGGGTGCCCGGCCCCGAAGTCGTACGCCGTCTCCTGGTCATCCCACATCAACTGTGCGCGGCCGCTCATGGCCGACACCGTACCCGGCGGGCCCGGCCGCGAATGACCGCGCGTACACCAGCGTCGCCGCCACCAGCACCATCGGTACGACCATGGCGCCGCGGTAGCTCCACGCGTCGCCGAGCGCGCCCACCAGCGGCGACCCGACCAGGAACCCGACGTAGTTGAAGATGTTCAGCCGTGCGATCGCCGTGTCCGACGCGTCGGGGAACATCCGCCCGGCCGCGGCGAAGGTCTGCGGCACGACCACGCACAACCCGAGCCCGAGCAGCATGAAGCCGAGCATGCCCACCCAGGGCCCCGGCGCCACCGCCACCACCGCGAACCCGGCCACCGCCCCCACGGTGCCCAGCCGCACCACCGCGACCGCCCCGAACCGCCGCACCCCGAGGTCACCGACCGACCGCCCGATCAGCGTCGTCACCATGTACACCGCGTACGGCACCGTGGAGAGCTGGTCCGAACTGTGCAGGGTGTCCTGCAAGTACTTCGCGCTCCAGTTGGAGACCGTCGAGTCGCCGATGTACGCGAACGCCATCACCAGGCACAGCGGCAGCAGCATCCGCATGGCGACCTGCTGGACGGCCCGGGGCACGGCCGGGTACGCGCCGGCCGGGTCGGACGCGGCGGACACCCCGGACCCCCCGGACACCCCGGACGCGGCGGGAAGGCCCGCGGTCGCCGACGCGGGCGGCTCGGGGCCGTACGGCATCGCCAGGCCCTCACCGGCCGCGCCACGGGCACCGTCGGGCGCCTGGGCGCCCTGGGCACCGGAGGCGGCGGCCACGGCCGCGTCGTCGGGCTGCTGGTCGCGGTACCAGCGGCTCGCGGTCAGTGCCAGCGGGATCAGCACCAGCGCCGCGGGCGCGTACAGCGAGAACAGCGCGAAGTGCCAGTGCGCGCCCGACCAGGCCAGTGACGCCCCCACGATGCCGCCCAGGCTGTAGGCGGCGTGGAAACCCAGCATGATGCTCTGCCCCCAGGCCCGTTGGAGGCTCACGCCCAGCATGTTCATGGACGCGTCGAGCCCGCCGACGCACACCCCGAACAGCGCCAACGTCACCGCCGCCACCCATAGCCGGTCCCCGGCACCCAGGCCGGCCAGCACCAGCCCCACCGTCGGCTGCACCCAGCGCAGCACCACGCTCGGCCGTACCCGCTTCACCAGCTGCTCGGTCAGCACGCTCCCGATGCCGGCCAGGATCGGCACGGCCGCCAGGAACACCGGCAGCAGTCCGTCGCTGATCCCGTAGCGGTCCTGGATCGCGGGGATACGGGTCACGAGCAACGCGAACAGCACGCCCTGCGCGAAGAAGCTGACCGCGAGGGCGGCTCGGCCTTGCCGCAGGGCCTGCGGGCGAGCGACATCCATAAGCGAGCAGGCTAAGCGCGAAAGCTACGGATGAGTAGGGGCCGGGGAAACGATTCCTCGCCGAGTGCGGTGCGGACCGTCACGCCTGCCGCCGCACGTGCCGCCGGAACGGTCAGCAGGACAGCAGTCCGGGGAGCTCCGCCATGGTGTGGAAGAGCGCCGTCGCCCCCACGAGCTTCTCGGCCGGCGTCATCGCGGTGTACCCGTACACGTCCATCCCGGCCGCGAGCGCCGCCGCCACACCCAGCCGGCTGTCCTCCACCACGGCACACCGGTCGGGGGCGACCCCCATCTCACGTGCGGCGTGCAGGAACAGGTCGGGCGCCGGCTTGCCACGCCCCACGTCCTGCGCGGAGAAGATCCGCTCCTCCCCGAACCGTGCGTACAGCCCGGTCTTCCGCAGGGCGACCCGAATCCGTTCATGCCCCCCGGACGACGCCAGGCAGTACGGCACCCCTTCCGCCGCCAGCTTCTCCAGGACGACCGCCACGCCGTCCACCGGCTCCAGCTCCCGCTCGAACGCGGCGAAGACCTGCGCGTGATAGGCCGCGTCGAAGTCGGCGGGCAACTCCGCACCCGACCGCTCGCGCACCACATCGTGGATACGGTGCGGTGCCGCTCCCATGAAGTCGCGGAGGGAGTCCTCGTAGGTGGTGGGGTGTCCGGCCGCGGTGAGGCAGTCCGCGAGAATGCGGTTGGAGATCGGCTCGCTGTCCACCAGGACGCCGTCGTTGTCGAAGATCACCAGGTCGTACTGCACGGGCTCACCGTACAGGGGTGCTGAACGCAAAAAAGCTCGGGTCCCCCGAATTAATCGGGGGACCCGAGCTGAAAAATTGTTCGGCGGTGTCCTACTCTCCCACAGGGTCCCCCCTGCAGTACCATCGGCGCTGAAAGGCTTAGCTTCCGGGTTCGGAATGTAACCGGGCGTTTCCCTAACGCTATGACCACCGAAACACTATGAAACTGTCCCACACACCACACACCAACCCAGCCCCATAAAAGAACCGGGCTAGGAGTGTGTGGTTGCTGGTTGTTTCAGAACTACACAGTGGACGCGAGCACACATGGACAAGCCCTCGGCCTATTAGTACCGGTCAGCTCCACCCCTCACGAGGCTTCCACATCCGGCCTATCAACCCAGTCGTCTACTGGGAGCCTTACCCCATCAAGTGGGTGGGAGCCCTCATCTCGAAGCAGGCTTCCCGCTTAGATGCTTTCAGCGGTTATCCCTCCCGAACGTAGCCAACCAGCCATGCCCTTGGCAGGACAACTGGCACACCAGAGGTTCGTCCGTCCCGGTCCTCTCGTACTAGGGACAGCCCTTCTCAAGACTCCAACGCGCGCAGCGGATAGGGACCGAACTGTCTCACGACGTTCTAAACCCAGCTCGCGTACCGCTTTAATGGGCGAACAGCCCAACCCTTGGGACCGACTCCAGCCCCAGGATGCGACGAGCCGACATCGAGGTGCCAAACCATCCCGTCGATATGGACTCTTGGGGAAGATCAGCCTGTTATCCCCGGGGTACCTTTTATCCGTTGAGCGACGGCGCTTCCACAAGCCACCGCCGGATCACTAGTCCCTACTTTCGTACCTGCTCGACCCGTCAGTCTCACAGTCAAGCTCCCTTGTGCACTTACACTCAACACCTGATTGCCAACCAGGCTGAGGGAACCTTTGGGCGCCTCCGTTACCCTTTAGGAGGCAACCGCCCCAGTTAAACTACCCACCAGACACTGTCCCTGATCCGGATCACGGACCGAGGTTAGACATCCAGCACGACCAGAGTGGTATTTCAACGACGACTCCACCACGGCTGGCGCCGCGATATCAAAGTCTCCCACCTATCCTACACAAGCCGAACCGAACACCAATATCAAGCTATAGTAAAGGTCCCGGGGTCTTTCCGTCCTGCTGCGCGAAACGAGCATCTTTACTCGTAGTGCAATTTCACCGGGCCTATGGTTGAGACAGTCGAGAAGTCGTTACGCCATTCGTGCAGGTCGGAACTTACCCGACAAGGAATTTCGCTACCTTAGGATGGTTATAGTTACCACCGCCGTTTACTGGCGCTTAAGTTCTCAGCTTCGCCCTGTCGAAACAGGACTAACCGGTCCCCTTAACGTTCCAGCACCGGGCAGGCGTCAGTCCGTATACATCGCCTTACGGCTTCGCACGGACCTGTGTTTTTAGTAAACAGTCGCTTCTCGCTGGTCTCTGCGGCCACCCCCAGCTCACACCGTAAAGATGATCACCGGAAGTGGCCCCCCTTCTCCCGAAGTTACGGGGGCATTTTGCCGAGTTCCTTAACCATAGTTCACCCGAACGCCTCGGTATTCTCTACCTGACCACCTGAGTCGGTTTAGGGTACGGGCCGCCATGAAACTCGCTAGAGGCTTTTCTCGACAGCATAGGATCATCCACTTCACCACAATCGGCTCGGCATCAGGTCTCAGACTTCATGTGTGACGGATTTACCTACCACACGTCCTACACCCTTACCCCGGGACAACCACTGCCCGGGCTGGACTACCTTCCTGCGTCACCCCATCGCTTACCTACTACAAGTCCGGTTCAGCGGCTCCACCACTCCCCCTCACTCCGAAGAGATCAGAGGCGGCTT
>NZ_CP109018.1:3902500-4077500 GCF_036226785.1 Streptomyces sp. NBC_00669
CGCTGGCGGAGCGGTACGACGGGATCGGGGTGCTGAAGGCGGACACGGCCGAGGCGGTGGTGGAGCTGCTGCGGCCTCTGCGGGCGCGGCACGCCGCCATCAGCGCCGATCCGTCGTATGTCGACGGGGTGCTGCGCGAGGGTGCGGCCCGGGCCCGGGCGCTGGCCCGGCCGACGGTCGACGCGGCGTACGACGCGATCGGGCTGCTGCGTCCGGCGTGAGCAAGGGCGGGCCGCGGGTCACCCACGTGGTGTGCCGGGTCACCCACGTGGGTGACCCGGCGCGCGGCTCCGAAGGCCGGCCGGCCCGCCGCTGCCGTATGAACGGCTAGACGCCGGTGGCCAGTTCGCGGCTGCGGTCGCGGGCGGCCTCCAGCGCCGCGATCAGGGCGGCGCGCACGCCGTGGTTCTCCAGCTCGCGGATGGCGCTGATGGTGGTGCCGGCCGGCGAGGTGACCGCCTCGCGGAGCTTCACCGGGTGCTCGCCGCTGTCGCGCAGCATGACGGCGGCGCCGATCGCGGACTGGACGATGAGGTCGTGGGCCTGGGCGCGGGGCAGCCCGAGCAGGATGCCGGCGTCCGTCATCGCCTCGACCAGGTAGTAGAAGTAGGCGGGGCCTGAGCCGGAGAGCGCGGTGGCGGCGTCCTGCTGCTTCTCGGGGACGCGCAGGGTCTTGCCGACCGGCTGGAAGATCGCCTCGGTGCGCGCCAGGTGGGTCTCGTCGGCGTGCCGTCCCGCGGAGATCACGGACATGCCCTCGTCCACGAGCACGGGGGTGTTGGGCATGACCCGGACGACCGCCGTGCCCTCGGTGAGGCGTTCCTCGAAGAAGGCGGTGGGGATGCCGGCGGCGGCGCTGATCACGAGCTTGTCGGCGCCGACGTGCGGGGCGAGCTCGGCGAGCAGGGCGCCCATGTCCTGGGGCTTGACGGCGAGGATGAGGGTGTCGGCGGTCTTGGCGGCGTGCGCGTTGCCGACGGCCTCGACGCCGTAGCGGGTCCGCAGTTCCTCGGCGCGTTCGGTGCGGCGGGCGGTGACCAGCAGGTTCTCGGGGGCCCAGCCGGCCCTGATCATCCCGGAGAGCAGCGCCTCGCCGATCTTCCCGGTGCCGAGCACGGCGACGGTCTGCGTCAGGGCGGTGGTGGCGGTCATGGCGGTTCACCTCAAGCGGTACGGGGCTCCCTGTCCGGTCATCCTCGCAGGGGCAGGGGCGAGGTGGTCGCCGCGTCCACTCCTCGGGCAGGTGAACCGGGGGTCAGACCGTCTCGTCGAGGTGGTCGGCGTAGTGGTCGAGCGCGCGGCGGTAGCGGGCGACGGCGGGTGCGGAGCTGGTGGCGGTGAGGAGTTTGAGCAGGTCGGCCACAGCGTCGCCGGAGCGGCCGAGGTTGTGCAGGGCGATCGCGCGGAATGCGGTCAGGGCCGGGTCGCCCGGGTACTCGGCGAGGGCGCGGTCGAAGGCGGCGAGCGCGTCGTCGTACCGGCCCAGTACCCGGTAGGTGCTGGCGAGGCCGGTGTGGGCGCCGAGCCGGTCCTCGTCGTCCAGGCCGCCGACGGCGAGCGCGGTCTCGTAGAACAGGACGGCTTCGGCTTCGAGGCCGAGGCGGTCGTGCAGCCAGGCGGTCTGGTACGCGACGGCGGGGTCCTGCGGGTGCCGTGCGGCGAGGGCGAGCAGGGCGTCTCGGTCCCCTGCCTCGCGCAGCCGGGTCGCTTCGGCCGCGGCGTGCGCGTCGTACGAGGTCATGGCCGCCATCATGCCGCACGCGGTCACGCCGTACGGCGGGTACTCCCGGGGCGGTAGGGACCGGTAGGGGGCGGCTCAGGGTCATCCCCTATGGCGTGCGGGCGGGGCGGGGTGGACCGTTGCGGTATGAGTCGTTCATCCCGTGAAATCTCTGTATCGGGCGCGGAGAAGCGGCACTTGGCCGTGGCTTCCGTGACCCTCGGACCCTGGCGGCCGGCCGCCGTCGTGGGCGCGCTGGGCGGTGGAGTGTCGCTGGTCCTGCACCTCGTGGGCGGGCACTTCGGGCTCGGCATCCTGAGCAGCGCGCTGTCGGTGGCCGCGCTGCTGTTCTTCTGCGTGGGCGGGGCGGGCTCGGTGCTCGGCTACTCCTCGCGGGGCGCCGGCCGGGACCACCGCATCAGGCGCTGGGCGCGCTCGCACCCGTGGCAGGTGGCCGCCGTGCCGGCCGGGATGATGTTCCTGACCGACGTGGTGGTGCGGCAGGTGCTCACCAGCCAGGGCTTCTTCGGGTCGGTGTGGACCGGCCTGTGGCACGGTGCCGTGGTGGCGGCGGTGGTCGGCGTCGCGGGCACGTTCAGCAGGTCTCGGGCGTAACGCGCGAGCACCCTCCGCGAGCACCCTCCACGGGCGTCGAACCGCGGGCACGGTTCGCGGGCGACGGCGGTACGCGTACGGGGGCGACCGCCGGCGACCCGCGCCCGCCCCACGGGCTCCCCCACACCCGCCGATCCCACCGGCTCCCCAGCCGCCACCGGCTCCCCCAGCCCCACCGGCTCCCCTATCCCCACCGGCTCCGCTAACGCACCGCCCGCAGCACCAGGTCCGCGAGCCGGCGACCCGCCTCGTCGTCCAGGGGCGCGTGTTCGATCAGCAGCCGGTACCACAGCACGCCGTAGACCACGTCGATCAGCAGTTCCAGCGAGAGGTCGGACGCGATCTCGCTGCGGGCGGCGGCCCGTTCGAGGATCTCCCGGAGCACCGCGCGCCGCCGGAACAGGAAGCGCTCCCGGAACGCCGTCGCGAAGACCGGGTCGAGCAGCGCCTGCGCCATCAGGCCGGCCAGCACCGGCCGCTGCCCGCGCTGCCGGAAGGTCTCGGCGAGGAATCCCCTCAGGTCGTCCGCCAGCGAGCCCTCGTCCGGCACCGCGATCGTGGTCTCGGACAGGTCGAGCAGCGCGGTCAGCACGACGTCCGCCTTCGACGGCCACCAGCGGTAGATCGTCTGCTTGCCGACGCCGGCCCGCGCGGCGATGCCCTCCACCGTCAGCGCGGCGTATCCGCGCTCCTTCAACTCGTCGATCGCCGCGCCCAGGATCGCCTGGCGCGCGGCCTCGCTGCGTGGCCGCCCCGGCCGCCGGTCACCCGTCATGCGCTCACCTTACTTTACAAGACGATGCGTCTCGATATAGAAACGAGACATCGCGTATCGAATCAACGAGGGAGCACTGACATGCGTGTGGTGATCATGGGCGGCACGGCCGGCATCGGGCTCGCGACGGCCCGGGCGCTGCGGGCGGACGGCGCCGAGGTCGTCGTGACCGGGCGGAACCGGGAGCGGCTGGCGGCGGCCGGCGCCGAGGGGCTGACCGCCGAGCGCGTCGACGGGACCGACGAGGACGCGGTCGCCGCGTTCTTCGAGCGGATCGGCGCCTTCGAGCACCTGGTGCTCGCCTTCAGCTCGGGCCATGTCGGCGTCGGCCCGATCAAGGACACCGAACTCGCCGACATACGCGCCGCGTTCGACGGCAAGCTCTTCGCCTACCTGTTCGCCGTCCAGCGGGCGCGGGTCACCGGGTCGGTGACGCTGCTCTCGGCGGCGTCCGCGCGCGCCGGCCTGCCGGGGCTGGCCGGGCTCGCGGCGGTGAACGGCGCCATCGAGCGGATCGTCTCCCCGCTGGCCGCCGACCTCGCCCCGGTCCGGGTCAACGCGGTCTCGCCGGGCGTCATCGACACCGACTGGTGGGCGTTCCTGCCCGAGGAGCAGCGCGCGGCCCAGTTCGCCGCCGCCGCGGAGTCCGTCCCGTCCGGGCGGGTCGGCACCTCCGAGGACGTCGCGGGCGCGATCCGCTACGTGATCGGCGCGGACTACGTGACGGGCTCGATCCTGCCGGTGGACGGCGGGTTCACGGTGGCGTGACGAGGGCGCACGGCGGCGGGGGACGGCGGCGAGAGGCGGGCGCACGGCGGCGAGCGGCGGGCGGACGGCGGCGCGACCGAGGGCGCGAGGCCGTTACGGCGCTCGGATACGGTGATGCGGTCGGGCCGCGGCGCTACCGGCGGCGCTTGGCGGCGCCGCGGACCTTGCCGCGGCCGGCCGGGTTGCCGGTGCGCTGCGCCCGGCGGCGCTCGTACTGCTCCCGCGCCTGTTCGTATTCCGCCCGGAGCAGCCGCTCCCCCGGCGCCTCGTACAGGCTCCGGACGAAGTACGCCAGCAGCGCGCCGACGAAGCCGATCACGTACAGGCCCTGCATCGAGCCGCCCGTGTCCGGGTCGGCGCCGGACGCCGAGGGGCGGCCGCGTACGTAGCCGCGCCACGTCCGGGCGAACATCAGCACGCTGCACACCGCGAAACCGGCGATGGCCAGGACGTTCACGAACAGGCCGACGTCGGCGTCCGTCAGGCCCTGGAAGCCGAAGAGCAGCACCAGCGCGCCGATCACCGCGCTCACCAGCGACCCGACCGCCACGCCCACCCGCCGCAGCGCGTAGCCGCCATCGTGGCCGACCCAGGTCGTCCCGAAGAACCGGATCGGCTCGGGCCGCGGGGCTCCGGCCGTACGGTCGCGGTCCTCGCCGGGCCCATGGGTGTCGCTCACGTCATCGATTATGCGGGATCGGCCCGGCGGGCCCGTCCGGCCGCCGGCCCGGTCACCGGCGCGGCGCGGGCCGTTCCGTGTCAGGAGTAGCCCCAGAGCCGTTAAAGCTCGTGGATTCGCGACGGGGTTGCGTAGGCCGTGGCGTTAGCATCTGCGGGTCGGACCCGAGGAACGGAGACTTCACCCGTGCGCCACCCTCGTGTAGGTGTTGCCATTCTGACGATGGGCACCCGGCCCGCGGAGCTCCTCGCGCTGCTGGAGTCCGTGGCGGCGCAGGAGACCCCGGCGACGCGGGTGGTGGTCGTGGGGAACGGCTCGCCGCTGCCGGATCTGCCCAAGGAGGTGGCCACGGTCGAGCTGAGCGAGAACCTCGGGATTCCCGGCGGCCGCAACGTGGCGATCGAGGCCCTGCGGGAGTTCGGCGACGTGGACGTCGTGGTCGACCTGGACGACGACGGGCTGCTGCTGGGCACCGACGTCTTCACCCGGCTGTGCGCGCTGTACGAGGCCGACGACCGGCTGGGCGTGGTGGGTTTCCGGATCGCGGACGAGCGGGGGCGCACCGCCCGCCGGCACGTGCCGCGGCTGCGGGCGTCCGATCCGATGCGCGGCGGGCTGGTGACCACGTTCCTGGGCGGCGGGCACGGCCTGTCGATGCGGATGCTCGACGAGATCGGCGGCTGGCCGGACCCGTTCTTCTACGCGCACGAGGAGACCGACCTCGCCTGGCGCGCGCTGGACGCGCGCTGGAACGTCCGGTACGCGCCGGAGCTGGTGCTCCAGCACCCGTGGACCTCGCCGACCCGGCACGCGGTCTACTACCGCAACCTCGCGAGGAACCGGGTCTGGCTGGCCAAGCGCCACCTCCCGGTGCTGCTGGTGCCCGCGTACCTGGGGGTGTGGACGGCGCTGACCGTGGCGCGCACCCGTTCGGGGGCCGGGCTCAAGGCGTGGTGCGCGGGGTTCGTCGAGGGCGTGCGTACGCCGTGCCCGCCGCGCCGCCCGATGCGGTGGTCCACCGCGTGGCGGATGACCCGGCTCGGCCGGCCCCCGCTGATCTGATCGCGCCGATCGATCAACGGGGGCTCGGCGAGGCCGGGTTCAGGGCTTCAGCGCTCCAGCAGGGTGACGTCGCGCACGGCGCCCTTGTCCGCGCTGGTCGCCATCGCCGCGTACGCGCGCAGCGCGGTGGAGACGTGGCGGGTGCGGTCGCGGGGCGCGTACACGCCGTTCAGGGCCTCCCGGCGGGTGGCCAACTCCTCGTCGGAGACGAGCAGTTCCATGGTGCGGTTCGGGATGTCGATCCTGATCCGGTCACCGTCCTCGACCAGCGCGATGGTGCCGCCGGAGGCCGCCTCGGGCGAGGCGTGGCCGATGGACAGGCCCGAAGTGCCGCCGGAGAAGCGGCCGTCGGTGACCAGCGCGCAGACCTTGCCCAGGCCGCGGCCCTTGAGGAAGGACGTCGGGTAGAGCATCTCCTGCATGCCCGGGCCGCCGCGCGGACCCTCGTAGCGGATGACCACCACGTCGCCGGGGGTGACCTGCTTGGCGAGGATCTTCTCGACGGCCTCCTCCTGCGACTCGCAGACGACGGCCGGGCCCTCGAAGGTCCAGATCGACTCGTCGACGCCCGCGGTCTTCACCACGGCGCCGTCCACGGCGAGGTTGCCGCGCAGCACCGCGAGGCCGCCGTCCTTGGAGTAGGCGTGCTCGACGTCGCGGATGCAGCCGCCGGCCGCGTCGGTGTCGAGGGTGTCCCACCGCTCGGACTGGGAGAACGCCTCGGCGGAGCGGACGCAGCCGGGGGCGGCGTGCCACAGCTCGACGGCTTCCGGCGACGGGGAGCCGCCGCGCACGTCCCAGGTGTCGAGCCACTGCTTGATCGAGGGCGAGTGCACGGTGTGCACGTCCTCGTTGAGCAGCCCGCCGCGGTAGAGCTCGCCGAGGATGGCGGGGATGCCGCCGGCCCGGTGCACGTCCTCCATGTAGTACGTGCCGCCGGGTGCCACGTTGGGCGCGACCTTGGCCAGGCACGGCACGCGGCGCGAGACCTCGTCCATCTCGCTGAGGCCGTAGGTGACCTCGGCCTCCTGGGCCGCCGCCAGCAGGTGCAGGATCGTGTTGGTGGAGCCGCCCATCGAGATGTCCAGCGCCATCGCGTTCTCGAAGGCGGCCGGGGTGGCGATGGCGCGCGGCAGCACCGACGCGTCGTCCTGCTCGTAGTACCGCTTGGCCAGGTCCACCACGGTGGCGCCGGCCTTCTCGTACAGCGCGCGGCGGGCGGTGTGGGTGGCGAGCACCGAGCCGTTGCCGGGCAGGGCCAGGCCGATCGCCTCGGTGAGGCAGTTCATCGAGTTGGCGGTGAACATGCCGGAACACGAGCCGCAGGTCGGGCAGGCGTTCTCCTCGATGCGGAGGATGTCCTCGTCGGAGACGTCGTCGTTGACGGCGTCGGAGATCGCGTTGATCAGGTCGAGCTTGCGGACGGTGCCGTCGACGAGGGTGGCGCGGCCGGCCTCCATGGGCCCGCCGGAGACGAAGACCGTCGGGATGTTGAGGCGCAGCGCGGCCATCAGCATGCCCGGGGTGATCTTGTCGCAGTTGGAGATGCAGATCAGGGCGTCCGCGCAGTGCGCCTGGACCATGTACTCCACGGAGTCGGCGATCAGGTCGCGGGAGGGCAGCGAGTAGAGCATGCCGCCGTGGCCCATCGCGATGCCGTCGTCCACGGCGATCGTGTTGAACTCGCGCGGCACCGCGCCCGCCGCGAGGATCGCCTCGGAGACGATCCGGCCGACCGGCTGGAGGTGCGTGTGACCCGGTACGAACTCGGTGAAGCTGTTGGCGACCGCGACGATCGGCTTGCCGATGTCGGAGTTGGCGACGCCGGACGCGCGCATCAACGCGCGGGCGCCGGCCATGTTGCGGCCGTGGGTGACCGTACGTGACCTCAGCTCGGGCACGGTTTCCCCTCCTTCTTGGACCCGGGTTTCGCCCCTCGGGTCCACTTCGCTCGTACGAGTCTGCGCTGCCGGGACTCGCGACTGCCTGGACGACGAGCCTACGCCCGCGGCCCAGGATTCGGACGTCCCGTCCGCATGGTGGCCCCGGGCCGGGAGGAGGGTCGGGCCCGGAGAGGAGGTCGGGCCGGCGGGGAGGGTCAGGGCACCCGGACGGCAGCGAGGTGCAGCCGGGTGAAGGCCAGGGCCTCCGCGAGGTCCTCCTCGCGTTCGGCCGCGGACATCGCCCGCCGGGTGTTCACCTCGATCACCACGTGCCCGCCGAAACCGCCGGAGGCCAGCGCGCCCAGCAGTTCCGCGCAGGGCTGCGAACCGCGCCCGGGCACCAGGTGCTCGTCCTTCGCCGAGCCGTTGCCGTCGGCCATGTGCACATGGGCCAGCCGGTCGCCCATCCGCGCGGCCATCTCCAGCGCCTCGCTGCGCGAGGTGGCCGCGTGCGAGAGGTCGACCGTGAAGTGCCGGTAGTCCTCCTTGGTCACGTCCCAGTCGGGGGCGTACGCGAGCATCTCGCGGTCGCGGTAGCGCCAGGGGTACATGTTCTCCACGGCGAACCGGATGTCCGTCTCGTCGGCCATCCGCCACACCCCGCGCACGAAGTCGCGGGCGTACCCGCGCTGCCAGCGGAAGGGCGGGTGCACCACGACGGTGGAGGCGCCCAGCCGCTGGGCGGCGGCGCGGGCCCGCAGGAGCTTGGTCCACGGGTCGGTGGACCACACCCGCTGGGTGATCAGCAGGCACGGCGCGTGCACCGCGAGGATCGGCACCTGGTGGTAGTCCGACAGCCGGCGCAGCGCCTCGACGTCCTGGCTGACCGGGTCGGTCCACACCATGACCTCGACGCCGTCGTAGCCGAGCCGCGCGGCGATCTCGAACGCGGTCGCGGTGGACTCGGGGTAGACCGAGGCGGTGGACAGCGCGACCTTCACGTCCTTCCTGCCGGACGAATCGCGCATTCCCGAAATACCGGACACGGCGGCGACGCGGCCTCGGCGGGCGTCGCGCGCCTCGGGTCGGTCCGCTGCTTCTGGCACGCAAGCCAGCGTACGGCGACCGGCCGGACGAACGGCACCGCCGCCGGTGAGACGGCGCCCGGCCGACCGCCGCCCGGCCGCTCGTGGAGCCGCCGGACGGCCCCCGTATGACACGCGCCACGTGGACGGCCGCGCGGTCGCTCGTACGCCCGCGGGCGACCGCTCGTACGACAGCCCGCGGCGGCGCCGGCTCAGGCGGGGCGGCGGGCCACCGAGGAGGCGGGCAGGTCCTCCGGGGCCACCGAGGAGGCGGCCGGGCCTGGACCTGCGGCCCGGTCCCGCGCGGCCGAGGCCACCTCGCCCACCATCACGTCGAGCTTGCGCAGGATCACCCCTTCGCGCAGCGCCCACGGGCAGATCTCCAGCTCGTCGACGTCGAAGAGGTCCATCGCGCCCTCGGCGACCAGCGCGCCCGCCAGCAGTTGCCGGGCGCGGCCCTCGGAGACGCCGGGCAGCGCGGAGCGGCGGGCGGCGCTCATCGCGGCCAGCCGCGGCACCCACTCCTCCAGCACCTCGCGCCGCAGCGTGCGCTGCACGTACAGGCCGTCCGCGCTGCGGGCGGCGCCGCCGATCCGGGCGAGCTGGCGGAACGTCTTGGAGGTACCGACGGCGTGGTCGGGGCGGCCCAGCCGGGCGAACTCCGGCACGGCACGCGCTATCTCGGCCCGGGCGTGCTTGCGCAGGGCGCGCACGTCGGCGGTGGCGGGCGGGTCGCCGGGCAGCCAGCTGCCGGTCAGCCGGCCGGCGCCGAGCGGCAGGGAGACGGCCGCGTCCGGGTACTCGTCCATGCCGAAGGCGACCTCCAGCGAGCCGCCACCGATGTCCAGCACCAGCAGCCGGCCCGCGGACCAGCCGAACCAGCGGCGTACCGCGAGGAAGGTCAGCCGGGCCTCGTCGGCGCCGGACAGCACCGTCAGCCGTACACCGGTCTCGCGCTCGACCCGGTCCAGCACCTCCTCGCCGTTGGCGGCCTCGCGGATCGCGGAGGTGGCGAACGCCAGGACGTCCTCGACGCCCTTGTCCTCCGCCACCCGCATCGCGTCCGCGACGGTGCTCACCAGCCGGTCCACCCCGGTCCCGCCGATCGCGCCGCGCACGTCGAGCAGTTCGGCCAGCCGCAGCTCGGCCTTGTGCGAGTACGCCGGCAGCGGCCGCGCGCCCGGGTGCGCGTCCACCACCAAGAGGTGAACGGTGTTGGAACCCACGTCGAGCACTCCCAGTCGCATGGGCAGCACTGTAGCCAGCGGTGCTCCCGGGTGGCGCCGGCCGGCGCCGCCGCCCGTATTCGGCGCCGCGTCCGGCACCCGCGTTCGGCGGCCTTCTTCGTACCCGCCGGCCCGCTCCGGTCCGGCGCCCCGGACCCGCGTGACCGCATTCGGCGCATTACGGTCTTACGCTTGGGCGCGTGGCGAAGGTGAAGACCCGCAAGGGCACGAAGAAGAGCGCCGGGACGACCGCGGCGAGCAAGGCAGGCGTGCCCGACGAGGCCGGGCTGGACTTCGCCCGGGCCTGGGTGGAGTTCGTCGACCCCGCCGACGAGGAACAGGTCTTCCGGTGCGACCTGACCTGGCTCACCTCGCGCTGGACGTGCGTCTTCGGCAGCGGCTGCCAGGGCATCGTGGCCGGCCGGGCGGAGGACGGCTGCTGCTCGCTCGGCGCGCACTTCTCGGACGACGACGACGAGAAGCGGGTCGCCGGGCACGTGGCCCGACTCACCGCGGACGACTGGCAGTTCCACGACATCGGCACCGGCGCGGACGGGTTCTGGGCCGAGGAGAACGAGGACGGCGAGCGGCAGACCCGCGTGGTGGACGGCGCCTGCGTCTTCTCCAACCGGCCCGGGTTCGCCGGCGGGCAGGGCTGCGCGCTGCACGCGCTCGCGCTGCGCGAGGGCCGCGAACCGCTGGAGACCAAGCCCGACGTGTGCTGGCAGCTGCCGATCCGCCGCACCTTCGACTGGGTGGACCGGCCCGACGACAGCCGGGTGCTGGTCGTGTCGATCGGGGAGTACGACCGGCGCGGGTGGGGCCCCGGGGGCCACGACCTGCACTGGTGGTGCACCTCGGCGACCTCCGCGCACGGCGCGGGGGAGCCGGTCTTCGTCTCCTACCGGCCCGAGCTCACGGAGCTGATGGGGGCGGCCGGGTACGCGGAACTGGCGGCGCTGTGCGAGGCGCGGCTGGCGTCCGCGCTGCCCCTGGTGGCGCCGCACCCGGCGGACCCGGCGACCCCCCGGGAGTAGCCGCCGACTGTGTCCGGGGGTTCCCTGTGTCCGGGGGTCCCCCGTGTTCGAGGGTTCCCCGCCCGCTCACCCGGAGGGGGTCGCCGATGCGGACGGCGTGGAGCTGTCCGTGGGAGTGGCCGACTGCGTCGGAGGGGTGCTGCTCGGCGGCGGAGAGGACGAACTCGGCGGCGGGGAGCTGCTCTCGGTGCTCCCCCCGGTCGGCGGCGCGGAGACCGGTGGCACCGACCGCCGGGAGGACCCCTGCAAGGTGACCGTCGCGTCGCCCGGCGTGAACCGGATCTGCGCCGACCACGACCCGGACGGCTCCAGGGAGCGGTCCACCCGGACCTCCAGAGTGACCGTTTCCCCTGGCTTCAAGGTGCCCGAACGCGCCGAGAACTCCAGCCAGTACGCGGACGTGGCCGCCACCCACCTCACCGGCGCGGCGCCCCCCGCGGTGAGCGTGACGTACGTACGCCCGTAGCCAGGCCGCGCCGAGACCTCCAGCCACCCCGCGCCCTTGGGCACCGAGGAGGCCGGCGGCGCGGTGCCCCCGCTGACCGCCACGGTCGCGTCCTGCGGCGCCCCCGCGGACGACGGCGCCCCCGAGCCCTCCGGCGCGGCGGGCGCGCTCGGTGACGGCCCGGCGTTCCCCGCCTTCTCGTACGGCACCCCGTCGATCCCGTCCGGCGCGGACGCGCTGCGCCCGTCGTGCGAGTTCTCGCCCAGCGGGGTGGCCCGGTAGGCCGCCCACACCGCGAGCACGGGTGCGGCGACGACCGCCGCGACCACCGTGGTGGTCACCGCCCGGTGCCGCAGCACCGCCCGCCGGGCCGCCTTGTCGCCGAGATCGGTGGGGAAGCCGCGCCGATCGAAGCGCGGCGTGGACTCCCGGGCCCGCCCGAACCCGGTGTCCATGGCGTGCAGCAGCGCCGCGTACGCCGCCGAGCGCGGCGCCTCCACCAGCGGCAGCACCGCCGCGGCGTCGGCCGCGCCCGGCCACGGCCCGTCGGCGACGACCCGCTCGGCGGTGCGCCGGCACACCGGGCAGTCGTCCACGTGCCGGACCAGTTCGGTGCGCAGCGCGGTACCGAGCAGCACCTGCGTGTCCCCGGCCAGCTGCGCCACCTCCGGGCAGCTGCCGGTGTCCACGACGGCCATCGCCGTACGGGTCCGCTCCACCTCGCAGGCGGCCCGGGCCAGCCGGGTCCTGGCCGCTTCCGCGTCGAGCCCGACCACATGCGCGACTTCACGCGGCGCGAGCTGGTGGCGTACCGCCAGCTCCAGCGCCTCACGCTGCTCCGGACTGGTGCCGGCCGACTCCGGCCAGGCCAGCGAGGCGAGTTGGGCCCGCCGCTGCTCGGCCACCGACTCCGAGGTGTGCGGCGCGACCGGCTTGCCCGCCGCGAGCCGGCGCAGGCACACCCACCGGGCCAGCGCGTACAGCCACGGCCTGCGCAGCCCGGGGTCCCGCAGCCTGACCCGCTGCCGCTCGGCCAGCGCCAGCACCTCGCCGAGCGCGCCGGACGCCGCGTCGTGCTCGCACAGGATGGACAGGCAGTACGTGAACAGGCCGTCGAGATACGGCTCGTAGTGCGCAGGAGGCTGCATGGGCAGCGTGCCCTGCGGCCGCCGGGCACGGCCCTCACGGCGGCCGCCGTGCACCCGGCCGGCCCGCTCGGGCTCCGCGTCGGCACACGGCCGTCCGGCCGGAGCGCGGTGTTTGCGGTGGGCTCCGGTGCTCTGCGTCGGGTTGGGGCTTTCCTGCCTGCTCATCACCGGGCGACGGTAGGCCCGCGAACGCCCTCGGTTCAGCACTCCCGGCCTTGTTTAACCCATATGGGTAATGATCCACCACAAAAAGGGGACAGGACGGCCACACGTACGAGTGAACGCGGTTGTCCGCCCCGCCCGCTACGGTGAACCGCATGGCCACCCGCAAACCCGCGTCCAAGGACCGCCCCTCCTATCGCTGCACCGAGTGCGGCTGGACCACGGTGAAGTGGCTCGGCCGCTGCGGCGAGTGCCAGGCCTGGGGCACCGTCGAGGAGTTCGGCGGCGCGCCCGCGGTCCGCACCACCGCCCCCGGCCGGGTGACATCAGCCGCCCGCCCGATCGCCCAGGTCGACGGCACCCAGGCCACCGCCCGCTCCACCGGCGTACCCGAGTTGGACCGGGTGCTCGGCGGCGGCCTGGTGCCCGGCGCCGTCGTCCTGCTGGCCGGCGAGCCCGGGGTCGGCAAGTCCACGCTGCTGCTCGACGTGGCCGCGAAGGCGTCCGGGCCGCAGCACCCGACGCTCTACGTCACCGGCGAGGAGTCCGCCTCCCAGGTGCGGCTGCGCGCCGACCGGATCGGCGCCCTCGCCGACCACCTCTACCTCGCCGCCGAGACCGACCTGTCCGCGGTCCTCGGCCACCTCGACGACGTCAAGCCGGCCCTGCTCGTCCTGGACTCCGTGCAGACCGTCGCCTCGCCCGAGATCGACGGCGCGCCCGGCGGCATGGCCCAGGTCCGCGAGGTCGCCGGCGCCCTGATCCGGGCGTCCAAGGAACGCGGCATGTCCACGCTGCTGGTCGGCCACGTCACCAAGGACGGCGCGATCGCCGGGCCCCGGCTGCTGGAGCACCTGGTCGACGTCGTGCTCAGCTTCGAAGGCGACCGGCACGCCCGGCTCCGGCTGATCCGCGGGGTGAAGAACCGCTACGGCGCCACCGAGGAGGTCGGCTGCTTCGAGCTCCACGACGAGGGCATCACCGGGCTCGCCGACCCCTCCGGGCTCTTCCTCACCCGCCGCGACGAACCCGTGCCCGGCACCTGCCTGACCGTCACCCTCGAAGGGCGCCGGCCCCTGGTCGCCGAGGTGCAGGCGCTCACCGTGGACACCCAGATCCCCTCCCCGCGCCGCACCACCTCCGGCCTGGAGAACTCCCGGGTGTCCATGATGCTGGCCGTCCTCGAACAGCGCGGCCGGATCAAGTCCATCGGCAAGCAGGACATCTACACCGCCACCGTCGGCGGGGTGAAGCTCACCGAGCCCGCGGCCGACCTGGCGGTGGCGCTGGCGCTGGCCAGTGCCGCGATCGACACGCCTCTGCCGAAGAACCTCGTCGCCGTCGGCGAGGTCGGCCTCGCCGGCGAGGTGCGGCGCGTCACCGGCGTCCAGCGCCGCCTCTCCGAGGCCCACCGCCTCGGCTTCACCCATGCCCTCGTTCCCCCCGACCCCGGCAAGATCCCTGCGGGCATGCGCGTCACCGAAGTAGCCGACATCTCCGACGCCCTCCGCACCCTCCCCCGCCGCGCCTGACCCCCCGGGGTGTAAGTGCGGCTCCCCCGCGCTCACCCCGAAGGGACCCGGGCATACCCAGGGGCGCGGGGAACTGCGCGCCCAGCAGGCCACCAGGAGCACCCGGCAACGGCGGGAAACCGTAGCGGCGAGACCCCTTCGTACCCCCCACAAACAGGTGGTCCCTCAACCGACAGCACCCCCCACCCCGGGCGGGTCCGCCCAAGCCCCCCGCAGGGAGTCGTAAACTTTGCCCAAACGCAGCGACCGTGAGGAGCAGAGTGGCAGCCAACGACCGGGCAGGGGGCGCCGCCCCGGCTCGTAGGGCAGCGGGCGACTCCTCCGGGCGCGCCGGCAGCGGGCTGGGCAGCGACGGCGGCCTGATGCGCGCCTCACTGAGCGCGGTCGCCCCGGGCACCGGCCTGCGGGACGGCCTGGAACGGATCGTCCGCGGCAACACCGGCGGCCTGATCGTCCTCGGCATGGACAAGACCGTCGAATCGCTCTGCACCGGCGGCTTCGTCCTGGACGTGGAGTTCACCGCGACCCGGCTGCGCGAGCTGTGCAAGCTCGACGGCGCCCTGATCCTCGACAAGGACATCACCAAGATCCTGCGGGCCGGCGTGCAACTCGTGCCGGACCCGACCATCCCCACCGAGGAGACCGGCACCCGGCACCGCACCGCGGACCGGGTCAGCCGCCAGGTCAACTTCCCGGTGGTGTCGGTCAGCCAGTCGATGCGGCTGATCGCGCTGTACGTCGACGGGCAGCGCCGCGTCCTGGAGGACTCCGCGGCGATCCTGTCCCGCGCCAACCAGGCCCTGGCCACCCTGGAGCGGTACAAGCTCCGGCTCGACGAAGTGGCCGGCACCCTGTCCGCGCTGGAGATCGAGGACCTGGTGACGGTGCGCGATGTCACCGCCGTCGCCCAGCGGTTGGAGATGGTCCGCCGGATCGCCACCGAAATCGCCGAGTACGTCGTGGAGTTGGGCTCCGACGGGCGCCTGCTCGCGCTCCAGCTCGACGAGTTGATCGCCGGCGTGGAGCCCGAACGCGAGCTCGTCGCGCGCGACTACGTCCCCGAGCCGACCGCCAAGCGCAGCCGTACCGTCGTGGAGGCGATGGCCGAACTGGACGCGCTGCCGCAGAACGAGTTGATCGAACTCACCACGGTGGCACGCGCGTTGGGCTACACCGGGTCTCCGGAGTCGTTGGACTCCGCGGTCTCGCCGCGCGGTTACCGGCTGCTGGCCAAGGTGCCGCGGCTGCCGAACACCATCATCGAGCGGCTGGTCGAGCACTTCGGTGGCCTGCAGAAGCTGCTCGCCGCCAGCGTGGACGACCTCCAGACCGTCGAGGGCGTTGGCGAGGCCCGCGCCCGGTCGGTCCGCGAGGGCCTGTCCCGGCTGGCCGAGTCCTCGATCCTCGAACGGTACGTGTAAGTCCGGCCGTTCAGCCGGTCCGGCCGGCGTCCGGCCGGTTCAGTCGACGTCCGGTCGGTTCAGTCGTCCGTGAGCTGGAAGGACGCCTGCTTGCTGCCGTACCCGGGCTTCTGCAGCTGCACCAGGTAGGTGCCGGGCTTGGCCTGCGCGCCCTTCGGCTTCGCGCACTGCGGCGAGCTGGTCTTGCCGTTCCAGCTCAGCGTGTAGGACATCGAGGAGTGCGCGGGGACCTGGAGCAGGTGGGAGCCGGTGGTCGGGCAGTCGTCCGACGCCCAGACGTGGCTGGCGCCCGGCGCGCCGGTGACCGTGAACACCGCGCTCTTCGGCCCGACGTCGATCTTGCAGCCGGCCGCGCCGGAGTTCGTCGCCACCAGCCGGAACTCCGGGTTCTGGCCGGGCTGGTAGGAGTTGCGCACGCTGCTGAGCGAGAGCGTGACGGTGCCCGGTGCGCAGGTCGGCAGCGAGGAACCGGCCGGCACTTCCTGGCCGGGCGCCGGCACCGTGCCGCCGGTGCCGCCGCTGCCGGAGCCGGCCGTACCCGCGCCTGCCGCGGAGCCGCCGTCACCCGCGCCGCCGTCACCCGCGCCGCTCGAAGAGCCGTCGCCCGCACCGCCGTTGTCGCCGCCGCCGGACGAGCCGCCGGAGGAGTCGCTCGGCGCGGTGTCGCGGCCGCCGGGCTCCCCGCCGTTGTGCGGGCCGGACGGCGTGGGACCCGGGGTGATCGTGGCCGCCGGGGTGTGCGAGTCGGCGGGGGCGCTCGCCCCGTGGCCTCCGCCGCCACCACGGAAGTTGACCACCCATACCGCGATCGCCGCCGCCAGCGCGAGCAGGCACAGCAAAACAGCCCGCCGCCGCCAGTAGATAGACGATGGCAGAGGTCCGACGGGATTGCGCACAGAGCCCACAGACGCACTCTAGGGGAGATCAGTACCGTGGTGTCGCACCACCCGCCGCCATACGTCCGCTCTTTGCCGATCATCACGTTTACATCGCCCCGAAGTTGCCCCTCTCGGCACCCCAACTCGCCGCCGCCCGGCGCCATCCGCGGCACCCCCGACCCCGTCGTCACTCTGACGTGATCATCGGTAGCTGTCCGTGTCCATTGTCCCTGGCATGTGCGAGGATCGACCCGCGATGAGCAACGACCTCTCCTCCACCCAGCTTCCGGCGTCGCCCCTCTCGACGGACGACGCCGCGGCCGGCGCCCCCGGCGGCTCCGCCCGCCCCGCGCCGGTGACCACCCCTTCCTCCACGCCCGCACCCGAACCCGAACCCGAACCCGCGCCCGCTCCCTCATCCGACTCCCCGGCGCCCGTTCCCGTCGTGCTGCCCGCCGCCGGGGCCCTGCACGGCACCGTGATCGACTGGTTCGACGAACACGCGCGGGACCTGCCCTGGCGGCGGCCCGACGCGGGCGCCTGGTCGGTGATGGTGAGCGAGTTCATGTTGCAGCAGACCCCGGTGAACCGGGTGCTGCCGGTGCACGCGGAGTGGCTGGAGCGCTGGCCGCGCCCGGCCGACCTCGCCGCGGAGTCGCCGGGCGAGGCGGTCCGGGCCTGGGGCCGGCTCGGCTACCCCCGGCGCGCCCTGCGGCTGCACGCCGCCGCGACGGCCATAGCACATCAGCACGACGGCGAAGTACCCCGCGAGCACAGCGAGTTGCTGGCCCTGCCGGGCATCGGGGAGTACACCGCGGCAGCCGTGGCATCGTTCGCGTACGGCCGGCGGCACATCGTTCTCGACACGAACGTGCGACGGGTCTTCGCACGGGTCGTCACCGGTGTGGAGTACCCGCCGAACGCCACGACGGCTGCGGAGCGCAAGATCGCGGCCGCCCTGCTGCCCGAGGACGACAGCACCGCGGCGCGATGGGCCGCGGCCACCATGGAGTTGGGCGCGCTGGTGTGCGCGGCGCGCTCCCCGCGGTGCGGCAGCTGTCCCCTGGCGGCCCGCTGCGCCTGGCGGTTGGCCGGCTCCCCCGCGCACGAGGGCCCGCCGCGGCGCGGCCAGACGTACGCGGGCACCGACCGGCAGGTGCGCGGCCGGCTGCTGGCGATCCTGCGGGCGAGCCGCAACCCGGTGCCGCGCGCCCTGCTGGACACCGCCTGGAGCGAGCCCGTACAGCGTGCCCGCGCGCTCGACGGCCTGATCGCGGACGGTCTCGTGGAGCAACTGCCCGACGACCACTTTCGCCTGCCGGTCTGACCGACCCGGCCGACTCCCGTGCGCAGTGCGGGTGCGGGTGCGGGTGCAGGTGCGGGCCGGAGGGATGCGAACCCCCGGAGGGTGTCACGGCAGATCCCGCCGCTCCCCCGCGACCGCCCGGGCGGGGGTACCTCCGCCCGGGCGGCGCAAGGGGCCGCTCTGCCACAGCCCGCACCCTGGTGTCACCGCCCCGCACGCTCACGCCACCGCCCGGCCCCGGCGACCGTTTTACCGCCGCCCGGCGTCCCGCTCCCCCGCCGTCCGCTCCCCCGCCGCTCGACCGCCGGGACGCCCGGGACGCCCGCCCGCATATCGGTGCCGCGCCCCTCTCCGCCCCCTCCCCCAGGCGCTGTTACACAACCGATGGGTTGCTGTGCGGTCGTCGTGCGGTGCTGGTCGCCAAAGCCCAACATCCGGTTCGTAGCGTCGATAGCGGCCGTGGGAGGCGTTCTCGTCGGCCCGTGAACGGTAGAGCGTTATCGGCGGGGTGGAGGCGGCACAGATGGCGGCGAGCAGCGGGGTTCTGGAGTTCGAGGAGTACGTACGGACCCGGCAGGACGCCCTGTTGCGCAGTGCCCGGCGACTGGTGCCGGACCCGGTGGACGCCCAGGACCTGGTGCAGACCGCGCTGGTGCGTACCTACCCGCGCTGGGACGGCATCGCCGACAAGCGGCTCGCGGACGCGTACATGCGCCGGGTGATGATCAACACCAGGACCGAGTGGTGGCGCAGCCGGCGGCTGGAGGAGGTGCCGACCGGCGACCTGCCCGAGTCGAGCGTCGACGACGGCGCCGAGCAGCGCGCCGACCGGGAGATGCTGCGCGACGTGATGCGGGTGCTGGCGCCGCAGCAGCGGCAGGTGGTGATCATGCGGCACTACGGCCAGCTCAGCACCGAGGAGACGGCCCGTGCGTTGGGGATGTCGGCGGGTACCGTGAAGAGCACGCTGCACCGGGCGCTGGCCCGGCTGCGGCACGAGCTGGAGCACGGCAGGTACGGGTACACGCGGAGGGAGAGCCAGTGCGCCGCATAGCGCTGACCGCCGCCGTGGGTGCCTTCGCCTGCGTCACGGCCGCGGGCTGCGGTACGACGGTGACCGGTGCGCGGCAGGAGGGCCCGGCGCCCACCGCGACGATGAAGACGCCGGACACCGGCGCGCCCGCGCTCGCCGCCGACCCCGCCGCGCTGGCCGGGATGGTGCGGCGCGACTCCAGCGTGAGCGCCGACGTGCGGGAGGACCTGGAGCCGTGCACGGCCGGCGACGCCGACGACGACTCCGACGGCACCAGCCCGTCCGACGCGTCCGACGCCACCTACCCGCTGGACACCGACTCCGGCGACCTCACCTCGGGCGACGGCCCGGACCTGGTGGTCAACGTCACCACCTGCGGCGACGGCCTCGGCATCGCCGCCTACGTGTACCGGATGACCGGCACGAAGTACCGCTGCGTGTTCGCCGACGAGCGCTCCCCCGTCTACGGCAGCGTGATCAACGGCCGGCTCCAGGTCGTCCACGAGGTCTACCGGACCGACGACGCGGTGGCGTACCCGACCGGTGAGGAAACGGTCACCTACGCCTGGCACGGCACCCACTTCCTCCAGGTCTCCCGCTCCTACTTCGACTTCGGCGCGAAGACGCCCTCCGCGAAGCCCGAGCCGACCTCCACCGAGCCCGCGCCGCTGCCCAGCTCCGAACCGCTCGACCCGGGACTGCCGTCGGACACCGACCCGACCACGTCGCCCTCCCGGACGCCCTCCGCCACCGCGGAACCCAGGTCCTCGGCCGGCGCCGCGCGGGTCGGCAGCGCGAGTGGGGGACGATAGGGACATGGCCGCCACCCACGTGTTGTTCGTCGAGGACGACGACGTCATCCGCGAGGCGACCACGCTCGCCCTGGAACGCGACGGCTTCCAGGTCACCGCGGCCCCCGACGGCGTCGCCGGGCTGGAGTCGTTCCGGGCACGGCAGCCCGACCTCGCCCTGCTCGACGTGATGGTGCCGGGCATCGACGGGGTGAGCCTCTGCCGCCGCATCCGCGACGAGTCCATGGTCCCGGTGATCATGGTCTCGGCGCGGGCCGACGCGATCGACGTGGTGCTCGGCCTGGAGGCCGGCGCCGACGACTACGTCACCAAGCCGTTCGACGGCGCGGTGCTGGTCGCCCGCATCCGCGCGGTGCTGCGCCGTTTCCGCGCCGCCTCCCCCAGCGAGGAGATCGACGAGGGCGCCGTGCTGTCCTTCGGGGACATCGAGATCGACCCGGAGGGCATGGAGGTCACCCGGGCCGGCCGCCGGCTGGCGCTGACCCCCACCGAGATGCGGCTGCTGCTGGAGTTCGCCGGCGCCCCCGGCACCGTGCTGTCCCGCGACCGCCTGCTGGCCCGGGTCTGGGACTACGCCTGGGGCGGCGACACCCGCGTGGTCGACGTCCACGTGCAGCGGCTGCGAACGAAGATCGGCCAGGACCGGCTGGAGACCGTACGCGGCTTCGGCTACAAGCTGAGGGCCTGAGGTGGCCGCGTACGAGCCGCCGCGTTCGCCGGTTCCCGGGCCCGCCCGCGATCCGGCCGCCACCGTTCCGGCACCGGCCGCGATACCGCGCCCGGCCCGCGAGCGCTTCCCCGCGCCGCCCGATCCGCCGGCCGCGCCGCCCGCACCGGGTTCACCGGACGTACCGGACGTACCGGGCCCGCCGGACCCGCTCGACCCGCTCGATCGCGAACTCCTCGACGGCGAGCCGTTCCACGCGTTCCCCGGCGCCCCCGGCGATGACCGGTCCGACCCTTCCGACCTCACCGACCCGGGCGACCCGGGCCCCTCGTCCCGTCGCCGCCGGCGCCCCTCGGACCGCCCGGCCCCCCGCGGCACCCGCCCGTCCCTGTCCACCCGGCTCGGCCGCCTCGGCCGGCTCTCCGCCCGCCTGACCCGCAGGGCCCGCCGCGTCCTGCGGCGCCACCCGCTGCTGCGCCGCCTGCTCCTGCGCCGCGGCCTGCGCTGGAAGATCAGCGCGGCCATCGCCGCGGTCTCCGCCCTGGTCGTCCTCACCCTCAGCCTGGTCGTGCACAACGCCGCCCGGGTCAGCATGATCAACTCCACCCGGGACGTCCAGGACGAACGCGTCCAGTCCGCGCTGCGGATCTACGAGGCCACCGGCCGACTGGTCTTCTACGCCCGGCTCGACGACCCCGACCTGCCCCCGGCGCTCAAGAGCTACGCCGCCAAGGGCCAGCGCGCCACCTACGTCGCCGCCGGCCGCCACGGCGCCCCGACCGTTTGGGCCGAGACCCCGGCCGGCGGCCACCACGTGCTGTCGCTCAAGAGCGCCTTCAGCGACCGCTACTCCGTACTGGTCGACCTCGACCAGGCGCTCATCGTCGGCTCCATCACGGTGGTGGTCGGCGGCACCGCGATCGGCGTGCTGATCGGTGGCCGGATGTCGCGCCGGCTGCGCAAGGCCGCCACCGCGGCCCGCAAGGTCGCCGACGGCGACACCCAGGTGCGGGTGCGCGAGGCGATCGGAGGCCGCCGGGTCCGCGACGAGACCGACGAACTGGCCCGCGCGGTCGACGGCATGGCCGACGCGCTCCAGCTGCGGCTGGAGGCCGAGCGCCGGGTCACCGCCGACATCGCGCACGAGCTGCGCACCCCCGTCACCGGCCTGCTCACCGCCGCCGAACTGCTCCCGCCCGGCCGCCCGTCGGAGCTCGTCCGGGACCGGGTGCACGCGCTGCGCACCCTCGTGGAGGACGTCCTCGAAGTGGCCCGGCTGGACGGCGCCGCCGAGCACCCCGAGCTCCAGGAGATCGCGCTCGGCGAGTTCGTCCGCCGCCGCGTGCCCGTGCTCGCGCCCGACGCCGAGGTGGTGGTCGCCGAGGACGCCGTCGTGCAGACCGACCCGCGCCGCCTGGAGCGGGTGCTCGGCAACCTCCTGGCCAACGCGCTGCGGCACGGCGCGCCCCGGATCGAGGTCCTGGTCGACGGTGCGTTCGTCCGGGTCCGCGACCACGGACCCGGTTTCCCGGCCGACCTGCTGCGCGAGGGGCCGAGCCGCTTCCGTACCGGCCGCACCGACCGCGCCGGCGGCGGCCACGGCCTGGGGCTGACCATCGCGGTCGGCCAGACCCGGGTGCTCGGCGCCCGCCTCACCTTCCGCAACGCCCCCGCCTCGGAGGGCGGGGGCGCCATCGCCCAGCTCCTGCTCCCCCGCGCCTGATCCTGGCCGGTCGGCTCGACGCGGCCAGGAGGCTCAGCCGGGCACGTCAGCCCAGCGGGGCCGGGGGCCCGGCCCCCAGCCCCATCCACCCCCGGCCCGGCGCCGTACTCCCAAGGCCCAGCCCCGTACTCCCGGCCCCGTACTCCCGGGACCGCGCTCTCAGATCGCGTCGACCGGCACCGGCGCCCCGCCGTCCGCCGGGTCCGCGGCCTTGGGACCGGACCCGCGCAGCGGCGTCTCGATGACGAACAGCGCGGCGATGAAGCCGAGCACGCTGACCATCGCGCCCCACAGGAAGACCTGGTGGGTGCCGGAGGACACCGCGTGGAAGTACCCGTCCTTCACCGTGGACGACAGGCGCGCGACCGCCTTGGGGTCGAGCTGGGCGCCGCCGCCGAGCGCGGCCGAGCCCTTGTCGCCCAGGCGTGCGGTCATGACGTCCTGCACCCGGTGCGAGAAGAGCGCGCCGAACAGCGAGACGCCGAAGGAGCCCCCGATGGTGCGGAAGAGCGTCGCCGAGGAGGAGCCGACACCCATGTCCCGCATCTCCACGCTGTTCTGCGCCACCAGCAGGGTGATCTGCATGATGCAGCCCATACCGGCGCCGAGCACGGCCATGTAGATGCCGGAGGTGGTGCGGGAGGTGTCGACGCCCATCGTCGACAGCAGGTAGAGCCCGACGGTGATCAGCACGCCGCCGACGATCGGGAAGACCTTGTACCGGCCGGTGCTGGAGGTGAGCCGCCCGGCGACCATGGACACCAGCATCATCGCGAGCAGCATCGGCAGCAGGAGCAGGCCGGAGTTGGTGGCGGAGGCACCCTGCACGGTCTGCTGGTAGAGCGGCAGGAAGGTCATCGCGCCGAACATCGTGAAGCCGACGAGGAAGCCGACCACCGAGATCAGCGAGAAGTTGCGGCTGCGGAAGATGCGCAGCGGCAGCACCGGCTCCGCGGCACGGGTCTCGACGAAGAGGAAGCCGGCCAGCGCGACCAGGCCGAGCACCAGCAGGCCGAGGATCTGCGCGGAGCCCCAGGCGTACTGCGTGCCGCCCCAGGTGGTGAGCAGCACCAGCGAGGTGATCGCGACGGTGAGCAGGCCGGCGCCGAGGTAGTCGATCCGGACCGCGCCGCCGGGCTTCTTCTTCGGCAGGTGCAGCACGATGGTGATCACGGTCAGCGCGACCGCGCCGATCGGCAGGTTGATGTAGAAGCTCCAGCGCCAGCCCCAGTTGTCGGTGATGGAGCCGCCGACCAGCGGGCCGCCGATCATCGCCACGGCCATCACGCCGGCCATCATGCCCTGGTACTTGCCGCGCTCGCGGGGCGGGATCAGGTCGCCCATGATCGCCATCACGCCGACCATCAGGCCGCCGGCGCCCAGCCCCTGGATCGCCCGGAAGGCGATGAGCTGGTCCATCGACTGGGACATCCCGGACAGCGCCGAGCCGACCAGGAACAGCACGATCGAGGTGAGGAAGATCCCCTTGCGGCCGTACATGTCGCCGAGCTTGCCCCAGATCGGGGTGGAGGCGGCGGTGGCCAGGGTGTAGGCGGTGACCACCCACGACAGGTGGTTGAGGCCACCCAGCTCGCCGACGATGGTGGGCATCGCGGTGCCCACGATCATGTTGTCGAGCATCGCGAGCAGCATGGCGATCAGCAGACCCCCCATCACCACCCGCACGCTGCGCTGGCGCGGTTCGGCGGCAGCAGGCGGTGTGTCACTGCGAGGCGTGTCGGTCTGGGTCATGACCGGCGTCCCTTCCTCCGGGAGGAGGGCGGAGTCGTTCACTGAACTTACTTGCCGCCCGGCTAGTTATCTCGTCCAGCAGCAAGGTAGGACCCTAACTAGCCGGGCGTCAAGTAAGTGCGTAAGGTCGTGGTGGGGCCGTACCGTGAGTGGGCCCGTCACGCCGTGACCGTCCGAGGTCACGCGTAGTGCAGCAGGAGAGCGACCGCCATGGCTACACCGCACCACGCTCGGCGCAGCGATACGCGCCGCCGCATCCAGGACGTCGCCCTGAAGCTCTTCGCCGAGCAGGGGTACGAGAAGACGTCGCTGCGAGAGATCGCCGAGCGACTGGATGTCACCAAGGCCGCGCTGTACTACCACTTCAAGACCAAGGAAGACATCCTGATCAGCGTCTCGGAGGACCTCACGGCCCCGATCGACGAGCTGATCGCCTGGGCCCAGGGTCAGCCGCGCACGCTGGACACCAAGCAGGAGCTGCTGCGCCGCTACGGCGACGCGCTGTGGGGCGCCACCGACCTCTTCCGGTTCTTCCAGGAGAACCAGGCCACCGTTCGCGACCTGGCCATCGGCGAGTCCTTCAAGAGCCGGATCACCGCGCTCAGCGAGCTGCTGAAGGAGCCGGACTCGCCGATGACCGCGCAGGTGCGCTCGCTGACCGCGCTCTTCGCGATGCACGCGGGGATGTTCGCCATGCAGAACATCGCGGGCGGCGCCGAGGAGAAGCGCGCGGCCGTCCTCGCGGTCGCCCTCGACCTGGTCGCCCAGGCGGACGCCGACCTCGTCACCGGCTGAGGCCGGACGCCCGGCATAGGGACGCGGGGCCGCGGGGCTCGGGACTACGGGGGCCCCCGGGCCCCGGCACCACCGCACCAGGGCGGGCACGGCGGCGGAACACGCGAAGGGGACCCGGGCATCACCGATGCCCGGGTCCCCATTTCGAGGGTCGCGCCCGCCTTACGGGTTGACGCCGTGCGCGCGCAGGAAGTGCAGCGGCTCGACCGAGGAGCCGTAGTACGGAGTGGTCCGGACCTCGAAGTGCAGGTGCGGGCCGGTCGAGTTGCCGGTGGAGCCGGACAGGCCGATCTTCTCCGCGGTGTTCACGTGCTCGCCCACGTGCACGCCTATCTTCGACAGGTGGCCGTACTGCGTGTACAGGTGCGACCCGTGCTTGATCACGATGTTGTTGCCGTAGGCGCCGCCCCAGCCGGCCGTCACCACGGTGCCCTCGTGCGCGGCGCGGACGGTGGTGCCGCTGTTGACGACGAAGTCCTGGCCGGAGTGGGTGTGAATCCAGTGCGGACCCGCCTGCGCGTAGCCCGCGCCCAGCTTGTAGCCGGTGGTCGGGGTGACCCACGACGCCTGGAGCTTCTTGGCCTTCTCGGCGGCCTTCACCTTCGCGTCCGCCTTCGCCTTGGCGTCGGCCTTCGCCTTGGCCGCGGTCTGGTCCGCGGCGGTCTTCTGGCTGACCGCCTGGGCGTGCACGGCGTCGGAGATGCTGGCGACCGTTTCGGCCGACATGAAGCCCGAGGCGCTCTGGGAGGCCGCGGCGTCCTGGGAGGAGGAGTGCGACGTGGCGGCGAACGCCGCCGTAGAGCCCAGCGCGAGCGCCACCACCAGGCCGCCGCCCACTACGGCGACCCGGCCGCGGGTGACGGTCTTCGGGGAGCGGTTCTGCGTCGTTGAGTTCTTGCGCATGAAGAAATGACCTCACTGGATGGGGGAGCGGCGAATCCGGCAGCGGTCCGTCGCGAATCCTTGGTAACCCGACATTCCGGGCACTGGCAAGGACCCCCCTTACTACGGACATTCGTAGCCGAAAAGATGCTTGATGTCCGAATTGCCCGATGCAGGTTCCTTGTAGGTACACACCCCCGCCCCACGCACTATTTCCGTTAGTAAGTGGTCCGCGTCACGTGGGACACCTCACCGGCACTACGGTGGGAACGGCTTTCCGTGGAGCATCGGACGCGGCTCCGGCGGAGGATTCCGAGCGTTCCCGGACCGGCGGGTCCGGGCCGAGAGGGGGGCGGAAGAACCATGACCGCACAGGACCAGACCCAGGACGCGGCCGGGCCCGCGCTGACCGGCATGGAGCTGGCCGACGCCGTCGAGGCGGTACGGGCCGGGCTGATGGAGGGCGCGGTGCGCGGCGCCGGCGCGAACGTACGGTTCGAGGTCGGCGAGATCCACATGGAGTTCACGGTGGAGCTACAGCGGACCAGGACCGGCCGCGGCGGCGTCAAGGCGTGGATCGTCGAGGCCGGCGCGGAGGCCGCCCGCACCTCCGGCGCCACCCACACCGTCTCCCTGACCCTGCACCCGAAGTCCGCCACCGGCGACTTCCTCGTGATCGGAGCCCCGCGGGACGGGGACGCGTCGAGCGTGCAGTACGAGGGCTGACCGCCCCGTGCCCGCCCACCCGGCACCCCGCGTCGCAGCGCACGTCGCGCCCCGCCGCCTCGCCGTCCTCCAGTCCGGCCACGTCCAGGGCAGCGGCTACCTGCTGACCCCGACCCTGGTGCTGACCGCCGCCCACGTCGTCGCCGGCGACGCCCCCGTACGGCTCACCACGCCCGGCGGGCCGATCGGCGCCGAGGGCCGGCGCGTGGGCACCTGGTACGACCCGGGGCGCGGCATCGACGTGGCGCTGGTCGCCGGCGAGCAGCGGCTCGCCCCCGACGACGCCTTCCCCGACGCCCTCTCCGGCCGCGCCGTCCCCGCCGACCGCTGGGCCGACACCGCGTCCCTCGACCCGATCGCCGGCTGCGAGGCGATCGGCTTCCCGCACGTGCAGCGCTTCGACGGCGACCGGCTGGACACCGAGCAGGTCATCGGCACCTACAAGCCCGGCTCGAACCTCTTCAGCGAGTACGGCGTGCTCGTCGTGGACGGCGCCCCACCCACGACCGCCACCGACGGCCCCTCGCCGTGGGCGGGCCTGTCCGGTGCCGCTGTCCTCACCGGCGGCGCCCTGCTCGGCGTGGTCGTCGCCCAGCAGAACGGCTGGCAGCAGAGCCGGATCGCCTTCACCCCGCTCGCCCGCCTGCTCGGCGACGAGACCTTCGTCGACGCCCTGACCGCCCACGGATACCGCGTCCCGCGCCTGGTCAGCCCGCCCCGCCGCCCCCCGGACTTCGAGACCCGCTACGCCGACCACCTCGCCCGGCACCACGGCACCCTGCGGATCTTCGGCATCGACTTCACCGCCCGCTCCCGCGTCACCTGGCCGCTGGACAGCGCGTACTACGGCCTGGAGGTCACCGCCGACCGCGGCACCGGCGCCGACGGCTGGGCGCCCGGCCGGGCCGCGACCGACATCGCGGGCGGCGCCGCCGTCCGTACCGGGCCGCTCCCCGCCGAGCGGGCGCTCGCCGGGCAGGACCGGGTGCTGCTGCGCGGGGTGGCCGGCTCCGGCAAGAGCACGCTGGTGCAGTGGCTCGCGGTCGGCGCCGCCCGCCAGGACCTCGGCGAGCACCTGCGCCATCTGCACGGCCTGGTGCCGTACGTCCTCCCGCTGCGGACCATCGCCCGCCAGGAGCGGCTGCCGATGCCCGCGGAATTCCTGACCTCGGTGGGCACCCCGCTCACCGCTCCCCCGGGCTGGACCGAGCAGGTGCTCACCGACCGGCGCGCGCTGGTGCTGGTCGACGGCCTGGACGAGGTCGACGAGCGCACCCGGACCCGGGTCGGCGAGTGGCTGCGCCTGCTGCTCGACACCTACCCGGGCAACCGCTGGCTGGTCACCTCCCGCCCCTCCGCCGTCGAGGACTCCTGGCTCGCCGACATGGGCTTCACCGAGCTGACCCTCGCCCCGATGAGCCGCGCCGACATCCGCGCGTTCACCGCCCGCTGGCACGACGCGGCCCGCGCCACCGTGCCCGGCGACCCCGAGGAGCTGGCCCGCCTCGACGCGTACGAGCGCTCCCTGCACGACGCCCTGCACACCAAGCAGGACCTCGCCCGGCTCGCCACCAACCCCCTCATGTGCGGCCTCATCTGCGCCCTGCACCGCGACCGCAACGGCTACCTCCCCACCGGCCGCAAGGAGCTGTACGACGCCGCCCTGTCGATGCTGCTCAACCGCCGCGACCGCGAGCGCGACCTCGAACCCCTGCTCACCGAGGCCCCGCAGATCCAGCTGCTGCAACGGCTGGCGTACTGGCTGGTGAAGAACGGCCAGGCGGAGATGGACCGGGCCGACGCGGTCGAGCTGGTGGCCGCCTCGCTGCCCGCGATGCCCGCGGTCGAGGCCGCGCTCGGCTCCGCCCCCGACGTCTACCGCCACCTGCTCGACCGCAGCGGCCTGATCCGCGAACCGGTCGCCGGCACCACCGTGGACTTCGTCCACCGCACCTTCCAGGACTACCTCGCCGCGAAGGCCGCGATCGAGGAGCGCGACTTCGACCTCATGGTCCGCAACGCCCACCACGACCAGTGGGCCGACGTGATCCGGATGGCCGTCGCCCACGCCCGCCCCGACGAGCGCGCCCGCCTGCTCAAGAAGCTCCTCACCCGCGGCGACCGCACGAAGACCCACCGCAGCCGCCTCCACCTCCTCGCGCTCGCCTGTCTCGAACACGCGACGGAGCTGGACCCGTCGGTCCGGTCGGAGGTCGAGAAGCGGGGGGCCGCGCTGATCCCGCCACGCTCTTTCGGCGAGGCGAAGAAGCTGGCCGAAGTCGGCCCCATGGTGCTGGAGCTCCTGCCGGGACCGGAGGGGCTGGACGACGATCAGGCGGAGGCCGTGGTGTACACCGCCTGGCTGATCGGCGGCGACCCGGCAGTGCCCGTACTGGCACGCTTCACGGATCACCCCGTGGACAGCGTGCGCGAGCGGTTGGCCCATTTCCCCCTCGGTGTCGACCGGCAGCACTTCGCGGCAGAAGTCATGGACCGGCTGCCGCGAGCTGACACGCGGTATTTCGTCGGGTCCATCGACGATCTGCGCGCAGTGCTCACGCTCGGCGGAATCGAGATCCTTAGCGCCTTCGCAACACTTGGCGGCGGATTCGACGACCTCCTCAGCGCCCAGGGTCTGACTGCCCTCGAATGGGCGGACCCCGTCACCGACGAGATGCTGACGAAGCTGGGCGCGCTGCCGAAGCTGGGCGACCTGCGGCTCGGCAAATGCGCCGGCCTCACGGATCTGTCGCCGTTGACGGGCCGGCCACTGATCGGCCTCAACTTGAACGGACTATCGCCCAGCATCGACCTCAGCGGCCTCGGTAACCTCCCGCTCCTCACGTCCCTCGCGATCAGCGGCGACGACCCCACCTGGCCGGGCCCGGTCGCGCTCCCCGACGGGCTGTCCGTCACGCACTTCTACACGGCGTACGGGGCCCGGGGGCTGGAGGGCATCGAGCGGCTGACCAAGATCGTGCACCTCGGCTGTCACTCGCCGCTGACAGGCCGGTTCGCCCGCGCCGACTGGGACCGGCTCGCATCGCTGCCCGAGCTGACCTCCCTGGCCGTCAGCGACGACATCGCCGAGCTGTTCGAGGAGGACTTCCCACCGCTGCCAGGCATCCGCGTGCTGTACGTGACGGCGGTGCGGGACGGACTGCCGGTCGACGTGCCACGGCACTTCCCGGGCGTGGAGGATCTGTCGATCCGCCCCCTGGAGCGTTACGGCAGTGCCAGCCGGCCGCCCATCGACCTGGCGCCCTTCGCGGCGCTGCCCCGGCTCAGCCGGATCACCCTGCACGGCATCGCCCCGGCAGCGAACCTGAACGCCGACGCCCTCCCCGCGCACGTCACCGTCACGTTCTGACCAGGCCCCCGCGCCGAACCCGAAAGGCCCGGCCCCGGCTCCCCTCGCGGGGTGCCGGGGCCGGGCCCTGGTAGGCGCACACGCGCGCTCGGCTCACGCCGAGCGCGGCGTCACTCCTTGGAGAGGTTCGGCGCGCCGCCGGCCGTCTCCACGGGCGGGGCGTCGGCCACGGTGACCTTCTCCTCGCCGCGGAAGGTGAAGGTCGCACTCTCGCCTTCGCCCTCGACGTCCACGACCACGATGTGGCCGGGGCGCAGCTCGCCGAAGAGGATCTTCTCGGAGAGCGTGTCCTCGATCTCGCGCTGGATCGTCCGGCGCAGCGGCCGGGCGCCCATCACCGGGTCGTAGCCGTGCTTGGAGAGGAGTTCCTTCGCCTCCATGCTCAGCTCGATGCCCATGTCGCGGTCGCGCAGCCGCTCGTCCACCGCACCGATCATCAGGTCGACGATCTGGAGGATGTCCTCCTGGCTGAGCTGCGGGAAGACGATGACGTCGTCCACACGGTTGAGGAACTCGGGGCGGAAGTGCTGCTTCAGCTCGTCGCTGACCTTGTTCTTCATCCGCTCGTACCCGGACTTGGTGTCGCCCTGGGCGGCGAAGCCCAGGTTGAAGCCCTTGGAGATGTCCCGGGTGCCGAGGTTCGTGGTCATGATGATGACGGTGTTCTTGAAGTCCACCACCCGGCCCTGGGAGTCGGTCAGCCGACCGTCCTCCAGGATCTGCAACAGGCTGTTGAAGATGTCGGGGTGGGCCTTCTCGACCTCGTCGAAGAGCACGACCGAGAACGGCTTGCGGCGGACCTTCTCGGTGAGCTGGCCGCCCTCTTCGTATCCCACGTATCCGGGCGGGGAGCCGAAGAGCCGCGAGACGGTGTGCTTCTCGCTGAACTCGGACATGTCGAGCGAGATCAGCGCGTCCTCGTCGCCGAAGAGGAACTCCGCGAGCGCCTTGGACAGCTCGGTCTTACCGACGCCGGACGGGCCGGCGAAGATGAACGAGCCGCCGGGACGCTTGGGGTCCTTCAGGCCGGCACGGGTGCGGCGGATCGCCTTGGAGAGCGCCTTGACCGCGTCGACCTGCCCGATGATGCGCTTGTGGAGCTCGTCCTCCATGTGCAGCAGCCGGGTGGACTCCTCCTCGGTCAGCTTGAAGACCGGGATGCCGGTGGCGGTCGCCAGGACCTCGGCGATCAGCTCGCCGTCGACCTCGGCGACGACGTCCATGTCGCCGGCCTTCCACTCCTTCTCGCGCTTGGACTTCGCGGCGAGGAGCTGCTTCTCGTTGTCCCGCAGGGAGGCGGCCTTCTCGAAGTCCTGCGAGTCGATCGCGGACTCCTTCTCCCGGCGCACCTCGGCGATCTTCTCGTCGAACTCGCGCAGGTCCGGCGGCGCGGTCATCCGGCGGATGCGCATCCGCGAGCCCGCCTCGTCGATCAGGTCGATCGCCTTGTCCGGCAGGAACCGGTCCGAGATGTAGCGGTCGGCGAGCGTGGCCGCCTGCACCAGGGCCTCGTCGGTGATGGAGACGCGGTGGTGTGCTTCGTACCGGTCCCGCAGGCCCTTGAGGATCTCGATGGTGTGCGGCAGCGACGGCTCCGCGACCTGGATCGGCTGGAAGCGGCGCTCGAGCGCGGCGTCCTTCTCCAGGTACTTGCGGTACTCGTCGAGCGTGGTGGCACCGATGGTCTGCAGCTCACCGCGGGCCAGCATCGGCTTCAGGATCGAGGCCGCGTCGATCGCGCCCTCGGCCGCGCCGGCGCCCACCAGGGTGTGCAGCTCGTCGATGAACAGGATGATGTCGCCGCGGGTGCGGATCTCCTTGAGCACCTTCTTCAGGCGCTCCTCGAAGTCACCGCGGTACCGCGAGCCGGCCACCAGGGCGCCGAGGTCAAGCGTGTAGAGCTGCTTGTCCTTCAGCGTCTCGGGCACCTCGCCCTTCACGATCGCCTGGGCCAGACCCTCCACGACGGCGGTCTTGCCGACGCCGGGCTCGCCGATGAGCACCGGGTTGTTCTTCGTCCGGCGGGACAGCACCTGCATGACCCGCTCGATCTCCTTCTCGCGCCCGATCACCGGGTCGAGCTTGGACTCACGAGCGGCCTGGGTGAGGTTGCGGCCGAACTGGTCCAGGACGAGCGAGGTCGAGGGAGTGCCCTCGGCCGGCCCGCCGGCCGTGGCCGACTCCTTCCCGCCGGAGTAACCGGACAGCAGCTGGATGACCTGCTGCCTGACTCGGTTCAGATCGGCGCCCAGCTTCACCAGGACCTGGGCGGCGACGCCCTCGCCCTCGCGAATCAGGCCGAGCAGGATGTGCTCGGTGCCGATGTAGTTGTGGCCGAGCTGAAGGGCTTCGCGGAGCGACAGCTCCAGCACCTTCTTGGCACGGGGAGTGAAGGGGATGTGGCCGGACGGGGCCTGCTGCCCCTGCCCGATGATCTCCTCCACCTGCTGGCGGACCGCCTCAAGAGAAATCCCGAGGCTCTCCAGGGCCTTAGCGGCGACACCCTCACCCTCATGGATCAGGCCCAGGAGGATGTGCTCGGTGCCGATGTAGTTGTGGTTGAGCATCCGGGCTTCTTCCTGAGCCAGGACGACAACCCGCCGCGCGCGGTCGGTGAACCTCTCGAACATCGTTAATCGCTCCTCAGAGCGGTCGGGCAGTGAGGGGTCGGTCCCCTCCCTGTCCTTCCGCATGCTAGTCCCGCACAGCGGCGCCGCTCACGAATCACCCCCGCTCTCGCGAGGAAAGCCGCGCAACCGGCTGACGTCACTCCCACAACCTCGATGGTGCGAGACGATGTTCCCGCAGGCCAGGCGAATGCCCCCTTAATCAGTACGCCCGTGGCGAACGCCCGCCCCGCCTGCCCGAACACCAGCCCGTCCCACTAGGTACTTCTTACCCTCGGTGGCCGACAATCCACACCGCGAGGGCACTCGGCTCTGCGCTACGGGCGAACAACCCGCGCCGCTTTCCGGCCATCTGCGACCAACCTGCCGTCTCCCCCGCCGTCACCCCTGCCGTCACCCCGGCCGGAAGCTCCGCCGCCACCCGCATCACCAGGTGTGTTCGAATCCGGACGGCACGTAACCAGCGCGCTGGAGCGGCAGTTGACACGGCATGGGCTGGTACGAGCACGAGCTGGGGTGGCCGCTGGTCGGGGGCCCGCCCCCGGCGCTGGTCACGGGGGTGCGGTTCGACGCGCTCGACGTGCCGGCGGAGGCGGGTTTCGCGATGCTGAGCCGGTTCTCCCGCCCGGGTCTGCTCGGGCCGGTCGCGCTGGACGGCCACCGGGTGCGGCTGCTGGTCGCCGCCGGAACGGCCGAGGAGCTGCCCGGGCTGCTGGAGTGGCTTGAGTGGGGGGGCATCGAGCTGGACCTCGCGGCCCTGGGCGCCGGGCAGAGCCTGCGGGCCCCCGCGCACCCCGAGTGGGGCCGCAGGGAGGCCGCGTACGACCGATCCGCACCGGTGTGGCTGCGGCCTCCTCGGCCTGGGTTCGACGTGGAGTCGACCGTGCCCGCGCTGCGTGTCGCTCCCGAGGCCGACGAAACGGGGGTTCCCGTCGGGCTCGGCACGCTGGTGGCCGCATTGGCGACCGCCTGCCACCGCGTCACGCTGCGGGCCCGCTGCCCCGATCAGCCGTGGGCCTTCTCGTACGCCTCACGGATGGTCGCGGGGACGCGGCCGCGGTCGTTGACCTCGTAGCCCTTCTCCTTGGCCCACGCGCGGATCTTCGCGGTGTCCTGACCCGAGCTGCTGCCACCGCGCACGGCCTTGGTGCGCCCGCGTCCGGCGCGACCGCCGGTGCGGCGACCACTGTCCGTGTACGGGTTGAGCAGCCCGCGCAGCTTGTCGGCATTCTCCGTAGTGAGGTCGATCTCGTACGTCACGCCGTCGAGCGCGAACGTCACGGTCTCGTCGGCCTCGCCACCGTCGAGGTCGTCCACAAGAAGGACCTGAACCTTCTGTGCCACCGGCTTCCCTTTCATCGAAAACGGATTAACGGTAAAAGCAAAGCGCCTTTCACCGAAAAACACAAACCCCTTGCGCGAAGTGGCTCCCCCGTGCGCCAGCGCGATCCGGACATACCGGTCTCAGAGTTGCAGCAGCATCCGGCTGTTACCCAAGGTGTTGGGTTTCACTCGCTCCAGGTCGAGGAACTCGGCGACACCCTCGTCATTGGAACGCAGCAGCTCGCCGAAGACATCGCCGTCCACCGGGGTCTCACCGATCTCCACGAAGCCGTGCCGGGCGAAGAAGTCGACTTCGAAGGTGAGGCAGAAAATACGTCTGACGCCGAGCCAGCCGGCAGTGTGCAGCAACTTCGCCAGCAACTGGTGCCCGACACCGGCCCCGCGCAGCGAGCGGTGCACGGCGAGCGTCCTGACCTCGGCCAGGTCCTCCCACATCACGTGCAGCGCGCCGCAGGCGACCACATCCGCGTCCTCGTCGCGTTCGGCGACCCAGAACTCCTGGATGTCCTCATAAAGGGTCACCGTGGCCTTGTCCAGCAGGATGCCGTCCCTGGCATAGGAGTCCAGCAGCCGCCGCAGAGCGGGGACATCGCCGGTTCGGGCCCGGCGGATGGTCACGTCATTCGACATCAGGGGCATGGGCGGACGCTATCGCCCTTCGGGTTCCTCCGGTCCGCCAGGGTCCACGGACTGGATGATGCGCAATGCGTCCCGCACGGCTTCGCGCTGTTCCGGCGACATCATGCCGAAGAAGTGCACGAGGGCCTCGGCGGGGTTGTCGCTCGCCGCCCAGGCTTCGTTCATCAGTGCGGCCGAGTACGCCGCGCGCGTCGATACCGCCTCATAGCGATATGCGCGGCCTTCCGCCTCACGGCGCAGCCACCCCTTCTGCCGGAGGTTGTCCATTACGGTCATCACCGTTGTGTAGGCGATGGAACGGTCCCGTGAGAGGTCTTCGAGTACCTCACGAACCGTGACCGCGCGGTTCCACTCCCACACCCGGGTCATCACGGCGTCTTCGAGTTCTCCGAGTGGTCGGGGCACACCGGAAATACTACGGGCGGAACGCGACGAATGTCGTAATTACCGCTCTTCGCGACTTTCGGGGCAGTGGCGAGGCGGTCGAGCGGCGGGCCGGTGCGCCGGGTGGCGGCGCACCTGGGCCGGTCAGCGCTCTTCGGGGGTGGCGACCCGGGCGGCCCGGGCGGCCTCGGCCGCGGCGAGCGCGGCGTCCACGGCCGCGTCCTCCTTGGCCTTGTTGGCGCCGCCCTGGTTCTTGACGATGGTGACGATCAGGGCGGTGAAAAGCACCGCCATCACCAGCGGCGGCACGATGGCCGAGATGTAGTCCATGCCGCCCAGCGTAGCCACCCCCGTTCGCGCTAGGCGGAGCGGGCCTCGTCCGGTTTGCGGTCCCGCCGGTTCGGCGGCCAGATCTCGGCCGGGGTGGGGGTGCGACGGCCCGGGTCGCGGGGTTCGGCGGCGGGCGGCGGGGTGGCCGGTTTCGGCTTGGCACCCGGGGTCGGGGCCGGCCGCGGCTTCGGATCGTCGGCGGCTCCGGCCGCGGTGGCGGCGGCCGGCAGGGGCAGGGTCAGCAGGCGGCGCGGGGCGGGCATGTGGGCCTCCAGACGCTGGCGTACGTCGTTCTCCGCGAGGGTTTCGCAGCGGCGCAGCAGGGCGGTGCGGCGGTGGTGCTCCGGGGTTCCGCTGGGCAGTACGCGCAGCCGGCGCAGTGCGGCGAGGTCGTCAGGACCGGGCAGGTAGCCGCCGGCGAGGGCGGTGGCGAGGCGGTCCAGATAGCCGCTCACCGCGCCGGGCAGTGCCAGCCGGTAGCGGTGCAGCTCGGCCTGCTGGAAGGCGCGCATCCGGCCCGCCTCCCGTACGGCGTCCTCCAGGCCGTCCGCGAGCCGCAGGCAGTCCTGCACGTACTCCGCGGGGCGGGGCGCGACCACCAAAGTGGGCACCCCCGCCCTTCTGTGCGGGCCCAGCACCTCCGCGAGCGCGCGCCGCAGCACGCGCACCTCGTCCGCGCTGAACGCCATTCCCCCTCGGTTTCCATGTGGCGTTGGCATGCATGGACATTAATCGTTAAGCGGACAAACCTCACGTATCGCCGCGCGGCTCGCCGGGAAGCCGCGCCGTCCGCGCGGCTGCGCGGCTACCCGGTCGGCGGGGCTGTCCGCGCGGCTGCGCGGGCGGCAGGGCTGTCGGCGGGGCTACGCGGTCGGCGGGGCGTTGCGGGCGTAGACCAGCCGCAGGCCGATGAGGGTGAGCCAGGGCTCGTGCGCGTCGATGAGGGACGCCTCGCCCAGCACCAGGGGCGCGAGGCCGCCGGTGGCGATGACGGTGACGTCGTCGGGGTCGTCGGCCAGCTCGCGGGCCATCCGCTCGGCGATCCCGTCGGCCTGTCCCGCGAAGCCGTAGAGGATGCCGGACTGCATGGCCTCGATGGTGTTCTTGCCGATGACGCTGCGCGGCCGGGCCAGCTCGATCTTGCGGAGCTGGGCGCCGCGCATGCCGAGCGCGTCGACGGAGATCTCGATGCCGGGGGCGATCGCGCCGCCCACGTACTCGCCGCGCGAGGAGACCGCGTCGAAGGTGGTGGCGGTGCCGAAGTCCACCACGATGCACGGGCCGCCGTAGAGGTGCACCGCGGCGAGCGAGTTGATGATCCGGTCGGAGCCGACCTCCTTGGGGTGGTCGACCAGGATCGGCACGCCGGTCTTCACGCCGGGCTCGACGAGGATCGCCGGCACGTCGCCGTAGTACCGCCGGGTCACCTCGCGCAGTTCGTGCAGCACCGACGGCACCGTGGAGCAGATCGCGATGCCGTCGATGCCGTCGCCGAGGTCGCCGAGCAGCGGATGCATGCCCATCAGGCCCTGCAGCAGGACCGCCAACTCGTCGGCGGTGCGCCGTGGATCGGTGGAGATCCGCCAGTGCTCCACGATCTCCTCGCCGTCGAAGAGCCCGAGCACGGTGTGGGTGTTGCCGACGTCGATGGTGAGCAGCATCCGCCTCTACGCTTCCGCTCGCAGGTCGAGGCCGATGTCGAGGATCGGGGACGAGTGGGTCAGCGCGCCGACCGCCAGGAAGTGCACCCCGGTGTCGGCGTAGGCGCGGGCGGTGTCCAGGGTGAGCCGGCCGGAGGACTCCAGCAGCGCCCGGCCGCCGACGATGGCGACCGCCTCGGCGGTCTCGGCGGGCGTGAAGTTGTCCAGCAGGATCAGGTCGGCGCCGGCCTCCAGCACCTCGCGGACCTGGTGCAGGGTGTCCACCTCGACCTCGATCGGCACGTCCGGGAACTCCTCGCGGACCAGCTTGAAGGCCGCCGAGACACCTCCTGCGGCGACCACGTGGTTGTCCTTGACCAGGGCCGCGTCCGACAGCGACATCCGGTGGTTGGCGCCGCCGCCGCAGCGCACCGCGTACTTCTCCAGCGCGCGCAGGCCCGGCGTGGTCTTGCGGGTGTCGCGCACCTGCGCCTGGGTGCCGGCCAGGGCGTCGGCCCAGGCGCGGGTGGCGGTGGCGATGCCGGACAGCCGGCACAGCAGGTTCAGCGCGCTGCGCTCGGCGGTGAGCAGGTCGCGGGTGCGGGTGCGTACGGTCAGCAGCTTCTGCCCGGCGGTGACCCGGTCGCCGTCCTCGACGTGCCGCTCCACCTCGAACTCGTCGGTGCACACCACCGACAGCACGGCCTCGGCGACCCGCAGCCCCGCCACGGTGCCGTCCTCCCGCGCGGTGAAGTCCCCGGTGGAGAACGCCTCCTCGGGCACGGTCGCCACCGTGGTGACGTCCACGCCCTGGTCGAGGTCCTCCTCGATCGCCATGTGCGCGATGTCCTCGACCTGTACGGGGTCCAGGCCCGCGTCGATGATCAGCGCGGCGAGGTCCGGGTCGAGGCCGCACTCCAGCGGGTCCAGGTCGTACGGGTCGTGGGCGTCGCCGCAGCCGCAGCCGTCACCGCAGCCGCCCGCGGAGTCGGCGGGGGGCGGGCCGAGCGTCGGCAGCGGGAGGGCGACGGGCTGAGGCCGATCGGGGCCCACGGGGCCAGCGGGGGGTGTCACGGAAGCTCCTTCGTGTGCTGCGTGCGTTGCTGCGGGCGTTGCTTCGTCCACTGCTCGTGCGTGCTGCCGCGTCCCACGGCCGCTTCGTGCCACCGCGTCCCACGGCTTCGTCCGCTTCTCACGGCCGGGTCCGCCGGAGGGTGGGGGCGGCCCCATCATCCCCGATCCCGGCGGCCGGGGTGACCGCCGCCGGAAGCGGGCCGGGACGGGTGGCCGGCAGGGCCGGGCCGTCGGTGGCGCGGACGTCCAACGTGCCGTGCGGGGTGAGCCGGACCACCAGGTGGCGGCGCCAGTCGCGGTCGTCGCGGTCGGGCCGGTCCTCGCGCCAGTGGCAGCCGCGGGTCTCCTCGCGGCGCCGGGCGGCGGCCACCAGCACCCGGGCCACCAGGCCCAGGTTGGTCGCCTCCCACGTCTCCACGCACGGCTCCGCGGTCTTGCCGTCCCGGTCGTACGCCTCCACCGCCGCGGTGTGCAGCCGCTCCAGGGCGCCCGCGGCCGTCGCGAGGCTGTCCGCGCTGCGCAGCACGCCGGCGCCCGCGGTCATGATCCGCTGCACCTCGTAGCGCGCCTCGGAGGCCAGCAGCGGGGCGTCGGCGGGGGCCGGCGGAACCGGCTCGCCCGGCACGGGCCGGGTGCCCGCCATCACGTCGGCGGCGATCCGCTCGGCGAAGACCAGCCCTTCGAGCAGGGAGTTGGAGGCGAGCCGGTTCGCGCCGTGCACGCCGGTGCAGGCGACCTCGCCGCAGGCGTACAGGCCCGGCACGGTGGTCCGCCCGCGCAGGTCGGTGCGCACCCCTCCGGACGCGTAGTGCGCGGCGGGCGCGACCGGGATCGGCTCGGTGACCGGGTCGATGCCGTGCGCGCGGCACGCGGCCAGGATGGTCGGGAACCGCTCGGCCCACATCCGCGCGCCGAAGTGCCGGGCGTCGAGGTACATGTGCTCGGCACCGGTCTCCTGCATCCGGCGCATGATGCCCTTGGCGACGATGTCGCGCGGCGCCAGCTCGGCCAGTTCGTGCTGCCCGACCATGAAGCGCACGCCCTCGGCGTCGATCAGGTGCGCGCCCTCGCCGCGGACCGCCTCGGACACCAGCGGCTGCTGGCCCTCGGCGTCCGCGCCCAGCCACAGCACGGTCGGGTGGAACTGCACGAACTCCAGGTCGCTCACCTCGGCACCGGCCCGCAGCGCCAGCGCCACACCGTCGCCGGTGGACACAGCGGGGTTGGTGGTCGCGGAGAAGACCTGCCCCATCCCGCCGGTGGCCAGCACGACCGCGCCCGCGCGCACCGCCCCCACGCCGTCCCGGGCGCCCGCGCCCATCACGTGCAGGGAGACGCCGGCGGTACGGCCCTGGGCGTCGGTGAGCAGGTCGAGCACGAGGGCGTTCTCGACGAACTCGATGCTCCCCTCGGCAGCGGCATCGGCATCGGCAGCGGCTGCGGTATCCGTGCCGGCGGCGGCAGCCACCGGAGCCGTGTCGGCGGCCTGGTCCTGAGGGTGGGACGCCCCGGCGTCCACCACCGCGGCGATCAGCGCGCGGGACACCTCGGCGCCGGTCGCGTCACCGCCCGCGTGGGCGATGCGGCGGCGGTGGTGGCCACCCTCGCGGGTGAGCAGGATCGTGCCGGCCGCGTCGGTGTCGAAGTGGGCGCCGGTCGCGATCAGCCGGCGGACCGCGTCCGGGCCCTCGGTGACCAGGACCCGCACCGCGTCCTCGTCGCACAGGCCCGCGCCCGCCACCAGGGTGTCGTCCAGGTGCTGGGCCGGGGTGTCGCCGTCGCCGAGCGCGGCGGCGATGCCGCCCTGCGCCCAGCGGGTGGAGCCGTCGTCCAGATGCGCCTTGGTCACCACGATGACCTTCGCGCCGGCCGCGGCGCAGCGCAGCGCCACCGTCAGCCCCGCCACACCCGAGCCGACCACGACCACGTCGGAGTCGAGCGACCAGCCGGGGGCGGGGGCGTGCAGGCGTATGCCGGTGGCGTCGCCGGGGCCGGCGGAACCGGCGGAGGAGGTGGTCATTCGGGGGCTCCGAACTCCAGGGGGAGGTTGTCGATCAGACGGGTGCCGCCGACCTTGGCGGCGACGGCCAGCACGGCGGGGCCGGTGTGGTCCGGCGCGGCCTCGGTGAAGGTGGCGGGGTCGATCAGCGCGACGTAGTCCAGCTCGACCGGAGGTTCGGCCGAAGCGGCGGCGTCCAGGACCGCGCGGGCGGCGCGCACCGTCGCCTGCGGGCCGCGCGGGGCGGCCTCACGGCCGGTGAACAGCGCCCGGGACAGCTCGCGGGCCGAGATCCGCTCGGCCTCGGACAGGTAGCGGTTGCGGCTGGAGCGCGCCACGCCGTCGCCCTCTCGGACGGTCGGCACGGCGACGATGTCGACCGGGAAGTTCAGGTCGGTGGCCATCCGGCGGACCAGCGCGAGCTGCTGGGCGTCCTTCTGCCCGAAGAACGCGGCGGTCGGCGTCACCCCGGGCCCCGGCGGAAGCGGGTTCGTCAGGTGCAGCAGCTTCGCGACGACCGTGAGCATGCCGTCGAAGTGGCCGGGCCGGGACGCGCCCTCGAACCGCTCCCCCATCGGGCCGGCCGTGATCCGCACCTGCGGCGGGCCGCCCGGGTACACCTCGTCGGTGTCCGGCGCGAAGACGAAGTCGGCGCCCGCCGCCTCGGCGAGCTTCACGTCGGCCTCCAGGGTGCGCGGGTAGCGGTCCAGGTCCTCGTGCGGCCCGAACTGGAGCGGGTTGACGAAGACCGTGACCGTGACGACGCCGCTGCCGGCGTGCGCGCGGGCGGCACGGATCAGGGCGGCGTGGCCGTCGTGGAGCGCGCCCATCGTCATGACCACGGCCGCGGCGGGGGCCAGGTCGCGGGCGTGGTGGACGAGTCGGGTCATCGGGTCCCCCCGTCGGCGAGGGCGCCCAGCAGCGCCTCCGCGTATTCGGCCTTGAGCATTCCGTTGGCGAGCGCGCGGTCCGCGGTGGCGCGGGCCATCGCCACGTACGACGCGACGGTCTCCGGTGCGTGGGTGCGCAGTTCGGTCAGGTGGGCGGTGACCGTGCCGGCGTCGCCGCGGGCCACCGGGCCGGTGAGGGCGGCGTCGCCCGAGCGCAGCGCGTTGTCGAGCGCGGCGCCCAGCAGCGGGCCGAGCATGCGGCCCGGCTCCTGCACGCCGGCCTGCCGCAGCAGGTCCATCGCCTGGGCGACCAGCGTGACCAGGTGGTTCGCGCCGATCGCGAGGGCCGCGTGGTACAGCGGGCGGGCGGACTCCTCGATCCACTCGGGCTCGCCGCCCATCTCGATGACCAGCGCCAACGCGGCCGTACGCAGCTCGCCCGGCGCGGTGACGCCGAAGCAGCAGCCGGCCAGGCGCTGCACGTCGACGGGCGTGCCCGTGAACGTCATCGCCGGGTGCAGCGCGAGCGGCAACGCCCCGGCACGCAGCGCGGGCTCCAGTACGGAGGTGCCGTACCGCCCCGACGCGTGCACCAGGAGCTGGCCCGGTCGTACGGCGCCGGTCTCGGCCAGGCCGCGCACCAGCGCGGGCAGCGCGTCATCCGGGACGGTCAGCAGCACCAGGTCAGCCCGGGCCAGCACCTCGGCGGGCTCCACCAGTGGCACGCCCGGCAGCAGCGCTTCCGCGCGGCGGCGGGACGCCTCCGACACTCCGCTGGCGGCCACGGGGTGGTGCCCCGCTAGCTTCAGCGCGGCGGCCAGTACGGGGCCGACTCGCCCCGCACCCACCACGCCCACGGTGAGCCTCGCCGGCTTCTCCTCCACCACGCCTCCCAGCCTCGGCGACCCCCTTCTCGTCAACCTTACGCGAACAGGGTGCCCCTGACCCCCGGGCGCCCCCGTCCCCTTCGTCACAGGGCCCCGCGGTGGGCGGCCGGTCCCCCGGCCGGCAGGACGGGGGCGCCCGGGGGGTCCGGTCACGGCAGAGCAGAATCGGGGGATGGATACGACGGAACAACTACGGGCCCGGCGACGCGCTGCCGTGGAAGCGTGTTCGCGGGTGCTGGCCTTCGGCCACGACCGCACGCTGCGGGAGTGGACCGCACGGCTCAGCGAGGACGCCACCACCGCGGGGGTGGACCTGGACGCCCCCGCGGACCTGTACGGGAACGGCGTGGTGGAGGAACTGGAAGCGAGGGTCGCCACCCTGCTCGGCATGGAGTCCGCCGCGTTCTTCCCGACCGGCACGATGGCCCAGCAGGTGGCCCTGCGGGCGTGGGCCGGCCGGACCGGGAACCCCACGGTCGCCCTGCACCCGCTCGCGCACCCGGAGATGTACGAGCGGGACGCGCTGCGCACGGTGAGCGGGCTGCGCACGGTGCACCCGACGAGGGCCCCGCGGCTGCCGGACGCGACCGAAGTACGCGACTTCGAGGAGCCGTTCGGCACCCTGATGCTGGAACTCCCGCTGCGCGACGCGGGGTTCGTGCTGCCGACCTGGGAGGAGCTGGGCGCGACCGTGGCCGCCGCCCGCGAGCGCGACGCGGTCGTGCACTTCGACGGCGCCCGACTGTGGGAGTGCGCACCGCACTTCGGCCACACGCTGCCGGAGATCGTCGCGCTCGCCGACAGCGTGTACGTGAGCTTCTACAAGTCGCTCGGGGGGCTTTCGGGCGCCGCGCTCGCCGGCTCGGCCGACTTCGTGGCGGAGGCGAAGGCGTGGCAGCACCGCTACGGCGGCCGGCTCGCGCACCAGTTCCCGGCGGTGCTGTCCGCGCTGGCCGGCCTGGAGCGGGAGTTGCCGCGGCTGCCTGAGTACGTCGCGCACGCGAAGACCGTGGCGCGGGCGCTGCGCGAGGGTCTGGCGGACGCGGGGGTGACGCTGCCGCGGGTGCACCCGGCCGAGCCGCACACCCACGAGTTCCAGCTGTGGCTGCCGTACCCGGCCGAGGCGCTGGACGACGCCGGGCTGCGGATGGCCGAAGAGACCGGGATCAGCCTCTTCGGCCTGCGGCGCTTCATGGAACCCGGGCCGCCCGGGCTGTCGATGACCGAGGTCTCCGTGGCCGGGTCCGCCCTCGACTGGACGGACGCCGACATCCGCGCGGCCGCGGCGGCGTTCGCCGAACGGCTGGGCTGACCGGCCGTTCGGAACGGCCGGGCGAACCCGGGCTCCCGGACCGTATGACCCCCATGTCCATACGGTCCGGCCCGGTGGCGCCCCAGGCCGCGCGGCCTCGTCGGCCGGCCTCGTCGTCGGCCCCGCCCACCGGGCCGGATCAGTCCGCCACCCGGATCAGCAGCTTGCCGGTGCTGGTCCGCGACTCGACCAGCACATGCGCCTGCGCGGCGTCCGCCAGGCCGAACTCCGCGCTGACCGGCAGCTCCACCCCGCCCTCGGTGACGGTGTGGAACGCCCGGTCGGCCATCACGCGCAGCAGCGCCGGATCGGCGGCGGCCAGCCCGAGAAGGGAGAAGCCGCCCACCGTGAGGGCCGTCGGCATGACGTCCTCGGCGCCGATCCGCCACGGCTCGGCGCCCCCGGCGTTGCCGAAGGAGATCAGCCGGCCGAACCGCGCGACCACCGCCTTCGTACGGCGGAAGGTCTCGCCGCCGACCGGGTCGAGGGCGATGTCCACACCGCGGCCGCCGGTCGCGGCCAGCACCTCCTGGTCGAAGGTGTCGATGGTGAACACCTGGTCGTAACCGGACTTGAGGGCGTGCTCGGCCTTCTCCAGGCTGGAGACGACCCCGTAGACCGCGCTGGCGCCGCCGGCCCGGGCGAGCTGGCCGGCGACGGTGCCGACCCCGCCGGCCGCGCTCTGCACCAGGACGGTGTCGCCCTCGCGGAGCCTGGCCACCTCGTGCAGCAGGCCGTACGCGGTCGGCAGCACGCTGGGCAGGGTGGCGGCGGTGCGCAGGTCGATGCCGCCGGGGAGGACGAAGACGGCGGAGGCGGGGGCGACCACCACGTCGGCGTAACCGCCACCGTCGAGGAAGGCGGCGACCTCCTGGCCGGGGGTGAACTCGCTGACGCCGTCGCCGACTTCGCGGACCAGGCCGGAGACCTCGAGGCCCGGGCGGAAGGGCAGTTCCGCCACCCGGTAGCCGATGGAACGGGCCAGTATGTCGGCGAAGTTGACCCCGGCGTAGGCGATGTCGATGGTCACCTGGCCTGGCCCCGGGCGTGGTTCGGGCACGTCGACGAGGGTGAGTACCTCGGGTCCGCCGAACTCCTCGATGACGATGGCGCGCATGTGGTGCTCCCCCTAGCTGGTCGGCCACCGCGCCGAGGTGCTGCGGGCGCGGCGCCTACGGTCGGTCCGTACCTGGTCGGGTGTTGCCGCTGTGCCGGTGTGAACTGAGTGCATTCTTCCCTGGGAACTCCCCTGTGCCGCCTGCTTGTTCCCGACCTTCACCGGAAGATCACCGCACTGGAGGCTCACTGCGCGCCGCCGCCTCCCGCGCGCACCAGGCCGGACTCGTAGGCGAGCACCACCGCCTGTACCCGGTCGCGCAGTTCGAGCTTGGTGAGGATGCGGCCGACATGGGTCTTGACCGTCGCCTCGGACAGCACCAGCTTCCTGGCGATCTCGCCGTTGGACATGCCCTGGGCGACCAGCAGCAGCACCTCGCGCTCGCGCTCGGTGAGCCGGTCGATCCCGGGGTGGCCGGCGGGCTCCGCCGCGTTGGGCAGCATCGGGGTGAAACGGTCCAGCAGCCGGCGGGTGGTGCTCGGGGCGACCACCGCGTCGCCGCTGTGCACCGCGCGGATCGCGGTCAGCAGTTCGTCCGGCGGCACGTCCTTGAGCATGAACCCGCTGGCGCCCGCCTTGAGCGCAGTGAAGGCGTACTCGTCGAGGTCGAAGGTGGTCAGGATCAGCACCCGGGGCACGGCGGGCGACCCGGCGCGGGCCGCGTCCTGGGCCGCGCCGCGGTCCGTGTGGCGGTCGCCGCCGCAGATCCGGCGGGTGGCCTCCACGCCGTCCATCCGGGGCATCCGCACATCCATCAGCACCACGTCGACCCGGGTGTGCCGGAGCACCTCAAGCGCCTCGGCGCCGTCGCCCGCCTCGGCCACGACCTCCATGTCCGGCTGGGCGGCGAGCACCATCCGGAAGCCGGTGCGCAGCAGCACCTGGTCGTCAACGAGCATGACGCGGATCGCCATCGGTCGGGGTCCTTTCGTGGTCGGGTGGTGGGGTCGCGAGGTGCCGCGGCGGCGGTCAGGGGACCGTCAGGGGCCGCCGCCGGTGCCCGGGGCGCACGGGGGCGGCGGCGGGGTCCGGCGGGCAGCAGGGGCGCGACGGGGCGGCAGCGGCCGGGAGAGTCATCCGGCGCCGCGCAGCGGCAGCACCGCGCTGATCCGGAAACCGCCGCCGGGGCGCGGCCCCGCCGTGAGGGTGCCGCCGACCATGCCGATCCGCTCCCGCATGCCGATCAGCCCCTGGCCCATGCCGTCCCGGCCGCCCTGCGCGTACAGCTCGCGCCGCGCGCCCCGGCCGTCGTCCTCGATCAGCAGGTCGAGCGAGGCGTCCCCGAAGCCGAGCAGCACGCTGGCGCTGGCGCCGTCGCCGCCGTGCTTGCGCACGTTGGTCAGCGCCTCCTGCACGATGCGGTACGCGGTCAGCTCGACGCCGCTGGACAGCGGGCGGGCCTGCCCGGCCACCTCGAAACGCACCGGCAGGCCGGCGCCGCGCACCTGGTCGATAAGGTCCGCGAGTTGGTCGACGCCGGGCTGCGGGACGTACTCGCCGCCCGCGTCGTCCCCGGCGCGCAGCAGCCCGAGCAGCCGCCGCATCTCGGCGAGCGCCTGCCGTCCGGTGGTCGAGATCGTGGAGAGGGCCTGCTTGGCCTGGTCCGGCGCGGCGTCCAGCACGTACGCGGCGCCGTCGGCCTGGACGACCATCACCGACACGTTGTGCGCCACCACGTCGTGCAGTTCCCGGGCGATACGGGCCCGCTCGGCGGCCACCGCCGCCTTCGACTGGGCCTCGCGCTCCCGGTGCAGCCGCGCGGCCCGCTCCTCCAGCTCGGCGTAGTACGCCTTCCGGGTGCGCAGGCGGTCGCCGACCACCCAGGACAGCGCGAAGATCACGGTCAGGAAGAAGGTCTGGAGCAGCGTGGTCCAGATCGTGGAGTACTCGGTGTGCGGCGGCCAGCGGAGCATCGACACCGGCGCGGCGGCCAGGCCGCCGATCAGGGCGAGCCGGGAGGACCAGCGCGCGCCGTTCGACGCGCAGGTGTAGATGATCACCAGGAAGGCGAAGTTGCCCGGGTTGGCGTGCACGTCCAGGAGGAGTTGCAGCAGACCGACGGCCACCGCGAGCAGCAGCAGCCGCTCCGGGGCCTTGCGGCGCAGTGCGACGACGGCGGCCAGCGCGAACGACAAGGGGATCGCGGCGAGGCGGGCCGGCCTCGAAGGGGTGCTGTCCACGACGACCCACAGCGCGCACGACACCAGCAGGACGACGGCCCAGAAGCTGTCGACCCACGTCGGGTGTCGGCGGAAAAAGTCGTAGACGCGCTGCACATAACCCAGCGTAGGCATGGCAACCCGTCGCGGGGTCAGCCCCCAGAGCGATCCGCGCTACTCCCCAAGGTGGACCTCCGGTCGGGTCGGCCGCTTCCGGGGCGCCCCCGCGGGCGGCGGTGCCCTCTTCCCGAGGAGAGGGTGCCCCGCTCCCGGAGCGACGGTGCCCCACCAGGGGCGCTGGGGGCACATCCTCGGGGGGAGTTCCCCACGCCCCTGGACGGCGGCCGTCCGCCCGCCTGGGCAGCCCTGCCCCGGGGAGGGGGCGCCCTCAGCCCGCGCGGCGGTGGTTGGGGCGGGAGGTGGAGCGCGCGCGCTTCTCGACGTACATGCGTTGGTCGGCGGAGTGCAGGACCTCCTCCGCGGTCATGCCGCAGCCGGCCCAGCCGATGCCGAAGGAGGCGCCGACCCGGACCGCGCGGCCGTCCACGCGGATGGGCGGGATGATCGCGTTGCGCAGCCGCACCGTGAGGTCGGTGGCGTCCGCCGGGGCGAGCCCGTCGGCGAGGACCACGAACTCGTCGCCGCCGAGCCTGGCGACGGTGTCGCCGTCGCGGACGGCCCCGGTGAGACGGCGGGCGACCTCGATGAGGACGGCGTCGCCGGTGTGGTGCCCGAACCGGTCGTTGATGGACTTGAAGCCGTCGAGGTCGCAGAAGAGCACGGCGAGCCCCTTGCCGGCCGCTTCCTCGTCGCCCTCGTCGGGCGCGACCGTGTGGACGTGGGAGTCGAAGGAGAGCGGCGCGGCCAGTTCGTCGGGCCCGTAGCCGTAACTGAAGGCGAAGCCGTCGCCGCCCTCGGGCTCGGCGGGCAGCCCCGAGGGGTCGGCGGGGCCGCGCTCCTGCGGGTGCGAGCACAGCCGTGCGGACAGCCGGGACCGCAGTTCCGCGCTGTTGGGCAGCCCGGTCAGGGAGTCGTGGCTGGCGCGGTGGGCGAGCTGGAGCTCGCGGCTCTTGCGCTCCTCGATGTCCTCGACGTGGGTGAGCAGGAACCGCGGCCCGTCGGTCGTGTCGGCGACCACCGAGTTGCGCAGGCTTACCCATACGTAGCTGCCGTCGCGCCGCGCGAGCCGCAGCTCGGCCCGGCCGCCCTCGGCGGATGTGCGCAGCAGCAGCCCGACGTCCTCGGGGTGCACCAGGTCGGAGAAGGAGTAGCGCCGCATCACGGAGGCGGAACGGCCCAGCAGGCGGCAGAGCGCGTCGTTGGCGCGCAGCAGCTTGCCGTGCTGGTCGCCGCCCATCTCGGCGATGGCCATGCCGCTCGGGGCGTACTCGAACGCCTGCCGGAAGCTCTCCTCGCTCGCCCGCAGCGCCTGCTGGTCGCGCTCCAGCCGGACCAGGGCGCGCTGCATGTTCGCCCGCAGCCGGGCGTTGCTGATCGCGATGCCGGACTGGAAGGCGTACATCTGGAGGGCCTCACAGCCCCAGGGACCGGGGTGGCGGCCGCTGGTGGGCCGGTCGACGGATATCACCCCGATCAGCTCGCTGCCGACCGTCTGGGAGGCGTACATGGGCGCGTAGAGGCGGTCGCCGGGGTGCCACTCGTCGGGGAAGCGGGGCAGCGGGCCCTCGGTGTGCCACTGCGGCACGTCGTCGTCGATCAGCACCCAGCCCTCGGTGTGCGGGATGAAGCGCAGGGTGCCCCACTGCTCGCCCATGGCCAGCCGGCGGTCCCAGGACGCGCGCGAGCCGACCCGCCCGGACAGCAGCGCCTCGCCCGCCGCGCTCCCGGCGAACGCGGCCACCACGAGGTCGCCGTCGGGCCGGACCAGGTTCACGGCGGCCAGTTCGTACCCCAGGCCGCGGACCACTCCGTCGGCGACCGCCTGGAGCGCGTCCGCGAGGCTGCGCGCGGTGTTGAGGTCCGCCACGACCTGATGGAGCTGACGCAGGGTCGCGAGACGGACATACGGCTCCGACTCGGTGTCCATGCCCTAGTGCCCTCCCCACGGGTCCGGCGGCAACTCCAGCGAGGTTTCCCATGCCCCGGTCGCCGTAGCGACCGCGTCGTAATTCACAGTCTTCCAATTACAACGCCACTGAATCACAGCGAGCTGTCCAGTCGGTACACAGGGTCAACAATTCCTGCCGCTTGTGACTCAAGTCACACCCACAGGTAGGCAGTTGAGTACAGAACGTAGAGCACCGGTCCTAGGACCCGATACCCGCGCGGGATGGGACCGCAGCCCGATGCGACGCCTTCCTACCGGCCCGTAACGTAGGGAAACGTGCTTCACACTCCGCCTGGACGGCATCCTGGGACCACCATGGGTCAGACCGTCAGCACCGATGACTTCCGCGCCGCCATGACACGCCTGTCCGCGGGCGTCGTCCTCATCACCGCGCACGACCCGGAGGACGGGCCGCGCGGCGAGGACGTCGGCATGACCGCGACCGCGTTCATGTCCGTGTCGCTCGAACCGCCGCTGGTACTGGCCAGCGTGCGGGTCGGGTCGCGGATGGAGGAGCTGCTCGACCGGCAGCCCCGGTGGGCGGTGTCCGTGCTCAGCGAGAGCCAGCGGCACATCGCCGGGCGGTTCGCGATGCGCGGGCGGATCAGCGACCGGCTGCTGTTCGAGGACGTGTCCTACTACCGCGGTGAGGCGTCCGGCGCCCCCATCCTCGGCGGCGCCCTGGCGATACTCGAGTGCGAGACCGAGCAGCATGTGCTCGCGGGCGACCATGTGCTCGTCATCGGCCGGGTGCTGACCGCCCGCACGCCGAGCGCCGAGGGCGGCCCGCTCACCTATTTCCGCGGCCGCTACCGCTTCCTCTCCTGATTGCTCACCTGGCGGCGGGCGGGGCCGGGTCCTGGCCATCCGGGTCCCGGACGGCCGGTCCTGGATAGCCGGGTCCCGGATGGGCGGGTCGCCGGACGGCCGGGTCGCCGGACGATTCGGTCCAGAACCGCTCAGTCCCAGGCGCCGCCGCGGCCCTTCTTCGTCTGGCTGCGCTGCTTCTTCTCGCGCAACCGCTTCTCGTTGATCCCCCGGGGGATGCGGGTGGGGCGGCGCGTCTTGGGCGGCGGGGCGGTCGCCTGCGCGAGGATCGCGGCCATCCGGGCCGCGGCCGTCTCGCGGTTGCGCCACTGCGAGCGGTGCTCCGACGCCCGCACCGTGAGCACCCCGCCCACCAGGCGGCCCGACAACCGCTCCAGCGCCCGCGCCCGCCACACCGGCGGCAGCGACTCGTTGGCCGCGAGGTCGAACCGCAACTCGACCTGGCTGTCGCTGGTGTTCACATGCTGGCCGCCGGGCCCGGACGAGCGGGAGAAACGCCACATCAGCTCGGCCTCCGGAACGGAGACCGAGCCGCGAATGATCAGTGGCCCGGGCATGACTCCATGATCCCGCCACCACCCCCTCCGCGTCACGGGGATTTCCCCGCCGGATCGGAACCGTACGAACCCCCCTTGGCGTTCAGACGGGTGACGGTAGTTTCGTCCGGAACACCTACGACCACACAAAGGGGACTTCCCATGGCGGTAAGCCTGACCAAGGGCGGCAACGTCTCACTGACGAAGGAGGCGCCCGGTCTGACCGCCGTCACCGTCGGCCTCGGCTGGGACGTCCGGACCACCACCGGCACGGACTTCGACCTCGACGCCAGCGCGATCGCGGTGAACGCGACCGGCAAGGTCTACTCGGACGGCTTCTTCGTCTTCTTCAACAACAAGCAGAGCCCCGACCAGTCCATCGTGCACACCGGTGACAACGTCACCGGCGAGGGCGACGGCGACGACGAGCAGATCAACGTCAACCTCGCCGCGCTGCCGGCCGACATCGACAAGGTCGTCTTCCCGGTCTCGATCTACGACGCCGAGACCCGCAGCCAGAACTTCGGCCAGGTCCGCAACGCCTACATCCGCGTCCTCAACCAGGCCGGCGGCGCCGAGATCGCGCGCTACGACCTGAGCGAGGACGCCGCCACCGAGACCGCCATGGTCTTCGGCGAGCTGTACCGGAACGGGGCGGAGTGGAAGTTCCGCGCCATCGGCCAGGGGTACGCCTCCGGCCTGGTCGGCATCGCGAGCGACTTCGGCGTCAACCTCTGACCACTCGACGTCCGACCGCTCGACGTCTGGACCGCTCGACCTCTGACCGCTCGACCCCTGGCCGCGCTCAGCGGTTCGGCGGACCCGCGGACGGCTCCCCCGCCCGGCATCTCCGGTGCGACGGGAGCCGTCCGCGTGTTCGCCCTCAGCGAACATGGGGGGCCGGCGGCGCGGTTCGGCGGAGCAGTCGGCCGATCGGACCGATCGGTCGCATGATCGGCCTGCCGTCCTTGGGAACTCCTTTACGCTTCCGATGAGTTCTCGGTAGGGAACAGCGACGAACCGTACGACCGCAGCGCGGCCCCGTACCGACACACGCTCAGGAGAGACGCCATGGCACTGTGGGACCGCTTCAAGGAATCCGCCCAGGGCATGCAGACACAGCTCAACGCGAAGAAGAACGACCTCAAGAGCGGCGCCTTCCGCGACGCCAGCATGGCGATCTGCGCGCTGGTGGCCGCGGCCGACGGCAGCGTCGCGCCCGAGGAGCGGCGCCGGGTGGCCTCGCTCATCGCGAGCAACGACGTCCTGCAGAACTTCCCGGCCGCCGACCTCCAGCGCCGTTTCGACGACTACCTCGACCGGCTGGCCGCGGACTTCGACTTCGGCAAGGTGGCCGTGCTCCAGGAGATCGCCAAGGTGCAGAAGAAGCCTACCGAGGCACGGGCGGTCATCCAGATCGGTATCGTCATCGGCGGCGCGGACGGCGTGTTCGACAAGTCCGAGCAGGGAGTGGTACGCGAGGCGTGCTTCGCGGTGGGCCTCAACCCCGCGGAGTTCGACCTCTGACGCGGGGAGGGCCGGTGGATGCCGGATGACGAGGAACAGGCGCTGGCGGTGTACGAAGCGCTGCGCCAACTGGGCAGCGCACTGCCGGGCGAGATGGGCCGCGCGACCGACCTCGACCAGGAGCGGGCCACCGCGGCACTGGGGCGGCTGACCGAACTCGGCCTGGTCCACGGGCGCCCCGACGGCCAACTGGAGCCCGTGGAGCCCGACACCGCGCTGGTGCGCGCCATGGACGTGTACCACCGGGCCGCCGAGGACCACGCGAGCCGAGCCGAGTCCTTGTACCGGGCCACCCAGGCCCTCCTCTACGTCTACCGGCCCGCCGTCGAGCGCGTGTCGAACAAGGTGGAGATCGAGTCCATCACGGACCCCCGGGCGAAGGTGCGGATGGTCGCCGCGATGAACGCGATCGCCCAGACCAGCGCCGACTCGTTGCACCCGGGTCCCATGCCGCCGATGGAGCTGCTGGAGCTGTCCATCGAGCAGGACACCCAGATGCTCAAGCGGGGTGTGCGGCTGCGCGCGATATACCCGGAGGCCGTTCTCCAGTCGTCCAAGCACCTCCGGTACCTGGAGCGGTTGTCCGGCCTCGGCGTGGCGGTCCGGCTCCTCGACCACGCGCCGTTCGACATCCTGCTCCAGGACCGGGAGGTGGCCTGCCTGCCGGCGAATCCCGATCACCCCGGTGGTTCGCCGATGCTGCTGGTCCGCAGCACCAAACTGGTGTGGCCCCTCCAGGTGATCTTCGAGGACTACTGGCTGCGCGCCGTCCCGCTGGCGGACGCGGCCTCCTCCGGCACCGACACGTCGGTCTTCACCCCGCAGGAGCGGGTGGTGATCCGGCTGATGGCCACCGGTCTGAGCGACGACCAGATCGCCCGCAAGATGGGCGTGCACCGTCGCACCGTGCAGCGGGCGGTGGCGAAACTGATGGACCGGCTGCACGCCGGAAGCCGCTTCGAGGCGGGCCTGAAGCTCGGGCAGGACAAGGGCTTGGCACGGGTGCTGCCGCCGAGCCGGAGCGGGTCCGGCGTGGCCGTCGGCTGAGTCGGCCGAGTCGGGGGCGGCGGTGGCTGTAGCTGCGGCGGTGGCTGTGGCTGTGGCCGGGGCTGTGGCCGGGGCTGTGGCCGGGGCTGTGGCGGGCGAGTCGCCTGGGTGGGCCGGCTGTCCGGCCGCTCGTTCCCGTGCGGTGGACGCGCGGGAACGAGCGGCACTGGGGGCCGTTGGGCCGGTCGGCCCCCATGACGTCCGCCGAGGACTCCCCCCCGGGCGACCGGGCGAGCAGACCGGTCGTGCCCTCGGCGGCACCCGGCCACAGCAATACGGGGAAACCGCGGCCGGCGGCGCCAAGGCGCCTCGGCACCTTCGGGAGGCGGGGAGTCACGCCGCGAGGTGCCGTACTGAATTGATATCCGAACAAGCCAGGGGATGCCTAGCTGCGTTTGGCCTCCTCCATCCCGGACGCACGTCTCCAACCCCACCACGACCAGGGATTTCGTCCTTCGACGGGCAGCCTTGTCCAAAAAGCGACACGTACCAATATGGACACCCGAACCCGCGTCTGTGACGACGATGCGGCAGCCGGGACTCCGGTGGAGACTTGGCGGGGGAAGGGAACCACCAGGCGCTGTCCCGCCGTCACTCATCGTCGGAGAGCGCGGTGGCACCGCGGTCGTGGGGGAGATGAAGCGGATGGAAGAGTCGGCGGACAAGGCTGCGGAGACGGCCGAGGAGACGGCTGCGGAGACGGCCGAGGAATCGGGTTCCGGGGATTCCGGCCCGGGCGATTCCGGCCCAGGGGATTCGGGCTCAGACGATTCCCGCCCAGGGGATTCGGGCTCAGGGGATTCCCGCCCGGACGATTCCGGCGCGGAGGGCCCCGACTCTGATCCCGACCCCGGCCTCGGCTCAGGCTCCACGTGGTGGCGCCGGCACCCGCGTTGGACCGCAGGGGTGGCGGTGGCGGCCGTGGTGGCCGGGGCGTTCAGCGGCGGATGGTTCGCCGCGCCGCCGGACCACACGTACACACCACAGGTGGCGGCCTCGCAGCCGGTCACGGTGACCGCCGCACAGGCCCACCAGGGCGTGTCCTCCTGGCCGACGCTCGGCAACCGGCCGAACGACCGCGGCCCGGGGCACGCGGCCATGGAGATCCTGCTCTCCAACGGCTTCGGCCCGCACTCCTGGGTCAACTACCCCGACTTCAGGCCCGATTCACAGACCCCCCTCGTCTACGACAACCACCACCCGAGCGGCGAGATCCTGTTCTCCGGCACGGTGCCGCATCTCCCCCACGTGACCCTGGTGTCGACCGGCGGCGAACTGCTGCAGTACGAAAGCGGCCCCGGAGCAGGGTCGGAGAAGATCGTCTACCGCGCGCCCGCGCCCTGGGACGACACTCCCTTGTTCAGTCCACCGCTCGCGCTCAACTGGGAACACCAGTCGGGCGCGCCTTTCCCGCTGGCCATACCGCCGTGGCTGACCCACGTCCAGGTCGAGGGCTTCGACGGCAAGGATCTCGGCTGGCGGCCCCTGAAGGTCACCGACGGACTCAGCGCCCCTGTCCCCCCGTTCGGCTACCGGTCGACCACCGTCGGGGGCCAGCACATCGTCGACATGCACAGCGACTGCGGGATCGGTGCGCTGATCCAGGCCGATGACACGTCGTTGGGCAAGCCCCGCAAGGTCACCTTCGTCTACGCCCCGGGCTGGCCGTACGCGGTCAGCCTCACGTACGCGCCGTCCAACGCCGATCTGCCCGGACCCGCCGGGCCGGCGCCGCTCGACCAGCCCTACATCCGCCGGATGGCCGGAGATCTGCTGTGCGGGACGTCCGGCATGGACGAGGGAGATCCCCCGGCCTCGGAGGTCGAGTGGACCCAGGAGTGGCACGGCACCACCTCCCCCGACGGTGAGGTGGCAGTGGTCCAGCAGAAGGTCTCGTATCCCTCCGGCGGTGACTACGGCGAGGACTCCCGCAGTGGACTGCTGGAGGTCGGCATCGACAAGGCGTCGGTCTACACCGACCTCGGCTCGAACTACGACACTTCCGGTCGCTACGCCCCCGCGGTCTCCATCGGCTGCGTCACCGATGCGGGCGGGCTGACGGTGGTCGGCCCCACCACCGCCACCACCGTCACCCTGGTCGACCCACTGGCCGGACGGCACTGGTCAGGGCACGGCCACGTGCTCAAGGTTCCCAAGGGCCAGTTGCCGAAGAAGGGGACCTACCTGGCCGCGATGGCGGTCACGCCGGGGAAGAACGGCGGCACTGACACCAGGGACTGCGCGGCGCCGTAACGCCCTGCCGGGCGGGCGGGCGGTCGGGCGGACGGCTGGCCGGGCGGGCGGTCAGGCGCGCGGACGGGTGATCCAGCGGTCAGGCGATCCAGCGGTCGGGCGGCGCGGCCAGGCTCGCGTATGCCTTGACGGTTATATACCCGATGGGGAATATTAGGTCGTATGGACACCGCGGTGTGGGGCGCGCTCGCCGACGAGAACCGGCGGGCGATACTCGGCCGGCTGCTGACCGGCCCGCAGCCCGTCGGCGAACTGGCCGAACGGTGCGGGCTGAGCCAGCCCAGCATGTCCAAGCACCTGCGGGTGCTGCGCGAGGCGGGACTGGTCCGCGTGCAGGTCGACGCGCAGCGCCGGGTGTACGCCCTGGAGCCCGCGCCGATGGCGGAGCTGGACGCGTGGCTGGCACCGTACCGGCGGCTGTGGAACCGGAGTCTGGACGCGCTCGGCCGCCGCTTGGACGAGGCGCACGCGGGTTCCGTCGAGCGGTCCGCGCCGGCTGCGGCCGATCCCGAGGAGCGGGCTCCGCTCACGCCACCGACGCGACCGGCACGCCCGACACCGCCGAGGCAACCGAGGCAACCGAGGCAACCGAGGCAACCGAGAGACAGGAAGCAGCCATGAACGTCATCGACCCCGGCAGCTACCTCGAACTGGACGGCGGACGGTCCGCGGTCCGCTTCGAGCGTGTCTACGACCACCCGATCGACCGGGTGTGGGCGCTGGTGAGCGAACCGACCGAACTGGCGCACTGGTTCCCGTTCCCCCGGATCACCGTCGACCTGGCGGTGGGCGGCGAGATCACCTTCGCCGGCGACCCCAACATGCCGGACATGGTGCTGACCGGCGAGGTCACCGCGGTCGACCCGCCGCACCTGTTCGCCTTCACCTGGGGCGGCGACGAGTTGCGGTTCGACCTGACCCGGCTGGACGGCGCCCGTACCCGCCTCACCCTCACCGACTTCCTGGAGAGCCCGGACGCGGCGGCGCGCAACGCGGCCGGCTGGGACCTGTGCCTGGCCGCCCTCGACGCCCGAGCGGCGAGCGAGACCGCGGGCTCGGTAGCGGGCGAAGCAGCAGGTGAAGCGGCCGGCGCGGCGGCGAACCGACGATCCGGCGAGCGGCCCGCGCGGCAGCGGCGCAGCGGCCCGCCGCCCACCTGGCAGCGGCGCTACGACGCCTACGTCGCGGCGGGCATGCCCAACGGCGCCCCGTTCCCCGGCAGTTCCTGACCCGCCGCGGGAACGAAGGTCGCCGGGTGGCAGTAGGGCAGCGGGTCGATCGCCCGGTCGGTGCAGAACCGCGCAATCAGGTCGCCGAGTTCGTCGCTGCGCTCCACCGGCAGGAGGTGGTCGGCCTCCTTGACGGTGGTGAACCAGGCACCCTCCAGGCAACGCGCGGCGGCCAGGCCCATGGCGGGCGGCGTCAGCGTGTCGTGCTCACCCGTCAGCACGAGCGCGGGCACGCGGGGCGCCGGCCGCGGCACGTACCAGTCGTGGGACATCAGACGGTGGTTGTGCTCCACGTCCATCCGCACCTCCTCGGCGCTGCGCCCGGCGAACTGCCGGTACAGCAGCCGGGACACGGCGGCGTACCGCCGTACGGTCCCGGTGCCGGGCGGGGACATGAAGCGGTCCACCAGCTCGCGGGCGATGTCGTCGCTGCGGCCCTCGGCGAGCATCGCCATCCAGCGCGGCACGCAGTCGGTGTAGTCCTTCGGCAGGTCCCTGGTCATGCCGACCAGCATCAGCCGCCGTACCCGATCGGGGTGGCGCTGGGCGAAGCGCAGCCCGATCGCGCCGCCGAAGCAGGCGCCCAGCAGGTTCGCCCGGGAGACCCCGAGGTCGTCGAGGGTCCCGAGCACCGCGTCGGCGAGGAAGTCGATGCCGTGCCGGGCGGGCAGGAAGGCGGCGCCGCCGTATCCGGGCAGGTCGATGGTGATCACATGGCCCAGCGGGAGCAGCGCGCGCTCGAACCGGGTCCAGGACAGCCGGTCCTGGGAGGAGCCGCCGAGGATCAGGAACGGTTCGGTGCTCGGGTGCTCGCACCAGGCGACCCGGGAGACGAAACGGAAGCCGTCGGCGCTGAGTTCGCGTTCCTCGACCCCGCGGTGGCCGACGCACCCGGATGCTTCGCGGTCGGACGGTTCGCGGTCGGACGGTTCGCGGTCGGGCAGTTCGCGGTCAGGTCGCTCCGGTTCCGGCCGCCCGAACCCCGGTTGCCCGGGACCCGTTTGGCCGGGACCCGTTTGGCCGGGCAGCGCGGCCCGCGTCGTAGCGATTGTCATACCGGGACACTCCTGGTTTTTCGGGCAGGGCGAACTGCATCCCTATCACGGTCGGGCCCCCTCGGTGGCACCCCCGGGCGGGCGCCGCCGACGTACGCCAGTGCCAGCCGTACGCGGTCGGCATCGACCTCCTCGGCGCGCCGGTCCGAGCCGACCGCGTATCCCGCGGGCGCGCGAGAACGCCCCCGTGCGACCCGACCGGTGGGACGGGACGCACGGGGGCGCGGTGCACGTCGTGCCCGTCCGACGTACAGGGCGAGCGGACGGCGCTATACGGGTGCGGGTGCGGGTGCGGGCGTGCGGCTCAGCTCGGCACCTTCCAGTTCTGCGCCGCCGAGCCGTTGCAGCCGTACAACTGGAGCTGGGTACCGTTGGCCGTGGACGAGTTCGGGTCGTCGAGGCACAGCCCGGACTCCGGGTTGACCAGCGATCCGTTCGAGCCCGCGGTCCACTGCTGGGCACCGCTGCCGTTGCAGGTCCACAGCTGAATCAGCGTGCCGTTGGTGGTCCCGCTGTGGTCGGCGTCCAGGCACTTGCCGAGGGTCCGGAGCGTGCCGTCGGCGGCGACGATCCAGTCCTGCGCATAGGTGCCGTCGCAGCCCCAGATCTGGACGTGGGTGCCGTCGGCGGTACCGGAGGTCGCGTCGTCCACGCACAGGTTCGACCCCACCCCGGCGGCGATCGGGCCGATCTTCGGCGAGACCGGCGCCGTGGTGTCACCGGCGTACGACGGCGGGGCCGCGGACGCCGCCGTCGCCCAGGAGGTGTTGGCGGTGGTGCCAAGGGTGTAGTCGAGCGTGCCGCCCGCGGTGATCGCCGTGGTGGGGGCGTAGGCGTTGTTCCAGGCCGTACCGTTCCACGTCGCGGACTGCACGTAAGGGGCGTTGTCGGCGGCGCCGTTACCGTTGATCGTGAGCGTGTTGCCGGACGGCAGCGTGACCACGACCTGGGTGAACAGCGGTGAGCCGAGGGCCAGATCGGACGTGCCCGGAGTCTCGGGGTACATGCCGAGCGCGGCCCAGACGTACCAGGCGCTCATCGCACCCAGGTCGTCGTTGCCGTCGGCCAGCCCTCCGGGGGTGTTCGCCCAGATCTGGTCCTGGATCGCCCGCACTGTGCCCTGCGTCTTGTAGGGCGCGCCGGTGTAGTCGTACTCCCACGGCAGTTCGATGCTGGGCTCGTTGCCGACCCAGGCGTAGCCGTCGTCACCGGTGAAGCTGCGCAGCGTGGTGTCCAGGTAGTCGTTCATGGCCGCGTTGCCGCCCTTGGCCTTCGCCAGGCCGCCGATGTCGAACGGCACCATCCCGGTGTAGATCCAGGAGTCGGCCTCGACCATGTCGGTGCCGCTGGTGGGGTCGAAGCCGCCGGTCCAGGAGCCGTCCGCGTTGCGCGGCTCGACGAAGCCGGACGCCGGGTTGAGCACGTTGCGCCAGTCCTGCGCGCGATTGGCGTACGTCTTCTGGTTGCCGGTGTCGCCGAGCGCACCGGCGAAGGCCGAGAGCGCGAAGTCGGCGGTGTTGTACTCCAGCGTCGTGGCCACCGGGCCGTAGAAGTTGCAGCAGCCGTAGCTGCCGTCGTGCGGCATGTATCCGGGCGAGTTCAGGTAGTTCAGGCCCGGCCGGTCGTTGTTGGTCTTGCTCGCCTGAGCGACCATGTCCGCCAGCGCGGTGGCGGTGTCGAACTTCGTGGCGCCGAAGGCGTGGTAGTCCGCGAGGATGGCGTCCGCGGGGTCCCCGACCATGACGTACGACTCGCCGTTGTCCTCGGACCACTTGGGGAAGATCCCGGTCTGCGCGTAGTCGTCGACCATCGACTGCGCGGTGTCCGAAGCGGCCTGCGGGTCGACCAGCGCCTCGAGTTGGGCCTGGGAGCGGTAGATGTCCCAGCCGGAGTAGTTGGCGTACGCCGCGCTGTGGCCGGAGTCCACGGTGTGCGTCTTGCCGTCGAAGCCGTAGTACTGGCCGTTGGTGTCACTGATCACGTTCGGGTGCAGCAGCGAGTGGTAGAGCGCGGTGTAGAAACTCTGCTGCTGCGCGGAGGTCCCGCCCGCGATCTGCACCTTGCCGAGCGCGCTGTTCCAGGAGCCCTGCGCGGCGGTGCGGGTCGCGTCGAAGTCCCAGCCGCTGTTCTCCGCCGTGCGGTTGGCGACCGCGTTGGCGACCGACACGTACGACACACCCACCTTGGCCTGCACGACCGGGTTGGACGTGGTGTTGAACGTGACGTACCCGTTCGACGCGGCAGCGTCCGGCGACTTCGATGTCGCGGCCTTCGGCGCCTTGCCGTGCAGCACCGGCTTGTTGGGCTTCTCGGCGGCGTTCTTGGAGGTCTTGCCCGACGTCGCGGGTGCGGTCGCCGACGGCTTCACGACCGAGCTTCCCTGCGACGCGAACGGCTGGTCGAAGACCATGTCGAAGTACACGGTGTACGTGTTGCCCGCGCCGCAGAAGTGCCCGCTGGTGACCTGACCGCTCACCTCGGTGTCCGAGACCTTGGTGAACTGCGTCGACGTGTCGCCGTTCTGGCTGCCGTTCAGCTTGAAGACCAGGTTGGACTGGGTACTGGACGGGAACGTGAAGCGCGCCATCCCGCTGCGCGTCGTAGCGGTCAGCTCGGTGGTCACCTGATTGTTGAGCGTGACCTTGTACGACCCAGCGGACGCCGACTCGTTGGAGTGCGAGAACGCGTCCGTCGCGCCCGTGTTCACCGCACCCACCGTGGGCAGCACCGGTACGTCACCGGCCGCACCGCAGCCGGGCCCGGCGATATGGGTGAGGCTGAAACCGGTGATCGTCGAGTCGTTGTACTCGTAACCACCACCGGACGGACGCGACGGCGTGTCCGGGCTCCACTGCACCATGCCGAACGGCACGTCGGCGCCCGGGAAGTCGTCGGCCTGGTTCGAAGTCCCGATGAACGGGTTGACCAGGGTGGCCGGCGACGTGACGAGCGCGGCCTTCCCGGCCGCCGACGCGGGAGTACACATCCCGGCCACGGCCAGCGCCGCAGCCGCGAGCACGCCGATCACGGCCGCTCCGGGTGGTCTCGACAGTCGTGTCATCGCGGGTACTTCTCCTCTGCTCGTGAGTTCGACATCGTTGTCTGGCTCCACAGGAGCGCGACTCCGGAGTGATAAGCGAGATCCGACAACGTTGTCAGGCCATACGGAGATGGAACGCGTGCTGATGCGAGTGCGTACATGGGGGGACTCCGGGGCTCAGGGGCGCCCAAGGACGCCGACGAGAGGAGAGCGCTCTCGGCGAAGTTAGCCACGCGGCAGGAACACGTCAATGACCCGTGCAAGCGGTCGGACCAATGAGGGGGTGGGGCTTCGCGGCGGGATTCGCGGCGGGGTTGGGGGCACCGGGGGCGGGGGCGGGGATGGTGCGGCTTGGGGGGTGTCGGCGCAGAGTGCGGCAACGTAGGTGGTTGGTGCGACGCTTGGGAGTGTTCGGGCGGGTTGTTCGGGGTCGGGGGCGCGTCATCCGATGTCTGGCGCGGGGGGCGCGGGGCGCGTGCGGCGGGGGGCGGGAGTGCAGGAGAGCGTCCGGCGGCGTGGACGGCGACGACATCGGACAAGAGATCGGACAACAGAAGGGCAGAGCGGACCGCGATCAGCAGCGACACGACGGCCGCAGGCAGACGTCGCGCTGCCCGCACACGTCGCCCAAGTCGGCGCGGTCGCAGGGCAGAAGGCTTCAGCGCAGGCCCGCGCAGCGGCTGATCGAGGTCGGACTACGCCTCGCCGCCTTCCACTCGACGTCGCCCTCGATCAGTCGGCCGACGGCGAAGCCGACCGCCCCGAGCGCGGCCACGAGTATGAACGCGCCGAATCCCCCGAACCACCCGACAAAGGCCAGCGCCATGCCCACCAGCAACCCGATAACTGCCCTACTCATACTTCACCTCACATGATGTGCCAACTCCGGACTTGGACGAGGAACCGAACCTCATGGCGAACTCGGATCTGAGTCTGAGTCTGAATCCCGGGACCGATGCCGACCTGGGCCTCTGGATTGCGCGCTTCGGCTCCGAGGCCCGAGGCTTGCGTCACTCGACGCGCGAGTCAGAGACCGGCTCGTCGCCGTCGAGCAGATGCACGTCGTTGACAGCGACGTTGACTTCGACCACTTCGAGGCCGGTAATGCGCTCCACGGCCACTATGACGTTCTCGCGGACGTCACGGGCGACGTCGGCGATCGGGACGCCGTACTCGACGATCACATCCAGGTCCACCGCGGCCTGGCGCTCGCCGACCTCGACCTTCACTCCCCGCCCCACATTGGGACGGGAGCCGGGCACACGGTCGCGGACAGCACCAATCGTGCGGGACAGGCCACCACCCATGTCGTAGACACCGGGGATCTCGCGCGCAGCCATGCCCGCGATCTTGACGACCACGACATCGGCGATGGACGTCTTCCCCCTGTTCGCAGCCGGCTCGCTCGCGCCGGCACTGCCACCGCTGACCGTCGTGGAGCCCTGACCGGGCTTCACGCCGCTCTCCACCATCTTTCGTACGGGCGCCTCAACCTGCTGTGCAACCATCACTGTCTCCTTGATCGTGCGTTGTCGTGACGTGCGGTTAATGAGTTGGACCCGGCTGGCGGAGATTCGTCACGCATCCGCGGCGAAGATTTTTTTCCGAGCTGATCCGCCCGCACGGCGTGACATCCGGCGATCTCGCGTGTCGAAGACAATGAGCGAACGAAAGGAGCCGCCGCGTGTCGGGGTACCGCAAAATCACCAGGCCGGGCAGCGCAGACACCGGCAGCACAGCGCCGCCCGGCGCCTCGAAAGCCGTCGCCGCGCCCGCGGCCAAGGTAGAACTGCCGCCGGCGGAAGCACCGGCCGATCTGCCTTTGTCCGAGCCACCGTTGTCCGACCCGCCGGTCGACGGATTGCTGACCGAGGAATTGCTGGCCGACGAATTGCTGGCCGTACGCGCGGGAGAAGGGGACGAGGACGCCTTCGCCACACTCGTACAGCGGCATGCCGGACCGCTGCTGCAACTCGCCGAGCGGCTGCTGGGCAACCGCGTGGAGGCCGAGGACGCCGTTCAGGACGGCTTCGTCAGCGCCTGGCGCAGACTGCCGGAGTTCCGCGGCGAGGCACGGTTCAAGACCTGGATGTACCGAATCGTCACCAACCGCTGTCTGAACGTCCTGCGCTCGCGCCGCCCGCTCGTCCCGCTCGACGGCACCCCCGAGCTCCCGGCGCCGGACCACCAGACCTCACCCGAGCGCGTGACCGAGTCCCGCGCGGCCACGCGCGCCTTGGCCGAGGCGATGTCTCTGCTCTCGCCGGAACAGCGAGCCTGCTGGGTGCTCAGAGAGTTGAACGGACAGACGTACGAGGAGATCGCCGAACTGGTCGGAATCAGCCCTCAGGCGGTTCGCGGGCGCATCTTCCGTGCACGACGCGGCCTGACGGAGGCGATGGGCGCATGGCGATGACCAGCAACCCGGGCGGAGCCGGCCGCCTGCCCGGCCAGACACCGGAGCCACTCCCCGACGACGAGCAATTGCTTTGCGGCCGCATGCTCTCCGAGGTGTGGGAGTCCACCGACAGCGGTGAGAGCGACCAGCACGCCCTCCGCTGCCCTTATTGCTCGGCCGCGTTGGCCGACCTCGATCTGCTCGGCGGCGCGATCAGGGAGTTGCGCTCCAGCACGCCTCCACCGATGGACACCGCCTCCCTCTCCGAACGCGTCATGGACGTGGTCCGCTTGGAGCTGCGGCCCGGTCGCACACTGCCTCTCGGCGAACCCGAGGAGGACGCGTGGATCACCGAGGCCACGGCGGCCAGGGTTCTCCGCGCCGCGGCCGAGTCGCTGCCGGGAGTACGGGCCGGGTCATGCCGAATCGCGCCCGTGGCGATGGACGAGCTGAACGATCCGCTCCTACCGGCTCGCCCCGGGCTGCCCGGCCGGGAGCCGGTCCGGGTGCTCCTGGAAGTGACGTTCCCGTTCGCCCCCGACCTCGATGAACTCGCCGACCAGGTACGCCAGGAGGTCTTCGCAGCCGCAGACCGCCAACTGGGCATGCGCGTGGCGGCGGTCGACGTACGCCTCACCGATCTCCTTGACGATGCGGCCAGCGAAGGACGGACCCGATGACCCAACCCGCCGCCCGCGAGGTACTCACCGCCCAGGTCGCCACCGCCGTCTGCGAAGTGCCCGGCGTCGCATTCCTCAAGCCCAGTCTCAGCGGACTGCTGAGAGCGTCCATACGCTCCACGACACAGGGAGCATCGCGCCATTCCACCGAGGGTGTCCGCCTCACCCCCGGTGAGGGCCGGCCGTCGTGGACGGTGAGCGTCCACGTCGTCGCCCGGCGCGGCCATCGCGCGCTCGACGTCGCCCGCGCGATACGGGAAGCGGCCACGGCCGCTCTGGCCGTGACCTCGGTGAATGGCCAGTCACCGCCGCCGGTCACGGTCAGCGTCACCATCAGCGGGATCGTCTGACCCGGTCCCGCTCCCGGTCCCGCCGTGCTCCCGACCCGGCCACGCCCGTCCACGCCCGCCCGCACCCGCGCACCTGCACCCGCACCCGCACCCGGACAGGCGAGGACGGAGCCGGGACATGACGGCCCAGGTCCAGCAAAGGACACGGCCAAGAGAGGGTCCGGCGACGGGTTCAGCCCAGCAGCAGCGATGTGGGCTGAGCCGAGAGCGCCTGGTCCAGTACCAGGGACGCCGCTCCCACGGCGGCCACGTTCTCGCCGAGGGTGGTGGTGACGACCGCAGTCGGGTGGGTCGCCTTGACGAACGGCGAGCGCGCAACCATCGGTTCTATGACAGGAAGGAGATGATCGGCGAGCACCTGCCAGGTCGTACCACCGAAGACGATGGTGTCGACGTCCAGCAGGGTCGCGGCAGCGCAGACACCACGGCCGATACGGACAGCAAGTTGATCGATGATGGACTTCGCCGCCTCGTCGCCCTCGGCGGTGAGTGAGGCCAGCCGTTCCACACCGCGCGGGGCGTCGGCCGGGTCCAGCACGGTGAACTCCGCACCGAGCACGCCGAGTGAGATGGCCTCGTCGACGAGGGTCCGGATCGAGCAGCCCGCGCCGAGGCCGCCGACCTCGCCCGCGTTGCCGGAGACACCGCGCAGCACGGTGTCCTGCACCACGAGTCCCATGCCCGAGCCAGTACCGAAGTAGAAGAAGAGGAGGTTGCGACTCGCGGTGGCCGCGCCGGCCCAGCGTTCGGCGACGACTGCGGCGGTGACGTCCTTGTCGAGGAGTACCGGGTAGCCGGTGGCCTCACTGAGCCGGTCACGGAGGGGGAAGCTGCCCCACCCGTGCAGTTCAGGAGGGTCGAGTACCTGGCCGGCCACGGTGTCGACGGGACCGGGTGCGGCAACGCCGAGGCCCAGTATCCGTTCGGCGTCGACGCCGGACTCGCCGACCAGGGCGGCCACCGAGGCCGCCATGCCCGACACGATCTGGTCGGAGCCGCCACCTCTCGGCGTCCGCTCGCTGTACTGCGCCACCACCGCGCCCAGCAGGTCGACCAGGACATAGGTGATGACCGCCGGGTCGAGGTGCACCCCCACAGCGTGCCGGGCCGTGGGGACGACCTCCAGGAGGGTGCGCGGCTTGCCGGGACCCGTACTCCGCTTCCCGGACTCCCGCGCCACGCCCTGGTCGAGCAGTCGGCGGGTGATGTTCGAGACGGTTTGGGCGGACAGGCCGGTGGCCTGGGCGAGTTCGACCCGACTCAGCCCGGACGGGTGTCGGCGGATGGCATCAAGGACGACGGACTCGTTGTAGTCGCCCATCCGCGGCAGGTTGGTGCCGCGGCGGATCGGCGGTCTGTCGTTGCCGGCGCTGTCGATGGTCGTCAACCGTGCCTCTCCCAGCCTCGGATGGCGGACGCGGCACCAGGCCACCGCCCCTTCGACGGCGTTGATGGGTGGCATGGTACGCCACCGGATTCTCCGTCCGGACCGGTCCGCCGAGCCGCCGGTCCGGGGTCGCTTCCCGTGCCGGCGGCCGACATCGTTCGCTCCGTTCGCTGGGTGTGGTCGCGGTCAGGCGCGGGGCAGGCGCAGGGTCACCATCTGGAAGGGCCGCAGGGTGAGGACCGCCCCGCCCTCCGCCGTTTCGAGGCCCGCGGTGTCGGTGAGCGGCCGCTCCAGCAGGTCGGTCAGCACGGCACGGTCGGCGGCGAAGCCGTCGGCGCGGAGTGTGGCGCGGGCACGGCCGCCGTTCGCCTCGTAGAGGCGGACGACGAGGTCGCCGCTGCGGTCGTCGGCGAGCTTCACCGCGCTCACCACGATCGCGTCGTCGTCCACGGTCACCAGGGGGGCCACGGCGTTCGCGCCGGAGGTGCGGCGCTCGGGGAGGTTGGCCCGGTAGCCCTCGCGGACGGCGTCGGCGATGGTGGCGCCCGGCACCAGCGCGTGGCGGAAGCGGTGGACGCCCTGGTCGGTCTCCGGGTCGGGGAAGCGCGGGGCCCGCAGCAGCGAGGCGCGCACCGTGGTCGTCGTACCGGCGTCGGCTCCGGCGCGCACCGCACGGGTGACGTCGTGGCCGTATGTCGCGTCGTTGACGAGCGCGACGCCCCAGCCCGGCTCGTCGAGGTGCACGAACCGGTGGTTGCACGCCTCGAACTTGGCCCACTCCCAGCTCGTGTTCTGGTGGGTGGGCCGGTAGACATGGCCGAACTGGGTCTCGGACGCGTACCGGTCGGCGCGTACGTCCAGCGGGAAGGCGAGCTTGAGGAACCGCTCGGTCTCGTGCCAGTCCACCTCGGTGTCGATGTCGATCCGCTTGGCGTCCGCCGGAAGCGACAGCAACTGGACGACCCGGGAGTCGCCGAAGGCACGTTCGACGCGGACCGAGGCGCCGTCGACACGGAGGTCCGCGACGTCCGTGAGGTCGGCGCCGACATTCCGGTAGAAGGCGTCGACGTCCCACGCGTCCCACTGGTTGGGCAGGTCGGGGTGGAGCTGGAGCAGGTTGCCCGCCTGCCCGGGGGCGATGGACTCGCGTCCGGCCGCGATGTCGTAGGCCGACACCACCAGTCCGCGCGCGTCGATCTCGACCCGCAGCAGACCGTTGTCCAGGATGTAGCCGCCGCCCTCGCGCACGGCCGGGGTCACCGTCTCCGGCGAGCCGGAGACACCCGCGCCACCGGCCGGAACGCCTCCGCGCCCGTGCGGAGCCGAGTTGAAGACCACGTCGCCGACGCCGGCCCGCTCCCCCGAGTTCCCCGCGCCCTCTCCGGTCCCCGCGAGCGCGCGCTGCGCCTCGCCGATGATGCCTTCGAGCTCCTCGGCCACGAGCGCATAGGTCCGCCGCGCCTCACTGTGCACCCAGGCGATCGACGAGCCGGGCAGGATGTCGTGGAACTGGTGCAGCAGCACCGTCTTCCAGATCCGGTCCAGCGCCTCGTAGGGGTACGGCGCCCCGGTGCGTACGGCCGCGGTGGTGGCCCACAGCTCGGCCTCGTACAGCAGGTGCTCGCTGCGCCGGTTGCCGCGCTTGGTCTGCGCCTGGCTGGTCAGCGTGGCGCGGTGCAGTTCCAGGTAGAGCTCGCCGACCCACACCGGCGGATCGGGGTACTCCGCCTCCGCCTTGGCGAAGAAGTCCGCGGGCGCCTCCCACTCGACGGTCGCCGACCCTTCGAGGCTGCGCAGCCGAGCGGCCTTCGCGACCATCTCCCGGGTGGTGCCGCCGCCTCCGTCGCCGTATCCGGTCGGCGCGAGGGAGCGGCTGGCGACGCCCTTCTCCTTGAAGTTGCGTGCCGCATGGGCGATCTGGCGGCCGGCCATCTCGCAGTTGTAGCTGTCGACGGGCGGGAAGTGGGTGAAGACCCGGGTGCCGTCGATGCCCTCCCACGCGAAGGTGTGGTGCGGGAAGGTGTTGGTGCGGCTCCACGAGATCTTCTGGGTGAGCAGCCACTTGGAGCCGGCGGCCTTGATGATCTGCGGCAGGCCGGCGGCGAAGCCGAAGGTGTCGGGGAGCCACACCTCCTCGTTGTCCACGCCGAACTCTTCGATGAAGAAGCGCTTGCCGTGCACGAACTGGCGGGCCATGGCCTCGGACCCGGGCATGTTGGTGTCGGACTCCACCCACATCCCGCCGGTGGGCACGAACCTGCCGTCCGTGACCGCCTGCTTGACCCGGGCGAACACCTCGGGCCGGTGTTCCTTGATCCACGCGAACTGCTGGGCCTGCGACATCGTGAAGATGAAGTCGGGATCGTCGTCCAGCAGGGCCGTCATGTTGGACACGGTGCGCGCGACCTTGCGGACCGTCTCCCGCAGCGGCCACAGCCAGGCCGAGTCGATGTGGGCGTGGCCGACCGCGCTGATCCGGTGCGCGGCCGGAACCGCGGGCGCGGCGAGCACTCCCGCCAACTCGTCCCGCGCGGCCTGCGCGGTGGCGTTCACGTGCTGCAGGTCCACGGCGTCCAGCGCGCGGCTGACCGCGCGGAGGATCTCCCAGCGGCGCGCCCCCTCCAGGGGCAGCTCCGCCATCAGCTCGCCGAGCACCTCCAGGTCCAGGACCAGGTTCCACACCGTCTCGTCGAAGACCGCCAGCACCATCTGCCCGAGTACGTACTGAGGCGCGTCGCCGGCGGTCGCGCGGTCACCGAGCACGGTGGGCTGGAACGGCACCTCGCCGTCGATGTCGGGGTTGGACGCGGCCTCGATGTGCCAGCGGACCGTCTCGCCGCCCGCGACCGGCGAGCCGACGCGTACGGCGGAGTTGCGCGGGTGGAGCCCCTTCACCGGGGTGCCGTCGGGCCGGTAGACGAGGCCCTCGCACTGGAATCCGGGGGTGCGCGGGGTGAATCCGAGGTCGAGCACGGCCTCGACGGTCCGGCCGGCCCACTCGGCGGGCACGGTGCCGCTGACCTTGAACCAGCTCGTCCCCCAGGGCGAACCCCACGGCGTGCCGGCGGAGATGGGCTGCGTCGTCGCCGACAGCCCCTCCGCTACGGGCACGGGCTCGCCGGAGGTGGACCAGATCTCCACGGTCAGCGGCGTCGTCTCCGGGTGGATCGCCGGACGGATGCGCTCCCGCAGGACGCGCTCCAAGCGTGCCTCGACCAGTTTGCGGTCGTCATGCATGAGGACGGTCTCCTGATAGCTGGGCTCGACAGGGCGGGGTGCCGGTCAGAGGCCGGTTGCGGCGCCCGGGTCCGGGCGCTCGCAGATGGGGTTCGACCTTTGACGTCTACGGGGGAACGGGCAGCGTACGTCCGGCACGAGGTCCACCTTCGGCGACCGAGACATTCTCGGCGTTCCGCATATGACGAACATTCCGGACGGTCGATTCGTGCCCCTTGGGCGACGGGACGAACCCGCCGCGGCTCACCAGGGGATGACGACCGGCCCAGCCGCCGCGGACGACGAGCGCCCGCCGGGTGTCGGTGGTCAACGTGGTTGCACGCTCCCATCGGCGCTGCGCGGCAGAGCGCAGCGGTCGGGTTCTTACGGCATCGGCCACCAGCCGTCCTGGCGCCAGGTCATGGCGATCAGGTCCTCCGCACGGCAGGTGTCGGTGTAGTGCCGTTCGAACCTACGAACCGCCCGCCGAGTTTGTCAATACGTTTTACGAACCCCTCCGTCATTGAACGGGATTCAATGCGGAGCGCCTCGCTCCGGAACCGGGTGGTACGGCCGGGCGGCCTCCCGGGCGGTTCCGCGGGCTCGCTCTGGTAGACGCAGAGGCCCGGCGCGGGCATCCGGACACGGTTGTTCATGGCGCTCGTCCGGCCCTTGCCGGACATGGCGGTCCTCGTCCGCGGAAGTCGGTGAACGTCGCGGAAGTCCCCGGACCGGCGGTACGGCCGGCGTTAGGGCAAGCGGTACGGCCGACCGGACCGGCGGCGGTACGGCCGAGCGTGGTGCGCTGCGCCGTGGGCGCCCTGCGCGTCGTCGGCGGCGCGCCTCAAAGACGGCGGCGCGGTTCAAAGACCGCGGCGCCGTCAGCGTTACCGGGCGATGTCGAACGTCCGGGCGGCGGAGTCGTAGGAGGAGGTCTTCGCGCCGGGCATCTTCCCCCCGGCCGCGAGGCTGATGTCGACCCGCGTCACGTCCTTGCCGAGTCCGGCCGCCGCGGCGACCCGGACGCGGACCCGCGCGCTGGCACCCGCCTTGAGCGACGTGCTCAGCACATGGCCGACCGCGTTGGCGGACCGCGTCACCGCGACCCACCGGTGGCCGTCGTACTGCTGCATGGTGAAGCCATCGGCCACATCGGCGCCGGTCGGGTCGCAGCCGACGACGTCGTCCGCGCTGCACGGGGAGATGTTGAGCCCGGCGTCCACGTGCGCGATGTCCCGGGTGGACACGTTGTGGACGGCATACGTCGCCTCGGTCCAGCGCCCGTCGCGGTGCAGCGTGGTGCCCTTCATGTCGAGCACGCTGACGGTGAGGGCCGCGAGCGGCGCCTTCACACTGTCGCTCGCCAGGGTGCGGCCGGCCGAGCTGAGCGTCGCGTGTACGGCCACGGCGTCGTCCGCGCCGGACGGCCCGTACTGCGGGTTGAGGTAGAGGCGCCAGATGTCCTCGTCCTTGATGGGCACGGTGTAACTGCCGGACAGGGTGTCGAGCCCGGCCTTGGGTCCTGCGGACCTGGCGAGCTTCAGGGCGGGCCAGCCGTCCCAGCCGGTGGACCCCACCGGCTCGTACTGGGTCTTCAGCGACTTGCCGGCCGGGACGTCGAACCGCAGCGCGACCTTCACCTTCGGAGGGTGCGCTCCGTTGGTGTGCATCGACAGGGCCAGCAGGCCGTCGGTGCCCCGCGCGTAGGTGTCGAGCGCTTGCAGCTTGAGAGACACCGGCGGATCGGGGGTCGGCGTCGGATCGGCCTTGCTCCCCCCGTCCCCGCCCCCGCACGCCGCGACCACCGCGGCCACCAGCACGGCGGTGACCGCCACCCGCCAACGCGACAGCCCGACCCGCATCCCGAACCCCCATGGCCTCGCCGATCAAGAAAGAGAGCCCCCTGAGAGGCTTCAACAGCATAGGCAGACTCGGTACTTCGGGCCGGAACTTCCGCTGCTCGCAGGCACGACGCCGGTCGTCGTACGCGGCGGCAACAGTTGGCGGCCAGCGGTCAGCGGCCTGCGCTCAGCGGCCAGCGCTCAGCGCTCAGCGCTCAGCAAGGACACCCCGGCGGGCCGGCCGGACCGTGGACGTCGCAGCCGGCCCCGCGCATCCGGCCGTCAATCCATGTCCACGCCGGCCAGGGCGTTGCCGATCAGGCGGGTGGCGAACTCGGGGTCTTCGGTGAGCTGGTTGATGTGCTCCGCGAGGAGGAAGGCGGTGGCTTCCAGCGGGGTCATCTCGCTCTCGGTCCAGTAGCCGTACTGCTTGCGCCACAGGCCGGGGCCCAGGCCGGTGGCCGCGGCAATCACCAGGCCGGCCATGGTGGGAATGGTCTCCGGGCGGACGCTATTGGGCATCTTGCGCATCGTGCCCACGAGGTCGGGCACCACGTGTTCGATGGCGTCCTTGCCGTGGTCGTCGTAGGCCGCCTGAAGCCACCGCATGAACATGTAGACGAGCGTGCAGGCGCCGTCCAGCACGGCATCGGCTTCCTTGGGGCTCATCGACGCGGTGAACTGGTCGATCAGGAGCTGCTGTTCAGGATCGACCCCGGTCCTGTTGCCGTGGACGGCCTTGAGCCGGGAGTCGATCATCATGAGGGCCGTACCCACGTCGCCCACCGGGGCGAACTCGGGGCTGCAAGGCGATGACACCAGTTTTCTCCTCAACTCATGCGGAACAGGGGGGCGTTCCCGACGGCAGCTCCCTCGCAAGCCGGCCGGCGGGCGGTTACGGGAAAACCGTAGGTCGACAACTCCCCCCTGAACGGCCCAGATCCGTTGCCGCGTCATACAGGCAGATACGGGGACGCCCGGTGCGAGGACCGAACAAAGCGCTCATTCGACGGGCCCGGCCTTTTCCCAGCCCGATCGGCCCCACCCTCGGCCCCGACAGCAGCCCGACCGGTCACGCTGCCCCTACCGCCCGGCCCGGGCCGGACACCCGCCGGCACCGCAGGCACCACCGCACCGCCGTCCCCAACCGAAACAGGCAGCGGGCAGCCCATGCCGCGCCCACTCGGTTTCGGTCTCGGTCTCGGTCTCGACGGTCCGCATACGATCCCCACGCGGTCGACCCGTCCGGGGAAGCGGCCCGCGGCCCGCGGCCGCCTCGTCACCGCCGGCCATCGGCACCCCTCGCGGCGGCGGCCCACCGCCGGGAAAGCCGCGAAAGGGACAAATATGGAGCCCCCTGTCGGGTTCGAACCGACGACCTACGCTTTACAAGAGCGTCGCTCTGGCCAACTGAGCTAAGGAGGCGCGGGGGCCAGTGTACCGGGCCAGGGGTGTGGGGGTGTGGCGAAAATCTTGCCCCGGGGGCTGGTGACAAGACGGAAATCGGCAGGTAGCGTCACGGTGAGCCCGCTGGTGAGGCGGGCTGTTCGATTTCGCGGAACACCTCCGGAGCCACTCCGGAAGCTTCCTTTACTCGGATCGTCCGGCACGTTCCTGCCGGTGAAGGGACTGTGAACAGTCATGGCAACTGTCACGTTCGACAAGGCGACCCGGATCTACCCGGGCGGCGACAAGCCCGCGGTGGACGGGCTCGAGATCGAGGTCGGGGACGGCGAGTTCCTGGTGCTGGTCGGCCCGTCCGGCTGCGGCAAGTCGACCTCGCTCCGCATGCTCGCGGGGCTGGAGGACGTCAACGCCGGCGCCATCCGCATCGGTGAGCGCGACGTCACGCACCTGCCGCCGAAGGACCGGGACATCGCGATGGTGTTCCAGAACTACGCGCTGTACCCGCACATGACCGTCGCGGACAACATGGGCTTCGCCCTGAAGATCGCGGGCGTCAACAAGGCCGACATCCGCAAGCGGGTGGAAGAGGCCGCGAAGATCCTCGACCTCACCGAGTACCTCGCGCGCAAGCCGAAGGCGCTCTCCGGTGGTCAGCGGCAGCGTGTCGCGATGGGCCGCGCGATCGTGCGTGAGCCGCAGGTCTTCCTCATGGACGAGCCGCTGTCGAACCTCGACGCGAAGCTGCGTGTGCAGACCCGTACCCAGATCGCCAGCCTCCAGCGCCGGCTGGGCGTCACCACCGTCTACGTCACCCACGACCAGGTCGAGGCCATGACGATGGGCGACCGCGTGGCGGTGCTCAAGGACGGTCTGCTCCAGCAGGTCGACAGCCCCCGCAACATGTACGACCGCCCGGCCAACCTCTTCGTCGCGGGCTTCATCGGCTCCCCGGCGATGAACCTGGTCGAGGTGCCGATCACCGACGGTGGCGTGAAGTTCGGCAACACCGTGGTGAACGTGGCGCGCGACGCGGTGAAGGCCGCGGCCGACAAGGGTGACAAGACGGTCACCGTCGGCGTCCGCCCCGAGCACTTCGACATCACCTCCGGCGCCGGCGGCCTGTCGAAGGAGGGCCCGGAGGGCCTGGCCGTGACCGTCAACGTCGTCGAGGAACTCGGCGCCGACGGTTACGTGTACGGCTCCGCCGAGGTCGGCGGCGAGCACAAGGACCTGGTGCTCCGCGTCGGCGGCCGCGAGATCCCGGAGAAGGGCGCCGTGCTGCACGTCGTGCCGCGCCCGGGTGAGAGCCACGTGTTCGCCACCTCCACCGGCGAGCGCCTCAGCGACTGAGCGACCGAGCGCCTCAGCGGCTGACACCAGCGCTGACACGAGCGACACGGCGGCGGGCCGGTACGCCCAGGACGGACGTACCGGCCCGCCGCCGTATGCGTATGCCCCGCTCCGCTCGGCACCGTTCACCCCGGCCCGCCCCACCACCCGACATAAATCCGCAAATCCGGCCTTTCGGGTGGGTTCGTCAACACGGTGACTGCGCCTGCCCTGTTTCACCTCCCTCGTCAGAGTGACTAAATGTCGCCAAATCATCACCAGTCGCTACGATCCGATGCGTGAACCAGGTAGCTCGCCGTCTCGGCAAGACATTCGCGCTCGTTCTTCCGGTCGTCCTCGTGCTGTCGGGGACGCTCGCCGTCACCCGCGTGCCGTGGGCCGGTTCGTCCTCGGACGGACAGGTGCTGACCGCGGCGTCGTCGAAGAAGCAAGCGGCCCTCGCGCCCCAGGAGGCGCTGCGCCAGAAACTGCTGGCCGAACTCCAGGAGAAGGACCCGGGCGCCGCCCTGACCGACCTCCAGGTGGCCATGGCCAAGCAGCCCAGCCTGGCGCGCTACTGCGTCGACATCGCCCGCTCGCTGGGCCGCGCGGCCGTCGCCAAGTACGACGGTGCCGCCCACCGCGCCCAGGCGTGGTCGCGCCCGGTGTGCGACACCTCGTTCGCGACGGGCGTGGCGTCCGTCGGCTGAACGGTCCCCGCCCTGACGGCACGCGGACAGGCGTACGGCCCGCACCACACGGGCCGTACGCCCCTCGTCGCATAGGGTGCGCTCCATGAAGCGCGCCGACCAACGACCCCGTACCACCGCCTCATCCACCGCCGCCCGGGACACCGGTGGCGGAGCTTCCACCTCGGTCACCCAGGCGGTACTGCTCGCCGGCGGCCAGGGGTCACGGCTGCGGCCGTACACCGACGACCGGCCCAAGCCGATGGTGGAGATCCCCGGCACCGGGACGCCGATCATCGGCCACCAACTGGCCTGGCTGGCCGCGGAAGGCGTCACGGACGCCGTGATCTCCTGCGGCCACCTCGCCGAGGTACTGCAGGAGTGGCTGGACGGGACCCCGCTCCCGCTCAACGTCACCACCGTCATCGAACGCGAACCGCTGGGCCGCGGCGGCGGGTTGAAGTACGCGGCCGCCTCGCTGCCCCGCCCCGACGAGTCCTGGTACGCCACCAACGGCGACATCTGGACCCGCTTCCCGCTGCACGAGATGGCCGAGTTCCACGAGGAGCGCGGCGCCGTCGCGACGCTCGCGCTGGCCCGCCCCCGTATCCCCTGGGGCGCCGTGGAGACCAACGAGTTCGGGCAGGTGCTGGACTTCATCGAGGCGCCCCCGTCGCCTTACCTGATCAACGCCGGCGTGTACGTCTTCGCGCCCGAGTTCACCGCGATGCTGCCCGACCTCGGGGACCACGAGCGGACCACCTTCCCCCGGCTCGCCCGCGAACGCCGGCTCGCCGGGTTCCCGATCCCCCACGGTGCGTACTGGCGGGCCATCGACACTGCCAAGGACCTCAACGAGGCCGCCAAGGAGCTGGGTTCGCACCAGGGGTGATGTCCCAGGCGCCGCACCCCGGCAGCCGTCCCAGGGCCCTTCCAGAGCCGCGTCGGGACCGCGCCAGGGCCCTCCCACGGCCATCCCGGAGCACCGCACCCCGGAAGGCGTCCCAGGGCCCGTTCCGCGGAGCCGTCCTCAGGGCCCGTTCCGCGGCCCCGGCCCAGGCCGCCCCTCCCCCTCGCGGCAGGCAGAACGAACGCGCAGGGGCGCCCCCTTCGAAAGGGGGCGCCCCTGCGCGGTGTGCCAGACGGTCAGGCCATGTTCTGCGGGGCTTCCGAGTGGCCCGCGGGCCCCGCCGAAAGACCCAGCAGCGGCCCGCTGCCGAGCAGCCCGCCGATCGCGCCCTGCGAGGGCTTCGCCGGCGGTGCGGGCGGCGGCGGAGCCTGCGTCTCGGCGGGCGGCGGCGCGTGCGTCACCGGGGAACTGCCGGAGGAGCCCCCGGACGAGCCGCCGGACCCGGACCCGGTACCGGTGCCGGACCCCGTGGAGCCGCCTCCCGTACCGATGGTGGTGTGGGTGCTCTGCGGCGCGGTGCTGCCGACCGACGAGTGCGTGTGGCTCGGCTCCGCGCCGGGCTGCGCCCCGTCGGCGCCGCCCTTCCCGTGCTTGCCGGCGCCGGACGACCGCGTCGGGTCGGCCGAGGCACCGGTCGTACCCCCGTCGCTGTCACCGCCGGAGACCTCGGGCAGCGGCGAACCGGGCAGGTTGTTCACGGGAGTCGACGCGGGGCCGGAGTGGCCGTGCTCCGTGCTGCTGGAGCGGACGGCCGCGCCGAGCACCGAACCGACCAGCAGCGTCAGGCCGATGGTGACCGTGGCGAGCACGGCGCCCCTGCGCAGCACGCGGCGGCGCAGGTCCCACAGGGTGACGCGGGGACCGAGCCGGCGCCAGGCGTCGCTCGCGAGGTGGCCGTCGATCGAGTAGACCGGGGCACCCGCGATCACCAGCGGGCTCCAGGCGGCCAGGTAGATGAAGTCGGGCGCGTCGTAGACCGGGACGGTCCGCCAGCTCACCGTGACCAGCAGGGCGATCGACACGGCGGCACCGAACGCCGCGGCGATCCGCTGCCAGAGACCGAAGACGGTGAGCACGCCCACCACGACCTGCAGGAAGGCGATGGACAGACCCGCGCCCACCGGGTGGTTGAGCGCGGCGTCGCGCAGCGGCTCGGCCGCGCCCCAAGGGTGCAGCGAGGAGAGCCACTTGACCATCGAGCCGCGGTGGCCGCCGTCGAAGTAGACCCGGTCGCACAGCTTGCCCATGCCCGCGTAGATCGACACGAAGCCGAGGAAGACCCGCAGCGGCAGCAGCACGATGCCGAGGTTCATCCGCCGGTGCGGGTAGTACGCGTGCCTGACCGCGTCGCCGCGGCGCCCGCGCGCGCGGCCGCGGTCGCCGCTGTCGGGCCCGTCGCCGTCGCGGTCGTCGTAACCGCGACCGCTCCTGCCGATCAACGGCTCGTCGAAGGGGGCGCGTTGGCCGATCACCGTGGGAGCCGCGGCAGGCAGTACGGACGTGTCGTCGATCCGCGGCAGCACCTGCGTCGCGGCTCCGGCGCTCCCCGGACCGGCCGCGGCGCCGGCCTGCCGGCGCACCGCCTGCGTCAACTCGGGCGAGGTGTGGCCGGACCACACAACGGGCTTGCCGCGACGCGCGGACGGCATCCGTACCGTGTCCGCGACGCCGAGGGCGCGGGTCGAGGCGGCGCCGAGCTGCACCCGGAAGCTCGCGTGGTTGACGATGACCTGGGCGGGATCGCTCGGCACCCGTGCCATGGTCATCACGCGCTCATCAAACCCGGGCGCCCCTCCCCCCGTGGAGGTGCGGGGTGTTCTGGTGTCCACACTCATCTAACCGAGTGACGGTCGTTTAGGACACTGCCTGACGGTCCCCCGTCAGACCACCCGCGCCGCGGACCGGTCGAGCCCTCGGGCCGTCGGACCCCGAGGGAGGAACCGGCCGATCCGTTCCACCCGTCGGCGGATCTCACCGAAATCTCATCCCCTCCCATGGTGTCACCAAGGCGGCACCAAGAAACCGCCAGCAGGATGCGGTGGACAGCCCAAGTCCCGGTCCAGGAGCGGTGCGATGATCCTGCACGACCCCCGAGTGCGCCGGCTCGCCCGGCGGGTCCGCCTCAAGGCCCGGCGGGTGATCACCGCGCCTCCCCCGGTGCTCGGGCCCGAGGCGACCCGCCTGGTGCCCGACCCGGTGTTCGTCATCTCCTCGATCCGCTCGGGCTCCACGCTGCTGCGGGTGCTGCTCAACAGCCATCCCGACGTCCGCGCCCCGCACGAGATGCACCTGCGCACCCTCACCCTGACCTACGCCGAGCCCTACACCGAGAAGGCGATGGGCCTGCTCGACCTGGACCAGCGGGAGTTGGAGCACCTGCTGTGGGACCGGGTGCTCCACCGCGAGCTGGTGCGCAGCGAGAAGAAGGTCATCGTCGACAAGACGCCGGGCAACGCCGACCAGTGGCAGCGGCTGCACGAGGCGTGGCCCCGGGCCCGGTTCATCTTCCTGCTGCGCCACCCCGCCTCGGTGGTCGCCTCCCAGATGGACTCCCGGCCGGACAAGGGCATCGACTGGACGGTCCGGCACATCCGGCGCTACGTCGAGCAGGTCGACGCCGCCCGCGGCGCGCTCGACGGCCTCACCGTCCGCTACGAGGACCTGACCGCCGACCCCGAGGCGGAGTGCCGGCGGCTGTGTACGTTCCTGGGCGTCGACTGGACGCCGAAGATGGTGCGTTACGGGCGCCAGGACCACGGCCCGTTCCAGGTCGCGATGGGCGACTGGAGCGACAAGATCAAGTCGGGGCGGGTCCAGGCACCGCGTCCGCTGCCGAGCCCGGAGGACGTCCCGGAGCCGCTGCGCGCGATCACCCGCAAGTGGGAGTACCCCTGCTAGGAACCCGGTGGGCCACTCCCGGGCTCGCCCGGCCGGTAAGGGCACCGCGCCTGGGCGGCAGCCCTTACACCCCTGGCACCCCGCACCCGTACCCCGCTGGCACCCCGTTCACCCCGTGCTCCCCTGGCGGCGTCAGCGTGACGCGCGGCGGCGGGACGCCTCGTACAGCACCACGCCGGCCGCGACACCCGCGTTGAGCGACTCGGCGCCGCCCGGCATCGGAATCCGCACCCGCACGTCGCACGTCTCGCCGACCAGCCGGGACAGCCCCTTGCCCTCGCTGCCGGCCACCACGACCACCGGGCCGTCCAGCAGTTCCAGGTCCTGGAGTTCCAGTTCCCCGTCGGCGGCCAGCCCGACCACGGTCAGCCCGGCCTTCTGGTACGCCTCAAGGGTGCGGGTGAGGTTGGTGGCGCGGGCCACCGGCACCCGGGCGGCGGTGCCCGCGGAGGTCTTCCAGGCGCCCGCGGTCATACCCGCCGCGCGCCGCTCGGGCACCACTACGCCGTGCCCGCCGAACGCGGCGACCGAGCGCACCACGGCGCCGAGGTTGCGCGGGTCGGTGACGCCGTCGAGCGCCACGATCAGCGGGTCCTCGCCGCGGCCGGCGGCGGACGCCACCAGGTCCTCGGGGTGGGCGTACTCGTAGGGCGGGATCTGGAGCACCAGCCCCTGGTGGTTCAGCCCCGCGGTGATCCGGTCGAGCTCCGGCCGCGGCGCCTCCAGCAGCGGCACCCCGCGGTCGGTGGCGAGCGTCACGGCCTCGCGCACCCGTTCGTCGTTCTCGATGTACTGCTGGACGTAGACGGCCGTCGCGGGGATGTCGGCGCGCAGCGCCTCGACCACCGGGTTGCGCCCGACCACCATCTCCGAGGTCGACTTGGCACCGCGGCCCGAGGGCCGGCGGGACTGCGACGAGACGGTCCTGCGGGCCTGCGCGTTGGCGACCCGGTTCTTCTTGTGCCCCTTGCGCACCTCGGCCGGCGGCGTGGGGCCCTTGCCCTCGAGGGCCTTGCGGCGCTGCCCGCCACTGCCGACCGTGGCGCCCTTCTTGTTGGACGTACGGCGGTTCCTGCGCTGGCTGTTCCCGGCCATGGGACACTCTCACTTCTTCGGTCGAACGCTGCAAAGCTCCACGGGTCCCGCGAGCCGGTGAACACCGGAGGCCGACCCCGGAGGCCAACCCCTGGAAGACCGGCCCCTGCGGGCCGGTCGCCGAGGTCAGCCCCTGAGCGTCCAGCGCGAGCCGGTCGGGGTGTCCTCGATCTCCAGACCCGCCTGGACGAGCTGGTCGCGGATGGCGTCGGCGGTGCCGTAGTCCTTGCGGGACCGCGCGGACTGCCGCTGCTCCAGGACCAGCTGCACCAGGGAGTCGACGACGCCGTGCAGGTCGTCGCCGCCCTCGGAGCCGCTCCAGTGCGGGTCGAGAGGGTCGAGACCCAGTACTCCGAGCATCGCACGGACCTCGGCCAGACGCGCGACCGCCGTCTCCTTGTCGTCGGCGGTGAGCGCGCTGTTGCCCTGCCGGACCGTGGTGTGCACCACGGCCAGTGCCTGCGGGACGCCCATGTCGTCGTCCATCGCCTCGGCGAAGGCCGGCGGGACCTCGGCGGCCGGCTCGACCACACCCGCCTTCTCCACCACGCGCTGCGCGAAGCCCTCGATCCGGGCGAACGCCGACTCGGCCTCGCGCAGGGCCTCCTCGCTGTACTCGATCATCGAGCGGTAGTGCGGGGTGCCCAGGTAGTAGCGCAGCACGATCGGCCGCCAGCGCCGCACCATCTCGGAGACCAGCACCGAGTTGCCGAGCGACTTGCTCATCTTCTCGCCGCTCATGGTGACCCACGCGTTGTGCACCCAGTACCGGGCGAACTCGTCACCGTACGCCTTCGCCTGGGCGATCTCGTTCTCGTGGTGCGGGAAGATCAGGTCGATGCCGCCGCCGTGGATGTCGAAGACGCGGCCCAGGTACTTGTGGGCCATCGCCGAGCACTCCAGGTGCCAGCCGGGCCGGCCGCGGCCCCACGGGGTCTCCCACGACGGCTCGCCGGGCTTGGCGGCCTTCCACATCGCGAAGTCCCGCTGGTCGCGCTTGCCGGTCTCGCCGTCGCCCTCCGGCTGCCGCAGGTTGTCCAGCTCCTGGTTGGACAGCTCCAGGTAGTCGGGGAACGAGCGCACGTCGAAGTAGACGTTCCCGTCGGCCTCGTAGGCGTGGCCGCGCTCGATCAGGCCGCGCATCATCGCGATCATCTCCGGCACGTGGCCGGTGGCCCGCGGCTCGTACGTCGGCGGGAGGCAGCCGAGCGCGTCGTAACCACTGGTGAAGGCGCGCTCGTTCTCGTACCCGATCGCCCACCAGGGGCGGTCCTGCTCGGCCGCCTTCCTGATGATCTTGTCGTCGATGTCCGTCACGTTGCGCACGAAGGTCACTTCGTAGCCGCGGTAGCCGAACCACCGGCGCATGATGTCGAAGTTCAGACCGGACCGGATATGGCCGATGTGCGGGGCCGCCTGCACGGTGGCGCCACACAGGTAGATCGAGACGCGGCCCGGCGTGAGCGGGGCGAAATCACGAACCTGGCGCGCGTTGGTGTCGTACAGGCGAATAGTCACGGGGACAAGGGTAGTGGCTCCACGTGAGCGGCCCGCCCCCTCTGCCCGATCCTGACATCTCCTCGACACACCACGGCCGGCCGGCCCCGCACGGACGGTCCGGGAACCGTCAGGACGCGGTCGTGCGCGCGGTCCGTACCACCAGCGCCGTGGCGATCGCGGCGAGCCCTTCACCGCGGCCGGTGAAGCCCAGCCCGTCCGTGGTGGCGGCGCTGACGAAGACCGGCGCCCCCACGGCGGTGGCCAGTACCCGCTGCGCCTCGTCGCGCCGCTTCCCGATCTTGGGCCGCTGCCCGACCACCTGGACGGCCACGTTCCCGACCACGAACCCCGCGTCCCGGACGATCCGGGCGGCCTCGGCGAGGAGCGTCAGCCCCGACGCCCCCGCCCACTCGGGCCGCCCGGTGCCGAAGTGCGCGCCGAGGTCGCCGAGCCCGGCCGCGGAGAACAGCGCGTTGCACGCGGCGTGCGCGACCACGTCGGCGTCGGAGTGCCCGGCGAGGCCGGTCCCCTCGCCCTCCCACCTCAGGCCCGCGCACCACAGCTCGCGGCCCTCCTCGAAGGCGTGGATGTCGGTGCCGACGCCGACCTGCGGCAGCCCCGGCAGCCCGCCGTCGTACGGTCCTGCGCTGTGCTCCTCAGTGGCCATGGGCCCTCCTGCGGGCGAGTACGGCCTCGGCGAGCACGAGGTCCAGCGGACGGGTCACCTTGAACGCCTCTTCGTGTCCGGGCACCACCCGGACCGGCACGCCGAGCTGCTCGACCATGCTCGCGTCGTCCGTGACGTCCTGGGTGACGGTGGCGTGCGCCTTGGCGAGTACGGCCCGGTCGAAGCCCTGCGGGGTCTGCACGGCGCGCAGCAGAGCGCGCTGCGGGGTGCCGGTGACCGCGCCGGTCTCCGGTTCCACGCTCTTGACGGTGTCGGCGAGCGGGAGGCCGGGGACGACGGCCGGCGCGCCGGCCCGCACCGCCTCGACCACGCCCTCGACGGTCTCCACCGGCACCAGCGGGCGGGCCGCGTCGTGGACCAGCACCACGTCGACGTCGTCGGGCAGCGCGGCCAGGCCGAGCCGTACCGAGTCCTGCCGGGACTCGCCGCCGGGGACGACGGTGACGGCGGTCGTCTCGGGCAGTTCGTGGGCGTCGAGCAGCGCCCTGACCTCGGCCGCGCCGTCGGGCGGGGCGACCACGACGATGACCTGGACGGCCCGGGCCGCGGCCATCGCGCGGACCGCGTGGACGAGGATCGGCACCCCGCCAAGGGTGCGCAGCGCCTTGGGCGCGCCGGGGCCGAGCCGGACGCCACGTCCGGCGGCGGGAATGACAGCGGCGGTACGCAGGTTTGTGTCCTTGTGTCAGATGGGTATCGCACTCAGAGTGCCTGGCGCGGTGTTCCTCCGGACCCCTTCCGTGACCTCCGGAGGACCTTCGCTCGCCCGGCACGAGGGGCATGCCGTGGCATCAGCACGCCGCAGCACCCGGTCATCCTGCTCAACCGGGTGCCGCGGCAGGTCCCCCGGGGGTGGCCGGGGGTGCGTCTGCGTAAGTCGGTACGTCACATGGGGCGGCGTGGGGTCTCACACCGGCAAGGACGCGACACGAGAACGTCCGAAAAGGGACGGTCTTACGACGCGAGGACCTCGTCGAGCAGCGTCTCGGCCTTGTCCTCGTTGGTGTTCTCGGCCAGTGCGAGTTCGCTGACCAGGATCTGTCGCGCCTTGGCGAGCATGCGCTTCTCACCCGCCGACAGGCCGCGCTCGCGCTCGCGCCGCCACAAGTCGCGCACGACCTCCGCGACCTTGATGACGTCGCCGGACGCGAGCTTCTCCAGATTTGCCTTGTAGCGGCGGGACCAGTTGGTGGGCTCCTCGGTGTACGGCGCGCGCAGCACCTCGAAGACCCGGTCCAAACCGTCCTGACCGACCACGTCGCGTACGCCGACGAACTCCGCATTGTCCGCGGGCACGCGTACCGTCAAGTCGCCCTGGGCGACCTTGAGCACCAAGTAGGTCTTGTCCACGCCTTTGATCTGGCGAATTTCGATCGCTTCGATCAGCGCGGCCCCGTGATGGGGATAGACCACGGTGTCGCCAACCTTGAACGTCATGTGACAGGTACCCCTTCCGTGGCTATCCAGGGTAACACGGGAACGGCGTCTTCTGAATGGCGTTTCCGCAGGTCAGGGCATATCTCGGGGCTTGACAACCGCCCCCGGAACGTGCTGGAGGGGGCGCCCGCGACGGGGTATTCGCAGGTCGGAGCCGGTATACGCCGGGCCCGAAACGTACCCGTTACAGCCCCGAACGGCCCCGAACAACGGGCGATACGTCCCGATTTGTCGCTTCCACTGGAGTGCACCATCGCTACGCCGTTCGGGCCGGTGGCCGGTTACCGGCCGTCCGAAGATCGAATTTTGCCCGATCATGGAAAAGGCCCCGTGACCGATCTTGGGGCGCGCCGGTAATCAACGCGCCCTAATGGCGGGGCCGGTGCGCGGCCGAGGGCGTGGCGTCGGTAATGTAAGGCCGCTGGAAGATCTTCCGTACCCTGCCCAAGGAGATGCCGCCGCCGTGGTCCGCAGCATCCGTCGCGGCGCTCTCGCCGCCGTACTCGCGCTCTCGCTCGCGCCTCTCGCCGCCGCCTGTTCGGCCGGCAACGACGCGGCGACGCTGGAGGTTCACCCGGACAGCGACTCGGGGTCGACGGGGAACGTGAAGGTGCAGAACGCCTTCGTGCTCACCGACCCGAGCGGACCGGCGACCCTCACCGCCCGCCTGTTCAACAACGGCTCCTCCGCCCAGAGCCTGCAGTCCGTGCAGATCGGCGGGACCACGATGGCCACGCTCAAGGGCGCGCACGGCGGGTCGACGATCAGCGTGCCGGCGCACGGCAGCGTGCTGATCGGCGGCAAGGGCAACCCCGCGGCGGTCCTGCCCGGGCGGAACGAGGCGCTGCGCGACGGCGACGTCCAGAACGCGGTCTTCTCCTTCAGCTCGTCCGGCGCGGTGAAGATGGAAGTCAACGTGACGCCGGCGAGCAGTTACTTCGCGCCGTACGGGCCGGGTTCGCTGCCCACGACGACCGCGCCGACGACGCCGTCGACGGGTTCCACGCCGACCGGCTCGCCCGGGTCGTCCGACAAGACCTCCGGCAAGTCCTCGGACAAGACGTCAGGCAAGTCGTCCGGCAAGTCCTCGGACAAGACGTCCGGCACCTCGTCGAGCACGTCGACGGGCACGCCGACCGGCACGGAGACGCCCAAGGCGTAGGCACGCGCAGGTAGACGACGTAAGGGGCTCGACACCAGGTGTCGAGCCCCTTACCGTTCGCGGCGCGCCGGGCCGGCCTACGGCTCGAACTTGTACCCGAGGCCGCGGACCGTCACCAGGTAGCGCGGCGCGCCCGGGTCCGGCTCGATCTTCGCCCGCAGTCGCTTGACGTGGACGTCGAGGGTCTTGGTGTCGCCGACGTAGTCCGCGCCCCAGACCCGGTCGATGAGCTGCATCCGGGTGAGCACGCGCCCGGCGTTGCGCAGCAGCATCTCCAGCAGGTCGAACTCCTTCAGCGGGAGGTCCACCTTGCCGCCGCCGACGGTGACCACGTGCCGGTCCACGTCCATCCGGACCGGACCGGCCTCCAGGGCGGCCGGCGAGATCTCCTCCGGCTCGCCACGGCGGCGCAGCACCGCACGGATACGGGCGACCAGCTCCCGGGAGGAGAAGGGCTTGGTCACATAGTCGTCGGCACCTATTTCCAGGCCGACCACCTTGTCGATCTCGCTGTCCTTGGCGGTCACCATGATCACCGGGACATTGGACTTGAGCCGAAGCTGGCGGCAGACCTCGGTGCCGGGCAGGCCCGGCAGCATCAGGTCGAGCAGTACCAGGTCGGCGCCGTTGCGCTCGAACTCGTCCAGCGCGTCGGGCCCGGTCGCGGAGATCGCGACCTCGAAGCCCTCCTTGCGGAGCATGTACGACAGCGCGTCGCTGAAGGACTCTTCGTCCTCTACGACGAGTACGCGGGTCACGGGAGGACCTCCGGGGCGGGGATGTGTTCGGGGAGGGTCTGGAAGAGCTTGTCGTCCGTCGGCTCGTCGACGGCGTCGTCGTACTGCTCGTCCGGGTCGGAACGGGCGGACGGGTGGGACCGTTCCGGCTGGTGGGGCAGGTCGGAGCGGTCGGATCGGTCCGATCCGGAGCCCGGTTCCGGGGGACGGCCGCGGGCTGCCTCGGGCAGGCGCAGCGTGAAGGTGGAGCCCTGTCCCTCGGCGCTCCACACCGTGACCTCCCCGCCGTGCGAGGCAGCCACGTGTTTGACGATGGACAGTCCGAGACCGGTGCCGCCGGTGGCCCGCGAGCGCGCCGGGTCGACCCGGTAGAAGCGCTCGAAGACCCGTTCGCGGTCCCGCTCGGAGATGCCGATGCCCTGGTCGGTCACGGAGATCTCGATCAGATCCCCGCCGGCCGCGCTGATCCGGCGGCCGGCGATGCCGACCCGGGTGCGGGCCGGACTGTAGTTGACGGCGTTCTCGACGAGATTGCCGAGGGCGGCGGCGAGCTGGCCCCGGTTGCCCCAGATGAAGAGATCGGGGGTGGTGCCGGTGGCCATGGTGATCTGCTTGGAGTTGGCGGGCTGCCGGCAGCGGTCGACGGCCTCGGCGACGAGGTCGTCCACGGCGACCGGCTCGGCGTCGACGAGGGCGTCGTCGTCCTGGACCCGGGACAGGTCGATGATCTCCTGCACCAGGCTGGTCAGCCGGGTGGCCTCGATCTGCATGCGGCCGGCGAAGCGGTTGACCGCCTCGGGGTCGTCGGACGCGTCCATCACCGCTTCGGAGAGCAGCGAAAGGGCGCCGACCGGGGTCTTCAGCTCGTGGCTGACATTCGCCACGAAGTCGCGGCGCACCGCCTCGATCCGGCGGGCCTCGGTCAGGTCCTCCACCAGCAGCAGCACCAGCCGGGAGCCCAGCGGGGCGACCCGGGCGGAGACCGCCAGCCCCTCGCCCCGGCCGGCACCGCGGCGTGGCAGGTCCAGCTCGACCTGGCGTATCTCACCGTCCCTGCGGGTCTCGCGGGCCATCTGGAGCATCTGGTCGACGGCCAGCCGGCCGCCGCGGACCAGCCCGAGGGCGTACGCCGCCGAGCTGGCCTTGACCACGGTGTCGCCTTCGTCGAGGACGACGGCGGAGGAACGGAGCACGGACAGGACGGTGTCCACGCCCGGCGGTAGTACAGCGGTCATGTTGTCGGTCCGTTGCGCTTTGCGGGTGGGCCGGGCCTGTTCCCGCTCGCTCCACCGGAACGCGAGTACGGCGCTGGCGCCGGTCAGGAGACCGGCTATCGCGCTGGCGGCGGCTACTGCCGCGTTCACGTCCACACCTACAGGTTAGGTGGCCTGCTCAATTGCTTTACAACCCCGGGAGCGAGCTCTCGGATGTACGTTGCCAAGAGTTCACCTTGAGGAAGGTCCTGATTCATCTGCGAGGCGCGATCGGTACGCGTACACCCATCAGCGTGTGAGCGTGGAGGAGAAGCCTCTCTTTTGAGCACAGTTTCTGAGCACACGTTTCGGCCACGGCATGTGTGCCCTCGGCCTGTACGGAAGGAAAGCGATGCGGGACGCATACCACGAGGAGCTTGACTCGATCGGTGACGGGCTGGTCGAGATGGCCCGGCTGGTCGGGTCCGCGATCGGCCGTGCCACCACCGCGATGCTGGACGCGGACCTCAAGGTCGCGGAGAGCGTGATCGCCGCGGACGAGAAGGTCGACGACCTCCAGCGCGAGCTGGAGAACCGCGCGATCACGCTGCTGGCCCGGCAGCAGCCGGTCGCCACCGATCTGCGGATCGTCGTGACGAGCCTGCGGATGAGCGCCGACCTGGAGCGCTCCGGCGACCTGGCCCGGCACGTGGCCAAGCTCGCCCGGCTGCGCTTCCCGGAGTCGGCCGTGCCGCGCGACCTGCACAGCACCATCTTGGAGATGGGCCAGCTCGCGCAGCGGCTGATGGCGAAGGCCGCCGAGGTGATCATCACCAAGGACGTCGACGACGCGCTCCAGCTCGAAGCGGACGACGACCGCATGGACGAGTTGCACCGCACGCTCTTCCAGCACCTCCTCGACGACCGCTGGAAGCACGGCATCGAGACCGCGGTCGACGTCACACTGGTCGGCCGGTACTACGAGCGCTTCGCCGACCACGCGGTCTCGGTCGCCAAGCGGGTGGTCTACCTGGTGACGGGCGAGCACGCGGACGAGCTGAGCCCGACCCCGACGTCGGTCGAGGGCGCGTAACGGCGGGGGCGCGCGCGTCTTACGGTGAGGCGCGTCCTACGGCGGGTCGGTCAGCGACTGCGGGCCGGCGGCGGCGCACGGCAGGGCCGCCGGGTCCGGGTCCTGGTCAACGGTCGACAGTCGCGGCCCGGGGCCGGCGGCGTGGGGCGCGCGACGGCCAGGCGGAGGGGGGCGCGCGCGACGTCGGCGCCTGCCCGGGATGCGCTCGTGCGCCCTTGAACACCGGAACACGCCGGGGTTCACTGGTGGTCAGGCAAGCCTGAGGAGGGTGTCACCGATGCCGCAGTCCCCCACCCCACCGCCCGTCCGCGACCGCGACCGCCCCGCGCCAGAGAACGCGTCCCCCCTGCGCACCCCGCTCCCCCTGGTCGCCGCCTGCGGCTGCGGCTCGGGCTGCGGCTGCGGCTGCCAGTCCGGCAGCCCCTGCCAGTGCAGCGGCTGCTCCCACTAGGTCCTCCCACCAGCACGCGTATCCAGGCTCCGCCCGGTCGACCGGGCGGAGCCCACGCATGCCGGGGCCGGCAGCCCAGCGGGCCGGTGCAGCCGCGCCGGCGTACGTCCGCGCGGGAGCCAACCGGCCGTCACGTCGGCGGTGAGCTGCCGCCCGCGAGGGCATGAGGTGGATCTGGGGCCAGCACACGACCAGCGAGGCGGAGCGCGCCGAGATCGCCGCCTCGCCACTGCGGGCCGCCACCGAGCAACCGGCCGACCTGCCCCCGGTCCTGGTGCTCACCGGCGAGGCGGACGTGCTGCGCGCCGCGGGCGTACCGGTCACCGCTGTCCGCTACCAGCGGCATCATCCCCAACTCCGTAATGGTCGACGCCCTCCGCGAAACCCACGCCGCCCAGGCCACGATCGCCCTCGCCGCCACCACCCTCCACGACGCGCTCCATGCCTGACCCCACCCCGCCACCCAGCTCCGACAGGGGAAATCACAACGGCGGTGGCGGCGCGCAACGCTTCCGCTGCCGCCGTCGCCTGAACTCCCCGACGGGGATCGGAAGTGCCACGAGCAGGGGAATGAAGGCCACTTGCCGCCACGACTCGCCAAAGACCCACCGATCCACGGCGACACAGAAAACAGCCCAGGCGCACAGCGCAATGATCAGCAGACGCCAACGCCTTCGCTCGCCCATCCCATCCCCCACCGCCCGACCCGCGCGAGACCCCTCCCCGAACGCAGGCCGGCGCAGGCACCTGCCTACTGGCTCCCCTGCCTACGCCACAACCAAGCCTCAGGAAAGGGAGGTTCCCCGCGTCCGTCGCCGGCACCGCCACGCCTGATCGCCCACAGACGGCCCCGAACGCACGCATGCCCCCTTCCCGCGGACGAACCCGCAGGCAGGGGGCATGGTCGGGGTGGCAGGGCTACTTCTTGCCCTGGTTGCTGGGGGGTGGGGGTGAGCTGGGTTTCTCAGGTCGGAGCTGATGTCGTGCGTGCCAGAGGGTCGTCAACGGTCGTCGTTGGGCACCCCCGAGCGGCGTCGGACGGCCCAGAGACGGCCCGGCAGACGATCAAGCCCCTACGGGCGCGCCCAATCATCGAGCCTGAGCTTCACCTGGTGATTGTGATCGGCATGCCAGATCACCCGGCCCGTGACCACGGCATCCACGGGGGGTAGATCCATCTCGTGCGGCATAGCCGTGATCTCGGCCAGGCCCAGAGCATTGGGCACGCCATCGATCCGGATGAACACGCCGAATGGTTGGCGACCGATGACACGGCCGCCGACCGATGCTCCGATCGGCAGAGCAGACACGGTCGCCGGCCAACTTCGGCGGATATCCTCTTGCACCGAGAATCCGAGCTCCGGCGGCCACGTGTACTCGGACATGAGGCAAATCATGCCAGCAAGAGGCCGCACCGCTCATCCCTACCCCGGAAGACCAGTGCAGCGGCCCTGGCCGCGACCATGTGGGGCACCGTACGGCGCCTTTGAGGCCGGGCCGGCTACTCGTCCTCGAACTCCTCGACGGACGGCGGCAATCGGTACTGCCGTTCCACGTCGGCGAGGCGGGCCCAACGCACCTCCTCGATCGCGTCGGGGTCCGCGCAGACGACGGCGTGCGCCGGCACCACAAGGTCGTCGGGCAACGGCTCTATCCCTCTGATCCGTACGGCGACTGAGCCGACAACGTATGTCGAGCAACCGGCCCTGTTCGGCTCGATCCGCCACCAGTACCGACGGGGCACCTCCTTGGCTCGCATCGGTCTGGTCGCCAGATGCACCCAGCGGTCGTAGTTGGTGAGCGCGGTCCGCACTTCCATGCCGCACTTGGGGCACTCGTCGGGCTCGATCGACTCGAAGCCCTCCGGACCTGGGTCGGGCCTTGGCCGGGCCGTTGCCCCGTCGATTCCCGCCATCTCATTGGCAAGCCGGTTCCAACACGGATCGCACCGCACCACCTCAAGCGGTATCGCCACTCCGCGCTTCTGCGCCGGCCGGCTCGGATCACCGCAGTCCTCACACACATGCCGCTGTTCGGTGCGCCCACCACCCATACCTTCGAGTGTGAGCACGTGGGTGCGGGGAGCAATAGGGCGAGTTCAAGCCCAATCCTGCCGGTTTGACGGTGGCCGGCGCGTGACGGCTACGCGTCCTCGTCGTCTTCCAGCCCGAAGCTCTCGGGGATGGACATCATCGCCTCCCGGAGACGCAGCTGGGTCTCCCCTGCCGCTACCTGCCGAAAGAGCTGCGCCAGCCCCCGCCGGTCCTCATCGCTGAGCCCATCGAACTGTGCCGCAACATCTTCGAACCACGTGGTGGCCAGGTCCGGGTCGACCTCATCATCGGTCGTCATATCGATGGCACTGATCATCTGCGCCATCGCCTTCACCACTGTCCTCAGCAACTCATCACTCACGCTGGCGCCTCCCATGCCCCTCGTCCATGCGCAGAGGCTAATGAGAGACCGGGGCCAATCGTAGGCGACCCTGGCGCACTTGACCCCCAGATCACGGGTCCAAGCGTTTCCGCAGTTCAGTGGAATTCTGGTTCATGCCCGGCCGCGTGCCCGAGCCGGCGTTGTTCGGTCGCGCGCACAGCGTGTGGTCCCAAAGTGGTCCCGGAGAATCCGCGTTACGTTCCGCGCTCGGACGCCGCACCTGGCAGCCGACCACATCCGGAATCGCCATGAACCCACCACCTACATGCGTCACCGTCGAAATCCGTCCCCGTGGCCTGCCAATCACTCTCATTGGGACAGCCGGTTGCACGCTCACACTCTGGGCCGCTGCTCGGCCGAGATCGTGGTCCCTGTGGCGTTTGCGACCATCTTCGACATCCGCGTCCGTCGCCGCACCGCCGCGCCTGACGGCCCACAGGCCGCCCCGGACACGCGCATGCCCCCTTCCCGCGGAGAACCCGCAGGCAGGGGGCATGGTCGGGCTCGAAGGGCTACTTCGCGCCCTGGTTCTCGCCGAACGAGGGAGCGACCTTGGGTCATCCCAAGTCAGGCCCATTGACGCCCCGGCGGCAGCGGTCGTCAACAGTCGACATCGGCCAGCTCCTTAGCACTCTCGCACGGCCCGGGGACGGCCCAGCTTTGCCCCGGTGCAGGGCCGCGTGACAGCAGGGCAGCTTCTGATGCGGCGCGTCTGAACCTCAGCCGCCGACTGTCAGACACGACCGCGGGTGCGACGATCGATCAGGCGCGCGTGTGCCTCGCTGCACCCCCACCACCTCAGCCTCGCTGCCGGTGCCGTAGACCAGAGCAAGCCACGCCGACGGAAGCGCCGCTGTGGTAAAGGGCCTTGGCTTCCGGCGTTGCTACACCGACGCACCGCCATGCACCCAAAGGCTACGAGTTGGCTTCCCGGAGATACCGTGCTCGGTCCAGCAGATATTCACTGAACCGCTGAGATTTCGTTGCCCTCTCCAAAATGACGCCTTCTCGCTGAAGGTAAGCACCAGACCACCTTTTGAGCTTCTCGAAAAGATCCTTGAGTACCACGTCGACCACCGCAGCATTCGCCGATGATAGTGCACGAAGTTGCTGCGGTCGACGAACGGGGGAACCATTCAGTAGCTCTACAATGAGCATCGACAGATGGAACTTTAGGTTGCTTTTCTGCGAGACGTTCGCTTCGGCAGCTTCAGACAGGATGAAACTATCTACTTGACGCTGAAGCTTGGCAGCCCAGAGGTAGACTTGGAGGTCGATTGACGAATTGAAAACAAGCCGATAATCCTCGTCGTTCTTCAGTAGCGATGACGGCTTGCCGCGCGACTTGTCGGGTCGCGCCAGACCCATCGCGGTGACAGATGCCCCGAGAAATTGGATGCTTACAATCTTTGCGGGATCTTTCCCGTCGTTCTTGTAATAACCCTTTCTCCTGTCGTAGTACCAACCTTGAGTCAAGAAGTAATTTTCAATATTGCGCTGAACTTCGTCGGTTGCGCGAAGAGAGGCATCCGTAATTGCAGTCTGCCGGTTCGTGGCCCTGATCACCAGGTCCCTCGTTGCGGCATCATCGGTCACGATGATCCGAACCAGCAACATGCGCTCTCCGGCTTCTGCCGAATCGCCACCCCTGAGCGACTCGAATATTTCGTGGCTCGTTTGCAGGCCGTTTACAATTTGAATATTCGAGAGTGAGTATGTTTTGGCGGTGCTGGTGGCTTCGCTGCAAATGATGGTGACGCCGTTGTTCAGCCACCAGAACTCGGGGCTATCAGACGACGTAAGGGACTGGCGAATCTCCTGATTCACCGACACACTCCCTTGATAATCCCTCACGTTCCACTCGAAGAGGTGGCGACGAAGGCGTCCGTTATCGTCGACGATAAGATCGTAATAGTCCCTCAACTTTACGATAGCTACGTGCGACTCCCCGCTCGTGGCGCTTTCCTGGTAGTTCATTGCAAGAGTGTACGGCGGGCGCTCGTTGTATCTCGCCAGCAGTTCCTTGTCGCCCAGAAGCTCCACAGATACTGTCCGCGCATCGGGAACGGACGAAGTGATCACTTGCTTCAAGGCGCTCAGCTTAGCCTCAAATTGCGGCGTGATACTACTGGAGTCGCCCGGAGTTGCGTAGATGACGTTCACGCTGATCCGGGGTCGGCGGGTGATCAGCTTCTCCCAGGCGTCGCGGAAGATGGCAAATCGCGTGAGGAGAGTAGGGTTGTACAGAACGGACAAGGAATCGATCGACAGCGATAGGTCCAGCAGCCGACGCATAGTGTTCTCAAGCTTCTCCGCCACGTCCTCGGCGAAGCTAGGCGTTCTCTTCGCTTGGATTATCCAGAGTTCCAAGTTTCTATCTTGGCCAAAATCGGACGGGCGGCTCGTTTCCGAGACAACGTCTGAATCCTCATCTAGCAATGCGTCATCGAAAAAAACATAGACTGAGTCGATCGCACCGTCCTGCCCCCCTCCTACGACACCAGCTTCAATTTCCTCAATCCCGAGCCCAAAAGACCGCAATGACAATTCCGAGGAAAAGACCTCGAAAGCGATTCCTCCGTCAGCAGCAGGAAGGTTCTCCTCTTTCCATGCGTCAAAGATTCGCAGGATCAAGGTCTGCGCATTACTGGGCATCTTCGGCATTGAAGGATTCCCCCCATCAAAGGCACTATTCCACTGAATGTAGCATCGGTGTACGCCTCGATGCAGAAGTTTGCCGCATCTACAAGGCCTCCGTCGCCTGCAGGCGTTCCGGGATCTGGATGGCTGAGGCCTCTCAGCACCAGGGCGCACCTGGCATCAGACACTGATTGCTGTGAGCGCAGCACGGGCTTCGGCCGGGCTGGAGCGGGGCGGAGACAGGAGCGGGTGCGGCCGGAAGCCGGACGAGCGCCCGGCGGGGCGGAGCGCAGCCGGGTGCGTTGAACTCGTAGAGAAGGTTTGTTACTCAGTGGGGGGACGGTGAAACCCCGGCCGTCGCGTCTGCTGGCGGTGCCGGGGGTCTGGTACGAACGAAGTTCAGGTCGCGTGGTGGGCGGTCCAGTCTCCGCGGGCTGCGATGAGGGCGGGGCGGACTTCGTGGTCAAGGTGGTCTGCTTGGGCGCGGAGTTTGGCGGCGATGTCGGAGTTGGGCGGGGTTGAGGGCGCCACCTCGGCGGGGCATCATCCGCCCGACGTCGACCGGCCTACGGCTCCGGCTGCGGCTGGCTCTCGGCCAGGAACCCGCCGACGTGGCGACCTCAGCCGAACGGCTCCAGCCCGCCTGGGGAGTCCACGCCATCTACGTGACAGTTGGTCAAGCCCGGCGTGGTCGAACTATGGCGTCGGCTTCGACGTCCTGCGGAAGGTCCGCATGCCGCGTCGTGCGCCCGGCGGTCTACTCAAGCTGCCGGTGGCACTGCGGGAGGACGCGACGGCTTTCGTGCGGGACTACCGCGCGATACCCCACCAATTCACCCTCGGCGCCACCCTGGCGGACAAGTCCATCTACCTGCGCCACCTGGTCGCCGGGCTCGCACCCCAACCAGTCGCCCCGGTCGGCATCGACTGCAAACGGGGCGTCGACTCGCGCCCTTCGCCTCCCAGTTGTCCGCACTCGCCAGCGACCCACGTTCGGGCCTTCGGCAGAGCCCCGATCGCCTTCGCGCGGACACGGCCCCGGACACGCGCATGCCCCCTTCCCGCGGACGAACCCGCAGGTCGGGGGCATGGTCGGGGTGGACGGGCTACTTCTTGCCCTGGTTCTTGACCGCTTCGATCGCGGCGGCCGCGGCGTCGGGGTCGAGGTAGGTGCCGCCGGGGGTGACCGGGCGGAAGTCGGTGTCGAGGTCGTAGGCGAGGGGGATGCCGGTGGGGATGTTCAGGCCGGCGATGTCGGCGTCGGAGATGCTGTCGAGGTGCTTGACGAGGGCCCGCAGCGAGTTGCCGTGGGCGACCACGAGCACGGTGCGGCCGGTGAGCAGGTCGGGCACGATGCCGTCGTACCAGTACGGGAGCATCCGCTCGACGACGTCCTTGAGGCACTCGGTGCGGGGACGCAGCTCCGGCGGGATCGTGGCGTAGCGCGGGTCGTCGGACTGGGAGTACTCGGCGCCGTCGGCGAGCACCGGCGGCGGGGTGTCGTAGGAACGGCGCCAGAGCATGAACTGCTCCTCGCCGAACTCCGCGAGGGTCTGCGCCTTGTCCTTGCCCTGGAGGGCACCGTAGTGCCGCTCGTTCAGCCGCCAGGAGCGCCGCACCGGAACCCACAGCCGGTCGGCCGCCTCCAGGGCGAGCTGGGAGGTGCGGATCGCGCGCTTGAGTACGGAGGTGTGCAGCACGTCGGGGAGCAGGCCGGCGTCCTTGAGCAGCTCGCCGCCCCGGACCGCCTCCTTCTCACCCTTGTCGTTGAGGTTGACGTCCACCCAGCCGGTGAAGAGGTTCTTCGCGTTCCACTCACTCTCGCCGTGGCGGAGCAGGATCAGCTTGTACGCAGCAGCAGCCATGCCTCTGAGCGTAATGGAAATCGAGTGGCGCCCCGCGACCGGCCTATGTAATCTGCGCATCGTGAGAGCGACTATTACATCGACGGTGCGGGAGACCATGTCGGGGCTGCCCCGGCAGTTCTGGTGGTTGTGGACAAGCACCCTGGTCAACCGGCTGGGCGGCTTCGTCGCGACCTTCCTCGCGCTGTACCTGACGGCGCAGCGCGGCTACTCCCCTTCGTACGCCGGGCTGGTGGCCGCGCTCTACGGCCTGGGCGGGGCCGGCGGCGCCGTGCTCGGCGGGGTGCTGGCCGACCGGATCGGGCGCCGGATCACCCTGCTCACCGCGCAGGTCGGCGCCGCCGCGGCCACCGCCGTGCTCGGCCTGGTCACCGCACCGCTCGCCGTCGCCGCGGTCGCCGCGCTCCTCGGCCTCGTCGGCAACGCCTCCCGCCCCGCGCTCTCCGCGATGATCTCCGACCTGGTGCCGCCGGAGGACCGGGTGCGCGCGTTCTCCCTCAACTACTGGGCGATCAACATAGGGTTCGGCGTCTCGGCGGCCGTCGCGGGCTTCGTCGCCGCCGAGGGCTACCTCTGGCTGTTCCTCGGCGACGCGGTCACCACGCTGCTGTGTGCGCTGGTGGTCTTCGCCAAGGTCCGGGAGACGCTGCCGAACGACGTGCCGAGCGCCGCGCCGAATGCCGCGCCGAGCACCGCGCCACGTGCCGCGCCGCACGCCACGTCGGGTGCCGCGCCCGGCCGCAGGGCCGCACGCACCGCCGCGGCCGGGAAGCGCGATCCGCGCACCACCACCGGCCCCGCGCGCCCGATCACCCTCGCCGACGTCGCCCGCGACCGCCGCTTCATGGCCGTGGTCGGCCTGACCTTCCTGGTCGGCGCGGTGATGCAGCAGGGCTCCTCCACCCTCGCGGTCGACATGGGCGCCGACGGCTACTCCGCGCGGCAGTACGGCCTGGTGATCGCGCTGAACGGCCTGGTGATCGTGCTGCTCCAGATCCCGCTCACCCGGGCACTGCGTTCGCGCAGCGCGGCCGGCCTGCTGGCCACGGGGTCGCTGCTGATGGCCTGGGGGTTCGGGGCCACCGCCTTCGCCGGGTCCGTGGCGGTCTACGCGCTGACCGTCGTGATCTGGACGGTCGGCGAGATCGTGCACGCCCCCGCGTCCATGTCGGTGGTCGCCGACCTCGCCCCCGCCTCCGCGCGCGGCCGCTACCAGGGCATGTTCTCGCTGTCCTGGTCCGCCGCCGCCTTCGCCGGGCCGCTCGCGGGCGGCGTCACCCTGGACCACCTCGGGCGGGGCGCCGTCTGGTGGGGATGCGCGGCCGTCGGCACCCTGGCGGGCGCGGGCTACTACGGCCTGCTCCGTACACGTACGTCGCCGCTTCTCGCGGAGGTGCCCGCTCCGGCGGCGCCGCTTCTCGCGGAGGTGCCCGCTCCGGCGGCGCCGCTCGCCGCACAGACGCCAACACCCGTCGCGCCGACCGGGAACGACCTCGACCCGGTCTGACCGCACCCGCCTCCGCACTGCCCTCGCACCGCCTCCGCCCGCCCCGCCACGCACCCCCACCACGCACCCCCGCCACGCACCCCCTTCACCGCAGCAGTTCGCGCTGCGCCCGGTACAGATCCGCGGGGACGTCCGCGGCCGGACCGGGGGCACCGTAGGACTGGAGTCTGGTGTCGAGCGGGCCGGCGAAGTCGGGGGTGTCGGTCTGGGCGAACTCGGTGACCTCGGAGACCGCGACCGTCGCGCTGCGCGGGGCGACCTCGTCGATGCGGACGCAGCCCGCCCGGCCGTTGGTGACGGTGATGTTCCAGTGGGTGAACCGGGCGCCGTAGAGCGGCCCGGCGGTCAGGTCGCCACCGTGCCGGCCGTCGTTCTCGCAGCTGATGTCGGTACGCACGCAGGCGAACGGCAGCCCGCGATGGGTGTCGAAAGTCCCCATCTCCATCCGCCCGCCCGCCCAGACGTTGTAGGACGACAGCCCCTCCACGTTGATGCCGTGCAGCTGGGCGTCGGGCGGGGCCGGGGTGGTGCGGCGCTCGACGGCGAAGTCGGTGACGAGGTTGTCGTGCGAGCCCTCGCGGCAGGCGTACGCGTGGTGGCAGCCGCGGCCGGCCACGCGGGTACGCCGGAAGGTGGTGGCCTTCGCCGCGACCATCAGAAAGCCGTTGTCGACGTCGACCGCGTGCACATCGTCCACCCAGCAGTCCCAAGTGCATTGCGCGGCAAGGCCGTTCCAGCCCCGGTCCCGCAGGTGCGGGCCCTGCTCGCCGGCCGCCGTCGCGATCGTCAGGCCCTCCACCCCGGAGCCGGTCAGCGGCCGCACGCAGGTGGTGAACGTCGGTTGCCACTCCGAGCGGGTGTCCAGCGGCAGCGGCCGGTCGAGGCCGATCTCGTCCCCGTCGACGGACACGATCCGCACCGGCCACTCGTACGGCAGGTACGACAGCAGCTTCGTCTTGTCCGACCAGTCGTACGCCGCCGCGCCCGGCACATCGCCGGCCATGTGCCGCAGCAGGCCATGGGACGGGGTGTCGGCGTACTGCAGCAGGACCCGGTCGCCGGCCCGCAGCGACGAGGGGTCGTCCACCCGCACGCTCCAACTGCCCTGCCGGGACTGCGTGGTGACCCGGGCCAGCGGCTCGAAGTCCGTTCGGCGGTTGCCGGTCCAGCCCTCGAACGGCCAGTCCCGCTCGCGGATCGCGCCGGTCAACTCGCGGTAGCGGGCCGCCGGACACATCCAGACCAGGCCGCCCGCCCACGACCAGCTGGACTTGTCGCCGCCGTACCTGCTGCCGTAGCCACCGACGATCTCCTCCAGCGGGCGGGTCGCGTACAGCGTGGTCCGCCCACTGCCCGCGCCCCGCAGCGCGGTACCGCTCCAGCCGACCTGCACCACGTCGTCGATCCGGTACGTGCCGGGGCCCAGCAGCACCTCCCCGCCGCCGGACTCCCCCACCTCACGCAGTGCCCGGTTGATCGCGGGCGCCGCGTCCGCCGTGCCGTCCGCCCGTGCACCGAACTCCTCGACGCGCGCCCGGAGTTGGCGCCGGGGGAAGTCGGTGGCGCCGTCCGCGCAGCCGGCCTGCGCCACGTAGGGGATCTGCGGGTGCGCGTAGGGATTCGCCGCGAACTCCGCCCACATCCCGCCGCCCGGGTGCTCCGCCATGACCCCGCCCTTCCACCGAGTTCATGAATCTGAATACGATTCACTCATGCGTCCGCCGGTACGATACGCGGGATGGCTTCCGACGGGAACGGGGAAGACCCGCCTGCCGCGGATTCCTCCAGCAGACGTGGACGTCTGGGGAGAGGGCGGGCGCCGGGGTGGGCGGCGGCCCGCTACTCCTCGGAGGACGGCCTGGTCAGGTGGGTGAACGCGTCCAGGTTTCGGGTGGACTCGCCGCGGGCCACCCGCCAGGCGTACTCCTTGCGGATCGCGGACGCGAAGCCGAGTTCGAGCAGCACGTTGAAGGAGCCGTCCGCGTTCTCCAGGACCGCGCCCAGGAGCCGGTCGACCTCCGCCGGAGTGACGGCGGCCAGCGGGAGCCGGCCGGCGAGGTAGACGTCGCCGAGCCGGTCGATGGCGTAACCGACGCCGTACGTACGGAGGTTGCGTTCGAGCAGCCAGCGGTGGAAGGCGTCGTGGTTCTCGTCGGGGTGGCGGATCACGAAGGCGTTGAGGGAGAGGGTGTGCTCGCCGACGATGAGCTGGGTGGTGGTGGACAGCTTGCGGGTGCCCGGGAGTTGGGTGACGTACGTGCCCACGCGGGGTGACTCCCACGGGAGTTCGGCCTCGCGCAGCGCCTGCTCCACCGCCGCCCGGGCGCGGGCGGCGGCCGGCGACGGCGCACGGCCGGCGTCCGCGGGCTCCGGCGGCTCGGCAGACCCCTCCGGCGCGGAGGACGCGGACGGCTCGCTCGGCGCGCTCGGCGCGCTCGGCGCGGAGGACTCCGTGGACTTCGGGGGCTCCGTGGACTCGGGGTGCTCCGGGGAAGCGTCAGCCATGGGCCGATCGTAGGTGACGCCGGTGCTCCTGCTGCGCCGCCGCGTACACCTCGGCCGTGTCCGCCGCCGCGGCGCCCCAGCCGAAGCCGCGGGCGTGCCGGGCCGCTGCCGCGCCGAGGTCGTCCGCGAGGTGCGGGTGGTCGACGAAGCGCCGCAGCGCCTCGGCGTAGTCCCGCGGGTCGTGCCCGGGGACGAGGAAGCCGGTGCGGCCGTCGGCGACCGCGACCGGCAGCCCGCCGACCGCGGCGGCGACCACCGGGGTGCCGCACGCCTGCGCCTCGATCGCGACCAGCCCGAAGGACTCGCTGTAGGACGGCATGACCAGGACCGTCGCCGCGCGGTACCAGTCCGCGAGCCGCGCCTGGTCCACCGGCGGCTGGAACCGGATGACGTCGCACACGCCGAGCCGCGCGGCCAGCTTGTGCAGCGCCTCGGGCTTGGCCAGCCCGCTGCCGCTGGGGCCGCCGACGATCGGCACGACCAGCCGCTCGCGCAGCGCCGGGTCGCGCTCCAGCAGCACGGCCACGGCGCGGACCAGCACGTCGGGCGCCTTCAGCGGCTGTATCCGCCCGGCGAAGAGCGGGATCACCGCGTCCTGCGGCAGCCCGAGCCGGGCCCGGGCGGCGGACCGCCCGCCGGCGTCGGGCCGGAAGCGGTCGAGGTTCACACCGGGGTGGACGACGGCGACCTTGCCGGGCGCCGCGTCGTAGTGCCGCGCCAGCTCGGCGGCCTCCTCGTCGGTGTTCGCGATCAGCCGGTCAGCGGCCGCCACCACCTGCGTCTCGCCGATCACCCGGGCGGTCGGCTCGGGGCAGTCGTCGGCGGCGAGCGCGGCGTTCTTCACCTTGGCCATGGTGTGCATGGCGTGCACCAGGGGTACGCCCCAGCGCTCGGCGGCCAGCCAGCCAACATGGCCGGAGAGCCAGTAGTGGGAGTGCACCAGGTCGTAGTGCCCCGGGCGGTGACCGGCCCACGCCTGCATCACGCCGTGCGTGAACGCGCAGAGCTGGGCCGGCAGGTCCTCCTTGGCGAGCCCTTCGTACGGGCCGGCGTCCACGTGCCGCACCAGCACGCCGGGGGCCAGCTCGACCGCGGGGGGCGCGCCGCCGGTGGTGGCCCGGGTGAAGATCTCCACCTCGATGTCCCGCTCGGCCAGCCGTCTGGCCAGCTCCACGATGTACACGTTCATGCCGCCGGCGTCGCCGGTGCCCGGCTGGTGCAGAGGAGAGGTGTGCACGCTCAGCATCGCCACCCGCCGTACCCGGCGCCCGACCGTCCACCTCTTGTGCGGGGTTCCGCGGCGCGCGCCGAGCCGGGACGTGTACGTGGTCACCATGCGATCCTTCCGGCAGCCGTACCCCCGTCGTCAACCTCGCACAACACCGGAATGTGCGATTCCATTTCCGATCTTCCGCACCGATGTCAGGTCGTTACCACGGCGCCCGGGGTCACGATCGGCATGACCCACGTGACCGGCCATGACCGTACCCGTGCCGGTACGACGACGGCGTGACCGTGCGCTCCCTCGTGCGAAGCCCCGTGCCCGGCGGCCGGCGCCCGGTGTATCGCGCGGCCGGGCCCTTCGCGGGGCGCATGCCCCCGGTCCGCCCGTTCACGCTCGTCCGGTCCGCCCGTTCACGCTCGTCTACCCTCGTGCCCATGAGCGGCGGGCGCGCGGTGGGCGCGGTGGGCACGGTGACCAGGGGCACCACCAACCCCAACCGCCTGCGCCGGATGGACCGCTGGATCGCCGCCACCCTCGCCCGGGAGCTGCGCGGCGCCGCCGACCCGCTCGCCGTCGACCTCGGATACGGCGCCGCGCCCTGGACCGCCGTCGAGCTGCTGACGCGGCTGCGCCGGGTACGGCCGCAGGCCGAGGTGGTCGGCGTCGAGATCGAGCCCGCCCGGGTCGCCGCGGCACTCCCCTATATCCGCGACGGCCTGACCTTCCTGCACGGCGGCTTCGAACTCCCGCTGCCCGGCGGCCGCCGCCCCCTGCTGATCCGCGCGGCGAACGTGCTGCGCCAGTACGACGAGGCCGAGGTGGCCGGCGTCTGGGCCGCGCTACGGGCCCGGCTGGCACCCGGCGGCCTGCTGGTCGAGGGCACCTGCGACGAGATCGGGCGCCGGCACGTCTGGGTCGCGCTCGGCCCGGAGGGTCCGCGCAGCATCACCTTCGCGACCCGGCTCGGCTCGCTCCACCGCCCGTCCGACCTCGCGGAGCGCCTCCCCAAGGCGCTCATCCACCACAACGTGCCGGGCGAACCCGTCCACGCCTTCCTCACGGCGTTCGACCGCGCCTGGGCGTCCGCGGCGCCCCTCTCCTCGCTCGGCGCGCGGCAGCGCTGGATCAGGGCGGTACGCGACCTGCGCGACCAGGGCTGGCCGGTGCGCGACGGCCCCACCCGCTGGCGCCAGGGCGAGATCACGCTGGCGTGGGAGTCCGTCGCGCCGTGAGAGGCCGCGCCTCGCGGGGTCCGGGGCGCCCCGAGAAGGACCCTGGACCCGGAAGAGGGTCGCGTACGCCACACGGTTGCACCCGTCACGCGTGACCTTGGTCATGGGCGGATACCCCCATTGGCTCCCAAACCGCCCGCCCGTACCGGCATATGGCACGGGGGATTCACTTTCGGCACTCCCGTCCCGTCCGCTTGAACCACTAGGGTCGCCAGACCGAGACCTCAGGGGGAGGGAAGGAGCCGAGTGATGTCCGCTGCCAGGCGCGGCACCGAACGGCCCTCGGACACCCACCGCGGTGCCCAGGGCCGTGCAGGCGTGCCCGCGGACGCCTCGACGCGGCACGACGCTCCCCAGGAGCCCCCGGCGCCGGAACCGGCACCGGCCTCCTCGTCCGATCCGGCGCCCGCAGGCGCGACCGCCACCGGCTCCACCGCCGCCGGTCAGACGCTGGCGCTGCCCCGGCAGCGCCAGGACACCGTCCCGGACCCGCTCGTACTGACCCTGCTGGTGATCGGCGACGACCCGGCCGGCGCGTTCACCGCGCCCTACTTCCACGAGTCGGGCGGCCCCCGTATCCGCGTGCTGCGGGCGCGCAACCTGACCGCGGCGGGGCGGCTGCTCACCGACGACGTGCACTGCATCCTGCTCGATCTGCCGGACGTGCTCGGCGGCCTCCAGCAGGTGCTGCGACTGGCGCCGGGCACCGCGGTCCTCGTCCTCACCGACGGCACGGACGACGGGGAGACCGCCGCCGAGGCGGTCCGGGTCGGCGCGCAGGACCACCTCGTACGGGACAGCGTGGACGGTGGGACCGTCACCCGCGCCGTGCGCTACGCGGTGGAGCGCAAACGCGCCGACCTCGCGCAGCGCCAGCTCACCCAGACCCGGCTGCTCGCCCAGGAGAACCGGCGGTTGGAGCGCGGGCTGCTGCCCACCCCGCTGCTGGAGGGCGCGACCGGGCTGCGGTTCGCCTCGCGCTACCGGCCGGGCCGCAGCCGGGCCCTGCTCGGCGGCGACTTCTACGACACGGTGCGCACCCCCGACGGGACCGTGCACGCGATGATCGGCGACGTGTGCGGGCACGGCCCGGACGCTGCCGCGCTCGGCGTGGAACTGCGGATCGCCTGGCGGGCGCTGACCTTCGCCGGGCTGGGCGGCGAGGAACTGCTGCGCACCATGCAGGACGTGCTGGTGCACGAGCGGGCCGACGAGGAGATCTTCGCCACGTTGTGCGCGGTCGACATCGCGCCGGACGGCCGCTCGGCCGAGCTGCACCTGGCCGGGCACCCGGCCCCGATGCTCGCCGCCCCCGACCGGCCGCCGGCGTTGCTGCCGTTCGAGGCGGGCGGGCCGGCGCTCGGGCTGCTGCCGGACGCCTCCTGGGACCGGATCGGGGTCCGGCTGGACGGCGAGTGGTCGCTGATGCTCTACACCGACGGCCTGATCGAGGGCCGGATCGGCAAGGGCACGCAGCGGCTGGGCCAGGAGGGCATGATCGGGCTCGCCGGGCAGTTGATGGCCGCGGGCCTCGGCGGTGAGGAACTGCTGGACGCGACCATGGCGAAGGTGCGCGAACTCAACGGTGGTGAGCTGACGGACGACGTGGCCGTGGTGCTGCTGGAGCGGCAGGCGTAGGACCCGGTACGGACTCTCAGCGGCGGCCGTTGTACGGGCCGTACGGGCCGTCGCTGCTGCTGCCCCCGCTGCGGCTGCCGCCACGGCGACCGAAGCGGCCACCGCCGCCACCGGCGCTACGCCCACGGCCGCTGACGGCGCGGACCGCCGGGCGGACGTCGACCATGTACACGATCACGGCGATCAGGCCGATGACCGGCAGGAACGACATGATGCTGAACAGCTTCATCACCGCGGCCGCGATGCCGAGGATGATCAGCCAGAACGCCTTGGTGTTCTTGTCCGCTGCCCGATAGGCGTCCTCACGACGGATCGCCGCGTCGACGAACGCGAAGAGCGCGAAGAGGAAAAGCGCCAACGAGATCAGGCCGACCACCGAAAAGAACGCTGTGATCAGCAAGTCGTCCACCGCCTCTCAGTCACTGTCTGGTCATGGCCACCGTACCGGTCCTACCCACCTAACGGACCGGGCGCGCATCCGGTGCCCGGTCCATCGGTCGGTCTTCACCTCGTGCGGCCCCGGTCGGTCCCGGTCGGCCGCGCCGAGGCGGGCGGGTCACTCCGCCGGCTTGCGCGGGGTGGTACGGCGCTGGGCGGCCGGCTTCTTCGGGGCGGCGGGCTTGGGGGACTCGGTCGCGGCCTTGCCCGACTGCGGCTTCGGCTTGGCGGCGGACGCCGAGGCCGATCCGGATGCCGAGCCGGACTTCGACGTGTGCCCCACGGCGGGAAAGTCCACGACCTCGTCGGCCTGCTCGCCACGCCACTTCGCCACGGCGTCCTTGCCGCGCACGGCCAGCTCGTCGTACGTCTCGCGGGTGCGCACCGCGTACTCCGCGGCGCGGCCGACGCCCTGGAGCGCGAAGCCCTGCACGGACTCGCCGATCTTGCGGAGGTCCGGCCGCAGCTCCTTCAGGTCCAGGTCGGAGAAGGTCTCGTTGAGCTTGCTCTGGGCGTCCTTGGCTCCCTCGGTGACGCGCTGCTGCACGTCCTTCGGGTCCGTCGCCCGCAGCTTCTCGAACCGCTCGGGCGCCTGCTCGCGCAGCTTCTCCAGCAGGCCCGGGACCTCCCGCAGCTTCTCCGCGGCCAGGTCCGCGGTGCCCGCGACCGCGTAGAGCGGGGTCGGGTTGCGCAGGCCCTTCACGATGTCATCGGTGATCGTCATTGCTCTCGTCCCTCTTCTTCCTTGCTTCGTCGCTTGCACGTCACTTGCTCATCGCTTGCTTTGTCACTCGTTCGGCGGTTGCCCGCCGGTCCTGCCGGGTGCTGCCCGGCCCGCCACCACCGAAGCGGCCGCCCCGTCCCGACCCGCTTCCCACGCGGCGCCCGTGCCGTCCGCCCCCTCAGGGGCCGCGGCGTTCTCCTTGCGGAAGGACTCGTAGATCTGGATCAGCACCTGCTTCTGCCGTTCGTTGATCGACGGGTCGGCCAGGATCGCCGCCGGCACCTCCAGCTCGTCCCGCTCCCGCGCGTCGAGCATTCCCGCCTGCACGTAGAGGGTCTCCGCCGATATCCGCAGCGCCTTCGCCAGCTGCTGCAGGATCTCCGCGCTCGGCTTCCGCAGCCCGCGCTCGATCTGGCTCAGATAGGGGTTCGACACCCCCGCGGCATCAGCGAGCTGCCGCAGGCTCAACTGCGCGCTGCGCCGCTGCTCCCGCAGGAACTCCCCCAGCTCGCCCACCTTCAACGCACCCATATCCCCAGCGTGCCCCACCCCGCTAACTTTTGCAAGCAACCCGCTTGCAACTGTTTCCCTCCACCCGCCGGGGGGTGGTGACAGGGGTCGGTGGGGGTGGCACCGTGGGGCGGATGGGTGCGGATGAGGTGGTCACGGCGGAGGACGGGACGCGGTTGTGGGCGACCCGGGGCGGCGAGGGGGCCCCGGTGGTGTGCTGCCACGGTGGGCCCGGGTTGTGGGACTTCTTGGGGGACCTGGCCGGGCTGCTGGCGGACCGGGCCACCGTGTACCGCTGGGACCAGCGCGGATGCGGGCGGTCGCAGCGGCGCGGGCCGTACTCGGTCGCCCGGTCGGTGGCCGACCTGGATGCCGTACGGCGCCACTTCGGGCTGGAGCGGATGGCGCTCCTGGGGCATTCGTACGGGGCCCAACTGGCCCTTCAGTACGCGCTGGACCACCCCGAGCGGGTCAGCGCGCTGGTCTACGTCTCCGGCAGCGGGATCGACGCGCGCGACACCTGGCGGTCGGCCTACCACCGGAACCTGCGCGCCAACCTCGGTGCGGACGTGGACCGTTGGGAGGCGCTCGGCGACCGCGAGCAGCGCACCGAGGCGGAGATCCGGGAGTGGTGCGTGCTGCAGTGGTCGGCCGACTACGCCGACCGGGAGAAGGCGCGGGAACAGGCCGAGGAATCGGCCACACCCTGGTTCGGCGTCAACTTCGCCTGCAACGCGACCGTCAACGCCGACGTGAACCGCACCTCGGGCACACCCGAACTGCTCGCGGCCTGCCAGGAGTTGGAGGTGCCCGTGCTGATCGTGCACGGCGCCGAGGACATCCGGCCGGACTGGGCGCTCGACTCGTTGGAGCAGGCCCTCCCCCGGGTCTCCCGGACGCTGCTCGACGGCGCCGGCCACCTCCCCTGGGTGGAGCGGCCCCACGCGTTCCGCGCCGTGGTCGGCGACTTCCTGGCCCGCGAACTCCCCTTCCACGGAAGGTGAGTTCGCCGGCGGACCGACGTGGCTCCGCCCGTGGACGCGCCGGTGCTACGGACCTTCGTGGCGCAGGGATCGCAGGGGTGGGGTGGTGAGGGCGGCGAGGCCGGCCAGCCAGGCGAGGGTGGCGCAGAGGGCGATCGCGGGTCTGGGGCCGGAGGCGTGTGCGAGCCAGCCGAGGGCGTTGTTGCCGACCACCAGGGCGAGGCTCTGGACGAGTGCGAGGAGCGACTGGACGCGGGACAGGTGTGTGTCGGGGGCGCCCGCGAGGACCAGGGGGCCCAGGTGGCAGGCGAACACGCCCGAGCCGGTGCCGACGAGGACGGCCGCGGCGACGGCGGCGGCCGGGGCGGACGCCGGAACGGCCGCGAGCGCGGCGGCTCCCACCGCCGCGGACACCAGCCCCAGGCCCGCGCCCGCGCCGATCCGCCGCAGCGGTCCGCGACGGGCGGCCACCAGCGCGGCCAGGAGTACGCCGGCGCCCTGACCGGCGGCGACCAGGCCCGCCGTACCCGGCCCCCAGCCGTCGGACCGCGCCAGCAGCGGCGCGAGCAGGCCGACCACGGGGAGCACTCCGGCGGCGGCCACGGCCGTCAGGAGCAGCGCGGGACGCAGCACGGGATCGGCCGCGGCCAGCCGCACCCCGCCGGCGATCCCCGCGAACAGGCTTTCCGTACAAGGGACTTCCCGACCCGGAACGTCCCGACGCTGGTCTTCCCGGCCCAGGGCTTCCCGACCCGGAACGTCCCCGCCCGGAACGTCCCCGCCCGGGTCCTCCCGACGCGGCGACCGTCGCGCCTCGGCGGCCGGCCGCACCCACGCCATGACGGCGAGGACCGCCGCGAACGTGGCCGCGTCGACCAGCGCGGTGCCGCTCAGGCCCGCCACCGCGACCAGCACCGCCCCCAGCGGAGCCCCGAGCAGGGCGGCGACCTGGCCGCCGGCCTGCCGCACGGCCAGCGCCCGGGGCAGTTGCTCCTTGCCCACCAGGCGGCGCGGCATGGACCCCGTCGCGGGCAGATAGAACGCGTCCACCGTCCCGACAACCGTGGCGAACCCGAGCAGCATCGCCGGCGGCGTGCCCCACGCCCGGCCCGCCACAGCGAGAGCGAGTACGGCCGCGAGCATCACCACGTCCCCAGCGATCATCACCCGGCGCGCCCCGAAGCGGTCCCCGACGGCCCCGCCCACCAGCAGGAACACGGTCCGGGGCAGCGTGATCGCGGTCAGCACCAGCGCGGCCGTCCGGCCGCCGTGCGCACTGGCCGCCCACCCCAGGGCGAAGGCGAGAGCCGCGTCACCTGCCAGCGAGGCCCGGGTCCCCGCGAGCCAGAGCAGGTACGACCGGGGAAGCGCCGTCCGCGCGGGAGGGGGGACGACCGGGTCGGTGGTGTCGAGTGAGGCCATGGCCGCCGACCGTAGGGCCCTCAAGTCGGTCGAGGGCCAGTCCGCGCTTCGCACCACGCACCGCGGGGAGTTCGCCCGCGCGGGTACGGGCACGCACCCGCAACGCGGTCCGGACGGCGCGCACCGCCCGAACCGCGCCCCAACCACGCCCGCTACCTGCCGAGTTCGGCCGGTTCCGCGATCCGCGTCAGCTTCCGCGGGTTCCGCACCACGTAGATCCGGGTGATCCGCCCGTCCGCCACCACGAGGCTCACCGCGGCCGGCTCGCCGTCGAGCTCGATCCGGACCGCGGCCGCGCCGATGAGCCGCACCGTCGCCACACACACCTCACCGGGGTGGTGGGGGCCGTCGGCCCTCGCTCTCCGTCAGCGCTTGCGCGGCTGGTTGAAGCGCAGGAGGTTGCCGGCCGGGTCGCGGAAGGCGCAGTCGCGGACGCCGTACGGCTGGTCGACCGGCTCCTGGAGCACCTCGGCGCCCGCCGCGCGGATGCGCTCGAAGGTCGCGTCCACGTCGTCGGTGGCGAAGATCACGCCGCGCAGCATCCCCTTGGCGAGCAGTTCGGCCATCGCGTCCTTGTCGGCGGGCGAGGCGTTCGGGTTCGCGAGCGGCGGTTCGAGCACGATCTCCACGTCCGGCTGCGACGGCGAGCCGACCGTCACCCAGCGCATCCCCTCGAACCCGACGTCGTTGCGCACCTCGAGACCGAGCACATCGCGGTAGAACGCAAGCGCCTTGTCGTGGTCGTCGACGGCGATGAAGCACTGCGAAAGCCTGATGTCCATGGACTTCACGCTACGGGCGGGCGGCGGAATCCGCGCCTCCACGCCCGGCCGGACCGTTGCGCACCGGCCGGGTGAGGATCTTGGCCACGCACGCCGGGATGGCCGCGCCCGGGTCATGGCTGCGGGCCCGGTACGCGCTCGGGCTCTCGCCGACCAGTTCGGTGAAGCGCGAGCTGAACGACCCCAGCGACGTACAGCCGACCGCGAAGCAGACGTCCGTCACGCTCAGGTCGCCCCGCCGCAGCAGCGCCTTGGCCCGTTCGATCCTGCGGGTCATCAGGTAGCTGTACGGGGTCTCGCCGAAGGCGGCGCGGAAGCTGCGGGAGAAGTGCCCGGGAGACATCAGCGCGACCCGCGCCAGCGCCGGCACGTCGAGGGGCTGTGCGTAGTCGCGGTCCATCGCGTCTCTGGCCTTGCGGAGCCGGACGAGGTCCTCGATCATCACCCGGCCAGTCTACGGCCGGCCCGCGGGCCCACCGGGTGCGCCGCCCGGGCCGGTGAGGAGGGCCTCGGCGTGCTTGCGGAAGGCGGTCACCAGCCGGCTGTGGTCGCCGGCGCGGGTGGCCAGCACCACGTGGCTCGGTTCGACGCCTTCGAGCGGGATCAGGGCCAGGTCGGGGCGGGGGCCGATCGTGCCGGAGCCGAGCGGCACGATCGCCACGGCCTGCCCGGCGGCGATCAGCTCGATCTTGTCCTCGACGGAGTCCACCACGGGACCGCCGGGCGCGGAGCTGCCGTCGGGGCGGGGGTCGATCCGCCAGAAGGCGTTCCAGGCGGGGTCGGCGACGCGGGGCATGGGTTCGTCGGCGACGTCGTCGAGGGTGACCGACTCCCGCCCGGCGAGGCGGTGGTCGTAGGGCACCAGCAGGACGCGCGGCTCGTCGTAGAGGACCGTCACGTGCAGCCGGCCGGTGGCGAACGGCAGCCGGGTGACCACCGCGTCCATCCGGTGGTCGCGCAGAGCCTCACCCGCTTCGTGCCAGAGCAGGTGGTGGGTGCGCACGTCGGCGTCCGGGTGCTTGCGACGCAGCTCGCGCACGGCCGGGGTGATGATGATGTTCGTGATGTAGCCGATGGTGATACGGCTGGGCTCGGCGGCGGCGCGGGCCCGCGCGGAAGCCTGGGCGGCGGAGCGCAGCAGCGCCCGCGCGAGCGGGAGGAAGACCTCGCCGGCCCCGGTGAGCCGGCTGCCCTGCGGGGTGCGGTCCAGCAGGCGGGCGCCGACCTGCTCCTCCAGGCGGCTGATCTGGCGGCTCAGCGAGGACTGGGTGAGGTGGAGGGCCGCGGCGGCCCGCCCGAAGTGCCGGTGCTCGGCGACGGCGGCGAAGGAGCGCACGAGCCGCAGGTCGAGGTCCTCGCGGGGCACGGGCGGGTCTGTCATGACTTCAGCGTAGCGGCCGCACCTGGCCGCTTCACCGCTTGCCTACGGCCTGACCTGCGATGTTGCGAATATCGGGATGCGCATTCCGGAACATTCATTGGACCCGTGGCGCCGCTCGCCCGCAAGGTGGCAGCACGGGCCGGGCGCCACCGTACGGCCGTCCCGGGCACGTCGCGGACGGCCCGGCCCGTGGCAACGCGACCGGCACGAGCGGACAAGCGGAACGAGCGGAACGAGCCGACCATGAACGAGATCTGGATTCTGGGAGCGACCGGCCGGACCGGACGCGCGATCGCCGCGCTGCTGGCGGCGGGTGACGCCCCGCTGGTCCTGGTGGGACGCGATGCCGTGCGGCTGCGCGAGCTGGCCGGGACGATCGGCGGCACCTCGCGAACCGTGGTGATCGGCCCGGCCGCCGGAACCGAAGGGGCGGCCGGGCCCCATGGCACAGCCGATACCCATGGATCGGCTGATGCCAATGGCACAGCCGGCAACCGTGGTTCAGCCCGTACCAATGGCACAGGCGATGCCCGCCGGGGACGTACCAACGGTTCCGCCGCCACCGTCGCCGCGATCACCGCGCAGCTCGCGGCGGCCGCGCCCGCCGTGGTCGTCAACACGATCGGCCCGTTCACGGAGACGGCGCTGCCGATCGCCCGCGCGTGCCCGCCCGGCACCCACTACCTCGATCTCGCCAACGAACTCCTCGCGGTCACCGGGTTGCTCGGGTTGCACGACGAGGCCGCCGCCGACGGCCGCTGCCTGGTGACCGGCGCCGGGTTCGGCGTGCTCGCCACCGAGAGCGTCGTGCTGAAGCTGTGCGCGGGCCGGCCGGCGCCGGCGCGGGTGCGGGTCGACGCGCTGGCGGCGGTCGAGAACGAGCCCGGCGCGATCGGGGCCGCGCTGGCGGCGAGCATCGTCGACGCGATCTCGGTCGGCGGGCGCCGTTACGAGCGGGGGCGACTGGTGTCCGCCCGGCTCGGCGGCGACTTCGAGCGGTTCGCCCTGCCCGACGGTTCGGCGGCCCACAGCGCCGGCGGCCCGTCCGGCGAGCTGGAGGCGGCCCACCGGGCCAGCGGGGCGCCCTTCGTGGTCGCCGCGTCGGGCGCGATGCCGGCCGGGCGGGCGATCCGCGCGGTGCTGCCGGCGGCGGCCTTCCTGCTGGCGCGCCGCCCGCTCGGCAACGCGGTGAAGCGCCGCTTCGCCCGGGTCCAGGTCGGCCCCGGCGAACGGAACCGGGAGTTCTCCTGGGCGCGCGCCCTGGTCCAGGACGCCGACGGCGGCCACCGCGAAGGGTGGCTGCGGGCGGGCGACGGCATGTCGTTCACGGCCGCGGTGGCCTCGGAGGTCGCGAGCCGCCTCGCGCGGGGCGAGGGGAAGCCCGGGGCGTACACGCCCGGCGCGCTCTTCGGCCCCGAGCTGGCCGAGGCGGCCGGCGGGACCTTCCTCCTCGACGAGGCGACGGTCTGAGCCGGTCTGAGCCGGTCTGAGCCGGTCCGCGGCGTGCTCGGCCCGCCGGTGGCCGCGGTCAGACGGGTCAGACGGATCAGAGGGGGATGTCGGCCTCCGCCAACTCGGTGAGCAGCGGCTCCAGTCGGGCGGCAGCGGCCGCGGTCCGCGGGTCGGCGCGGGCGAGTTCGGCGCCCGCGGCGGTGAGGGTGGCGCGCAGCGCGCGGTGGATCTCGGCGGCGTCGAGGGCGCGGACGAGGGTCGCGGCGAGCGGGTCGGTGACCTCGTCGGGCAGGAGGTGGGCGCCCTTGGCGTGGGCCGTGGGCAGCCCGAGGCGCAGGCAGGCGAGGGTGAGGATGTGCTCGCGCATCGCGCCGATCCAGTGCTCGGCCTGCCACAGGCGGCCACGCGCCAGGCAGATCCGGACGTGCAGGGCGTGATGCCACAGCAGGCCCGTCAGCAGGTCGGGGTCCGGGTCCCGGTAGGGCCGCAGCGGCTGCGAAGTACCGAACAGCAGGCGCCAGTTGGGTCCGCGCGGGCCGAACTCGGCCTCGGGTGCGAAGGTGACGTCGGCCTCCAGCCAGCCGGGCAGCAGGAACGCCCGGACGGTGCCGGTGCCGACCGGCAGGTCCCAGTGGTGCAGGGCGCCGAGTTCGGCGGTGAGCCACCGCGTCCAGCGCGCCACCGTGTCCGCGACCTCCCCGCGTACGGACAGCACCAGGTCGGTGTCCGACCAGCGGTCGCCGGCGCCGGCCGCGTACGAGCCCGTGAACGCGGCCCCCACCACGGCGGCATCGGCCTCCGCGCGCGCGACCAGCCGCTCCCGCAGGCGGTCCCGCTCCTCGACCGTGAACATCGCGCGGCTCCCTCCGGCAGCGGGTGAAGATCCTACGACGGCTCCGGCGCCCGGGCTTGGTAGCGTGCCGAACCATGCCGTTCGAGGACGAGTTGAAGCCGGTGCGGGTCGTGCCGTACCAGAGCACGTGGTGGGCGGACTTCGTGGAGCTGGCGCGGGTGCTGGGTGGGGCGCTGGGCGCGGAGGCGGTCGCGATCGACCATGTGGGCTCGACGTCCGTGCCGGGCCTGGCGGCGAAGGACTGCGTGGACGTGCAGGTGCGGGTGGGCGACGTGGACGAGGCACGGCTGGAGCCGCTGCTCGCCGCGATCGGCTTCCGGTGCCGGCCCGAGCCGTGGAACCGGACGGAGGTGTCGGGCGGGCGGGAGTGCCGCAAGCTCGTCTTCGCGCCGCCGCCCGGGGCGCGCTCCTGCAACGTGCACCTGCGGCGGGCTGACGGCCCCAACTCCCGCTTCGCGCTGCTCTTCCGCGACTACCTGCGCGCGGACGAGGCCGCCCGCGCGGGCTGGGGCGCGTTCAAGCGGCGGCTGGCCGCGAGCGTGCCCGACATCTTCGACTACGGCCAGATCAAGGCGACGGCCACGGAGGTGCTGATGGCCGGTGCCGAACGGTGGGCGGCGGACACGGGCTGGACGGTCGGCGGGGCACCGGGGAACGCCGCACCCTGATCCGTGCCGGCCGGTGCTCCCCCGCGCGGGCCGGTCCGGACGGCACAACCGCGTGCGACGCGTGCAACCGCGTACGGCCCGTACGGCCCGCGCGACGTCCGATTCCCGCCAGCACCGTCCCGCACCCGTGACAAGACTGGCCGTATGACCACGCGAAACGCCCAGAACCACGCCGACGGCCGGACCGGCGGCCCCGCCGCCCAGCACACCCGGATCGAGCCCGGCATCCTCTATTTCGGCACCCCCGTGGTGCTGCTCTCCACCGAGAACGAGGACGGCAGCGCGAACCTCGCGCCGATGTCGTCCGCGTTCTGGCTCGGCTGGCGGGCGATGCTCGGGCTCGGCGCGAGGTCGCAGACCACGCTGAACCTGCTCAGGACCGGCGAATGCGTGCTGAACCTGCCGGACGACTCGCTCGCCGCGGCCGTGGACGCGCTCGCCCTGACCACCGGCCGCGACCCCGTGCCCGAGGGCAAGCAGAAGCGCGGATACCGCTTCCACAAGGAGAAGTTCGCCCGCGCCGGGCTCACCCCGGTCGACTCGGAAACCGTACGGCCGCCGCGCGCCGCGCAGTGCCCGGTGGCCATGGAGGCGGTGGTCGAGGCCACCCATCCGCTCGCCGACGACGACCCCCAACAGCGCGGCGGCATCGTGGTGTTCGAGGTGCGGGTGCAGCGAGTGCTCGTGCACGACGCGATCCGGATGCCCGGCACGCGCGACCGGATCGACCCCGACCGCTGGCGGCCGCTGCTGATGAGCTTCCAGGAACTGTACGGACTCGGCGGCCGGTTGCGGGAGTCCGCGCTGGCGAGCATCCCCGAGGACATGTACCGCGGGCCCGACATCGCCCGTTCGCACGCCGCCGGAGTGGCCGCTGGGCACTCTTGACACCCGCGGGCCGCCCGCCGACGCTGGGGCGGGGCGCACCACCGCCGATCGAGCCGCGCCGCCAACTCCGTTGCACAGCACGCACAGCAGGCACAGCACGCAACGCACAGCAGGCAAGGCACCGCCCCCGCACGTGCAGGCACGGCTGTACGGCCGGACGGCGGGCGACGGCAGCGAAGGAGCGGTCATGCGCGGGCCAGACGCGTTTCCGACGGTGGCGGGTGTCGCCGCGGCGGCCCGGATGCTCACGCTGCGCCACCCGGACCTGTGCCGGATGCGGCTGGCCGGCGAGTCCCGGTCCGGGCGGCCCCTGTGGCTGCTGTCCGTCGGGCACCCGCGGGACAGCGGCCGGCACATCCTCGTGGTGGCCGGCGCGAACTGCGACGAGCAGGCGGGCGGCGGCACCGTGCTGTGGCTGGCCGAGCAGGCCGTCCACGACCGGCGACGGCTCAAGGAAGCCGGGCTGACCTGGGACTTCCTGCTCTGCCTCGACCCCGACGGCGCGCTCCTCAACGAGACGGGCCCGGCCGGTCCCCGCCCGCCCGCGGTGCACTTCCGGCACGCCTACCGCCCCGCCTCCTCCGAACGCCCTTACGCCGCCGCCTCGTTGCCCGCAGCCGCCGGCCGGCTCCCCGAGACGCTGGCGCTGTCCGCCCTCGTCGACGAGCTGCGGCCGGTGCTGCGCTGCTCGCTGCACGGCACCGACGTGGGGGGCGCCTGGGTCCGGCTCTCCGCCGAAGTGGCGGGGCTGGCCGAGCCGTTCGGGAAGATCGCCGCCGAACTCGACATCCCCGTGCAGACCGGCACGTACGAAGCGCTGTCCTCGCACGGCGCCGGGCCCGGTGTCTTCGTCCGGCCGGCGGGGCCGGGGCGGCAGTACGGACCGGAACTGCGGGTCGAGGTGCCGATGTGGGCGACCCGGCGGGTGGCGTACGCCGAGCCGCACCCGGACCCGGCGTACGCGCTGGCCGTGCTGGCGGCGCGGCTGCGGAACGAGGGGACCACCGGGGAGGAGGCGTTCGAGCAGGCGCTGGAACTGCTCGGGGACGCCGCGGACGGGCCGGTGCTGCGGGCCGCACGGCAGGCGGTCAACGGGTGGGCGGCGCTCGCGGAGGACTTCGACGCGATCGGGCGGGAGTCGCCGGTGCCGCTGACCATGGCGCACGTCGCCGCGTTCGACATCGCCGCGCGGCGGGCGCCGCTGCGGGCGGCGGGGACGCTGCTGCGGCTGCTCGACGAGGCGCGGCTGGACGAGGACCCGGACAGCCCGCCCGCCCGGCTGCGGGCCCGGCTGGAGCGGCGCCTCGATGCGGGTGCGGGGGACCTGATCGCGGCGATGGACGCGGTGTGGGTGCCGATCTCCGAGCAGATGGAATTGCAGGCGCGGACGGTGCTGGCCGCCGCCGCGGGGCTCGGGTGAGGCGGGTGAGGCGGCACGAGACGCCGTGGGAGTGCCGGTCCGCTTCCGGGCGCGAGGCGGTCTTGACAGGGGGACGAAGGGGTCGGAACCTTGGCGGGGCATCGGGCAAATCGGCGATTACCCCGTCAACTTCATCGTGGGGCCGTTGATTTGGACAGCGAGGAGATCCCGTGGCAACGACGACCGGCGGAGCGTGACTTCGGCGATGGCCGACGCCTATCCGAGTGTCGCGGGGGTGGTGGCGACGGCGGCGGCGTTCGCCGGTTTCCATCCCGGCCTGTGCGAGTTGCGGGCGGTCGGCCGATCGCGGGCCGGGCGCCCGCTGCACGTACTGACCGTGGGGCACGGACGGCGGAACGTCCTGGTGGTGGCGGGGCCGCACTCCGATGAGCGGGTGGGGGCGGCGACCGCCCTGCGGCTGGCCGAACGCGTCGCGCACGACCCGCTGCTGCACGCCGGCGCCGACGCGACCTGGCACCTGCTGCTGTGCCTGGACCCCGACGGCGCGGTGCGCCACGAAGCCGGGCCGCCGATACGCCGCACCCCCGCCGCGCACTTCCGGCACGCGTACCGCCCGCCGCCCGACGAGCAACCGGAGTGGGCCCCGTCGATCCGGCCGCCGGACGACCAACTCCCGGAGTCCCAGGTGCTGCTGGACCTGATCGACGAGCTGCGGCCGGTCCTCCAGTGCTCGCTGCACGGCAACGACCTCGGCGGCTGCTGGGTGCAGTTGACCCGCGACATACCCGGACTCGCCGAGCCGCTGGGCAAGTTGGCGGCCGAGCACGACGTTCCGGTGCAGACCGGCACCTATGACGCGCTGCGGTGGACGGTGTCAGGGCCCGGTGTCTACGTGCTGCCCGAGCCGGGCGCGCGGGCCAGGTCGGACCGGCTGCCGGCGGACGTCGACCGTTCGACCTGGACCCGGCCGCACCGCCACGGCGGGATGACCGCGCTGTTCGAGGTGCCGATGTGGTCGGCCCGTACGGTCACCGACCCCGCTCCGCATCCGCAGGCGGCCGGCGAACTGGCCCGGCTGGGACGGCAGTTGCGGGCTCACGCGCGCCGGGTCGAGGTGCTGATCGCGGAGGTGCGGGCGGTGCTGCCGGCCACGGCCCCGGACCGCGCCCACCTGCTGCGGGTCGCGACGGAACTGGCCGCGGCCTGCCCGCAGGTCGCCGCGGAGTGGGAGCGCATGCCCCCGGACGCGGTCCCGCTGACCGCCGCGCACCTCGCGGCTCTCGACATCGCGGCCCGCAGGATTCCCCTGCGGGCCGCCGGCACGCTGCTACGGCTCCTCGACGGCCGCCCGGGCCCGGCCACCGCCGAGGTCAAGGTCGTATGCGAGCGCCAACTCGTCCGCTGGGCAGACGAGTTGACCCTCGGCCACGACCCGGTCTGGGTGCCGGTCGACGAGCAGGTGCGGGTCCAGTCCGAGGCGGTGCTGGCGGCCTTCCGGCTGGCCGTGGCCCACGGGTGACGTCGACCGGGCACCGCCCCGACGCCAGGCGGTGACCTGGCAGACCATGACCCCTCAGACCGTGACCGCTCCGAGCTCCGCCGCCCCGAGCTCCGCCGCCACCAGCTCCGCGAGCTGCACCGCGTTGAGCGCGGCGCCCTTGCGCAGGTTGTCGTTGGAGACGAACAGCGCGAGGCCGTTCTCGACCGTCTCGTCCTGCCGGATGCGGCCCACGTAGGAGGGGTCGGCGCCCGCGGCCTGCAACGGGGTGGGGATCTCCGAGATCTCCACCCCGGGCGCGGCGGCGAGCAGTTCGTACGCCCGCGCGACGCTGATCGGGCGGGCGAAGCGGGCGTTGATCTGCAGCGAGTGGCCGGAGAAGACCGGGACCCGTACGCAGGTGCCGGACACCTTCAGCTCGGGGATCTCCAGGATCTTGCGGGACTCGTGGCGCAGCTTCTGCTCCTCGTCGCTCTCGAAGCTGCCGTCGTCCACCAGGTTCCCGGCGAGCGGCACCACGTTGTAGGCGATGGGCCGCTGGTAGACCGCCGGGGCGGGGAACTCGACGGCCGACCCGTCGAAGGTGAGGCCGTCGGCCTGCTCGGTGACCTTCACCGCCTGGCCGTGCAGTTCGGCCACGCCGGCCAGGCCCGAGCCGGATACGGCCTGGTAGGTGGCGACGACCAGCGCGACCAGCCCGGCCTCCTCGTGCAGCGGGCGCATCACCGGCATGAAGGCCATCGTGGTGCAGTTCGGGTTGGCGATGATGCCCTTCGGGCGGGCCGCGATCGCGTGCGGATTGACCTCGGAGACCACCAGCGGGACGTCCGGGTCGCGTCGCCACGCGGAGGAGTTGTCGATCACGACGGCGCCCTGTGCGGCGACCTTCTCCGCCAGCGCGCGGGATGTGCCGCCGCCCGCGGAGAAGATGACGATGTCCAGACCGGAGTAGTCGGCACTCGCCGCGTCCTCGACGGTGACGGTGGCGCCGTCCGGGCCGCCCTCCCACGGAAGGGTGCGGCCCGCCGAACGGGCCGAGGCGAAGAGGCGGAGCTGCGTGACGGGGAACTTCCGCTCGGCCAGCACCTTGCGGACGACCCCGCCGACCTGTCCGGTCGCTCCGACGATTCCGATCCTCATTGCGGTATCTCTCCGATCATGCCTGTCTGGGGGTGCCCGTCCGTTTCGAGTATCCCCCGGCCCGGGCGTGGGGCGCCGCGCGATTTCACGGGGCGAGACGGCCGGGGCCGGCCGCGGCCGCGACTCCGGCTTCCCGCGGGGCGCCCTCCACCGCCACGAGGGCCGTGAGCACCGCGGCCGCCGCCGACGGGCTCGCCGGGAGCAGCGGCAGCCGTACGTCCGGGGTCGGGATGCGGCCCTGCGCGTGCAGGACGGCCTTCACCACGGCCGGGTTCGGCTCGCTGAAGACGGCGGCGGCCAGCGCCGACAGCCCGCGCCCGCCGGACACGTCACCGGCGCCGGGGCCCGCCGCGGCGAGCGCCGCCCACTCCCGGGTCGCCAGGTGCGCCGAGGCCAGGATGGCGCCATGGGCCCCGAGCGCCAGCAGCGCGGGGGCGAAGACGTCGTCGCCGGCCAGCACCTCGAAGCCCTCGGGCGCCGACGCGAGAAGCGCGACGGTCTCCGCGGTGACCTCGCCCGCCGCGTACTTCACGCCCGCCACCCCGGGGATCGCCGCGAGGGCGACGAGGGCGGCGGCAGAGAGCGGCTGCCCGGTGCGGTAGGGGACGTGGTAGATCAGCACCGGCACCGGGCTCGCGGCGGCGACCTCGCGGAAGTGGGCGAGCACCCCGGCCTCGCCCGGCCGGGTGAAGGAGGGGACGGTGACGAGCGCGGCGTCGGGCACCTCGGGCAGCCCGGCGAGGGCGGCCACCTCGCGGGCGGCACGCCGGGTGGAGCCGGCACCGCCCACCCCCACGGTGAAGCGGGCGCCGTGCGCACGGCAGATCCGGCCGACGGCGGCGGTGACCGCGGCCCGCTCGTCCGGTTCGAGCGCGGCGGCCTCCGCGGTGGTGCCGAGGGCGACCAGCCCGCCGGCCCCCTCCTCCAGCAGATCGTGGCCGAGGCGCTCCAGCGCGGCGAGGTCGACCCGGCCGTCCGGCCCGAACGGCGTGATCAGCGGTACGTGGATCATGTCTGCGAGTCTGCGCCGCCGGTCGTCGCAAGGTCCAGTTAAATGTCGTGCACGGAACTCTTAAGCAGCTCTACGCTTCCGGCCATGTATGAGATCTCCGCCGATCCGGCCCGCCTCGACGTCCCCCGCATCCACCAGTGGCTGTCCGTCGACTCGTATTGGGCGAAGGGACGTTCCCTCGACAAGCAGCAGGCCGCGATGGCCGGCTCCCTCAACTTCGGGGCGTACCACGAGACCACCGGCGAGCAGCACGGATACGCCCGCGTCGTCACCGACCTCGCCACGTTCGCCTGGCTCTGCGACGTGTTCGTCGACCCGGCCGCCCGCGGCAACGGCCTCGGCACCGCCCTGGTCGCCGCCGTCCGCGACCACCTCGCGCCGTACGACATACGCCGCGTCATGCTGGCGACCGCCGACGCGCACGGCGTCTACGCGAAGCTCGGCTTCGAACCGCTCGCCGACCCGTCGAAGTGGATGTCCCTCGGCCGCCAGTAGCCCACCGCCAGCAGCCCGCCGGCACCAGCCCGCCGGCAGCCGCGCCGCGACGCCCAGGCGGCCGGCGCGGTGCCGCCGGCGGGTCGGAAGGTTCCGCGCCAGGCGGTCAGAAGACGTCCGGGCACCAGGGGCGGCGCGGGGTGCGGAAGAGGGTGTCCGCGACTCGGGCCGCCTGCGCGCGGTGCTCGGTGATCCGGCCGAGCACGGCCAGCCGGACCGCGGACTCGTCGCCGAGGTACAGGCAGCCGAGGTCGGCGGCCGACAGCGACAGGTCGGCCGGCGCCGTCGAGGGGGTGCAGGAGGCGGCCCCCTTGTCGTCGGTCTCCAGCAGGAAGCGGCCGGCGGCGGGGCCCGCCACGGTCCGGTCGCCGTCGCGCACCTCGTCGTGGACCTGGAGCACCAGGCCGGTGGCGGCGCCCTCGTAGCGGCGGGCGGTGAGCGCGGCCGGGGTGTCCAGCACCCGCAGCCACATGAAGTCGGCGTACGCCTCGGGGCGGGCCGCGCGCGGGTCGCCCAGCAGCAGCGGCATGATGTCGTCGGGCGCGCGGTACCCGGACGTGATCCGGGTGATCCAGTCCATCGAGAGCAGGAACCGCCACAGCGCCTGCTCGGCGGCCGGGGTGGCCGCGATCAGGTCCCCGACCGTGAGCTCCGCCCGCGGCAGCTTCCCCGGCCAGTGATGGTCCTGCACGTCCCAGAGGACGAACCCGTCGACCTCGCCGTCCGGGCCGCGGTAGAGCGCGCAGTACCGCTCCTTCCACTCCGGCAGCCGCACCTCGCCGGTGGTCCGCCGCCACCACAGCGGCGGCCGGTCGATCGCGCCCGGCGTCGCCGCCCTGACCCGGTCGTGCAGCGCGGGACCGGCTTCGCCCAACTCCGCCAGGGTGGCCATGTCCACCCGGCCGCCGTCGTCCGGACCGGCGTAGCGGTGGTCGAGCGCGGCCCGCGCCACATCGACCTCCCAGTTCGTCACCCAGGTCGCCGGGCCGAAGCCGAACCGGCCGTAGATCGGGTACTCGGCGGCGATCAGGATCGACACCGCGTCCCCGCGCTCCCTGGCGTCGGCGATGTCCGCGGCCATCATCCGCCCGGCCAGCCCGCGCCGGCGGTGGGTGGCGGTCACCGAGACGTTGGTGACCGCCGACGCGGGCACCGCCGCGCCGCCCGGCACCGTCAGCTCCCGGGGCATGCTGCGGAAGGTCGCCACGCAGCGGCCCCGGTCGAACGCCCCCCGGGACCGGCTCAGGTCGATCAGCGAGCGGCGGGTCGCCACCACCTCCGCGTCGACCGACGGCCCGAGGTGGAAGCCCGCGTACTGCGCCCGCACCCAGTCGGCGACATCGGACTCTTCGAGGGTGCGGATCTCAGCAGTCATGCCCGGCACCATATGCGCGCCGCTCCGCGCCCCGCACACGAATATCCGCCCGGACGGGCCGGCCCGCACCGGCGCGGACCGGCAGGCCCCGGACCGACCCGTGCGGACCGGCAGGCCCCGGACCGGCAGGCCCCGGACCGTACCGGCGCGGACCGCCCGGGCGCCGGTACGTCAGCCCTCCGCCAGCAGGTCCTCCACATGCGCCTCGCCCGCCCGATAGCGCCGGGTGATCTCCGCCGAGCAGCCGTCCACGGTCTGCTGGAGCGTGTGGCGGCGGCGCGAGACCTGCTGCTCGTGACCGGCCAACCGGGCCATCGCCGCGTGCAGTTCGGGGTCGGTACGGGCGTCGAGGTCGGACAGCTCCACCTCGGAGAGCATCTCCTCGGCGAGCAGCCGCACCCGCTCGGTCAACGGCGTGCCGAGCGTGACGTGCCGTGCGGAGGAGCGCACCCGCGACGGCCCGTCGGCCAGGATCTCCGAGAGCCGGTCCACCACGGGCCCGCCCGCGCCGGCCACCCCGCCGGCGGCCGCTCTGCCCCCGGCCGACCTGCCCCCGGCGGAGCCGCCACCGCCCGCGGCGCCCTCCTCCGCGTCCGCGGCAGGCGCCTCCGGGCCGCCGCGCCGGGCCAGTTCGGCACGCAGGATGTCGATCCGCCCGTGCAGCATCCGCCGCAGGTACGACAGGTCCGCCTCCTCCCGCTGCGCCTCACGGCGCAGGGTGCGCAGCGCCGCCAGGTCCATCCCGCCCAGGTCGGGCGCGGGCGGATCGGCGAGCGGACCGCGCGGCGCGGGCGGTCGCAGTGGGCCGGTAGCGTCGGCCTTCAGCATGGGTTGGCCCTTCCTGCTGTGCGATGCGCCGCGGACGCGGCGGCCCTCGATACGGCGGAGCCGGGTGCCACGGACAGCGCCCGTCGCGCGGTGCCGGATGTCTCTCCGGCGCCGGATCTGGTCATACCTTTCGTCCCCTCCGGGCGTGCCACACGCCCCTCCCGGCTTTGATGCTGCCATCTGCCGCTGGCACCCCGCAGCGACTCTGCACCCGAACGGCCGTCACAACAGTTGTGCGACCCCGCCGACCGGGCGTACGCCGCCGCCTCGTCGGGTGGCTCTCACCCGTGTGGGGTACGGCCGCCGCGACCCGCGACAATGGGGGCATGCGAGCGGTGGCCCAACGGGTGAGCGAAGCGAAGGTCGTCGTCGACGGGGAGACCGTCGGCGCCATCCAGGGACCGGGACTGTGCGTCCTGGTCGGTGTGACGCACGACGACACGAAGGAGAAGGCGGCGGCACTCGCCCGCAAGCTGTGGAGCCTGCGGATTCTGCCCGAGGAGCGGTCCTGCTCCGACGTCGACGGGCCGCTGCTCGTGGTGAGCCAGTTCACGCTTTACGGTGACGCCCGGAAGGGGCGCCGGCCCACCTGGAACGCGGCCGCGCCCGGCGCCGTCGCCGAGCCCCTCGTCGACGAGGCGGTCGCGCAACTGCGCGGGCTCGGCGCGACCGTCGCCACCGGGGTCTTCGGCGCCGACATGAAGCTCTCCCTCACCAACGACGGGCCCTTCACGGTCGTCCTCGACCTCTGACCGTCCGCCCGGAGATCCACGGCCCGCCCCCGGACCTCGCGGTGCGCGGGCGGGCCGTGGACCGCACTGCCGGCGCGGCTACGGCGCGACCACCGTCTCCTGGGCCGCCGCGGTGTTCTCGTCGGCGATCAGCGTCGCGTGCTCCGGGGTGTTCCGCTTGACCAGGGCGAGGGCGATGGGGCCCAGCTCCCAGTGCCGGGCGGAAGAGGTGACGAAGCCGATCGCGCGGCCCTCGGCGGGGTCGGCGCCTTCGACGGCGACGCGCACGGGAGCGCCGTGGGCCGGCAGCCGCACCTCGCTGCCGTCGAGGTGGAGGAAGACGAGGCGGCGCGGCGGCCGCCCCAGGTTGTGCACGCGGGCGACGGTCTCCTGGCCCCGGTAGCACCCCTTCTGCAGGTGCACCGCGCTCTCCAGCCACCCCAGCTCGTGCGGGATCGTACGGTGATCGGTCTCCAGGCCCACCCGCGGCCGGTGCGCCTCGATCCGCAGCGCCTCGTGGGCGAGCACGCCGGCCGGGGGACCCGCCGTGGCCGTGAAGCCCTCCAGCTTGTCGCGCGGCACGAACACGTCGCGGCCGTACGGCGTCTCGCGCACCGCCCACTCGGTGGGCACCTGGGCGATCGAACCGGCCGGCAGGTACACCACCGCGTACTGGTCGGCGGCGTCGGCGACATCGACCCGGTAGAAGAACTTCATGCTCTCCAGGTAGGCGATCAGCGCCTCCTGGCTGCCGGGTTCGACGTGCATCCAGGTAGTGGTGCCGTCGTCGACCAGGTACAGGGCGTGCTCGATGTGGCCGTGCGCGGACAGGATCAGCGCCTCGGTGGCCTGGTGCGGCGGGAGCTGCTCGACGTGCTGGGTGAGCAGCAGGTGCAGCCAGGAGAGCCGGTCCGCCCCGCTGACGGTGACGACTCCGCGGTGCGACAGGTCCACGAAACCGGTGCCGTCCGCGAGCGCGCGCTGCTCGCGGAAGAGGTCGCCGTAGTGGGCGGCGACGCCTTCGTCAGGGCCTTCTGCGGGGACGGCGCCGGGCAGCGACAGCAAAGGGCTCTTGTTCATGCGGTCAAGCGTACGGCGCTAGCTTTCCTGCGCGGCCTTGCGGGCGCAGTCCCGGCAGCGGCCGAAGATCGCGAAGTGCTTCATGTCCGTCTCGAAGCCGAACTCCGCGCGCAGCCCGTCCTTGAGCGGGGCCGCGAAGCTCACGTCGGCCTCGGTCACCCGGTCGCAGTCCCGGCAGACCAGGTGCATGTGGTCGTACCGGTCGGCGAGGTGGTAGGTGGGGGCGCCGTGGCCGAGGTGGGCGTGGTTGACCAGGCCCAGTTCCTCCAGCAGCTCCAGGGTCCGGTAGACCGTGGAGATGTTGATCCCGGAGGCGGTCTTGCGCACCTCGCACAGGATGCCGTCGGGCGTCGCGTGGTCGAGGGCGTCGACGGCCTCCAGCACAAGCTCGCGCTGCGGGGTCAGCCGGTACCCGCGCTGCCGCAGATCGCTCTTCCAGTCAGTGCTCGCCACAGGGCCAGTGTAGGTACGCCTACTTGAAGAAGGCGATTCCGTCGTCGGGGAGGTCCTTCACATCGGCGGCCCACTCCTTGGGGTCCACCACCTTCTTCAGGTGCGCCGACATGTACGCGCGCAGCGGCACCTCGGGGGTGGCCTTCTCGCCGACCCACATCAGGTCGCTGTTGACGTACCCGTAGAGCCGCTTGCCGCCGCTGTACGCGGGGGCGACCGGCAGCCGCGCCACCGCGTCCGTGACCAGGTCGATCTGCGGCTTGCCGTCGGCCAGCTCGCCGGTCCAGATCTCGACGACGCCCTCGTCGCGGGTGGTGGTCACGTCCACCTTGCGCTCGGCGTCGATCCGCCAGTAGCCGGTCTCGGACTCCAGCGGCCTGACCTTGCGGCCCTCCTCGTCCAGCACCCAGGTGTGCGAGGTGTACTCCAGGAACGGCCGGCCGTCGTGGGTGAAGGCGACCTCCTGCCCGAAGTTGCACTTCTCGGCGCCGGGGAAGTCGTGCACGCCCGCCCCGGTCCAGCGCCCCAGCAGGAAGGCGAGCGGGACCAGCGTCGGGTGCAGGTCGGAGGGGATCTCGATCATGTCAGCGCTGGCCCTGGTACAGCTTCTTCACCGCGTAGAGCGCGAACGCGGCGACGCCCAGGCAGACCAGGACGAGCAGGGCGTCGAAGTAGTACTGGATTTCCACGGAGGGGCTCCTCGGGCGGCAGACGGTGCAGGTCCGCGCGCGGGTACGGCACGAACCGCGGGCAAGTCTAGTGCGCGGCCCTGCCACGGGCGCGGCCAGGCCGCGCCCGTGGCGGCTCAGCCCAGCAACTGGGCCTGCAGGCGGACCGTCTGGTGGAAGGGCACCGCGGGCAGCGAGCCCTTGCGGGTCTGCACCACCAGGGCGAACGTGTCGCCCGCGTTGAGCATCGCGAGACGGGTCGAGGTGTCCCCGCTCGACTTCAGCTCGGCCTGGGCGGTCACGGCGACCGTCCGCGGGATCGACGGGGACTGCACCTTGGGGTCCTCGACGGTGTCGAGAGCGCCCCTGACCGAGACGCCCGCCATGCCGTCGAAGTAGACGACGCGGTACCCGGTGGTGAGGAACTGCACCAGGTAGACCTCGGTCCTGGTGCCGTCGGGCATGGTCCAGGCGCGGGCGGCGATGTGCCGCACCGCGTCGGCGCGCAGCGCGAGGTCGGCGTCGCGCGCGACGTCCGGGAGCCCGAAGTCGTACCGCTTCTGGTAGGCCGCGGTCGGCAGCCACCCGGTCGTGCCGGGGAAGGAGCGGTCCGGCACGGCCTGTTCGGGCAGCGGCAGCAGGAGCGACCGCTCGTCGGTGTAGTGCACGCCGGAGGGGTTGGCCGAGACCAGCGGGCGCGGCCTGCCCGAGGGAAGCTTCGGCAGCGCGATCGGCGGATACGCCCAGCGGCCGTCGTCGGGTGTCTTGAGCCCCGGGATCTCGGTCCGCTCCGGCTGGGTCACGGCGTACGTCGCCGCCCCGCCGAGCGCGGCGAAGACCAGCACGGCGGCGGTCCACCGGATCGCGGCCCGCAGCTTCCGCCTGGGCGGCCGCGGCGCGAGCGGCGGCACGGGCGGCATGGGCGGCGCGGGCGGTTCGGACGGTTGGGGGGCGGCCGTCACGAGTGCCGGCTCGGCCGGGGTCTCTGCTGCCGGCTCGGCCGGCGGCTCGGCTGCCGGCTCGGCCGGCGTCTCAGGTGTCGTCGTCTCCGTCATCAGACCGTCATCCCCGGGTCCTTGATCCGGTCCAGCTGGTCGCGCAGCAGGTCGACCGCGTCGGACTTCGCCAGCGGCCGCGGGCCGTCGGCGGTCATCGTCACCATCAGGTCGCCCTCGGTGGCCTGGCAGGTCATCTCGTCCAGGGCGTCGCCCGGCTCGGCGGGCGGCAGGACGCAGGTCGCCTTCGGGTAGCCCTTCACCTTCGGGCCGGTACGGAAGACGCCCATGGCCTTGGTGAAGGCGGTGAAGTAGTCGGTCTCCGCCCTCGCCGCCTGCTTGTTCCTCATCTGCACGATGCGTATCTGGACCACCAGCCCGCCGCCGGTCTGGGTGTAGGTCCGCATCCCCGCGCTCTCGATGTGGAGGCTGTCCACCGCTTCGTTCAGCTCCTTGCGCTCCTTCGCGGACATGTCCCGGGAGTCGCCCTTGACCAGTCGCTGCGCCTGCTCGGCGTCGAGCGCGACGTCGTTGCCGTACTCGTCCACGTCGGGGCCGGGCAGGTAGCCGCCGGGAATCGGCAGGAGCAGCAGTCGCGGGCTGCCGTAGTGGCTGCCGCCGGACCGCGTGCCGAACGCCTTGGTGGCGGTCGGGGTCGGCTCGGTCCACGGGGTGGCGGCGGGCTTCGCGTCCGTCCTGCCGTCCTTGCCGTGCAGCACGGCGTACCCGACGCCGCCGCCCGCCACGACCGCGACCAGCACGGCGGCGAGCCCGAGCGCGAGCCCGCGCCTGGACCGTACGGCAGCGGGCCCGGCCGTCTCCGGCGGAAGCAGGGGTGCCGCGGGGAGCATCGGCACCGGCGGCGTGCCGGCGGCTACGTCCGGGGGCTCGGCCGGGGGTACCGCCGGAGGCAGGTCAGGGGCAGCGGCCGGAAGGTCCTCCGGTCTCCGCGGAGGGGTCTCGTCGCTCACAGCCGCTCCAGTTGCTTCTCGAGAATGGGCTTGATCCGCCCGGACTTCACCGGGTGCAGCGAGTCGATGTAGACCTCGACGTAGATGTTGCCGACCCGCCCGAGGCCGCGAGCGAGGTAGTCGCTCAGGTATCCGGCCTCCTGGTACGGCTTCGCCGAACCCCATGCCCTGCCGTCCGTGACGCCCGCGAGGTCCGTCCCGGGGCCGCTGTTCGGCGAGCTGTCGGCGATGTTCCGCTGGTCCTGGAAGAGCGACGGCGTCCCGGCGTAGCCCTCGTCCCGGAACTGCGTGAGGTGCACCTCGTAGTAGTCGCCATGCTTGTCGGTCCAGTCCGCCTCGACGCTGCGCTGGAAGGACTCGCTCGCGAACGTGCTGAACATGCTCCCGGCGTGGGTGTAGCCGTCGGCGTACTCCAGCAGCGACACCCAGTCCCGGGTCTCCTCCTTGGCGCCCTTGGGCGTCGGCACGAGCAGCTTGAGCAGGTCGCCCTGGTAGACCAGGCCGCCGTCCTGGGCGGCGGGCAGCTTCGGCGCCGCCGGGCCGGCCCCCTTGGGCTGGGCGAGCACCGGCCCGGTGAGCGGCGGCAGCGGCGTCGGCGAGCGCTTCTGCTGGATGTGGTAGCCGAGGCCGCCGCCCGCGAGCACGCCGAGCACCGCGGCCGCGGCGATCAGCAGCGTGGTCCGCCCGCGCCGCCGCGGCTTGTACGTCGGGGGCTCGGGGAAGGGCCCCGGACAGGGTTCGGCGAGCGGCTCGGCGGCAGATTCCGCCGCAGACTCTGCGACGAGCTCCGCCGTGGACTCGGCAGCCGGCTCCGCCGCAGACTCTGCGACCGGCTCTGTGGCCGGTGCCGCGATCGGCTCCGCGTCCTGAACGGGAACCGGTTCTGGAACCTGTTCCGGAACCGGGACGGGGTCCGGTTCCTGGACAGGGGTGTCCTGCGTCAAGGGGTCACTCCACGGGATGGGGAGAGCGGGTCAGCGACCCGTCCTCAGCCTCTGGTACTGCGCGTCGAGCAGGTGCTGCAGCAGGGCGCGGGAGGGCGCCTTCCCACCGGTCACCGAGATCGTGATGTGCACGTCACCCTGGTAGGAGATCGCCAGCAGCGTGTCCGACGACTCGGCCGACCCGGACGCCAGGTCGTACCCGCGGGCGGGGTAACTCCCTTGCAGCGGAAGCGTGGTGGCCTGGTAGCCGGAGGAGGAGTAGTACGCCGCCGCCTGGCTCGGCCCGCGGAAGCGGACCAGTTCGACGGACACCTCGGACCCGCCGTCGGCCGTCAGATACGTACGGCTCGCGGCGTTGCGGAATCCGTAGGTGGAAAGAGCCCGCGCGGCCTGGCTGCCGTCCGCCGAGCCCGCGGCCACGTCGGCGGCCGAGTCGGCGCTGCCCGCCGGGTCACCGTAGACGTCGGCGCCGTCGGGCGGGGGGATCAGGAAGTACCGCAGGTCGCCGGTGTGGGTGCCGTGCGCCACCTGTCCGGCGGGCTTCTTCGCCATGGGCGACGCGCTCGGCGCGGGGGACGAGGCGGAGGCGGAACCGGACGGTGCGCCGGCGCCGGTCCTCGAAGCCGTGGCCGAGGGCGTGGCGGCGGCGTCCGCTCCCCCCGGGGACGAGCCGAACGCGATCACCGCGCCGGCCGTCACCGCCGCCAGCGCGACCAGTCCGGTCACCGCGGCGGCAAGCCCCCCACGACGGCCTTTGCCGTCCCTGATTCCCACCCAAGCCCCCCCCGGGCACGTATGTGTACGCGCGTACGATCCACGCGGATCTGCTTTATATCACCGCTTAGGGTGCTCGTATGACAAATAAAGTCGTGATCAAGGTGACGGCAGGCGCGGACGCGCCCGAGCGGTGCTCGCAGGCGTTCACCGTGGCGGCGGTCGCCGTGGCCAGCGGGGTGGACGTGTCGCTCTGGCTCACCGGCGAGTCCGCGTGGTTCGCCCTGCCCGGGCGGGCCGCGGAGTTCGAACTCCCGCACTCCGCGCCGCTGCCCGACCTGCTCGACGCCGTGCTGGCCGGCGGCCAGGTCACCCTGTGCACGCAGTGCGCGGCCCGCCGTGACATCACCGAGCGCGACGTCATGGATGGTGTACGGATCGCGGGCGCGCAGGTGTTCGTCAGCGAGATCACCAAGGACGGCGTGCAGGCGCTCGTCTACTGAACCCCCGGCGCGCGGCTTCCCCGTGCGGTCTTCCCCGTGCGGTCCCCGCCTGACCTCGGCGTATGGCGGCCGGAGCGCGGCCCGCACGGCCGTTGTCGGCCTCCTCCGCCAGTGCCGTGGCCGGAAAGGTCTGCGTGCCGGGCGCCGCGAACCGGTGCACCTTTCCGGTCACGGCACTAGGTTGCGGGCATGACGGAATTCGTACTGGTGCCAGGCGCCTGGCTCGGTTCGTCGGCGTGGGACGAGGTGGCGGAGCGGCTGCGGGCGGCGGGCCACGGCGCCCACCCGCTGACGCTCACCGGGGTCGCGGAGCGCGGCGGCGAGGAGCCGGCCGGGCAGCAGGCCCACGTGCGGGACATCGTCAGCGCGGTCGAGGACGCCGACCTGCGCGATGTGGTCCTGGTCGGGCACAGCTACTCGGGCATCCCGGTCGGCCAGGCCGCGGGGCGGATCGGGGACCGGCTGACCCGCGTGGTGTTCGTGGACGCCAACGTGCCGGTCGAGGGCGGGTCGTTCGTGACGAGCTTCCCGGGCGGCGGCGAGGTGGCCGAGGCGGTCACCGCGGGCGGCGGCTTCTGGGCGCCGCCCGGGCCGGAGGACCTCGACGGCCAGGGGCTCACCCCCGAGCAGACCGCCCGGCTGCTGGCCGGCGCCACGCCCCACCCGGGTGCGAGCCTCACCGAGCCGGCGGCGCTCCCCCGCCCGCTGGAAGCCCTGCCGGCGACGTACATCAAGTGCCTGCTGGACTGGCCGGAGCCGAGCGGGACCGTCGCGGAGCTGCTCACCGGCGACACCTGGGAGCTGGTCGAGATGGACACCGGGCACTGGCCGATGTTCTCGCAGCCCGACGAGCTGGTCCGCATCCTGCTTGACGCCGCCGCGGGCTGAGCCGCCCGGTGCGCGGCCGACGCGCCGCGCGGGGGGTGCGGCGCCTTCCCTGCCCCGGCTGGGCCCCGGCCCGTCGGCCCGTTCGGGCAGGTGCCATTCGGGGGTACCGGTCGTACCGTTGAAGTGTGTACGCGCGTCGTCGTCACTGGTATTTCGCCATGATGGGCACCTGCGTAGTGCTCTTCGTCCTGGCGTGGTCCGTCGTGCGCCTCTGGTCGGTGCAGGCGGCCATCGGCATGTGCCTGTTCGCCATGGTGATCCCGCCCGTCGCGGCGATCGTGGCGAACCGGAAAGGCCCCGAGGACCGGTGGTGGGACGAGAAGGGCCCACGCGGCGGCAAGGAAGCCGAGCGGAAAGCCGACGAGGCCGCGCCCGAGCCGGACAAGCGGATGCGAGGCGGCTGCGGCGACCCGCAGTCGGACGCGTGGTGGGCGGAGTTGGACGAGGGGAACCGCAACCGCAAGCGCCACCGCGACTGACCCGGCTCCACGGCTCCACGACCGATCCGGGCCCACGGCCCCACGGCTCAGAGCATGCGGACGGGCCGCACCCCCTTGCGCGGGGTGCGGCCCGTCCGGGTTTCCGGGACCGGGTCAGACGGCGATGGCGACCTCTGCCGCGGCGCCCTGCTGGGCCACCACCGTGCGGTCGACCGTGGCGCCCGGGACGAGGGCGCGCAGGGTCCAGGTGCCGGGGGCGGCGAAGAAGCGGAACTGCCCGGTGGCCGAGGTCGGCACCTCCGCCGTGAACTCGCCGCCGCCGTCCAGCAGCCGCACATAGCCGCTGACCGGCTCGCCGTCGCGGGTCACGGACCCCTGGATGATCGTCTCGTTCGCCACGTCAACTCCTGCCAGGTCCGGGCCGCCGGCCTTCGCTCCACACATAAGGTTCAGTCCTCGCCTCGTCTGGGTCCTGCTCGACGTCAGTTCGAGCCGAGTTCGATCGGCACGCCGACCAGGGACCCGTACTCGGTCCACGAGCCGTCGTAGTTCTTGACGTTGCTCACGCCGAGCAACTCGTGCAGCACGAACCAGGTGAGCGCGGAGCGCTCGCCGATCCGGCAGTAGGCGATGGTGTCCGTGGCGAGGTCGACCTGCTCCTCGGCGTAGAGCGCCTTCAGCTCGTCGTCCGACTTGAAGGTGCCGTCGTCGTTGGCGTTCTTCGACCACGGGATGTTGCGCGCGCTCGGCACGTGGCCGGGGCGCTGCGACTGCTCCTGCGGCAGGTGCGCGGGGGCGAGCAGCTTCCCGGAGAACTCGTCGGGCGAACGCACGTCGACCAGGTTCTGCGCGCCGATCGCGGCCACCACGTCGTCGCGGTAGGCGCGGATCGAGGTGTCCTGGGCCTTGGCCTGGTACGTCGTCGCGGCGCGCTCGGGCACCTCGTCGACCAGCTCGCGGGCGTCCAGCTCCCACTTCTTGCGGCCGCCGTCGAGCAGCTTCACCGCGTCGTGGCCGTAGAGCTTGAAGTACCAGTACGCGTAGGACGCGAACCAGTTGTTGTTGCCGCCGTACAGCACGACGGTGTCGTCGTTGGCGATGCCCTTGGCCGACAGCAGTGCCTCGAAGCCGGCCTGGTCGACGAAGTCGCGGCGGACCGGGTCCTGGAGGTCGGACTTCCAGTCGATGCGGACCGCGTTCTTGATGTGGTTCTTCTCGTAGGCCGAGGTGTCCTCGTCCACCTCGACGATGACCACCTTCGGGTCGTCGATGTGGGCCTCGACCCAGTCGGCGTCCACGAGGACGTCACTGCGGCTCATGCTGATCTCCTCCGGGGCAGTACGGAATGTGCGGTGGCGCGGTCACTTGCGTCGAAGCGCGCGGGCGCGTCGGGGGTGCCTGGCGGCAGCGGGGAGGGCGGCGGGCCGGCCGCGGAGGGCCATGGGGCCGCGGCGTCGCGGCGGGGCGGGCGCCCTTCAGGAAAGTCGACAGAGCATGGCGGCCACGCGGCACAGGTCCACTGCCCGCCGCTTTGTGAGGTCCGCCTGTCGCTTCATGAGTCCCGATCGTAGGGAAATAAAGCGCGAAGTGTCACCGGTGTATCGCATGACGAGACGAGACTGTCCATATAACAAGACGAGCTGCGGGCGCCGCACGCACGGCACCCCTCGCGCGCGCGTTCGAGCGGTGCGCGAGGGGTGCCGAGTCGGCCGAGGCCGCCGTGGTGGACAGCGGCGTCTCAGCCTGCGAGAACCACGCCATGCCCGCCGAACTTGATGGTGATGCCGTCCGGGCCGGTGGTGACCGAGGTCAGGCCCAGCCCCGCGGGCAGGTGGGTCAGCTCGGGGGTGAAGTCGATCTGGTTGCGGAGCTTGGTCTCCAGCCCGAGCGCGGTGAACTCCTTCGGCAGCCCCTCGGCGTGCAGCTGGATCGTGTTGGGCGCGGCCCCGGACTTCGGGTCCACGACGCTGAGCTTGCTCAGCACGCTGAGGTTGGTGCCGAGGTAGGAGCCGGTGATCCGCACGGTGTCGGTGCCGTCGCCCGGGTACGAGACGGTGATCCCGTCCGGCGCGGCCTTCGTCAGTTCCTCGTAGCTGATCTTCGCCTCGCCGGTGGCGCGGTCGGCCTTGGCCTCGCTGTAGCCGTTGGAGAGCTTCACGTCGTACAGGTCGGCGTGGAAGTCCTCGACCTGGACGCTCTGGCCGCCGCTGGACGCCGCGACGCCGTCGGCGTTGATCGTCACGTGGTGCAGCTTGCCGGACAGGGCCTGGGTGAGGAACGGGAAGCCCTTGATGCCCACCTTCGGCTTGTCGGTCAGGCCCTCCGAGGTCTGGGCCTGGCTGGCGGCCTTGTTCTGGGCCACGTACACGGCGATCCGGTCCAGCCCGACGAAGATCGCGCCCAGGACCAGGACCACGATCAGTGTTATTCGCGCCGCGCGCATGGGTTCTCCCCGGCTGTTGACCGTTCTACCGTTCGACTCGCTCGCAACGCCTGACGGGCGGCGGGGCCCGTACGGTTCCCGCCGGGCCGATCATTTATCTCACGCTCGTGATCAGGTCAGTGCGGCACCGAGGGCGTAGACGACCGGGGCGGCCGCGGTCAGCGGCAGCGCGACCCCGGCGGTGAAGTGCACGAAACGGGACGGCCAGTCGTAACTGGCCACCCGCAGGCCGATCAGCGCGCAGGCGCCGGCCGCGGCGGCGAGCAGCACCGAGTGCCCCGAGCCGAAGCCGGTGGCCGGGCCGGTGAGCGCCCCGGTCGCGGCGGCCACCACGAGCGCGGCGACCAGCGAGACGGGCTCCCCGCCCGGCAGCCGCACCGCGCGCACCAGCGTGGCGGCGGCCACCGCGACCGCCCCGACCACGACCGGGTCGCTGCCCGCGTGCGAGGTGGCGGTGAGGAGGTAGCCGCCCGCGACCACGGTGAGCAGGGTGGAGGCGGAGGTCGCGGTGAGCGACGAGAGGCGTTCGTCGGCCGAGCCGTGGTGGCGCAGTTGGAGCACCAGGACGAGCAGCAGCCACACCCCGAGGGTGCCGAGCAGCGCGACCGGGCCGTGGCCGCCGCTGACCGCGAGCACCGCGATGTCCACGGTGACGCCGGACAGGAAGGCCAGCACGATGCCCTGCCGGGCGGGCCACATGCCGTTCAGCCGGAACCAGCCGGCCGCGGTGACCGCCTGGAGCAGCACCAGCACCACCGCGAGGGCGGGCTTGCCGACCGCCGCCCCGCCGGCCAGGAGCAGGCCGAGCACCGCGGTCAGCCCGGCGGGCTGGATGCCGGGCGGGATGATCGGCGAGCCGGTCCGGTGCGGCGGCAGGGCTGCTTCCGGTTCGATGACGGGAAGCGCGGCGGTCCGTTCCAGTTCGGGTTCCTGCTGGTCTCCGGCCGGGGCGTACCCGGCGGGCGCGGCCGCGGCGACGGGTACGTCCGGGGCGTGCCGGGGGGCGGGTGCGGGCTGCCGCCCGTAGCCGGACCCGTAGCCGGACCCGTAGCCGGCGTCCTGGCCGGGCGCGTATCCGGGGGCGCCGCCGGGGGTGGTGCCCCAGGCGGGCGCGGGTGCGGGCGCCGCGGCCCAGGTGTCCGCGGCGGGCGGCGCCGCCTGCCCCTGTCCGGCGGCCGCCTGGCCGCTCCACGTGCCGCCGGCCGCGGGCCCCCCGAATCCGTTGCCGGGCTCCGCGTCGGAGGGCAACTGCACGCCGATCGGCTCCGGTACGTAGGTGGTCCCGTCGGCGGGCGGGTGGAAGTGGCCAGGGCCGGCCGCGCCGTAGGGGTCGCCCGGTCCGGCGTACGCGCCCTGCCCGCCGCCGGTCGGCGGGGCGCCGGGCTGTACGTAACCGGGCTGGACGTAGCCGCCCTGTGTGTAGCCGCCTTCCGCGTAGCCGCCGTGGCCGTGACCGGTCTGCTCGTGGCCGGCCTGCTCGTAGCCGGTGCCGTACCCGGGCCGGGCGTATCCGCCCTGGTCGTACCCGGACGGGTCGTACCCGGCCTGCGGGTGGGCGTCCTGGCCGGGGCCGTACGCCTGCGGGCCGGGGGCGCCGTCGGGGTAGCCGGGGGCACCGTCGCCCCAGCCGCCGGGGGCCGGCGGCGCGTAACCGTAGGAGTGGCCGTAGGGCTGCCCGTGACCGTCGGCCGGCTGCTGGGGGTAGCCCTCGGCCGGGGCCTGCCCGGGGGGCGTCTGCCCGGGGGCGCCGTCGGCGGCAGGGGTGCCGTGCGGCCCGTCGGGGCCGTGGAAGTCGTTCATCTCATCCTCCCGCGAACGGCGGAAGGACCTCCACCGTGCCGCCGTCTGGCAGGGGGACCGCGGAATGGTCGCGGGTGCCGACGGGCGTGCCGTCGATCAGGAAGGAGCAGCGCAGCAGCACCCGGGCGAACTCCGGTTCGCGGGCGTGCCGTGCGCGGGCCGCGGCCAGGGCGTCGGCGAGGGTCGCCGCGCGGTACGGCTCCTCCGTCGTGCCCGCGGCGGCCTTCGCCGCGGCCCAGTAGCGGATCGTGCCCGCCGCGGGCCCCGCCGTGTCAGGTGCTGCCATCGCTCCGTCCTCAGGTCAGTGCGTCGTGCGGGTCCATCATGGCCCGTCGGCGTCAGCTCGCGGGAAAGCGGGCGGTCAGCCACGTGCCGATCCGGTCCAGCAGTTCCGGCGCGGCCGCGTTCTCCGCGTGCCCGAAGCCGGGTTCGATCCACAGCTCCGCGCCGCCGGGGCCGGCCGCCTCGGCGAGCGAGCGCGGGTGGTCCAGCGGGAAGTACGCGTCCCGGTCGCCGTGCACGATCAGCAGCGGCGCCGGCGGGATCAGCGGCACCGCCTGCACCGGGGAGAGCGGCACCGGGTCCCAGTCGCGGGTGTGGACGCGGGTGTGCAGCCCGTAGCGCGAGACCAGCCGCCCCACCGGCCGGGTCACCACCCAGTGCAGGCGGCGCATCGGCGGGGTGCCGCGGTAGTACCAGCGGGCCGGTGAGCTGACCGACACCACCGCGTCCACGCCGAACAGCGCGGCGTGCCGCAGCACCACCGAACCGCCCATCGAGAAGCCGACGGTGGCCACGTCCGGGTATCCCAACTGCCGTGCCCAGCGCACCGCCGCTTCCAGGTCGAGCACTTCCCGGTCGCCGACCGTGGAGCGTCCGCCGGAGCCGCCGTGGCCGCGGAAGGAGAAGGCCACCACGCCGCCGTAGGCCGCCAGCCGCCCGGCCGCGCGGCGCAGCGCGGGCCGCTCCAGGGCGCCGGTGAAGCCGTGCGCGACCACGATCGCCAGTCGGCCGGAACCCGCCGGTGCCGGGATGTGCTCCGCCTCGACGGGCACCCGATCGGATGTCAACAACACCGCCCGGCGGCCACTCGAAGTGACCACCGAAACACGCGAAAGGCTGTCGTCGCTCTCGGCAGGGCTGTCCATGTGGGCTATTGTTCCCTGGAAGAGGACCTGGGCAATGTCGCCCCCGGGTCCTTTCGTGCTTTCCGGCATGCGTGTCGCCTCGCGGAAATCGAGGAGGGTTCGGTTTTGAGACAGGTCGTGAGACGTGTCCTGGCACCACCGCCCTCGTCCGTGACGGCGTACCGCGGCCGGACGACGACCTACGGGAGCGCCCGGTGAGTTCACTCCTGCTTCTGACCAACGCCCTTCAACCCTCCACCGAAGTGCTGCCCGCACTCGGTCTGCTGCTGCACAGCGTGCGCGTGGCACCCGCCGAGGGCCCGGCTCTGGTCGACACCCCCGGTGCCGACGTGATCCTGATCGACGGCCGGCGGGACCTGCCGCAGGTGCGCAGCCTGTGCCAGCTGCTGCGCTCCACCGGCCCCGGCTGCCCGCTGATGCTGGTGGTCACCGAAGGCGGCCTGGCCGCCGTCACGGCGGACTGGGGCATCGACGACGTGCTGCTGGACACCGCCGGCCCGGCCGAGGTCGAGGCGCGGCTGCGGCTGGCCATGGGCCGCCAGCAGATCAGCAACGACGACAGCCCGATGGAGATCCGCAACGGCGACCTGTCGGTCGACGAGGCGACGTACAGCGCGAAGCTCAAGGGCCGGGTGCTCGACCTGACCTTCAAGGAGTTCGAGCTGCTGAAGTACCTCGCGCAGCACCCCGGCCGGGTCTTCACCCGCGCCCAGTTGCTCCAGGAGGTGTGGGGCTACGACTACTTCGGCGGCACTCGCACCGTGGACGTGCACGTGCGACGCCTGCGGGCCAAGCTCGGCGTGGAGCACGAGTCGCTGATCGGCACCGTGCGCAACGTCGGCTACCGCTTCGTCACGCCGGAGAAGCCCGAGAAGGGCGACCGGACCGAGAAGGCCGACAAGGCGAGCGCGGGCGACCGGACCGCCGAGGAGCCCGACCGCGAGGGAAGCCGCCGGTACCCGGCGGAGGGCTCGGTCGAGCGGTCCGCCGACCAGTATGTGGACAAGCGCAGTTCGGCCGAGCAGACCGTCTGAACTTTTATATGACGGCAGGTTGGACACGCGTAGACTGCGCGACGTGCCCAAGGTGACGCGTGACGATGTGGCCAGGCTGGCGGGGACCTCGACCGCGGTCGTCAGCTACGTCATCAACAACGGACCCCGGCCGGTAGCCCCGGCCACCCGCGAGCGCGTGCTCGCGGCCATCAAGCAGCTCGGCTACCGCCCGGACCGGGTCGCGCAGGCGATGGCCAGCCGCCGTACCGACCTGATCGGGCTGATCGTCCCGGACGCGCGCCAGCCGTTCTTCGCGGAGATGGCGCACGCGGTCGAACAGGCCGCGTCCGAGCGCGGAAAGATGGTGCTGGTCGGCAACTCCGACTACCTCGACGACCGCGAGGTGCACTACCTGCGGGCCTTCCTCGGCATGCGGGTGTCCGGGCTGATCCTGATCAGCCAGGGTCCCAGCGAGAACGCCGCCATAGAGATCGACGCCTGGGACGCCCGGGTGGTGCTGCTGCACGAGCGTCCCGAGGCGATCGACGACATCGCGGTGGTCACCGACGACATCGGCGGCGCCCAACTGGCCACCCGGCACCTGCTGGAGCACGGCTACGACTACGTCGCCTGCCTCGGCGGCACCGAGGTCACCCCGGAGGTCGGCGACCCCGTCACCGACCACGTGGTCGGCTGGCGGCGGGCCATGGCGGAGGCCGGGAAGCCCACCGAGGGCCGGCTCTTCCAGGCGCCGTACAACCGCTACGACGCCTACCAGGTCGCGCTCGGCCTGCTCGCCGGGCCGGACCGGCCGCCGGCCATCTTCTGCGCGACCGACGACCAGGCGATCGGCGTGCTGCGGGCCGCCCGCGAGCTGCGGATCGACGTGCCCGGCAAGCTGGCGGTGGCCGGCTTCGACGACGTCAAGGAGGCCGCGCTCGCCGACCCGCCGCTGACCACGGTCGCCTCCGACCGGCAGGCGATGGCCCGCGCCGCGGTGGACGCGGTGCTCGACGACTCGCTGCGGGTGCCCGGTTCGCGCCGCGAGCGGGTCCGGCAGTTCCCGTCCCGGCTGGTCGTCCGGGGTTCGTGCGGCTGCGCCTGAGCACGCGGCGCACCGGCCCGCGCGGGCGGTCCGAGACCGGCCGCCGCGAGGGCCGTGGAGCAGCCTCGAAACCGGCCTGAAAACCGGGCCTCGCACCGCGTCCGTACGGGCCGGATAAGGGCCGCGCGCACCGCCGACCGCTCTTCCTTATATCGGGCATACCTACTTCTGTCGGGCTTCTCAGCGTGCACTCAGGAAGCTCTCATGAACCGAGCACACAGTCATAGGCATGACCAGCGAGAGCAGCCGCAACGGCGAACCCCAGTTTCCGTACGACCCGCAGCTTCCGCTCCAGCCCGACCCGCAGGCGCCGTACTCCGAGTCGCCCACCCCCGCGGCTCCGCCCGTGCAGCCGCACCCGCACTCCGGGGGCGGCTACCAGGACCCGTACTACGGCGGCGGCGAGCCCGGGCACACCGTGATCCAGGGGTCGGTGGTTCCCCCGGCCCCCGAGACCGCGACCGGCTCCGGCGGCTACCCGCCGCCGCCCGCCTACCAGGCCGGCTACGCGGCCGTGGGTGCCGCGCCCCTGGGTGCCGCGCCCGTCCCGCACCGGCGCCGCCGGATGAGCCGGCCGTTCGCGCTCGCCGCGGCGGTGGCCCTGGCCGCGGGTGTGATCGGCGGCGGCGCCGGCGCGCTGATCGGGCACGCGACCGACAACTCCGGCAACAGCGTGGCGTCCGCCGCCGCGGTCAACGCCTCCGCCGTGGACGGCTCCGTGGCCGGCGTGTACAAGGCGGTCAACCCCAGCGTGGTGGAGATCAACGCGACCCTCAGCGACGGCAAGTCCACCGGCGCGGGCGTCATCATCACCTCCAACGGCCAGATCATCACCAACAACCACGTGATCGCGGGCGCCCAGAGCATCTCCGTCACCTACAGCAGCGGCAAGACCGCGTCCGCGTCGGTGGTCGGCACCGACGCGAAGAAGGACCTCGCGCTGATCAAGGTGAACGGCGCGAGCGGACTGCCCGCGGCGGTCCTCGGCAACTCCTCCGGGCTCGCGGTCGGCGACCAGGTCGTGGCGATCGGCTCGCCCGAGGGCCTCAGCGACACCGTGACCAGCGGCATCGTCTCCGCGCTCAACCGCGATGTGACCGTGCCGGTCGAGGAGAGCCAGGGCCAGGACCAGAGCCAGGGCCAGCAGGGCTACGGCTACGGCGGGGGCAGCGGAGGCGGCAGCGGCGACCAGTGGCCGTTCTCCTTCGGCGGCAACCAGTACAACGGCAGCACCGGCAGCACCACGACCACGTACAAGGCGATCCAGACCGACGCGTCGCTCAACCCGGGCAACTCCGGTGGCGCGCTGATCAACATGAGCGGGCAGATCGTCGGCATCAACTCGGCGATGTACTCCAGCTCCTCCGACAGCAGCTCCTCCTCGTCGAGCGCGGGCAGCGTGGGGCTCGGGTTCGCCATCCCGATCAACACCGTCACGTCCGACCTCGCGCACCTGAGGGCCGGCGGGGACAGCAACTAGGAGGTGCCCGCGGTGGTCGCCGGAACGTCCCCCGGCAGGTGGCCGGTCGTACGGCCGCACGCCGGGGACGAGCCGCGCACGCGCAACGACGCCATCCGCCGAGGATGACGTGCGACGCTGGGGACACCACAGACGGGTCATGAGGTAGGGAACGGATGAGTAACGGGGAGAGCGGCGAGGCGCCCGCGCGGGTGCTGATCGTGGACGACGAGCCGGCCGTACGGGAAGCGCTGCGCCGCAGCTTGGCGTTCGAGGGGTACGACACCGCGCTCGCCGCCGACGGACTCGCCGCGCTGGAGCAGGCGGACAGCTACCGCCCCGACGCGATCGTGCTGGACGTGCTGATGCCGCGGATGGACGGCCTGACCACGGCGCGCCGGCTGCGGTCGAGCGGAGTGACCACGCCGATCCTGATGCTCACCGCCCGGGACACCGTCGGCGACCGCGTCACGGGCCTGGACGCCGGCGCCGACGACTACCTCGTCAAGCCCTTCGAACTGGACGAGTTGCTCGCCCGGCTGCGCGCGCTGCTGCGCCGCAGCTCGTACGCGACCCCGCCCGGCCGGACCGACGACGACGCGCACGCGCTCACCTTCGCCGACCTGCGGATGGACACGGCCACCCGCGAGGTCACCCGGGCCGGGCAGCAGGTGGAGCTGACCCGCACCGAGTACACCCTGCTGGAGCTGTTCCTGACCCACCCGCGCCAGGTGCTGACCCGGGAGCAGATCCTCAAGTCGGTGTGGGGCTTCGACTTCGAGCCGTCCTCCAACTCGCTCGACGTGTACGTGATGTACCTGCGCCGCAAGACCGAGGCCGGCGGCATGCCGCGGCTGGTGCACACCGTGCGCGGCGTCGGCTACGTGCTGCGCGCCCCCGACGGCGGGCACGCGTGAACCGCCTTCCCCTGCGTTCCCGGCTCACCATCCTCACGGCGGCCGCGGTGCTCATCGCGGTCGCGCTGGCCGCGCTGGCCTGCTGGCTGATCACGCGGAACGAGCTGAACTCGCAGCTGGACAGGTCCCTCAGCCAGGGCGTGGAGGACGCGACGCAGCAACTCTCGCGCGCCAGCCGTCTCGGTCCCTTCTCCTGCCAGTCCGCGGCGCCCGACAACGGCCAGTACAACATCAACCCGTCGAGCGTGTCCGCCCAGATCGTGCTGCCCGACGGCAAGACCTGCCTGATCACGGGCACCAAGACGTTCGCGACGACGGCGGCCGACCGCAGCATCGCGACCTCGGGACCGCAGCGGGTCTCCGTGACCCACACCGTGCACAGCGACGGCACCGCGCTGCGCGTGTACACGGTGAACACCAACGTGCGGCTGATCCTGCAGGACCAGACACAGCCGGTCGCCTTGTCCGTGGCCCGCCCGCTGAGCGTCGTCACCGATCCGCTCACCACCCTCGCCTGGGTGCTGCTCGCCGTCACCGGGATCGGTGCGGTCGGCGCGGCCAGCGCGGGCCTGCTCATCGCGCAGACCGGGCTGCGGCCCGTGGACACCCTCACCCAGACCGTGGAGCACATCGCGCGGACCGAGGACCTGAACGTCCGCATCCCGGTCGAGGGGCAGGACGAGATCGCCCGGCTGTCCGCGTCGTTCAACTCGATGACGGCCGCGCTGGCGTCGTCCCGGGACCGCCAGCAGCAGCTCATCGCGGACGCGGGGCACGAGCTGCGGACGCCGCTGACCAGCCTGCGGACGAACATCGAGCTGCTGGAGCGCAGCGAGGCGACCGGGCGGGCGATCCCGCCGGAGGACCGCAAGGCGCTGCTGGCGTCGGTGAAGGCGCAGATGACGGAGCTGGCCGCGCTGATCGGGGACCTCCAGGAGCTGTCCCGGCCGGACGCGGGGCCGACGCTCCAGGTGGTGGCGCTGCACGAGGTGACGGAGACGGCGCTGGCCCGGGCCCGGCTGCGCGGCCCGGACCTGAAGATCGTCGCGGACGTGGCGCCGTGGTTCGTCCGCTCGGAGGCGGCCGCGCTGGAGCGGGCGATCGTGAACCTGATGGACAACGCGGTGAAGTTCTCCCCGCCCGGCGGGGAGATCGAGGTGCGGCTGCGCGGCGGGCTGCTGACGGTGCGGGACCACGGCCCGGGCATTCCGGCGGAGGACCTGCCGCACGTGTTCGAGCGGTTCTGGCGCTCGCCGTCGGCGCGGTCGCTGCCGGGCAGCGGCCTGGGGCTGTCGATCGTGGCCCGCACCGCGCAGCAGGCCGGCGGCGAGGTGTCGCTCTCCCCGGCGCCGGGCGGCGGCACGCTGGCGGCGCTACGGCTGCCGGGCGCGCCGACGGCCCCGCCGGACCTCCCGCCCGACACCCAGCCGTCCGACGTCCCGCCCTCCGGCTTCCCTCCGCCCAGCGGGAGTTGAGGCACCCGCGGGTCACGGCGCCACCGGATTCCGTCTCACTATTCGGAATACTCTGTCTCACCCTTCGGTGAGCCGACATAGTTGGGTGCACCACCTACCGAGGAGGTGCACCCATGCGTCGCTGGCTGATGCTGGCCCTGGGAACCGCGGCCCAGACGGCCGCCTGCGCGTTCGTCTACGGCATCCCGTACCTCGCCGACACCCTGCGCAAGCAGGAGCACCTGTCGCTGACCGAGGTCGGGCTGCTCGTCGCGGCGCCCACCACCGGTCTCGTGCTCGCCCTGTACCTGTGGGGCGCCGCGGCCGACCGATGGGGCGAGCGGGTGGTGATCGCCTGCGGGCTGGGGCTGGCGGCGGGCGCCCTCGCGCTGGCCGCGTGGGCCGCGCACGGCATGCTCGCCCTCGGACTGCTGCTGGTGCTGGCCGGCGCGGCGGGCGCCTCGGTCTACTCCGCCAGCGGCCGGCTGGTGATGGGCTGGTTCGCCGCGAAGGAACGCGGCCTGGCGATGGGCATCCGGCAGACGTCCACGCCGCTGGGCATGGGCGTGGCCGCGCTGGCGATGCCGCCGCTGTCGGACGCGCACGGCCTGCCCGGCGCGATCGGCTTCCTCGCGGTGGCCTGCGGGGTGATCGCCGTGCTGATCGCGCTGTTCGCCGCCGACCCGGCGCGGACGCGGAAGGCGGCGGCCGCGCCCGCGCCGAACCCGTACCGCGGCTCCAACGTGCTGTGGCGCATCCACGGCTCGGCGGCGCTGCTGGTGATCCCGCAGTTCACCGCGGGGGCGTTCGCGCTGGTGCTGCTGGTCGACGTGCGCGGCTGGTCGTCGGTGCACGCCGGACAGCTCATCGCGGTCGCCCAGGGGCTCGGCGCGGTCTCCCGCATCCTGGTCGGGCGCTGGTCCGACGCGGTCGGCGAGCGGATGCGCCCGATGCGGCAGCTCGCCGCGGTCACCGCCGTCGTGATCGGCGCCACCGCGCTGACCACCGCCTTCCCGTCCCCGCTGACGCCGGTCCTGCTGGTCGTCGCCATCGCGATCTCGGCCAGTACCAACGGGCTGTCCTTCACCTCCACCGCCGAGCGGGCCGGTGCGGCCTGGTCCGGCCGGGCGCTGGGCGTGCACAACACCGGACAGAACCTGACCGCCGCCGTGGTGCCCCCGGCGATGGCCGCGCTGATCTCGGCGACCGCCTACTGGCCGGGCTTCGTCCTGGCCGCCGCGACCGCCTGCGTGTCGGCCGCGATCATCCCGGTACGACCCCAGGTGGCACCGCGGGACGGCACGGAGCCGCGCCGTACGATCACGGCATGAGCGACCGCCGCATCGAGACCCGCACCGATCTGCCCGACGATGCCGCCCGGGCCGTCCTCGACCTGATCGAGGCCGCCGCCGCCGAGGACGGCCAGCCGGCCGTGTCCGAACAGGGCCGGCTGCACATCCGCAAGGCCGGCCGCCCCGGCGTACGGCACCTGCTGCTGTGGACACCGACGCCGCGGCCGGGACCGGACGGCACGACGACCGAGGAGCTGACCGGCTACGGGCAGATCGACGGCACCGACCCGGTGGAGGCGCCGTCCGCCGAGTTCGTGGTGCACCCCCAGCGCCGCTCGCAAGGCCACGGGCAGGCGCTGGCGGCGGAGCTGCTCGCCGCCACCGACCGGCGGCTGCGGGTGTGGGCGCACGGCGGGCACCCCGCCGCCCGGCACCTCGCCCAGCGGCTCGGCATGAAACTCTTCCGCGAGCTTCGGCAGATGCGCCGCCCGCTCGACGCCGAGCCGGCCGGGGTGCCCGAGCCCCGGCTGCCCGACGGCGTCACCGTCCGCACCTTCGTGCCCGGGCAGGACGAGAGCGCCTGGCTCGCGGTCAACGCGGCGGCCTTCGCGCACCACCCCGAGCAGGGCGGTATCACCCGCGCCGACCTCGACGACCGCATCGCCGAGTCCTGGTTCGACCCGGCCGGGTTCTTCCTCGCCTTCCGCGGCTCCGAGCCGGTCGGCTTCCACTGGACCAAGGTGCACGCGGCCGAGGGGCTGGGCGAGGTCTACGTCGTCGGGGTCGCCCCGGGCGAACAGGGCAGCGGTCTCGGCCGCGCGCTCACCGCGATCGGCTTGCGCCACCTCGCCCTGGATCGCGGCCTCGGCACCGCCATGCTCTACGTCGACGCCGACAACGCGCCCGCCCTCGCCGTCTACGAACGCCTCGGCTTCACCACCCACGAAACCGACCTCATGTACCGCACGGAGAACTAGGGCCCGCCGACCCCCCGGGGTGAGGTGTCCTGTCGGTTCCGGGACCACCTGCCGGTGGGGGGCTTGTCGCGCCGTTCCCCGCGCCCCTGGGTATGCGCGGCTCCTCCACGAAAGGAACGTCGCTTCTTTCCAGCGGCCCTGGCGCACTTGCTCCGCAGGGTGCTTTGTCGCGCCGGACGACCGCCCGGGGTGATGTGTTCTGTCGGTTCCGGGACCACCCCCCGGTGGGGGGCTTGTCGCGCCGTTCCCCGCGCCCCTTGTGGGAGGTGCTCGCCGCGGAGAAAGTTCTGGGCACCTCGCGAGGAGCCGCGCATACTCAGGGGCGCGTGGGGGCACCCCGGAGGGTGAGCGCACCCTTGCTGGAAGCACCCCGCTTGCCTGACGGCAATGCTCTCTTTACCGGTCATTCAACCGCGCTTGCGAACATCGCTGGGTGCAGCACGCTGCCCCGCCCCCCACACCCCCGCCCGACCTGCCGAAACCCGCAGGTACACGGGACAATGGAGCGACGGCCGTCGGCCGCCGTACGGGGGCCGCCCATGTGGCGGATGTGCCGGAACCGGAGGAGGGCTCGAAACCCATGGCCCAGACAAACCACCCGAATGTACCCGCGCAGGCCGCCCAGGCGGCTCAGACTGCCGGAGGCACGGGCGGACACGCCGCGAACGGCACCTTCAGCACCCCCGACGGCGCTTTCCGGCCGCGAGTGGTCCCCGATCTCGACCCGGAGCCGCCCGGGCTGGCCGAGGCCGGCGAGGAATTCGGCGAGGAACTCCCGCAGGGCCGTTTCCTGGACCGCGAGCGCAGCTGGCTGGCGTTCAACGAGCGGGTCCTGGAACTCGCCGAGGACCCGTCCACCCCGCTCCTGGAACGCGCGAACTTCCTGGCCATATTCGCGAGCAACCTCGACGAGTTCTTCATGGTCCGGGTGGCCGGCCTGAAGCGCAGGATGGCCACCGGTGTCGCCACCCGCTCCGCGTCCGGCCTCCAGCCGCGCGACGTGCTGGACCTGATCCTGACCCGGTCCCGCGAGCTGATGGCCCGCCACGCCGCCTGCTTCCAGAACGACGTCGGCCCGCAGCTGGCCGACGAGGGCATCCACGTCATCCGCTGGGGCGATCTGACCGGCCAGGAGCAGGCCCGGCTGGCCACGCTCTTCCGCAAGCAGATCTTCCCGGTGCTGACCCCGCTCGCGGTCGACCCGGCGCACCCCTTCCCGTACATCTCCGGCCTGTCGCTGAACCTCGCGGTGGTGGTCCGCAACCCGGTCTCCGGGCACGAGCACTTCGCCCGGGTGAAGGTGCCGCCGATCCTGTCCCGGCTGCTGGAGGCGAGCCCGCAGCGGTACGTCCCGCTGGAGGACGTGATCGCCGCCCACCTCGACGAGCTGTTCCCGGGCATGGAGGTCCTCGACCACCACATGTTCCGCGTCACCCGCAACGAGGACCTGGAGGTCGAGGAGGACGACGCGGAGAACCTGCTCCAGGCCCTGGAGAAGGAGCTGATGCGGCGCCGCTTCGGGCCGCCGGTGCGGCTGGAGGTCGAGGAGTCGATCGCGCCGCGGGTGCTCGACCTGCTCGTCCACGAGCTGAAGATGAAGCACACCGAGGTCTATCCGCTGCCCGGCCCGCTCGACCTGACCGGGCTCTTCGCGATCGCCGCCCTGGACCGCGAGGAGCTGAAGTTCCCGCCCTACGTGGCCGGCACCCACCGCGACCTCGCCGAGGTCGAGTCCGCCTCGCCGCCGGACATCTTCGCCGCGATGCGCGAGCGGGACGTCCTGCTGCACCACCCGTACGACTCGTTCTCCACCTCCGTGCAGTCCTTCCTCGACCAGGCCGCCGCCGACCCCGACGTGCTGGCCATCAAGCAGACGCTCTACCGCACCTCCGGCGACTCGCCGATCGTGGACGCGCTGATCGACGCGGCCGAGGCGGGCAAGCAGGTGCTGGTGCTGGTCGAGATCAAGGCCCGCTTCGACGAGCAGGCCAACATCAAGTGGGCCCGCAAGCTGGAGGAGGCCGGCTGCCACGTCGTCTACGGCCTGGTCGGCCTCAAGACGCACTGCAAGCTGTCGCTGGTGGTCCGCCAGGAAGGCGACACCCTGCGCCGCTACAGCCACGTCGGCACCGGCAACTACCACCCGAAGACCGCCCGGCTCTACGAGGACCTGGGCCTGCTCACCGCCGACCCCAAGGTCGGCGCGGACCTCTCCCACCTGTTCAACCGGCTGTCCGGCTACTCGCGCCGCGAGACGTACAACCGGCTGCTGGTCGCCCCGCGCAGCCTGCGCGACGGGCTGATCCAGCGCATCCTCGCCGAGATCGGCCACCACCGCGCCGGGCGCCCCGCCTACGTGCGGGTGAAGGTGAACTCGATCGTCGACGAGGTGGTGATCGATGCGCTCTACCGCGCCTCGCAGGCCGGCGTGCCGGTCGACATCTGGGTGCGCGGCATCTGCGCGGTCAGACCAGGCGTGGACGGCCTGTCGGAGAACATCCGGGTACGCAGCGTGCTCGGCCGGTTCCTGGAGCACTCCCGGGTGTTCGTCTTCGGCAACGGCGGCGAGCCCGAGGTGTGGCTGGGCAGCGCCGACATGATGCACCGCAACCTCGACCGCCGGATCGAGGCGCTGGTACGGGTCACCGACCCGGGCCACCGCGCCACGCTCAACGGGTTGCTGGAGACCGGGATGTCGGACGCCACGGCGTCCTGGCACCTGGCGGCCGACGGCGACTGGACCCGGCACAGCACCGACTCCGACGGCCGCCCGCTGCGCAACGTCCAGGAAATGCTCATCGACGCCCGGAGGCGCCGGCGTGGCCCGTCAGCAGCAACATAGCGACCTGCTCGCACAGGAGATCCCCGGTCGACCGGGCGACGGCATTGACACGGGGAGCAGCGCGGTGGGCGTCAGCACGGGGGCCGACGGCAGGAGCGCGGGCGAGGCGCTGTCGTCCTATCTGCGCACGCAGGCGACCGCGTTCCTGCGCGGGCTCGGCGTGCGCGGCGACGACGAGGCCGTGGCGGACTCGCTGCTGCGCGGCAGCTCCCGGCGGATCGCCGGCGTGCTGCACACCTACGGCGAGCTGACCGACCCGGCCTGGGCGGAGCCGATGCGGGCCGAGTTGGGCTGGCTGGGCGCCACTCTCGGCCGCGAGCCGCAGTACGCGGTGCGGCTCGGCCGCCTCCTGGACGCCCTGCGCCGGCTGTCCGCCCTCACCCCGCCCGAGGACCCGCTCCCGCCTCCGCCGCTCCCCCAGGGCGCCTGGCGGGACACCGACCCGGCGACCGGTCCCGGCCCCGCGCCCGCGGCCGGACCGGCGTACGGCCGGCGTACGGACGCGGCGGCCGGAGCCGCTCTCGGCACGGAGCCGGGCGGGAGCGGCCGGGCCCCGGGGCCGCGGTCGGGCGGAGCCGGCGGCGTCGCGGCGGTCGCCGCGCGCGGCCCGGTTCCCACGCAGGCCGGCGCGCCGCTGGCGGTCGGGGCGGCGCGGGCCGCCGCGCTGCTGGAGCGGCAGCTCACCTTGGCCCGTACCCGGGCGCACTCGGCGACCTTGCAGGCGATGGGCTCGGCACGCTTCCACGCGCTGGCCGACTCCATCGCGGTGCTCGCCTCCGAGGTGCCGCTGACCGCGCGGGCCGGCCGGCCCGCGGCCGCGGTGCTGCCGCCGCTGGCCGAGCAGGCGCACTCCCGGCTCGCCGAGGCGGCCGGCACGCTGCCGCTGCGCCGGGCCGCGCACCCGTACAACGCCGAGGCGGTGCAGGCCGCGCTCGGCGCCGAACTCACCGCGGACCTCCAGGACGCGCCCTGGCACCAGGTGCGCATCCTGCTGCGGCTGAGCCGGTACGCCGCCGAGGTGCCCGGGGCCGGCGGACACGGCGACCCGCGGCTGGCCGAGGCCGCGCTCGTCCTCCAGCGGCACCACGAGGCCGCCGAGTCAGCCGCCGCGGTGTCCGCCGCGGCCCGCACCCCCCGGATCGCCCCGGCCACCGCGTACGCGCTGGGGGTGCTGCACGCCGACCAGCGGCATGAGGTGGAGGCCGCCCGCTTCTCGTTCTCCCGGTTGTGGCAGTCATGAGCACCACGGTCAGGGCGGCCGGCACCGTGCTGTGGCGACGCGCCGCGGACGGCGGGATCGAGGTCGCGCTCATCCACCGGCCGCGGTACGACGACTGGAGCCTGCCCAAGGGCAAGTTGAAGCGGGGCGAGGACCACGCGGCGGCCGCGGTGCGCGAGACCCGGGAGGAGACCGGCGTGGAGTGCGTGCTCGGCACGCCGCTGCCGGCCGCGCACTACTGGACCGCCGGGCGCCCCAAGGAGGTCAGGTACTGGGCCGCCGAGGCACCCTCCGGGCCCGCCGCGCCGCCCTTCTCGCCCAACGACGAGGTCGACCGGGTGGCCTGGCTCGCCCCGGAGGCGGCCCGGCGCCGGCTCACCCACGACCGGGACCGCGAGCTGATCACCGCGCTGCTGGGCACCCTGGCGGACTGACCGGCCGCGCGGGCCCCGTGGCGCGGTCCCGCCGTAGCGCCGTCGCGCGCCCGTCGCCGTAGCGCCCTCGCGCGCCCTGTCGCGCCGAAGCACCGCAGCGCGTGCCCCGTACCGTCGGCGCGCCCCCGCCGACCGGTCCCGCCGTGCCCTCCGGCCGGCGCCCGCGGGCATCCGTGCGCCGGTTCCATGCCCAGGTCACGCGCTCCTCGCGCACCCCACCCGGCTCATCCGAGCAGCCTCCCCACGCCGGGCCACCACACCGACGGATGAGGTTCACCTCGCGTTCACTCTCCCCCGTTGGCCGCTTCATCTGATCTGCCTAATTTCGGCCTTACCGGTGAGCAGCAAGGCGCCGGGTGGATGCAGATCACCAAACCCTCTGCTTCGCCGTCCACCGGCGGGCTTTTGGAAGGAACACACGAAGGTGAAGCTTCAGCGTAAGAGCGGACTGCGGGCCTTGACCGTCGGCGCGGTCGCGATTACCGGCGCGCTGGTCCTGACCGCCTGCGGTTCGGACAACAACGACAGCAGTGACAACAGCTCGTCGGCGCCCAGCGGTTCGGCCAGCTCGTCGACGAACGCGTCGTCGATCTCCTGCGCCAAGGGACAGATCCTGTCCTCCGGCTCCACCGCTCAGCAGAACGCGATGGAAGCCTGGGTGAAGAACTACCAGCAGGCGTGCTCCGGCGCGACGATCAACTACAAGCCGTCTTCCTCCGGCCAGGGCATCATCGACTTCAACCAGGGCACGGACGCCTTCGCCGGTTCCGACTCCCCGCTCGCCCCCGACGAGATCACCTCCTCCAAGAAGGTGTGCACCGGCGGCGAGGGCATCAGCATCCCGATGGTCGGCGGCCCGATCGCGATCGGCTACAACCTGCCCGGCGTGAACGACCTGGTGCTGGACGCCCCCACCCTGGCGAAGATCTTCAACAGCAAGATCACCAAGTGGAACGACCCGGCGATCAAGAAGCTCAACCCGAGCGCCAGCCTGCCGAGCACCAAGATCCAGAGCTTCCACCGCCAGGACGACTCCGGCACCACCGACAACCTCACCAAGTACCTCGGTGGCGCGGCCAAGGCCGACTGGCCGTACCCGCACGCCAAGGCGTGGGCGGGTCACGGCGGCCAGGCCGTCGCCCAGTCCTCCGGTGTGGCCTCGCAGGTCAAGCAGACCGAGGGCGCGATCGGTTACTTCGAGCTGTCCTACGCGACCGCCGACCAGATCCCGACCGTCAAGATCGCCACCGGCGCCTCGCAGCCGGTCGAGGCCAGCAGCGCCAACGCCTCCGCGGGCATCGCGCAGGCCAAGGTCGTCGGCACCGGCTCCGACCTGGCGCTCGACCTGAGCGCCGCGTACACCACCAAGGCGGACAACGCCTACCCGATCGTCCTGGTGACGTACGAGATCGCCTGCGACAAGGGCAACAAGTCCGACACCCTGCCGCTGACGAAGTCCTTCCTGAACTACATCGCGAGCGCCGACGGCCAGGGCCAGCTGTCCAGCGCCGGCTACGCCCCGCTGCCCGACGCGATCGCCACGAAGGTCCGCTCCGCCGTCACCGCTCTCTCCTGACCCACGCGGCGGGCCCCGCGGTCGACACGACCACCGCGGGGCCCGCCGTACATCCGGTGCACCGCCGCCGGGGGAGCAGTCCTCCCCCACCCCAGACCGGAGTTCCCCATGACAACCACCGCACCACCCCCCACCGCCCCGCCGCCGCCCCAGGCGAAGACGGTCACCCGCCCGGGCGACCGGATCTTCGCCGGACTCTCCCGCGGCTCGGGCATCTTCGTCCTCGTGATCATGGGCGCCATCGCGCTCTTCCTGACCGTCCGCGCGGTCAGCGCCATCTCCAAGGACCACGCGAACTTCTTCACCACCTTCGAGTGGAACGCCGCCCTGACCCCGCCGAAGTTCGGCATCGCCGTCCTCGCCTACGGCACCGTGGTCAGCGCCGTGATCGCGATGGCCATCGCCGTGCCCATCGCGGTCGGCATCGCGCTGTTCATCACGCACTACGCGCCGCGCCGGCTCGGCGACGTGATCGCGTACGTCATCGACCTGCTCGCCGCGGTGCCCAGCATCATCTACGGCCTGTGGGGCGCGCTCTTCCTGGTGCCGCACCTGCGCGGCCTCAACCTCTGGCTCAACGACTACCTGGGCTGGACCGTCCTCTTCCACAAGGACGACCCGAACTCCACCCCGCGCTCGCTGTTCACGGTGGGCATCCTGCTGGCGATCATGATCCTGCCGATCATCACCAACGTCAGCCGCGAGGTGATCCGGCAGGTGCCGAAGATGCACGAGGAGGCGGCGCTCGCGCTCGGCGCGACCCGCTGGGAGGTCATCCGCATGTCGGTGCTCCCCTTCGCCCGCTCCGGCATCATCTCCGCCTCGATGCTGGGCCTGGGCCGCGCGCTCGGCGAGACCATGGCGGTGGCCACCGTGCTGTCCGCCTCGCCGACCCTGAGCGCGCACCTGCTGGACCCGGCCGGCGGCACCTTCTCGCAGAACATCGTCGCCAAGTTCGGTGAGGCCACCCAGTACGGCCGGGACGCCCTGATCGCGTCCGGCCTGGTGCTCTTCGTCATCACGCTGCTGGTCAACGGAGCCGCCCGGCTGATCATCGCCCGGCGCAAGGAGTACTCGGGGGCCAACGCATGACCGAGACCGCTGTCGACGCGACGCCGTCCCCCGCCCTCCCCGCCTCCCCGCGGCTGGCGACGCGGCGGCTGCCGCGCTGGACACCGCCGGCGATCGCGCTCGGCGCGATCGTGGTGGCCGTCGCCATCGGCGCCGGCGCGGGCCTGCACAGCCACATCCAGTGGGGCCTGATCGCGCTGCTGCTCTTCGTCGCCGGGTCGTACGTGATCACCGCCCAGGTCGAGGGCCGTCGCCAGGCCAAGGACCGGGTGGCCACCAGCCTGGTCTGGTCCGCGTTCATCCTGGCCGTCCTGCCGCTGTACTCGCTGATCGAGACCACGATCAAGCAGGGTGCCGGCGTGATCGACGGCACCTTCCTGACCCACTCGATGAAGAACGTGCTCACCATCGAGCCCGGCGGCGGCATCTACCACGCCATCATCGGCACCGTGGAGCAGGTCGCGATCTCCGCCGCCATCGCCACCCCGATCGGCATCCTCACCGCGGTCTACCTGGTCGAGTACGGCCGGGGCTGGCTCGCCAAGGTGGTCACCTTCTTCGTCGACGTGATGACCGGCATCCCCTCGATCGTGGCGGGCCTGTTCATCCTGTCGCTGTGGTTCGTGGCCTTCGACAAGGCGCCGCAGTCCGGCTTCGCCGGCTCGCTGGCACTGGCGATCCTGATGACGCCGATCGTGGTCCGCTCCACCGAGGAGATGCTCAAGCTCGTGCCGAACGAGCTGCGCGAGGCGTCCTTCGCGCTGGGCGTGCCGAAGTGGCGGACCATCACCAAGGTGGTCGTCCCCACCGCGATCGGCGGCATCACCACCGGCGTGATGCTGGCGCTGGCCCGGATCGCCGGCGAGAGCGCCCCGGTCGCCCTGCTGATCTACGGCGCCCAGTACATCAACAACAACCCCTTCAAGGGCCCGCAGGAATCGCTGCCGTTCTACATCTACCAGCAGTACGTGAACGGCAACCCGGCGAGCTACGCCCGTGCTTGGGGCGCGGCCCTGGTCCTGATCGGCTTCGTGATGATCCTGAACCTCGTGGCCCGGCTCATCGCGCGCTGGAAGGCGCCGCAGCACTCAGGTCGCTGACGCGGCCATCAGCAGACCTAGAGAAATGAAGTGATCCCCACCATGGCCAAACGCATCGACGTCAGCGGCCTGTCCGCCTACTACGGCAGCCACAAGGCCATCGACGACATCTCGATGACCGTCGAGCCCGGCTCCGTGACCGCCTTCATCGGCCCGTCCGGCTGCGGCAAGTCCACCTTCCTGCGCACCTTGAACCGCATGCACGAGGTCACCCCCGGCGGCCGCGTCGAGGGCAAGGTGATGCTGGACGACGAGAACCTGTACGCCGGCGGCGTGGACCCGGTGACGGTGCGGCGCACCGTCGGCATGGTCTTCCAGCGGCCGAACCCGTTCCCCACCATGTCGATCTACGACAATGTGGCGGCCGGCCTGCGGCTCAACGGCGTCCGCAAGAAGGGCGAGCTCGACACCATCGTCGAGAAGTCCCTCAAGGGCGCCAACCTCTGGAACGAGGTCAAGGACCGGCTGAACAAGCCCGGCTCCGGGCTCTCCGGCGGCCAGCAGCAGCGGCTGTGCATCGCCCGCGCCATCGCGGTCGAGCCGCAGGTGCTGCTGATGGACGAGCCGTGCTCCGCGCTCGACCCGATCTCCACCCTCGCCATCGAGGACCTGGTCGGGGAGCTGAAGGAACGCTTCACCATCGTGATCGTCACCCACAACATGCAGCAGGCCGCGCGGGTGTCGGACCGTACCGCGTTCTTCAACCTGGCCGCCGTCGGGCAGCCCGGCAAGCTGATCGAGATCGACGAGACCCAGCGGATCTTCTCCAACCCGTCGGTCCAGGCGACCGAGGACTACATTTCCGGCCGCTTCGGCTGATCCCAGACCGCCGTGCGGTGCTGCATGGCGGTGCCACCGCAGGGCGCGCGGGCCCCGGTTCCCCTTGCGGGGGCCGGGGCCCTTCGCATGACCGTTCAGCGAGGCCGTTCGCCAGGTGGCCGGGCCGGCGGAGCAGCCGGCCGGGGGTCAGCCGAAGACCAGCCGGACCAGGTAGAAGCAGACGGCGGCGACGACCGCCGCGGCCGGCATCGTGATGAACCAGCCGCCGACGATGTTCTTCGCCACGCCCCAGCGGACCGCCTTGACCCGCTTCGTCGCCCCCACGCCCATGATCGCCGAGGTGATGACGTGCGTGGTGGAGACCGGCGCCGCGAAGACGTACGAGGTGGTGTAGAGGATCGCCGCGGAGGTGGTCTCGGCGGCGAAGCCCTGCGGCGGGTCGAGGTCGATGATCCGGCGGCCGAGGGTCCGCATGATCCGCCAGCCGCCCGCGTAGGTGCCCAGCGACATCATCGCCGCGCAGATCAGTTTCACCCAGATCGGGATGCCGAATCCGCGGCTCGGGTCGTGGATCACCAGCGCCAGCACCACCACACCCATCGTCTTCTGGGCATCCTGCAGACCGTGGCCGAGCGCCATCGCGGCCGCCGAGACGGTCTGCGCCATCCGGAAGCCGCGCTTGGCCTTGTGCGGGTTGGAACGGCGGAAGAACCACAGGATCGCCATCATCACCAGGTAGCCCACGAGCAGGCCGACCACCGGCGAGAGGAACATCGGCACGATGACCTTGTCGACCACGCCGTTCCAGTGCACCTGGGTGCCGCCGGCGAGCGCCGCGCCGACCAGACCGCCGAACAGCGCGTGGCTTGAACTCGACGGCAGCCCGAAGTACCAGGTGACCAGGTTCCATACAATGGCTCCGGCGAGCGCGGCGAACAGGATGGCCATCCCGTTGCGGCCGTGCGGCGTGGCGATCAGGCCCTTGCTCACGGTGGAGGCCACCTTGGAGCCGAGGAAGGCGCCGAGCAGGTTCATCACCGCGGCCATCGCCAGCGCCGCCTTGGGGGTCAGCGCGCGGGTGGAGACCGAGGTGGCGATGGCGTTCGCCGAGTCGTGGAAGCCGTTGGTGTACGTGAAGAAGAGCGCGACCCCGATGGTCACGATCAGAACGAAGGTGTCCACGAAGGTCAGGACTCCTTGACCGCGATGGTCTCCACCGTGTTGGCGACGTGCTCGAACGCGTCGGCCGCCTCTTCCAGCACGTCGACGATCTGCTTGAGCTTGAGCACCTCGATCGCGTCGTACTTGCCGTTGAACAGGTGCGCGAGCAGCTTGCGGTGGATCTGGTCGGCCTGGTTCTCCAGCCGGTTGACCTCGATCCAGTACTCGGTCAGGTTCGACATGGTGCGCAGGTTGGGCATCGCCTCGGCGGTCAGCTCGGCGGCTCTGGCCAGCACCTCGATCTGCTGCTCGACGCCCTTGGGCAGCTCCTCGACCTGGTAGAGGACGACCAGGTCGACGGCCTCCTCCATGAAGTCCATGATGTCGTCCAGCGAACCGGCGAGGGTGTAGATGTCCTCCCGGTCGAACGGCGTGATGAAGGAGGAGTTGAGCTGGTGGAAGATCGCGTGGGTCGCGTCGTCCCCGGCGTGCTCGGCCGCCCTCATGCGTTCTGCGATCTCGGTCCGGGTCGGCGAATCGGCCCCGAGCAGTTCCATCAGAAGCTTCGAACCGGTGACGATGTTGTCCGCGGATGCGGCGAACATGTCATAGAAGCTCGTCTCCCTGGGGGTCAGACGAAAGCGCACGTGAGGTCCTCGGGGTGCATGAGTTTCGGTCTCGTTGATGCTAGGTGCATCATCCGGCCGCGGCTAACCGGCGTCCACCAGTGTCGCCCATCGGACGAAGTCCCCCTGACAGGGGATGCCTCGCACAGGGTATCGATTCGGTAAGCTATACCCATCGGGGGTATAACGGGACAGAAGGGCGGGCATGCGGATGGCCACGGAAGGCGTCGCCGGGGAGATTGTGAAGCCGCACGGGCCGCATGGCTACAGCCATGACAAAGAGTCCCATCTGAAACGGCTGCGCAGGATCGAGGGTCAGCTGCGCGGACTGCAGCGGATGGTCGAGGAGGACGTGTACTGCATCGACATCCTCACCCAGGTCTCGGCGAGCACCAAGGGGCTTCAGTCCTTCGCGCTCCAGCTGCTGGAGGAGCACCTGCGGCACTGCGTGGCCGCGGCCGCGGTCGGCGGCGGCCCGGAGATCGACGAGAAGGTCGCCGAGGCGACGGCGGCGATAGCGCGACTGCTGCGCACGTAGTCGCGGCGCGGGCGGGGGCGGGGTCGCGGCGCGGGCGCGGTGCCGGGTGGCGGCAGGGCGCGGCGCGGGCGGAAGCGGGGTCGCGGCGCGGGCGGGGGTAGGGGTGGGCTAGTTCGCCTGGGCCAGCGGGACCCGGGCGACCTCCAGCACCTCGTCGATCCGGTCGAAGCTCAACCGCTCCTCGACGGCGGCGGAAGCGGCGATCATCAGCTCGCCGCACAGATCGATCTCGGCCAGCGCCACTGGATCGTCCTGCACCGATGTCATGGGCGACGGCGCCATACCCGCACCACCTCCTCTACGCATCCCCGTACGCCTGCGAACGGCCGTCATCAAGCGTAGGGACCATACGTGACCCGGCGCATGGCACGGATGGACCATTTCCAGTAGGCCCGATCTGGCGGTGCCCCGGTCTACGGCTGGGCAGAAACGATCTTGCCGGTCCAGATGTCGGTACCGCCTGGCGTGGTCACCACGACCGGGGTGCCGAACGCGTCGTAGGTCGTGGTGGAGACAACTGTCACATCCTGGCCGGCGGCCCCGGTGCTTTTCGGGGTGCCGGTGCCCTGTGCGCCCCCGGCGGTGCCCTTGCGGTCGGTGCTCTTGCCGTCGGCCGTGGTGCTCATCGTGAACCGCTCGGTGAGCTTGCGCAGCCGCCCCTGCGCGTCCAGCCACGCGTCGAACGGCACCCGGGTCACCGTGAAGCCCGCCGCCGCGGCGCTCAGCGGGCCGCGCACCGCGGGCGAGGCGATCCGGGCGGCCCTCGCGATGTCGGTGGTGCCCCGGAAGTGCCGCACCTGGACGCCTTGCAGCTGCTCGGTGCCGGAGTACGTCACGTCCTCGGCGCCGCGCAGCAGTTCGGCGGCGGCCAGCGGTTCGGTGGCGCCGCCGGTGACCAGGTTCCCGTCGGGGAGGCGGGTGGTGTCCACCCGGACCCACTTGCCGGCGGGGACGCCCGCGCCGCGGTTCTTCATGTAGAGGGCGCCGGGCGTCATCAGTTCGGTGATCGGCTTGTGCTCCTCCTTGCCGACCGCGTCCTTGGGCAGCAGCACCACCACCTCGCCCCGCTGCTCGGCGTAGTCGAAGCCGCCGGTGCCGGTGATGGTGACCCAGGTGCCGCCGCTGGCCATCCGCATCGCGGTGACCACCTTCGAGCTGCCCGCTTTGACCAGGGTGTCGGCGGCGTTGGTGACGGCGCGGGTCTGGGCCGCGTCCGCGGGGGTCGAGCCCGCGGAGGTGCCCGCGGCCGGGCCGCCGCAGCCCGATGCCAGTGCGGCCGCGCACACCAGCGCGGCGGCCGCGGCCGCGGACTTCCGCGGTGTCGCGCGGCCGCGGTGCCCGTTCTGCCCGAGCTGCCCGCGGTCCGGGCGGTGGGCGTCCGTCGGCCCGCCGTCTGCTGTCGCACTCGTCGTGCCCGCCTCTGGGGTCACCGTTGCCACCATCGCCCGTCCATCCCTGCACCCGCCCTACCGGCTGGGTCTCACCGGGATAACGACGGTCTTGAGCGGGCCGTCACGCCCGTTACGGTGGAGTCGTGTCCGATGTCGGAACAACGGGGTGTGCCTCCGGCGGTGATGGCCGTCATGACGTGGCCGTCGTCGAACGGGGTGCCTTCGCGGTGGCGCGGTGCTCGTGCGGGTGGAAGGGGCCGGCCCGCCGGGCGCGGGACCGTGCTCGCCGCGACGCGGAAGACCACCCAAACTGAGGGCGCCCCTGTCCGCCCGCCCTGCCCCGTCCGAACGGTCCCCGGACCCCCCGCCGGCGGCCCCTTGCGCGCGCAGTTCCCCGCGCCCCTGATTTTGTGCGGCTCCACCGTGGTTACCCCCCGCCCGGGGTGCCTTGTCCGGACGGTCCCCGGACCACCCGTCCGTAAGTGGCTGAGCGCGCCGTTGCCGGCTTTCCGTACCCGCTACGGGCTGGTGCGCTGCGGAGCAGGCGCACATACTCAGGGGCGCGGGGAACTGCGCGACCAGCCACCCTCCATGGCGCACCGGGCCCACCGGCCGGGCACCCGCGGCGGGTTCGGTGGGGCCACCGGCACATGGGGGCCGCCCAGCAAGTGATCGCAACCGGCAGAGGTGATGCGGCGTCTTGGGTTTCTGAAGGTGCGGGTGTGGCGGAACGCACCCGCCTCCAGGCCCGGGTTCGGGCCACACGCGTGGATGCGACGGTGGAACGCATGGGCCGGGGAGAAAACCGGAGCCGGGTTGTCGGCAAAAGCCCCCGCAGGGTAAAGCGGCGGACCGCGCTGAAGGCGGGCGGCGGGGTGCTGGCCGCGACGGCGCTGAGCGGGTGCGGCGACGGCGGCGGGGACGACGCGAAAGCGCCCGCGCCCGCCTCGGGTTCGGGGACGCCCTCGTCCGCGAAGCCGACCGCGTCGGGCACCCCGTCACCGGTGAAGCCGGACTGGCCGGCGCTGGCGAGGTCGCTGGACGGGTCGCTGGTGCGCCCGCAGGACAGCGGGTACGACGTGGACCGCCGCCTCTACAACACCCGTTTCGACTCGCTGCGGCCGGCCGCGGTCGCGTATGTCACCGGCGCCGACGACATCCGCACCTGCCTGGAGTTCGCCCGCCGTACCGGCATCACGCCCGTCGTCCGCAGCGGCGGCCACTCGTACGCGGGCTGGTCCAGCGGCACCGGCCGGCTGATCGTGGACGTCTCGAAGCTCGACTCGATCCGGGTGAACGGCACGACCGCCACGATCGGCGCGGGCGCCAAACTCATCGACGTCTACAACACCCTTGCGCGGTACGGCCGGACGATCCCGGGCGGGTCGTGCCCGTCGGTGGGCGTCTCGGGGCTCACGCTCGGCGGCGGTCATGGCGTGATGAGCCGTTCGATGGGGCTGACCTGCGACAACCTCATCGGCGCGACGCTGATCACCGCGGACGGCCGCAGCCACGCGGTGTCCGCCGACGCCGAGCCGGACGTCTTCTGGGCGCTGCGCGGCGCGGGCAACGGCAACTTCGGCGTGGTGACGTCCCTGACGTTCGCCACCCACCCGGTGCCGGCCGTGGTCACCGGCTATCTGACCTGGCCGTGGAGCCGCGCCGCCGACCTGGTCGGCGGCTGGCAGAGCTGGGGTCCCGACCTGCCCGACCACATCTGGTCCGCGCTCGACCTGAACTGCACGGTCGGCCAGAGCCCCACCGTCTCGGTCGCGATGACCTCCACCGGTTCGCGCGACGACCTCGCCGCCGCCGCGGACCGGCTGGCCACCGCGGTCGGCGCCCCCGCCACCTCGGTGTCCCTGCGCCCGCACACCTACGTCGACGCGATGTTCTCCTACGCCGGCTGCGAGGGCCGCAGCGCCGCCCAGTGCCATCTCGCCCCGGTCGGCAGCCTGGAGCGGGACACGTACACCGCGCGCTCCGACTTCTACGACGTGAACCTGCCGGCCGGCGGCGTCCAGGCGCTGATCGGCCGGTTGCAGCAGCTCGCCGGCCAGTCCGGCGGCGGCGCCGGCAGCATCGCCCTCACCGCGCTGGGCGGCGCGGTCAACCGCCCCTCCGCCACGGCCACCGCCTTCTCCCACCGCGGCTCGCGCTTCCTGGCGCAGTACCTCGCCTCCCACGAACTGTCCGCCACCTCATGGCTGGACGACACCCACACGGCCCTGCGCCGCTACGCGTCCGGCGCCGCCTACCAGAACTACACCGACCCGTCGCTGACCGACTGGCGCACCGCGTACTACGGACCGAACGCCGACCGGCTGACCGCCCTGAAGAAGCAGCTCGACCCGAACCGCCTCTTCGACTTCCCGCAGGCGCTGTAGCCGCCGGCCCCGAACGGGCGACCCCGGCGCCGGCGCCACACCGTCCTTACGCCGCCAGGTCCTTGTCGGTGGAGCTGTGCCGGACCTTGCGTGGGCCCAGCCGCTTGGCCGCGGGGGCGGCGCGCGGTGAGGAACGGACCAGGACCGCGGCCCGGCCGCGGGCCACCCCGGTGGTGAGCCGGGTGAGCAGCGCGAGGGCGGGCGCGGTCAGCAGCAGCACGGTGGCGGCGCCGAGCGCGAACCCGCCGATCACGTCGGTCGGGTAGTGCGTGCCGACGTAGATGTCGCAGAAGCCCTCGGCGAGCGCGGCCAGCAGCGCGATCACGCCGAACCTGCGGTCGACGGTGAACAGCCCGACCGCGATGGCGGCGATGACGGCGCTGCGCACGCTGACGAAGGAGTAGCCGCCGTCGTGGACCAGCACATGGAGGCCGTCGTGGTCGGCGTAGGGACGGGGCCGCTGGACGAAGGCCCGGATCGGCAGGTCGAGCAGCGTCGCGATCCCGGCCGCGAGTCCCGACCACAGCACACCGGCGACCGCGGCCGGCGCGTCCTCGGCCCGCCGGGCCACCCGCCACCAGCACCAGACGGCCAGCAGCAGGGCCAGGGCGACCAGGCCGTATCCGCCGGCCCACGCCACGGCCCGGTCGACGCCGTGCGAGGCGTGCCCGGACAGGCCGTTGATCCCGCGCAGCAGGCTGACGTCGGGGTTCACGGTGTCGCCTGTGACCTTCGCCATCGGGTCCACCCCTCGTCGGGCAACGCAACTGGAACGTGCGTTCACGGTCGGCTCGTGCGCAACCCCCGTCGCTTGCGTCTCGCGCCATTCTCCCCCGTACAACGGTCGGCACACTACGTAGCGTTCCGGTCTTCGCCAGATGATCACCATGCTGTTATGCAAGGGTGACCAGGGGGAACGGTCGAACGGCCGGAAACCCCCCAGCCTTGGGGCCGAGCATCACCCTGCGCAGTCGCCACACGGGTGTCACCCGTCACAGGCCCCGGAGGCGACGGTCCGTCAGGACGGGGACGACGCCGGCGACGCGGTGGGCAGCGCCTGCGCCCCGCTCTCGGTGACCCGGGTCGCCCCGATATAGTCGGGCGAGTCGATCGGGTCGAACCGGATCACCGCGCCGGTGTGCGGCGCGTCGATCATGTAGCCACCGCCCACGTAGATCCCGACGTGGTGGATGGAGCGCGGGTCACTCAGATCGTAGGCGAAGAAGACCAGGTCGCCCGGGAGCAGTTCGGCCCGGCTCGGGTGCGGCCCGGCGTTCCACTGGTCGTTGGCCACCCGCGGCAAGGTCACCCCGACCGCGTGGTACGACGCCTGCGTCAGCCCCGAGCAGTCGAAACGGCCGCCCTGCGCCGCCGTCCCCTCCCCGCCCCACAGGTACTTGGTGCCGAGCTTCGACTGCGCGTAGGTGATCGCGCCCGCGGCCTGCTCGGTCGGCTCAAGCCGCGCGACCGGCGCCGCGAAGCTCTGCGCCAGGGAGCGGATGGTCTTCACGTAGTTCTGCGTCTCGGCGTACGGCGGGACACCGCCGGCCTTGATCACCGCGTAGGCGCCGGCGTTGTAGGAGGCGAGCATGTTGTCGGTGTTGTCGCCCGGCACGTCCTTCACGTAGGCGGCGAGCTGGCAGTCGTACGTGGCGGCCGAGGGGATCGCGTCCTGCGGGTCCCACACGTCGGCCTTGCCGTCGCCGTTGCCGTCGATGCCGTGGGTGGCCCAGGTGCCCGGGATGAACTGCGCGATGCCCTGCGCGTCCGCCCCGCTCTGCGCGTGGGCGTTCCACCCGCTCTCCTGGTAGAGCTGCGCGGCCAGCAGCGACGGGTTGAGCGACGGGCACAAGTCGCCCCACTTCGCCACGATCGGCTCGTACTCGGCCGGCACCGAACCCTTGGCCAACGTCACCGCCTGCCCGTTCTCGCCGTCCGACAGCCCCGCGGCGGCCGAGAACGTGCCCACCACGAGCAGCGCGAGGAACGAAAAGCACAGGCCCAGAGCGATGATGACGATGAGCCAGATCCGGCGCACGAGGTCCCCACCCTTCCGATCCTTGTACGATCCCGCCCTCTTCGTTGCCCTACGGTGATGCTCGTGATACACACAGTAGTCGTCTGTGTCCCTCGAACACCGGTCCGTCCCCAGTCTGACGGGTGCGGGCCGGATCACACGGACGATCCGCCGAGAAAGTCGCCCAGTCGACATCCAACAGCGGATTCCTCCGTCAAGATAGATGATGGCCCCTTGCGCCCCGGCGAGGGAGTCAACTGATCGAGCGGGGTGGTGAGTTACATGTTTCTGGCAGCGGCGAAGGGCGACATCAACACCATCATCGGTGGCATCGCCCCGGACTGGGGACCCTTCGGTTCCCTCGGCAACGAAGCGCGTGTGATGGTCGAGGTGGTCATGGCGGTGGCGATCCTGCTGTGCCTGGCCCTGGCCATCTGGGGCGCGGCCAAGCAGCGGATCGGCGCGACCGCGCTGCGCGACACCTTCAGCGCGGAGCAGGGCAAGGGACTGATCATCGCCGGTCTGACCGGCGTGTTCATCATCGGTTCCCTCGGCACGCTGTTCACCATCGTCTACGGGATGGCGATCTAGCCCGGCCCGACCGGAACCGCCGGACCGTCCTCCCGGCACCCCCGGGTGCCACTGTTCCCCTTACGGAGCCCGTCCCAGGCTCCACCGTCCCGACCGAGGCTGCGTGCTGATGCCCACTCAACCAAGCAGCGCTGTCGTCCTCCGCGACACGCTCAGCCGTGACACGCGCCGCCGCGCCGTGCCCGCGGCATCCCGGGGGGCGACCGCACGATGAGCCTCGGCCAGGACGGCCCCCCGACCCGGACCCGGATGCCCGAGGGCCACGGCACGCACGGCCAGGCCGGGCGACGTCCGCAGCCGCGGCGCGCGCTGGCCACGGTGGTCGGCGTCGTCGTCGTGCTCGTCGCGGCGCTGGCGTTCGCCACCCGCGGCGGCGGGTCCTCGTCCTCCACCGACGACGCCGGCTCCGGCTCCGGCGGGAGCGGCGGCGCGGGCTCCTCCGCGAAGAGCTCCACCTCCGCCACCGCGCCCACCGGCGAGAGCCCCGTCACCGGCAAGTCCGTCGGCATCCCCGCCGGGTTCGCCCACACCCAGCAGGGCGCCCAGTCCGCGGCGGCCAACTACGCGGTCGCACTGGGCGGCGTCGACATGTTCAACACGACCGCCCGGCACCGGATCGTGGCGACCGTGTACGCCCCCTCGGCCACCGGGACCCTGCAGGGCTCGCTCGACCAGGCGTACTCTACGGGCGCGATAAAGGCCCTCGGCCTCAACCCCGACGGCTCCGCGCCCCAGGGACTGACCCTCGTCTCCCGGACGATCCCGGTCGGCACGAAGACCACCGCCGGCACCGCGGACGCGGCCACCGTCGAGGTCTGGTGCACCGCGCTGGCCGGCCTGGCCGGCAAGGACTCCACCAAGCCCGTCACGGCCTCCTGGTTCACCATCACCGAGAAGCTGGTGTGGGACGCCTCGGGCACGTCGGGCGGCAGCGGCGGGGACTGGAAGATCGCCTCCTCCAGCCAGCAGGACGGGCCCGCGCCGGTCAGCGGAGACCAGCAGATCGCCACGGCGGACCAGATCGCGGGTGCCGTACAGCAGTACGGAGGGTTCACCTATGCGAGGTAGCGGCCGCGCCCGGCTCCTCCCCCTGTCGGCAGCCGTCGTCACGCTGCAGACGGCGCTGTGGACCCTCGCGACGCGCGCGATGGCGGACCCTTCGGCCACGCCGACGCCGTCCGGATCGGCCAAACCGACCAGCGATCCGTGCAAGTACGTCGCGAGCCCCGCCAAGGCGTACTGCGAGGGCACCCCGTCCAGTACCCCGAAGACGGGCACCAGCCCCACCGATTCCCTCGACCCCCTCACCTCCCTCGGCAAGGGCTGCGCCGAAGCCGCCTCCTGGACGATCGACAAGCTCTCCACCGCGGTGACGAAGACGACCGAGGTGGACTTCACGAACACCGAGTTCCTGCGGCAGTACGCCGTGGTGTTCGCCGCCTCCACGATCCTGACCCTGATCCTGTGGCTGCTGGCGGTGGCCAAGCGCGCGGTGCGCGGGGTGCCGATGACCGAGGCGCTCACCGAGGCGGTCGGCTTCCTGTGGCTGACGGTGCTGGCCTCCGCCTTCACCCCGCTGGTGCTCTACACCGTGGTCTCGGCGACCGACGCGGTCACGGACGTGATCTCGTCGGGCACCAAGTCGAACACCGACGTGTTCTTCGGCTCGTTCTCCGGCGCCCTGAAGAAGGGCAACGACATCGGCGGCGGCCCGGTCATGCTGATCGTGGTCTCCCTGGTGTCGGTGCTGGCCGCAGGTGTGCTCTGGCTGGAACTGGTGATCCGCGCCGCGCTGCTGTACGTCGGCGCGCTGCTGGGCACCGCGGTCTACGCGGGCCTGGTGGACAAGAACATGTGGCACCACGTCAGGCGCTGGGCGGGCATCATGATCGCGGTGATCCTGGTGAAACCCGTGGTCGTGATCGTGCTGGGGCTGGCCGGCGCGCTGTCGGGGTCGAAGAACGGCCCGAACTCGTTCTCCGCGGTCGTGTCGGGTCTGGCGATCATCCTGCTGGCGATCTTCGCCAGCGCGATGATCTACCGGTTCGTGCCCGGCTTCGGCGACGACGTGGTGAGCCTGCGCAACAACCGCAAGGCCAGCGGCCAGAGTTCAGCGGCCGCGGTGATCTCCTCGCCGGCCGCGCTGGTCCGCCAGGGCATCACCACGCACAGCGCCCGCGGCGGCCCGCAGGAGCAGGCCCAGGGCGGCGGCCAGCCCGCCAACCCGGTGGCCGGCGGCATGGCCGCACACAGCACCCGCGGCGGCGGTGCCGGCGGCTCGGGCGGTTCCGGCAGCGGCTCCAGCGGCGGCTCCGGCGGCAGCGGCCCGCTCAGCGGCTCCCCGTACCGGTCCGGCTCCGGCCCGGCGTCGGGTTCGAACAAGGGCTCTTCCCAAGGAGGTGAGCGCCGGTGACGACCCAGCCGTTCACCCAGCCGCGCCGCACGTATCTGATCGGAAAGGCGCGGCCGAACGCCATCGTCGGCAAGAACCGGGAGACCGGCGAGATCGCGCTGATCATCGTCGGGGCGGCGCTGGGCATGATGTCCGGCCTGCTGATCCCGGTGCTGCTGCTGCGCATCGTCGGCCTGGTCGGCTGGCCGGTGCTGGCGCTGGCCGCGGTGTACATGCCCTACCGGCGGCGTACGTTCTACCGCTGGTTCGAGATCAACCGGGCCTACCGGCGGATGCTGCGGGTCGCGCCGGCGTACCGCTCCTCGGCGCAGGAGGCCGGCACCCGGATGGACGGGCGGGAGATCGAGGTCGGGCCGCCGCCGGGGATCGGCCGGATCACCTGGCTGGCCGCGCCGTTCGGGCCGGACGAGATCGCGGTGCTGCTGCACGTGGACCGCCGTACGGTCACCGCGGCGATCGAGATCGAGGGCCCGGGCGTGGGCCTGCGCGACAGCGAGGACCAGGAAGCCCTGGTGGAACGCTTCGGCACCCTGCTGAAGCACGTGGCCAACGGCGACGGCTTCGTGACGCGGCTCCAGATGCTCGCCCGCACGCTGCCCGCCGACCCGGACGCGCACGCCAAGGACGTGGCGCAGCGCGGCGAACCGGACGCGCCACGCTGGCTGCAGGACTCCTACGACCAGCTCCAGTCGATGGTGTCGACCTCCTCCGAGCAGCACCGCGCCTACCTGGTGGCGTGCATGCACTTCACCCGCGAACTGGCCGCCGAGGGCAACGCGATGGCCCGCGCGACCGTCGCCCGCGGCACCCGGGTGGACAAGGACGCCGGCCTGGCCGCGGTGATGGCCCGCGAGCTCAACGACATCTGCGCCCGCCTCGCCGAGGCCGACATCCGGGTCCGGCAGCCGCTCGGCCAGGCCCGGCTGTCGTCGCTGGTGCACTCGATGTACGACCCGGACCACCCGATCGACCACATCCAGGCGATGACCCGCCGCAACGCGTGGCCGGCCGAACTGGACGCCACCGAGCCGACGTTCCTCCAGGCGAAGACCCGGGAGTCGAGCACGCGCGCGCCCTGGCACCACGCCACGGCGTGGGTGAAGGAGTGGCCGATGACGCCGGTGGGCGTCAACTTCCTCGCGCCGCTGCTGGTGCACACCCCGGACGTGATCCGCACCGTCGCGGTCTGCATGGACCTGGAGCCCACCGACGTGGCGATCGAGCGGATGCTGACGGAGAAGACCAACGACGACGCCGAGGCGAGCCGGGCCGCGAAGATGAACCGGGTGGTGGACCCGCGGGACGTGGCCCACCACGGCCGGATCGACCAGCGCGGCGAGGACCTGGCCAGCGGCGCGGCCGGGGTGAACCTGGTCGGCTACATCACGGTGTCCGCGCGCTCCCCGGAAGCGCTGGCGCGCGACAAGCGCACCATCCGCGCTTCCGCCGGTAAGTCGTATTTGAAGCTCGAATGGTGCGATCGTGAGCACCACCGGGCATTCGTCAACACGTTGCCGTTCGCTACCGGCATCCGCCGCTAGCCCGCCCGGAGGAGGAGGCCACCGATGCCCATGCTGGACCCTCTGGCTGCGATCACGGACGCGTTCACCAGCTTCCTGTTCGGCCGGGTGGAGACCACCCGGCTGCCCGTCCGCACGTCCACCGGCCAGGCGCAGGCGGTGTACCTGCCGACCGCCGCGCCCGGCCTCGGCGACTCCGGTGTGATCATCGGACGCGAGGTGTACTCCGGGAAGGGGTACATCTACGACCCGTTCCAGCTCTACGGCCAGCAACTGCCGGCCCCGCACTGGCTGGTGCTCGGCGAGTCCGGCAACGGCAAGTCGGCGCTGGAGAAGACCTATGTGATGCGGCAGTTGCGGTTCAAGGACCGGCAGGTCGTGGTCCTGGACGCGCAGGGCGAGGACGGCGTCGGCGAGTGGAACCTGATCGCCCAGTCGCTGGGCCTGACCCCGATCCGACTGGACCCGATGGCGGCGCTGGACGGCGGGATCAAGCTCAACCCGCTGGACCCGGCGATCACCGTCACCGGGCAGCTCGCGCTGCTGCGCACCATCATCGAGGTGGCGCTGGGGCGCGGCCTGGACGAGCGGTCCGGGTTCGCGCTGAAGGTCGCGCACACCTACGTCGCCGAGTCGGTGACGGATCGCCAGCCGATCCTCACCGACATCGTGGAACGGCTGCGGCACCCGGTGCCGGAGTCCGCCGAGGCGATGAACGTCGACCTGGACGACGTACGCGCGTGGGGCCTGGACGTGGCGCTGGTGCTGGACCGGCTGGTCGACGGCGACCTGCGCGGGATGTTCGACGGGCCGACGAGCGCGGGCATCGACCTGGACTCGCCGCTGATCGTCTTCGACCTCTCGCACATCGACCGGAACTCGATCGCGATGCCGATCCTGATGGCGATCGTGGGTGTGTGGCTGGAGCACACCTGGATCAGGCCGGACCGGAAGAAACGGATCTTCCTGGTCGAGGAGGCATGGCACATCATCAACTCGCCGTTCGTGGCGCAGCTCTTCCAGCGGCTGCTGAAGTTCGGCCGGCGGCTCGGCCTGTCGTTCGTGGCGGTGGTGCACCACCTGTCCGACGTGGTCGACGGCGCCGCCGCCAAGGAGGCGGCGGCGATCCTCAAGATGGCCTCCACCCGCACCATCTACGCCCAGAAGGCCGACGAGGCGAGAGCCACCGGCCGCGTCCTGGGCCTGCCGCGCTGGGCGGTGGAGATCATCCCGACCCTCACCCCCGGCATCGCGGTCTGGGACGTCAACGGCAACGTGCAGGTGGTCAAGCACCTGATCACCGAGGCGGAGCGGCCCCTGGTCTTCACCGACCGGGCGATGACGGAGTCCTCGCAGGACCACATGGCCGGGATCGAGGCCGAGGCGGAAGCGGAGGCCGAGGCCCGGGCCGAGGCGCACGCGGCGCAGGTCGCCCTCGCCAAGCACATGGCAGACGACGCGGTGGCGTGAGGTCATGGCGGCGCGCACGAAGGAGAGTTCGGGGGGCCTGCCCGACGGCCTGATCGTCGGGATCATCGGCCTGCTGCTCGGCGTGACCCTGCTGGTGTGGACGGCGACCGGGATCTCCGGGGTGCTCGCGCACGGCGGCTGGCCGCAGGGCGTGCACTTCACCCGCACCCCCCGCGCGATGCGGTACCTGGTCACCCAGCCGCACGACATGGCCGCCGCATGGCCGCAGGTGCCCCGCGGGCAGTTGCCGGGGGCCGGGCTGTTCTGGTGGGTGCTCATCGGGGAGATCGTGGCGCTGTTCTCCTTCGCGATGTGGGTGCTCAACGCGGTGGCCCGGCTGCGCGGCAAGCGCCCGCCGCGCACCCGGACTCCCCGCCGCGCCAGGGCCGCACGCGTACCGCGACCCGCCGCGGCCGACGACGCGTACCCGTACGACGAAGAGGACGAGGACGGCGCCGAGCAGGACGCGGCGCTCGCGGCCGGCAAGGGGGCGCGGACGCCGGCGGGCGAGGACGGCGCCGATCCCGCGGACGTCCCCGAGCCGCGCCACCACGCCGCCCCGCAGCCGTACGCCCGATCCGGCGAGGAGAGCCTGGACGCCTGGTTCCGTACGGTGCCGCGGGCGGTGCCGCCCGGCGCCCCGGCGCCCGAGGACGCGCCCACCACGCAGTTCCCGCCGGTGCGCGCCGAGGGCCTGGTGCCCGCCGGTGCCTCGCCGGCGGCCGCTCCCCCGCCACCGGTGACGGCCGCCACCCCGCTGGCCGCGCTCGCCGACGGCGAGGTCACCCGCACCTACGCGCTGTTCGCCGAGCCGCGCGGCGACAAGGCCAAGCGCGTGGTGCAGCCCGCCGTGCTGGCCGCGGCCGGACCGGTCGTGGTGACCACCGCGGACCCCGACACCTACCACCAGACGGCCGGGAACCGGGCGAAGCTCGGGCCGGTGCACGTCTTCGACCCGGCCCACCTGGTGGACGTACCCGGGCGGCTGCGGTGGGCGCCGCACGGCGGGTGCGAGCGGCCGGACACCGCCCGGATACGCGCCGCCGCGCTGCTCGCGCCGCTGCGTACCGCCCGCGCCGACGAGGCGATCGTGCACGACGCGGCGGTGACGCTGCTGCGCTGCTGGCTGCACGCGGCCGCCGTGGACGGGCGGCCCTTCCGGCAGGTGCAGCGGTGGGCCGCGGGCGGGGCGAGCGCCGGGGAGGCGGTGCGGGTGCTGCGCAGCGACCGCGACGCCGCGTCCGGCTGGAGCGGCGAGCTGGAGTCGGTGCTGCACGCGCACCCCGAACGCCGGGACGCGGCACAGGCGTTGATCCGGCACACCCTCGAACCGCTCAACTCGGTGCACATCCGCGACGCGTGCACTCCCGCCAAGTCCGGTGGCCTCGACCTGGAGTCATTCACCTCCGAACGGGGAACGCTCTATGTGGTGGGCGAACGGATCGAGGACCCGCGTTCCCATCCGGGTGCGATGCCCCTGCTGACCGCACTCGTCTCCAGCGTGGTCGAGCACGGCCGGCGCATGGCCGCAGGGTCACCCGCCGGTCGGCTCGACCCACCAATGACGTTCGTCCTCGACGACGTGGGCGCACTCGCCCCGACCCCCGACCTGCCCGTGCTCCTCGCCGAGGGGCACGCCGCCGGGCTGCCGACCCTCGCGGTGCTGCGCTCGCCCGAACAGGGCACCGCGCGCTGGCAGTCCCCGCTGTGGCAGCAGGCGGACATGCGGCTGGCGCTCGGCGACGCGACCGCCGACGCACTGCCGCCGGCCGTGCCGGACGCGGTCCGCATCCGCTGAGCCGGCCGGCCGCGCACGCGGCCCGGGGCCGCACCCGGTTCCCCGGTGGCGGGCTCAGTCCCGCGGCCGGGGCGGGGCCACCGACCCGCGCAGCACCGTGTGCGTGCCGAGCAGGTGCCGGCTCTGCGCGAGGGCGCCCGAGCCGCCGCCCCCGCCGCGGACCGCCTTCTCGGCGAGCGCCAGCCGCACCGACTCCCGGCCCAGCTCGTACGCGGGGATGTTGACCGTGGTCAGCGGCGGGTTGAGGTCCTGGGCGAGGTCGTCGTTGTTGTAGCCGACGACGGAGACGTCCTGCGGGGTGCGCAGGCCGTACTCGCGCATCGCCGCCATCGCGCCCGCCGCGAGCTGGTCGTCGCCGGCGAAGACCGCGGTGAACTCCGGGCGGCCGCCGCAGCCGGCGAGGATACGCCGCATCTCCGCGTAGCCGCGCGCGCGGCCCAGGCCCATCCCGTCGATCCGCTCGGCGGCCGGGCCGAGGCCGTGGTCGGCCAGCGCCCTGCGGTAGCCGGCGATCCGCGGCTCGACGGTCGAGTGGCCCGGGATGATGCCGAGGTAGAGGATGTCGCGGTGCCCGGCCGCCAGCAGATGGCTGACCGCCGCGTACGCGCCGGCCTCGTTGTCGTACTCGACCACCAGCACCGGCATGTCGGGGCCGGGCGCGGGCCGCCCGCACAGCACCAGCCGGGAGTCGGCGGCGGCCAGGCCGTGCGCGTACTCGGTCAGCCGGGCCCGGTAGCGGTCGTCCTCGACGGCGCCGCCGACCAGCACCACGAACTCGGCGCGCTGCTCCCGCATCATCTGCACCAGCGCCAGCTCACGAGCCTCGTCCCCGCTGTGGCTGCACACCATGCACAGCCGGCCCCGGGCCGCCGCCTCCTGCTCCACGCCCTGCGCGACGCGGGCGTAGAACGCGCTGTCCACCGAGGAGACGATCACCGCGACGGTCTTCGGCCCGGTGCCGGCCAGCGCCCGGGCCCGGCCGTCGATGACGTAGTCGAGGTCCTTCACGGCCCGCAGCACCTTCGCGCGGGCCGCGGCGGACGTCGGGTAGTTGCCGGCCAGCACCCGGGAGACGGTGGCGACGGACACGCCCGCGCGGTCGGCGACGTCACGGATGGTCCGCCTGCCGCTGCCGCGCCCGGTCGCGCCCTGCCCCGCACCCGCGCCGGCACCCGTTCCCGCCCTGGCGCCCGACCCGGCGCCCGGCCCTGGTGAACTCTCCGCCATCCCCGCCATCCGAAGTCCCGTCGCAGCCGCACCGCCGCGCCGCCGCCCAGCGTACTGGTGCCCCACCGGGCGGGGACGCTCCATGGCCGGCCGGCCCGGCGGTCGGCCACGATCGCGGGGAAAAGGGCACGCGGTCCTTGAACACGATGACGTTTCCGGCCATCGCGCGGTACCGGAAGGCCGGGAAGCAGACCGGCCCCGGCCCCGTCAGCACCAGCAGGACCAGGTCCCGCCGCAACCGTTTACGGCGGGCGCCACGAGCCCTGCGGCGCTCAGGGTGACACTGAATCTAAACCGGTTACTACGACAGATCAACTCCTCGCCCGCTCGCCTCGTAGCTGAGCACAGCCGCCGCGAATGGCTGAACTTCGCGCACACCACGGCCGAATCGCGTTGCTCGGCGCGCCAGGCGCAGCAACGGGCGTTGACGCCACATGAGCGCCGACCTAGGCTTTGATCGTTGTGAAGTAACCGATTACACGAACCGGTGGGCGAGCGGGTGGCCCGTCGGCGACACGACCGACCGGCAGACCGGGCGGCCCGACCGACGCGGCGACTCGGCGGTTCGGTCGGCAGTACGTCGGGCACGTCGCAACCGGGGGCGCCACACGGCCCGCGCGCACGACGGGGACGACAGGCACCGGCGGAACCACGAGCACGACCACCACACGCGAGGAGCAGACATGGCGGAGCGGCCGAAGCTGGTGCTGGCGATGAAGCCGGACGTCCTGGACCTGGTCCTGCCCGCCTCGCTGCGCGCCCGGCTCGACTCGCTCGCCGACGTCCACCCCGGCCTGGTCACCGACCCGGCCGACCCCGACGCGGCCGACGCCCTCGCCAACGCCCAGGTGCTGCTGACCGGTTGGGGCTGCCCGGTACTCGACGCCCCGACGCTCGACCGCATGCCGCGGCTGGCCGCCGCCATCCACGCGGCCGGCAGCGTACGCAGCCACACCACTCCCGAGGTCTGGGCCCGCGGCATCGCGGTCTCCTCGGCGGCCGACGCCAACGCGGCGCCGGTGATCGAGTACACCATGGCCACGATCTGGCTCGCGTCGCACCGCGCGCTCGGCACCGCCGCGGAGTACGTCGCCGGGTGCCAGCCCGCCTTCCGCCGCAGGCAGGGCGCCGACGGCGCGACCGTCGGCGTGATCGGCGCGTCCCGGATCGGCCGGGGCGTCATCGCGCGCCTGCTCACCGCCACCGCGGGCTTCCGGGTGCTGCTCGCCGACCCCTACGTGACCGCGGCCGAGGCCGACGCGCTCGGGGTCACCCTCGTCGACCTCGACGACCTCTGCGCGCAGAGCGACATCGTCACCGTGCACGCGCCCGACCTGCCGGAGACCCACCATCTGCTCAGCGCGGAGCGGCTCGCCCTCCTCCGGGACGGCGCGTCCGTCATCAACAGCGCGCGGGGGCGGATCGTCGACACGGACGCGCTCACGCGCGAGTGCGGGACGGGCCGGATCGACGCGTACCTCGACGTCACCGAGCCCGAGCCGCTCCCCGACGGCCACCCGCTTCTGCTCATGCGGAACGTGCTGGTCACCCCGCATATCGCGGGATGCCAGGGCAGCGAGGTGCAGCGACTCGGCGCCTACGCGGTCGACGAGGTCGAGCGCTGGCTCAAGGGGGAGCCGCTGCTCGGCGGCGTCCAGGCCGCCGATCTGTCGCGGATCGCCTGACGGGACGCCCCGGGCGCCCCCGTCCGTCCCGCTCCGCAGCCGGGGCGACGCAGTTCGTCAATTATTGCCGCACCGGCAATCTTGCCGCGACGGCAAGGTTATTCTAGGCTGCCCGCATGGCACCCGCAGATGATGAGCCGCCGACGACCGCGCACCCCGAACCCGGCCTCCGCGAACGCAAGAAGCGGGAGACCCGGGTCGCCTTGAGCCAGGCGGCGATCCGCCTGTGCGTCATCCACGGCTGGGCCGACGTGACGGTCGACCGGATCGCCGCGGAGGCGAACGTCTCGGTCCGCACGTTCCGCAACTACTTCTCCGGCAAGGCGGAGGCGATCGCCGCCAGCCACCTGGAACGGATGCAGCGGGTCGCCGACGACCTGCTCGCCCGCCCGGCCGGCGAACCGCTGTGGGACGCGCTGTTCCACGCCGTGGTGGGCCGGTTCGTGCCGTCGGACGACTCCGCGCCCCAGAACGAGCGGTGGCGTGAGGGCGTACGGCTGATGCTGGCCGAGCCCGCGCTGGCCGGCGAGATCGTGAAGGCGAACGCGGCGGCCCAGCGGGAGCTGGCCACGGCCGTCGCCCGGCGCACCGGCACCGATCCCGAGCGAGACGTCTACCCGCAGCTGGTCGCCGCCGTGGTCGCGGCCGGCAGCGCGACAGCCGTCGAACACAGCCTGCGCGCGCCCGAACCCGTACGGCTCAGCGCGGTCCTCGCCGAGGTCTTCGAGCAGTTGGCCGCCGGCCTGCCGGTCCCGTAGCCGGAAGCGGCGACCGGCCCGCTCCACTGCGGTGCCGCCCCTTTCCCGTCCGCACCAAGGAGACATGACCGTGACAGCCGATGTGATCATCGTCGGGGGCGGGCCGAACGGGCTGATGCTCGCCTGCGAACTGGCCCTGGCCGGCATCCGCCCGACCGTACTGGAGCAACTCCCGCAGCCCGGCACCGAACCCAAGGCCAACGGCCTGCTCGGCCAGGTGGTACGCCTGGCCGACCACCGCGGCCTGCACGAACCGCTCAGCGGCAGCCCGGAACCCCCGCGGCCGAACTCCGCGTACTTCATGTTCGCCGCGATGGGCCTCGATCTCGGCCTGCTGGACGCCAGCCCGGTCTTCGGGCTGGCCGCCCCGCAGCACCGCATCGTCCAGGTCCTGGAGGAGCGCGCCCGCGAGCTCGGCGTCGACCTGCGGCGCGGACACCGGGTCGGCGCCGTCGCCCAGGACGACGCGGCCGTCACCCTCGACGTCACCGGCCCCGACGGCGACCAGCAGCTCCGCGCCCGCTACGTGGTCGGCGCGGACGGCGCGCACAGCGTGATCCGCAAGCTGTCCGGGATCGGGTTCCCCGGCGTCAGCTACGACCGCCGCACCAACCGCACCGCCCACGCCACTCTCCCCGCCGGGTGGGTCGACCCGGCCAACGGCGCCCTCACCGTCCCCGGCCACCCGCCGGTCCTGCCCTTCCTGCCCCACCGCACCGACCAGGGCGGCTTCTCCTACGCGCCGTTCCCCGGGCAGCCGCCGCTGGTCAGCACCACCGAGTGGGACCAGCCCGCGACGGACGAGCCGATGACCCTGGCCGAGATGGAGTCGAGCATCCGGCGGGTGCTCGGCGTCGCCCTGCCGCTCGGCGCGCCGGACGGCACGGGCCCGCACGTGCTGCGGCGGCTGAACGGCGGCAACACCCGCGTCGCCGACCGGTTCCGCGACCGCCGGATCTTCCTCGTCGGCGACGCCGCCCACGTCTACACCTCCGGCGGCGGCCCCGGCCTCAACCTCGGCCTCCAGGACGCCGCGAACCTCGGCTGGAAGCTCGCCGCCGCGCTGCACGGCACCGCCCCCTCCGGCCTGCTCGACAGCTACGACACCGAGCGCCGCCAAGCCGCCCGGCGCATGGTGCTCAACGCCGAGGCCCAGTCCGCACTCACCGCACCGGGCAGCGACACCACCGCCCTGCGCGAACTCTTCACCGAACTGCTCACCCGCAAGCAGGTCGTCCAGCACCTCGCCGACCTCACCGCCGGCACCGACGTCCGCTACGACATGGGCCTCGCCGACCCCCACCCCGCAGTCGGCTACTTCGCCCCGGAGTTGACGCTGATCACCGCAACGGGAAAGGTCCGGCTCGCCGAACTCGCCCGCACCGCACGTCCCTTGCTCCTCGACCTGACCGAGGACCGGTCACTGTCGGCCGCCCTCCCGGCCGGCCTGTCAGCCGTCGACCTGGTCACCGCCCGAAGCGCCGACCCGGCCGGCGACCTCACCGGCCTGCTCATCCGCCCCGACGGCTACACCGCCTGGGCCTGTGCCTCCCCCACCCCGGCCCCCGAGGACCTGACCGCCCTGCGCACGTCCCTCGCCCACTGGTTCGCCGCCTGACCGGCCCCGCCCCGCACGACCCGGCCCCGCAAACGGCGCCGAGTGCGGCGCCGAAAGCCGTGGCGAAAGCCGTGCGACCGGCCACGATCGTGCCGTGGCCGGTCGCACGCTTCAGCCCGTACGGAGAGATCCCCGGGGCCGGTGACGCGTCGGACGCGTGCTAGTCACCACCGCCGCCGCCGGAACCGCCACCGTCCCCACCGCCGGAGCCGCCACCACCGTCGCCGCCGCCGGAACCACCGCCGTCACCGCCACCGCCGTCACCGCCGCTGCCGGAACCACCGCCGTATCCGCCGGACCCTTCGCCGCCGCCGTCGCCCCCGCCGTAACCGCCGTCGGAGGAACCGCTGTTGCCGCCGGACGCCGAGGAACCGCCGTCACCGCCGCCGTAGCCGCCGTCGGAGGAACCCCCGTCACCGCCGGCCGCGGAGGCGCCAGAGGCACCGGAGTCCCCGGCGGACGCTCCGTCGGCAGAGGAACCGTCGGCGGAGGACCCGTCGGACGAAGCTCCGTCGGCGGAAGCTCCGTTGTCGCCGGCGTCACCGGCATCCCCGGCGGCAGCAGAGGAACCGTCGTCCCCCGCGTCACCGGCGTCGGCCGAAGCAGCGTCGGACGTACCGTCGTCACCGGGTGCGGACGCGGCTGCCGCGTCACCCGCGGGAGCGGCCGCCGCCGCAGGAGCGGAGTCGGCGGGAGCCGAGTCGGCCGGAGCCGAGGCCGGTGCGGAGTCGGCCGGAGCCGAGGCCGGGGCCGAGTCGGCCGGAGCCGACGCGGGCGCGGAGTCCGCCGGAGCCGAGCTCGTCGTCGTGGTCGCCCCCCAGGGCGATCCGAGCATGGCCCCGGGCGTACCGGCTATCGCCCCGCTGTAGGCGCTCGCGGAGACGCTCGTCCCGGGCGGCCCCGAGATGCTGGCCGGCGCCGCGCCGGGCGCCTGCGCGGTGGCCGTACCACCGTTGGGCGCCGAAGCGGTCGCCGAGGAGACACCACCGAGCGGGCTGCCGACACCGGTGGAGGTGGCGGAGGTCGGCCCGGAGGTGCTGGTGGCGGACGCCTGCGCCTGGCTGCCGCCGGCGTCGGTGCCGGCCGCGGACGTACCGGCCGCCGACGTGCTCGCGGACGAGCCGGACACACCGACCCCGGCCTTGCCTGCGCTCCCGAGCGGCCCGGAGGCGGCGCTCGCGGAGGTGTTGCCGCTGGGGCTGGAGGCCGCGGCGGAGGAACCGGCCGGACCGGAATCCGCGTTGGCGCCCGAGAAACCGCCACCCTTGGTGCTCGCGGAGGACGCGGCCCCGTTCTGGCTGGACCCGCTGGTCGCACTGGCGCTCTGCGAACCGCCGGACGCCTCGGCGGACGAAGTCCCCTTGCTGGTCGAGGCGTTGGAGTTGGCTCCCGCCCCGCTGCCGGTGGCCGAGGCGTCGCCGACCGACAACCCGCCGCCCGGCCCGGCCTTGGACGCGCCCGCCCCGGCCGAATTCGTTCCGCTGCCGTACGCCGAGGCGCCGGCCCCGGTCTTCCCGTCGCCGACGCTCATCCCGGCCGATGCCGGAGCGCCGTTGGAACTGTTCCCAAAGGCGGTGCCGAGGCCGATCGCCCCGGACTGGGTGCCGCCGCCGGTCCCGCCCAGCCCGGCCTTCCCGCTGCTGTCACTCCCGTACGAGCCCGCCTGCGCCCCGCCGTTCGCGTCGGACGGATCGGCGAGCGCACCTCCGGTCAGGTGCAGGACGCCCACCACGGACGCGACCGTCAGGATCGACGCCCGCCGCAGCGCCCGCCCGCGGACACGCCCGCGCCCGTGCGCGCGAGCCGGGGGCGCGACCACGTCGGCCGTATCGGCCCGCGACGGACGCTCCTCACCCTCTAACGAACTCTCAGACGACGCATCTGTGGCCATGCGCGGCTTCCCTTCGTTGACGCGTCCGGAACGCGTTACCTCTGGCACCGGTGTCCTCTGTGGCACCGGCCGCACCGCCACCCTCCCGCACCGTCTCCCCCGCGGCAATGGCCCCGCGCCCACTCCCGCAGAGCCCGCGGCGGCCCGAAGAACGGCGCCGGCCCGTGCTCGCACACCAACCGGCTGCCCGACCCCCGAACGCGGAAACCGAACGCGAACTGAACGCGCACCGAACGTTGTCCGGAGGCGCGCTTCGGAGCTGCTCTGCGGAGCCGGCCTCGGCATCGACACGGCCGCGGGTCCGCCGACCGCCGCACCGCTCAGCCAGTTCCGCGCACTCGGCTCACCCGGCTCACGGGCGGTCGAGCGCCAGCTCGTACTCCGTGAAGGACGGGTCCAACGGCGACCGCATCGTCCTGCCGGTCCGCTCGAAACCCAGCCTCCGATAGAGCGCCTCGGCCCTCGGGTTCTTCTCGTGCACCCACAGGTGGACCCGGTCGGCCCGCTGCCAGGCCCACTCCAGGGCGGTCGCGAACAGCCGGTCGGCCACGCCGTGTCCGCGGGCCTCGGGCACCAAGTAGACGGCGTTGACGCTGAGATAGTCGGGACGTTCGACGACCACCACGGCCATCCCCACCCAGCGCTCCGCGGTACGGTCACCGCCGTCGCTCTCCCCGTCGCCGCCTTCCGTGGCCACGGCCACGAACTGCTGCGAGCCGGCCCCCGACGCACGCTGCCGCCAACGGTCCTCGGTCATCGCCGCCTCTTCGGCGTAGGTCCGGGCGAACGCCACCGGGGCGAGCTCGTCCTGGAGCGCCGCCAACCGCAGCTCACGGCTCTGCCGCCACTCGGCCGGCAGTACCGGCCGTATCTCGTACCCCATGGATCGGACCATACAACGCAAAAAAGCTCGGGTCCCCCGAATTAATCGGGGGACCCGAGCTGAAAAATTGTTCGGCGGTGTCCTACTCTCCCACAGGGTCCCCCCTGCAGTACCATCGGCGCTGAAAGGCTTAGCTTCCGGGTTCGGAATGTAACCGGGCGTTTCCCTAACGCTATGACCACCGAAACACTATGAAACTGTCCCACACACCACACACCAACCCAGCCCTATAGCTAGATGGGTGTGTGGTTGCTGGTTGTTTCAGAACTACACAGTGGACGCGAGCACACATGGACAAGCCCTCGGCCTATTAGTACCGGTCAGCTCCACCCCTCACGAGGCTTCCACATCCGGCCTATCAACCCAGTCGTCTACTGGGAGCCTTACCCCATCAAGTGGGTGGGAGCCCTCATCTCGAAGCAGGCTTCCCGCTTAGATGCTTTCAGCGGTTATCCCTCCCGAACGTAGCCAACCAGCCATGCCCTTGGCAGGACAACTGGCACACCAGAGGTTCGTCCGTCCCGGTCCTCTCGTACTAGGGACAGCCCTTCTCAAGACTCCAACGCGCGCAGCGGATAGGGACCGAACTGTCTCACGACGTTCTAAACCCAGCTCGCGTACCGCTTTAATGGGCGAACAGCCCAACCCTTGGGACCGACTCCAGCCCCAGGATGCGACGAGCCGACATCGAGGTGCCAAACCATCCCGTCGATATGGACTCTTGGGGAAGATCAGCCTGTTATCCCCGGGGTACCTTTTATCCGTTGAGCGACGGCGCTTCCACAAGCCACCGCCGGATCACTAGTCCCTACTTTCGTACCTGCTCGACCCGTCAGTCTCACAGTCAAGCTCCCTTGTGCACTTACACTCAACACCTGATTGCCAACCAGGCTGAGGGAACCTTTGGGCGCCTCCGTTACCCTTTAGGAGGCAACCGCCCCAGTTAAACTACCCACCAGACACTGTCCCTGATCCGGATCACGGACCGAGGTTAGACATCCAGCACGACCAGAGTGGTATTTCAACGACGACTCCACCACGGCTGGCGCCGCGATATCAAAGTCTCCCACCTATCCTACACAAGCCGAACCGAACACCAATATCAAGCTATAGTAAAGGTCCCGGGGTCTTTCCGTCCTGCTGCGCGAAACGAGCATCTTTACTCGTAGTGCAATTTCACCGGGCCTATGGTTGAGACAGT